>CAWCCJ010000001.1:0-358741 GCA_963794045.1 uncultured Actinomycetes bacterium
CGAGGCGCGCCCCGGGTCGAGCGGGCTGGGTCTAGCGAGCTGGGTCGAGCGGCTGGGTCGAGCGGGCAGATCGCTAGGGGCGACGCGCAGGCGCCGGCGCCGGCGTCATCCGCCGCGCCTGGAGCCGGCGGGCGAGCCAGGTGCCGAACGCTGCGAGGAGGAGCAGGACGGCGAGGCCGCCGAGAACGAGCAGCGGGAGCGGGATCGACTGTGCGTCGCTCGGGCCGAGCCGGTCGGCGAGATGGCGGATGACGCTCTTGTCACCCGTTCCGCTCGAGGTGCCGGAATCGCCCCCACCGGTCGAGCTCTGGGATCCGCCGCCGCTCGAGCTCGACGGCGGGACGTCGCCGCCGCCACCGCTTCCGCCGCTCGAGCCACCGCTGCCGCGATCCTGCCGGATCGCCGCGAGGAGCGCGTCATGGATGTCGTCGGTCGCGCTCGAGTAGCCCTTCACGTCGGGCATGGAGTTGAGCCGCTGGATCGCCTGCGTGTAGCACGGGATCGCGTAGGTCCTGTCGACGCGGCCGTCCTTCAGCCAGTCGTTGATCACCGCGAGGTCGCAGCCGTTCGTCGCCTGGAGTGTCGCCGCGGGCGCCGCGACCGCTGCCGGCACGGCGACGAGCGCGACCGCAGCCGCTGCAAGCAGAAGACGGAGGCTGGGACGGGGTCGCATGGTCATCGTTCGGTACCCGACGGCACGAAGATCCACGCCGCCCGACCGTCCAAAGTCTTGTGCGCGCGAATGTTCTCGCCGTAATCGCCGTGTAAACCGTTTGTGAACGGCGCCACGAGGCTGCTTCGGACGATGCTAGCGTCAGCGCCCGTGCGAGCTGCGGGCGAACGCGTCGCCGGCCATCTGCCGGTGCTCGGCGCGGCGCCAATCGCGGCTGGGCTCGTCGCTGCGTGTGCGCTCTTCGGTTCCGGCGGCCCCTCCGATGCCCCGCTCGTCTGGATCGGCGGCCTCGCGCTCCTCCTCGGAGCCGCACTCCTCCTCCGTCCGGCGGCCTTTTCGGGGCCGGCCGAGCTCCTCCTCGGCTCGCTCTTCGGGCTCACCGTGTGGAGCGGGCTCTCGACGCTCTGGTCGATCTCGCCCGACCGCACCTGGACGACGACGAATCGCACGCTCGTCTACGCCGCCTTCGCGCTCGTGGGGGTGCTCGCCGGCTCGAGTGTCTCTCGTGAGCGCCTCGCCGAGGGCGCCGCCGTGCTGCTCGGCGCGCTCGTCCTCGTCGCGATCGTCGCGAAGATCGTGCCGCCGCTCTACTCCGACTACGACCGTGTCGCGCGCCTCCGCGCGCCGGTCGACTACTGGAACGAGCTCGCGCTCCTCTGCGCGGCCGGCGTGCCGGTTGCGCTGTGGCTCGCGGCCGTTCGCCGGCGCGCCGAAGGCGTGCTCCTCCTCTACGGGCTCACGATCACGCTGCTCTTGACGTACTCCCGCTTCGGCGTCGCGCTCGCCTGTGCGGCTGCACTCGCATGGACGCTCCTCGACCGGAGCGATCGCGTCGAGAGCATCGTCGCGGTGCTGATCGCCGCCGTCGCGGGAGGCGTGACGTTCGCGGTCGCGCTCGCGCTCCCCGGGATCACAGATGATCTGCAACCGCGCCACGTGCGGGTGCACGACTCCTGGATCTTCGCGCTCGTGCTCGCCGCTGTCGCAGTGTCCGTGTATCTCGTCTCGCGCGCGTTGCGCACACGTGAGACGACGCTCGCCACGCGCGCGCGGATCGAGCGTGGCGCCGCGATCACGGTCGTCGTTCTGATCGTCGCCGTCATCGTTCTCAGCATCGTCTTCGCCGGCCGCCTCTGGAGCGACTTCACGAATCCCGCCGGCCAGCTCTCGAACAGCACCGGCCATCTCGGAAGCGCGCGCAGCAACCGGTGGACGTGGTGGCACGAGGCCTGGCACGCGTTCACGCGCCACCCCTTCGGGGGCACGGGCGCAGGGACGTTCGAGTTGACGAACCAGATGCTGCGTCGCGTGCCGATCGTCGTCGACGACCCGCACTCGACGCCCCTGCGCTTCCTGAGCGAAACGGGGATCGTCGGCTTCCTCCTCTACCTCGGCACGGCTGCCGGCGCGCTCTGGGGTGCATGGCGGGCGCGTCTCGACGCCGCCGGGCTCGCGCTCGGGATCGCGGTCGCGTCGTTCTTCGTGCACTCGCTCGTCGACAAGGACTGGAACTACGTCGCCGGGTGCGGGCCGCTGCTGCTCCTTGCGGGTGCACTCGCGGCGCGTCCGCCGGCGCTCGAGCAGGAAACGACGACAGTCCGCCGCCCGCTCCTCGCGTTGTGTGCCCTCGCCGTCGCCCTCGCGGGTATCTACTCGCTGGCGGCGCCCTGGCTCGCAGACCGTGCGCTTGCGGACGCGAACTGGACGAAGGCGCACTCCTACGATCCGCTGAACGTCGACGCGATCCTCGACTGGGCCACGTTCGAGGAAGCGACGGGGAACCTGCCGAAGGCGGCGTCCCTCTATCGCGACGCCACGGATCTCGAGCCGGAGAACGCGTACACGTGGTACCAGCGCGGCGCGTTCTACTACCGCCTGAAGCAGTGGCAGGACGCCTACGAGGCGCTCAACACCTCATACACGTACGACCGATTCGGAAAGGCCGCGGTGCATTGCGGTCTCCTCGACCGCGCGCGGTGGAACGCGGGCTATCGCTTCGGCGTCAGGTGCCCAGCAGAAGGACGATCTTCGAGCCCTTGAGCTGACCCGGCTTCATGCCGTCGAGCGGCGTGACGAGCGACACTCGCTCATCGCGTGCGAGACGCCGCGCCTCCTTGGCCCAGCCCGGCGCGAACATCACGATCGACTTCGAGTAGTCGTGTCGTGCCGCGTTCGTCGTGCCGCCGATGCGATAGCCCTCGACCTCGAGCCGTTGCGCTGCTCCGGCCGCGGCGCCGGAGACGCCGTTACCGTTGAGGACGAGGACGCGCACGCGTCCGCGTGGGCGAAGCGGGTGGGAGGGCGCGAGCGGCACATGGACTGCGGGCTTCGCGACGGCTGTCTCTTCCGTCGATGCAGTCGTCGCGACCGCGTGGTGGCTCGGCGCGAGCCGGATACCGCTGACGACGAGCAGGGCCATGAGCTCGACGACCGCCACGGCGCCCACGACGAGGGTCGCGACGCGCCACGGCGAGGACGAAGGGAAGTAGTGAACCTGCTGCACGGACCGACAAGGTTCGCCTCGCGCTACCGCCCTCCTTCTATCCACCTCCAGGTCGTCGCGAGCCCGTCGTCGAGCGAGCGCTCCGCGCGCCAGCCGAGCTCGCGCGCGGCGAGCGAGACGTCCAGCACGCTCCGCTGCAGCTCGCCGAGCCGCGCCTCTGCGAACGTCGGGGCACGCTCGGTGCCTGCGGCGCGCTGGATCCCGTCGTAGAGCTCGACGACCGACGTCTCCCGGCCGGTGCCGATGTTGAACACGCCCCCGTCGTGGCCCGCGGCGGCGAGCATTCCGCGCACGACGTCCCCGACGAAAACGTAGTCGCGCGTCTGGCTGCCGTCGCCGTAGATCGTCGGAGTGCCGCCGTCGCGCAGGCGGCCCATGAAGATCGCGACGACGCCTGCCTCGCCGTGCGGCTCCTGCCGCGGCCCGTAGACGTTGCCGAATCGGAGCGAGACATGACGCGTCCCGTAGAGGCGGTTCCAGGTCGAGAGGTACTCCTCACCGCAGAGCTTCGAGGTGCCGTACGGCGCAAGCGGCCGCCGCTCGGCCGTCTCCGGGGCCGGGCCGTCGCACTCCCCGTAGATCGCGCCTCCCGTCGATGAGAAGACGATCTGCGCGTCGTGGCGCCGCGCCGCCTCGAGAACCCGGACGGTTCCGAGCACGTTGACGTCGGCGTCGTGGTCGGGGCGCTCGATCGACACGCGCACGTCCGCCTGCGCCGCCAGATGGAACACCGTCTCGGGGCGGATCGCGTCGAAGACGGCGTCCGGGTCGCGGATGTCCGCCTCGTGCAGCTCGGCGCCGGAGGCGACGTTCTCGCGCTTGCCCTTGGCGAGGTTGTCGACGACGTGCACCTCGTCGCCGCGCGCAAGGAGCGCCTCGACGACATGCGAGCCGATGAACCCTGCGCCCCCGGTGACCACCGCCCGCATCGCCGCCGTATCCTAGGCTGGATGCTCGACCAGCGATCCGATGCCGCCGCGGATGGGGCCTGCACGCGGCGCATTGCGGCCGCCTCGTCGGGCACCAAGGCCAACCGGCCTTGCCACCCGCCGAGGCGTCCACACTGCTTGGTGCATGCCCTCCCCGCGACGACTCTGATCGCTGATCGAACATCCATGAGCATCCTGCTCGCGATCGAAGGCATCGACGGCACCGGGAAAGGGACGCAGGCGGCCCGCCTCGCCGAGACGGCGGAGTCGAAAGGCCACAGCGTCGCCTCGTTCAGCTTTCCGCTCTACGACGACAATCCGTTCAGCCGCGCCGTCGCGGACTACTTGAACGGCGAGTTCGGGACGGCGGATGAGGTGCACCCGGAGCTCGCGGCGCTCCTCTATGCGGGCGACCGATTCCACGCCCGGCCGCGGATCGTCGCTGCGCTCGAGGAGTGCGACCTCGTCATCTGCGACCGGTACGCGGGCTCGAACGCCGCACACCAGGGCGCAAAGCTCGAGGGCGAGGCACGCCGCAGGCTTCTCGACTGGCTCGACGAGGTCGAGTACGGCGAGTTCGCGCTGCCGCGGCCCCAGCTCGTCGTGCTGCTCGACGCGCCAGTCGAACTCGCGCGCCAGCTCGTCGGGCGCAAGGCCGCGCGCGGCTACACGACCCTCGAGGCGGATATCCACGAGGCGGATGCCGGCCACTCGAGCGCAACGCGCGACGTCTACCTCGAGCTTGCCGACCGCGGCGGCTGGAAAGTCGTGGAAACGGCAGACGACGGCGGGTCGCTCCGCGACGTCGACGAGATCGCCGCCGAGGTGTGGGCCGCGGTGGAGCCGCTCCTTCATGACGTTTGCGGCGGTCGCAGAGCAGACGGAGGCGAAGCGCCTCCTGTCCGCC
Source organism: uncultured Actinomycetes bacterium (assembly GCA_963794045.1). Taxonomy (GTDB): domain Bacteria; phylum Actinomycetota; class Thermoleophilia; order Gaiellales; family Gaiellaceae; genus Palsa-739. Next base: position 5,013 of record CAWCCJ010000001.1, read on the forward strand.
GCTCTGACGGAGGGGCCGGCACACGCATATCTCCTTCACGGGCCGCCGGGCGTCGGCAAGAAGGAGCTGTCGCTCCTTTTCGCCGCCGAGCTGCTCGGCGAGCACGCACGTGTCGAGCGCCGTTCGCATCCCGATCTCTACGTGCTCGAAGCCGTCGGCGACCAGATCCGGATCGACGACATCCGCACGCTCCGCCACGACCTGCACATGCGCCCGTTCGAGGCCGACCGGCGCGTCTACCTCATCTTCGGCGCGGACACGATGAACGAGGACGCTGCGGAGCGCCTCCTCAAGGATCTCGAGGAGCCGCCGTCGTACGCCGTGATCGTCCTGATCGCAAACGACCTCGGGCCGCTTCCCGAGACGATCCGCTCGCGCTGCCAGCTCGTCCCGTTCAGGCGACTTTCCGAGCGCGCGGTGCGCGAGGAGATCGCACGACGTGCGCCGGAGCTGGGCGACGACGAGGTCGCGACGCTCGCACGCGTCGCCGCCGGACGGCTCGACCGGGTGGAGCGCCTGCTCGACGACGCGGCCGTCAACCGCCGTGAGTCGCTCCTCGGGGTCGCGCGCTCGGTCTATCTCGATCCGTCGTTCGATGCGGCCGACGGGGCGCAGACGCTTCTCGCCGGAATCGCCGAGCGCGGGGTGGAGGCGCGCGAGAAGGCCGAGGAGGCCGTGGAGGTTCTCGAGCTGAGCGGCCGCGACGCCGAGCAGCGCATCCGCCGCTCGCAGCGGGGAGCCGAGCGCGACGAGCTCCTCGCGGTGCTCGAGGAGCTCGAATGGTGGTACCGCGACCTCGTCGTCGTTGCGGCAGGCGCCGCCGCGGCCGTCGTCCACCTCGACCGCCTCGACGATCTCCGCTCCGACGCGACCGTCGATCGCCTCCAGACTGCCGAGAGGGCCTGCGAGATCATCCGCGCTGCCTGGCGGGACGCCGAGGAGCTGCAGCTTTCCGCGCCGCTCGCGCTCGAGGCGCTCCTCGTCCGGCTCCAGCAGGAGCTCGGCGGGCTCTGTCCGCATGTAGGTCTGCCGCAAGTTTTTCGGCCCCGTTCGCTCTTTCTGGAAACCGGTCGCCGGAGATGCCGGTACGAGCTGAAGGAGCGCTTGATGAAGAAGGGGATCGTCACACTGCTGGCCCTTGCCGGCGCCGTCGCCGCGTTCTGGCCGGCGGCCGGCAGCGCGTCGGGCTTCAACGGAGTCGTCGTCGCGAAGCAACGTGGCTCGCTACTCGTCGTGTCGCCCGCCGGCGCACTGCACGCGGTGCACGCGCGCGCCACTGTGGGTGCACGTCTCATCGGCACGACCGTCGTCGGACGCGCGACACATGTGCGCATCCACGGCATCGTCGTCCGTCGAATCGGGACGACGCTCATCCTCTCGAGCAACCGCCACTTGATCGCGATACCGAACCGGGTCGGCCGCCGGCTCGCAGATACGGCTCCCGCTCCGACCGCCCCGGGCGCAGTGGTGAACGCCGACGTCGCGATCGCGAACGGGAAGCTCGAGGAGGAGGACGAGGACGAAGTCGGCACCGTCAACGCGAGCACGCTGACGATCCAGGCGACCGTCAAGGCAGTCGCAGCAGGAAGCGTCACGCTCGACGTCCAGGGTCAATCGGTGACCGTGCCCCTCCCCGCGGGCCTGACGCTGCCGGCGTCGCTCGTCGGGCAGACGGTGACGCTCAACGTCGCGCTCGACGACGAGCAGGGCGACGAGCAGGGTGACGACGATCACGGTGGTCACCACCGCGGGCACGACGGCGGAGGTGACGACGACTAACGCCGCCTTCGACTCGCAGGATCCCGGCGGCCGCCCCGACAACGGGGCGGCCGCCGCGCGGACACGCACGCTCTACGAACACCATCACCAGACTGTCTCCGTCATCTGCCGCGCCCTCCTCCGCGACCGCAGCGAAGCGGAAGACGCCGCGCAGCAGACGTTTCTCTCCGCGCATCGCGCGCTTCTGAACGGCGTCGAGCCGCGCGAGCCGTCAGCGTGGCTCGTCACGATCGCGCGCAACGAATGCTGGGCGCGGATCAAGTCCCGCATGCGCGAGCCGCTCCCGATCGATGTCGAAGCGGTCGGAACCGACGATCCTGTTGCCGAGGCCGTTCGACGCGCCGATCTGGCAGCGCTCCGTCGCGCGATCGCGTCGCTCCCGCCGCAACAACGGGATGCAGTGGTCCTGCGCGAATTCGCAGGCCTCCGCTACGACGAGCTCGCGACCGCGCTCGGCGTCACGCTGCCTGCAGTCGAGTCGCTGCTCTTCCGGGCCCGGACGCAGCTGCGCACGAAGCTCCGGGCAGCCTACGCATCGGTCACGGGCGCTTCCGCGCTCGAGTGGCTCGTCCGCGCCGTCGCCGGCGGAACACCAGTCGCTGCCAAGGTGGCTGTGCTCGGAGTCGGCACGGCCGCCGTGACTGGCTCGGCCGTGGTCGTGCCGGACGTCGTCGACCGCCATCGGCAGGTCACGCCGTCGCACGTGCAACGGGTTCACGCGGTTCACAAGCGCGCCGCTCGCCGGCCGCACCCGGTGCCGGTGGCACCCGTCGTCCTAGTCTCGCACGTGCAACGGGTACACAAAGACCACACCGTGACGACAGCGAGGCCGAAGCAGGCCTCAGGCCACGAGGCGGTTGCGCACGGCGGCGACCACGAGGTGACGACGACGCTGCCGGCCGACCAGCCGTCGCAACAAGGGCCGAGCGAGACCACGCCGGCGCCTTCGGTGGGCGACTCCTCGGGCCCGGGGCCGGGCGACGGGAGCACTCTTCGCCGAACGAGGGCTCCGGGTCGTCCGGATCCGGCGAGGACGGGCACGGTGGAGGCTCGGGAAGCGACGGCCCGGGCGGCGGCGGAGGGGAGGGCGGCCCGGACGGCCGCTGACGCAGGCTGCGGCCCGCGTTCTATCGTTCATCCATGGAGCTGCTCGAGCGCGAGGACGCCCTTGCGACGCTTGCCGAGGCGCGTGCCTCGGCGGAGCGGGGCGAGGGCCGCGCCGTCTTCGTGACGGGTGAGCCGGGCATCGGCAAGACATCGCTCGTCGAGCGGTTCGTTCGCGACCTCGGCGGCGAGCCCCGCGTCCTCGTCGGCAGGTGCGACGATCTCTCGATCCCGCGCCCGCTCGGGCCGTTTCGCGATCTGGCCGGAGATGCGGCGCCCGCGCTCGACGAAGCGCTCCGGAGCGGCGCGCCCCAACACGACGTGCAGGCGCTAATCCTCGCAGAGCTCGATGCGAAGCCCCACCCGACGGTCCTCGTCATCGAGGACGTCCACTGGGCAGACGACGCGACGCTCGACACGATCACCGTCGTCGGTCGCCGCATCCGCTCGCTGCCGACGCTCCTCGTCTTGACCTTCCGAAGCGGCGAGGCGCCGCCCGGCCATCTTCTGCGAACGACGATCGGCGCGATCCGTGCCGAGGACACGGCCACGATCGAGCTCGCACCGCTCTCCGCCGAGGCTGTCGCGTCGCTTGCCGGTGATGTCGCCGAGCTCGTCTTCGCGCTCAGCGGCGGCAACCCGTTCTACGTCGCCGAGCTCCTCGCCTCCGGGACGGACGGCGAGCCTCCTGCCTCGATCGCGAACGCGGTCATGGGTCGCGCGTCACGGCTCGACGACGGTGAGCGCCGCCTCGTCGAGCTCGTCTCCGTCGTCCCGAACCGCGTCCGCACGTCCCTTCTCGACGCGGTCATGCCGGGCTGGCCCGCAGCCGCCGTGCAGCCCGAGCGCCACGGTTTGCTCGAGGTCGACCCGACGCATGTCCACTACCGGCACGAGCTTGCCCGCCACGCCGTCCGCTCGAGCCTCCCGATCGCCGAACGACGGCGATTGCACGGCCAGATCCTCGAGGCGCTCCTCGAAGCGGGCGCGGACCCGGCGGACATCGTCCACCACGCCGAGGCAGCCGGAGCGACGGACGTCGTCGCCCAGCACGCGCTGATCGCGGCCCGGCGCGCGGTCGCGCTCGGCTCGAACCGCGAGGCGTTCTCCCATTACCGGCGAGCCGCAGACTTCGCCGGCCGGCTCGAGCCCTCCGAGCGCGTTCGCGTCTACGAGGAGCTCGCAAGCGCCGCCTACATCGCGAGCGAGCTCGAAGACGCGTTCGCAGCGATCGAGAAGGCAATTGCGCTCCATGCCGAGATCGGAGACGACGAGGGCGTCGGCCGCTGCACGCGCATCCTCTCGCGCCTGCACTGGTTCGCCGGGGTCGGCGAAGCCGCGCGACGGGAGGCACGAGACGCCGTCGCCATCCTCGAGCCGCTCGGCGAGTCGTGCGAGCTCGCGCGCGCCTACTCGGGGCTTTCACAGCTCGCGATGCTCGCGGAGATTCAGGAGGAAGCGTTCGAATGGGGCAACAAGGCGCTTGCGCTCGCGACGCGCACCGGTGACGAGGAGACCCGCGTCCACGCGCTCGCCAACATCGCGACCGCGCGCCTGCAGATCGATCCGGACGACACGGCGCCGCTGCTCGAGGCACATGCCCTTGCGGACGCGATCGGGGACGTCTCCGAGGCAACGCGCTCGCTCATCAACCTCGCGTACACGCTCATGCTCTGGGCGCGTGCCGAATCGGCATACGAGTACGGCGAGAAGGCGCTCGCGTACGCAGAGGAGCACGAGGAGTACGGCTTTGCCTCCTACACGAAGATGATGCTCGCCTGGCTCCGGCTTCGCCGCGGCGAGCTCGACGGCATCGAGAGCCTCGCCCAGCAGGAGCTCATGTCAGACGTGTCGGTGTCGCAGCTCCTCGCGAAGACGGTGCTTGCCGAGCTCGCGGTCCGCCGCGGCGACGACGACGCACAGCAGTGGCTCGACGACCTCGCAGGGCAGGCAGACCTCACGGGCGAGTTCCAGCGCAGCGAGCCAGTCGCCGAGCTCGCGACCGAGTGGGCGCTCACGACGGGGGCGCCCCTGCCGCTCGAGCGGCTCGAGAGCCTCGCCGGTGAGGTGAAGCAGCGCACCTTTCCCTCGTGGGGCTCGCACCGCGTCGCGGCCTGGGCGGCGCTCGCGGGCGTCGATCTCGGCCTGCCCCGCCCTGCACACGAGCCCTTCGCATCGATGGCCGCGGGTGACTGGCGCCGTGCTGCCGACGCGCTCGGCGCGATCGGGTGGCCGTACGACCGGGCGCTCGCATTGTCGCGCCTCGACGACGAGGATGCGCTTGTCGAGGCACTCGAGCTTGCTCGGAGCGTCGACGCGGAGCCGCTCGAGCGCCGGGTCGCAGCGCGGCTGCGCGAGCTCGGCCTGCGCGTCCCTGCGGGCCGGCGCGAGACCACACGCGCGAATCCCGCGGGGCTGACGGCGCGGCAGCTCGAGGTGCTGGCGCTGCTCGGGGAAGGGCTGACGAATGCGGAGATCGCAGAGCGGCTCGTCGTCTCGCCGAGAACGGCGGAGCATCATGTCGCCGCCGTCCTCACGAAGCTCGGAGCCACGACGCGCCGCGAAGCGGCGCGCCGGGCTGCCGAGCTCTCGTTGAGTTGAGCTAGGAGACTGCGATCACGTCCGCGACGTCGGGTGCGACCGTGACGCTGTCGTTGCCGTCGAGCTGTAGGTGCAGCACGTCGGTCGGCTCGCTCCCCGTGACGGTCGTCGTCGCGTGGAGACCGGCGACGGTCACGAGCTGACCCGACCGCGTGACGTCGATCACGTCACGTCCGTCCGTGCCGTTCACGTTGATCGTGTCGACCTGTCCGTCGGTTCCGAGATCGAGGTCGACGCTCTTCACGTCCGTGCCGGACAGATCGCCGACGTCGACCGTGTCGGCCCCGCTGCGCGTCGCGACCGCGACGTGCTCCGTCCCGTCGACGTCCATGCTGATCGCTGCGACGTCCCGCGTGAGCTGCAGGTGCCCGCCGATCGAGGCGAGCGCGATGTGCTCTCCGATGTTCGAGCCGTTGAAGACGAGCGTGTCGTCGCCTGCCTGGCCGTCGACCGTGTCGCTGCCGTCGCCCGGATCCCACGTGAAGCGATCGTCGCCGCTGCCGAGCGAGGCGGTGTCCGCGCCGCGGTTGCCGTCGACGTTGTCGTCGCCGGGGCCGCCGAGCAGGGTGTCGTCCCCGTCGCCGCCGGCGATCGTGTCGTTCCCCGCTCCGCCGTCGAACGTCAGCTTGGTGACGGTCGAGAGGCCGTTGCTCCCGATGAGGGAGTCATTGCCCTCGAGCCCCTTCAGGCTGAGGCTCTCGACGCTGGAATCGACCTCGAGTGCGGCACTGCCGGGCGACGACGCGAGCGCCTGCGTCCCGTTCAGCACGACCGAGATCTGGTCGTCGTCGTTCGTGCCGTTGTACTGCGCCGTGTCGGTCCCCTCGCCGCCGTTGAACGACACGGGCACGGAGCCGGTGACGCCGACGGTTGCGGAGATCGTGTCGTCTCCGCCGAGGCCTTGCACCTTCAGCGCGTCGAGGTCCGGGTCGCCGCCGCTTGCGCGCACCTGCGCCGCGAGCCCGTCGACGGCGACCTTGCCGTCGGCGTTCACGACCTTCAGGTGGTCGGCGTCGGCGGTCCCGGTCGCGACGATGGAGTCAGCCGCGCCGTCGGCTGCGCCGAGATCGACGTCGACCGTCTTGACAGACGTCCCGTCGAGGCCGGCGACGAACACGGTGTCTGCGCCTCCCAGTGTGGCGACGTGTACCGTCTCCACTCCGCCCATATCCATCGTGATGGCGGCGACGTCCCGGGTCAGCAGGAACCGGTCGCCGTTCGGCAGGAGCTCGATGTGCTCGCCGATGTTCGAGCCGTTGAAGTCGAGCCGGTCGCTGCCGCCGTCGCCCTCGACGGTGTCGCTCCCGTCGCCGGGATCCCAGCGGAACGAGTCGTCCCCGCCGCCGAGCGAGGCGGTGTCCGCCCCGCGGTTGCCGTCGACGTTGTCGTCGCCGGGGCCGCCGAGGAGGGTGTCGTCCCCGTCACCGCCGGCGATCGTGTCGTTCCCGGCTCCGCCGTCGAACGTCAGCTTGGTGATCGTCGAGAGGCCGTTGCTCCCGATGAGGGAGTCGTCCCCGCCGAGCCCGGAGATGGCGAAGCTCTCGACACTCGAGTCGACCTCGAGGCCGACGCTCCCCGGCGACGAGGCGAGTGCATCGGTGCCGTTCCGGACGACGGAGATCGAGTCGGCAGCGTTCGTCCCGTTGTAACGGGCGGTGTCGCTTCCGGATCCACCGTCCACGGAGACCGGGATCGACGCCGCGACGCCGACCTTGGCCGTGACGGTGTCGTCGCCGCCCGCGGCTGCCACCTGCAGGGTGTCGAGTGCGGCCTCGCCGCCCGTGACGCGCGTCTCGCCTGCGAGCCCGTCCGTCGCGACGGCGCCGTCGTCGTTCACGACCGTGACGTTGTCCGCGTCGTCGGTGCCGGACGCGATGACGGTGTCGGCCGCCCCGTCGTCAGCACCGAGATCCACGTCGACCGTTTTCACGTCGCCGCTACTGAGGTCGCCGACCGTGATCACGTCGGCACCACCTTTCGCGGCGATCGCGACGTGCTCGAGCGCGTCGAGGCCCATCGTGATCGCGGCGACGTCGCGAGTCAGCTGCGTCGGTGAGACGGAGATGTGCTCCCCGATGTTCGAGCCGTTGAAGTTGAGCGTGTCGAGGCCCGCGCCGCCGGTGATCGTGTCGCTTCCCTCGCCGGGATCCCAGCTGAAGCTGTCGTTCCCGCCTCCGAGTGATGCGGTGTCATTCCCGCGATTGCCGTCGACCGTGTCGGCTCCAGGGCCGCCGATGAGGGTGTCGGCACCGTCGCCGCCCGCGAGCGTGTCGTCACCGGCGCCGCCGTTCAACGTCACGGCTTCGTCGGTGAACAGGCCGCCGCTCTGGTCGATGCGCAGCGTGTCGTCGCCGCCGGCGCCCGCCACCTCGATCGCGTTGAACGTCGACCGGTCGAACAGGAAGTCGTTCGTGCCGTCATCTCCGACGTCGACTGCGATCGTCTGCGGCGCGCTGAGACGAATCGCGATCGCGTTGTCGGCCGCGTCGCCTGTGACGGTCAGCGTGCCGCTCTGTACCCGTGCGCCGACGGAGCTGTACGCCGGCTGCGCTGCAATGCCGCCGACTGCTCCGACGGCAAGGACGAGCGCGAGCCGTTTGACGGCCTTGACTCGTCCGCGTCCGTGCGCGTCATCAGGGGTTGTTCCATTGTGGCCATGCTGTTGCACCTCCGAGTGCGTGTGATTTCAGCGCCGTGTTGCGAGCGCTTCGAGGTAAGTGGCGGGGATTGCGACTGCATCGCCGCCGAGGCGGTCGACCTGCGCTGCGAGCTCGATGAGGTCGGACTCCAGCGCGTCCCTTGCGATGTCGTTCAACGCTGCGAACGCCTTCAATGTCGGGCCGTACCAGAGGCGGAAGAACGTGACGAACTCCTCCGGTGAGGTGAAGCGGAAGGTGAACGTCCGCTCCCTGACCGTGAGCCCTTCCACGTGGTCGCCCAGGAGGCGATACAGGTGCTCCTCGGTACCCCAGAGCATCGGCGACAGCACCCCGGCAGGCGGCGGCACATGAGCCGACACCGTCCGGAAGAGCTCGCCGATGAAGCTGTCGGGGGTCCAGCTCGCGAGCGCGATCGTTCCTCCCGGCCGGGTGACGCGAAGAAGCTCGTCGGCCGCACGCCGGTGATCCGGCGCGAACATCGCGCCGAAGACCGACGTCACGGCGTCGAACGACGCGTCGGGAAACGGGAGCGACTCGGCGTCCCCTTCGACGAACTCGGCGTGCAGGCACTCGGCGGACGCGCGTCTGCGGGCCCGGTCGAGTAGCGACGGCACGTAATCGAGCCCGACGGCGATGCAGCCGAGCCTCGCGGCGGCGATTGCGGCGTTGCCGCTGCCCGTCGCGACATCGAGCACGCGCCAGCCGGCGTGCAGATCGGCCGTGTCGACCAACTGCTCCGCGACGAGGACGATACGAGCGCCGACCATCGAGAAGTCGCCGCTCGCCCACGTCTGCTGCTGTCGCTGCTTGACGGCTGCGAGATCGAGTGTGTGTGGCTCTGATGTCTGCGTCATTGCTGTCTCCTCGTGTTGGTGCAGTGACAGCGACGCTACGAGCGCGAGGGCCGCGCGACATCGGCGGCGGCTACCCATCTTCGAGCGCCGCGTTACCTAACGACGAAGGCCCGCCGGTGGCGGGCCTTCGTGGACGTCGGATACTGCGATCCTCAGCTGTGGTCGTAGTACTCACCTTCCGGGCGGTGCCACCGATCGTCGGGCGGCCGCAGTGTGTGGGAACGCTGACGTAAAGCCACGGTAAAACGGGCCGGATCCCGCTTTCGGGGGTGTTGCCCGGGTGGAATCAAGCGCCCATGATGTGAGGCGCAGGCGCGCCCGGGCGGGGCGCGCTTTTCCACTGAATCTGATTCGTCGGGGGCGAAAGGATTTGGCCGCAGTTCCGTCCATAGGCCGCGCCGGCTGCGTCGAAGGGAAGGCCCCTGCCCGGCGGGCTCCCGCCGAGGCAGAGCTCACACGGGCGCTCTACGAGCAGTACGCAAACCAGATCTTCCGCTACTGCCTGCACCAGCTCGGCTCGCGCGAGGAGGCCGAGGACGCGGTCCAGAGCACCTTCCTGAACGCGTTCCGGGGGATCAAGCGCGGGATCGTGCCGGAGCTCGAGTCCGCGTGGCTCTTCAAGATCGCCCACAACGTCTGCCTGTCGAGGCGGCGCTCGAGCTGGCGTCGCGGCCGCGTCGAGTCGCCGGCGGACTTCGAGGTGGTCGAGGAGGTCGCGCCTGCGCCGACGCGCCGCGCCGACGAGCTGATCGGCCTGCAGGACGTCCTCGAGGGGATGCCCCAGAGCCAGCGCCGCGCGATCCTGCTCCGCGAGTGGCAGGGGCTCTCGTACCGCGAGATCGCCGAGGAGCTCGACCTGTCGCAGGCCGCCGTCGAGACGCTCATCTTCCGCGCGAGGCGGACGCTCGCCTCCGGTCTCGAGCGCCCGCCCGAGCGGCGCCGGATTGCGCGCGCGGCGGACTGGGGGAATGTTGTCACCGCCCTCAAGTCCCTCCTCGTCGGCGGAAGCGCTGCGGCGAAGGTCGCTGCGACGGTCGCAGCCGTCAGCGCGACGACCGTCGTCGCGGGCGAGCCGATCCAGCACTACCGCGCCCACCACCATCAGGCGCCCGCTCCGCACGCCGCAGCGCCTGCCGCGGCTGCGCGGAAGCCCGCAGCGCCGGCCGTCGCCCACGTCGCGGCTTCATTCCACGCTCGGCCGCAGCAGCTCGTCACGAGGCCGGTCGCTGCGCACCGCCGTTCCATGAAGCCGCCGGTCCCGGCCGCTCCAGCGTCGAGGCACGCTCGGGTCCGCCTGAAGCCCGTCGAGCAGGCCGCCCCCGCGGTGCGGGCTGCCAAGCAGGCGGCGAAGGAGGAGAGGCAGGCGGCGAAGGCTGCGGAGCACGAGGCGAAGCACGCCGCGCACGGCCGGTCCCCGGCGGCGCCTGCGCCGGAGGAGCAGCAGCCCGCGGCGAGCGGCACGAACCCGGCCGGTAAGGAGAAGACCCACGGCCGCTGGGCAGGCGCGCAGCAAGCCGCAGTCCCGGCGCCGGTCGCCGCCCCGGTCACGACGCCCGTCACGACGCCCGCCGTTCCGGCTCCGGCTCCCGTCGATCAGGTAGAGCCGGTCGCCGTCCCCGACTCCGCGAAGGGGAACGGCAACGGCAAGGGGAGCGGCAAGGACAAATAAAAAAAGGCCCGGCCCCGCGGAGCGGAGCCGGGCCTTTTGACCTGTCGTCCTAGGCTGCCCAGACGAGCTCGTCGCCGAGCTCGAGCTGCAGGCGGTGGAGCGCCTCGGACTCGAGCTGGCGGACGCGCTCGCGCGTCAGCCCGAGCTCCTTGCCGATCGTCTCGAGCGAGGCGGACTCGCCGCCGAAGCCGAACCGAAGCTCGATGATCCGCCGCTGCCGCTCCGGGAGATCGGCCACGGCACGCTGGATGCGCTGGCGGCGCACCGCGTCGACTGCCTCCTCGGCGGGGTCTGCGGAGCTCTCGTCGGCGAAGAGATCGCCGAGCTCGGAGTCACCCTCGGAGCCGAGGCCCTGGTTCAGCGAGATCGAGTCGACCGCTTCGAGCGCCTCGACGACATGCTCACGCTTGAGGCGGGTCGCCTCGGCGAGCTCGTCGACCGTCGCTTCCCGGCCGAGCTTCGCCTGAAGCTCGGCTGATGCGCGGTTCAGCTTGATCCGCCGCTCCTGGACGTGCACCGGGATGCGGATCGTCTTGGACTGGTTCGCGACGGCGCGCTGGCAGGCCTGGCGAATCCACCAGGTCGCGTACGTCGAGAACTTGTAGCCCTTGCGCCAGTCGAACTTCTCGGCCGCACGGTTGAGGCCGATGACACCCTCCTGGATGAGGTCCAGCAGCGGGACGTCATGGCCCTGGTAGCGCTTCGCGATCGAGACGACGAGGCGGAGATTCGAGTTGATCATGCGCTCCTTCGCGGCAGCGTCGCCGCGCTCGATCCGCTTCGCGAGGTAGACCTCGTCGGCTGCGGTCAGCAGCTTGTGCCGGCCGGCAGCGTCCATGAAGAGCTGCAGCGGGTCGAGCGTGCCGCTCGGAGCGGGAGCGTGGCCGGCGGTGAGGGTCTCGGCGCGCACGACGACATCGCGCTCTTCGAGCGCGGTGCGCAGCGCCGCGACGTCCTCCTCGGCGAGCTCGTGCTCGTCGGCGAAGGCCTCGAGCTCCTTCTCCTCGACGAAGCCGCGCTCGGCGGCCTCCTCGACAAGGCGCTCGGCAGGCGTCAAGTCATGCAGATGAATCGTGTCGCTCAGTTGAATCCCTTTCATTCGTGGTGGGGCCGCCCTCGGCGGCGGCCTCCTCGGCATCCCGGGCCGCGGATTTCTGCCCGCGGAGACCGGTTACCTGGTCTGATTTATAGAACGGCGTGCCTCGGAAGTCCATTCCCAAACATCGCAATTTTGCGATTTCCTAACTTCCACTTACCCTGCATTTATGCGCTTTTCAGGTCTTCGGGCGTCCCGGTAGACTGGATTTCGCGCCGACGTAGCTCAGCTGGTAGAGCACTTCACTCGTAATGAAGGGGTCCGCGGTTCGAATCCGCGCGTCGGCTCCTTGGAAAGGCCCGCTCAGCGGGCCTTTTGGCCTCAGCGGGAGGGTGTGCGCCGGCGCCGGGGAGCCGGAGGGCTCTTGCCGTTGCCGTTGCCGTTCCCGTTCGGGTGGAGCAGGGCCTCCGCCGTGAGCGCGGCGTCGAGGTCGGCCGCCGGCGGCCGCCTTTCGATCGAGGTCGCGCAGTAGGGGCAGGCCTGCCACAACCGCTCGAGCGGGCGATGGCAGCTACGGCACGGCTCCTTGAGCTGGGTCGTGCAGACGGGACAGACGAGATAGGAGTCCTCGACCTCGCTCCGGCAGACGGGGCACTGCGGCTCGACCTTTGCGAGCCGCGACTCGAGGGCCCGGATCTCGACCTCGCGCGCCCGTGCGTCCTCGAGGGTCTCGGGCGGCCGGAAGAGCAGATAGACGAGCGGCCCGATGAACGGCACCAGTCCGAGGAGGGCCGCGGTGGCGACGAGCCAGGCGTCGTCGATCCGGCGTCTCGCGTCGCGGTAGACCCAGAAGGCGAGGCCGAGCCAGAACACCGCGACCATGAAGAGGACGAGGTTGCGCCCGATCTCGAAGCCCGTCGAGTGGAAGAAGTCGTGGAACGACCCGAACGTCGAAGAGGAGGGTGTGCTGTTCGACGCGGCCACGCGCCGCTCAGATGCCCGCGCCGCCGACGGGCAAAACACCGTGTGCGACTCAAGCGCTACGTTCAGTGCTGTCCCGATAGTGTCCGCGCCGGAAATGCGGCGCGTTCTCTGTCGATTCCTCGGTCACAAGCTTCCGCGGCGACGGCGGCCGTTTTTCCTGACGGAGCGCTTCCAGCGCTGCGAGCGGTGCGGCGAGCGCGTTGCGCTTCCGGGGCGCGGGTGAACGGTCCGGTGACGTGCGTCTATCGGGCGTACGAACGGGGCGAGCTCGTTGCGACCGGTCGCTTCACACTCGACGTGATCCCGTCCGTCGGCGAAGAAGTCCCGCTGAACGGACGGCCGTACGTGGTGCGGGCCGTCGAGTACGGGGGCGGCGAGCAGGTTGTCGAGCTCGAAGCTCGCTAACGCCGAGCGCACGGACTGCCGCTACCGTCGCGCGATGCGCCCTGGAGTCAAGGCAGCTGTCGTGGCCGTCTTCGCACCCGTGGCCGCGCTCCTTGCCGTAGCGGCTCCTGCCGGCGCGTCGGTCGGTGCGAGGTACGGCATCCAGGACGACGCCTGGCTCATGTACGGGCCGGGAACGCTGCCGGCGCGGATCTCGACCCTGCGCGGGCTCGGTGCGGGCGTCGTCCGGTTCACGCTCCGCTGGGATGCCGTCGCGCCGGCGAAGCCGGGCAGCGCGCGTGACCCCGAGGACCCGGCCTATCGTTGGGGCCTCTACGGCGCGGTCCTCGACGAGTTGCACGCGAGCGGGATCCCGGCGCTCGTGACGATCTACGGGTCTCCTCGCTGGGCGAACAACGGGGGCGGCCCCAACGTGCTGCCGAGCGCCGGTGTGGGCGACTTCGCGTACGCGGCGGCGGTGCGTTTCCCCTGGATCCGGCTGTGGACCGTGTGGAACGAGCCGAACACGCGCACGTTCTCCGTGCCGGTCTCGCCGGCGAGGTACGTCCGCAGCGTGCTGAACCCCGCGTACGCCGCGCTGCACGAGGCGTCGAGGGCGAACCAGGTCGCCGGCGGCGTCACCTCGCCGCGAAAGACCGTCACCGGGATGGCCCCGCTCGACTACATGCGCGGCATGCGCGCAGCCCACGCGAAACTGGATGCGTACGCGCAGAATCCATACGGCGTCGGGCGCGGCGAGACGCCGAACGCAGGCTCCTGCTCCACGTGCTTCACGATGGCAACGCTCTCGACGATCCGTCGCGCGGTGACGCGGAACTTCGGCGCGAAGCCGTTGTGGCTGACCGAGTACGGCTATCAGACGAACCCGCCCGACCGGATCCTCGGCGTCTCGCAGTCGCTTCAGGCGACCTACCTCGGCGAGGCTGCGCTCAAGGTGTGGCGGCAGAGCGGCGTGACGATGCTGATCCAGTTCCTCGTCCGCGACGAGCCGGCCGTCGGCGGCTGGCAGAGCGGGCTCTTCACCGCGAGCGGCCAGCCGAAGCTCGCCTACCACGCCTTCGCGCTTCCGCTCGCGCAGGCGACGCGGAGCGGCTCCCGGGCGGCGCTCTGGGGCCAGGTTCGTCCCGGCTCGGGCCGGCGTCTATACCTGCTCCAGCGAGCGGCCGGTCGCGCATGGCGGACGGTCGGCGGTGCCCGTCGCACGACGCGCAGCGGCACCTTCACCGCCTCCGTCTCGCTGCCACGCGGCTCGCGCGTCCGCCTCTACGCGCCGGCGATCGGCTGGTCGGGCGAGCCGGTCACGCTCCACTAGCTCGATGGACACCACACTGCGCGTGGTGCACCTCCTCGCGGCGATCGTCTGGTCCGGCGGCACGATCGCGCTCGTCTTCGTCGCGGTGCCGCCGGTGCAGAGGCTTCAGGGCGAAGCGCGCGCGCAGACCCTTCGGGCCTTCGGCGCCCGCTGGCGCCCGATCGGCTGGTCGGCCCTCGGCATTGCGATCCTCACCGGTGCAGTCATCGCCGAGCGGGCTGACGCCTTCGATGCGACGCCGACCCGCTTCGACGTCACGCTCGCGATCAAGGGTGTGCTCGTCGGCCTCCTCGTGGGGGGCGCCTACCTGCACGACTTCGTCCTGGGCCCGGGGCTTGCACGCCAGATCCGCGAAGGCCGGCCGCAGTCTCTCCGGCCGATCCTCACCGGCATCGGGAGAGCCAACCTCGTTTTCACGATCGTGATCCCGATCCTCGGCGGCCTGCTCGCACAGTTCGCCGACTGAGTTTCCGTACGCCTCCGAGCGGGGACGATGAGGTGTCGTGGGAGACGACTCCGACCTCGTCGCGCTCGTCGCGCTGCGCCGTTCGCGGCTGCGCCGCAACCGCCGTCCGCCGCGCCGCCGCGCGCTGCTCATCGCTGTCGTCGGCCTGGCGCTCGTCCTCGCCGCGCTCTTCGCCGGTGCAGCGTTCACCGGGCGGTCGCTCGTCTTCAGCTCGTGCGATCTCGGCTCGCTCCGCCCGGTCTCCCTCGGCTCGAACTCGTTCCTCTTCGCCGGTGACGGCAGCCTCCTCGGCGTCATCCCGTCGCAGACGAACCGCCAGCCGCTGCAGCTCGGAAAGATGTCGCCCTGGCTCCCGAAGGCGACCGTCGCGATCGAGGACAGCCGTTTCTGGCAGCACGGCGCGCTCGACTACCAGGGCATTGCCCGTGCGCTCTACAAGGATCTGAACGCCGGGCAGATCGTCGAAGGGGGTTCGACGATCACGCAGCAGCTCGTGCGGAACCTCTACATCGGGAAGTCGGAGCGGACGTTCTCGCGGAAGGTCAAAGAGGCGTGCCTCGCCGAGAAGCTCTCGCAGCAGTGGAGCAAGAAGCAGATCCTCGCCGCCTATCTGAACGAGGTGTTCTACGGACGTCACGCCTACGGTGCGCAGGCCGGGGCGCAGACATTCTTCTCGACGAGCGCGAAGCGGCTCACGCTCCCGCAGGCGGCGCTTCTGGCCGGCTTGCCGCAGGCGCCTTCGGTCTACGACCCGCTGAAGCACCCGGACACTGCATTGCGGCGGCGGAACGAGGTCCTCGCCTCGATGCTGAAGAACCGCGTTATCACGCCGAAGGAGTACAGCGGCGCGCTCGCGTCGCCGGTCGGGCTCAAGCGGGGCACGCTGTACAGCGCGCAGCGCCACCCCAATTTCTTCGGCTGGGCCGCCGACCAGCTGATCCACAAGTTCGGCGAGCGCAAGGTGCAGGCCGGTGGGCTACAGGTTCGGACGACGCTCGATCCGCGGATGCAGTCGCTCGCGCGCGATGCAGTCGCGAGCGTGCTGCGCGAGAAGTACGACCCTGCAGCGGCGCTCGTCGCGATCCAGCCCAGCACCGGCGCCGTCCGCGCCATGATCTCGTACCTTCCGAATGGGCGCCCGATGAAGTTCAACCTCGCCTCGCAGGCGGCGCGGTTCGCGGGGAGCGCGTTCAAGCCGATGGCGCTTGCTGCGGCGGTCGAGCAGGGCGTCTCCGTCAACACGGGGTTCTCGGGCCCGTCGGAGCTGACCCTTACCGACCCGAAGTGCGCGGACAACGGCGTCCCGTGGACCGTGCACAACTACGCCGACGAGTCGGGTGGCTATATGAGCCTGCTGGACGCGACTGCCCACTCCGTCAACACGATCTTCGCGCAGCTCGTCGATGTGATCGGCCCGGAGTCCGTCGTGCGAACGGCACACAAGATGGGCGTGAAGTCGAAGCTGCAGCCCGTCTGCTCGATCGGGCTCGGGACCCAGGCAATCAACCCGCTCGAGATGACCGACGCGTACGCGACGCTCGCCGCGCGGGGCCGCCACCGCGATCCGCAGGCGTTCGAGCTCGTGCGCGGGCCGAACGGCGGCGTGATCGGCCGGCTGAATGCGCCCGGCACGCAGACGATTCAGCAGAACACGGCCGACCTCGTGACGTACGCGCTCGAAGGCGTCGTCTCGCACGGCACCGGCACCGCGGCCTACTTCGGCCGACCGGCCGCCGGCAAGACGGGCACTGCCGAGGACTACAAGGACGCCTGGTTCTGCGGGTACGTCCCCCAGCTCGCCGCGTGCGTATGGATCGGGTATCCGAAGGCGGAGATCTCGCTCTACAACGTCGAGGGCTGGGGCTCTGTCTTCGGCGGCTCGCTCCCGGCGATGATCTGGAACCGGTTCATGTCGGAGGCCGTGAAGAACATGCCCGTGAAGAGCTTCGCGACGCCGATCTTCACGGGCCACACGGTGTCGTCGCCCTACTCGTACACGCCGACGCCGACCTACACCCCCGCGCCCGCGACGACGTCGACGACGCCGAGTGCGCCTGCTCCTCGCGCACCGGCGCCGAAGCCGAAGCCCGCTCCTGCACCGCCGCCGCCCCCGGCGCCGACGCCCCCGACGCCGCCGGCCCCGGCCCCGGAGCCGCCGCCGCCCACTGAGCCCCCGCCCCCCGCGCCGTGAGTCGTGTCGACGACGCGGTGGGAGCGACGATCGAGCGCGCGATTGCGTCGCATCATCGCCGCCGGCTTCGTCGCTACGGACACGCCGATGGCTACGACCCGCCACCAGGCGGCTGGGCGACGAGCGGTGCTTTCGAGCCGCGGGAAGGTTGCAACGCCGAGCTGCTCGTCGACGGCGCGGAAATCCTCCCGCGCATGGCAGCCGACATCGAAGGCGCCGAGTCCCATGTCCACGTCGCCGGCTGGACGGTCACGCCTTCCTTTCGCATGGGCGGAGGTGCGCGAACGCTCCGGGGACTGCTCGCCGATGCCGCGGAGCACGTCGACGTGCGCGTCCTCGTCTGGGCCGGCGCGCCCCTGCCGCTCTTCCATCCGGATCGCGGCGAGGTGCGCGCGATTCGCGACGAGCTCACGACCGGGACGCGCATCGAGATGGAGTTGGACTCGCGCGAGCGGCCGATGCATTGCCACCACGAAAAGCTTGTCCTGGTGGACGATCGTGTGGCCTACGTCGGCGGCCTGGACCTCACGACTTTCGGCGGCAACCGTCTCGATTCGAGCGATCATCCGCGCCGCGACGGCATCGGCTGGCATGACGCCTGCGTCCGTCTGGCAGGCCCGGTCGTCGAGGACGTCGCGCGCCACTTTGCTCTCCGGTGGCCGAGGCCACTTCCCCGGCCCATGCCCGCCCCATCTGCTGGAGCGCTCGAGGTGCAGCTCGTCCGGACGGTGCCGGAGCGCTTGTACGGCGGCCTCCCGCGGGGCGAGTTCACGATCCTCGAGAGCTACCTGCGTGCTCTCGCCGCAGCGGAGCGGTTCATCTACATCGAGAGCCAGTTCCTATGGTCTCCGGAGATCGTCCAGATTCTCGCCGCGAAGCTGCGGCAGCCGCCGCGGAACGATTTCCGGCTCGTGACGCTCCTGCCTGCACATCCGAACAACGGAAACGACGACACGCGCGGTCAGCTCGGCGTGCTTGCGGATGCCGCGGTACGCGGCGGGAACGAGGCGCGCTTCCTCGCATGCACGCTCTATCAGCCCCGTGGCGCGCCCGTGTACGTGCACGCAAAGGTCGCGATCGTCGACGATCGCTGGCTGACCGTCGGCTCCGCGAACCTGAACGAGCACTCGCTGTTCAACGACACGGAGGTGAATGTCGTCGTCCGCGATCCGGTATTCGCCCGCAACGCGAGGCGTCGCTTCTGGTCGGAGCATCTCGAGACCGACCTCGACCGCGATCCGGTGGACCTGGTCGACTCCGAGTGGCGACCGCGCGCCTTCGCGGCAGACCAGTCGCACAGGCTTCGACCTCTTCGCGGGGTCTCACGCCGCACGCGTGCGATCCTCGGGCCGGTGAACGGTCTCCTCGTCGACGGCTGACCTACTGGCCGGGGAAGCGCCCCGCCTAGATCTGCCAGAGCCCGTCGGCGATCACCGGCACACGCTTGCCCGCCTGCGTGATCCCGGTCACCTCGAAGTCCGGGCCGCCGATCATCACGTCGAGATGCACCGTCGCGACGTTCAGTCCGCGCTTCCCACTCGGGCGGGTGCCGCCGAAGCCGGCGCCGAACGCGATGTGCGCGGCGGCGTTCTCGTCGAGCAGCGTGTGGAAATACGTGCGCCGCGTCTCGCCGATCCGTGACGTCGCATCCACGAGCGCGACCTCGCCGAGCCTGCGGCCGTTGCCGGTCGGGTCGCTGTCGATGTAGGCCGCGACGAAGTCGCGTCCCTCCTCGTCGTCGGCGTCGAGGCGAACGAGACGGCCGTTCGAGAACTCGCCGCGCAGGCCCTCGATGCGCTTGCCCTGGAAGGTCAGAGGGAAGGTGCAGGCAAACGTCCCGTTGGTGCCGGCGGCATCCGGGCTCGTGAACGACTCCTCCGTCGGCATGTTCGGCGCGATCTTCACGCCCGAGGAAGTCTCCTCCTGGCCGCCGAGCCAGCGTGAGCCGGGAGTGAGCTTCACGTTCAGCTCCGTTCCGGGGCCGCGCAGTTCGAGCGCCGACAGGGCGAGCCGCGTCAGCTTCGCCGAGCGGCGGGCGATCGCGCGAACGTGGTCGAGCCAGCCGCGCGAGCCCTTCCCGTCCTCGTCGGTCAGCCGGCAGAACCAGAGGAAATCGCCTGCGAGGCGCCGCTTCCCCTGGAGCGGCGGGAGGTCGGGGTACACCTGCGAGGCCCAGTAGTCGGTCGGCCAGGCAGCGCCGGTCCAGCGCGCGTTCAGATCGAGGTTCGCCTTGTGGTAGAAGCGCAACTGCTCTGCGATCCCACGCTGATCCGCGGCGATCCGCTTCGGGTCGATGCCGTCCAGGTAGCCGTGATCGGCCTCACCGGTCACGACGGCGCGGGCGGCGCTCGGCTTCACGAGCTCACGCGTCCGCCGCAGCGCCCACGGGGTCACGACGCCGAGCGAGTCCTTCGATCCGTACCGGTAGTGGGCGCGCTCGGCGAGCGGGTCGTGGTACACGACGTCCACCATCGCGGCACCCGCTCGATAGCCGGCCTCGGCGATCGCCACCACGAGCTCTCGATGCTCGAGATGGCCCTGCACGAGCAGGTAGTCACTCTTGCCGACGTGGAGCGACGCTTTGACGATCGCCTCGGCGTAGCGGGCACGCTCTTCCGCCGATAGGATCTGCTCGCCCGCGATCACGCGCGGGAGACTACTGATTGAGGTCGCGCGCAGCCTCGCGACCGAGCGTGGTGACGACGCTTCGGTCGACGGGGGACTCGATCTCCGAGCCCCGGCGGCGCTGCGTGCCGCGAACCTCCGGGAGCGCTCGCGAGACGAGCGACAGGATGCCCGCGACCAACCCGGGCGCGACGCCGTTTGCACCGGCGGCGAGCTTGGCGTGGAGACCGAGCGTGATCTCGGCGTCCCCGTACTGGATCGCGTCGACGATCCGCCGTGCCGCACGGGTCGCCGAAACCGTCGTCGCAGGCGTTGCCGAAAGGGGAGTGAACAGGCTGTACTCGAGCTCGGCCTTGTCACCTTTGAAGTAGGCGGCGAGGAACGACCCGGTGCGCATGAGGCCGGGGACGACCGTTGTCACCTTGATGCCCGTCCCTGCGAGCTCGGTGCGCAGGCCCTGGGAGAATCCGACGGCTGCGAACTTCGCCGTGTTGTAGGGGAGGAGCCAGGGCACGCTGATCTTCCCGCCGATCGACGTGACGTTCGCGATGCGGCCCTCGCCTCGCTCGCGCATGCCCGGCAGCACCGCGAAGGTCATGTGGATCGGGCCCCAGAGCTGGATCGCAAGCATCTCCTCGAAGTCGGCGATCGTCTGCGTCGCGAGCGGCCCGACGGCAATGACACCGGCGTTGTTCACGAGTACCTCCACCGGGCCGAGCTGCTCCTCGACCTGGTCGATGAACGCGCGCACCTGCTCTTCGTCGGAGACGTCGCAGGCAATCGCGAGGACGTCGCCGCCGAGGAGCGTGCGCGCGCGCTGGAGCTGCTCCTCGCCTCGCGCGCACGTCGCGACGCGCGCGCCGCGGTTGCGGAGCTCTCGGCAGAGCGCGAACCCGAGGCCGCGCGAGCCGCCGGTGACGACCGCCACACGTCCTTCGAGGTCGAGTGCGTTCGACCGCTTCCAGATCTTCTCCGCGGCAACGGCTGTGCCGGCAGCTGCGAGGACGCGTTTCACACCGAGCCTCTCCCCGAGTGCGGGAAGGGCAAACAGAAGGAATGGACAGCTGGCTAAAGGTCGGCCGTTTGTGCGGCGTCCAGCGTCTCGTGCACCGCGAAGTGCCGGTCGAGGCCGGAGATCTCGAGCGCGCGCCTCGTCTCGAGGCCCGGTGCGGCGAGGAGGAACCCGCGCCGGTTCGCGAGGCGCGTGCGCGCCTCGATGAGGACGCCGAGCGCGGTCGAGTCGATGAACTTCACGGCGCTCAGGTCGATGATCAGCCGTTCCGGCGACTCGGCGCAGCACTCGAGGAGCGCCTCGCGCACGGCGGCTGCGTTGTAGAGGTCGAGCTCGCCGGCGAGGCTGACGACGATCGTGCCGTCGCTGCGGGCGATGCCCGCAACCGGATCTTCGCGCAGGCCTGCCGTTCCGTCCTGAGTCGGTCCGCTGCCCTCGGTCACGACTCTCTCCTTTCCTCCGCACACCGCGGCGCCCCCGGCCGCGCGGTCGCATTCAAGCAGCGGCGAGAGTCGTCCGCAAACGCAGCCGTATGCTTCGGCGCATGCAGGTCGAAGAGGTCGCTGCGAGGGCGGCGGGCGAGAACTTTCCCGTCGGCTCCGTGCTCTTCCCGCGCGCGTTGCGCCCGCACATCCGCGCGTTGTATTGCTATGCCCGGCTCGTCGACGAGCTCGGCGACAGCTACGACGGCAACCGCCTCGAGGCCCTCGATGAGCTGGAGTCGCAGGTTGTGCTCACATTCGAGGGAGAGCCCACGTGGCCGGTGCTCCGGAACGTGCAGCCGACAGTCCGGGAGTTCGATCTGCCGCGCGAGCCCTTCCTGCGCCTGATCGAGGCGAACCGCATCGACCAGCGCGTCGCGGAGTACGAGACCTGGGACGAGCTGAAGCAGTACTGCGTTCACTCCGCCGACCCGTGCGGGCGGCTCGTCCTCGGCGTGCTCCGCCGGCTGGACGACGCCGAGCTCGTTGCTGCGAGCGACTCGGTCTGCACCGGTCTCCAGCTCGTGAACTTCCTGCAGGACGTGCCCCGCGACCTCGAGCTCGGCCGGGTGTACCTCCCCCGCGAAGACCGCGAGCGCTTCGGGTCGCCTCCGCTCGACCACCCGAGCGACGAGCTGCGCGCGCTCCTCCGCTACGAGGCGGAGCGCGCTGCGACGCTCCTGCAGATGGGCGACGTGCTCCGCTCGCAGATCGGCGGACGGCTCGGGCGTGCCGTCGGCCTCTTCGCGCGCGGAGGGCTCGCTGCGCTCGAGGCGCTCGAGGATGCGAACTGGGACATCTTCACGCAGCGCCCGAAGCCGTCGCGCGCCCGGCTCGCGCGCGAGGCCGCAATCGTGCTCGTGCGATGAACACTGATGAGGCGTACGCCGAGGTCCTCGGCATCACTCGTCGAGAGGCGAAGAACTTTGCATACGGGATCATGGTCCTCCCGCGCGAGAAGCGCCGTGCGATCGCCGCGATCTACGCGTTCGCACGCGCGGTCGACGACATTGCAGACGGCGACCTTCCTGCCGACGAGAAGCGTGCATCGCTCGAAGCGATGCGAGTGTCGCTCGATCGCGAGCCGACAGGCGCGAAGGAGATCGCGCTGGACGACGCGCGCGCGCGATTCGGCATTCCCCGTGACGCGCTCTCCGCGCTTATCGACGGCGGGCTTCAGGATCTCGAGCAAACGCGTTACGCGACGTTCGACGAGCTGCGCGGGTATTGCGAGAAGGTGGCGGGCTCCGTCGGCGTCGCATGCCTCGCCGTATACGGGAGCGATGACGTCGAGCGCGCGATGACGCTCGGGATCGCCTTGCAGCTGATCAACATCATGCGAGACGTCGCCGAGGACGTCGAGCTCGGCCGCGTCTATCTGCCGCAGGACGAGCTCGTCCGCTTCGGCGTCACCGAGCTCGCCTTCACACCACGGTTCCGGGACCTCATGGGGTTCCAGGCGCAGCGCGCGCGAGCGCACCTCGAGGAGGGGCTCCGCCTGCTCGATTCGCTCGACCGTCGCAGCGCGCTCTGCGTGTCGACCTTCGCCGGCCTTTATCGCGGCCAGCTCGACCGCATGCAGGCGAACGGCTTCGACGTCTTCGACGCGTCGTGCCGCCTCTCGACGCGCGAGAAGCTCGCCGTCGTCGCCCGCGGGTTGCTCACGTGAAAGCGGCCGTTGTCGGCGGCGGCCTCGCCGGGCTGGCCGCAGCGATCGAGCTCATGGACGCCGGTGTCGAGGTCGAGGTCTACGAGGCGCGTCCGACGCTCGGCGGCGCCGTGCAGACACTCCCCGAGCGCGACAGCGACCCGGACCCGCCGCCGGACAACGGGCAGCACATCGCACTCGGCTGCTTCACCGAGTACCTCCGCTTCCTGGAGCGCGTCGGTCAGAGCGGCTCGTATCTGCGGACGCGGCTCGCACTGCCGGTGATCGACGAGCGGTGCCGCGTGTCGAGCATCCGTCCGTCGCTGACCGGCCTGCTCGCGTACAAGCACCTCTCGACGAACGACCGGCTCCGGATACCCGTGACGACACTCCGCCTGCGCAACGCGAAGGCCGAACCGGGCGAGACGTTCGGTCGTTTGCTGCGCCGCCACGGGGCGACGGACGAGAGTGTGGCGAAGTTCTGGGACGTCTTCATCCGGCCGGCGCTCAACCTGCCGACGGACGAGGTCGACGCACTGGCCGGCCTCTTCACCGTGCGCACTGCACTTCTCGGGCCGCGCGGCAACGCGGACCTCGTCCTGCCGACCGCGCCGCTCGGCCACATGCACGGCGATGCAGCGGGGCGCGTGCTCGCCGGTCGTGTGCACCTCGACGCGAAGGTCGAGTCGCTCGACGACCTCGATGCGGATGCCGTCGTCGTCGCCACGCCGCCGGTCGAGAGTGCACGGCTTCTCGGAGAGGAGCCGCCGCGGCTCGAAGCCTCTCCGATCGTCAGCGTTCACCTCTGGTTCAGCACACATTTGTTGCGCTCGCCGCTTGCTGCCCTGCTCGGTTCCGATGCCCACTGGGTGTTCGACCGTGGCGCGCTCACGGGGCATCTTCCCGAGCGCGGCCAGTACCTGACCGTCGTCTCGAGCGGCGTGCCCGAGCTCCTCGCTATCCGCGGTCGCGAGCTCGTCGAACGCATCGCCGGCCAGCTGACAGCGCGGTTGGGCGATGCCGAGCTCCTCTGGTCACGCGTCAGCCGCGAGCCGTACGCGACGATCGCGCTCCGCCCCGACGTCGTGCGCGCCGGCGTCGCGACCGGGCGCGACAACGTCGCCCGCGCCGGCTCGTGGACCGACACCGGCTGGCCGGCGACGATGGAGAGTGCGGTGCGCAGCGGTCGCAGAGCCGCTCAGTTCATCTTGAGCCACGCCCGCAGTAGCACTCGCGCATGAGAAAGTTTGCGGCATGTCCGTCACTGCGGAGCTCACGCGGCTCGACAGCGCGATCGACGTAGGCGTCACGCGGCTGCTCGAGCTGCAGCGCGCCGACGGGGTCTGGGTCGGCGAGCTCGAGTCCAACGTCACCATGACCGCGCAGCACCTCTTCTGGAAGCACTATCTCGGCCTTCGTACCGAGAGGCTCGACCGCGGCATCGCGAACGAGCTGATGGCCCGCATGCGCGAGGACGGTACGTGGTCGATCTGGTTCGAAGGGCCGCCCGACCTCTCGACGTCGATCGAGGCGTATGTCGCGCTTCGCATGTGCGGCGTCGACCCGGGTGACAAAGCCCGCGCGTACATCCAACGCGAGGGCGGCATCCGGAAAGCGCGCCTCTTCACGAAGTGCTTCCTCGCGCTCCTCGGCCAGTGGCCGTGGCAGCGGATGGTGCCGATACCGCCCGAGCTCGTTCTCTTCCCGCCGTCGGCGCCGTTCTCGATCTACAACTTCGCCTGCTGGGCGCGTCAGACGTTCGTCGCGCTTGCACTCGCGCAGTCGCTTCGTCCGGTCAAGGCGATCGACGTCGATCTGACGGAGATCGGCGCGATCCCTGGTCGTACGCGCGTCCCGCGCCGCCCGACCGCGCTTCGGCGCAGGGCGCAGCACGAGGCAGAGCAGTGGATCCGTGCACGGCAGGAGGCAGACGGCTCTTGGGGTGGGATCCAGCCGCCCTGGGTCTGGGCGATCATCGCGCTGACAGCGCTCGGGTACGACGAGCGGGACGAGACGCTTCGGAACGCCGTGCTCGGTTGGGACGGCTTCATGGTCGAGGACGGCGACCGGCTCCGCCCCGAAGCGTGCCAATCGCCCATGTGGGACACCGGGCTTGCAGTGCTCGCCCTGCGCGCGTGCGGGCTGCCCCCGGACCATCCGCAGCTGCAGGCGGCCGGCCGGTACCTCCTCGACCAGGAGGTGGCTGCGCGCGGTGACTGGGCGATCCGCCGTCCCGAGCTCGCCCCCGGGGGCTGGGCATTCGAGTACGAGAACGATCTCTACCCCGACACCGACGATGCAGCGGTCATCGCGCTCGCGCTCCGTCAGCTGAACATGGGCGACGAGGCGGTGGAGCGCGGGCTCGACTGGCTCGTCGGCATGCAATCGCGCAGCGGCGGTTGGGGTGCGTTCGATGTCGACAACTCGGCGATGTGGCTCTACCGCATTCCGTTCTGCGACTTCGGCAAGGTCACGGACGAGCCGAGCGCGGACGTCACGGCGCACGCCCTCGAGACGCTCGGGCACGAAGAGGGCTACGGCGATGCCCGCGAGCGCGGCTTGCAGTGGCTGCTCGCCGAGCAGGAGAAGGACGGCTCGTGGTTCGGCCGCTGGGGCGTCAACCACATCTACGGAACGGGTGCAGCGCTGCCCGCGCTCGAGGCGTGCGGGGTTCCCGCCGACCATCCGGCCGTGACGCGCGCCACGCGCTGGCTCGACTCCGTTCAGCAGGCGCACGGCGGCTTCGGAGAGGACATTCGCTCGTACGCGGACCCCGCGTGGCGCGGCCGCGCGCCCTTCGCGACGCCTTCGCAGACTGCGTGGGCGCTCCTTGCGTACGCGTCCGCAGGAAACGCTGAGGGTGGTAATGCCCGAAGGGCGGCGGATTATCTTTGCAATGCGCAGCGCCCGGACGGTGATTGGGATGAGGAGCACTTCACGGGCACCGGCTTCCCCCTCGATTTCATGATCCGCTACCACCTCTATCGCATCACGTTCCCCTTGCTCGCACTCGGCCGAATGAGAGAGAGGCTTTCTGCATGAAGTTCCCGCTGCAGTCGACCATGACGATCGGCAAGTACGTCGCGTCCCAGCAGCGCAAAGGCGCGCGGTACCCGCTCGTGCTCATGCTCGAGCCGACACTCGCCTGCAACATCGCGTGCATCGGCTGCGGGAAGATCCGCGAGTACGAGTCGAACCGCGCGCGCCTCTCGGTGGAGGAGTGCGTCGATGCGGGCGTGCAATGCCCCGCCCCCGTCGTGTCGATCTGCGGCGGCGAGCCGCTCGTCTACAAGGGGATCGAGGAAGTCGTCGCCGGCATGATCGAGAACAACAAGACGGTCGAGCTGTGCACCAACGCTCTCCGCCTCGAGCAGTGCCTGGACTGGTTCGAGCCGTCGCCGAGGATGACGTTCGTCGTCCATCTCGACGGCATGCGCGAGATCCACGACTACGTGTGCGACTACCCGGGGCTCTGGGAGATCGCGGTCGACGCGATCAAGCTCGCGCGCTCGCGTGGCTTCCGCGTCACCACGAACACGACGATCTTCAAGGAGACCGAGGTCGACGACGTCATCGAGATGATGCGCTATCTCACCGACGATGTCGGCATCGACGGGATGCTCGTCGCGCCGGGCTACCAGTACTCGCAGATCGACCCGGCGCTGACGATGACGCGTTCAGAGCACGAGGAGAAGTTCCGCGCGATCCGGACCGCAGTGCGCAAGAACGGGTACCGCTGGCTTGCGACCCCGATCTATCAGGACTTCCTCACCGGCGACCGGAAGCTGTCCTGCGCGCCGTGGGGATCGATCACGCGCAACCCGTACGGCTGGAAGGGCCCGTGCTACCTGCTCACCGACGGGATCTTCCCGACCTACGAGGCGCTTCTCGAGGGTATGGACTGGGACTCGTACGGGCCGGGCAACGACCCGCGCTGCGAGCACTGCGGCATCCACTCCGGCTTCGAGCCCTCCTCGGCCTTCGAGTCGTCGAAGAGCCTGAAGGAAACCGTCCGGAGCATGGCGTGGACGCTGACGGGCTGATCTGCGCCTGCGCGACGACGGCGGAGGAGCGCGTCGCGAAGCGGGCGGGCCTGCGCACGGCACGCGTCGGTGTGCGCGCGTGCAACGGCGTGCCCGAGGGGGATGTCGTCTCGTTCGGTCTCGCCGGAGCGCTGCGCGAAGGGCTCGCCGTCGGTGACGTGCTCGATGCAACGCGCGTCGTCGACGAGCGCGGCATGACGCTCTGGGAGGGCGAGGGCCTCGGCGTCGGCCGGCACGCGACGATCCTCGGCAGCGACGTGCTCGTCCACGACGCCGGTGAGCGACGGCGTTTGCACGAGGCATCGGGCGCGGATGCCGTCGACATGGAGAGCGGCGTTCTTGCGAGGAGCGGCCGCCTCGCAGGCGTCGTCCGCGCCGTGTCGGACGACGTGACGAGCGCGATCGAGGGTGTCGATGCGACGGTGCACGCAAACGGGAAAACGGACGTCGTCGGGCTTGCCCGCTGGGTGGCAACGCGGCGCGGCGCAGCCGTCCGGTCGATGAAGGACGCGATGGCGGCGTTGCGTGCATTGGAGAGGGCGGTCGCGTGAGCGGTCGTGTGCTCCTGGCTGCGCCGCGGTCGTTCTGCGCGGGTGTCGACCGTGCGATCGAGATCGTCGAGCGGCTCTTGGAGCAGCACGGGGCGCCGATCTACGTGCGGCACCAGATCGTGCACAACGAGAACGTCGTGCGCCGGCTCGAAGGGCTCGGGGCCGTCTTCGTCGAGGACGAGTCGGAGATCCCCGAAGGCGAGTACTGCGTTCTCTCCGCGCACGGCGTCGCGCCGTCGGTCAAGGAGAACGCGAAGAACCGCGGCCTGCGCGTCGTCGACGCCACCTGCCCGCTCGTCAACAAGGTGCACGCGGAGGCGCGCCGCTACGCCGACAGCGGCCACCTCGTCGCGCTCGTCGGGCACAAGAACCACGTCGAGGTGATCGGGACGTTGGGCGAGCGGCCCGAGTCGACGGTCGTCATCGAGTCGCCCGAGCAGGCACGCGAGCTCGAGACCGACAGGCCCGTCGCGGTGATCACGCAGACGACGTTGTCGCTCGACGACGTCGCGCCGATCGTCGACGCGCTCGCCGAGAGCCAGGGGAACCTGCGCCGGCCGCATGCCGACGACATCTGTTACGCGACACAGAACCGGCAGGACGCCGTCAAGGCAATGGTCGCCGAGGGTGCGACCCTCGTCCTCGTCATCGGCTCGCCGTCGAGCTCGAACGCCGTCCGTCTCGTCGAGGTCGCGCAGGCAGGCGGCGCAAAGGCGACCCTGATCGACGGTGAGTCGCAGCTCGAGGAGGCGCTCCTTCGCGGTCACGAGACGATCGGCCTGACGGCCGGCGCGTCCACGCCGGAAGCGCTCGTGGAGTCGGTCGCCCGGGAGCTCGCAGAGCGCGGCTACACGACGCTCGAGGAGATCACCGTCGCACGCGAGCACGTCAATTTCCGTCTCCCGAAGGAGGTCGCGCGCGCATGACGAGCATCGAGGTGCCGTACTCGATCGCGGCGGCGCTGCCGACGCTTTCGGTCATGGACATCACGAACGAGGTGTCCAAGGCCGTCGCGACCTCCGGCAAGCGTGCGGGCATCGCGTACGTCACGGCGAACGACGCACTGGCGCTCATCCGCGTGCAGGAGCGTGAGACAGGTTTCTTCGAGGACCTCGAGTGCTTGCTCGAGCGTGTGGTACCCGGGGACGTCCAATCGCGTGAACGTCTCGTCCACGCGCTGCTCGGATCGCAGACAGAGCAGGTGCCGTTCAGCGAGGGCTGCCTTTGCCTCGGGCAGTGGCAGCGCATCATGCTCTTCTCGCTGGACGCCGAGCACCGCAACGACTGGACGCTGACGCTTCTGGGTTGACCGCCGAGCTGGCGCGAGAGGCAGCCGACGCGCGCACGTGGCGCGCGCGGGTCGTCCTCGCACTCGGGCCGAGCGTCGCGCTCGGAGGCGTCGTCTGGGCGCTCGTCCAGCCCTGGCGGATCACCCTTCTCGACCCGGCGGGACAGGGCCTCTGGTGGCTTCTCTCGGAGCCGCCGCTCTATGTCGTTCTCGTCGGCTTCCTCTTCCGGGTGCTCGTCGCGCCCGGCCTCGTCGAGGACATGGGCGAATGAAGCCGCACGCGGAGATGGTCCACTGGTGGTTCGCGACAGGCTTCCTCGCCCTCGGCGTGCTGCTCCTTGCGCGGGCGGTCGTGGGCGAAGAGGTGTGGAACCGGCGGCCGTGGCGCCGCTACGTCTGGCCGTCGCTCATCTTCTTCATGGGCGTCCTCATGTGGCCGGTGATGACGTTCTTCACGTCCTCGGCGATTCACATGCTCGCGCACGGCGCGTGGGCGCAGGTCCTCATGCTCGCCGGTGCCGCCGAGCTCGCCCTCGCCCGCGGCAAGGTGCATTCGCGTGCCTGGCGGCTCACATCGTCGGTCGGCCTGCTGGTCTCGGGCGCGGCGTTCCTCATTCACGAGCAGCAGGCGTGGCTCTTCTCGCGAGCGGCGTTTCTTCATCACGCGATCGGGTGGACGGTGATCGTGGGGGCCCTCTTCCCACTTGCGCAGTACCTGCGACCTCGGTCGTTCACGGCGGCGGCCGGCTTCGCGACGACGTTGCTCGTCCTTGCGGTGCTGCTCTATTGCGACCGTGATACTGCGGCGATCTTCGGCCACCTCTCGGTCTACGCAGGCAGCCCGCACCGATGAGGCGCGCACTCCCCGTGATGGTGCTCGCCCTCGCATTCCCAACGTCCGCGTTCGCGCATGCCTCGCTGCGCGTCGAGTCGCCGACCTTCGGCCAGCGGCTCCACTCGGCGCCCGCCGAGGTCGTCCTTCGCTTCGACCAGGAGGTCGAGGCGCTGCCGAGCGGCGTCACCGTGCTCGACCGTCACGGCCGGAACTACGCAGGCGCGTCGCGGACGGACGGTCGCATGCTGCGCACGCCGTTGCACGGGTTGGGGCGCGGCCGGTACACGGTGCGCTGGCGAGCGATGTCGCTCGACGGTCACGTCGTGTCGGGCGTCTACACGTTCGGCGTGCGCGTCGATGCCGACAACGTCACCCAGGCCGTCGGCGCCGGCGGCCCCACACGCACGGAGGACATCGTGCGGTGGCTCTGGTTCCTCGCGCTCGCGGTTCTGGTCGGCGGGCTCGGCTTCCGGCTCCTCGTCGCGCGCGAGCCGCTCGGGCGGCGGTTCTACCTCGCGACCGGCATCGGCGTCGTCGGCGTGCTCGAGGTTGCGATCGCGGCGTTCCTCCTCCGCTGCGAGGACGCACTGCAGCTGCCGTTCGCCGACTTCTTCTACAGCGACCTGACCCCGATCGCGCAAGGCACGCGGCTCGGGCAGGCGTTCGTCGTCATGGAGCTCGGCTTCGCCCTCGTGGCTGCGCTCCTCTTCCTCGCCTGGCTGACGGATCGGGAGCTTCTCCTCTGGCCGACGTTCCTCCTCGCACTCGGCTTCTCGTCAGGGCTCTCGCTCTCCGGGCATTCCGCGAGCCGCACGTCGGCGTCGTTTGCCGACTGGGTGCACCTGAGCTCTGCGGCGCTCTGGATCGGCGGGCTCGTGCAGCTCGCACTCCTTCCCGCCGAAGGGAGGCGGCGCGCGATCCCGGCGTTCTCGCAGCTTGCGGCGGTGTGCGTCGCTCTGCTTGTCGGTGCGGGCGTGTATCTCAGCGTCCTGCGGCTCCCCGCGCTCCACGACCTCTGGCTCTCCGGGTACGGGCACGTGCTCCTCGTGAAGCTCACCCTCGTCCTCTGCGTCCTCGCCTGGGCGGGGCTGCACCGCTTCTTCTTCGTGCCCGGCAGGCGGAGCATCGTCGGCGAGTGCGCCGTCGCGATCGCGGTGCTGCTGGCGGCGGCGGTCCTCGTCGATTCGAAGCCGCCGCCCGTGTCGCCGGGCACTGCGCCCGCGGCCGCGCATCGCCCTTAGGAACGCGACTCGGCATGAAGCCTTGTGCCGCCGGGACGCGCTGTGCGGCACGATCGCGGCGTCCTCAGTCGCCCCGATAGCGAATCGCTATCGGGGCTCCCTGCGTCCTTGCGCTCGTACCACCCATCGCCCCCCGTCGACGAAGAGTCATGCCGAGCCGCGTTCCAGCTACTTTCTTCACGTGCTCGTCCTCTCACGCGCCGACGTCGAGCAGCTGCTCGACCTGGACGAGCTCGTCGGCGCGCTCGCCCGCGCGCACGAGGAGCTCTCCTCGGGCGCGGTGTCCATGCCGCCGCGCATCGCGGCACTGGCCGAGGCGGGCCTGCTCGGCGCAATGCCCGCGTACTCGCCGTCGGCCGGGCTCGGCTGCAAGCTCGTGACGCTCTTCCCGGGCAACGTGGACCGGCACACCCATCAGGCAGCGATCATCCTCTTCGATCCGGCAAACGGCTCGCCGATCGCGCTCATGGACGGCACCTACATCACCGCGACGCGCACTGCTGCGGCGGCGGCGCTCGCCACACGGCTTCTCGCGCGACCCGACGCGAAGGTGCTCACGATCATCGGCACCGGGGTGCAGGCGCGCTCGCACGCACGGGCGTTCGCGCACATCCGGGACTGGACGGAGATCCGCCTTGCCGGCCGCGACCAGGCGAAAGTCGAGGCGCTTGCCGGCGAGCTCGGTGCGACCCCAACTCCGTCGTTCGAGTCTGCCGTTCGCGGCGCCGACGTCGTGGCGGCGGCGACGCACTCCGCCGAACCGGTCGTTCGTGCCGAATGGGTCGCCCCCGGGACGCACGTGAGCTCCGTCGGCTACAACGCCCCCGGCTCGCGAGCTGGATCCCGCACTTGTGCGCGCCGCGACGATCGTCGTCGAGTCCCGCGAGTCGTCGTTCGCCCCGCCGCCGGGGGGCGCGCCGGAGCTCGCCGACGTCGACCGAGGCTCCGTCGTCGAGCTCGGGGAGCTCGTCTCGGGCGACAGGCGCGGCCGAGCCACCCCCGTTGAAATTACGCTGTACAAGTCGGTCGGCGTCGCCGTGCAGGACGTGGCGGCCGCCGCGCTCGTTTTCGCCGCAGCCCGAGCGCGGAACGCTGGTCTCGAGATCGAGTTGGAGGAGATCCCCGCATGACGGAATTCAGCCCAGGCCTCGCAGGCGTCGTCGCCTTCGAGACGGAGATCGCAGAGCCCGACAAGGAGGGCGGCGAGCTCCGCTATCGCGGCGTGAACATCGAAGACCTCGTGGGCAAGGTGCCGTTCGAGCAGGTGTGGGGGCTCCTGGTCGACGAGTCGCTCGAGCCGGGGCTTCCGCCCTCGCACGTCGAGCTCGAGCAGC
Organism: uncultured Actinomycetes bacterium; assembly: GCA_963794045.1. Classification (GTDB taxonomy): domain Bacteria; phylum Actinomycetota; class Thermoleophilia; order Gaiellales; family Gaiellaceae; genus Palsa-739. The sequence continues at coordinate 37,133 of CAWCCJ010000001.1, forward strand.
GCACCGGCAGCTACATCGGCGACGTGCAGGCGGCGCTCGCCTCGCTCTCGGGGAAGTGGAGGCTCGGCCAGTTCATCGACATCGGCGACGACGAGGCGAAGGAGGATCTCCGGCGCCTCTCGGCCGCCGCGCTCTCGTTCGTCGCGCAGTCGGCGCGCGGTGCCGATCAGCCGGCGGTGCCGGAGGAGACGATCATGGAAGGGCAGACCGCTGCGGAGCGGTTCCTCCTCACGTGGCGCGGCGAGGTCGACGAGAAGCACGCGCGCGCGATCGACGCGTACTGGATCTGCACCGCCGAGCACGGCCTCAACGCGTCGACATTCACGGCGCGCATCGTCGCCTCGACCGGTGCCGATGCCGGAGCTGCACTGTCGTCGGCCGTCGGCGCGCTCTCGGGGCCGTTGCACGGCGGCGCTCCCGCCCGCGTCCTGCCGATGCTGGATGCGGTTGCCGAGTCCGGCGACGCGGAGAAATGGGTGAGCGACGCCCTGGCGCGCGGCGAGCGGATCATGGGCTTCGGGCATCGTGTGTATCGCGCCGAGGATCCGCGCTCGCGGGTGCTGAAGCGCATCGCGAAAGAGCTCGGCTCGCCGCGGGTCGCGGTGGCGGAGGAGCTCGAGCAGGTCGCGCACGAGGCGATTGCCAAGAAGAGCGAGGGCCATTCGTGGACGAACGTCGAGTACTGGTCTGCGGTCGTCCTCGACGTCGCGGACGTGCCGCCTTCGCTCGCGCCCGCGATGTTTGCATGCTCGCGGACGGCAGGCTGGTCGGCGCACATCCTCGAGCAGAAGCGACTCGGCGTGCTCATCCGCCCGTCGGCGAAATACGTCGGGCCCGGTGCGCGCAGCCTGCAGGGTGTCGGTTGAGCGAGAAGCTGAACGTCGACCTCGAGCTCGACGAGCATCGCGCATTTGACGGCGGCCAGCTCAAGAAGCTCGGCGTCGTGAGCTACGACCAGCCGCTCCTGGCGACGGCGACTGCACGCAGCGCGATCACGTACATCGACGGCGAGGCTGGCATCCTCCGCTACCGCGGGTATCCGATCGAGCAGCTCGCAGAGCAGAAGCACTTCCTCGAGGTCGCGTATCTCCTCGCGCACGGTGAGCTCGCGGCAGGGGCTGAGCGGCAGGCTTTTCGCTCGTCCGTGTACGACGCAGACGTCGATCGAGAAAGGATCGCTGCGCTCGTCGAGTCGTTCCCCAGGGGCTCGCATCCGATGGCGATTCTCATCGCGGGGTATGCCGCGCTCGGCGCGGCGCATCCCGAGACGAAGGACGTGAAGGACGCCGAGATGCGGCGCCGGCTCTTCCCGCTCGTGCTGGCGGAGACGCTCGAGCTCGGTGCGCGCGCGATCGCCCGTCATGCAGGCGTCGAGCCTCGCGCGCCCGAAGGCGACACGTATGCGCGGCGGTTCATCCAGGCGTGCGGCGACGCCGTCGACACGAGCCTCGGCGACGAGGCGCTCGACGTCTTCGGGAAGGCGCTCGACGTCCTGTTCGTGCTGCACGCAGACCACGAGCTGAACGCAGGCACAAATGCGATGCGCGCGATCGGCTCGGCCGAGACGGATATGTACTCGTCGCTCGCCGGTGCCGCCGCCGCGTTGTACGGGCCGCTGCACGGCGGCGCGAACGAGGCCGTGCTCCGGATGCTCGACTCGATCGGCTCGCTCGACAACATCCCGAGCTACATCGAGCGCGTCAAGGCGCACGAGGTTCTCCTCTATGGCTTCGGCCATCGCGTCTACAAGAACTACGACCCCCGCGCGAAGGTGATCAAGACCGTCGTCGACGAAGTCATCGAGACTGCGGGTGACGACCCGCTGCTCGACATCGCACAGGAGCTCGAGCGGATCGCGCTCGAGGACGAGTACTTCGTCTCACGCAAGCTGTACCCGAATGTCGACTTCTACTCGGGCATCGCGTATCGAGCGATCGGTTTCGATCCGGCGGCGTTCACCGTGCTCTTCGCCGTCGCGCGTACCGTCGGCTGGCTGTGCCACTACGACGAGCTGATGAGCGGCGAGTTCAAGATCACGCGCCCGGCCCAGATCTATGTAGGCCCCGGGGAGCGCTCACTGTAGACCCTCGCACCGCTTCGCTTTCCTGCTCGGGTGTGCGCGCTTCGCGCGCCTGCTGACGCGTTACGCCTGTGGGCCGCGCCCGCGCATGTCGGTCGCGGCGGCGTGGCTCATGCCGACGGCGTCAGTTCGCCGCCGGTGACTGGGATGGACAGCTTGTTCGCCGGCGGCGAGAGCGGGCACGCCCAGGAGTCGTCCCACGCGCACGACGGGTTGTAGGCGAAGTTGAAGTCGAGGACGAGCGAGTCGTCGGTGCCGCCGAGATCCGCGCCCTTGACGGTGTCGAGGAGGTAGCGGCCGGCGCCGTACGTCTCACGGCCGGTCGTCGCGTCGCGGAAGGGCAGGAAGACCCCGCCGCCGTAGCCGTCGAGCCAGTACAGCTCGAGAGCGTGCTCGCCGAATTGAACGACGGCGAAGCGCATGAAGCGGGTCACGCTCGCTGCGCTCCCCGGTATCTCGAGCATCGCCGGCTCGACCGGGTCGACGCGAGCCTCGAAGCGAAGCGACGCGTCGTATGCGAAGTGGGAGGGCGCACCGCCGGGCCGCGGGGACTGCGGGTGCGTGTGGTAGAGCTCGATCCCTGACGGCGCACCAGTGGCGCCACGCGCGCTCGGGATCATCGTCGGCGCGCACCTCGGCGTAAAGCGCGAAGATCCGCCGCTTCCAGTCGAGGAGGCTCAGCTTGTCTACGCTCAGTGCCATGGAGACTCCTCGAGTATCGCGATCGCTTCCCGATCCTCGCCGACTGCACCTACCTGATCAATCACTCGCTCGCCGCGATGCCGGCGAAGGCGGAGGACAACCTGCTCGAGTATGCGCGCATGTGGCGCGAGCGCGGCATCCGCTCGTGGGGCGAGGGGTGGTGGGAGATGCCAATCACCGTCGGTGACCAGATCGGCCGGATCATCGGCGCTCCGACCGGCAGCACGGTGATGCACCAGAACGTCACGATCGCCGAGGAGATCGTCCTCTCCTGCTTCCGCAATCCCGGCGCCCGCAACCGGATCGTGTACGAGGAGGCGAACTTCCCGTCGGTCCGTTACCTCTACCAGGCGAAGCCCGACCTCGAGGTCGTAGTGGTCGAAGACGACCGTGCGATCGTCGACGCGATCGACGAGCGGACGCTGCTCGTGCCGATCAGCCACGTGCTGTTCAAGAACGCGGAGATCCAGGAGATCGAGCCGATCATCCGCCGCGCACATGACGTGGGCGCGTACGTGATCCTCGACTGCTACCAGTCGGCGGGTGTCGTTCCCTTCGACGTGACGGCGCTCGACGTCGACTTCGCGTGCGGTGGCAGCGTCAAGTGGCTCTGCGGCGGCCCCGGCGCAGGCTGGCTGTACATCCGGCCCGACCTCGCCGACCGTCTCGAGCCGACGTTCGTCGGCTGGCAGGGACACGCGCGGCCGTTCGCGTTCGAGACGGAGCTCGAGTACGCAGCGGGTGCCCGGCGCTTCCTCACCGGCACCCCGAATGTGCCGGCGCTCTACGCCGCGACGGCGGGCTACGACGTGATCGAGGAAGTGGGCGTCGACCGGATCCGCGACGCGGTCGCTCGCGCTGACGCAACTGCTGATCGATCTCCTCGACGACGCGGGCTTCGAGATCGGCTCGCCGCGCGAGCCCGAGCGTCGCGGCGGCACCGTGCTCGTCCGGACACCCGACAACCCGGCGGTCCACAGGGAGCTCGGCGAGCGCGGGATCATCTGCGACTTCCGGCCAGATGCAGGGATCCGGCTCGGCCCGCACTTCTTCACGAGCGAGGACGAGCTCCGCAGCACGGCCGAGCAGCTGACCGAGATCGTCTCGACCCGCGCGTACGAGCGCCATCAGGGGGCGGCGGCCCGCTTCTAAGTCAGGTCTGCGTCGGGCAGAACTTGTCGCCCTGCGACAGGCGGAGCTGCAGCGCCTTCATCTCCGCCTCGAAGCGCACCTTGGCGGAATCACCTGCGTTCCACGCGCCGGGGTCTCCGACCGTTCCGATGATGTTCGGCGTCACGCCCGGCCCCTGCACGCTGATCCGATAGGCGCTTCCGTGTCCCGCCGGCCGCCGCGGCCGGCCGGGCAGCGAGACGTCGTTCGTCGGCCAGAACGAGTAACAGAAGACGCCGGTGGGGTTGCGGAAGACGATCGACGTCTCGCGCTTCCAGCCCGTCCCGTACGCCGAGTCGAGCGTGTCGATGTAGAGGCCGCGTCCGTAGCGGTCCTGCGGCGCGCCGGTCCCTCTGATCGTGTGAAAGCCGTGCACCGGCACACCGGCGTACGTCAGCCGTCCGAACAGGTTGTGAGCCTGGCCGTCGAACGCCCAGTCGGCGTGGAGCTCGAGTTGTGCGAGCGAGCCAGTCCAGTGGGACGCGTCGAGCTCCCAATCGGTCTGGCCGGGCTTGTACGGCGGATAGCCGCGGTGGGGAAGGGAGGGCTGCCAGCGCTGCACGGCCCAGTAGGAGCCGTCGGGCGCCGTGCACGAGGCGAGGACGTTCACGAGCGGCGGCCCGTTGTACGGGCGGCACGCGTTGCCGAACGTTCTCCAGATCGTGTGGCCGTACGTCTCCCAGCCTCCCGTCCAGTCGATCCGGAACCGCGCCTGCGGGACGGTCTCGTTCGGGGGCAGCGCATTGACGGCTCCCCAGAGAAGAACGTGGCGCGTCTTCCCGTGTAGGTCGAACGTCACGAGCGCACGCGAGCCGTCGCGGGACACCGCGAGCTGGACGCCGGTTGCGTTGAGCCCGATGCGGTCGGAGGCGTGTGCAGCGGACGCGGTGGCGAGGACGGCGAAGACGGCCAACGCGAGAACGAGTCTCATTTGCCAACGATATTTTACCCTCATCGAGGGACGGGGCAAAACGCTGGCCCGCCGATGACGGGAACGTGCGTCGGGTCGCGATCGTGCTGTCGGCCGTCCTTGCCGGATTCGGCTGCGCCCTTACGCACGTGAAAACGGCTGCGGCGTCGCAGCTCATCGCGCGGAACGCGAGCGGCGTGTCGATCAGGACGAACGCGAAAGGCGAGGCCGTCTTCACGTTCCGCGTCGGGGGCAGGACGCGCCACGTGCTCGTCTGGGGCGCCGTCAACGCGCGCTCGCCCGCGCCCGGGAGCCGCCAGGTCGAGTTCAGGGTCGACTACTCGGGGGGCTGGCGGACCCACCACACGACGAAGTTCGCAGGGTCATGCGGCCGCTATGACGGGCCTCTCATCCCCGACATGGTCGCCGCGTGCAAGGCGCCCGACGGGACGTACTGGGCTGCGCAGAGCTGGGGCAGGCCGCTCCCCAACCTCGGGTTCACCCCGTGGACGTCCGAGCTCCGGCAGCACTGGCTCGAGGTCTCGCACTGGACGGGCGAGCTCGCGAAGATCGAGACCGGCTCGAACTGGGTCTACGGCGGCCGCTTCCAGAGCCTCTTCGGGCGGCTGACCTACCACGGGCAGCCGGTGTATGGGTACGGGACGACGCGGTACGGCGCACCCACGGACGGCTTCGGCCGGCTGATCTATCTCGACACCTTCAACTCGGTCTACGGGCCCGGCTGGAAGCGCGAGAACTCGTTCGTGCCGCACAACCCGACCGGCGTCTTCTGCTACGGCTTCTATCCGTTCGACCCGACGAAGGGCGGCTACCGGCATCCGCCCGGGTCGACCGCGAGCCGCGGGCCCGGCACCGGTGAGAAGTACCGCATCACCGCCGGCGGCCCGGGCGTGACCCCGAACGTCGCGGTCATCGTCCCCGGTCTTCATCCGTTCAGCGGCTCGAATGCGGAGGATGTCTCGCTGAACCAGCAGCAGACGCAGCTCCTCATGTCCTGGGGCGACCACAGCTGTCGCGCCGGGCTCGGTTAGGCGAGAAGCTCGTTCAACCGCTCCGCGTAGGCCGGCGCCTCGGGCGCGTCGCCGTGGCGGAAGTAGACGTACACGGGCCCTGACGCCGCCGCGACCGCCGCCGCGAATATCTCGTCCGGCGCCTCTCGCCGTCGCAGGTACCGAAACGGGGACGGACTCGTGAGATCGCCGACCCGCACGGCGCCGTCGGCCGCGAGCCGCTCCTCGACGCCGTCCCACGACGGATGCTCGAGGTCGAAGGCAAGCCGAAGCGACGGATCGAGAGAGCCGAGGAGGAGCTCGATCGCCCCGTCGTCGCGCGGGCTCTTGATCGAGATGCGCACCGGGCCGAGGCGGTCTCCGAGGGCGCGGATCCGGTCGCCGAAGACGTCGAGGCTCCGAAGCCGCCCGCCCGGGAGCTTGGGTGCGAACTCGAACCCGTCGGGCACCTGCTCGGCCCAGCGGCGGAACTGATCCTCGGAGGGAAGGCGGTACCCGGTCGTGTTCAGCTCGACGGTCGAGAAGCGCGCCGCATAGAACGCGAGGAACTCCGACGGGTCGGTCCCGGACGGATAGAAGCCCGGCCGCCAGGTGGGGTACGACCACCCGGAAGTGCCGATGCGAACGCTCATCCGAGCTCCACCCGGTTACCGTCCGGGAGTGGGAGTACGGTCCGCGATTCCTTGGCCACGGTCGAGACAGTGACAGTTCCCGTCGAGTCGTTCAGCGACGAGGAGCGCGCGCGCCTCGCGCCGCATTTCACGAACCTCGATCGCCCCGTTTTCGGGCTCGTGAACCTACCGGAGACGGTGAAAGGCGCGCTCTTCGCGCGCTACTCCCGGTACCCCGGCACGCTCCGGCGGCTCTATCTCGACGAGTTCGCGGACTCCGTCCCCGAGGTGCCGCCGATCGAGGGCAGCGAAGGCGAGCGCGCGGCGGCGCTCTACGAGCGAATCTTCCTCGGGTACGGCGACGACTCCGTCGCGCAGCTCGGCGGTGCGCACATCGCCTGCGAGTGGACGTCCAACCTGCTGACGAAGATCCTCCAGCGCCCGCGGCTCGCGTCCTACCTCGAGCAATCGACCCGCTACATCGCCTACGACTCGCAGCTCGACGGCTTCGGCTACCGCTACCACCGCGACGCGCGCTTCGGCCCGGAGTACCAGCGCGCCATGGACGAGCTGTTCTCGACGTACACGCATCTCCTCGAAGGGATGTCGGCGTGGGTTGCAGAGCAGTTCCCGCGCGGCGATGACGAGTCCACCGCCGCGCACGCACGTGCTGTCAGGGCGAAGGCTCTCGATCTCGTCCGCGGGATACTCCCCGCCGCGTCGCTCTCGCACATGGGGATCTACGCGAGCGGCCAGACGTACGAGCAGCTCGTGTTGCACTTGCTTGCGCACCCGCTCTCCGAGGCGCAGGTCTACGGGCAGATGCTCCTCGAAGAGCTGCAGCAGATCATCCCGAGCTTCGTCGTTCGTGTCCCGCGACCCGACCGCGGCGGCCGCTGGATCGAGTTCCTGCAGGAACGGCGCGACGCCGCCACCGGCGCGGCGGAGCGGCTCGGCCTCGCAGAGGCTGAGGCAGGCGGCGCACCCTCGGTGCGCCTCTTGCGCGTGCACGGCACCGAGGCCGAGCTCGCCGCCGCGCTTCTCTTCGAGGCTGCATCGGTCGACGAGCTCGAGGCGCAGCGCGCCGTCGATGCGCTCTCCGACGACGAGCGCGCATCGCTCATCCGCGAGCTCGTGGGCGAGCGGGAGAACCGGCGGCACCGTCCCGGCCGCGGCTTCGAGACGCTGAGTTACCGCTTCGAAATCGTGTCCGATTACGGCGCGTTCCGGGATCTGCAGCGGCACCGGCTCCTGACCTGTCAGTGGCAGCGGCTATCACCGGATCTCGGCGCCGACGTCCCTCACGAGCTGTCGGCCGCCGGGCTCGGCGGGGACTACGAGCGCGCGCTCGAGGTCTCGCGGGCGGAGTACGAGCGGCTGCGCGGCGAAGGGCTCGTCGAGGAGGCGCCGTATGCGCTTGCCCTCGCGTTTCGCATCCGCTACGTCCTCGAGCTCGATGCGCGTGAGGCGCTGCACCTGATCGAGCTCCGGTCGGGTCACGAGGGGCATCCCTCGTATCGCGCAGTGGCGCACGAGATGCGCCGCGCGATCGCGGAGGTGCATCCGAACGTCGCCGCCGCCATGACGTTCGTCGACGAGTCGACGGAAGAGCGGCTCGAGCGTCTGCTCAGCGAGATGCGGAACGAAGCCCAGCGGTAGTGGACCTGCCGCGCGAGGCGGAGGACGAGTCGTTCGCAGGGATCGAAGCCGACGACGAGGAGCTCGAAGGTCATCGCTTCGTGCGTTGCAGCTTCCGGGGCGCGAATCTCGACAGCATCCGGACGACCAACTGCACCTTCGAGGCGTGCGACTTCGCGAACGCGCAGCTGAACGGGTCAGAGCACGACGGCAGCGACTTCGCCAACTCGACGTTCGAGAACACGAATCTCTTCGGCGCGAGCTTCGTCGAGTGCCGCCTGCTCGGTGCGACGTTCCTCGGCGGCGTGCTCACCGGGCTGTCGATCACCGGTGGCGATCTCTCCTACGTGCTGCTCCGCGGTCAGGACCTCTCGGGCCTCGACCTCACGGGCGTGAAGCTGCGAGAGGCAGATCTGTCGGAGTCGACGCTGAAGGGCGTCGACCTGCGCCGCGCCGACTTGACGAACGCCCGTCTCCGGAACGCGATCCTCGACGGTGCCGATCTGCGCGACGCAATCCTAGACGGAGTGGCGCTGAACGAGGCCGACATCCGAGGTTCCCGGCTCGACCTCGCGGGTGCCGCGCAGCTGGCACGCGGGCTCGGCGCCGAGGTTTCGTGAGCGCAGCTAGGTAAGCGGACGAAGCACGACCGGGCCCGGCGTGTGCACGCCCGGCGCCTGACGTGTGACGACCCAGCCGTCGCCCGCCTGCAGCTCGTACGGCGCATTCAGTTGAACGGAGACGCCGACGTCCTTGCTCTTCACGATGAAGGTCCCGCAGGGCGCGAAGGGCTTGCCGTGCCTCGTCAGGTAGACCTCGTAGTAGCCGCGCGGCGGCAGCTTCGGCAGCCCGAGCGCAGCGAACGTCATCGGCCAGTTGCCGGCCGGGTCTGCATCCTGGACCCGCAGCGAGCCTTCTGCGGTCGGCGCGAGCGCCGTGCCCTGCAGGCGGATGAGCCGGCCCGTCACGGTCGAGTCGTTGCCGGTGATGTAGCCGCCGAGGAAGACGAGCGCGAGCACGACGAACGCAGCGGCGAGCAACGCAAGGCGGCGCTGCATGTGCCGCTGCGAGCGCTTCGGCTTGCCGAGCGTCATCGCGAGAGTCGGAGCCTCGAGCTCGGGCGGGATCTCGGGCGGAGGGCCGGCCTGCACGAGCATCTCGTGGACGCGGAGCAGCCGCTCGCGCTCGTCCGTAGCGACGTCACCGACGAGCTCGTCGAATTCCGGGCCGCGCATCAGTCGAGTTCTCCTTCGAGTAGCCCGGACATGCGAGTGAGCGCACTGCGCGTGCGCGTCTTCACCGTTCCAAGTGGGATGTGCAGGTACTCGGCAACCTCGCTCTGCGACATGCCGCTCCAGTAGGCGAGCTCCAGCACCTCGCGCTCCTTCTCCGGCAGCTCCTCGAGCGCTCGGTGGACACGCCAGGCGACGAAGGACGTCTCGGCCCGTTCGGCGGGGCCGGGCTCGCCGGATGCAACCTCGGGTGCCTCCGCAAGCGTGTCCGTCTTCGCTCGAAGCCGGTCGACGATCGCGTTGCGCGCGATCGCATAGAGCCACGGTGCGGCAGGCCCGCGTTCCGGCTTGTAGCTCGCGGCCGAGCGCCAGACGGCGGTGAACGTCTCCTGCACCGCGTCCTCTGCGCGCTGCCGGTCGCGGAGCCTGCGGAGCGCGAGGCCGTAGACCGAGCGCACGTAGCGGCGGTAGAGGGCCTCGAAGGCGAAGCGGTCGCGATCGGCGACGCGGACGAGCAGATCCGAGTCCGATACGTCCTCCGTCGGTTCGGGATCGGGCTCGGGGAGCGCCCGAAGGCGCGGGGTGTCGAGGGCGAGCTCCATGTCTCTGCGACTTCTACGCGTCATTGGTGTGAACGGTTTGTAGCAGCGTTTGACCCGTTCTTTACGTTCGCCCGGCAATCGCCTTACGCAGGCGGGAAGAACATCGGTACGTCACTCGGAGGAGGGAGTCCGGAAATGCGCAGGTTGCTCGTCCCCTTGCTCGTCGCGGTCTCGGCGCTCGCCGCCCCCGCTCTCGGTGCGGCCGCCAACGTCACCGTGCAGATCAGGAGCACGTCGTTCTCGCCGTCGAGCTTCACGATCAACCACGGCGACCGCGTCACCTGGCGCAACGCCGACAAGACGGATCACCAGGTCGTGGCCGACGACGGCTCGTTCGCCTCGCCGATCCTCCACCCCGGGCAGTCGTACTCGAAGACGCTCTCGACCGCCGGAACGTTCCGCTTCCACGACGCGCTCCATCCGAGGCTGAACCGGGAAGGTCGTCGTCAAGGGGCCGCCGCCCTCCGTCTCGCTCGCGCTTTCGGCGCCGATCGTCTACTGGGGCACACCGATCACGATCAGCGGCACCGTCTCGACGGGAGCCGTGAACCAGACCGTCGAGATCAGCCAGCAGCCCTACGGCCAGGCCGCACCGAGCCAGCTCGCCGTCGTGAAGACCGGGATCGGCGGCGCCTTCTCGTTCGCCGTGACGCCGAGCCTCTACACGACCTACTCCGCGCGCTGGAACAACGTCTCGAGCGGAAGCGTGGTCGCCCAGGTGGCGCCGAAGATGAGCCTCGTTCCCGGCGGCAAGGGGTACATGAAGGCCGTCATCGCCTCGCCGGTGTCGCTCTGGCACAAGCACGTGACGCTGCAGCGGCTCTCGCCCTACGGCCAGTGGGTGACGGTTGCGAATCTGACGCTCGGCGAGCAGAACGGCCGGCTCTTCCAGCCGACCGCCTACCTGCCTCGCGGCCGGTCGGTGATCCGCGTCTTTCTCTCGATCAACCAGGCGGGTGTCGGGCTGCTCGCGTCGCACAGCGGGACGCAAGCGGTCACCCGCCGGTAACCGCACGCCCCCGATCGCCGTTCTTGTGAGGGGAACCTGAGGAGGTAGCTGATGAAGAAAGTGCTCCTGCTCCTGACCGCGGTCGTTGGCGACACTCGTCGTTGCGGGCTCGGCAGGCGCAGATACGAAGACCGTTCAGATCACCCGCCAGGGCTTCACGCCCAGCTCGACGACGGTGAACGTCGGCGACTCGGTGACCTGGCGGAACGCCGACACGGTCAACCACCAGGTGGTCGCGAACGACGGAACGTTCGCCTCGCCGGTCCTGAAGGCCGGAGAGACCTACACCTTCACGTTCGCGAAGAGCGGCAAGACGCCGTATCACGACTCGTTCGCGACCTCGAAGAAGGGCACCGTCACCGTGAACGCGCCGCCGGCGAGCGTCTCGCTCACCACCTCGACGACGCGGATCACGTACGGCGACAACACGACGGTGTCCGGTGCAGTGTCGAACCAGCTCACGAACGAGCCGGTGACGCTGACGTCGCAGCCCTACGGCAAGGGGACGCAGTCCATCGCGACGACGACGACGCAGACGAACGGCCAGTTCGCGTTCGGCGTCTCGCCGACGATCCAGACGTCCTACCAGGCGCACTATCGGACGGCGAACAGCCCGAGCGTCACCGTCACCGTCGCGCCGCGCGTCGGCTTCGGCCGCAGCGGGACGCGCTACGTCGCGAAGGTCACGTCCGACCTGAACTACGCGGGCCACTACGTGTGGGTGCAGCGGAAGGCTCCCTTCGGCAGCTTCCGCAACGTGAAGCGGATCTACCTCGGCACGAGCTCCCGCGCGGTGTTCACGCTCAAGCTCGTCAAGGGCCGGTCGATCCTCCGCCTCGTCCTTCCGGACACCCAGGCGGGCGTCGGCTATGTCGCATCGGCGAGCCGCATGATCTCGATCACGAAGCACTAGTTATCCATTGCGCAGAAGCGCGCGGGTCGCTACGACCCGCGCGCTTCTGCAAACCGCCGCGCGACCTCGTCCCAGTTGACGACGTTCCACCACGCCTCGAGATAGGCGGGACGCTTGTTCTGGTACTTCAGGTAGTACGCATGCTCCCAGACGTCGATGCCGAGAAGAGGCACGTCGTCCTGAAGGAGCGGCGAGTCCTGGTTCGGCGTCGAGTACACGGCGAGTGCCGTTCCGTCCCAGACGAGCCACGACCAGCCGGAGCCGAACCGCTTCACGCCGCCGTCGTTCATCGCCTTCTTGAGCTCGTCCGTGCTGCCCCAGAGGTCGTCGATCGCGCTCTTCAGCTCGCCGGTCGGCTCGCCGCCGCCGTCGGGGCTCATGATCTGCCAGAAGAGGGAGTGGTTGGCATGGCCGCCCGCGTTGTTCCGTACGGGCGTCTGCTTGTCCTCGGGAAGCGCCTCGAGGTCGCCGAGAATCTGCTCGACGGGCCGGTCGGCCCACTCGGTGCCTTCGAGTGCTGCGTTCGCGTTGTCGACGTAGGCCTTGTGATGCAGGTCGTGGTGGATCCGCATCGTCTCCGCATCGATATGCGGCTCGAGCGCGTCATACGGGTACGGGAGGTCGGGCAGTTGCAGCGGCATCGTTCGCTCCTTTGTCGTCTCAACCGTGAGGATATGCTCCCGCCGCTGTCCCCGGTCACAGGTATGAGAGGAGCCCGATGTCGACCCTTGCGTTCAAGTTCGAGGAGATCGCGCCTCGCGAGCTTCGCCCCGAGGTGTACGAGCTGGACGGGATCTCGCGGGCGTCGGTCGAGGCGCACTACAAGCTCTACCAGGGCTACGTGGGGAAGCGGAACGAGATCCTCGGCAAGCTGGCGGGCGTCGACCTCTCCTCGGCGAACCAGGTGTACTCCGAGCTCCGGGCGCTGAAGGTCGACCTGACCTTCGCGATCGGGGGGATCAAGAACCACGAGCTCTACTTCGAGCATCTCGGTGGGGGAGGCGGCGAGCCGACCGGGTCCTTCGGCGCGCTCGTCAAGCGCGACTTCGGCTCCGTCGACGCATGGCGCTCCGACCTGAGGGCGACCGGCCTGGCAGGCCGCGGCTGGGCGTGGACGGCGTACGACTGGGACGAAGGTCGTCTCTTCAACTACATCGGCGACGCGCAGAACACGTTCCCAGTGTGGAACGCGACCGCCCTCGTCGCGCTCGACGTGTACGAGCACGCGTACTTCCTCGACTACCAGACCGACCGGGCCTCGTACATCGACGCGTTCTTCGACAACCTCGACTGGGATGTCGTGAACGGATGGGTCGATCAATACGGGATCCCGGCGTCCTAGCGGAGGCTGACGTGACGTGACGACGCTCGCCCTCGTCGTCATCGGCTGGATCTGCGGCTCGATGCCGTGGGGCTACTGGCTCGTGCGGATCTTCCGGCACGAGGACATCCGGACGAAGGGCAGCGGCAACATCGGCGCGACGAACGTCTGGCGCCTCTACGGGCGCCGGCTCGGCGTGGCCGCGGTCGTCCTCGACACGGCGAAGGGGTTCGTGCCGGCCTTCGTCGCGACGAAGCTCGCCGGCCACGACGCAGGCGTACTTGCGGGCGCCGCCGCGATGCTCGGCCACTACCGGCCGCTCTTCCTCGGCTTCAGGCGAGGCGGCAAGGTCGTTGCGACGACGGGCGGCGCGTTCCTCGGCGTTGCACCCATCGTCGGCGGGCTCGGGGCAGTCGTGTGGCTCGTCGTGTTCGGCCTGACGCGCTACGCATCGGTCGCGTCGATCATCTCGGCGATCTCACTTCCGCTCTGGGCGTGGCTCGTCGGTTACCCCTGGCCGGTGATCGCGTTCGCGGCAGTCGCCGCGCTCGCGGTGGTCGTCCTCCATCGCGCAAATCTCCGCCGCCTCGTGCGGGGCGAAGAGCCGCGGTTCACGAGGAAGCGGCGAAACGACGACAAGCCCGCCGGGGCGGGCAAGTCGTCGCTCGACGCGGTGCGCGAGCCTTAGGAGGCCGTTCGACCTCAGGCCTTGCAGCCGGACGGCTGCGTGCCGGGAACATTCGGCTTGGACGTCTTCGGAACTCCGAGATACGTCGCGTAGAGCGTGACGGCCTTCGTGCCGTCGTTTCGTGCGAGATGGATGTGGTTCGCCGGCTCGATGAACGCCTGGCCCTTGCCGACCTTGAACGGAGCGCAGCTCGCGACGAGCGGGTCGTACACGGTCAGCGTGCCGGCGGTGACGACGACGGCGACCGCCGAGCCGTGCGTGTGCCAGCCGAAGTTGCCACCCGGCGCTACGCGAATGCGCTCGACGATCATCGCCCCGGTTGTCGCCTCGATCGTGAGCGGCGTCGCCATCATGCCGACCCCGAGCGGCGTCCCCTTGATGGGCGGCGCCGCGCCGATCGACGGCGCTGCCGCCACGAGCGCGACGAGCGCTGCGAGAACGAGCATCTTCACCTTCATGTGGAGCCCCCTTCGATAGTTGTCGTACACCGCGTCGTGCGGTTCCGACGCTACGGAGGCCCCGCTTTGCCGCTCCTTTGCGCGGTCTTAATGCGCACCGGATGCTCCTTGCAGAGCAGCACACCACGGCTGTCGTTCGCACGCGAGAAGAGCCGCTCCGCACGAAGGAGCCCGGCCTCTGCGCGAGGGACATCGCCGAGGGCGGTGAGGGCATCCGCCACGGTGAGCCAGCCCCAGCCGGGAAGTTGTCCGCCGAGATGCTGGTCCCAGACCTCGGCGCCCGCCGTGAAGAGCTCGGCGGCGCGCTCCAGATCGCCGGCCCTTTCCTCGGCGAGTCCCCACGTGATGAGGACGCCGCCCTGGCCCGGTGCGTCATCGGCCGCGCGGAAGCGATCGTGGACGGAACCGAAGAGCTCTCGGGCCTGCGTCAGGTCGCCGCGGCAGGCGAGCGCCAGCGCGAGATCGTTCTCGGTCATTCCGAGCGCACGCTGGTCGCCGTGACGCCGCCGCAGGGCGCGCGCCTGCTCGAGCTTCGCCGCCGCCTCGTCGGGCGAGCCGAAGCTGCGCGCGTGGTTTCCCTCCGCTGCGAGCGCAAGTGCTTCGCCGCGCTCGTCGCGCAGCCGGCGGAAGCGCGCGAGCGCCTCGTCCAGAGCGGCGCGTGCCGCGTCGCGGCGGCCTGCCGTGCGCTCGAGCGCGGCGAGGTTCGTGAGTGCGTAGGCCTCCGCATGCGGTCTGTCGAACCGGTGGAAGAGCATGATCGTCTCCTCGAACACCGGCCGCAGCCGGCCCGCGGGGCCCTCGGGGAGGATGTTGAAGCCAAAGGTGACGCCCTCGAAGAAGGGTGGTTCCGCGAGCGGGACGGTGGCAAGGGTGGCGAGCGTCGACTCGAGGCGCGCGCGGGCCGTGTCGAGATCGCCGAGGTAATACGGGACGAGCGCCGAGACGTGCAGGATCGACGCGCGGACCGCCTGGCTCTGGTCTCCCACGAGCTCGAGTGCCGCAGTGCAGGCGGCCATGCACTCCGCGAGGCCGAGACCCGCGACGTACAGGAGCCCGGCACGGTGCACGACGTCGGCTGCGAAGGCTGTTCGTGCGTGGCCCACGTGTAGCTCGGCTTCGCGCGCGCTCGCGATGAACCCGTCGACCTCGCCGCAGCGCAGCTCGAGGGCGGCGGCCGCCAGGAGGGTGGTTGCCCGGAGCTCGGTCCGTTCCGGTGCGACGGCGAGCACGGTTCGCAGGCGCCGGACGCCTTCGGTGAAGTAGTTGCGATCGAGCCAGAAGCGCCAGACGCTCTCGGCGAGCCGGAGCGCGCCCTGCGGATCGTGGCGGAGACCGGACTCGAGCGCGGCACGGACGTTGTCATGGTCGTGCTCGAGGTCGGCGAGCGGAGGCCCGGCCTGGACGAGCAATTGCACCCAGTCACGATGGCGCGACTCGACCGTCTCGCGCTCACCAGAGCCTTCGAGACGTTCCTCCGCGAACTGACGCACCGTGTCGAGGAGGCGGTACCGCGCCGCCTCGCGGTCGTCGACCACGACGAGCGACTTGTCCGTCAGCCGTCCGAGGAGCGTCATGATCTGTCTGCGGTCGATCGCTCCTCCCGCGCAGACCGCGACAGCGGCATCGAGCGAGAACGAGCCGGCGAAGACCGCGAGCCGTCTGAACAGAAGGCGCTCCTCGCCGCTCAAGAGGTCGTGGCTCCATTCGATCGTGGCCCGCAGGGTCTGCTGCCGCGCGAGCGCGGTCCGGCGCCCGGTCGAGAGAAGGTCGATGCTGTCATCCAGGCGTGCCGCGATCTGCGCGGGCGCGAGCGTCTCCACCCGGGCCGCCGCGAGCTCGATCGCGAGCGGCATTCCTTCGAGCCGCTCGCAGAGCTCGCGCACGGAATCGTCCGCGGTGAACGCCGGATGCGCCTCCTTGGCCCGGGCGGTGAAGAGCCGCACGGCCTCCTCGATCTGCAAGCCCGGAACCCGCCAGACGGTCTCGCCGTGGACGCGCAGCGGCTCGCGGCTCGTCGCCACGATCGTCGAGCCGGGAGCGCCGCGGAGCACCGTGTCCGCAAGCGCGGCCGACGCGTCGATCACGTGCTCGCACGTGTCGAGCACGAGGACGCTTCGCTCTCGTGCGAGATGCTCGGCGACTGCATCGGCAGCCGTGCGCCGTGACGGGACACGGATGCCGAGAGCGGTCGCGGCAGCCTCCGCGACGAGTGCATCTTCGGTGATCGCGCCGAGCTCGACGAAATAGGCGGGGTCGGGTGACGAGGTCGCTGCCGCGATCGCGAGCCGCGTCTTCCCGCTGCCGCCGGGGCCTGCGAGCGTGAGCAGCCGAGCCGATTGGATAAGCTCGCCGACGACCCGCAGCTCTTCCGACCGGCCGACGAAGCTCGTCAACGGAACGGGCAGCGGCGGGTTTGCCAACTCTTCCGGATCCGCAGCCAGGAGGTCGCGATAGAGGCGGCGCGTCTCCGGATCAGGCTCGGCCTCGAACGTCGTGCGCAGCGCTCCGCGGAGGCGGTGGAACTGTGCGAGCGCGTCCTGTCGGCGGCCGGATCGGTCGTAGGCGTGCATCAGCGCGCGATGTGCGACCTCGTCGAGCGGCGCGTGGACGAGTGCGCGCTGGAGGGTCGGCACGGCGTCACCGGGTTGCTGCAGGTCGGCGAGCTCGAGACAGAGTGACGTGTGCAGGTCTGCGAGCGCCGTCCGCTTCGTTTCGGCCCACGACTCGTAGGCGTCCTCGGGTAGCAGCTCGCCCGCGTACAGCGCGAGAGCGCCTTCGTAATCAGCGCGCGTCTTCGCCTCGCGCGCACGTGCCGCGTCGCGTTCGAACGCGTCGACATCACATGCGGTGTCCGCTGCGAGCCCGAGCATCCCGTCTGCAAGTGTGATCGCGTCCGTGCCGAGAGCCCGGCGGGCTGCGTGCAGCGTCTGGTGAAGGTTGTTCTGCGCCGCCGTCGCGGTCAGCTCCGGCCACAGGAGCTCCAGCGCGCGATCACGGTGGAGCCTCCGCCCCGGCTCGAGCGCGAGCACCTTCACGAGCGTCCGCGCCTTGCGCAGGCGCCAGGCGCGTTCGGGGATCTCGCGGCCGTCGACGAGGGCGGCGAAGCGGCCGAGAAGCGCGAGCTCTACGCGGCCCGGAGCCACTCGCGAAGCTCCGAATGCCGCAGCGGCCCATGTGCGCCCCCGCGCAGCTCGGCGCGTAGCTCGCCGACCGTCCCGTAGCGCTCGGCGACGACCTCGTGTGCGTGGATCGTCTCGAAATTCAGCTGGCGTGAGAGGACGAAGTCGCCGTCGTCGAGCTGCGCGTGCTCGTCGAGCACCGACTTGAGCGCGATGCGGACGGAATCCTCGACGAAGCGCGGCTGCAGGTGCGCGTGCTCGACGACGAAGAGCTCGTCCGGCCGCTTCAACAGCTCGTAGATCGGCGAGCTCATCGACTGCTCCACGATCTCGACGAGGCGCTCGGCGTTGACCCGCTCCTTCGTCCCGACGAGCAGCGTTCCCTGGCCGCGCTGGTTGTGGGTCGCGACGGGAACGAGCCGGAGGATCCGCTCGGTGTCGTGCGCGTCGAAGCCTGCCTCGCGGAGCCGCTCGGCTGCGCGATCCTTCACGAGCCCCTGTGCGCACGGGCACGCGTTGATGCCGACCGCCTCGACGCCGACGATCCGCCTCACGGTCGTCCGCGACGCAGCCGCGATCCCGATGAGTGTGACCATCTCCTGCGTCGAGAGCTTCGTCACCGGCGTCGTGCGCTCGTATGGATAGCGCGCGCGAATCCGCACCTCCGCGACAACCGCATCCTGTCGCTCGACGATGCGCGCGGCGACGTGCTCCGCGAGGTCCTCGATCAGGAAGGCATCGTCGGCGACGACCCCCTCGATCGCCTCCTCGAAGAGCTCCGGGAACCGCGACATGTGGACGCCCTTCTGCGACGGATCGAGGTCGACCGTGCAGTCGATCGTTGCAGCGATCAGCTTCTCCTGGCTCCCCCGACCGATTCGGACCGCTTTCTGGACACCCGTGACGCCGGCCCGCGAGAGGCCGAGCGGCACCTCGGGCGCCGACGCTTGCAGGTCGGCCGCCAGCTCTCGCGTCGACTCGGACACGCCGATACTGTGCCGCAAAGTCTCGTGTCCATGGATTCCTTTTCGCCCGCCTCGTCTCGCTCGCCTGCCACGACGTCCGCACGCCGCTCGCGACGGTGCACGGATTCGCGAAGACGCTCGAGCGAACCGTGGAGCTCGAGGCGCCCGCCGACCGCTACGTCGAGATGATCGAGGCCGCGTCGGCCCAGATGGCCGAGTTGCTCGACGAGCTCTCCCTCGCCGCGCGGATCGAGGCGGGCCGCTACGACCCGGTGCTCCGGGAGGCGGACACCCTCACGGTCGCGCAAGGAGCCGTCGAGCGGCTCGGCGAGGATCGCGTGCAAGTGAGCGGGGAGGGCGCCGCCGTCCAGACGGACGAGCAGGCCCTGACGCGCGGCGTGTCGGCGCTCGCCCAGTCAGCGCTCCGGCACGGCGGCCTCGACGAGGTCTCGATCGTCGTGAGGGGAAGCGAGATCGACATTGCGCCGGTGACGCCCGCATCGGCCAAGGTCGTGCTCGGAGAGGACCTGCGTGACCTCGGCGCCGCCGTTGCGGTTCGACTCGTCGACGCGCTCGGCGGCAGTGTCTCGCTCGACGGCGAGACGCTGACCGTGCACGTGGCCTAACCCGTCGCGCTCTGCGAGTCGGCGAGCTCGTGGCAGCCGCGGCAGCGCGCCTCGTACGAGTCGAGCGCGCCGACGACGATCGTCGCCCCGTCCGCCGGAGCGGGGCGGCCGTTCACGAGCCGCTGCGTCATCGTCGCCGGGCCGCCGCAGCGGTGGCACACGGCCTGCAGCTTGTCGACGAGCTCCGCGCGGCAGAGGAGCTCCGGCATCGAGCCGAAGGGGAGGCCGCGGAAGTCCTGGTCGAGCCCGGAGGTGACGACGCGGGTGCCGCGCTCGACGAGAACGTCGATCACGTGCACGATCTCCTCGGGGAAGAACTGCACCTCGTCGATGCCGATCACGTCGTAGCCGTCGGCGAGGCCGGGGATGTCCTCCGGCTTGTGCACCGCCACGGCGCGCATCTTCGCGCCGGCGTGGCTCACGACGTGGCCGATGTCGTAGCGGTCGTCGATCCGCGGCTTGACGATCAGTGCCCGCTGACCGGCGATCTCCGCGCGGCGGAGCCGGCGGATGAGCTCCTCGCTCTTGCCGCTGAACATCGGGCCGCAGATGACTTCGAGCCAGCCGCCCCGCTCGGGGAACATCCGGATCACCGGCGGGAGGTTATTCGGCGGTGCTGACGGAGTCGGGGCTGACGGAGTCGAAAGCCCAGCGGGAGAGGAGCCGGAGGCTGACGATCCCCAGCGGACGGCCGTCTTTGACGACCGGCAGGTGGCGGAAGTTGTTGTCGAACATCACCTGCGCGGCGTCTTCGATCAGCATGTCCGGCTCGATCGTGACCGGGTTCGGGGTCATCCACTGACGGACGCGGGCCTCCGCTGCGCGGACCCGCTGCGCGACGGCGCGCACGAGATCGCGCTCGGTGACGATCCCGACAATCCGGACCATGTCCTCGACGACGACGACCGCCCCGACGTTCGCCGCGTGCATCTTCTCGGCGGCCTCGCCGATCGTGTCGGACGGCCCGACGGTGAGGACGTCCTTGACCATCAGTTCCGCCACGGTCTTCGCCACGGCTCCGACTATCGCAGAAGGCGGGAGAGGCGGCGGTCCTTCAGGACGCGCCCGCCGGTCTGGTCGTCGGGGCAGTAATAGATCGTGTGCTCCTCGAAATCGACCTGTGCGATCGGCATGCCGCACAGGTGACACGGCTGGCCGAGGCGGTTGTGGACGCGATAGGTCTTGTCGTCGGAGGCGCCGCGCTCCCGTAGCTCGAGACCGCGCGCGAGCTCGCTGTTGATCGCGTCCGCAAGCTGCTCGACTTGCTCGTCGGTCAGGTCGGTCGAGAGCGCGTACGGCGAGAGCTTCGCGGTGTGGAGGATCTCGTTGGCCCAGGCGCGGCCGATGCCCGCGATCGCGCGCTGGTCACGCAGATATGCGTGGAGGCGGCGCGACTCCTTCCGCAGGATCTCTCCGAGCTCGTCGGCGCTGAGGCCGAGGGCCTCCGGCCCGAGGTGTGCAAGCTCGTCGCTCGCCGCCTCAGGGGTGAGGAGCCACACGCCCGCGCGCTTCTTCTTTGCGTTCTCCGTGAGGATGAGCTTCGAGCCCCCCTGAAACTCGAGCGCGAACGCCGGCGTCTTCGGCGCCTTGTCGCCTGCCTGCAGGAATTTCAGGCGGCCCGCGGTCATCAGATGGATGAGGAGGACGAGCTCGCCGTCGTCGGTCGGAAACAGAAGGCGCTTGCCGCGGCGTTCCGCACCGCGGAAGCGGCGGCCTTCGAGTTCTCTGAGCGGCGGGTCGAACGTCTTCAGCGTCGCGATGTGCGCCGGCCCCGCCTTCGCGACCGGAAAGGCGGAGACGGGGTCATTGAGCTGGCGCCGCCACGCCTCCATCTCCGGCAGCTCGGGCATCTACGTCCACGGTAGCGAGCGACCGGACCGGTTTCACCAGGAGAAAGAGGAATGCGACCGAGGAGATTGCGCACCCGGCGAACATGGCCGGCTTCAGGCCGGCGACGCCCGCGAGTGCGCCGCCGAGGACGTTGCCGAGCGGCGTGACACCCCAGACGATCCAGCGGCGGGACGCGTTCATCCGGCCGAGGATTCGCGCTGGGACGAGCGTCTGGTAGAGGCTGATCCCCGGGACGTTGAAGAGGACGATCCCGAAAGCGGTCAGCGCCCAGGCGATCGAGGTCACGGCGACGGCGTAGTCCTGTGGGGCGAGCGGCCAGAGAAAGAGAGGGAAGCCCGCGATCGCGCTGCCGACCACGAGCATCCGGCCGGCGCCGAAGCGACGTGTCGCGCGCCTGGCGACGAGCGCACCGAGGAGCCAGCCGACGTTCCCGAGCGAGAAGACGAGCCCGAGCTCGCCCGGCGAGAACCCGAGGTGGCGAACGCCCCAGACGAGGAAGAGCGGCCCGGTGATCCCGGTGCCGAGGTTGAAGACGAAGACGTTCGTCGTGATCGCCCGCCAGCGAGGGTCTGAGAGGAGATAGCGAAGGCCCTCGGCGATCTCGCGCCGCATGCTGCGGTGCGGTGCGCGCTCGCGCGCGGGCTCGCGCTTCGCGATGCGGCCGAGGAGCGCGGCCGACCAGAGGAAGCTGACGGCGTCGACGGCGACGGCGTACGGCGCCGTGAACGCCTCGATGAGGAGGCCGCCTATACCGGGGCCGCCGACCTGCGCCGCCGAGCGGCTGATCTCGAGCTTCGCGTTTCCCTCGACGAGGTCCTGCGGCTCAACGAGAGACGGAAGATACGACTGATACGCAACGTCGAAGAAGACGGTCAGGACACCGGTGGTGAAGGCGACCGCGTAGAGCTGCCAGATCGTGACCTCGGAGAAGAGCGCGACGACCGGGATCGATCCGAGCGCCACGGCGCGTCCCGTGTCGGCCGCGATCAGGATCGGCCGCCGTGCGAGCCGGTCGACCCAGACACCGGCGGGGAGCGCGAAGAGCAGGAACGGCAGCAGCTCGAACATCCAGAGGACCGCGACGCTGAAGGTCGACGCCTTCAGGCCGATGACCGCGATGAGCGGTAGCGCGAGCTGTGAGACCTGCGTCCCGAACTGGCTGATCGTCTGCGCTCCCCAGAGGCGGCGGTAGTCGCCGTCGCGCGAGCAGGCCGATCATGCGAGGTCGGGTATCAGCGGCATTGAAGGGACCTCGGTGAGCCGGCGGAGGGTGGAGGTCGCGATCGGCACGCAGGCAATGTTGCCCCGACTGCGGAGAAGAGCAACGTCTCGGAGTGACGAAGCCGCGGTCGCGCCAGAGCTCTGCGCGGCCGGACGCTAGCCGTCCGCAGCTGCGGCTCCTGCGAGCGGTGTCGTCGGCTCGACGAGGCCGCCGGCTCCGTCAGCCTCCATCATCGTCGGCTCGTCCACCGGTGCCGGGATCTCCTTGATCTCGCGGACCGATGTCAGGAGGACGGGGAGGAAGGAGACCAGGCTGCCGATCGCGCCGACCCAGAGGGCCGTCCGGAGTGTGGTCCACTGGCCGAGCACACCGCCCAGGAGGCCGCCGAGCGGGATCGTGCCCCAGACGATCCAGCGCATCGTCGCGTTCATGCGGCCCTGCAGCTGCGGGGGGCAGATCGCCTGCCGGTAGCTGACCTGCGCGATGTTGTAGACCATGCCGCCGAAGCCGATCACGAGCGTCGCGGCGAAGAGGAGCGGCACCGCGTAGCCGCGGTGCGCGAGCGGGAAGGCGAGACTCGCGATCGAGTAGAACACGGAGCTCGTCCAGATCGTGCGGCCGATGCCGCCGACGAGCCGCTGATATCGCGTCGACATCACGGCGCCGATGATCGAGCCGATCCCGAAGCCGGCGAAGATGAAGCCGACCCAGAACGAGCCCAGGTGCAGCGTGCGCTGCATGAAGAGGAGGCCGATCGCGAAGGCGATCTGGCCGAAGAAGTTCGAGGTGCCGGTACAGACCGCGATCCACTTCAGATGGGGGTGATCCGTCACGAAGCGGAGCCCTTCCTTGAGCTCCGGCCACATCTTCGGGCGCGGCGCGCTCTTCGCGTGTGGACGACCTGATGCGTCTCCGGCTTGCGGATGCGGAGCATGAAGAGCGTCGAGACGACGAAGCTGACGGCGTCGACGACGATTGCGTACGGCGCGGTGATCGCGCTGATGAGGAGACCGGACACGGGCGGCCCGGAGACGTTCGCTGCGGCGACGGTCGTCTGCAGCTTCGAGTTGCCTTCGACGAGATCGTCGCGCTCGACGAGCGACGGCAGGTACGACTGGTAGGCGACGTCGAAGAGGACGGTCAGGATCCCGATCGCGAACGAGAGGCCGAGCAGCTGGTAGATCTCGAGCCAGCCGCCGAACCAGGCGATCGGGATGTAGGCGAGAAGCACCGCACGTCCCGCATCGCCGAAGATCAGGATCGGCCTGCGGCGCAAACGGTCGACCCAGACCCCGGCGGGGAGCGCGAAGAGGATGAACGGCAGGAAGCCGAGCACGGCAAGGAGCGAGAACTCGAACGGGCTCACGTGCAGGCTCACCGCCGCGAACCACGGGATCGCCAGCGCCGAGATCTGCGAGCCGAACTCGCTGATCGACTGACCCGTCCAGAGCTTCATGAAGTCCCGGTGGTTCCAGAGCCCGCTGTTCGGGCGCGTCGGCTTACGCATCGGGCGGTCTCCTGTAGAGGGCAAGGGCGATGCCGAACGGCTCGCCCTCGCGGGTGTCGGCGGCCATGAACTCGCGGTTGAGGCGGTTCAGGCGGCGGGCGAAGCGCTGCGCGTCCTCGGGTGTGAGGCGCGCGCGCAGAACGGCAAAGGACGTCCGCTCGTCGTCGACCGAGGGAAGCATCTCCTCGGCCACGGTACGGAGGGAAGCCGCCGCGACATCGCGGACGCCCTCGCCGTCTGCATCGTCAGAGCTCTTGAAGAGAAACAGGCGCGCGGTGCGGCCGTAGTAGCGCTCGGTGACAGCGCGGACCTTGCGCGTCCGGACGACCTTGATGAGCCCCGCCTTCTGCAGCACCTTGACGTGGTGCGCGACGGTGCCCTTGGGGAGCGCGAGCGCGTGCGCGAGCTCGGTCGTCGAGTGCGCGCGCTCGCGGAGGAGGACGACGATCCGCGCGCGCAGGTCGTCCCCGAGCGCCCGCAGCTGCTCGGGGCGGCGCACGACCATCACGTCGACCGCCTCGTAATCCGGCTGCGGAAGCTGGATCGCCTCGTTCTCGTCGCGAGGCATCGCGTGCTCCGCGAGCGGCAACGCCGCGCCCCTGCCGAGCCGAAGACGATGAACGGGCCATCAATCCGAAACGTACGAGATTTCTCGACCGTTCGCAAGGGCCGGCGGGACACGTCCAGGGCCAGGCCCTGTTACGTCTTCGTCACGAAGGGCGACATACGCCCGAAGGCGCTCCTGTGCGATCTCGACGACCTCTGCGTCCATGAGCTCGAGGACTGAGGCGGGGTTGACGAACGCATCCGCCTGACCGAGGCCCACCGTCCCGGCGTAGCTGCTCCACGGCCAGTCCTCCGGTCTCTCGCAGAGCCCCGCCTCGACCGGATTCCGCATGACGTACCGGTATGCGCGAAGGAGATGCTCCCGATCCCGAATTCGCGGCGAGTCGTACCGCGCGCCGAAGACGTGACCTCTGAGCGAATTGCGCACGTTGTACTGGCACGCGTACCGGAAATTGAGAGCGTGCATCGCTGACGGCAGCACGCCGGTCTCTACTTCGACCAACAGGTGGTAATGGGTTCGCATGAGGCAGTAACCGATGCACGTCCAACCCGACTTGGCGGTCGTTCGCGCAAGCTCGCGCTTGAATGCCATGCGATCGACGTCGTCACGGAAGAGCCACTGCGACGCCCAGACACAGTGCGTGTAGACGTGGAAGATCCCAGCGCTCATATCGCGGAGACGACGTGGCATCGTGAACCACGATGCCGATCGAGTGGGGCCGGCGATAGTGTCCGTCACAGAGTTGGCGCACTCTCGTAACCGGGCCTGGCCCCGGTCGTGTCCGCATCAGCCGGTCCCCCGCGAATAACCTCCGCCGCCGTGGAGCCGATCGTCGTCGAGGTCGTTCGGAACGGGGTCGTCGAGGCACGGCACCGGGTGCACGCGGTGGCTGTTCGGGACGGGGCGGTTGTTGCCGAGATGGGGGATGCGACGCTCACCTGCTTCATGCGCTCGAGCTCGAAGCCGTTGCAGGCACTGCCGCTCGTTCGCGCCCGCGACGACTTGACGACCGAGGACATCGCGATTGCGTGCTCGTCGCACCGCGCGACCCCCGAGCAGATCCGCGCGGTCGAAGCGCTTCTCGTACGCGCGCCTGCTACCGAGGACGACCTCGAGTGCGGACTTCAGGAGGGCCGCCCGCCACGAAAGCTCTTTCACAACTGCTCGGGCAAGCACGCGGGCATGCTCGCGCTCTGCCGCGCGAACGGCTGGCCCACCCGCGACTACCGCCTGCCCGACCACCCTGTCCAGCAGGCGGCAACGGCCGCGCACGCAGAGGCGGCCGGCGCCGCGCCCGACGAGATGCCCACCGCGACCGACGGCTGCGGCGTCGTCACGTTCGCGCTCCCGCTCGAGCGGATGGCCTACGCGTTCGCGCGACTACCGTCGGTTGACAAGGGGCGCGAGGTCGCCGAGGCGATGCGCGCGCATCCGCATCTCGTCGGCGGGCCTGACGGCGTCGACGACCGACTGATGCGCGACAGCGACTCGTGGTTCGCGAAGGGCGGTGCCGAGGGACTCCTCTGCGCAGGCACGACGACAACCAACACGGGCATCGCGCTCAAGGTGGAAGACGGTGCATCACGGCCCCTCGGTCCGGCACTTGCCCACCTGCTCGACGCGCTCGGCTCGCCGGCCCCTGACATAGGTGTGTCACCTCTGACGAACAGTCGCGGCGAGGTCGTCGGCGAGGTGCGTCTGGTTACAACTTCGTGACTCGTTCGTCTTTCTTTACGAATCTGTAACACGGGACTATGCTCCGGGCCTGCTTGAGGGTGAGGCCAGGGTGGGGTCCTCCGGTCTCGGTGTTGTCACGTACGTCGCTGTCGTCGTCGTTCAGGACTAAGCCGGAGGTCTACGTGCCAGAGCTGCTCACGGTCGAGATCCAACTCCCTGAGGTCGAGGAGCTCCAGAAGCTCGTCACCGACGGCACGGAGAAGGGATTCCTGACCTACGACGAGATCGTGAAGGGGCTCGACGACGTCGAGCTCACCAAAGAGCAGATCGAGGACTTCTACACCTTCCTGATCGACCACAACGTCGAGCTCGTCGAGGGCGAAGAGCACAAGACGAACCCGCACGAGCAGCCGCAGCCGGAAGAGGACAAGCTGCCGGCCCCGAAGCTCGATCTCACCGTCGAGCCGTCGCTCGACAGCCTCCGGCTCTACCTCCGCGAGATCGGCAAGGTGCCGCTTCTCACGGCCGACCAGGAGGTCAGTCTCGCGAAGCGCATCGAGCGCGGCGACATGTCGGCGAAGACGCAGATGACCGAGGCCAATCTCCGCCTCGTCGTCTCGATCGCGAAGGGCTACCTCGGCCGCGGCCTGAGCTTCCTCGACCTGATCCAGGAAGGGAGCCTCGGCCTCATCCGCGCCGTCGAGAAGTTCGACTACCGGAAGGGCTACAAGTTCTCGACGTACGCGACGTGGTGGATCCGCCAGGCGGTCACGCGCGCGATCGCCGACAAGGCGCGCACGATCCGCATCCCCGTGCACATGGTCGAGAAGCTGAACAAGGTCGTGCACATCGAGCGTCAGCTCGTCCAGCGCCTCGGCCGCGAGCCGAACGCGGAAGAGATCGCCGAAGAGCTCGAGATGACGCCCCAGGAGGTGCGCGAGATCCTCCGCATGGCGCAGCTCCCGGTCAGCCTCGAGAAGCCGATCGGCGAGGAGGAGGACTCGAGCCTCGGCGACTTCGTCCAGGACGAGACGGCCGAGAGCCCGTTCGACACGGCGCAGCTGAGCCTCCGCCGGGAGGACATCGAGCAGGCCCTCCATGCGCTGCCGCTCCGCGAGCGCCAGGTCATCGCGCTCCGCTTCGGCCTGCACGGTGGCGCGCCGCAGACGCTCGAGGAGGTCGGGCGTGCGTTCGGCGTCACGCGCGAGCGCATCCGCCAGATCGAGAACAACACGCTGAAGAAGCTCGAGCATCTCCCGGAGGCGCAGGCGCTCCGGGACGCTGTCAGCTGAGCAACGCCGTCAGCTAAGCAACGCTGTCAGCTAAGCCACAGCGTCGGAATCCCGCGTGAGCGGGTCGTCCTCAGCATGCCCTGCCGGGACGAAGAGCTTGCAATGCGGGCACTTGAAGCCGCGATACCGCGCCGCGGTGCCCTCGATCACCTCGGCCGTGAACGGCTTGTGGCAATGCGGGCATTCGACCCTGTATTCCACCCGGTTTCCGATCTCGTGCCCCATCCGTCCACCCTAGCTACCCGGCTCCGTCCGACGTTACTCCCACAATCCCCGATGTGATCGAAGACCCGTTCCGCCGCGGAGTCGCAGAGTTCATCGGGACCTTCACGCTGATCTTCATCGGCGGCGGCGCAGGGATCGTCAGCGGGAACGACATCGTCGCGGTGGCGCTCGCAAACGGTCTCGCGATCGGGATCATGGTCACGAACCTCGGCCACATCTCGGGCGGCCATTTCAACCCGGCCATCACGCTCGGCTTCCTCAGCACCCGGCGGATCACGGCGAAGCTCGCCGCGACCTACTGGGTCGCGCAGTTCGGCGGAGCAGTGGTCGCGGCCGCGATTCTCCGCGGCTTCTTCCACAAGGCCATCGCCGGCGCAGTGCCGCAGGTCGCGCCGGGCTTCGGTTCCGGGAAGGGGCTCGCGCTCGAAATCATCCTGACGTTCTTCCTCGTCTGGGCCGTCTGGGCGACCGCGGTCGATCCGGGCGGCGCCTTCAAGGCGATCGCCGGCCTCGCGATCGGGCTGACGATCACGATCGACGTCTTCGTCGGCGGCCCGCTCACCGGGGCCGCAATGAACCCGGCCCGCGCCTTCGGCCCCGAGCTCCTGTCCGGCATCTGGAGCGACGGCTGGATCTACTACATCGGGCCGGCGGTCGGCGCGCTCATCGCCGGGCTCGCCTACGAGTATCTCTACCTCCGGCCGTCCCGTCCGCCCGTCGTCGGCACGCCCGAATCGGGCGTCGACGAGCCCCGCCCGGGCGAGACCGCACTCTCTCTGGCGCTCCAGATAGCCGCCGCTCCGCGGCCCAGCGCGTCAGCTCGTTCCGGTTCGAGAGCTGGAGCTTCCGGAGCACAGCGGACACGTGCGACTCGACGGTCCGCGCGGAGAGATGGAGCCTCGCAGCGATCTCCTTGTAGCGGTAGCCGCGCGCGATCAGCTGGAGCACCTCGCGCTCCCGTGAGGTGAGCTGGTCGAGCTCGGGATCACCGGTCCCGCTGACCTCGCCGTCTCCCCGGAACGCGTCGAGCACGAAGCCGGCGAGCCGCGGCGAGAAGACCGCGTCGCCGTCGGCTACCCGGTGGACAGCCTCGGTCAGCTCATCGCCCGAGATCGCCTTCGTCACATACCCGCGCGCGCCGGCGCGGATCACCGCGATCACGTCTTCGGCCGCGTCCGACACGGACAGCGCGAGGAACTTCACGGCGGGCCGGTCGGGAGTGACCTGCATGATCACCGCGTGGCCGCCGCCGTCCGGCAGGTGCACGTCGAGGAGCACGACGTCCGGATCGAGCTCCTTGATCAGCGGCACGGCCTCCGCGACCGAGGCCGCCTCGCCGACGACCTCGACCGTCGGGCCGAGCCCCGCGCGGACGCCGCCGCGGAAGAGGTCGTGATCGTCCACGAGGACGACTCGCCGGAGCGGCCTGCTCATGTCTCGGCGCCGGCTGAGCCGGCGCCTCCGCTCTGCGGGCTCCGTCGAGCCTACGCCCGAGCGAAGCTCCATTCGGTGCCTTCGCCGGGCGACGAGACGACGCGGCAACGCCGCCCACGCGCTCCATCCTGCCGCGGATCGACTCGGCGACGCCCTGACGGTCGTCCGCGATCGCGTCCGGGTCGAAGCCGACGCCCCGGTCGCGGACGTAGAGCGAGACGACCCCGTCCGCCGCGTCGAGGAAGACCGACACCTCGTCCACCCCTGCGTGACGCGCCGCGTTCGCCATCGCCTCGCGCGCCGCGAGCACGAGCGCCTGCGTCCGCTCGTCGAGCGGCGCGTCGCCCGTCCGCACGACCTCGACGCGCACGCCGTGCAGCTCCTCGATCTCGGCGGCTGCCGCCTCGACCGCGCCTGCAAGCGTCCCGCCGGCGGCAGGCGCGCGGTCGGGATAGAGCCACGCGCGCAGCTCGCGCTCCTGTCTGCGCGCGAGGCGTTCGCGCGTCCTCCGGATTCCTCTGGATGAGCGTCAGCGTCTGCAGCACGGAATCGTGCACGCGCGCAGCGAGCTCGGCGCGCTCCTGCTCGCGGACACGCGCGGCGTGCTCCTCGTCCCGCTCGCGCACGAGGCGATATCCCCACGGCCCGATGACGAGCAGCAGCGCGACCGCGACGGCGCCCGGAGCGACGAGCGACGACGCGCTGTCCCCCGTGTTGTTGCCGACGAAGACGGCGACGCCGGCGACGATCAGCACGACTGCGATCACCTGCGCCCGCCTTGCGCCGAGGTTCCAGCGTCGTGGCGCCTGCGCCGATCGCGATGCCGGCGCCTGCAAGCGCGAGCGGCCAGACGAGGGAGTCGGCGAGGCCGACTCCGCGCAGCGCGAGAATCGCCGACCAGACGAGCAGGACGGTGCCGGCGATCCGCCGCCGCGCGGCAGGCTCGGCGGCGCCCGGCGCCGGCAGCAGCGCCCAGATGCCGACGTACGCGACGATCCCGGCTCCGCTCGCAAACGCAAGGAACGCGAACGTCAGCCGGACGAGCGTCGGCGTCGACTGCAAGCGCATCGCCGATCCCGGCGGCGACGCCCGCGACGACTCGGTCGCGCTCTGTGCGCTCGACGCGCGGGAGCGCGACCGGCAGGCGAAGGGGGCCGACGCTGCTCAACCGCGCTCCACCGTGAGACGTCCGAGTCCCGACGTGCGCGTCGAGCACGAGCACCCGCGACCGGATCGGTTCCGGTGTCGAGCACGTGCGTGTGCACGGAAGTCCCGTCGTCGTCCTGACCGAAGACGACGACATCTCCGGCACCGGCGCGCGCGTCGACTGCGACGGCGACCTCGCGCGGGACGACCACCTGGAGATTCCCGATGCCGAGCGTCGCCTTCACGTTTGTCCGGCCCTTTGCGAGTGCCAGGTCGGAGAGGTCGACGTTGAACTTGCCGATCCCGAGCTCGTACGTGTCGGCCGAGCGCGGAGGTCTCGACGGGATGCTCGGTCTTGTGCCCGAACCCGACGAAGAGCGGCACGCGCACCGCGAGTGTCAGCGCAAGCGCGGCGATCATCAGGAGGCCGATGCCGAGGACACCCGCGATCGAGCGGCCCGTGACGGCCCCGAGCGCGACGACGGCCCCCAGTGCGACGACCATCGCGCCGAGCACCCAGCGCCAATCGGCGTTCCACACCCCCGCGAGATCGAGCAGCGCGATGACGCCGACGGCGATCAGCAGGCCTCCCGCCGCAAGCGGGAAGAGGCTGTCCGCACCGCGGACCCTGACGGCGGGAGACGAAGTGCGACCGCCGAGCTGCCACCAGACGAGCGCGGCGCCGGCGAGCGCGGCGGCGAGCCAGACGTTGCCCGGATCGGGCCAGAGGTTGGCAGAGCCGAGGATGAGGATCGCGGCGAACGCGAGCACCGCGATCCCGACCGCGCGCCCGGGATGATCCTGCTCGCGCTTCAGGAGAGCGGCGGCGACCGAGTCGGCCTCGCCCTCGTCCGGGATGACGAGCCACGCTGCGACGTAGAGCAGAATCCCGGTCCCGCCCGCGAGGGCGAGCGCGACGAATGCGATCCGATAGATGGTGGGGCTCAGGTCGAAGTACGCGCCGAGACCGCCCGCGACGCCGCCGAGCCAGCGACGGTCGCGAGGGCGAACGAGGCGCCGGGGTTCACGGAGTGTCTCTGTCGTTTCCATGCGTACAGGGTCGCGCGATCAGCATCGCACGGCCATCCGGAAACGCCCGGACCGGCTACGGAAGAAAGTGCGCGTACGACTCGACCGGTTGCCGCTCCCGAGGGGCAGGCTCTCGCGCCGGAGGGCCGAAGTGCAGGAGACCGAGCACGCGCTCGCCCTGCGTCGACGCCGACGATCTCCCGGCCGCGCACGCTCCTGAAGAGCGCCGGCGTGCGCCAGTAGGAGGCGAGGCCGCGCTCGGTCGCGGCGAGGAGCACGAGGGTGATCGCGGACGCGGTCGCGCAGAGGTCTTCCTCGTCCTGCACGAGCTCGCCGCTCAGGACCGCCGAGGCGACCACGAGCGTCGGCGCGCGCTCGAGCTTCACGGCCTCGCTCGGGCCACCGCACTCCTTCAACGCGGCGAGGGTCTCCGGGCCGATGACGCGAAAACGCCAGGGCTGCGTCAGATGATGGTTCGGCGCGAGCCGTGCGACATCGAGCAGCTCGAGCAGCGACGTCGCGCGGGACGGGCTCGTGCCCGAAGGCCTTGTGCGTGCGCCTCGCCTCGGCGAGCTCGCGCAGCTTCATGCGAGACGGGCGGAGACGTGCACCTCCGCGCCGGCGCGCTTCAGCAGCTGCGAGAACGGACACCCTTCGTCGGCCTTCGCGTACTGCCGCGGCGAGCGCCGCCTCGTCGAGGCCGTCCACCGAGACCACGGCCTCGACATTCGATCCGACGATCTGGTGCCCGCGGCCTTCGACCTCGTCCATGACGATCGTGCACGTGACCTCGAGCTGCCCGGGCGGCGTGCCGGCCTGCGTCAGCTCGGTCGCAAGAGACATCGTGATGCAGCCGCCGTGCGCCGCGGCGAGCAGCTCTTCCGGGCTCGTCTTCCCGTCGGCCTTGCCGATTCGCGACGGCAGGGAATACGGGAGCTCGCCGAAGGCGCCCGAGTCCGCGGCGGTGATCGTCCCGGTCCCGCGCGCGAGCGTTCCCGTCCCAGGTCAGCTTCGAGGTGCGCTCGATTCTCGGCATTCAGTACTCCGCTTTCGTTCCGTCGGGGTAGTACGCCTCCGCCGGCGAGCCTGCCGGCCGGAAGACGCCGAGCACATGCATCTCGCCCGGGCCGGTGTTCTCGAGGCAGTGCACGAGACCCTTCGGGAGGTGCACGCAGGTCCCGCTCCTGAGCGGGGCGGTCTCGCCCCCGATGTGGAGCGCGCCCTCCCCGGTCGAGGACGTACACGACCTCGTCGTAGCGGTGGAAGTGGTCGGGGGCGCGTCCGACCGGGATGAAGCCGACGAACTGCGTCACCGAGAGACAGCCGCGCTCGGGCGTCGCGAGGAGCCGGAAGTGGCGGCCTGCGGTCGCCTCGCCTTCATCGGAATCCTCTGCATCGACGACGGCAAATCCCGTGCCGTTCGGCTCGACGGGCTCGCGAACGAGCACCGAGAGGAGCTCGAAGCGCATCGGCTTCGGCGACGCGCCACGTCGTGCCGCGCGCGGCCCAGACGGCCGCGCCCTCTCTGACGTCGATGCTCTCCCCGCCGATCTCGAGCGTGCCGCTGCCGGCGAGGACGTACAGCACCTCGTCGTCGGCGTCGCTCGCGAAGGCCTCCGACGCCCCGTCGAAGCGCAGCACTCGCTGCTCGAACTCGTCGCAGCCTCGCTCGCTGCCGAAGAGCGGCGTGTCGCCCGGTTGCACGGCCCAGCGCATCAGACGGCGCAGCGTACCTGCGAAAACTTCGTGAAAGATGGCTAAGGTCCGCGCCCCGTCGCGCGCGCAGTTGCAAACCGGCAGCGCGCGGCGGCGTCTAAGCGGGGGACGATCCCATAAGGAGGGAATTGATGTTGAGGAAGTCAGGATTGATCGCGCTCGTGGCCGGCTTGGCCGCGCTCGCGGTCGCGGCGTCCGCCATCGCACGCCCCGCCGCGGAGTCCGCGGCGAGCGCTGCGTCGGCGGCGTCGTGCAAGTCCGGTGTCCAGATCGGCATGCTCGCGCCGATCACCGGGCCTGCGGGCTCGATCGGCAGCGACCAGCTGCACTGGGCGCAGTACTACTTCACGCAGTGGAACAAGGTGAAGAGTCACGTGAAGGTGAAGCTCGTCCAGGGCGACACGCAGCTCGATCCGTCGAAGGCGTCGACGGTAGCGCAGTCGTTCGCCTCGAACGGCAAGATCCTCGGCGTCATCGGCCCGGCGGGCAGCGACGAGGTCCAGGCAGTCGCGCCGATCCTCCGCAAGGCGGGCCTCGCATTCGCATCGGGCTCGGCGACCCGCGTCTCGCTGACGAACGGCTCGTACCGCGGGCTACTTCTTCCGCGACGTCCCGAACGACGGCGTGCAGGGCCCGACCGCCGGCGAACTACATGTTCTCGAAGCTCGGCGTGAAGTCGGGCGACGCGGTGATGGTCGTCGACGACCAGGAGTCGTACTCGACCGGCCTCGCCGACATCGTCGGCACGAGCCTCACGGCGAAGGGCGTCAAGGTCGACCGCGAGTCGATCAGCCAGAAGGCGACCGACTTCTCGTCGCTCGTCGCGAAGGTCGACGAGCTCGACGAAGGTCGTCTTCCTGCCGTTCCAGCTCGCCTCGCAGGCGCAGCTCTTCGCGCAGCAGCTGAAGGCGCAGGGCAAGTCGGCGGTCGTCTTCGGCATCGGACGGCACGTTCGACTCGTCGAAGTTCAACGTGAACGGGTGCTACATCTCGTTCTTCGCGCCGGACGTCACGACGATCCCGGCTGACGCCGCGATCGTGAAGGCGCTTCCAAGAAGCAGTTCCCGGGCGGCGACGAGCCCGTTCGGCGCACCGAACTACGTGCTCGCGCAGATGTACGCGAGCGCGATCACGAAGTCGTGCAAGGACAAGCAAGATCACCCGCACGGAGCTCCGCAAGAACTTCGCCAAGGTGTCGCCTTCCGAAGCACCATCCTCGGCACGCCGATCCGCTTCACCGCGAACGGCGACCTGGCCGGGGCCAAGTTCCACATCTTCAAGATCGTCAACGGCAAGTACGAGACGGTCGCGTAGCTCGAGTCAGCGAAATGAGGGGCGCGGCCGCGGACACTGCGGCCGCGCCCCTTTCCTTGTAGATAGGCGCTGCGGATGAACTGGAACCTCTTCGTCACCGAGCTCGTCGCCGGGATCACGCACGGCAGCGTCTACGCGCTGATCGCCCTCGGGTACTCGATGGTGTACGGGATCCTGAAGCTCCTGAACTTCGCCCACGGCGACATCTACATGATCGGCGCGTTCATCGGCTTCGGGCTGATCACCGTCTTCGGCGGCGCCGGAGCAGCTCGACCGTCGAACGTCGTGCTGCTCCTCTCGCTGATGTTCATCGTGCGCGATGCTCGGCGGCGGGCTCGCTCGGCGTGATGATCGAGCGCTTCGCCTACCGCCGGCTGCGCAATGCGCCGCGCATCGCACCGCTCATCACGGCGCTCGGCGTCTCGTTCTTCCTCGAGAACGGCGCCCAGCTCGTGCTCGGCGCGCAGTTCCGGAGCTACAACACGTTCAGCTGGGCGAACAACGCCGATCGCGTTGAACGGCTTCACGCTGCCGGCGCAGGCGTCGGATCGTCGCTACGCCCAGATCATCGTCGATCGTCGGGCACCGTCGTCCTGATGCTCGCGCCTGACCTACTTCGTGCAGCGCACGCAGACGGGCAAGGCGATGCGGGCGACCTCGTTCGACCGCGAGGCCGCTGCGATGATGGGGATCGACGTCGACCGCGTGATCGTCGTCACCTTCTTCATCGGCTCGGCGCTCGCCGGCGCGGCCGGCGTGTTCAACTGCATCGCGTACCAGCAGGTGTGGCCCTACATGGGCTTCCAGGCCGGGCTCTTCGCGTTCACCGCCGCCGTCGTCGGCGGCATCGGCAACCTGCCGGGCGCCGTGCTCGGCGGGCTCATGATCGGCCTTGCGGAGGCGTTCGCGACGGGCTATCTGTCGTCCACCTTCCAGCAGGCGATCGTCTTCGGGATCCTGATCGCGGTCATGCTCGTCCGGCCGAGCGGGCTCCTCGGACGCGCGACGGTGCAGAAGGTCTGATGGACGAGGAGCGCACACCCGCACCAGATGAGCCGCGCATCGGCGTCGACGAGTGGGTCGCGACGCACGACACGCGCAGCCACGTCGGCCGTGGCCCGTTCTCGCGCATACGGAGGGAGCTCAAGCGCGTGCCGACGGCGAGCTTCTATCTCGCCTTCGCCGGCGTCGCTGCGTTCCTGCCGGCTATGACGAGCAGCGACTACGTCGTCCGCGTCGGCTTCGACACGCTGCTCTACATGCTGCTCGCACTCGGGCTGAATGTCACCGTGGGCTACGCGGGCCTACTCGATCTCGGCTATGTCGCGTTCTACGGCTTCGGCGCCTACGCGTACGCGATGCTCGCCTCGCCCAAGTTCGGATTGCACTGGGAGACGCTCGGCGTGATCGCAGTCGTCACGATTGCGACCGCAATCCTCGGCTTCCTGGTGGCGTTGCCGTCGCGGCGGCTCCTCGGCGACTACCTCGCGATCGTCACCCTCTTCTTCGGACAGTTCTTCGTGACCGTGTACCAGAACGGCAATCAGATCTCCGTGCTCGGCTTCACGCGCAAGTACGACGTGACAGGCGGCCCGAACGGGATCCCCAATGTCGACAACTTCGACTTTTTCGGGCTGAAGGTGGACAGCGTCCGTGGCTACTACTACACGGCGCTCGTGATGTTCTCGCTCGTCGTGAGCGTCGTCTATCTCATCGACAAGTCTCGAACAGGGCGATCCTGGAGATCGCTGCGCGAGGACCCGCTCGCGGCGGAGCTGATGGGCATCCCCGTCAACCGGCAAAAGCTCATCGCCTTCTCGCTCGGCGCCGCGATCGCCGGCATGACCGGCACGCTCTTCGCCGCCCTCAACACCGCCGTCTTCTCCGCCGACTTCGACACGCCGACGCTGATCATCGTCTACGCGATCCTCATCCTCGGCGGTGCCGGCAGCCTCGGCGGCGTCATCATCGGAGCGCTCGTCGTGAACGTCTCGCTCGAGATCCTGCGCACGCCGGGGCACGCGACCTACATCTTCTATCTTGCCGTCGCGATCGGGCTCATCGCCTTCGTCCGGCCGTGGCGCTGGTTCGCCGTGGTCGTGGTCGGGACGGTCGCGTTCGGCTACATCGTCCATGCGGTCGTTCCCGCGATCCGGCCGCAGAGCGACACGGGCTCCGCGGCGATCGGCGGCCCGCTCGGAACGTTCCTCGACTCGTGGCAGCTCTATCCGACGCACCCGATGCAGCCCGGGAACTGGGCGTTCGTCACGCTCGTGTTCGCCGCGATGGGACTCACGCTCCTCCACGGCTGGCAGCGCTGGGTGGCGCTCATCCCGACGATCTACCTCGGGTCATTCGCGTGGGAGAACAGGCTCGTCATGGAGCCGAGCATCACGCGGCTGATCCTGATCGGCGTCATCCTGATCGTGCTCATGAACATGCGGCCGCAGGGCATGCTCGGCACCTCGCGGGTGGAGATCGTCTGATGCCGCTCCTCGAGCTCGAGAGCATCTCGAAGGCGTTCGGGGGCCTCCATGTCATCCAGGATCTCGACCTGCACGTCGACGAAGGCGAGATCGTCTCCGTCATCGGGCCGAACGGCGCGGGCAAGACGACGCTCTTCAACCTCGTCACCGGCGTCTACAAGCCCGATGGAGGCGACATTCGCTTCGAGGGCAAGTCGCTGCTGAAGCTCGAGCCGCACCAGATCACTTCCCGCGGGATCGCGCGCACGTTCCAGACACTGCGTCTCTTCCTGAACATGACGGTGAAGGAGAACGTGATGGCTGCTGCGTGGGGGCATACGCACGCGGGAATCGTCCGCTCGGTGCTCCGGACGCCTGGGATGCGCCGGGAGGAGAAGGAGATCGAGCGGCTCGCCGAAGAGCGGCTCTCGTTCTTCGGCGATCGGCTGATGGGCTATCGCTGGGACCAGCCCGCGTACTCGCTCTCCTACGCGAACCGGCGGCGCCTCGAGATTGCGCGGGCAACCGCAACGAACGCCCGGCTTCTGCTTCTGGACGAGCCCGCCGCCGGCATGAATCCCGTGGAGACGCACGAGATCACCGAGCTGATCGGGCGCCTGCGCGACGGACGGCGGCTACACGATCCTCGTGATCGAGCACGACATGCACGTCGTCGAGGGCATCTCCGACCGCGTGATCGCGCTCGACCACGGCGTCAAGATCTCCGAGGGGACATTCGAGCAGGTCGCGACCGACCCTCGCGTGGTCGAGGCATACCTCGGCGCGAGCGCGACGACGACGAGCAAATGAACGAAAACGGCACCATGCTCGAGCTCGACGCGGTCGACACGTACTACGGGCAGATCCACATCCTGCAAGGGCTCAGCCTCCGTGTCGGCGCCGGCGAGCTCGTGTGCCTCCTCGGCGGCAACGCTTCCGGCAAGTCGACGACGCTCAAGACGATCCTCGGAATCGTGCAGCCGCGAAACGGCGCGGTTCGCTTCGGCGGCGAGGACATCACGAAACGCTCGACGAGCTACCGGATCGGCAAGGGAATGGCGATCGTGCCGGAGAACCGCCGGCTCTTCGGGCCGATGACCGTGCTCGAGAACCTGCAGATGGGCGCGTACCTGCACGGCGGCGGCACGAAGGAGGACTACGACCGCGTGTACGAGCTCTTCCCGCTCCTCCACGAGCGCCGCTCGCAGCTCGCCGGCACGCTCTCCGGCGGCGAGCAGCAGATGGTCGCGATGGGCCGGGCGCTCATGTCGAAGCCCAAGCTCCTGCTGATGGACGAGCCGTCGATGGGCCTTGCGCCGATCCTCGTCGAGCGCTCGTTCGAGATCATCAAGCAGGTGCACGACTCCGGGGTCGCGATGCTCATCGTCGAGCAGAACGCGAACGTCTCCCTCTCGATCGCCGACCGCGGCTACGTCCTCTCGACGGGACGGCTCGTGCTCGAGGGGCCGGCCGACCACCTGCGCGAGGACGAGGGCCTGCGGAAGGCGTACCTCGGGCGCTAGCGTCTGTGGGGTGAAAGAGCTTCTTCCGGATATCGACCGCTGGCGCGCACGCGGGGAGAAGGTCGCCGTCGCAACCGTGATCGCGACGCGGCGCTCGTCGCCGCGGCCAATCGGGTCGAAGCTCGTCGTGAGCGAGAGCGGCGAGCTCGCCGGCTCCGTCTCCGGCGGCTGCGTCGAGTCGCGACGTCGTGCTCGCGGCGCAGGAGGTGCTCGCAGGCGCACCGCCGCGGCTCCTGACCTACGGGATCACCGACGAGATGGCGCTCGAGGTCGGCCTCCCGTGCGGCGGCGAGATCGACGTCTTCGTCGAGCGTCTCACGTGACCGAATTCGACGAGCTCCGCCGCGTCGTCGAGTCCGGCGAGCGCGCAGTCGTGCTCACGGTGCTCTCCGGCGAGGCGGTCGGTGCGAAGCTCCTCGTCCGCGAGAGCGGCGAGGCCGTCGGCGACGCGCCGCGCGAGCTCGCGGAGCTCGCGCCGGCAGCGATGCGCCGCGGCCGGAGCCACGCGCTCGAGCACGACGGCCTGGAGCTCTTCGCCGACGTCTACGGGCCGCCGCCGCGGCTCTTCGTGTACGGCGCGGTCGATACCGCCGAGGCGCTCTGCGCCGCGGCGAAGCTCCTCGGCTGGCACACGATCGTCGCCGACGCCCGCGCAGCGCTTCGCGACGCGGGAGCGCGTGCCCTACCGCGGACGAGCTCCTCGTCGAGTGGCCCGACGAGGCGCTCGCAAGCATCCGGCCCGATGTCGGCACGGCGATCTTCGTCCTCACCCACGACGACAAGTTCGACATCCCGCTGCTGCACTGCCGCCGTCCGGACCGAGGCGTTCTACATCGGCGCGCTCGGCTCGCGCCGAAACCAGGAGCGCCGCCGCGAGGTGCTGCGCGAGGAGGGGCTTTCCGACGAGGAGCTCGCGCGGATCAGCGGGCCCGCCGGCCTCGACATCGGCGCCGAGTCGCCGGCGAGAGACCGCGCTCTCGATGCTCGCGAGAGGATCTCGCGGTGCGGGCGGCCGCGCCGGCGGCCCTCTGAAGCGACGCCCAGCACCGCATCCACGCCGAGCCCGCAGCAGGCAAAAAATAAAATCCCAGTTGCAACGGCATTCGCGCTCACCGTAGGATCGCTCACGTGCTGCTGCGGGAGGTCGAATACGCGAAGCCCGCGTCGGTCTCCGACGCGCTCGCGATCCTGCGGGAGCACGACGGAGCGCGCGCGCTCGCCGGCGGGCAGACGCTGATCAACGTGATGAAGGCGCGCGCCGCGTCGCCCGACATCCTCGTCGATCTCAACGGGCTCGACGACCTGAAGGGGATCGAGCTCGCGGCAGACGGCACTTTGACGATCGGCGCGATGGCCACCTACACCGAGATCATCGCATCCGCGGAAGCGCGCGCGCGCCCGATTCTCGGCGAGGTGTGCGCGACGATCGCCGACGTCCAGGTGCGGAATCGGGGAACGATCGGCGGCAACGTCTGCTCGAACGATCCCACGAATCACCTGCCGCCGCTCATGTGCGCGGTCGGCGCTCGCTGACGTCATCGCCTCCGAGAACGGCGAGCGCACAGTGGACGCCTCGGAGGATTCTTCCTCGGCGTCTACATGACGGCGGTCGGGCCGGGCGAGCTCCTCATGAAGCATCACGATCCCGGCCGGCAAGCACGACGGCTTCGCCGCCGTGACGCTCGGTGCAGACGGTTCATGCATCGCGAATGCGGCGGCCAGCATCAACGGCAAGGTGCGCGTCGCGATCGGCTGCGTCGACGCGGTGCCGGTCGTCGTCGAGGCCGACTCGCCCGACGGGGTCGCCGACGCGGTACGCAGCGCGAACCTCATGCCGCCGACGGATGTCCACGCGTCGAGCGAGTACCGCGCACATCTCGCGCAGGTGCTTGCGGTGCGGGCCGCAAACCAAGCTGCAGGAAGGAGCTGAGTGTCGACCGTCGAGTCTTCCAGGGGGGTCACGGTGACCGTCAACGGCGTCGAGTACGAACGCGACGTCGAGGCACGCAAGCTGCTGATCCACTTCGTTCGCGACGATCTCGACCTGACCGGGAGTCACATCGGGTGTGACACCGGCAACTGCGGCGCATGCTCGATGATCGTGAACGGCCAGCTCGTGAAGAGCTGCATGATGCTCGCCGTCCAGGCGGACGGCGCGACGATCGAGACGGTCGAAGGCCTTGCGGACGACGGGCAGCTGACGAAGCTGCAGCAGTCGTTCAGCGATCACCACGCGCTCCAGTGCGGCTATTGCACCCCGGGGATGCTGATGAGCGCGACGGCGCTCCTGCGCGAGAACGCGAGCCCTTCCGACGAGGACATCCGCAAGGCGTTGCAAGGGAACATCTGCCGCTGCACCGGTTACTGGAACATCTTCGAGGCCGTGAAGGCGGCTTCGGTATGAGCACGACGGTCGAGACCGCGCCGGTCGAGGTCATTGCGCCGGCGAAGAAGTGGCAGGGCCAGAACGTGCCGCGCAAGGAGGACAAGCGCCTGACGCAGGGCGAGGGCGTGTTCGTCGACGACATCAAGCGGCACGGCATGGGCTACATCCACTTCGTCCGCTCGCCGTATGCGCACGCCCACATCACCTCGATCGACGTCTCGCAGGCGGAGGAGATCAAGGGCGTCTACGGGACGCTCACCGGCGAAGAGGTCGCGGCGCTCACCGAACCGTTCTTCCAGATCGCGAGTGAGCCGGGCGGGCAAATCCAGGATTACGCACTGGCACTCGGCAAGGTGCGGTACGTCGGCGAGGCGGTCGTCGCGGTCGTCGCGGAGACGCGGGAGCTCGCGCGCGACGCCTCGGAGCTCGTCGAGGTCGAGTACGAGCCGCTCGACGCGCTCGTCGATGCGCGGCATGCGCTTGACGCCGACGCGCCGCTGCTACACGAGGAGGCAGGCGGGAACCTGATGTGGGCGGGCGTCTACGAGTGGGGCGACCTGGACGCGGCGTTCACCGAGGCCGACAAGGTCGTGAAGATCGACGAGCTCCACTTCCATCGCTTCAACTCGACGCCGCTCGAATGCGACGGGGCGCTCGTCGAGTTCAACCGCGGCATCGGGCAGTGGACGATCTACACGAACAACCAGTTCCCGGGCTTCGCGCAGATCATGATGGGGCCTGCGATGCGCTGCGGCCTCGACAAGCTGCGGTTCGTCACCCAGGACATCGGCGGCGGGTTCGGCAACAAGATCACCTCGCACCCGCAGCTCGTCGCGTGCTGTCTCCTCGCGCGGAAGCTCAACCGGCCGGTGCAGTGGACGGAGTGGCGCACGGATTTCCATCTGAGCATGTCGCACGGGAACGAGCGCTGGTTCCGCGACACCGAGGTCGCGGTGAAGAGCGACGGCACGCTGCTCGGGTTCCGGACGAAGGCACTCGACGACGCCGGCGCCTGGCTGCGCTACGAGCCGCTCGGCGGCGTGATCTGGGCCCAGGTGACCCCGGGGATGTACAAGTGGCGGCACATTCGCGTCGACTTCACACAGGTCGCGACGAACAAGGCACCGTGCTCGCCGAACCGCGGCTACTCGCGCATGCAGCACCTCTGGTTCACCGAGCGCGTGATCGACATCGTCGCGAAGGAGCTCGGGCTCGATCCGGTCGAGGTGCGCAAGCGGAACTACGTCAAGCACGAAGACATGCCCTACGAGACTCCGAACGGCTGTATCTACGACTCGGGCGACTACGCGAAGATGCTCGACGTCGCGCTCGACCTGATCGGCTGGGACGGGATGGAGCAGCGCAAGTCGGACGCCAAGGAGCGGGGAAAGCTGCTCGGCGTCGGCATCGGCTCGACACTCGACTCCGGCACGAACAACTTCGGGCAGTCGCGGCTGATCAACCCCGAGCTGCAGTTCAGCGGCAACAACGAGGTTGCGACCGTGAAGCTCGACATCTTCGGCGAGATCGTCGTCACGCTCGGCACGACGCCGCAGGGGCAGGGTCACGAGACGACCGCTGCGCAGGTCGTCGCAGACATCCTCGGCTGCTCGATCGACGACGTGCACGTGCGTGCCGGCCACGACAGCTACTGGAACTCGCACGCGGGCTTCTCAGGCACGTACGCGTCGCAGTTCGCCGTCACGGGCCTTTCGGCTGTGAAGGGCGCCACCGACATGCTCGCGGAGCAGATCAAGCGACTCGGCTCCGTCATCCTCGGCGGCGTTCCGGAGGATCAACTCGAGCTCGCCGAGGGCACCGTGCGCATCAAGGCCAATCCCGAGGCAGCCCTTCCGTTCATGGCGTGCGGCGCGATCATCAACGCGAACAACGCCGGGCTTCCCGAGGATCTCGACGTGACGCTCAACTGCCGCTACGTGTACCGGCCGCCGTTCGAGGTGCCCGACCTCGAGCGGAAGTTCGGGAACCTGACGCTCACGTATGCAGCCCAGGTGCACGCGGCCGTCGTCGAGATCGACCCCGAGACGGGCTATTACGAGGTCGTCGACTACGCCGCCGTCGACGATTGCGGCGTTCGCATCAATCCGCAGATCGTCGAGGGACAGGTGATGGGCGCGACCGCGCAGGCGATCGGGGCCGCTGTCCACGAGTCGTTCGAGTACGACGAGGAGGGGAATCTCCTGACGCCCAATTTCTACGACTACCACGTCCCGCACGCGCTCGACATGCCGCCGCTGCGGACCGGCTACATCGAGAGCGCATCACCGTTCACGCCGCTCGGCACCAAGGGCATGGGTGAAGGCGGCGGCGCAGGCATCCACGCGGTGTGCGCCGCACTGCAGGACGCGACGGGGGCGGTCGTCTACGACAGCTGGAACCCGTACAAGCGCGTCTGGGAGCTCCTCACCTCGCCGAAGCAGGTCGCGACGGTGGTAGAAGCGTGAACGTCTCGGGCGAGCGCCAGTTCGACGCGCCAAGGGCCACTGTGTGGCAAGTGCTGAACGATCCCTCGGCGATGGCGAAGACGATGCCCGGCGTCGAGAGCTTCGACGTGCACGACGACAAGCGCTGGACCGCGAACGTGAAGATCCCGCTCGGGCTCGGCGGCCTGAAGATGAAGGTCGACATGGAGAAGACCGCCGAGCGCGAGCCGGAGCACGCGGTCATGCAGATCAAGGGCAAGGGCGTCGGCGCGATGATGAACATGCAGACGAGCTTCGACCTCAGCGAATCCGACGGCGGGACGCTGATGAAGTGGGCCGCGGACGTGAAGATCGCAGGTCCGGTCGGATCGATGGGCCAGCGGGTGCTGCAACCGATCGTGAACCAGCAGGTGACCGCGGTGCTGTCGGCGCTCGACGTGCAGGTGCAGGCCGCGAAGGGATCCGCATCCACCGGTTCCGGTGACAGCGCGGGCGGCGGAAGCGGCAGCTCGCCGGCCCCGTCGGCCGATGTGGAGGCGCCGCCGGCCGAAGGGCCGATCGACTACGGCCCGCCGGCCGACGCCGACGCCGACCCCGAGCCCGAGAGCGGCACGAGCGGCGCCGAGGAGGGCATCAGCCCGATCTCGGACGACGCCTACGAAGAGAAGCCGTAGTGGCCCCGAGGAACCACTGATGCAACTGCGGATCGGCGTCATGCAGCTCACGATGGAGCCGCTCGAGGAGATGCTCGCCTCCGCGCGCGCGATGGACGAAGCCGGCATGGACACGATCTGGCTCGCCGAGGCGTATCCGTGGTGGCGCAAGCACGGCATGGAGGCCCGGTCGTCGACCGGCGTCGCCGCGGTCATGGGCCGCGAGACGAAGCGCCTGACGATCGGGTGGGGGATCATCGCGGCTTCGACCCGACATCCCGTGCAGGCGGCGATGGACG
Source organism: uncultured Actinomycetes bacterium (assembly GCA_963794045.1). GTDB lineage: Bacteria > Actinomycetota > Thermoleophilia > Gaiellales > Gaiellaceae > Palsa-739. The sequence goes on from CAWCCJ010000001.1 coordinate 80,959, forward strand.
CGCGTGTCGTACAGGAGGCGGCAGGCCCCGGCCGGTTCATCCTCGGCTTCGGGACGTCGAAGATCTTCCTGAACAACACGAAGACACAGACGCGCAAGACACTCGGGCCAATGCGCGACGCGGTGACGATCGCACGCGGCGTTCTCGGCGGCGAGCGCTTCGACTACGACGGCGACACGTGGAGCGCCGACGTGCCTGCGCTGGCCGCCGACGCACACGCGCCGCGCGAGGTGCCGCCGGTCTACGTCGCAGCCACGGCACCCAAGATGCAGGCGCTTGCCGGCGAGATCGCCGACGGCTGCCTGACGCCGTCGATCACGACGCCTCCCTTCGTCCGCTACACCAAAGAGAACGTCGGCAACGACATCGACCTCGGCTGCACGATCGTCGCCTCGATCCACGAGTCCGACCGCGACGCCGGCCGGGACGGAGCGCGCGAGATCGCCGGGATGTACCTCGCGAACAAGGTGCAGAATATCCAGGGCGCGGCCGACACCCTGCTCGATCTCGCAGGGATCGAGCAGGACGAGATCCGGCCGGTCGCCGAGGCCATGGAGCAGGGTGGGCGGCTCGCTGCCAAGGCGAAGGTGTCCGACGCTCTCCTCGACAAGTGCAGCCCGATCGCCGGGACCCCGAGCGACTGCATCGCGGCGATCGAGGAGTATCGCGACGCAGGCTGCACGCACGTCATGCTCGAGCTCTGGGGCGCCGACCGGCTCGAGCAGATCCGGCTCTTCGGCGAGAAGGTCCTCCCGCAATTTCGCGGATAGACGACATGCTGGCTGAAGCGCGCACGCGCATCGTGCGGTACACGCCGGCCGAAGCAGCCGCTGCGGAGGACATCCTGCTCGTCGACCTGCGCACGTTCGACGAGCAACAGCGAGACGGCGTGATCCCCGGCGCCAAGCACGTTCTTCGATCGGTGCTCGAGTGGCGCGCCGACCAGACGAGCGAATGGCGCGATCCCGAGCTCGGCGGCCGCCGGCTCGTCCTCGTGTGCCGCGAGGGGTATTCGTCGTCGCTCGCCGCCGCAACGCTCGTCGACCTCGGAGTCGACGCCGGCGACCTCGACGGGGGCTTCGAGCGCTGGGCGGCTGAGGGCTTCCCGGTCGCATGAACGTCGATCGCGACCGCCTCGTCGAGACAGCGTCGCGGATGATCGGCGTGCACTCCTTCACGGGAGACGAGCAGCGGATGGCCGAGCTGATGGTCTCTCTGTACGACGAGCTCGGCCTTCAGACGCAGTGGCAGCAGGTCGAGGACGGCCGGGCCAACGCGCTCGGCAACTGGCGCGGCGCGGGCGGTGGCAAGTCGCTCATGTTCAACGGGCACATGGACACGTCGTACTCCGGACGCGAGCCGTGGCTTCGCAACGTGCCGGGTTTCCAGCCGCAGCCGTTCGTCGAGGACGGCCGTCTCTACGGCCTCGGCATCTCGAACATGAAAGGCGCGCTCGCGTGTTACGTGGAGGCAGTCCGCGCATTGCGGGACGCGGGTGTGCGGCTCGAGGGCGACGTCCTGATCGCGGCGGTCTGCGGTGAGATCGAGAAGACGCAGTACGGAGATGCCCGCGGGGCGGAGTTCCGCGGCTATGCCGCCGGCACGCGCTACCTCGTCTCGCACGGCGGCGTCGCCGACATGTGCCTCCTCGGCGAGCCGACCGAGGGCAAGGTCGTCCTCGGCCACTTCGGCGCGCTCTGGCTCCGCATCCGCGTGCACGGGAACTTCATCCACACGGCGTTCAGCGAGGGCAAGCGCGGCCAGAACTCGATCCTGCGCGCGCACGCCGTGCTGGAGGCCGTCATCGAGTGGATCCCCACGTGGGAGAACGACGAGTCGAACGCGTATCGCGGCACGAAGGCGATCGTCAACGTCGGCGCGATCGAAGGCGGCTTCGGCTGGCGCGTCTCCCGCACGCCGCACCACACCGATCTCTTCCTCGACATCCGCGTGCCGCCGACGAAGCCGATGGGCCTCGCGCGGCGCGAGGTGCTCGACTGGGTGCGGTCGCTCGCCGAGCGGTTCCCCGACTACGACGTCGAGGGCGAGGTCTACGTGACCGCTCCGGGAGCGGAGATCGAGGAGGGGCACGAGCTCGTCGCGGCGATCGACAAGGCGCACGCGGAGGTGTTCGGCTCCGTGCCCGAGCGCGACGTGACGCGCTGGTTCAGCGACGCGTCCGCGCTCACGCGGTACGGCGTCCCGACGGTCAACTACGGCACCTCGACCGGGTTGATGGACGTCGAGAAGGGCGAGAACCTCGAGATCGACGGCCTCGTGAAGACGGCCGAGACATACGCGCGCGTCGCGATGGACATATGTGGTGTCGCTTGACGCACGACGTCTACTCGTTGCCGCCGGATCTGCCGGTGCCCGAGGACGACGGGGCCGCCGATCACCTCGCCGGGCTGGAGCTGCCCGACCTGACGCTCGAGTCCTCGCAGGGCGCCGTCGACGTCCGCGACTTCGACGTGATCTACGTCTATCCACGGAGCGGCCGGCCCGGGGTGCCGCTGCTGCCAGGCTGGGATGAAACGCCCGGTGCACGCGGCTGCACGCCCCAGTCATGCGCGTTTCGCGACCTCTATCCCGATCTCGGCGTTCCCGTCGCCGGGCTCTCGGCGCAGCCGCTCGACGACCAGATGGAGTTCGCCGAGCGGAACCGGATGCCGTTCCCCGTGATCGCGGATCCCGAGCGGCGCCTCGGCGCGGCGCTCGATCTGCCGACGTTCGAGATCCAGGGCTACGTTCTTTACAAGCGCATCACGCTCGTTGCGCAGGATGCGCGGATCGTGAAGGTCTTCTATCCCGTCTTCCCGCCGGATCGCAACGCCGGCGACGTTCTCGACTACCTTCGCAGCCGATGAAGCTCGTCACCTACGACGACGGCAAGGTCGGTCGCATCGACGGCGACGAGATCGTTCGTCTCGATGTACCGACCATGCGCGGCTACTTCGAGCGCGGCGGTGCCGAGGACGCGGGCGAGCGCACTGCGCTCGGCGCGGCGACGCTGCAAGCGCCGATCGTCCCGAAGAAGTTCTTCCACACCGCGGGCAACTTCCGCGAGCACGAGGAGGAGTCGAAGAACGTCAACTGGTCGCACGAGATCGCGCCCTGGATCGTCTTCTTCCAGAACGTCGACGCGATCGTCGGCCCCGACGAGCCCGTCGTTTACCCCGAGCACCTGACCGAGGAGCTCGACTACGAGCTCGAGCTCGCCGTGATCATCGGCAAGGACGGCAAGTGGTTCGGGCCGGAGGACGCGATGGACTACGTCGCCGGGTACGTCATCTTCAACGACATCACGGCGCGTGACATCCAGCGGCGCGAGATGCGAAGCGGCGTGTTTTCGTTCTGCAAGGCGATCGACACGTTCTGCCCCCTCGGGCCCTGGATCGTGACGCCCGACGAGATCCCGGACCCGCACGATCTGACGATGACACTCCGCGTGAACGGGGAGACGCGGCAGACGTCGCACTCGGGCAAGATGTCGACGACGATCCCCGAGATCATCAGCCACTACTCGCCGCTCGGGTTCTCGGCCGGCGACGTTCTCTCCACCGGTACGGTCAGCGGCGTGGCGGGGTTCAGCGAGGACGCAGCGTCGCTCTACCTGAAGCCGGGTGACGTGATCGAGGCCGAGATCGAGCGCATCGGAGTGCTCCGCAATCCCGTGGTCTCGTGGCAGGAGGCGCACGGCGAGCCTGCACCGCCGCGCGTCCGCTGGTGAAGCGGAAAGCCTTCATCACCGGGATCACGGGCCAGGACGGCTCGTACCTCGCGGAGATCCTCCTCGAGAAGGACTACGAGGTCTACGGGATGATCCGCCGCTCGAGCTCGTTCAACACGGCTCGGATCGACCACATCTTCCGCGACATCGAGCTCGTCTTCGGCGACCTGACGGACGGCTCCGTCCTCAACCAGCTGATGCGCACGATTCGCCCCGACGAGGTCTACAACCTCGGGGCGCAGAGCCACGTGCGTGTGAGCTTCGACGTCCCGGAGTACACGGCGGACGTCGACGCGATGGGAACTCTCCGTCTCCTCGACGCGATCCGCGAAGAGGACGTGAAGTGCCGCTTCTACCAGGCTTCTTCGAGCGAGATGTTCGGCAAGGTGCGTGAGGTCCCCCAGAACGAGGAGACGCCGTTCCACCCGCGCAGCCCCTACGGCGCCGGCAAGGTCTTCAGCTACTGGATCACCCGCAACTACCGCGAGGCCTACGGCATGTACGCGGTGAACGGGATCCTCTTCAACCACGAGTCGCCCCGGCGCGGGCCGACGTTCGTCACGCGCAAGATCACGCGTGCCGTCGGCGCCATCCTCCGCGGGGAGCAGAGCTCCCTCTCGCTCGGCAACCTCGAGGCGAAACGCGACTGGGGCTTCGCCATGGACTACATGGACGGCGCGTGGCGGATGCTCCAGGCCGACGAGCCCGACGACTTCGTCCTTGCGACGGGCGAGACGCATTCGGTCCGCGAGTTCCTCGACGAGGCGTTCGGGTACGTCGATCTCGACTGGAACGACTACGTCTCGATCGACGAGCGTTACTTCCGCCCGGCGGAGGTCGACCTGCTGATCGGCGACTACTCGAAGGCAAAGGCGAAGCTCGGCTGGGAGCCGACCGTCCGCTTCAAGGAGCTCGTGCGGATGATGGTCGATGCCGACCGCGAGCGCGCGCGTCTCGAAGAGCACTATCTGTGACCCACCCGCGCGACGACGCGAAGCTCGAGCGCGTGCGTTCGGTGATGGCGGACGAGGGCCTCGACACGCTCGTCGTGCGCGCGCCCGACAACGTCCTCTACCTCACGAACTTCTGGGGCATGAAGGGATACGACGCGTGCGTCTTCCCGCGGGAAGGCGAGCCGACGCTCATCTGCCTGGAGGCCTCCGCAGAGGACGCCGCGCGCACGGCCTGGACGAAGGACGTCCGCTACGTGCGCGGCTACGACGAGTCCGATCCGCGGCCGGTACCTGCGCGGACACTCGACGCCGCGCTCTCGGTTGCCGAGGGCCGCGTCGGCCTCGAGCTCTCGCTCGGCACGCAGGCCGCCGACCGCATGGTCGGGGAGCCGACGACGTTCACGAAGGCCTGGTTCGACGCCTGGCCCGACGCCGCCGACGGCGCGCCGCTCCTCGCCCGCGCGCGCATGATCAAGACGGAGCAGGAGATCGAGCGGATTCGCCTCGCGAACGAGATCGCTGCGCAGGCGATGCACCACGTCCGCCGCCGGCTCGAGCCCGGCATGACGGAGTCGCAGGTCGCGGCGCTCTGGCAGGGCTACGTCCACGGCGAGGGAACGGCACGCGACGACGTCGAGCTCGCGCTCCCGTTCTCGCTCGTCTGGTCCGGCAAGGGCATCAAGACCTTCACGGCGACCGCCGACCTGCCGGTCGTCGAGGGCGAGCCCGTCCTCTTCGAGATCTGGGTGTGTGCCGACGGGTACTGGGCCGACCACACGAAGAACCTCGTGGTCGGCGAGCTGAAGCCGGAGTACGCAGAGCTCGAGCAGGCGCTGATGGATGCGTACGGCGCAGCTCAGGAGCTCGTCCAGCCGGGGGCCTCGATGGCCGACTTCGACCGCGACGTCCGTGCGAGACTCGCGGCCATGGGCTACCCCGGACAGCCGAGCCACCCGATCTGCCACGGGATCGGCGCGCGAGCACACGAGCCGCCGTACCCGCACCAGGCCGGCGGGCGGCGCCTTCGAGGAGAACATGGTGCTTGCGATCGAGCCGGGCGTGTACTGGGAGGGAGGCGGCGGCCTGCGCGTCGAGGACAACTTCGCGGTCGAACGCGACGGGCTCAGGAAGCTGTCGCCGTTCCCGGACGGGGTGGTGCGCTGTTGATCTGGACGGGCGGGCTGAACGACGCGCATCGCATCGGCGGCCGCGTCGGCCTCTACGACACGACGCTCCGCGACGGCGAGCAGACGGTCGGCGTCGTCCTCGACCCGGAGCAGAAGCTCGAGATCGCGCGGCTGCTCGACGACCTCGGCATCGACCGCATCGAGGCCGGGTTCCCGCGGGTCTCTCAGGACGACTGGGATGCGGTCAAGCTGATCAGCGAGGCAGGGCTTCGCGCACAGGTGTGGGGGTTCTCGCGCGCCGTGCGGGCCGACCTCGAGGCGCTCGTCGAGCTCGGCGTCCCCGCGTCGGTGATCGAGTCGCCGATCTCGGATCTGAAGCTCAACGCGATCGGCGTCTCGCGCGACAAGATGCTCGACCGGATCACGAGCGCGATGCGCTTCGCCGCCGAGCACGGCATCCACGCTGCGTTCTTCGGCGTCGACTCGACTCGCGCGGAGCCGGACTTCTACGAGCAGGTCTACAAGTCCGCGGTCGAGGCCGGTGCGAAGGAGGTGGTCGTCGTCGACACACTCGGAATCGCGACTCCCGAGGCCGTCGCCGAGCTCGTGGGGAAGACGGTCGAGTGGGTCGGCGCGGACGTGCCCGTGCATTTTCACGGTCACAACGACTTCGGGCTTGCGACGGCGGCTGCGGTCGCCGCGGTCCGCGCGGGCGCGCAATGGGTGCAGGGGACGATCAACGGCATGGGCGAGCGCGCCGGGAACGCGAATCTCGGCGAAGCGGCGATGACGCTCCGCGCGCTCTACGGCGTCGAGTCGAACCTCAAGCTCGACAAGATCCGCGACGTCGCGCAGCGCGTGCAGGAGCTCTCCGGCTACTCACTCGAGCCGTGGAAGCCGGTCACCGGCGAGACGCTCTTCCGGCGTGAGTCCGGCGCAGTCGCCTCGCAGTTCCACGATCCTCCGTCGATCGAGCCCTATTCCTCCGAGCTCGTCGCCGCCGAGCGCGGGATCGTCCTCGGCAAGAAGAGCGGGCTCGACTCGATCCGCATCAAGGCCGAGGAGCTCGGCGTCGAGCTGCCGGAGGACCGCCGTGCCGAGGTGCTCGCTCAGGTGAAGGCTCTCGGTGCGCGGAAGCGCGGGCTCCTCACCGACGACGAGTTCAGGGACATCCTCAATGTCTGAGCACGACGCCGTCGTCGTCGGCAGCGGCGTCAACTCGCTCGCCTGCGCCGCACTGCTCGCGAAGGGCGGCTGGGACGTCTGCGTCCTCGAGCGGAACGACTGGCTCGGCGGCGCGATCCGGACGGCAGAGATCACCGAGCCGGGCTTCGTCCACGACGTACTCAGTGCCTGGCATCCGCTCTGGGTCGGCGGCGGCGCGCACGCCCAGCTCGGCGACGATCTTGCGGCGCGCGGCCTCGAGTACCTGAACACGGAGCTCCCGTCGGCGACCGCGTTCCCGGACGGCGGCGCGTCGTTCCTGCTGCGAAACGCGGAAGGCAACGCGGCAGAGATCGGCCCGGAATGGCCCGGCGTTCTCGAGCGGTTCTTCCCGAATGCCGACCTCGCGTTCGGCGTGCTCGGCACCGAGCTCTGGTCGTCGTCCGGCCTCGCCCTCGCCGCAAAGGCGTTGCGGCGCCTGGGGCGCGGGGGCGCCGCCGAGTTCGCCGGCGACCTGCTCCAGTCGAGCCGGGACTGGTTGCAGACGACCTTCGCCTCGGAGCGTGCTCACGGCCTGCTCGCACCGTGGGTGCTTCACACGGGGCTCGGCCCGGATGCCGCCGCCTCCGGATTCATGACGCAGGTGATTGCGGTCGCCGTGCAGGAAGGCGGCATGCCGATCCCGCGCGGCGGCGGTGGGAAGCTCGCCGACGCGCTCGTGCAGCTCATTCGCGACGAAGGCGGTACCTGCCGCACCGGTGTCGACGTCGAGCGTGTGCTCGTCCGGGACGGTCGAGCAAGTGGCGTCCGGACGACGGACGGCGAGACCATTGCGGCGACGCGCGCCGTCGTCGCGAACGTGACGCCGACGCAGCTCTACGTGCGGCTCCTCGCCGATGCCGACGTGCCGGCGCCCGTCCGTGAGGCGGCGTCGCGGTTCCGGTACGGCCGCTCGGAGATGCAGATCCACTTCGCGCTCTCGGAGCCCGTGCGCTGGGAGGGCGACGAGCGCCTGAACCGGACCGCGATCGTGCACGTGACGCCCGGCCTCGACGGCGTATCGCGGGCCGTCAACGAGGCAGAGCGCGGGCTCTTGCCCGCCGAGGCGACCGTCGTCGTCGGCCAGCCGCTGACCATGGACTCGTCCCGGGCGCCCGACGGAAAGGGGCTCCTCTGGATCCAGCTGCAGGAGCTGCCGTGGCACGTGAAGGGCGACGCCGCGGGGGAGATCGACGCCGGCGACGGCGCGTGGACGGACACGCTGCGGGAGCGCTACGCGGACCGGATCCAGGCCCGCCTTGCCCGGCACATCCCGAATCTCGAGTCGTCGATCGTGAAGCGTGTCGCGATCGGCCCGCACGACCTCGAGCGGATGAACGTCAACCTCCGACACGGCGATCCGTACGGTGGGGCGCTCGCGCTCGACCAGAACTTCCTCTGGCGCCCCTTCTCGCGGAGCCCCGGGCACGCGACGCCCGTCGACGGTCTCTGGCACATCGGCGCGAGCACCTGGCCCGGGCCTGGGCTCGGCGCCGGCAGCGGCACGCTTGTCGCGCAGGACCTCTTGAAGCCTCCTGCGCGCCAGCGCGCAGTCGGGATGGTGCGTGGGCTCCCCTGGCGTTCTCTGATCCCCTCGACCAAGGGAGGCGACGAATGAAGTTCAGCATCTACTCCGAGCTCCAGAGCTGGCCGGGCAAGCCGTACGACACGCTCTACGGCGAGGTCCTCGAGCAGATCGAGAACGCCGACCGGCTCGGTTACGACGCCTACGCGATCATCGAGCACCTTTTCTTCCCGAAGTTCTCGGCGTCGGCGAATGTGTTCGGGTTCTTCGGCATCGCCGCGCAGCGGACACGGTCGATCAAGTTCCGCACGATGCTGCACATCCTCCCCTACCACAACCCCCTCGTTCTCGCGACGATGATCCACGAGTTCTCGCTACTGACGAACGGCCGTTACGAGTTCGGCGTCGGCCGTGGGCACGGGTGGATCCCGCCCGCCGCCGGGCTTCCGCTCGACGAGAGTGCCCGGCCGCGCTACGAGGAGGCGCTCGACCTGTTCATCGAGGCGCTCCACAACGACGTCGTGTCGTTCCACGGTGACTACTGGGACGTCGATGAGAGCCACATCGTCCCGTTCAGCGGCCATCGCTTCCGCGTCATCCTCGGCGGCACATCGGACCGGACGTACGACCTCGCCGCCAAGCACGGCTGGGGCGTCGCCGTGCCGCCCCTCCTCCCGTACGCCGCCCTCAAGGATCAGCTCGACCTGTATCGCGGCAAGTGCGCCGAGTACGGGACATCTCCGGACATCGTGTGGATCCACGCTTGTTACATCGACGACGACCGCGAGCTCGCCCGCCGCGAGGCCGAGCGCCACATGCGCGGCTTCCTCGAAGGGAACGCCTCGCCGCTCACCGATTTCGCGCCACCGCCGGCGGACAAGCTGAACGCGGCGGGATACGGCTTCTATGCCTCGGGGATCATGGAGAAGCTCGCGGCGACGCCCTACGACGAGATGATCGACGGGGACATCGTCTGGGTCGGGACGCCCGACGACATCGTCGAGCGCATCAAGGAGACGATCGGCGTGTGCGAGGGGCTCACCGAGATCGCGATCACCACGAACCCGGGCGGCGTCGAGCACTGGAAGGCGATCAAAGCGCAGGAGCTCTTCGCGCAGCACGTCATCCCGCACTTCCGCACAGGAGCGCGCGAGGCCGTACTCGTCTAGAAGGCGAAGATCGACCGGCCCTGGAGCTCGACCGCGAACACGTCGGTCGCAAGCTCAAGGTGGTCGTGCAGGGCCCTGCACGCGCGCTCCGAGTCGTGCGCGACGCACGCGTCGAGGAGCTCGATATCGAGCTCCTCGTGCCGGTCCTGCAGCGCGCCCTTCGCGAGCAGCACCGGCCGGTAGCGCTCGCACGAGTCCCAGGCGGGCCGGATGAGGCGCACGAGCCACGGTGACCGTGCCGCTTCGTACAGCGCGAAGTGAAAGTCGCCATGCGCGCGCACCGCAGCGCGGGTGTCACCGCGTCGGCGGGCATCGTCGTAGGTGTCGAGATGCCCGCGCGCCGCTTCCGCGTCGCGCTCGTCGAAGAGCTCCGCAGCGCGGCGGACGGCCATGGCCTCGAGTGCGAGCCGCACGGAGAAGATCTCCCGCAGCTCCTCGATGTCGAGCGCCATGACCTTCGCGCCGTGATGCGGTACGTGCTCGGCGAGCCCGAGTGCCTCGAGCTGGCGCACCGCTTCGCGAATCGGTGAGATGCTCATGCCGAGCTGCCCGGCGAGATCCTCGAGCCGGAGCGGAGTGCCGGGAGTCAGCTCGCCGAGGATGATCGCCTCGCGAAGGCGCTCGAGGGCAGCCTCGGCCATCGTCCGGTGGCGGACGGTCCTCGCTGCCACCTTGACGGGTGCATCCACGGCGCGGACCCTGAAGCACACTTGATCAGATGTCAAACGCGTGAGAGGATCACGCTGTCTGGCGGTGCGCGACGTCCATGGGGCTCTGAGATCCTCGATCTCGCAGGTGAGAATGCTAACCGCGAGCGTTGCCGACCGTCCCAGTCGAGAGAACAGGGTCGAGAGAACTTCGAACGCTGGTTGGAGTGAACGGAGGGTCGCGGCATGAGCCGCGTCGAGAGAGGAGACCACATGAATCGATTCACGCGGGCACGCCTGGTCGTGCTCGTTGTTGTCGCCGCCGCGGCACTCGCGATCGCCGCCACGGCGGGCGCAAGGCAACAGGCGGGCACGATCACGATCGGGTGGGCGTACGACTCGACCGGGAACATGGCCCCGTTCGACGGGCCGGCGCTCGCTGCGGCGAAGATCCGCGTCGCCGCCGTCAACAAGACGGGCGGCGTGATGGGCAAGAGGCTCGTGATCAAGACCTGCGACACCCAGGGCAACAAGCCGGCAGTCTCGAAGGCCTGCGCGGACAAGCTGCTCGCCGGGGGCGCCAACGTGCTGTTCTCGACGTGTGACGTCGACTACGCAGCACCGGCCGTCACCGAGGCGCTGAACCGCGGCGTCCTCGCGATCGCACCGTGCATCGGCACCGACCAGATGGGGCCGAAGCGCTTCGGAGCCAAGGGCCGGCTTGCCTTCAGCTTCGGTAACGTCGCGCAGGACGAAGGCTCGGCGATGGCCGAGTACGCCTACAACCGCGGCTGGCGCACTGCCGCGATCGCGACGGACACCGTGATCGTCTACTTCAAGGACGTGACCGCGGCCTTCAAGGCGCGGTTCACGCAGCTCGGCGGCAAGGTCGTCGATCAGGAGACCTACCAGTCGATCGGCGGCAACAACATCAACAACGTCGTCAGCAAGTTCCTCACGGTGAAGGCCGACGTCTTCGTGACGGCGACCGCAGGCGCGTTCGGCGCCCTCTCGACCTTCGTGTCGGGCATCCGCTCCGCCGGGAACTCGACGCCGTTCCTCAACTCGTGGGCGGGCGACGGCAACTACTGGCTGCCGAAGAGCCCAGAGGTGACGAGCTACTACTTCGTCACCTTCGCGAGCGCCTTCGGCAATGATCCGGTGCCGGCGATCAACAAGCTCGCGAAGCAGGTCAAGGCGGGGACGGGCGGCTTCATCACCGGCCCGGCCGCGATCGACGGGCTTGTCACGGCGATCCGCCGCGCCAAGGGCTCGACGAAGGGTGTCGCGCTCGCGGCGCAGATGGAGAAGTTCAAGAAGGTGCCGACGTTGTCCGGCAACGTGAGCTTCTCGAAGACGCTTCACACGGTCTTCGGGCGGAAGTACCGCGTGATGTTGATCCAGGACAACCAGGTCAAGTACGTCGGCCAGCAGGTTGCGCACGCGATCCCGAAGATCAAGTAGGCGGTTGGCTGCTTCGGTCGAAACGAGGAGGCCCGGGTCGCTCCGGGCCTCCTCCGTGTCACGAGCGTTCGAGGGCGTGCACGCGCTCCGTGAGGTCAGCATCGAGCTCACGTCCGGCGAGGTCGTCGGCCTGATCGGCCCGAACGGTGCGGGGAAGTCGACGCTCGTGAACGTCCTCACCGGGTTCGACCGGCCGACGAGCGGGACAGTGCAGCTCGACGGTGTCGACGTCACCAAGTGGCCCGCGGGGCGCCGCGGCCGGCACGGCCTCGCCCGGACGTTCCAGCACAGCCACGCCTTTCGCGGGCTGACGGTGCGCGAGAACGTCGAGGTGGCGGCACTCGGCGTGGGCGCGTCGTCACGCGAGGCGGTACGTCGCGCGGACGACCTGCTTGCGCGACTCGAGCTCGCCCGGCATGCGGGGGCCCCGGCAGCAGCCCTCGCGCATGGAGACGAGCGGCGTCTCGGCGTTGCGCGCGCGCTCGCAACGGAGCCCCGGTTCGTGCTGTTCGACGAGCCCGCTGCGGGGCTGCCCGAGGCAGAGGTGCCGCCCTTCGCGCGGCTGATCGAGTCGGTGCGAAGCGACCATGGGGCGGGCGTGCTGCTGATCGATCACAACGTGCCGCTCATCATGGACGTCTGCGACCGGGTCGTCGTGCTCGACCAGGGGATGGTGCTCGCCGAAGGCGCGCCCGACGAGATCCGCTCGAACCTCGATGTCGTCGCCGCGTACCTCGGCGACTCGGCGGCCCAGGACGCAGAGTGAGTACGCTGACCGTCGAGTCGATCGAGGTGCGCTACGGCGCGGTTCGCGCGGTGCGCGACCTCTCCCTCGAGGTCGCGCGCGGCGAGATCGTCGGGCTCATCGGCCCGAACGGCGCCGGCAAGACGTCCACGCTGCACGCGATCATGGCCGCTGCGCCCGTTGTCGCGGGAGACATCCGCCTCGGCGATAGGCGGCTCGTCGGCCTCCGCTCCGAGGATGTCGCCCGGGCGGGCGTGGCGCTCGTGCCGGAAGGGCGGCGGATCTTCGGCGAGTTGACGGTCGAGGAGAACCTGCGGCTCGGCCTCGCCGCGCGGCGCGGCAGCGGCGATCCGTTCGCCCGGGTGTTCGAGCTCTTCCCGATCGTGAAGGAGTTCCGCCGGCGGCCCGCGGGGATGCTCTCGGGCGGCCAGCAGCAGCAGCTCGCGATTGCGCGCGCGCTCGTCGCAGAGCCCGACGTTCTCCTGCTCGACGAGCCGTCGCTCGGCCTCGCGCCGCGTATCGTCGACGTCGTCTTCGAGACGCTCGCTGCAATCCGCGACCTCGGTCTCGCAGTGCTGCTCGTCGAGCAGCGCGCACAGCGGACGGTCGCGCTCGCCGACCGCACATACGTCGTCGCAAACGGCGAGCTGCGATTGACGCTCGGGCCCGACGACGCCGCCGACACGCAGCGGCTGATGGAGGCGTACCTCTCGTGACGCTCGCGATCCTCAACATCGACTGGCAGACCCTGGCGGACGCGCTCAGCCTGGGGGGCATCTACGCCCTCATGGCCGTCGGCATCGGTCTCGTCTTCGGTGTCCTTCGTCTCGTCAACTTCGCGTACGGGCAGCTCGTGATGGCGGGCGCCTACGCGCTCGCGTACGGGTCGCAGTGGAACCTGCCCGTCGGCGTGTCCATCCTCTTCTGCTTCGGCGTCGTCCTCGTGTTGTCGTTCCTCATGGACATCCTCGTCTTCCGGCCGCTGCGCGGCCAGTCGCCGGCCGTCATGCTCGTCGCGACCTTCGCCGTGGCGTACCTGTTGCAGAGCATCGCACTCGTTGCCTTCGGCTCGCTCGGCACGATCGCCTCGTCGGTCGCGCCGCTCAACCAGCCCTGGGACATCGGTGGCGTCCTCATCCGGAAGATCGCCATCGTCTCGATCCTCGTCGCCGCCGGCTGCCTCGTTCTCCTGAAGCTGCTCCTCGACCGGACGTCGGTCGGCCTGCAGATGCGCGCCGCCTCGATGGACTTCCTTACCGCGCGGCTCCTCGGCGTGCGCGCCAACCGGGTGATCGGCGGGGCCGTGCTCGTCTCCGGCCTTCTCGCCGCCGTGGTCGCCGTGATGATGACCGTGCGTTCGCCCCTCGTGACGCCGAGCTTCGCGCTGACGGACACGATCGTCGTTCTCGCGGGCGTCGTCCTCGGCGGGCTGACTCGCCTCGTCTCGGCGACCCTCGGTGGCTTCGCGATCGGCTTCGCGAGCGGCATCCTCGGCGGCGCGTTGCCGACGAACCAGAGCCAGTACCTGCCGACTTTTCTGTTCGCTGCGGTCATCCTCGTCCTGCTCGTGCGCCCGAACGGCCTCTTCACGCGCGGCGGAGGGACGGTGGAGCGCGTATGAGGCGCACGGTCGTCGAGACGGTGCAGCTCGGCATGCCCCTTCTGCTGGTGCTGGTCGCGGCGCTCCTCGGCACGGGCTCGGGCGCGAACCAGACGTACTTCGTCGATGCGCTCATCAACGTCTCGATCGTCGTCGGCCTCTATCTCTTCGTCGGCAACTCGGGGGTGCTCTCGTTCGGGCACATCGCCTTCTTTGCGATCGGCGTCTGGACGGCCGGCGTCCTCACCGTGCCGGCGAGCGAGAAGCCGGCGATCATGCCGAACCTCGCCCACTTCTTGCGCACGACGACGACGGGCAATCTCCGGTCCCTCCTGCTCGCGGCGGCGATCGCCGCGGCCTTCGCCCTGCTCGTCGGCTTGCCGCTCATGCGCCTCTCCGGGCTCGCCGCCGGAATCGCCACGTTCGCGGTCCTCGAGATCGTGCACAACGTCCTCCGCTACTACGAGAAGATCGGCCCGGGTCTCAACACCTTCTCGTCGGTGCCGCAGACGACGGGCATCTGGCAGGCGGCGATCGGTGCGTTCATCGCGATCGTCGCCGCCTACGCGTATCAGCGAACGCGGTACGGGCGCATGTTGCGCGCGACGCGTGAGGATCCCGCCGCGGCTTCGGCCTCGGGGATCTCGATGTATCGCCAGCGTCTCGTCGCCTTCGTCCTCTCTGCCGGCGTTGTCGGCTTCGCAGGCGGGCTCGAGGTGCACTTCATTCCCGTCAACACCGAGAGCGTCTATCTGGATCTGACCTTCCTCACGCTCGCGATGCTCGTCGTAGGCGGCCTGACGAGCCTGTGGGGCGCCGTCGTCGGCGCGCTTGCCGTGAGCGCGCTCGACTCGTGGCTTGCCGCCGCGGAGAACGGGACGAGCCTCTTCGGCGCGCACGTCGACCTCCCGGCGGGCACGCGGCTCGTCGTCGTCGGCGTCCTGATGGCCGCCGTGCTGATCCTCCACCCGAGCGGCCTTACGGGCGGCCGCGAGTTTCCGGTGGGATGGCTGCGGCGCTGAACAGAGTCTGCGTCGCCGGCGCCGGCACGATCGGCAGCCTGCTCGCCGCGCATCTTGCCCGCGTGGCCGACGTCTCTGTGCTCACGCGGCGCGAGGAGCACGCGCGCGCGCTCAACGAGCAGGGCCTTCGCGTATCGGGACGCGCGGACTTCACAGGAAGCGTTGCGGCCTCCGCCGATCCGGCAGACCTCGACGCCGATCTCGTGATCGTCGCGTGCAAGGGAAACGACCTCGAGCCGCTCGCATCGCGACTCGCCGGGCACTTCCCCGGGGCGACCGTGATGACGGTGCTGAACGGCATGGGTGCCGAAGAAGCGGTTGGGCGACACGGGGACTGGCCGCTCCTCTCGGGGGTCACATTCATGAGCGGCACCCGGCACGGCGACACGCACGTCGAGTACATCCTCGACACCGCCACGTGGATCGGCCCGTACCGCGACACGACACCCGATGACGCGCGCACGGTCGCCGAGCTGATCGTGAGCTCGGGGCTGAAGGCGGAGGCCTTCGACGACCTGCGGCCCGCACAGTGGTCGAAGCTCATCTTCAACGCAACGGTGAACGGCGTCTCGGCGCTCACCGGCTTGCCCCACGACCCGCACTTCGCGCGCCCCCCGCTCGGCGACCTCGTCCATGCGCTCGTCGACGAGGGGAAGGCGACGGCTGCCGCAGCGGGAGTGACGATCGCCGAAGATCCCTGGGAGATGAACGTGCTCGCCACGCAGCGCGGCCACGCGCACCGTCCGTCCATGCTCGAGGATGTCGCGGCGCACCGCCCGACCGAGGTCGACCTGATCAACGGCTCGCTCATCCGAGAGGCAGGGCGCGCCGGGGTGCAGGTGCCGCTCCACCGGCTGGTCTACACGCTCGTGAAGGCAAAGGAGGCGTCCTACTCGTGAGGATCTGCATCGTCGGCTGCGGCGCAGTCGGATCCCTCTTCGCTGCGAACCTCGCCACGCTCGGCGACGTCGAGGTCTGGGCGTTCGACGTGTCGCGCGCACACGTCGATGCGATCAACGAGAGCGGTCTGCGATTGAGCGGCGCCGGCGAGGTCGTCGGGCACCCCCGCGCGACGAGTGATCCCGCGGAGCTTCCTCCCTGCGACTTCGGGATCGTCGCGACGAAGGCGATGCACACCCGAGGCGCGCTGGAAGCGACGGCACACGCTTTCGAGGCTGGCTATGTGGCAACCGTGCAGAACGGCCTGGGGAACGAGGAGGCCATCGCCGAGCTCGTTCCACGCGTGATCCGGGGGACGACGTTCCCCGCCGGGAAGATCCTCGAGCCTGGGCACGTGCAATGGGACGTGAAAGGGGACACGACGCTCGGCCCGTACAGCGAGGCGACTCCGTTCGACCAGGTCGAGCGACTCGCCGATGCCTGCACGCGCGCCGGGATGCCGACGCGTGCGGTCGCCGACGCGCGCGGGCCGCAGTGGCGCAAGGTGATCTTCAACGCGTCGACGAATCCCATCGGCGCGTTGACCGGGCTCACGCACGGACGCGTCTGCGAGCGGCCCGACCTTCGTGCGCTCGTATCCGGCCTCGTCGACGAGGGAAAAGCCGTCGCTGCGGCGCAGGGGATCGTCCTCGATGCCGACCCGGAAGACCTGATCGATCACGCGGCGAAGCCCGAGGTCGCGTACAACCACAAGGCATCGATGTTGCAGGACATCGAAGCGAAGCGGCAGACGGAGATCGACTATCTCAATGGCGGGATCGTTCGGTTCGGGCGCGAGCACGGAGTGCCGACGCCGCTGAACCAGGCGATCTGGGCACTCGTGAAAGGGGTGGAGGCGTCGTGGCAGCAGTAGGTGAACCGACCTACACCGGTCTACCGCAGGACGAGATCGAGCGGCGGTATCGGCTGATCAGGGAGGCCGCCTCCCGCGACGGTCTCGACGCAGTGCTCGTGTGCGGCAACGAGTACACGGGGTTCGAAGGCGCGGTCACCTACCTCAGCGGCTTCGTGATCGTGCATCGCTATGCGTATGTCCTGCTTCCGGTCGACGGCGACCCCGCGATCGTGTTCCCGAGTGAAGCGCGCTACGTCGGCGAGCACGAGACGACGTGGATCGACCGCCAGGAGTTCGTCGACAAGCCGGGAGAATGGCTCGCCGGCGAGCTACGCGGCAAGCGCGTCGGCGTGTACGGGCTCGACTATGTGATGACCGTTCGCGACTTCCAGGCCCTCGGCGGGTCGGTCGAGCTCGTCGGCTGGGATGTTTCCTTCGACCACGCGCGCATGGTCAAGTCCGAGCTCGAGGTCGAATCCGTGCGGGAGTCGGTCCGCATCAACACCGAGGGCTTCTGGGTGTTCCTCGAGCACTTCGAGGTCGGGAAGACCGAGCGTGAAGTGCTCGCACCGTGCGAGGAGTACTTCGTCGCCCAGGGCTGCGGGCGCTGGACGATGGACATGGTGCTCGACGGGCCGAACGGCGCGGCGCTGCCGGAGTTCAAGATCGCGGGTTCGCGCGCCTTTGCGGCGACCGACTGCATCCTCCCGTCGCTCGAGGTTGCGGGGCCGGGCGGGCATTGGGTCGAGGTCTCGCGCGCCATCTGTCCCGGTGAGCCGAGCGACGAGACGAAGCAGATGATGGAGGCCTACGACGAGTACTACGCCGCGGCACGCCAAGCGCTCCGCGCGGGCGGCAGCGCGCGGGAGGCCCATCGTGCAGTCGCCAAGGGCTTCCTCGACCGCGGCTTCCACCTCGGCCACGTCACCGGCCACTCCATCGGGATGACGATGATCGAGTTCCCGAAGATCGGCGAGCACGACGACACGGAGCTGCAGGCGAACATGGTGCTCTCGATGCACCCGCACGCGATCTCGCAGGACGGCAAGGCCTGCCTCTACATGCAGGACACCTGGCTCGTCACCCCGGACGGGGGCGTGCCGCTCGCCGACCTGCCGATGACGATCTTCCGCGGCACGGAGCAGCGCCCGGGGTAGAAGTGGTCTTATCGGCGGAAACGCCGTTGAGCTGGCATTTTGACCGATTCAACCGGTAATTGGTCCGGTTTATACCGGCAATCCGGCGTTGATTTGTCAGCACCACCATGGTTGGATCGCAGGGGAATACTGCATTTCCTGCCGCCAAGTGGATCAGACCACTTTGCACTGATCGAGGGGAGCACCGTTATGAAGAGACGTATCGCGGCCGTGGGGCTCGTCCTCGCTGCCGGGCTTGCGATCGCGGGCACTGCTGCCGCCGCCAAGCCGTCGAGCGTACGGGGCGCGTTCTTCACGAACTGGTCGCGCTATGCGCGCGGCTACACCGTGAAGCAGATCCCGGTGGATCGCCTCAACCTCATCGACTACGCGTTCGCGTTCACGACGCCGACGGGCTGTGCGCTGAGCGACGTCTGGTCGGACTACCAGGCCCCGACGTGGAGTGGGTCCGACAGCGTCGACGGGGTCGCGGATGACCCTGCCAACCTGAGCCAGCACCTCTTCGGCAACTTCAACCAGCTCGCGAAGCTGAAGGCCGCCCATCCCGGTCTCCGCCTCGAGATCTCGATCGGCGGGTGGACCGGCTCGACGTACTTCTCGGACGCCGCGGCGACGGCGGACTCGCGCCGTGCGTTCGTCGCGTCGTGCATCGACCTCTTCATCAAGGGCAACCTGCCCGGAGGCGGCTGGCCGGAAGGCGCCGGCGGCCCCGGCGCGGCTGCCGGCCTCTTCGACGGGATCAACGTCGACTGGGAGTACCCCGGCAAGGATCCCGGGAACGGCGCGCATCACTCGCCCGCCGATCGCACGAACGCGACGCTGCTCCTGCAGGAGTTCCGCCGCCAGCTCGACGCGCTCGGCAAGGAGACGAAGACGCATTACCTCCTGACGAACGACATCGCGGGCGGGAACGTCAACTCGGCAGGCAGCTGGGAGCTGCGCAAGGTCGCCGACACGGTCGACTGGATCGACCTGATGGCCTTCGACTTCCACGGGGGCTGGGAGGCGTGGACGGACTTCAACTCGCCGCTGCTCCGCGACCCCAACGCCCCGCCCGTCGGCGGCGGCGCGATCGAGCCGACGTGGAGCACGGTCGGCTCGGTGTTGTACTTCATGGCGAACGGCGTGCCCGGCGGACAAGATCTCCCTCGGCATCCCGTTCTACGGGAAGGAGTACGTCGGTGTCGGGCCGGCGAACCACGGGCTCTACCAGCCGCACGGGCCGCAGCCGGGGAACGACTCGCCGACCTATCACGACCTCGTCGACACCGGCCTCGCCGACGCGAATCTCGCGCCGATCGGGCCGACTGCGGCAGACGCGACTGGGCGCGGCATCAACGGGTTCACGCGCTACACCTCGTTCTTCGCCGGTGCACCGTGGCTCTACAACCCGACCCTGAACGGCGGCACCTTCATCAGCTACGTCGATCCGCAGGTCGTTGGCCTGCGGGCGGCGCTCGTGCGCTCTCTCGGCCTCCGCGGTGCCTGGGCCTGGGAGATCTCGAACGACTCGAACGCACACGACCTCACAACGCAATGACCGGCGGCTGACCCTCCCGCCGTAGGCCGCGGCCGGGGCGCTCGGGTAGCGTTCCGGCCGTGGCCACTGAAACCGACGAGTTCGCACCGATCCTCGACGGGCCGGGGAGCTCGGACTACGAGCGCTACCTCCGCACCGACGAGCTGCTCGCACTGCAGAAAGCACCGCACGAGTGGGTGCATCGCGACGAGCTCCTCTTCCAGACGGTGCACCAGTCATCGGAGCTCTGGCTGAAGCACGCGTGGGTCGAGGCGGAGGAGGCGACGCGGCTCATCGAGCAGCGCGAATCTCGCCGCCGCGAATCGCCTGCTTCGCCGTGCGTGCGACTGCCTGCGGTACGTCGACTCGTTCCTCGACCACCTCGAGCTGATGTCGCCCTGGGAGTACCAGGAGGTACGACGCGTGCTCGGGCACGGCTCGGGGTTCGATTCTCCGGGCTTCCGCGAGATCCGCCGCGTGTCGACCGCCACTCCTCGGCGCGTTCGACGCGGTGCGTCGCGAGCGGGGCCTGTCGCTGCTCGAGGTCTACACGCAGGGGCGCGAGCACGAGGAGCTGTACCAGCTCGCGGAGCTCCTCACGGAGTGGGACGAGCGCGTCGGCATCTGGCGCTTCCGCCACTTCAAGGTCGTCGCGCGGATCATCGGCGAGGACGTCGTCGGCACGCAGGGCACGCCGGTCGAGCTGCTCGCGGGGCTGATCAAGCACAAGATGTTCCCGGAGCTCTGGTCGCGTGCGCACCGAGCTGACCGAGCTCGCGAAGCAGAGCGATTGACTCTGGACGATTGATCCCGCTCGACGAGATCCGCGCGCGCCCGCGAGCGTCTGGGCGACGACGGTGCTCCGGACGCCGCTCGTCCGCTTTCGCGGCATGCGACATCTGGCTGAAGCTCGAGTGCCTGCAGCCGATCGGCTCGTTCAAGCTGCGCGGCGCGCTCTCCGCGATCCGCGCTGCGCGGCCGCGAGCTCGGCGCAGGACGTCGTCACCGCGAGCGCGGGAAACATGGCGCAAGGGCGTCGCCTGGGCGGCGCGCGAGGCTCGGCGTGCGAGGCGACCGTCGTCGCGCCCGGACACAGCGCCGCGCGCGAAGCTCGACCCGGTCGAACTGCTCGGCGCGCGACGTGATCTCGGTGCCGCACGAGGTGTGGTGGCAGACGATGGTCGACCGCGGCTACGAGGGGGTAGACGGGCTCTTCGTGCACCCGGTCGAGGACGAGCGCGTGATGGCGGGTAACGGCACGATCGGGCTGGAGATCTGCGAGCAGCTCGACGAGTTCGACACGGTGATCGTCCCCTGGGGCGGCGGCGGGCTGACGACCGGGATCGCGAGCGCCGTGAAGGCGCTCCGACCGGGTGTGCGCGTCGTGACCGCCGAGCCGGAAACGGCAGCGCCGCTCTCCGCGTCGCTCGCAGGCCGGCGAGCCGGCGTCGGTCGACTACGAGCCGTCGTTTGTCGACGGCGCGGGCGGCCGCGCGCTCTTGCCGACGATGTGGGAACGCGCGCGCGAGGCTCGTCGACACCGCGTACGCCCTGCCGCTCGACGACGGTTGAAGGAGCGGTGCGTCTGCTCGCATCGGTGTCGCACGTCGTTGCCGAGGGAGCGGGTGCGCTTGCGCTCGCAGCAGCACTTGCGGCGCGTCGGCGAAGGCATCGACGAGCGCGCCGTCTGCATCGTCAGCGGCGGGAACATCGACGCCGCGGTGCTCGCGAAGATACTGGCCGTTTCGCCGTGACACAGATTTGACGAAGCCTGCACGTTTCCGAGATGGGGGTAACCCCCGGTTTCAAGTGATACTGCAGAAGTCGTGACACTCTCGTGGCCTGGGACGTGCAAAGAGCCTGGAGGCGCGACGATTCGCGTCGGCAAGCCATGACGGAGACGTACAACTCGTCGCGGACGGTCGCCGCGGAGGTGTGACGGCTTCCTAACGCGCCAGCTGGTTCCTAACGCGCCAGCTGGGCGAGCTCGGCGACGAAGCGGTCGATCTCGTCTGTCGCGTTGTAGTGGAGCAGGCCGACGCGGACGGCGTCCTCCGGGTACGGGAGCTTCTCGCGCAGCCCGAGCGAGTACCAGTTGTCGTGCGCCCACACGCCGTAGCCGCGGCTCGGCGAGCGTCTGCGCGACTGTCCGCGGCCGGAACGCCTTCGACGTTCAGCAGGAACGTCGGCACACGGCCCTCCATCGTCTGGCAGCCCGTAGACCGTCACGCCGTCCGGCAGCGCCGTCGAGGAAGCCGCTGCCCGAGCTCGCGCTCGTAGGCAGCGAGCACCTGCATGCCGCCGAGCGACTCGAGGTACGCGATCGTCGCGGAGAAGCCGGCGAGCAGCTCGAACGGCGCGGTTCCCGGCTCGAACCTGCCGTCCGACCGGATCGGCAGCCGCGGGCCGCGCCTTGTACGGCCGCCACGACTCGAGCAGCTCGTGCCGGCCGTATGCGAGCCCGAGGTGCGGGCCGCAGAACTTGTACGCCGAGCAGAGGAAGCACGTCGCAACCGAGCGCCTGCACGTCGACGGGCTCGTGCGCGGCGTACTGCACCGCGTCGATCCAGCACAACGCGCCGACCGAGTGCGCGAGCTCGGCGACACGCGCCACGTCGACGATCGTCCCGATCGCATTCGACGACGCGACACACGACGACGACACGCACACGATCGTCGAGCTTCCGCTCGAGGTCGTCGAGGTCGAGTCGGAGGTCCTCGGTCACGTCGATCCAGTCGACGACGAAGCCGCGATCCTCCGCAAGCTCGACCCACGGCGCGACACCGCCGTCATGGTCGAGGCGTGACACGAGGATCCGGTCGCCCTCCTTCCAATCGCGTGACGCCGTTCGCGAGAGCGCGAAGTCGAGCACCGTCATGTTCGTGGCCGAAGATCACGTCGTCGGACGAGCAGTTCGAGGAACCGCGCCGGCGTCGCTCGCGCGCCTGCGCGAGGATCGCCTCGACGCGATGGCTCGGTCTCGTACGGCGCGCCGATGTTCGCCTGCGCCGTCGCGCAGCGCGCGCGCCATCGCGTCGCCGACCTCGTCGGGCACCTGCGAGCCGCCCGGTGCGTCGAGGAAGACGAAATCGCCCTGCAGCGACGTGAATCGGCGGCGCAGCGCCTGCACGTCGAGTAGCGTCGTCGCTCATGGAGCGAGCCTACCTCGGCGGCACCGGGCTCCGCGTCTCCCGGATCATCCTCGGCTGCGGCAACTTCGGCGGCATCGGCTCGGCGCCCGCGTTCTTCGGGAAGGGCGAGACGCGCGAAGAGGCGTTCGCGATCATGGACGCCGCCTGGGAGGCCGGCATCACGACCTTCGACACCGCCGACGCCTACGGCGGGGGCCGCAGCGAGGCGACGATCGGCGAATGGCTCCGCTCGGCGCCGGCGTCCCGACGGCATCGTCCTCACGACGAAGACGTTCAACCCGATGGACGGAGGGCGCGGACCACGGCCTCGCGCCCGCGCGCGTGCAGCGCCAGCTCGAGTCGAGCCTGCAGAGGCTCGGAGTCGAGCGCGTCGACCTGTTCCTCACCCACGACTGGGATCCCGACGTGCCGATCGCGGAGACCGCCGGGACGCTCGAGGAGCTGAAGGCGGAGGGGAAGATCGGAGCCTACGGCCTCAGCAACGTCGACGGGCCGCACCTGCGCGAAGCACTCGGCCGTCGGCCGCTTCGACTGGGTCCAGAACTCGTACTCGCTGCTCGACCGCGAGGCCGAGGCGCGACGTGCTCCCGCTCTGCGCTGCGCACGGTCTCGGCTTCACTCCCTTCAGCCCTCTCGCCGGCGGCTGGCTCACGGGCAAGTACCGCCGCGGCGCACCGGCGCCCGCCGGATCGCGGATGACGATGCGGCCCGAGCCGTACGCGCATCTCCTCGAGCGACCGGGTCTACGACGGCCTCGAGGAGCTCGAGCGCCGCGGCGACCCGGCGACGCTCGCCTTCGCCTGGCTTCTCGCCGACCCGCGCGTCACCGCAGTCGTAGTCGGCCCGCGACGCCCCGATCACCTGCGCTCGGCGCTCGATGCCCTGGGGCTCACGGTCGAGCGGGACGTGCTCTCGGGCCTCTTCGAATAGGCCTATCGGCCCTTGCGATAGCGGCTCGAAGGGCGGACGATGGCCTATGGCCAGGGTCGTGGTCGCCGTCGCGTCCGTCCTTCTTCTCGCCGCCGGCTGCGGTGTCGTCGAGCAGACGGGCGCCGAAGCCGCGCCGCGGCACGACCCGGCACCGAACGGCTTCCGACGCCACACTGTCCGCGAGGCCGGCATCAGCGTCGCGCTTCCCATCGGCTTCCAGGTCCTCGCGCAGCGCGACGCGGCCTTCCCCGGCGTCTATCTCAACCTCGTGAAGCTCGACCAGAGCTTCCGCGGCCCGATCTCCGCCCTCGCCTCGCCGGAGTCGCCACTCAAGCTCTTCGCGTTCGACCGCGTCTTCTGGCACAAGCGCTCGACGACGGCGATGCTCGTGCAGGCGACCTACGGCCGTCCCGGCCTCGCGTCCCGGTGGATGGAGCGCATGCGCCGCTCGCTCGCCGGTGCCGCGGGCCGCGTCGGTCCGCTGCGTACCTCCGTCCTCGCCTTCACGGTCGGGCCGGCGCTCCGCGCCGAGTACCGGACGTCGCTCGGTGACACGCAGATCGTCTACATCGTTGCAGGACGCACAGGTCTCTGGGCCCTGATGTTCCGGACGCCGACGCCGACCATGGTGGCGCGGCGGGCCCAGTTCGACGCCGCGGCCCGCACGCTCGAGACGAGCTCGCCGGTCGGCGGGCTGCAGCGCCGCGATCCCGCAAGCCCCGGGGCTTAACTCCTTACAAAATATTCCGGTTGTTGTTTACAAGCGGGGATTCAGATTTCTCAGCTTCGTGAATAACTGCATGGAGTCCTAAGGACAGGATCAGACAAGCCCAGGAGGCAATCAGCATGCGAAATCGCACGCTCGCTTGGCCTCTCGGTCTCATCGCACTCCTTGCTCTCGCCTTGGTGGCGGCAGGCTGTGGTGGGGGCGGGAGCAGCAGCAGCGGCAACGGCGGGTCGCAGACGACCGGCTCGGGGAACGGGAACGCGAATGCGTCCGGGGACGCTCCGCCTCGCGATCGGCAGCGAGCCGCCGTCGCTCGACCCGGGTCTTGCGACCGACACGACGTCGGCGCTCGTCGTCGGCAACATCAACGAGCCGATCATTCGCCTCGGTGCGGCGCCGGACCTGAAGCCGCTTCCCGGTCTCGCGAAGAGCTGGGATGTCAACGGCGCGAACATCACGCTTCACCTGCGGAACGACGTGAAGTGGACGAACGGCAAGACCGTGACCGCCGACGACGTCGTGTGGTCGTGGCTTCGCACGATCTCGCCGCAGCTCGGCGCGGATTACGCGTACCAGTTCTATTCCATCAACGGCGCGCAGGAGTACAACAGCTGCAAGCCGAGTGCCGCGAACGGGCAGTGCAACTCGCTCAAGAGCAAGGTGGGCATCTCGGCGCCCGACGCGACGACGGTGAAGATCACGCTTACCTCGCCGCAGCCGTGGTTCGTGCAGCAGATGTCGCACACCTCGTTCATCCCGGTGAACAAGGAAGCGGTCACCGCCCATGGCGAGAAGTGGACCGATCCCGCGAACATCGTCACGGACGGCCCGTTCATGTTGAAGCAGTGGAAGCACGACGCGTCGCTGACGCTCGCGAAAAACCCCGACTACTTCAACGCGGCGAAGGTCAAGCTGGACAAGATCCAGATGAAGATCATCACCGAGGGCGCGACCGCCGAGCAGGCGTTCAACGCCGGCGACATCGACGTGAACGAGACCGGCTGGCCGCCGTCGGATACGGCGAACATCAAGAGCCAGTCGACGTATCAGCAGTTCCCGTCGCTCGGCATCTACTACTACGGGTTCAACGTCAAGAAGATCACGGACGTGAACCAGCGCAGGGCGATGGCGCTCGCGATCGACCGCAAGGCTATCGTCGAGCACATCACGCAAACGGGCCAGGTTCCTGCCACCGCGTTCTCGCCGGAGGGCATCCCGGGTGCTGAAACGATCAACAAGGACACGTTCCTGACGCCGACGGCGAATATGGACGAGGCCAAGAAGTACATGGACAAGGTTTCGAACCCGGTCAAGGACGTGACGTTGATCTTCAACAACGCGCCGGGGCACAAGGAGATCGCCACTGCCGTCCAGTCGAACTGGAAGAAGCTCGGGCTGAACGTCACGCTCAAGCAGCAGGACTGGCCGCAGTTCCTCACCTTCCTCGGCCCGCCGCCGAACCCGACGGTGGGTGCGTTCCGGATGGGTTGGATCGCCGACTTCCCGGACGACATCAACTTCCTGAGCGTCTTCCAGTGCGGCTCGGGCAACAACTACACGAACTGGTGCAACAAGACGTTCGACGGCTACCTCAAGCAGGCGACCGCCGAGCAGGATCAGCAGAAGCGGTACGACCTCTACCAGAAGGCGGAGGCGCTGCTCTCCGGCCCGAACGGCGACATGCCGATCGCGCCGATCTACTGGTACACGTTCGCGTATCAGGTCGCGGAGAACGTCCACGGCTGGAACACGAACCCGATGGACACGATCGACCTCACGAAGGTGAGCGTCGGTTAAAGCACGGCGAAATGGGTCAGACCCCTCCTACGGGGTCTGACCCGTTTCTCTCGACAACCTAGGAAGGCGCGATGCTCAAGTTCGTCGTTCGCCGGTTGCTCTGGACAATCCCGATCATCCTCCTCGTCATCTTCATGACGTTCCTGATGATGAAGGCGATCAAGGGGAGCCCGTTCCGTCGTACCGAGCGCGCCGTGCCGCCGGCGGTGATGGCGAACCTGAACCGCAAGTTCGGCCTCGACAAGCCCTGGTACCAGCAGTACTTCACCTACGTCCAGGACGTCGCGAAGTTCGACCTCGGCCCGTCGCTCGTGCTGCGAAACCAGGACGTGAACGGAATCGTGAAAGAGCACTTCCCGGTATCCGCGGAGCTCGGCGGGCTCGCGATGCTGCTCGCGATCGTCGTGGGCGTCCCGATCGGGATCCTCGCCGCCCTGCGCGCGAACCGCCCGACCGATTACCTCCTGATGCTGTTCGCGAACCTGGGGTTCGCCATACCAACGTTCCTCGTCTCGACGCTCTTCATCTACTTCTTCGCAGCGCAGCTCGGCTGGTTCCCGACGAACGGCTGGGATACCCCGGCGTCGAAGGTGCTGCCCGTCGTCGCGCTGAGCCTCGGGCCGCTGTGTTACTTCGCCCGCATCGTCCGCGGGCAGATGCTCGAGACGCTGCAGCAGGACTACGTCCGCACGGCGAAGGCGAAGGGCCTGCGGCACCGTCGCGTCGTCGGGGTGCACGTGCTGCGGAACTCGCTCATCCCAGCCGTTACTGCGGCAGGCCCACTCCTCGGCTTCCTCGTCACTGGCTCCTTCATCATCGAGAACATCTTCGCGATCCCCGGGATAGGCCGGTACTACGTGACGAGCGTCTCCGGCCGTGACTACTCGACCGTGATGGGGATCACCGTGCTGCTCGCGATCCTGATCATCGTCGCGAACCTCGTCGTCGACATCCTCTACGGCTTCCTCGACCCGCGAACGAGAGACGCGAGGATCTAGATGGTCATGAACCCACAAGAGGAGGCCCTCCGCGAGACCGTCATCGCGCGTGAGGTCGAGAACGAGGCCGGCCGGCATTTCGCGGCCGGCGAGGTCCTCCGACAGTCGTCGCTGTGGCGCGACGCCGTCCGTCGCTTCACGCACAACCGTGCGGCGCTCATCGCGATGGTCGCTTTCGTCATTCTCCTGCTCTACGTCGTGATCGTCCCGTGGGTCGTCCCGTACGACCCGAACGAGGTCGACTTCTCGGTCGCATATCTGACGCCGACGTGGTCGCACCCGTTCGGTACCGACCAGTTCGGGCGCGATCTCTTCCTCCGCACCGCGCTCGGCGGCCGGATCTCGATGGGGATCGGCTTCGCGGCGACGATCGCGATCATGGTCGTCGGCATCCTCTACGGCGCGATCTCCGGCTTCATCGGCGGGGCGCTCGACAACGGGATGATGCGCTTCCTCGACGCTCTCTACGGACTTCCGTATCTGCCGTTCGCGATCATCACCCTCGCGATCTTCGGCACCGTCAACTTCTGGACGATGGTCGTCGCGCTGACCGTCGCGTCGTGGTTCACCACGGCGCGCGTCATGCGCGGTCAGATCATCTCGCTGAAGGAGAACGACTACGTGCGCTCGGCGCACGCGATCGGCGCGCGCTGGTACCGGGTGCTCTTCCGGCATCTGCTGCCGAACACGCTCGGCGTCGTAATCGTCTTCGTGTTCCTCGAGCTCCCGGGCGTCGTGCTGGGTGAGGCGTTCCTCTCGTTCCTCGGCCTCGGCATCAACCCGCCGGACGCCTCATGGGGCTCGCTCGCGCAGGACGGCTACACGCAGTATCTGTCGCACCCGTACCTCATCGTCATCCCGTCGATTGCGATCGCCTGGCTCATCCTCTCGGCGTTCTTCATCGCCGACGGGCTCCGCGACGCCCTCGATCCGCGGACACAGGAAGCGGCATAGCCATGGCGCTTCTCGAGGTCGAGAATCTCAAGACGTACTTCAAGTCGCGCCGCGGCGACGTGCGCGCCGTGGACGGCGTCAGCTTCGCGGTCGACCGCGGGAGGACGCTCGGGATCGTCGGGGAGTCGGGCTGCGGCAAGTCGGTCACGGCGCTCTCGGTCATGGGCCTCCTTGCCCCGAACGCGCGCGTTGCCGAAGGCACGATCCGCTTCGACGACCGCGACCTGACCGAGCTCTCATCCCGGGAGCTCGAGGATGTGCGCGGACGGCAGATCGCGATGATCTTCCAGGATCCGATGACGTCCCTGAACCCGACGCTGACGATCGGCACGCAGCTGACCGAGACGATGAAGCGGCACCTCGGCCACTCGCGCGACGAGGCGCGCAAGCGGGCGGTGGCGCTGCTCGAGGAGGTCCATATCCCGAACGCGCGTGCCCGCCTCGACGACTATCCCCACCGGTACTCGGGCGGCATGCGGCAGCGCGTGATGATCGCGATCGCCCTTTCCTGCAACCCGAAGCTCCTGATCGCGGACGAGCCGACGACGGCGCTCGACGTCACCGTGCAGGCAGGCATCCTCGATCTGCTCGAGGAGCTGCGCGACCAGCACGAGATGTCGATGATCATCATCACGCACGACATGGGCGTCGTCGCCGAGGCCGCCGACGACATCGCGGTGATGTACGCGGGCCAGATTGTCGAGCATACGAACGCCGAAGAGCTCTTCGACCATCCGGAGCATCCGTACACGGAGGCGCTCCTCGGAGCGCTGCCGCAGCTCGAGGGCGAGGGCATCCGCCAGTCGCGGCTGACGGCGATTCCTGGACGCCCGCCGGACCTCGTCGACCTGCCGGATGCGTGCCGCTTCGCGCCGCGTTGCCCGTACGCGAACCCGAACGACGCGTGCGCGCACCACAATCCCGAGCTGCGCGAGATCACGCCCGGCCATCTCGTGCGAAGCGCACATCCGGCGAGCGAGCGCGCCGGCCGCCTCGCGGGAGCGCCCGCATGACCGACGCGCTTCTCAGCGTCACGAACCTGCAGAAATGGTTCCCTGTGCGGAAGGGCCTCATCATCGACCGCACCGTCGACCACGTGAAGGCGGTCGACGACGTCACGTTCGAGATCGGCGAAGGAGAGACCCTCGGCCTCGTGGGCGAGTCCGGCTCGGGGAAGTCGACGACGGGCTATTGCGTGCTGCAGCTGCTGAAGCCGACCGGCGGGACGGTGCGGTTCATGGGCAAGGAGCTGACGACGATGGGGAAGACCGACCTGCGTGAGCTGCGCAAGGAGATGCAGATCGTCTTCCAGGACCCCTACTCGTCGCTCAACCCGCGCCAGACGGTGGGCAAGATCGTCGAGGAGCCGATGGGTGTCCACGGGCAGGGCACGCGCCGCGACCGTGAACGCCGCGTGCGCGATCTGCTCGAGACGGTCGGCTTCAACCCGGACTTCACGAACCGCTACCCGCACGAGTTCTCCGGCGGTCAGCGACAACGGATCGGGATCGCGCGGGCGCTCGCCCTCAACCCGCGGCTCATCGTCTGCGACGAGCCCGTGTCGGCGCTCGACGTCTCGATCCAGGCGCAGATCCTCAACCTGCTGAAGGACCTGCAGCGGGATCTCGGGCTCGCGTATCTCTTCGTCGCGCACGACCTTGCCGTCGTCCGGACGATGAGCGATCGGATCGCGGTCATGAACAGGGGCAAGATTGTCGAGATCGGCGCGGCGGAGGACGTGTACTCGAATCCGCAGGAGGACTACACGAAGGCGCTTCTCGCGGCCGTGCCGGTGCCCGATCCGCGGCGGATGCGCGAGCGGAAACGCGAGCGCCGCAAGTTGGCGCACGCAGTCGCCGAAAGCTTCTAGGTGCGGCGACCTGCGGCCGCCGCGCTCGGGGTCGTCGCGGCTGCAGGCTTCACGGTTTGGGTCGCGGCAACCGCCGCGGGCGGCGGCTCGGCGAGCTCCGCGATTCCGTGGCGGACGGCGCAGCCGATGCCCGAACGGCGAAGCTACTTCGCGGCGGCGCAGATCGGCGGCGAGGTCTTCGTCGCAGGCGGCATGGTCGGTGCAAGCGGGAAGTACGTGCTGCGCCTGGAGCGCTTCGACCCCAAGCGAGGCACGTGGACGCGCGAGCCCGATCTCCCGGCGCCGACGCGGGCGGGTGCCGGCACGGCGTACAACGGCCGGTTCGTCGTCATCGGCGGCCAGACGCCGTCGGGCGTCTCGCGACGCGTCTACGCGTACGACCCGAGAGCGAAGCGCTGGTCAACTGCTCCGCCGCTACCGCAGCCTCGGTACAACCCGGCGGCGGCGTCACTCGGCGGCAAGCTGTACGTCGCTGGCGGTGTGCGCAGCATCGATCCCGTCCGCACGGTGTTCGTGTTCGACGGCAAGCACTGGCGGACGACCGCCCCGCTGCCACGGCCGCTGCACACGCAGGCGCTCGTCGCCTATCACGGCGAGCTCTGGTCGGTCGGAGGCTTCGACACCGCCGGTGACGCCGTTCGCTCGGTCTTCGTCTATTCGCCGAAGACACATCGGTGGCGACGCGGACCGAGGCTCCGCGCGCCCGTCGCAATGGTCGGCGCCGCCGCTGCCGACGGGAAGCTCTATGCGGTCTCCGAGCTCGTCTTCGAGAGCTACGCGCCGGACCGAGGCTGGCGCCTCGGGCCGACGCTGTCCGTGCCGCGCCACGCACTCGGGCTCTTCGCGAGCGCCGGGCGCCTGTGGGCGATCGGCGGCTGCGTAGTTCCCGAGCTCGCGGACTCCCGCGTCGTCGAGTCGCGGGCGCTCGATTAGGACCGGCTGGACTTCTTGGCGGCCTTCGCCGCGCGTTGCTCCTTGAGCGTCTTCTGCGGCGCCTTCTTCGCGAGCTTCTTGGGCTTCTGTTGACCTTTCATACTCTGCAGGTTCGCATACTCACGGCCTGATGTGAACGACCTCGAGCCCGTACTCGGCGGCGAGCCGAGCGGCGACGAGCGAGCGGTGACATGCCTCGGGGTCGCGCTCGACGCAAAAGATCGCTGCAATCCCCGCGTGTGGCAGCTCCTCGACGACGGACCCGAGATCGGCGGCGTCGAGAATCTCTCGGGTGTAGCGCTCGGCGTACGCCGGCGCGAGCTCGGATCGCGAGCGCTTGCCGACTCCCTGCCGGTCGTCCTCCTCGTACTGAACGTGACGAAGCTCCGTCGTCGGCGCGAGCTCCGGCCGGTGGCGATACTCGACGCCGGCCTGCGCGAGCGCCGCCTGAAGCCGCTTCGCATTCGCCCAGGCGTATTCGCGGCCGCGGACACCGCGGCGCTGCCGTACGTCGACGAGTTGAGTGACAGAGCACTCGCGGAGCGCGGCGAGGAAATGCTCGAGGTCCCAGTCATACACGCCGATGGTGGCGATCCGCGTCATCGCCCTACGATGCCACCGTGGACGTGCTGTTACGCGAGGTCGAGGCGTCGGATCTCGACGTCCTCTTCGAGCAGCAGCTCGATCCCGAGGCGAACGTCGCGATCCCGTTGCCCCAGTGTTCGCGGCCGAGCCGCCGCCCTCGCGCGCTTCCTCGAGCTCGTCCTGGAACGGCCGGTCTTCGGCCGCTGCGCCGCGGACAACACCGGCTCGCTGCGTGTCCTCGAGAAGAACGGCTTCGTCGTGGAGGCCGAGGAGCGCGGCTTCGCGAACGCCCGCGGGAGCGAGATCGACGAGCTCCTCCTCAGGCTGGCCTGAACGGTTATCCTGGGAAACCCGCGTTACTTTCAGAAGTAAAGGAGGCAGGCAGTGGCCCTGCAGCTAGGAGATACCGCCCCGGACTTCGAGGCGGAGACGACCGAAGGACCAATCAAGTTCTACGACTGGGTCGGCGACTCGTGGGCCGTGCTCTTCTCGCACCCGAAGGACTTCACCCCCGTGTGCACGACCGAGCTCGGCTACATGGCCAAGATCAAGCCGGAGTTCGACCGGCGCGGCGTGAAGATCATCGGCCTCTCCGTCGACCCCGTCGACAAGCACGCCGACTGGTCGAAGGACATCGAGGAGACACAGGGGACGGCGCCCAACTACCCGATGATCGGAGACTCCGACTTCAACGTCTCGAAGCTCTACGGGATGCTCCCCGCCGCGACGTCGGGTGACCCGGCGTCGCGCACCCCTGCAGACAACCAGACCGTCCGCACCGTCTTCGTCATCGGTCCGGACAAGAAGGTGAAGCTGCAGCTGCAGTACCCGATGACCACCGGCCGCAACTTTGACGAGGTGCTGCGCGTGATCGACTCGCTGCAACTGACCGCGAAGCACAAGGTTGCGACGCCCGCTCAGTGGCAGCAGGGCGACAAGGTGATCATCGCCGGGTCGGTCTCGGACGACGAGGCGAAGGAGACGTTCGGCGAATGGGAGTCTCCGAGGCCGTACATGCGGATCGTCCCCCAGCCGCAATAGGCAAGGCAGTGGACGTGCAGCTCTCGGTGGAGTAGCGTCGGCGGTGTAAACGAAGGGCTGCGGCTTCCGAAAGGAGAACGCATGTCCACGTTCACCGCCGCCGCACCGCACCTCACCCGCGTTGCCGTCGCGCCGGCGACACCGGCCGCGCGCGCCTACGCCGACGCGCGCGTCGCAGAGTTCCCGTCTCAGCCGAGCCTGAACATGCAGAACTTCGGCGGCAAGACGCTCGAGCATCTCATGATCACGAACGTCTACATCGGTGCATGGGATGCGACTGATCGCGAGCACCTCGACCATTCGCTCACGGCGGCGATGCAGGACGCCGGGCTGAACAACGTCCTCGCGCAGTACTTCGACGGCCGACGCCCGACCACCGTGTTTCGGGACTCCCGCGTCATCGACGGCCCGCTGCCGCAGCGCGCGTACAAGTCTTTCGTCGAGGCACGTATCCCCTGGCTCGGTGCGCAGGACGAGGTGGTCTGCCTCTGCCTTCCGCGCGGTGTGGTGCTCGTCGACGGCGATGAGGGCGACGACGCCGCCGATTCGCAGCACGGGCTCGGCGGCTATCACGGCTCGGTGCACACGCCCGAGGGGACGATGTATTACGCCGTGTCCGTCTATGCGGAGCGCGGGAATGGGATCGACGCGTTCGACGCACCGTGGAAGAACATCTGCGCGATCCTCTACCACGAGCTGTGCGAGGTGCGAACTGATCCGGACGTGGAGGACGCGATTCGCGCCGGGCACGATCCGCATGCCCTCGACCTGCTCGGCTGGTACTCACCTCAGGGCGGCGAGATCGGCGACATCCCGATGGAACTGGCTGGCGTGAACATCCATGCCGTGATGCAGGACGTCGCGCTCGCCGACGGTAGCGGCACGGTGCCGGTGCAGTTGATGTGGTCGAATGCCGTGGGTGGGCCGGAAGGACCGGTCAAGCGACGGCGGCAGCCGCGGGCGGGCTCGAGCTCCGCGGCCGCGCGAGCAGGAACGCCCCCGTCGTGACCGCGGCGAAGGCGAAGATCCGCGCTGCGCCGTAGGCCCCGGCCGGTATTGGCTCGTCGAACACGATCGACCCTGCGGCGATCGGCAACGCATTCGTCAGGAGGGTCGCGAGGCCCGCGACGGTCAGGGCGCCCCCGCTCTGGTAGCCGATCTGCAGGAGGCCGGTACCGAGCGCATAGCCCGCGATGATCGTGATCGCGAAGAGGACGCGCATTCCGCCCTGGGTCGCGGCCTTCGTCGAGACGTCGCCGATCGAGAAGCAGATTCCGCCCGCGATGCCCGCTGACGCCGCGCGGTAGGAGCCCGCGCGCCCGACGGCGACGACGATCGCTGCGGCTGCGGCGGAGGCCCCGAGCCAGAGGAGGATCGCGCCGGTCGAGCCGCTGCCGCCGGACTCGCTGCCGCCGATGAGCGAGACGCCGAGGGCCAAGAGACCCGCTCCTGCGAGCGAGGCTCCCCAGGTCTCGCGCCGTGTCAGCGACTGGCCGCGCACGCGCGCCGCAGCAACGGCCAGTACGCCGATCCCGCCGGCCCCGACGCTCTGCACGAGCGCGAGTGACGCAAGGGCGACCGCGACGACGTAGAGGCTGAAGCCGGCGCTCTCGAGCGCGAAGCCCTTGAGCCAGGGCCGGTTCTCCACGAGCAGCTTCGCCGAGCGGATCGGCCGGCGCAGCGAGAGCTTCGGGAGGGCGGCCGCGGCCTCGTGCTCGATGAGATACGCGACGTTCGTGAGGATCGTGGAGACGAGCGCGACCGGCAGCGCGATCGCGGTCGCGGTGTCCACCGCCGGAGCCTAGCGAGCCGAGTACGGCGCCCGTCTCCACAGTCACCCGGGTCACGGCCTGCTCAGAGGACCGTGCACTGGACGTCGTAGTTGCCGAACTGGCTGGCGCCGTTCGCCCAGTGAAGGTCGAATGCCTCCGTGCAGAGGAGGTGATAGGTGCCCGACCGGTACTCGTTCTGCTCGAGGTAGTGGTCGCTTTCCTCGAAGATCTCGCCCTGCTTGTCGAGGTGGTGCGAGTGGATCGTGTCGGTGACGGTGTACGAGCCGCCGAAGACGAACGTCATCGTCCGCTCGACGGTTCCGTTCGTGACGTAGTTGAGGTTGCCCGACGGCGTCGAGGTGACGTTGGTCGTCGTCTTCTCGACGACGCAGACCTTCGCGAAGGGCGTCTGGTAGCAGCCCGCGTCGTTCACGACCTGGGCGCCGTTTCCGGGCGCGGCGGCGGCAACGGCGGCAAAGGTGAGGGCAGCTACGGCGAGCGCCGCCGCGGTGAGGAAGGTGCGCATTCGATACTCCTTTCGATCGGGACTCGCGACTCCGCGAGTCTCCGACGCAGAGGGGTCGCACGGCGTCGAGGACGTCCCTAAACCGGCACCCCAACGTTTTCCTGTCGGCCCCAATGAGCCTTGACAAGTCATCCCTTGACAGGTCATCCCTTGACAAGGGCTAACAGCGTTAGCCATACTTCAGCTAACGCTGTTAGCCACTCTCGAAGGAGCCTTACATGGAGACCACTGCACTCCTCCCGCGCCCGGCCCCCGCCCGGCGGGTCGCGTATCTCGCGCTCGCGCTGCTCATCGTCGTAGCGATCGTCCTCGAGGTCCTGCGGCACCGGACGGGGTACTGGCAGCTCGGCGTGTTCGGTATCGGCCCCGACCTCGCCCTTCTCGCCGGCGCCGGTGCCGGCCTCGCCCGCGGTCAGATCCATCCGCGCGCGGTGCCGCTCTACAACGCGCTCCACCGCTTCTGGGCCCCCGTCGTGCTGCTCGCGCTTGCCATTTCGGGCGTCGTCGGCATCGCGTACCTGATCGGCGCGCTCGTGTGGTGCTTCCACATCAGCTTCGACCGGACGGTCGGCTACGGTCTGCGCACGCGCGATGGCTTCCAGCGCCCCTGACCGGTTGAGCCCGCGCGCGCATGAGATCGTCGACGCCGCCCGCACGCTCCTCGAGGAGGAGGGCCTCGACGCACTGTCGATGCGCCGGCTCGCCGATCGGATTGGGATCCGTGCGCCGTCGCTCTACAAGCACTTCGCGGACAAGCAAGATCTCGAGGCGGCGCTCATCTCGGACGGATTCGTCGAGCAGGCACGCGCGTTCGAGAGGGCGGGGAGGAGCGGCGATCCGCTCCACGCGATCGCCCTCGCCTATCGCGCGTTCGCGAGGAAGCGTCCGCACCTTTACCGGCTGATGACGGAGCGCCCGCTGCAGCGAGAGCGGCTCACGCCCGGCGTGGAGGACCGTGCCGCACGCGCCCTGATCGACGCCGTGGGCGGCGACCCGGATCTTGCGCGCGCCGCTTTCGGGTTTGCGCACGGGATGGCGAACCTCGAGTTGAACCAACGGTTCCCGCCGGGAGCAGACATCGACGCCGCCTGGGAGCGCGGGTTGGAGGCGTTCCGAAAGGCCCGGTGAACGCGCTTGCCCTTGCGCTTGCGCTCGCGAGCGCCTGACGCCGACACAGCGGGCGGGCGTCGGGGTCGCGCTCGCCGGCGTTGCCGCCATCGCTGCGACATAGGATTCGGACGTGCCGTCGATCGGCTTCGTCCACACCGTGCTCGGCTTGCCGCCGGTCTTCTCCGACCTCGCGGAGGAGCTCGTGCCGGACGCGGAGATCTTCCACATTGTCGACGAGACGCTGCTCGGCGTGACGCGGAAGACGGGCACGCTCACGCCGACGACGCGCCGGCGGGTCCTCGGCTACGTCGAATCGGCGGCGGACGCCGGAGCCGATCTCGTCGTCGTCACGTGCTCGTCGATCGGGCCTGCGGTCGACGCGAGCCACGCGTTCGTCGACGTGCCCGGTGCTGCGGATCGACGAGCCGATGGCCGACGAGGCGGTGCGCCTCGGTACGCGCATCGGAGTCCTCGCGACGCTCGCGACGACCCTCGAGCCGACCGCAGCGCTCGTCGCGCGCCGCGGCGACGAAGCCGGCAAGGACGTGGACGTCGTCGCCCGAGTGTGCGAAGGGCGCATTCGACGCGCTCGCGGCAGGCGATCGCGAGCGCCACGACGAGCTCGTTCGCGCCGGCCTTCGCGAACTGATCGCGCGACGTCGACGTCGTCGTGCTCGCGCAGGCATCGATGGCGCGCGTCGTCGAGACGCTGCCGGACGAGGAGCGCGCCGTGCCGATTCTCGCGAGCCCCCGCCTCGGGATGCAGCGCGTCGCCGCGCTTCTGGGTTAGCGCAGCTCGTTCCGCTGCTCGCGGGTGAGGGGGCGGGTGGGCAGGCCGCGGAGGAGGAGGCACGAGTTTTGCCGTCTCCTCGATCTCCTCGGCCGCACTCGCCGCCGACTCGAGCGAGACGCCTGCAACGATCGGGCCGTGATTTGCGAGCAGAAGGGCATGGCTCGTCGCGTGCGCGCTCGCGCACCGCGCTGGATAGCGTGTCGTCGCCGGGACGCCCGTAGGGCACGAGCGGCAGGCGACCCGACGCGCATGACGTAGTACGGCGTGAGCGCCGGGAGCACATCGTCCGGATCGACGTCGTCGAGGCACGCGACCGCAACTGCGTGCGTCGAGTGAAGGTGCACGATCGCCTGCGCCTCGGGCCTCTCGGCGTACATCGCGAGATGGAGCCAGGCTTCCTTCGTCGGCGGGTCGCCGTCCGAAGTGCCACGCCTCGGCGTCGAGGTGCGAGAGCCGTCCCGGCGTCGAGCGTCCCGAGCGACGAGTTCGTCGGCGTCATCAGAAAGCCGTCGTCGAGGCGCGACGCTGAGGTTGCCCGGAGGTGCCGGGCGAGAGACCGCGATCGAAGAGCGATCGTCCGACCTCGACGATCTCCGCCGGAGGCTCTCGCTCACGCCGCGAGCGCCTCGAGGAAGAAGTCGGGGCCGCCGAAGTTGCCCGGACTTGAGCGCGAGCGCGAGCGGCGGCTCGCCGAGCGAGAGCATCCAGGGCACGCCGGGCGCGATCTCGTCGCCGACCTCGAGTGCACGGATCGCCGAGCGCTTGGATGACCGCGCCCGAGGTCTCGCCGCCGGCGACGACGACGCGGCGCGCGCCGGCGTCGACGGCGCGCCGCGCCACCTCTGCGAGCAGCGACTCACGGCGGCCTCGCCTGCCTGCTCGGCGCCGAGCGCGCTCCTGTGCCCGTGCGACCTCGTCCGGGCGCCGCGCTCGTGTAGACGAGCACCGCTCCGCCGGCGAGGTGCGAGCAGCGGCCTCGACGTGTCGACGGCGTCGGCGTCCGCATTCATGACGTCGACCTGAACGGCGGGAAAGCGCGCCGCCATCGTCTCGATCTGTTCGAGCGTCGCGGCGGAGCAGCTGCCGGCGACGACGATCGCAGGGCCGTCGACGCGGACGCCGTTCGTATGGCTGCGCCGCGTCGATGCCGAACGCGCCTCGGCAACCCGAGTGCGAGGCCTGCGCCGCCCGACGAGCAGCGGCAGGTCGACCGTCGCCGGAGCGAGCCGCGTAGGTCGTCGTCCTCGATTGCATCCGCGATCGCGTAGGCGACGCCGTCGCGACGGAGCTGCGGCGAGGCGCTCCGCCGGCGCTGTGCGGACGGCGTCGAGGGGGACGAGGCCGACGCGGCGACCGCGTCTGCCGCCCGAGGACGCGAACGAGGTCGGAGTCGGTCATCGGCGTCAACGGATGACGTGCCATCGACGACTCCGAGAGCAGCCGGTCGCCGACGAAGAGGTGCCCGTGGTAGACCGTCCGCCCGTTCGCCGGGTACGCGGGCAGTCACGAGCGCGAGGTCGGTGCCGAGCTCGTCGAGAAGCGCGTCGGCGACCGGGCCGATGTTGCCCGTCGGCGTGGAGTCGAACGTCGAGCAGATCTTGAAGAAGAACCGGCGCGCGCCGAGCTCGCGCAGCCACGCGAGCGCCGTCGACGTGACTCCGGCGACGGCCTCGTCGACCGGCGCCGTTCGCGACTTCAAGCGCGACGACGACGGCGTCGGTCGGCGGCAGCGTCGACGTCCCGCGCGACGCCGATCGTCTGCACGGCGCGCATCCCCTCGCGCGCGAGCACGCTGCACAGATCGGTCGCGCCGGTGACGTCGTCCGCGACCGCGCCGAGGAGGAGGTCAGGGGCCAAGTCAGACGTCGCGGCGGCGCAGCAAGAGCGCCGCGATCCCGATCGCGGCCGCGGTGTAGCCGCAGAGCACGGCAAAGCCCGTCCACGGCGCAAGTTGATCCCCCTGATGGAGGCGAAGGAGCGCTTGCCCCGCCTGAAGCGGTACGTAGGGTGATGCCGACGCGTTCCAGCTCGCCGGGAGGACGTTCATCAGCGGCGGCAGGACGAAGAGGAACCCGGCGAAGAGCGCGATCCCGCCCGCCGTGTTCCGCACGATCGCGCCGAGACCGAGGCCGAAGAGCCCGATCACGACCAGGTAGAGGCCGGCACCGAGGACGACGCGGGGGACGCCCGCGGCGGTGAACGCGACGTCGATGTCGCGGCGCGAGAGAATCGCCTGCGACACGAAGAACGCGATGAGGATCGCCGGCATCATCAGGGCGAACGTCACGGGGGCAAGACCCTGGTCTTGCCCAGAGCACCGGAAGCCGGCGCGGCACGGCGGTCATCGACGCACGGATCATCCCGGTCGAGTACTCGGCCGTGATCACGAGCACGCCGAGGACACCGATCGCGAGCTGGGCGATCTGCACCCCGACGAGGCTGATGTCGAGAGGATTGAAGTCGGCCCGATCGCGCGGGTCCATGTGCGGCCAGTGATGGGCGACGATCGCGGCGGCGAGGGCCGGGAGGCCGATCGACAGGACGAACGCCGCGGCGAGCGCCCACTGCGTCGAGCGCACGATCGGAGCTTCGTCCATTCGGACACGAGGACGCGCGCCTGCGTCAGGCGTCCCGTGCGCTCGAGTGGAGGGATCCGTTGCGCGACGGCGCTCATGCCGCAGCCTCCTGCGACGGCCGCGCGGCGAACTCGAGCTCGGTGCTCGTGAGCTGCATGAACGCCTCCTCGAGCGACGCCTGCTGCGGCGTCAACTCATGGAGCACGACCCCGTGTGCTGCTGCGGCCTCGCCGATCTGTTCGGCCGTCAGCCCGCGGATCTCCGCGGAGCCCCGGTCGGCGTGCTCGAAGGTGACGTCGGGCGCCTCGAGCAGAGCACGGAGCTGGTCGAGCGCAGGCGAGCGAACGAGCACGACCTTCGCCGACGCGCGTGAGACGAAGTCTTCGACGCTCACGTCGGCGATCAGCTTTCCGCGCCCGACGACGATCAGGTGGTCTGCCGTCAGCGCCATCTCGCTCATCAGGTGCGACGAGACGAAGACGGTGCGGCCCTCGGCAGCGAGGCTCTTCAGCAGGTTCCGGATCCAGTGGATGCCCTCCGGATCGAGGCCGTTCACCGGCTCGTCGAGCATCACGGTCTTCGGGTCGCCGAGGAGCGCGGTTGCGATACCCAGGCGTTGGCCCATCCCGAGCGAGAACTGGCCGGCTCGCTTGTCGGCGACGTCGTGCAGGCCGACGAGGTCGATCATCTCGTCGCACGCGGCGCTTCGGGATCCCGTGCGTCTGCGCGAGCGCGAGCAGATGGTGGTACGCCGAGCGGCCGGTGTGCACGGAGCGGGCCTCGAGCAGCGCGCCGACCTCGTGAAGCGGCGCCGCGTGCTCCCGGTAGTGCTTCCCGTTGACGGTGACGTCGCCCGCGGTCGGCGCATCGAGACCGAGGATGAGGCGCATCGTCGTCGACTTGCCCGAGCCGTTCGGGCCGAGGAAGCCGGTCACGATCCCCGGCTCGACCGTGAAGCTCAGGTCGTCGACGGCGCGCTTCGAGCCGTAGTCCTTCGTGAGGTTGCGGGCCTCGATCACCCACCCACCATAGACCGAGCGTCTTACAGGTCAGGACGGTGAGGGCGTAGATCGTGCCGTCGACGCCGACGGCGTAGAGCTCGGTGCCTGCCCGGCCGAAGGACACGAGATCGGGGATCGTCGCGACGCGGACCGGCGAGCCGACGCGGCCCTTCGGCCCGGTCTTGAAGCTCCAGACCCCGCCGCTGCAGTAGTCGCCGTAGAAGTAGCGTCCCCGCGCCGCTGGGATCGCGGTGCCGCGGTACACGTATCCGCCGACGATCGCGCACGTGTCGCCGTGCGGATACAGATACACCGGCCATGTGAGGACGCCGCTTCCGCGTACCTTCACGCCGCGGTTGTAGATGCGCGTTCCCTCGTAGTGGCTCCAGCCGAAGTTCGTGAGGCCGTTGATGCGCGACTTCGGGATGAAGTCCACCTCCTCGGCGTTCCCCGCGCCGACATCCCCGATCCAGAGGTTGCCGTTGTCGAACGAGAAGCGCCACGGATTGCGCAGGCCGTAGGCGACGACCTTCCACGACGTCGAGTGAAGTGGGTCGACGCGCAGGAGCTTGCCGAGCCGGCTGCCGAGATCCTGCGCGTGATTGAGCGGGTCATTCAGCAGCGGGCTGCCTGGGTCGGAGCCGCCGTCGCCCATCCCGACATAGAGCCGGCCCTTTGCGTCGAACGCGAGCTGTCCTCCCTTGTGGTTCGGGAACGATCCGACCTGCTCGACGAAGAGCAGCTGGCGCGCGGAGGACGGGATCGCCGTTCCGTCCGCGCCCGTTCGGTACTCGACGACGTGCGTGTTGCGGCTCAGGTCCGTGTAGTCGACGTAGAAGAGCTTGTTGCTCGCGTAGCCGGGTGAGAATGCGATCGAGAGCAGGCCGCCCTCGCCGTCGGCCCACACCTGCGAGTGGATGTCGAGGAGCGTGCCGACGGCAGTGCCGTCGCGGACGATGCGGATCACGCCGTCGCGCTCGACGACGTAGAGGGTCGACGGGTCGCTTGGGGATGCGGCGACGTAGACCGGGTTCGTGAAGCCGTGGGCGACCGGGACGAAGTCGTAGGCCCGTGCCGGGCCGGAGAGGACGAGCGCGGCGGTCGCGGCGGCGAACAGCGTCTTGATCATCCTGCTCTCGAGCGTAGGATCAGAGTTGTCCAGAGAAAAGAGCCACTTTTGCCTGCTTCGACCGGACCAGTTTTGCCGCTCCTGATCGATCCGGCCCGGCCGCGCGGACGGCAGCTGGAGCGGCAGCTCCGAGAGCTCATTCGTACGGGCGCGCTCTCGAGCGGCAGCCGGCTGCCGTCGACGCGCGCGCTGGCGCAGGATCTCGGCGTCTCGCGCGGCGTCGTCGTCGGCGCCTACGCGCAGCTCGCTGCCGAGGGATATCTCCTGCCGCAGCGAGGAGCCCGACCGGTCGTCGCATCGCTCGCGGGCGTGCGGTTCCGTGCTTCCCGAACGCAGGGCCGAGACGTGCCGATCGCCGAGGCGCGCTACAACCTGCGGCCGGACCTGCCTGACCTTGCGCTCTTTCCGCGGGCCGACTGGCTGCGGGCGACGAAGCGCGCGCTCACGAGCGCACTCGATGCCGATCTCGCATACGGCGAGCCGTTCGGCGCGCTCGCGCTCCGCGAGCTCCTGGCGCCGTTTCTCGTACGGACGCGCGGCGTCGCGGCCGAGCCGGCGCGTCTCGGCGTCACGAATGGCTCCACGCACGCGCTCGCCGCGCTCGGCCGCGTGCTTCACGCGCGTGGTCACCGGCGCATCGCCGTCGAAGAGCCCTGCCATCGCTGGCGCCGGGCCGCGCTCGAGGGGGCCGCCCTCGTGACGATCGGGATCCCCGTCGACGTGGACGGTGTCGTGGTGTCCGAGCTCGAGGCATCGGGCGCAGCCGTTGTCGTCGTCAGCCCGGATCACAGCTTCCCGCTCGGAGTCGTCATGTCGCCCGAGCGACGGCGCGAGCTCGTCGCGTGGGTGAGCCGCCGTGACGAGCGGCTCGTGATCGAGCACGACTACGACGCGCACTTCAGCTACGACCGGCCCGCCGCGAGCGCTCTGCAGTCGCTGGCGCCTGATCGGTTCGTCTACGTCGGGACCGCGAGCGCGCTCCTTGCCCCGACGCTCCGCGTCGGCTGGGTTGCGCTTCCCGAGGGCCTCGTCGTCGACGTCGCCGGGGAGCTCGCGCGCATGTCGATCGCCTCGTCGCGGATCACGCAGCATGCGCTCGCCGAGTTCATCGAGCGCGGCTATCTCGATCGTCACCTGCGACGCGCGCGCGCCGCCTACCGGCGCCGGCTCGACATCCTGCGGTCGGCTTTGGCAACGACGGGCAGCGGCGTCGGGCTGTACCTTCGCGTCCCGCTGCCGGACGGCGCGGACGAGCAAGCCGTCCTCGGCGAGCTCCGGTCGCGAGGGTTCGCGCTCGACGGCGTGAACCAGAACGCGCTGGGAGACCACGAGCCCGCGCTCGTCGTCGGCTTCGCCGCGTCGAGCGAGCCGACGCTTCGCGAGGCTCTGAGCGGCATGCGAAAGGCCGTCGCCGGGCGTCCCGCGAAGAACAACCGGTGACAGTCACGGGTTACGAAACCGTCACGGATTGTCCACAGCTGCCTCGCTGTGCAGGGAAGTTGCGACGCCCGCCGCGGGCGGACCGGAACACCGGTGACAGTCACGGGCTTTGCGAAATGCAGTCCGTTGCAATAGCCGTACGTTCGTGCAAAACTCACCGCCGATGGCCGCGGTCGCAGCTTCTCCCGAGCAGACGCTTGCGGACGACCTCCCGCCCTGGTGGCTCCTGCTCGTCACGGGCGTCGGCTGGATGCTCGTCGGCATCGTGCTCCTCCGCTTCGACTACACGTCGGTTCGCGCGATCTCGCTGCTCTTCGGCTTCATCGCGATCGCGGCCGGTGTGATGGAGATCGGATTGAGCTTCATCACGCACGGCTGGTGGAGGGCCCTGAACATCGTGCTCGCAGTCGCATTCCTCGTCTCCGGCATCGTCGCGTTCATCCACCCCGGCAGCACGTTCGCCGCACTCGCCGGTGTCTTCAGCTTCTTCCTCCTTTTCGCCGGGATCTTCGACATCATCCAGGCGATCGGCGCCCGGAACGAGATCTCCGTCTGGTGGCTGACTCTGGTCGGCGGGATCATCGA
The DNA here is from genome assembly GCA_963794045.1 of uncultured Actinomycetes bacterium. GTDB lineage: Bacteria > Actinomycetota > Thermoleophilia > Gaiellales > Gaiellaceae > Palsa-739. The sequence goes on from CAWCCJ010000001.1 coordinate 124,535, forward strand.
GGTCTTGCTCGCCTTCTGGGCCGCGGGGTACTACGGACGAAGCTCCGTCCTACTCGTGGCGTGGGCTGCCGCCTTCGTGCTGATCCGCGGGATCCGCGACATCGTGATGGCCTTCCGCGTGCGCGCCATCGAGCACGGCGCAGGGGTTTAGGGCGCGGGCCGCGCAGTCTCTTCGACGAGATCGCGCTGAACGAGGACGAAGAGCAGCCCGAGCGCCGGTAGCACCGTCACGACGGCGATGCCGAAGACGATGAGAATCGCGTTCAGCGTCGTGCTCGGGGACGCCGCGGCCGAGATCGTGAGCGTCGGCGGCAACAGGTACGGCTCCTGCGCGACGCCCCAGGCGGCGACCACCGTCGCGACGGCGCCGGCCGCGAGGACGCGCGCGCCGCGCCCGGCGCCCCGGCGGAGCAGCACGAGCACGGCCGCTCCGCAGATCCCGGACACGATCACGAGCGGCAGCGCATCACCGGTCAGGCCGTCGAAGAGCGTCCGTGCACGGCTGTGCAGGACGACGAGACCCGCAGCGGCCAGCGCGCCCGTGACGACCGCGGCGATGAGTGCGCGCGTCGTGAAATAGCGCTCGAGGTCCGGCGCGCCGGCGCGTCCCGCGTCGTGGACGAGGAATACCGCGGAGAGGTATGCGCCCGTGGCCACGAAGAGCAGGCCGATCGTCACCGACAGCAGGTTGGCCCAGCTCGTCACAAGGTTGCCGGCCTCGTTCCCGACCGGCACCCGGCCACCCGCAATCGCCCCGACGACGGTGCCCATGAAAAACGGCGTGAGAAACGAAGAGATCCCGAACAGCACGCGCGCGACCCTCTGTCCGCCGACCCGCTTCGCCGTGTGCTGGAACGCGAAGCCGGCGCCGCGGAGGACGATCCCGAGGGCGGCGAGGCTCAGCGGGATGAAGAGCGTCGAGAAGATCGCCTCGAATGCCGACGAGAACCCGGTCCACAGCACGACGAGGACGAAGATCAGCCAGACGTGATTCGCCTCCCAGACCGGCCCGATCGCCCAGTCGATCAGCTCGCGCGGCCGCCGGCCGCGCGCTTCCCCGCCTGCGAGCAGGCTCCAGAGACCGGCGCCGAAGTCGGCGCCGCCGAACAACGCATACATCGTCGCGCCGACGAGCAGGACGATGGCGACTGCATCCGCACGGCTCATCCCGACGTCCCTGGCGCGAGCTCGGCCGGCGGCGCCGGATCGGGCTCGTACGGCCCGCCTTCCGCGTGCGCGCCTTCGCTGCGCCAGCGCCGCGACATCGCCAGCAGCGAGATGATGAGCGCCGCACCCAGCACCACGTAGATGCCGATGATGAGGCCGAATGTGAGCCAGATCCCGTCGGCCTGCGTGACCGCGTCCGCCGTGTGCATGACGTTGTAGACGATCCAGGGCTGGCGCCCGACCTCGGTCACGATCCACCCGCACTCGAGTGCGACGACCGAGGCAATGCCGGTCAGCGCCGTCGCGCGCAGGAACCACGGCGTTCGCGGGATGTCCCGCTTCCACACCCACCAGACGGCGAACCAGACCGCGAGCACGATCAGCAGGCTGCAGATCCCGACCATCGTGTCGAACGACCAGTGGAGCAGCGTGTCGGCGGGCGGCCGGTCGGCAGCGGGCACGGAGTCGAGTCCCGTGACCGTGGTGCTCGTGCTGCCGCCGACGAGGAACGAGTCGAACCCGGGGATGCCGAGGCCTCCCTTGATCCCGCTCGACGTGCACCGTCCGTAGATGTACTCCGTGACGTCGCTGTGAGTTTTCTGGACGCACTCCATCGCCGCGAACTTCACGGGCTGGTCGACTGCGATCGCACGTGCCGCCGCGTCGCCGACCATGAACTGAATCGGGGTGGCGATGCATGCGACCGTCAGGGGGATCAAGAGCCCGAGCCGATGGAGGCGGTCACGGCGGCCCCGGAGCATTCCCACGGCGTAGATCGACGCGACGATGAACCCCGTGACGAGATAGGCCGCAAGGATCATGTGCGGGACCTCGTACGGCACCGCGGGGTTGAAGATCACCTTGAACGCGTCGACGGTCGCGACCTTCCCGTTTTCGATCGTGTAACCCCTGCGGCTGGTTCATCCAGGAATTGACCGCGACGACGGAGAAGGCGCCGCCGATCCCGCGAGATCACGACGGGCACCCCGGCCCAGAAGTGCTTCCACGGCGACAGGTACTTCCAACCGAAGATGTAGATCGCGATGAAGATCGCCTCGAGGAAGAAGAAGATGCCCTCGACCGCGAACAGGATCCCGAAGACCGGGCCGAAGCGGCCGGTGAACCCCGGCCACAGCAGCCCGAACTCGAAGGAGAGAACCGTCCCGGTGACCGCGCCGACCGCGAACGTGACCGCCACCGCTTTCGACCAGCGCTGCGCGAGTCGCAACGCATCGGCGTCGTCTCGGCGAAGGCCGCGATAGTTCGCGATCAGCATGAGCGCAGGGAGCGCCACACCGAGCGAGGCCAGGATGATGTGGAAGCCCAGCGTGAACGCCATCTGGCTTCGCGCTGCCTGCAGGTTCGATGCGAGCGTGCTCAGTCGCTCTTCCCGGCGCGGACGACGATTCGGGACGACCGGTCATGCGTGAAGGCCGCCCAGGTCCAGTCGATCAGGGCCTTTGCCCTGTCCTCGCCGGTCGCGAGCAGCGCGAGGTGAACGGACCCCCACGCGAGGAACGCCGCCTTCCCCTTGATCGTCCGTCCGCGGCGGAGCTGAATCACCGCGGCGCCCGGCCCGATCGTCGCCATCGTTCCTTTGTCGTGATAGGCGAACGGCTCGGTCTCCTTGTCCGACGTGAGGCGCGCGATGTTCTCGCCGGCCTGCTCTCCGGCCTGCATCGCCACCGAGCCGAGTTGCGGAAGCACCTCGTCGGTCTTGGTGTCCGTCGTCCAGGCGATGTCGCCGACGGCGAAGACACGCGGGTCATCGGAGAGGCGCAGGTCCGGATCGGTAGCGACCCGAGCGCCCTTCTGGAGCTCGACGCCGAGCATGTGCGCGAGCGGGCTCGCCTGGAGCCCGGCGCCCCACACGAGCGTGTGTGCGTTGAGCACCCGCCCGGATTTCAGGGTGACCCGCGTCGGCGTGATCGACTCGACGATCTCTCCGACGAGGACGTCGACGCCACGTTGCTCGAGCGCACGGCGCGTGTAGTCGGAGATGTCGCGCTTGAACATCGAGAGAACCACCGGCCCCGCCTCGACGAGGGTGATGGTCGCGTTCTCGATAGGAAGATCGGGGTAGTCCTTGGCGAAGTCGCTGCGGTAGAGCTCGGCGAGCGCACCCGCGCTCTCGACCCCGGTCGCCCCACCGCCGACGACGACGATGTTCAACGCGCCGTCCTCTACGAGCGACGGATCCCGATCGGCTGACTCCCACCGCTCGAGGACGTGCTCCTTCATCCGGATCGCGTCGGAGAGCGAATAGAGAGGTAGAGCATGCTCGTTTGCTCCCTCGACGCCGAAGTAGTTCACTCGTGCGCCGAGTGCGAGCACGAGGTAGTCGTACCGAAGCGGCTGCATGTCGGCGAACGTGACCTGTCGTGCCTCGCGGTCGATGCCCTCCACGGTTGCCTGCCGGACGTGCATGTTGTGCATGTCGTGGAAGAGGTCGCGCAACGGATGGGCGACGACTGCGTTGTCGACCAGGCCCGTCGCGACCTGGTAGAGCATCGGCTGGAAGGTGTGGTAGTCGTGCGCGTCGACGAGCGTCACATCGACGTCGGCGTCCTTGAGCTTGCGTGCTGCGCCGATCCCGGCAAAGCCGCCGCCGAGGATCAGCACCTGTGGGCGTGAGCTCATCTCAGGCCGCCGATGCCTCGGAGCGGCTCGCACTCGCCGCGCCGAGCCTCCCGAGCAGGTGGTCGCCGACGCGGAGTGCGTTCGCCATTGCGGTCAGTGCCGGGTTCACGGCGCCGATGCTCGGGAAGACGCTCGTGTCGACGACGTAGAGGTTGTCGAGCTCGTGCGCGCGGCAGTTCACGTCGAGCGCGGAGGTTGCCGGGTCGCTGCCGAATCGGCACGTGCCCGCCTGATGCGCGACACCCGCCACGGGGATCTCGTTCTTCATGTAGGCGAAGCGCTTGATCAGGTGCCCTTCGTTCATGTCGAGCTTCCCGAGCAGCGACTTCAGCTTCTCGAAGAGCCGTTCCTTCGGGACGTCGTTGGACGCCGTGTACGAGAGTGTCAGCCGGCCGTCGCGGTCGACCGTGACGCGGTTCTGCGGTAGCGGCAGGTCTTCGGTCGAGAGCCAGAAGTCCACGGCGTGCTTCGCGATCCGCTCGAGTGTCCAGTGCGGCGCGAGCTTCGTCTCCTTCGGCTTCTCGCCGCGGAACATCGGCGATTGCGACTTGCCGACCATCTGGATGTTCCCGAGGGGGAACTCGAAGTCGTCGGCGCCGAGATAGAAGTCGTTCAGCCCGAGCGTCTTCTGGAAGACCGTCGGATTCTCCTCCCGCGACAGTGCGAGCACTGCCTGGCTGTTGTGGAACATGTAGTTGCGGCCGACCTGATCCGAGCCGTTTGCGAGGCCGTTCGGATGATGGTCGTTTGCCGAGACCAGCAGCAGCTTGGCGGTGTTCGCCGCACCGCACGCGAGTACCACGATGTCTGCGGAGAAGCTCTCGGTCTCGCCGTCCCGCTCGACGACGACCTCGTTGACGGCGGTTCCCGCCTCGTTCGTCACGAGACGAGTCACGTGGGCGTTCGTCAGGAGCGTCACGTTCGAGTGCTCGAGTGCGGGCCGGACGCCGAGAACATCCGCATCCGATTTCCCGTGAACGAGGCAGGGGAAGCCGTCGCAGTTCGCGCAGCGAACGCACGCGCTGTACGCCATGTTCGCCGGCTCCAGGCGCACCCCGCACGGCGCGTGGAACGGGTGGTGCCCCGCGCGGACGAGGTCGTCGGAGAGCTGCTGGATCCGCGGCTCGTGCTCGAGCGACGGGAAGGGATAAGGGCCGCTCGCGTGGGGCTCCGTGGGATCCTCGCCGCGGGCCCCGTGCACCTCGTACTGTCGTTCGGCGAGCATGTAATACGGCTCGAGCTCGTCATAGGTGATCGGCCAGGCAGGCGAGAGGCCGTCGTGGTGGCGGAGCTCGCCGAAGTCTTCGGCGCGGAGCCGGTAGAGCGCGGCGCCGTACAGCTTCGTCGCCCCGCCGACGAAGTAGTGGATCTGCGGCTGGAAGGCCTTCCCCGCGTCGTCGTACCAGGTGTCCTCCGAGACATAGCGGTTGTCGACGAACACGTCCTGCGCCAGCCAGTTCCCCGGCTCGCGCGGCAGCCAGTCGCCCCGCTCGAGCAGAAGGATGCGCTGGCCGGACGGTGCGAGATGGCGGGCGAGGGTTCCGCCGCCTGCGCCTGTCCCGATGATGATCACGTCGTAGTCGTCCATGTCTCTCCTCGGTCGGTCAGAACTGGGCAATCGTTTCCGGGAGCACGATCCGGGCCGCCGCGCCGATGAGCGCGAGATGGGAGAAGGCCTGCGGGAAGTTCCCCAGGTGGCGTCCCGTCCCGGCGTCGAACTCCTCGGCGTACAGGCCGAGCGGCGAGGCGATTCGCAGCAGGCGCTCCATCAGGTCGACGGCGCGCTGCATCTCCCCGATCGTCGCGAGTGCCGCGACGAGCCAGAACGAGCAGATCAGGAACGTCCCCTCCTTGCCGGAGAGGCCGTCGTCGGTCTCGCCGGTTCGGTAGCGAAGGACGAAGCCGTCCTCGGTCAGCTCTTCGGCGATCGTGAGCACGGTGGCCCGCAGCCGATCGTCGTCGCCCGGCAGGAAGTCGAACGGTGCCGCCAGAAGCGTCGAGGCATCGAGCGAGTCGGTGTCGTAGTGCTGACGAAGCACGCCGCCCTCGGTCACGCCTTTCGTGAGGATCTCGTCGCGAATCTCCTCTGCGGTCGTCCGCCAGGTTGCGGCCTGTTTCGGGTCACCGCGGATCTCCGCGATCTTCGCGGCGCGGTCGAGCGCGACCCAGCACATGAGCTTCGACGACACGTACTGTTGGGGCGCCCCGCGCGCTTCCCAGATCCCCTGGTCCGGCTGCTGCCACACGCGCGTTGCGCACTCCGCTTGTGTCTCGACGATCGGCCAGAGGCGCCGCGGAAGACGAGTGCCGCGCACGGTGTGCAGCAGGATCGAGTCGAGGACCGCACCGAAGACGTCGTTCTGTTTCTGGTCGAATGCGCCGTTGCCGATCCGGACGGGACTCGCGCCGGCATAGCCCGTGAGCTCGTCTCTCGTCGACTCGGTGAGGTCGCGACGCCCGTCGATCCCGTACATGATCTGAATCGATCCGTCCTCGGTCGGCTCGACGTCGGCGACGAACTGCATGAACTCGTCGGCCTCCCAGTCGAGGTTGAGCCAGTGCAGCGCCTCGAGCGTGAAGGTGGAGTCGCGCATCCACGTGTAGCGGTAGTCCCAGTTGCGCTCCCCGCCGGGCGTCTCCGGAAGCGACGTCGTGAGTGCCGCGACGGTCGCCCCGGTCGGCATGTACGTCAGACCTTTGATCGTGAGCGCCGAACGCTGGATCGACTCGCGGAAGCGGTGATCGGGGATGCGCGCCGTCCCGAGCCAGCGCCGCCAGAAGCGGCAGGTCGCGGCGATCCGGGCTTCGGCATCCTCGAGGTCGCGCGGAGAGGCGAGGCCTGCCGCCCAGGAGAGCGAGCAGTACGCACGATCGCCCGCTTCGAGGACGTGCCGGCCGCGCACCCGTCCTGCCTCGATCCCGAGCGCGAGATCGGAGCACAGGCGGACCGTCTGGCCCGCGCCGGTCGCGTCGGCGATGTGTCGGTCGTCGCCGACGAGCGACCACTCGGCCGGCTCGCGGCCGTAGTCGAAGGCAGGCTCGCAGACGAGCTCGACCTCGACACGGCCGTCGAGACACTCGATCGTCCGCACGAGCAGGTGATCCGCGTCGTCGTCGGCGGGCGGGCGCGTATGCGGTGTGATCGTGTCTTCGCCGGTCGTCGGGCCCATCGTCAGCGCGTCCCGGACGACGATCCAGCCGTTCGGGGTCTTCCACGTCGTCATGAGGACGTTCGTGCCGGCTTCGTAGGTCCGCGCCGTCGGATGGTTGATGCCGAACGGGCCAAGACGGAACGACCCGGCCTGCCGGTCGAGGAGGCTGCCGAAGATGCTCGGCGCGTCGAAGCGCGGGACGCAGAGCCAGTCGATCGCGCCGTCGGGTGCGACGAGCGCGCCGGTGTGGCAGTCGGAGAGAAACGCGTAGTCGGCGATCGGAGTGAACGGAGACGGCGCCGCCGCGCTCTGCGACCCGGGCTCGGGCCTTGTCGGTGTTGCGGTCACGAGGCGAGCCACGGGCCGTGCCACCCACCGTGCTCGGCGACGAGCGCGTCGGCCGCCTGCGGCCCCCACGTCCCGGGCGCGTAACTCTGCACCGGTGTGGGCTCGTCGAGCAGTGGCTGCATGACGCGCCACGTCTCTTCGACCCCGTCCTGCCGGGTGAAGCGCGTCGCGTCGCCAGCGAGCGCCGCCTGCAGGAGGACCTCGTAGGGGGTCGGCCCCTCGCCTCCCTGGTCTGCGAACTCCATGTCGAGCTCGACGAGCGACTCGCCCGGAACGGTCTGCCCGGTGGGCGTCGACGGTCAGCCGGATGCCCGTCGAGGGATCGAGCTTGACGACGATCTGGTTCGGCTGAAGGTCACGGTCGACGAGCCTGAAGCCGACGTCCGGCGCTTCCTTGAAGACGACTCTCAGCTCGGTCTGGGTCGCGGGCAGGCGCTTACCGGTGCGGATGAAGAACGGGACGCCCTGCCAGCGCGGATTGTCGATCTCGAGCTGAAGCGCCGCGTAGGTCTCCGTGGTCGAGTCGGAGGCAACACCTGGGATCTTCAGGTAGCCGTCGTATTGCCCACGCACGTAGTGCGCCGGGTCGGCCTCTTTCACCGATTTGAAGAGCGCGGTCTGTGCGTCCTTGAGCGCCGCGCCACGCTGCGTCGGCGGTTCCATCGCCGCCGCCGCGACCACCTGCATCAGATGGTTGACGACGACGTCACGGAGCGCCCCGACAGGGTCGTAGAAGTGGCCGCGGTCCTCGACGCCGAAGCTCTCGGCCATCGTGATCTGGATGCAGTCCACGTAGTGGTGGTTCCAGATCGGGTCGAGGATCGCGTTGGCGAAGCGGAGGTGGAGGATCTCCTCGAGCCCCATCTTCCCGAGGTAGTGATCGATGCGGTAGAGCTGCGATTCGTCGATGTACTGGTGGAGCTCCGCTGCGAGGGCTTGCGCCGAATCGCGGTCGTGGCCGAACGGCTTCTCGACGACGACGCGTCCGGTCTTCGTCAATCCCGCGTCGTGGAGCCCCTTCACCACGGCGCCGAAGAGGAACGGCGGGATCTCGAGGTAGAAGGCCGGTGTCTTCGCCTCGCCGATCGCCTTGCCGACCCGTTCGTACACGGCGGCGTCGGAAAAGTCGCCGGCAACGTAGGAGAAGCGCGCTGCAAGCCTGTCGAACGTCTTCTCGTCGATCTTCTCGCCCGTTGCCTCGATCGACTGGTGCGCGCGCTGCTTCAGGTCGTCGACCGACCAGTCGTCAACGGCGACCCCGACGATCGGGCAATCGAGGAGTCCGCGAGCTTCGAGGCGGTAGAGCGAGCGGAAGGTCATCACCTTCGCCAGATCGCCGGTGATCCCGAAGACCACCAGCACGTCCGCGGGCTTCGTCTCCGGTGTTGCCGTGCGTGCGCGCGGCTCCTTCGCAACTGTCGTCATCGTCTCGCTCTCCCTCTTGTGGCGGCCCCGTGTGGTGAGCGTCAGATGCTGCTCCGCCCGGGTCAGGCGGGCCTCGTCCAGACGGGGTGAAGTTCAGGGCCCGACCCAGGATCGACACAATTGGCGTCGTCGGCGGGGGCGGTCAGCGAAGACGGTCGACGGCGGCTGCCAGGTCAACCCGGGTGCGCACGTCGAGCTTTCTGTACACGTTGCGCAAGTGATACTCGATCGTCTTCGGGCTGAGGAACATCGCCGCTGCCGCCTCGCGAGTCGTACGGCCGTCCGCGAGCAGGAACGCCACCTGGAGCTCCTGCGGCGTGAGCTCGTCGAGCGTCGTCGGATCACGCCTGCGCGCGGTCTCGCCGGTCGCGCCGAGCTCCGTCCGCGCGGCGTCGGCCCACGGTGACGCACCGAGCCGGTCGAACATGTCGATCGCCGTGCGGAGCTCTTCACGCGCGCGGGCCCGCCGTCCGGCGCGGCGGAGCCGCGCCCCGTACGCGAGGCGCGTCCGCGCGGCTTCGTAGAGGTCGGGCGTCTGATCGTGGAGCGCTGCCGCCTCCTCGAACGCCTGCTCGAACGCATCCTCGGATGCGATCAGCCCGCGAGCACGCGCCGCTCGGGCGAGCGCCCACGGCTGGCCCTTCGCTTCCGCCGAGGCGTCGTACCGCTCGGCCACCGCTGCCGCGTCGTCGGTGCGGCCGACACGGACGAGCGTCTCGACGAGCTCCGCCCCCGGAGAGAGGTCAGGGTCGGCGATCCCGTGCCCTTGCAGTCGCGCGTCCCACTCCTCGTAATGCGGCAGGGCGGTCTCGGGGCGCCCGAGCCCGAGCTCGAGATCGCCGAGCGCCGCGATCGTCCAGAGCTCCTGCGCCGCCACGCCGGCGCGCGCGCACACCTCGCGCCCTTCGGCTGCATGCGTGCGCGCGGCCTCCTCCCGCCCCTGCCTCGCCTCGAGCCACGCAATTCCTGCGAGCGCGAAGCCGAGCGCGACGTCCTGTTCGCTCTCACGCGCGAGGGCAATGGCCTCGCTGTAAGCGGCGTGCGCAGCAGGCCAGTCGGTCGTCGCCGCCCAGTCGCGCGCGACATGGACGAGCAACTCGGGCAGCGCTCCGACCGCGGTCCGTGCGCGGACGAGCTGTAGCGCACGTTCGTAGAGCGTCCGGCCCGCCTCTGCTTCGCGCAGCCACAGTGGCCCGTATGCGGCCCAGACGGCGAGGCGAGGATCGTCTCGAAGCTCATCAGAGGATTCGAGACGGCGAACTGCGTCTCGAATCGTCTCGGCACCGTCACCACCTTCGCCGGCGAAGATCTGCGCCATGCCGAGCGCGAGCCCCGCGAGGATCGTCGCGCGAGCGTTGTCCGGGGCGGCGAGCTCCGTCGCGCGGCGGGCGGTCGCGAGCATCGCGCCTGCGTCCGCTGCGAAGAACGCCTGATATGTCGCCTCGGCGAGCATGACGACAGCGCTTTCGGGGTCGAGCTCGGCCGCCTGCTCGGCAGCGGTACGCAGGATCGTGAATGCCTCCTGCACCGGCCCGCGCCGTGCTGCGATCTGTCCCCGCAGATGGTCGATACGAAGCATGAGCGCGGCGTCGACGACGCGTGCCCGGGCGTCGTCGACGAGCGCTGCCGCGCGGTCCGTTCGGCCCGCGAGCCACCACGCATCCGCGGCGGCGTAGAAGAGATACGCGGGCTTCTCGGTCGAGAGTGCGGCGGCGCGCTCGTACGCCGATGCAGCGACGGCGTAGGCGCTCCTGGCGCGCGCTCGTGCGCCCGCCTGCTCGAGCGCCGACGCCGCAATGTCGTCCGGCCCAACGGTGGCCAGGGCGAGATGCCATGCTCGCCTGTCTCCCTCGGCATCGGGAAGGGCATTCGCGAGCGCGCGGTGCGCGGCGCGACGATCCTCGGGCGTCGCGGCGCCGTACACCGCGGACCGCGCGAGCGGATGACTGAACTCGACGCGTCCGTCGCCCAGGCTCACGAGGCCGGCGGACTCTGCAGCCTCGAGCTCTGCGACGATTCCCGCGCGGGCCTGGCCGAGTAACACGAGTGCACCGGTGTCGCTCGCCGCAGCGAGAACGAGCGCGGCTCTCGACGACCCGGGCAGCTGCTCGGCTCGCGCGACGAATCGCCGGGCTACGCGTCCGACGACCGGTGCAGGCGCGTCGAGTGGGATGTCGGCTAGGCGCTCACCTCCAGGTGCGAGCTCGATGAGTGCGAGCGGGTTCCCACCGGTTGCGCGGTGCAGCCGGTCCGCAGCGGCGTCACCGACGAGCGAGGCGGCGGCGTCGCGGTCGAGCCCGCCGAGCTCCATGGTGGGTAGGCCCGCCCCGTCCGCGAACGACGGTTCCCCCGTGCGCACGGCTGCGATGAACGCGATCGGGTCGGCGATCAGGCGACGGATGGCGAAAAGAAGTGCGTCGGCGCTCGATCCGTCGAGCCAGTGGGCATCGTCGACGATCGCCGCGAGCGGCGCATCCTCGGCATAGGCAGCGAGCAGGGCGAGGGTCGCCGCACCGACGGCGAAGCGGTCATCGGCGGTGGCAGCCCGGAGCGCAAGCGCGCCCTCGAGTGCCGCCGCCTGCGGCGCGGGAATCCGTTCGAGTGCGCCGAGGGTCGGCCGAAGAAGCTCGAGGAGCGCCGCGAAGGGCACGCGCGTCTCCGACTCGATACCGCGCGCGCGGAGGACACGCATGCCTTTCGCACGCGCGCCGTCGGCCGCACTTTCGAGGAGCGCCGTCTTTCCGATGCCAACCTCGCCGGTCACGACAAGCACGGCGCTCTCGTTCAAGCGGGCGCGAGAGAGACGCGTCTCGATCTCATCGAGCTCCCGTCCGCGGCCGAGGAGCATGGCGCGGATCTTACGCGGCGGACCAGGGGGGTCACCCGAGGCGAGCGAAGGAGGGCAGCCGTAGCGTCCGGCGGGCTGCCACACCATCGAGAGGAGAAGAGATATGGCAACGATCGAGCAGCAGCCGGTTGACGTCGACAAGCTCATGGCCTTCGTCTTCCGCGCAGTCGACGAGGTGGGCGCGACGCTGAACGCCGCGCTCGTCGTGATGGGCGACAAGCTCGGCCTCTACCGCGCAATGGCGGGTGCGGGGCCGCTCACGCCTGCCGAGCTCGCGGGTCGAACGAACACTGCGGAGCGCTATGTGCGCGAGTGGCTCAACGCGCAGGCTGCAGGCGGCTATGTCGTCTACGAAGCCGACAGCGGGCGCTACACCCTGCCTCCCGAGCAGGCTGCGGCGCTCACCGACGAGGACAGCCCCGCGTACCTGCCCGGCTTCTTCCAGATCGCCCTCGGCTCGGTCACCGACTCGCCGCGGATCGTCGAGGCTGCGCGCGACGGGCACGGCATCGGTTGGCACGACCATGTCGACGACGTGCATGAAGGATGCGAGCGGTTCTTCCGCCCGGGGTACAACGCGAATCTCGTCCCGTCGTGGCTTCCTGCGCTCGATGGCGTCGTCGAGAAGCTCGAGCGCGGCGCCTCCGTCGCCGACGTCGGTTGCGGCCACGGCGCCTCGACGATCGTGATGGCGAAGGCCTTCCCGAACTCGTCGTACCAGGGCTTCGACTACTACGACGAATCGATCGAGATCGCGACATCGCGCGCGGCAGAAGGCGGAGTCTCCGACAACGCTCGGTTCGAGAAGGCGTCGGCGGCCGTCGTACCCGGGCAAGGGCTACGACCTCGTCACCATGTTCGACTGTCTCCACGACATGGGCGATCCGGTCGGTGCCGCCCGGCACGTCCTCTCGACGCTCGCCGACGACGGCACGTGGATGATCGTCGAGCCCTTCGCGGGCGACCGCGTCGAGGACAACCTCAATCCCGTCGGGCGCGCGTACTACGGGTTCTCGACGCTGCTGTGCACGCCGTCGTCGCTTTCGCAGGAAGTCGGCCTCGCGCTCGGCGCGCAGGCCGGGGAGGCACGGATCCGGGACGTCGTCACGAGCGGCGGGTTCACGCGCTTCCGCCGCGTCGCCGAGACGCCCTTCAACATCGTGTACGAAGCCAGGCCGTAGCGAGGGGGAACCCGGTCGGGGCGGCGTCGGCCGCCCCGGCGGCTCCCGCAAAGACAATGAGAGCCGGTACCATTTGGGCCGGTGGCGACGCAGACGACCGACGAGAGCTGGGCGGACGCGACGCTCGCCGCGCTGCACGACAAAGGCCTGCGTCAGGGAGGCGCCCGGCGCGCGGTCGTCGAGCTCCTCGGTCGAGCAGAACTGCTGCCTGACCGCCCAGGAGATCCTCGATCAGCTGCGCGCGACGGAGCGCAAGGTCGGGATCGCCTCGGTCTACCGCGTGCTCGACCTGCTCGTGACCGATGGCTTCGTGCAGAAGATCGAGCTCGGCTCAGGCACGTATCGCTACGAGCCGATCCAGGCCGGAGGAGGGCATCACCATCATCTCGTCTGCGACGCGTGCGGCAAGGTCGAGCCGTTCGAGGACCGCGGGCTCGAGCACGCGCTCGGCCGGGTCGAGGAGAGCTCCGGTTACGACGTCTCGCTCCATGACGTCGTGCTCCACGGCGCGTGCGGGGACTGCCGCGACACGAGCGGGATCACGAACGCCGCGGCGTAGATCGACGACGCCACGCCGATGATCGCGGTGCTCGGTGGGAGCGATGGGATGAGATACGCCGCGAGGACTCCGAGCCAGACGGAGGCGACTGCGAAGAGCGACGAGAGCATCAGCCCGAGATAGGGGCGGGCAGTCAGCTTGTGCGCGGCTCCGGCCGGCGCCGCGATCAGCCCCAGTAGGAGGAGCGCTCCTACCGCCTGCGTCGCTTCGGCGGCATCGATGCCGAGAAGGACGAGAAAGAGGAAGCCGAGCAGGGTGACGCGGACACCACGTGCGGCCGCCATCTGCGGGTCGACCGTGGCGAAGAGAAGAGGCCGCGCAATTGCGAGGAGCGCGACGATGACCGCGACGCCGATCGCGGCCGCGAGCCGGGCCTGGCCCTGGCTGAGGCCGAAGATCGATCCGAAGAGCGCGCGCGACGCGATGATGCCGTTGCCGCCGTGGCTGCCTCGGCTGAAGATGTCGAGGAACAAGACGCCGAGGCCGAGCACCCAGACGAAGACGACGCCGATCGTCACATCGTCCACGCGAGCTCGTCCGCCGAGCGCGGCGAGGAGCGCCGCAACGAGGATCGTTGCCGCGAACAACCCGAGCCGAAGGTCGATGCCTGCGGCGGCTGCGGCAAGCACGCCCGTGAACGCAACGTGACTGAGGGCGTCGGCGGCGAAGACCTGACTGCGCAGCACGACGAAGTAGCCGATCGCCCCGCTCGCGAGCGCGATGGGCGTCCCGGCGAGCAGCGCGTTGCGGATGAACTCGTGCGCGAACATCGTCGTCTACCCCTTCACGAGTGTCCGCCCGCCCCGGCAGAGGGCATACAGCACGAAGGCGAGCGTCGAGACGTAGAACCCGACGGAGTAGGTCCCGAAGTATGCGAGCGTCAGCCCGGTCCAGACGATCGCGAGCGCGAAAACGATCGAGAGCGCGATGCTGAGCGGGATCCGTGCGGTCAGCTGCTGCGCACCGGCCGCCGGTGCGACGAGCAGAGCGAAGACGAGTAGCACGCCGGTGATCTGCGCCGTCGCCGCGACGGCGAGGCCGAGAACGACGAGGAAGGCGACCTGCAGCAGCCGCACCCGGACACCGCGGGCCGACGCTGCGAGCTCGTCGACGGACGTGTAGAGCAGCGGCCTGCCGGCGATCGCGAAGAACGCGAGTACGCCGATCGTGATCGCGGCGAGCGTCCAGACCTGATCCGCGGTGATGCCGAGAAACGATCCGAAGAGAAGCGACTCGAGATCGACGAGCACACCGCCGTAGAGGCTGAGGAACAGGAAGCCGAGCGCGAGCGCGCCGGCCTGGACGGAACCGATGACGGCGGACTCCTGGACCGTGTCGCGCCGGCCCGCCGTGCGCGACCCGGCCGCGATCAGCAGCGCTCCGAGCGCGCAGAACACGAAGTAGCCGGACGCGAGCGGCAGCCCGGCAAGCAGGGCCGCGCTCGCGCCGGGAAACGACATCGCTGACAGCGTGTGCCCTGCGAACGTCTCCCGTCGGAGCACCATGAACCAGCCGGTGATCGACGCCATCACGGCGACGATCGCGCCCGCCACGAGGGCGTGCACCATGAACGGATAGAGCAGCATCTCGTGCAGATCCGAGAGGCTCACGCGTGCCGGTCCGAATGATGCGACGGCGCATCCGGCTGTCCGACGACGACGAGCCCGCCGTCGGATGTGTGTAGCACCTCGATCGTGCGATCGGTACAGCGCGCTCAGCGTCTCACTCGTGATCACCTGCTCCGGCGGCCCGCTCACGATGCGGCCTCCGGCGACGTAGACGACCCGGTCGAGATGCGGGAGAAGCGAATTGACGTCGTGTGCGACGAGCAAGATCGTCATCTGCTGCGATCGGCAGATCTCGTTCAGCAACGCCGTGACCGAGGTCTGGTTCGGAAGGTCGAGACTGTCGAGCGGCTCGTCGAGGAAGAGGATCCGCGGCCGTGCGACGAGCGCTTCGGCGATGAGGAGCCGTTGCTGCTCTCCGCCCGACAGCTCGCCGATCGGTCGTCGCGCATACGCGGAGGCGCCGACGCGGAGGATCGCCTCGTCGACGCGGTCCCGGGCGGCGTTCCGGCCCGGGAGGGGGAAGCCCCATCGTTCTCCGTCGAGCCCGAGGCGGACGAGGTCGGTGCCCCGGATGCGCGTCGTTGCGTCGAACGCGTGCCGTTGCGGCAGGTAGCCGATCTGCCGCTTGGCCGTGCGCGGTGCGGTGCCGAGGACCGACGCCCTGCCCTTGCTCAGTGGAAGCTGCCCGAGCAAGACGCGCAGAAGCGTCGACTTCCCCGCACCGTTCGGGCCGAGCACCGCGACGAACTCGCCGTCGGCGATCCGAAGCGTCGCATCCTCCCAGATCGTCCTACCGCCCAGGACGACGGTGGCGTCGTCGAGCTCGATGACGGGTGGTGTGTCTATCGTCCCGTCGCCTGGTGGAGGGCCGCCGCGAGACGTCGAAGCTGCGCGACCTGCCACTGCTCGAAGCTCGAGGATGCGGGGGAGAGCGTCTCGGTGACGGTCGCGACGGGGATGTGGTGCTCTTTGCAGAGCGCGTTGATCCGCTGGATGTCGGGTGTCACGTTCTGGCTGTTGAACACCCACACCGCCATTCGGTGCTCCTGCGCCTGGCGGTCGACGGTCTGCTTGTCCTGCGCGCTGATCTCCGTCCCTTCGGTGACCGCCTTCGTGAAGCTCTCCGGCGTCACGAGTCGCAGCCGGAGGTCGTCGCCGAGCGGCTGGAAGATGCTCTCGCTGTAGCCGACGGGCACGCCGGCGAAGCTGTGCCGGATCTCCGCGCGCAGCGTGTCGTAGGTAGCGAGCGACATGGTTTCGAAACGTTTCTTCTGCGCGGCGTAGTACGAGGCGTGGGCGGGGTCGGTCTTCCGGTACGCCGCGCTGATCGCGTCGATCACCCTTTTGACGGAGCCAGGGCTGTACCACTGATGAGGGTTGTCGCCGTCCGTCAGCCCGAGGAGGTCGCCGACGTCGAGAACCGTCCGGCCGGAGACGGGGTTCGCGTCGATGAGCTGCGACGCCCAGTTGTCGTAGCCCACGCCGTTGACGATCGCGACGTTCGCCCGTGCCAGTGTGCGGGCGTCCCCGGCGGTGGGCGAGTAGTCGTGCGGGTCGGTACTCGGGTTGACGATGATGCTCGTGACCGAGACCTTGGGGCCTGCGAGCTGCTTCGCGATGCTGCCCCAGAAGTTCTCGGCAGCGACGACGCGGAAGGCGGGGGCGGCGCCGCTCGTCTCCGGTCGCGGCCGGCGAGCCGCAGCCTGCCCCGCCGAGCACGACGAGCGTGAGCACAGCGCCGAGCGCTCTCCAGCGTTTGCGCGTTGCGGGCACGCCCGGAACGTACCAGATAGTGAGACTCAGTCTCAGATACATCGCATCTCACAGGACACGACCGCGCCGCGTTCTACATTCACGACATGCCGCGGACCGTCGTCGACAGCCCGATCGGCCCGCTCGGCCTCGTCGCATCGGACAAGGGCCTCGAGGCCGTCCTCTTCGACGGGAGCCGCATCCGGCCCGATGGGTCGTCACACGTTCTCGTCGAGGCGGCACGCCAGCTCGACGCGTACTTCGCCGGCGAGCTCCTCGAGTTCGACCTGCCGCTCGAGCTACACGGCTCCGCGTTCAACGAACGCTGCTGGCTCGCGCTCGCGTCGATTCCCGTACGGGCAGACGGTGAGCTACGGCGAGCAGGCGCGGCGGCTCGGGCTCGGGCCTGACGCCGCCCGGGCAGTCGGCGCGGCGAACGGCCGGAACCCTCTTCCGCTCGTGCTGCCCTGCCATCGCGTCATCGGCGCGGACGGTTCCCTCACCGGGTTCGGGGGCGGGCTCGAGACGAAGCGCTATCTGCTCGAGCTCGAGGGCGCGCTTCTTCCGCTCGGCTGACCCGACGCCTGATCCAGTGTCCGGTGAAACCGCTCTGAGCGGGGCTTTCGCCCCGCCGTCGGCCGTGTTCGCTTGAATGCGGCGGCTCACTCCCAACCCGACACACAGGAAAGGTCGTATGGCTCTCACCCAGACCCAGATCGTCCAGGAAGTTGCCGACCGCGCCGAGGTCACGCGCGCAGACGTGAAACGCGTGCTCGCTGCGCTCGAGGAAGTCGTGCTCGAAGAGCTCGGCAACGCCGAGAAGGTCAAGATCGGCGGCATCGTCCAGTTGAACGTTCGCGTCCGTCCCGCCACGAAGGCGCGGAAGGGCCGCAACCCCGCCACGGGCGAGGAGATCACGATTGGGCCCAAGCCCGCCGCTGTTGCACTGCGGGCGCGTCCGCTCGCGAAGGCGAAGGCGGCGCTGCCGTCGGTGCAGAAGGCCAAGCGCCGGCTCGCAGCCTGACCGAAGAGCATTCGGCGGCGGCGGGCTCTCGTGGCTCCGCCGCCGCCGAGCATGCGTGTCGCTACGCGGCGAGAGCGAACGGCTCGCCCGCGGCGGCCGCTTCCTCGATCCCCGACACGTGATGCCGGCGCAGCAGGGCGACGAGCACCGCGAGCGCGGCGAGCGTGACGATCGCGCCGATCCCGAATGCCCAGTGGAATCCGGTGACGAGCGCCTGCACCTGTGAGCCGCCCGCGGACTTCGTCTGCGCCGTGGCGATCGTCGAGAGCACCGCGAGGCCAAGTGCGCCGCCGATCTGCTGCGAGGTGTTGAAGAGACCCGACGCAAGCCCCTGGTCGGAGTCGTCGAGCCCGGTGGTCGCGATCAGCGTGAGCGGCATGAACACACCGCCGAGACCGAGCGCCGTGAGCACGAGTGCAGGCAGCACGTTCACGAGGTACGACCCGTCGACCGGGAGCTGCGTCAGCAGCAGGAGCCCGGCTGCGGCGAGCAGGAAGCCGACGACTGCGACGGGACGCACGCCGATCCGCGGCGCGAACTGCGAGGCGAGCGATGCCGACACCATGATCCCCGCCGTGAACGGCAGGAACGCGAGCCCGGCCTCGAGCGGCCCGTAGCCGAGCACCTGTTGGATGTAGAGGGTGTTGAAGAAGAACATCGCGAACATCCCCGACATGGCGAGGAACATCGCGGCGTTTGCGGTCAGCAGCGAGCGGACGCGGAAGATCGACAGACGGACGAGCGGCGCCACGGCCCGCCGCTCGATTGCGACGAAAGCAGCGAGGAGCACCGTCGCGGTTGCGAAGAGCGCGACCGTCCGCGCCGACGTCCAGCCTGCGGTCTGCGCGGTGACGATCGCGTAGACGAGCGTCATCAGGCCGCCGGTCACCGTCACCGCTCCGCCGAGGTCATAGCTTCGATGCGCGCTCGAGTCCCGGGACTCCGGCACGAGGCGAAGCGAGAGGAAGAACGCCGCGATCCCGACGGGCACGTTCACGAAGAAGATCCACGGCCAGGAGAAGTACTGCGTCAGTGCGCCGCCGAGGATGAGCCCGATGGCGGATCCACCGATGGCGATCGCCGCCCACACCGCGAGCGCGCGACCCCGCTCCGCGCCTTCGCGGAACGTCGTCGAGATGATCGAGAGCGCGGCGGGGGAGATGAGCGCAGCGCCGAGGCCCTGCAGCGCCCGGGCACCGATCAGCATGGCGTCGCTCGTCGCGAGGCCGTCGAGGAGCGAGGCGCCCGTGAAGATCACGAGGCCGACGAGGAACAGACGCTTTCGCCCCAGCAGGTCGCCGAGCCGTCCGCCGAGGAGCAGGAACCCCCCGAAGACGAGCGTGTAGGCGTTGATGATCCACTGCAGGCCGCTGTCCGAGAGGTGGAGGTCGGTCTGGATCGAGGGGAGGGCGACGTTCACGATCGTCGCGTCGAGGACGACCATGAACTGCGCCAGGCAGATCAGGACGAGGACGACCCAGGGGTTCGTGGCGCGTTGCATGTGCTTCTCCTATTCGTTCACTCGTAGAAAACTTTCATGCAGTGCAGGAATGTAGCGCATATGTGCTCTGAGTGCAAATTTGCGCTCTCTGCAGGAAAGACTGCTATGGTGGCGACATGACGGAGACCGCAACCGGGCTGAGGGCGCGGAAGAAGCAGCAAACGCGCCTCGCCCTGGCGCAGGCCGGCCTCCGGCTCTTCGCCGAGCGCGGCTACGACGAGACGACGCTCGCGGAGATCGCAGAGGCGGCCGGTGTCTCGACGCGGACGATCTTCGCGTACTTCCCGGGCAAGGAGGACATCCTCTTCGCGAGCCTGCAGACGATGTGCGACACAGTTGTCGAAGCCGTTACCGAGCGGCCCGACGGGGTCGACGCGCTCACCGCCCTCCGCGACTTCATCGTCTCCTCAGCGCAGGAGAAGGACGAGCTCGACCACAAGCTGGCCGACCTCATCGCCGCCGATCCGACACTCGCGAGTCACAAGCGCGCGCGCATCTCGCAGATGCAGGACATGCTCGCCCGAGAGCTCGCGAAGGATCTCGGGGTCGCCGGCGACGACCTGCGACCGCACGTCGCCGCCGCGTCGCTCGTGTCGGCTTTCGAGGTGCTCGAGCGTCAGGGCGCCGGCGCGTCGAAGCCGCAGTCGGCGGACGACGTCGCGGCCGCGATCGACCCGATCTTCGCGTTCGTCCGCGCCGGGCTCGACGCGCTGCCGCCCGCCTAGAGATCGAGCCCGTGCCCGAACCCGAAGAGCGGGTCGGGCGAGTCGCCCGGCACGTCGGGAAGCTGCGCCCGGACGGCCTCCATCGAGGAGGGCAGCTCGAACGGCAGCCGGCCCTCCGGTCTCGCGCGGCCGAAGAGCACGTCGAGCACCGCCTCGTCCGAGGCGCCGAAGACCGCGACGACCGCCGAGCACCCGTCGACGAGTTCCGGGATGACGGCGGGACGCTCGAGGTGCAGGACGAGCACGGTCGGGAGCGTCTGCGCGAGCTCGAGCAGCTCGGACAGCTCGGGCTCCTTGAAGTCGAGGTCGCCCGCGTGGAAGAGCGACTCGAGCAACCCGTTCGTGCGCGGCTCGAACGGCGCGATCCGCCGCACGATCGCGACGTCCGCGGCGGCGGGGCTCTCCGCCGCACCTTCGACCGATAGCCCGTCGGCGTACACGCGCGCGCCCTCGGTGAGCGGCAGGATGCCGTCGTTCGCGACGACGACCATCGCGCGCCGCTGCGCGCGCTTCCCCGCTAGCTGAAAGTCCGGCGAGCCGCACACCCGCTCGGCCTCGTCGGGATCGACATACGGATCGTCGAAGAGCCCGAGGCGGAACTTGTCGCGCAGGAGGCGCCGGGCCGACGCGTCGATGCGCTCCTCGGCGACGCGCCCCGCGCGTACCAGCCCGACGAGCACCTCCGGGAGCTCCTCACCGCCGAACTGGTCGCATCCCGCATCGACGATCTTGAGGAGCCGCTCCTCGGTGCCGAGCTCCTCGACACCCCAGCACTTCGCTGCGAACACCGACCCGTCCGGCAGCGGCGAATCCGTGACGAGCCCCCAGTCGGTGCACACGACGCCGTCGAAGCCGTAGCGCTCGCGCAGGAGGCCGGTGACGACGTCTCGATTGAAGCCGAAGCCGACCTCCTCGAGGGGCGTGCCGACGGGACGCCCGTAGTAGGGCATGATCTGCGCCGTCCCGGCCTCGAACGCGGCTTCGAAGACGCGCATGTGGTACTCGAACATGCCGCCCGGGTAGACCTGATCCTTGCCGTAGGAGAAGTGCGGGTCCTCGCCGTCGAGCTGCGGCCCGCCGCCCGGGAAGTGCTTCGTCATGCACGCGACCGACTGCGCACTGAGCTCGTCACCCTGAAAGCCGCGGATGTACGCCGCCACGAGTCGCGCAGCGAGCTCTCCGTCCTCGCCGAACGTGTGCATGATCCGCGCCCAGCGGGGCTCCGTCGCGAGGTCGGCCGCCGGGTGGAGCGCGACGTGGATGCCGACCGCGCGGTACTCGCGCCGCGCGATATCGGCGAACTCGCGAACAACATCCTCGTCGCGCAGCGCGCCGAAGCCGATCGGCTCGGGCCACCGCGAGAAGCCTGTCCCGGACCAGGCGGCGGCGAAGTTCTCCGCCGCGCTGTGACGCGGGTCGGAGGAGATCGTCACGGGGATTCCGAGGCGCGTCGTCTTCGCGATGTCCTGCAGCCGGTTGTGCCATTCCGCTTGCTGACGGGGACCGGGCGCGAAGTAGATGTTGAAGTGATTGAGGTTCCGGCCGGCGATCCGCTCCTCGGTGTCGTCGAGAAGCGTCCCGTCCTCGTTCATGAAGATCGGCGCGTGGAACATCAGCCCGACCTTCTCCTCGAGCGTCATGCGGCCGAGGAGGTCGTCGACGCGCTCATCGATGCCGGACGCGATCACGGCGACGATCCTCTCATGTGGGACGGCTAGGCGTTGGCCTCGCGGAAGGTGACGAGCCTGCGCCGATCGTCGTCCCAGAGCTTGAGCCGCGTCGCTTGCAGGCCGTCGCGGAGCGAGAGCTGCTGCACCTCCATCGTCTGCGACGTGTTCTCATGCGCCGCCTGGAGGTTGTAGTTGGGGATGCGTGCGCTCAGATGGTGAATGTGGTGGAAGCCGATGTTGCCGGTGAAGAACTGCAGCAAGCGCGGTAGCTTCAGGTACGAGCTCCCGTGGACTGCCGCCTGGTCGTAGCGCCAGTCCTCGTGCGGCTCCCAGTACGCGTCCTCGAACTGGTGTTGCACGTAGAAGAGCCAGATCCCGATGACACCGGTGATCACGAGGACTGGTCCCTGCACGAGGAGAAACGCGCGCCACCCGATCACGAGGCAGGCAGTGCCGACAACGACGGCAAGCGTGACGTTCGTCGTGAGGATGCTGTTCCGGACGCGCTTCGACGATCCGCGCGGCACGAGACGCGGCTTCAGCACGAGCACGAGCATCCAGCCGAGCCCGAACATCACGAAGGGGTTGCGGAAGAGGCGATAGCCGAATCGTCCCCAGTGCCCCATCGCCCGGTACTCGTCGACGGTCAGCGTCGTGATGTCGCCAACACCGCGACGGTCGAGATCCCCGGCGGTCGCGTGATGGACGGCGTGCTCGTGCTGCCAGCTCCGAAACGGCAGCCAGACGAGGATCCCGAGCGCCGCCCCGAGCAGGGAGTTCGCGCGCCTGCCCGGGAGAAACGAGCCGTGGGTGCAGTCGTGGAAGACGATGAAGGTGCGCGTCAGAAACCCGGCCGCAGGCAGGGCCAGCGCCAGGGCGAGGACGACCGACACGTGAAGCGCGTAATAGATAAGGACAAGCAGGGCGAGGTACGGAAGCGCCGAGGTACCCAGGTCGAGGAGGCTCCGGCTCACCCGGGGCCGCGCATAGGGATCCAGCACGCGCGGCCAGGGCGCGGGAGGTGCTTCGGCGATGGCCACCTCCCGACCCTACCGGTGCCACGGGCCGCGAACGAAAACCAAGAGGGAAGCGCTCAATGAGGCATGGGAGCGCTGAGGAGCTCCGCCCAGAGCTCGTCCGGAATCGCGATCTCGAGCAGTCCGGCGTCCTCCTCCATCTCCGTCGCCGAGCGCGCGCCGACGAGGACCGCGGTGACCGCCGGGTGTCGCAACGGAAACTGGATCGCCGCCGCGGCGAGCGGTACCCCGAACGGTGCGCACATCTCCTCGAGTGCACGGCGACGCTCGAGCACGGCCGCTGGCGCGGCGCGGTAGTCGAAGGTCGACCCGCCCGCAAGCACACCGCTGTTGAACACACCTGCTGCAATCACGGAGACACCGCGGTCGAGGCAGAGCGGTAGCAGCGCGTCGCCGGCAGAGCGGTCGAGCAACGTGTACCGCCCCGCGAGGAGCACGATCTCGACGTCGCCCCGCTCGACGAGCGCCAGCGCCGTTGCGACGTAATTCGTGCCGACACCGACCTTTGTTGCGAACGGCCGAACGACCTCGAGCGCACGCTGCGTCGCATCCATGTGCTCTTCGGGATCGTGGAGCAGGACGATGTCGGCGCGCTCCAGACGGAGCCGCTCGAGGCTCGATGCGAGCGACATGCGAATCCCCTCCGGCGTGAAGTCGAAGACCGGCTCGAGACCGCGTTCGCCGGGTACAAGGACTCGCCCGACCTTCGTCGACACCGTGTACTCCTCACGCGGCCGATCGGCAAGCGCCTCCCCCAGCCGCTCCTCGGCGAGGCCGGAGCCGTAGAGCGGCGCCGTGTCGAAGAGCCGAATGCCGAGCTCCCACGCCGAATCGATCGTCGCGCGAGCCGCCTCCGGTGGCACCTCCTCGAACAAGCCGGCGAGCGGAGCGGTTCCTAGCCCTAGCGGCATCATGGTCAGACCATATGATGATTGCGTGGCCCTTCCCCATGTTCGCGACCGAAAGCCGCCGTGGCGGCCCGCCCGGTTCGCCTCGGTCGTCGTCGAGGAGCTCGCCGAGGCGATCGTCGGCGGCTCCCTCGCGGAGGGCGACGTGCTTCCGACCGAGCCGGCGCTCTGCGAGCAGTTCGCATTCAGCCGAACGGTAATCCGCGAGGCCCTGAAGATGCTCGAGGAACGCGGCCTCGTCCGCGTCGAGCAGGGACGCGGGACGAGCGTCCAGCCGCGCGATGCGTGGAACCTGCTCGACCCGCTCGTGCTCGGGATCGCGCTCGCGCACGACCGCGACATGGCCCTCCTCGAGAATCTCGTCGCGGTTCGCGCTGTCCTCGAGCGCGAGATGGCGAGGGCATCGGCGGGCAATCTCACTGCCGGCGACTTCGCGGCGCTCGACGAGACGCTGGCCCGGATGCGGGAGTCCTACGACGACTACGACGAGTTCCGGACGCACGACCTCGCCTTCCACGCGATCGTCATGAAGGCCTCCGGGAACGAGGTCGGCCTGACGATCGTCCGCGTCATCCACCGCCACGGCGGGGATCACGCCGCTGTCTTTCGGCCGACTCCTCCCGCGAGGTGCTCGAGCAGACGACGCGGGAGCACGAGGCGATCTACGAGGCGCTGGCGGCCCGGGACGGGGCGCTCGCCGGTGAGCCGGATCGCCACGCACATCGAGGCCGCCTTGCGCGGAAAGAAAGGAGAAGGCTCGAGAAGATCTTGACAGCGGGTGATCATTCGTATGATGATCACCCAGCATGCAGATCACAGCTGTCGATGTCGACCTGATCCCGCTCCCGCCGGTCTCGCCGCCGTTCGCATGGCGGCGCGGGCTTCGCGGCTCGCTCCCTGCCCGGACGACGGCGGTCCTCCGCATCACCACCGAGGACGGCTCGGTCGGAGAGGCCTACCACGAGTGGAGCGGCCCGATGCTCGGCGACATCGTCGACCGGGTGCTCCGCGAGGAGCTCGTGGGGCAGCGGGCGGACCGGCGCGAGTGGCTCTGGCATCGCCTGTGGGAGCTCGACCGCACCGAGGAGTTCCCGATCTGGGTGTTCGGCATCGTCGACGTCGCGCTCTGGGATCTCGAGGGACGGGCGCTCGGCGTGCCGGTGCACCGTCTTCTCGGCACGTACCGCGACGCCATCCCGGCGTACGCCTCGACGATCACGTTCACGACGGTCGAGGAGTTCCTCGACGTCGCCGACCAGTGTCTCGAGCTGGGTTTCCCGGCGATCAAGCTCCACGCGTGGGGTGACGCGCGGGCGGACGCGAACCTGTGCCAGCGGGTTCGGGACCACGTCGGGCCGGACGTCGACTTGATGTACGACGGCTCCGCGGGGTTCGATCTGCCGGACGCCGTCTATCTCGGGCACGCACTCGCCGAGGCCGACTACCGCTGGTACGAGGAGCCGATGCGCGAGTTCAGCGTGACCGCGTACCGCTTCCTCGCCGATCGCGTCGATGTCCCGCTGCTCGTCGGCGAGACGTCCGACGGGAGCCATCTCAACACGGCCGACTTCATCGCATCCGGTTGCGCAACGTACGTGCGGACGAGTGCCAACCATCGCGGCGGCATGACCGGAGCGATGCGGATCGCACATCTCGCCGACTCGTTCCGGCTCCGCGCAGAGGTGCACGGCCCCACCGAGTCGGCCGTTCATCTCTGCATGGCGATCCCGAACTGCACCTACTACGAGTCACTCGTCACCTCGAACCCCGTGACACGGGAACCGCGGGTGGGCCCGGACGGGCTCGTCCACGCCCCGACTGCACCAGGCATCGCGCTTCCCGACTTCGTGCACGACCGTCGCGCGGCGTCCTTCAGCTGATTCACGATATGAAAGAGGAGGGAGGGCAAATGAAGATCAACCGTCGTTTGTTCACGATGATCGGGTCGGTCGCCATGGTTGCGGCGGCGACACTCACTGCTGCCTCGACCGGCGGGGCCGCCCGCACGGCCTCGCCTTCGGGCTCGCTCACTGTGTGGGTGGATGCCGTCCGGCTGCCGGTCGCGAAGCTCTACGCGAAGACGCACCCGAAGGTGCACGTGAAGATCGTCACCTATGACGGTGACAGCAACGGCTCGACGACGATGCAGACGAAGATCCAGCTCTGGAACCGGGTTGGCAAGGGGTGGCCGGACATCATCTTCACCGAGCAGGCCAACGACCCGGTGTGGATGGGGCAGCCGCCGTTCGACTACGCCATGGATCTCAAGAAGGTCTTCCCGAAGAAGACGCTCGCCGGCTGGCCCGCGCCCTCGCTTCGGCAGTGCGTCGTCAACGGTCGTCTCGTGTGCCTCCAGGACAACCTCGCCCAGGAAATCCTCTACGTCAACAAGAAGCTGATGACCAAGTTCGGCTACGCCGTCCCGACGACCTGGCAGGACTGGGCCGCGCTCGGCGCCAAGGTAGCCAAAGAGCACCCGGGCTACATCGTCGGGAACATCGGCGACTCCTACGGCGCGTGGCTTTACCTGTGGGCGGACAAGTGCCCGATCTCACAGGTCATCGCAACGAACACCGTCCGGATCAACGCCGATGACAATCACTGCACGCGCATGGCGAGCCTGCTGGATCCGCTGATCAAGAATGGCACGGTTCCGGCGGAGAGCGTCTTCACCGCTGACTTCGCGACGAAGTGGGGCGGGGACAGCAGCAAAATCCTCCTCATGCCGGGGCCGGTGTGGTACGCGAAGGACATCTTCAGCGGCACCCTGCACGTGCCTGCAGGTGAGATGACTGCGGCGCTGCCGCTTCGCTGGGGCAGCGAGCCCCTCGTCACCGGCCAGGTCGGCGGTGGCCCATGGGTCGTCTCGAAGCACACGAAGTACACGGCGGCGGCAGTCGACTTCGTCAAGTTCGCGACCACCTCGCCGGCTGTCAAGTCGAAGGTCAACGCCCTCGCGCCGGGGTATCCGTCGTTCGGGCCGATGGCCAGCGTCTGGCTGCGCTCGCTGAGCAAGGACCCGTACTTCGCCGCTTCGGAGGCCCCAGCGATGAAGGCTGCTGCGCCGCTCGTCTGGACCGGCTGGAGCATGGTCACATACCCCGACCAGCCCGTCTGGTCGAACACGG
Organism: uncultured Actinomycetes bacterium; assembly: GCA_963794045.1. GTDB lineage: Bacteria > Actinomycetota > Thermoleophilia > Gaiellales > Gaiellaceae > Palsa-739. The sequence continues at coordinate 151,168 of CAWCCJ010000001.1, forward strand.
TCGTGACGCAACTCGTTGCCGGCAAGTCGCTCAGTTCGCTCCTCGGGCCGTACGGCGACGGGCTTGCGCAGAACGCGCAGGCGGCGGGCTACAAGGTCGTACGGAAGTAGGGCTTGGCCTCGTCGGTCGTCACGTCGGACTACGCGGCGGCCGCGCGAAAGCGCGGCCGCCGCAGCTTCCGGGGCGCGGCGTTCGTCCTGCCGTATCTGCCGTTCCTGATCGTCTTCGGGATCGCGCCGACGGTCTACGCAGTCGACCTCGCGTTCACGAACGTCGGCGGCGGCTGGGTCGGCTTCCACAACTTCGTTCGGACGTACAACGACTTCCGCTTCGTGCCGGCGTTCAAGCACGTGTTCGTGTACACGTTCGTCTGGCTCGCGGCGCTGATGGTCTTCGTCGTCGGGCTCACGCTCCTCCTGCACGGTCGCGCGAGCCGCGTCTCGGCGGGCTTCCGGTTCCTCTTCTACATACCGGGCGCCCTCGCGGGCTCGGCGGCGGTGCTCGTCTGGCTCTTCATGCTCGATCCGAGCGTCAGCCCGGCATCGTTCTTCCTGCATCACGTGCTGGGAGCCGACATCTTCGCGCAGTCGATCGCCCCGCAGAACCTGCCGTTCATCTTCGCGATGATCGCGTTCTGGACCGGCGCCGGTGGCTGGATCGTCGTCATGTACGGGGCGTTGAACACGATCCCGCCGGACCTCGAGGAGGCCGCGCGGATCGACGGCGCCGGGCCGATCACGATCGCGCTCCGCCTGAAGCTGCCGTTGATTCGCAAGTGGATCGCGTACATGGTGATCCTCTCGTTCGCGACGGGAACGCAGCTCTTCGTCGAGCCGGAGATCGTGCAGCACGCGAGCTTCGGCCTCGTCCCGGATACCTGGTCGGTGAATCAGCTCGCGTACCAGCTCGCGTTCCGGTACGCGGACTTCAACGCGGCGGCCGCGATCGCCGTCGACCTGCTCGTGATCGGGCTCGCAGGCGCGGTCATCATCGTGACGCGTAGCGGGCTCTTCCGGACGGACGACTGATGCGGATTCCGGCGCTGGGCCTGCGGCTGCTGATCCTGGTCACGTTCGCGGTCTTCTTCGTTGCGCCGATTCTCTGGCTCCTCCTCGCGCCGACGAAGACCGACAAGGCACTGATCACGGGAAGCCCGTTCTCGTTTGGCGACTTCCATCACGTCGCGCTCGCTTGGAAGCACCTCGATGCGTTCGGCGATCACATCTACCGGCGCTGGATCGGAAACACGCTCTACTACGCGCTGAGCGCGACCGCGATCACGCTCGTCGTCGGTGTGCCGGCCGGTTACGGACTCGCCATCGGCAGGTTCCCGGGCCGGAAGCTCATCCTCTCGCTCACGCTCGTCGCGATGATCGTCCCCGCGGCCGCGCTCGTACTCCCGATCTTCCTCGAGCTGAACGCGATGCACCTGATCGGCACCTCGCTCTCGGTCATTCTGCCGTTCGCGTTCTTCCCCTTCGGCGTCTATCTCGCCTACATCTACTACGCAACGGCGCTCCCGCCCGGTCTTCTGGATGCGGCGCGGGTCGACGGCGCGAACGAGCTGCAGACATTCCTCCGCGTCGCGCTCCCGCTAGCCAAGCCCGTCGTCGCGCTCGTCTTCTTCTTCAGCTTTGTCGCCGACTGGAACAACTTCTTCCTGCCGTATGTCTTCCTCGCCGACTCCAACCAGTACCCGATCACGGTCGGCCTCTCTGACCTGCTCGCGTCGACTCCGTCCTTCAACCCCTCGGTCGGCGGCGGCGGCCAGTCGGTCAAGATCTTCAAGCCGGAGCTCGCACTCGCGACGCTGATCGCGGTCATTCCCGTGGCGATCGTCTTCCTCTTCTCACAGCGCGCACTCGTGCGCGGTCTCGTCGGCGGAGCCGTAAAGGAGTAGACATGGCCAGGGTTGCATTCGAAGGCGCAACGAAGCTCTACGGCGACGGTGTCCGTGCCGTCGACCGGCTCGACCTCGGGATCGAGGACGGCGAGTTCATGGTGCTCGTTGGCCCGTCCGGGTGCGGCAAGACGACCGCGCTGCGCATGGTCGCAGGACTCGAAGAGGTAAGCGACGGCACCGTCCGCATCGGCGACCGGATCGTCAACGACCTGAGCCCGAAGCGGCGGGACATCGCAATGGTGTTTCAGAGCTACGCGCTCTATCCGCACCTCAGCGTCCGCGACAACATGGCGTTTCCGCTGAAGCTCGCGAAGCTGCCGAAGGACGAGATTCGCAGGCGCGTCGACGAGGCAGCTCGCTTGCTCGACCTCGAGCCGTACATGAAGCGCAAGCCGCGGGCGCTCTCCGGCGGCCAGCGGCAGCGGGTCGCGATGGGTAGGGCCATCGTCCGGCAGCCGGCCGTCTTTCTGATGGACGAGCCCTCTCGAACCTCGACGCCAAGCTGCGCGTCCAGATGCGCGCGGACATCAAGAAGCTGCAGAGCGACCTCGGCGTCACATCGATCTACGTCACGCACGACCAGGTCGAGGCCATGACCATGGGCGACCGCGTCGCCGTCATGCGCAAGGGCGAGCTGCAGCAGGTTGCATCGCCACAGGAGCTGTACGACCACCCGGTCAACGTCTTCGTCGCCGGCTTCATCGGCAGCCCCGCGATGAACATGCTCGCCGGCCGCGTCGAGAATGGCGGCATCACGCTCGGCGAAACCGTGCTACCCGCACGCGGTCTGGACGCCTACGAGGGACGCGAGCTGGTCGTCGGGATCCGCCCTGAGGATCTCGAGGACGCGGCACTCGTCGACGAGGACGGGCCGCGTCTCCGCGGCCGCGTCGAGTTGCGCGAGTCGCTCGGCTCGGAGGTCCTCGTGCATTTCACGACGTCCGCGCAGCCCGCCGTGACCGATGACATGCGCGAGCTCGCGCAGGACATCGGCGACGATCGCGTCACGACGGCCGGCCGCCCGGCGCTCCTCGTCGGGCGCTTCAGCCCGAAGACGGGGGTGATCGAAGGCGATGTGATCGACATCGCGATCGACCATACGACGCTTCATTTCTTCGATCCCGAGACCGGCCTCGCGATCGCGCGAGCGTGACCCGGCTTCCGGCCCGAGCTCGCGGCGGCGACCCTCCAGGCGTTCGCCCCTGTGGCGATCGCCGCCCTCCACGCCGCGAGCTCAGGGCCGGTTGAAAGATGCTCTACGGCCGCAGCCGGTATGTCTCGCCGGCTGTCGACCCGAGCACGCGCGCGTCACTGCCGACGAGCGCGAGCCCGTCCGCATAGTCGCCCGCGAGCGTGCAGACGGGCCAGTCGGATCCCCACATGCAGCGCTCCGGGCCGAACCATTCCAGAGCGCGCTCGACCGTGCCTTCAGGGTCGGCCTCGGTGAAGAGCCCGGAGAGCTTGCACGTCACGTTCGGCAGCTCTGCCAGCGTGGCAACACTCTTCGCCCACGCCGCATGTTCACTCGGATCATGCGGCGCCTTCGCGACATGGTCGAGCACGAACCGAAGCGCGGGATGCCGACGGGCGGTGTCGATCGCCGCGGGAAGCTCGCGGGTGCGGACGAGCAAGTCGTAGGTCAGGTCAGCCTCGGCGACTGCCGCCAGTCCGCGCTGCACGTCCTTCCGTAGCAACCACTCCGGATCGGGCTCGTCGTGGACGAGATGTCGCAGGCCGACGAGAGGGCCGTCGAGCTCGCCGAGCTGCGCGGCCACGTCGCCTGTGAGGTCGACCCAGCCGACCACACCGAGTACGAACGGGGTGGAGGCGGCGATCGCGAGCAGCTCGCGCGACTCGTCCAGCTCCTGCCGCGCCTGCACGACGACCGTTCCCGCGACACCGTTCAGGCGGAGCAGCGGCTCGAGGTCTTCCGGGCCGAACCGGCGACGCAACGGTCCGTCGTCCATCCACGGGTAGTCGGCCCGCGCGGGATCCCAGAAGTGCTGGTGCGCGTCGACGATCAACGGATGACGCGTGCAGCACCGCCGGCCATCACGCGCTCGACCTCTTCGAGTGTCGCCATAGACGTGTCGCCGGGTGTCGTCATCGCAAGCGCGCCGTGGGCGACCGCGTACGCGAGCGAGGTCGCGACGTCGTGGCCGGCGAGGATGCCGTAGATGAGGCCGGACGCGAAGGAGTCGCCGCCACCGACGCGGTCGAAGATCTCGAGGTCGAGGAGCTCGGGCCCGGCGGAGAACCCGTCCCGCGTGCTGCAGACGCCGCTCCAGTCGTTACGCGTCGCAGTCCGAGCATCGCGAAGAGAGGTCGCCACCAGCTGCAGCTGTGGGTAGTCCTCGAGCACGCGCCGGTGAAGCTCCGCGTACGCCGCCGCGTCGAGATCGCCGAACTCCCCGTAACCGAGTGCGGCAGCGAGGTCCTCCTCGTTCCCGAACAGCACGTCGACCTCGCCGACGAGACGCCGGTTGGCCTCGCTCGCCGCCTCCGGGCCGCCGTTCGCCTTCCAGAGCGACGGACGGTAGTTCAGGTCAAAGGAGACGATCGTTCCGTGCTCTCGAGCAGCGCGCATCCCCTCGAGCGCGAGCGCCGCGGTGCCGCTGCCGAGCGCGGCGAAGATGCCTCCGCAGTGAAACCAGCGCGCGCGGTCGCGACCCAAGATCGAGTCCCAGTCGACGTCGCCCGGCTGCATGGCGGCCGCGGCCGAGTTGCCGCGGTCGGAGCACCCGAGCGCGGCGCGCACGCCGAATCCACGCTCGACGAAGTTCAGGCCGTTTCGAACGCCGCGGCCTACGCCGTCGTACGGCACCCAGGCGATGTACTCCCGGTCGACGCCGCCTTGCATGATCAGGTCCTCGAGCAGGCGCCCGACCGGATTGTCTGCGACTGCGGTGACGATCGCCGTCCGCAGACCGAAGCAGCGCAGTAAGCCGCGTGCGACGTTGTACTCGCCGCCGCCCTCCGAGACCGCAAAGGCCCGCGTCGTCGCGATCCTTCCGTCGCCGGGGTCGAACCGCAGCATCACCTCACCGAGCGCGACGAGGTCGTAGCGGCACTCGTCAGGCGTTCGCAGCTTCACGGGCTCGTTCCTCGATCAGGTCGGGATCGGCGCAGATCCATGTACCGCCGCAGGCGAGCACGGAGGGGACGGCGAGATAGTCGGTGAGGTTCTCCGCGGTCACTCCGCCGGTCGGGATGAACTGCACGTCCGGAAACACTGCGCTGACGCTGCGCAAGAACGCTGGTCCTCCGACGACCGATGCGGGAAAGATCTTGACGATGCTGCAGCCGAGCGAGCGTGCGCGGTCGATCTCGGTCGGCGTCGCCGCGCCGGGGATGAACGTCACGCCGGCCTCACGCGCCGCCTCGATTACATCCGGATTGGTCGAGGGAGCGAAGGCGAACGTCGCGCCGGCTTCGATCGCTGCGTGCAGCTGCTCCACCGACAGGACAGTGCCCGCTCCGACGGTGAGCCCATCGATGACGCTCGCGCGTCGAATCGCCGCTGCTGCGGCGTCCGTGCGGAACGTGATCTCGACCGTCGTGAGCCCGCCCGCCTGAAGAGCACGGCACGTGCGCTCGGCCTCGTCTGCGCTCGTCGCGGTCAACACCGGAATCACGCGGGAATCGATCACCGGCCGAGCCAGCCTCCGTCGACGGGGAGCACGACGCCGTGCACGTAGTCGGACGCGCTCGACGCGAGGAAGAGGAACGCGCCGGCCAGATCGTCCGGGGTGCCCCAGCGGCCTGCCGGGATCCGTTCGAGGATCTGGCGACTGCGAGTCTCGTCGTCTTGCAAAGCCTGCGTGTTGTCGGTCGCGATGTACCCGGGTGCGATCGCGTTGACGTTGACCCCGCGCGATGCCCACTCGTTTGCAAGTGCCTTCGTCAGCTGCGCGATACCGCCCTTGGTCGCGGCATAGCCGGGGACGCCTAGGCCGCCCTGGAACGAGAGAAGGGACGCCGTGAAGATGATCTTGCCGGCACCGCGCTCGACCATCGAGCGTCCGAGCTCGCGCGCGAGCACGAAAGGGGCACTGAGGTTGACCTCGACGACCCGGTCCCACAACTCGTCGCCGTGCTCGGCCGCAGGACGGCGTTCGATCGTCCCGGCGTTGAGGACGAGAATGTCGATCGCAGGCAATCGCTCGACGAGCGCGTACACGGCCTGGCGATCGCCGAAGTCGCAGGCGTACGAGCGAAACTCGTCGTCGTCCGTCGCGGATGCGCTGGCACCGATGACGTCGGCGCCTGCGCTTGCAAGCGCGCGAGCGGCTGCCCGCCCGATCCCGCGGCGCGCGCCCGTGACGAGCGCTCTCTTGCCCGTCAAATCGAAGGTCATGCACTGCAGTCGACGAGGATCTTCACGCCCTGCGTACCGCTCGCGAGCTCGTCGAACACTGCGGGCAGCCGGTCGAGCGGCTCGACCTTCGTGATCAGCTGCTCGAGCGGGAGGACGCCGCTTGCGACGAGCTCGATCGCCCGCTCGTAGTCTTCAGGCTCGTAGACGCGGGCGCCGCGAAGCTCGAGCTCCTTCCAGAAGAAGTCGAACAGGCGGACCGGCGGCGGCTCCGGGTAGATGGCAACGAGGACGATCCGGCCGCGGACGGCCGCGAGCTCGGTCATCGAGAGCGCCGCCGCGGGTGCGCCGGAGACCTCGAAGACGACCTCGGCACCGTCACCCACGTCCGGCTTCGCTCCCGCCTCGAACCCGAGCGACCGCGCGAACTCGATGCGCTCCGGGTTGATCTCGCCGATCTTGACGTGCGCGCCGTCGTGACGCGCGACGAGCGCGATGAGCAACCCGATCGGGCCTCCGCCGAGGACGACGGCCGTCTCACCCGGCGTGAGAGCCGCGCGGCGGACGTCGTGGCAGGCGACCGCGAGCGGCTCGGTGAGCGCGGCGAGCTTCAGGTCGATCCCCTCCGGGAGCCGGTGGAGCGTGAACGCCGGCACGGTCCATGACTGCTGGAACGCGCCCGGGCTGTCGATACCCAGGAACTTCAGGTTGCGGCTGATGTGGCTGAAGCCGCGGTCGGCCGGTGTCTCGCCGCGGCTGTCGAGCGGCCGGACGACCACGGGGTCGCCGACCGAGAACCCTTCGACCCCGACGCCGACCTCGGCGATCGTGCCCGACATCTCGTGCCCGATCACCTGCGGAACGCGAACGCGCTGGTCCATCGCGCCGTGGGCGATGTGGACGTCCGTCCCGCAGACCCCGCAGAAGGCGACGTCGAGGCGGACCTCTCCCGTAGCGGGCGGAACCGCCTCGCCCGCACCGAGGCGGAACGTCCGGTTCCCCTCGTAGAAGACCGCTTTGCGATTCATCAGATCATCCTATAACGGGACTTGAAAGATCAGACCAATCGGAGTATGTTCGCCGCCAATGACGGACAAGTCAAGCATCGAGATCCCGATTGATCAGACCGAAGGGGCCTTCGCGTGAAGATCAACGGGCTCACCGCCTACGACGTCCGCTTCCCGACCTCGCTCTCGCTCGACGGCTCGGATGCAATGCACACGCGGCCCGACTACTCGGCCGCGTACGTCGTGCTCTCGACCGACGACCCGGAGCTGAGCGGCCACGGCCTCACCTTCACGAACGGCCGCGGGACGGAGGTCTGCCTGGCCGCGATTCGCGCGCTGGAGCCTCTCGTCGTCGGCAGGAGCCTCGAAGGGATCACGGGCGACATGCGCGGGTTCTGGCGCTCGCTCGTCTCGGACGACCAGCTCCGCTGGCTCGGGCCGGAGAAAGGCGTCATGCACCTCGCGACCGCCGCGATCGTGAACGCCGTTTGGGATCTCTGGGCAAAGAGCGCGCGCCTGCCGCTGTGGCAGCTGCTTGCGCACCTGCCCGCGGAGGATCTCGTCGCCGCCGTCGACTTCCGCTACATCGACGACGCCCTCACGCCCGAGGAGGCGCTCGACCTCCTGCAGCAGGCACGTGCGGGCAAGGAAGACCGCGAGCTGTACATCGTCGGCGAGGGCTACCCCGCGTACACGACCTCCGCCGGCTGGCTCGGCTATGACGACGAGAAGGTCGAGACGCTCGTGCGACAGGCGCTTGCGGACGGTTTCCATCACGTCAAGATGAAGGTCGGCAGCGACCTCATGTCCGACTCGAGGCGCGCGGCGCTGATCCGGGACGTGCTCGGCGAGGACGGGGTTCTGATGATGGACGCAAACCAGGTTTGGGGCGTCGACGAGGCGATCGTCCGGATGGGCGTGCTCCGCGAGTTCGCCCCCTGGTGGATCGAGGAGCCGACGAGCCCTGACGACGTGCTCGGGCATGCGCGCATCCGCCGCGAGATCTCGCCGATCCGCGTTGCGACCGGGGAGCACGTCATGAACAGGGTCATGTTCAAGCAGCTGTTCCAGGCGGAGGCGATCGACGTCTGCCAGATCGACGCGTGCCGAGTCGCCGGCGTGAACGAGATCCTCGCGATCCTCCTGCTGGCAAAGAAGTTCGACGTGCCCGTCTGCCCCCACGCCGGCGGAGTCGGCCTGTGCGAGTACGTGCAGCATCTCGCGGTGTTCGACTACATCAGCGTCAGCGGCACGCTCGAGGATCGCGTCGTCGAGTGGGTCGACCACCTGCATGAGCACTTCCGCTATCCAGCCCTCGTCGAGAACGGCCGGTACCGCGTCCCGCGCGACGCGGGCTACAGCATCGAGATGCTGCAGTCGTCGATCGAGGAGTTTGCGTTCCCCGACGGATCCGCCTGGCACGAGAGCAGGGTCGAGGTCGCGTCATCGTGACCGAGGTGGTGCAGCCCGTGGAGCACACCGAGTCTCACCCGGAGCCCGACCGCAGCTACCGGTTCCTGCACCTCTCGCTTCTCGCGTTGCGCGCCGGACCCGCGCTGATCCTGCTGCTGCTCGTCGTGGTCGTCAGCCTGACGACGCCCGTCTTCTTCACGAGCCTCAACATCGGCAACGTCTTCTCGCAGACCGCGGTGATCGCGGTGCTCGCCCTCGGCCAGCTGCTCGTCATCGTCAGCCGCGGCATCGACCTGTCGGTCGGCGCGACCGTCGCGCTGTCGGGGGTGGTCGGCGCGATCGTCTACATGCACGTGCACTCGACCGTGCTCGTCGTCCTCGCGGTGCTCGGCGTTGGACTGGCCGTCGGCCTGTGCAACGGCCTCGTCTTCGTGCTCGGCCGTGTTCCGCATCCGTTCATCGTCACGCTCGCGAGCCTCAGCATCGTCCGAGGCCTCGCATTGTGGGCGGCTCACGGGACGTTGATCCCCGGCATGCCGCCCGCGGTCGACACGCTCGGCGGCGGCACGCTCGACTGGCTCCCGTACTCGTTCTTCGTCGTCGCGGGGCTTGCCGTGGTCGCACTGATCGCGACGACGGCGCTCGTGTGGGGACGCTGGCTCTACGGCGTCGGCGGAAACCCCGACGCAGCGCGCCGCGCCGGGATCCCCGTCGGCCGCGTGCTCGTCAGCGTCTATGCGATCAGCGGCCTCGCTGCCGGTGTCGGCGGCTTGCTCACCGCCGGTCTCCTCGACTCCGGCTCGCCGACTGCGGGCGATCTGGCCGAGCTCGACTCGATCGCGGCCGTGATCATCGGCGGCGCGGCATTTGCCGGCGGGCGCGGGAATGTCGGCAACGCCCTCGTCGGCGCGTTCACGATCGGCGTGATCCGGAACGCGCTCAACCTGCACAACGTGAACCCGTTCTACCAACTGATGGTGATCGGCGTCGTCGTCCTGCTCGCCGTCGAGGCCGACGTGCTTCGCGGCTGGGTCGAGACTCGCGTCCGCCTCGCTCGCGCGATGAGGGCCGCATGACGCCCGTCCTTGCGGTTCGCGGTGCGACGAAGCGCTTCGGCGCGGTCGTCGGGCTCGACTCCGTGGACGTGGAAGTCCGCGCAGGAGAGGTGCTCGCGCTGCTCGGCGACAACGGCGCCGGCAAGTCGACACTCATCAAGTGCCTGAGCGGCGCGCTTGCGCTCGACCGGGGCGAGATCCTCATGGACGGACGCCGCGTCGCGCTCCACTCTCCCGCTGACGCGCACTCGATGGGGATCGAGACCGTCTATCAGGATCTCGCCCTCTTCGACAACCTGCGCCCCGCCGACAATTTCTACGCCGGGCGCGAGATCGCCGGGCCGCGGTGGCTTCCCCGGTCGATCCGCGTTCTGCACCGTCGCGAGATGGCTGACACGACGCGTCGAACGCTCGAGCGCTTGCAGGTCTCGCTCGACGATCACGGCGCAGTCGGCCTCCTCTCGGGCGGCCAGCGGCAGGGAGTCGCGGTCGCTCGTGCGGCCGCCTTTGCGTCGCGCGTCGTGATTCTCGACGAGCCGACGGCTGCGCTCGGTATTCGCGAGTCGCGTCGCGTGCTCGATCTCATCTTGCGTCTCCGCGAGGAGCAGAAGGCCGTGATCGTCGTCTCGCACGCGATGGATCACGTCATGGAGGTCGCCGACCGTGCCGTCGTCATGCGGCGCGGGCGCAAGGTCGGCGAGCTCGTTCCGAGTGCGGAGACCTACGCCGAGATCGTCTCGCTGATCGTGGGGGGTGGTGCCTAGTTCGAGGAGCACGCACGGTCGGCGCAAGTCCGGCCCTTGGCGCTTCTGCAGGGCGTCAACGGGCCGGGTCATCGGAGGGCAACCAGAGGAACGCGAAAGGAATGACGACTATGTCGAAAGGAAGGCTGGCTGCAGGAACGGCCCTCGTCCTCGTGACGGCGACCGTCGCTGCGATGTTGGCTGCCGGTGCCGGCGCAAGACCGGTTCAGGCGAACGGGGCCGTGAAGCTCGGCTTCATCACGAAGTTCCCCGTCGACTTCTACTTCACGCTCGTCGGCGGTGCGAAGAGCTGGGCGAAGACCCACAAGGGCGTCACCGTCATGTACGCGCAGGGCAAGTCGGCAACCGACGACGCCGGTGAGATCGCCGCGATTCAGAACATGGTCGCGTCGGGTGTGAAGGGCATCGCGATCACGCCGACGAGTGCTGCTGTGATCCCGGCCTTGACGAAGGCCGTGAAGGCGGGGATCAAGGTCGTGCTGATGGACAACGATCTCCCCACCTGGAAGCTCAAGAGGTCGGTCGTCGCTACGAACAACCTCGTGGGGGGCAAGCTCGCGGGCAAGTGGCTCGCCGGCCAGCTCAAGGCCGGCGACAGCCTCGGCATCCTCGAAGGAGTGCCGGGCGTGTCGGCACTCGACGACCGCGTCAACGGCATGCTCGCGGGCCTCGGGGCGACGAAGGACAAGATCAAGATCGTCTCCAAGCTCGAGACCGATTGCGATCAGACGAAGGGCGCGCAGGCAGCGCAGACGATGCTGACCGCGAATCCCGAGCTGACCGCGATCTACTCGGCATGTGGGCCTCCGGCGCTCGGCGCGGTCCAGTCGATCAAGAACGCAGGCAAGACGGGCAAGATCGTCCTCGTCGGCTTCGACGGGCTCCCGGACGAGGTCGCGGCGATCAAGGCGGGGACAGAGGCGGCGTCGGTCGCACAGCACCCGTCGAAGATCGGCTCGCTCGGCATCGCGACGCTCTACAAGGCGGCGCTCGGCAAGAAGGTGCCGAAGAACGTCGATACGGGGACGTCGCTGCTCACCAAGTAGTCGCGTGTGCGGGCCTCGCCTCGGCGAGGCCCGCACACCACTTCGCGGTAGCGTGACGATCGGCCAATGAGCACCGAAACCACCGGACGGGCGACCGACCTCGCGATCGCGAAGATCAAGGAGCTGATCAGCTCCGGCGAGTTCACTGCGGGCGCACGACTCCCGACGGAGCGTGAGTTGACGCAGAAGTTCGGCGTCTCCCGCAGCTCGCTTCGCGAAGCCGTTCGGGCCTTGGCGCTCGTCGGTGTGCTCGAATCGCGGGTCGGCGACGGCACCTACGTCACGACACTCGAGCCGGATCTGCTGCTTACGGGAATCGGCTTCGTCAGCGACCTCGCGAGCAGCGCGTCCTTGCTCGAGCTCCACGCGATCCGCCGGTTGCTCGAGCCCGAGGCGACCCGGATGGCCACACCGCGCCTGAACGACGAAGACTTCGCACGCCTCGAGCAGTCGCTGCAGCAGATGGAGGGCGCGCAAGGCGTGCCCGCGTTCATCGAGGCCGATACCGAGTTCCACCGGATCATCCTCGCTGCCTGCGGCAACGCAGCGCTCGCGTCGCTCATCCAGAACCTCTCGGGCACGACGCTGCGCGCGCGCTTGTGGCAGTCGCTCGTCGAACGGAGCGCGACCGCGGCGACGCTCGCGAGCCATCGCTCGATCTACACGGCCCTCGTCGCGCGCGACGCAGACATGGCGGCCGCTGCTGACCTGATCCATCTCGGCATCGCCGAGGAGTGGCTGCGCACCTGGTCGGACATCGCGCCGAAGTAGGACGATGGGCGATCTGCCGCCGATGCAGCTCGGCTACCCGCGCACCGAGTTGCGTCGGCAACTCGTCGATGCGGTGTTGACGGGTGAGAAGACGGCGACGGCCGGCTTGCTCGCCGAATACGAAGCCGAGGGGGAGCCGCTCCCCGTTGTCGGCCAGCGCTCTCTACTTCTCGACTACGACGACGAGCCGGTGGCCGTCGTCGAGACGGTCGAGCTGCGGGTGCTACGGGCGGGCGACGTCGATCTCGCGTTCGCGCGCGACGAGGGCGAGGGCTTCACCTCTGTCGAGGAGTGGCGCGCAGCACACGAGTCATTCTGGGCCGGCGAGGAGATCACCGACGACACCCTCGTCGTCGCGGAGCGCTTTCGCCTCGTCGACCGCCTCTAACTGGGGGGAAGCGGAACGAGGATGCTCGTCCTCCGCTTGTAGGCGCGGTACGCGGGATCGTCGCCGTACTTCTCATCTGCGCCGCGCTCGAGTAGCGGGATCCCGCTCACGAACAGGAGAAGCAGGGTGATGAAGATGGGGCCGACCACGACCGCGAACGCGGCGCCTGCGAGGAACGGGACCGCATAGAGAAAGATGCCCCACCAGACGAGGATCTCGCCGAAGTAGTTCGGGTGGCGAGAGTAGTGCCAGAGCCCGGTCGAGACGAAGCGGCCGCGGTTCTCGTCCTTCGCCCGGAACGCCGACTTCTGCGCGTCGGCGACCGCTTCGATCACGAGGCCCGTGAGCCAGAGGAGAGCGCCGACGATCATCCACGCATCGAATCCGGGCGCGCTGTCGCGGTCGAGGAGATAGGAGACCGGCAGCATCACGACGGCCACCGTGATCGCCTGCAGCAGCCAGAAGCGGGCGAAGCGCAGCGGCTTGTCCCGCATGTCGTCGAAGCGGTGGTCGACCTTCATGCGGAGGATCCGCCGGAAGAGGTAGACGCCGAGCCGCACCGCCCAGACGAGGACGAGAAGCGACGCCACGAGCTGGCTCGTCTCTCCCGCGCCGGTGAACGGGAGTACGACGGCCAGGAGGGCGAACGTGAGGCTGTAGGAGAGGTCGGTGACGACGTCGGTCTTCCGTGCGGCCGCAAAGGCGAAGAAGGCCCCGTTCAGCGCGAGCGCGATCGCAAACGAGAGAGCGATCGCGCTCACTGGACGTCATCCGCGGACGCGCGCGCCGCGATGCTCTCGAGCATCCCTTCGAAGATGCGCCTGTGCAGAGGCAGGAGCGCGTACCAGTAGAGAAGGCCGGCCACCCCGACGGGGTCGAAGATCGCGGTCTGGCGGATGCGTGAACCGTGCTCGTCGCCGTCGACCTCGAACTGGAGCCAGGCTCTGCCCGGCAGCCGCATCTCGGCCTGCAGGCGCAGCAGGCGATCGGGCTCGTACGCCTCAACGCGCCAGAAGTCGAGGGCCGCTCCGATGGTCGGCGTCTCGGGATCGCGTCGTCCGCGGCGAAGCCCGACACCGCCGGCGAGCACGTCGAGGAAGCCGCGCAGCTGCCAGAGCCCGTCGCCGTAGTACCACCCCGCCTCCCCACCGATACGGCGGACCGGCGCGAATGCCTGCGCCGGCGGGACCGGCACGTCCTGCACGCGCGAGTCGATGAGCCGGCCGCTCGACTGGTCTGCAGGGACACTCCTCGTCCGTGCGCCGGCGCTCAGTGCGTCCGACCACCGCGTCTCGGCGACCGCGCGGTCCTCGTTCTCGAGCGCTCGCTCGATCGCCTCGCGAAAGCCGCGCGGCCGGATCGGGAAGCGCTCGAGGGCGATCGGGTCCCGCACTATCGTCTCGTGCGGGAGGCTCTCGATCAGCTTTCGGCCGACCCGTGCATAGACGGGTGTGACGAGGCCGAGCCAGAGGCTCGACAGTCGCGGTGTCAGAACGGGCACGCGGATGAGCAGCCTGTGCAGGCCGCGCTGGCGCGTGTACTCGCGCATCAGGTCGCCGTAGGTCGCGACGTCGGCTCCGCCGATCTCGAAGATTTGATGACCGCTTCCTTCGACGTCGAGCGCGCTCACGAGGTAGGCGATCACGTCCTCGATCGCGATCGGCTGCGCGCGTGTCTCGACCCATCGCGGCGTGACCATCACCGGTAGCCGCTCCGCGAGCGCGCGGACGAGCTCGAAGGAGAGGCTGCCGGAACCGATCACGATCGAAGCGCGAAACTCGATCACCTCGACACCGGTGGAGGCGAGCAGGCGGCCGACCTCATGGCGGCTCGCGAGGTGCGCCGAGAGGTCGGCACCCTCACCGAGCCCGCCCAGGTAGACGATGCGCCGAACGCCGGCGTCCCGGGCAGCCTCGGCGAAGATGACAGCCGCGCGACGATCGAGTTGCTCGAACGAGTCGGGCGAGCTCATCGCGTGAATCAGGTAGTAGGCGGCGTCGATGCCCTCGAGCGCGCCGCGAACCGCGTCGGCGTCGAGCGCGTCGCCGGCGACGATCTCGAGCCCGGGCTCCGGTGGAATCGCCTCCGGGCGGCGCGCGAGGCATCGCAGGCTCTGCCCGCGCTCGAGGAGCGCGTGCAGGAGGCGACCGCCGACGTAGCCGGTGGCACCGGTGACGAGGATCGTCGGCACGAGGTCAGATCCCCGAGACGGCGTCGACAGCAGAGACGAGGTCACCCTCGAGACGATCGAGGCCGAGCCGCCGGCAGAGTTCCTCTGTCGCGCCTGCCCCAGAGAGCATGAGCGGTGCGGCGCGGTGGAGCCGGGCAAGCTCGGCGGCCTCGGTCTCGAGGAGAGAGCTGTCAGTGCTCGCGAGGACGACGAGGCGCGGGGCGGTTCGCGAGATCGTCTGGTCGAGTGCGTGAAGCGGGGTGTCGGCGCCGAGGAAGAGGATCCGCCAGCCGTGCGAGCGGAGCAAAAGCCCGAAGGCGATGAGGCCGATGTCGTGGCGCTCACCGGGTGGGCAGGCGAGGATTGCGAGTGGGCCCCCGCCGTGGCCCCAGAAGCGGGCGAGGGCGAGAAGCCGGCCGCGGATGAGATTGATACCGAAGTGCTCCTGCCCGATCTCGAGCTCGCCGCGTTCCCATTCCTCGCCGACCTCCCGCAGGGTCGGCAGGATCAGGTCCTGCAGCACGGTCTCGAGCCCGAACCCCGCTAGGGCCTCGTCGAGGACTGCGTGCAGCGCGGCTTCATCGTAGGAGCGGAGCGCCTCGAGTAGGCGGTCCTGTGCGTCCTCGAGCACGCTTCCCGCGGACGGTGCGATCGCGAGCGCTCGGCGTGCGGCCTCGGCGGCGGAGAGCCCTTCGTCGAGTGCCCGGCGCATGCGCGCCACCCGCTCCGCGTCGTGCGGCGTGTAGAGCCGAAAGCCTCCGCCCGAGCGGATCGGCTGGAGCAGACCGTAGCGCTGCTCCCAGGCGCGCAGCAGCTCGGGCGTCACGCCCACGCGGCGGGCGAACTCGCCGATCCGAAGTGCTGCTGCGTCCACACTCACCCCATCACTATACATAGTCTCTACAAACATTTGACAGACGCTGATAGCGGCTCTATAGTCGCGTCCAAGGTTTGTCCAATGTCTGTAGAAGGAGGAAGTGCAGCATGAGCAAGAACATCGTCGAGACCGCGCGAGACGCCGGCTCGTTCACCACTCTGCTGGCCGCGGTCGACGCGGCCGGACTTGGCGACACCCTCGCCGAGGGCGGCCCGTTCACCGTGTTCGCCCCGAGCGACGCGGCCTTCGCGGCCCTGCCCGACGGGACGGTCGAGTCGCTGCTCGCCGATCCGGCGAAGCTGACCGACGTCCTGACCTACCACGTCGTCGCCGGCCGGGTCACCGCGGCCGACGCCGCGGGCCTCTCGTCGGCCACGACGGTGCAGGGGAGCGACCTGTCCGTCTCGTCCAACGGCGGCATCCACGTCGGCGACGCGAGCGTCGTCACCGCCGACATCGAAGCGAGCAACGGGATCATCCACGTCATCGACCGCGTGCTGCTGCCGGCAGCCGCGTGACCCAAAGAAAGGGTAAGAACATGAAGCGCATTCGCACTACAGCAGTGCTCCTCGTCGCCGCGGCCGTAGCTGTGGCGGCATTCGGAGCCTCCACCTCGACTGCGTCGAGGAATGCAGGCGACAACAACATCGTCCAGACCGCACTCGCCGCAGGTCAGTTCTCGACGCTTGCGTCGCTCCTGACGAAGGCAGGCCTCGCCGACACCGTCGCAACCGGCGGGCCATTCACCGTCTTCGCGCCCACCGACGCCGCATTCGCCAAGGTGCCGAAGGCGACCCTCGACGCGCTCGCCGCAGACCCCGCGAAGCTGAAGTCGGTCCTGCTCTACCACGTCGTCCCCGGCCGCGTGACCGCAGCGGACGTCGTGAAGCTCACGTCCGCGAAGACGCTCGAGGGGAGCTCGCTCGCGATCAAGGTCGTCGACGGCGCCGTCTTCGTCGACGGAGCGAAGGTCACGACGCCCGACGTGGTGGCGACGAACGGCGTGATCCACGTGATCGACTCCGTGCTGATCCCGAAGGCGGCGCCGGCGGCCTCGTCGAAGAACCTCGTCCAGACGGCGATCGCGGCCGGGCAGTTCAAGACGCTCGCGTCGCTCCTGACCAAGACGGGTCTCGCGGGGACGCTGCAGGGCAAGGGGCCGTTCACGGTTTTCGCCCCGACCGACGCGGCGTTCGCGAAGGTGCCGAAGGCGACGCTCGCTGCGCTCGCGAAGAGCAAGGCGAAGCTTCGCGCCGTTCTCCTCTATCACGTGGTCAAGGGCAATGTCACAGCCGCCCAGGTGATGAAGCTGCATTCCGCGAAGACGCTGAACGGCAAGGCGCTGGCGATCCGCGTGCGCGGCGGCAAGGTCATGGTCAACGGAGCCACCGTCACAAAGGCCGACGTGGCGACCTCGAACGGCACCATTCATGTGATCAACAAGGTGCTCGTCCCCTAACGAGGATCCGCGTGCTGCCCGGCGCGGCCAATCGCGCCGGGCAGCACTGGAGCTTTGGCGATGGAAACGTCCGAATTCGCGAGTCGGCTCAACAAGTACGTCTACGACGCGGTCGTAACCTGGAGGCGCACCGATGCAGACGGTGCGCAGACGCCCGTCGTCTTCCGCTGCGAGTGCGGGTGCAACCGACCCGTGTGGCGCACCATCGAGGAGTACGACGCGGCGGGCGGCGCGAGACATTCGACGCCGACGAGATCCTCGAGCGGGTCGAGAGAGTCTAAGCGTCATGGACGCTAGCTCGCTCCGTCGAGGCAATGCGTTGCTCGCGCTGCTTCACGCCGCGCAAGCGGCGGTGATTCTCGTACTCTCGACCGACTTCGCCCTTCCGGTCACGGGCGCGTTCATGGCAGGCCAGCCGGGGAGCGGGACGCCGAAGCAGGATGTGCTCTTCGACTTGCGGATCGGCCCGCTTGTCGGCGCGTTTCTCCTCCTGGCTGCGATCGATCACGGGGGTGTCGCACTGCCGCCGTTACGGGCGCGGTATGAGCGGTATCTCGCCGAGGGTGTCAACCCATTCCGGTGGCTCGAGTACTCACTTTCTGCTTCGTTGATGGTGGTCCTGATTGCCATGCTCACCGGGATCGCCGACTACGTCGCGCTGCTCGCGCTCTTCGTGGCGAACGCGGCGATGATCTTTCTCGGCTGGCTGATGGAGCTGCTGAATCCACCGGATCGTGCTCGCACCCGGTGGCTGCCCTTCGTCCTCGGCTGCGTCGTCGGCGCCGCCGCGTGGATCGCAATCGCGCTTCAGATCGGCGTGTCAGCGGGGCGTGGACACGCGCCACCCGGCTTCGTCTACGCGATCTTCGTGTCGCTCTTCGTTCTCTTCAACAGCTTCGCGGTCAACCAGGCACTGCAGTACAGGCGCGTCGGACGTTGGTGCGAGTACCGCTACGGCGAGCGCTGGTATCTCTGGCTGAGCCTCGTCGCGAAGAGCCTCCTTGCGTGGCAGGTCTTCGCGAACGTACTCGTTCTCTGAGACGGCGCGCAGCGCTCACGACTTCATCCCGAGAGGGCGATTGCATCTCCGGACCCGGCCCGTAGCTTCTGGCCGTGCTCGTGCAACGGCCCGCGACGGCGCCTCCGGCATCTTCCACGTCGTGTTCAGCGCGATGCCTGGAACGGTGCCGGTGAGGGTTCGATGAACGTCGTATGGGCGGGGCTCATCGTCCTCGTTGTCTCAACGGTGGCGATCGCCGCGATGCTGCTCGTCCGGCGGGGAGCCCCTGAGGGCAGCTACTTCGAGGACGGCGATCGCGCATCCGGGATCTTCGGCGTGCTCGCGACCGGCTTCGCGGTGCTGATCGGGTTCGTCGTCTTCCTCTCGTTCGAGAGCTTCGACACATCGCGAAGCGGCGCCGAGACGGAGGCACGCACGGTTGTGGCGCAGTTCGAGACCGCGCAGTTCCTGCCGGTTGCCGCGCGAGCGAAGCTCTCGGGCGATCTCGTCTGCTATGCGCGTGCGGTCGTCTACCAGGAGTGGCCGAAGATGCGCTCCAACGCGCTGGGCGATTCTCGGAACCCATGGACGTTGTCGATGCTTCGCACGCTGCGGTCGACGGATCCCCGGTCGGCATCCGAGCAGACGGCGTATGCCAAGTGGTTCGACCAGCGATCCGACCGAGAAGACGGGCGTGCGGACCGCATCCACGGCGCGGAAGGCGTCATCCCCGTGCCGGTGTGGATCGTCCTGCTCCTCGCCTCCGTCGTCATCTTCATCTACATGCTGTTCTTCGCCGACAGCTCCGAGCGCGCGATCGTGCAGGCGACGATGATGGGAGGCGTTGCGGTCGTGATCACGTCAACGCTCCTCTTGCTCGTGTTTCTCGACCATCCGTACGCTTCCGGTGTCGGCGGTCTTCGCCCGGTCGCGATGGAGCGGGCGCTCGTGCAACTCGGCCAGGAGCAGGCCTTTGCGCGCGACAGGATCATCGTCCCGTGCGACGCCCGAGGCTTCTGATTGCACCGAGGGTCTACGAGCTCGACGGCAGCCCTCGGCGCCAGCGCTGGTGCGGTGCATGGACGCTTTCCATCTCAGGCCGGCGATCACTCGGATGCGCGTGGTACCAGCCGACGTAACGACCGGTCAGCGGCTTCGCCGAAAGCCCGTGCGCGTAGACGGAGAGGACGATCGTGAACACGACCGCGACCGTGATCGTCGAGACGTCCTGCAGTCCGCCGTCTTCGAGGACGATGATCGCGAAGACGATCGACGCGAGACCGCGCGGCCCAAACCAGCCGACGAACGTCACCGTCTGTCGTCTTGCTCCAGTCCCGACGAGTGCCAAGGCGACCGGGGCCATTCGCACGACGGTCAGGCTCAGCACGCCGTAAAGCGCCGTCCGCCAGCTCAGATCTGTGAGCACCGGTCCGACGAAGGCCGCCCCGAAGACGATGAAGGTCACCGCGTTCGCGAGCCCTCCCAGCTCGTCGACGAGGTGCGTCGCGCTCTCGTGTCTCTGGCGGTCGACGGCGCCGTACGCGAGGCCCGCGACGAACGCGGCGATGAACCCGCTACCGCCGAGTGGAGCGGCGAGCCCGTACGCAACCGCGGCAGTCGCAGCAGGCAGGATCTGGCTCCAGTCCTTCTCCATCAGTCCGCGCTCGCGCGCGGTTCGCGCGAGGTATGCGCCGGCCACTCCCGCGGCGGCACCGAACAGCACGCCGTACCCGATTGCTTCGACCACGAGCTTGAATGCACCGTGCGCGCTCTTCGCTCCGGTTTCGGCCTCGGCAATCGCAAGCGCGATGAAGAGAAGCGGCACGCAGATCCCGTCGTTCAATCCCGATTCGACGTTCAATCCTTGCCGGATCCGCGAGGGGATGCGCGCATCGGTCACGACTGCCTGCCCGAGTGCGGCGTCGGTCGGAGCGAGGATCACGGCAAGGATCAAGAGCTCGCTCGGGCGAATCGAGCCGAACATCCCGACGCCGAGCCCCCAGCCGGCGAGGATCGTCAGGGGTAGGCCGATGCCGAGGAGCCGCGCGGGGACGGCGTACTCGCGCCGGAGCGCAGATACGTCGATGCGCGACGCGTCGGCGAAGAGCACGAGTGTCAGCGTCAGCTCGGCGAGCACGCGAATCTGCTCGCTCGACGGGGAGAGATCGATCCAGCCGAGACCCTTGTTCCCGGCAAGGAAGCCGAGGGAAAGGAAGAAAATGGGCGCAGAGACCGGCGTGCGGTCGAGGAAACGCGAGAGCCCTGCGTAGGCGATCACGATGCCGGCCGTGGCCGCGAGCGCCCAGGAACTCACCGACCGATCCTACGCCGCTCGAAGGCTCAGCCCGACGTGGCTCGACGTATGTTGGATGTGTGCGCACAATCCTGTACGCAGCGGCGGTCGCTCTCGCAGCCGCCGGAGGAGGCATGGCGACGCGCCGTTCAGTCGCCACGTGGTACCCCAGCCTGCGCAAGCCGAGCTGGACTCCACCGTCGAGGGCTTTCGGCCCGGTCTGGACGGTGCTTTATGGGCAGATGGCCTACTCGGCGCACCGCGTTGCACGCTCACCGCATCCGGCACGTCGGCGCGCGCTCGCGCTTTGGTGGCTGCAACTGGGGCTGAACGCTGCGTGGACGCCGGTCTTCTTCGGCGCGCGCAGAACAGGCGGAAGCGCGATCGTCATCGGGGCGTTGCTCCCTGCCGTCGCGGCCACCGCGTCGGCGAGCGCGCGTGTCGACCGCACCGCGGGGCTGCTCTACGCGCCGTACCTCATGTGGTCGACGTATGCGGCGGCGCTCAACCTCGAGATCTGGCGGCTCAACCGGCGGTAGCCGATTGCGCCGCGGTGCGCTCGATCGTCTCGACGAAGTCGATGCCGGCCTCGACCGAGCGCCGCACGGGGCAAGAGGCGGCGACCTTCTCCAGTCGGCGGAGCTGCTCGTCGCTGACGTCGCCGCCGAGCTCGATCGCAACGTCGAACCGGCGTGGGGTCGAGGTGTTGTCGTACGCGACGGCAACTGACACTCTGCCGAGATCCCAGTCTTTCGTTCGTGCGTACATCGTGAGGGTGGTCGCGACACAGGCGGCGAGTGCGGCCGGCAAGAGCTCGTGCGGTGCAGGCCCGCTACCCTCGCCGCCGAGGCGCTCCGGCTCATCGGTGATCAATCGATGCTTGCCGTCGATCACGACCTCCTGACGGAGCGTTCCCGGGATCGAGCGTGCTGTCGCCTTCAGGCTCATGATCTGCTCGGGAGTTCCCCGGGCCGTCGCTGCGCCATGTCAGGGCCGAACCGTGACAAGCTGCGGAGAACTACGTTGCGTTGGGCGTCGTAGACGACTGAACGATCGGTTGGTTCCCGCAACGTTGCGAACTGATCGACGTAGGATCGCCCGATGGAGCGAGCCGAGGAGCGGCGCGTTCGCCTCGAGAACTGGTCGGCGATGGCCGTGGGCTGGGAGCGAGAGCGCGAGGAGCGGGAGCGCGTGGCGGCACCGATCACCGGCTACCTCGTGCAAGCACTCGCGCCGAAGACCGGCGATGTCGTCCTCGAGCTCGCTGCAGGTCAGGGCGACGTTGGCTTCGCGGTTGCACCTCTGCTGCGAGAGAGCGGACGGCTCATCTCGAGTGACTTCAGCACGGCGATGCTCGAGATCGCGCGTCGCCGCCGCGACGAGCTCGGCCTCACGAACGTGGAATTCCGGGAGCTCGACGCCGAGGATCTCGACCTCGAGGACGACTCCGTCGACGGGGTGGTGTGCCGCTGGGGCTACATGCTGATGCCGGATCCACGGGCTGCGCTCGCTGAGACGCGCCGCGTGCTGCGACCCGGTGGCCGCCTCGCGTTTGCAGTCTGGGCGAGCGGCGACAGCAATCCGTGGGTGACCATTGCGGGCCGGATCCTCGTCGCGCACGGCCACATGCCGCGTCCCGTTCCCGGCGAGCCCGGGATGTTCGTCCTCGGGGATGAACAGGCACTCCGTGCGCTGGTGGGCGGCGCCGGGTTCGCGAGTGTGCAGGTCGAGATGGTGTCGGTTGCCAATGACTACCGCGACGTGGACGACTACGTCGATCGCTCGAGCGCGAGGGGCGGCATGTTCGCGCGCGCGTGGGCAGGGGCCGCACGCGACGAACGCGAGGCGATGGCCGCAGAGCTGAGGGACGCGTTCGAGCCTTTCGCGGTCGATGGCGGCTATGAGCTGCCGGGGCTCGCGATCTGCGTCCTCGCAAGCTGAGCATTGCGCCCGGGCTTTCGGCCCTTTGCGTGGGATACTCGTCTCATCCTACGAAGGAGTCTCCGTGCTGGCAGACGAGAACACCCGCCTCGTGCAGAGTGGATATGAGGCTTTCGGTCGGGGCGACCTTCCCGCGCTTGCTGATCTGATGGCAGACGACATCGAGTGGGTGAACCCCGGCGTCGCCGATGTCGATCCCAATGCTGGAACGTTCAAAGGGAAAGAGGCCGTGCTCGGCTGGTTCGGCGGCCTAGCCTCGACACTCGAGTTCACGACGTTCGAGCCGAGGGAGTTCATCGCCCAGGACGACACGGTTGTATCTCTCGTGTACGCCGAGGCCACTGCCCGCAACACCGGTCGCACCTTCGTCAATCACGAGGCGCATGTGTGGACGTTCCGGGATGGGAAGCTCGTCCACCTTCGGATTTATCTCGACACCGCGAAGACTGCTGCGGCCCACCGCGTGGAGTAGTCGCTCGTCACCGGCCTCGTCGTAGGAGCCGAGCGAGGACGCGATCAGGCCGTCATCCCCGATCGTCCACACCGCGACCCGGTGATGCGCACACCGGCGCCCGGTTCCACCAGGCCCCCGTGTTCGTCCCCGTCAATGTCCAGTGGTACTCGGGTGATCGCCGGCGGTCTCGCGCTCGTGCATCTCCACTCGTAGGTCAGGAAAGGCTCCCGTGATAAGACTCTAAGAAGACGAGCCGCGGTGCCAACAGATCGGTCCGTCGTTCGTCTTCTGTTCTTCGCGTGGCTACTACCTCGACCCCGGACGGAGCGGGCACGACCATGGACGCCGGGGTGACCGGCAGAGCGCCGCGTCGGCGCGTCCATGCCGGATGGGCGTGGCTCGCGGGGGGTGAGTGCTTCGTCCTCCGCAGCGTGCCGAGCGAGACGAGCTTCTTCAACGGGCTCGGCATGTGGGTCGCCGGAATGGCACTCGTCAGCGGCTTCGGGATGACCGTCGCCGCGAGCCAGTGGTGGAGCACGTCGATCACGAACGTCCTCTGGCTCCTTCCTCTCTGGGCCGTCCTCTACTGCCTCATCGAGCGACTCGTCCTCAAGAGCTTCGGCACGAGTGGCGCGTGGAACCTCGTGCTGACGATCCCGCGGTTGGCGCTCTCGCTTGCGATCGCGCTCGTGATCGGGCTGCCGATGGCGCAGGTGATCTACAGCGGGTCGATCAACGACGAGCTCAGCAAGACGACGACGGCGCGCATCCACGCGGCGACGAACCAGATCACGCGAACGTACGACGCGAAGATCGCGGCAGCGCAGAAGGAGATCGCCGCGGTGCAGGCAAAGGAGGCAAGCCTGCAGCGGCAAGTCACGAACAGCCGCTTCCTGGCCGACTGCGAGGCCGGCGAGGCGAACTGCTCGCAGACCCATAAGGTCGGCCGCGGCCCGTACTACAAGCGCGACGCCCACCGCGCGGCCGCCGCAGCGGCAGCACTCGAGCGCGACCGCCCCCAGATCGCGGCGACGATCGCCGCCGACCGGCGCAAGATCGCCATCTGGCGGGCGGCCGAGAGCGGGCAGATCGCGAACCGGGTTTCGACGATCCAGGCCGACCGCGACTTTCTCGCCCGCCAAGCTGCGCTCGAACGCGTCGAGAAGGCGAGCCCTTCCGTGAGCAAGTACGTCAAGTTCTTCCTGGCGTTCCTGATCGCGATCGACCTGGTCGCGCTGATGCTCAAGCTCACCCATCTCTTCAGCACCGGCGGCGCCTACGAGCGGAGCGCGGCGGCACTGCGGGCGACCGAGCTCGTCGAGGTCCACCGCATGCAGGAACGGGCCGTTGTCCTTACGCGCCGAATCTCGCTCGAGGCGCGGGCACAGGAGGACGCCGACGAGCGCAGAATCCGCGGCGAGGTATTACGGGAGCCCGAGCCCGGGGACGCGGAGCTCAGGCCGCACGAGCGGCCGGTCCGCCGCCCCTTGCTCGGCGGTCCGGCGACTGTCGGCACGCTCGGCGACTAGGGACGGCCCTCGCCGCGTACTAGGAGAGTCCGAACCAGCGCCGTCGCCGAGTCGAACCGAACGTCTTCTTTTCTGCGACCAGTTCGTCGGATGGTGGGCGGAGTGTTCCTGTCCGCTCCGGCCCTGAGAGAAAGTCGATGTCGACGCGGCCGACCCGGCCGCCGCCGAACTCGATCCAGCACGATGCGCGCCCGTCGTAGGGCGGCGGCTTTGGGGTACCTCGTTTCGTGGCAATCAGGTCGGCGGCGACGACTCGCGCAGCGCCTTCGGCGAAGGTGCCGGCCTTCGGTACACCGATCGTCGCGACATCACCGATGGCATAGATGCCGGGCCAGGCTGTCTCGAGCGTCTGAGAGGAAGCCTGAACGTACCCGTCGACGGTCATCCCGCTCGCGACGGCAACCGCTGCCGCCTGGTGGACGGGAACGCCGAGGAAGAGGTCGAACGACTTCTCGCTCCCGTCGTCGAGGATTGCGGTTCCGGAGCGCAGCGACTTGACGCGTCGGCTTCCGGTGAACGTGATCCCGCGCTCGGCAAACGCTGCGAGCAGCGCCGCCGATGTGTCCGGCGACGGCGGGACTGGACTCGGAAGCGGCGAGACTATCTCGATCTCCGACCCGTCCCGGACGCCGAGTGTCACCAGATGATCGTGCAGGAGAAGCGCTGCCTCACTCGGTGCGGGTGGGCACTTGTACGGCGCGTCGCACACGCCGATCAAGAACCGGCCCGCCTTCACGTTCGCAAGCTTCTCCCTGAGCCGCACTGCTCCCGCCGGCGAGTAGAACTCGTCGCCATGTTCGGCAAGCCCCGGCGTCGCATCCATCAGGTAGTCCGCGCCGAGGGCAACCACCAGGATGTCGGCTTCATGCTCGCCGCCGTCGGTCGTCACTCGCCGCGCCTCCGGATCGATCTTCGTCACGGCCTCGCGCACCATCGTGACGCCGCGTTTCGCAACCACGTCGTATGGGAGTCGCACTTCCTCGAGCACCGCGCGCCCGAACATCACGTCGAGTTTCGAGTACCCGAAGACGAAGGCATCGCCGCGATCGATGATCGTGACGTCAAAGCCCTCATCGCTCTCCGAAAGCAGTGTCGCCAACTCGAGCCCGCCGAACCCTGCGCCGAGGATGAGGACCCGCACCACCACCGACCCTACCACCGGCCGTCGCCGAGCGAGGCACGACGCTCTCGTCGGCGGGTCAGCGCTTCGGTCGAATCGTGATGCCGACGGGACTGCTCGTCGTCGTCGCGCCTGCGTTGTCCGTCGCGCGCGCAGTCAGCACATGCGTCCCTTGCGGAACGTTCCGCCACGTGAAGGAGTAGGGCGCCGTGGTGTCCTGCCCCAGCAGCGTCGAGCCGTCTCGGAACTCGACGGCGGTGACGCTACCCCCGGTGTCACCGGCCGTCGCGGTGACGGTGATCGTCGGCTTCCACGCGAATGTCGCGCCATCTGTCGGAGACGTGATGGCGACCGTCGGTGGGCTGTTGCCGGCGACCGTGACGGTCGACGCGCCACTCGTCGTCGTGGCGCCGACATTGTCCGTCGCGCGAGCGGTCAGCGTGTATGTCCCGACGCCGACGCTGCTCCAGGTCAGCGTGTAGGGCGCGGTTGTGTCCTCGCCGAGCTTGGTCGAGCCGTTGAAGAACTCCACCTTCGTCACGGAGCCGTCGAGGTCGGACGCCGTCGCGGCGAGGTTGATCGTGGCGGGCGCAGCGAACGTCGCCTTGTCAGTCGGCTGCGTCAGCGTCACGGTCGGTGACGAGTTGCTCTCCGCGACCTTGACCATGCTGGCCACCGAGGGCACGCCATTCGCATCGACGATGAAGAGCATGTAGAAGCCCGGCGGTGCGACGTTGGCGTTCGCGGGCGCGGTAGCGGTGATCGTCGTCGCGTTGGCGGTGAACGAGAGCGGTACGTAGCGCTGCTCCATGTTGTTCGAATGCGTCACGGCTCCGAGCCGTACCAGAGCGACCTTCTGGATCGACGACGGGGCCCCGGTTGCGATCACCAGCGGCGCGCCGTAGCTCGTCTGCGCAGGCGCCGCGTCGATCGACGGCCGCGGAGCGAGCGTCCCGTCGGCCTGGAAGAGATACGGCGGCGAGAAGAGCTCGGCGTTCTTCGCGAGGTAGCCGACCTGGTCGCACGTGCCGCAGATTCCACCGCCCGAAGAGAGGACACGGCCGTCGGGGAGGAGCAGCGCGCTCGAGTGGTACTGACGCGTGACCTGCATTGCCGCAAGCGTCCGCCACTGGCCGGTGGCGGGGCTCCAGAGCTCGGCGGGGTAGACACCGGCGTTGAGGTCGACGAGCCCCGCGCCCGACGAGTTCCCGCCTGTTGCGAGGACAGATCCGTCTGCGAGGACTGTCAGGTTGTGTTGACGGCGACCGAACGACATCGGCGCTGTCGCTGAGACCTGCGGGGTTGTCCCGTTGACGTCGATGACGAGGGCCGTATTCGTCGACGGACCGCCACCCGCCACGAGCACCTTGCCGATGTCGAACAGTGCATGGCTGCCGTAGTCGCGGTTGATGGAGTCGCGCTGCCCGAATGTCTGCCACGCGCCGGTGCCGACGGTGTTCAGCGTGCGCAGCGTCTGATCAGGCCCGGAGTAGAAGGCCAGGCCGGTCGGTGCGACATCCAGCCAGGGATAGAGCGGCAGGCTCAGCGAGGCAGTGCCGAGCGAGCGCAACGCGCCACCGATCATGCGCACCTCGGGTGTGTCGACGCGGCCGGACGTGATGAGCATCTCGCCGTTGTTCAACGGCGTCACCGTCGGATACCAGCGACCGGCCGCCATGTTCGGCCCGAGGCTCCAAAGCTGGCTCGCAGGATCGAAAAGATGCGTCTGGATGATCCCGTTGAGCTGCTGGTCCTTGTTGCCGCCGGCGACGAACAGTCGCCCGTCGGTGAGATGAGCGAGCCCGCTGCAGAAGATGTTGTAGCCGGTCGTGAGATCGACCGGCGTCTGCGCGCCCGTCGCGGGATCCCACACGGTCGCGCGCGTGTGATTCTGGACGGGATACGTCTCGGTGGCGTTGTCGCCGATCGAGTCGTACGCGAGCACCTTGCCGTTCGGCAGCAGCGCAACGTGCACTCCGACGACCGGCCAGTCGACGACCATGCCCCACTGTCCGATGTCCTGCGGAGTGCCGGCCGTGGCAGCCGCCGCGGCGTAGACGGTGCTCACCGCTCGGGTGTGTGTGTCGAAGTCCCGCTCCTGGCCGGCGGTGTGCACGACCAGGTCCTCCGTTGCATGCTCGTCGGCGTTCAGCGGCCCACCGTGCGCTCCGGCGCTCGACGCGACAAACAAGGCCGCCGCCGCACAGGCGATCATCGTCATGCAAGAACGGGACAAGGCGCCACCTTTCCTCCGCAGAAGGGAGGCAGACGCTACGGGCCACGGTCTGCAACTTCTACTGGCTAGTCGTCGAGGATGCGCCGGTCGGGCTTCTAGGTGAGCTCGTTGAGGTCGAGCAGGAGTCGGCGAAGCTGTGCGAAGCGCTTCGTGCCGACTTGTTGTGCCCAGGCGGTCTCCACCTCGATGACGGCTTCGCGGATCACGCGAATCGCGGAGTGGCCGCGGCGCGTGAGCTTGATGCGCTTTGCGCGGAGGTCGTCCGGGTCCGGTCGGCGGTCGAGATAGCCGAGCTTCTCGAGTTGGCTCAGCAAGTGATTGAGGGCCTGCTTGCTGATGCGCAGTCGGGCTGCCACGTCGGAGGGTCGTTCCCCCTCCGGTCCGGGGTACTGGAAGACGCTCAGATAGGCGGCGTCGAAGTCTCCGAAGCCGCGTTCGTGCAGTCGCTCGAGCATGTGACGTTGCACGGCCTCCCACGGCGTGCGGAGGAGCGCACCGATCAGCGGCGGCGCGGCGGCGCCGGGGGATTTGGTCAAGCGACTTGACGAACGGCGGGCATTCATGTAGAGTCAAGCGACTTTACCAAACGCAGAGCAAGGAGGCGACTGTGACAGTTGGTGCACAAGAGGAGATCAAGGTCGGGGAGGTGGCGGTCCGGGTCCTCGTCGAGGGGGAGCAGTCGGCCGGGTCGGTCGCCTTGTTCGAATTCGACGTCCCTGCAGGCGCGAGGGTGCCGGTTGCGCACAGTCACGACGGCTACGAGGAGACGATCTACGGGCTTGCGGGCGTCCTCACCTGGACGATCGAGGGCAGCTCGACCGACGTCGGCCCGGGCGAGACGCTCGTCATCCCGCGCGGCGCGGTGCATCGGTTCGACAACGCCGGCGACGCAGACGCCGGCGCGCTTGCGATCGTCACCCCGGGCCTGCTCGGCCGGGCGTACTTCCTCGAGGTGGCTGCGGTGCTCGCCGAGGCGGCGGGCGGCCCTCCCGATCTGTCCGCCGTGGCGTCCGTGATGCGACGCCACGGCCTCACCCCCGTCCTTCCGACGCAGCTCCCGAGCGAGGCCTGAGATGGCAGTCATGCCGCACCCCTACACCGAGGCGCCGCGCACGCGCCGCCCGCCGCTCGCACTCGTGCCGCCGACTCGCCCGGCACAGCCGATCTTCAGCGTCGAGTTCCGCTCACCGGACGGCGGAACGTGGCGCACGATCGGCGGTGGCAACACCCTCGCCGAAGCGATCCTCTGGGCGCGGGAAAGCTGCCCTCTGGGCACGACCTGGCAGCCGGTCGCCTGGGAGGATCTCTACGGCGAGTAGCGAGACGCCGGGCCGAGGGGGCGCGCTATCCCTTCGCCCCTCCACCGGCAAGACCCCTGACAACCGCTCGCTGCGAAACGGCGTAGACGATGCCGAGCGGCACGGTGGCGATCAGCGCCGCGAGCGCGAGCATCGGCTTCGACGCTCCGGCGAACATGTCCGTCAGGCCGACCTCCACCGGGTACTGAGAGGAATCCGGAAGCAGCACATAGGGCAGGAAGAAGTTCGTCCAGTCGGCGGCGAAGCTGAAGAAGAAGACCAGCGCGATAGCCGGTTTCGCGAGTGGTAGTGCAACGCGGCGAAACGTCGCCCACTCGCCGCAACCGTCGACGCGTGCAGCGTCGAGCAGATCCGCCGGCAAGGCGGTCGTGTAGTAGAGGTATGCGAGATAGACGCCAAACGGGAAGAACGCGAACGGCAGGACGACGGTGAGCGCCGAGCCAAGAAGGTGGAGCGCGTTGAGCTCGAGGAAGATCGGCAGCACGAGCGCTGTCGCCGGCATCGTCATCGAGACGATCGTCATGCCGAGGACAAGGCGGCGCCCGCGGAAGCGCCCGAATGCGAGCCCGTAGCCTGCTGGGATCGCGGTGACGAGTGCGAGTGCGGTCGCCGAGAACGTGTACACGAGCGAGTTCTCCATCCAGCGCCGGAACAAGTGGTCACCAAACCCGTCGAGCTGATGCCACGTGTCCGCGAGGTTTCCGAGGCTGCCGAAGGCGAGTGGCCCGCCGGTGGCGAGCCCGTAACCCGTCCTCGTCGGCGCAAGCAAAAGCCAGAGGAGCGGCCCGGCGAAGAAGATCGCGAAGAAGACGAGCACGAGCGTTCGCAAGGCGCCCCCGGGCAGAGAACGGCGATTCATATGACGTATTGTCTCTGAACCCGCTGGACGGGTCGAGCGAGTGGCTCGCCCGGCCTCGAGCCCGCCTCAGGCAGCGGCGCCGGTTCGCGGCGCCGGAGGGAGTTGCACCGTGACGCGGAGCCCGCCGGCGGAGCGCGGAGTGAGAGTGAGGGTTCCCTCGTGTGCCTCGGTGATGCTCTTGACGATCGCGAGCCCGAGGCCGACCCCTGCATGGTCGGTGCGTCTGCGTTCGCTGCCGCGGAGAAACGGCTCGGCGAGCGTGGCAACGGACTGTGGGGTGAGCCGTTCGCCTGTGTTCTCGACGGTGAGCGACACGCTCTCGGGCTGAACGCTCGTGGTCACCCACACAGCCCCGTGGTGAGGCACGTTGTGGACGATCGCGTTGTGCACGAGGTTCGTGCTCAGCTGCAGCAGGAGCGCGTGGGAGCCGACCGTGGGGGTGATGTCGCCCGAGGTCTCCATCGTGAGCCCGCGTTTCTCGGCGAGGGGGAGGAGCGTCTCGGTGGCTTCTTCGATGATGAGCGAGAGATCGATGTGTTCTCGGGTGAAGGATCGTCGGTCGGCGCGGCTGAGCAGGAGCAATGCTTCCGTGAGGTCGATCGCTCGCGTGTTGACGGCGCGGAGCCGGTCGACGAGCTCGCCGGTGTCGCCGTTGCGATCCTTGCCGGCAACGTCGAGAAGTGTCTGCGTGATCGCGAGCGGCGTGCGGAGTTCGTGGGAGGCGTTGGCTGCGAATCTCTGCTGTTCGGTGACATGTGCTTCGAGCCGCGCGAGCATCGCGTCGAAGGCGTCGGCCAGCTCGCGGAACTCGTCCTGACGTCCTTCCAACTCGATCCTGTGAGAAAGCGATCCGTCCGCGGCGACACGCGTGGCATCCGTGATGCGAGTCAGCGGAGCGAGCATGCGGCCGGCGAGAAACCATCCTCCGAGCAAACCGAACGCCAGCAGGAACGCCATCACGACGGCCGCGATCGGCGCGAAATAGCGCAGGAGGGCGGCATGGCTTTGCACCAGGAAGATCACGCCGGGGTGCACGCCACGCGAAAGGGAGAAGTACCCCGCGGCGAGCAGCACGGCACCTGCAAGCATGAGAAAGCCTGCGTAGCTGAGAGTCAGCTTGAGGCGGACACTCAAGCCCGGCTGCCTAACCACGCCCGTCTCCTTCGGGCGCGGTGTCCGGTTCCGCGCCGATGCGGTAGCCGACGCCCGGCACGGTGGTGATGAGCCAGGGCTCGCCGAGCCGCTTGCGCAGTCCCGAGACAGTGATGCGCACGGCATTGGTGAACGGGTCTGCGTTCTCGTCCCACGCTCGCTCCAGGAGCGCCTCGGCGCTGACAACGCCGCCTTCGGCGGCGACGAGGACCTCGAGCACCGCGAACTGCTTGCGAGTCAGCGCGATGTAGCGGTCGGCCCGGTAGACCTCGCGGCGGAAGGGATCGAGACGGAGACCCGCGATCTCTCGTACGGGCGGCCTGCTGTGGGCGCGTCTGCGGTCGAGTGCTCTGAGACGGAGCACGAGCTCTCGAAGCTCGAACGGCTTCGTGAGATAGTCGTCGGCGCCGAGCTCGAACCCGGTGGCCTTGTCGTCGAGGCGGTCGGCGGCGGTGAGCATGAGGATCGGCGTGCCGCTGCCGGAAGCGACGATGCGTTCTGCGACCTCGTCACCTGAGGGGCCGGGAATGTCTCGGTCGAGGACGGCAATGTCGTACGCGTGGACGCGCAGCAGCTCGAGAGCGGCGTCGCCGTCGGCTGCGATGTCTGCCGCGATCGCTTCCAGGCGGAGGCCGTCGCGGATCGCCTCTGCCATATAGGGCTCGTCCTCGACGATCAACACCCGCACGCCTCCGATGCTACGACCTGCCGCATTTCGCCGGCATATCGAAAACGGGATACGCGCCGGCAACGGGACGGTGCCTTGAATCGAGGCATGACCTACCCCAGACGTGTTGCCGGGCTGATGGCAGTGATCGCCGCGATTGGCGGGTCCATCGGCTACCACGCGGCGTCCTCGCCCTCGACGGCCACCCGAGTCACCGCTGCCCTCGGCGTCGAGCATCGCGCTCGGCTCAGCGAGCTAGACGGGTCGGTGTGGCCGGCCGATGGCCAAGCTGCTTTCATCCGGACCGGAGAGGCGCGGATACAAGCGAGCCCGAACCAGCACCCCGCGGCCATCGCCAGCGTCGCGAAGGTGATGACGGCGTATCTCGTCTTACGCGACCATCCGCTGCAGCCGGGTGAGGACGGCCCGACGATCACACTCACCGAGTCCGACGTGGCCGATACCGAGCACCGTCAACGACAGCAGGAGTCGGTCGTATCCATCGCCGCCGGAGAGCAGTTGACCGAACGCGAGGCGCTGCAGGCGCTGCTACTGCCGTCGGCCAACAACATTGCCGCGGTCCTCGCGCGATGGGATGCCGGCTCGCAGGAACGGTTTGTCGCACGGATGAACGCGACCGCACGGTCGCTGCACATGACTCAGACCCGTTACACCGACCCGAGCGGCTATGACGATGCAACCGTCTCGACCGCCGCCGACCAGGTGCGCATCGTCGACAAGGCCATGCTCCTGCCGGTGTTCGCGAGCATCGTGGCCATGCGAAGCGCGACACTGCCGTTCGCCGGCACCGTGCACAACACCAATGCCTTGCTCGGGTACAACGGTTTCGTCGGCGTCAAGACCGGCTCGGACAGCGCGGCGGGCGGCTGCTTCGCTTTCCGGGCGATCCGATGGAGCGATGGCAAGCGGATGACAATCACCGGAGTCGTGTTGGGCCAACCCGGCCACGATCGGATCGCGGCAGCGCTCGAGGCCGCCGACGCGATGATCAACCGCATCTTGGGCGAGCCTTCGCAACGGGTCGCCCCTGATCTGCCGTCACCGCCCCGGGCAAGCAGGTCTCACGTGTCGCCCTGACCTGAAGTTGGAGATCGGATGAAACAGCAGACACACGCGGTGGTGATAGTCGGGGGCGGTCCGACCGGCTTGATGCTGGCAGGTGAGCTGGCGTTGGCCGGGGTCGACGTTGCGATCGTCGAGCGACGCGAGAGCCAGGAGCTCGACCGGTCGGGTGCAGGCGGTCTCCACTCGCGTACGATCGAGGTGCTCGACCAGCGCGGTATCGCCGACCGGTTCCTCGCCGCCGGGCAGCCGATGCAGGTCCAGAGCTTCGGTGGAATCTCCCTGGACATCAGTGACTTTCCTACCCGGCACAACTACGGCCTGGCGCTCTGGCAGAGCCGCTTCGAGCCCATCCTCGCCGGCTGGGTCGACGAGTTGCGTGTGCCGATCTATCGCGGGCGGGACGCGACGGGCTTCGCGCAGGACGATGCCGGCATCGCGGTCGAGCTGTCCGACGGCGCGACGCTCCGCGCGGAGTTCCTCGTCGGGTGCGACGGCGGTCGCAGCGTGATCCGCAAGGCGGCCGGCATCGAGTTCCGCGGCTGGGACCCGTCGGTCTGCTCGCTCATCGCCGAGGTCGAGATGACCACGGACCCGGAGTGGGGTGTGCAGCGTGACGATGCCGGCACCCAGGCGTTCAGACAGCTGGAGGACGGCAAGCGGATAGGCGTGGTCGTCACCGAGCGGTATGTGGGGCAAACCGACGAGCCGACGCTGCCCGATCTCAGGCGCGCGCTCACCGGGGTATGGGGAACGGACTTCGGCGCGCACAACCCGACCCGGATCTCGCGGTTCACCGACATGACCCGGCAGGCAGTGTCCTACAGGGCGGGACGCGTGCTGCTTGCAGGCGACGCCGCGCACGTGCACTACCCGGTGGGAGGGCAAGGCCTCAACATCGGTGTGCAGGACGCGATGAATCTCGGCTGGAAGCTGGCCCAGGTCGTCAATGGGACATCTCCGGACAGCTTGCTCGACACTTACCACGCCGAGCGGCACCCGGTCGCTGCCCGGGTGTTGCAGAACACGATGGCGCAAACCGCCCTCACGCGCGGCGATACGCGCACCGCCGCCTTGCGCGACTCCATGTCCGAGTTGCTGAGCTTGGACGAGCCACGGAAGCGCGTCGCCGGGATGATCTCCGGCCTCGACATCCGGTACGACTTCGGCGGGGGGCACCCGCAACTCGGCCGGCGCATGCCCGATCTCGACCTCGACACCTCGCGCGGCCCGCTCCGCGTGTTCAGTCTGCTCCACGACGCACGGCCGGTGCTCCTCAACCTCGGTAAGGGGAGTCTCTTCGACAGCGCACCCTGGGCGGACCGGGTCCAGCTGGTCGACGCGAAGCACTCCGGCATCTGGGAGCTGCCGGTGATCGGCGCTGTCGATACTCCCGCCGCCGTGCTCATTCGCCCTGACGGACATGTGGCGTGGGTGGGTGACCACACGGACCCGGGTCTCACCGACGCCCTTGCCACCTGGTTCGGGGAGAGATTCTAGGAGGCGGCGGGAGCCTGGTTTACGTCGCCCATCGACTGTCTTTCCGCCGCCTTCTCTGCGCGAATCGCGACGAGGTACTTCACAGCCTCC
The DNA here is from genome assembly GCA_963794045.1 of uncultured Actinomycetes bacterium. Taxonomy (GTDB): domain Bacteria; phylum Actinomycetota; class Thermoleophilia; order Gaiellales; family Gaiellaceae; genus Palsa-739. The sequence continues at coordinate 185,579 of CAWCCJ010000001.1, forward strand.
GTCGCAAGGAACGCAGTGATCACAGCCAGTAGGACGGGGGCCGTCTGAAGCGCCCCGACCTGCGTCACGAACGCGGCGAGCAAGACCATCGCGAACGGCGCGGCGACGAGCGCTCCGGGCACGGCTGCCAGGAGGCACGCGAAGGCGAGCCCGAGCGGCACGCTCGGGAAGAGCTCATGGACGGCGGCGCCTGCAGTCCCGCCGATGAACAACGCCGGGAAGATCGGGCCGCCGACGAACCCGCTCGCCTGACACGCCGCGAAGGTGAGCATCTTCGCGAACACGAGCGCCACGAGTAGCGTGGCACCGAGAGTCCCTGCACCGCCGAGGACGCTCTCGAGCTGATCGCTGCCGGTAAACATCGTCAGGGGCAGGACGACCCCCACGACGCCGAACACTGCGCCGCCGATCGTCGCGCGCCAGACGATCGGCTTCACGCGGGCGAACAGCGCCGTGGCCAGCTTCACGACGATCCCCAGAACAGTCACGAGCACAGCGGCGACCAGGCCGAACGCCACACCGGCCGGAAGCTGCCAATCCTTGTACGCGAACGCCGGCACCCGATACGCATCGAGGAAGAAGGCCCCGGCGATCGCGAAGTAGATCCCGAACGAGATGCTGGACGCGACGATCGACCCGGCGAGCGTCTTCGTGAGCTTCGCTCCGCCGGGACGTGCGACCTCGAGGATCAGCATCACGACGATCACGGTGCTCGAGAACAACCCGCCGTAGCTCCCTGCGAACCCCGTCAGCGTCGCCGCCTGCTGGTCCTCGGCGTCGAGGCCGCGGCGCTTGGAGCTCCAGGCTGCTGCTCCGCCTCCGAGCGCACCCAGCGCTTTCTCGGGGCCGAGGCTTGCGCCGCCCATCAGCGAGATCGCCGAGACGACCACGATCCCGGGCACCGGACGCGGGTCGACGTGCGCGGCCTGCAGGTCGTCGATCAGGCCGGGCGTCTCCGCCGGCAGGCGGGTGAGCCGATGTGCCAGCCCGACTGCAAGGCCAGCTCCGGTCGTGACTGCGACCCACCACCAATCACCGCCGAACCAGCCGAAGTCGGAGCCCTTGAACCAGTTGTTGCCGACCCCGGTCACGCCCATGAACGCGAGCGCTGCGAATGCACCGAAGATCCCGAGGGCGACTGCGAAGCCCATCAGGACCCAGAAGTCCCGCCTCTGAGTGAGCGGGGCCGAGGCCGAAGCGGTCTGATCTTCGCTCATGATCGATCGTCCCTTTCCGGTCGTCGATGCGCTTCGACGGCCGCGAGGGGGCACGCTCGCAGACGGGCGCGTTCACGCCATCGCCTCAAACGGGTGAGAGGGCTGCGCGCATTGCCGAGCGCCTGGTCGTGTCGCCCCGCACTGTCGACCACCACGTTGCCGCGATCCTGCGCAAGCTCGGCGTCGCCGATCGCCGCCAGGCGGCAGCAGCGGCGGCCGAGCTCGGCCTCGCCGTCAAAGATCGGTAGGCCGGCAGCGAAATCTGGGTACCCGACGCCGATGTGACGCGGCCTGCGCCGGGGGAGACTCGGCCGCGATGCCACGGTACGTCATCGAACGAGATCTCTCGGCGGGGTTCCCCGCTCCGGGGTCGACCGGCCGGCGCGAGCTCGTCGAGCGAAACGCCGATGCGGGCGTGACGTGGCTCCACTCGTATGTGAGCGAAGACGGACGGAGAGCGTTCTGCGTGTACGAGGGCCGAACGCCGGAGGCGGTTCGGCGGGCTGCGGCGCTGAACGCTCTGCCTGTCGAGCGGATCACCCAGATCCGCGTTCTCGACCCCTACCTCTACGAGTGGCATGGCTCGGGCGACCGAGCGCGACAAGACAACCGGAGGTCATCATGAAGAAACTGTTTCGCAGACTGGGAAGGCACCGCGCGGGAGCGGTCGTAACGGGCGTCCTCGTACTCGGCCTCGCGTCGGCGGGGGCTCTTCAGAGCAGCGCGGCCGCGAACGCCGCCACGAGCTCGTGTGCCGACGCCGTGACAACGGCTCCGACGGGGCCGGCCACGGTCTCCCGAGAGTCGACCGCATACGGGAACGTTCTCGTCATCGGTTCGGGGGCATACGCCGGCTGCTCGCTCTACCTGCTGACGTCGGACCAGCTCCACTCCGTCGCCGGCGTGCACTTCGCCTGTGGCAACGCGCAGAACGCGATCGGCCTGCCGTGCGACACGGTCCTCTGGCCGGCGCTCCTGACGAGCGGCGCCCCGATCGCCGGGCCGGGCGTCAACCCGCGCCTGCTCGGCAGCGTGCGCCGCAACGACCTCCCAGGCTTGCCGGCCGTGCAGCAGGTGACATACGCCGGCATGCCCTTGTACCGGTTCTTCCTGGACGAAGAGCCGGGCGAGACGGAGGGCGCCAACCTGTTCGACCCCGTCACCAGTCCCACGGGCATCTGGTACCTGGTCGACCCGGCGCGCGGCAATCCCGCACCGGGAACGGCTCGTCTCCAGCTCGAGACCGCTCCGAACGGCAACACGGGTGAGACCAGCACGGTCCTCGCCGCACGGATGAACAACGACTTCAGCCTGTTCCCGTCGGCGAGCTTCCCGGTCTACACGCAGAGCCCGGGCGGCGGCAGCGCGCACGGCACCGCTGCCGGCTTCCCGCGCGTCTGTCGGACACTGTGTGCGCAGTTCTGGCCGCCGGTCCTGACGTCCGGAATGCCCGAAGTCGGCCCCGGCGTCGACCAGCGTGCGATCGGGACGATCCCCGGCCCGACGGCACTCGCCAGGTGACATATCGGGGACGGCCGCTCTTCCTGTTCGCCGACGACGCCTTCATCCCCGGGCTGCCGTACAACGGCGGCGCCGCGAGCATCAACGGCGCCGGTGCGGACACTGTGTGGGGCACCTTCGACACGATCCCGTCCTCGTCCTAGCCCGCCGACGCGCGGCGCACGACACGCGAAGCCCGGCCGGATGGCCGGGCTTCGCGTCACACTCTGTGTCCGCTTGCTACGGCGCGGGGTTCGGGACGCCGGGGAACAGGGCGTCGCCGATCGTCGGGATGAATTGCGGCGCGACGCGGACGTGCGTCGCCTGCTCGAAGTCGTACGCGAAACCGACGAGCTCCGGTTCCGCCCAGCGCTGCCCGATGAACGTGATCCCTATCGGCAAACCCTGGTCATGGCCTGCAGGCACGGTGATGTCCGGGTAGCCGGAGACGGCGGCGGCCGTCGACGCCCCCACGAAGTACTCGAAGTGCCCGTTGAGGTCCCCGAAGTTCGGGTCGTCGTTCGTCGGCCACGCCGGGCCGTTCGTCAGGGCGATGATCGCATCGAGGTTGTAGGTCGTCATGACCTCGTTGATAGACCGCTGGACGGGCGGCGTCGTCTGCTGCCGAAGTGCCGCGCAATCGGCGTCGCGGCCGTTTGTCGCCTCGGCGGCGTCGAAGACCGCGTCGTTCCACGGCCCTTCGAGGTTTGGGTGGGCGGTATCGAAGGCGATCAGGTCGGCGAGCGTCTGCGGGTACGGCTGGCCCGTCACCGGGTTCGTGCCGTGGACGTACGTGTGGAGGTACGTCGCGATGTCGGACTTGAACTCGCATGCGAGGGCCGGGAACTCATTCGCTGTCGCGGACAGGTCGATGTCCGTCCCGTCGATGACGGTCGCGCCTTCGGCCTTGAGCGCGGCGATCGTGTGGTCGAGGATCGGATTGACGACCGTGCCGACGAGTGCCGGGTCGTAGGTACCGGCGCGCCAGACGCCGATCCGGGCGCCCTTGAGCGCTTTGTCGTTGAGGAAGCGGGTGTAGTCGGTGGACGCGTGACCCACCTGGGCGGCGGTCGCGGCATCGCGCGGGTCGACACCTGTCGCAGCGCCGAGAAGGGCCGCAGCATCGGTGACGTTGCGCGCGATCGGGCCTGCCGAGTCCTGGTTCGAGCTGATCGGCACCACGCCGGCGCGGCTCCACAGCCCGAGCGTCGGCTTGATTCCGACGTCGTCGTTGGCGCCGGACGGACAGACGATCGAGCCGTCCGTCTCGGTGCCGACGGCCGCGACTGCGAGATCGGCAGCCGCAGATACGCCGGAACCCGAGCTCGAGCCGCACGGGTTGCGGTCGAGGACATACGGCATGTTCGTCTGACCGCCGATGCCGCTCCAACCGCTCGACGAGGGGCCGGAGCGGAAGTTCGCCCATTCGGAGAGGTTCGCCTTGCCGATGATGATCGCGCCTGCGGCCTTCAGCCGCTGGACGATGAACGCGTCGTCGGGCGTGCTCCCGGCGAGCGCCCACGAACCGGCGGTCGTCGGCATGCCCGTCGTGTCGATGTTGTCCTTGACGATGATCGGCAGGCCGAGCAGGGGACGGCGGTCGCCGTCGCGGCGCGCGTTGTCGGCCGCCCGGGCCTCGGCGAGGGCCGTCGGATTGACGGTGATCACTGCGTTCAGCGTCGGGTTGAGTTGGCGTATACGCCGCAGGTAAAGGTTCATGAGGCTGACGGCGTTCAGCCGGTGCGAGTTCATCAACTGCTCGAGCTGCGGGATCGTCGTCGAGTCGACGTCGATGCCTGCGATCGTGGTGCTGCTGTTCGGCGGGTTGACTGCGCGGCCGCTGCGCGCAGCGGCGCCGGCCAGCCCGAGCAGCAGAGCCAGGCACGTCGTGAAGAGAAGGGAACGACTGAGGCGGCTCATCGCGTGACCTCCCGGAGTGGGTGGGGTGGACGCTGGACGCACGGCCGAAGCCGGCTTCGGGCCGATGCTACAACCGTCCAGGCGTCAAGTCAGCAGCCGCACAAAGTGGCCCGAACCGCGCTCGGCAGCTCGGCAGATGAGGTGGTGGCCGGCCCCGCATGGGGCGTGCCCCCGATGGCGGCCCGCCGCCCGCAGCGAGACCCTTGGGGAACCGACCGGGAGGTACGAGCGAGGTGAGCGAATTGGTCTGCGGTGGACGCGGGATCCGGGACTGCTCAGCCGAAGGAGCCGAACAGTGACGCGGCTCCGGCGCGGCTTCGTCTGGCTGGTGATCGCTCTACTGGTGCTCACCCTCGTGGCCACCCTGATCCTCGAGGGCACGGCATGAATCGCCGGCTCGGGAAACGCCAGTCGTCTCGGTGCAAAGGCGCGCCGCACACGCAAATCGAAGGAGGCCGAATGAACGACGCACTGTTCACTGAGAACGGATTCGAGAAGCTGAAGAGCGAGCACGCACGGCTCCGCGCCGAGCGCGAGACACTCGTCGAGCGGATCCGCTCGTCCCTCGAGTTCGGCGGTGCACCTGCCGAGAACGGCCTCTACCTGGACGCAAGACATGAGTTCGCGCTGCTGGAACGACGCCTGTCGCGTCTCGATGAGCAGCTCGCTCGTGCTGAAGTCGTCGCTCCTAGCAACGACGGGGAGATCGAGCTTGGGGAGCGCGTGACGGTGCTCGACCTGGAAAGCGGAGGCACGAGCGACTACCGCGTCGTCGGCACGGGCGAGGGCGACCCGCTCCGAGGCGAGGTCTCCTACGAATCCCCGATCGGGGGAGCGCTGCTCGGGCGGCGCGTCGGCGACATCGTCGAGGCGACCGCACCCGGCGGTCGGCGGCGCTTCGAGATCGTCGAGCTCGACGGCTGAGATCGGTGGGGTTCCAGTCGCCATTCTCGAACGCAGCGAATCGGAAGGAAGGATCCCGCATGGACGCTCTCGCAGTTCCGCTTCACCCACACCTCCCGGAGGACGAAACGCGCGTTCGATTGCTGCTCGCAGATGACGACGCGGCGGTACGGTCACTGCTGGCCTCCTACGCGCGCGCGACTGTCGAGAGCTTCGAGGTACTGGAAGCGAGCGACGGGGCGGAGGCCGTCCAACTCGGTCTCCAGCAGCGGCCGCAGATCGCAGTCCTCGACGTCGACATGCCGCGGTTAGGCGGCATCGAGGCCGCGATCACGCTGCGCGAGCTGCAACCCCCCATGCGCGTGGCTTTGCAGACGGCCGACCCGCGCCTGCATCGGGCCCGCGCTTCCGTGTATCGCCTCCCGCTCTTTGACAAGTCCGAAGTCGACCACGCTCTGAGTTGGCTTGCGGTCCAGGCGCGGGCGTGCGGCGCGGGCGTCGCGAAGCGCACGCTCGAGTGTCCGTCGTGCGGCTACGGCATTGCCTGCTGGAGACCGCCGGCGCGCTGCCCCATGTGTCAGGGCGAAGAGGGCTGGATCCGTGGGCCGGGTGCGCATCGCAGGGACGTCGCGCCGGTCGTGTAGCGAGCGAGACGCAGCCCGCTACGGCTGGATGAGGCCGCGGCGGATCGCGTAGCGGGTGAGCTCGACGCGGTCGTTCATCCCGAGTTTGTCGAGGATGTTCTGTCGGTGCCGTTCGACGGTCTTGATGCTGATCACGAGCTCCTGGGCGATCTCTTTCGAGGTGTAGGCCTCGGCGATGAGCTTGAGCACCTGCAGTTCGCGCGGGGTGAGGATGTCGAATTGTTCCTCCGCAGGGCGGCCGCGCTCGACGAAGTCCTTGACGAGTGTGGAGACCGCTGAGGGGTAGAGGAACGATTGGCCGCGCATCGTGCGGCGGACTGCTTCGACGATGTCCTGGTCTGCGTCCGATTTGAGCACGTAGCCGGAGGCTCCTGCTTTGAGCGACTCGAACAGGAACTGCTCGCTGTCGTACATCGACAGCATCAGCAGCTTCAGTTCCGGCTTTCGCCTGTGCAGCTCTTCTGCGGCCTGGATGCCGGTTGTCTTCGGCATCGAGACGTCGAGAATCGCGAGATGGACGTCCTCGGCCACGCCCTTCTTGATTGCCTCGGCGCCGTCCTCCGCCTCGGCGACGACCTCGAGGTCTGCCTCGGCGTCGAGGACCTTTTTCAGACCGGAGCGGACGATGGGATGGTCGTCGGCGACGAGGATTCGCGTGACGAGCGGAATGGGCATCAGCGCTCTCCTGCCGGGACCTCGAGCCGTACCTCGACGCCGCCGGCCGCACTGGGCTTGATCGCAAGCGCGCCGTCGACGAGGAGCGCACGTTCGCGCATGCCCCGAAGGCCGGTGTGGCCGTTCACGCTTCCGCGCTCTTCCGGAAGACCCCGCCCGTCGTCGGCGATCCGCAACACGACACTGTTCATGCCTGGTTGGAGCGCGACTTCGACCCGCGAGGCGTCGGCGTGGCGCGCGACGTTGGTCAGGCTCTCCTGGGCGACGCGATAGACGACGATCTCGGCCTCCTCGGAGAGCGCCGGTAAGTCGTCCGCGAAACGGCTGTCGACTCGTACGCCGCTCTGCTCTGCAAACTTGCGTGACAGCTCGGTGAGCGCGCTGACGAGCCCGAGGTGCTCGAGCATCTCCGGCCGCAATTCGCGCGCGATGCGACGCACTTCTTCCAGAGCCTGCCGTACGGAGTTCTTCGTCTCTTCCAGGTCTCTCTCGCGGCTGGCCTCGTCGGCCGCAGCGAGCGAGTTGAGCTGGAGCAGAACGCCGGTCAGCACTTGCCCCACCTCGTCGTGGAGCCCGCGCGCGATGCGCAGCCGCTCCGCCTCCTGGGCGCGCAGCGCGCGCCGACCGCTCTCGTGGCGCTCGCTCTCGAGCCGTTCGAGCATCTCGTTGAACGTTCGAACCAACTGTCTCACTTCAATGCCACCCTGTTCGACGAACGGCTGTCCGGGTCGAAGAAGATCGACCGTCCGCATCCGGTCGACCAGCCGGTCGATCGGTCCGAGGGTATGGCGCAGCAAAAGCAGGTTCGCCGTCAGCATCACGAGCAAAGCAACCACGAGGTCGACCGCCTCGACGAGCGCGATCGAGGCGTGGATGGTCACGGGGCGTCAGCGCGAGCAGCAGCGTCGCGACCGCCAGCAGGGCGGCGTTGATCGCGAAGACCCGCCAGAGAAGCGGAAGCCGTGAGAAGCGCATCGGTAGCCCGGACGTGCGCTCTGTTCTACCGCGTCGCTGCGACCGATGCCGCCGAGAGCCGGTGATCGCTGCGCGTGCGGGTGGCGGGCGGCGCCACGAGCACCGGTACGGGTGTCGCGGCCTCGAGCTCACGTGCAAGGGTGCACCGGAGCTTGCGGTTGCCGATTCCGGCCGGGCGCGAGCCCAGCACGATCAGGTCGGCGCCTTCCTCGGCTGCGACCCGCGCGAGCGCCTCCGCCCGGTCGCCGAGCACGACCCGTTTCTCTGTCCCATTGCCAACCTCGCGGGCAAGGTCGTTGAGGGTGCGCTCGGCGCCCGTTTGGCGTTGCCGCGAGGTGAGGCTCTCGGCGCCACCTGCCGGCAGCCCGTCGACGACGTGCACGAGCACGAGCCGTAGCCCGAGCCGCGCCCCGAGAGCGTGCGCGAGCTCGGCCGCGCTGTGGCCGTCGATTGCTTCGGTCACACCGCAAATGATCGTCCCGCCCATGGTCCCTCCTAGGTTCGCGGGTCAGCTTGATCAACAGCTTCGCCTGCCTGCGCCGAAACCGCGATGGGGCGCGGACCGCATCTACGGCCGGCCTCGAACGCATTCGGATCAGCAGCGAGTCAGCAGCCCGCACTGGGCGAGCGCGGTGCCGCTGCCGGGCAATCCCTCTGGGCGTCACGAGCCCGCGAGACTGCCCGGCGAGCACGGCGCTCTCAGGCTGTCATCGCCGGACTGCGAAGCGGGGAGGCAGACCGGACTTCCTGCTCACGTGGATCGATTGTTCCCAGGTTCTCGACGACCTCGAAGCGACCGTCTCTCGCCTGGGCGATGTACATGTTCATCCGAACGTGATGCTGACCGGGCACCATCTCGGCCGGGCCACCAGGCCCCTCGGCGATCTCTGCGTGGTCGAGCGCCGCGATCACGGCTGCTTGCTCGACCGAGCCCGCCTCGTTCACGGCGGCCTCCCAGAGCTTCAGCCCTCGGTACATCCCTGAGCATGCACTTCCGGCAGTGAACTTGGCGTCGCCTGGATAGCGCTTGTCGTACGTGCTGATCAGCTCGGCGCTGAATGGATCGCTGACGCTCTGGTAGTAGTCGAGGCAGCTGTACAGCCCCTCCACGTGTGCGGCCGGCACCAGGTTGAGGAAGTTCTCGTCGAAGTACGTGCAGACGAGCGATCCACCGCTGCTCGTGAAGCCGGAGTCGTAGAGCAGTTCGAGGAACGGTGTGAGCCCGGGCGGGACGATCGTGTTGAAGACCACCTCTGCACCGCTCGACGTGATCCTGTCGACGGTCCCGGCGTAGTCGGTGTGGTCGAGTGGGAAGTACTCCTCTCCGACGATCGCACCGCCGTTCGCCGCGACCGCCTGACGAACCTTGTCGTTCAGGGTGTGCGGCCAGATGTAGTCCGCGGACGGCAGATAGAACTTCCTCGCTCCCGTTCGGTTCATCAGCCAGGGAATCAGCGGCTCAACCTGCTGTGCCGGTACCGGTCCTGTGCAGAAGATGAGCGGGTCGGACTCCTGCCCTTCGTATTGCTCGGGGTAGATGTAGAGCCTCTTGCCCTCCACCACGGCCGGGCCCTTGATCGCTTGCCTCGTCGAGCTGTAGATGCCGCCGAAGATCACATCGACGTCATCTTCCTCGACAAGCTTCCTCGCCTTGGCTTCCGCGACGCTGTCCGTCGTTTCGCTGTCCTCGAGGTACAGCTCGATCTCTCGGCCGAGCAGACCACCCGTTGCATTGATGTCGTCGACGACGAGCTTCGCCACGTTCGCGTTGGCCACACCCATGAACGACAGCGCGCCGGTCTGGTCTGTGATCACGCCCACTCTGATCCTGCGAGTCGAATTCGATGCGTCCATGTGCGCTCTCCCTCTCAGGCGTCGTAGGTGCCGCCGAGCCCGGCGGACTGGGGGCGGCCCTTGTGCCCGGCTTCCTTCAGGATCGGAGGGACGTCCGGGTCGGAGACGAAGCTCTGCCAGCCCTCGGCATCCCAGTCGAAGAGCACCCAGACGCGGTCGGCTTCGTTCGGGTCGCGGAAGACGGTCGCTCCCTTGGAACCGTGCTGCCTTCGCTTCTCGGCGCCCGTCGTCGAGAAGATGTTCAGAAAGCGGTCGAAGTCCTCGACCTGCGTCGTTGCCAGGATCATGCTCTTCCTCCTCTGCGGTTCTCGGCGCCTCGGTGACGCCGATCGTGCAGCGAGTCTGCGCCCACGGACGAGCTGGGGGAATGGGGCGAATGCCCTATGTGCTGCGAACGAGGTCGTGCTCGAACGCCCAGAGAGTCGCCGCTGCGCGGCTGCGAACGCCTGTCTTCTCGTACACGTGCTGGACGTGATTTCCGACCGTCTTCGCGGAGATGCTGAGGTCCGCAGCGATCTGCTGGTTCGACTTGCCGCGGGCGAGCACGAGCAGGATCTCGAGCTCGCGCTGGGTCAGCCCTGATGGAAGCTCGCGAGGTCGCTGCGGCACCCGATGCCCTGCTGCGACGAGCACCGCGTCGACCGCCTCTGGGTCTAGCCGTCCCGCCGCGGCTTCCTGCAGCAGCTCGGCCTCTGCCGCCGATGCAGCGAGAGCAGGTCTGTACGGCCGCGCCTCGCGCATCGCCGCATAGCAGTCGGCCGCGGCGAGAATGCGCGCGGCCTGACCAAGTCCCGGCGCTCGTGTGCCTCGGTGGTAGCCGGAGCCGTCCAACCGCTCGTGGTGTGAACCGGCGAGGACTCCGATCGGAGCGAGCTCCTGCGACTGTGCGAACGCGCGCTCGGTGAAGTGAGGGTGAAGTCGCACGCGTTCCCACTCTCCGAAGCCGAGCTGCCCCGCCTTCTCCCAGATTGCGTTCGACACACCGACGCGTCCCAGGTCGTGCGCGAGCGCCGCGCGGCGAAGGAGCGTGACGGCGGCGGCGGCTAGTCCCAGGTGCCAGGCAGCGGACTCCGCGAGGTCCGCCACTTCCGTCGAATGCTCGCGAAGCCAGGGGGACTTCAGACCGGTGAGCGCAGCGAAGGCCATGAAGGCAGCGTCGACCCGCTCGCCTGCAATCCAGAGCTGGGGGAACGGCTCGATCTCCAGCACTTGTTCCCACATGTGTGCTTCGTCCAGCCCCGCGAGGAGCTCGTCGAAGTTCTGCAGCGCGAGTTCCGTCAACCGGGGCTCGTACGCGGTACCGGTTCGTCGTTCGAGCACGGCTCGTGCCTCCTCAGGGCCGGCAGCCGAGAGGAAGAGTGAGATGTCGCGCGCCACGTGCAAGAGACGCATCGGTAGTGGGATCGCGTCACCGCCGACGGCTGGGAATCCGCGTCCGTCCCAACGCGCGAAGACGTACTCCAGCGCGGCCTGGATGCTGGAGGCGAGGTCAAGCCATCCCGCGAACCGCTGAGCAACTTCGCACATCGCGGCAAACGCGTCGCGTGCGCGAGGGCCGGCGTTGGCGATCGCGTCCTCGATCAGCGCCGCGCGGACCTCCGGCGGTTGGCCCGCCCCGACGTGCGCGCGGTAGAACGCCAACACTTCCTCCGGGCTCGTCGGATCGATGAGATAGAACGCCGCTCGGTGCTCGATGTCGTCGCCGTAGAGGAGCGCCGCTTCGTGCCCGTTGGACGTGCACCCTGAAGCGTGGAGGAGCGCGATGTAGTAGGTGTCGGCGAGCTCTCGCGCGGAGGCTCCCGCGAGGTCGCCGAGCCGGACCGCGAGCACTGCCGTGCGGAGCGCGTGCTCGAGCGGCTGACCGGTGCCGAGGTCCGTCGCGAGCGAGAGGGCACCGACAACCTCGGCCGCGCGGATCGGCTGTTCCACCGAGGGAAGCGCCGCAATAGCCGCTCCCGGATCGTCTACGTCCACGTATCGATCCTACGCCTGCTCGGTCGCAAAACCGATGGGGCGGGTGGCGGTCGCGTGTTAACGAATATGTGCTTGTTGTTGTAGGTTCTTTCGCAGCGGCCGCGCTGCGCGGCTGCGGATGTTCGCGTTCCAGTAACTGGGCAGTGGTCGACGAGGGAGGAGAGCCGTGGGCGCGCTCTGGCATCCCAAGGCGGTGCGCCGCATCCACATCGATGCGGGCGGGTTCGAAGACGGGGGCCGCAAACTCGTCTGGCATACGACGGAGGGCACGAGCCTGCCCGATTACGGCGGCTCCGCGCCGCATTTCACGCTCGATCCGGCGGATGGGCGGCTGTGGCAACACATTCCTCTCAACCGGGCAGCGCGGGCTTTGATGGCCGGCGGGCCGAACTTCTGGAACACGATCCAGGTCGAGCTGATCGGCTACGCGGACACTGCCATCGCGGAGCGCCGCGGAACGCCGGAGCGGGCCGTCGTGAACTGGCCCGACCGCCATTACGACACGATCGCCGGGCTCGCGCGATGGATCGAGCGCAACTTCGGCGTGCCGCGCACGTGTGGCGTCGAGTTCGTGAGCCACACGGCGCACCTGCCGAGTCTGGATGCAGTACGGCGGTACGCAGGCCACCTGGGCCATCAGCACGTGACCGGCAACGAACACTGGGACCCGGGCTTGCTCAAGATCACGCTGGTCCTCGCCGGAGGTGCCGCGATGACCCTGGCCAGTGCGGGGCCGCGCGATCTCGGTCGACGCGACCGCGGCGAGGACGTCAAGGTGTTGCAGTCGCTGCTCGTGAAGCGCGGCTACCTCTTGCTGCGCCCGCAGATCAACGGTGTCTTCGGACGCGACACGGAGGCGTGTGTCGTGCACTTCCAGTGGAAGCACGGGCTGCACGTCGACGGTGTTGTCGGCGAGGGCACGCGAAATGCGCTCGGGCTCGAGGCTGCGCTGCTGAGCGCGTCGCCGAAGGAGCATGCCGAAAGGCGTACGGCTGCCGTTACGCGGAGAAGCCTCCTGATCGCTTCTCCGAGGGCGTCGGCTTCGCTCTTTGAGTCGTACATGTGCGCGCGACCCCACGGCCGCTACTCGGACGCCAACGTCAGGACGATCGTCAGGCTCTACGAGGAGACGGCTACTGCTGTCGGGCTGGACCCGCTGCTCGTCGTTGCGCAGATGATCCTCGAGACCGGGAATTTGAGCTCGGAGTGGTCGCAGCCGCCGCGCCGGAATCCAGCTGGGATCGGTGTGACCGGGGCGCCCGGGGAGGGCGTGTCGTTTCCGAACTGGAAGTCGGCCGTTCGCGCGCACGTCGGCCGGCTGCTCGCGTACTCCGTTCCGAGCGGCAAGGAGACGCCGGAGCAGCTGAAGCTGGTCAACGCGGCGCTGAAGGTGAGGCCGCTTCCCCAGCGACTCCGCGGCGGCGCCTCGAACCTTGGCAGCCTGTCCGGCACCTGGGCTGCCGACACGCAGTACGCGACCAAGATCGTCCGCGTTGCAAACGAGATCGTGAGGGTTGTGGTGTAGCGGCGTCGCGCTCGACACGTACACGCGTCGACTAGGTCGTGTGGATCGTTTCCGGCCGGCCGAGCAATCGGTAGGTGCGTCCTTGCGCGCACGACGAATCCGCTATCTCGGAGCTCGTCGATTGCGCGAGAGACAGTCTCGCGAGCGGAACCGACCATCTCGGCGAGCAGCTCGTGTGTGATGGGAAACTCGAGTCGGACGCCGTTTGGCGTGACGCGGCCATGTTCGCGTGCGAGCTGCAGCAGCTTCTGCTCGACACGCTCAACCGGATGGATGCTGCCGAAGTTCGCGATCGAGTCGTGCTTCTGACGGAGAGTTGCTCGCAGCGCGTCTGAGATGATCGCCGCGACGCCTGGACGTGCGAGAAGGGCGGCGTACACGAGCTCCGTGACGAGCGTGATGCGCGACTCCACAAGCGCGTCGAGCGTCTCGCCGGGCTCCGGCGCAACGAGCAAGGCCCCCGTTCCGGCGTGGAGGCGACGACGCACGGCGACCGCGACGCCGTCCGCGGTGAGCCCGATGCGTGCGATGCCGCGCAAGCATGGGTGCGTGCCCAGGCGACACGGGCAGGAGACCTCCCTGAGCAGGTCACGGTGACCCCCAGGATCCAGGGATGGTGGAGCCGTGGATCCGCCGCTGGGGGTCGGTCGCGTCTCCACTCCTCTGGTCGCACGCGATGTCCCTCATCGCCGAGGCCGCCCGAGCGTGACAGAGCTTCTGCCGCTAAAGGCGGCGTTCGGCCCGACCGAGGAGGCACGCGTGGAGCTGCGCGGCTTCGACGCGCCGACGAGCGTCCGCCTCTGGCACCTCGACGAGCTCGTTGACGAGACGGTCTCAGACGGTGTCGCCGCCTTCGGGCCTCTCCCGGCCGGCGGCTACGGCGTCGAGGCGGCCGGCGCGCGCACCGCCTTCGAGGTCGAAGGGAGGACGTCGTCGCTCCGCTACGGCTTCGCCGTCGACTTCGCCGCCGGCCGCGAGGCCGACGGGCTCGTCGACAACGTCCGGAGACTGCATCTCAACGCAGTCATGTTCTACGACTGGATGTACCGCCATGCACAACTGCTACCCGAGAGCGAGCTCTTTGACGACGCCCTCGGCCAACCGCTGTCGCTCGAGACGGTCAAGCGACTCGCCTCGGCCCTCCAGGCCGCGGGCGCGGCGCCGATCGCCTACGCCGCCGTCTACGCCGTCGGGCCCGAGCAGCGAGAGCAGTGGGCAGCCGACGCACTGCTCCACGCCGACGGTGCGCAATGGCAGCTCGGCGACGACTTCCTCTTCCTCGTCGATCCGAGCAGCCCGCGCTGGCTCGTGCACCTCGGCGGCGAGCTCCGCGGCGCGCGCGCCGAGATCGCGTTTGCCGGCTTTCACCTCGACCAGTTCGGTTGGCCGAAGGCTGCAATTCGGCCCGACGGAGCGCTCGTCGAGCTTGCGCCCGCGTTCCGAAGGTTGATCGAGCACGTGCGTCAGGAACTCGACGACGCCACGCTCATCTTCAACAATGTCAACGACTTCCCGACGCACGCGACGGCATCCGCGCCGCAGGACGCGATGTACATCGAGGTCTGGTCGCCCCACGACTCACTCGAGGACCTCGCCAATCTCGTCGTCACGGCAAAGCTGTACGAACCCCACAAGCCGGTCTGTCTAGCCGCGTACCTCTCGACGCTGCCGGCCGACGAGTCGACTGGTGCCGACGCAATGCGCTTCGTGCTCGCCACTACGCTCTCGCGCGGGGGGACGTGCCTTCTGCGCGGCGAGGAGCGTGCTCTGCTGGTCGATCCGTACTACGTCCGTCACCACGTGATGAGCCCAGTGACTGCGGCGGCCGCGCAGGCGTATGCGGACTTCACCGTCAGGTACGCAGAGCTCCTGTTCGGCGGCGGCATCGACGTCACGCAGACGCACTGGGGGGGAATCAACGAAGAGATCAAGGTCGAGACGACGGTGCCGGTGTCGGCGCATGCTGCCCCCGGCACACTGTGGATCCGCGCGGTCGAAAGCGAGCGCGGTCTCCTGATCCATCTCCTCGACCCCTCCTCGCAAACCGACGTCGCCTGGGATTCGCCAAAGAGGCCATCCAGCAGCCCGGCGATCAAACTCGCTGTCGATCGGATCGGGAAGGAGCCGGTGTTCCACACTGCGAGCCCGGAGAGTTCGCCGGCCCTGACCAGGCTCGAGAGCGCCTTCGACGGCCGTTACGACGTTGTCCACGTGCCGACGTTCGCGCACTGGGCTTTGATCTGGGTGCGTCGCGCCGATATCCGAGCGCACCCACAGACGTCTTGAAGTTGCCACTCCGGCGCCCGGGTCGACGCGCTACTCATCGAGCAGCGTCAGAACGCACGCTGAGTTGTTGCTCGATCCTCAGGGGTGGAGCACGATCCTGCCGAGCGTGTGGCGTTGCTCGCTTTCGCGGTAGGCGTCGCGGACCTGGTCGAGCGGGTACGTGCCGGAGATCGGGATCTCGAGTTTGCCGTCGGCGATCAGCTGGGCGAGCTCGGCGAGCACCGCAGCGCTCGAGCCCACCGCGCTGCCGTCGGTCTTCGCACCGTGGCGCGCGGCTGCCTGGTAGTCGATGAGGGTGTTGATCCGCTCTGGCGGGACTCCGAGCTCGATCGCCAGGTCGACGTACCCCGAACCGAACGTGTCGATCAGTGCGTCGATCCGGTCGTCAGACGCCTCCCGGATTCGCTCCGCTACCCCGTCGCCGTAGGTCACGGGGATTGCGCCGTGGTCGCGCAGCCAGGGGTGATGTGGCTCGCTTGCAAGGCCGATCACGGTCGCGCCGGCGTTTCGCGCGAGCTGCACCGCGACCGAGCCGACCCCGCCGGCCGCCCCGGAGATCACGATCACATCGCCCGGCGAGGCGCCGACCGCGCGCACGGCGGCCCAGGCCGTTGCTCCGGCCCCGAACAGAGCCCCCGCGGCATCCCAAGGCACGGCGGCCGGGCGCCGCGTCAGGTTCTCGGCGGCGACGGCCACGAGCTGCGCGTGGCTGTCCCGGTGAGTGGAAAAGCCGATGACCTCATCGCCGGGATGCCAGTCGTCGACGCCTTGACCTGTTTGCTCAACGACGCCGGCAAGGTCGCCACCCTGCCCTGACGGAAACGTCGCGGGCCAGCGGTCGTGAAGAAAGCCTTTGCGGATCATGGTCTCCCCCGGGCCGATGCCCGCAGCCTTGACTCGCACGAGCACCTCGCCCGGTCCGGGAAGCGGGTCAGGCACCTCGACGACATTCAGCACGTCGATGTCGCCGTAGCTCTCGAACCGAACGGCCTTCATGTGCATCTCCTTCCCAATTGCTCGTCTGCGTGTCGACGCCGAGTGCAGGCACGAGCACAGCCAGCGTGTGTGTTCAATGTCGCTCATACCGTGCCCTCACGGCAAGAGGAGGACGGCAAGCGCGTCGCCTTCAGGAGGCGACGTGCCAGCCGTCTTCGCCCTCCGACCAGTCGACGGCGGTGCCGCGCTTGAAGATCAGCTCGTCCGGCTCGTTGCCGGACCAGACCCCGATCTTGTCGCTATCCGGGTAGACGGAGACCGCGGGCACCCGCGCGCTCGAGAACATCAGTGTTCTCGCCTTCGTATCGCTTCGGTTCATCACCTTGTGCGCGCCCTCCGGACCGGCCGGGAAGCGGACCATCTCCCCGCCCTGCAGGGTGTGCTCGCCATCAGGCGTTCGAACGACCACCGTCCCGTCGACCACCAGGAGCCACTCCTCCTCGTACTCGTAGTGATACGGGCTCGAGCTCCTGCCGGGCTCCAGGTCGTAGGCAAACATCGTCAGGGAACCCGATCCGAGCTGCCGGGCCACGTCGATCCTGCCGTCGGTGTTGTCGGCGCTGAAGATGTTCACGGACTGCACGGGCACCCCCTCGAGAGAACGTCATCGAGACTCAGACGTGGGGAGGGCGAGAAAGTCATCGAAGACCACTCCCCCGCGGCGGCTCAGGGTTCGAAGCGCGCTAGGCCGGGACAGGAGTTCGCTCGGCGAGTGCCGCCGCAAGCTCGTCTCTCGACCCGATCTGCAGCTTCCGGAAAACGCTCGTCAGGTGACCTTCGACAGTGCGCGCGGTGACGAAGAGCGTCTGGGCGATCTCGCGGTTACTGAGGCCCTGGCTTGCATGTTCGGCGATGCGCCGCTCGCTCGCCGTGAGCGAATCGAGTCCCCGGAGAACGACCCGACGCGGTCGTGCGCCGGTTGCTCGGAGCTCCGTCTCCGCGAACTCGGTCAAAGGTCTCGCGCCCGCTCGGTGGGCGGCGTCGAGCGCCTCCCGCAACAGGTCTCGCGCTTCGGTGCGGCGATTGCGCCGTCGAAGCATCGCTCCGAGGTCGGCAAGGGCGCGCGCCCGTTCCAGGGTCGCATCGCCGCGCTCACACGCGTCGATTGCGTCACGGAGCAGGGATGCGCCGCGGTCGCCACCGGCCACGACGCCGGCTGCGCGCAGCGCCACGCCGAGCGTTCGGGGCGCGCCGAACGCCCGCGCGAGTCGAAGCTCTTCTTCTGCAAGGCGCTCCGCTGCGGCGCGATCCCCGAGCGCCAGCAAGGCCAATGCTGCGTCGGATCGCCAGGAGAGGACTGGGGAGGTGACGAGCGCGCGCGTCAGGAGCGCCCCGACGGCAACCATGTCCTCGAGCCCGTCGGCGATCCGTCCCTGTGCGACACGAAGGAGGCCACGTGCGAGACGTAGCGGTGGAGAGATCAGAGATCCGCTCTCTACCTCGAAGTCGAGCGGCGCCAGTGCTTTTTCAGCAGCGTTCAGCTCGCCCTGCGCGACGAGTGCCTTCAGAAGCACCGCGCCGTTCAGGACACGAAACATCGGGGGGGCAGGAAGCTCGGTTGCCGCGAGCGCCGTTCGGGTGTCCGCCTCGGCCGCCCGCAGATCGCCGCATTGGTACGCGAGCCAGCCGCGGTTGGCCAAGCACATAGCGAGCCGGATGCTGTCGCCGGCGGCACGCGCGCGCACGATCGAGGCATCGATGACGGGACGAAGCTGACCGTACCGCTCGCTCCAGAGAAGCGCGAAGCTCGCCTGGGAAAACCGCCCTGTGGACGAGATCCACTCCCTGCCGCCCGCGTGCAACCCCGGGTCTCGAGCCGCAAGCGCCCGGGTTGCAAGCTCGGCCCCCACTTCGGCCGGCTCGTTCGACAGGACCGAGATGAACGCGGCCGCGGCCAGCAACTCTGCTGGTGCAGTCGGATCCTCCGATGCGCGCGTACGCAACATCATTCGGCGGTCGGACACCGGAGGCATCGATACCGGGTCGTTCATCTCGGCGATCACGGCGGCCGCCTCGAGTTGAAGTGCGAGGTCGGGTCGCTGTCCACCGAGTGTTGCCGCTGCACGGTCGAGCGTCTCGACGACCTCGGCGTAGCGCTGCGAGCCGCTGAGCGCGTTCGCCAGCACGAGCGCTGCCTCGGCCGCCTCGACGGGATCTGCCGCGACGTCCACAGCCCGTCGCAGGTGCTCGGGCCAGCCCGCGAGTCCCGAGCTTGCTTCCGCCATTCCGAGCTCGAGCAGCAGTGCCCACCCGTCTGCCTGCGCCGGCGGTTCGGCGAGCGCACGGCGAAGGAATACCGCCTCCGACTCCGGGGCACCCTGATTTCCAGCGGCGCGCGCAGCCGCGACCAGCCGCTCGACGACCCAGCCGTCACCGGCCGGCTCACTCGCCAGCAGGTGTTCGGCGACGTGCGCGTCACTGCCGGGTTGCTCTGCAAGAAGCTCCGCCGCCCGGCGGTGGCCCTGGGCGCGCTCTGCGCTCGATAGCTCCGCGTAGATCGCGTTACGGACGAGCGGATGGACGAACGTCAGGGGCCGTCCGAACTCGAAGATCCCCACGGTGGCCAGCAGATCGGCCGCGTCGGCCGCGTCGAGCTCGTCGAGCCCCGCGAGGCGCGCCACCTGCAGGAGGTCGCTCTGTTCGAGCACGGCCAGGGCTCGCGCCAGTAGCTGCGACTGCGGAGGCAGGCGAAGGAGCCGGAGCCGGACCGAGCGACCGACACTCTCTTGTCCCTTGTCGATTCCTCCCTCGCGCAATGCCGTAACGAGCTCACGCACGAGGAAGGGCGTCCCGCGTGTCACCCGCACGCACGTATCGACGACCTCCGCATCGGGCGGCCTGCCGAGGCCGGCCTCCAGAAGTTCCGCCACGGCAGCTCGCGACAACGCGGCCAGACCGATGACATCGGCGGAGGAATCGCCGATCACAGCCGTAAGCACCGCAGCATCGGTGCCGGCTTCGGGCGGGCGAGTCCCAATGACAAGCGCGACGTCCAGCTCTTCGAGCCGCGTGAGCAGAAAGGCGAGGTAACGCAAGGATGCGGTGTCCGCCCAGTGCGCGTCGTCGACCACGAGACAAAGCGGGCCACGGGCGGCGAGGTTTGCACAGAGCCAGTAGAGGCCGTGGAGGATTGCGAAGGATGGATCGACGCCGGGGGTCGCCGGCGGCCCGTCGGCCGGGGGCGCACCCGCCAGCCCGAGCATTCCGGCTGCGACGCCGGCAGCGCCTTCGAGGAGATCGGCACGCTCGAGTTCCGACGCGTCCACGAGGGCCGGCTCGAATAGCTGCCGGACGACTCCGAAGGCGAAGTTGGTCTCCATCTCGGTCGCACGGGAGCGAAGCACGCCCATCCCGCTCGCTGTCGCCGCAGTGCGCGCGGTGGCAAGGAGCGCCGTCTTGCCGATACCGGCAGGGCCCTCGACGACGACGAATCTGCCGCGGCCCGCGCGAGCGTCGGCCAGCGCCGACTCGATCCGCGCCCGCGCGTCGTTTCGCTCGAGGAGCGATTCCGCTCCGGCGGCCGGCGTCATTTGCGTCAAGCCTACTCCTGCGCCTGACGCCGAAGCGATCGACCCCGGCGCCGCTGCAGGCCCATCCGGCCCCGTTGTCGGTCGCTCCGACCGGTGGTAGGGTCGAGCCGTAACCGAGGAGCATGTCGTGAGGGGAATCTCGCTTTCCAGACTTTTCCGGCTCGGCGGCGCGTTGCTTGCACTCGTCGTCTTCGCCGCCGTCTTCGCCGCGTCCGGCCCTGCCGCCGCGGGCACCACGTACGCGGCACTTGGCGACAGTTATTCATCGGGCGTTGGCACCGCGAGCTACACGCTCGACGCCGCCTGTAAGCGCAGTGTCTACGCCTACCCGTATCTCTGGGCTCAGAAGCACCCCGGCACCACGCTCTCGTTCGTCGCATGCTCAGGCGCGAAGACCTCGGACGTCCTGACATCGCAAATCCAGGCCGTGTCGAGCGCGACGACCCTCGTGACCATGACGATCGGCGGGAACGACATCGGCTTTGCGAGCCTTATCTACAGTGCACGCTTTCGGATTGCTCGACCGCGCTCGATCGCACCCGCGCATCGCTCGAGTCGACGCTCGGCGCCGCGCTCGATCAGGTCTACACGACCGTGAAGTCGCGAGCAGCATCAGGGGCGACGATCGTCGCTCTCGGCTATCCACGGGTCTTCTCGGGTGCAAGCTGTTTCGCCTCGCTCGGGATCAGCTCGACGGAGGAGACGAAGGCGAACCAACTCTCGGATGCCCTCGACACGCTCATCGCGACCCATGCAGCTGCCGACGGCGTCGTCTACAAGAGCGCGATCACGCCGTTCGCGGGACACGCGGTCTGCTCGTCGAGCCCTTGGGTGAACGGCCTCAACCTGTTCAACACTGGTGAGAGCTACCACCCGAACCGCAGCGGCCACAGCACCGGCTACCTATCGCTCGTCACCGCCGTTACCGGGTAGCGGAACGGGTTCCGATGTTGCGCACCTCGCGGTAGGGTCGGTGCGTGGGATCGCTGCGAGCGAGCGCGCAGGTGGAGTGGTCGGGGTACGAGGGCGAGGTGCGCGGCGCGAGCGGAGCGTTGACGGCATCGACGTCGACGCAGGCCGAGCTCGGGGGCCCCGGGGCGGGAACGAACCCGGAGGAGCTGCTTGCGGCAGCGCACGCCAACTGCTTCACCTCGACGTTGACGGCCCTCGCACGGCGACGCGAGCTCTCGATCGAGCGGCTGCACACGGCCGTCGTCACCGAGCTCGTCTGGAGCGACGGCCACGGCGATCACCGGCTTGCCTCTTCAACGATCACCGTCGGCATCGACTCCGCGGCATCCGGCAACGTCGCGATGCGCGTCGAGTTCCACCGGCTGTAGATCGAACGGAAGCAACCTCCCGGCCGCGGCGCTGCAGCGCCTGGGCTGAGATGGCTCCTGCCGCCCGCGGCGTACGTCGCCGAGAGCGGCAGGAGGCTTACGTCCGGAGCTCGATCAGCTTGCGCCGATCGATCCGAAGAGGCCGTGCTTCTCTCCTGAGGGACCGGAGAGGAAGTACAGCGTGCTCGTCGGACCCGCGGCGGCGCCGTTGCCGAACGCGATCGCCCAGAGTCCGTCGAGTGCGATCGGGTTGCCGTCGGACCGGCGGAGCTGGCCCTTGTAGACCCACTTCGAGCCGCGCTGCGTGTAGGCGCTGATCCGGCCGTTTCCGAAGTTCGCCACGAGCAGATCGCCGGAGAAGGCGCCGAAGTCGGCCGGTGCGAGCGCGAGGCCCCAGGCCGCGTTCAGGGGAGCGTTCTTCTTGCCGGAATTCACGACCTGCGCGATCAGCGCACCATCGGGCGTGAACTCGTCGACGTATCCCTGTCCCGGTGCCGGGACATCGTCTTTCTTCGCCGCATCCTGCCGAGCGTAGGTCACGAAGATGTTGCCTCCCAGCGCCTGGATGCCGAACGGCGCGAAGCCTTTCGGGATCCGCGTATCGGTGAAACCGCCCGGGACGGCGTTGAACGACCTGTCGAAGACGTCGACTCGCCGGTTGTGAAAGTCCGTCGCAAAGAGCTTGTCGTTCGCAACGGTGAGGCCCTTGTAGATCGCGCCCGAGCCGGAGCGGTCTGCTCCGATGACTGCCGTGTTGGCATTCACGGACGGCGACCAGCCGGCGATCGTTCCGCTTTCGGTCGCAAACAGGAACCGGGCAGCGGCACTCTTGCCGTTCTGACTGATGACGAAGTCGTCGGCGAGGCCGTTGAACACGGCGCCGGTCGGTCCCCCGGCCACCGTGACCGTGAGCGCCTGCTTTGCGCCGGCGCCGTTGTAGAGCGTCGATGTGCTCGTACCGTTGTTGGCGGCCCACCACGGTGTCGTCGGTCCCGCGGTCAGGCCCCAGCCGTTGACGAGCGACGCGTCCGCGCCGGTCGCCGGCGTCGCCGCCGAGTCCGACACCAGAGCATTGACCCCGTAGAGATTCGCCTGTGTGCGCGCGCTTGCGACTCCGGCGACCCAGATCATGAGGCCTGCCACGCCGATCAGCGTGAGCCCCTTCAATGCTTTCGTCGACATGATTCTCCTTTGTGCTGCGTGTTGTGTCTGGTCATGGTCAGGGCGGCGGGTGCGCGTTGCGCACCGTGACCACCCCCTTGTCTTTGCGGCGCTGACTCCTCGGTCGAGCAGTGCGGGCTACGAGACCTGGAAGCGGCCATGCATGAACGACGCGTGGGGGTCGCAGACGAAGCTGTAGCTCCCCGCCTTCAGCTTCAGCACGAAGCTCTTTGTCCCGACGAACCCCACGCTCGTGAGAACGCGATCAAAACCGGGTCCGGTCAGATGGAAGTCGTGGATCTCTGCGCGGTCCCTGATGACGAAGCGGTAGGGAATGCCGGCTTTCAGCTTCGTCACGCTCTTGCCGTTCATGGTGAGGGCAATCGTGAAGCCGGGGCCGACCGTGCCGGTGACCGTCTTCGCTGACGAGGCTGCACTACTGCCGGTCGTAGCCAGCGCCAAGGCAGCCACCGCGCTGAAGAGCAGAAGTTGCATACGTGCCGTCGTTCCCATGTCGTGTGCCTCCCTCGATCAAGACGCCCCTTGATGGGGCTCGGTATCGGACGAATCGATCTTGAGAGACGGGGAGCTGGATTCGCACCGTGGTGAACCCCCTGACTTTTCGGGCGTCAGGCCGGCGCGTGGCGGCTCTCTGGGTAGCGAGGTAGTCCGTCGTCCGGGAGCGGCTCCCATGTCGCCGCGTACGCAACGAACTGGTGGACGTTCGGGCGGATCCCGGGATCGTTGTCGAATGCACCCATGCGGATGCCGATCGGATCGGCGTGGCTTCGGTTGTGGCCGAAGAGCGAGGAGCCGCAGTCGCCGCAGAACCACTTCTCGCCGCCGCCTGCAGGTTTCCAGACCTTGAGCCTGTTTTGTCCTGCAACGATTCGGAATGCGCCAGGCGCCGGATGCGCGTTCGCGGAGGCGGCGGCCCCGCTACGGCGCTGGCAGCGCTTGCAATGGCAGTAGCTGGCGCCGACGAGGGGTGCGGTCACCTCGAACCGCACCGCCCCGCAGTTGCAGCCGCCGGCGAGCGGGAGGTCAGGCATGTGAAGAAGTCTTCCTTTCGTCTCGCTTCGGTTCGAGGGATGTCTTTGCCGTCGTTTCGTTGCCGTACCGCTTCGGGCGACGTCGGACGACGAAGACGGCCGCCCCAGCGGGGGCCGCTCCGTGTTCTCGGCTGCGGTCCTAGTGGCCGTAGCCGCCCGGTGCACGGTCGCTACTGCCCGCGGTCTTCTTCTCGGCCTTGGCTCCGGCGGCTGAGAGTGCATCCCACTCCGCGCCGAAGATGTTGAGCCCCTCGCCGTTCGTCTGGCCTTTCCTCGTGTCCTTGACGAACGTGTAGAGCGGATGGTGGTTGTAGGTGACCTGCAGGCGCCCGTCTGCGCGCCTTGTCGTCCCGAGCAGAGATGCTTTCGCACCTGCGGTTGCGACTGGTTTCCCAGAGCTGATCAACGGCGGCCAGAAGGTCGCGCACTTCCCGGCGCAGCTGCTCTTGCCGCGCGCATCCTTCTCGAACAGATAGAGAGTGCGGCCGCGCCCATCGACGAGCACCCGTCCCAGCCCTGAGCCTGCGACCGCGACCCTTGCGGCAGCGGCGGGTGACTGAATCGCAGCGTGCGCGCTACCCAGCCCGACCGCGAAAGCCATGACTGCGGTAAGTGACCCGACTGTGAGAAGCAGACCTTTCATGGTGACGTCCTTTCGTTGGGATTGGAGTTTCTTCGGAGCGGTTGGGGCGCCCCGCCGGTATCGCTGCGGGGCGCCGCCGTGGTGAGCGTTCAGTCCTGGATCAGCGTGTTTGTGCCGGTGCCGCCGTCGAGGATGTCCTGGCCGGGGCCGCCGATGAGCAGGTCGTTGCCGTCGCGGCCGAACAGGGTGTCGTTCCCCTGGCTGCCGATCAGGGTGTCGTTACCTGCTCCGCCGTCGATCGCCAGCGTGAGCGTGTTCGCCTCGAGTGCGGACGCGTCGACGGTGTCGTTGCCATCGAGCGCGTTGAGCGTGAGCGCGTCGCGCGCCTCCGCGTTCGTGATGCTCACCGTTGTTGCGAGACCGGTGACCGTTGCGCTGCCGCCGACGCCGGCGGCCTTGACGAGGTCGCCGCCGTTGGTGGCGTTGACGGTGATGTTGTCGTCTGCACCGTCGCCGGCTCCGCCGGGGGTGCTGGCGAGGTCGAGGTTGACCTTGGTGACGTCGGTGCCGCTGAGGTCGTTGACGTTGACGGTGTCGGCGCCGCCGAGGGCGTTGAAGTCGACCTGCTCGACGCCGGCGGTGTCCATCGTGATTGCGCCTTGGGTCGCGGAAGAAGCGGAGCCGGTGGCCGTTGGCGGAGAGGTCGACCTGCTCGGCGAGGCCGGCGCCGTTGAAGCGCAGCGTGTCGTTGCCGTCTTGGCCCTCGATCGTGTCGCTGCCGTCGCCCGGTCCCAGATGAAGGTGTCGTCGCCTGCACCGAGGATGGCGTCGTCTTTGCCGCCGTTGCCGTCGATCGTGTCGTTGCCGTCACCACCGAGCAGCGTCTCGACGCCTGCGCCTCCCGCGATCCTCTCGTTGCCTGCGCCGCCGTCGAGGCGTCAGCGGGATCGCCTGGGCGCGAGGGCGGTTGCCGAGATATCGTCGTTGCCGTCGCGACCGTTGACGGTGAGCTGATCGTCGCGTCCTGATTTCGGATCGCGACCGTGGCCGCAAGGCCCGACACGCTCACGCCGGAGGTGTCTCCGGTGACGTCGATCCGGTCGTCGCCGTTCGGTGCCGTTGACGGTGATGCTGTCGGTTGGCTGTCGACGGCCTCCGTCGGGGGGGCCGGCGAGGTCGAGGTTGACGTTGGTGACGTCGGTGCCGCTGAGGTCGTTGACGTTGACGGTGTCGGCGCCGCCGAGGGCGTTGAAGTCGACCTGCTCGACGCCGGCGGTGTCCATCGTGATTGCGCCTTGGGTGCGGAAGAAGCGGAGCCGGTGGCCGTTGGCGGAGAGGTCGACCTGCTCGGCGTTGGCGGCGCCGTTGAAGCGCAGCGTGTCGTTGCCGTCTTGGCCCTCGATCGTGTCGCTGCCGTCGCCCGGGTCCCAGATGAAGGTGTCGTCGCCTGCACCGAGGATGGCGTCGTCTTTGCCGCCGTTGCCGTCGATCGTGTCGTTGCCGTCACCACCGAGCAACGTCTCGGGGCCCGGACCGCCGCTCAGCGCGTCGTTGCCCGCTCCGCCGGCGATCGTCGTCGGGATGGTGTCGGCGACGGATCCGTCGCTGCTCATCGATGCTGACGCGGTCGTCGCCGCCTTCTGCGTCGATGGCGATTGCGTCGATCTTGCTTGAGCTTGAATTCGAGGGTGCGCGGGCGCCCGTCGCCCAGGTCGACCTGAAGGACGTCCGGCCGGTCGGCCCGCAAATGCAGCGTGATTGCATCACTTTCCTGCTGTGCCCTCGACCCTCAGCAGGCCATGCTTGAGTTGCGCCTGCTCACCGTGTCCGGCCCGGCGAAGATGCGAGGCGTGTTGCGCCTTTTGCGCCGGTGCAGCATCACCGCGTCCAGCGGCGACCCCGGCTGTGCCGGCCGCGACTGTGACCGCGGCAACCGCCGAAACCACGAAACGCAATCGACTGTTTCGAATGTCTTCCATTGTCCGCGTCTCCTCTCTCGTGAGCCGCCATGCGCGGCTCGTGGAATTGGTGTCCGGCCATCGTCGGGCCGGAAGAGACGCATTCGCACCGTGGGCGACCCCCCTGACTTTCCGCAGCCACCGGGTGCGCCTCAAACGCGCAACGTGACGTCCCAGCGAGAGGGCATTCCGTCGTCGTCGCGAGGGCCACCTGCGTTGCGCGAGAGACGAAGCGAGAGAGCTCGTGCCGTTGTCGCCGAGCGCCCGTTGCGCCTGCTCGGCCGAGTGCCAGAGGACGATCACGATCGCGTGTCCGCTGCCGGGATTGACGAGATGCAGCGCGCCGGCGAAGCCAGGCTCGTCGCGCAAGGCGGGAATCAACTCGTCGCTGACGAGTCGATGCATCTCTTCACGCTTCTGCTCCGTCGTGCGACTCCGAATGAGCTGCGCGTACATCGTTCATCCTCTCGCCGGTGATCGCGATCGTGCCCGCTGCCTGCTTCATCTCGCACCGTGGCCGCCCCCTGTCTTTCGCGCACTGCGCAGCGACTGCGAGCGGGGCTGCTGCTCGCGCGCAAAAGGCAAGGGGTGGCCAACGGTGCGAACGAGGACGCCTCACTTTCATGATGGGCGAGTCACACACGTCAGGAGGAGACGCGATGAATTTCCCACACGGCGACCGCTCGGCTTCGACGGACAACCCGTAGCGGCAATGCACGCACAGGTGATCGAGATCAGCCTGGAAGCGGCACAGCCGGATGTAGTCGAGCGGCTCATTCGCACGGGCCCTCGTGCCCGCGCTGCGCGAGCAGTCGGGCTTCTGCGGCGCGCTGCACTTGACCGCTCAGGAGCGGTCGGAGGCACTGCTCGTCGTCCTCTGGGAGACAGAGGACGACGCCGAGCGGCCACACGCGTTCTCGACCAACCGTGCGGAGCTCGTGTCCACGAGCATCACCGACCTTCTCAATCTGCGCGCAGGCTCGGTCACCATCTGGGAGGTCGACGCGCGGGGGGCTGAGCGCCGACGCGGGATTGCCAGGCGCTGCTCCGGTCGTTCTAGGGTCAAATGGTGGACACTTCCTTGAGTACCCCGCTGCTCGAGCGTCGTCAGGAGTTGGCGAGGATTCAGGGTGCGCTCATGGAGGCGCGCAGCGGGCGCGGGCGGTTCGTCGTCGTCGAGGGTACCGCCGGAATCGGCAAGACGGCACTTCTCGCAGCGGCACGCGCCGAAGCCGCCGATGGCATGCGCGTGCTGCGCTCACGCGGGGCGGAGCTGGAGTCTCGACTTCGCGTTCGGCGTCGTGCGGCAGCTGTTCGAGCCGGTGCTGGCGGAAGCGTCGGAGCTCGAGCGGTCCGAGCTGATGCAGGCCGGTGCGGGCACTGCTGCCGGGCTGCTCGGACTTGCAGGGACGTCCAGTGCACACCGGGAACCCTCCGCGGGCGTCGACCCGTCGTTTGCGATCTTGCACGGCCTCTACTGGTTGTGCGCCAACCTGGCGGCTGCCGGGCCACTGTGCATGGTCGTCGACGACGCGCATTGGGCAGACGCTGCTTCGTTGCGCTATCTGGCTTTTCTCGTTACACGACTCGAGGAACTGGACGTCGCTCTGGTACTCGGCAACACGCCCACGTGAGGCAGGCACCGATGCAAGGCTGCTCGCGACGCTGACGACAGATCCGGCCGCCGAGGTCATCCGGCTCCCACCGTTGACGAGAACCGCCGTCGCGCAGCTCGTCGAGAGCGGAGTTCGGCGCGAAACCGGATCCGGTCTTCGTCGAGGCGGCGCTGCGCGCAACGCGCGGCACGCCGTTCCTGTTGCGCGCGATCATCCAGGCGCTCCGTGAAGAGGGGATCGTTCCGACGGCGGACGCCGCGCGCCATATCGAGCGGATCGGTGCCAGGACGGTGGGTCGATCGATTCAGCTTCGGCTACGTCGGTTGCCGGAACATGCGGCGCGGCTCGCCGAAGCGCTTGCCGTGCTCGAACAGAGCGACCTCCTGCAGGCATCGAGACTCGCCGGCCTCGACGAGCCGCAGGCGGCCGACGCGGCCGAGGTGCTGGCCGGGGCCGGGATCCTCGAGCCGGGCCGGCCGCTCTCCTTCATCCACCCGATCGTCCGCACGGCTTTGTACGCCGAACTATCGGTGCGCGGCGTGCCGAGGGGCACCGCCGTGCGGCGCGCGTCCTGAGCGAGCAACCCGACGCGAACGAGCACGTCGCCAAACACTTGCTGGCAAGCGAGCCCGCTGCAGACGATTGGGTCGCCGCACGTCTGGTCGAGGCCGCCCGCGTCGCAGGACGGCATGGCGCGCCTGAGTCGGAGGCCGTGCTTCTACGACGCGCGCTCGCCGAGCCGGTGCCGTCGGCCGAGCGCCCGAGACTGCTGCTCGACCTCGGCATGGCGGAGGCAAGCGCGGGGATCGACGGCTGGCGGGAGCATCTGCAACAGGCGGTCGACGCCGCGCCGAGCGCCGGGGCCGCGGCCGAGGCGGCGATGGTGCTGGCGCACACGCTCAGCCGGACGCAGAACTTCGCAGAGGCGGTAGATGTCCTCGATCGGGTGGTCTCCTCGGCGCCGGAGCCGACGGGTCATGAGCTTGGGCTCAGGCTCGCTGCTGCCGCCGTGGTCCCAGGCATCAACGACCCGATGACGGCAGCCACCGCTGGGCTTCGAGCGGAGGAATTGCGCGCGTATGCCGCTCGCGAGTCCGCGGCACCTCCCGAAGTCCTCGCCGTCGCCGCGTTCACGTCCGTCCTCAGCAACGAGCCGGCCGAGGTCGGCGCAAGCCTGGCAACTAGGGCCCTCGTCGCCGGCGGTGTCCCCAGCCGGTGCGGACGCCCGGCCCTGGGTCTCCTTTGCCGCCTGGTTCTCTCCGGCGACGCTCGCCCTGCTCTGGTCAGAGCGATACGGCGAGGTTCGCCCGCTTCTGGACGAATCGATCGCACAGGCGCGGGCAACCGGGGACAGCAGCCGCCTGGCCATGGCGCTCGCGAACCGCGCCTGGCTTGCGCTCCGCCGCGGTGATCCGAGTGCCGCCGAGGCGGACGCAAGGACGGCCCTCGATGCAATCGAGCTGCCGGCGCCGCCCGCCTACCGGGTCCTCGAATTGCGCGTTGCTCGTCGACTCGTTCGTGCACCAGGGCCGTCTCGACGCTGCAGAGCAGGCGCTCGCGCCGCTCGCCTCCGAGGTAGAGGGCGGATCGCTCGTCGCGGCAGCGCTTCGCTTCGCCCGCGGCCGGCTCCGCATCGGCCAGGGACGAGTCGCCGAAGGGGTCGATGATCTGCTGGCAGTCGGCGCTCTCCTCACGCGAGCGCGCGTGGACACCCCGAGCTACGTGCCCTGGCGATCCGAGGCAGCGCTCGCTCACCTCGTGCTAGGGGACCACGACTCGGCGCGCCACCTCGCCGGCGAGGAACTCGAGCTAGCCCGCGCCTTCGGTGCCTCCCGCACTCTCGGCGTGGCACTGCGTGCCGCCGGCCTCGTGTACGGCGGTGAGCGTGGCGCAGCTCTTCTCCGGGAGGCAATCGGCGCCTTCGACCGTGGCGATGCGCGGCTCGAGCGAGCGCGGGCTCTCGCCGACCTCGGCGCCATGCTCCGTCGGCGAAACCGGAGAGTCGAGGCGCGCGAGTTGCTCCGTGAGGCGCTCGACGCCGCGCATCGTGCGGGGGCAGCTTCCCTCGCCGACTACGCGGAGACCGAGCTACGCGCCACCGGCGCGCGCCCGCGCCGTGTCGTTCTCACCGGCCTCGAGTCGCTCGGCCAGCGAACGTCGTATCGCGGAGCTCGCGTCCCACGGCCTGACAAACCGCGAGATCGCCCAATCGCTCTTCGTCACCGCCCGCACTGTCGAGGGCCATCTCACCAGTGTCTTTCGGAAGCTGCAGCTCGATTCGCGAAGCGAGCTCGCAGTTCTGTTCGATGTCGGAGATGCCGATCTCGGCGCCGCGGAAGCCGCTCACGCGCTAGCTCGCTGACGCCCGTCTCACGCGGCCGTGCGGCAGCGAGAAATCGAGCTGCGGACCGCGTGGTACGACCCTGCTCGGGTTCACGGCGTCGTGCGTTCTGTAGTAGTGGCTCTTGATCTGGTCCATCGAGACCGTCGCGGCGACGAGGGGCTGCTGGTAGACGTCGCGCGTGAAGCCCCAGAGGTTCGGGTAATCGACGATGCGGCGCCTGTTGCATTTGAAGAGCGTGTAGTCGACGGCGTCGAAGCGGACGAGACTGACAAAGAGCCGCAAGTCCGCCTCGGTGAGTGCGTCGCCGAAGAGAAACCGCGAGAGCACCAGGCGTTCCTCGAGCTGATCAAGCGCGTCGAACAGCTTCTCGAAGGCCTGCTCGTAGACATCCTGCCGCGTCGTGAAACCGGCCGTGTACACGCCGTTGTTGACGCTCTCGTAGATCGACTCGTTGAGTGCATCGATCTGGTCGCGTAGCGGCACGGGATAGAGATCGACCTCGCGAGTCGTGAGCACCCCGAACTCGGTCTCGAGCATGCGCATGATCTCTCCCGACTCGTTGCTCACGATCTGGCGCGTCTCCTTGTCCCAGAGCACGGGCACGGAGACCCGCGTCGTCTCGCAGCAGTGGTTGCTCGTGATACCGCAGATCGCCACGGCTCGGATGGAGTTGCCGCGTAGCCAGGCCTCCAGATCGGGATCTCCGTAGAAGGCGGAGTTCACGTTTTTGCTGACGAGTAGATCCGGCTCGCCGGCGACCATGTCCTTGAACCGGTTGCCGTCGCTTTCTGTCCGGAGCGGCGAGTCCGGCTCCCGAGAGTCGTGCCGGATGAATACGAGAGGCCAGTCGCGGGCGCGCCAAGCCTCGATCAGCGTTGCGATGTTCTGCTCGCAGTCGGGGTTGTTGCGCCGTCCCCAAACCGGCGAATCGAAGCCGCGCTGTACGTCGATCACGAGTAGCGCGCACCGGCCGATCTGCTCGGCGCTGTCCACGGCTCCATCATGCAGCATCCGCGGGAGCAGAGATGTCCAGCCGATTCGTGACCCGCGCCGCGGCGTACCGGAGTAGTGTCGACGCGGGAGGGTGCGGCATGGACTTTCGGATTCTTGGTCCGCTCGAGGTGACCGACGAGGGGCGGACGATCGAATTAGCGGGCCTAAAGCAGCGAACCCTGCTGTGCACGTTGCTGCTCGAGGCGAACCGCGTCGTTTCGATGAGCCGGCTGATCGAGGCCCTGTGGGACGACGATCCCCCCGAGACGGCGGTGAAGGCGGTTCAGGTGCACGTTTCCCAGCTGCGGAAGGCGATCGGCACCCGCGTGCAGCGGCGTGGCGGCGGCTATCTCGTCAGTGTCGGCCGCGACGAGCTCGACCTCTCGGAATTCGGCGATCTTGTCGAGCGGGGCGAATACCACGCTGCGTTGCGGCTTTGGCGCGGCGCGCCGCTCGGCGATCTCGGTACCACCCGCTTCGCCGAAGGCGAGATCGAGCGCCTGGAGGAACTTCGGCTCGGCTGCCTCGAGCAACGCATCGAGGCCGATCTGGTTGCCGGACGGAGCGCACACCTCGTAGGCGAGCTCGAGAGCCTCGTCCGTGCGCACCCGGTGCGCGAGCGTCTGCGCGCGCAGCTGATGCTCGCCTTGTACCGCTCCGGCCGCCAGGCAGACGCGCTCGAGAGCTTCCAGGGCGCGCGTGCCGCGCTCGTCGACGAGCTCGGTCTCGAGCCTGGCCGCGAGTTGCGCGAGCTGCATCAGCGGATCCTCAACCAAGACGCTGCCCTCGATCTAATTGCCGCCCTCCCGACCGACGCCGATCCGGACCCACCGGAGGGCGGTCCTCCTGCCGACACGAGGGTTCGCCGGGACTCCCGTAAGACGGTGACGGTCCTGAGCGCCGACATTGTCGCCAGCAGCGTCAACGGCGGCAGGCTCGACCCGGAGACACTCCGAAATGTCCTTGCTCTCTCGGCGGCCGCCGTCCGCGCTGCTGTCGAACGCCATGAGGGGACCGTGGTCTCCGATGTCGGCGACGCGCTCATGGGGATCTTCGGAATCCCGCTGGTGCATGAGGACGATCCCGCGCGCGCACTCCGCGCGGCCAGTGAGATCAGCGTCGCGGCCGAGAGAGTCGCAGCCGAGGTCGGAGCGACGCGCGACGTCGTCCTCGCGCTTGGACTCGGCATCGCGACCGGCGAGGTGGTGGTGGGCGGCGACCTGCAGCCCGCCGGCGAACCGCTGTCGGCCGCGACGCAACTCGCCCGGCAGGCGTCGGCCGGAGAAGTGCTCGTTGACGAGCACACGCAACGACGGACGCGAGACGGCCTCCTCCCGCCGAGCGTGAACATCGGTCGGTCACCGATGGTGGGACGCGTACGCGAACTGCGACGCCTCCACGATGCCTTCGCCCAGGCTGCGGCGGACGCCTCCTGCCAGCTATTCACGGTGCTCGGCGCCGCCGGCGTCGGCAAGTCGAGGCTCGTCGATGAATTCCTCGGCCAGATCGGTGCGGCGCGCGTCTGCCGTGGCCGCTGCCTGCCGTACGGCGAGGGCATCACCTACTGGCCCGTCCTCGAGATTTTGCGGGACGCCGTCGAGATCGAAGACGGCGACTCCCCGGAGAGGGCGCTCCTTCGCCTCAGTACGGCGCTCGCCGATGCCGACGACGCCGAGACGGTCGCGCGCAACCTTGGCGAGCTGATTGGTCTGTCCGACGGCGTCCTTGCCACCGAGGATGCGTTCACGGCCATCCGCGTCCTGATCGAGACACTCGCCCGCGACCGGCCGACGATCATTGTCTTCGACGACATCCACTGGGGCAAGAGCATCTTCCTCGACCTCGTCGAGCACCTCGCCGAATGGACGCACGACGCGGGGACGCTGCTCGTCTGTCTCGCGCGCCCTGAACTGCTTGACATCCGCCCGGCGTGGGGTGGCGGGAAGCTCAACGCGACGTCGATCCTCCTCGAGCCACTCTCCGACGACGAGAGCGCGCAGCTGATCGAACGCCTCGACGGTGAGGTGCTCGATCAGTCCACGCGCCGCCGGATCGTCGCCGGCGCCGAGGGAAATCCGTTGTTCGTCGAGGAGATGCTCGCGCTCGCTCTCGAGGACGACGGGGGCGGCGAGATCACGATCCCGCCGACGATCCAGGCACTTCTCGCCGCGAGGCTCGACCGGCTCGACGAGACGGAGCGCCTCGTCGTCGAGTGCGCGGCTGTGGGCGGGAAGGTCTTCTACGAGGACGCCGTTCGCGAACTCGCGTCGACAATCGAAATCGAGACGGTCGCCGGCGCATTGGGTGCTCTCACTCGCAAGGAGCTGATCCGTCCGGAGCGCTCCAGTCTCGGAGGCCGAACGTATCGCTTCCGCCACCTGCTGATCCGAGACGCCGCCTACGACGCGATTCCGAAGAAGGCACGCGCAGAGCTGCATGAACGCTTTGGATGGTGGCTCGAACGGGCGGCGAGCGAGCGGCGAGCCGAGTACGAGGAGGTCGTCGGATACCACCTCGAGCAGGCCTGCCTGCTCCTGCGGCAGCTGGGAATCGGCGATCCGCATGCACACGAGCTTGCCCCCGAGGCTGCGGAAAGGTTGGGCACCGCGGGTCGGCGCGCGTTCGTCCGGAGCGACGCACCCGCAGGCGTCAATCTCGTGTCGCGCGCGGTAGCCCTGCTTCCGCCGGAGGATCCACGGCGCGTCGCGCTCGTGCCGAACGTCCGTGTCGTCCAGGGAATGGGAACCGACCTCGACTGGGCGGAGAAAGTGCTGACCGAGGCTGTCGAGGCGGCCGCGACGAGCGGCGACCGGCGACTGGCAGCGACGGCACTGGTCCAGCGCGCTTTTCTACGGCTCTTCACCGAGACCGAGGTAACGTCCGACGAATTGCTCGAGACCGCGCACCGCGCGGTAGATGTGTTTACGGATCTTGGCGACAATCTCGGCCTCGCTCGAGCGTGGCGGCTAACGGCACAGGCGCACTACCTGGCGAGACAGGGCGGCGCGTCCACAGCTGCCTCGGAGCGCGCACTTGCGCATGCGCAGATGGCCGATGACATCTTCGAGCTTCGTGAGATCCTCGAGTGGTACGCGATCACCCTGTTTCTCGGACCGATGCCGGCGGACGAGGCTGTCTTGCGGTGCGAGCGTCTGCTCGAGAAGACGCGAGGCGACACCGTCGCCGAGGTTCACCTCATCGGCGCTCAGGCGTTCTTGCTCGCGATGCTGGGTCGCGTCGATGAGGCATTCGCCGTTCTCGCGCGCGGGCAGGAGATGATGGAGCGGCTCGGGGAGTGGATCTGGATTTACACGTGGCACTCCGCCGCCATCCACCTCTGGCAGGGCGACGCCGTGTTCGCCGAGGCCGAGTTGCGGCCCGCTTACGAGGCGTTGAAGAAGCTTGGTGAGCGCAGCCATTTTTCCACGATGGCGCACGGGATGGCGATGGCTGCGTACCTGCAGGGACGCTATGACGAGGCGGAGCAGTTCACGCGCGAGTGCGAGGAGGCAGCGCACGCAAACGACGTCTTCTCCGAAATCATCTGGCGGTCGACGCGGGCCAAGGTGTTCGCACGCAAGGGCCGTTTCGAGGCGGCCGCAGAGCTCGCCTCGGAGGCGGTCGCGTTCGCGCGCAAGGGCGACTTCCACATCGGGACGGCGGAGGCGCTGATGGACCTCGCCGAGGTCGAGGCGCTCGCAGGCCGTCCGCGAGAGGCCGCGGCCGCGATCGATGAGGCTCTCGGGTTCTGCCGACTGAAGGGCAATCTCCTCGCCGAGGAGCGCGCGAACACCAGGCTTCGTGATCTAAGCATCCCCGCTTTACCGCCCCGTAGCGTTCCCGTTACCACGCCTTAAGCGGAATGGCGTCTTCTGGTGGAGCAGGCGCACAGGGCGCCTCGACCACGAAGGAGGAAGACGATGACGGTATGGAAGCCTCTGACATCGGCGGCGCTGGTTGCGATCGTGATCGGCGTCGCGGTCCCGGCCGCAACCGCAGCGGCGCCTGATGCCGTGTCGCGCTTTGTCGCTTACCACCAGGCGCCTGACGCGATCGGCCGCTGGCTTGCCACAGATGATGTTGACGTGTCATTGGCGGTGGCACCGGTGTCAGATGTCGAAAGCTCGCTGAACGTCGAGCGCAGGGCCGTTACGCGTCAGCCGGCGCAACTCTCCGATGTTGCGAGCTCCTTGCAGGTTGCACGCGTCACGGCCGCCGCAGCGCAGCCGGCGCCGGTTTCCGATGTAGCGAGCTCGTTGCACGTGCAGCGTGCCGCGGCCGCAGTGAGCTTCGCGACAACGAGGAACAGGGGCGGGTTCGCCTGGCAGGACGCCGGAATCGGTGCTGGAGCAACGCTATTGCTCGTCGCGATCGCGCTCAGCAGTCTCACCCTCGTGCGCCGCCACCGGCACGTGATCGCGTAACGGCGCGTCCCCGAAAGTCGGGCGTCGGACGAGGTCCGGCGCCCGACGGCGCGCGTCTTATCGGTGGCGGATCGATGGGCACCGACGCTTGGTTGTGCGATCCGCGCCTGCTCGTTAAGTTACTTCGCGATGCCGCGTGGGTGCGTTGCATCGAGGCGACGTGCCAGCACGAGGCAAAAGACGGAGGAGGACAGCATGAGTCTGGCCCACGGGATACGGATCGGTGCTCTCGGCATCGCGCTTCTGCTGGTCGCAGGATGGGGCGGCGGCGGGGCTCAGGCAATGCCCGATGGCGTCCGGCGCGAGCGCGGCCGGCTGCGAAGGCGGAGCTTCCTCCGTTCAACTTCGAGATCCACACGCTGTCCAACCGCGCCGACCTGCTGAGCGACGGCGACGCGCTGGTTCGAGGTTCAAGTGCCGAAGAACGTGCCGATGAAGAAGGTGACGCTGACGCTCAACGGCGCCGACGTGGGCGACCAGCTTCGTCGCCGACGAGGACAACCGCACGCTGCGCGGCGTGTTGACCGGCATGGCGCCCGGCGAGAACACCTTCGTGGCGGACGCCAACGGCAACGGCAACGGACGGCCGTGGGCGAGCCTCACGCTCACCAACCACTCTGCGCGGTGGCCCCGTCCTGCTCGGCTCGCAGACGCAGCCGTGGATCTGCGCGACGCCAACGCCGGTTGCCGGCCTCGGGCAACACGCCCGCGTCCAACGCCAGCGGCCTGTCGACCTTCGCGGTGGACGCGCAGTGCAACATCGCCACCGAGTACAAGCTGTTCTATCGCACGACGACAATCGGCTGCTCGACCGCGCTCCCCGACCCCAGCCCGCCCGCCGCGCCGCCGGCCAACAATTGCTTCAAGCCCTACACGCCCGGCACCACGCCCGCCGACCTGGCCACCGCGACGACGACGACAGGGCTTGACGGTGCCGTACATCGTGCGCGTCGAGCGCGGCACGATGAACCGCGGCATCTACGACATCGCCGTGCTGTTCGATCCCGACAAGCCGTGGACGGCGCTCGCGCCGCAGGCGCAGTGGAACGGCAAGGTGGTCTACAGCTTCGGCGCGTCCACCGGCCAGCCGCGCCTGCAGTTCCGCACCGAGCAGAACTGGGCCGACGACCAGGCGCTGTCGCGCGGCTTCATGGTGGTGGACAACAGCCTCACCGACTCGCTCTACAACTCCAACCGCACGCTCGTGGCCGAGACGACGATGATGATGAAGGAGCACATCGTCGACGCCTACGGCGAGGTCAAGTTCGTGATGGGCAACGGCTGCTCGGGCGGGTCGATCCAGCAGAACACGGTGGCGTCGATCTACCCCGGCCTACTCGACGGCATTCAGCCGAGCTGCGACTTCCCCGACTCGATCACCACCGGCACTCGAGGTCACCGACTGCGTGCTGCTCGTGAACTTCTATGCGAGTCCGGACTGGCTGGCGCTGCAGGACGGCCTCACGCAAGCGCAGATCAACGCGAAGAAGACGGCGATCAACGGCCACCTCGACCAGCGTGGGCTGCCAGTCGTGGAACAACTCGTTCGGCTTCAACGGCAAGCCGGGCAACTACGTCCCCACGCTCGTGGTCAACCAGGCCACCGGCGCCATGGCGCCAGTCGGCGCGCCACGCAACAACTGCCTGCTGCCGGCCGCGCTCGTGTACGACCCGGTGACCAACCCGAACGGCACGCGCTGCGGCGACGCCGATCTGTCGACCGCGGTGTGGGGCACGACCGCCGGCATCGCGCCGGGCAGCGTGCGTGCGCGTACGACGCTCGACAACGTCGGCGTGCAGTACGGGCTGAAGGCGCTGCTGTCGGGAGCCATCTCGCGCCGAGGAGTTCGTGACGCTGAACGAGAAGATCGGCGGCTTCGACGCCGACGGCAACCGCACTGCGGCGCGCGCCGTCGCCGACCCGGAGGCGCTGCCGATCGCGTACCGCGCGGGCATCGTGTCGAGCGGCGCGAACCTGGGCAAGCTGCCGATCATCGACTCGCGCGGCTACGACGAGCAGGGCATCCACTACATCTGGCGCTCGTTCTCCGAGCGTGCGCGCATCGACGGCGCGTACGGCGATCACGACAATCAGGTGATGTGGCGTTACGGCACCGGCCTACTGCCCGCGACGGCGGCGCAGGTGGCGGCCGTGACGGTGAAGTCGTTCCTGACGATGAACGACTGGCTCAGCAACCTGCTGGCGACGGCGCCCAAGGCGACGCTCAACGATGCGCGCACGCACGCGCAAGTCGTCGCGGCCAAGCCCGCAGCGGCAGTCGACCTGTGCTTCCTGACGGGAGACCCGAACTTCACCACGCCGGTCACCGACATGGGGCTGTGCGACGCCGACCCGCGCTTGATGACGCACGCTTCGCCGCGCCAGGTCGCGGGCGGTCCGCTCGAGGAGAACATCCTCAAGTGCCAGCTCAAGCCGCTGAACCCGTCCGACTATGCGCCGGTCGCGTTCACGGCCGGGCAGTGGACACGCCTGAACGCGGCGTTCCCCGGCGGCGTGTGCGACTGGAGCAAGCCCGGCGTCGGCCAGCAGGAAGCGATCTCGCCGCTCACCTTCGCGGCCGGTCCGGGCGGCGTGCCGCTCCCGCCGGCGCCTGTGGCGCAGAGCCGGCAGCACTAGGTTCTGGCTCAGAGCCTGGGACGCGGCCACTCCGTCCCAGGCTCCGAGCGATGTGAGTCCCGGCGGGCGGCATGATCCGTGGACGAGCACGCCCTGCTCGGCAGAACTGCTGTGTCCGAGCGGCAGGTGGCTGAAGAATTACGCGTAACGCGTTGGACGACCCCGCCTCAACATGCGATCTTCAACGCATCGACCGGAACGCGTTGCGGATCTCGGTGGTGAAGATCTCGGGTTCCTCCCACGCAGCGAAGTGGCCGCCCTTGTCGACTGCATTGAAGTAGATGACGTTCGGGTAGCTCGCTTCGACCCAGCTGCGCGGCGTCCGCCAGATCTCGCCGGGGAACGTCGTGAAGGCGAACGGCATCGTCGGCGCTGCTAGGGGCCGGCGGCCTGCGGCAGGGGCGTCGGGGCCGTAGGCCTCCCAGTACGACCGGGCGGCGGACGCGCCGGTGCCGGTCAGCCAGTACAGCGTGATGTTGTCGAGGACGTGGTCGCGCGTGAGATTGCCCGAGGCCTGATCGTCGACGAAGGCGCCGGCGATCTTGTAGTAGGCGTCCGTGTCGTGGTCGATCATCCAGGCCGCGAGGGCGATCGGCGAGTCGAGCAGGGCATAGCCGATCGTCTGCGGCCGTGTGGCCATCTCGACGAAGTAGCCGTTTCCGGACTTCTGGAAGGTGGCGATCTGCGCGGCCGCGGCGCGTTCCTCGTCAGTGTCCGTCGGCATCGGCCCGCCCAGGGCCGGCACGAGCAGGTTCGTGTGGATGCCGATCAAGCCTGTGGGGTGGTGGCGTCCCATCGCGTCGGTGACGCCGGCGCCGACGTCGCCTCCCTGGGCGACGTAGCGGGTGTAGCCGAGACGGCGCATCAGCTCGGCCCACGCCCGTGCCGTTCGGTCCAGGTCCCAGCCGATCTCGACCGGCTCGCCGGAGAAGCCGTACCCGGGCAGGGAGGGCAGGACGAGATGGAAGGCGTCCTCGACGCTGCCTCCGTGCGCGGCCGGATCGGTCAGCGGGCCGACCGTGTCGACCAGCTCGATCACCGAGCCGGGCCAGCCGTGGGTCATGAGCAGCGGCAGTGCGTTGTCGTGCGATGACTTGACGTGGATGAAGTGGATGCCAACGCCGTCGATCTCCGTAATGAATTGCGGAAGCGCGTTCAGGCGCGCCTCGACCCGCCCGAAGTCGTACTCGGTTCCCCAGAATCGGGCGAGCGCCTGCAGGGCTTCGAGCTGGACTCCCTCCGACCGATCGGCGACGAGCTCCTTGCTCGGCCACCGCGTCGCAGCGATGCGCCGGCGCAGATCGACGATCTTCTCTTCGAGATTCCCGATGTGGAACGGCCGGATCTCCGTGCCAGAGGCCGGCTCTTGGGTCGTAACGGCCATGTGCTTCCTCCTCGATTGAGGTCTCCTCGACTCTATGCCTACCCGGCGCTCCCCCGAGTAGCGGTCTGGTGAACGACACCGCCGTCTCGGGCTTCGGGGTGCCTTGACTTCGCTCGGGGCCGGTGTTACGACCGTCGTGCTGTCAGCACGCCTTCGCGCGCGCAATCCGCGCGCCCTGACCTAGGAGGCACCATGCCGCAGAAGATCGAGTTGGGCGTCGAGCCGTACGAGGTCGTCCTCGGCGAGCCGCGGCTCACCGTTCGTTCGCCCTCGCCACTCGACCCGGAGACCGCGCGCGGCGCGCTTGCGCTTCAGAACGGCTATCGCGGGCGGGTGGCTCTTTCCCGCGACGGCCGCACAGCGACGTTCATCCCGGACGAGCCGCTCGAGCCGGGTGCGCACACGCTCACCGTGGGCGAGCTCGTGACGAAGCGCGGCAAGCGGATCTCCGACGGCATCGAGATCCCGTTCGTCCTCGCCGACTCGAAAGCGTCGGTGCGCTCGAACGTTCGCGTGCAGAGCATCGTGCGCCTTCGCGTGAACGGCGTGGCGACCGAGCGCCTGCCACTGGACGAGCCCGCAACCGGCAAGTACATCGAGGTGATGAAGGCGATCGACCGCAACACGGGGAAGCCGGCGGAGATCGCCTTCGACGAACGCGGCAATCGCGTCGATCACGAGCAGCTCTTCGCAAAGCTCGAGAACGCCCGCCGCAGGAAGTACGGCAAGCTCCATCCGACGTTGTACGCGCAGCTCGAGCGCGGCGGCAACCGACGCGTCCCCGTCGCGATCTGGGTCGCGGTGGAAGACGAGCCGCTCTCGGAGAAGCGCGAGAAGGGTGAGATCAAGCGCCGTCCGCCGGCCGAGCGAGAGCACGCGAAGCACATCGCCGAGACTGGCGGGCATCGTCGCCGACGTCGCGCACGATTACGGGGCGACGGAGATCGAGATCGACGAGACCGCGCCGGTCGTGTTCGCACGGCTGACGCCGGACGCGATCCGGCGGTTGCAGCGGCGCAAAGAGGTCGCGGCGCTCTTCCTGTACGAGACGGAGGGCATCCTCGACCTGAAGGACTCGATGGCGATCGCACAGTCCGACAAGGTGCAGTCCAATCTCAGCTTCACGGGCAAGGGCGTCAACGTCGCGGTCTACGAGGACGGTCCCGACGACACGACCGACCTCTCGATCACAGCGCAGTTCCTGGCGAGCCCGTCGACGACTCAGCACGCCCGCCATACGCACGGGATCATCAAGAACATCGAGCCGAACAAACCGCACGGGCATGCGAAGGACTGCAACCTTCACTCGGCGAACAGCATGGATCTCGCCGCGATCAAGTGGGCCGCGCAGACGCGCGGCTGCACCGTGATCAGCCAGAGCTTCCACCGCGACTCCGAGCAGACCGACTCCGGTCTTTCGTTCGACGACATGTACAAGGACTGGCTCGTCCTCCATTGGCCGTACCCGACGATCCTGCAGGCCGCGGGGAACGGCTCGAGCTCGGAGTTCGTCAACCACAAGGGCTACAACAGCTTGACGGTCGCGAACCACGACGACACCGCCGCGTCGCTCGCGAGCGACTCCGTCTTCCGGAATCCGAGCTCCGGTCACAGCGACCGCGAGCTGCCGGAGGTCGGCGCGAACGGGACGGGCGTCACCTGTGTGAAGCTGACGATGAGCGGCACGAGCATGGCCGCACCGGCGGCGGCGGGCGTGACGGCGCTGATGCAGCAGGCGGCGCCGACGCTGAAGTCGTGGCCGGAGGGCTGCCGCGCAATTCTGCTTGCGGCCGCGAGCAAGAACATCACCGGCAACACATGGTGGGCCGATCGCAACGCCGGCGTCGACGCCTCCGACGGCTCGGGTGCGGTGGACGCGCTCGAGGGCGTGCGGATCGCGCAGAGCCGCAAGGCCCGCAACGCCGCGGCGTCGCGGCGCGGCTGGGACGTCGGCACGCTGCGCTCGTCCGACATCGGCGCGAACGGCGAGACGACATTCTCCTACCAGGTGACGGTGCCGCAGTTCTTCTTCAGCCCGCGCGTGAAGGTTGCGCTCGCGTGGGACAGCCTGGCGGCCGTCGTCGACATCCTCGGGTTCCAGATCGCGATCGACCAGCTGAAGCTCGACCTCGACCTGCATGTGTACGACAGCCGCGGCAACCAGGTCGGCTACAGCGGCTCGTGGGACAACAGCTACGAGATCGCCGAGTTCTCCGGCCGTGCGCGGCGAGACGTACACGATCAAGATCCGACGCTGGTCAGGCAGCGACGATGTCTGGTATGGGATCGCGTGGACGGTGCAGGGCACGCCGTTCATTCGACCGGACTGGGGCCTGACGGAGGCGGTGCTGCAGGCGGCCCACGGCTAACACCGGCGCAGGCCAGGATCCGAGGATGCGCGCCCGCCCGGTGTGGTGAGCGGGCGCGCGGGAATGGTCCTGCTCGTCAGTGACCGGGAGGCGGGCCCGGGGGGCCGAGGATCTCGAATCCGTTCCGCTTGGCGATCGGGAGCGAGCCGCGCCATGTCTGGGTGACCTTCGAGCGGCGGCGGCACGACCCGTTCGGGGGCGGGCTCGCCGACTTCCCGCTGGAATCCCTCGAACTGCATCGGCGCGAAGCCGACCAGTGCCTTGGCTCCGCCGGCCTCGGCGTAGAAGGTGTGCGGCACGCCCTTGGGGCCGAAGGCGAACGACCCGGCCGTCAGCGACAGGCGCGTGTCGGCGACCCAGACTGTGAGCTCGCCCTCGAGGACGTAGAACCACTCGTCCTCCTCATGGTGAACATGCCAGGGCGAGCCGAGACCCTCGGGCACGACGATCTCGACCAGCCCGTATGCCCCGCCGGTGTCGTCACGGCTGATCTTGTTCGTTTGCAGCATCCCGAGCAGCCAGAACGCCTCGCCCTCGTTCTCGTGCAGTGCGTATCCGAGCTGTGCCCGCTCCGGAGCGATGGTGGCCATGTGCACTCCTTCCGCCGTGCTGATAGGATCTGCAACAGTCGATGAGCAAACAGTTGCAAAGCGAACTGTCTCACGAGGGACAATCCTTGTCAAGCCCCTCGCCGGAGCGGCTGCGCGCCTGGCGCCTGTTCTTCGAGAGCGCCCTGGCGCTCCTCGACGTGCTCGACGCCGAGCTCGAGCAGACCGTGGGCATCCCCCAGCGTTGGTACGACGTTCTCGTCCACCTCGAGGAATCACCACAAGGCGTGCCGATGAACGAGCTCGCCGAACGGATCCTCTACAGCAAGAGCGGCTTCACGCGCGTCGTCGACCGCATGGAGCAAGCGGGCCTCGTCCACCGTGCCCGCCCCGAAAACGACCGACGTACAATCCTCATCGTCCTCACTCACAAGGGAACCGAGACGTTGCAAG
The DNA here is from genome assembly GCA_963794045.1 of uncultured Actinomycetes bacterium. Taxonomy (GTDB): domain Bacteria; phylum Actinomycetota; class Thermoleophilia; order Gaiellales; family Gaiellaceae; genus Palsa-739. The sequence goes on from CAWCCJ010000001.1 coordinate 228,441, forward strand.
AAGCCCGACGCCACCACCGGGACGGCATCCGACGACACTTCTCCGAACACCTCACCAACACCGACATCAAGGCCCTCACCCGAGCACTCGAAAAGATCAGCACCCACGCGCGCCCACTCCGCCCAGGCCGCATCCGCGAAGCCGGTGCGTGAGGTCTCCGAGCAAGCGTTCGTCTCCCGTACGAGGAGATAGGAGCTTCGCTTGTGTAAACCCCGAGCACCCTCGGCGGTCCGAACCTCGGACGCGTGCGCCCAAAGCTCCGGCTGACTAGCTTCCCGTCGAGATGCCAATCGATCACGCCAAGCTCCCCAGCAGCGACCTCGCCACAACCCGCGCCTTCTATTCAGCTGCTCTCGCCCCGCTCGGCTATCAGCTCGTCTGGGACGAGAGCCCCACCCTCGGCTTCGGCAAAGGTGACGGCGGCGATGACGATGAGCCGATCGCCTTCGAACTTGCACGAACATCAATCTCGTCCTGCCATATCGCGTTCGTGGCAGCGAGCAGGCAAGCGGTCGACGACTTCCACGCCGCCGCAGTCGCCGTCGGCGGAATCGACAACGGGTCACCCGGCGACCGTCCGTACGGGACGCGCTACTACGCAGCCTTCGTCCTAGACCCTGATGGCCACAACATCGAAGCCGTCTACAAAGGTGAGTGAGAGAGTCGCGGGTTCTTCGCTGACGCCACGAATCGAGACACGAGGCGCGGACGGCAGTCCAGAACCGCCGTTAGAGAACTCCCGTCTCGATACGCGTTCGGGCCTCAGGCGTTAGGATGCTCGCGCAGCCGAGCGTCGGCATGCGACTTGGTATCGCCTCCTGCCTTGGGTCAGGATGTCGGCGTGACGGATGCAACGACGAAGGCGAGGGTCGTCCCGGCGAACGAGGCGTCCTGGGATGACCTCGAGGCAGTTCTCGGCGGCGCCCGCTGTCACGGGGGACGCTGCTACTGCCAGCGCTTCAAGCTGCATGGAACGCTCTGGCCAGGCGACGATCTCGAACACGCCCAAATGCTGCGTGAGCAGACCGATTGCGGGCATCCGAGATCGGCCACGACAAGCGGCCTTGTCGCCTATCTCGATGGTGAGCCGGCCGGGTGGTGCAACGTGGAGCCGCGCACCGCTTACCCGTATTTCCGGAGCGTGCCTTGGCGGAGCCGAAAGGAGGACAGAAGCGACGCCAGCATCTGGGCCGTGCCGTGCTTTATCACCCGCTCAGGGTTCCGTCGCCGCGGCCTCAGCTACACGCTTGCACGCGACGCCGTGGACTTTGCACGCGAGCGGGGAGCCCGTGCCCTGGAAGGCTATCCGATGATCCCCGAGCGTGGGAAGGACGTTCCATGGGGCGAACTGCACGTCGGCCACGTCAGCATCTTCACCGCCGCCGGCTTCGAAGAGGTCAGCCGTCCAACCCTCCGCCGCGCCGTCATGCGCATCGACTTCTAGCAGAGCTCGGGTGACTGTGAGACTCGACGGGTCGGTCTGTCTGGGGCCGTCGCCAGCCTGGTGTCTCCGTGCTGCTTGTGACTCGTCGGGTGACTGGCCGCGTTGCGTGCCTTGGGAATGATCCGTCCGGGTGGCACGGCGGCGCCGGTCTGGCGCCCGCTGCTGGCTTGATCAGGAGCTTGTCCGCCCTTGCGGGGCGTGACTCATCACAGTCCTGCCGCTGCGGTTTCCTCGCACTCAGACCGGCGCTTTCGGACCCTGCGAGCGAAGTCTGAGGATCGGTGGGATGCTTGCAGATGAGCTGGACTACGTGGTTGGCGTCGACACGCATCTGGACGAACACGTCCTTGCTGTTGTTGGTTCACCGTCGGGTGCGGTTGTCGCAAAGCGCTCGGTGCGTGCAAACGCGCGCGGCTACGCATCGGCGCTGCGGCTCGTCCGCGAGCTCGCCGATGGCGCTCGTGTCTGGGCGATCGAGGGTACGGGCAGCTATGGCGCCGGCCTTGCCCGCTACCTGGTCGCTCTCGGCGAGTCGGTGCTTGAGACCAGTCGTGTGCGGTAGACGGAGCGTCGGTTGCACGGCAAAGACGACGCCCTCGACGCGGTACGGACCGCCCGGGCGGCGCTCGCGAGCGAGACGCTCGCTCTGCCGCGTCGTGGCGAACGGCGTGAAGCGCTGCGGCTGCTGCTGGTTGCTCGGCGCAGCGCCGTCGACGTGCGTCGTGAGGCGCTCGGGCAGCTGCGCGCCGTGATCGTCACTGCCCCTGACGGCCTGCGCGAGGAGCTGCGCACGCTTCCGGTCGGCATGCTGCTCAACCGGTGTAGCCGTCTCCGCCGCTCCAAGACGATGAGCACGGAAGAGGTCGCAACCCGGCTCGTGTTACGCAGCCTTGCGCACCGGATCCAGGCGGCGACAGTGGAAGCGGCCGAGCTCGAGCGTGAACTGCTCGGCCACGTACGCGCACTCGCACCGCGGCTACTCGACGAGCCCGGCATTGGCCCGATCGTGGCGGCTCAACTACTCGTCGCCTGGTCACACCGCGGACGCCTCCGCTCCGAAGCGTGCTTCGCTCGACTCGCCGGCGTTGCACCGGTCCCCGCCTCGAGCGGCAAGACGACACGACATCGGCTCAGCCGCGGCGGCGACCGGCAACTCAACCGCGCCCTCCACACGATCGTCCTGCACCGCCGCCAACACGACGCGGCAACCCGCGACTACACCGAACGTCGCATCGCCGAAGGCAAACCCGCCGCGACGCCACACGCCTACTCAAGCGCTACCTCGCCCGCCACCTCTACCGACTACTACAACAAACCGAGCCGCTGATGACTTGACAAGCCATAGGAGCATCATTCCCGGACCCTCGCCCACGCGAACGGTGTGTCTCTCGATTGGTCGGTCGTCAGTACATTTGGTCGCCGGGGGGATTCACTACTACTTCGTCGTCAGCGTGACACGGTCCCTCTCAAGACGCTGATTGTGTACGTCGCGTCCTCGGTCTCACTGCCCTTGCCATTTAGTCCCTTGTATGCCCCGTTGGCGGATGTAATCGTCCATCGGGATGTGCCGGCGTTCGTGTCGATGTGGATCACGTAGGTGATCGTGCCCTTCTTGCCTTTGGTGACAAGGCGGAGCGTGATCAACGTCCCCTGCGAAGTCACTCTCCGGTAGGCGAGGGCTTTCCCGGTGTCCGTGACAGCTCCACTGGCTTTGAACGTCCCGATTCCCGCGAGTGTTCCGTCGCGGACGTCGTACTTGTCGTTCGTACCGGCGATGACGACCTTGACCTTGCCGCCTGTTGCGGCCGACTTTCCCGTGAACGCTGAGGACGAGTTCTGCGACTCGGCAGTTCGTTCGAAGACCGCGAAGAGCGTGGCTCCTACGAGAACTACGCAGGCCACGACGGCCGTCCGCACGCGCCGCCGTCGTCGCGCGCGCTGCCTCGCCTCTTCGATCAGCGCCTCGACAAGAGCCTCAACTTCCTGGCGATCAACGGGATCGCTTGGGCGGCGCGGAGCGATGACACTCATGGCTACCTCCTTAGCTACTATCGAGCTATTATTAGTAGCACTATTTTGAATGTCAAGATAGACAGAGGCGATCCCACTGACCTGTACCTGCAAGTCGCGGGCGAAATCCGCCGCGCCATCGCAGATGGAGAAGCCAAGGCTGGAGAGCGCCTTCCACCAGCCAAGGATCTTGCCGCGGTGCTCGGGGTCAACACGAACACTGTGCTGCGTTCGCTACGAGTGTTGCGCGACGAAGGGCTTCTCGAGTTCCGACGCGGCCGCGGCATCTCGGTCGCAGGGACGCCCGAACGTGGTGTCGTGGTACAGCGAGCGAAGGAGCTCGTCGATTTCGCCCGCCACCACGGCTACCGCCTGGACGAGCTCGTAGAGATCATCGAAGACGTAGGCTGAACCCGGCGCGTCGCTCTGGCGTCATTCCGGAACACTGGCGCATGCGAGGGTCGGCTTCCTATTTCTTCGCGTCCTGCGGTCGTCGCTGTCTCGCGGGACAGCGACGCCAGCATGCGACCGCGCCGCCGAGCACACCTAGGCAGCGAAACAGTCCGTTGTTAGGCTCGCTGCTCTGCCCCGATGAGAGAGGAGATGTTGTGGCTCTGCCCCGATGAGAGAGGAGATGTTGTGGCCGCAACGGACACCACATCGTTTACCGAGAACGCGATGGCGTTCTTCGATGCCGTGGAAACAGGGAAGGGCTGGGAGGCGTGCAGTGCCTACTGCGATCGCGACGCGACGTTCGAGGCGCAGGCGGACGCGCTGGCGAACGTTCACACGTTGAGGGACTACGCCGAATGGATGAAAGGGATGCTCGCCGTGCTTCCGGATGCGCGGTACGAGCTGAAGTCGTTCGCCGTCGACGCCGAGCGTCAGAACGTCGCCGCCTACGCCGTCTTCCACGGCACGCACAGCGGCGACGGCGGGCCAGTGCCGCCGACCGGCAAGAGCGCGAGCACCGACTACGTCTACGTGATGGATTTCGCCGGCGGCCGCATCCGCCATATGACGAAGATCTGGAACGACGGCTGGGCGCTTCGCCAGCTCGGCTGGACGAGCTAGAGGTCGAACAATAGATCGGGCCCGCGGGGTTGCGACCAAACGCAGCCCTGGAGTTCAGACCGGCTCTCTCAAGCCCAGCCCGAGAACTAGCACGCTGAGCTACGCGCGCTCAGGGGTCATTCCGGAACACTCGCGCAGCCGACGGGGCTTATCTCGGACCGCCTCAACCGGGACGGCCGAAGGCACATTCGTAACCGGACAGCGTCATCGAAACATCGATGATCACTTCGCCGGCGCGGAAACAGCGATGCTGCTGGGGCGTGAGAGAGTCGAACGTGAACTGCCGGCTGACGGGGATCTCCGCGCCGACCAGAACGCACCCGTAGAGCTTGCCGGAGCGGTGGTGCAGGTTGCCGTCCGCGCGTGCCAACGCTGCTTCGCCGCACGCTCCACCCTTTCACGTTCGCTTGTCCCGCAACCGGACAGCAGCAGGGCGACGGCGCAAACGACGACAAGAACGCCAACTCGATCGGTTGCGGGTTTCGTGCTCGGCAGACTGCTGACCTTCCCGTTCAGGCGTCATCCCGGAACGCTCGCCCAACCTTCAGAGTCGTCGCAGCCAGTCGTCTCTGCAGAGGGTGTAAACCGTCATCGGCTCGCCTGACCGCCCCCGTCCCCTACTACGGACGGCGAATCCGAGCTTGGCCGCCACGCGGCGAGATGGTTCGTTCTGCCCGTCCTCGATATAGGCCGTAATCGTCTGAACGTCGGTGCGGCTCCAGAGATCATCGATCGCCGCTTCCATCGCCTCAGTCGCTATCCCCTCGTTCCACCGCTCCTCGGTCACCCACCAGCCCGCCTCGACTTCATCCGCCGCGATGCCCTCGATCCCCTCACCGGCAAACCGCAGCTCGGCGCAGCCGAGAAAGCTGTCGTCACGCTTGTCCCGGATTGCCCACGGCCCGAAGCCGTGCTCCCGCCACTGCGGCTCGGCGGCGCGAGTGTCACGCAAAGCGTCCTCGGCCCTCCTCGATACACGGGCATGCTCGGCTTCATCGAGCCCCGTAAGGGGGAGGAGGCTCAGTTGCCCTGTCCGAAGAACGATTCCGCTCTGCTCCGACCCCACCCGGCCACCCCCGTAGTCTCCTTGCACGCTCGCCAGTATGGCGGGCCGCTCAGGGGTCATTCCGGAACACTGGCCCAGGCGTCCGGTCTCGTTCTAGGCCATGGGCTTCGGTGAGCATCGCTTCCGCGAGGCGCTAGTAGCCGGCGGCCTTCAGCTTCTTCAGTGCGCGGTCGATCATCGCGGCGCCCTTTGCGTTGCCGAGAGTTCGCTGGAGGTAGGCGCCGATCGCAGTTCTCTTTCGAGGGAGGTTGTTGGCTGCGTGAGCAAGTTCAGCCCCGAACGTGACTTCGCCACGGGCGGGAAGTGCATTCCCGCCCACCGCTGCCGCCGGAGGCTGGATCGAACGAAATGATCGCCCGAGTTGAGTCTCCATGTTCGCCCACGCCAGGATCAGCGTCCTCATCCGGGCGTGTGTCGCGTTCGAACCGAGACCCCTTTCCGCTGCGGTTTCAACTTTCCCTACGCGAGCGCTTCCTTGCTTCAGCATCGCGATGTACTGCGCCTTCGTTAGCGGAGTCGTCGCATCTGCTGACGCGGCAGCCACGGTTGTTGCGATCACCGCGAGGGCCGCCACGACCGAGCTCCTCCTACCCACCGGGTACCCCTCAGGTGACGGCATGGACTGCCGCAAAGGGGTTCCTCCAGGAGTCCATTATCCCTCGATTTTGGCGTAGTCGGCGCGCTTCCGAACTCGTCTCAGATCCGGCAGACCGACGATTCCCAGGGACATCTACGGACACCCGCTCATGCGATTCGTGCTAGCCGCTGGACGTCGCGGGTTGCTCGGTCTCGCGTTCGCCGGCCTCAGCGTCTCCGCGTGAGTGCGGCGATCGTCGGAATTGCGATCGCTAGCTGGACCCACGCCGGCAGGCGACGTGCAGCTGATGGGAGGGGCCAGCGGTGGCTCGGAAAGAGCTGGCGTCCTCCCGGTCGCGGTAGGCGGAGGACGTGCTCGAGGTCAGGAGCGGACGAGGCGATTGCGCCCACCGTGGCAGTGTCGATGCCGCGGCGCCACGCGAGCACCACGATTGCGGCAATGCCGGTCGTCGCTTCGAACGGATGCGAAGGGATGTCCTCGTGGGGCACGACGTCGCACGCGAAATGCAGGAGCGGCCCCAAAACCGCCGCCCGGCCGCGTGACCCTGTCGCAGCACCCGCGGCCGCGCCTGTGGCGACGTGCATCAGGACGATCATTGGCAGCCTCTCTCGAACACGACCCTAGTTTGATTCTTGATTAGGTCTCGGTCAGCGGGAACGAACGCCGGCAATTCGTCAGGTCACGGTGCACTCGCGAACACTGGCACAGGCGAGGTGACCGCGCTTCGACTCCTGGGTCACCTCGGTGGCGTGGACGAAGAGGTAGTACCGGTTCTCTAGGTCGAGGACGCAGCTCGAGCTATTGCCTGGTACCGGCGCCTCGGATTCCAGAAGGAGTGGGACCATCAGTTCGAGCCCGGCTTTCCGCGGTTCGTCTCCATCGTGCGCGGCCGCGTGCGCCTCTACCTCTCCGAGCACAAAGGTGACGCGCGCCCGAATACCCTCATTCACCTCTACGTCGGCGACATCGACGCCGTCTCGAAGGAATTCGGTATTGCAGTTGATGAAGAGGGCCTTGCCGGGAAGGCGCCTTCCCTCGTCAGGGTCATGGTGAGCACTGGCCCAGGCGACAAGTCCGACTTGCTGCCCGCGTCACCGACTTCGCCCGCGAGCTATCGATGGGCCCGTGACCGGCCCTGCGTCCGGGTGATTGGCTGCTCATGTCGGGCGGGGCTCGTAGCAGATGGGTCGATACGCGCGTCGGGATGCTCGTGCAGGCGCGCCGCGAGGAGCGGCGCGAGCGCAGGCGGCTGCACTGCGTACTCGATCACCCAGGCGAGGCTACTCCGATGGCACGACGGCGCGGGACGAACGGAAGCCCGCTGAGTGGCGGGCTTCCGGGTTCTCGACGGCTAGCCAATCTGGAGGGTCGCTGCGCGCGTGTCTTGGATGACCTCGCGAATGAAGCGACCGGCGGCATCGAGCGCGTCGGTTGCTTCGGGCAGGAAGGACCAGAAGTGGTGGAAGACGTGGGCGTCGATGGGGTAGAGCTCCAGCTGCGCCTCGACACCGTCGTCGCAGGCCCGGTCGACTACCTTCTGCGACTCACCGCGCAGGATGTCTCCCGTCCCGACCTGGATCAGCAGCGGCGGCAGCCCGGAGAGGCTTCCCCGCACAGGACTGACCAGCGGGTCGTCGGGTGGATGGCCGGCTACGTACGCGTCGACGCACCCGCGCCAGAAGTGCCCGATGACGCTCGACGTCAGATCGTCTTTGCCCGCCACGATCGTCGTGGCTTCGAGGTCGGCGATGGGGCAGAACAGCGTCGCGCCCGCCGGTAGCGCCAGCCCAGTTTCGCGGAGGCGCAAGAGCAGCGCGAGCGCGAGGCCTGCGCCCGCGGAGTCGCCGGCGACGACGAGCTGTGATGGTGCGCCGGTGCGGGCGACCATCCACTCGTACGCGGCGTGCGCGTCGTCGAGGGCAGCGGGAAACGGGTGCTCGGGAGCAAGTCGGTAGTCCGCGATAAGCACACCCCGCCCGGCGGCCAACGCGAGCGCTCCGGCCACTGGGCGAACGCCAAAGGCCGACCCCATGATGAAGCCGCCGCCGTGGAGATAAAGGACGCCGGGTGGAGCCGCCGGATCCTCGGCAACCACCAGCGCAGGCACGCCCCCGGCGTTGACTGGGCGCACCTGAACCCCGGGCGGAACGTCGAAGTGGGCGAACAGGCTCTCGTAAGCCTCGCGCTGCTGCTCGAGGTCACCCTGGTCGCCGACCGGCTGCCACAGCTGAGCGACGCGCGCCACGATCGCGCCGCTGAGCGCCTGGACGGCCAGGACAGCGTCGTCAGCGTCGCGGAGCAACGGCCGGCCCGCTCAAGCAGCGCCTCGCCGGCGAGCGTGAGCTCGACGCGGCGGGTCGAGCGCCGTAGCAGCTCGCAGCCGATCGCCTGTTCCAGGCCTGCCTCCCGCGAGAACTTCCTCCGCAACTTTTCCTGCTCTTCGTTTTTCGAGCGTCGAGGGCCTGGGTGTCGAGATACTGGTGGATCCCGCCAGGCGCTCAACTCCTCAACGAACTCCTCGCATACCACTCCTACCCCTCGATGGCATGGCCGTAAGGGGCTGACGTGGTCGTACGGCCGCGCTGAGCGCTCCACCGAGTTGCGCGGCTGACGCTTGCATGGCGCTGCCGGGTGACAGAAAATCGCAACACCATCGTCAGAGGAGGAGCCGTGAGCAGCAGCGTCTATCGCGTCACCGAGATCATCGGGACGAGCAGCGAGTCGTGGGAGGAAGCGACCCGGAACGCCGTCGAGACGGCGGCGCAAACGGTCCGCGACCTGCGGATTGCGGAAGCCACCCGTTTCGATGTCACGATTGCCGACGGCAAGATCGCGGAGTACCGCGTCCGGCTCGGCGTTTCTTTCAAGTACGAGAGCGGCGATTGACCGCCGGCCGCTTCTTCGACCTGACCGGTCGCGGCGCAATCGTCACCGGCGGCGGTGGCGGGCTCGGCCTCGTTTTCGCCGAGGCGCTCGCTGAGGCGGGCGCGAATGTGGTGCTCTGCGGACGCAACGGCGAACGTTGCGAGCAGGCCGCTGAGAGCATCGCGCGGTCACACGGCGTACGCGCTATCGGAATGCGCTGCGATGTTCGCGTCGAGCCCGAGGTCGCTGCCGTCGTCGACCGCGCGCGGAGCGAGCTCGGCCGCATCGACGTTCTCGTCAACAACGCCGGCACTTCGTGGGGAGCTGCCGCCGAGGCATACCCCATCGACGGATGGCAGAAAGTCGTCGACGTCAACCTGACCGGCCTGTTTCGCGTCTCGCAGCTCGCCGGGCGGGTGATGATCGAGCAGGGCAGCGGGAAGATCGTCAACGTCGCGTCCGTCGCGGCGTTCGGCGGCGCGCCACCGGAGGTGATGGATGCGGTCGCGTACACCGCGTCCAAGGGGGGCGTCGTCGCGTTGACCCGCGACCTCGCGGTGAAGTGGGCACGCCACGGCATCACCGTCAACGCGATCGCCCCCGGCTGGTTCCCGACCGACATGAGTCGTGTGCTGCTCGAGCGCTCCGGCGATCAGTTTCTGAAACGGATCCCGCTCGGCCGGTTCGGTGCACCTGACGACCTCAGGGGCACGATCGTGTTCCTCGCCGGCCCGGCATCCGACTTCATCACGGGCCAAACGCTCATCGTCGACGGCGGGCAGTCGGCCGGCTGACCCGACGGCACGCGTCGATGCCCTCCACGGACATGCGGTAGCGCCGGCCGGACGCAGCCTCGACGATCACGGTTGTCCGGCCAACCTCGCGCAGCGACGAAACGTCGAGCACGGCCGGCGCCTCTGATGGCGGCAAGCACTCGGTTCAGGCGGCCGCGATCAAGCCGGTGTTCCATGCAGTGGAGTGGTCGAGCGACGGCGCAGAGAAGAACTCCGCGAGCAGTTGCGCACCGGCCGACTCGGTGTCGAACATGATCAGGTGGCCGACCCCCGGTACGAGGTGGAGGCTGCTGTTCGGCAGCAGGCGGGCGATCCGCACGGCGTTCGCAGGCGGGACCAGGTCGTCCTCGGCGCCGGAGAGGAGCAGCGTCGGCGTTTCGATCCGTTCGAGCCACCGAAGGCTCGACCATGCCCCGAGCGAACAAAGCTGGTACGAGTAGGCGAGCGGGCTCGCAATCCGGTTCAGCTTGAGGATGGCGCGTAGCATCGCGGCAGGCGTGCCCGGGTCGCCGCCCCATCCGCACCAGGTCGAGACGAGCGCGAGCCGGCGGATCCGGTCAGGCGCATCGCACGCCAGTTGCTGCGCGACGGCACCGCCGAACGAGTAGCCGAGCACGTCGGCGCGGTCGTGACCGAGCGCGTCGAGGATCCGACACACCATCTGCGCGAGGGTGGGGATCGAAAGCGGCAGCAGCGGCATGTCCGACCGTCCCGTGCCCGGGCAGTCGAACACGATCGTGTGCGAGGTCCTTCCCAGCACCCGTTCGGCCTCGCCCCACAGGTCGCAGTGCGCGCCGAGCCCGTTGATCAGCAGGAGCGGATGCCCATCTCCGCGCTGCCGGACGAAGAGGCGGAGGCCGTGCGTGACCACCGTCGCCTCGACAACCTCTCGCCGCATCGCCAACCCTCTCTACCCGCCCCGGTGGCGCCCAAGCGTACACCGCCGGGCGGAGGTTGAACACACGAAACTGAATTGATATCAAGTAAGAATGACGCGCTTCACCGGGAAGGCCCTCTTCGTGACCGGCGGCGGCTCGGGCCTCGGTGCCGCGACGGCGCGCCGCTTCGCTGCCGAGGGCGGCGCCGTCGCCGTCGCCGACCTCGACGGCGAAGCGGCACGCTCGGTCGCCGCGGCGCTTCCGTCCGCCGTCGCTCTCACGTGCGACGTCTCGGACGAGGCTTCGGTCAGCGCGGCTGTCGTCGCGGCACGGGACGCCCTCGGCCGTCTCGACTGCGTGTTCAACAGCGCGGGTTTTGTCAGGTTCACCCCGATCGAGGAGCTTTCTCTCGACGAATGGAACCGCATGCTTGCCGTGCACCTCACCGGCACGTTCCTCGTCTGCCGGGCCGCGCTGCCGGTGTTGCGCGAGTCTGGCGGTGGGGCGATCGTCAACATGGCGTCCGCGTCCGCATTGCTCGCGCGACCGCACCTCGGCGCCTACGCTGCCGCCAAGGGGGGCATCATTGCCTTCTCGCGGCAGCTCGCGCTCGACGCGCACGAGTACGGGGTCCGCGTCAACACGATCGCTCCCGGCAGCGTTCAGACACCGCTCCTCAGCGGCGTGTACGAGGCGGGCTCGGCGCCGCACGCGATCCAGCCTCGGGTCGCAGCGCCGGACGAGATCGCCGCGACGGTGTGCTTCCTGCTATCGGACGACGCGAGCTTCATGACGGCCTCGCTCGTCGTTGCCGACGGCGGAGCAACGGCGCTGTGAGCATCCCGGTCGAGTTCTGGCGGATGGGGGCCACCCCGGTTCCCGTGACGAAGGTCGCCGATTTCGCGCGGGCGTTCGAGGCGGCCGGCTGGGACGGCCTCGCCGTCGGCGAGGCGCACGGTCTCCTGCCCGACCCGTACGTCACGCTCGGGATCGCCGCGTCGGCCACGTCCACGTTGAAAGTCGGCACCTCCGTCGCGGTGCCGCTGCGGCACCCCTTGCTCGCCGCCGGCGCCATGTCGACCGTGCAGGCGATTTCCGGCGGGCGAGCCCGCTTCTGCCTCGGCCGCGGGGACGGGGCTGTCAAGGTGCTGCAGCAGAAGCCGATGCCGGTCACGCGCTTCGACGAGTACTTGCGTCGGCTACAGGGGTACCTGCGCCGTGACATCGTCGAGATCGACGGCGTTGCGTCGACGCTCGCGCGGCAGGACGACCTCGATCCGTCGCTCGCGGCCGGGAAACCGCCGGTCGACGTCGCAGCGACAGGGCCGAAGACGCTCGACCTCGCGGCGCGCGCCGCCGACGGCGTCAGCTTCTCGGTCGGCGCAGGGCTCGACCGGCTTCGCAACTCGATCGCGCTCGCGCGCGAGGCATGCCGCGCCGCCGGGCGCGACGCCGACGAGCTCGAGCTCGGCTGCTACGTCCAGGTGGCGGTGACCGACTCGGAGGACGGCAGCGCGCGCGAGGCGATTCGCGGCCTCGTCGTCACGCATGCGCGCTTCTCGGGATTCGAGGCGAAAGCGTCCACGGATGTGGGTGCGGCGGACCACGCGAGCTACCGTGCGGCGGTCGAGACGATGGAGACCGTCTACCGGGACCCGCGCGGCGGCGTCGCGCGCGTCGAGGGCGGCGCGCCGGGAGAGATTGACTTCTATCCGCGCGAAGCAGGTGCGGACGAGCTGATCGACCAGTTCGCGATCGCAGGGCCTGCGGACTTCTGCGCCGAGAGGCTGCGCGAGATTGCCGCCCTGGGTATCCGGCGGATCTACATCGGAACGCGCGCCGTGGGCGTCGACCTCGCCGAGCGCAACGCCGAGCGGATCGGGCGCGAGGTCCTGCCGCTGGTGCGCCGGTGAGCACGCCGCTCGACGCGTATTACAGCGCGCTCGACGAAGGAGACGTCGAGCGCACGATCGCATGCTTCACCGACGACGCTGTTTACGTGCGTCCGTCGCTCGGCGGGTCGCAACTCGAGTACGTCCGCGGTCGCAGAGAGCTCGAAGCCTTTTTCGTCGCTCGTGGGAAACAGGAGCACCGTCACGTCGTCGTGGCGTCCGCGCTCGCGGACGGTCTTTGCTTCATCGAGGGCGTCGCCGGAATCGAGGGCGCTCCGGCGACACACGCGTTCCTCGTCAGCGCGACCGTGGAGAGCGACGGACGGATCTCCCGCTACTTCGCGCTGATGGCCGAGACGGAGACCGAGCCGGTCTAGCGGAAGTCGCCCGCGACGACCTCGTCCGTCGTCGACGATCCCGCGCGTCCGGCGCTCGATCGCGTTGCGGTACTCGGGATGCGTGATCACCCAGAAACGGTCGAATCGGATCGCCTCCACGACGACCGCCGCCGCGTCGGCGGCGGGAATCCGGACGACGCCGTCGTATTCGCCTGCGACGCCCTCGGCCGGGCCGTCGGGGTGGAGCGCGCGGCTGTGCGCACGGAACTCCGTCTCGGTCGGACCGGGGCAGAGCACGGAGACGCCGATCGGGGCACGGACGGCGCGGAGGTCGAGATGCAGGCTCTCCGACAGCCCGACGACGGCGTACTTCGTCGCGGTGTACGCGGCGATGCCGGCGTAGGGAAGCAGCCCGCCGATCGACGCGGTATTCACGATGTGACCGGGCTCGCCGCGCTCGAGCATCGACGGCACGAAGGCGCGGATCCCGTTGACCACCCCGAGAACGTTCACCGAAAGCAGCCACTGCCACTCGTCGAGGCCGAGCTCCCACGCCGGCCCCGGCCGGGTGACGCCGGCGTTGTTGCAGAGGACGTTGACGCCGCCGAAGCGGGCCCGCGCCCGCGCCGCCAGCGCGTCGACATCGGCAGGCCGTGCCACGTTCGCGGCGATAGCCTCGACTTCGCCGTCGACGCCTGCAGCAGCCGCCTCGAGCCGCTCGCGGTCGACGTCGGACATGACGACGCGCATACCGGCCGCGGCGAGCTGCCTTGCGAGCTCGAGGCCGATGCCGCCGGCGGCGCCTGTGACGACGGCGACCCGGCCCGCGAGGTCGTGCATCAGAAGGGCACGCCGGCGAAAGCGTCGGTGCGTGCGGCGAAGATGCGGCGTATGAGGCCAGCGCTGTCGAGCTCGACGGCGAACGTGAATGTTCCCAGCGGCTCGTCGAAGCGCGTCGTCCAGCCCGTGGCGACCTCGGTGTTACCTTCGCGGAGCAGGTGGCTGATGTGGTGCCGCTGCCCGTCGGGCTCGCGCTGCGCCATGTAGCCGGCCCACGCATCGAAGCCGCCGGTGAACTCGCGCGGCTCGCCGTCGCTCGACCACAGAAGCGCGAACGTGAACTCCGGCGCGAAGAGCGGCAGGATCTCCTCGCCTTCGTCGAGCGCCGCGAAGTACCGCGGGAGGAAGGCTGACTCCGACGGCGTCATCTCGCGACCTCCTGGGGCCGCAGGGCCGTCTGTGCGGCGCGCAACCCGAACACGAGAGCCCATGCGAGGCCGCCCGCGTACGCGCGCACGTAGCCTCCTCCTGCGTCGGCGCCTGCGGCGAGCAGTCCGTCGATTGGTCGGTGATCCTCGTCGAGGACGCGCGCCGAGGTGTCGATCCGCAGTCCGCCGAAGGTGAACGTGATTGCAGGCACCGCTTCGACGACGTAGAACGGCGGCTGGTCGATCGGCGCCGGATCGTGCTTCCTCGGCGGATCGAGCGTACGCTCGGTGCACGCATGGTTGAACCCGAGCAGGGCCCGTTTGATCGCCTCGCCGTCGTAGCCCCATTCTTCAGGGAGATACGCGAGCTCGTCGACGTCGTGCGCGATCGCCGCGCGCGCGCCGCGCTTGTAGACATTGGCAAAAAAGTCGGCAGGAAGCACGCCCTCGACGTACGGCGTCTCGAGCAGGTCCTGAGCCCGCTGATCGTGGATGAGCAGGCCGCGCGCCTCGGGCTGCTCGAGCAGCGCGAGCGTCGTCAGGTGGTCGCCGACCGTCTCGTCGACGAACCGCTCAGCGCTGAGGTTGAAGAGCACCGCGTGCTCGCTCTGGAAGAGGCTGAGCGCCGCGTAGTCGTCCTCCTCGCGCAGCTGTACACCTGTCGCCATGAGGTGGCCGTAGAAGCCGGCGTTCTCGGGGCCGAACTCCGCGCCGACGCCACGGGCGAGCCGGAGCCCGTCGCCACGGCTGAAGGGGTTCGCCCGGAGCGGAAGGTCGCGAGCCTGCGGATGGATCAGCTCGGCGCGCAGGTCGGGGTCGCCGCCGAAGCCGCCGGTCGCGAGCAACGTGTGCTCAGCCCGAATCTCGCGCGTCTCGCCCGACGGCATCAGGATCTCGGCGCCGCGGACGGCGTCCCCCTCCACGAGCAGCCGTTCCGGGTCGCCGCCCACGATGAGCTCCGAACGCGGATCTTGGCGGATTGCGACCTCGCACGCGTGCAGATACGTCGGCAGCATGACCTGGTGGCCGCGGCCGAAGCGGAGCACTGTCACCGGCTCCTGCACCTCCACGCCGGTCGAGCGCACCCAGTCGATCGCAGGCTCGAACCCGTCGATCAGGGCGCGCGCGAGCTCGGGGTCGCCCGCCGGGATCGCCTCGCGCAGTGTCTCGTACGTCGGCGCAGTCCAGATGAACCCGGCGCGCATCGCGCTTCCGCCGAGGTTCCCCTTCTCCACGACGACGGCCGAGCCGCCGTTCGCAACCGCCCAGGCGGCAGCGGACAACCCCGCCATCCCACCGCCAAGGACGAGCAGGTCGTACGTGGCGCTCACGACCCCATGATCGCGGACCGGCCGTTGAAATGCAACTCGACTCGAATTCAGGTCTGAGAAACCAGGGGATCTTTAATCGATGTTTTTACTTGATCTTCGTCGCAGGTTGGGTTACCTTACTCACCTGAACTCAGTCTAGATACCAGCCGATGCTCGGCAAGAAGGAGGATGAAGTCGTGGTAGGAGTCTCGAGATCCAAGCGGTGTCGCCGGCTGCTTCCCGTCGCCGTTTCGCTCTTCGTCGTCGCGGCGGTCGCGAGCGCTGCCTCCGCGGCCCGGCCGGCCTCGGCTGCGGGTACGCCGAAGCCGGCGACCGCAGCAGCGTGGAACAAGCTCGTCGCCCAGGCGAAGGCCGAGGGCAAGGTCGTCCTCTACTCGGTCCAGAACCCGGCCGGCCTGCAAGACCTCGCGAATGCGTTCAAGGCCAAGTACGGGATCACCGTCACCGTCAACCGGAACGTCGATTCCGTCCTCCAGTCGCAGATCGGCGCCGAGGAGAGCACGCACAACGCGATCGCCGATCTCTGGGTGCCGAGTCAGCGGAAGCTCGTTGTCGGCTCTATCCAGAACAAGTGGGTCGTCGACCCCGTCGGACCCACTTCTTCTCGAAGCAGTTCGACCGGAAGACGTGGATGTTCAGCAAGTCATTCATAGTCGGCACGGCGATCCTCGGCCAGACGTGGAACACGCAGGCCCACAAGGGTGGGGTTGCCGGTGTCAACACGTTCACCAGCCCGGACTTCAAGGGCAAGCTCGGAGTGCCTGACCCGCGCGTCTCCACGTCGTTCATGGACTGGTACCTGTGGGCCCAGGCCAAGTACGGCAAGAACATCCTGCAGAAGCTCGCGGCGCAGAACCCGAAGATCTACACCTCGACGCTTCCGATGACGCAGGCGGTGGCGTCAGGCGAGATCGCCGGGGCACCATGCGCAAGCGGCACGGCCGTCGACCTGAAGGGGCAGGGCGCCCCGATCGACTACAAGGTGCTGAACGACAACTGGAACGCGCCGTACTACGGCCTGATCCTGAAGCAGGCTCCGCACCCCGCTGCTGCTCAGCTTCTCGCCGATTACCTGATCTCTCCGGAAGGCAACAAGTATGCAGACCACGGCTTCGGCGCTGTCTACCCGAAGATCGAGGGGACGTACTACGCGAAGCCGCGCATCGTCAAGCTGAATGACTTCACGCCGGCGAAGGTGAAGGCGTTCAACGACGAGTGGGTCTCGCTCTTCGTGCACTAGGGACGAGCTCAACACCCCGAACGCATCGATGGGCGGGCGCGGAAACGCGCCCGCCCTCTTCATCGGGCTCAGGAAGCGGTGAGCGTGCGGGCGATCGTGCGCTCGTGATCTCGCGCGCTCCCGAAGCTCTCGCCGCGCACGACGATGCGCCGCAGGTAGCGGTGCGCCGGGTGCTCCGCGGTGAAGGCGATGCCGCCGAAGACCTGAAGCGCTCCGTGCGCGACATCCTGCGTGGCGCGCGCTGCATATGCCTTCGCGATCGCCGCTGTCTGCATGGCGTCGGGCGTCTGCTCGTCGAGCGACGCTGCCGCGTAGAGGATGCTCGACCACGAGCTCTCGAGCTGGACGAGCATGTCGGCGAGGATGTGGCGGACGGCCTGGAAGCTGCCGATCGGACGGCCGAACTGGCGCCGCTGGACGGCGTACCCGCGCGCCAGCTCGAGGATCGAGGCGGCCGCGCCGACCGCCTCGGCTGACGCGAGCACGCCGCCGACGGCGGCGATCCGCTCGATCGTCTCTCGCATCTCCGGCGACGTCCTCGATCGCAGCCTCGTCGAACCGGACGCGGCCGGGTGCGAGACGCTCGTCGAGCGTGGGCAGCGCCTCGATCGACGCCTCCGCTGCGCGCACGACCGCGAGCGCAACGGAGCCTTTCGCCGCAGCGGGCACGACGAACAGCTCGACGGCGCTCGCATAGGCGACTGCGTCCTTCTCGCCGGTCACGCGCCCATGTGCGAGTGTCGTCTCCGGTCTGACCGGCGCGAACCCGCGGCCGGGCTCGGAGAGACACGGCGCGACCCGGGCGCCGCCGAGGTCGACGGCGAACTGGACCGCCGCGGTGTCTGCGAACGGGACGGCGGCGAGCGCGGCTCCGAGCCCGCGCGCGACGAGCGCGAGCTCGACCGCGCCGAGACCCTCGGCGCCGCTCTCCAGGGCCCCGAACTCGACGAGGCTCGACCAGAGCTCGGCCTCCTCGGTGCGCGCTACAAGCTCGTCGACCGTCTCGGCCAGCCAGCGTTGCTCGTCGGTCAGCTGGAGGTCGATGTCAGTCGGAGGGAAGTTGGAGGATGCGGTTGGCGATGATGTCGCGCTGGATCTGGCCTGTGCCCCCGTAGACGCTCGCGGCGCGCGAGTACAGATACCGCTCGTGCCAGAAGGGGCCGGCGCCGGCGTCGCCGAGCAGGTCGAGGGCCGTCGCGCACAGCGTCTGCTCGGCCTTCGCCATCAGCAGCTTGACGCTCGAGCTCTCTGGGCCGACGGCGCCGCCGTTGAGGAACGCCGACATGGTGCGCGAGGCGTGGTGTCGCAGCACCTCGATCTCGATGAGCGTCCGCGCAAGGTCTTCCCTTGCACGCGCGTCCACCAGCACGCCGGCCGCGTCGGCGTCGTCGACGAGCCGGTCGAGCCAGCGTCCGCAGCATCACCTGCCGCGGGAGCGCGGCGGTCCCACGCTCGTGCGCGACGACGTGCATCGCGATCTTCCAGCCGTCGCCGCGGCCGCCGAGCATGTTCTCCTTCGGCACGACGACGTCGTCGAGGAAGAGCTCGCAGAACTCGGCGTGTCCGGTGATCTGCTCCATCGGTCGGACGTCGAGTCCCGGCGTATCCATGTCGACGATGAACAGCGAGATGCCCTTGTGCTTCGGCAACTCGGGATCCGTGCGCGCGAGCACACCGCACCAACGCGCGAACTGGCCCCAGGAGATCCACGTCTTCTGGCCGTTCAGCACCCAGGAGCCGTCGCGTCTCGACGGCCGTCGTGCGGAGCGACGCGAGATCGGAGCCCGCCTCGGGCTCCGAGAACCCCTGCGCCCACAGCTCCTCTGCCGAGAGGATCGGCCGCACGAAGCGCGCACGCTGCTCGTCGGTCCCGAACGCGAGAATCGCCGGGCCGAGTACGTCCAGACCGACGACGGACGGGAGCTCGGGCGCGCCTGCCGCGGCCAACTCCTGGTCGACGATGATCTGCTCCGCCGTCGGGCGGCCGCCGCCGCCGAACTCGGCCGGCCACGCGCGGCCGACGTAACCGGCCTCGTAGCAACGCGCCTGCCAGCGGCGGAGGAACGCCATTCGCTCGTCGAGGGCGTGCGGGACATCCGACGTGTCCGGCGCGTGCTCGGCGAGAAACGCGCGCACGTCTTCCTGGAGCTGCCGCTCCGCCGGCTCGAGCGCGAGCTTCATAGACGCTTGAAGGCGTCGGATCCGCCGCCGAGGACGACCGCCGCGAGGACGCCGCAGGTCGTGACGCCGACCATGATCAGCGAGATGCACGCGACGAGCGGGTAGATGCCGTTCTCGTAGTAGTCGTAGAGGATCGTGCCCATCACGTTGATCGTCGGTGCGCGGACGAGGAGCGACGCTGCGAACTCGTGCGTGAGCAGGACGAACATCAGCGCGGCCGCACCGCCGAACGCGCGGTCGCAGCAGCGGCACGACGATCTGGAGGTTCGTCCGCAACGCGCCTGCACCCGACGCACGCGCCGCCTCGGTGTACGAAGTCGCCGAGCGCGGCCATCGCACCGAGCAGCATCCGCGTCGCGAACGGGATCATCAGCGTGACGTAGACGAGGATCAGGACCCACGGCGTGCCGTAGAGGACGAGCGGCTTCGTCGTGTACGTCATCAGGAAGCCGACGCCGAAGATTACGGCGGGGATGCTGAGCGGCATCGCGACGATGAAGTCGAGCAAGCGGCGCCGTGACCCGGTGCTCGTGCCGGCGTCGCAGGAGCGACGCTGCGATGTAGCCGACCGGGAGCGTGATCGCGCACGGCGACGAGGGAGAGCCAGACGCTGTTCCAGATCGCCGACCCGACGCCGGACGCATTCAGGACTGTCCGCCACGTCCCGAACGTCAAGCGGCTGAAGTTGACGTCACCGCTCCAGAAGCGTGACAGCGAGACGAAGATCAGCGCGAGGAGCGGGAGCACGCTCGCGAGAAGCCCGTAGAGGACGATCCACACGGCAGCGAGCCTCGATCCGGGCGCGCTCTGGCGGAAGCCGCCCTTGCCGCCGTGCGTGACGAAGCGGGTGAGGTCGCCGAGCAGCAGCTTGTTCGCGAACAGGACGAAGACGCCGAAGAGGAGCAGCGGCGAGCCGATCGCTGCGGCGAGTCCGTAGTCCGGCGGGATCTGCTGCGTCGCGCTGGAACATGTCGGTCGTGAGGACGGAGATGTTCCTGGTACGGCCGAGCAGGAGCGGCGCGGTGAACTGCCCGAGCCCGAGCAGCAGCGCGACGCCGCCGCCGTAGACGAGCGAAGGGCGGAGCAGCGGCAGCGATGACGCGGAAGAAGACGCCGGCCCGCGACGAGCCGCCGACTTGCGCCGCCTCGATCAACTCGCCGTTGATGTTCTCGAAGCCGGAGCTGACGAACAGGTAGATGAACGACGCGAGCGAGAGCCCGGTGATGATCACGATCCAGGTCACCGAGTAGATGTCGAACGGCCCCTCGAACTGGTGGTGCCACCACGGCAGCAGCCGCAGCAGCTGGTTGAGGTAGCCCGGATGGGGCGAGAGCAGGAACGCCCAGCCGAGGACGCTCGAAACCGCCGGGATCACGATCGGGAGGATCGGGACGATCTTGAGGACGCTGAGCCGCGGCGGCAGCGAGTTCGCGGCCCACGCGAGGCTGGTTCCCAGGACGAGCGCGATCGCGAGCGAGCCCAGGCCGAGCTCGATCGTCCAGCGGACGGTCTGCCCCCAGCCTTCGCGGGTGTAGGCGTCGTGGTACGGCTGCGCGCCGTGCCTCAACGCGAGGTACTGGAGGCGGACGAGCGGGACGATCGTCAGATAGCCGATTCCCGCGATGAACACCAACAGCCCGACCCGCGTCGCCAGGCGGTCGAGCCGAAGCCTCGGCGCGGCGAGTGGCCTGGGGGCCGCGTCGGTCGCCATCAGGCGCCGATCGCCATCGCACGGCCCGACGCCCGAGACGAGCTGCTCGCCCTCGTCGTAGAACGCGAGGTCGCGCGGGTTCAGAATCGCGACGACGCTGCTGGCCGCGTTCGAGCGTCCTCGGCCAGCATCCGCGCTGGCCGGCGGCCACGCGCCTGAGGAGGCGCGTCGAGCCGACCGTGACGGCGACGTCGAGGTGGCGTCCGCCGAAGGCGATGTCGGTCACCGTCGCGGCGAACGACACGGCTCCGGCAGCGGCGAGATCGGCCGCGGACGGCACGAGGTCGATGTCCTCCGGACGCGTACGCGCGACGATGCGGCCGGAGGTGGCAAAGGCGTCGAGGTCGCCGCCGACCCGTTCGCCCTCGACCCACCACGCGCCGTCGTTCCGCTCGAATACGAGCCGGTTGGCCATCCCGATGAACGCCGCGACGTACTCCGTCGCCGGCTCCTCGAAGATCGCGTCCGGCGTCGCGAGCTGCTCGAGCGCGCCGGCTCGCATGATCGCGAGCCGGTCGCCGAGCGCAAGCGCCTCGACCTGGTCGTGCGTGACGTAGACCGCGGTGAACCCGAGCCGGGCGTGCAGCTCGTGGATCTCTGTCCGCACCTGGTCGCGCAGCCGCGCATCGAGGTTCGAGAGCGGCTCGTCGAAGAGCACGAGCTGCGGGCGTGCGACGAGCCCGCGGGCGAGCGCGATCCGCTGCTGCTGCCCGCCGGAGAGCTGCGCCGGATGGCGGTCGAGGAGCGCGCTCGTGTCGACGAGCGCCGCGACCTCCTCGATCCACTCCGTCGCCTGCGCGCCCTTGATCCCGCGCGTGCGCAGCGGGTAGCCGATGTTCTTCCGCACGGTCATGTGCGGCCAGAGCGCGTAGGACTGGAAGACCATCCCGATG
The DNA here is from genome assembly GCA_963794045.1 of uncultured Actinomycetes bacterium. Classification (GTDB taxonomy): domain Bacteria; phylum Actinomycetota; class Thermoleophilia; order Gaiellales; family Gaiellaceae; genus Palsa-739. The sequence continues at coordinate 249,965 of CAWCCJ010000001.1, forward strand.
TTGCGCTTGTTCGGCGGCACGTTGACGCTCGTGGCGGCGTCGAACACGGCGCGGTCGCCGAACGCGATCGACCCGGCGTCGGCCGTCTCGAGGCCTGCGATGCAGCGCAGCGTCGTCGTCTTGCCGCAGCCGCTCGGCCCGAGGAGGACGAGGAACTCGCCCTCCTCGATCTCGAGGTCGAGGTCGTCGATCGCGGTCGTCGGCGTCTTGCCGCCGAAGCGCTTCGACAGGCCCTGGATGCTTACGTTCGCCACCTGGGCACCACCTCGGCGAGAGATTTGAACTGAGTTCAGGTTCGGAACGTGCGATTGTTCCCGATCCGGGCCGCGAAGCGCAAGGCGTCGGAGGCGTCATCCCGTCGGCACGCGGCCGCGGCGGCGAGCTTGGCGAACGTCGCGTCGGCGAGATCGGTGCGGGCGCCGAGGATCGCGAGCTGCCGGCCGACGAAGAACCGGCCGACCTCGACGAGATCGAGCGTCCCGCCCGGGCGGTACCAGTGCCAGACGCTGTTGTAGAGGCCGAGGACGGCGCGCGTCAGCAGCTGCGGGTCGTTCTCCGGGATCAGCCCCTGCTGCATGCCCGCGGGCGAGGAACGTCCCCCAGGCGAACTCGAGATCGCGCGTCTGCGCGCGGGCGTTGGCGCGCGCCGCCTCCTCGCGCGGGCAGCGATCGAGGCGTCCCGATCCGGCCGAACTCCGCGACGATGACGCGCTGGCGCAGCACCTGCTGCTCGTCGATCTCGAACGAGTCGACGAGAAGCGCGACCAGCGCCTCGTTCCAGTCGTCGTGCTCGGCGACGATCCGGTCGAAGCGCGCGCGGTAGTCGCGGACGCGTCTGCGCCATGATCTCGAAGAGGCAGTGCTGCTTCGACTCGAAGTAGTGGTAGAGCGCGGTCGAGCCGATGTCGACCGCCGCGGCGACGTCCGCCCACTTCGTCTCCTCGTAGCCGTCCCGCCCGAAGTAGTCGATCGCGACCTCGAGGATCTGCTCCTTCTTGACGCCCGGCTTCTGGCGCGGCGGTCTGCGCCGTCCTCCGGTCGCCGGCGTTCGAGTTCGATCGCATCTCTACCCCTTTCGGTCGGTTGCTGTCATGGTGCACGGCTCGGCCGACGTAGGTGTCACCGGCCGGCCACCGCGCCGGCGCCCGCCGCTTCGCGGGCGAGCGCCGCGAGGCGGACGACGGCCGGCGCCAGAGCCCCGGCGTCCGATCCGTTCTGCGGGTCGTTCAGCCAACGTCGGTAGACGCCCTCGACGATGATCGCGATCTTCCAGTACGCGAACGCGACCCAGTAGCCGAGGTCGTCGACGTCGCGGCGAGCCGCCTGCGCATACGCGGCTGCCAGGGCCTCCGCGTCCGGGAAGCCGTCGAGTGCCGCGACGGGCTCGACGGAAGAACCCGTCGGCGGCGCGCAACTCGTTCCAGTACGCGACCATCTGGCCGACGTCGGCGAGCGGGTCGCCGGCCGTGCACAGCTCCCAGTCGAGCACGGCGCGCATGCTTCCGTCTTCGCCGAGGACGAAGTTGCCGAGGTGGTAGTCGCCGTGGAGCAGCACGACTTCGCGCTCCTCCGGCATGCGCGCCTCGAGCCACGCTGCGACCTCGTCGATGTCCGCGAGTTCGCGGGTCTTCGACGCCTCCCACTGCCGCTGCCAGCGCCGGAGCTGGCGGCTGATCAGGCTCTCGGGCCGGCGGAAGTCGCCCAGGCCGACGCGCGTCGAGGTCGACGGCGTGCAGCTGTGCAAGGGTCGCCGCGATCCCGCGCGCCAAACGCGCGCGTACGTCGGGCTCGATCTGCTCGCCGGCGGTCGACGCGGCTCAGCACGAGCCCTTCGACGTGCTCCATCACGTAGAACGGTGCTCCCGTCACGTCGGCGTCCTCGCAGAGGGCGAGCGTCCGCGGGACCGGAAAGCCTGCCGGGTGCAGGGCGGTCAGGATGCGGTGCTCGCGGACGACGTCGTGCGCGGACGCGAGGATCTCGCCGAGCGGCGGTCGGCGGAGCACGAGCTGCCGGCCACCACTGTCGTCGACGCGGAAGGTGAGGTTCGACTGGCCCTCGCCGATCCGCGTGAACGTGAGCGGCGCGGACACGTCAGGGACGTGCTCTGCGAGCCAGCGCGGACAACGCGAGGCAGGTCGACGCCGGGCGCCGCGGTCATCGGATCGTCCATCCGCCGTCGATCGCGAAGACCTGCCCGGTGCAGTAGCGTCGACGCGTCCGACGCGAGGAAGAGCAGGATCCCGTCGAGCTCCTCGGGCCGCCCCGGCCGTCCCATCGGGCAGCACGCGCTCGAACCAGCGCTGCGAGCGTTCGTCCTCGAACGAGCTCGGCCGTCATCTCGCTTGCGAAGAATCCGGGCGCGATCGCGTTCACGCGAATGCCGTCGCGTGCCCACTGCGAGGCGAGCTCCCGCGTCAGCCCGTTCACCGCGCTCTTCGACGCGACATAGCCGGCGTCGGGTACCGGCGCCGACGCGACGAGGCCGAACATCGAGCTGATGTTGATCATCGATCCGGATCCCTGGTCCCGCATCGGCTGCGCGACCGCCTGCGACAGCGCGAACACCGCCTCGAGGTTCAGCCGCAGCACGTTGCGGAAGCGTCGAGCCGTGGCCTGCGCTTCGGGGCCGCCCGAGCGCCACGCCGGCGTTGTTGACGCAGACATCGATACGTCCGAAGCGCTCGAGCGGTCGTCGCCGACGAGGCGCTCGCGGTCGTCGTCGTCGGTGACGTCGCAGCGAGACCGGGTGGATCCGCGTATGCGTCTCAGCGAGCGCCTCGAGGCGCCCCGTGCGACGCGCCGCGGCGACGACGTTGGCACCGGCGTCGGCGAGGACGGCGGCGAACCGCGCGCCGAGCCCGCTCGAGGCGCCGGTCACGATCGCGATGCGGTCGATGAGCGTCGCGTCGGCCATCAAGCTGAAGTGAACACAGTTCAGTATGAATCGTCAACTCGACTGAACGTATCTGGACATGTCGTCCGTCACCGATGCTATAAACACCCAACTTCAGTTCAACTCATGAGGAAGGATGCCGATGCCGGTTGCCGTCGAAGTCGAGCCGATCCAGTACGAGGTCGACGGTCACGTCGCGCGCATCTGGCTGAACCGGCCGCACAAGCGGAACTCCGTCAGCCAGCAGCTCCTCCAGGAGCTCGACGAGGCGCGCGATCCGCGCCGAGGACGGATCCGAACGTGCGCGTGATCGTGATCCGCGGCCGCGAGGGCACGTTCTGCTCCGGCTTCGACCTCGACGAGCTGCAGGGCGACTTCATCGGCACATCGACCGCCTTCGAGGTCGCCGAGCGGTCGGCCCGGATCTGCGACGCGATCTTCCGCTCGTCCGAAGCCGTCGGTGAGCGTCCACGAGGGATACACGACCGCCGGCGGCTTCGAGATCATGATCAACTGCGACTTCTCGATCGCCGCGGAGGATGCGAAGATCGGCGACTTCCACATGCGCCGCGCGCCTGTTCGGCGGCGCCGGCCCGATCTATCGGCTGCCGCGCATGCTCGGCGAGCGCAAGGCGAAGGAGCTGATGCTGACGGGCAAGCTGCTGAGCGGCCGCGAGGCATACGAGTGGGGGCTCGTGAACGAGGTCTGCCCGGCCGAGGAGCTCGACGACGTCGTCGACCGTTTCGTCGCCCAGCTCGCCGACAAGAGCCCGTTCCAGATGGGCGATCACGAAGATGTGCCTCAACCGGAGCCTCGACGCCGACACGCAGACGCTGATGGTTCTCGAGCGGCTCGCCGTCGGGGTAACGCTCAACTCGAACGACGCGGCCGAGGGCGTCGCGGCGTTCCTCGACAAGCGCGACCCGGTCTGGACCGGCACCTGAGCCGCAGCCGAGCGCAAGCGACTCCGAGCAGCAGGCGCGCGCGCCGTCGAGCGGCTTGAGTCGTCGCAGCTCCGCCGAGAGCACCTCGGGCTGACACCGGGCCGTCGTAGCCGACGGCGGCGAGCGCGGCGGCGAACGCCGTCAGGTCGAACGATCCGGTACCCGGGAGCAGGCGGCGGAAGCGTCCCTCGAACACGGGGTCCGGGTCGGGAACGGCAGTCCCGTCGTTCGACGTGGACGAGCGCGATTCGGCCGTCAGCGAGCGCCGCCGAGGGACGACGAGCGACTCGCCGCCGCGGAAGACGTGCCAGGTGTCGACGAGCAGGCCGCACGCGATCCCACCCGACCTCCTCGCAGACGCGACCGCTGCGGCCGCGAGCGTGCGCCGGTGGCCGTAGGCCGTGAACTCGAACGCGAGCCGGACATGCCAGTCGGAGCGAGGACTTCCGCCGCGGTCGCGCGAGGTCGCGGACGGCGTCCTCGTGCGGCACGTCGCGGAAGAGCGCGGCGATGCAGAGCGGCGCGCCGAGGACGCGGCGCGACGTGCGCCAGCGGCTCGAGCGCGGCCCGGTCCAGATCGCCGACCGCGACGATCCCGACGTCGCTGCAACGGAGACCGCGCTGCCGTCAGCAGCGCGGCAACGTCTTCGGCGGTGCCGGCGTGCGCGGCGAGGGTGTAGTGGTCGAGGCCGACCGCGCCAAACCCGGCCGCGGCGACGGCGTCGAGAACCGTCTCGAGCGGCCACTCCGGCGTCGGCTCTGTCCCGTGCTCGCTCGCCGTGCGGAAAGCGAAGCCAGTTGAACGCCGGCGCCGAGAAGCGGCCGGGTGCGCTCAGGTCCAGTCTCGCTTGCCGTCGTACATGCTCGTGTAGCCGCCCGCGTCCCCGCCACCGGCGAGGCTCCACTGCGCGCCGCCGTCGACCGCGAGCACCGAGCCGGTCGTGAAGCTCGACGCGTCGCTCGCGAAGTAGAGGACGGCGCAGGCGACCTCGTCCGGCTCGCCCGCTCTGCGCAGCGGGAAGGTCTTGGCGCGCTCGTCGAACGCCGCGTGGTCCCAGTTGCGCGAGATGTCCGTTCGGAAGGGGCCGGGCATGATCGCGTTCACGCGCACCTTCGGCCCGAACGCGTCGGCGAACCCGACAGTGAGCGCGTTGAGGCCGGCCTTCGCGGCGGCATAGGGGAGGATGTCGTGCGTCGGGCGGACGCCGCCGATCGAGCTGATGTTGACGATCGAGCCGCCGTCGCCTTCGCACATGCGCGAGCCGACGAGGGCCGTCAGCCGGAACGGTCCCTTCAGGTTGACGGCGAGCGTCTTGTCCCAGAGCTCCTCGGTCACGGCCTGCGGGTTCGGGTACGTCGGCGCGAGGCCGGCGTTGTTGACGAGGACGTCGACGCGGCCGAACTCCGCGTAGGAAGCGTCGACGAGACCGATCGATCTCGTCCCAGTGCCCGACGTGGCAGACGTGACCGAGCGCGCGGCGGCCGAGCCGGCGGACCTCCTCCGCGGCCTCGTCGCACGCGTCCTGCTTCCGGCTTGAGACGACGACGTCCGCGCCCGCCTGCGCGAGCGCGCGGACGATCGCGCGTCCGAGCCCGCGCGTACCGCCGGTGACGAGCGCGACCCGGCCTGTCAGGTCGAACAGCTCGAGCGGTCGCGCGGACGATGTCAGTTCTGTCCTGCTGCAACGCTGATCGCCTCCTTCGGCGCGAAGCGGTGGCAGCCGCCGTCGTCGACGTGCTCCCTGACGGTGCCGCGGTTGACGAGGATGTCGAGGTGTCCGAGGACCTCCCACGACGACGAGCACCGGCTGGGTCTCCGCGACGTCGTTCGACCACAGGCGGCGGCGCGATCTCGAATGCCGTCGCGCAGCCGTCCGCGACGAGGTCGGCGATGCGCTCGAGCCGCTCCGCAGTGGAAGTCGAGACGCGCTCGTCGATCAGCGCCCGGTGGTCGTCGATCGTCGGGCCGTGGCCGGGGTAGCAGGTGGAGAGGCGCATCGCCTCGGTCTTGCGCAGGTTGCCGAGATACTCGAGCAGCGCGCGGCGACGCTCGCGACCCGGTAGCTCCGTGGGCATGATCTCGGCGCCGGTCGTGATCTCGGCGAGCAGGTGGTCGCCGACGAAGGCCTCGTCGCGAGTCTTCGTCGACGAAGAGCGTGTCGGTCGTGCTGTGCCCGGGGCGGTGGACGACGCGCAGCGTCCTGCCGCCGGCGACGATGGTGTCGCCGTCGGCGAGCACGATGTCGGTCGCGGTAGTCGGCGCTGTCGCTCGACGATGTACTCGAAGAACGGATGGTCGCGGCGACGACGTCCTGCGGGACGCCGTGTGCGGCGAGCAGCCGCTTCGGTGAATCGCCGTTCGTCCGCAACGTGCGCGTGGTAGTCGCGACCCCAGTCGGCCGTCCGTGCGATGCGCGGCGACCCGTGCGCCGGAGCGCTCCCTGATCGCTCCCGCGAGGCCCGAGTGGTCGAGATGGTGGTGCGTGAGGAGGACGAGCTCGATGTCCTCGACCGCGTAGCCCGTGCGCGCGAGCTCCTCCTCGAGCGCCGCTTCGGCGCGCGCGTTCGACGGGCCCGTGTCGACGAGCGTCAGCGGCTCGCCCTTCGAGCAGCCAGAGGTTGACCGAGCCGAGGTACGGGACCGGCAACGGCAATCTGCGACGACGGTCACGGCCGTTGACAGCGCCGGGGCATCGGCGTTAGCTTATGCGAGTTCAGTTCAGTAAGCAATCTGCGAGGCGATGATGCCTGAGGACCTGCAGTTCCCGACGCGCGAGGAGTGCGTCGTACCCGATCTGCTCGCGGCGCGCGCCGCCGCCGACCCGGACAAGCCCTTCGTCCTCTTCGAGGACGAGCACTGGACGTACGGGCCGACGCCGTCCGCGAGGCGTGGCGCACCGGCAACGGCCTTCAGCAGCTCGGCGTCGAGATGGGCGACTACATCTCCGTCGTGGCATGCCGACCGGGCCCGGACGTGCTCCGCGACGTGGTTCGGCGCGAACGCGGCCGGCGCCGTCTACGCGCCGCTCAATCTCGCCGCGCGAGGCAGCTACCTCGAGCACACGCTGAATCTCGCCGAGTCGAAGGTGCTCGTCGCGCACCACCAGCTCGTCGACCGGCTCGCCGGGCCTCGATCGCCCGCAGCCTCGAGACAGGTCGTGGTCGTCGGCGGGCGAGCCGCCGGTTGGGCTTGCCGTGGCAGACGGTCACGCTGGAGGAGCTCCTCGACGGCGTCGCCGACGACGCGCCCGGCTCTGCCGCGGCCGGTCGAGCCGTGGGACGACCTGAGCCTGATCTACACCTCGGGTACGACCGGCCCGTCGAAGGGCGTCCGCGCGGCGCATGCCGCGTTCTGGAACTACGCGAACTGCTTCATCCTTCCGTACGTCGACGAGGACGACCGCTACCTGAGCTCGCTGCCGATGTTCCACACTGCCGGCACCGGCATCACCTACTCGATGCTGCGCGCCGGCGGCTCGATGGCGCTCAACAAGGGCTTCAGCGCGAGCCGCTTCTGGGACGACGTCCGGCGCTTCGAGGCGACGATCACGATCGTGATCCACGGCATGGTCACGTTCATGCTCGACCAGCCCGAGAAGCCGGACGACGCCGACAACCCGCTGCGCACCGTGTACATGGGGCCGCTTTCGCGGCACAAGGAGTTCGCCGCGCCGTTACGGCGTCAGGATCTACACCGCGTACGGCATGACCGAGGTGCCGGTGCCGATCGTCTCGGATCTCGACCCGGACGACGGCGAGAGCTGCGGCGCGCGCGGCCGACCCGGTGCACTACGAGCTGCGGCTCGTCGACGAGAACGACATCCCGGTGCCGCCGAACACGCCCGGCGAGCTCGTCGCGCGGCACACGCTGCCGTGGACGATCAACTCCGGCTACAAGAACATGCCCGAGGCGACCGCCGAGGCATGGCGCAACGGCTGGTTCCACACCGGCGACCAGTTCACGCAGGACGAGGACGGCAACTTCTACTTCCTCGACCGGATCAAGGACGTGATCCGCCGGCGCGGCGAGAACATCTCGTCGTTCGAGGTCGAGACCGAGGTGCTGACGCATCCCGCTCGTCAAGGACGTGGCTGCGATCGCCGTCAAGAATCCGGACATCGCACGAGGACGCCGGCGACGAGGAGGTCAAGGTCGTGCGTCGTGCTCGAGGACGGTGCGCGAACTCGATCCAGCAGAGCTGCTCGAGTACCTCGAGTCGCGCATGCCCGCGTACTGGCTGCCGCGCTTCGTCGAGTATTTGCCAGAGCTGCCGCGGACGGAGTCGCACAAGCTCAAGAAGGCGGAGCTGCGCGAGGACGGCATCACGCCCGCGACGTGGGATCGCACGAAGGCGCCGAAGCGGGAAGCAGTCCGCTGACCGTCGCCATCGACGACTGTCCGGTCGAGATCGTCGACGGCTCGGCGCGCCTCGTTGCCGGGCGGTGCCGCACGTGTGCAGCGCTGACCTTCCCGCTCCGCGCGCGCTGCCCTTCGTGCGGCGGCGACACCGAGCGCGACCTGTTGCCGTCGCGCGGGGTCTTGTGGACCTGGACGACGCAGGGTTTCGAGCCGAAGCCGCCGTACGTCGCCGACGGCGAGTTCGAGCCGTATGGCGTCGGGTACCTCGAACTTCCCGGACTGCTTCGTGTCGAGGGGCGGCTCACCAGCCGTCGAGGGGCTGCGGATCGGAATGGCGATGGAGGTCGTCGCGGTCACGCGCGCTGGCCGAACGACGTACGCGTTCGCTCCGGTCGAGCGATGACCGACGTCGCCGTCGTCGGCGTCGGCATCCATCCGTTCGGGCGCCACGAGGGCGTCGAGCGCGCTGGCGATGGGCGCTTACGCCGTGCGCGCGGCGCTCGCGGACGCCGGGCTCGCATGGGCCGACGTCCAGTTCGCCTACGGCGGCAGCGAGGATGGCGGCAACGCCGACACGATGGTCTCCGAGCTCGGGCCGACCGGGCTCCCGTTCGTCAACGTGAAGAACGGATGCGCGACCGGCGGCTCGTCGCTCGTCTCCGCGGTGACGGCGATCCGCTCCGGCGAGTACGACATCGGCCTCGTCGTCGGCTTCGACAAGCATCCGCGCGGCGCCTTCCAGAACGACCCGGCGGACTGGTCGCTGCCCGCAGTGGTACGGCGAGGACGGCCTGATGGTGACGACGCAGTTCTTCGGCACGAAGCTTCAGCGATACATGCACGATCACGCGATCCCGGCGCGGACGCTCGCGCAAGTCGCAGAGAAGGCGTTCGCGAACGGAGCGCGCACGCCGCACGCGTGGCGGCGCACGCCGCTGTCCGCAGAGCAGATCGAGTCGTCGCCGATGCTGGCACACCCGCTGACGCAATACATGCTGTGCTCGCCCGGGCGAGGGCGCGGTTGCGCTCGTCGTCTGCCGGCGCGAGTACCTCGACCGGCTGCGCGGACGCGCGACCGGTCTGGCTGCGATCGGTCGCATTCCGCACGCGACGCGCGGGCACGTTCGAGGTGTTCAGCCCGGCGCTCCCGCTCGAGATCGCGCCGTCGCCGTCGGTCGACGCCGCACGTGCAGGCGTTCGAGGCCGCGGGCGTCGCGCCCGGAGGACGTCGACATCGCCCAGGTGCAGGACACCGAGTCCGGCGCCGAGCTGATCCACCTCGCCGAGTGCGGTCTGTGCGAGCACGGGGAGCAGGCCGAGCTGTACGCGACCGGCGCGACCCGCATCGACGGGCGGCTGCCGGTCAACACCGACGGCGGCTGCCTCGCGAACGGCGAGCCCGTCGGCGCGTCGGGGCTCCGTCAGGTCTACGAGATCGTCGCGCAGCTGCGCGGCGAGGCGGGGGAGCGGCAGGTGCCGAGCGAGCCGAAGGTCGGGTTCACCCACGTCTACGGTGCGCCGGGCGTCAGCGCGTGCGCCGTGCTCTCCCGCTAGACGAGCGACTCTGCGAGCACGAGCCCGGGCAGCGTCTCGAGGTCGAGCGTTCGCACCGACGCCGCGGAGTCGCCGTCGCCTGGCGGTAGTGGCCCGCGCAGTGCAGGCGCTGGGCCTCGAGCAGCTCGACCAGGGCCAGCTCCCCCCGCGGCGTCCGCATCGTCTGCGCCGGATCGTCGCGCAGCGTCTGCCCGTGCTCGGCGAGCCCGGCACGCCAACCGCGCGCGACGCGTAGCGCAAAACCGAGCAGGTCGTCACGGCTGCGGATGCACTCGACGACGGAAGCCTCGTACGGTCCGATCTCCGCATCGCCCGTCGCGCCCGACTCCGGGTTCCCGGGCCAGTGGAACCAGCCGGTCCAGAGCGCGGCGGTCAGCGCGGCGATGCCGACGAGCGCGTCGACGGTCAGCGCGAGCGGCGTGCGGTCGAGCACGACGCCGGGCGCCGTGAGCACCGGCCACGGCGTCGCCTCGGCGAGCTCGAGCCACGCGTCGACGATTGCGTCGACCTCCGACGCGACCGGCCACGCGTCGCGGAGCTGCCGGCGCCGGCTCGAGGCCGAGCAGCACTGCCGCGTGCGCCGGGTGCTGCAAGGCATGCGCGACGCCGTCGCGCACGAGCGTCGGCACCGGCGGCGCGCCCGCCGCGAGCCAGCGCTCGCGCTGCTCGTCGATCGCCACCGGCTCGAACTCCACGCCGTTCGCACCAAGGAACTCCTTGGTCAGGCCGCAGAGCGGTCAGCCGGGGTGCGTGAAGAGCACGACGCCGCTTGACGGGACGGCTGCCGAACGGTGAAGATGAACTGAACTCAAGTTGGAAGGAGCATACAGCCGTGGCATGGGACTTTTCGACCGAGCCCGAGTTCGAGGAGCAGCTCGAGTGGATGCGGGGGTTCGTTCGCGAGGAGATCTGGCCGATCGAGACGATCCAGCACGCGATCGGGCAGGCCGAGCTCGAGCGGATCTACGCACCCCTCCAGCAGCAGGTGCGCGAGCGCGGGCTCTGGGCGGCGCACCTCCCGCCGGAGCTCGGCGGGCAGGGCTTCGGCCAGGTGAAGCTCGGCCTCATGAACGAGATCCTCGGCACCTCGATCTTCGCGCCGAACGCCTTCGGCTGCCAGGCGCCGGACTCCGGCAACAGCGAGATCATCGCGCTTGCCGGCACCGAGGAGCAGAAGCGGCGCTGGCTCCACCCACTGCTCGCAGGTGAGCTGAAGTCTGCGTTCTCGATGACCGAGCCCGAGGTGGCGGGCTCCGACCCCACGCGCCTCCGCACCCGAGCGGTCCGGCAGGCCGACGGGAGCTACGTGCTCACGGGGCACAAGTGGTTCACCTCCAACGGCTCGATCGCGGACCTGCTGGTCGTCATGGCCGTGACGGATCCGGACGCCGAGCCGCACAGGCGTGCGTCGATGTTCCTCGTCCCGGCCGGCGCGCAGGGAGTCAGGATGGTGCGCGACGTCCCGAACATGGAGCAGCCAGCCGAGCACTGGGGAATGCTCGGTGGCCACACCGAGATCTACTACGAGGACGTCCCGCTGCCGCCGGAAGCGCTGCTCGGCGAGGAGGGCGACGGCTTTCTGATCGCGCAGCACCGGCTCGTACCGGGTCGCATCCACCACTGCATGCGCTGGCTCGGCGTTGCCCGGCGCGCGTTCGACATGCTCTGCGAGCGCTCGCTCTACCGCGAGGTGCGCGGCGGGCTCTTGCGCGACAAGCAGACGGTGCAGAACTGGATCGCCGATTCGGCGGCGGAGATGCAGGCTGCCCGGCTCATGACCTTGCACGCGGCGTGGAAGATCGATCAGTACGGATCGAGCGCGGCGCGCGGCGACGTCTCTTTGATCAAGTTCTTCGGCGCGAGGGTGTTGCACGATGTCGTCGACCGCGCGTTGCAGGTTCACGGCGGTCTCGGCTACTCGACGGACATGCCGCTCGAGATGCTCTATCGATACGCCCGCCATGCGCGCTTCGTCGACGGCGCGGACGAAGTGCATCGCGAGTCCGTCGCGCGGCAGATCCTGCGCGGCTACGAGGCGCCCGAGGACGGCTTTCCCACCGAGTATGTGCCGAAGCGTCGCGACGCAGCACGCCGCAAGTTCGCCGAATTGCTCGAGACCGTCGAGGCCTGATGCGCGCGGTCCAGCTTGTCCGCTGGCAGGCGGAGCCGGAGGTGCGCGACGTCGCCGTGCCCGAGCCCGGGCCGGCCGAGGTGCTCGTGGAGGTCACCGGTGCGGGCCTGTGCCACTCCGACCTGCACCTCATGGAGTGGCCGGAGGGGACGCTGCCCTGGCGGCTGCCGTTCACGCTCGGCCACGAGACCGCCGGCACGGTCGCCGCACTCGGGGCCGGGGCGACCGGCTTCGCGGTCGGCGACCGCGTCCTCGTCTACGGCCCGTGGGGATGCGGCGTGTGCGTGCAGTGCGTACGCGGGGCGGACAACCTCTGCCCGAACCGCTTCGGGCTACCGGGCGCCGGCTGCGGGCTCGGCTACGACGGGGGCCTCGCCGATTACGTCCTCGTCCCATCCACGCGGCTGCTCGTCCCGATCGGCGACCTCGATCCTGTCGAGGCCGCGCCGTTGACCGACGCGGCGCTCACCCCGTATCACGCGCTGAAGCCGGAGCTGCCGCGGCTCGTCCCCGGGTCGTCGGCAGTCGTGATCGGCGTCGGTGGGCTGGGGTCGATCGCGGTGCAGCTTCTGCGGGCTCTGTCGCCCGCGCGCGTCGTTGCGGTCGACCTGCGCGCGTCGTCTCGCGCGCTGGCCGAGCGCGCCGGGGCGCACGCCGCGCTCGATGCGCAAGGATCTCGCCGCCGGCGACGTGCGCGAGGCGCTCGGCGGCGGTGCGATGCTCGTCCTCGACTTCGTCGGCAACGACCAGACGCTCGCGCTCGCGGCGCAGACGCTCGAGATCGGCGGCCACGTCGCGCTCGTGGGGCTCGGCGGCGGCAGCTTCCCGATGACGTTCGGCAGCGTCCCCCTCGAGTGGTCGCTTCGCCGTCCGAGCTGGGGAACGCTGCCGGAATTGCATGAGGTGGTCGCGCTGGCGCGCGACGGCACGATTCGGATTCCGGTCGAGCGGCTCGCCCTCGAGGATGCGATCGACGGCTACCGGCGGCTGCACGACGGCGAGGTCGACGGCCGCGCCGTGGTTGTCCCCTGATCACGCTTGACGGCTCTTCATGAACTGAAGTAAATTCAGTATATGTCGACTGAACGCACCCCGACCCTCCGGGCCAAGGTCGCAGTCGTCACCGGCGGCGGCTCGGGCTCGGGGAGGCGATCGCCCTCCGGCTCGCCCACGCCGGCGCCCGGGTCGCGGTACTCGAGTTGGACGTGGGCGCGGCCGAGCTGACGGCGAAGCTCACCGGCGGCGTCGCCGTCCGGTGCGACGTCAGCGAGAGCGCTTCCGTCGATGCGGCCGCCGCCGCGGTCGAGGACCAGCTCGGGCCGATCGACGTGTGGGTGAACAACGCGGGCATTGCGGCCGCGGCGCAAGCTCAACGGATTGCAGCCACCGCCGAGCGACAGCTCGCCGAGGCTGTGGAAGGCGAGGTGCTGACTCCGCTCGACGCGCTCGTCCGCCTGCCCGACGAGGAGTGGCGGACGATGCTCGCCGTCCACCTCGATGGCACCTTCTACGGCACGCGCGCCGCTGCCAGGTCGATGGTAGGGCGCGGCGGTTCGATCGTGAATATCGCGTCGGTTTGCGGCGTGGACGGCTGCGTCGGCTATCCGCACTATTCGGCTGCGAAGGCGGGCATCATCGGCTTCACGCGCGCGGTCGCCAAGGAGCTGGCGGTGCAGGGGATCCGCGTGAACGCGGTCGCGCCCGGATTTCTCGAGTCCGCCGGCGCTGGTCTCGAGGAAAACGCACTGCGCGCTGCGCAGCGCGTGAGAACACCGCTCGGCCGCTTCGGCCGCAAGGAAGAGATCGCCGCAACCGTCGAGTTTCTCGCGTCGGACGACGCGGGCTTCTTCGTCGGCGCGACGGTGAACGTCAACGGCGGTCTCGTCACCGCATGAGGAGGAGCACGTGAACGGACGCGAAGTCGTGATCGTCGAGGCCGTGCGCACGCCGGTCGGGCGGGGCCACGCTGAAAAGGGCTGGTACCGCGACGTGCACCCGAACGAGCTGCTCGGCCGCACGTGGGCCGCGGCTATCGAGCGCGCAGGGATCGACGCGTCGGCCGTCGAGGACGTGATCAGCGGCTGCGTCCAGCAATACGGCGAGCAGTCGTACAACGTCGGCAGGAATGCGTGGCTCCAGGCGGGTTTGCCGATCGAGACTCCGGCCACGACGGTCGACCGTCAGTGCGGTTCTGCCCAGCAGGCCGTCAACTTCGGCGCGGCGCTGATCGCGAGCGGCGTCCATGACGTCGTGCTTGCAGGCGGCGTCGAGCACATGGGGCACATTCCGCTATCCGTCAACGTCAAGCTGCACGAGGAGCTCGGCACCCCGTTCCCGCCGGAGCTCCGCGACCGCCACCCGGTCGTCAACCAGGGCTTGAGCGCCGAGCTGATCGCGGAGCGGTGGGGAATCACGCGCGAGGAGTGCGACGCGATCGCGCTCCGCTCGCAGCAGCGCGCGGCGCGCGCGACCGAGGAAGGCCGCTTTGAGCGCGAGATCCTCGCGTACCACGTGAACGGGACCACCTTGACCACCGACCAGGGAATCCGCCCCGATACGACGCTTGACGGGCTTGCGGCGCTGACGCCCGCGTTCAAAGAGGACGGCATCGTGACCGCCGGCAACTCGTCGCAGGTGTCGGACGGCGCGTCGGCGGTGCTGCTGATGTCGCGCGAGAAGGCCGACGAGCTCGGCGTCAAGCCGCGGGCCCGGATCGTCGACCAGACGACCGTCGGCGTCGATCCCGTGCTCATGTTGACGGGGCCGATCCCGGCGACGCGCAAGATCCTCGAGCGCAACGGCATGACGCTCGACGACGTCGATCTCGTGGAGGTGAACGAGGCGTTCGCCTCGGTTATCGCGGCCTGGGAGCGGGAGCTCGAGCCGGACGTCGACAAGGTGAACGTGAACGGAGGTGCGATTGCCATCGGTCACCCGCTCGGTTCCACCGGTGGACGGCTGATCACGACGCTGCTGCACGAGCTCGAGCGCTGCGACAGCGAACGCGGGCTCGTCACCATGTGCTGCGGCGGCGGGCTCGGCACCGCCACGCTGATCGAGCGCGTGTGACCGTCGGTCGCGAGGTGCACGTCGTCGCGTACCCGCGCGGCGAGCTCCGCGACGCAGACTTCGCGGTCGTCGAGGCCGAGGTGCGCACGCCGCGCGACGGTGAAGTGCTCGTCCGTAACGAATGGACGTCGATCGACGCTGCGCTGCGCCTGCGGCTGCGCGAGCGCGCGCCGGCCGGGTACTTCGCCGCCTTCCCTGTCCGCAGGGCGATGGACGGCATCGCAACCGTCGGCGTCGTCGTCGAGTCGCGTGCCGACGGCTTTGTGCCCGGCGACTGGGTCGCTCACGCCTCCGGCTGGCGGGAGTACGCCGTCGTCGAGGCCGGGCGCGAGGCGCTCGGCGGTGTCGGGACGCTGCGCCGCATCGACGCCGAGGCCGCCCCACCGCAGGCGTACCTCGGCGTGCTCGGCGGCTCGGGCCTCACGGCATACGCCGGCCTCACGCACGTCGCACGGTTGCGCGACGAAGACATCGTCTGGGTCTCGGCGGCCGCCGGCTCCGTCGGCCTGATCGTCGCGCAGCTGGCAAAGCTGCGCGGCCACCGCGTCGTCGCGAGCGCCGGCTCCTCGGCGAAGATCGCGTACCTGCGCGACGAGCTCGGGCTCGACGCAGTGTTCGACTACAAGAGCGGGCCGTTGCCTGACCTGCTCGCCGCGGCCGCGCCCGACGGGATCGACGTCTACTTCGACAACGTCGGCGGCGATCACCTCGCCGCAGCGCTCACGTCGCTGCGAGCATGGGGCCGCGTCGCTATGTGTGGCGCGATCTCGGAGTACGACGCGGCGGCGCCGGTGCCCGGACCGGACAACCTCTTCCTCGCGGTCGCGAAGAATCTGACGCTGCGCGGGTTCCGCGGCAGCAGCTACGTCCACCTTCGCGGCGAGATGGAGAACACGGTCGCTCCGTTGCTGCGCGACGGGAGTCTCCGGTATCCGGAGACCGTGGTGGACGGCCTCGAGCACGCACCGGAAGCGCTCGCACGTCTGCTGCGCGGCGAGACGGTCGGCAAGACCGTCGTCAGGATCTGACGTGATCGTCGAGGTGGGGGACACGGAGCTGTACTGGGAGGCGGCGGGCTCCGGCGAGCCGGTGCTTCTCGTGATGGGGCTCGGGATGCCGGCCACGGGCTGGTGGCGGACCGTTCCAGTGCTCGCGAAGGACTTTCGCGTGATCTCCTTCGACAACCGCGGCTCGGGCCGCAGCGGCCGCCCGCGCGGGCCGTACTCTCCTGCGCAGCTCGCCGACGACGCGCTCGCCGTCCTCGGTGCCGCAGGCGAGGAAGCCGCACACGTCTACGGCATCTCACTCGGCGGGATGGTCGCGCAGGAGCTCGCGTTACGCGCGCCCGAACGCGTGCGCTCGCTCGTCCTCGGCGCCACCACGGCCGGCGGTCGCGAGCATGAGCCGCCCGACGACGAAACGCTTGGCTTCCTGCGCCGGCGCGGGTCGATGCCGGCCGAGGAGGGCGTGTGGGCATCGATCCCGTACATGTACGGACCGGCAACGCTCGAGCGCGCGACCGAGCGCATTGCGGAAGACCTCGAGCAGCGTCTCCGGTTCCCGACCGATCGCGCCGGCTACGAGGCACAGCTCGCCGCGGCGTCCGCACACGACACCGCGTCGCGCCTCGGGGCGATCGAGGCACCTGCGCTCGTCCTCCACGGAACGGCGGACAGGATCGTTCCAATGGCGAACGGACGGCGCCTCGCTGAGCGGATCCGTACCGCCCGGTTCCACGAGCTCGGCGAGGCCGGCCACCTCTACGTCACCGACGCACCCGACGCGGCTGACGTCGTCGTGCGCTTCCTGCGCTAGGCGTATCGCTCGCGCAGCTCGCGCTTCAGCACCTTGCCGCTCGGTGTTCGCGGCAGCTCGTCGACGAACCGGACGACTCGCGGGAGCTTGTATCCAGCGAGGCGCTCGCGGGCGGAGGTCACGATGTCTTCGGCTGCCGGTGTGGCGCCCGGGCGCAGGATGACGAGCGCCATCACAGTCTCTCCCCAACGGTCGTCGGGCACGCCGATCACGGCGACGTCGGCGACGTCCGGATGCTGCGCGAGTGCTTCCTCGACCTCGATCGGATAGACGTTCTCGCCGCCCGACACGATCATGTCCTTGATCCGGTCGGTCAGGAACAGATAGCCCTCGTCGTCGAGATAGCCGCCGTCGCCCGTGCGAAGCCAGCCGTCGACGAGCGCGGCCGCGGTCTCTTCGGGCCGGTTGAAGTAACCCGCCATCACGTTCGGCGCGCGCACCCAGACCTCGCCCACCTCGTGTGGCCGCGCGGCGACGCCTGAGACGGCATCGACGACGCGCACATCGACCCACGGCAAAGGCTTGCCTGCAGCGCGCAGGAGATGCGCGCGAGGGCCGTCGGGATCGTGGTCCTGGGGCTCGAGATGGACGACGCCGCCGGTCGACTCGGTCAGGCCGTAGACGCCGAAGAAGGAGCAGCGGAACGTGGCGAGCGCGGCCTTCAGCACAGGCGTCGTTATCGGCGACGCGCCGTACGCGATCGACCGCAGGGAGGAGTAGTCGCGGTCCGCGGCTCCCGGGACTGCGGTCAGGAGCTGCAGCATCGTGGGCACGAGCACCGCGTTCGTGACGCGCTGCCGTTCGAGCTTCTCGAGCACGTCGTCAGCGACGAACTCGCTGACGAGGATCGTCGTCGCGCCGTTCCAGAGGCCGAGGAACGCCCAGCCGATGCCGCCGATGTGAAACATCGGCAGCGGCGTGAGGCTCACGGAATCTGCGTCGAAGTGCCAGTAGGGCGAGGTCTCGGCGGCGGCGGCGAGGTTGCGATGCGTCGTCAGCACGCCTTTCGGCACGCCTGTCGTCCCAGACGTGTACATCTGCACGACGACGTCTTGCTCATCGCCGCGGCCGCCCGGATCATCGGCTTCGTGTGAAACCAGCAGCGCCTCGTACTCGGCGCCGACCGTGACGAGGCGAACGCCGCGCGCCTCCGCGAGCTCGGTCGCGACATCGAGATACGGCGGAGCAGCGACGAGCACCGACGCGGCTGCGTCGTGCAGGACGGAGGTGAGCTCCCGTGTCGACAACCGCCAGTTGAGCGGCACGAGCACCGCGCCGATCTTGCTCGCGGCGAACAGGAGCTCGACCACCTCCGGAGCGCTGCGGCCGAGATACGCGACGCGCGACCCCGCACGCGTGCCGAGCGCAAGTAGGGCGTTCGCAAGTCGACTGGAGCGATCGTCGAGCTGCGCATACGTGAGCGTCGTGTCCCCGTGGCGAACGGCGACGTGGTCGCCTCGCGCATCGGCGTGCTCACGCACCACGTCGGCGACTCGGAGGTCCGCACCAGCTTTCACGTTTGCGCCTCGAGGAAGGACAAGATCGTCTCGTCGACCGGCGGCTCCTCGGTCATGTAGATGTGGCCGGTGTGGTCGAGCAGATGCAGATCCGCGCCCGGGATCGCGCCCGCGAGCAGCTCGGCGTTGCGCACCGGAATGACCCGGTCTTCACGTCCGTGCACGACGAGTGTCGGCACGACGAGCCGGCGAAGAGAGAGAAATGCGTCGTGCGTCGCGCCTGCGAAGAGCTGCGCACGGTAGGCGGCGCGAGGGTAGGGGAACTGGAGCCGGTGCGCGATGTCCTGGACGATGCGGTCGAGGTGGTGGCGCCGGCAGCGCTCCCCGTAGTTGTACGGCACGAACGCCCACGCAGCCTCGCGCGCCGGCAGCGTCGCCCGTCGGCGCAGGAACGAAATGATCTCGCGCTCCGGCGGCTGCGCCCGTGTGCCGCCGGGATGGGTGGCGCCGAGGACGAGCGAGCGCACGCGGTCGGGTCGACGTGTCGCGAGTTGCTGCGCGACGAGCCCGCCGAGCGACGTCCCGTACACGTGCGCGCGTGAGACACCGGCGGCGTCGAGAACTGCGAGGGCGTTTGTCGCCATGGCCGCCGTGCTGAACGGCGCGCGCAAGGACGCGGAATGGCCGACGCCCGCGTGGTCGTAGGTCAGCACGCGGAAACGGCGTGCGAGCATGGGCACCGTCCGCCACCACGACGCGCCCGGGAGACCGAGGCCTGCGATCAGCAGGACAGGATCGCCCTCGCCCGCGCTCTCCCAGTGCAGCTTCAACCCGCGCCGAGCCCGTCCCCGATGCCCGCGACCTCGAGCGACGCGTTCCAGGCCTCGACGGAGTGCGCGAGCACCATCAGATCGTGGAGCCGACCGGCCTGGTCGCGCACGTGATCCGCGAGCAGCGCCTCCGGAACGAAGCCAAGCGCGCGGAACATGTCGATCCGCGACTCGTGGTCGGCGCGTACCTCGATCACCATCTTCGTCAATCCGAGCTCGAGCGCTTCGAGCATCGCGCGCCGCGTCAGCGCCGGGCCGATCCCGTGCCCGCGGTGCTCGGGATCGACGATCACGCGCAGCTCGCCGACGTGCCGCGACCAGCTTGCGAGCGGGACGACGGCGGCGTAGCCGACGATCGCGTCGCCGTCCACTGCGAGCAGGCGCGCCGTACCCGGGCGGAACCAAGCCGCACGCACGTCGGGATCGGCGACGTCCTCCTTGAAGAAGGTGCGGTCTTCTTCGGGGATCTGGTCGAGGAAGCGGTCCACGGCCGCCTCGTCGCCGGACTCGAGCGGGCGTATGTCCATCAGCGCTCCTTCGGACGGTCGAGCTCGTCCGAGTGGTCGGCGAGCCATCGGGACAGGGCGGGGAGGGTCCGCTTGAACGCTTGCGAGCCCGCGCCGAACGTGACGTGGCCGCCGGTGAGCCGGAGCTCCTCGCGGCGAGCCGGATCGCCGACGAGGTCCATCACCGGGGCCGACGCCACGGCCGGGACGACGTTGTCCTTCTCGGCGACGGCATTGAGTACGTTGGCGGGGACGGTCCCGAAGTCGATCTCTCGACCGCCGATCTCCCAGCGGCCGCTCATCAGGACGTTCCGGCGGATCAGGTCGTCGACGATCTGCCGCGTCGCAGCACCCGGCATCGGCACGTGGTCGCGCGACCACTGCGCCATGGCCTGGTAGGCCTCGACCCACTCGTCGTTCCACAGATTCTCGAGCAACGTGGCGTACTGCGCGATCTCCTTCGTCGGCGCCTGCATGTAGAAGCCGGTATAGAGCGCGTCTGCCGGGACGTTCCCCGTCTCGTCCAGCAGCGCCGCCGTGTCGAGCCGCCCCGAGGCGACGGCGGCGACCATCGCGCCCATCTGGGAGAAGTCGATCGGCGTCGCCAGGAGGACGAGGTTCCGCACCGGCACATCCGGATAGGCGGCGCAAAAGAGGATCCCGAAGATGCCGCCGAGGCAGTAGCCCGAGATGCTCAGCTCCTCTGCGCCGCTCTCGGCGAGCGCGGCGTCGATCGCGAGCGGGAGATACTCGTCGACGTAGGTCTCGAAGCTGTTGTCGGCGTCCCGCTCGTCCGGGACGCCCCAGTCGAGCATGAAGACGTCGAAGCCCTGATCGAGCAGGTACTCGACGTGGCTCGATCCGGGCCGCAGGTCGAGGATGTAGCTACGGCTCACGAGGCTGTGCACGATCACGACCGGCGTCGCGTACCGGATCGGCGCCTCGCTGCGGTAGCGCCAGAGCTCCGCGCGGTCTCGCTCCCACACCACGTCCTTCGGCGTCGCCCCCTCGCGCGGCCGGCCCATCGCCTGCACGTAGCGAAGGCCGTTCCGCGCCCGGAGGAGCGACCGTTCGACGTCGCGGGCGACGCGGCCGGCGAGGTCCAAGCCGAGCAGCGGGGACACGCGCGTCAGTCGTTCGGGGTCCGCTTGCGAGGCGTCGTGCGGGTGGGGCGCTCGCTGTCGGCAAGCTGCTTCGAGAGCTTCTCGACCTGACGTTCGACGCGGCTGAGCTGTTCGCGCATCTGCCTCAGGTCGCTCCCGGTCGGGAGGTTCAGCAGCCGGTACCACCGGTCGGTCGCGGCGACCGCCAACTCCTCGAACTGCGCCTGGGCGCGGTTGAGATGCGGCAAAAGGTCGAAGTAGGCGTCGCTCGTCACGAACTTCTCGACCGGGACGCCGACCGCGCGCTCGAAGCTGCGGACGGCCTCGAGCCAGCGGGGGAGGTCATTCGGGGACGAACTCATTTGAAGTCAGTTTAGCTTCTGTTCACGCCAGGCTCAAGGCAGTATGCTCGGAATTCTGAACTCGCCTCAGGCATATCCACACCTCTTCGCCGCGGGGTCGATCGGCGGCGTGGCAATCGCGAACCGGGTCGTCCAGACGCCGATGGGGACGGCGCTGATGGAGATGGGGCGCGTCAGCGAGCGGGAGGTCGCCTTCCAGGAGGAGCGCGCGCGCAACGGGGTCGGACTGATCGTCATCGGTGCCGCCATGGTCCACCCGACGTCGCGCTTCCCCGCGCGGATCCTCGTCGAGGCGTGGGACGAGGGCGGGATCGACGCGTTGCGCCGGCGGTGCGCCGCCGTGCAGCGACACGGCGCCCGCATCTTCGGCCAGCTCGCGCACCTCGGACGCGAGTCACCAGGCGGCCAGACGGATTTCGCACCGATGGGGCCTTCGCCGATACCGCACGAACGGGACCCCGGCATCCCGCACGAGATGACGCGCGCCGACGTCCGCAACATCGTGGACGCGTTCGGCCGCTCGGCGGCCAACTTCCGCGAGGCCGGCTTCGACGGCCTCGAGATCCACGCCGCGCACGGCTATCTCGTCGCGCAGTTCCTCTCCAAGGCGGCGAATCGTCGCACCGATGCGTATGGCGGCGCGCTTGCGAACCGCGCGCGCCTGCTCGTCGAGATCGTCGAGGAGATCCGGTCGCGCTGCGGTCGGGACTACCCGGTCGGTGTCCGGCTCACCGGCGACGACTACGTCGATGGAGGACTGACCCTCGACGACACGCGCCGGGTCGCCACGCTCCTGCAGGAGGCCGCTCCGGTCGACTACGTCTCGTTGACGACCGGTCTACGGAGCTACTACGTCAAGGACACGACGTTCGCCGAAGGCTTCGCCCTCGAGTTGGCGCGGACGCTGAAGCGCGACCTCGACGTGCCGCTGATCGTCGCCGGTCGGATCCGTCGTCCCGAGACAGCCGAGCGGGCGCTCGCCGAGGGAATGACCGACTTCGTCGGCATCGCGCGCGCGCAGCTCGCGGACCCCGAGTGGGTTGCAAAGTCGAGGGACGGCGGCACGGACCGAATCCGGCCGTGCATCGGCATCGTGCAGGACTGCCGCCGGAATGACGGGATCGCCTGCACGATCCACGCGCGAACCGGCCGCGAAGCCGAGTGGGGGCCCGAGCGGCGCGCCGCCGTGTCACGGCGGGTCGTCGTCGCGGGGGGCGGGCCTGCCGGTCTCGAGGCGGCGCGTGTCGCGGCCGAGGCCGGCCACGCCGTCGTCGTGCACGAGCGCCTCGACGTTCTCGGGGGGCAGCTCCGGATCGCCGCCGCCGGAGCGACGCGCGCGGAGCTACTCGACTTCGTGTCCTACCTCGAGCGTGAGCTGCGGCGGCTCGGCGTCGAGGTTCGGCTCGGGTCGGACGCGACGCCCGAGACCGTGCTCGTGGACAACCCCGATCTCGTCGTCTGCGCTGCGGGGGCGACGCCGGAGCCGCCTGCGTTCCCGGCGGCGGGCGGCGCACGCGTTGTGACCGTCTGGGATCTGCTCGGCGGCGGCGTCGCGGACATCCCCGGCAAGGCCGTGGTCGTCGACGACGGCAGCGGCTTCTGGCATTCGATCAGCGCAGCCGAGTACCTCGCAGAACGCGGTGCCGAGGTCGAGCTGCTGACGCCGGCGCCGGGCGTCGCATTGGCGATCCCGCACGAGAGCGTGCGCAACGTCACGCAGCGCCTCGGTGCGCACGGCGTTCGGGTGCGCATTCTCGCGCGTGTCGTCG
Source organism: uncultured Actinomycetes bacterium (assembly GCA_963794045.1). Lineage (GTDB taxonomy): Bacteria > Actinomycetota > Thermoleophilia > Gaiellales > Gaiellaceae > Palsa-739. Next base: position 272,760 of record CAWCCJ010000001.1, read on the forward strand.
CGGTCGACGGCGCGCGCGTGGTGCTGGCCGAGGGCTTCGGCGCAGCGCCGGCGGAGCTCGAAGCGGAGCTCGTCGTCGTCCGCACGGCACTGCGCGCGAACGACGGGCTCGCCCGAGCGCTGGACGGTGCCGGCCCGGCGGTCGCCACGATCGGCGATGCATCCGCGCCTCGCAGGCTGAACCATGCGGTGCTCGACGCGAACCTCGCGCTTCGCGCGTTCGACGACGGCCGCCTGCAGACGACGGCGTTTGCGCTTTCGTGACGGTCAGTCGCCGGCGGAGACGAAGCCGCGATAGACGCCGAGCAGTGCCTCCTTCTGCGCTTCGGTGAGCCGCGGGTCGGCGCGGATCGCCAATTCGGTGCCGATCGGCACGTTCTCGTCCAGTAGTCCCGCCTGCCCGAGCATCATCGCGGGCGTCATGCCGAACGCGTCGGCAAGCGATTTGAGCACGCGGATCGACGGCGCGTGCTGGCCGCGCTCGAGCTGGCTCAGGTACGCGTCCGAGACTTCGCTTGCAGCGGCAAGCTGGCGGAGCGAGAGCTTCGCCAGCTTGCGCTGCGACTTGATGAACTGGCCGAAGGCCTCGAACTGCTGCGTCCAGGGATCGTCGGCCACGAGCGGATGCTACGAGCCCTGCGGCTGCGACTTCTCGATCACGGGCGCGGCTGCGGTGAGCAGGTTCTCCGCGAACTCGCGCTGCGTCTTCAGGAGCTGCTCGGCGAACTCGAAGCTCGTGTGGATCAGCTGCTGCGGCGTCGGCAGCTCCTCGGCGAACGGCAGGGACGGCGTCTCGGGCACCGTCTTCTCGACGGCTTGCGCCCAGGCCTGCACGGCCTCGACGATTGCCTGCTGGGACTGCCGGATCGTGGTGAGGGTCTGCTCCTGCGCCTGCTGCGCGAACTCGGTGACGTTGCTGGGCATGGGATGACTCCTTCCGAAGGCGGTTGGGATGCGATCTGCGTACTATATCACGCACATGCGAACCATGCAACGCCAACGCGCAACGCCCGGGTCAAGAGCGACTTCACCGTCTTCTTTGGGGGGCGTATCCCTGCGGCGATCGACGAGGCACCGCCGGGTTAGGCATGAACGGCCTCCCGTTCGACCGCGAGTCGCTCGGAGCGACGCCGGATTCCTCGGAGCATCTCGCGTTCCATCAGGAGTGATCCGGGCTCCATCGGGATCATCCCGATTTTGTCTCTGAGTCTCGGCAGGCGGAACCGGTTGCGGCTGATGAGCCGCGTCTTGTTGTCCTGCTCGTGGAGGACGAACGCCCAGACCCAGTTGCCGTCTGCTGACTGGAGCGCGAGCGCGTGCTGCGGGTCGACGACCATGTAGCTCATTCGGTTCGCGCCGAAGCCGAAACCGTCGCCGACGAGCGGGTGCTGGAACTCGGGCAGAACACGATCAACGCTGTGCATGTTCAGGCCGAGCAGGTTTTCGATCCAGTCGTAGGTATAGGCGCCGCCGCGTGGAGACGGCCCCATCTGTGCGATCCAGGGCCAAACGGCCGAGGCGGGAGCGTCGATCGTGATCGCCCGCGTTGCAACGCCGTCTGCATTTTCGAGCAGCTCGTCTCCCGGCAGACGCGCGGCGGCCTCCTCCGGCGTCGCGCCCCACGTGAGGATCGGCTGTCGCAAGAACTTCCGGTAGAGCGCCCCGCTTGCGGCGAGACCTGCGGCGGCGAGCAGCTTCACTCGCATCGTTAGCTCCTTTCGGCTGTCACAGCTGCATCGCGGCGACTCGCGCGTCCATTGGAGTCGAGGTGAGCGCACGTCTCGCGACGACGATTCCGGCATCCCATCCCGGCGCTCTGCCGCCGGACGGAGGTGCTGCCTGCTCGATCTCGACGCCGGCCGAGACGAGCAGCCAGGACGTAAGCGAGTTCGAGTTCCACATCTCGCCGGTCTTGAGTTCGTCACGCCCCCACGTCGGCGTTGGAACGAGGGACACAAGGTCAATGACTCGCTGCGCGAGCACAGGGTCGCTGCTCAGGAGCTGCGGGCTGTCGATCGCCTCGTTCACGTCAGGGATCATCCCGTCCCGCCAGGCGCGAACCTCGTAGCGGAACAGGTTCGTCCTGCCGAGAAACCTGCTTCCGACGGCACCGCCCGCCACCGCGCCATGATCTGCAGGCGCTCCGCCGATCACCGGCGTCATCTCGATCACGTAGCGACGATGCGCCAGTCGCACCTCAAGGGCCGAGTGATAGAGGTCGTATCGCTTCCGCCGTTCGATTGCCGCGACGGCCGCCTCATAGACGCGACCGTTAAAGCGCACGGAGTGGCCGCCCGCACCGAGCGGCAGCCAGTAGAGGTCGATCAGCGCCGGGCGGCGCTGGAATGACTCGGTCGACATGTAACCCCCTCGATTGACCTGCCTCCAGAGTCGCGAATGCACGACCTCGTCGCCTCCGTGTTGTTCCGGATCACGGTGCGGCGAACTACGAGGGCGGGCAATGAAGTGCGCTCCGGCCGGTTGCGCAGAAAGCGTGTGGTCTCGGAGCAGCGGTATACGGGGGAACCCCGATGCCCATGCCGGGGTCGCCACGTATCCGTGTATCGACGGCAGCTATCGGCGTTTCGCGCGATTCGCGAGCTGCGATGCCGGCTTCCGATTCCCGTCTTGCGCCGCTTGCTGTGCGCCTTTTCCCGATCGGAAGGAGCCGTCGTGAGTTCTCCTGTAATCACTGCGACTACGGCGCCGCCGGTGCGCGTCGTGGGCGATGGCGAGGCTGTGATCACGGCCGATCACCTGACGAAGCGATTCGGAAGCGTGACCGCTGTCGACGATCTCAGCTTTACGCTCGAGCGCGGGACAATTACCGGCTTCCTCGGCCCGAACGGCGCCGGGAAGACGACGACGTTGCGGATGCTGCTCGGCCTCACTAGGCCGACACGCGGAACCGCTTCGCTCTTCGGGCGTCGCTACATCGACATCCCGAATCCGGCGACCCGCGTCGGAGCCGTCCTCGAAGCGACCGACTTTCATCCGGGGCGGTCCGGTCACGATCATCTGTTGATGCTCGCCTACGCAGCCGGCCTTTCAGTGCAACGCGTCGACGAGGTGCTCGCGAAGGTGAGCCTGACGAACGCGGCGCGGCGTCGCGTCGGCGGTTACTCGATGGGCATGAGACAGCGGCTAGGCCTCGCTGCAGCGCTTCTCGGAGACCCCGAGTTGTTGATTCTCGACGAACCGGCGAACGGACTCGACCCGGAGGGTGTGCATTGGCTTCGAGAGTTTCTCCACGAGTTCGCGTCGGAGGGTCGGACGGTGCTCGTGTCGAGCCACGTTCTCGCCGAGGTCGCCCAGACCGTGCACGACATCGTGATTATCAACCGGGGTCGGCTCGTAATGGTGTCGCCGCTTGCCGATCTCCTCAGCCGGTCGGTTACAGGGGCTCATGTCATCGCTCCGGAGGCAGGGCGGCTTCACGAAATCCTGCATAGGCACGAGATCGACTCGCGTCTGCTCGACTCGAACGAGCTGGTTGCAAGCGGGGTCACGACCGCTGAGGTGGGCGAGATCGCTGGATCGTCCGGCGTCTTCCTGCATGAGCTCTCCGCGCAGTCGTCGAGCCTCGAAGACATCTTCCTCGAACTGACGGCCAAGGAGGAATGAACGATGCGCGAGCAGATGAGATCCGAGCTAGTGAAGTTGCGCTCGACGAGGACGAACCTTGGGCTCTTGATTGGCATGGTCGGACTCGTTCTCCTGATCGTGATCATCACGGGTGCTGCGGTGACTCCGGCAGAACTGGCCAAGGACGAGCATCAGCGTGCGCTCTTCGGACTCGGTCTCGCCGGTGGCTTCATCGCGTCGCTGATCGGCGTGATGTCGATCACGAGCGAGTTCCGTCATGGAACGATCAGACCGACGTTCGTGTTCACTCCACGGCGCGGTCGCGTCGTCTCGGCGAAGGTGCTGTCGAGCTTCATCCTCGGAGTCATTTTCGGCGTGATCACCGAAGGGGTTGCCTTCGGCGTCGGACTGGCCATCCTGGCGATCCGCGGAGTAGACGTTGTCGTTCCAACGCATGAGCTGCTGCTCGTCGCCGTAGGATCAATCGCCTGCGCAGCGCTGATGGCCGCACTTGGTGTCGGCGTCGGTGCGGTCGCTCGCAATCAAGTTCTTGCCGTCATCGGCGTCATCGTGTGGTTCATGGTGGTCGAGAACGTTGTTGTCAGCGCATGGCCGCAGATCGGGAAGTTCTTCCCGCTCGCGGCCGGTGATGCCATGACGGGAATCAATGCAGATCAGCTCTTGCCTGCATCACAGGGAGCGCTCGTCCTCGTTGGATACGTGCTGGCGTCCTTCGTCGCCGCGCTGGCCGTCACCCGGAGGATGGACGTGAAGTAGCCGGTGGGAGAGAGACGGCGCATGTCCGTCGAGGCTTCACGAAGGGAGGACACCGTTGCGGCGGCAGCAAGGACGAGTCGAGCGGGGACTGATGGCCGTGACCCTGTCGGTTGTCGCGCTTCACACACTCCTTGACACAGCGATCGCGCCCGAGCGCGGCACCACTGCGACCGACCATCTCGCAGCAACGATTGTTCCGCTCGTCGTGATTGGACTCATTGCGTCGAGCTACTCGCGGCTCCGACCAGGGGCTCGCGCCGGAGTCGCCGCGGCATTCGGCGCGTGGTGTCTCGTCGGAGCGATTCTCGCTGTCATGGATGCGCGTGCGACATTCGAGCGCGCCTCGGATTGGACGGGGTTCCTGCTGGCGCCCGCAGGGCTCGCGCTGCTCGCCTTAGCGGTGTGGCTTCTGTGGAGCACGAGGAAAGGCGGCCGCTACCGCTACGTGCACAGAGCCGGAGTGACCGTCGGGGCGCTCGTGATGGCCTACTGGTTGGCGGCTCCGGTACCGATGGCACTGATCGGAACGCATCGGCCACGTGCTGCAGCAGCAGAGGCACCGAGCGGCTACCACAACGTCTCACTCTGCACCAAGGACGGCTTGCGACTCGCCGCTTGGTATGCACCGTCGCAGAACGGTGCGGCCGTGATCTCCTTCCCGACCCGATCGGGGAAGCTCGATCACGCCGCGATGCTTCGTCGCCACGGATATGGCGTGCTCATGGTCGACATGCGTGGATACGACGGTTCAGAAGGAAGCCCGAACGCGTTCGGCTGGGATGCGACAAAGGACATCGATGCAGCCGTTTCATGGCTCCGCTACCAGCCTGACGTCCGGCAAGCGCGCGTCGGCGGAATCGGCTTCTCCGTCGGTGGAGAGGTGATGCTCCAAGCCGCAGCCGAGAATCATGATCTTCGTGCAGTTGTCTCCGACGGAGCTGGCGAGCGCTCCGTGCGGGACACGTGGCTCCGAGGCCTGCGCGCCGCTCTGGCAATCCCCGAGTCAGCCGTCCAGTCCGTCGCCGTCGCGATCTACAGCGACAGCCTGCCACCGCCATCACTGAAGACAATGGCAGCTCGAGTCGCGCCCAGCGCCGCATTCTTCATTCACGCCGAACGCGGGATCGGTGGCGAGGATCTCAACCCGACATATTTCGACGCCGCCCGTGCGCCCAAAGCCATCTGGAAAGTTCCTGAGGCCGGACATACGGGAGGTCTCGATTCTCGGCCGGAAGACTACGAGCGACGGGTCATCGGGTTCTTCGACCGCTACCTGCTCCTCCAGGATCGGACGCCGCTCCGAGATGAACGCTGGGGTCGATCTTAGGGATCGCCACGATGCGGCCGCACTGGCCCCGGATGGATGCTGATGACGCAACCGAAGGAGGTCACGCATGCATCCCCCGCGCCACTACGCATTCGCACGCCGCGCCGAATCCCGAGACGACATCGCCAGCCGGATCGCTCTAGCCGATCTCGCTGCCGACCCTTCAGCCGATCCACACCGCCGAGCAAGGAGGCATGTCCTCGATCTCGCCCGCCTGAAGGCGGAGGGTTCGGAAACGAACGTTCCTGCAGGGCAAGTGCTGATCGAGCGAGGCCACCACGGCGCCGGCCTCTTCGTCGTGCTCCAGGGCTCAGTGGTCGTTGAAGCACCAGAGCGGACACGCGAGCTCGGCCCCGGGTCCCTCATTGGCGAGCGCGCGCTCCGCTCCCCCAACGGCAAACGAAGTGCGCGCGTCCGCGCGGTCACCGACGTCCGAGTTATCGCAGTTGAACGCACCCGATTCGAAAGGCTCGCCGCGGCAGATCCCGCACTCGAAGAGCGTCTGACAGCCGCCGCTGCATAGATCAGGGGAGGGCTATGAGCACAGAGCGATGTGCTCGACGCCGGCCGCGTCCGAGGGGCCCGGCCGGTTGGCGGCCGGGCCCCTCGCTTCGTTCAACCGCACTCGATGCTGAACGAGTCGTGATCGACGACGACGTCATCGCCGTTGCGGGTCCAATGCGCGGTCTCGCGGACCACGAGGTTGTTGTCTCGCCCGGGACCAATCAGGCGATACCGGTTCACGAACGTCGCGGCTTCGTGGTCGCTCTCGGGAGCCGCGACGTACGTACCGCGCGTCAGCGCCGCCAGCTTGTACGCGTCACCCGAGATCGTGCCGACGAGCGTGCCGTGCGCGTTGAACGCGAACTGCGATCCGCTCGACATCGACGCCTCCAGGATGTGCGCGTCGATCGTTCCAGTCATGAGCTCGCCGGTGCCGCCGTTCGCGCACGGAACCCAGCCGCTGTACGCGTACGAGACGGTCGTGTTCGTGACGATCTCCGCCCGTACGGTTGTCGCTCCCGCCAAAACGACGACGGCGCCGATCGCGAAGGACAAGAGAATGCGCTTCATGGTGCCTCCAATCTGGTTTCCTTCCCGGCTCGTTCCGGGCTGTGCAATAGGAGACCGATCGGCGGTTGCTGCGCGGTAAAGCGGCGGTAGCTCTACGTCGTGGCCGCGCTCTGAGCCGCCTCCGCGCGCCGCAGCGCAATGACATAGCCAAGGCGCTCGGCGATGCCAGCTGCGTCCGCGACGAGCGCGGCCGCTTCATCCGGCCGGCCGGCCGCCCGCAGCGCCGTTGCCGAATCGAGCAGCGCGTCGACCTCCATGGCACTCTCACTGGCGTGGGCGGAAGCGACGCGCTCGCGTGCCTCCGCGACGAGCGCGACAGTCCGCTCCGCGTTCCCGCGGTGGGCTTCGACGATCGCGAGCACGACGCGCCACCAGACGTCGACCCACATTCCGCGCGGCTGCGCAGCCCTCGCGATCAGCGCGAACCGCTCCGCCTCGTCGTCTTTTCCCTGGCGTGCGAGGGCGAGGCCGAGGCGCCACGCGACGTTCGCGGCCGAGTGCTGATCGGCGATTGCCGTCACTCCCTCGTACCCCTTCCTCCATACGCGCTCGGCCGCTGCAGCGTCGCCCGCCATCAGCTCGACTTCGCCGATCGCGATCGAGTGAGCAGCCGCCGCCTGACGTTGACCGAGCTCCTCGAGCGCCCGCCGCGTCTGGAGCACGAGCGCCCGTCCCTCCTCGAACTCCCCCTGCGCCGCGCGCAGGAGGCCGAGCGCTCCCAGCGCAGACGCATGCACGTATGCCGACGGCGAGGCGCGCCGGATGTCCTCGATGTGCGCGATCGCCGCGCGGATCGGGACGCTCCCGTGTGGCAGCGTGATGCAGATCCACGCCATGATGAGCTCTTCGACCTGTGGCGCGTATGCCTGCTGCGCATATGCAAGTGCGATCGGCAGTCGCGCCTCGGGGTTCGGCAGGCCGGCCTGGTCGAGCGCGTGGAAGCGGAGGAGCTCGGCGAGTGCGAGCCCCTCGTGATCACTCTCGCGCTCGAGCACATCCACCGCGTCGTCGATATCGCGCAGCATCTGCTCCGGCGACAACGCGTCGTCCGTCCACATCATCGTCGATCCGAGTGCGATCTTGATGCGCGCGGTGAGTCGCGCGTCGCCGATTGCGGCGGCGGCATCTCGCGCCTCGTCGAGCAGCGCGCGCGCCGCCGCGCCGCCCTCGCTCCACACGAGCATCTGTGCCAGCCACGGCGCGAACGCGATTCGTTCGGGCGCGTCGTTCGGCAGGAGCTCGTTCGCACGCCCGAGCTGCGACACCGCCGCGTCGTAGTCGGCTCGCTCTGCGGCGGCGAGGCCGGCACGCCGGAGGCGTTCGCTGGCCTGCGCCTGCAGCAGCTCGACGTCAGGCCCTTCGACTCCGGCCTCGAGCAGAGCGCGGAGCGCCTGGTCGAGGTGGAACGCCGCGAACGCGTCACCGTCTTCGGAACCTGCGGCGACGCTCTCGTGCAATTCCGCGCGGCGCCGCTTCGGGATGCTCGCATAGGCGACGTCGCGGATCAGGCTGTGGCGGAACGACCAGCCCGCGCCACCGGGGTCGTCGGCTTCGCCAGGGCGGATGAGCTCGCGGCGGGCGAGCGTCACGAGGGATGCAGCGACATCGGCCTCGACGAGCCCCGCCAAGTCTTCGCCGTTGAACGAGCTGCCGAGGACGGATGCCGACTGGACGACGACCCGCGAGTGCTCGTCGAGACGGTCGAGACGCGCGGCGATGAGTGTATGGATCGAGTCCGGCAGCGTGTCCTCGCCCTCCACCGCCGCCGCGAGGAGCTGCTCGATGAAGAGCGGGTTCCCCTCCGCGAGCGCCAGGATCCGCTCGCGATGGTCGGCGTCGAAGTCGCCGTGCAGCGCGAGACGATCGAGCAGCTCGCGTGACTCGGACGGCGATAGCGAGTCGAGCATGATCGTGGAGCTGCTCACTCGCCCGCCGCCCCAGAGGGGTCGTGTGTCGAGCAGGTCCGGTCGCGCGAGACAGAGCACGAGCATGGGCGCCTGCACGAGCTCGACAAGCGACTCGACGAGATCGAGGAACGCGGGTGCGGCCCAGTGCACGTCCTCGATCACGAGGAGCAGGGGTCGTTTGCGGGCCAGGCCGGTGAGCAGTCGCCGCGTGGCGAGCGCGACGTCCTCGGCGTGTGCAGGCCCCGCGGCGAGGCCGGTGGCGGCATTGAGCTGCTGGGCGAGCCTCGCGCCGACCTCGTCGCCTAGGCGCCTTTGCGTCCACGCGGCCGGTTCTCCCTCGGCCAGCGCCTCGATCAATTCCCGGAGGGGCGCATACGTCGCTTCTTCGCCGGCGCGACAGCGCGCGACGACGGAGGTAGCGCCGACGCGGAGATGCTCTGCGCATTCGATGCCGAGCCGGGTCTTGCCGAGGCCCGGGGCGCCGAACACCGTCACGAGGTGAGGCTGCCTCTTGGCCACTGCGCGCTCGAATGCGCCGACGACGTCGCCGAGCTCCTCTCCCCGGCCGACGAGCGGCGTCTCGAAGCGTCGCGGCACAGGCGTCGCGTCCGCGTCGACATTGTTGATCGACCACACGCCGTCCCGCTCCTCGGCTACCGCTGCGTGGCGTACCGCGCGCCACGTTCGATTGCCCGACAGCACCTCGCCCGCCGTGGCGCGCTCCTGCAACAGCGTCGCCTCGTCGACCGGCGCGCCCGCGACAAGCGGATCGCCGGTGACGACGACGCCCGTCGATACGCCGAGGCGCGCACTTGGAGACCGAGCGCGAAGCTCGATCGCGGCCGCGACTGCGCGTAGCGCATCGTCGTCCTGCGCGATGGGGACGCCGAAGACACCGAGAAGCCTCGCGGCGCCGAGCGGAACGACGCGCGCACCGTGGCGGCTCAGCGCGCGACGCGCGTCGTGTAGGCGAGCCTGTGTGAGGGCGCGGCGTGCTTCTGGATCCTCCGGTGCGTCGCCCGGCGACACGTCGGCGACGACGACCGTCACTGTTCGTCTCGACTCGGTCACGGGTGCGTCTGCCGCCTGCGGGGTGGGTTGCTGCGCCGCGACCGGCTCGTCGCGGCGGAGGTCGAGCGACGGGTCCTGCTGCAAGATGAGCCGCTCGAGATCCTTGAGCTGAGCGGATGGCTCGATCCCGAGCTCATCGCGCAGCGTGCGGCGGAACAGCTGAAACGACTCGAGCGCCTCGGCGTGTCGGCCGCAGCGGTAGAGAGCAAGCATCTGCTGGCCCCGAAACCGCTCGCGCAGCGGGTGCCTGCGGACGAGGATGTCCAGCTCGCCGACCAGGTCGCCATGCCGCCCGAGCTCGAGGTCTGCGTCGATCCGCAGCTCGCGGCACGCGAGTTGTTGCTCGACGAGGCGCGTTGCTTCCTGCTCCGCGAACGGCTCCTGGAACTCGGCAAGCGGGGTTCCGCGCCAGAGCTCGAGTGCCTCCCGCAGAGCGCTCGCCGCGGCCTCGGCATCGCCGGCTGCGGATGCGTCGCGCCCCTTCGCATGGAGCGCGTCGAAGCGGTCCAGGTCGAGCGCGTGGCCGTCGAGCGCGCAGCGGTAGCCGGACGGGCGCGTCTGGATCAGCCCGACGGGCAGCTGCTTCCGAAGCTGCGACACGAAGATCTGCACCATCTTCCGCGCGCTCTCCGGCACGTCGTCGCCCCAGAGGTCGTCGACGATCCGGTCCACGGGCAGGACGTGCCCGGCCTGCAACAGCAGCAGAGCGAGGAGCGCTTTCTGCTTCCCGCCCGTCAGATCGATCGGACCGGTGTCGTCCAGCGCGTCGAGCGGCCCGAGAATTCGAAACTCCACGTCCTCCGCCGATTATCGCCCTCTGGGGCGAATCGTCACAGCGGCTCGGTCCACACGAGCGCCTCGCCGTCGAGTACCACCGTGCCATCCCGGTTCGTGATCGTGGTGCGGAGCCGCGTGATCGGCTTGTCGGAACGCGCCTCGATGACTTCGACGGCGGCCGTGATCGTGTCACCCGGTCGCACGGGTGCCCGGAAGCTCCAGTCCACGTGCAGGAACACGCTCCCCGGGCCGGGAAGATCCTCGGCCACGATCGCGTTCAGGAGCCCGGACGTGACGCCTCCTTGCACGATGATGCCTTCGAACCGGCTGCGCTCTGCCCGCGCCGCGTCGTAGTGGAGCGGGTTCCGGTCGCCCGTCAGTTCCGTGAACAGCTCGATATCGCGTCGGCGGACGAGGCGTGTGCGCTCGGCGCGGTCACCGATCCGGAGTTGCGTCATGACGTGCCTCCAACCTGGTAGCTGACAGTTCTTGTTGGGTCGCCGTCGCTGACGACGAGGGTCGCGGTGCCGCCGCGGGGGATTTTCCATGCGGTGCACTGGACGCACTGCGTTGCCGGTAGCTGACGTGTCAGGGGAGGGAGGCCCGGCCGCCGCGCGCGTTCGAAGAGGACGGATGCTTTGCCCGCGCGACCCGCGAAGCGGATGCGGACCGAGTGGAGGTTGCGGGCAAGCCGGAGATAGTGGATGGCAAGCGGTGCGACGGTGCCCTTCAGGTGGGTGCGGACGGTGCGGAGCGCTGTCGGCCGCCTCGGAGATTCGGTTGCCATCCACAGCGCGAAGCGCTGAAAAGCATTCTCGAAGCGGCGGCCTGTCAACAGCTCGAACGTCTCGGCGAGCTTTGTTGTCGCAGTAACGGGCCGCGCCGTGCGCAGGAATGCCGGCAGAAGCCCCGGCGCCTGGATATCGAGGAAGCGCCACAGCAGCTGCGACCCGTACGTCTGGCCGGTGACACCGCGTTGCGGCGCTGCGAACCAGCCGCGGAGCTGCAAGGACGTGACGATGTCGTCGAGACCCGGAAAGACGCGATTCTCCATCGCGGCCGCCATTCCCTCGAGCGTCCAGTCGGGAAGATCGGAGCCTATCGCCGAGGACGAGAACTGCACGAGGTGAAAGAACTCGTGCGCAACCGTCCCGTACACGCTGCCGAGACTCCGCGCAGGGCTCGGATCAAGGGTGTTCGAGATCGCGACGAAGGCGCCGCCGTCCGCCTCCGATGCCGGGAACGCGACACCGAAGTAGCCCGGCGCGAAGCGCGAGATGTAGACGTCGGGAGAGGAGTCTGGGCCGCCGGTGTCGGGTGTGATCGACGCAAAGCCCCGGCGCTCGTAGTATCCGATCGCTGTGTCAGCGGCCGCGGCGACGCGTTCGACGTAGTCGGGAACGCCGTCCACGTCGTCGTCGTTCAGCGCCGGGGCGTCAGGCCCGTCTGTGACGTAGTGCACGGCCGCCCGCGCCGACGAATACACGCGCGACGGGGTGGCGTAATCGTTGAAGATGCGGAGCGCGTTGGGCGCGATGTCCGTGTACACCTGGTTCGGCGGGATCGCGTCGGGCCGCGGCCGCGTCGCCCCGGCGGAATGCGCGGACAGCATGAATGCGAGGAGTGCGACGATCAAGAGCCGGCCCGTCATTCGGAGAGCGCGACCTCCGGCGCGTGCATCCGCCTGTGTCTCGCCGAAGCTGTCAGCCGCCGAGCGAGAGTCTCGGCGTCACGGCCGACGCCGCCGATGAAGTGAGAGCTGCGACGGTACTGGTAGGCGAGCCCGAGGACGAAGACTCCCGGCACGCGCGTCACGCCACGGCGTTGCGGGACTTCGCCGTCCGTGTCGATAACGCCGGCCACCGCGAGCCATGGATAGGCGCGCCGGTACCCCGTCGCCCACACGATCGCGGCGACCGCTCGCGTATCGAGTGTTCGCGGTGCCGTCGGCAGACGCAGGTCGGCGGCCGGTTCGCTCTCGTGGGCGAAGGCGCTTTGGTCGATGCGGCGTATGAGCTTGCGAAGACGCGCGTCCGCGGCGGCGAGATTGCCGGCGAGGTCGTCGGCGAAGACCGCGCGCATCCCGTCGAAGCCGGTAAGCCGCCCGGTGACCGTGACGCCGTTCCGCACGAGACGGTCGAGGCCGAGATCTTCGCCGCCGTTCGCGCCGCTCAACGGAAAGAGCGGTACGTGCTTCGCCGCGGCGAGATCGGGGAGCTCGTCGACCGTGCGCTCGAAGTCGCCGAGGAGGTCGAGCCAGGCGAAGATGTCGCGGCCCCGGAACCGGCGCGGCGCGCGAGAGTGCCGTCCGGCGGCGACCACGACGTCTCGGCCTGCGTCGGCGAGCTCGAGCGCGATCTGCTGTCCGCTCGCGCCTGCACCCACCACGAGGATGCGTCCATCGGGCACGTCCGCCGGACCGCGGTATTCGGAGGAGTGCAGCGATGCGACGCCCGGCGGCGCGGTGAATGGGAGATGCGGCAGTGTCGCGTCGCCTGTGGCGAGCACGACGTTCCGCGCCGACCAGATCCCGCTGCTCGTGTGGACGCGAAAGCGGCCGTCGCGGCGCTCGACGAGCTCCACCTCGACGCCTTCGTCCACCGGAGCGGCGAATGAACGCGCGTATGCCTCGAGGTAGTCGATGAAGTCGCTGCGGCCGAGGAAGCCGTGCAGGTCTGCGTGCGCCGGGGCGCCGGGAAGGCGATTCATCCAGTTGGGTGAGAGCAACGTCAGCGACTCCCACCGCTCGTGCCACCGCTGCCCGACGCCGCCGCGTTCGATCAGCACGTGCTCGTGACCGGCGCCGCTGAGGTGGTAGCTGAGTGCGAGCCCCGCCTGTCCCGCCCCGACGATCAGCGTCTCCACGCGCGGCGCCCGGTCGAACCGGGCGCCGCGCGAGGGGCGGGTCATGCGTCCACTCCGACGTGCACGGGCACTCCGTTCGTCACCATGTCGAAGACGGCCGACCGCGCCTTCGCGCGGTCAACGAGCTCACGCAGCTCTTCCTGCGACGCGTCGCCTTCGACGACGAACGAGATGCGGATCTGCTCGAACCCGTTCCGCACCTCGGGTGAGAGCCCGAGTGCGCCGCGGACGTCCATATCCCCTTCGAGCCGCGACTCGACGCGCGTCAGCCGGACGCCCCGTGCGGCGGCGACGTAGACGAGCGACGTGGTGAGGCAGGCGGCGAGCGCGTGTAGCAGGAATTCGGCCGGGTTCGGGCCGGTGTCAGTGCCGATCAGGATCGCCGGCTCGCCGGCGTCGACCTCGAACGCCTCGGCGCGCGAGGTGTCCTCGCCGCCCGCCGCGTAGAAGTCCTTGATCGTCGAACGGTTGTGGGCGCCGCCGAGCCAGCGGTTGGCGACCCGGAACTGGAACGTCCCGAGGTCGGGCTGGGCCTTCACGGCGTCGAGCGTCGCGAAGAGCGTGGCGGTGTCGACGCCGTTCCGGACGCTCTCGATGGTCGTGCTCATGTGCTGCTCCTTCCGATCTGGCGGGCGTTTCCCGCGTCAGTCGGAAGAGTCGGCTCGACTGGTTGCAGACGAGTAGCAACTCGGTAGGGGCCGGGTAATCAGCGGGGCTTCTCAACACCGTTAGACGGAAACGGCCCTGCGAGGGGTACAGCGATTCTCTTGAGCGTTCGCCCGGCTGCGAGCGGCTAGACTTCGGAAACATGAGGTGAGGATCTATGGCGTGCTGGCGCCTTCCTCCATGTGCAAGGCGGAGGCGAAGTTCATTGGCGGCACGCGTTTCTCCATCGCAGGACTCGCTTCAGGCGTTCCTGAAGGACATCGGCAAGGTCGACCTGCTCACCGCCGCCCAGGAGGTCGAGCTCGCGAAGCGCATCGAGCGCGGTGACCATGGTGCGAAGCAGGCGATGGTCGAGGCGAATCTTCGCCTTGTCGTCTCGATCGCGAAGCGGTACCGCAACCAGGGGCTGCCGTTTCTCGATTTGATCCAGGAGGGGACGATCGGGTTGGTGCGTGCGGCGGAGAAGTTCGATTACCGGAAGGGCTTCAAGTTCTCGACCTATGCGACGTGGTGGATCCGGCAGGCGGTTGCGCGTGCGCTCGCGGACAAGGCGCGCACGATCCGGATGCCGGTGCATGTCGTCGAGAAGCTGAACAAGATCGTGCGTTCGGAGCGCAAGTTGCGCGCTGAGCTTTGTCGCGAGCCGACGTCGGAGGAGATCGCGCGCGATCTCGATCTGCCGATCGAGGAGGTCGAGCAGATCCAGCGGAGCGCGCAGACGCCGGTCTCGCTCGAGAAGCCGGTCGGTGACGAGGAGGAGTCCGAGTTCGGGCACTTCCTCGCCGACAGCGCTCCGTTGCCGGACGACGTCGCCGACGACAATTCCCGCTTACGCGCGCTCACTGAGTCCCTCGCGACCCTGGCCTTGCGAGAGCGACGCGTGCTCGAGCTCCGCTATGGGCTCGACGGACGGGCGCCGGCAACGTTGGAAGAGATCGGCGAGATCTTCAGCGTGACGCGGGAGCGCATCCGGCAGATCGAGAAGAGCTCCCTGCGGAAGCTGAGCGCGCTCACGGAAATGAAGAACCTCCGCGACGTTGCCTGACAACTTTCTCTTTGTGAGCGGCGTGACGCGTCGTAGACTGGGTCAGACACGGTGACTAGGACGGGCATCGACATGGACCATACGGTGATCATTCGCTCGCCGGGCGGCGCGGAGATCACGTGGCGCACGCAGCGACTGGTGAGCCTCGGCGCCGACGCGGAGCTAGCAGCGAAGATCGCCCAGAGCGACGCCGACGTCCACGACATCGAGCGGTTGCTGAAGGCGGGCTGCCCGCTCGAGCTGGCGTGGATTATCATTCGGCCAGTCGACAAGCCGCCGCAGGTCGCGAGTGCGGCCGACGACTCCGCCGGCTAGCTCCACCGCGGGGAGAGAATCCCTGAGGCCGCACGGCGGAACAGGAACCTAAAGCCGCCGAGCAGGCAGAGGGCGGCTTCCGAGAACAGCCGCCTTCTCTTCCGATTCCACATCAGCCTGCCGTGGAACTGGCCGGTTGACGCTGACGCCGCGAGATCCGATTTGCAGGAAGGCGGGTATTCTTCCTGTGGCTCGGCCATGATCAATCCGTTTCGGAGCGAGGCAGAGGCGTTCCGGCTGTTGCTCGGGGCGCTTGCGTACTTTGGCGCGATCGGAATCGCCGCCGCTGTCGGCGGGTTGTGGCCGGGTCTGATCGTCTTCATTGTCCTCAGTGTCGGCGTCGTCCTCTGGTGGCTGCGGGCGCGACGGGTCGAGCGTCCGCCTCAGATACGCCCGCGCGAGCACGCTGAAGGAGAGCGCCGGATCCTCGTGGTCGCGAACGAGACGGTCGGAGGACTGACGCTTCGGAGCATGCTCGAGGAGCGGAGCCGGGACCTCAGAGCTGAAGTACTGGTCTGCACGCCCGCGCTCAACTCGCGGCTGCGACACTGGACATCTGACGAGGACAGCGCGCGCGTCTCCGCGCAGGGGCGCCTCGACGCCAGCCTCAACCGGCTGCGCTCGCTCGGCATCGATGCCTCCGGAGAGGTCGGTGACGCCGACCCGCTACAGGCAATGGAAGACGCGCTACGCACATTCGGGGCGGACGAGATCATCATCTCGACGCATCCCGAGGGACGTTCGCACTGGCTCGAGCGGGGCGTCGTCGAGAAGGCGCGTGAACGGTTCGCAGTCCTGATCACGCATGTCGTCGTCGATCTCGAGCGAGAGCGCGAAGAGATCCACCACTGAGGCATGTGCCACCGAGCACGGCGAGGCTCGATCGTTCTGCGTGTGGACGATCTGCAGTGCCAGACCGAGTTCTGGGAGGCGGCGCTCGACTCCCTTGGAGTACCCGTTCCGACCTTATATATGGGGCCTATCGCAGAGGCAATTGGGTTCGCCCAGCTACGCGCTCCAGCCTGGGACGCGCCGGCCGTTGGTTTCGAGCGAGGCCCATAGAACAAGGAGAAGAACCGACAGCGCGAGCGCAGCCATTGCCGTCCAGCGGTGGAGGCCGTTCGAGATGGCGTCGAGGGGCGGAAGTTCATCGCCGTGCGGGTCCCCAGGAGGGCGAACTGCCGCCCGCTACGAGGAGATGCGGTTTGCCGAGGCTGTTGCAGCCGTCGGCGATCGCGCCGACGTGGACCGTGTAGATGTTGCCGCCGGCCTGGTAGGCGAGCGCCTGCCCGTCGGGTGACCAGCTGACCGATTCGTAGCCCGCGCCAGGCGGGTCCCCGAGCCGGCACTTGTAGGTCGGGGCGTCGTCCTTGTAGGGAGGATGAGCGCCGACCGAGTAGAGGCGGATCGTCCGCGTGGCGGAGAAGCCGTCCTCGCCGACGGCGAGCTTGTCGCCCCTGCGGTTGATGTCGCCGAAGACGATGTAGGAGGCAGCCGGGTCGTCGAACCACGTGTAGGCGTGGTGCATGTCGTCGAGTGAACTCGGGTCGGCGTGGCCGAGCTCGTGATACGCGACGTTGACGCCCTCGGGGAAGCTGTCGGCGCCGGGGTTGAACACCATCGTGTGCTGGTTGTCGATCCAGGCGGGGTTGTCCCAGCCCTTGACGAGGCCGAGCACGCCGGGCGGCGTGTAGTGGTTGGTATAGGAGTAGCTCGTGATGCCTTCGACCCTCGAGGTGCCGGTGACCTGGTCGACACCCTGCGAGTGGAGAACGGTGAACGCGACCTTGCTCCCGTCGGGAGAAACGCGGACGCGGTAGGGGCCGGCGAAGCCCTTCCCGCCTCCGAGCCCGAGCCAGGTGGCGATCGGCGCGCCCACTTGTCGGCCGGTGCGGGAGAAGCGGTAGAGGTGGTTGTCGTCGCCGAGCGCGACGACCATTCCGTTGTCAGCCTGCGAGGGCGAGGCGAACTTGCGGCTGCCGGAAGTCAGCCTGGTCGGGTGCTTCCCGTTCGGCGCGACAACCCAGATGCTGTTCGACTTGACGTAGACGATGCTGGTGGCGCCGGCCGATTCCGCGGCGACACCGAGCGCGAGTGCGAGCAATGTCACGGTTGTGCCGGCGCGGAGGAGCGGTGCCACGCGCACCGCCAGCGCCGCGAGAGCCGCGACGGCAGCGCCGCCGACCGCAAACAGCGCGACCGCGCCGGTGAGCGCCGCCGCGGTGTGCACGACGTGGAGGAACGGGGACTGGAGCGTCGTCCCGTCCGATTCCCAGGCGTACGCGCCGCCTGATTCGGCCAGCTGCGAGAAGGCGAGCAGGGAGAGCGCGGAAAGCAGCGCTGTCCTCGCGACCGATTCGCTGCTGCGACGGGTCGTGCGCCAGACGAGGGCGACGGCGGCCGCGACGGTCATCACGACAGCCGAGGATCCGACGTGCAGTTGTGCGTGGGCGGCGGTCTCGTCCCGAGCGACGAGCACCGCCGGAATCAGCATCAACCCGCTGCCTACGAGCCCGCCGCCGAGCGCGAGCAGGACTCGTCTGCGGCCCGTCACGTAGCTTCGTGAAAAGTTCATCTCTGGTCCTTTCTCAATGGTCGGTTCGACCGGAGGGCCACCAGGCGGTTGCCTCGATGGTTCGTTCCGGCGTGATTCCGCAGAACTCGGCGGCTCTGACGGCCGCCTCCGGGGAGGCCGCCGTCAGGACGTGGAAGCAGAGGTCGTCGTCGGGGACGAGGACTGAGCAGCGAGACCGCACCGGCGTTCCCGCTGCGGCGATCGCCGCCGCCGCCTCGGCGAGCGCGGCGACCCACGGCTCCGCCTCTGCGGCCGTTGCGTGAGGCAGGTACTGCTCGACGAGGTAGGTCGCCGTCGCCCTCCTCTGCAGGGTCACGTGTCGAGCTCGAGGTTGCCGCAGGCGATTCGGGGTCCGGGCGGACCGCCGCCAGGCCCGGTGTCGGGGTTTGAGTGTTGGTGGATGACGAGCGACAGTGACTGCTCGAGGTCGAACGGCGCGACCTGCACCTGATCCGAGGCGCGGCCGGCTGCGTTGGCGTCGAGGTCGAGCCAGACCTCGTTGTCCCGCGTCGCCGGTCCAGGATGCAGATACTGGAAATGTCCGAGGTAGTCGGTGCAGGCGCCGTAGTGAACGTGCACCGCGTAGCTGCCGCCGGGAGCAAGCCCCTCTGCGGTCACACGGACGACAGTGATGCCGCTCGGGGTCGCGAGCACATGCGCACGCGCGACGACGGTCGAGCCGATGACGACACCTGTGTGAGCGGTCGTATAGGCGCCGAGGTCTGCTCGAGCAACGGGCGCGCCGGGGGAGGCGGTCGCTGCGACGGTAACGGTTAGTGCCGCAAGCGCGGCGAGGATCGTTGGTCTGAGCATGCTTGCTCCTTGGTCGGTTGGGACGCCGTCGTTCGCGTCCGTTCGAACCTAGGCAGCAGCAAGCCGCGCGGAAACCCCGGAAACCCACAGCGTGTGAGCGGCGTGCTTAGCGCGGGCCGTGCAGCGTCGCGGCCAGCTGGCCGCGAGTGCGGATCCCGAGCTTGCGGTAGATGCTCGTGAGATTCGACTCGACGGTTCGCACGGTCACGTGCAACTCCGCCGCGACCTGCTTGTTCGCGTGACCGCTCGCGACGAGTGCGGCGACACGCGACTCCGTCTCGGTGAGTTGGCTCGTGCCGGTCGGCCTGCTGCCGCTGATCCGCGCCAGCTCGCGCTCGGCACGCTCGGCCCAGAGCCGCGCACCGAGTTTCGTGAACGTCTCGAGCGCGCTCGCGATCGCGTCGCGTGCCCCTCGCTTCTGTCTGAGGCGTCTGAGCACGATTCCCTGCTGGAGAAGCGTGCGCCCACGCTCGAAGCTGCTCGGCAGTCGCTCGTGCTCGACGAGCGCGAGTTCGAGACAGGCGAGTGCGCGCTCGAGGTCTCCCTCGGCGGCGGCGACCAGCCCTTCGCAGCGGGCGTCGATCGCGCACACCCACGGCGTCCCGAATGTCCCAGCGCAGGCATTCAGCTGGCTTGAGCAGCGGCGCGCGCCGGCGAGGTCGCCCACCTCGATCGCGGCTTCAACGAGATCGGGATGGAAGCGCAGCGTGGCCGGCAGGGCAAAGCCAGCGGCGGCCGCCTGAGACGCGAGTGCGGTCAGCGTCGCATGAGCGTCCTGGGGTTGCCCTATCGAATGCTCGAGAAATCCCTTCGCGGTGAGCAACTCGAGCCGGCTGGGCACGGTCTCGAGCTGCTCAGCCAGCTCAAGACCCTCGGCGAGCGACGCGCGCGCGGCCTCGACCTCGCCGAGGTGGGCGAGGGCGAGGCTGATCGTCGCGAGGATGTAGGTGCGCGTCACCGGCACGTCGGCCTGGACGGCGGCGGCGTCGGCCTCATGTGCGTACGCGAGCCCGTCGCGCCAGCCGTCAGCGAAACACTCGATGCGTCCAAGCCAGTTGAGGATGTCGGGCAACGCATGCTCGTGGCCTTGCTCGTCGGCCCGTGCGCGCAGCTCCCGAAGTGCGGTGCGCGCGGCGTCGAGCTCGTCTGTCCAGCCGAGCGCGAAGGCCTCGAACTGGCGAGTGCGCGTTTCGATCCAGCGGGCGGGAGCAACAGGGTCAAGCTCGTCGCGGGAGGGCTCGAGGGCGAGCGCCCGCCCGAACGTCCCGCGAAACTCGGGCCGCCCGCGCAACAGCTCGATGAACGCGAGATCCCCGAGGGTCTGTGCCTCGAGCCGAGGGTCCACCATGGCCTCCGCGAGGACCACGGCTGAGCGCGCGTGCCCGTCCGCGGCCGCCAGGTCACCGAGCATTTCGTCGGTCCACGAGAGCCCTTTCTCGATTGAGATCCGCACCGAGTGATCGGTCGCCTGCTCGCGGTCTGCTTCCTCGAAGATGGCGCTGCCATCGCGGTAGCCGGCGTGCCGGCAGCGGATCCAGCCAAGGCGCGCCAACGCCTCGGCCCGTTCGTCGCCGGCACGGCTCGACGCGATAGCCGCCTCGAGCAACGGGACCGCGCGGGCCGCGTCACCGGCATCCGCCCAGCAGTCGGCCGCCATGAGCAGGCGCCGGCGCCCGCGCGAGTCTCCGTCCGGCGTCAGCTCCACCGCTCTCATCAGCAGCGCCGCCGCCCGGTCAGGCGCGCCGCGGGCGCGGACGCGTACGGCCGCCTGCTCGAGCTTCGCCGCGACCCGCTCGTCAGGACCGGGCGTCGCGAGCGCAAGATGCCGCGCCGCTTCCTCGGGGTCGGCGACAATCTCCGCGAGCTGCTCGTGCAGGCGCCGTCGGCTCGCTGCGCTGGCGTCGGCGTAGACGACCGATCCGAGCAGCGGATGCGTGAACCGGAGCCGGTCGCCGTCGAGCTCGACCACCCGCGCCGCAAACGACCGCTCGAGCGACGACGCGTCGAGGGAGCTGCCGGTGGCGGCAGCAAGCAGATCGAGCGTCGGATGTGAGAGTGCGGCGACTCCCGCGAGCAGTCTCCGCTCCTCGACGGGGAGGGAAGCCAGCCGGTCGCGAACGACCTCCCGCAGCGTCGACGGGAGAGGCAGCTCGCGAATCGAGTCCCGCATCGCTACTTGCTGCTCGAGCGCCTGCGCGAGCTCGAGAGTGAAGAAGGGGTTGCCGGCGGACACGTCGCGCAACCGCCGCACCAGGGGACGCGAGAACGTGTGGCCGAAATGCTGCTGCAACAGGCGGTTGAGCGATCCCATGCTGAGCGGTGCGGGAGTAAGGCGCTCGAGCCGGTCGCCGACAGCAGACTCCAGCGCGAGCGGCGACCCCTCCCCGTTCGTCCGCCGCGTCAGCATGAACGCGACCCGCCCGACCGCGAGGCGCCGGGCCGCGAACGCGAGGACGCCGTGGGAGGAGGAGTCCAACCACTGAACGTCGTCGACCGCGACGATCAGCGGCGAGGACTCTGAGAGTGCGCGCAGCACGTTGAGGACCGCTGTGGCGAGGGCACGCGCGTCGGGCGGCGCGTCGGCAGGCCGGCGCAGCAGCGCGATCTCAAGCACCCGCTGCTGAGGCTCCGGCAGATGCGGCAACGCGTCGTCCAGGACGGACTCGAACAGATCGGCGAGTGCGGTGAACGACAGCGCCGCCTCGATCTCGACCGGTCGCGCGACGAGCGTCCGGAAGCCGCGCGCGCCGGCAGAGGAGAGTCCCTGCAGCCAGAGTGCGGTCTTGCCCATTCCGGGCTCGCCCTCGATTAGGAGCGACCGCGGAGTTCCCGACGGGACGCTGTCTAGAAAGGCGTCGACGAATGCGAGCTCGAGCTCGCGCCCGACCAGTGCAACTAATTCCGCCAGGACATTCCCGCCACAGACTGTTGCTTACCATGGATCCGGCTGCGACTCTTCTCCGCCTGACTCGTCAGTTCGGAATACGGAGCGCAGGCCGGGAGCCTGACGGCCGTCGCCGAGGCATGTGTCAGTAGGCGTTCAAAAATCGAGGCCCGTAGGCCTTCGGGTTCGCGGGACTCGATCTCTTTGCGAAGTCAGGAACTCGACCATGCGCTCCGAAGCCGTTGCCGTGGGTTGCCATTGCGGATCGCGCGACCGCGGCAAGCAGCATCTGCACGGCCTCATCGGCGATCGCCTTTGCGGGCGTGGTCGGTTCGGATCGCTTCAGCGCCTACAACAGCCTCGAGCCGGAGCCGCGGCAGGTGCCCTGGTCGCATCTGTGCCGCGACTTCACCTTCCACGCCGACCTTGGGCTCGGCTCGCAAGAGACCCTGGGCGCGATGGGCTCGAGGTCACTTGGAATGTCTTCCAGGCCTGGAAGCAGTTTTCAGCAGGACGGCAATCGCGACGCGCTCCAGCGGCGCGTCGCGGCGATCAAGCAGCACATGCGGCCCACCCCCGCGTAGCAGCAGGATCATCAGTGGGCGTGCGCGGCAGCCACCCTCGGAGCAGGTGAGGCGGTCTTGCCCCGGCTGAGCCAGAGTCCCACGACGATCAGCCACAGCGGAAGGAGGATGAACCCGAAGAACCCGAGCGGCGTGAGCAGTGATGCTCCAATGACGATCGTCGCCCACGCCAGCGGGGCGGGCAGCATCCGATTGCGGCGCGCGCCGAGGCCTGTTGCGAGCAGCATGGCTGCGAAGGCTGCGTTCCACCCCAGCCAGTCGTAGGAGTGCAGCTGGTTGAGCGTGTAGACAGCTTGGCGGTTCCCCCCGTGCGCTGCATTCGTCATCGCGGCTTCGAGCATCCCTACGAGCGCGAAGATCGTGGCAGCCAGAAGCGCGCCGCCGAAGGCGACCGTGCCGTAGCCGGCGTCGCCGCTGCCGCGCTCGAGCCGGCGTCGCAGGCCTGCGCCGAAGAAGATGAGCAGGAACGCCATCAAGGGCGTGAGGAGAAGCGCGATGATCTGGTGCTGGCCCCGGTTGTCCTGCCAGTAGGAGAAGGTCCCGGCCACTGCGGACTCGCTCGGCGGGTCGTTCCGCAGCAGGATGAGAGCAGCGAAAAACAGTAGCCCTGCAAGCACGCCGGCGAGCGGCAAGAAGCGATCGAAACGGTCGGACATGCGCTTGTCCTCCTGGTCGAGAGCGTCGGTCTGTCTCTCATGACGCTAAGGAGCAGCCGGCTCGATCTCATCGGCACTGCCACCTAAGCCGGCTCAGTGTCAGCACCGAGATCTCAGACGGCGGAGGCGCGCAGGTACGTCAAGACTGCGAGGACGCGGCGGTGGTCGTCCCCGCTGATCGCGAGGCCGAGCTTGCCGAGGACGGAGCGGACGTGAGTTTCTACAGTC
Source organism: uncultured Actinomycetes bacterium (assembly GCA_963794045.1). Lineage (GTDB taxonomy): Bacteria > Actinomycetota > Thermoleophilia > Gaiellales > Gaiellaceae > Palsa-739. The sequence continues at coordinate 295,908 of CAWCCJ010000001.1, forward strand.
CTCTCCGTCAGCCATAGCCGTTTGGCTATCGCTGCGTTCGTTCGGCCCTCCGCCATCAGCGCGAGTACCTCCTGTTCGCGCGGCGTCAGTTCGGCAAGAGCGTTCTCCTGGCGCTTTGGCGAGACGAGCGTGGCTACGACCAGGGGGTCGAGGGCGGAGCCTCCGTCGCACACGCGCCGCGCGGCGTCGAGGAAGTCGTCGACATCGAGCACACGGTCCTTGAGTAGATAGCCGAAGCCGCCCCCTGCCGAGACGAGCTCGAGAGCATGGCGCGTCTCGACGTGTTGCGAGAGGACGAGGACGGCGGTGCCCGGGTGTGCCCGACGGATCTGGGCGGCAGCGCGCATACCCTCGTCGTCGTAGTCGGGCGGCATACGCACGTCGACGACAGCGAGATCTGGCTCGTGCTCGGCGACGACGGCGAGCAGCGTTTCGGCGTCGCCCACCCGCGCGACGACCTCGTGCCCAGCGTCCTCGAGGAGACCTGCGAGTCCCTCGCGCAGGAGAACAGCGTCCTCTGCGATCACGATCCGCACGGAATCTCCGCCTCGAGCCGCGTGCCCAGGCCTGGTGAGCTGTGGACGAGCAGCGTCCCGCCCTGGGCCTCGACCCGGTCGGTCAGACCGCTGAGCCCGGTTCCGCTCGCCACCATTGCTCCGCCGATGCCGTCGTCGACGATCACCAATCTCAGCACTCCGCTCACGACCAAGGCTTCCACGTGGACGTGCGAGGGGGATGCGTGCTTGACGGCGTTGGTGACGGCTTCGCAGACGACGAAGTAGGCGGCAGCCTCGACCTCCGCGGGAAGCCGCTCGTGCGTCGCGTCGATGTCGACCGGGACGGGTGCGGCGCGCGCGAGGTCGGCGAGGGCCGGGGCCAGCCCCTCGTCCAGCCGCGGCGGGCGCACGCCTGCCGCGATCGTCCGGAGGTCTTCGATCGCCCGCCCGATTTCGTCGACCGCCGAGTCCAGTGCGGGTCCGAGGATTTGCGCCTCCCGCGGAAGTGATCGCTGCAACCGCCGCAGGACGATTCCGAGCGTCACAAGCCGCTGCTGCGCACCGTCGTGAAGATCGCGCTCGAGCCGCCGGCGCTCCTCGTAGCCCGCCCGAACGACCCGAGCTCGCGATTCCTCCACCTCCGCAAGCTGGAGCCGTACCTCGACTCGGAGCCGTGCAATCTCGATCGCCAGGCTCGACTCGGCGAGAACGCTTCGGAGCAGGTCGGGACGGTCGAGGAGCGCGGGCTTGTGCCGGAGGAGCGCAATCTCCTGCCCCTGATGCTCGACCCTCGTCATCGCGCGCTCGTCGTCCGGCGGCTCCGCAATCACGCCGGTGACGCCGTTGGCGTACGCCTCACTCGCCGGCAGCCGAAACAGCAGCTCCGCGCTTGGGTCGCGAAGGGCGGCCGCGAGCACCGCTTCGACCTCCTCCGGTTCTCGGCGCCCCTCGCGGACGTCGTCGACGAACGCGCGCACGCGCCGCAACCCTTCGTAACGCGGGCGGTCGAAGCGCCAGTCCACCGCAGCCTGAGCCCTGCGCCGCAGAGGCCCGAACGCACCCGCGACCACGAGTACGGCGAGGGCCGTCGCCCAAGTCGAACCTCGGCCGACAGCGACACCCGCGAGTAGTGAGGCGACGGCATACACGAGACCCAGCAACGCCGTGACCACTGCGTAGACGAGCGTCCGGTTGATCAGTCGATCGACTTCGTACAGCCGGTAGCGCGTTACAGCGACGCCGACCGCGATTGCCACCGCCGCCTCCATCCCCAGGAGGAAGCCGACCACGGCGTCGCCGGGCTCGCCGACCACCAAACCCCAGACAAGAAAACACACGACTCCCAACGGGAGCAGCAGGGCGGCGTAGACCAACCAGAGCATCTGCAGGCGCTCGATCCCCTTGGAGCGCTTGTAGCGACTCCGGACCGCCGCTGCGCCGACGAAGAGGCTCGCGAACATCGCCAACCAGGCCGCTGTCCTCAGAAAGCCGAGACCTTCCGGCAAGCGGAGAGGAATCGGGTTCGGCACGTCCGAGAACGGCTCCTCGAGCCGCTCCCCCAGCGCCAGCAACAGCACCAAGAGGGCCATCGAGCCGGCCGCGAAGATCGCGTACGGGCGCCACCGCGGCGAAGGAAGTCGGCCGTCGGGGAACACGAACGCAACTGCCAGCGGCCAGGCGAAGAAGGCCGGCCAGAGCGAGGAGACGAGAGCAGCCCAGGAGCCGCCGGGAAGGGCCCCCGGATACGCGTCCAGCGCGACCCACGCGTACGGCGTTGCGGCGAGCACAACCGCGAGCGACAGCGCGCCCACTAAGAGGATCCATCCGATCGGGTTGCGTGGCCGCTGCGCCGAGATCAACGCGCCCACCGCAGCGGGCGCCGAGATCGCCGCGAAGAGCAGGGGGTACAACCAAACAGAGCCAGTTCCGGGAACGTGCTGTGCGGCCGCGATCCCATCGAGGACCAGCCCTGCCGCGATCAGGGCGACAGCCGCGAGCGCGATGCCCGAGGCCACCAGACGCAGTGCAGTCTGCAAGCCTTCATTCTCTTTGAGCGGTGCGCCTCTGGCCACCGTGCTGGCACCGAACTCTGGGGGCCAGCGGTGATCGACGAGCTCGTCCTCGACTTCGTTCCCGTCCTGCTCGGCGCCGGCGAGCGCCTCTTCGACGGCGTCCCTGACCCCGGCCTCGAGCGCCGCAAGCTTCACCATGCTTTGCAGTTCCCCGCGGGCTTTAGCCGTTGCACCGATCCACTTCAATGCACGGGCAGTCACATGTAAGGGGCGGACCCGCCGGTCTGCGGCTCCGCCCCTTGCGGTCGCTGCTCTACGGGTTTTGCAGGTACGGCACGAGGACCTCGCAGCCGCCGCTCAGGAGATCGGGATGTGGCCCATCTAGCCGAGACACCGTCTCGGAGATGAAGTCACCCACCGGGTTGTTTGCATCTCCGGTGTACGCGAAGACATCGACAAAGGTGGCACGCCCAGCATCGATGCTCAAGGTCGGCCCACCGGTGATCGAGAACTTCTCGTACAGACCGCCGTAGGTAGTCACGATCGCGACCGTCCCGGCCTGCTCGTCGATCACGGCCGGCGACGTGTGCTTCTGCGGCCCGGCGAAGGTGAGCGTGGTTGATCTTCCATTCTCGGCTGTGAAGACGCCGGAGAAGGAGTTGTTCATGAAGTACGTGCCGTTGCCCGTGTCGCGGAAGACCGACGTGCCGTGACCGACGGTCGTTCCCAAGATGCCGCAGACGCTGGACGGCTTCGTGAACGAGAAGTGGTCGACCTGCGTCGATCCCGCTGCGAGACCCGTCGCCGCGGAGACGCATGCCAGCATCGTCGCGATGGCTAGCAGGAGAAGCTTCCTTCGCATGACCTTGCCCCCATTCCTGTCGGATTTGTCCATCCCGGGCCGAGGCTAGGTATCCGCGCCTAAAATCCGGCAAGATCACGCCTAGCCCGTGGCTAACTCATTGCGGCTGAAGGTGTTCCTCACCGGTCGGGTCGCAACCGAGGGGAACGGACGCGTGCTGAACGAGGCCCGCTTCCCGGGGCGTCAAGGTCGGCTTCTCTTTGTCTACCTGGTCGCAGCCCGCAGCAGGCCGGTTCCCACCGACGAGCTCGCGGACGCGATCTGGGGAGAATCGCCTCCCGCGACGTGGGAGAAAGCGTTGACCGTCATCGCGAGCAAGCTCCGCGGGCTGGTCGCAGAAGACGGGATCACGCTCACAAACGCGTTCGGCTGCTACCGCCTCGACCTGCCTGAGGGGACCTGGGTTGACCTGTTCGCAGCCGCGAGCGACGCAGGGGACGCGGAAGAAGCGCTCGCCGCAGGCGAGCTCGATCAGGCACGGGCGGCGGCTCTGTCGGCGGAGTCACTGGCGCGCCGGCCGTTCCTACCCGGTGAAGACGGAACGTGGGTCGAGCAGACGCGCCGCGCGCTTGCCGACGTCCGCGAGCGGACGTTGAGCCTCCTTGCCGATGTGTGCATGCGTTCGGGCGCCGCGCGGGAGGCGGCGAAGTGGGCCGAGGAACTGATCGCGCTCTCGCCGTTTCGCGAGGCTGGATACCGCCGTCTGATGGAGGCACACGTCGTTGCCGGAAACCGCGCCGAGGCGCTTCGCGTGTACGAGCAGTGCCGGCAGCTTCTCGCGGAGGAGCTCGGCGCGTATCCGTCGCCGGAGACAGACTCGATCTACCGTGCGCTTCTGGAGGCACCGCAGACGTCCGCTCGACCGACGCCGGTCGCCGAGCCGACGGTCGAACCGGGTACGACGGAGCTCTCGCGAGCCCCAGCGGCGGTCGTCGAGCGACGGTCGCGGAAGCGGCGCGCAGTCCTTCTCTCCGCGCTCACCGGCGTGATCGCCGCCGCTGTGGTTGTTCCGGTCGTGGTGTTCGGTCAGCGTGGAAGCGGCCGCGCGGCCGTCTCGGCGGCGGGCGACTCGCTAGCCGTGGTCGACGCGCGCTCGGGTCGCCGCGTCGCCGCCGCCGCCGTCGGCGCAACACCCACGGCCGTCGCGGCCGGCGAAGGCGCGTATTGGATCACCAACGCCGACCGCCAGACGGTGTCGCGGATCGACCCTCGAACGACCGCCGTCGTCGACACGGTTCCGGTTGGCAACGGCCCGAGCGGGATTGCGACCGGCGCCGGCGCGGTCTGGGTGGTCAACAGCCTCGACGGCACGGTCTCGCGGATCGACCCGGGCACGAACACGGTCGTCCAGACGATCCACGTCGGGGGCGGGCCGCGCGGGATCGTCTACGCGGCCGGCTCGGTCTGGGTCGCGAATACGGGCGACGGAACGATCACGAGGATCGACCCAGAGAGCGGCAGACCGACCAAGCCGCTCCAGGTCGACGCGACCGAGCTCGCCTTCGGCGCAGGCACGCTGTGGGCGAGCCAGCGTGCCGCGGGCCAGGTGGTTCGCATCGATCCGACGACCGGGAAGGAGGTCTTCGCGCCGATCCACGTCGGGAACGGCCCGACGGGGATCACGTTCGGACACGGCGCGGCGTGGGTGGCGAACAGCCTGGACGGGACGGTCTCCCGGATCGATCCCGAGACGAACTCCGTCACCGCAACCGTTCTCACGGGGAACGGGCCGGATGCGGTGGCCGTCGACCCACGTGGCATCTGGGTGAGCAACCAGTTCGACGGCAACGTCGTGCGGATCGATCCCAACAGGAACCAGGTGGCGCAGCGAGTAAGCGTCGGAGGCCGGGTGTCGGGAGTGGCGATGTCGGGCGACGCCGTGCTCGTCGCCGTCCCTCACTCGGGCGCCGGCCACCGCGCCGGCACGCTCGTGTTGCGGACTAACGGGCCCAGAACGAAAGAGGACGCCGACTCCATCGACTCCATCGACTCCGCGCTTTCGCTGTACACGTACGTTTCGCCACTCCTGCGGATGACCGGCGACGGCCTCACCGCATTCAACCAGGTCAGCGGTCTGGCCGGCACGCAGCCCGTGCCCGACCTGGCGACGGCACTGCCGGCGCCGACCGACGGCGGCCGCACGTACACCTTCCAGCTCCGGCCCGGCATCCGCTACTCGAACGGCAGGCTGGTGCAGGCGACGGACTTCCGCTCCACCTTCGAACGCTTCTACGCGCTCGGATCACCCGTGACGGACTACGACGGAATCCTCGGCGGCGCGCAATGCCGGAAGCATCCGACGCGGTGCGACCTCTCGCGCGGGATCGTCGCCGACGAGCGTGCCCACACCGTCACCTTCCACCTGACCCGGCCGGACCCCAACTTTCTCTACAAGCTCGCGCAGCCGTCGGCCTACGTGCTGCCGGGCGGCACGCCGCGGCGGCCGGCCGGAACGCACCCGCTGCCCGCGACCGGCCCCTACATGATCGCGACCTACAGGCCGAGGAGACTGCTCAGGTTCATCCGCAATCCGTTCTTCCACGAATGGTCGCGGGCCGCACAGCCGGACGGGTACCCCGACCGCATCGACATCCACATCGCCGGCACCGCGGACGAGGCGATTCGCGACGTCGTCGACGGCAAGGGCGATGTCGTTTGGTTGGCCGAGCCGTTCACCCCGAAACAGCTGTCGAGGCTCGAGCTCCACCACGCGAGCCAGATCCACTCCGACCCGAGGTGGAACCTCCAGGCGCTCTTCCTCAACACTCGCGTCCCGCCCTTCAACCGGCTCGACGCCCGTAAGGCGATCAACCTTGCCGTCGACCGCGCCGCGGCGACGAGCGCCTGGGGCGGGCCGAGCGTTGCCGAGCCGACGTGCCAGCTCCTGCCGCCGAACTTCCCCGGTTACCGCTCCTACTGTCCGTACACGGCCGGCCCGACGAAGAGCGGCAAGTGGACGGCACCCGACCTGGCAAAAGCGAAGGCGCTCGTGGCACGCTCAGGGACGCGCGGCATGAAGGTCACCGTCTGGGCGTGGTCGCAGGCAAAGGGCTTCAACCAGGTGGCCGTGAAGGTGCTGCGTTCGCTCGGTTACCGCGTGGCCGTGAAGCCGGTCGTCGGAGACAGGTACTGGGGTGTCGTCGGTGACTCGCGGAACCGCGCGCAGATCGGGTTCACCGGCTGGGCGCTCGGCTACCCGGACCCGGGGGCGTTCCTTGCTCAGGTCTTCAGCTGTGCAGCATTCCTCCCCGGGGACCCCGACAACCTGAACCCAAGCGCGTTCTGCGACCCGGGCATCGACCGCCAGATGCGGAGGGCGCAGGCAGAGCAGCTGAGCGACCCGACCGGGTCGCGCGCAGGCTGGCAACGGGTCGACCGCGAGGTCACAGACGCTGCACCGTGGGTGCCGCTCATGGTTACGAAGGACGTGAACTTCCTCTCGAAGCGCGTCGGCAACTACCAATACAGCCCAGCGAATGGCATGCTCATCGACCAGCTCTGGGTACGGTAGGACAGCGCTGACACCAAGGTCGTGACGGCGTCGGAGAGGGTCGAAAGCGATGCCAGAAACGAATCGCGCCGCAATGACGTAGCCACGGTCTAGGCGTGATCTTGCCGGATTCTAGGCGCCCATTCTTAGCCTCGGTTGCGAGGGAATCGTGGACAAGACGCTCACCTGCGACTGCGGATTCGTCGCCCGGGCCTCCGACGACGTCGGACTTGCCACAGAGGTTCGGCGTCACGCCTGGGAGATCCACGGGATGCCGCTCTCGCACGACGAAGCGCTGGTGCTCCTGTTCCACGCCGAGCTGGCGGGAGCTATTGCGATCCCCGCGCGACCACAGACCGCAACAGAGACGGAGGAGCAATGAAGCGACGCGGGGCTGACGTGACCTCAGACGGCGTTTCGTCCGCGTCGCGGTCAACTCGACCCGTGCAACATCGGCGCGCACGATTCCCACGGTTTCGTTCACGCGGGCGAGCACGATGCACGTGTCGCCACCCACGGTCTGTGCGAGAAACGCGCGTCCCGCGCCTTCGGCATCCCATGCTGCAACAAGCCGTGAAGTGCGGGGTCGAGTTGCGTGTTCTTCACGGAGCGCTTTAGTGCCGTAGATGTAGCTCGAGTTGCGTGTTCTTCACGGCGCGCTTTCGTGCCGTAGATGTAGCTCGAGTTGGTGTACGACGTCGTTGCGCCGCTCCGGTCTTGAGCATCCGAGCCCACCCAAGATCCGTCGGTATGGATCACGGTCGCGCGCCCGGATGCGGGACTGGCGTCGGGGTCAGTGTTGGAGGCCGGCCCAGGACCAGCGTGGAATGGCCAGGCCTTCCGGGACGTCGTCGGCGGAGTCGTGGTAGGCGGAAATCGTCGTCGTCGTGGCCCAGGTGAAGTAGTCATGCAGCACTTGACGGAGCGGCTCATCGGTGAGGCCAACGTCTTCGAGTGCTCGGTCGAAACAGGCGATCGCGCGCCGGTCCATCTCCTCGTGCGGGCCGTTACGGCTGTGGATGCGCACGACCGCTGACTCGTCTCCGTAGCGCTCGGAGTAGGTGCGGGGTCCGCCGAGCGCCTCGGCCCAGTAGGCGGCGAGCCGTTCGTTGTGCTGGGGGTGGAAGCCGTGGCTGAACGCGTGGCTGACGACCTCGTCGGCCATAACTCTCGCGTGCCACGCGTCGGCCAGGCGGAGCAGGCCTTCGTCACCGCCCGCGGCCTCGTACACGCTCTGCACGTGCGGGATCATTACCTAGGCTTCGGGGCGACCGAGAGCGAGCGGAAGGAGCTGTCTTGCCCGAGCGCGACGGATACATCGCCGGCGTGCCGTGCTGGGTCGACACCTCGCAACCCGACCCCGACGCGGCCGCGGAGTTCTACGGCGGCCTGTTCGGCTGGGAGTTCGAGGACGCGATGCCGGCGGGGTCGCCGGGCAGGTATCTGATCGCCCGCCTCCGCGGCGGCGACGTGGCGGCGGTGTCGTCGCCACCCGAGGGATGCGCCTGCGCAGGCGGTCTGGAACACCTACATCTGGGTCGAGGACGCCGACGAGGCGGCGGCGAAGGCGCGCGAAGCGGGCGGCAGCGTGCTGAGCGAGCCGTTCGACGTGATGGACGCCGGCCGGATGGCGGTGCTCGCCGACCCGGAGGGCGCGGTGTTCTGCGTCTGGCAGGCGCAGCGAGCACAGGGGCGCGCGGATCGTCAACGAGCCGGGCGCGCTGAACTTCAACGTCCTCAACACCCGCGATCCGGAGGCGGCGAAGCGCTTCTACGGCGCCGTCTTCGGCTGGACGACGCTCGACCTCGGCAGCGGCGAGTTCTGGACGCTGCGCGCGTACGGCGACTACCTCGAGCAGCTCACACCTGGGACGCGCGAGCGGACCGCGGAGCTGGGCGCGGCGGGGTTCGAGGACGTGGTGGCAGCGATCACGCCGATCGCCGGCGATGACGCCGACACACCCGCCCACTGGGGCGTCACGTTCTCGACCGACGACGCCGACGCGACGGCGGCAAAGGCGGCCGAGCTCGGCGGCACAGTGCTCGTCGCTCCGGTCGACGCACCGTACTCGCGCCTGACGGTGCTCCGCGACCCGCAGGGAGCGACGTTCTCCGCGACCGCGTTCGTGCCCGAGAACAAGGACGTCGGCCGCAGGACCGCCTGAGCGACGGTGACCAAGAGCGCACTGCACTTTCCCGTCGACCGGCCACTGCCCAAGACGCTCGTGTGGAAGCTGATCGTGGCGCGCCGTTTCGAGCCGTCGCGCTCGTAGCCCGAGTGATCGCGACCGAGTTGCTGGCCTTTGTTCGCGCGAACCTGTCGGCACCGCAGGTGCGACCGCTCGAGATCGGCGCCCGGCGACGGCGCGCTCGCGCGAGCGCTTGCCGAAGCCGGCTACCGATCTGCCGCCTAGCCGTAGACACGGTCCCGCAGAAGATCTCGATTGACACATACGGGTCAACGGTGCGATGCTCAACGCACCGCAACTGGTGCCGCATCGTGCACTCCAAGGAGTCGCTCGTGACGTACGACATCCGTTGCTGCGGCGACCGCGACCGATCCTTACCGGGTCGGCCGACCGGTTCCGCGCGATGATCCGCGTCCTCGTCGCGGCCGACATCCGGCTGTACCGAGACGGTCTGCGCGACGGCCTCGACGGGTTGCGAGACGTGGTGGTCGTCGCTGCGGAGAGCTCCGTCGCAGCCGTACTTGCGGCGGTCGACCGGCTCCGCCCGGAGGTTGCGGTCGTCGACCTCGCGATGGTCGGAGGCGCGGCGCTCCTTCGCGACCTCGGCAGCCGCGGCGTCAAGCTCGTCGCGTTGACGGTGCCGGAAGCGGCAGAGGCAATGCTCACCTGTGCGGAAGCGGGCGTGGTCGGCTACATCGGGCGGGACGGAACGTTCGAGCAGATCGTGCAGGCGGTCCGCGGCGCGAGCCGGAACGAGGTCAACTGCAAGGAGCAGCTCGTCGCTGCGCTTGTCCGCGGCGTGCACGAGCGGGCGCGCTCGGCGAGCGGAACGCCGACGGCGCCGCTCACGGAGCGCGAGCTCGAGGTCGCGCGGCTGATCGCCTACGAAGGACTCTCGAACAAGCAGATCGCCCAGCGACTCTGCATCGAGCTGCCGACGGTGAAGAACCACGTCCACAACGTGCTCTCGAAGCTCGGCGTGCGCGGCCGCAGCCAGGCGGCCGCGCGTCTGCGTGACGAGCTGGGCGCAGTTCCAACGAACTAGATCCACGGATCCACGGTGGCTCGGAGAGATCCGGCCCGAAGATCGTTCCTTCGGCTCATGGCGCAAGGCGTGTGCCGCGAGGAAACTCGCTGGCGTGAAGGAAGGCGAGATCGACGTCGTGATCGCGCTCGCGCCGCTCCTCGCCGACCTCGTCGAGAACGTCCTCGCGGCCGATCCCGCGATCCGCGTCCTCGGGCGGATCGACGCGAAGCCCGAGCTCGATCTCGGCGAGACGCTGGCGGTCGCGCGCTCCACATCGGCGCACGTCCTCCTCCTCGGTGTCGACGAAAGTCGACACACGAGCTTCCGCAACGCGCTCTTCGATGCGCGGCCGCGACTGAAGGTCGTGTCGATCGCGAACGACGGGCGCGCGGGCACGACTTGCGAGCTCGTACCGCGGCTTACGCCGCTCGGCGAGCTGCGGCCCGAGACACTCGTCGCGGCGATTCGCGACGTCGCGCAGCACTCGTGGGAGAACGCACCGGCATGAGCGACTTCACGGCACTTCTCGCGGTCAGCCAGACGCTGAAGGCGCTGCTGGACGACGCGGTCGCCGCCAGCAGCGACCCGGAGCTGCCGCACGTTCCGACGACGCTCGCCTCCCCGAAGGAAGTGCGCTCGACGACCACAACGACGACGCCGGCCGCGGCGCTCTCGCTCTGGCTCTACCAGGTGAAGAGAAATCCCGACGTGCTCAACGAGCCGCCGCGCCGCATCTCACCGGACGAGGTGCTCCCGCCTGCGCTCCCCGTCGACCTTTTCTACCTCGTCACGCCGATCTACTCATCCCCCGACGGCGAGCAGGCGCTCCTCGGCAAGGTCCTGCAGACCCTCAACGACCACGCGATCCTCGCCGGCAGCTTGCTGTCCGCGCCGCTCGATCCGGCGGCCGACGAGCTGCGCGTAACGCTCGAAGCGTTGACGCTCGAGGAGATCACACGCGTCTGGGAGGCGCTCGACGAGCCGTACCAGCTCTCGGTCTCGTACCACGTCCAGCTTGTGCGCATCTCGTCCGGATTGCAGGCTGTGCAACGCACGCCGGTCGAGGTGCGCGACCTCGTCGTCGACGAGATCGTCGGTGCAGGATGACGCGGACGACGGTGAGTGTCGACAGCCGTCGGTTCGTCGTCTCGCCCGACGGCAGCCTTGGCTATTGCGCCGTCGCCGTCGGACGGGTCGCAAGCGAGGTGAGCGGGATGCCGGCACCGCAGGCCTCGGTCGCGACCACGCGCGCCGACGTCCGCTCGTTCGTCCGGGACGCCGACTTCTGCCTCGCTGCCGACGCGGTGCGCGCATTCCCGACGTCGGCCTCGCTCGACGTGACGATCAGCGCTGACGGCTTCGTGCCGCGAACGGCCACGATCGTCGTCGATCCCGCCGCGCTGCCGACGGCGGTCGGGACGATCGCGCTCCGCCCGCTGCCCGTGCGTGTGCAGGGTCGGGTCGTCGACGCCCTCACCGGCGCCGCGCTCGGGACGGCGCACGTGCACGCGATCGACGACCCGACGATCGGCTCGCAGCCGCCCGTGCATACGCTTGTGCTCGATCGGCCGCTCGCGCGCTCCCATCCTGCCGGCGCCTCGCTCGAAGCAGCGACGGTTGCGAGCACGTCCGACCTCGGCGCCCTGCCGGCGGATGCCCCCGCCGGCAGCACATCGCTCCGACTCGCGACGCGCGCCGGGCTCGCCGGCGGCTCTGTCGTCTCGCTCGGGGGCGACGACGGCGAGATCGCGCGGATTGAGGATCCCGGCCCGTCGCCGCTCGCCGGCGAGGGCACCGTCACGCTCCGCGACCCGCTGACCCGGACGCAGCACGCCGGCACGACTGCCACGCTCCTCGCATTCGGCGGCACGGGCACGATGGCGACGCTCGCCGGGCCGAGCGAGCCGGCCGGCGCGGTCGTCGTGACGGACGTCGCGGTCGACGGGCTCGTCCGGGTCGAGCCCGGTGCGGACGAGGAGTACCGCCGTGTCGGTGCGGTCACCGACGACGCCGGCTACTACCGCCTCGACGGGCTCGCGGGCGTCGCGTCCCTCTGGCTCGCGGCGGACGCACCCGGATACCAGCAGGCCTACCAGGCCGTGACCGTGCGGTACGGCACCCCCGTCACGGTCATCGACTTCCACCTCATGCCGTGAAGGAGGAACTTCGATGCCGGACTACCTGACTCCGGGCGTCTACGTCGAGGAGGTCGAGCTCGGACCGCCTCCGATCGCCGGCGTGAGCACGAGCATCGCCGGCTTCGTCGGCGCTGCGCAGATGGGACCGACGACCGGGCAGCCGACGCTCGTCACGAGCTTCGCCGATTTCGAGCGCACCTTCGGAGGCTTCCTGCCCGAGAGCAGCGACCCAGACGACACGTCAACATTCCTCGCGTACGCCGTGAACGGCTTCTTCCAGAACGGCGGGCAGATCCTGTACGTGAGCCGCGTCGTGGGCGCCGGAGCGGCACCGGCGAGTGTCACGCTTCCCGATGCGATCACCGACGGTGGGGCGCAGTTCTTCCTCACGCAGCCGGCCCAGCAGATGCCGCCGACGAAGGACAGCGTCAAGCTGCTCTCGGCGCGCTTCGTCTCCGCCGGCACCGAGATCACGTTGATCGAGCGGACCGACGCGGGTGAGACGACCGAACAGGCGACCGTGCAGTCGGTCGACGGCGACACCGTCCACCTCCAGGCGGCGACGACGAACCGGTTCACGACCGCGGCGGTGGTCGAGATCCCGGCGCCAGGCGGTTACACGCCGCGCGGGGCGCTCACGCTCACCGCGTCGAGCGAGGGCACCTGGGGTCAGAGCGTCCGCGCCACGGCGACGCCGTCGTCGCGCACGTCCGCACGGGTGCTGCCGATCGACGTGCACACGACGCTCGACCCGATGGCGATCTCGCTCTCGTTGTCCGGGCCGATGCCCGACGTGACGCACGCTCCGCTCGCCGACGTCTCGTTCGTGCGGCCGGGCGATCAGCTGCGCTTCCGCGACAACGCGACGCCGCCCGCGGATCCCGGTGAGACCGCGACCATCGCCTCGGTCGACAGCGGCGCCTCGACGGTCGAGCTGCAAGGGCCGGGCACTTCGCGCGCATACAACCCTGCGGACGCAGCGGCCGTGGAGCTCGCCGACCCGCCCGGGCTCCGCGTCTCCGCCGACACCGCCGGCGTGACCGTCGCGGTCGCCTCGGCTGCGGGCCTCGAGAACGGGCAGAAGGTGCAGATCGAGGACGCCGGCGGGAACCTCACCGGCACGATCCAGAACGTCGCCGGCACGGACGTGCAGCTCACGCTGGACGCGCCCCTGGCGGCGTCCCGCAGCATCCCCGCCGGCGCAACACTCCGGCTCGAGGACGCTGCAGCGGGTTCGCAGCTCCGGCTCGCCGGCGCCGTGAACCTCGCGCAGGGCGACGTCGTCGAGTTCACGGACGACGCGGGCGTCCGCTCGTACGGCACGGTCGCGAGCGTCAGCGGCGATGTCGTCGCGTTCGCGGACCCGGTGCCGGCCGCGATCGCTGCGGGCGACACGGTGCGCACGGCCGACTTCGACCTGCGCGTCGAGCTGACGCGCACGAACCCGGCGACCGGCGCGATCGAAGTGATCCAGACGGAGACGCACACGTTTCTGACGTTCGCGGCCGGCTCGCCGAACAACGCGGTGGCACGGGTCAACGAGAGATCGACGCTCGTTCGCGCGGAGCGCCCGACGCCGGCGAACGACGCGCCGCAGGGCTACCCGACGACGATCGGCCGCGACACATTCACCTCGTCGGTCTTCCTGCAGGGCGGCAGCCCAGGTTCGGCGCTCACCGCCGACGACGTGATCGCCGACCCGGGCGCCGGGCCGGGCGAGCGCAAGGGCCTGCAGTCACTGCAGGACCTCGACGAGATCGCGATCATCGCGGCGCCGGGGATCGCCGACCCGAACGTCCACGGCGCACTCATCGAGCAGTGCGAGCGCCTGAAGTATCGCTTCGCGGTGCTCGAGGCACCGCGCGCTTCGACCATCCCGCAGGTCGAGGCGTATCGCAACCAGTTCGACACGCGGTACGCGGCGATCTACTTCCCGTGGCTCACGATCAACGACCCACTGACCGGTCGTCCGCGCACCGCACCGCCGTCCGGCCACGTGATCGGCGTGTACGCGCGCGTCGACAACACGCGCGGCGTGCACAAGGCGCCCGCGAACGAGGTGCTCGGCGGGATCACGGGCCTCGAGCTCGGCCTGACCAACGGCGAGCAGGGCGTCCTCAACGAGCCGCGGAACATCAACGTGATCCGCGACTTCAGGCAGAGCCAGCGCGGCATCAGGATCTGGGGCGCGCGCTGCGTGACGAGCGACCTCGACTGGCGCTACGTCAACGTCCGGCGGCTGTTCATCTATCTCGAGCACTCGCTCGACAAGGGCACGCAGTGGGTCGTGTTCGAGCCGAACGCCGAGCCGCTCTGGGCGCGCGCCCGCCAGGCGGTCTCGACGTTCCTCACCCGCGTCTGGCGCGACGGCGCACTGGCCGGCACGAAGCCGGAGCAGGCGTTCTTCGTCACCTGCGACCGGACCACGATGACACAGGACGACATCGACAACGGCCGCCTGATCATGCTCATCGGCGTCGCGCCGGTGAAGCCCGCCGAGTTCGTGATCATCCGCATCGGTCAACAGGTCGGCGGTGCGGCCGTCTCCGAGTCCTAAGGAAGGAGCAAACGATGCCGCCAACCGGTTCTCGCAACGATCCCTACCGGACGTTCAACTTCCGCCTCGAGATCGACGGCACGTCCGTCGCCGGCTTCCGCGAATGCAGCGGTCTCACGTTCACGACCGACGTGATCGAGTATCGCGAAGGGACCGACATCCTCCTCTCGCCGCGCAAGCTCCAGGGCCAGACGAAGTACGGCAATGTCGTGTGCAAGCGCGGGGAGACGCAAGACAAGACGCTGTACCAGTGGTTCCGTGCGACGTCGAACGGCACGGACGACCGGCGCAACGGCTCGGTCGTGCTCCAGGACGAGGAGCACAACGACGTGCTGCGCTGGGAGTTCGAGCAGGGGTGGATCACGAAGTGGGAAGGACCGGGCTTCAACGCGACCGCGAACGAGGTCGCGATCGAGTCGATCGAGATCGCCGTCGAGCGCGTGGACCTGCAGTAGGGCGTGGTCAGCTACTCGGCACCCGGCCTGTACGTCGAGCCGCCGCGGGCGGTTCCACCGCCGCTCGGCGCCCTGCGCACCGACGTGGCCGCGTTCGTCGGGATCGCGGAGCGCGGCCCGGTCGGATCGCCGACGTGGGTGACGAGCTGGCAGCAATTCACATCGGTGTTCGGCGGCTTCGTCCGCGCCGGATTCCTCGCGTATTCGGTGAAGGCGTTCTTCGACAACGGCGGCGAGCTCTGCGTCGTCGTCCGTGTCGCTGCGCAGACGGCGTCGGCGGCGACCGTCGGCGCGCCGGCATCGCGCGATTCGGCCGTGCTCGCCTCCAGCGCCGGCTTCGCCATCGGTGCAGTCGTCTCCATCTCACAGCACGTCACCGTCTCGAGCGCCGGCGCGCAGCTTGACGCGAGAACGGAGTCACTCGTCGACGATGTGCGGCCGTTCGCGCGCGGCGCAGTCGTCGAGCTGACGCAGCTTGCGGCGACGGTCCTCAGCACCGTCGCTGCAACAGACCCGGCCGCCGGGGTCGTCGTGTGGACGGAGCCGCTCTCACAGGAGCTCGACCTCACGCAGCCGTTCACGCTGTCGACGGTGGTTACGGCGGAGGCGCTCGTCGCGACCGTGGACGAGATGACGGCGACGGTCACCTGGACGAGTCCGCTCGACGACCGCTTCAGGATCGGCGTCGCCGCCGCGCAGCTCCACCTCGCGACCGGCGCGGCGCGGGCGGAAGCGGCGCTCGTGCTCGATCAGGCCGCACCGACGCTCGTGCTCGAAGCGCAGTCTCCCGGCCGCTGGGGCGACGCGCTCGAAGTCGTCGTCGCCCGCGACGCCGAGGACTCGTTCTCGCTCGCGGTCTTCGAAGCGGGCGAGCTTCGCGAGCTCGTCGCGCGACTGTCCGCGACGCCGGGAGCAGAGCGCGACGCCACCGTCTTCGTCGCACAGGAGTCGCGGCTCGTGCGCGTCGTCGCGGCCGCGCCGCTGCCGGACGACCTCGCCGCCCGCCGCCTCCGCTTCGGCGGCGGGCGCGACGGCACTGCGGCGCTGCGCGCCGACGATCTGACGGGCGCGCCCGACGACCTCTCCCCGCGGGGGCTCGGCGCGCTGCAGAACGTCGACGGCATCTCGATCGTCGCGGTCCCCGACGCACTCGTGCCGCCGACGCCGGCCCGCCCGGCCGCCATCCTGCCGCCGCCCGTGCAACCCGACCCCTGCCGGCTCGAGCCGCCTGCGCCGCCCGACGCGTCGCCCACCGCGCCGTTACCTCTCGAGGCGGGGCCGTCGTTCTCGGAGACGGACGTGCTCGCCGTCCAGCAGGCGCTCGTCGCACACTGCGAGGAGCGGCGCGACCGGATCGCGCTGCTCGACGTCCCGATGTCCGCGAGCGCCGCACGCGACCGTCTCGTCGCGTGGCGGAACACCTTCGACAGCTCGTACGCCGCGCTCTACCACCCGTGGGTGTCAGTCGTCGACCCGCTGCCGACGGATGCGCTCGTGCGCGCGATCCCGCCGAGCGGCCATGTCGCCGGCGTGATCGCACGCATCGACCTGGCCGCAGGCGTGCACACGCCGCCGGCGAACGTCGAGCTGCGCTGGGCGCAGGGACTGTCGGCCGACGTCGACACCGCGACGCAGACGGTGCTGAACCCGCTCGGCATCAACTGCCTGCGCCTGGTGCCCGGCCGGGGCCGTCGCGTCTACGGCGAGCGGACACTGTCGAGCGACCCGCTCCTCCGCTACGTCAACGTCCGGCGGCTGCTCGCGATGATCGAGACGGCCCTGGGCCGGGGCACGCAGTGGGCGGTGTTCGAGTCGAACGACGTCTATCTGCGGACACTGCTGCGCGTCTCGATATCCGGCTTCCTGCACGACCTCTGGGAGCAGGGCGCGTTCGCCGGGGCGAGCGAGGACGAGGCGTACTTCGTGCTGTGCGACGAGGCAACGAATCCGCCCGACCAGGTCGACCGCGGCATCCTGCTCGCGCTCGTCGGGGTCGCGCCGGTGCAGCCGGCCGAGTTCGTCGTGCTCCGCATCGCACGCGTTGAAGGCACGCTCCAGGTGACGGACGCATGAGCGCCGTCTCGGCAGCCGTCGGCGTCCGGCTCGACCCCGTCAAGTCGTACAACTTCCTGATCACGCTGGTCGACTCCGGCGGGACGAGCGCGTTCGGTGCGATCGCCGCACTCGTCGGCACCGCGCTCGGCGGCTTCACCGAGTGCTCGGGTCTCGACGCGACGATCGAAGTCGAGGACTACACGCAGGGCGGGCAGAACGACCGCGTCCTCCACTTCCCGACCCGCGCGAAGTACGAGCCGATCCGGCTCCGCCACGGCATCGGGCTGATGGACGACCTGTGGAACTGGCACCACGGCTTCGTCACCGGCGCCGGCAAGCGGCGAGACGGCGTGATCATTCTGCAGAACGACATCCAGGCGCCGGTCAAGGCGTGGGCCTTCCGTCGCGGCATCCCGGTGCGCTGGGTCGGGCCGACGCTGAACGCCGGCCAGAGCCAGGTCGCGATCGAGGAGATCATGATCGCGCACGAAGGACTCGACCTTGCCTCGCTCGGAACGGCCGTCCAATCGATCAAGGACTCGCTCGGAGTCGGCTGATGGAGATCTCGATCGGCGATCTGCGAAGCACCGTGCGCACGACGGACAGCGCGCTCCTCGACCCGCAGGTGATCGAGCGCATCGTCGCGCTCGTCCTCGCACGCGTGCTCGAGGAGCAGGAGCGCGCGGCGCGCGCAGCCGCCGGGCGGCGGCTGCTGAGCGACGACTGGAGCCGGCGATGACGCTCGTCGCGGCGCAGTTCCAGCGACTCGATTCGGCGCTCAACCCGCTGGGCGACCCGATCCCGTGCCAGTTCAACCCGACCGAGTACACGCTGACCAAGGCCGTGCAGACGGCCGAGGTCGCGATCCCCGGCCTCGACTCGCCGCTCCTCCAGTTCGTGCGTGGGCAGGCAGAGACGCTGACAGCCGACCTCTTCTTCGACACGACCGACCAGGGCGCCGGGACACACGCGAAGCCGGTGACCGATTACACGGACAAGGTCTACGAGCTCGTCAAGATCGAGCCGAGCACCCACGCGCCGCCGGTCTGCGAGTTCTCCTGGGGCCTCGGCTTCCCCGGCGTCAGCCTCGATCCGGGGCTGAAGCAGCAGCGCCGCGGCTCGTTCCGCTGCATCGTCGAGAGCGTCCGCCAGCGCTTCTCGCTCTTCGGCCCGTGGGGCCATCCGCTGCGGGCCACCCTCAGCGTGACGCTGAAGGAGTTCAAGACGCTCGCGCAGCAGATCAAGGAGCTCGGGCTCGAGTCGGCCGACCACACGCACTCGCACGTCGTCGCCGAGGGCGAGACGCTGACGCGCATCGCAGCCACGGTCTACGGCGATCCGCGCCGCTGGCGGCTGATCGCCGACGCCAACCAGATCGACGACCCGCTCGCGCTCGAGCCGGGCGCCGTCCTCGTCGTCCCACCGGAGAGCTGATGTCGGCCGTCGCCCCGATCCCCCTGTTCGACGACACGCAACCGCTCTACGCGCCCGACTTCCGGCTCACGCTGAACGGCAAGGTCGCATCCGAGCCGAGGCGCGACGTCATCTCGGTCACCTACCACGACAACGTCAACGAAGTCGACTCGTTCGAGCTCACCGTCAACAACTGGGATCCGGAGCGCGGCCGGGCGAAATACGACCCGCCGAGCGCACCGGAGCACGCCGGAGTCTTCGCGCCGGGGACGGAGGTCGTGCTCGAGCTCGGCTACGTCGACGAGCTCCGCACGATGACGCGCGGCGTCGTCACGGCGGTCGACGCGTCGTGGAGTGACGGCGGTGCGACATCGCTAACGGTTCGCGGCCTCAACATCCTTCATTCGCTGCGGCGCATCGAGCACACGAAGTCGTGGCAGGACACGACCGACAGCGCGATCGCGCGGGAGCTCGGCTCGCAGCCGCTGAGCGACACGAAGCCGGGTCTCGCCATCCCCGTCCGCACGAATCCGCGCAACGAGGAGTCGCACCCGTTCGTGCAGATGGCGAACCAGCACGACATCGTCTTCCTGCTGGAGCGTGCGCGCTCGAACGACTACGAGGTCGTACTCCACGAGCCCGACGCGACGAGCAAGCAGCCGTACATCACGTTCGGCCCGTCGGATGTGACGACACCGGTCTACCGGCTCGAGTGGGGGAAGTCGCTCGTCGCCTTCCGCTACTCGCTCGACGTCTCCGAACAGATCGGGACGATGGTCGTACGCGGCTGGAACCGGAAGACGAACGCCGAGCTCGTCGGCACGGCGCACTGGCGCGACGTGATCACCGACGCGGACGAGGTCAAGCGCATGAACCTCTTGCGCGCCGGCTTCGAGAATCGCACACACGTCGAAGTCGACCGCCCGCTCCGCACGCCGGCCGAGGCGAACGGGCTCGCACTCGACCTGTTGCGCCGCCGGCTCAAGGAGATGCTGCAGGCAACGGGCACGACGCCTGGCCTGCCCGATCTCCGCGCGGGCCGGAAGATCGAGATCGTCGGCTTCGAGCAACGCACACGCCGCGACAGGCCGACGGGGCTGCCGAACCTCGTGGAGGGCGAGTACTTCGTCACCGAGACGACGCACACGCTCGGCGCCGGCGGCTACCGGACCGAGTTCCGCGCGCGTCGCGAGGGCAAGGCGCGCCCGGAGGGGAGCGCATCGTGACCCGCATTCCGAGCGTCGTCACCGGGCTCGTCACCGACACGCACGATCCCGACTCGCAGGGCCGCGTCAACATCAAGCTGCCATGGCTCGGCGGCGAGAACGGCAGCTACTGGGCGCCTGTGGCGACGCTCATGTCGGGCGGCGGCCGCGGCTCGTGGTTCATGCCGGAGATCGGCGACGAGGTCCTCGTCGCATTCGAGCACGGCGACGTCAACCACCCGTACGTCGTCGGCTACCTCTGGAACGGCGTCGACCGGCCGCCGGACACCGGCGGCCCGTCCGTCCGCCGACTGCAGACGGTGAGCGGGCACCGGTTCGAGTTCCACGACGACCAGGGGAAGACGAAGATCCTCCTGCAGACGGCCGGCGGCCAGCGGGTCGAGCTCGACGACTCGGCGAAGGGGATCACGATCGAGACGTCGGGCCACGAGCGCGTCCATCTCTCTCCCGGCAGCGTCACCGCCGAGACGGCCGGCGGCCAGAGCCTCGAGCTGAAGGACGGGCCGCCGAGCGCCACCGTGCGCACCGCCGAGGGCACGGTCGAGATCACGCCGTCCGGAATGTCGGCCACGGCCACCGTCAACGTCGACATCAAGGGCGGCGTCAAGGTCGGCATCAGCGCAGGCGCCCTCGTCACGATCGACGCGCCGATCGTGCAGGTGAACGCGGGGATCACGACGTTCTCCGGCGTCGTCCAGGCGCAGACGGTGATCGCGAATGCGGTTGTCGGCGCCTCCTACACCCCGGCCCCGGGCAACACCTTCGGCCTCTGATGACGCTCACGGTCCCCCAGCCGGCGGTCAGCCAGGACGGCGCAGCACCCGGCGCGCTCTCGGCGGCGAAGCCGATCGGCGTCGCGTGCACGCCGACGTTCGCCGACGGATCGGCCGTCGAGACGCAGCACGTCTCGCGCTCCGTGTACGTGCTCTACCGTCGTCCCGCGGGATCGGCGCTGCAGGCGTGGAACGGCAGCGCGAAGGCGTGGCAGGCCGGAGAGCCGCCGCCGGCCGGCGACGCGCTCTTCCCGGGCGACGGCGCGTGGAAGGCGCTCGTCGTGCCACTCGGGCAGAAAGACGCAGCGGGCAATCCCGTCTTCGACCCAGCTGCGTCCGCGGCGTACTCGTTCGCCTGCTACTTCGCCGCCATGGACGCCGCCGGCGCCACGCAGACAGGCGCGAGCCAGCGCAGCGCGGAGTTCACGCTCCTGCAGCCCGGCCAGGATCATCGCGGTGGACTCGCGATCTCCCCCGACGATCCCGCAAAGGCGGAGCGGCTCGAGATCTTCCTCCGCGACGCGTCGTTCACCGACCGCGCGACCGTCACGCTCGACTCGAACGGCGGCTACTCCGTCACCGTCGCGGCGGCGGGCGCGGTCGTCGAGCTGTCGGCCGGCGGCATCGTGCTCACGCCGCCCGCAGGGACGACGGTCCGCGTCGACGGCCAGCTCGAGATCGTCGGCTCGCTGTCGCTGAACGGAGTCGTGTCGACGTGAGCAGCCTGCCGCTGTCCGGACGTGAGTTCCTCGGCACGGGCTGGCGCTTCCCACCGCTGGTCGACGCGCACGGCGCGCTCGCGTGGGCGTCGGGCGAGGACGACGTCGAACAGTCGGTCTGGATCATCGTCGCCACCGCCCGGAACGAGCGCGAGATGCGGCCGACGTTCGGGTGCGGCATGCACGATGTCGTCTTCGCGCCGAACTCGCCGGCAACGCAGGCGCGCTTCGCCGAGCAGGTGCGACAGGCGCTCGTCGACTGGGAGCCGCGCATCGAAGTGATCTCCGTCGACGTCACGTCGCCGACCGACCCGACGGTGCTGCTCGTCGAGATCACGTACCGCATCCGGGCGACGAACACTGTCCACAACCTCGTCTACCCGTTCTACATCCAGGAAGGGGTCGGAGGCTGATGCCGCTGGTTCCGCCGCAGCTCGACGACCGCACCTTCGACGACCTCTTCGCCGAGGCGCGCGCCCGCATCCCGCGCTACACGCCTGAGTGGACGAACCACAACGAAAGCGACCCCGGGATCACGCTGCTCCAGCTGTTCGCGTGGCTGACGGAGACGCTCCTCTACCGCGTCAACCAGGTCCCGGAGCTCAACTACGTCAAATTCCTCCAGCTACTTGGCGTCGAGCCGACGCCGGCGCAGCCGGCGCGGACGGAGCTGACGTTCAAGCTCGCTCGCGCCGACGTGGACAACATCGTCGTCCCGAAGGGCGCGCAGGTCGGCGTCGACGGCGCGTCGCCGCCGGTCGTCTTCGAGACGGACTCCGCGCTCGTCGCGCTCGGCGCGGTACTCGCAGCTGTGCAGGTTTACGACGGCTTCGACCACGCCGACCTGACGAGCGCGAACGCTGCGGGCTCGACGTTCCCGACGTTCGGCCCGCTCGCCCGGGAGGGAGCCGCACTGATGCTCGGGTTCGACACGCCGCTCGCGTTCACGAGCGCGGACGTCGATCTCGCGTTCTTCGTCAGCGGTGTCGAGCCGAAGCCGCTGCTCGCCGACCTCGCAGCGCGTCCCCTGCCGCTGCCGGCGACGATCGTCTGGGAGTTCTGGGGCGGCTCGTGGCTGCCGGCGATCGTCGACCACGACGCCACGCGCGCCTTCACGCAGAGCGGCCACGTGACGCTCCGCGGGCCGGGGACGGCGGCGACGAAGGCGCAGCTCGGCGCCGTCGCGACGCCGCTCTACTGGCTGCGCGCACGACTTGCCGTGGCGTCGTACGAGCAGCCGCCGGCGCTCGAGCGTGTGCTGACGAACACGGTTCCCGCAACGGCGGCGCAGAGCGTCGTCGACGAGACGGTCGGCGGCGCGAACGGCCGCCCCTCCCAGCAGCTCCGCCTCGCGAACGCCCCGGTGGTCGAGTTCGACCGGCCGCTCGTCGTGCCGGCGCGGCAGGACGGGATCACGAGCGGCACGGTGACGGTGGCGGCGGTCCAGCTCGAGATCCAGGATCGGCCGGATCCGACCGATCCCGCGAGCTGGGAGGTGTGGCAGGAGGTCGACGATGTGTTCGCGTCCGGGCCGGACGATCCGCACTTCGTGCTCGACCGCGCCACCGGCGACATCCGCTTCGGCGACGGCCGCCGCGGACGCATCCCGACCGCGCTCGCCGACAATCCCACGGCGAACATCGTCGCGCGCCGCTACCGCTACGGCGGCGGAGTCGGCGGCAACGCCGCGGCCGGCGCGGTCACGAGCCTGCTCACGGCCGTGCCGGGGGTGGACTCGGTGACGAACGTCCACGCGAGCGCGGGCGGCTCGGACGAAGAGAGTGTCGACGACGCGAAGCTGCGCGCTCCGAGTGAGCTGAAGAGCCGTTCTCGCGCGGTCACGGCCGAGGACTACACGGCGCTCGCCGAGGAAGCCCCCGGCGCGAACGTCGGTCGTGCGTGCGCGCTGCCGCTCACGCATCCACGGTTTCCCGACGCGCAGATCCCCGGCGTCGTGACTGTCGTCGTCGTGCCGAACGCTCCAGGCCCGAAGCCGACGCCCAACGAGGCGACGCTCGCGGCGGTCTGCGCGTACCTGAACGCCCACCGGGTCGTGACGACCGAGCTCTACGTCGCGCCGCCGACGTACCGCGAGGTGCAGATCCGCGCCGACATCGTCGGCGCACCGGACGTGGACCTCGCGGCGGTTCGCGACGCCGTCGTCGCGCGGCTCGACCGCTACTTCCATCCGCTCGTCGGTGGCGACGACGGCACCGGCTGGCCGTTCGGCGGGACGATCTTCTACTCGAGCGTCTACCGCGAGATCTTCGCCGTGCCCGGCGCAGAGCGAGTCCGCGACAACGACTTGACGATCCTGATCGACGGTAACGAGGCGGAGCCGTGCCGCGACGTCCCGATCGGGAACGGAGTGCTCCTGTTCTGCGGCGAGCACTCGATCACCGTCTCGTACGAGGCCGCACCGTGATCCTGCCGCGCCTCCGCGAGCCGTTCCTGCTCCTCGACCGGCGCACCGGCTGGCAGGCAGCGTCGACGGACGGCGTCTCGGTGGGCGACGCCCTCGAGCTCGCGCCGGCGCCGGGTAGCGGCCGGCCCCTCGTCGACGCGGCCGGCAGCTTCGGCGGCTTCGCGCTGCCGACCGGTGTCGCCGTCGATCCCGACGGCACGATCGTCGTCCTCGACGCCGAGCAGCTCGTCCTCCGCCGCTTCGACCCGTGCAGCGAGAGCTTCGAAACGCTGCCCTGCTTCGGTGGCGAAGGTGGCGAGCCGCGGCAGCTCCGTGCGCCTCGCGGCCTCGGCAGCACGCGCCGCGGCGACCTGATCGTCGCCGACACCGGCAACGCCCGGGTGCAGGTCGTCGCCCTGAAGGGGCTCGTGCTCCGCGGCATCTGGACGCTCGGCGGCGCGGCCTGGGAGCCGACCGACGTCGCGGTCGCCGACGACTGCCGCGTCTACGTCTCCGATCCGCTCGGTGCGTGCATCCATGTCTTCTCGGCGCGCGGCGACCTGCTCGCGTCCTACGACGTGGGTGGGCCGGCGACGGACCTCGCCCTCGACGGCTACGGACGCCTGTACGTCGTCCGCCGCGATGCCGACGACGTGCTCGTCCTCGACGCGGAC
The DNA here is from genome assembly GCA_963794045.1 of uncultured Actinomycetes bacterium. Classification (GTDB taxonomy): domain Bacteria; phylum Actinomycetota; class Thermoleophilia; order Gaiellales; family Gaiellaceae; genus Palsa-739. Next base: position 320,399 of record CAWCCJ010000001.1, read on the forward strand.
GACGGCCGCGAACTGGAGCGCGTGACCGCGCCGGACGACCTTGCCGGCCGCTTCTGCCCGACGGCGGTCGCGGCCGATCCCGACGGGACGCTGCACGTCGCCGTCACAGGCGGCCGCGTGGTTCGCTGCAGCGGCGGCGAGACCCGTACCTGCTTCTGGGCCGCAGGCGAGGTGACGACGCTCGCGTTTACGCCCGACGGCGAGCTCGTCGTCGGCGACACCGGCGGCGGCCTGACCGTCGTCCAGCCCTCGGCACGCTTCGAGCACGCCGGCGTCTTTGTCACCGCTGCGCTCGACAGCTTCCTCGACCGGTGCACGTGGCACGCGGTCGCGCTCGACGCGACCGTGCCGACGGGCGCGCGGATCGACCTCGAGACGACCACCGCACAGAGCGCGCTCTCGCCAGCCGAGCTTGCAGCGCTGCCGGAAAGCGCGTGGACTGCGGCGGCGAGCGCGGTCGGGCTCACGGGTGACGAGCCCTGGGAAACGCTCGTACTGTCGCCGCCGGGGCGGTATCTCGCGCTGCGCCTGCGGCTCGCAGGCGACGGGCTCACCACGCCCTCGCTGCGCGCGATGCGCGTTCTATACCCGCGCGGCTCCTCGCTCCACCATCTGCCGAGCGTGTATCGCGACGACGCGCGGTCGGCCGACTTCCTCGATCGCTTCCTCTCGATCGCCGACGCGACGCGTGCAACCGTCGAGGAGACGATCGACGACGTGCCCGCATACCTCGATCCGTGGGCCGCGCCCGCGGAGCCAGACGAGGACTTCCTCGGCTGGCTCGCGACCTGGGTCGGCGTCTCATTCGAGCGGAAGTGGCCGGTCGCGCGGCGGCGGCGCTTTCTCGCGAACGCGCACACGCTCTTCAAGCTGCGCGGAACGGTCGAGGGGATCCGGCTGCACGTGCTGCTCGCGACCGACGCGGACGCTCGCGTGCTCGAGCATTTCAAGCTGCGCCGGCTTCTCTTCCTCGACGAGGGGCGGCTTGGCGGGGACTCGGAGCTCTGGGGCCCGGCGATCGCGCGTCGGCTGCAGCTGGACGCCTACTCGGCGATCGGCTCGTTCGAGCTGCGCAGTGACGACGATCCGCTGCACGACCCGTTCGGCGAGTACGCGAATCGGTTCACGGTCTTCATCCCGGCTCGCCAAGGCGTCGACGTAGCGCTCGTGGAGCGCGTGCTCGAGCAGGCGAAGCCTGCGCACACGCTGGCGAGCGTCGTCGCCGTCGAGCCGCAGCTCCGGGTCGGCACGCACGCATTCGTCGGCCTCGACACGGCGGTCGGCGCATATCCGCAGGACGTCGTCGAGGGCACGAGCCGGATCGGACGCGATGCGGTCCTCGGGCCGTCCGACGACGAAGCTCATCCACCGAGGCTGCGCGTCGGCGGCGCGCGGATCGGCAACACGACACGGCTCGACTGAGGAGGACGAGAGATGGCGGTGACGGCGAACGGGACGTGGCGGTCGGACGCAAGCTGCGTCGAGTGCGACGTCCCGCAACTGGCTCGGAACACCTTCTTCACGGGGAAGCTGCTCGTCGAGCGCGACTTCGTCGACGAGCAGCGCTACTTCCTCGGCAAGGCGCGGAGGCACAACCAATCCCTGCACGGAACCGGCGTCGCCTGCGGCCTCAAGGTCGTGCAGCATCCGAACCCCGCCTGCCGCAACCAGTACGTCCTGCTCGAGCCGGGCATTGCGGTCGACTGCTGTGGCCGGGAGATCGTCGTCCAGCGCGAAGAGCTCGTCGACGTGCGCGCCGCGTACCTCGCTGCCTGGCGGGCCACGCAGGGCGCCGACTCGCAGCCCGACGACGACACGCATGTTGCGCAGCTCTGTCTCTCGTATGCCGAGTGCGGCACCGAGGATATTCCGGTGCTCTTCGACGACTGCGATCCCGGCGCGTGCCGGCCGAATCGCATCGCCGACGGTTGGACGCTCTCGGTGCGCATCGATCCGCCGCTCCCGCCGGGACAGGCGTCGCCGAAGCTCGACTGGCGCCGGACGCTGAACGTCGAACGCGCTGTGCGTGCCGTCGAGGCAGACGGCTTCCTCTTCGTGCTCGCGGGCGGCGACCCGAGCACGCTCTTCGTCTTCCACGCCGACAACCAGGCCGTCGTCGCCGCCCAGCCCCTGCCGGCAGCCGCGCTCGACCTCGCAATCTCGCCGCACAGCCCGCGCGCGTACGTCGCGCTCGACGAGGACGACGCAGTTGTCGTACTCGACCTCGATGCGCTCGGGACGCCGGACGCGATCGTCAACCGGCTGCCGATCGCGAATCCGGGCGGCACGCTGCTGCTCACCACGACGCCCGCCGGCGACCGCCTCGTGGTGGCCGGCTCGAGCGAGGTCACGGTCTGGGACGACACGATCGACGGACCGCTCGGCGACCCTTCCACCGCTCGCGTCGCCGATCCGGTGTCGCTCGCGGGGCCGGCGGCTGCGCTCGCCGCCGCAGACGATGCGGCGTACGTCGCCCTGCCGGCCCAGGCGTCGGTCGCCGTCGTCGACCCGAGCGACGGGTCGGCCGGGACGACGATCGACCTCACAGGCGGGGCGCCCGACTCGCTCGCCCTCGCCGACACGACAGCGGGTGCGAAGCTCTACGTCGGCGACTCGACGGCGAAGACGGTCGCCGGCCACTCGCTCGCCACCTCGCCGCCCACTCTGTTCGGGACGGTGACGCTCGCCGAGGCACCGGTTGCGCTCGCCGCCTCGACGGGCGCACGCTGGCTTGCGGCGCTGACGCTCGATGCCGCCGGCGCGGGCGCCGTCCGCCTCGTCGACGCGCACCTGCTCGAGACGAACGCCGGCGCCGCCGTCGGCCCGCCGGTGGCGGTGGGCGATCTGCCCGAAGCGATCGCGCTCGCGCCGGACGGCGCGTCGCTGCTCGCCACCTACACGGGCACCCCGGACGACGGCTCGAATGCCGGCGTCGCGGAGCTCGACGTGACCGCGACCGACTGCAGCGCCGCGCTCGACGCGCTGCTCGACGACTGTCCGAGCTGCAGCGGGCAGGACGAGTGCGTCGTGCTCGCGACGCTCACCGACTACACGTTCGGCGCTGCGATCGAGGATGCTGGCATCGACAACCTGCGCGACCGGCGGGTGCTCGCGAGCACGTCCGCGCTGACCGAGGTCGTCCGCTGCCTGCTCGAGCGCGAGCCGGCCGAGGGCACGCCTGGCCCGCAGGGGCCGCCCGGGCCGGCCGGGCCGGCGGGTGACCCCGGCGCCGACGGCCAGCCCGGTCCGAAGGGCGATCCCGGTCCGAAGGGCGACAAGGGAGACAAGGGAGATCCGGCACAGGCGCTCGAGCTGCCGCACATCGTCTTCATCGACTGGCCGCACGCGAAGACGCTCGGCGGTGGCGCGCTCACCGCCGTCCAGCGGCAGGGGCTCGTGATCGGCTTCGACCGCGAGATCGACGCGGCAACGCTCGACACGTTCACGTTCCGGGCGCTCATCCGGCACGCGTACGACTTCTCCCCGTCCTTCGCGACCTTCCAGTGGCTGGAGCTCGACGCGATTGTGGGCGGGATCCCGAAGTCGGCCGGCGGCGCCGAGTGGTCGGTGAGCTGCGGCAAGCTCGACGGGAAGATCCCGCCGCCCGAGGCCGACGTGTCGTCGGGGCCGGTGATCGGCGCCCGCCTCCGGCCCTCGAACCAGGGGAAGCCGCAGCGCTTCGTCCCGGGCATCTACCGGGTCCTGCTGCACGGCGACGCCGTGCTCGGCATCGACGAGATCGAGCTGCCGGACGGCCGGAAGGTGCGGCCCGCGGTCGACGGAAACCATCTCGGCCCGGGCATCCCGGAGCGCTGTCCGACCGGAGACACGGCTGAAGGCGGTCTGTTCGAGAGCTGGTTCACGATCCAGGCCGCCTCATGACCGTCCGCGACCTGCACGAGGAGGAGGAGCGATGGCAACGATGACCACTGCCGCGGCGGCGCGCACAACGCCCGGCTGCGGGTGCGGCTGCGGCGGCAGCACGGGCGGCTGCGGCTGCGGCGGCTCGTGCGGCTCGTGCAGCTGCGCGACGCTCGAGCAATTCGAGCGTCCGCGCTTCTTCAGCGGGCAGCTTCTGACCGAGCAGGAGCTCAACGGCGAGCAGCGCTACGTCGTCGACAAGAACCGCCTCCACAACCGGCTGCTGCACGGCTTCGGCGTCGTCTGCGGGCTGCGCGTCTCGTGCTGCGACGCGACGCGCGTCACCGTCGAGTCCGGCTACGCCCTCGATCCGTGCGGCAACGACATCGTGCTCCCCTGCAGCACGACGATCGACATCCTGCAGCTGATTCGCGACTGTCGCAACCGGATGCAGGCCGCGACCGACTGCAACCCGTTCATGGCGACGCAGCTCACCGGCTGCGAGGGCGCGGATCAGACGTGGTGCCTGACCATCACCTACGCCGAGCAGGACGCGCGGCCGGTCGCGGCGCTCCGCTCGTCGGCCGGCGCGCCGACCTCGGCGGCGACAACGCCCGGCTGCGGCTGCGGCTGCAACGGGAACGGCAAGAGCACGACGGCGTCGACCGCCGTCGACTCCGTCGGCCGGACCGCGACCGCGTGCGAGCCGACCCGCGTCGTCGAGACGGCGACGTTCGGCGTCGCATGCATGCCGCAGGCCTCGTACTCGACGGCGAAGCCCAGCGAGCTCGACGCGGCCCACCAGACGCTCAGTACGCAGGCGCCCGCCGACACGTTCATGGGCGACGTCCTCCGCTGCCAGGCGGACTTCGTCGTGGTGCTGGAGGCGAAGCCCGAGCTCGCGAACCTCGCGCCGCAGGAGGCGTTCACACTCCTCTGCCGCTGGCTCGCACAGGCGAAGTCGGCGCTCGCGGCGCATCCGACGACGCACTGCGGGACGGTGACCAAGCTCGCCGAGGTCGTCGTCCCCGCACCCGGCCCGAACACCAACTCCGCGACGTACCTCGCGCAGCTCGAGACGATCGAGGCCGAGATCGTTCGGCTCGTGGACGCGGCCGCGCTCGAATGCCTCTGCTGGAACCTCATCCCGAGCTGTCCTGACCCGCCGCAGGACACGTGCGTCGTGCTCGCGTGCATCACGCTCCGGAACGACGTCATCGTCGACATCTGTCTCGGGTGGCCGCGCCGCCAGGTGATCTCGTTCCCGACGCTCGCCTACTGGCTGACGGGGCTGGCGTCGACGTCGACCGGCTGGACGAACCAGCTGCCGACACTGCTCTCGCCGGAGGCATTCGGCCGTGTCGTCTCCCTCCTCTGCTGCGGCCGTCGCGAGGTCCCCGGCACGGCGGAGGCCTCCCGCTTCTACGCGGTCGCCGACCTCGGCACGTCGGCGCCCCCGAAGGAGGCGGTGAGCGGGATCTCGCAGGCCGAGTTCCAGCGGCTGCGCACCGGTGTCTCGACGGCCCGCGACGCGGCGGTCCGGGTGCTGCGGTTCGGACGGTAGGAGGCGACGATGGCGACCGACATCGAACGGCTCCACTACTACGAGCGTCAGTACCTCCGCGCGTCGGACTTCGACGCGCAGCAGGAGTACCACCGCGACGCGCTGCGCCGCCACCTGCTCGGTCCGCACACGTGGGGCATCGTCACCGGGCTCGAGCTGACGCTCGACGGCACGGACGTCGTGATCGAGGAAGGGCTCGCCGTCGACGCGTTCGGGCGGACGCTCGTCCTCCTCGACCGGCAGCGCCTCGGCAAGGACCTCTTCAACTTGCTGCCGTTCCAGGCGACGTCGCAGTGGCTGACGGTCTCGCTCCGCTACGCCGAGGAGTCGGCGGGCACGCCCTCGCCCGGCTTCGAGACGTGCGCCACGGGCGACGACGGCTATCGGACTCGGGAGACCTTTCGTATCGACCTCGCGACCGAGCAGAACCCGGTCACCGTCGCCGGTACGGCAGTCGACCCCGCGACCGTCGAGCCCGACGGGTCGCTCCCCTACCAGGACTTGCCGCAGGACGACCGCGCCCGCTGGACGGTGCCGCTCGGACAGGTGCAGTGGCAGGCGTCGGCGGACCCGACGCTGCCGGGCAGCTTCCTCGACGTCCGCACCGACGGCCGGCAGTACGCGGGCGCGGTCGCAGCTGGGCTGCTCGCGCCCGCCGGCCACGTCGTGTTGCGTGACCGGTCGACGCCGCCGCTCGACCCGCCGCGCGACGAGCTCGTGGCGGTCGAAGGGAGCCTCGGCGCCACCGGCCTCGTCACTGCAGCCGCCGGCCTCGACGTGATCGGCGCCGTGCGGGTGCAACTGGACGCGGCGACCGCCGTCACGGTCGGCGTCGTCGATCCCGCGAACCCGATGGGGCCGCTCGACACGAAGTTCCACGTCAGCGCCGACGGCGACGTCACCGCCTCCGGCTCGCTCGATCTCGGCGGTGCGGCGGCCGTCGACGGATCGCTGCAGATCCGGGACGCGCACGGCGGCGCTGATCCCGACTTCACGCTTGCGCGCGCAGCGCCGGATCCCGGCCGTACCGATCTGCAGGTGACGATCGGCGCCGCGAACGCAGGCGCGAATCGCTTCGTCGTCTCGAGGAACGGGGCGCCCGCGGCCGAGCAATTCGCGGTCGCCGACAGCGGCGCGACCCAGGTCGGCGGCGCGCTGACCGTCAACGGTGCGGTCGCGCTCGAAGGGTCCCTCTCGATCCGCGACGCCGCAGGCGGCGACGACACCGATCCGCTCGTGGTCTCACGGTTCCGGCGCGCGCCGAACCGCAACGACCTCCGCATCCAGATCGGCGACGACCTGAGCGGCGACGACCGGCTCGTCGTCGGCCCCGTCTTCTTCGGCGACGGCCAGTTCAAGGAACAGTTCGTCGTCGACAACCTCGGGAACGTCGCCATCGCGGGCAACCTGTCCGTCGCCGGCCTGAGCAACCTGGTCGTCGCGCACGTCGAGGAGCTCTCGCGGCGGAACGCAGGGGACGACCAGCCGTTCACGTGGGTCTCGAATCACACCGGCGTCTTTACCGCCGTCTACGCGTCGTTCGTCGTGCTCAACGGCTTCAGCATCTGGTCGCAGCCCGACGTCGCGGGCTGGGGCACGCCGGCGCGCTGGGGCCACAGCGCGAGCACGCAGGCGATCCCGCAGCACGCCTTCGTGCGCATCACCGAGCGCGCGCTCGACCACACGGCGGGCATCGGGTTCGTCTCGGAGTCGCTGGCTTCCAACGGCGGCGACAACAGTGCGCTCTTCACCGTCGTCGTGCTGGGGAAGGGCACATGAACGAGGCGGTCGCACATCGCGCAGCGGAGCTGCGCGCCGAGCTGCAGAAGGGGCACGAGGAGCTCGCGCGGCTCGACGCCTGCCGCGTGGAGCTACGAGACACGCTGCTGAGGATCACCGGTGCGCTGCAGGTGCTCGACGAGCTCTCGCGCGACGAGCCGCGGCTCCGCGCGGCCGAGCCGGCTCGATGAGTGGACGGCTCGTCGTCGGCGCGCTCAGCGCGACGTACGTCGTGCCGCGCACACATCCCGACGAGACGGCGGTGCGCCTGCGTCTCGACCGCGTCGCGCGGCGACTCGACCGCGTGCTCGCAACGCCGGTCGGACGGCTCGCGGCCGGCCGCGACGACGAGGTGTGGCTGTTCCGCAGCCTCGATGCTGCGGTCGAGCTCGACCTCGCCGCGGACGACGACCAACTCGAGCGGGCGTGGGCCGACGGTGTCGTTGCGGCTCTCGCCGCGCATCTACGCGTCCGGCCGCGAGCGGCCGAGCACGGGACGCCGGAGCTCGTCGACGGCATCGCCTCCTTCGCCGACCGCGCGGAGCAGGTCGCGTCGTTCGCCGCCGACCTCGCCGCCGGCATCGCCTGGAGCCGCTGGTGGCACGCCGAGTTTGACGGCCTGCGCCCGCTGCCGACGGCAACGGCGATCGAGCACGCGCTCGTCCGCCGTCGCGCGCGCGGCCGCTGTGCGCTCGCTCGGCTCGCCACGTCGGACAGGCTCGTCCCGGTGCTGCAGGCGCTCGACGCCCGCGCGGCCGTGCGAGTCGCCGAGGAGCTGTACGGCGACGTCCCCGGCCGACGCGCCGCGCCGCCCGCAGCGGCGGCGAGGGCGCTTCGGCTCGGGCTCGCAGACGCCGCCGCCGTTCTGTACGTCCTTGCCCAGGCGTCACGCTCGAGCAGCGGCGGCACGTCGGTGCGGGCGGCGCGACGGGCGGTCGCCGTCGCGGGGCACGAGGCAGCGGCCACGCCGGTCATGCGCGCGAACCGGCCGGCGCCGTCCCGCTCGTACACCCGGCTCGGCGGCGCGTTTCTCCTGTTGCGCTCGCTCGCAGAGCTCGGCGCACCACTCGACGCCGAGACGCGCCTGCTCGTCCTGCGCAGTGCGCTCGGCCACGAGCGCGCCTTTGAGTCGGCGGACGATCCCGTTCTCGCCGCCGCGGCCGGCGTCGGCGTGGACGAGGAGTCGGTCGATCCGCGCGCCCGCCTCGAGACGGAGACGGCGCGCTTCCTCGTCGAGGCCGGCCTGCTCGGCGCGGGCGGCGACGACGAAGAGCTCGCGTACTACGACCTCCCGGCGGCGCCCGCAGCGGTCGCGCCCGCCGGCCGTGCGCTCGTGCGAGCGCTCGCGCAGCGGCTCGGCGGCTTCGAGCGGAGCAGCCCGCGGCACCTCTGGCGGAACGTGCTCGATCGGCCCGCCCGCGTCGACACGCACGAGCACGGACTGCGTGTCGAGCTCGGGCCTGCGCCGCTCGACGTGCTCCTGCGCCTCTCCGGCCTCGCCGCCGACCGGTTCGAGGTTCCGTGGCTCGGCGAGGTCGACCTGTCGATCGAACGATGAACGCCGCGCGCACGCACCTGCTCGCCGAGCTCGACCGGATCGAGCTCCTGGTGCGGCGGCACGCCGCCCGGCTCCGCGATGCCGGAGTCGACCCGTTCGTCGATCCGCCGGCCGCCGCCGGTCCGGACGAGCTCGCGCTGCGGGCGCTCGCAGATGAGGCAGTGCGAGCAGCCGGCACCGAGCTGCCGTACCCGCGCCTCGCCCGGCTCGCGCGGCTGGGTGAGCTCGAGCAGGAGACGCTGCTTCTCTGCGCGGGCGCCGAGCTCGACCTGAACTGGGAGCGGCTGCTCGCATTCGCCCACGACGACGCGCGGAGGACACGCCCGACGGTGCAGCTCGCCCTCGACCTCTTCTGCAGCTCGCTCGAGGAACGGCTGGACGGCCGCCGGCTGCTCGCGGACGGCCCGCTCGTCCGGGACGGGCTCGCGCACCTGGTCGACGACGGCGGCCCGCTGCCGGGGAACACGCTCGCGCTCGACGAGCGCGTGCTCGTGTATCTGCTCGGCGAGGATGCCGTCGATCCCGCGCTCGCCGGCCGCGTGCACACGCTCGACCACGCGCCGCGCTCGGAACGGCTGCATCTGGGAGAAGCGGCCGCCGCGCTCACGGACGGCATCGCTGTCGTCCTCCAGGGACGTGCCGACCCGGGCGGCGACACCGTCGCCGCCGCGCTCGGCGACCGGGTCGGCCTGCAGACGATTGCCATCGACCTGCGCGCGTCGCCACGCGACGTGAGCTCGCTCGCGCTCGCCGTGCGGCGCGAGGCCCGACTGCGGAATGTCGCCGTCTACCTCGCCGCCGCCGACGAGCTTCCGTTCGAGCTCGTGGGCCTGCTCGCAGCCGGTCTCGCCGATGCGGGGCTGCCGTTGATCGTGCGAGCGCGCGAGCCGCTGGCCGATCCGTGGCCGCACACGCGCTTCGCGCTCGACCTCGCACGTCTCGACGCCACCGCCCGCCGCCGACGCTGGTCCGACGTCGCCGCGGCGGCGGGCGTCGACCTCGCACCCGCCGTCGTCGACGAGGTCGCCTCGAAGCTCGCACTCGGCGAGGAGCAAACCCGCGCCGTCGTCGTCGACGCGCAGCGGCGTGCCGCGAGCGGCGGCAGGGAGCTCGGCGTCGACGACGTCGACGCGGCGGCCCGCGCAGCCGCGGGCGCCGCGCTCGCCGGTGTTGCGACGAAGCTCGACCCGCGCTACGGCTGGGACGACCTCGTCCTCCCGGAACGGCAGCGCGACGGCCTCCGCGGGCTGTGCGGGCGCGTCCGCCGGCGCCTCCGCGTCTACGAGACGTGGGGCTTCGCGCCCGTCGGCGCCTCGGACGGCGTCGTCGCGCTCTTCCACGGCGCAAGCGGCACCGGCAAGACGATGGCTGCCGAGGTGCTCGCCCGCGAGCTCGGCCTCGACCTCTACCGCATCGACCTCGCCGGCCTCGTAAGCAAGTACATCGGCGAGACGGAGAAGAACCTGCGCCGCGTCTTCCAGGCGGCGGCGACCGTGAACGCGATCCTCCTCTTCGACGAGGCGGAGGCGCTTTTCGGCCGCCGCTCGGAGGTGAAGGACGCGCACGACCGGTACGCGAACATCGAGACGGCGTACCTCCTCGGCGAGCTCGAGACGTTCCCGGGGCTGACCGTGCTCGCGACGAACCTCGCCTCGAACATCGACGACGCGTTCAGGCGGCGCATCCACGTCGCGGTCGAGTTCCCGCTGCCGGACGTCCGGCAGCGCGAGCAGATCTGGCGGCGGGCGCTTGCGCCCGGCGCGCCGCGCGCGGACGACGTCGACCTCCGCATGCTCGCCCAGCGGATCGAGATCAGCGGGGCCGTGATCCGCAGCGCCTGCCTCGGTGCGGCATTCGCCGCCGCCGAGGACGGCGGCGTGATCACGCTCGCGCAGCTCGTCCGGGCGACAGCCGCCGAGCTCGAGAAGCTCGGCCGGCCGCCGACGCGCGGGGAGTTCGGCGAGCTGCACCACCTGATCGCACGATGAACGGCAAGACACACGCACCCCCGCGAAAGGACACGACGCAGGGCGCGCCCGCTCAGGGAGCCGGGCCGCAGGCCGGACGGAGCAGCAGCTTCGACGACTACGCCGACCTCCTCAACGCGTTCCAGGAGCTGGCGGCGGCCGCGGTCAACAAGCGCGGCCAGGGGCTGGAGCGGATCCCGCTCGGGCGGCATCTGAGCGTGAAGCACGCCAACCTGCTCGAGGACGTCCGGCGCGTCCTGCTCGACGCGCGTGGCGACACGCCCGAGTCGAGACAATCGGCGACGGCGGACTGGCCCCGGCTCGCCGTGCGGCTCGAGGCCGCGCTCGCCGAGGCGAGAGCAACGGGCCTCTCCGGCGCGACGATCGCCGCGGCCGCGGACGACGTCGTGCTGATCGGGCAGCTCTACATCGCCGGGCGCAAGCGCGACGCGCCGTCGATCGAGTCCGACTATGTCGACCTACTGAAAGGGATCGGACAGCTCGTCGAGGTGTTCGGCGACGCGCCGGAGGCGAAGGCCGGTATGGGCCGCGAGGACCTGCAGGGGCGGCCGGACATCACGGTGTCCCGCGGACAGGCCTCGATCTACAAGCATCAGCGGGAGGCGCTCGCCGCCGTCCAGATCGGCGAGCACCTGAGCCCGCAGCATCGTGCCCTGCTCGAGAAGCTGCGCGCCACGCTCCTGCTGGCGCGCAGCGAGGCCCCGAACTCGGCGTACCGGGCGGTCGCGTCGTGGCGGACGATCGAGGGCGAGCTGCGCTACGTGCTCAGCCGGGCGCCGGGCTTCGTCCAGGGGGACGTCAACGTGATCGCGAACGGCGTCGAGCAACTCGGCGCCAACCTGGCCCAGCACTACGAGCTTGTGCACCGCGAGGACGTCGGCGCTGCGCTGCGAACGCCGGCGAGCCGCGAGGAGGAGGAGGCGCAGCACACGCTCAACTGGGCGGCCGCCGGTGCGGCGATCGACTCGAAGGAGCTCGGCCAAGCCCTTGCCCTCGCCTCGGCCCGCCGAATGCGCGACCTGCGGCATGCGGTGGACATCATCCAGCATCACCTGACGCCGATCCCGAGCCGCCCCGGCGAGTGGCTGCTGGAGAGCGGCAACACGAAGCTTCGGCTGCGCGACGACGAGGTGCTGGAGCTGCGGCAGATGGCCGCCATGGAGCTCTCGGCGTGGATGAATCAAATCGCCGGCGCCATGGCTCACGCCTGGATGGACTACGACGAGATCAAGACCCAGAACGGCAGCTTCAAGCTCCATGTCCTCGGCGGCTGGGGCGGCGCGTCTGACCCGGGCAGGGAGAACGTCGACCACTGGAAGCTGAGCTCCCAACACGTCCGCGACGACGTCGTCGCCCCACGGATCCGCGAGGGAAAGCTCGTCGAAGCCTACGACTTCATCAACAACCAGCGGGCGCTCGTCGACGAGCACATCAAGGAGATCTCGGACTACGACTCCGACCTCGACACCGGCTACAAGCGGCTGTCGATCGCCGTCGGGCTGACAGAGGTGGCCTTGACGGCGCTCGTCCCGGTCGCGGGCGAGGCGGCCCTGCTCGAGGGGTACGGCGTCTTCGCCGTCGGCGGCACGGCGATGGCCACGGGCGGAGGCAGCGCCCTCGCCGCCGAGCTCGGCAGACAGAAGCTCTCGGGCGAAGAGCTCGACATCGGCAAGGGCTTCGGTGCGGGCCGACGCGGCGTCGGGATCGGCTTCAGCGCCGTCACCGGCCCGGTCAATAAGGCGATCGGCGGCCCGCTCGGGGCGGCCGCGCCGGGTGTCCAGGGCCTGATGGCCGAGTCGACGGCCTCCGCCCTGACGAGCGGCGTGCAGAGCTTCATCTCGGGCGACCCCGTGCTCCCGAGCATGGGGATGGGCATGCTTGGTCCAGTGGGCGGACGGCTGACGAAGGGCGTCGAGGCCCTGACGAAGAGCCGTGCCCTCGGGGTCGTGACGTCGTCGCTCACGTCCGGCCTAGCCTCCGAGGCCACCACGGGCGACTTCTTCGGCGGGGCGGTCGGCGGCGGCATCGGCCATGCCGCGAACCAGCTCGTCGAGAAGAATGCGGCAACCGAGGCGGCGCGCACGGGCGGCGGCGCCGGTGGAGGCGGCGGTACGGGCGGGGGCGGCACTGGCGGCGGTGGTGGTGGCGGCGGCGCGGGCGGGGGCGCCGGCGAGGGCGTCCCCCACTACATCGACCCGGCAACCGAGCCGACGGTCTGGGCGGAGGCGGTGGGCACCGGCGTGCCAACCGAGGTGACGGAGGATCCGACCTACCACGGCCCAGCGATCAGCACCGGGGTGGTGACCGAGCACATCGACGACCTGCCGACGACGCCGACGGCGCCGCCCGTCGACCCGCACGCACCCACTCCGGCGACCGGCGTCCCCACGCCGATCGAGGACCAGCCGACGACCCCGACACCGGCGCCGCAGCCCGTCGACCCCCATGCACCGACGCCGGCGACAGGCGTCCCCGTGCCCGTCGACGACGCGCCCACGACGCCGACGACGCAGCCCGTCGACCCGCACGCGCCGACGCCGGCGACAGGCGTCCCGGCCCCGGTACACGACGAACCGACGACCGCGCGGACCCCCACCGGCGGACACCCCACGGGCTCGGACGTCTTCCGGTTACAGGTCCGAGAGGCGCTGAAGAAAATGATCCACGGGCGGGGCGGGCGCGAAAACCCCGAATGGCAGCACTTCCGGCCGATGCTCGACGCGGTCCCCGACCTCCCTCCGTTCGTCAGGGAGAACGTCGAAAAGGCCTACGACGCCGTCCGCAACCGCCAGCTGATCGAGGACATCATCGTCGAGGTCTGGGAGCGCGCACAGAACGAGAACGTGTCCCCGACCGAAGCGCTGCTCCGCATTGCCGGCGACCGGCCCACCCTGCCGCAGACCGCGACGTTCCCGCCGGTGCGAAAGGCTCTCACCGCCGCGCATCTACAGGAAGCGCTGCCGTTCATCGACTACGCCCTGCTGAACGACATCCACGGCGCCTACACCCACATGATCCAGGAGCTCGCCGTCGCGCGAGCGCTCGGCGGCCTCGAGGAGGCGGCGCAGTTCCGCCAGGAGCTGACAAACATCCAGGATCCGCCGCAGTACGACCGGGCGGCGTACCCCGGCGACAAGGCGTACTGGGAGCGGGTCTGGGACATGATCTTCGACCCGGAGACCGGTCAGATCGGGCCCGAGGGGCACATCAACCGGCCGGAGGTCCTCGGCCCGGTCCTCCACACGGTGCTCGGCTTGCCGGGCCGGCCCTACGACCAGTCGCCGTAACCGTAAGAGCCCCTTACTGCGCGTCGTCAGTCACTACGTCAACGCCCGACCCGAAGGGTCTCGTGCGACCCGAGCCGCCGGGCGGCTCCAGCAACTCTAGGGTGTGATCCCGTTCGAGTCGGTGCGTGATCGTTCCACTCGATTAGGTGAAGCGACACGGCGCCTCGGTTGGCGAATCCGTAGTGGGGCCTTCCTCGAGTTCGGTGCTGACACCGAGGCGGCGGTGTCGCTCGAGCGCGGCGTCCAGGTCGAGTAGGGGGATGACCGGCGACACGCTGCTGAACTCGACCTCTCTGAACATGCGGCCTCCGCGTCCCGGTTACCCCCGACACAACATCCGCTTCCGCTCCAGCGGCTCGGCGACGGGATCGTGGAGGAAACTCCCGCTATGACGACTCACGAGGCTGCGCTTGGCCTGCGTCGCCGGGATGAGGCAGGCCCGCTTGCGCTGAGGGGGGTGCTCCTCGTGGTTGCCCTGAAGTGTGCGCTGACGTTCGCGGTCGCAGGCAGGTATGGCTGGCATCGCGACGAGCTGTACTACGCGGTCGCTGGCCGGCACCTGCAGGGTGGCTACGTCGAGTTTCCGCCCCTGACCGCACTGCTTGCGGCGCTGGCGCGGGTGCTGTTCGGCTGGTCGCTGGTCGGGCTGCGCGGGTTCACGATCCTGGCGGCCGCCGGAACGGTGCTGGTCGGCGCGGTCGTGGCGCGCGAGCTCGGGGCGACGCGACGCGCGCAGACTCTCGCTGCTGTCCTCGTTGCGTTCTGCCCGGGGATGCTCGCGACGAACTGGCTTTTCCAGCCCGTTGTCTTCGACCAGCTGGCGACGATGATCGTGCTCTGGTTGGCGCTACGACTGGCGCTGGGTCGCGGCTCGTGGCCGCTGCTCGGCCTCGCCGCGGGCATCGGGCTGGAAACGAAGTACACGCTCGCCGTCGTCCTCGTCCTCCTCATCGCCACCTTCCTCGTCTGGCGCCGCGATGTTCTCTCCGCACCTGGCCTGACGACGGCGGTTGCGATTGCCGCCGTCCTCATGGTCCCGAACCTCGTCTGGGAAGCAGGGCACAGCTGGACAAGCGTCCACTTCTTCCTCGATCCGCCGCCGAGCGGCAGTGACGAGACGCGGCCGCAGTTCATCGCCAATCTCTTCTTGCTCACGGTCGTTGCCGTCCCGGTCGCGATCGCGGGTGTCGTGTCGCTCGTCCGAGACCGCGCCTTGCGCCCGCTCGGCTGGACGATCGCCGGCACCGTACTCGCCTACTTCGTGCTCGGCGGCAAGTCCTACTACGCCCTGCCGGTCGTCGCGTTCGCGCTCGCCGCAGGCTCGATCCCCCTCGATCGCTGGCTGACGCCGCGACGGCTCTGGACTGCCGGAGCTGTCTTCGTCGCGGCCGGCCTCTTCGCCCTGCCGATCCTGCTGCCCGTGCTGCCGTTGCACACGGCCGAGCGGCACGGTGTTATCGCAGCCCGCGGCGACTATCAGTCCGAGATCGGCTGGCCCGTGTACGTGCGCCAGGTGGATCGGCTCGCGGCAGGCGCGGACGTGATCGTCGCCTCCAACTACGGCGAGGCGGGCGCGCTCGAGTTGTTCGGACACGGCCTGCCCCCTGTCGGCTCCGTCGACGTCACGATGCGTTACTGGCGACCGGAAGTGAACGGGCGCCGCGCACTCCTCGTGGGCTACTCCCGCCGCGCCGCCGACTTCTGCGCCGGTTACCGCCGCGTCGCGAGCATTGCCACGCCGGACGGCAGCGACGAGCGCGGCGAGCCAATCGCGCGCTGCACGCTCGACGCCACGCTCGCGCACGTCTGGTCTCGGATCGTGGCCACCTCCGACTACAACCGCTACTGACCGACCGATCAGCGCCGGCTCTTCGTGGTACATCGTCGACATCTGTCGGTGGCCACGCCTGGAAACCGTCCAGCTCCCTGCTGCTTTCGCGGTGCATCCGATGGCGCGGTTGACGCGGGGGTCGATCCGGAGGCGACGGCCGACGACCGTGCACGTATCCTTTCGGCGAGGGCGAGAGTCTCGAGATTGGCTTCGAGTCGCAGCCCGTTCGAGTGAGGGAGCGCCGCGGTGCCGCTTGAGGTTGCAGGGCTGCGTGTCGCCGTGCTCGCCCCGATCGCGTGGCGAGTGCCGCCGCGCCACTATGGGCCCTGGGAGCAGTTCGCCTCGCTGCTGACCGAGGGACTGGTCGAGCGCGGTGCCGAGGTCACGCTCTTCGCGACTGCCGACTCGATCACACGCGCCCGGCTCGTAGGGTCGGCGCCGACGGGGTACGCAGAGAACCCGGCGCTTGATGCGAAGGTCTGGGAGGGCTTGCACATCGCGGCCGCGTTCGAGCGCGCTGACGAGTTCGATCTCATCCACAACAGCTTCGACTTCCTTCCACTCACCTACAGCAGGCTCGTCAGCACGCCGGTCGTGACGACGATCCACGGCTTCAGCTCGGAGCGGATCGTGGCCGTCTTCGAGAGGTACAACGACGTCGCTCACTACGTCGCGATCAGCGACGCGGACCGGCACAAGCGGATCGACTACGCCGCGACGATCCACCATGGGATCGACGTTCGCGAGTTCGCGCTCGGCTCAGGTGATGAGGGCTACCTGCTCTTCTTCGGAAGGATCCATCCCGACAAGGGCACAGCCGAGGCGATCGACGTTGCCGAGCGCGCGGGCGTCCCGCTCGTCATCGCCGGGATCGTCCAGGACCAGGAGTACTTTGATCGGTTCGTCGCGCCGAGGGTCGACGGCGAGTGGGTTCGCTTCCTCGGCCCCGTAGGCCCCGAGCGCCGCGGCGAGCTGCTCGGCAGCGCCGTTGCGCTCCTCCATCTGGTCAACTTCGAGGAACCTTTCGGATTCAGCGTGGTCGAGGCGATGGCATGCGGGACGCCCGTGATCGCCTCCAGGAGAGGCTCGATGCCGGAGATCGTGCACCACGGCGAGAGTGGTTTCCTGGTCTCTTCCGCCGATGAGGCCGTCGCTGCGGTCAAGGCGTCGGGGACGCTCGACCGGCAGGCGATACGCGCATCCGTCGAACGGCGTTTCGACGCGGGCCGTATGGTCGACGACTACGTGCGGCTCTACACGGCGATCGTGGAGCGGTGAGAGCGAGCTGCGAGGGCGCGCACCGTCACCGAGAGGGAGATGCCGGCGAGTGCCGCTGCGCACGCACTCGTGACGAGCAGGAGACCGGAGGCGAGCGAGAAGTTGATCGCGACATCCTTGCCGACACCGAGCGCGAGCAGGATGCCGGCTGTGGCGCCGAGGCTCGCAGCCGCGCCTCCCGCGGTGATCGGGATCACGCCGGCAGCGGCACTCAGGCAGAGCACGCAGAGCGTCGTCGACGGCGAGAATCGGAAGCCGAGAGCGCTCAGCAGCAAGGCGCTGCCCAGGGCGCGGGTTGTCCAGCAGGAGAAGAGGTACATGCCCGCGATGATCGCGTTTCGCCGCCCGCCGGGGGCTCGGTGCGCGGCGACATGGTCGGACACCCGCTGCAGTCGAGCGCTGCGGCGGAGCAACGGCAGACGAATGAGCCGAGCGCTCGCCAGCAGGAGAGCGCCGCAAGCCAAGCCGAACGCGACGACGATCAGGAGCGGCCCACGAAAGCTCGCCGAGCTCGTGACGGTCGCCGAGATCGACAGCGGCAACATCGCCACCGCGTCCAGCATCCCGAGCGAGACAATCGAGAACGCGATCGCCTCGAGCCCGATGCGGATGCCGCCGAGCCTCCGCATGGTTCCGATCTTCACGAGATAGTCGAGGCGGAACGGCAGCACCGCACCGCTCGCCGCACCGGCGCCGACGGAGGCAAGGCATCGTGCCTGGTCGGGCTGCTGCTCCGACGGAAACAGTCGATGCCACCCACGTGCACGGACGACGAAGCTCACGAAGTAACACGTAGCCGCGATCGCGACCAAGAGCGCTTTGGCGTTTGCCAGCGGCCAGCTCGTATGCGTCAAGCGCCGGCCGACGAGCACGCATGCAGCAATCGTGATCGCAGAGAAGACGACTCCAGCCAGCCTGCGGCGACTACGAAGAAAAGGTTGCACCGTCGCGCTTCCGCTCTCGAGGTCGTGTGAAAGTCGGAGAGGACTCGACCCCCGGCGGCTTCGCGCATCAAACGCGCGTCCCCGAAGCATAGCCGGGAAATCACACGATGGGGCTTTCCGCTACCGTGCTTGAAGCGTCCACGTGTTCAGACTCCCGCACGAGCCCGCCGCTTGCTGCTTCGGGGAGTCACGAACGGGGAGCCACATCATGAGAGAGAGCCTGAGGCGAGCCCTCGAACGCGTGCGCACTGCGACGAACGGAACGTTCGGAAAGCGGATGCACGTTCGCGGCAACCTCGCTGAGCCGCAGCAGCTGCTGCCGTTGCCTGTGCGTAGCCGGTAACCGGCGTGCGCACAGCAATCGTCTCCACATACCCGCCGCGCGCATGCGGCATCGGCACGTTCGCCGCCGACGTGCGGTCGACGCTGCTCGGCGTCGCCGATGTCGAGCGCGTCGACTTCGTTGCGGTCGTGAACGAGCCGTCTCGTCCACAACGGCGTGGGCTGCTTTCGACGATCGGGCAGGCGGTGCGTGGCGACTACATGCGGACGGCTCGGATGCTCAGCCGACTCGACATCGATGCCGTTCTCTTGCAGCACGAGTACGGGATCTTCGGCGGCCTCGACGGCGAGTACGTGCTCTCGTTTGCAAAGGAACTGAGCCTGCCACTCGTTGTGACCTTGCACACGGTGCTCTCAGAACCGACGCCGCACCAGCTTGCTGTGCTCTCAGAGCTCTGCGAGCGAGCGGAACTGGTGATCGTGATGACCGAAACGGCGGAGCGGCTGCTGGTGGAGTGCGGCGCTTGCGAAGCGGAGAAGATCCGCGTTGTGCCGCACGGTGCACCGGCGCGGCTTACGGCGCGCGCGTCCGTGAACGCGGCTCCTCCGCGTGCGCGCGAGCGACGTGACCCTGTCGACGTTCGGGTTGATCTCGCCCGGCAAGGGCCTGGAGACCGCCATCGAGGCCTTGCCGGCGATCGTCGAACGCCACCCCGAGCTGGTCTACGTGATCGCGGGGCGAACGCATCCCGACGTCGCGTATCGGGAGGGCGAGCGATATCGCCTCATGCTCGAACGGCGCGTGCTCGAGCTCGACCTCGGCGAGCACGTCGAGTTCGACGACCGCTTCCTCTCGATCGACGAGCTCTCGGACCTGCTTGCGGCGACCGACGTGTTCGTCACCCCGTATCGGAATCGCGAGCAGATCGCCTCCGGCGCGCTGACCTTCGCGGTCGCGGCCGGCTGCGCGATCGTCTCGACGCCGTACTGGTACGCCCAGGACATGCTCGCCTCGGGCGCCGGCCGGCTCGTGCCGTTCGACGACGCGGCAGCGCTCGCGGAAGCGGTGTGCGACTACCTCGATGACCCGAAGCGCTCGCGGCGGCGCGCGCCGAGGCACGGCGGATCGGATCGGTCCCTCGCGTGGCCGGCGGTCGCAGAAGCGACCGCAGCGGTGCTGAACGAGGCGCATGCGCTCGCGCCGCGCCGCAGACCCGCGGGCGTCGCTGACCTCCAGCTCGACGAGCTTGCGCACCGACCATCTGCTCACGCTTGTCGACGACGTCGGCATCGTGCAGCACGCGCACGGAATCATCCCCAATCGCGACAGCGGCTATTGCGTCGACGACGTCGCCCGCTTGGCGGTTGTTTCGCTCACGCTCGCGCGCCGCGGCGACGAACCGGCCTGGGCATCGACGCTCTACAGAGCACTCGCATTCCTGCACGCCGCCGAGGGACGAAGGCGGGATGCGCAACTTCATGAGCTACGACCGCCGCTGGCTCGACGAGCCGCATATGGGGGACCACGTCGGCCGCACGGTGTGGGCGCTCGGCGACATCCTTGCGACGGCGTGGATTCCCGCCGTCGTCGAGCCGACCCGAAACCTCCTCGACCGCCTTGTCGGAGGACTCGATGACGAGGTCCATCTGCGAACGGCTGCGTACTCCGTGCTCGGCCTATCGCGCCTCGACGCGGACCGGTCGAACCGTTCGTCACGACGCCTACTCGAGCGATTGGTCGAGCAGCTCGCGAGCGCGTACGAGCACAACGCGTCGGACGATTGGAAGTGGTTCGAGGCCGAGCTCACCTACGACAACGCGCGCCTCTCGCAGGCGCTCATCAGCGGAGGAAGCGCACTCGGACGCGAAGACCTGGTCGAGGCAGGAATCGACTCCCTGCGCTGGCTCGGGAACGAGTGCGGTCTCGAGCAGCGAACGCTGCGCCTTCCCGGGCATCATGGGCGACAGCGGGGCGAAGCCGCTCCGGGCTTGGGCGACGAGCAGCCACTCGATGCTGCCGCGCTCGTGGAGGCCGAGTTGGCCGCGTACGTGATCACGCGAGAGCCCGAGCACGGCATTGGGCCCGGCACTCGTTCGAGTGGTTCCTCGGACGCAATCGTCTCGACCGCCCGCTCTACGACTTCGCTACCGGCGGCTGCAGCGACGGGCTCGGCACCGACGACCTGAATTTGAACGAAGGGGCGGAATCGACGCTCGCGTTCCACCGCGCCGCACTCCTCCTGGACGCGGCAGGCGTCTCGACGTCCATTCGGGAGCCAGCCCGCCTGGTCGCAGCGGCATGACGGCGAGAGAGCTCTTCACGCGCCACCCGGACAACCCGCTCCTGACCGCCGAGGATTGGCCCTATCCCGTCAATGCCGTCTTCAACCCTGCGGCCGCCGCGCTCGACGGCGAAACCGTTCTCCTTGCACGGGTAGAAGACCTCTGCGGGATCTCGCACCTCACCGTTGCACGTTCCGCCAGCGGCACCGGCGATTGGTCGGTCGACGCGCAGCCGCTGCTCGCTCCGGCGCCCGACGTCGCAAGCGAGCAGTGGGGATTCGAAGATCCGCGTGTCGTGTGGGTCGCCGAGCTCGCGCGCTGGGCCATCACCTGCACTGCGTACGGCCCGGCGGGGCCGGCGGTCTATCTCGCCACCACCGAGGACTTCGCGACGATCGAGCGCTACGGCATCGTCCGGCAGCCCGAGGACAAGAACGCGGCCCTGTTTCCGCATACGATCGACGGACGCTGGGTCATGCTCCACCGTCCGAAGACGGAGTTCGGCGGCGCCCATGGCGAGATCGTCCTCTCACGTTCAGCCGATCTCATCAGTTGGAGCTCTCCTGAACAGGTGCTCCAACCGCGCGACGGCGCCTGGTGGGATTCGCTGCGGATCGGCATCGGGCCGCCACCGCTCCGAACCGACCACGGGTGGCTGCTCGTCTACCACGGCGTGAAGGACACCGTCTCCGGGCAGTTGTACCGGGTCGGCCTCGCCCTGCTCGATCTCGACGACCCGACGCACGTCCTACGACGCCTGCCCAACTGGATCCTCGCCCCGCTCGCTCCGTACGAGCGCACGGGCGACGTTCCCAACGTCGTCTTCCCGTGCGGCCTCTTGCACGACACGACGAGCGGCGAGATACGCATGTACTACGGAGCCGCCGACAACTCGATCTGCCTCGCCACCGCCCCGCTCGAAGATCTTCTCGCTGCTGTGCTCGCATGAGTCGCCCCACATATCCAGGGAGAGCGAGTTCGTCAGACGAACTCGGTGTAAGCCAATGACCGAGGCGAACTCGATCACAAGCGACACCATCATCATTCGTGCCCCCGGCGGCGAAGAGATCAGATGGCGGACACAACGAATGGTCGGCCTCGGCGCCGACGCTGCGCTCGCCGCGACCATTGCAGAGAGCCATGCAGACGTGCATGACATCGAGAGGCTGCTCAAGGCCGGTTGCCCGCTCGACCTTGCATGGATGATTACCCGACCGATGTCGCTCACCCACGACGCGAGCGCAGACGACGGCATCGACGCCCGTTAGAGTCGCTAGACAGGGCTGACACGGAATGCGTCATCTCTTTCTCGTCTCCCAGGAGCACGGTGGCTCGTGGGACTGGTCGAAGGAATTGAGCGAGCAGGAGCTCTTCACGGAGCACGCTCGATTCGTGGACGACCTCGTCGAGAAAGGCGTCATCGTCCTTGGCGGGCCGCTGGACGAGAAGAACGTCCTGCTCGTCGTGGACGCCCCGAGCGAGCAGGAGGTTCAAGAGCACTTCGCACATGACCCATGGATCGAGAACGGGATGCTCGCCGTCACGGCGATCCGCACCTGGACCGTGCTGCTGGACAGCTCGAGCGAAGATGGCTAGCGGCAAACCCGTCGACTCACTGCGGCGTGCGTTGGCGGAGGCGCATGCAGGTAGCGGTAACGGCGCAACCGGCCGCATCGGCAGTCAAGTCGTCGGCATCTCCCGGCCCACGGCGAGCGTGACGTCGTCGCGTTCTGCGGCGCGGCGCGCCCAAGTCGATACGCCCCAATGTCAGCAGCGCCGCGCGACTACGACGACCGAGCGGGCGACGCTCCTTACGTCGTTTGCCGCCTGCCCCAAACGCCGACGTGGACGAAGCCGCAGCCGAGGAAGTTCGCGCTTGTGGGCCGGTCAATGAGGGCTGCGGCTTGTTCGGAAGTTAGCGCGCCGGCCGCGACTGCGGGCGGCCCAGTCGCGACCATGCTGAGGCGGTAGAACTCGGCAAGCGGCGTGCCGGGCTCGATGACATCGGCCTCGGCGTCGGCGCCGACGTCGACCAGGTCAAGTTGGTGGATCTGACGGAGAAGGGACCGTCCGCGTGAGAGGGAGCCGCTCGGGAAAGCCTGATGCCACGCGTCGGGATGTGACGCCCAGACCGGGTCGGCGTCTGCCTGCCACATGCCGAAGTCAGGCTCTTCCAGTAACAGCCACCCGTTGGGAGCAAGCCAGGAGACGATCCGGTGCAGCACTTCGAGATCGTCCGGAAGGTGCATGAGTACGGCGCGCGCGTGCACGAGGTCGAACGACCGCTCCGGGAACGTCTCTGTGCGGACGTCATGACGGACTACCTCGACGTTCGACGCCTCGATCGCGTCGAGGAAGCCGAGTTGGAGATCGGTCGCGATCACGTGCCCGTCCAGTCCGACACGCTTGGCGAGCCAGTGCGTGATCGAGCCGTGCCCACCGCCAATCTCCAAGCAGCTCGCGCCTGCTGCGATACCTAGTCGCTCGAGGCGTCGGATCGTCAGCGGGTCAAGGCGCTGCTCGAACAGTTCGAGTCGGCGCGACTCGTCATCGGCGGCATGAGGAAAGGCGTAATGCGGTGCCTCGTCGATGCGCAGATCTTGCGCCCCCGCGGAGCCGCTGTCCAGATCGACATCCTTTAGCGGGTCAGCCGGTTCGGATCCGCTTGGACAAACGGGACTCGGTGTGCGAATGCGCGTCACGGGGAGCGATCGTCGGCATCTCCACATCCCCATGTTCCGCGACGAGAACTGACGGGCTTCCGCTGCCAACAGGCCCCTTGGGGAACATCGACCCTCCGCCAACGGGACGTCGCCCGGCCGCGTTCCGGCAGGTGTCGTCGCCTAGTCCGGGCGAGGAATTTTGGGGCGCCCGTCCGCGTGCGTGAGCCAGGTCGGAGCGGCTAGCGCAAGCACGCGGCGCTGTCCTTCGTTTGTGCCGCTGCCGAGCTCGTTGAACGAGGTGCCCCGTCGCCTCCGAGAACGTTTGTGCCGGCGTCGGTCTCGACGACGACCATCTGATGTCCGTCCGTATGACCGGGCGCCGGCAGCAGGCGGATACCCGGTAGCAGCTCCACCTCGCGCTCGTGCTCGACATCCGTCGCGCCATCGAAGTCGACCCATTCTCGGATTGTGTGGTTGTCGAGCGAGCGCGCGTCCGCGAGCTCGCGTACCTGGACGTGGATCGGCACGCCCGGGAAGAGGCGGTTGCCACCGCAGTGGTCGAAATGCAGGTGGGTATTGATGACGCAGGCGATATCGCGCGGGATGTTCTCCGGGTGCGGCGTCGGGCTCATATCGTCGACCTCGGGTCTCACGTCGATCATGCCGGTGTCGACCAGCACGGGGCCCGCGGGGTGGTCGACTGTCCAGACGAACACAGGCCACCTTTCGCCCTCCACGATGAGCTCCGCTGCGAAGTGGGCGTTGCTCGCGGGCATCACTGCCTTCCCAGTCGATTCGCTCAACAGCACGGGACGGACTCAAACATGCAGGCTGGGCCGGTAGGTGAGCTCTTGGATGTTGCCGTCGAGCGTTCGACTCTCGATCAGTTCGAGGTCGAAGTCGGCCGCACCCTGGAAGATTGCATCCGATCCGTTCTGGCCGGTGATCACCGGGAAGAGGGTCACCTGGACGCGGTCGACCAGGCCGGCGGCCATCAGCGCCCGATTCATCGACAGGCTTCCGTGCGAGCGCAGCGGCACCTCGGACTCCTCCTTGAGCCGGGCGACGACATCGACCGCGTCGCCGCTCACCACGGTCCCGTCGACCCAGTCAAGAGGGCCTTCCAACGTGGTCGACACGATGGTCGCCGGCAGGTTCACCATCCGGGTGACCCACGGGTCCCTCACCTCGGACTCCTCGGTGCTCCCGGCCAGCATCTCTGCGAAGAGCCGATAGGTATTGGCCCCGAAGACCATCCTTTGTTCGTTGCTGTACAGAGCGAGTCGGTGCTCGAGCAGCTCAGGGCCCTGCTTGCCCCAGTAGCCGCCCCAGTCGCCGCCGCTGGCGGAGCCGAAGCCATCCAGGCTGGAAAAGACGTCGAAGGTGTAGGTAGCGGTCATGGATGCTCTCCCCGAGTTCGTTGATCGGTCGTTGATACAGACTGGAACGCACGGGAGGACTCATCGGTTTGACGTCGTGAGTCCGGCCGCCGCCACGGCGGTGAGCCCTCGAGGCCGAGGGCGTTCACGTACAGCTCGGGTCGAACCCCGAAACCTCGATCTCGTCGACGACTCGGTTAGGGGCCTGTGCGGGTTGCGTGCTCGCCTTCGGTGGCGACCCAGGTCGTGCTTGCTCGTCACGCTGCTCAGGACGGGGGTCACCAGCACTTTGGATGATTCGCGGTCGTTCATCGCGCGGTAGCCATCGGGAACGTCGTCGAGGTTGACCGTGCGGTCGAAGACGCGTCCGGGTTCGATGCGTCCTTCGAGCAAACGTCCGAGAGTAGCTCCTCGATGTAGGCGCGCACCGGTGCGGAGTTCGTAGGCTGTGGCGATGGCGCGCCTCTATGCTGCCACCGGCGACGCGATCGCACGGCTCGACGAAGAGGGGGAGAGCTGGACGCTTGAACTGTCCCTCGCGGGTGACGGGGCGCAGTGTCTGGCCGTGGATCCCGCTGATCGGGAGACCGTGTACGCCGGTTTACGCGAGGGCGGGGTGCGCCGCAGCGTCGACGGCGGGCGAACCTGGGTCGACTGTCGTCTGCCTGAGTCGAGCGTATTCTCCCTCGCGGCCAGCGCAGCGAACGGAGCGGTGTACGCCGGCACCGAGCCGAGTCGGCTGTTCCGGAGCGACGATCAGGGCGAGAGTTGGGCCGAGCTGCGGGCGCTGCTCGATCTGCCCTCCCGACCGAACTGGAGCTTTCCGCCGCGGCCGTGGACTTCGCACGTCCGCTGGATCGCCCCTAGCCCGAGCGATGCCGATTTGCTGCTGGTCGGGATCGAGCTCGGCGGCTTGATGCGCTCCGCAGACGGCGGCCAGACCTGGCAAGACCACCGGCCCGGCGCGCAGCCGGACGTACACTCGCTCGCCTGGCACCCGCATACCCCCGGACGCGCCTATGAGGCGGGCGGCGGAGGTGCCGCCTTCAGCACCGACGCGGGCGAGAGCTGGCAGCCGTCCGACGAGGGCCGCGACCGGCACTACACCTGGTCGGTCAGCGTTGACCCCGACGATGCGGACTGCTGGTACGTGTCGGCGAGCACCGGCCCGTTTGCTGCGCACGGCCGTGGCGACCCGCAAGCGCTCATCTACCGGCGGCGCGACGGCGAACCGTGGCAGCCGCTTTCGGGCGGGCTTCCCGCGCCGCTGCCGGCGATGCCCTACGCGCTCCTCGCGACGGAGGGACGACTGTTCGCAGGCCTCGCTGACGGGCAGCTATGGGAGAGCCGCGACCAGGGTGACAACTGGACGCCGTTGGAACTCGGCGGGGCCGCGCTCGACGCGCTTCTTGCCCTCGCGCACGCGACGGACTGAACTCGGCATGGAAGGCGACATGGTCTGTACAGAGGGGGTGCAGACCGGAGGCAGCGGCTCGGTAGATCGGGGAACACCACGGACCACCGCCGACGGTTATCGACCTCTTCGAGGCGCAGATGGTCACTGCGCTTTGGGACAAGCGGAGCGATCACGGGCTTCTTGTGGGCTGGCCAATCCTTGATGTCGGCGCCGATTTGCCTTGCGGTGCGACCCTGGTGCGACCTGCGCGCGTTCGCCGGCACCTGAGGCTTCGAGCGAGGACAGTCACGGACGCCACTCGGTGCAGCAGTCACGGACGCCAGCCGAGGTCTTGCGTTCAGAAGGTGATGACGGTTCCGACCGCAGGCTGCACGAACGCGTTCGGGAGTGCGCGTGCGAGCTGGTGGACGGCCTTCCAGCCGGTGCAGTGCGCCGGGAGGACTCGGCCTATTTCTGCGGCGACGAAAGCATCGACTGTCGCCTTGATGATCGGTTCGAAGATTCCGCCCGTGAGGTGTAGGCCGCCGATGAACGCGGCGAGCCGCTGTTCGCCGGTCAGGCGTTGCGCGTTGCGCAGCACGTTCACGGCTCCTGCGTGCGAGCAGCCCGAGACGATGACGAGACCTTTGTTCTTGACGTTGACGATCACATTCTGGTCGTCCCAGATCATCGGGTCGGGTTCCCAGCCGGCCGTTGAGTGCGCGTAATGGATGGGAAAGCCCTGCTCGAACGGCGTGTGGCGCTCAACCTGCCCGGAGACGAGCACGGTCGAGTCGAGGAGCAGCGTTTGTCCAGGCTCCTCGATCAGCTCGACTCCCTCCGCTTCAAGGTCCCGGCGGTTTGGGGGTGGAAGCCGGACCTCGCTCCCGGTCGGGAACACGACTTTGCGTTCCTTCCAGGCCTCGGGGTGGATGACAAGCGGGAGCCCACGCCGGCCATGCCGACGGAAGAGCGCTTCCAATCCGCCGTGATGATCGGCGTGCCCATGAGAAACCACGACCGCGCGCAGTTCTTTGACCGGAATCTGTAAGACATCGAGGTTGCGGGCAAGCGCGGTTGGCGTCAGGCCGCCGTCGTAGAGAATCGAACGCCGGCTGCCGCGCCGCTCGACGGTGACCAACGCCGAGAAGCCATGTTCTGCGATCAACTGGTCGCGACTGCCGAAGTCGCTGGCGATGTACCTGCGGACCCCGTCGGCGCCAGCCATCAACAGATCGACGAAGTTGTCGACCACGATCGTGACCTCCGCTCGATCAACCGGCTCGAGCCCGATTGGCCGATTCGGTTCGACAGTCACGACCCGCTCACGCTACAGAGTTCGTGCTCGCTCCGTAGCCGGCGCGCTTCGCGATCGAGAGGAAGCCGAACTCGACGTAACGATGCCCTCGTTGCGAAAGAGGGATCACCGGCGAAACCTGCTGCAAGCTGAGCCGCACGACCTGGCGTCGTCCACACGGACAACGAGCAGACGCAGGAAACCGCTCCCTCCTTTGGCGCGGCTTCGCGAAGCCCTCTGACGAACTCGAACCTCGACCCCCGCCTTACCATGAAGGGTTCGCCGGCGCAGGCCCAGATCTCGAAATCGCGCTCTAGATGCGGCTCTGCCTGAAGTTGTCCGATTCGAGCGTCTCCGCGGGTGCGATTTGGACCGCATTGATGAACCCAGCGAACGTCCTCGACGGGCCGAGAAAATTACTCGACCAAGGGGCCTCGGCCCACCCGGCGATCAGCCTTTGGCGTACTCGTCGGCAGTCCGCGAGTCGAACTCGAATCCAACGACGGCTTCGTCGCCGACCACCCAGGCGTCGTGCCCGGGCTCGATCACGTAGGCCTGGCCCGCCCGGATCTCCTGCTCGGTTCCGTCTTCGTGGGCGACGTGCATCGTGCCCGACTGCAACAGGCCGACGTGGTGGGCCTGGCAGCGCTCGCCACCCGCGACCGGCTTGACGCACTCCGACCACCTCCAGCCGGGCTCCAACCGCATGCGCGATGCGTTCGCACCGCCCATGTGAACGATCTCTATCGTCGTCGGCAGCCGAGCCTGTTCGCGCAGTTCATTCGACTTTTCGAGTCATACCCGTGCGCGCTCCTCAAGGGGTAGAAGAAGCTGCTCGATAAAGAAGTCGCTCACTACCCGGACCGTCGCGGATCGACGCGTGTTCTCTTGCGTTCCTTCCTGCGCCGCTCGGTGGCGAAGGCAATCGTCTCGCGAATCTCCCGCTCATACTCGACCTCCCCGAGTACGCCGAACGCGAGCGGCAGTGGAATGTGGACGCGCCCTCGACCGAAATCGGAGGCCATTGGACTCCGATGCGTTTGACGTACTCATGGCTCGGCGCTGCCTTACGTTGAAGCGTTCATCACGGAGGCGCATCAGGCAGAGGTGATCGCGAAGACGGAACGCCGTGATGAGTTCCTTGGTGCCGTCGAGGTCTACACGCTTCGTGACTTCCGGGATAGGCCGCCGGCTGGGTCAGTAGACCGCTCGGCCGCATAGCTGTAGCTCGCAACGCGTTAGCGGTTGTGTCAGCTTCTTGAGTCGCAAAGCGACGAAGCGTGACTACATCGTCGCGCCCGACGCAAGGGTTTTTGCGGGGTAGTCGTACCTCGTCGCGCAAGGGCGAACTCGTCACCTGGCTCGACAAGTTGGGGTTAGTCGGCGACGGTTTCACAGCCTAAAGGAGCGGTTCGGGTATGGGCGGCCGCACAACGCGTGTCTGCGCGATGCGGCGTAGCTCGTAGTCACGATGCCTAAGAAATTCTAGGACCTCCCAGAAAGTGCTCCCCGAGCACGTTGCGGCGGTCTGCAACACGTTGCTAACGAAAAAGCGCCATGAGCGGTGCTTTCGCGAGCCCTCTGACGGACTCGAACCGTCGACCCCCTCCTTACCAGGTGTCATGCTGCGTCGGCGCCGGGTCCGTTCGACGGATCACTCGGAGTTCGGCGGTCGAAGAGGCTGCCGTGCGCCGCCGCACTTGGTAACGCGATAACGTCTCGGTCGCGTGGCGAGGGCTCATCTGGAAGGCGGTTGCGCGTGTGGCGAGGTTCGCTATCGCCTGACGTCAGAGCCGCTCTTCGTTCATTGCTGCCACTGTCTGAACTGCCAGCGGCAGACGGGTAGCGCCTTTGTGATCAACGTTTTGATCGAGGCTGACCGAGTCGAGGTAATCGCGGGAGAGCCACGTCCAGTTCCCGTGCCTCGCGGCGGCGGAAAGAGGCAGAGAATCTGGCGCTGTCCGACCTGTCAGGTCGCCGTCTATAGCCAGTACACGAGCGCACGGGTCCGATTCGTGCGAGCAGGAACGCTCGACGATCCGGCCTCGGTCGCACCGGACGTGCATATCTACATTCGGTCGAAGGTGCCATGGGTCGAACTGCCGGCTTCGGTGCCGGCATTCAGCACCTATTACGACACGAAGAAGCACTGGCCGGCGGAAAGCCTCGAGCGGTTGGAGGCGATCGGGGCATCCCGCTAGGGCTCCTCTGGGCCTGCGCAGGTCGTGGGTGGACGCACACTCACGTGGGTTCCGTCTCTGCTCGTGGGGAGTGACTGGCGCCCGAGCGTTCGGGCGCCAGGACGGCCGGTGCTTACGCGTCGAAGGCCTCGCCTTTGAGGGCAGCCTCGATCGCGGCGACGTCGATCTTCTTCATGGGTATCATCGCGTCGAAGGCGCGCTTTGCCGCTGCGGCGTCAGGGCTGGTGGTGGCGTCGAGCAGGATGCGTGGAGTGATCTGCCAGGAGAAGCCCCACCGGTCCTTGCACCAGCCGCAGGCGCTTTCCTCGCCGCCGTTGTCGACGATCGCGTTCCAGTAGCGGTCGGTCTCGGCCTGATCCTCGGTAACCACCATGAAGCTGACCGCTTCGTTCGGGGTGAAGTTGGGGCCGCCGTTGAGGCCGACGAACTTCTGGCCGAGGACGCTGAACTCGACGGTCAGCTCGTTGCCCTCCTCGCCGCCGGGGAAGTCCGACGGTGCCTTGTGGGTCGCGCCCACCTGACTGTCCGGAAAGACAGAGGCGTAGAACTCCGCCGCCTTGCGAGCTTCGCCGTGGTCGAACCACAGGCAGGTGATCATCGTGTCGGTAGCCATGTCGGCCTCCTTCCTTTGTGGACAAGCATGAGTGCTTGCATCGTTGTCACGCCTTGCTTCGCGGGGAGGTGCTTTCGAATCGGTCGTGGTTCAGACTGGCCCTTCCCGCGGAGGTCATCGCTCGGACGTTCACAGCGGCGACGGGCCACCAAGACCATGAACGTGAGGAGGGGGCCGACTCATACGGCTTTTCGCCTGGTGCTGTGAGTTTTGGTGTTTCGCGCGTCGTCGCAGGTCGTCGGGTTTTACAGCGTCGTGCGACCTGGGTGCGACCTCGGCTCAAGCGGTCAGGCGCTGCCGCGACCGTGCGTGTTGAACGACCTATGCTGATCGCGCGACTCGTGATCCACGCATAGCCTTTGTCGTCGAGCAGTCCTTGGTGTGTCGCGGTCGCGCCTTCTTGCACTGCAAGGAGGATCCGACGCCGCAGCGAATGCGACCTCGTGGCGGCACCTTTGCTTGGGCTACGGCGCAGACGCGTCTTGCGTCGCTGGCGACAAGGACAATTCACCTTCGCAGTGCGTGCTGGAAGCTTGCCCTGCCTGCGAGCTAGCCGCCGCTCCTTTCTGAGGGTCGGCCTTTGAGGACGGCGGACGTGGCGGCGGCCGCGATGGACTGGCTCGGGCGTGGGCAGGGTTTCGAAGCGCTCGCGCGCGAGATCGCCTGGACGGCGTCCCACGCGGCGGGCGCTCACGACCAGGACATGGCCTGGCTCGGCCCGCTCGTTGAGGTTCAGTTGGGCGAGCGTTTCGATCAGCTTCCGTTGGTTCTGCGCCAGAGAGCGGTCGCGGTGGAAGCCGATTACCTGCGCGAGCGGCCATACGATCTGGCCGGCGCGGATCTTTGCGCAGCGGTCGCGGCGCGCGAGGCCGCGATCGAGCATCTCAGCACCGTCTACCTCGACACCCTCGACTGGACGGTCGGTCTCCTCCGGGCACGCCAGGAAAGCAGCGGGCGGGTTCGCGGCTTGCGTCGTCGGCGGAAGCGGGCGGAGGAAGGCCCGGTGTACTGCGATGTCCCACAACGAATCGTCGACGGTCTCACGCAATGGCTCGATGAGCCCGGTTGGCCAGAGCGCCGCGCCGCCTAGAAATTCTACCGCCCGGGGAACGGTGCAAGGCGATGCTTCTCTACCGCTACGAGCTGCGGCAAGGCGACGTCGTCGTCTCGAAGGACGCTTCGCGCGGTCGCGGCCGCTCGTCATCGGTCACCGCCCTCTGACGGACTGCCGGCACGAAGAGGATGCGACCGTTTGATCAAATGCGTCCACGAGGCTCGCCAGCTCGCCACCGCTCTTCGTGCCGAACGCGAAAAGCGCGGATCGGCACCGTACATCGGAATGTCGAGGGCGAGCGCTATGTCGCGTTCCCGGCGTCGTCGTCGCGTAAGGGACGAGATGGCAGAGCTTCGGATCGGCCATCGGAGGCGTCCCATCCACGCTCGCGAGCGAGGCAACGCGGGTGCCTTGAGCGACGCTCGTCGCTGCGCATACCGCGAGGTTGCCGCCCCTAGGACGCGCAATGAGCCGTTCACCGTCGGCGGCGCCATAGGCTTCCAACCACCTGGTTGACGCGCGATGCAACACCCAACCACCACTGGTTTTGCGACCCAAAGCTCGATTGAGCTGAGGCTGTAGCCCGTCCTCCGTTAGCCCTGACGCCCCTGCGCCGCTGGTGCTTCTTACGCGGCCTCGGCTGGGGTCAGCGCCCTTGCGGAATTACGTCCGTTGTCGCAAGCCAATCCGATACGGCGGACGCAACAGTCGTGTTGCTTCTCAGCGAGTGGGTGCCAGGGATGCGGATAACGGTGCGGTTCGCGCTCGCTCGGGGGCGTCCCGAACGGGTCGTTCTCGCCCTGGACGACGAGCGTTGGGACGCAGACGGCGTCGAGCTCGGCGAGGCGGCTCTTCTCGGGGTGGCCGGGTGGGTGGAGTGGGAAGGCGAGGCAGAGGACGGCGACCGAGTCGGTCTCGGCTGCCGTGCGGCAGGCGACGCGGGCGCCCGACGAGCGACCGCCGGTCAGGATCGGGAGGTCGCTGAATGGACCCTCACGTAGCGCGAGGATGACCGTCGTCCAGGCCGCGTCGAGCTGGCCCGCCGGAGCGGGGCTCCGCCGCCCGGCTACGCGGTAGGGCTGCTCCACGAGCGCGACGCTGAGCCCCGCGGAATGGGCGCCCTCGGCAGCGCCGAGGAGATCGGGCGACTCGATTCCGCCGCCGGCCCCATGACCGAGAACGAGCCCGGCCACCGGCGACTCCACCGGAAGCAGGCGCGCTCGGGCAAGTCCGTAGGAGTGTCGAGCTCGAGCATCCAACGAGCCTAGCCCCCAACGCCATACGGCCTTGCGAGCCCGGTTCTGCGGGGATTTTGAGCCCTCTCCCGGACTCGAACCGGGGCAGCCTCGAGCCGTAGGGCCGCGGCCGCTGCTAGCGTCGCCGCGCTCATGCACGTTGTCTCGTTGAACGTGAACGGCATCCGCGCCGCCGTCCGCCGCGGCCTGCTTGGGTGGGTCGCGGAGAAGCGACCGGAGCTGATCTGCGTCTACCTCGACGATCAGGCAATTCTCGAAAGTGTCATTCGTCTCGGAAATCTGGATGTGGTAATCGCCATCCTCCTCGCCCGCTGACCACGCGCATGAATCCGCGCGTGCGCACGATCTGGCCCTCGCCGATCTTGGCGCCTTCGACTTCGAGTAAAGAACGTCTGGAAATCGTCGTGGCGTGCGCCGCGCCGGAGCGAGCGCCAGGAACTCCGACAGGGGCACCGGACGCCGGGTTTGTCCAGTTTCGCTCGGCCGGAACGCTGGTTTTGATCACCCATCGCGCGCTGCCCGTTCTTGATCTCCGCGTGCTGCCGGGAAGGCCATCGCCAGGAGCGCCAGACGCCCAGTACAAGTCCCGATTTACGCATCGTGTGTCGGATTATACGCATGGCCGGCAAGTTGCGCAACCGTGTAGCAACGGTCTATTCTGAACACGTCATTTCCAAGCAATGGTTTCCATCAAGGATATCGCCCGAGCCGCGCACGTCTCCCATTCCACCGTTTCGCGCGCCTTGCGCGACAGCCCGCTGGTGAACCCCGAGACCCGCGAACTCATCCAGAAGATCGCCACCGAGCAGGGCTACACCGTCAGCGCCGTCGCTCGCAGCCTCGTCACGCGGCGCACCAACACCCTCGGGGTGGTGGTCACCAGCATTGCCGACCCGTTCGTCGGCGAGGTGGTCGGCGGCATCGAGGAGTTCGCCGTTTCGCGACAGTACTCCGTCATCCTGGCCACCTGCCACGGCGATCCCGACCGCGAGCTGCGCGCCGTCCGCTCGCTCCAGGAGCGGCGTGTCGATGGCATCCTGGTGGCGGCGTCTCGCGTCGGCGCGCTCTATCTCCCGGTGCTTCAGGAACTGGGCGCCCATCGTGCTCATCAACAACCAGCATCCCGGCGAGTTCGGTTTTCACGTCAGCATCGACAACCCGGCCGGCGCCCGGCAGATCACCGCCCACCTCATCGAGCTCGGGCACCGCCGCATCGCCTACATCGGCGACCGCTTCGGGCTGCATTCCGACACCGAGCGCTGCGACGGCTATCGGGAGAGCCTCCAGGCACGCCGGCATCCCGTATCAAGCGGAGCTTGTCGCTTACGGCGATGGCGCCGCCGAGAGCGGCCTCGCATGCGATGCGCCAGCTCCTCGACCTCGCCGATCGGCCCACTGCCGTGTTCTGCTACAACGATATGCAGGCCTTCGGCGCACTCCGTGCCGCTCGCGAGCGGGCCTCGAGCGTCCCTGCCGATATCTCGATCGCCGGCTTCGAGACCTCTTCTTCTCCTCTTATACCGACCCACCTCTCACCACCATCCGCCAGCCAAAGCAGGAGATGGGCTGTGACGCGGCCGAGATCCTATTGGACCTGCTTGCCGGGCGGGAACCCCAAAGCATGGTGCAAACAGGGCGCTCTGGTCGTGCGTCAATCCACCGCCGCGAGGCCCGCTTGAGTCTCCTGGAATTGCGCGGCATCACCAAAGCGTTCGGCGGCTTTCGCGTCCTCGAAGGAGTCGATTTCGACCTTCGGCCCGCCGAGGTGCACGCGCTTGCGGGCGAAAACGGCGCCGGCAAGTCGACGCTGATGAATATCGTCAGCGGCGTCCTCGCGGCCGACGGCGGCGCGATTCTCTGGGAGGGCCGCCCGTCGAAATCCACACCCCCGAGACGCCCAAAATCTCGGAATCGCTTTCGTTCATCAGGAGCTTGCGCTCGCCCCGGAACTGACGGTCGCGGAAAATATCTTTCTCGGGCGACATCCGTCAAACCGCGGCTTCGTGCGCTGGCGCGAGATCCACGAACGCGCGCCGCCAGCTCATCGGCGAACTCGGCCACGATATCGACCCGCGCCGCCGCGTCCTCGAATTGAGCCTCGCACAGCGGCAACTCGTCGAGATCGCGCGCGCGCTGGCCTTCCGCTCGCGCCTCATCATCATGGACGAGCCGACCGCGCCGCTCACCGGCAAGGACGCCGAGGGCCTCTTCCGCACCATTCGGACGCTCCGCGATAAGGGCGTCAGCGTCATATACATCTCGCACCGGCTGCGCGAGATTTTCGAGGTCACCGATCGCGTCACCGTCATGCGTGACGGCCGCCGCGTCTTTACCCGGGACACGTCCGTCACCACCCAGGAGGAGCTCGTACGCGCCATGGTCGGCGAAGATCTGAAGGCGCGCCTCACGGCGCAGCGGCCTGCGCCTGCCGAACGGCAGCAAGCGGAGGCCCTCCGCATCGAAGGCGCCTCAACCTCACCGTCCGCCACGGAGAAGTCGTCGGGCTGGCCGGACTCGCAGGCGCCGGGCGCACCGAACTGCTCGAATGGCTGTTCGGCGCCATCGACGGGATCCGCCAGCCGCATCCTCGTCAACGGCCTCCCGGTGAACATTCGCAGTCCGCGCGACGCCATCCGCCACGGCATGGGGCTCGTCCCCGACGATCGCAAGGCCAAAGGTCTCGTGCTCGGCGCTTCGCTCTCCGACAACATCGCGCTGCCCGGCCGCCGCGAC
The DNA here is from genome assembly GCA_963794045.1 of uncultured Actinomycetes bacterium. Lineage (GTDB taxonomy): Bacteria > Actinomycetota > Thermoleophilia > Gaiellales > Gaiellaceae > Palsa-739. The sequence goes on from CAWCCJ010000001.1 coordinate 355,646, forward strand.
CGCCTCTTCCTGAGAGCGCCGACGAACGCCGCTCCGCCGGCCACCTGATGGGCGAGCTTCGCATCCGCGCCGTGTCGCTCGATCAGCCGCTGCGTTATCTAGCGGCGGCAATCAACAGAAGGCCTGCTCGCCAAATGGCTCTCCGGCGGGATCGGACATCTTCCTGCTCGACAAGCCGACCCGCGGCGTCGATGTGCGCTCCAAGGCGGAGATTTACGACATCATCCGCGCCCTGTGCGCCCGCGGCTGTGCCGTGCTGCTGGCATCGTCCGAACTGGAGGAGTTGATGGCGCTCTCCGACCGCATCCTGGTCATGCATCGCGGGCACATCGCGGGCGAACTGTCGCGCGCCGAAGCCACCGAGGAACGAATCATGAAACTGGCCACCGGGGGAGCGAATTGAAAAGGTTCCCGAGAGCGATCCTGCTGCAGCGGTTCGGCCCGTTGCTCGGGTTGGTCGATCCTGTGCGCCAGCGCTGGGCATTCTCTCCGACCATTTCCTGACGTTCGACAACCTGATCAATGTCTTCCGGCAATCCGCCGTGAACGCGCTGGTCTCGCTCGGGCAGCTGCTCGTGATCATCACGGCGGGCATCGACCTCTCGGTCGGCTCGATCATGGGACTCTCGTGCGTGCTCGCGGCGATGATGCTGAAGGCGGGCGTGCCGCCGGCCGTCGCGCTGGCCGCTTCGCTGGGCATCGGCGCGACGCTCGGCGCCGTCAACGGAACGCTCCTCACCAAGCTCCGCTTACCGCATCCCTTCATCCCGACGCTCGGCATGATGAACGTGGCGCGCGGCCTCGCCCTGGTGATCTCCGGCGGCTTTCCGATTTCGGAGCTGCCTGCCGGCTTCCGTTTCTGGGGCGCCGGTTCGGTGCTGTGGGTCCCGGCGCCGGTCATCTGGTGCTCCTGTTTTGCGGTCTGTTTCAATCTTCCTGATCCGCACCCGGTCGGCCGCGACATCTACGCGATCGGCGGCAACCCACAGGCCGCCATGCTCTCCGGCGTCCCGGTCGACCGGCGCCTGATCCTGGTGTACACGTTCAGCGGCATGATGGCCGGTGCCGCCTCGATCGTGCTCGCCGGCCGGATGAACTCCGGTTTCCCGCTCGCCGGTCCGGCGCCGAACTCGACGCCATCGCCGCCGTGATCATCGGCGGCGCCAGCTTCTTCGGCGGCGTCGGCACCGTCGGCGGCACGCTGGTCGGCGCGCTCATCATGGGCGTCCTCCGCAACGGCTTGAATCTCCTGAACGTCTCGCCTCCTGGCAGACCGTGGTGATCGGCGTGGTGATCGTCGGCGCCGTCCTGTGACGTCATCCGAAAGCGCGCCGCGAAGGCGAACGCGGGTTTTGCGACTGTGCGGTTCGCTGCAACACGATCCTGAATGCGGGTGAGCTTTTAGATATCTACCCGCCTACCTGCCGCCCGGAGCACGCTAGCTTTGCGCCTTTATACGGAAATGACCGGTCCCACTCCTCCCAGTTCATGTCGATTCCCAATCCCGGGCGTTCCGATAAGGTCACGTGCCCTTTGTCAAAAGCGGAAATGTCCGCGGGTCAGCGACTCGAAGCGGCTTTCCATCACCGCATCCCATTCCTGAATAAGAAGCTGCGCACCGCCGCCATGGCGTGAAGCGATGCAACGTGCGCCACGGGGCCGTAGAACATATGCGGCGCGATTTCCGCGCCATAAACTTCTCCGAGCGCGGCGATCTTGCGGATCTCCGTGATGCCGCCGCAATGGATCACCTCCGGCTGGATCACCTGCGCGCCTTTCGCGTCTAGAGCTGTTTGAACTCGTAGCGTGAGATCAGGCCTTCGCCGCCCGCCACCGCCACCGGGCTCTTCGCCGCGATATCGCCGAGCGCCTGCGGTGTCTCGCGCCAGGCTGGCTCTTCGATGAACAACGGGCGGAACGGCGCCACCGCGCGCGCGAACTCGATGGCCGAGCGGACGCTGAACGTCTCCCACATCTCCAGGCCGATGTCCAGGTCCGGTCCGCCGCCGCGGCGCACCGCCTCCACCTCCGCGACAAGGCGGCGCAACCGTCGGACTCCGAGCCGCCTTTCGGGAGCACCCATTTCACACACGTCCAGCCGGCCGCACGCGCGGCCCCCGCCAGGTTCGCCAGCGCTTCCGGCGTCCGCGGATTCAGCGACTGGCTCCAGTGGCTGTAGTAGACGCGCATGGGTGCGCCATCGATGAGCCGGCCAGCCGCCAAACCGGTTGTCCCAGCGATTTCCCTGCGATATCCCAGAGAGCGATATCCACCGCGGCGAGCGCGGTCATCAGAACCGGCCCGTTGCGGTAACGCGACAACTCGAAATAGTTGCGGTTCCAATGCTCCTCGATGCCGCCGGCATCCTTGCCGGTCAGATACGGGGCGAACCATTGAATCGCCTGTTCCACGATCTCCACCCGCCCGGAAATTGAGCCTTCCCCAACCCCGACGATCCCCGAATCCGTCTCGATTTCCAGGAACAGATAATCCCGCCCGTCGATCGTATGCTTACGCGTCTTAAGCCCTCGAATCACGACGCGTTGAATGGCGGCGATCAGCGGCGCGGCCACCAAAAACGCGCGCCTGGTTAGCGACAGTGGGCTCGGCATTCGGTCCAGAATATCAGGCGCTACACCGCGCTACCATAAGCTCGATGCCCACCGGAGCCCTCACCGACTCTCAGGTCCGCGACTACCACCGCGACGGCTACGTTCTCGCCCGCGGCATGTTCACCCCCGAAGAAATCCGCCTCATCAGCCAGGCCGCCCGCGAGGACCGCGCCCTTGACGAACACTCCTTCGGTCGCGCCGATGGCGAAGGCGGCACGGTCCGCCTCTACACTGGAACCGCCCGGGGGACACCATCCCGCATGGTCGCGCGCTGCGAATCCATCGTGAACTCCGCGGAAAAGCTGCTCGAAGGCGAGGTCTATCACTACCACTCCAAAATGATCATGAAGGACGCGCGCGTCGGCGGCGCGTCGGGGGCAGTGGCACCAGGACTACGGCTACTGGTATCAGAACGGCGTCCTGTTCCCGCTTCTGTGCAGCGCGTCCATCGCGGTCGATCCCCGCCACGCGCGAGAACGGCTGC
>CAWCCJ010000002.1:0-104146 GCA_963794045.1 uncultured Actinomycetes bacterium
GCGGCGGCAAGAGCGCGAGCTCGACCGCCGCGAGCACCGTCGCGCAGACGCTCCCGAAGACGATCACCTTCTCGAACTGGCCGCTCTACATCGACGTCGACGAGAAGACGAAGTCGCACCCCACACTCGACGCCTTCGAGAAGAAGTACGGCGTCAAGGTGCGATACATCGAGGACATCAACGACAACGACACCTACTTCGGGAAGATCCAGGGCCCGCTCTCGCAGAACCAGTCGGTCGGGAGCGACATCATCGTGCTGACCGACGCCTCGGGGCTCCCGTCTCGCATGATCGAGCTCGGCTGGGTCGAGAAGCTCGACAAGTCGGCGCTCCCGAACATCAAGAATCTCCAGCCGACGCAGCGGCACCCGGCCTGGGACGAGAGCCGGGACTACAGCCTCCCCTGGCAGTCGGGCATGACGGGGATCGGCTACGACCCGGCCAAGGTCGGCGGTGAGATCGACTCCATCGAGAAGCTCCTGACCGACCCGAAGCTCAAGGGCAAGGTGACGATGCTGACCGAGTTCGGCGACACGATCGGCCTCGTGATGCTCGCGAACGGCGACGACCCCGCCAAGGTGACGAACGCCTCGTTCGACCGCGCCATGAGTACGCTGAAGAAGGCGGTCGACTCGGGACAGATCCGGCAGTTCACCGGCAACGACTACGCGCCGCTCCTTGCCAAGGGCGACATCCTGGCCTGCGCAGCGTGGTCGGGCGACATGGTGCAGCTGCAAGCCGACCATCCCGGCCTGAAATGGGTTCAGCCGAAGGACGGCGGGATGATCTGGACCGACAACATGCTGATCCCGAAAGGCTCGAACGTGTACGGCGCATCGGTGCTGATGAACTGGTACTACCGGCCGGACATCGCGGCGAAGGTGGAGGACTACGTCAATTACATCTGCCCCGTCGTGGGCGCGGACAAGATCCTCGAGAAGAGCGACCCGGCGGTCGCCAAGAACCCGCTCATCTTCCCGACGCCGGAGATCCTCGCGAACGCGCACCAGATCGATCCGAAAGCCGTCAACAACGCCAAGTACAAGCAGCAGTTCCAGAATCTGATCGGTGCGTAGGCGCCTCGCACCGTACGGGCTGCTCACGCCGGGGACGGCGTGGCTCGTCCTCTTCTTCGTCGTGCCGATGTTCTATCTGGCGAAGATGTCCCTCGAGACGGGGCTCTTTCCCCTGTTCACGTTCGACTGGGCGTGGTCGAACTTCAGCGACGCCGTCTCGCTCTACCGAACGCAGTTCCTGCGCTCGCTGCAGTACGCCGGGCTCGCGACCGTGATCGCGCTCGTCATCTCCTATCCGCTTGCCTACTGGATCGCGTTTCGCGCGGGCCGCTGGAAGAACCTCTTCCTCCTGCTCGTCATCGCACCGTTCTTCGTCACGTATCTGATCCGCACGCTCGCGTGGCAGACGATCCTGTCCGACAACGGCCTCGTCGTGACGACGCTGCAGCACCTGCACATCCTCGGTCCGGACGGAAGGCTGCTGGCAACCTCGGCGGCCGTGATCGCCGGCATCACCTACAACTTCCTGCCGTTCATGGTGCTGCCGCTCTACGTGTCGCTCGAGCAGGTCGACCCGCGGCTGATCGAGGCGGCGGGCGATCTCTATGCGAACCCGGTGATGTCGTTTCTCCGGGTCACGTTCCCGTTGTCGCTTCCCGGCGTCTTCGCCGGTGTTCTGCTGACGTTCATCCCGGCGGCAGGGGACTTCATCAACGCGCAGCTCCTCGGCACACCGAGGCAGTACATGATCGGAAACGTCATTCAGTCGCAGTTCCTCTCGCTTCGGAACTACCCGACCGCGGCTGCGCTGTCGTTCATCCTCATGGGCGGGATCATCGTCCTCGTGATCATCTTTTCCCGCCTCGTCGGGACAGAGCGGCTGATGGGCGCGGCGGCCGGACGATGAGACGTCGCATCCTCGACGTCTATGCGTTCCTCGCGCTGGGCTACCTCTTCCTGCCGATCGCGATCGTGATCGCGTTCTCGTTCAACAACCCGCTCGGGCGCTTCAACTACACCTGGAAGGGCTTCACGCTGAAGAACTGGGAGCATCCGCTCGGATATCCGGGGCTGAGCAGCGCGATCCGGGTCAGCATCGAGCTTGCGATCCTGTCCGCGCTCGTCGCGACCGTGCTCGGCACGTTGATCGCGCTCGCGCTCGTGCGCTACCGCTTCCGTGGCTCCGGGACGATGAACCTTCTCATCTTCGTGCCGATGGCGACCCCGGAGATCGTGATGGGCGCGTCTCTTCTCGCGCTCTTCGTCAACTGGCGCGTCCCGCTCGGCTTCGGGACGATCCTGATCGCGCACATCCTGTTCAACATCTCGTTCGTCGTCGTGACGGTGCGCGCCCGTCTCGTCGGGTTCGATCGTCATCTCGAGGAAGCCGCAATGGATCTCGGCGCGAACGAGGCCGTGACGTTCCTTCGCGTCACGTTGCCGCTCATCGCGCCGGGGATCCTCGCCGGCGGCCTGCTGGCGTTCGCGCTCTCGATTGACGACTTCGTGATCACGTACTTCAACGCGGGCACGGTCACGACGTTCCCGCTCTTCGTCTGGGGAGCTGCGCGCGTTGCGGTGCCGCCGCAGATCAACGTCATCGGCAGCGCGATCTTCGTCGTTGCGGTCGGGGGCATGCTCGCGAACGTGCTCTGGCAGAACCGGCGCGCTCGCCGTCTCGCGTGATCGAGCCTCGCCTGCCGTCCTGGTGGCTCGAGGACGCACTCGCGCGCGAGGGCGATGCGCCGCCCGCGCCGCCTCTCGAGGGTGACGCGAGCGCTGACGTCGCGATCGTGGGCGGCGGCTACACCGGCCTCTGGACCGCCCTCGCGCTGCGGGAGCGCGACCCCGATCTCCGCATCACGCTCGTCGAGGCCGAGATCTGCGGGGCCGGCCCGAGCGGGCGGAACGGCGGCTTCTGCCACGGCTACTGGGCGGCTCTCTCGTCGGTGCTCCCCGTGCTCGGCCCCGAGCGGTCGCTCGAGCTCTGCCGCGCCGGCGAGAAGATCGTCCCGGCGGTGCGTGCACTCGGCGAGGACGTCTGGCTGCGGGAGGGCGGACGGCTCGATGTCTCGGCTGCGCCGGCGCAGGACCCGTCCGTGACGCGATCGGTCTCGGCCGCGCGCGAGCTCGGGCATCCCGAGGAAGCGGAGTTCCTCTCTTCGGATGCGCTCGCCGCGCGCGTGCGCTCACCCGTGTTCCGGAGCGGGGTGTTCTTCCGCGACGGCGCGACCGTGCATCCCGGCTTGCTCGTGCGCGCCCTGCGTCGACGGGCGATCGCGGCGGGCATCTCCGTGCACGAACAGCACGCCCGCGCTCCGGGTACGCGACGGCGAGGTCACCACGCCGAACGGCGTCCTGCGTGCACGCGACGTCGTGCTTGCGACGAACGCGTTCCTCACCGGCTGGAAGCCTGCGTCGCGCAGCCTGACGAACTTCGGCTCGTACGTCGTCCTGACGGAGCCCGTGCCCGAGCTGCTCGAGGAGATCGGCTGGACCGGGGGAGAGGCGATCGTCGACGGGCGGATGTTCATCCACTACTTCCGGACGCTCGACGACGGCCGGGTCCTGATGGGGAGCGGCTCCGGCCCGATCGGCTCCGGCGGGCGTGTCGACGAGCGCTTCAGCCGCGACGAGCCGACCGCTCGACGCGCGGAGGCGGGGCTGCGGCGGCTGCTGCCGGGGCTCGCGGATGCGCACGTTGAGCGCTCCTGGGGCGGTCCGATCGACGTCTCGGCGGATCATCTGCCGTTCTTCGCGACGAAGCCCGGGACGCGGATCCACTACGGGGCCGGCTACTCGGGCCACGGCGTGCGGGCCGAGCTGGCTCGGCGGGCAGATCCTCGCCTCGCTCGCGCTCGGTGCCGACGACGAGTGGACGCGGCTGCCGCTCGCGACGCGCCAGGTTCCGTCGCTCCCGCCCGAGCCCTTCCGCCGGCTCGGGGGCGGGCTCGTGCGCCACTCGATCATGCGCTGCGAGGAGGCGGAGGAGCGCGGGGAGCGGCCGCCGCTCCATGCGCGAGTAGGCGCGGCTATCCCGCGGTTGCTGCGGATGGAGCTCGGGACGCGCTAGCGACCGCGTCGGCGACGGCAGGTGCAATCGTGCGGTTGAAGACGCTCGGCACGATGTAGTCGGCCGACAGCTCGTCGGCCGGGATCGTCTGTGCGATCGCTCGCGCAGCGGCAAGCTCCATCTCCGTCGTGATCTCGCGCGCCCGCGCGTCCAGCGCGCCGCGGAAGATCCCAGGGAACGCGAGCACGTTGTTGATCTGGTTCGGGTAGTCGGAGCGACCTGTCGCGATGACTTCGGCCGTGCCTTCGATCAGCTCGGGATCGACTTCTGGGGCCGGGTTCGCCATCGCGAAGACGATTGCGCGATCGGCCATGGTCGCGATGCCCTCCGGCGTGACGGCGCCGGGCACCGAGAGCCCGATGAAGACGTCGGCGTCGCGGAGGAGCTCGTCGGCGGTTCCTTCGAGGTTGTCCGGGTTCGTCGTCTCCGCGTAGACGCGCTTCGCGAAGTTCAAGCCGGGGCGGCCGCGGTAGAGCGCCCCGCCCTCATCGGCGCCGACGATCCACGATGCGCCGGCGTGCTGGAGGAGACGGGTCACGGCCATTCCTGCTGCGCCACAACCGGTGGTCACGATGCGGGCATCGTCGCAGCGTCTTCCCGACGACCTCGAGGGCGTTCAGCAGCGCGGCGAGCACGACGATTGCGGTGCCGTGCTGGTCGTCGTGAAAGACCGGGATGTCGAGGGACGAGCGCAGCCGGCGCTCCACCTCGAAGCAGCGCGGCGCCGAGATGTCCTCGAGATTGATGCCGCCGAAGGCAGGGGCGATCAGCTCGACGGTGCGCACGATCTCGTCGACGTCCTTCGTGTCGAGGCAGATTGGGAAAGCGTTGATGCCTGCGAACTCCTTGAAAAGGACGGCCTTGCCTTCCATTACCGGCAGCGCTGCTTCGGGGCCGATGTCGCCCAGGCCGAGAACCGCCGTTCCATCGGTCACGACGGCGACAGTGTTCGCTTTGATCGTGAGGTTCCAGACGGCGTCGGGGTCGTCGGCGATCGCGCGGGAGACGCGTGCGACTCCCGGCGTGTAGAGCATCGAGAGATCGTCGCGAGACTTGAGCGGAACGCGTGGGGCGACCTCGATCTTGCCGCCGAGGTGCGCGATGAACGTTCGGTCGGAGACTCGCACGACGTCGACGCCGCGGACGTTCTTCACGGCGTCGACGATCGCCGCGAGGTGGCGCTCGTCGTTCGCCAGGACGTTCACGTCGCGAATCTTCGTCTGCTTCTCGACGCGCACGAGGTCGATCGCCCCGAGCAGTCCGCCGGCCTCGCCGATTGCGGCTGCGAGGCTCGCGAACGCACCGGGATGGTTGTCGATCCTGATCCGGATCGTCGCGCTGTGCGAGGCGGAGGGATGCATTCCCTCGCACGGTACGGCCGCTCCCCGGGGGTCGCATCGCGAATAACTACGCTCTTCGCATGCGGGTAACCCTCTGCGATGTCGGGCCGCGTGACGGTCTCCAGAACGAGCCGGAGACGCTCGCGCCGTCCGTGCGGGCGGAGCTCGTGAACCGGCTCGCCGGAGCCGGCGTCCCGCGCGTCGAGTGCGTCTCCTTCGTGCGCGACGACCGCGTGCCGCAGATGGCGGGAGCCGAGGAGGTCGTCGCCGGCATCGAGCGTCGCGGCGGGGTGGAGTACTCCGGTCTCGTGCTGAACGAGCGCGGCTGGCAACGGTTTGCGGCGAGCGGCCTCGACCGCGTGAACGTCACGCTCGCGGCGACCGAGTCCTTCAACGAGCGGAACGGGAACGCGACGCTCGCGCAGGCGATAGCCCGGGTCGAGGCGATTCTGGACATGGCGGAGCCAAAACCGGTGACAGTCACCATTTCTGTCGCGTTCGGGTGCCCGTTCGAGGGGAGGGTGGATCCCGGCGTCGTCGCGGACATTGCCGGCCGGTTCAGCGGCCGAGCGGAGGTCGTCCTCGCGGACACGATCGGCGTGGCCGGCGCCGTCGGCCGTTCGGAACCTGACCGAGCGGACGAAGGCCGACGGCTTCCACGGGCACAACACCCGCAACACCGGCTACGCGAACGCGCTCGCAGCCGTGGAAGCAGGCGCAACCGTGCTCGATTCGTCGATCGGCGGCCTCGGCGGTTGCCCGTACGCGCCACGGGCCACGGGGAACGTGGCGACGGAGGATCTGGTCTACCTCCTCGAGGCCGAAGGCGTCGAGACCGGAGTCGACGTCGACGAGCTCATCGAGACGTCGAGGTGGCTCGAGTCGATCCTCGGCCGGCGGCTCGAGGGCTATCTCTATCGGGCAGGTCCCTGGCCGTGACGAAGTCGTGACCAAGTCGTGACGAAGTCGTAACCCGTGACTGTCACCGGTTTTCGGTTCCGCCGGACCAGGGCTCGAAACGTGCCTAGCGCGGGTGCACCCACACGAGTCGCCCGCGTCCCCTCCCAGAGGCGCACGAGCTCCTCGGGCTCGCAGCCGAGCTTCACGGCGACGCGGACCGAGCGAACATTCTTCGGGTCGATGAGGGAGATCAGGCGCCCGATCCCGCGCTCGCGATGCGCCCAGTCGCGGACGGCTCGCGCCGCCTCGGTCGCGTACCCGCTTGCCCCAGTAACGGCTCGCCAGCGCCCAGCCGAGCTCCTCGACGGCGTGCTCGCCGGCAGCGGCGTACGTCGTCGTCTCCCACGTCCGCCGATCCCAGACGAGGAGCCCCGCTCGGCCCACCACGACCCCGTCGACGAGCACCGCAAACGGTCCGATCCCGTTTGCGTCCCACCGCCGGCGCCATCGCTCGACGAGCTCCGCCGCGAGCTCGCGTCCACCCGGCGCCTCGCCGACCCACGGCATGACCTGCCTGTCGCCCGCCATCTCGACGAAGGCATCGACGTCGTCGTCGTGAACCGGCCGGAGGAGCAGCCGCTCAGTCCGCAGCAAGCGGCACCATGACCGTCCGCTCGAAGTCGATCACGACCTCGTCGCGCTGGTTGAGCCCGCGCGTCCGCACGGTGACGATGCCGAAGCCCGGACGCGACGCCGACTCGCGCTTGGCCAGGATCTCCGTCTCGGCGCGGATCGTGTCGCCCGCGAAGACGGGCGCCGGCAGACGTGACCTCGCGCCAGCCGAGGTTCACCGCCCGCTCCGAGACGTCGACCACCGACATCCCGGTGACGAGGGCCAGCGTGAAGGTCGAGTCGACGAGCGGCCGCCCCCATTCGGTCGACGCGGCGTACTCGGCATCGAAGTGGATCGGGTTCGTGTTCAGCGTGAGGAGCGTGAACCAGACGTTGTCGGCCTCGAGCACCGTCCGCCCGAAGCGGCTTCGGTAGACGGCGCCGACCTCCAGATCCGCATAGCCGGGCATACCCGCGAACCTAGCGGGTAGCGTCGGCTCCGTGAACCGCCTCGCGCAGGAGACGAGCCCGTACCTCCTCCAGCACGCGAACAACCCGGTCGACTGGTACGCCTGGGGCGAGGAGGCGTTCGAACGCGCCCGCGCCGAGGACAAGCCGATCCTGCTCTCCGTCGGCTACTCCGCGTGCCACTGGTGCCACGTGATGGAGCGCGAGTCGTTCGAGGACGAGGCGACCGCGCGACTGATGAACGACCGCTTCGTGAACATCAAGGTCGACCGGGAGGAGCGGCCGGACGTCGACGCCGTCTACATGGACGCCGTCGTCGCGCTCACCGGTCACGGCGGCTGGCCGATGACGGTGTTCCTCACGCCGGCCGGCGAGCCGTTCTTCGGCGGTACGTACTACCCGCCCGGAGCCGCGGCACGGGATGCCGGCGTTCCGCCAGGTGCTCGCGGCGCTCGCCGACGCGTATCGCGACCAGCGCGACGACGTCGCGCAGCAGGCAGCCGCGCTCGTCGACACCTTCAGCACAGCGCGCGCACTCAGCCCTCGCAGGACCCGCTGAACGAGGCGCTCCTCGATCAGGCCGTGCGAGGCGCTCCGCACGCAGTACGACCCGCACCTGGGGCGGCTTCGGCCACGCGCCGAAGTTCCCGCCCGCATCGACGATCGAGTTCCTGCTTCGCCGCGGCGTCTTCGACATGGCGCTCGGGACGCTCGACGGGATGCGCGCCGGCGGCATGTACGACCTCGTCGGCGGCGGCTTCCATCGCTACTCGGTCGACGAGCAGTGGCTCGTGCCGCACTTCGAGAAGATGCTCTACGACAACGCGCTGCTCGTGCCGGCATATCTCCACGCGTGGCGTGCTCACGGAGGAGGAGTCGTACCGCGAGATCGTCGAGCAGACGCTCGACTACGCGATTCGCGAGCTGCGGCTCGACGGCGGCGGCTTCGCCTCCGCGCAGGACGCCGACACCGACGGCGTCGAGGGGCTGACGTTCACGTGGGAGCCGCACGAGGTGCCGCGCGAGGAGCTGCTGCAGCCGTTCGAGCACGGCCGCTACGTCATCCGCGGCGGCCTCGCAGACGACGAGCGAAGCGCCGCTCCTCGCGGAGCGGCGAGCGGCGTCCGCAGCCGCTGCGCGACGACAAGGCGATCGCCTCGTGGAACGGGCTCATGCTCGCCGCGCTCGCGGAGTCGGCGCCGACGGCTCGACCGCGACGACTACCTCGACGCGGCGACGCGAGCTCGCCGACTTCCTGCTCGGCCCGCTCTCCGGACGGCGGGCGTCTTCACCGCACGTGGCGCGACGGCGTCGCGAAGGGCACCGGGTACCTCGAGGACTATGCGAACGTCGCGCACGGCCTCTACGAGCTGCACGTCGCGACGCGGCGAGCTTCGCTGGCTGCATCGAGCGCATACCGGCTCGCGCGTGCTCGCGATCGAGCTCTTCGCGGACGACGAGCACGGCGGCTTCTTCACGACGCCGGTCGGACGGCGAGCAGCTCGTCGCGCGGCAGAAGGACCTCGACGACAACCCGACGCCGTCGGGCAACTCGATGCTCGCCTACGTGCTGCTCCGGCTCGCGCGCATCTGGGGCGACGACGAGCTCGAGCGGCGAGCGCGCGGCGTGCCTCCGGCTCGATTCGCGACCTCATCCCCCGGGCGCCGCAGGCCTTCGGCTGGGCGCTGTGCGCGCTCGACCTCCACCTCTCGCCGCCGCGGGAGGTCGCGATCATCGGCGACCGCTCGAGCTCCCGTGGCGCGCGCCGCGCTCGCGCCGTACGACCCGAACTGCCGTCGTCGCGTTCGGGCCCGCGGACGACGTACCGCTCCTCGAGCGGCAAGGACCTGCGTCGACGGTCAGACCGCCGTCTACATCTGCGAGCGCTTCGCCTGCCGGGCTCCGGTGACGGATCCGGCGCTCCTTGCCCGACCGTAGCCCGGCCGTTAGCCAAGAGCGACCTCGTCACTAGACGACGAACGCCTCCGGCCGCTCGTGCTCCCGCGGCGAACCGCTCGGCGGAGAACGCGGAGAGATCGAGCGTCGGCTCCCGGCCGATCGACGAGCTCTGCGAGATGCTCGCCGACTGCAGGCGCCTGCTGGAAGCCGTGCCCGGAGAATCCGGTCGCATAGAGGAAGCGCGACACCTCGCGTGACTCGCCGACCAGGGCGTTCCAGTCGGGCGAGACGTCGTAGTAGCCCCACCATGACGTCTGCACCGGCAGGTCCGCGAGCACCGGCAGGCGGCGTGCCGCGGGCTCGAAGACCTCGTCGTTCCGGCCGCCGAAGGCGAGGCCCGGTCCTTCGCGATGGAAGTAGAACCCGCTCGCGAAGTCGATCGTCAGCGGTACGCGCTCGGGCAGGCCGCCGTCGGCCGGCGTGAACCACATCGTCCGCGGCTCGCCCGAGACCGGTAGCGAGACACCGCAGGTCGCCGCGACCTCTCGCGACCACACGCCTGCGCAGCAGACGACGACATCCGTGGCGATCATCCCGTCGGCCGTCTCGACACCGCGCACTCGCCCGTCCTCCGTGACCACCGACAGCGCCTCGCAGCCCTGCCGCACGTCGAGCCCGCGGGCGTACCACTGGACTACCGCCTCGGGCGTCGCATAGCCGTCGCGGGGGCAGTACGTCGCCGCGAGCACGTCGTCGACGACGAGCTGCGGGACGAGCTCGCGCGCCTCGCCGGCCGTCAGCTCCCGAGACGGCACCCCGAGCGACGCTTGAAGCTCGAGTGCCTCGCGAAAGATCGCCACGTCGGCCGCTTCGCTCAGCAGGAAGAGATACCCGTGCTGCCGGAACGCGATCTCGTCGCCCATCGCCTCGAACTCGGCGAGTGACCGTAGTGCGATGCGGATGTTCAGCTCGTCCGCGAACTGCGCGCGGATGCCGCCGGCCGACTTGCTCGTCGACCCGGACGCGAGCGCGTCCCGCTCGAGCAGGACGACGTCGTCGACGCCGAGCCGTTTGAGGTGGAACGCGGCGGCGGCGCCGAGGGCGCCGCCGCCGATCACAACAACGTCCGCCGTGCTAGCGGATTCCGTTGAGGAGCCTGCCGAACGCTTCCCAGTCCCCGGTCGCGCCGCCGCCCCACTTGACCATGCGGAGCTGCTCGAGCGGGAACGCGTCCTTGCGCCCGGTCTTGATCACGAAGCCCGCAGGCAGGAACGGGTCGGCCTTCGTGTTCATCGTGTTCAGCGAGCGCACGAGACCTGTGCGCGTGAGGTTCTTGCCGGCCTTCTTGAGTGCGTAGACGAAGTTCCACGCCTTCGCCAGCCCGTACGTGATGTTCGTGTCGCCGCGGTCGAAGCTCGCCCGCAGCGCCGGGGCGTACTTGTCGATGATGTTCCCCGCGAGCACCATTCCCGGGTCGCCCTTGTCGACCGTCGGGCTCTTGACGTACGTCGTCCCGTACACGTTCGTCAGGTCGGCCGCCGTTCGCACCTGCGGCGAGCATGAAGATGCGGTTGCTCGACACGTTGCCGAGGAACGTCGCCTGGCGCGTCCAGCCGACCTTCGACGCCGTCACGAGCGCGGTGATCGTCGGCGACGGCGTCGCGAAGATCACGAGGATATCGGCGCTCTTGCTCCGCATCGACAGGATCTGCTGCGTCAGGTTCGACTGCGTCGCCACGTCGTACGACTCCGGGTCGACGATGTTGCTCTTCTTCGCGCCGAGGCCGACGCGGAGACCTGCGTAGTAGTTCTTGCCGAACGCGTCGTTCTGGTAGAGCACTCCGATCTTTGCGTTCGGGTAGTTCGCGGCGATGTACTTGCCGTACTGCTTCGCCTCGCCCGGGTAGGACGGCTGCCAGCCGAAGGTGTACGGGTACTTCTTGCCGCTGCACTTGCTGTAGTGGCAGAACCCCCAGTACGAGTCGCCGGTCGCAAGGAAGACCTGCGGTACGCGCTTGCTGTTCAGGTAGTCCCACGTGGCAAGGCCCGGCGCCGTGCCGAGGCTGCCGTAGATCGCGAACACCTTGTCGCTCTCGACGAGCTGCTGTGTCAGCGGCACCGTCTTCGAGGGGTCGTACGAATCGTCCTTGACGATGTAGTTGATCTTGCGTCCGTTGACGCCACCCTGGTCGTTGACGTACGCGAAGTAGGCGCTCTCGGCTGCCGAGATCGTCTTGTACAGCGACGCCGGCCCGGTGATCGGGTGCGTGCCGCCGATGGTGACGCTGGTCGCCGTGATGCCCGGATCGGCCTGCACCGCACCGCCCGCTGCAGACACCGCGACCGCCGCGATGAGCGCGATCCCGGCGACGATCCCCAGGACCCTGGCCTTCATTCCCATCCGACCCTCCTACGCATGGTTGTGCCCGGGAAGCCCGGGAGTGCCGATTATGACGCTGTCGGATCCGATTTGATAGCGGATTTGAACCGCGAGTCAAGTCCCCGGAGGAGTCCGGCGAACCCGTTCGGGACGAGGATCATCACGAGGATCACGATCAGGCCGAAGACGACGTCCTGGCCGTGCTGGTTTCCGATGATCGGAGCGCTTCCGGAGATCTCGGGCAGGAGGCCGATGAAGAGCGCACCGACGATCGTGCCCCAGAGCGAGCCGAGCCCGGCCACGGCGGCGCCGATCAGCAGCTGGAGCGAGAGAACGAGGCCGAAGAGGCCCGGCTGGGAGTAGCCGTTCGTGACGAGGACGAAGAGCGAGCCCGCCACGCCGGCGTAGGCCGCGGAGATGCCGAAGGCGAAGGTCTTGTAGATCGGCAGCGAGATCCCGGACGAGGCCGCTGCGATCTCGCTGTCCCGAATCGCGCGAAAGGCCCTGCCGATCCGGCCGCGCAGGAGCAGCCACGCCGCGACGAAGCCGATCCCGGCGCATGCCCAGGCCGTCCAGTACACCCACGCGTTCGTGGGCGTCGTCGCCGTGCGGAGGCCGTTGCTGCCGCCGGTCCACTTCGACCACTTGAGCGGCAGCTGCGGCACCGAGACCGCGAGCGCGAAGGTCGCGAGTGCGAGATACACGCCGCGGAAGCGGAGCGCCGGCAGCCCGACGAGCACGCCGAAGACGAAGCAGATGAGGAAGGCCGCCGGCAGCGTCGCGAGCAGGTTCCAGTGGTGGTAGTGCGAGAGGATCGCGGTCGTGTAGCCGCCGATCGCCATGAACGCGCCGTGCCCGATCGAGATCTGACCGGTGTAACCGAGCAGGATGTTCAGCCCGAGGATCGCGGTGAAGTAGAGGCCGACGCGGGCGCCGAGGCCGAGGTGGTAGCTGCTCATCGACACACCGAGCAGGACGATCACGAGCGCCGCCGCACCGACGATCGCGACCCGGATCAGGAAGCCCCTGTCCATACGGACCCTCATACCCTGCGCACCTGCTTCCGCCCGAAGAGGCCCATCGGCCGGATCAGCAGCACGATGAGGAGCACGGCGAAGGCGATCGGCAGGCGGAGCTCCGAGGTCGCAAAGCCCACGTACTGGCCGATCAGGTTGAGGAAGACGCCGATCAGCAGGCCGCCTATCACCGCGCCCACGGGGCTCTCGAGCCCGCCCAGAACGGCGGCTGCGAAGGCGAGCAGGAGGATGGGTTGCATGAGGGTCGGCTGGAGCACGAACTGGGTCGGTTCGGCCATGAGACCGGCGACGGCGCCGAGCATCGCGGCAAGGCCCCAGCCGACGGCGAGCATCACGTCTACCCGCACGCCGACGAGCGAGGCCGCGGCGGGACGGAGCGCGGCCGCCCGCATCGCGAGGCCGACCTTCGTGAACTGGAAGAGCGCCCACAGCGCGACCATGGAGATGATCGAGACTGCGAAGACGCCGATGTCCTGCACCGAGACCGCGATGCCGCCGTTGCGGAAGACCCTGTTGCCGAACGGCGACGCCATGAACTTGATGTCCGCCCCCCAGATCCACGCGACGACGCCGTCGATCAGGATGAAGAGGCCGAGCGTGACGATGACGATCGCGACCACCGACCGGTGTTGGACGGGGCGGATGAACACGCCGTAGGTGACGAGACCGAACACGAAGCCGAAGGCGAGGGTGAGGAAGAAGGCAAGCCAGTAGGTCACGCCCCACTGGAGGAGCTGGTAGCACACATACGTCGTCGCCATCGCCATCTCGCCCTGTGCGAAGTTGATCACCTCGGTTGCGCGGTAGATGAGGACGAGGGCCAGCGCGAGACTGCCGAAGATCGCGCCCTGCGCGAGTCCCGCGACCGTCTGCTGGGCGAAGATGTCGCTGACGAGGCAGCCGACGAGCAGGAAGACGGCCGCACCCACGAGCCCCACGATCACGGGGCCCGAGGCGCCGGTCGTCACCTTCGTCTGGCGTGCGAGGCCGAGCATCAGTACCCGAGGTAGCTCCGGCGGACGGACTCGTGCTCCTCCAGCTCCTGGCTCGGGCCCGCGATCGCGACGCGGCCGACTTCGAGCACGAAGGCCGTCTGCGCGAGCTGCAGCGCGATGTGCGCGTTCTGCTCGACGACGAGCACGGTCAGGCCCTCGTTCTCGTTCAGCTCGCGGATGATCCGGAAGATCTCGGTGACGAGGAGCGGCGCGAGCCCGAGCGACGGCTCGTCGAGCAGCAGCAGCCGCGGGCGCTGCATGAATGCACGCGCGAGTGCGAGCATCTGCTGCTCGCCGCCGCTCAGCGTGCCCGCCTGCTGCGAGCGGCGGTCCGCGAGCCAGGGGAAGTACTGCAGCACGCGGTCGACATCGCCCTTGATCGAGCCACGCCGCGTGTATGCGCCGAGGCGCAGGTTCTCCCACACCGTCAGCTCGGCGAACGTGCCGCGCCCTTCGGGGACGTGGGCGACGCCGAGGCGAGCTGTCTGGTCGGGCCCGGCGCGGCCGAGCCGGCGGCCGCCGAAGCGGATCTCCCCGTCCCGCCGGACCGTCCCCGAGATCGCGCGCAGCGTCGTCGTCTTGCCCGCGCCGTTCGCGCCGAGCACGGCCGCGATCTCGCCCTCGGCCACCGAGAGCGAGACGCCGTGCAGCGCCTCCACCGGCCCGTAGCGGGCCGTGACGCCCTCGAGCTCGAGTAAGGCAGTTATGAGGCCGCCTCGAGCTCGCCGCCGAGGTAGGCCTCGATCACCTGAGGGTCGCGCTGCACCTCGGCCGGCGGGCCGCTTGCGATCGTGCGTCCGAAGTTCAGGACATGTACGTGATCGGAGACGCGCATGACCAGGTTCATGTGGTGCTCGACGAGGAGCACGGTGAGGTTCAGCTCGTCCCGGAGCCGTGCGGATGAACGAGGCGAGCTCGTCGACCTCTTCGTGATTGAGGCCGCCTGCAGGCTCGTCGAGCAGGAGCAGTCGCGGCTTCGAGACGAGCGCACGCGCGAGCTCGACGCGCTTCAACGTGCCGAACGGGAGCCCGGAGGCGGGCCGGTGCGCGACGTCGGCTATCCCGACCAGGTCGAGCGTCTCGAGCGCCCGGCCGCGTACCCTCGACTCCGGCTCGAAGCGGGAGACGGTGTGCGCGCCGACGAGGACGTTCTCGAGCACCGTCATCGTCGGGAAGAGCTCGACGTTCTGGAACGTACGCGCGATGCCGAGCCCGACCACGCGGCTCGGCGCGGTGTGCAGCAGCGACTTGCCGTCGAAGACGACGTCGCCCGAGTCGAGCCGGTAGAGGCGCGTGATCACGTTGAACGCGGTCGTCTTGCCGGCGCCGTTCGGCCCGATCAGCCCAAAGATCGTGCCTTCCTGCGCCTCGAGCGAGACCTCGTCGAGGGCGACGATCCCACCGAAGCGAAGCGACGCCGTTTGGAGCGAGAGAAGTGCCATCCGGTGGCGCGGAACTCTACGGAGTTCGCCGACGCGAGTCGAGGTACTCCTGCCAGAGCTGTTCCATTGTCGTGGTTCGGGCGGCGCGCTCGTGCACGGGGTCGTACGGCGTGTAGCCGACGGCACGAACGACGAAGGAGCCCGTCGAGTCCACGTCGAGGACGTTGATGCAGCCCGGCGCCTGCTCGAAGGCCCCGAGGAAGACGCGGTCGCCGGTCAGGGCGAGGCTGAGGATCGCGCGGTTCACGGCCCCGTGCAGCACGAGGAGCGCGACGTCCCAGCCGTCATCGGCCAGAAGCGCGTCGATCTCAGGGATGACGCGGTCGAAGAGCTCGCCGATCGTCTCACCGCCGAGGAATTGGGTGTCGTTCGGAACGACGCCCCGAAAGGCGGCCGTCATCATCTCCTGCACGACGCCCGGGTCGAGACCGCGCAGCTCGCCGCTCTCGATCTCGCGGAGCCCCACCACGGCCTCGATCTCGAGGTCGGGTGCGACGGCCCGCGCGGTGTCGACCGTGCGGGGCAGGCCGCTCGTGATCACGCGGTCGAAGCCTACGCCGCGCAACGACAATGCTGCCGCCTCGGCTTGCGCACGTCCCTCATCGGTCAGCTGTACCTCGTGCGGATGCACGCCCTCGAAGTAGCGCACCTGGGCATGGCGCATCAGATAGACGCGCCGCCGCGCCCTCACCCGCGTGCCGTCACTGGGCGCGAAGCGAGCGCCCGCCGGCCGACTGCATGCCGGCCATCATCCCCGGCGGCGCGGCGCCGTCCGGGAAGCGCGACCGAAGCTCGCCGAGAAGCGCGTCGGCGTCCCAGCGCTCGTCGCTCTCGAAGAGCTCCCCCGCCGACCAGCCGCGCAGCGCGTTGATCGCGCCGCCCCAGACATGGAAGACCTGGCCCGTGATCCCCTGGGCCTCGTCTGCTGCGAGCGCGACGACGAGCGGCGACATGTTCGCAGGGTCGAGCGGATCGAAGCCCTCGTCGGGAGCATCCATGTCGAAGGTCTCCTCGGTCATCCGCGTTCGCGCGTTCGGCGCGAGGCAGTTGACCGTCACGCCGTAGCGCTGCAGCTCCTGCGCGACGATGATCGTGAAGCCGGCGATGCCGGCCTTCGCGGCCCCGTAGTTCGCCTGGCCGACGTTCCCGAACACGCCCGACGGGCTCGACGTGTTGATGACGCGACCGCGCACTTCGGCGCCCGCCTTCGACTGCTCGCGCCAGTAGGCCGCCGCGTGGCGCGTCGGAGCGAAATGCCCCTTCAGGTGGACTGCGATCACGGCGTCCCACTCGTCCTCGGTCATGTTGACGAGCATCCGGTCGCGGAGGATCCCTGCGTTGTTGACGAGGATGTCGAGCCGCCCGAAGCTGTCGATCGCCTGGCGCACCAGCCGCTCGGCGCCCGCGAAGTCGGCGACGTTCTCGCCGTTTGCAGCGGCCTCGCCGCCTGCTGCCCTGATCTCGTCGACGACCTGTTGCGCCGGAGTGTCGTCGTGGCCCTCACCGGAGAGGGCGGCGCCGAGATCGTTGACGATCACCTTTGCCCCGGCATCCGCGAGCGCGAGGGCGTGCGCACGGCCGATCCCGCGCCCGGCACCGGTCACGATCGCCACCTTCCCCTCGAGATTCGGCACGCGGGCAGAATACGCAGCCGGTGGACCTCGCGCTGACCGAGGAGCAGCAGCTCATCCGCGAGACGGCGCGGTCCTTCTGCGATCGCGAGATCGTCCCGCACGCGAGGGAGTGGGACAGGAGCGAGCGGATGGATCTCGGGATCGTCGAGAAGCTCGCCGACGTCGGCTTCCTCGGCTGCGCCCTTCCGGAAGACTTCGGCGGGATGGGCCTCGACACGGTCTCGTATTGCCTCGTCATGGAGGAGCTAGGCCGCGCCGACTCGTCCGTTCGGGGGATCGTCTCGGTCAACAACGGCCTCGCCGGTAAGACGATCGCGAAATGGGGGACGGAGGAGCAGAAGGCGGCGTGGCTTCCGCGCATGGCCGACGGCTCCGGCCTCGGCTGTTACGCGCTGACCGAGCCGGGGAGCGGCTCCGACCCGGGCTCGCTCGTCACGCGCGCCGAGCGCAACGGGGACGGCTGGGTTCTCAACGGGTCGAAGATCTTCATCACGCTCGGCTCATGGGCCGGCGTCGCGCTCGTCTTCGCGCGGACCGGCGGTGAGGGCCCGCGAGGGATCACGTGCTTCCTCGTGCCGACCGCATCCGACGGCTTCAGCGCCCGCAAGATCGACGGCAAGCTCGGTCTGCGTGCACAGGACACGGCGGAGCTCTTCCTCGACAACGTCCGCGTCCCGGGCTCGGCGCTCCTCGGCGACGAGGGCGCGGGCTTCAAGGTCGCCATGTCGGCGCTCGACAACGGCCGCATCTCGCTCGCGGCCGGCTCCGTCGGGATCGCCGCCGGGTGCCTCGATGCGTCGACCGCCTACGCAACCGAGCGGAATCAGTTCGGCAAGACGATCGCGGGGTTCCAGCTCGTGCAGGAGCTGCTGGCCGACATGTCCGTCGAGACGGAGGCCGCCCGACTCATGGCGTGGCGGGCGGCGTACCTCGCGGACAGCGGACAGCCGTACACGCTCGCCGCATCGCAGGCGAAGTACTACGCGAGCGAGGTCGCAGTGCGTGCCGCGAATGCAGCGGTGCAGGTACACGGTGGATACGGCTACGTCGACGAGTTCCCGGTGCAGAAGTACCTGCGCGACGCGCGCGTCTCGACGCTCTACGAGGGAACCTCACAGATCCAGAAGCTCCTGATCGGCCGCGCGTTAACGGGCGAATCCGCGTTCCTGTAGCACCCACGTGTTCCCGTCCGGATCGGCGAAGTCGGCGAACGACCCGTAGTCCGTGCGCGTCGGGTCGACGCCGGGCTGCCAGCCCTCCGGCGTCATGTGCCGGATCTCCGAGACGTCCACACCGCGCCCGCGCAGATCCTCACGCGCCGCGATGATGTCGGTGACGACGAGGTGGAGGCCGCGGACCGAGCCGGGCGGCGTGTCGATGAGGCCCGTTCCTACCGTCACCGAGCACGACGAGCCCGGCGGCGTCAGCTGCACGACGCGGAAGCTCTCGCCGGCGCGGTGGTCGACGTCGAGCGTGAAGCCGCAACTGTCGGTGTAGAACTCCTTTGCGCGGTCGACGTCTGCGACCGGCAGCAGGACGAGCTCGAGCTTCATGTCCACAGAGGTCTCCTTCGGCGGGTTCTGGGGCTACCATGCCGCGCTCCAACGGGGCATGGTCAGAGGGTCGATCATCAGTATCGCGGGCGTCGCAGCGGCAGCCGCAGCGCTCGTGCCGGCGGCGCGTGCGCAGCCGCGCGGCCCTGCGCAGCCCGTGCCCTCCCACCAGCCTGCGCTGACGCGCGCGTTGTGGACGAAGCTCGTGCAACGACGACCGACGTTCCGCTTGCAGGCGGCCGGCTGCGCCGCGGTGCGCGCCGTCTTCTACACCGCGGACGACTGGCTTCGTCTCGCGACGAAGCTCGCAGCGAACGCATCGCCGTGCGCGCAGTACTACATCTCGATCCCGCCGCTCGCCGCGGACAAGACGAATTTCCGGCCGGCGCAACCCGCGCAGATCCGTGCCCTCGGGCCGCAGTTCCATGTTCTCGCCGAGATCTCCTACAACGGCTGGACGAACTGGGTGGCGCAGAACAACTCGACCTACTACGCGGCAGGCGTCGAGGCTCGGCGGCGGATGGCAGCGCAGGGCTTCGACGTCTCGTCCGGCGACTCGTGGATCGTAAACGAGCTCTCGTCTGCCCTACGCGCGAACACGGGGACGTCACGCCAGAAGATCCGCGATCTCGTCCGCGGGCTCTACGACGGTGACGGGTCCGTGCCTCGGGTGAAGGGCGGCGTCTACGTGATCGGGCTTTCGCAGGCGACCTCCGACCTCGCGTCGTACAAGCTGAACCTTCAGAGCTGGCTCGCCGACGCGCCGTTCTGGAACGACATGACCGCCTACGTCGCGGATTGGGCTCAAGAGGTCTACGGCGACGCGCGGGCCTACGCTGTCGCCGGCTCGACGCCCGACACGCGTGTCGCGTACCTCAACGACTACCTGCAGCATCCGGTCGCGCTCGCGGGCGCCGCGCCGGGAGATGCCGCGACCGGCGCCGCCTACCTGATGCGCTCGTATCTTCCGCTCGGAAATGCCGCCTGGGCGTACCAGAGCGGCTTTGGGTACACGGATGTCCCGGCGGATGTGATGAAGGACTATGTCACCGCACAGGTCGCGGCGATGCGGTCGTATCGGGGTGGCGGCCGGCTCGGATTCGCGTGGTCGCCGAGGATGCCGGACGGGTCGTCGTGGACGCCGGAGTTCACCTCCCAGACGGCCGACCTCCTCGACCGGATCGCCGCGGCAATTCACGATTCCGACGGCTCGGCGTCGCCGTGCGGTGCCGCATGGTGCACCGGGACGCTCGACGGAAGCGCCTTCACCGACGCCTGGAAGTCGTTCTCGACCTGGTCGTACCCGTCGCTTGCCTTCAACGCGGCGCCGGTGGGCGTCACGACCGGCCAGCCGGCGCAGCTATCGGTGCAGCTGCAACAGGCGGGGCTCGCGCAGTCGGCCTCGGCGGCGCTGACCGTGACGTTCACCTCATCGTCGCCGTCCGCGCAGTTCGCGCCTGCCGCGGACGGCCCGTGGACATCGTCGCTTCCGGTCGCGATCCCAGCCGGGGCATCGACCGCAGGCGTCTACGTGCGCGACGCTCGAGCGGGAAGCATCCTCGTCACTGCGTCAGCGGCGGGCTGGGAGCCGGCGACGCAGACGGTCGCCGTCACCGCAGCCGCTCCGACGCCGACGCCGGTGCCAGCGCCCGTGTCGCCGGGCGGCGGGGGCGGGGGAGGCGGGATCCCGCCCGACCTGAGCG
Source organism: uncultured Actinomycetes bacterium (assembly GCA_963794045.1). GTDB lineage: Bacteria > Actinomycetota > Thermoleophilia > Gaiellales > Gaiellaceae > Palsa-739. Next base: position 20,054 of record CAWCCJ010000002.1, read on the forward strand.
TCTCCGCATCGGCGAGCGCGGCGTCGGCTCCGCAGGTCGGCGGTGAGCTCGACCTCGCCGTCACCGTCGCGACGAAGAACGCCGGTGGCTCCTCCGACGTCGGCCTCGTCATCGATCTGCCGGCCGGGTACGGCGTGACCCGCGTCTACACGGATCGCGGCGCCTGCTCGACGGGAGGCGGCCAGGTGACGTGTGACGCCGCGTGGATCAACTCGAGCGCATCGACGCACGTCACGATCTTCGGCACCGTGACGGCGAGCGCGGAGCTCCGTTTCACCGCGACCGCGACGAGCCGACTCGAGCAAGAGCTCGATCCCGCCGACAACGTCGCGACCGTCGTCGTGCCGGCCGCTCAGCCCGTCGTCACGAGCGCGAGCGGCGGCGTGGTCGCGCTGCGCCTGCGGGCCGCGCCGCGTGTCGCGGGTTCGCCCGTCGCCGGCCGGACCCTCCGTGCGATCCCGCCGCGTTTCATCGGCCTCGTCTCCAAGGTCGCGTACCGCTGGCATCTCTGCCGCGGCACGCGCTGTAAGACGGCGGCGGGAACGACCCTACGGCTCCACGCAGCCGACGCGGGGCGGACGGTGCAGCTCGTCGTGACCGCGACGAACGGCCGGACGACTGCGGTCGCGAGATCAGCCCGGTTCGTGATCCGGCGTCGCTGACCGCTGCGCTTGCTGCTGCCGGAACCGGTGCAGCGCCTTCGACTTGCGCGCAGACTTCGGCGTCTCCGGCGCCTGTGGCGGATCGTGCTCGCCGAGCCACTTTGCGGCGTCGTCGTCCGGATCGAGACCTGCCGCCGCCTCGCGCTCGCGCATCTTCTCGACGCTTCGTCTACTCGGGGGACGCTTCATAACTCTCCAGGTACCGCGGCGAGTCGATTCGCAACCGCTCCGCCACCTCGGCCTTCACGCGGGCGATCGTGCCGGGCGGCACGTTTCCGGCACGGATCCGCGCTGCGAGCTCGCGCTGCTCAGCGTCGTCCTCGAGGGGCAGCCTCTCGAGCTCGCGGTAGACGATCGAGAGCGCGTTCATCGCGACGAGCATGCGGAAGCGCAGTCGCTGATCCCTGAGCGTCGGGAGGATCTCGCCTCCGAGGAACTCGTGGATCGCCTCCGTCAGCTCCTGTGCGGTGGGGCGCTCCATCAGGCACCGGCTTTCTCGAGCAGGTGCAGGATCTCGTACTCGACCTCGGCGCCGAGTCGTCCGAGGGTGGCGAGCTCGACGCTCCGGTCCTGGCCGGAGAGATGCCGCTGCATCTGCGTCAGGCAGCCGATCGCCCAGCCGACATTGCCCGCGAGCTCCCAGTAGAAGAGCTCGTCCATGGAGACGTCGCGACCGGTGAGCGTGTTGTACGTCTCGAGATAGGGCTGGACGTCGCCGACGCCGCCGAGCCGCTTCCGCGGCACACCGAACCGCCAGGCTCGGACGAGTGCGAACGCAAGATCACGCACGGGATCGTCGACGTGCGCGAACTCCCAGTCGAGAACGCCGCGCAGCCCCTCCTGGTCGACGACCAGGTTTCCGATGCGAAAGTCGCCGTGCACGACGACCGGCTCGCGCAGCGGAGGGCGGTTCTCGCGGAGCCACCAGAGACCGAGCTCGATCGCCGGGCGCGGCTCGCCCACCTCGTCGAGCTCCTCGACCACGCGCTCGAGGCGCGCTTCCTCGAGGAAGGGGACGCGCTCGTGCAGGATCCCATGGACCTTGGCGAGCTCCTCGGCCATCTGCACCGGCAGCAGGAACCGGGCGTGCTCGAGCTCCTCCTTGCGGACGATCCGTCTGCCGATCGTGTCGCCGTCGAGGCGCTCCATCACGAAGGCCTCGCGGCCGTCGAGGTCTGGGATGTACGTGATCGGGCGAGGGACTTTCACGTCGGCCTCGTAGGCCGCCTCGAGCACGGCGAACTCGTCCTCGAGCGAGAGGGTGTGCTTGTGGATCACGCCGACGGCCGCGCGGCGCACGAGCAGCTTCTCGCCGTCGGCGTCGACGGCCCACGCTTCCTTCGAGGCGCCCCCGGCAAGAAGGACAGGCTCGGACACCTCGCGGCCCAGCAGCTCCTGGAGCGCCACACGCATCTCTGCGATCATGGCTGCAGATGGCAACCGTTGTCATCCCTGACCTCGTTGCCGAGCGCCGCGCCCAGGTGCGCGCGTTCATGGACGAGCGCGTCTATCCGAACGAGCCGGCGCTCGCGCGCGAGGACGACGCGGCAGACGCGCTCGTTCGCGAGCTTCAGCAGGCGGCGAAAGAGGCCGGCCTCTGGGCACCGCACCTGCCGCCCGAGGCGGGAGGGACGGGGAGCGGCTTCATCGAGTACGCGTACCTGAACGAGGAGATCGGTCGCAGTACCTACGCCCAGCTCGTCTTCGGCTGCCAGGCACCGGATGCTGGCAATGCCGAGATCCTCCACATGTTCGGCACCGACGAGCAGAAGGAGCGCTTCCTCGCGCCGCTCGTCTCCGGTGCCACGCGGTCGTTCTTCGGGATGACCGAGCCGGAGGTCGCGGGCTCCGACCCGACAACGCTGCAGGGTCGCGCCGTGCTCGACGGGGACGAGTGGGTGATCAACGCGCACAAGTGGTTCTCCTCCGGAGCGGACGGCGCCGGGTTCGGCGTCGTCATGGTCGTCACCGACCCGGACGCTGTGCCTCATCAACGCGCGTCGATGATCCTCGTCCCCACCGATACGCCCGGCTACGAGATGGTCAGGCGCGTGCCGGTGATGGGGCACGAGGGCCGCGGCTGGGGCACGCACTGCGAGACGCGTTTCACCAACGTCCGCGTCCCGCGCGAGAACGTGCTCGGCGAGCCGGGCGACGGGTTCAGGATCGCGCAGAAGCGACTCGGCCCGGGACGCATCCACCACGTCATGCGCTGGCTCGGGCAAATGCAGCGGGCCTTCGACCTCATGTGCTCGTACGCGCTCGAGCGGAAGACCTTCGGCGAGCCGCTCGCGGACAAGCAGACGATCCAGAACTGGATCGCCGAGTCGGCCGCGGAGATCCAGGCCTGCCGCTTGATGACGATGCAGGCCGCGCAGCGGATCGACGAGGGAGACGAGGCGCGCGTCGAGATCTCCGCGATCAAGTTCTACGCGGCGCGCGTGCTGAACGACGTCATCGATCGCGCGATTCAGGTGCACGGCGGGCTCGGGATGACCGAGGACACGCCCCTCGCTGCTATGTGGCGGATGGCCCGCGCGGGGCGGATCTACGACGGCCCCGACGAGGTGCACAAGATGGTCGTCGCGCGGCGGATCCTGCGCACGTACCGGGACGGCGGCAGCTGGCGCTTCACGTAGCGCTCGAGGGCGCGCGCGTGCGGCTCGAGCCGCTGCGCGACGAGCATCGCGACGCGCTCTGGGCGATCGCGCAGGACGAGCGCATCTGGGCGTTCATGCGCCTGAGCGCACACGAGAGCCGCGAGCGGTTCGACGAATGGTGGTCATCGGTCGACATGGGCTTCGCGCACTACTTCGACGGCGGGCTCGTCGGGCACACGAGCTTCCTCAACCACCGTCCTGAGGACAGATCCGTCGAGATCGGCAATACCTGGGTCGTGCCCGCGGCGTTCGGGACGGGGGCGAACGCCGGCGCCAAGTACCTGCTGATGCGCCACGCCTTCGAGGACGAGGGCCTGCTCCGCGTGGAGTTCAAGACGGATGCTTCGAACGAGCGCGCCCGGCGCGCGCTCGCCGCGCTACCGGCTGCCTTCGAGGGCGTCCACCGAAAACACATGCTCGTCCGCGGAGGGCAGCGGCGAGACTCCGCGTGGTACTCCGTCATCGACGACGATTGGCCCGTCGTGAAGGCGGAGCTCGAGAAGCGGCCGGGTTAGAAGACGCCCGCGTACCCGTTCAAGCGCCGGCTGGCCGCCAAGGTGGGCGTACAGCACGCGCGAACCGGGCTCGATCCGCCCGTCGCGCACGAGGTCGATGAGCGCAGCCATCGACTTCCCCTCGTACACGGGGTCGGTGAGCATCCCCTCGAGGCGTGCGCAGAGCCGGATCGCCTCGATCGTCTTCGCGTCGGGGATGCCGTACGTGCCTGCGTGCCACTCGTCGAGGAGCACGATCTCGTCGTCGCGGAGGTCACGCTCGAGCCCGATCGACGCGGCGGTGCGCCGCGCGATCCTCGCGATCTGATCCCACGTCTGCTCCACGGTCGCCGACCCGTCGATGCCGAGGACGCGCGCGTTCCGCGTCCTGCAGCGCGAACCCGGCGACCATGCCTGCCTGCGTGGAGCCCGTGACCGAGCAGACGACGATCGTGTCGAAGAAGATGCCGAGCTCGCGCTCCTGCTCGGCGACCTCCTGCGCCCACCGGGCGAAGCCGTGGCCGCCGAGCGGATGGTCGGACGCGCCCGCAGGGATCGGGTACGGCTTGCCGCCGCGCGCCTCGACGTCGGCGAGCGCCTGCTCCCAGCTCGGGCGAAAGCCGATGTCGAAGCCCGACGGATCGAGCCGTACGTCGGCGCCCATGATCCGCGAGAGGAGGATGTTGCCGACCTTGTCGTAGACGGCATCCGGCCACTCGACCCAGCGCTCCTGCACGAGGACGCACTGGAGGCCGAGATGCGCCGCCACGGCGGCCACCTGCCTCGTGTGGTTCGACTGCACGCCGCCGATCGACACGAGTGTGTCGCAGCCCTGGGCCAGCGCGTCAGCCGCGAGGTACTCGAGCTTGCGAACCTTGTTGCCGCCGTAGGCGAGCCCGGAGTTGCAGTCCTCCCGCTTTGCCCAGATCTCGACGGCGCCGCCGAGGTGCGCGCTCAGCCGGTCGAGGCGGTGCACCGGCGACGGGCCGAAGAGCAGCGGTACGAAGGGCGCGTCGATCACTCGCTGCGGATGATCTGGGTGCAGCGCGACGTCGCGAGCATCGCCCCGTCCGGATCGAAGAGCTCGGCCGCGCAGAACGCCACGCGGCGGTTGCGCTGAACCACGTTGCCCTGCGCGCGAAGCGTGCCGGGACGCGACGAGCGGAGGAACTCGACCCGGAGATCCGCGGTCAGGAAGCTCTCGTCCTGGCCGAGGACAGACCAGCACGCGCCGCCCATCGCCGTGTCGAGGAGCGTCGTCACCATGCCGCCGTGCACGATCGGGCCGGTCGCCGTCTGAAAGCAGTACTCGGGCGACGCATCCCACTCGATCACGGCGCGGCCGTCTCCCTGCTCGAGCGACCGGTAACCGAGCGTCAGCCAGATGTGCGGCGACGGCAGGTCACTGCCCCAGCGGCGGCCGCGGGGCATCTAGCCCAATCCAATCATCGGGGCCCGGGGATGTTCGGGAACCGGAACTGCAGCACGCGGTTCGGCTGCACGATCCATGCCTGGCCGACCTCGTCGGAACGAAGCGCCTGCATCGCCGCTTCCGCGACGAACGACGGCTCCATCAGCAGCTCGCCGACCTGGTCGCGCAGCTCGTCGACGACGATCGGCGTGTCGGTGAAGCCCGGGCAGAGCGCATTCAGGCGGATGCCGCGCCGCAAGAGCGCCGGCGCCGCACCGCGCACGAACCCGACGACAGCGTGCTTCGTCGCCGTGTAGAGCGGATCGAGCGGCATTCCGGTCAGCCCTGCGAGCGAGGCCGTCGCGACGATCGAGCCGCCGTTCGGCATCAGCCTCCGCGCGCACTCGCGCGTGCCGAGGACGACACCGTCGAAGTTGGCCCGCACGATCCGCGCGTAGTCGTCGTCGCTGAGCTCGGCGACGTCCTCGACGCCGATGCCGATGCCGGCGTTCAGGAACGCTGCGTCGAACTCGCCGTCGAGCGATTGCCACGCCTCGACGGAGCCGACGTCGAAGTCGGGCAGATCGAGGGCCACCGCTTCGCCGTCGTACGCCTCTGCCAGCGCCCGGCCGATTCCGCCGCGGCCGCCCGTGATGAGCGCGGTCACGGGACGAGCACCACCTTGCCGACGCTCTCGCGCGACTCGAGCAACGCATGTGCTCGCTCGACGTCGTCGAGGGGTAGCTCGGCGCCGACGAGCGGCCGGAACGCGCCCGTTTGCCAGAGCCCGAGGAGCTCGCCGACGGCGCTCCCCACGAGCTCCGGCGCGAGCCGGAGCAGCCGGCCGAGGTAGAAGCCGGCGACCGAGATGTTCCGGCCGACGAGCAGGCCCGGCTTCGTCTCCGGCCACGGGCCGGCCGCGGACCCAATGGCGATCAGCGCGCCGAGCGGCTTCAACCGGCCGAGGCCGGCGGAGAAGAGATCGCCGCCGACCGGGTCGACGATCACGTCGACGCGCAGGTCGTCGGGAAGCTCGGCGTAGACGAAGGCCTCGGCCGCGCCGAGCTCGCGGCAGACGTCGAGCTTCGCCTCCGATCCGACCGCCGCGACGACGTGCGCGCCGAGGCCGTGCGCGAGCTGGATCGCGGCGGTCCCGACGCCGCCCGCCGCCGCGTGCACGAGGACGCGCGAGCCCGGCCCGATCTTCACCTGGCGCGTCAGCGGGATATACGCGGTCAGGAAGGTCAGGAGAAAGGCCGCGCCCTCCGCGAAGGAGGCGTTGTCGGGAAGCGGCACGACCTGCGATGGATCGACGGCCGCGACCTCGGCATAGCCTCCGCCGCCCGAGGTCAGGGCCATTACACGCGTCCCGTCCTCGAGCTCGCCGGCGATCTCCGAGCCGATGATCGCCGGCAGCTCCGGCATCTGCGGGTACGCGCCGCGCCGCACCATCACGTCGGCGAAGTTGACCCCCGCCGCCCGTACGCGGACGAGCACACGCCCGTCGCCCGGCGGATCGGGGACGTCGAGCACCTCGAACTGCCCGTTGACCTCCGCTAGGACTGCCGCTCTCACCTAGTGCAGGGAGGCAGTCTCTGCACCCGCGAACTGCTCGCGCAACGCCGTCTTCCTGAACTTCCCGACGCTCGTCTTCGGGATCTCGTCGACGAACTCGATGCGCTCCGGCAGCCACCATTTGGCGAAGCTCGGCGCGAGGTATTCGCGCAGCTCGTCGGCGCTCGCGTTTGCGCCCGGCTTGAGGACGACCGCGGCGAGCGGCCGCTCGTCCCATTTCGGGTCGGGGATCGCGATCACCGCCGCTTCTGCGACCGCCGGATGGCCCATCAGCGCGTTCTCCAGATCGACCGACGAGATCCACTCGCCGCCGGACTTGATCACGTCCTTCGAGCGGTCCTTGATCTGGATGTAGCCGCGCGGATGGATCGAGACGATGTCGCCCGTCTTGAACCAGCCGTCGGGCGTCCAGCGGTCCGACTGCTCCGGCGTGTCGTAGTAGCCGGAGGCGACCCACGGGCCGCGGACCTCGAGCTCGCCCATGGTCTCGCCGTCCCAGGGGATCTCGTCGTCGCCGACGCGCGCGCGGATCTCGACGAACGGAAGGGGGAGGCCCTGCATCGCGATGAAGTCGAACTTCGTGCTCGTCGTCCGCCTCGGCGAGGTCGTACGGGAGCTGCGCAGTCGAGGCGACCGGCGACGTCTCCGTCATGCCCCAGCCGTGCACGACGTTCAGGCCGTGGCGCTCCTTGAAGGCTGCGATCATCGTGCGCGGCGCCGCGGAGCCGCCGACGAACATCCCCTTCATGTGCGAGAGGTCGTACTTACCCGGGTCGGCGTCGAGCAGGCCGAGGATGCCGAGCCAGATCGTCGGCACACCGGCCGTCCAGGTCACCTTCTCCTGCACGAAGTCCTCGAGCAGGGTCTGCGGGTCGAGGTGCTGGTCCGGGATAGACCATCTTCGTGCCGAGGAGCGTCGAGACGTAGGGGTAGCCCCACGCATTCGCGTGGAACATCGGCACGACCGGGAGCACGGCGTCGTCGGCGGAGATGCCGAGTCCCATCGGGTTGTTCGCCGCGACGCCCAACGCATGCAGCACGTTCGACCGGTGCGAGTACGCGACGCCCTTCGGCAGCCCGGTCGTGCCGCTCGTGTAACACATCGCGGCGCATTCGTTCTCGCCGAGCTCCGGATCTCGCCATTCGTCGTGCGTCGCCGTCGCGAGCAGCTCCTCGTAGGAGTCCTCGACCACGAACACGTGCTCGATGTTCGTGCGCTCCTTGAACTGCTCGAGGAGCGGTACCAGCGACCGGTCGACAATGACGGCCTTGTCGTTCGCGTGGGTCGCGATGTAGGCAAGGTCGTTCGGATGGAGGCGGAGGTTCAGCGTGTGCAGCACGAAGCCGCCGCACGGGACGCCGAAGTAGGCCTCGTGGTGCTGGTAGTGGTTCCAGCACAGGGTCGCGACGCGGTCGCCGCGCTCGAGCCCGAGCTTCTGCAACGCGACCGCGAGCTGCTTCGCGCGGCGCATCGTCTCGCGGTAGTTCGTCCGGTGGAAGGACTTGTCGGGGAGGCGCGTGACGATCTCGCCGTCGCCGTAGAACGTCTCGGCGCGGCGCAGGATGTGCGTGAGCGTCAGCGGGAAGTCCATCATCAGGCCGTCCACGAGCCCTCCTCGGATTCGGTCTATGCGGGAATGCTGACGCCGAGGACGGCGTCGGCGACTTCGAGCCGGAGCTCGGACGGCCGGGAGCCGAGGCCCTCGAGCCAGAGTGCGCGCTTGTAGAAGCGGTGGAGCGGATGCTCCCAGGTGAAGCCGGTACCGCCGTGCACCTGGATCGAGCGCTCGCATGCGAGCACCGCCGCCTCGGCCGCGAACGCCTTCGCTGCCGCCGCGGCGACGGGCGCCTGCTCGTCGTCCTCGGCGACGCACCACGCGGCCCAGTAGGCGAGCGAGCGCGCGAGCTCGACGTCGGTGTACGTGTCGGTGAGCTGGTGCGAGACGGCCTGGTAGACCCCGATCGGCTTGCCGAACTGCTCGCGCGTCTTCGCGTGCTCGATTCCGAGCTCGAGGACGCGCTGGGCGATGCCGACGCATTCGGCCGCCATCGCGGCGCGAAGCCGTGGAGTCTCGCGGGATCCGTTCGGCGACGACGAGCGCCGCAGCGGGCGTGACGGGTCGACGGACTCCACGAGCTCCCCGCTCTCGTCACCGCCCCAGACGAAGCCGTTGAGCTCGATCCGGCCGCCGGCGCCCACGTGCGCGAGGTAGGCGCCCGGGTACATGGCATAGCCCATCTCCTCGAGGATCAGTGCCTCCTCGACGAACCCGAGATCTGCTTCGGCGACGTCGAGCCAGCCGAGCTCTGCGAGCTCCGACCAGCGGTCGTCCTGCGGGCCGTCCCAGTCCCGGTCGAGTGGATAGCGCTCTCCGAGCCACGCGCGCGCCTGCGTCTTCAGCTCCTGCTGGATCTCGTTCAAGGCGAAGTCCATCAGCGACTCCGTTTCATCGGCTTCGGGGTAGCCCGAGCACGCGCTCGGCGACGATGTTCCGCAAGACCTCCGACGTGCCCGCCTCGATCGTATTGCCGCGCGAGCGGAGCTGCTGGTGGTGCCACCAGCCGTCGTTCACGATCCCCTCCGGGCCGAGCAGCTCGCGCCCGAGCTTCGTCATCCGCTGATTTTGCTCCGACCAGCGCAGCTTGACCCCGGAGCCCTCCGGCCCGGGGATGCCTGTGCGCTCGAACGTGCCGAGCGATCGGTAGTTCGTGTAGCGGAGTGCCTGCAGCTCGATCCACTCGGCTGCGACGCGCTCGCGCAGGCCGCCGTCGCCGTTCACACGGTCTCGTGCCACGTCGATCAACCGTGCGACGGCCGAGTCGAGCGCCGCGGTCAGGGCGAACCCGAGCGTCCCCCGCTCGTGCAGCAGGGTCGTCATGGCGACGTTCCAGCCGTCGCCCTCGTCCCCGAGCCGGTTCGACACCGGCACCTCGACGTCGTTGAAGAAGATCTCGTTGAACTCGGCCTCACCGGTGATCTGGCGGAGCGGGCGCACCTCGACTCCGGGGGAGTGCATGTCGACGATGAGATACGTCAGGTTGCGATACCTCGGGGCGCCGGGATCCGACTGCGTGACGAGGATGCAAAAGTCGGCGATGTGGGCGAACGACGACCAGACCTTCTGGCCGTTCACGACGTAGACGTCGCCGCGCCGCTCTGCGCGCGTGCGAGCAGCGGCGAGATCGGAGCCCGCCCCGGGCTCGGAGAAGCCCTGGCACCAGATCTCCTCCGCGGAGAGGATCCTCGAGAGATGGTGCTCCTTCTGCTCGTCGGTGCCGTGCGCCATGATCGTCGGACCGGCCATGCCGAGGCCGATCACGCCGATGTGCGCGGGAGCATGCGCGCGCGCCATCTCCTCGTAGAAGATCGCCTGGAAGCTGTACGGGGCACCGGCGCCGCCGAACTCCTTCGGCCAGGTCAGGCCGGCGTAGCCCGCGTCGTAGAGCATGCGGCTCCACTCGCGCATGAAGGGATCGTCGAAGCGCTGGGCGCCGCCACGGGTCCCTCGCTTCTCCTCGGGCAGGTTCGCGTCGAGCCACGCTCGCAGCTCGACTCGGAATGCAGCCTCGTCCGGGTTGTCGCGGAGATCCACGAGCAATGAGCCTAACACCGAACGATTTGGGCGCGTGCGGCGTTCTTAGGAGTCGTTGGAGTCCGTGAGCGAGTTCGCCGGGATCCGCCGCGATGCCCTCCGCGCCGAGCGGGAAGCGCGGGCGGCGGTCGCCCCGCGCCGCCGCTTCGAGAACCTGCTCGACCGGCACGAGTCGCGTCTGCGGCGCGTCGCGTTCGGGATGCTCGGCGACGGCCATCGCGTGGACGACGTCCTGCAGGAGGCGTTTCTCAAGGCATACCGCGCCCTCCCCGAGTCGTTCGAGAACGAGCGGCTCGAGGCGGCCTGGCTCTACCGGATCGTTCACCGCTGCTGCCTCGACGAGCTCCGCGGCCGGAAGCGCCGCCGCGAGGTTGCGGGTGTCCTCGAGCTGCTCTCGAGCGAGGACGAGCAGGACTCGTCGCTCGTCGTCGCGGGTGCACTCGCCCGGCTTCCGCCGCAGGCACGCGCGGTCGTGTTGCTCGTCGACCTGATCGGGCTCGACTACGACACGGCTGCCGCCGTGATCGGCGTGCCGCGAGGTACCGTCGCCTCGCGGCTGCACGAGGCACGCCGCACGCTCCGAGAGGTGCTCGATGCCTGACCTCCAGGAGCTCGTGGCGCCGCCTGCCGCCGCGGACTTTCGCGAACGGCTCTGGGAGCGTGCGGCCGAGCGCGACAGGATCGTCGCCCGCCGCTGGCGCGCAGTCGCGATCGCGGCCCTCGCGATCGCCGCCGGCGCTGTGTCCGCCGCCGGCGTGCTCGCATTCGGGAACGGAGCCGCCGAGCACGCGGTGCGCGTGATTGACGAGACCCACACGTGCCCCGTCGCCATGCACGGTGGAGTTCCGGTGACCCGACTGATGGCGCACTCGACCTATCGCTTCTTCAACAACGGGCAGACGTTCACGTTCCCGGCCCAGGCCGTTCTCGTCGACGCGAACTCCCACAACCTCGGCAGCATCGTGCGAGCGCCGCGAGGCTACGGGTTCGGGGACGAGCTCTGTGGCCGGGCGACGGCGTCGATCCCGCTCGCCCGAGCGGGTCTCCCGCTCTACGCGGTCTTCCGTCCGGGCGAGGCCGGCCTCGGCAGCACCAACGCCGGCGCGACCTGCTGGGTCGGATCGCACGTGACCGTCCGGCTCCACGTCGTCGTCGGCCAGAACGACACGCCGGTCTCGGGCGCGGTCGCCATGCGGACCGGCAGGAAGAAGCTGCACCCCGTGCTCTACGTGGACTGGGCGCCGAAGCGGGTCGCGGTGTACATGTCGGACGACTGCCACGTATGAGCGGACCCAACGCGACGCGCCGACTCGACGTCTTTCTTCTGTAGATGCACGGAGAGATCGCCTACGACCTCGTCGTCCGGGTCGCCCCACCAGACGATCGGGCGCGGTTCGAGACGCTTCTCGACCGCCACCACCGGCGCTTGCGGCGCTTCGCCGCCGGAATCGTCGCCGACCGCGACCGGGTCGACGACGTTCTCCAGGAGGCCTACCTCAAGGCGTACCGCAAGCTCCCCAAGTGCTTCGCGAACGAGAACCACGAGGCTGCGTGGCTCTATCGCGTCGTCTACCGCTGCTGCCTCGACGAGCTTCGGCGCGCGCGGCGGCCTGTCGCAACGGAGTCCGGCAGGCCCGTCGACGACGCCGACCGCCGCATCTCGCTCGACCGCGCGCTTCGCGCGCTCCGGCCGTCGGACCGGGCGGTCATCTATCTGGTCGGCGTCGTCGGTCTCGAGCAGGACGACGCCGCCGCCATCCTCGGGATCCCGCGCGGGACCCTCTCGTGGCGGTTGAGCGTCGCCCGCAAGCGCTTCCGCGCGCTGCTCGCGGAGGAGGGGATCGGCGATGCGTGAGGCAGACCTCCTCTCCGAGGCGTTCGACGGGCAGCAGCCGCCGGAGCGCGACCGCTTCTTCGAGGATTTCTGGCGTGCGGCGGAGGCCGAGCAGCGGAAGGCGGCTCGCCGCTGGCGCCGTGCCGCGATCGCCCTCGCCGCGCTCGCGGTGGCCGCCTCTGCGAGCGCCGCCGTGTTCGCCTCCGCACACGCGGCGGCCACGACGATCGATCAGACGTGGTCCTGCCCGGCAGCGGTGCTCGGAGGCGGAAGGCACGTCGAGATCCACACCGGTGTCGACACGCCCGGCGAGACCGCCTACCTCCGGTTCACGGCGATGCCGCAGGCCCAGACGGGCCTCGTCGGCCCGCAGCAGCTCTCCTTCTTCCACCGGCCGACGCCGGTCGAATTCGACCGTCAGTCGGTGCCGGCGAGTGCGCGAGTCGGTGCCCCTGAACGGACGAGGGCTCGTCTCGCAAGCGACGATCACGACCCACTTCGTCGGCAAGATGACCGCCACCTGCCCGGCGGCGCGCCGCGTCGTCTTCCACGTTCGCGCGACGGTTCAGGGCGGCTCGCCGACCCGGGCCCTCGTCGCGGTTCGCAACGAGTCGGGTCGCCCGGTCGCCTTCTTCGACTGGTCGCCGGCCCGCGTCGCCTCCGCGCTCGCCGCTCGCTGCACCACCTATCCGGATTGATCGCCTACATCCTCCGCCGGGTGGCGCTCACGGTCGGCGTCCTGCTCGCCGTCTCCTATCTGACGTTCGTCGTCGTCGCGACCCAGTTCAGCGCGACGTGCTATTCGCAGTACACGCCGACCGGTGCGTTCCCGCCGCTCGCCGGCTCGATCGGAGAGGCATCGCGGCTATACCTCGACTGGCTCAAGGGGATACCGAGCGGCCACAGCTTCGGCAACGTCTGCGGCGCGACAGTCACGCAGAACCTCGTGCAGGCACTCGGGCACACAGGTGCACTCCTCGCCATGACGTTCGTCCTCGTCGTGATCTTCAGTCTGTTGTTCGGCGTGCTCGCCGCCGCGCGTGCCGGAGGCTGGCTCGACTCAGGGTTTCGCGTCTTCTCCTACACGGCGTGGGCGGTGCCGCCGTTCCTCCTCGCACTCGTCCTGCAATCGGTCGTGATCTGGCTCGGCAAGACGTTCGACTTCCACTTCTTCCCCGCAAGCGGCTGGCCGGGGGCGTGCATCTTCGGCGTCATCGGCTGCGAGAGCCCGGTGGCGCCGCACGGCTGGGACTACGCCGGCGAGGTGCTCCGCTTCCTCGTCGTGCCCGCGCTCGCGCTCTCGGTCGCGTTCGTCGGCCTGCACAGCCGGTTCCTGCGCTCGTCGCTCCTCGTCGCCCTCGGCTCTCAGTACACGACGACGGCACGCGCCAAGGGAGTACCGGAACGCCGCGTCGTCATGAAGCACGCGCTTCGCAACTCGCTCGGTGTCTTCGTGAGCGTGCTGCTCCTCGACTTCGGCGCTGTCGTCGGCGCAGCGCTCGCGGTCGATTTCGTCTTCAAGACGAACGGCCTCGGGCTCCTGTTCCTCAGCGAGATCGGCGCCCTCGGCGGCCAGAGCGGCGACGGGCCGAAGTTTCTCGACCCCTACGCCGTCCAGGGGTTGCTCACCGTGATCGCGGTCCTCGTCGCCGCCGCGTCGATCCTTGCGGAGATCGCAGTCCTTGCACTCGACCCGCGTGCGAGGCCGGCATGAGCGCCGTCGCAGTCGGCGAAGGTTTCGCGCCGCGGCGAAGCCTGACGCGCGTCGGGCTCCGACGCTTCGCCCGACGCCCGGCGGCGCTGACGGCGTTCACCGTGCTCCTTGTCATCCTGATCATCGGCGCGCTCGCGCCGGTGCTCGTCGGCAGCGGCGCGGAAGAGATCGACCTCGACCACGTGAAGAACGCCCCCTCGCTCGCGCACCTCTTCGGGACGGACAACGTCGGGCGCGACGTGCTCGAGCGAACGGTCTACGGCGTTCGGACGACCGAGGAGGTTGCGCTTGCCGCGGCTGCAATCGCGACGTTCCTCGGGGTCACGATCGGCCTGCTCGCAGGCTTCTTCGCGGGCTGGCTCGACGCCACGCTGATGCGTGTCGCCGACCTCGTGACCGCGTATCCCGCGATCGTCTTCACCCTTGCCGCGTTTGTCTACTTCCGCCCGGTCTGGCCGCACACGCTGATCCTCGTCTTCTCCGCGTTCATGTGGGCTCTCGTGGCGCGTGCCGTGCGCGCCGACGTCGTCCGCCTGCGCGAGACCGAGTACGTCGAGGCTGCGCGCGCGCTCGGTGCCTCCTCGCCGCGGATCCTCATTCGCCATGTGCTCCCGAATACGATCGGGACGATCGTCGTCGCGGCCACGTCGCTCGTCGGCCTCGTCGTGCTCGTCGACGCGACGGTCGAGTTCTTCGGGTTCGGCGTCCCCGAGGCGGTGCAGCCGTCGCTCGGGAACCTCGTTGCCGACACGGCGAAGTTCAACTTCGGGCTCGCCGCCAACTCGGATGTCGCCGCCGTGCAGTACGGCTGGTGGACGTGGTTCTTCCCCGGTGTCGTGCTCGTCCTGATCCTCGTCTGCGTCAACTTCGTCGGCGACGCGCTCGACGAGGCGCTCAACCCGAAGGCGATCAGGTAGTAGGGGTCTTTGGCGAAGGCCCTAGGTCGAGGGAGCGAGCACGGCGTGCTGGCCGGCCGGGAGCGTCACGACGCTGCGCCGCCGCTGGAACGGGAGCAGGCTGACGACGCCGATGATGATCAGGGCGCCGAGCCACTGCGTCCAACGCAGATGTGCGTTGTACGCGTAGACCCCGGCGAAGACGGCGATGACCGGATACGTGAGCTCGGCGAGAGACGCGAGCATCGCGGGTGTCCGGCCGAGGCCGATGTAGTAGAGCGAGAGTGCGAAGAGCCCCGTGACGATCCCGAGGTAGCCGATCCAGAGACTGTCGTGGTAGCCCGCCCACGCCTTCGCGCCCATGATCGGCAATGCGATTGCCGCGCCGATCAGCCCGAAGAAGAAGCGGAGCGAGACGATGTGCTGGAACTCGAGCTCGCGGCTCATGTAGCGCCCGAGCACGGTGCCGAGCGCCCAGAGAAGGGCGGCAAGCGTCGCCTGGGCCATCGGCACGAGGCCCTTGGCGGTCGGGTCGAGAGGATGCGGCTGGTTGATCAGCCAGAACCCCAGCAGGGCCGGGACGAGGAACCAGGCGAAACGCGGCCGGGCACGCTCGCCGAGGATGATCGCTGCGGCGACGACGGCGATCAGCGGCTGGATCTTCTGGAGAACGACCGGCGTCACGAAATCGCTGTGGAAGAGCGCCTCGGTGAAGAGGATCGTCGCGAGCGCCGAGGAGCCCGCACCGATGATCACCGCGCACACGACGTAGCGCCAGCCTGCGCGGAGCATCGCGCGGAGAGCGGGGGCGAGGAGCGGAAGCGTCAGCAGCACGAGCACGACGTGCTCGCCGAAGACGATCGTCGTCGCCGTCGTCGACGTGCTCAGCGGCTTGCGGATGATCGGGTCAGTGCCCCACATGGCAGCCGCGATTGCGACGAGCACGACGCCGGGGACCATGTTCAGGCGCTTCACGATCCCAGGGTATCCGTTTCATAACGGAGCAGGTCTTCGACACCCTCGCGAAACCGGATGACTCGGGCATCGCCTTCGCTCACGAGAATCACGGCCGGTCGCGGGACGCCGTTGTACGTCGATCCCATGGCGAGCGTGTAGGCGCCGGTCGCGGGCACGGCGAGCAGGTCGTCACGTCGCGGGTGCGGCAGCTCGGCCGCGTCGATCAGGACATCGCCGGACTCGCAGTGCTTGCCCGCGATGCGGAAGACGCCGTCCGCGAGCTCGTCGGCCCGGTTCGCGAGCAGCGCCTCGTAGCGCGACCCGTAGAGCTGAGGGCGCGGGTTGTCCGACATGCCGCCGTCGATCGCGACGTAGCGGATGCCACCCGTCTCCTTCACGACGCCCACGCGGTAGAGGGTCACGCCGGCGCGTCCGACGAGCGACCGTCCCGGCTCGAGGACGAGCTGCACGTCGTCCGGCCAGCGCTCCCGGAGGCGGGCGACGAGCGGCCCGACGAACGCCGCGACTGTCGGCACATCTTCCTCGTGCGTGTACCGGATCCCGAGGCCGCCGCCGATGTCGAGGACGCGCGGCGACCATGAGAGCTCGGCGCGCGCGCGGTCGCAGAACGCAGCCAGGCGGTCGACCGCGAGCAGGCTCTCGTCGACGCGCGCGAGCTGCGAGCCGACGTGGAAGTGAACGCCTGCGACGTCGAGACCGGCATCCCCTGCGCTCGGCTACGACGCGGAGTGCGGCTTCTGCAGGGAGGCCGAACTTCGAGGACTCGTGCGCGGTCCGTACAGCTTCGTGCGTCACGGCGTCGACGCCCGGTGTCAGACGCACGAGCACGCGCTCGACGCCCGCGGCGGCCGCGCGCGCCGGCTCGTCAGGCGCGTCGAGAACGACGGTCGTGGCCGCGGCGGCGGCGGCGCGGAGCTCCTCGTCGGACTTGTTGTTCCCGTGGAAGAAGATCCTGTCGCCCGGGATGCCGGCCGCCTGCGCGAAGGCGAGCTCCCCGAGCGTCGAGACGTCGGCGCCGACTCCCTCGTCGGCGAGAACCTTGAGGATCGCGACGTTCGCGAACGCCTTCGTCCCGTACACGACAAGCGCCCCGGGCGCCGCCTCGGCGTAGGCTCGCGCCTGCGCGCGGATCGTCTGCTCGCAGTAGACGAGAAGCGGCGTCCCGTGGACCGCCGCCAGCTCGGTCGCCGCGACGCCGCCGATCGTGAGCGTTCCACCGTCGGACCGTGCGGAATCGGGGAAGAGATCGAGCATGACCCTGCTAGTATCAGACGGCGATGAAGGGACTGCTTAGCTAGCACCAGGGAGACGAACGCGGCGCAGCCGCGGCAGTCCCCACGGCCTCTCTCCGGAGAGGCTTTTCTATATCCGGGATCAGAGCATGAACACCGAGAGATACGACGCACATACGGTCGAGCGGAAGTGGCAAGCGGTCTGGGACGAGGCCGAGGCCGCGCGCGTCGAGGACCCAGGCCCCGATGCCGACCGCACGCAGAAGAGCTACGTCGTCGAGATGTGGCCGTACCCGTCCGGCTCGCTCCACATGGGGCACGTCCTCGTGTACACGATCGGCGACGTGCTTTCGCGGTTCCGACGGCGGAAGGGCGCGCACGTGCTCCATCCGATCGGGTTCGACTCGTTCGGCCTGCCGGCCGAGAACGCAGCGTTGCGCGAGGGCGGACATCCGCGCGAGATCACCGAGCGAAACATCCGCACCATCACCCAGTCGATGCGACGGATGGGTTGGGCGTTCGACTGGACGCGCCTGATCTCCGCGCACGAGCCGACGTACTACGTCTGGGATCAGTGGCTGTTCCTGAAACTGCTGGAAGCAGGACTTGCCTATCGCAAGGGCGCGCCGGTGAAGTGGTGCCCGGTCGACCAGGTCGTGCTCGCGAACGAGCAGGTGCACGACGGCCGGTGCGAGTACTGCGGCGCCGAGGTGATAGCGAAGGATCTCGAGCAGTGGTTCTTCCGGACGACCGCGTACGCGCAGGAGCTGCTGGACGAGCTCGAGACGATCGACTGGCCGGACCGCATCAAGGCGATGCAACGCAACTGGATCGGCCGGTCGGAGGGCGCCGAGATCCTCTTCCGCATCGAGGAGCTCGAGGAAGACCTGCCCGTGTTCACGACGCGGCCCGACACGCTGTACGGCGCCACGTTCTTCGTTCTGGCGCCCGAGCATCCGCTGGTCGAGCGGCTTGCGGAACGCTCGCCGCACGGCGACGAGCTGCGTGACTACGTCCGGCGCGCTGGCGTGAAGCGCGGTGAGGAGCGTGCGCAGGCCGTCGAGAAGACGGGCGTCTTCACCGGCTTCTTCGCGACGAACCCGGTGAACGAGGCACGCATCCCGATCTGGGTTGCCGACTACGTGCTGATGGACTACGGCACCGGCGCGATCATGGCCGTGCCCGCCCACGACGAGCGCGACCAAGACTTCGCCGAGCGCTTCGACCTGCCGATCGTCCCCGTGATCGCCGAGGACGGGGCGCTGATCGACTCGGCGCAGTTCTCTTCCATGCCGGCGACGGATGCGAAGTCGGCGATCGTCGGCTGGCTCGGGGAGCGCGGGCGCGGCAAGCCGGCGATCTCGTATCGCCTGCGCGACTGGGGCTTCTCGCGGCAGCGCTACTGGGGCTGCCCGATCCCGATCGTCTACTGCGACGACCACGGTGCGGTGCCCGTGCCGGAGTCGGAGCTGCCCGGTGCTGCTGCCGGACATCGAGGACTACAAGCCGAAGGGCGTCGCGCCGCTCGCGTCCGCCGAGGACTGGGTGCGCGCGCCGTGCCCGACGTGTGGCAAGGAAGGCCGTCGCGAGGTCGAGACGATGGACACCTTCGTCGACTCGTCCTGGTACTTCCTGCGCTACACCGACCCGCGAAACGCGGACGCGCCCTGGCGTCAAGACCTGGCGAACTTCTGGAACCCGGTCGACCTGTACATCGGCGGTGTCGACCACGCGACGATGCACATGATCTACGCGCGCTTCTTCATCAAGGCGCTGAACGATCTCGGCCTGGTGGGCTTCCGCGAGCCGTTCTCGACGCTTCTACACGAACGGCTGGGTTCAGCTCGGCGGCACGAAGATGTCGAAGTCCCGCGGCAATGTGATCGGGCCGGAGGAGCTGCTCGACAAGTACGGCGCGGACGCAGTTCGTCTGTACATCCTCTCCATCGGGCCTGCGAACGAGGACATGGAGTGGACCGACGAAGGCGTCGAGGGGGTCGTGCGCTGGCTGCGGCGCGTGTATCGCGTCGTCTCGGAGGTCGCAGAACGCGCGTCGCACGCCGTACCTCCGGTGAATGCGCTGTCGCGTAAGACGCACTCGACGATCGCGCGCATGACGAACGACATCGACCGGCGCCAGTCCTTCCATACCGGGATCGCCGCCGTCCGCGAGCTCGTGAACGAGCTGACCGATGCGGGCGCGGACGATCCCGCCGCGAGCTTTGCCGCGGAGACGGTCGTGTCGATGATCCAGCCCTATGCACCGCACATCGCGGAGGAGCTGTGGGAGAAGCTCGGTCATTCGCAGTTGTGGACGGCCGCGTGGCCCGAAGCGGACGAGTCGCAGCTTGCGCGCGACACGTTCGAGCTCGTCGTGCAGGTGAACGGAAAGGTGCGCGACCGCTTCGAGGTCGAGGCGGGTCTCTCGGAGGACGAGCTCGTCGCGCGCGCAACGGCCTCCGAGCGCGTGCAGTCGTTCATCGACGGCTCCCAGGTGCGGAAGACGATCGTCGTGCCGCGCAAGCTCGTGAACTTCGTCGTCTCGTAAGGACGCACGAAGCTGTGACACTTTCGTGACGCTCGGGCGGCGAGCATTCGCCGCATGGATCTGCATGGGCTGACCGTCGCGCAGCGGCGCGTGCTCGGGGCGGTCGTCGTCGCCGCAGCGCTCGCATTCTTCGTCGGGCCGCGGCTCCTGCACGGCGGCCCGCGCACGGCTGCCGCGCCGCCGCTGCGCCCGCCGCGCGCTGCGAATGCGCATGCGGCGGTGCAGGTCGTCGTCGACGTCGCGGGCGCGGTTCGTCGACCCGGGCTCTATCACCTCGCCCGAGACGCGCGGGTCGCCGACGCGATCGCGCGCCGCCGGCGGGGCGCTACCGCGGGCCGAGGTCGACGCGGTGAATCTCGCGGCGCCGGTGGCCGACGGCGTGCAGGTTCTCGTGCCTCGGCGTGGGGCGGCGCCGGCCGCCGGCGCGGCGGGCGCCACTGGCGCGGCGCCGGCGCCGGTCGACCTCAACTCGGCGACCGTCGAGCAGCTCGACGCGCTGCCGGGGATCGGCCCCTCGACCGCGGCAAAGATCGTCGCGTACCGGCAGGAGCACGGTGCGTTCCGGTCGCTCTCGGAGCTCGACGCCGTGCCCGGCATCGGTGCGGGAAGACTCGCCCAGTTGAAAGGGCTCGTGGTGCCGCCGTGAGGCGCGACGGGCTCACGCTCACCGTCGCGGCGATCGCGGCGGGACTGGGGTTCGCGGTCGCCACGCCATTCGCGATGCTGCCTGCGCTCGCCGTAGCGATCTTCGTCACCTGCGTCGAGGCGCGGCTTGCGCTCGCATGCCTCCTCGCCGCCTGCGGCTGGTGGTGGGGCACGCAGCGGCTCCACGCGCTCGACCGAAGCGCACTTGCGGCAGAGGCCGGCCGGGCAGGTGTCGTCGTTGCGCGCACCGTCGAGCCGCCGCGGCGCGGACGCTTCGACATCCGCGTCCAGGCGGTCGTCGTCCGCTGGCGCGGGCGAGCGCCTGCGCGAGCGCGTCCTTCTGAAGCTTCCGGCGTCGCGAGCTCCCCCGCAGGGGGCCACCATCTCCGCGCTCGCCACCGTGCGGCCGCCGGCCGACTACGAGCGCACGTGGCTTCGCCGCCACGGCGTGCATGTCGTCCTCCGCGCGTCGGCGGTGCACGTCCTCCGTGTCCGCGGCAGGCTTGCCGACCGCTTGCACGCGTGGCTCGGGCGCGCCTCGACACCCGGGCTCACGGGAGAACGCCGCGCGGTCCTCGAAGGTGTCGTGCTCGGAGAGGACGGTGGCCTCTCGGACGGCCTCAAGCAGAGGTTCCGCGCATCCGGGCTCTACCACCTCCTGGCGGTCAGCGGCGGAAACGTCGTCGTCGTGGCAATGGGCGCCGTCGCGATCGCGCGGCTCGCGGGCATCGGCCGCGTCGGCGGCGAGGCGTGTGCGCTTGCCGCGATCACCGCATACGTGCTCGCCGTCGGCGCGCAGCCGTCGGTCGTCCGCGCCGGGATCGCCGGCGGGCTCGCCTCGCTCGCCTGGATCACGGGCAGGCAGAGCGACCGCCTGCATGCGCTCCTCCTTGGCGCGGTCGCGCTCCTCGCCTGGAATCCGTGGAACCTGCTCGACCCCGGCTTCCAGCTGTCGTTCGCCGCGGTGGGTGCGATCTTCACGCTCACGCCCCGCTTCAGACGGATGCTCGAGGGCTATCCGCTGCCCTCGTTTCTCGCCGACTGCATTGCCGTGTCCGCGGCCTGCGGTCTCGCGACGGCGCCCATCTCCTGGCTCCACTTTCGCGCGATCCCCGTGTTGACGGTGCCGGCGAACGCGGCGGCGGCGCTCGTCGTCGCGCCGATGCTCGCGTTCGCGCTCCTCGCGGCGATCGTGCCGCCGCTCGGGCCGCTCCTCGCCTGGCTTGCCGGGTGGTGCGCTGCGTACCTCGCCGCATGTGCGCGGTTCTTCGGCGGCCTGCCCGGGGCGCAGGCGCGGTCGCCTGCGGCAGTCGCAGCGCTCGCCTCGGGCGTCCTCTTCGCGGCTGCTTATGCTTGGCGACGTGGCGAACGAGCTGAAGCCGGTCTATCTCCTTCACGGCAGCGACCGGCCGAAGATCAGCCGCGCCGTTCGCCGCTTGCGTGACCGAATCGGTGCCGACTCGACGGAGCACTTGAGCGCACGCGAGTCGTCGGCAGCCGATGTGGTCGCGTCGTGCAACGCGCTCGGGCTCTTTCTCGGCGAAGGGCGCCTCGTCATCGTCGACGAGCCGGAGAGATGGAAAGCCGCGGACGTCAAGGAGCTCTCGGCGTACCTCGCGGCGCCCGCACCGAGCACCGTCCTTGCGCTCGTCGCCGAGGAGATCAAGGCCGACGCGCCACTCGTGAAGGCGGTGGCGAAGGCGGGACAGGTTCTGGCCTACGACGTGCCGAAGCGGAAGCTTCCGGAATGGGTCGCCGAGCAGTTCGGGCGGGCGGGCGTGCGTGTCGATGCGGACGCGTGCCGGGCGCTCATCGACATCGTCGGCGACGACCTCGAAGAATTGACGACGGAGATCGACAAGCTCGGGACCTGGGCCGGCGCCGATCCCGTGACGATCCGCGACGTCGAGCGGCTTGCGGCGGGACGGGCGGAGACGTCGATCTTCTCGCTCACCGACGCATGGGGGAGACGTGATGTCGCAGCAGTCCTCCGCTCGGCAGAGGAGATCATGGAGCGTTCGCACCGTGCGCGCTCGAGCGAGCTCATGCGCATCATCGCGTCGCTCGTGAACCACGTGGGCCGGGTGCGCCGCTCGCAGAAGCTCGCCGAGGAAGGCGTGCGACCCCGGGATGCGGCGGGGCGGTTGAAGATGCATCCGTTCGCCGCGGAGAAGGCCTTCGCGCAGGCGGCGAACTTCTCGGCCGACGAGCTCGCCGATGCAATCGTCCGGCTCGCGGAGCTCGACGCTGCGTCGAAAGGCGGGTCACGCCTGCCGGCAGACCTCGAGCTCGAGCGTGCGCTCGTCGACGTGACGCGCGGTCGCGCGGTAGTACGCTACGAGGACTTGAGGAGCCGGTCCGCCTGCGCCTTGCGGCGGGCGGCAGTGTTCTTGTGGAGAGCGCCTCTCGCGGCGGCCTTGTCGAGCCAGCTGACGAGCTCGCGGCGGCGCTCCTCGACGACCGTCTGGTCGCCGGCGTCGACGGCGTCCTTGAGCCGACGCATGAGCGTCTTCGCGGTCGAGCGCCAGCGCAGGTTCTCCGTCCGCTGACGGGCGGCCTGGCGAACGCGCTTCTCCTGCTGTCTGATGTTCGGCATAGGCGTGAAAAGGCCCGCAACGGCGGGCGCGCGGATGGTAGCAGCCCCCGGCAGAAACACGGCAGCGACGGGGTCGGCGTTCCGGCGGCTGACGTACCCTCTTGCGCGTGAGCGACGCCGAACGCGAGCTGCGCCGGCTCGAGCGCGACCGCAGACGACGCGAGCGCGGTCATCCCGGCTACTTCGCCGAGGCCGCGCCGCTCCAACCGGCAGGGCCCGACGACCCGACGGTGGCCCTCCGGCCGGCCGAGCTCCGTCAAGCGGCCCGCGACAGCGAGGAGGCGGATCAGTTCACGACCGCCGAGCAGACGATCGTCCCCGCTGCCGCGTCGCCGCCGCCGGAGCATGGCGGCGTTCGCGCCGAGCCGCCGCGGCGGCGGCTCGCGCTCTCGGCCGCCATCTTCGGCGCAGCGACCGCGCTCTCACGCGTCCTCGGCGTCGTTCGCGAAGGCGTCGCCGCCTACTACTTCGGTGCCGCCGGGAAGATCAACGCGTTCACGATCGCGTTCCAGATCCCGAACCTCGTCCGCGCGCTTCTCGCCGATGCAGCCCTCTCGTCTGCGTTCGTCCCGGTGTTCGTCGATCTCCTGCGTACGGACAAGAAGCGCGCGTGGCGCGTTGCGTCGAGCCTCTTCTGGCTCATGCTTCTCGGGCTGACGGCGCTCAGTGCGCTCTTCATCCTGCTCGCGCCGTACATCATGCGCATCTTCGGCGACCCGGGTAGCGATCCCGGGCTTGCGGTCGGGCTCTCGCGCGTCCTCTTCCCGATCGTCGCGCTGCTCGGCGTCAGCGGGATCATCGTCGGAATCCTCAACAGCTACGACGAGTTCACGGTGCCGGCGATCTCACCGATTTTCTGGAACATCGCGATCATCGTCGGTCTCGTGATCGGCGTCCCGCG
This sequence comes from uncultured Actinomycetes bacterium, assembly GCA_963794045.1. GTDB lineage: Bacteria > Actinomycetota > Thermoleophilia > Gaiellales > Gaiellaceae > Palsa-739. Next base: position 43,793 of record CAWCCJ010000002.1, read on the forward strand.
CGCCGAGACCATGGACGCAAAGCTCTACGTCTACGCCGGGTCGATCCTCGTGGCGACCTTCATCCAGGTCTTCCTGCCGCTGCCGTGGCTGCGCGGCCGTGACGACCGCCTGCGTGCGGTGATCGACTGGCGCGACCCCGCGGTGAAGCGGGTGTTCGTGAACATGGTCCCGGTCACGCTCGGGCTCGGCCTGATCAACGTCAACGCGGTCATCGACATGGCGTTCGCGTCCCGCGTGATCGATCCCGACCTTGCGCCGACCGCGATCCAGAAGGCATTCCTCGTCTACATGCTCCCGCAGGGGATGTTCTCCGTAGCGATTGCGACGGTTCTCTTCCCGACGCTCGCACGCCAGGCGTCCGTCGCCCGCGGCACCGGCGACTACGGCGGCTTCGCGAGGACGGTCTCGCTCGGCCTCCGCCAGATCGCCTTCCTGCTCATTCCGGCGGCCGTCGTCAGCGCGGTTCTCGCAGAGCCGATCATCAGGATCCTCTTCGAACGCGGGGCGTTCACGCCCGACCAGACACCCGTCGTCGCATCGGCGCTCGCAGCGTTCAGCCTGGGGCTCGTCTTCAACGGGGCGATGCTGATGCTGAACCGGGCCTTCTTCAGTCTCGAGGAGAACTGGATCCCGACGCGGGTCGCGCTCGGCAACCTCTTCCTGAACGCATTCCTCGATTACCCGCTCGCAAAGTGGCTCGGGGTGTGGGGGATCCCACTTGCGACGGCGATCTGCAACATCGCGGGCACGGCGGCGCTCCTCGTCATCCTTCGTCACCGGCTCGGGCGCCTGGACGGCAGAGAGATCGCGTCGACGGTCGTCCGCGTCAGCGTTGCGTCCGCCGTTGTCGGTGCCGTCGCGTGGACGGTGTGGCGGCCGCTCGACTCCGAGCTCGGCCGGTCGTTCCCGGCACAGGTCGTCTCGCTCGGCCTGGGCCTCACGGCCGCCGTCGCCGTCTATCTCGTCTCGTGCCGCCTGCTCCAGGTGCGCGAGATGGACACGCTGTTGTCGCTCCGCGCGCGCCTTCGCCGGGCCTGAACCACGCCCCGATGCGCGAATGCGGCGCCGCCCGGCGAGGCGCCTGCCGTCGTGCTCATGGTCGCTTCTCCTCTGAAGTCGCGCGGACACCTGCGATCTGTCAGGGTGGTGGCAAGCACTGGCGAAGAGATGTGCGCTCTTGCACCCTCTGGACGCCGGCCAACGAAGGGATCTGTATGCAGGCACGTATGGCGACGTACGGCTTCACTGGCGACGCCGACGACATCACTCGTCGCGCCGAGGCGGGCATTCTGCCGGTTCTCAACTCCCAGTCAGGGTTCAAGAGCTACACGATCGCGATCGGAGACGGCGAGGTGCTGTCCATGAGCGCGTGGGACACCCGCGCCGATGCCGAGGCAGGAAGCGAAGCGGTCGCCGCGTGGGTTGTCGAGAACATGGCGAAGGAGCTCACCGTCAAAGAAGTCCGGTACGCCGAGATCAAGCTGAGTACCACCCTCGGGGTCAGCACCGCGGGCGCGGCCACCTAGGCGACATCGCCGGGGCGTGGACGGTGTCGCGACCGTCCACGCCCGACCGAAGCCCGCTTCGGCGCACGGGTGCCCTCGCGGGCGCGCAGTACCATCGCTCTGCCCATGGACCAGAGCAAGATCCGCAACTTCTCGATCATCGCGCACATCGACCACGGCAAGTCGACGCTCGCCGACCGCATCCTCGAGATCACGGAGGCGGTCTCCGCGCGCGATATGCGCGAGCAGCTGCTCGACTCGATGGACCTGGAGCGCGAGCGCGGCATCACGATCAAGGCCCAGGCCGTTCGCGTCTCATGGAAGGGTCACGAGCTCAACCTCATCGACACGCCGGGGCACGTCGACTTCACGTATGAGGTGTCCCGCTCACTGCAAGCGTGCGAGGGAGCGCTACTCGTCGTCGACGCCGCCCAGGGCATCGAGGCACAGACGCTGGCGAACGCGTACCTCGCGATCGAGAACGGGCTCGAGATCGTGCCCGTCGCGAACAAGGTCGACCTCCCGTCGGCGGATCCGGACGCGACCGCCGTCGAGGTCGCCGATCTGCTCGGGGACGACCCGACGCACGTCGTTCGCATCTCGGCGAAGACCGGGATGAACGTCGATCAGGTGCTCGATGCGATCGTCGAGCGCATGCCGCCGCCGGCCGGCGATCCCACTGCGTCCCCACGCGCGCTCATCTTCGATTCCGCGTACGACCAGTACCGCGGTGTGCTCGCGTTCGTGCGCGTCGTCGACGGCTCCTTCACGCGGCGCGAGGCGCTGAAGACGATGGCGACGAGCACGAGATTCGATGCGGAAGAGCTCGGTTTCTTCTCGCCTGCGATGACGCCCGTGGAGTCGCTCACCGCGGGCGAGGTGGGGTACGTCGTGACGGGGCTCAAGGACGTGTCGACGCTTCGGGTCGGCGACACGATCACGTCGCTCGCGCGTCCGGCCGTCCAACCCCTGCCCGGCTACAAGGACGTCAAGCCGATGGTGTTCGCCGGGCTCTTCCCGACGGACTCCGACGACTACCCCGAGCTACGCGATGCGCTCGAACGCCTGAAGTTGAATGACGCGGCCCTCTTCTACGAGCCCGAGACGTCGAACGCGCTCGGCTTCGGCTTCCGCTGCGGCTTCCTCGGCCTGCTGCACATGGAGATCGTCCGCGAGCGCCTGGAGCGCGAGTTCGACCTCGATCTGCTCGTGACCGCGCCGAACGTTGCGTATCGGGTGAAGGAGAAGAACGGCGACTGGGTCGAGGTGCACAACCCGGCGCAGTTCCCGCGCGAGGTCGAGGAGGTCGAGGAGCCGTACGTCAAGGCGTCGATCATCGTCCCGAAGGAATACGTCGGCGCCGTCATGGAGCTGAACAACGAGCGCCGCGGGACGTTCGACCACATGGAGTACCTGTCTCCCGAGCGCGTCCATCTCACGTACGAGCTTCCACTCGCGGAGATCGTGCTCGACTACTTCGACCAACTCAAGTCGCGCACGCGCGGCTACGCGTCCTTCGACTACGACCTCTCCGGGTTCAAGCCGGGGAACCTCGTGCGGGTCGACGTCCTCGTCGCCAACGAGCCTGTGGATGCGCTCTCGCTCATCGTCCACCGTGACTTCGCCTACGACCGCGGCCGGCTGCTCGTCGAGAAGCTGCGTGAGGAGATCCCCCGACAGATGTTCGACGTGCCGATCCAGGCGGCGATCGGCTCGCGCGTCATAGCCCGCGAGACGGTGAAGGCGCGCCGCAAGGACGTGCTCGCGAAGTGCTACGGCGGTGACATCTCCCGGAAGCGCAAGCTGCTCGAGAATCAGAAGAAGGGCAAGAAGCGCATGAAGCAGGTCGGCGCGGTCGAGGTGCCGCAGGAGGCATTCCTCGCCGTGCTGAACATCGGCCAAGGGCAGCGGAGCTGATGCGCGAGGGGCTCGATGCGCCGGCGTTCGAGCTGCCGCCGGAGAACATCGAGGAGATCCGCTCGTTCCTCGAGGGGCAGTCGCGCATCGAGCTCGCCGTCTGGGTCCGTCACGAGCAAGCCGGAGGGGACGGGCCGCTCTACGACCATCACCTCGTGCTCGGTGTCGACGACGAAGACTGGGCGGCGGGCGACATGCGGGCCCTCGAGCATGGCCTGGAGCTGCCACGGCTCGACACGAGCGAGCCAACGTGGATCGACATCTTCCCGGTGTCGGAGGTCGGTGCCCTTCGCTCATTCGCAACGGTGCTGTGGGAGCAGACCTCCGCCGGGGCCGACCCGCTCGACTACCGGCTCACGTATGCGCCGTTCGCGCCCGAGCCGAGGGCGGCCGAGCGCTTCGGGGTGCTGCTCGCCGAGAAGCCCGAGATTCGGAGTGTCGCTGCGACCGTCGAGCAGCTCTGGAAGGGCGACGAGGCTCTCGGCGACACCGTGCTGCTCTTCGTCGAAGCCTGCATCACCGCGGACGCTCTCATGGTCGCAAGGGATGCGGCTCGCGCGACCGTGCTCGAGGGGGTGGGCTCGTACGGTGTGAGCCTCGGGCCGGCGACCGTTGACCGGACGGCCACGCTGTACGACGGTGCCGGCTGATGGCGCTCGAGATGCGCACTGCGTGCGAGCGCTGCGGTACCGCACTGGCACACGACGCGGACGCGGTCATCTGCTCCTTCGAGTGCACGTTCTGCCGCGCCTGCGGCGAGACGATGGACTACGTCTGCCCCAACTGCAACGGCGAGCTCGTGGCGCGCCCGCGGAGGCTGGACGCATGAGCACCGGCGAGGCGCGTCATCTCTACGTCCACCTGCCGTTCTGTGCCCACCGGTGCGGCTACTGCGATTTCGTCACCGTCGTCGGTCGCAGCGGTCAGCACCGCGCCTACGTCGATGCGGTCATCCGGGAGCTCGAGCTCGAGCGGCCGTACCTCGGTACCGAGCTCGACACGATCTTTCTCGGCGGCGGGACGCCGACGTTCACTGCGCTGCCCGAGCTCGTGCGGCTGCTCGAAGCCCTCCCGGTCGCGGACGAGGTAACCGTCGAGGCGAATCCGGAGACGGTGACGTCGGAGCTCGCGACGGCGCTTCGGCGTGCAGGTGTGACGCGCGTCTCGCTCGGCGCGCAGACTTTTCAGCCGCGCTCTGCTCGAGACGCTCGAGCGCGTTGCCGGTCCTGACGACGTCCGGCGTGCGGTGCATCATCTTCGTGATGCCGGATTTGACAACATCTCGCTGGATCTCATCTACGGGATCCCGGGCCAGAGCACCGCCGATCTCGAAGCCGATCTCGGCGAAGCGCTCGCGCTCGGGCCGGAGCACCTCTCCTGCTACGAGCTCGAGGCGAAGCCGGGAACGCGCTTCACCCACGCCTGGGGAGCCGAGCTCGTGCGCCAGGCCGATGCGCTGGAGGACTACTTCGAGCGCGTTGTCGCCACCGCTGACCGAGGCGGGCTACCGCTGGTACGAGACGGCCAACTTCTGCCGGGTCGACGACCGACGCGATTTGCGCTCGCGGCACAACCTCGGCTACTGGCTCGGCCACGACTACCTCGGGCTCGGGATCGGCGCGGTCAGCACAATCGAGAACAGGCGCTGGCGGAACAGGCCGCAACTCGGGCGCTATCTCGCTGCGCTCGCCTCGGACGAGAGCCCGGCGCGGGACTACGAGGAGCTCGACGACGACATCCGCGCGCGTGAGCGCGTGATGCTCGGGCTCCGCCTCGATGAGCCGCTGCCGCTTGCGGGCGTCGGGCAGGCGCTCGATCCGGCTGGGCTTGCCCGCGTCGAAGGCCTCGGGCTCGCCGAGCGCACCGATGCGACCCTCGCCCTGACCGAGCGCGGCCGCTACCTCGGCGGGGCGGTCACGGCGGAGCTGCTCGCCTGACGGCGGCGCTGCGCGCTGCACGCCGCCACGGCGGTTAAAATTCCCTGCAAATGCCGCTACAGGTGCAGCTCACGCAGCGTCAGCAGGAGATCCTGCGCCGGCTCGTCGAGGAGTTCGTCGCGAGCGGACAGCCCGTCGGCTCGAAGACGATCGTCGACAAGGGCGTCATCTCTGCCGGCCCCTCCACTGTGCGCGCGGAGCTCGCCGAGCTCGAGTCGCTCGGCCTTCTGACGCATCCGCACACCTCGGCAGGACGCGTCCCGACAGAGGGCGGCTACCGCGTACTACGCGGACGAGCTCTTGCGTCGCCCGGAGTCGCGTCCCGCCGAGTTCCCGCTCGATCTGCACACTCGACCCGCACGGAGGTCGAGTCGGCGCTGCAGGCGACGACGGAGATGCTCTCGCAGGTCACGCGCCTGCTCGCGCTCGTGTCGGCGCCGCCGCTCGAGGCGACGACAGTCGTGCACGTCGAGGTGCTGCTCCTGCAGCCCGAGCTCGTGATGGTCGTCGTCATCACGTCGGCAGGCGGCGTCACGAAGCGGACGCTTCCACTTCGACGCAGCCGGTCGACTCCGGGCTCGCGCAGTGGGCGGGCGAGTACCTGAACGAGACGGTCGTCGGGCCTCCAGCTCGGCACGGCGCTGCTGCGCCGCCGCTTCGACGACCCGGGCTCTGGCCTGCGCGAGCGCGCGTTCCTCGCCGCTCTGCGGCCGGCGTTCACCGAGCTCGTCTCCGCCGAGCAGCGCCTCTACGTCGGCGGCGCCGCCGACCTGCTCGGCGAGGTGCGGAGCGAGGAGCTCGAGGCCTACCGCAGCCTGTTCGAGCTCGTCGAGAAGCGCGCCGCGCTGCTCGAGGTGCTCGGCGAGTCGTCGCTCGAGCCGCGGCGGCCGTTCGTGCGCGTCGGCCACGAGCTCGAGCATCCGGCGCTCACGCGAGATCGCGCTCGTCGGCGCCTGCTACGGGCTCGTCCACCGTGCGCTCGGCGCCGTCAGCCTCGTCGGGCCGGTGCGCATGGACTACGAGAAGGCGCTCGGTGCCGTCCGCTCCGCCGCATCCGAGCTCTCGCGCTTCGTCGAGTCGGTCTACGACGAGCGCTAGCGCTCAAGCCGCACGATGGCAACGGCCGAGCGCGACTACTACGAGCTCCTCGGCGTCGCGCGCGACGCGAGCGAGGCGGAGATCAAGAAGGCGTTCCGCGGGCTCGCGCGCGAGCTGCACCCCGACGTCTCCGACGCGCCCGACGCGGAGGAGCGGTTCCGCGAGGTCGTCGAGGCGTACGAGGTGCTCTCGAAGTCCGAGACGCGCGAGCTCTACGACCGCTACGGCCACGCGGGCCTTCGCAGCGGCGGCTTCCAGCCCGGCCACTTCGACTTCGGCAGCCTCTCCGACCTCTTCTCGGCCTTCTTCGGCGACGACCTGCTCGGCGGGCGCGCATCGCGCTCGCGCGGCGCCGACCTCGCCGCGACCGTCGAGATCGAGCTCGTCGAGGCGGCGACGGGCGCGACGCGCGAGGTCCCGTTCGAGGTCGCGGTCGACGTGCGCGCACTGCGGCGGCGACGGCGCCGAGCCGGGCAGCGAGGTGACGCACGTGCCCGACCTGCGGCGGCGCCGGGCGGCTGCAGCAGGTGTCGCGCAGCGTCTTCGGCGAGTTCGTCCGGACGCAGACGTGCCCGACCTGCGGCGGCTCCGGCCGCAAGATCGAGACGCCGTGCACGCGTGTGCGACGGCGCGCGGCCGCGTGCTCGAGGAGCGCACGGCTCGAGGTCGACGATCCCGCCGGGCATCCACGACGGCCAGCGCATCCGCCTGAGCGGCGAGGGGCACGCGGGCGTGCTCGGCGCGCGCGCCGGCGACGTCTACGTCCAGGTGCACGTGCGCCCCGACCCGCGCTTCGTGCGCGAGGGGAACGACATCTTCTCGACGGTCGACCTGACGATGACGCAGGCGGCGCTCGGCGCGACCGTGACGATCCCGACGCTCGAGGGCGACCACGAGCTCGAGTTCGCAGCCGGGCACCCAGCCGGGCGAGATCGTCGTGCTGCGCGGGCGCGGGCATGCCGGTGCTCCAGGGCTTCGGCCGCGGCGACCAGCGCGTGCTCGTCAACGTCGTCGTGCCGCGCCACCTGAACGACGAGCAGCGGCGCCTGCTCGAGGAGTTCGACTCGCACGCCGACGAGAGCACGTACAAGGCCGACGAGGGCTTCTTCGAGAAGCTGAAGAGCGCGTTCCGCTGAGACGCGGTCTGTCGTCGCCGGCGGCGAGGCCGAGCTCGCGCCTGCTGCTCGACATCTTCCCGGACGGCGTCGAGGAGCTGGACGGCGGCGTTCGCCGTCTACGCCGACGAGCCGCCGATCGGCTTCGACGTCGCTTCGAGGTCGAGTCGACGTCGCCGGAGGGTGGGAGGACGCGTGGCGCGAGTTCCACCACGGCGTGCGAGGTCGGCCGCTTCTGGGTCGGGCCGCCGTGGGAGGAGCCGCCCGGCGCGGCGCCGAGGCGATCGTCATCGATCCCGGCCGCGCGTTCGGCACGGGCGCGCATCCGACGACGCGGCTGACGCCTCGAGCTGCTGCAGGAGCTCGAGCCGGCTAGCCTGCTCGACGTCGGCTGCGGCTCCGGCGTGCTCTCGATCGCCGCGGCGAAGCTCGGCTTCGCGCCGGTCGTCGGCGGTCGACCTCGACGAGGCCGCGGTCGAGGCGACGCGCGACGAACGCGCGCGTGAACGGCGTCGAGGTCGACGCGCGCGCCGAGCCGACGCGCTCGCCGACGAGCTGCCCGCGACGGACGTCGCGCGTCGCGAACGTCGCGCTCGACGTCGTCGAGCGACTCCTGCCGCGGCTCGACGTGCGGCGCGTCGTCACCTCCGGCTACCTCGAGCGCGACGAGCCGCAGCGTCGACGGCTGGCGCCGCGTCGACCGGCGCGACGGCGACGGCTGGGCTGCGGACCTGCTCGAACCTGCTTAGCATCCCCGGCGTGGCGAGCTTCTCCGTTCGCTTCCTCGGCTGCAAGGTCTCGCACGTCGACGCGCACGAGGTGCGCGAGCGGCTGCTCGCCGACGGCCACGTCGAGCGCGACGGCGACGCCGACGTCGCGGTCGTCAACACCTGCTGCGTCACGCACGAGGCGGTCTCGAAGTCGCGCAAGGAGGCCGCGCGCGCGGCGCGCACGCACCGGCGCGTGTACGTCACGGGCTGCGGCGCGAACCTCGCCGGCCGACGCGTTCGCCGGACTGCCCGAGAACGTCGTCGTCGTCGCGCGGCGAAGCGAGGAGACGCCGTCGTTCGTCGCTGGCGACGTCGGCGCGATCGGCTGCGTGCAGGCGGATGCGCGACTCGACCGCGTCCGCGCATTCGTGAAGGTGCAGGACGGCTGCTCGTTCTCGTGCAACTTCTGCGTCATCCCGCTCGTTCGCGGCTCTTCGCGCAGCCGTTCCGCCGACGCAGTGCTCGGCGAGATCCGGCGCCGCGTCGAGCAGGGGCATCGCGAGGTCGTCCTCACAGGCATCAACCTCGGCTGCTACCGCGACCGCGTCGCCGGGTACGACCTGCCGCGGCTCGTGCGCGAGGCGGGGGCGACGCAGGGTCTCGAGCGCCTGCGCCTGTCGTCGATCGAGATCAACCACGTCAACGACGAGCTCGTCGCGCGCGCTGCGCGAGACGCCGAACGTCCGCCGCCACCTGCACGTGCCGCTGCAGTCGGGCGACGACGGCGTCCTCCGTGCAATGGGTCGCCGCTACACCGTCGCGACGTACCTCCGCCGGCTCGCGCCGTTGCAGGAGCGAGTTCAATCTGACGAGCGACGTCATCGTCGGCTTCCCCGCCGAGGACGAGCCGCGTTCGAGAACACGCTCGCAACCGTGCGCGCCGCCGGCCTGACAAGATCCACGTCTTCCCCTATTCGCCGCGACCTGGAACGATCACCGCGCAAGACGACCCCGTCCCGGCGCGGAGAAGAAGGAGCGCGGCGCCCGTCTGCGCGCAGCGTCGCACGAGCGTGCGTCGCGCGCTGGCGGACGAAGCTCGGGAGCGACGACGACGTCCTCGTCGATCGCGCCGGGCCGCGGCTACGGCGACGACTACTCGCCGTGGCTCGTCCCCGCGAGATCCCAGTCGGCGCCTTGTCCGCTGCGCGCGCAGGGCGTCTCGCAGAGGGATCATTGCCGCCTGACCGACGACTGCCTGTTCTGCACGCTCTAGCCGAGGGAGAGCACGTCGCTACGGCCGACGGGTTCGCCGCGATCCGCGACATCAACCCGCAGGCTCCCACACACCTGCTCGTCATTCCGGAGCGGCACATCCCGAGCTTCCGCGAGATCGGGGCGTTCCCGCCGGAAGAGGCCAAGCGCATGCTCGACTTCATCGCCGACGTCGCAGCGCGCGAGGGCCTGACCGATTACCGTGTCGTCGTCAACGCGGGCGAGGGCGCGGGGCAGACGGTCTTCCATCTGCACTGGCACATCCTCGGCGGGCGCGGGATCGGGAGGATGGCGTGAGCAGGATCGAGGAGATCGAAGACGAGGTCAAGGAGGCGATGCGCGCACGCGATGCCGAGCGTCGCGACGCGCTACGCCTGATCCTGGAACGCGCTCAAGAACTCCGAGAAGGAGCTGATGCGACCGCTCTCGGAGGACGAGGAGCTCCAGGTGCTGCAGCGCGAGCGGAAGCGCCGTCTCGAGGCGGCAGAGGCGTTCCGCGCCGGCGGGCGCGAGGCGCAGGCCGAAGCCGAGGAGCGCGAGCTCGAGATCCTTAAGGAGTTCATGCCCGAGCCGCTCGGCGAGGACGAGATCGAGGAGATCGTCGACGACGCGATCGCGGAGGTCGGCGCGACGAGCATGGCCGACCTCGGTCGTGTGATGGCAGACGTCATGCCGCAGATCGCCGGCCGAGCCGACGGCTCCGTCGTCAGCCAGATCGTCCGCGAGAAGCTCGCGTGAGCAAGTCCCGGTGCGCCTGAGAGGCCTGCTCGCCGGCGCGCTCGCCGCCGCCGTCTGGCAGGCATGCGATCCGGTCTTGAAGCGGACCTTCGGCACGCCGTACTCCGACGCCGAGCTACTCGGTCCGTTCATCACGCGCGGACGGTACGAGTGGCTCGCGGACCTGGCGACGCACGCGGCCGGCGGAGCGACCTTCGGCTATCTCTTCGAGCGGCTCGGCGGGCGGGGCGTGAAGGCAGGCGCCACTGCGGCGATCGTCGAGAACACCCTGCTCTGGCCGGGCGTCGCGGTCATCGACCGGTTTCATCCCAAGGTCAAGGACGGCACCTGGCCGCCGATCTTCACGAGCCCGCGTGCTTTTGCCTCCGCCACCGTCAGGTCACGCCTTCTTCGGCGTCCTCCTCGGGCTCGCCGTCCGGGACGTTTGAAGCCTGTTCCAGGCGAGAGCGACAAAACATGGACAAAAGACTGATCGCCGTCGCCGGCGCGACCGGTCACGTCGGCTCTCACCTCGCCGAAGAGCTCGCGCGGCGGGGGCACACCGTACGCCCGTTGACGAGTAACGACGGCGACGTCGCCGACCGTGCCGCCATGCGCCGAGCACTCGAAGGCGTCGAAACGGCGTACTTCCTCGTCCATTCCCTCGGCATCGCCGGCGGCTTCGAGGAGCAGGAGCGGCGGGGAGCGCGGGAGTTCGCGGCTGCCGCGCGCGAGCGCGGACTCGAGCGCATCGTGTACCTCGGCGGCATCGCGCACGAGGAAAAGCTGTCTCCGCACATGCGCAGCCGTCGCGAGGTCGGCGAGATCCTCCGCGCGAGCGGCGTGCCGACGATCGAGCTGCGCGCGTCGATCGTCATCGGGGCGGGCAGCGCCTCGTTCGAGCTCGTGAAGACGCTCGTCGAGCGTCTCGCGAGCCCGGTTGCCCCGGACTGGCTCGAGCACGCCGCTCAGCCGATCGCGCTCGACGACGTCGTCGAGTACCTCGTTGCGGCGCTCGACGTTCCCGTCGAGGACGACGCCGTCTACGAGATCGGCGGCGCCGACAAGGTTCGCTACCGCGACCTCGTCGACGAGGTCGCGGGTCAGCTCGGCCGGCCGACGACACAGCTCACCGTGCCCGTTCCGGAGCCGCCATTCGGCATCTCGCAGCTTCCCGACCTGCTCACGCGGTTCATCCCGGAGCGTGCCCGGCTCGCGGTCAACCTGGTCGAGAGCCTCCGGCACGACACCGACGTCCGCGACGGCGCCGCGCTCCGCGACTTCGCCGTCCGGCCCCAGGGCATGCGCCAAGCAGTGGCCGAGGCGCTCGCGGCGTCGTAGCCTACGCGGGATCGAGGGCGTCCCAGAGGACCCGCTGCACCTCGAGCGCGACCAGATGCGCGCGCTCGGATACCGCACAGTCGACGCGCTGGTCGACTGGCTCTCGCGTGGCAGGCCGCCGCTTCGAGGGGCGGCACCGTCCGAGTTGCGCAGCCGGTTGCAAGGCCCGCCGCCGGAGGAGCCCGAGCCGTTCGACGAGGTGCTCGCAACGCTCATCGACGACGTCCTTCCTTTCTCGAGCAACGGGGCGCACCCCGGGTTCTTCGCGTACGTCCCCTTTGCCGGCACGTGGCCGGGAGCGCTCGGTGACTTCGTCGCGAGTGCTGCGAACGTCTACGCAGGCTCCTGGCAGGAGGGCTCCGGGCCGACGCAGCTCGAGCTCGAGATCATCGCCTGGTTCGCGGCGTGGGTCGGGTTTCCGCCGACCGCGAGCGGCACACTCCTCACCGGCGGGTCTGCCGCCAACCTGAGTGCGATCGCGTGCGCGCGCGAGGCTCGCGTCGGGCCGATGCGCGACGACCTCGTCATCTACGCCTCCGACCAGGCGCATTCGTCCGTGGCGCGTGGTGCGAGGGTTCTCGGCTTCCGCCCCGACCAGGTGCGCGTGCTGCCCGTCGACGAGCGTCAGCGGCTGGAGCCGTCGGCACTCGCTGCCGCGGTCGGCGCGGACACGCGCGCGGGCAGGCTTCCGTTCCTCGTGGTCGCGAACGCGGGAGCGACGAGCACCGGCGCGATCGACCCGCTTGTCGATCTCGCTGCACTCTGCGCCCAGCGTGACCTGTGGCTGCACGTGGACGCGGCGTATGGGGGATTCGCCGTCGCTCACCGAACGCGGACGCCACGCGCTCGCGGGGCTCGAGCTCGCCGACTCGATAGCGCTCGACCCGCACAAGTGGCTCTACCAGCCCTACGAATGCGGTTGCCTGCTCGTCCGCGACAGCCGCGCTCTCCGGCGCGCGTTCGAGATCACATCGGACTACCTCCGCGACGCGCAGGCCGAGGACGGTTTCGTCAATTTCGCGGATTACGGCCTTCAGCTCACGCGCAGCTCGCGGGCGTTCAAGCTCTGGCTCTCATTGCGCACGTTCGGGCTCGGTGCATTCCGGACGGCGATCGATCGTTCGCTCGACCTCGCCGCGCATGCCTTCGAGCGGGTCGAGGAAAGCGAGGCCTTCGAGCTTGCGGCTCCGCCGTCACTCGGCATCGTGTGCTTCCGCCGAGCTGACGGCGCCGACGTCGACGGCCTCGTCGCGGCCCTGGAAAAGAGCGGCCTCGGCTTGATCTCGTCGACGCGTGTGGACGGCGTGCCTGCGCTGCGGCTCTGCATCCTCGGTCATGCGTCGCGCAAAGAGGATGTCGACAGCGTCCTCGACTTCCTCGCGCACGCCGAGCCGCTCGACGTCGGCGAGGGCTACGCCCGCGACCGCGACTTGCCCGCGGCAGTGCCGCTCTTCGCGCGCCTCGACGCAGCAGAGACGGTCGCGCTCGATTCGGCATCGCGCACCGTTTCGGTGAGCGCCGGCGAGACGATCGTCGAGCAGTGGTCGACCTCGCGTGAGCTCTTCGTCGTCGTCGACGGGACCGTCGACGTCCGGGTCGGGGAGGACGTCGTCTCGACGATGCGCCGAGGCGAGCACTTCGGCGAGATCGCCGCGCTCGAGTGGGGCGCGGGCTTCGCGCACGCACGCGCGGCAACCGTGATCGCAAGAGACGATTCGAAGCTGAGAGTCATCCAACCGGACGACCTCAGCGCGCTGCTCGAGCGATTCCCGCGTCTGGACGCCGAGCTTCGGCGATCGGCGGGGCAGCGGCTGCGCCGCGCGCGGTGATCGTCCGCGTCCTCACCGGGCTTGCGCAGAAACCGGGAGTTGCTCCGCTTGGAGCTCGCGTTCGCCGGCTTCAACGCGGCGGAGTGGGGCGTCTGGATCGCGATGCTGGTCTACGCGTACGACCATGGGGGAGCAACCACGGCGGGAGTCGTGGCGGCGGCACAGCTCATTCCCGCCGCGCTCTTCGCGCCTGTTGCCGCGTCGCTCGCCGACCGGAGGGCTCCGACGCGCGTCCTCGCAGCCGGCTACGTCGCACAGGCGTCGGCGATGGCAGCGACCGCCGTCGTGCTGCTCGCCGACGGCCCACCGCTCGCTGCCTATGCCTGCGCGGCGCTCGCCGCGACCGCCGTGACGATCACGCGCCCTGCGCAGGCAGTGCTGATGCCTGCGCTCGCGCGCACACCGGAGGAGTTGACGGCGGCCAACGTCGTCTCGGGCTGGATCGAGAGCGTGAGCATGCTCGCGGCTCCCGCGCTTGCGGGGATCCTGCTCGCCGTGGGGAGCGCCGGGACGGTGTTCGCCGTGATGGCGGCGGTCGCCGCGTGCTCCGCAGTCCTCGTCGGTCCCGTCGCGGGGCCGCCGGCCGTAGGCGGCGGCCCCGCACTCGAAGAGACGCGCGGCGCGCTGGAAACCGTCGCCCGCGAGCCCGGGCCGCGCGCGCTCGTCTGGCTCCTCGGCATCGAGTCGCTCGCGATCGGCGCGCTCGACGTCCTCTACGTCGTGCTCGCCGTCGGCCTGCTGCATCACGACGGGTCGGTCGCCGGATACTTGAACGCCGCATTCGGAGCCGGAGGCGTCATTGGGGTGGTTGCGACTGCGGCGCTCGTCGGGCGCCGGCGCCTCGCGCCCGCACTCATCGCGGGACTTGTTGCCTGGTCTCTTGCACTCGGCGGGATCGCGCTCGCGCCCTCGACGGCGCCAGCGTTCGCGTTCCTCGCGCTCGCCGGGGTGGGCCGGATCGTCGTCGACGTCGCGGGACGGACGCTGCTGCAACGCATCGCACCGCCGGAAGCGCTCGCCCGGGTCTTCGGGCTGCTCGAGGGAGCCTCGATGGCCGGCCTCGCAATCGGGTCGATCGCGACGTCCGCATTCGTCGCGCTCCTTGGCGGGCGCGGCGCCTTCGCGTGCTTCGCCGTCCTCCTGCCGCTCGCCGCCCTCGTCGTCCTGCGCGCGCTCCTCCGGGCAGACGACGCCGCGTTGCCGGTCGTAGAGATCGCCCGCCTCCGGAGGCTGCCGCTCTTCGCGCCTCTGCGCGCCCCGGAGCTCGAGGCGCTCGCGCGTGCCGCGCGGCCGGTCGTCGCGCCGGCCGGCGGTGTCGTCATCCACGAGGGAGCCGCCGGCGACTTCTTCTACGTCATCGCCGACGGCGAGGCGGACGTCTCGAAGCGCGGAGAGGTCGTCGCCCGGCTCGGCCGCGGCGATTGCTTCGGGGAAATCGCGCTGCTTCGCGACCTGCCGCGAACCTCGACGGTCACCGCGCGGACCGCACTCCAGCTCGATGCGCTCGACAAGACGTCATTCCTCAGCGCCGTCACCGGGCACGACCCCAGCGCGCGCGCGGCCGAGGCGCTCGTGCACGCACGCCTCGAGGATGCGAGGATCGCGCCGTGATCGATCCGCTCGAGCGCTGGCGGCAGCACGGGGAGAAACCAGACTTCGCCGGTCCGCTGAGCTACGGGGGTGCGCCTCTCACACAGGCTCCCGCGCTCCTCGGCGGCTTCGACGTCGCGATCGTCGGTGCGCCGACCGATGATCTCGTCTCCGACCGTCCGGGGGCGAGGTTCGGGCCGCGTGCCATTCGCGCCGCAAGTTGTCCCCCAGGCCCGCACCTCGAGACCGGTGTCGACGCGTTCGCGGAGCTGAGGATCGTCGATTACGGCGACGCACCGGTGCTGCCCGCGGACGCGGCGCGCACGCACGAGGCGATCGAGCGGACGGTGCGTGAGGTCGTCGACGCGGGCGTTCTGCCGATCATCCTCGGCGGCGACCACTCGATTGCCGAGCCGGATGTTCGCGCGTGCGCACGCGGCGGACCCGTCGGCCTCGTCCACTTCGATACGCACACCGACACGGCCACACAGGTGTTCGGCGTCGAGGTCTCGCACGGCACACCGATGTACCGACTCGTTCGCGACGGTGTCGTCGACCCAAAGCGCTACGTGCAGATCGGCCTGCGCGGCTACTGGCCCGGAGAGCCCGAGTTCGCCTGGCAGCGCGAGCACGGAATCACAGCACTCTTCATGCACGACGTGCGCGACCGCGGCATCGATGCGATCGTCGACGAGACAGTCGGGATCGTCGGCGACGGCCCGGTCTTCCTCACGGTCGACGTCGACGTCCTCGACCCTGCATTCGCCCCGGGCACCGGCACGCCCGAGCCGGGTGGGATGACGAGCGCCGAGTTGCTCCGCGCAGTGCGCGAGGTGGCGCGGCGCCTCGATCTCGTGGGCGCGGACGTCGTCGAGGTGATCCCGACGATGGTCGGCTCGGCGGACGTCACTGCACTCGTGGCGGACCGGATCGTGCGTGAGATCCTGAACGGGATCGCGCTTCGGCGCCGCCTACACTGAGAAGGTGCAGGAGACACTCGACGTCCCGAACGAGGTCGCGGCGGAGCTTGCAGGGATCGGCGACGGCGTTCTCGGCGCGCTCCGCGAGCGGCTCGGTTGCGCCATCAATCTCCGCGGCAACCGCCTGACACTCGAGGGTGACGACGCGAAGGTCGTCGAGGCGAAGGCCGTCCTCGAGGAACTCGTCGACCTCGTCGAAGGCGGCCAGGAGATCGGGGCCGGAACGGTCGACACGATCCTGAATGCGATCGACGAGGCCGAGGACGTCCGAGAGATCTTCGAGGACGTCGTCTGGTCCCATCGTGGCAAGCGCATCACGCCGAAGACCGTGACGCAGAAGCACTACGTCGACGCAATCCGCAAGTGCACCGTCACATTCGGGATCGGCCCGGCCGGCACCGGGAAGACGTACCTCGCGATCGCGCTCGCAGTAGCAGCGCTGTCCGACCGGCAGGTCGGCCGGATCATCCTCACCCGACCGGCAGTCGAGGCGGGAGAGCGGCTCGGCTTCCTGCCGGGCGACGTGCTCGCCAAGGTCGACCCGTATATGCGGCCGCTCTTCGACGCGCTCTACGACACGATGGATCCCGAGAAGCTCAACACGTACATCGAGCGCGGGACGATCGAGGTCGCCCCGCTCGCGTTCATGCGCGGGCGCACCCTGAACGACAGCTTCGTGATCCTCGACGAGGCACAGAACACCTCGCCCGAGCAGATGCAGATGTTCCTCACTCGCCTCGGCTTCGGCTCGAAGATGGTCGTGACCGGCGACGTGACGCAGATCGACCTCCCGCGGGAGCAGGCGTCCGGTCTGATCCAGGTGCAGGGCATCCTCGGTGCGATCGACGGCATTCAGTTCGTCCAGTTCGGGCACCAAGACGTCGTGCGGCACAAGCTCGTGCAGCGAATCGTCGAGGCGTACAAGCGGCACTCGGAGGAGACCGGGACGGAACGCCGTAGGTGATCGAGATCGAGGTGCATAACCGGTCAGGCGTCGAGGTCGACGAGCACGGCGCGTGCGAGCTCGCGCGGATAGTGCTCGGAGATGAGGGGATCGACGACGGCGAGCTCGGGCTGGTGTTCGTCGGCCCCGATGAGAGCCGGGCGCTGAAGCAGGAGCATCTGGGGATCGACGAGGCGACAGACGCGTTGGCGTTCCCGATCGACGCCCTCGACGAGATTCCCGACGGCCTCCCGCGGCAGCTCGGAGACGTCGTCATGTGCCCGCAGGTCGTCGGCGACGACTGGCGCGCACCCCTCGTGCACGCCGTGCTGCACCTCGTCGGCTACGACCACGGCGCCGAGATGGAAGCACGAGAGGCGCTACACAGTCGCCGTAGGCTCGACGGAGGCGAACAAGGAGCGCAGGCGCCGGCTTTGCCGGCGCCGGAGCGGGGATGAGCATCACGACGCCGCCGCGGCGAGACGAGGGCGAGCGTCGGCTGGCGTCACCGCCGCCGGCACCGGGGCGCGCGCCGTCGATCCTCGACAGCTTCAACTTCGCCTTCGAGGGGATCATCCACGTCCTACGCACGCAGCGAAACCTGCGCATCCACTTCGCAATCGCGATCGTCGTGGTCGCGGCCGCCGCCGCCCTCGGTGTCGAGCGGATGGAGCTGATCGCGCTGCTCCTGTCGATCGCATTCGTGCTCGTCGCCGAGATGCTCAACTCCGCGATCGAGGGCGCGATCGACGTCTCGACGACGTCGTTCGACCCGAACGCGAAGCTCGCGAAGGACGTTGCCGCCGGCGCGGTCCTCATAGCGTCGGTCACAGCGATCGCCGTCGGGTACCTCGTGTTCGCGCACGCGGCCGCACACCGGACGGCGAAGCTCCTCGACCGCGTCCGCGACGCGCCCGCGGAGATCACGCTCGCCGCTTTCGTGCTCGTCTTCCTCATCGTGATCGCGACGAAGGCGTGGACGGGGCGCGGCACGCCGCTTCGCGGTGGTCTTCCCTCGGGCCACGCGGCCCTCGCGTTCGCCGGCTGGATGGCGGCGACGTACGTCATCAACGACGACCACCGGTTCCTCATCTCGTCGATCACCTTCATCATGGCGCTGCTCGTGGCGCAGACGCGCGTCGAGGCCGGCGTCCACTCGGCCCTCGAGACCCTGTACGGCGGCGTGCTCGGAGCGCTCGTGACCCTCGTCGTCTTCCAGCTGCTCTCGTGAACGGTCAGGAGCTCGTCGAGCGCGCGGAGTCGGCGTCGAAGCACGCCTACGCGCCGTACTCGAATTATCTGGTGGGCGCCGTGCTCCTGCTCAAGGACGGCCGGGTCTACGAAGGCGTGAACGTGGAGAACGCGGCGTATCCGCTCGGCGTCTGCGCCGAGCGCACCGCGATCTCGAAGGCGGCCTCGGAGGGTGTCCGGCCGGGGGACATCGACGCAGTCGGCATCACGGCGTCGCCGTGCGGCGGCTGCCGGCAGTGGCTGCACGAGTGGAAGGTCGAGCGCGTTTACTTCCGCCGAGACGACGGCTCGATCGCCGATTACGCGCCGGCCTCGCGGCTCCTCCCCGACACCTGGAACCTGCCGTGAGATCCGGCTTCGTCGCAGTCGCGGGACGGCCCAACGTCGGGAAGTCGACGCTCGTGAATGCGCTCTGCGGCGGCAAGGTGGCGATCGTCTCGGACAAGCCGCAGACGACGCGACAACGCATCTTCGGGATTGCGAACGGCGAGGACTTCCAGCTCGTGCTCGCCGATCTGCCCGGTTTCCAGAAACCGCTCGACACGCTCACCGAGCGCATGCAGCAGACGGTGGACAGCGCGTTCGAGGATGTCGAAGGCGTCTTGTTCGTCCTCTCGGCACGCGAACGGATCGGTGCCGGTGACCGCTACATCGCCTCGCGCGTCTACGCACTCGGGGATCCCGGTGGTGATCGCGCTCAACAAGGTCGACCGTCTGAAGCCCGGCCACATCGCCGCGCAGATGCAGGCCGCCGCGAACCTCGGCGACTTCCACGCGCTCCACCCGGTCAGCGCGAAGACCGGCGACGGCGTGCGTGAGTTGCGCGAGGAGCTCGTGGGCCTGCTGCCAGAGGGGCCGCTCTACTTTCCGCAGGAGCAGCGAACCGATTTACCGGTCGAGCTGCAGATCGCCGAGCTCGTCCGCGAGAAGGCGCTCTGGCTCACCCGCGACGAGGTACCGCACTCGATCTCCGTCGAGGTGCATGACCTCGACGAAAACGTCCTGCGCGCGAACATCCTCGTCGAGACGGAGTCGCAGAAGCAGATCCTCGTCGGCAAGGGCGGCGCGATGGTGCGCGAGATCGGCACGCGCGCGCGCCCCGAGATCGAGGCGATTCTCGGGCAGAAGGTCTACCTCGAGCTCGTCGTGAAGGTCCGCCCGCGCTGGCGGCGGGACGCCGCGACGCTCGAGCGGCTCGGGCTTTAGCACGTTCTCCCCAGCCAGCGCTCGAGTGCGGCGATGCGCGCCGACGCGCGCGCGATGCTCGCACGCACCGTCGCGTCGGCCCTCGCGTCTGCAGCGAGCTGCTCGTACGCAGCATGCGCGCTGGAGGAGCCCGTGTAGAGCACGAGGTCGACGCCGGCCGCAAGCGCGCGAGCGGGCGCGTGCGGCATCCCATACGGAACGGGCGCGTCGAGCGCATCGCTCACGACGACGCCCCCGAAGCCGAACGAGTCACGGAGGAGCCCGGTGACGATCGGCCGCGAGAATACGGCGGCGACGCCCGTGCCGTCGAGCGCCGGATACGAGGCGTTCGAGACCATCACGAGCTTCGGGTGTGCGTCGATGGCCGCACGGAAGGGCGCTAGCTCCGTTGCATCGAGCGAGACCTTGTAGTCGTCGGTGCTTCGGCGCGCCGTCCCGAGGCCGGGGAAGTGCTTCACGGTCGCAGCCACGCGCTGCGACTGGAGCGCTCGCACGAACGTCGATGCGAGTGCAGCGACGCGGCGCGCGTCGCCGCCGAACGAACGGCTTCTGAGGAAGCCGCCCGGGGACAGCGTGTCCGTCACGGGCGCCAGGTCGATGTCGATTCCTGCCCGGCGGAGTGCGCGTGCCGCGCCGATCGCCTCGGCGCGCGTCGATGCCGGCCCGAGACGTCCGAGCTCGCCGGCGGTGTGCTCGGGCGGGGCCCAGGTGAGCCGTCGGGCGTAGCCACCCTCCTGGTCGACCATGAGGAGGAGCGGCCGGCCGATCGAGCACCCTGCCGCATGGAGCTGGCGCGTCGCAGCGGCCATCTCGCCCGGCGTCCAGCGGCCGACGAGAATGACACCGCCCATCTCACCGGCCCGGACCCGCTCGAGGAACGACGGCTTCGGGCGCCCCTCCAGGGCGCTGACGATGATCCCGCCCGGTTGCGGCGCCGCGGCGGCGCTAGGCGCCGACGAGAGCAGGAGCAGCAGCGCCGTCGAGCCGCAGGCCACTTGCCCGATCGAAGAAGTGAATCCGTTTCGCATCGACCGCGAGTGATAGCGGCTGCCCGACCCGGGCCGACGTCTGTGGATCGACGCGGGAGGTGAAGAGCGCACCGTCGGATGGGAGGAGAACGTCGTCGCCCGCAGCCTCGCGCACCTCGCTCACATCGACGGGAGCCTCGTCGACGGGGAAGATGACGTGCGCGTCTGCGCCGAGGTCTTCGACGACCTGCACCTGCACGTCGATCCGCGGCAATCCTGCGTCGGCGAACGCTGCGTCCTCGAACGCCTCGGGCCGGAGCCCGACGACGTACCTGCCGTCGGCCGGCGCGTGTGGGGCTGCGAACCGGTAGCCGCCGAACGACACCGTTCCGGCCTCCACGTCGGCCTCGACGAGGTTCATGGACGGCGAGCCGATGAAGGCCGCGACGAAGAGGTTGACCGGCGAGGCGTACAACACCTGAGGGGTATCCATCTGGAGGACGCGCCCGTCGCGCATCACCGCGACGCGCTGGCCGAGCGTCATCGCCTCGACCTGGTCGTGCGTGACGTAGATCGTCGTCGTCCCGAGCCGTGCATGCAGCGAGGACAGCTGTGCGCGCATGCCGACGCGGAGCTTCGCGTCGAGGTTCGACAGGGGCTCGTCCATCAGGAACGCCTGCGGCTCGCGCACGATCGCACGACCCATCGCGACACGCTGCCGCTGTCCGCCCGAAAGCGCCCCGGGGCGCCGTTCGAGCAGCTCGTCGAGCCCGAGGAGCTTCGCCACCTCCTCGACGCGACGCGCTATCTCGCGCTTGTCGGTCCGGCGCACCTTCAGCCCGTAGCCGAGGTTCTCCCGCACGCTCATGTGCGGGTAGAGCGCGTAGTTCTGGAAGACCATGGCGATGTCCCGCGAGCGGGGCGGAAGGTCGGTCACGTCGCGCTCGCCGATGAAGATCGTCCCGCTCGTCACCTCGGTGAGGCCGGCGATCATCCGCAGGAGCGTCGACTTGCCGCAGCCCGACGGCCCTACGAGGACGAGGAACTCGCCGGAGGCGACCTCGAGCGAGACGTCGTCGACGGCGACGACGTCCTCCGCATACGACTTCGTCACGTTCGCGAGCACGATCTCGGACACGAGGTCGGATCTATACCGGACCGGCCCTGTCGGCGCAATGGCATTGACCAATTTTCAAAACGGGCTATAGTGGCCGAACCGTGTCGGCGGCCGGTCCACAGCGAGTCACGAAGCAGAGCGCGACGCGCCGGCAGGTGCTCGACCTGATCGAGCGGCTCGGTGTCGGCAACGCCATCCCGTCGGAACGACAGCTCTCCGCAGACCTCGGCGTCTCGCGGCTGACGGTCCGGGCGGCGCTCGACGACCTTGCCCGCGAGGGCTATCTCGTGCGTCGGCGGGGTAGCGGCACGTACGTTCAGCACCCGAAGATCGCCCAGGAGCTCACGATGACCTCGTTCAGCGAGGACATGCGCCGACGCGGGATGACCCCCGGCAGCAAGACGCTCTCGCTCGCCAGCGAGCTCGCGGGGGCCCGGCTGGGGCGGCTGCTCCATGTCTCCCCGTCCGAAAAAATACTGGTGATCAAGCGTCTCAGGCTCGCAGACGGCGAGACGATGGCGATCGAGACGCTCCACCTGCCGGCGACCCTCGTGCCCGGTCTCGTGCCGGCTGATCTCGACGGCTCGTTCTACGACCTTCTCCGCAGGCGTTACGGCCTCGCGATCGCGAGCGGGACGCAGGCGATCGAGCCGACGGTGACCGACGAGGAAGAATCCACGGCGCTCGGTGTCCCGCTGCACTCGCCGGCGTTCCTCTTCGAGCGGACATCGCGTGACGACGACGGACGAACGGTCGAGTTCGTCCAGTCGGTCTACCGCGGCGATCGCTACCGCATCGTCACCGAGCTCACCCGTCCCGCCCCGTAGGGCTCTTGACACAAGCGGTCCGTGTGCGATTGTCGCGCCGTGGCCAACTGGTCTATACCAATCGGCGCGCAGATCCCCGCCGGCCACACGGATGATTCCGCTGCGAGGTCGCGCGTCGACGGCTCGAGGAGAGATGCATGAGACACCGAGTTCTCGCGGCGGCCGCGATGCTGGCCGTGCTGCTCGGGCTCGTTGCCGCGACAGCGAGCGCTAGCCCGCAGAGGGCACAGGCCAACAAGCTGACGGTCTGGCTTCAGGTCGATGCGCAGTCCGGCTGGCCGGACGTCGTAGCAGCAGCGAACCAGCAGTTCCAGAAGGACCACCCCGGCTGGACGGTCGACGTCCAGTACCAGAACTGGGGCGACCACCTCCAGAAGTACGACGCCACGCTCGCCGGGGGCAACACGCCCGACGTGATCGAGATGGGCAACACGGAGATGGTCAAGTACATGGCGGCAGGCGCGTTCGCGGACCTGACGTCGATGAAGTCGACCTTCGCGAACTCCGGCTCGTGGCTGAAGGGCCTCGCAGACTCCGGCAAGTTCGGCGGCAAGGTATACGGCGTCCCGTACTACGCGGGCTCGCGAGTCGTCACCTACCGGACAGACCTGTGGAACAAGGCAGGCATCAAGAGCGCCCCTTCGAGCCTCACGCAGTTCACGGCGTATGCGCGCAAGCTCGCGACGAAGAACGGCAAGAAGGGCTTCTCGCCCGTCTACATCGCAGGCACAGACTGGTACTTCGCGATGAGCTTCGTGTACGACTACGGCGGGTCGATCGCGAGAACACAGGGCGGCAAGTGGGTCGGCAGCCTCGACTCGCCCAAGTCCGTCGCAGGCCTGACCGCGTACAAGAACTTCTTCGCGGCGACCTCGAAGGCCTCGAAGACGGCCGATGAGAACCATCCCGCCCCGTACGACGTCTACGCGCAGGGTGGCGCGGCGTCGATCATCGGTCCCGGCTGGTTCAGCTGTTGCGTCGGCAACACCTACAAGGCATCGACGGCTCAGTTCGTCATGCCGAGCCACATCAAGGGTCAGCCGATGCCGGGCTTCCTCGGCGGCTCCGACCTCGCAGTGCCGGCCCCGAGCAAGAACGTCGCACTCGGCGCCGACTGGATCAAGGACTTCACCAGCACGGACGCGGAGCGCTCGCTCCAGCAGAAGGGGAACATCCCGAACGCGACAAACCTCCTCGGCACGAGCGTCAACGAGCGGGCGGCTGCACGCAGCTGGTTCGTTCCGGCCGCGAAGCACTGGGTCGACGTCGAGAACGGGAACATCCTCCGCAACATGCTCGCCCAGATCCTCAAGGGGAAGCTGACCGTGAAGCAGGCGGCGGCCTCGGCGAGCGACAACATCACCTCGGTGCTCAACGGCTCCTAGAGGGCCTCGTTGACCCACCCGGACGGAATGGCGTACGCCGCCGAGGCAGTGAAGCCTCGGCGGCGTCGCCGATCTCGCGAACGGCTGCTGGACGCGGCGATGCCGTACCTCCTGATCCTGCCGGTTGTGCTGGTGCTCGCGGGGCTGCTCGCGTACCCGATCTACCGGCTCGTCGTGCTCTCGCTCCAGCGCTACCAGCTTTTCGAGCTGATCCAGCACAAGGGGCACTGGGTCGGGCTCGCCAACTTCTCGTCGATCCTCCAGGACCAGGTCTTCTGGCACACGCTTGTTCGGACGGTCATCTTCTCGGCCGTGAACGTGGCCGCGACGATGGCGATCGGACTGGCGCTTGCGCTCCTGCTCGTTCGCGTCAGCGGCTGGGTGCGGATCCTGGTTGACCTCCGGGCTCGTCCTCGTCTGGGCGATGCCGCAGGTCGTCGCGGTGCAGGTCTGGTACTGGATGACGAACTACCAGAACGGCGTCGTGAACTGGATCCTCACGGAGCTGCACTTCGGCGACTATTTCCAGCACGACTGGTACGCGACGACGTTTTCGCAGCTCACGCTCGTGACGCTCTTGATCGTCTGGGGCGCCGTCCCGTTCGTCGCGATCTCGCTGTACGCCGCGCTGTCCCAGGTGCCGGCGGAGCTCGTCGAAGCGGCCGAGATCGACGGCGCCGGCCCGGTGCGCGTCTTCCGTGACGTGACGCTGCCGATCCTGCAGCCGATCCTGCTCATCCTGACGAGTCTTTCGATCCTCTGGGACTTCGGTGTGTTCGTTCAGCCGTACCTGCTGATCAACGCGTCGCACATCCATCCGGGCAACTACCTGATGTCCACGTACCTCTTCACCGAGGGCTTTCAGAAGGCCGACTACGGCAAGGGTGCGGCGATCTCGCTCGTGATGCTCGTCATCGTCGCGCTCATGAGCTTCGTCTACGTCCGGAAGATGGTACGGACGGAGGCCCCGACATGAAGCCGCGCGCGCTCCGGAGGGCCGGCTGGAACACCGTCGGCATCGGCCTCTTCGTCCTGCTCGTCTTCCCGGTCTTCTGGATGATCTCGACCGCCTTCAAGCCCGACGACCAGATCAACAGCCAGGATCCCACGTTCGTGACGGCGCGACCGACGCTGTCGCATTTCACGGACGCGCTCCATCGGCCGTTCTTCTGGGACTCGGTGAAGAACAGCTTGATCATCGTGCTCGTCGCAGTGGCGATCTCGATGGTGCTCGCGTTCCTCGCCGCTGTGGCACTCGCGAAGTACCGCTTCACCGGCCGCAAGCTCTTCATCGTGCTGATGATCGGTATCCAGATGCTTCCCGGCGCCGGCCTGATCATCCCGCTGTACGTCGTCCTCGCCCGCTACCACCAGGTCGACACGCTGACCGGTGTGATCGTCGTCTACATCAGTGCCGTCCTGCCGTTCTCGGTCTGGACGCTGCGCGGGTTCATCCTCGGCGTCCCGGCCGACCTCGAGGAGGCGGCGATGGTCGACGGCAGTACGCGTATCGGCGCGTTCACGCGGATCCTGTTGCCCCTCGTCGCACCGGGCCTCGTGGCGACGTCGATCTTCGCGTTCATCACGTGCTGGAACGAGTACATCCTCGCGCGCATCCTCTTGAACGACCAGGCGAAGCAGACGGTGACCGTCTGGCTCTCGTACTTCCAGGGGACGAGCCGGAACGTCGACTGGGGCGGGCTGATGGCCGCGTCGACGCTGACGGCGATCCCCGTGATCATCTTCTTCCTGCTCGTCCAGCGGCGGATCGCATTCGGTCTTACCGCCGGCGCGGTGAAGGGCTGAGTGGTATTGACCAGTAGCCGCAACGACGAGAGGGCCGGCTGCTCGTACTTCGGCGTCCGAATCGTCCGACACGTGCGACGCGACATGGCCGACCTCGCCGCGCGTGGTTACACCGGAGTGCTGCACACGTTCTCGGAGAACGACTTCGCGTACTACAGCGGGACGATGGCCGAGATAGTCGCGGCTTCGCACGAGGTCGGGCTCACGGTGCAGGCGTCCCCGTGGGGCCTCGGCCGGACCTTCGGTGGCGAAGCCGAGAGCAGGTGGGTCACGTTCCACCCCGAGGAGTGCCAGGTTCTCGACGACGGCCGCCGCGTCGCGGGTGCGTGCCTCAACAGCCCGGCCTACCGCGCGTTCGTGAAGGAGTGGGCCGACTGGGTCCTCGAGTGCGGCGTCGACGACGTCTTCTGGGACGAGCCGGCCTGGATGGTGCCGGCGCACGTCGGCATCGACGACCCGGATCGGTGGACCTGCCGGTGCGCACGCTGCGAAGAGCTCTTCGGCGCGCCGATCCGCGAGCTCACGCCCGAGGTGCAGGCGTTCCGCGAGTCCTCGGTCGTCGATTTCCTGCGCGAGGTCCTGGCGCACGTCGCTGCGTGCGGCGGACGGAACACGGTCTGCCTCTTGCCGTCGACGGAGGGAACGCACGGCATCTCGGACTGGAACATGGTCGCTTCGCTTCCCGGCCTCACGACCTTCGCGACCGATCCCTACTGGAAGCACTGGAACGAGCCCGCCGGGCCGTTCGTCCGCCGCTTCGCTCGGCTGCTCCGCGAGACCTGCGAGCGCCACGGCGTCGCGTCGCAGCTCTGGCTGCCCTCCTTCGGTCTCGTCGCAGACGAGATCCCCGAGCTCGTCGGCGCCGTCGACGCGGCGCGCGAGGAAGGCGTCACCGATCTCTGGACGTGGGGCTACGAGGCGTGCGGGAACATGACGTCGCTCGCGACGCCCGACTCGACGCGAGTCTGGGAGGCGATCAGCGCTGCGCTGACGCAACAGCCCGAGCTCGAGTCGCGTACGACGCGCGAGCTCGTCACCGTGCTGCACGCCGAGGACAGCGGCGTCGCGGATGCCGTGGCACGTGCGGGGGACGAGTTGGCCGCCGCGATCGACGAGATCGCCGCGCGCCTCTCGGTCGGCGGCCGTGTGGTCTACGTCGGGGCGGGCACGTCCGGCGGGCTCGCGGCGCTCGACGCGGCCGAGGTCGGCCCGACGTTCGGCTCGCCGCCGGGCGAGTTCCTGGCGGTCGTCGCCGACCACGAGGAGTCCGAGGACGACGAGGAGCGCGGCGCGGTCGAGCTTCGCGCGCTCGGCGTCGGGGCTCGCGACGTCGTCGTCGGGGTCAGCGCGAGCGGCTCGACGCCGTTCACGCTCGCTGCCCTGCGCGCCGCACGTGAGTCCGGCGCCTATTGCGTCGCCGTCGTCTGCGCGACGGCGAGCCTGCTCGAGACGTCCGCCGACATCGCTGTCGTTGCAGACGTCGGCCCCGAGGTCGTATCGGGTTCCACGCGTCTGAAGGCGGGAACGGCGCAGAAGCTCGTGCTCAATGCGATCTCGACGATCTCGAACATCCGTCTGGGGCGAACGTACGCAGGGCTGATGGTGGGCGTCGCGCCGCAGAACGCAAAGCTCCGCGCGCGCGCACGGCGCAACGTGGTACTTGCAAGCGGCCGCTCGGAGGCCGAGGTCGACGCGGCGCTCGAGGCCGCCGGCGGCGATGCGCGTGTTGCGCTCGTCGCGCTCCTTGCGGGGATCGATCCGGCGGCGGCGCGCGAGCGGCTCGCAGAATCGGGCGGATCCGTTCGGCTCGCAGTGGGAGGCGCGGCGTGAGGCTCGAGGTCGAGGCGGCGCTCGTGCGCGGCGAGCTCGTGCCCGGCGACGTCGAGGTCGCCGACGGCGTCGTCGTCGACGTCGGCCTCACGACGACCGTACGCGGTCGCATCGCGGTACCGGGCTTCGTCGATTTGCAGGTCAACGGGTTCGCCGGCGTCGATTTCCTCGGTGCCTCGACCGCCGACTACGACCGGGCAGGCGAAGCGCTCCTCGCGGGCGGCGTCACCGCGTACCAGCCGACGTTCATCACGGCGCCCGAGGCTGTGCTGCTCGACGCGCTCCGCGCGCTGCCCGCGAACGGGACCCGACCGCGCGTTCTCGGCGCGCACGTCGAGGGCCCGTTTCTCTCGCCCGAGCGACTCGGCACGCATCCGCTCGAGCACCGGCGCGATCCCGACCTCGCGTTTCTCGACCGGCTGCTCGACGCCGGACCGGTGACGGAGCTCACGCTCGCGCCGGAGCTTCCAGGCGCGGAGGCCCTCGTGGCCCGCGCAGTCGACGCAGGCGTCGTCGTCTCGGCGGGCCACACGAATGCAACCGCGGCGCAGGCGCACGCGGCGTTCGACCTCGGGATCTCGACCGTGACCCACATCTTCAACGCGATGCGTCCCTTCCGTTCGCGCGACCCCGGGATCGCGGGCGTGGCTCTCACGCGCCGTGACGTCTTCGTCCAGATGATCGTCGACGGTCACCATCTCGCCGACGAGACGGTGCGCCTGATCTGGGCCGCCGCAGCCGGTCGCGTTGCGCTCGTCACCGATGCGACTGCGGCGGCGGCCGGGGTGCCGGGCTCGTACCAGCTCGGAGACGTCGAGATCGAGCTGCTCGCAGGCGGCGTGCCGATGCGCGAAGACGGGGTCTTCGCGGGTACGGTGCTCACAATGCTTGATGCGGTGCGCAACTTGCACGCGCTCGGGATCTCGTTCGAGGACGCGGTAGGCGCCGCGACGGCGGTGCCGGCACGGATCCTCGGGCGTGCGGACATCGGCGTGCTCGAGCCGGGATCCGCGGCAGACGTCGTCATTCTCGACGACCGGCTCGAGATCCAGCGCGTCGTCTGCGGGGGTGAGGCGCGTGTCGTGGCTTGAGGACGAGCTGCGCGAGCAGCCGGCCGTGCTCGGTCGCCTGTTGCAGTCGCAGTCGGAAACGGCGCGCGAGATCGCGTCCGTTTTTGCGCGCGACGACGTCCGCTACATCCTGATCGCGTCGCGCGGAAGCTCGTCGAACGCCGCGCGCTACGCGCAGTACCTGCTCGGACGCGCGCACCGGGTCCCCGTGATGTTCGCGACGCCGTCGCTCTACACGATCTACGAGCAGCCGCCGCGGCTCGAGGGCGCGGTGGTCCTCGGGATCTCGCAGTCAGGAGCCTCCCCGGATGTCGCCTCGGTGCTCGCAGAGGCGCGGCGGCAGGGTCGCCCGACCGTTGCGCTGACGAATGCTCCGGACTCGCCGCTAGCCCACGAGGCGGACTCCGTGCTGCTGCTCGAGGCGGGCGACGAGCGTGCAGTCGCCGCGACGAAGACGTACATGAATTCACTCGGTGCGATCGCGATGCTCTTCGCGGCAGTCGACGGAACGATCGCCGATGCGGAGCTGCAGGCGATGCCCGACGTGCTCGAGCAGCAGATCGCGCTCTCGCTCGAGTCGGCGCCTTCGCTCGACGAGTACAAGGAGTCGTTCGGCGCGACCGTCGTCGCCCGCGGCGTGAACTACGGGACGGCGTTCGAGATCGCGCTGAAGATCCGCGAGCTCTCGGGTCTCGTCGTCGAGGCCTACTCGCCCGCCGACCTGATGCACGGCCCCATTGCGGCGATCCGCGAGGGCTGGCCGGTCTTCGTCGTCGCCCCGAGCGGGCCTGCGCGCCCGAGCGTCGAGGATCTCGTGCTGCCGCTGCGCGAGCGCGGCGCGCGCATCATCGCCGTCTCCGACGTCGCCGCCGTCCTCCGCCGCGCGCAGACGAAGCTCCCGCTCGTCCCGCGCGTCCCGGAGTGGCTGAGCCCGCTGACCGCCGTGATCCCGGGCCAGGTGACCGCCCTCCGCCTGGCGCAGCAACGAGGCCTCGACCTCGATCAGCCGGTCGGCCTGGCGAAGGTGACACTGACCCGCTGAGCCACGTCCGGGGCCAGGCCCTGTGACGTCAGGTTCACGAGTTCGTCAGGCCTCTCGTGTCCGTCTTCGTCACGCACGCGTGGCTTTCTTACGAACCTGTGCCGCGTTTTTCCCCCACCGACGTCGCGAAGGCGTGACGCTTTCGTAACAGGGCCTGGCCCCGGACGTGGCTTCAGGAGACCTCGCGCCGGCGGGGCTCGTAGTAACGCGCGAGCCAGCGGGAGACACCGTCTAGGCCCGGGAAGAGGACGCGCTCGGTGATGTTCGCCTGGTCGAGCTTGTCGCGGACTTCCCACTTCAGCCCGGCGGGGACGACGACGCGCAGGGCGATGTCTTGATGCCTCGCGATCCAGTCGTCGAGCCTCGTCTCCGCGCGGGAGACGACCGAGAAGAGCGCGTACTGGTTCACGATGCGCGCATCGAAGGACGGCGGCTCGACGAAGAGTGCGAACTCGCGGCCGCCGTACTGCTCGAGATCGCCGAGATCCGGCGCCGCTTCCGCGAGCATCTCCGTCGAGAAGAGATTCGCTCCCTCGTCGTCGAGCGCGGCTCGCAGCTCCTCCGGCAACTGCTCGTGCGCGCGGACGTAGTCGATGCACCACACGAAGCCGTCGCGGTCGTACTTCTCCCGGTTCTGCGTTGCGAAGTGCAACGCGACATATGGCGAGTACGTCCAGTCGAGGAGCCTCGTGGGGAGCCCGTGGTGCTGCCCCAGCGCGAGCCAATCCCACGCAGTGTCGTGCGGCACTGCATCCTGCGTCGCGTACTTCCGGAAGGCGCGCATCAGCTGCCGTTCGAGCTCCGTGTCGCCTCCAAGTCGGAGCAGGCCGCTCGAGAGATCGACGCCCGCGTCGGAGTGGCCCCGGTAGGCGAAGCTCGACCGGAAGAGGCCGAGGTTGTCATTCCACGTGTCGGCGAAGAGCAGCTCCTGCAGCTGCGTCCAGGTCTCCGCTACCAGCTCTCGCATTTCATTCCTTGCGCAGCACGACGAGGTCTTGCGTGGGATTCCCTCGTGCTCCCTCGGGCTCCAGCTCGAGAAACCCGAATCCGCGCGCAAAGGTGTCGCGGAGATACGACTCCGGGTGGTAGGCGCTGCAGAGATTCGTCCCGGGATGTCCCCCCAGCGGACGACGAGCTCGCCACGCTCGAACCGCGACCGCTCGCCTCCGTCGAGCCGAGGCACATACGACCTGCCGTGCGTCGTCAGCAGGAAGCGCCCGCCCGGGCGAAGGACTCGGTAGAACCTCGTCGCGCCAGGCGAGTTGCAGCTCCTCCGTCAGGTGCGTGAAGACCGACAGCGCATAGACGAGATCGAAGCTCGCGTCCTCGAAGGCGAGCGGGGGCGCGAGCCCATTCACCTCAAAGGTCGCGAAGCTCGAGGTTCGCGCGGCACCACTCGATCGCAGGTCGGCTGACGTCGCTGCCGGCGACGGCGCCCTCGAAGCCGTCGAACCAGCGCGTGACGCGCCCGCACCCGCACCCGAAGTCGAGCACCGAACCGACATCGTCGAGCAGAACGTGTGCGGCGATTGCGTCGTACGCCGCGCGGCCGCTCCGAAGAAACCAGTCCGCATCTGCGGTCATCGCAACGCGCACCATCAGCCGACGGGGCGGGAGCGCCGGCCCGTCCGGCGCGTCCACGCTTCGCCCGCGAAGCGACACGATCGTCTCCCAGACGCGAAACGCAGGCCCGATCAGGCCGGCGCGCTGAAGCAGGCGGAGGAATCGCCGTTTCACCGGCAGGACGCTATAGCGTCCGCTCGTGGACACGGCGATGCGTGACGCCCTCGTTCGCGCGAAGGCGCGCCTCGACGAGCTCGACTTCTATCCGCGCCCGGTTTCCCTTCGCGGGGTGCGCATTCTCGTCGTGCCCCCGCTCTTCCGCCTCCCGTGGTTCAGCCGCTTCGACGGCTACGCGCTCCACCGCACGATCCTGCTCCGCTCGCGCGATCTGGTTACAGACGACGGCCTCGTGGCGCACGAGCTCTGCCACGTCTGGCAGATGCAGCACCACCCGCTGCGAATGCCGCTCTCCTATCTATCGGCGGGTTACGACCACAATCCGTACGAACGGGAGGCACGATCCGCGGCCGGGTCCTGACTCTGACCATCCGTCTCGCGCGCCTGCCGCGGCTCGACCCGATCGTCGTCGACAACGCGACTGCAAGACGTTACGGCGAGCTCGCCGACGCGTTGCTCGCAGGCGCGGAGGCGCCGCTTCCGAGCGAGACGGCTCGAATTCCTGCGCTGGCTTGCGACCAACCGCGACGTCGTGTTCCACGGTTCGCCGCGCGCCGACCTCACCGAGCTCTCGACCGAGCGCCGATCCCAGGACACGACCGAGTTCGGGAACCAGCAGGCCGTCTACGCGACGACGGACCCGGTCTGGGCGATCTACTTCGCCTGCCTCCGCCGCGACAACGGTTTCCGCGGCACGCGGAATGCGAGCATGGGTTCCGCAGGCGGCCCGCTCTACCCGCGCTCCTACTTCTTCGTCCACAACCGCGGCTCGAAGTCGTCCCAGCGCTTCGGGCCGGGGTGCCTCTATCTCTTGCCGGCGGAGACGTTCGAGGCCGCCCCGCCGATGGCAGGCGTCGTCGACACCGCGCATCTCGTCTCGCGGACGCCCGTGCGCCCGCTGGCACGGATCGACGTCACGCCCGCAGACTTCCCCTTTCGCGATCGGATCGGCTACTACCGTGACCGGGAGCCGATCTTCGTCACGCTCCTCCGCGGCTGAGGCGCCCCTACACTGAGAGCGATGGCCCAGGCGCCCGTCCTGCCGAACGGCTTCGAGCTCCCGCTCGAGCCGCGGCTCCCCCGGATCGGCTCGATCGACGCCGTCTCCCTCGAGGAGCGCGCGGCGAGCCTTGCGAAACGCAGCATCAAGAAGGACGCGAAGGTCTTCGCCCTCGAGCTGGCAATCCGCTGCATCGACCTGACGACGCTCGAGGGGTCCGACACGCCGGGCAAGGTCTCCGCCCTCTGCAGCAAAGCCGTGCGCCCCGATCCTTCGGACGCGACTATTCCGAGCGTCGCGGCGATCTGCGTCTACGAGAACCTCGTGCCGACGTGCGTCGAGCGGCTCCAGGGCACGGGAGTGCACATCGCGTCCGTCGCGACAGGCTTCCCGTCCGGCCAGTACCCGACCGATCTCAAGGTCGCCGACGCGCGGCGTGCGGTCGAGCTCGGCGCGGACGAGGTCGACATGGTGATCGACCGCGGTGCGTTCCTCTCGGGCCGGTACGCGAAGGTCTACGACGAGATCGTGCAGGTGAAGGAGGCTGTCGGGCAGGCGCACCTGAAGGTGATCCTCGAGACCGGTGAGCTCGGCACGTACGACAACGTTCGACGCGCGTCGCTCCTCGCGATGGCCGCAGGCGCCGATTTCATCAAGACCTCCACCGGCAAGATCCCCTCCGCCGCCACCCTTCCCGTCGCGCTGTGCATGCTCGAGGCGATTCGCGACGTGCACGACGAGACGGGACGCGTCGTCGGCTTCAAGCCGGCCGGCGGCGTGCGCGCGGCGAAGAATGCGATTCAGCATCTCATCCTCGTCCACGAGACGCTCGGCCCCGACTGGCTCACGCCCGACCGCTACCGCATCGGCGCATCGTCGCTCCTGAACGATGTGCTCATGCAGCTCCGCAAGGAGAAGACGGGGCGGTATCAAAGCCCGGACTACTTCACCGTTGACTGAGCTCGACCGCAAACAGGACCGCGCGCCGGTCCCGACAGACTGGACGTACGCGCCCGCGCCGGAGTCGCGCGACATCGTGCGCATCTCCGAGCGGTACGGGCACTTCATCGGCGGCGAGTGGATCGAGCCCACGTCGACCTACCAGACGATCGCCCCCCGCGACGAGGAGGTGCTCGCCGAGATCGGCGAAGGCACCGAGCAGGACGTGGACGCGGCGGTTCAGGCCGCGCGCACTGCCTTCGCAAACGGCTGGTCGGCGCTTCCGGGCTCCGAGCGCGCGAAATACCTCTTCCGGATCGCGCGCATCCTGCAGGAGCGCTCGCGCGAGTTCGCGGTGCTCGAGTCGCTGAACGGGGGCAAGCCGATCAAGGAATCACGGGATGTCGACCTGCCGCTTGCGGCCGCACATTTCTTCTACTACGCGGGCTGGGCGGACAAGCTCGAGTACGCCTTCCCGAACCGCAAGCCGAAGCCGGTCGGCGTCGCCGGGCAGATCATCCCGTGGAACTTCCCGCTCCTGATGCTCGCGTGGAAGATCGCGCCGGCGCTCGCCTGCGGGAACACGGTGGTGCTGAAGCCCGCCGAGACGACACCGCTCACCGCGCTTCTCTTCTGCGACGTCCTGCGCCAGGCAGAGCTGCCGGCCGGCGTCGTCAACATCGTCACCGGCGACGGCCGCACCGGCGCCGCGATCGTCGACCATCCCGGCGTCGACAAGGTCGCCTTCACCGGCTCGACAGAGGTCGGGAAGGCGATCCAGCGCAGGCTCGCGGGAACGGGCAAGAAGCTCACGCTCGAGCTCGGCGGCAAGGCCGCGAACGTCGTCTTCGACGACTGTGCGCTCGACCAGGCCGTCGAGGGGATCGTGAACGGCATCTACTTCAACCAGGGCCACGTCTGCTGCGCGGGGTCGCGCCTCTTCGCCCAGGAGTCGATCTACGAGCCGCTCGTCGACAAGCTGAAGAAGCGACTCGAGACGCTGCGCGTCGGCGATCCGCTCGACAAGAACTCGGACGTCGGCGCGATCAACTCGCGCATGCAGCTCGAGAAGATCCAGGAGCTCGTGCAGGCGGGTAAGGACGAGGGCGCCGAGATCTACCAGCCGCCGTGCCGCCTACCCGAGAAGGGTTACTGGTTTGCGCCGACTGTCTTCACGAACGTCGCGCAGAGCTACCGCATCGCGCAGGAGGAGATCTTCGGCCCGGTGCTCAGCGTGCTGACGTTCCGCACACCCGAAGAAGCAGTCGAGAAGGCGAACAACACGCCGTACGGGTTGAGCGCCGGCGTCTGGACGGAGAAAGGCTCGCGCATCCTGTGGATGGCCCAGCGCCTGCGGGCCGGCGTCGTCTGGGCGAACACGTTCAACCGCTTCGACCCGACGTCGCCGTTCGGGGGCTACAAGGAGTCGGGCTTCGGCCGCGAGGGCGGCCTCCACGGGCTCGAGCCGTATCTCTCGTTCGAGGACTCGGAGACGTTCGGCGGATGAGCGAGCGTCTGCCTATCAAGAAGACGTACAAGCTCTTCATCGGCGGCGCGTTCCCGCGCAGCGAGTCGGGACGCACCTACGAGGCGGAGGGCCAGAACGTGGCCCGCGGCTCGCGCAAGGACGCGCGCGATGCGGTGCAGGCCGCACGCAAGGCGCAGCCCGGCTGGGCCGCCGCGACGGCGTACAACCGCGGCCAGGTTCTCTACCGCCTCGCGGAGATGATGGAGTCGCGCGCGGGAGAGTTCGCGGAGCTCTCGAGCGGGCTCGACGAGGTCGAGCGATCGATCGACCGGATCGTCTGGTACGCCGGCTGGGCGGACAAGCTGAACCAGGTGCTCGGCGGGTCGAATCCCGTCGCCGGCCCGTACTTCAACTTCACGATCACCGAGCCGACAGGCGTCGTCGCGGTGCTCGCGCCCGACGAGCCGCCGCTCCTCGGTCTCGTGACGCGTGTCTTGCCCCCGCTCGTGGGCGGTAACGCCGTCATCGCCGTCGCCTCCGAGACGCGGCCGCTTGCGGCGATCGAGCTCGCCGAAGCGGTGGCGACGAGCGACCTACCCGGCGGCGTCCTCAACATCGTCACGGGACATCGTTCAGAGATCGCGCCCACGCTCGCGTCGCACATGGACGTCAACGCGATCGACCTGTGCGGGGCCGACGGGCACTCGACCGAGCTGGAGGAGCTCGCCGCGGAGAACGTCAAGCGGATCGTCCGCGGTCGCCGCGACGTCCAGAGCCCGTACGAGATCTCGAGCTTCCTCGAGCTGAAGACCGTGTGGCACCCGATCGGCCAATAGCGCCGCCCGGACGGATACGCTAGGCGCCCGGGAATGGCGGATCGCAGTTTCAGCCACGCAATCGCGGAGGGTGACGGCATATCGGTCGTCGCCGCCGTCGACGACGCGGACGCGGCGCGAGCTGCCGAGGAGCAGCGGGCCGAGGCGCTCGTCGTCACGCGAAATCCCGGCAAGGTTCGCGAGGCGAGCACGTTGCCGATCCTGTGGCGCACGGACGAGCCGCTCGACGAGGCGGTCGGCGTCGCCGACGCGTACCTCCTCGTCTTCGACTCCTTCTCGGGCGACGACGGGCGTCTCGAGGCGTTCCATCACCTGGCGCTCCAGCTCGGGCTCGACTGCGCCGTCGAGGTGCGCGACGAGGACGAGGTCGAGGAGGCGCTCGACCGCATCGACCCCGAGATCTTCGTGCTCTCGCCGGCAGACGCGGACCGGGACGAGACGCCGCTCGAGGTCGTGCTCGACCTGCTTTCCGCCGTCCCGGCGGGCAAGCTCGCGATCGCCGACCTCCAGCTGACGACGCCCGACGAGGTGCAGCAGCTCGAACGCGCCGGCTGCGACGCCGTGATCGTCGCGAGTCGCGACATCTCGCCGCTCGTCGGCGGGCCGCCCCCCGAGGTCTGACCCACCGAAAACCGCGGTACCCTGTGCCGCATGAGGGCGCTCGTTGCCGCCGGCGTTGTCGCGCTGGCGCTCGTCTCGTTCGTACCCGCTGCCTCGGCGAAGAGCGGCTGCCCTGCGGCGTGGCGGAGCGGCTGGCAGACGCTCGCCAACAGGGTGCAGGCGCCCGTCTACTGCCCGACCTGGATGCCGAACCCGCTCGACGCGAAGATCGGCGGCCAGTACATCGACATCCACTCGATCGGCAAGGACCGCAGCTACCTCATCAGCTTTCTCGAGCACGGTGACCTCGGGAGCGGCGACGTCCACGTCAACTTCCGCGGCTACCCCGGGCGCACCGCCGTGCCGAGATGCCCGCCGCCGGTCGGCAAGGGAACGGTCCCGTGCTTCAGCGAAGCCGTCGGCCATCTCCACACAAACGGGATCCGCTCGACGGTCTACCAGGTGAACCAGGGGGCCGACCAGTGGCACATCCTTCTCGCGTGGCATTACAAGCGATCGCTGTACACGGTCAGCGAGCACGTGATCGCCCCGTACCGTTTCACGACGCAGGTGCGGCGTAACCTCGCGAAGTTGCTGCAGAGCCTCGTGCTCGTCCGCCCGGAGGGCTGATGCGGCTCACACGACGTTCCTTTCTCGGTGGTGCGGCGGCCGCTGCGGTCGCCGGCGCCGGCATCTACGAGCTCGTCGACCAGCTGACCGCTGCGCCGCACCGCACGCCGGCGACCTCGCTGCCGCCGGAGCAGCACGTCTTCCATCTCGGCTCGGTGCAGAGCGAAGGCGTCGAGGTCCTCGTGCCCCCGCTCCACAGCGAGATCGTCACCGCGAAGATCGCGACGAGCGATCTGCGCGCCGCACAGCGCGATCTGGAGCAGGCGCTCCAGCGCCTCGACGACGAGCACGCTCCGGACGCGACCGGGCTCGGCGTCACGGTCGCATGGGGGCTGCCGTACTTCGAGCAGCGTGTGGCCGCGCAGGCAAAGACGCATCTGCCGTTCGACCATCGCGCCGGAAAGCCGGTGCTCCTGCCTGGACGCCGTTTCCCGAGTGACCCGTCCGACACCCGCCTCGAAGAGAACGATGTCGCCGTTCTTCTTCGCAGCGACAACCTCCAGACGATCGCCGACGCGCACAAGGCGCTCTTCGACGACCTCGACATCTTCACAGTGACGAGCGTCCGACGTGGCTTCGCGGGTGGTGGGTTCGACGGCACGCAGAGCCTCCCGAAGAAGATGGCGATGGCCGCCGGCGTTCCCGGCGCCGACCTCATCCCGGACACCTCGGAGCTCTTTCTCGGCTTCACCTCGACGCAGAAGGCGGGCCTCGGCCCGCGCCTGATCGCGAACCACGAGACACTCGGCTTCGTCGACCTGCGCGGCGGCTACTTCCACGGCGGCACGCACATGCATCTCTCGCACATCAGCGAAGACCTCGAGGCGTGGTACCTGAACTTCGACTTCGACGAGCGTGTGCTGACGTCGTTCAAGCCCGGTCTCACCGAGGTGAAGCAGGGCACGCAGACCGTGCCGCAGGACCCGAAGGACATCGCGACCGCGGAGCAGGTCGCGGCGGGATTCGAGCAGACGGGCCGCTTCGGGCACAGCTCGTCGATCCAGCCGACGTCGCGCCTCGCGCAGGATCACGTCGGGCCGGAGGGCACGGTGTACCCCAAGGGCACGGCGATCCCGCAGCGCGCGGACTTCAACACGCTCGACAACCCGTTCTTCTTCACTGCCGACAAGGAGCGCGACAAGTGGAGCCGGGAGCCGGCGGCCGGCGTGCACTTCGTCGTCTTCAATCCCTCGGGCGACGACTTCGAGCGCAACCGGCTCGCGATGGACGGCGTCATGCCGGATGGGACGAAGCTCGATGTGCCGCCGCGCGGCCGCGCACAGGGCTTCAACTCCGTGTTGACGACGACGCATCGCCAGAACTTCCTCGTGCCGCCGCGACGTCACCGGTCGTTCCCGCTCTCGGAGCTCTGACCCGCTGACCGGCGGAGGCTCGTCGATCCGGCAGGTGCGGGCGCTTCTGCGGGTTCTTGCTGCGGGCCGGGATGTCGCAGAGCTCGGAACGGCGTTCGGCGAGGGCGCCGCGGCGATGGCGGAGACCGCGCGGTCGGTCGTTACCGTCGAGGCCGACGCGGAGCGAGCGGCGATTGCGCTGACGCGCCTCGAGCCGCTCGAGAACGTGGAGCTGCTCGAAGGCGACGCGTACGAGCTCCTGCGCGGCCGCGGCCCCTTCGGTCTCGTCTTCGCCGACGGCGGCCGCTACGACTGGGAGGCGATCCTCGAGCTGACGGCGGCAGGCGGTCTGATCGTGAAGGACGACTTGACCCCCGGACGCGAGATCGACGGCGACCCGGTTCGCGAGTTCCTGCTGCGCGATCCGCGGCTCGTGGCGACGGAGATTCTGACCTCGCCTTCGAGCGCCGCGATCGTCGCGCTCAAGCTCGCGTGACGAGGAGCGACGCGGCGATCGTGAGCGGCACGACCACGATGCCGACCTCCCTGTAGCGAACGATCGACCGGCGCGCGCCGGTCGCACGACGACCTGCCAGCAGAGGACTGCCGAGAGCGAGCCCGTGACCCGCAACGAGAGCGAATGCGGGCCAGGCTTGCGCGAGCGCGCTGTTCAAGCGAGTTGCTCGAGCACCCGGGCAACGCCGTCCTCGTCGCAGGAGAGGGAAATCTCGTCGGCGACTGCGATCGCATCGGGGTGAGCGTTCCCGACCGCGACGCCGTGACCCGCCCACGCGAGCATCGGCACGTCGTTCTGGTGGTCGCCGAACGCGATCACCTCGTCGGCGTCGACGCCGCGCTCTGCACAGAGCTCGGCCAGGGCGGTTGCCTTGTTGACACCCGCTGCCGAGATCTCGACCACCCACTCGCCCGAGATGTAGACCGCGGCGCGGTCGCCGACGACCTCGCGCACGGCGTCGGCGACGGCGTCGAGCGCCTGTTCGGCATGCAGCACGACGAGCTTCCGCGGCGGGTCCTCGAGGAGCTCGAGCGCGTCGGCGACGCGAGTGTCCGGGGGTGGCGTCCAGTTCCAGGCGGCGAAGCCGTGCTCGTGCGCGAACGCGTCTCGCTCGATCCCGAACAGCACACCTGGGAGGCGTTCGCGGATATCAGCGACGAGAGCTGCGGCGACCTCGCTCTCGATCGCTCGTTCGCGGATGACGCGACGCGTTGCGAGATCGACGATCGCCGCGCCGTTCGAGGCGATCGCAGTGCCGGCGAGGTCGGCGGCATCGACGACCTCGCCGACGCCGCGGGGCCCACGCGCGCTGACGATCACGACTTCGAGCGGGGTGGCGGCGAGCGCCACACGTGTGCGGCCGGACAGTGTTCCGTCGCTGCGTAAAAGCGTTCCGTCGAGATCGATTGCGGCGAGGCGGAACGGCACTCAGCCGAAGAATGCCTGCGCGACCGCGTACCAGTCGGGCGGCACCGTCTTCAGCTCTGCCGTGGCCTCCTCGAGGGAGACGGAGACGATGTCGTCGCCGCGGAGCGCTGCCATCTGCCCGAACCCGCCGGTGCGGGCGAGCTCTGCGGCCTTGAGGCCGTATCGCGTTGCCAGCACACGGTCGCGCGGTGTCGGCGTGCCGCCGCGCTGGATGTGCCCGAGCACCGTGACCCGCGTCTCGAAGCCTGTCCGCTCCTCGATCTCCCTGCTGAGGATCTCGCCGACGCCGCGCTTCGACAACGTGACGTGGCCGAATGCGTCGAGCTCGCCGGTGTCCTCGACACCGGGGATCTCGCAGCCTTCGCTGACGACGACGATCGAGAAGTTCTTCCCTCGGGCGTGGCGCTTGCGGATCGTCTCGGTCACCTCCTCGAAGTCGATCGGCTGCTCGGGGATGAGGATGACGTCGGCGCCGCCCGCAATGCCGCTCATGACCGCGATCCAGCCGGCGTGCCGGCCCATCACCTCGCAGACCATGACGCGGTTGTGCGACTCGGCCGTCGTGTGCAATCGGTCGATCGCCTCCGTCGCGATCGTGACGGCAGTGTCGAAGCCGAACGTGTAGTCGGTCCCCGAGAGATCGTTGTCGATCGTCTTCGGGACGCCGACGACCGGAACCTGGTGCTCGCGGTAGAGACGCGCGGCGACGCCGAGCGTGTCTTCGCCGCCGATCGCGACGAGCGCGTCGAGCCCGCGGTCGCGCAGGTTCTGCAGAACCCGCTCGACGCCGCCGTCGATCTTGAACGGATTCGTCCGGCTCGTGCCGATGATGGTGCCGCCGCGCGGCAGGATCCCCGACACCTCTTTCGAGCCGAGATCGCG
Organism: uncultured Actinomycetes bacterium; assembly: GCA_963794045.1. Classification (GTDB taxonomy): domain Bacteria; phylum Actinomycetota; class Thermoleophilia; order Gaiellales; family Gaiellaceae; genus Palsa-739. The sequence continues at coordinate 84,141 of CAWCCJ010000002.1, forward strand.
AAAGTTCCCGTCGACGAGACCTCTCCAGCCCTCGAGCACAGCGACGCAATCCCAGCCCTCCGCATCCGACGAGCGGACGACGGCGCGGATGACCGCATTGAGGCCGGGGCAGTCTCCGCCGCCGGTGAGCATTCCGATTGTTTTCGCCACGGCTTCGTAAGTCTTACGAAAGTCCCTCTCCGGGGTCATAGGGAACGTGCGGTTTCTGCCGATTCTCAGGGCTGCGGCTACGAGCTCGTCGAGCGGGCCGGCCAACCGCCGCGCGACGGCGAGGTCGTGCAGGTGCCCGGCGGCGCGATGACGGTCACGCGCCTGGCGGCTCGCCGACGTCGGGCGCGAAGCTTCCCTGCGCCTACCTCGTCGCGTAGCTGCTCGGCCCGTGGGACGGGGCGCTCCACACGGACGCGGTTGTAACAGGCCACCTCGCGGCCGTACCCTCCACTGATCATGGAGTTCCGGATCCTCGGGCCCCTGGAGGTGCTCGCGGACGGCCGGGCGCTCGAGCTGGGCGGCCCGAAGCAGCGCGCGCTCCTCGGCGCGCTTCTCCTAGCCGCCAATCGTGCCGCCTCGTCCGACGATCTCGTTCGTGCGCTCTGGGACGACGACCCGCCGGGAACGGCGCACAAGGCGCTCCAGATCCACGTCTCGAGTCTGAGGAAGCTCCTCGGCCGCGACCGCGTGGAGACCCGTGCGCCGGGCTACCTCCTGGTCGTCGAGGATGGGGAGCTCGACCTGCACCGCTTCGAGCAGCTTCGCGCCGGGGGCAGACACGCGGAGGCGCTCGCGCTGTGGCGCGGCCCGCCGCTCGCCGACCTTGCCGATCGGGCATTCGTCCAGGCCGATGTCGCCCGACTCGAAGAGCTGCGACTCTCCTGTCTCGAGGACAGGCTCGAGGAAGAGATCGAATCAGGCCGCGGGCGGGACGTCCTCCCGGAGGTCGAGGCGCTCGTGCGCGACTACCCGCTTCGGCAGCGGCTCCGCATGCAGCTGATGCTCGCGCTCTACCGCACGGGACGCCATGCAGAAGCCCTCGCCGCCTACCAGGACGCGCGCACGAAGCTCGTCGACGAACTGGGAATCGAGCCGGCGCGGGAGTTGCGCCAGCTCCAACAGCAGATCCTGCAGCAGGATCCGGCGCTCGACTCCGGCGAGCGCCGGGAGCCGCTTCCGACCGGGACGGTGACGTTCCTCTTCTCCGACATCGAGGCTTCGACGGCGCGGCTCGATGCGGTCGGCGCAGAGGCGTATGCGGTCGAGCTTCAGCGACACCGCGCGATCCTCCGCGACGCGTTCGAGCGGCATGGCGGCGTCGAGGTGGACACGCAGGGAGACGCCCTCTTCGCGGCCTTTCCGACTGCGCCAGGCGCCGTCGCTGCGGCGGTTCACGCGCAGGAGGCACTGGCGGGCGAACCGATTCGCGTGCGGATCGGCATCCACACCGGCACCCCGCACGTCATCGAGGCGGGCTACGCGGGCCTCGACGTCCATCGCGGCGCGCGGATCGCCGCAGCGGCGCACGGCGGCCAGATCGTCGTGTCGTCGGTCACGGCTGCGCTCATCGACGACCCGAACCTGCTGCGAGATCTCGGACGGCACCGCCTGAAGGATGTCCCGGACGCGGAGCACCTCTACCAGGTTGGCGACGCCGACTTTCCGCCGCTCAGGTCGTTGCACCGGACCAACCTGCCGGTCGCGGCGACGCCATTTCTCGGCCGTGGGCGCGAGCTGGCGGAGATCGTCGCCTTGCTGGGGCGCGACGACGTGAGGCTCCTGACCCTCACCGGGCCTGGTGGCACCGGTAAGACGCGGCTCGCGTTGCGCGCCGCAGAGAGCGTGAGCGACGACCTTCCCGGCGGGACCTGGTGGATCCCGCTCGCGACGATTGGTGACCCGAAGCTCGTGCTAGCTACGATCGCGTCGGCGCTCGAGGTGTCTCCGAGGGCCGGTGAGCCGCTAGAGCAGGCCCTGTCCGCCGCGTTCGCACAACGGCGTGCCGTCGTCGTTCTCGACAGCGCCGAGCACCTCGTCCCGGGTATTGCCCACGAGCTCTCGTCGCTTCGGTCGTTGGGGCAGACGAACGTCATCGTCACGAGCCGAGAGCGGCTCCATCTGGCCGGGGAGCACGTCTACCTCGTCCAGTCCATGACACCGCGCGATGCGGTGGACCTCTTTCTCGCTCGAACGGCGCAGCACGGTGTCTCGGTCGTCGACGAGCCGACGGTCGAGCAGTTGTGCGCGCGACTCGACTATCTGCCGCTTGCGATCGAGCTTGCAGCCGCACGGGCTTCGCTCTTCAATCCCGAGCAGCTCCTGGAACGTGTGGGCGCGCGACTCGACCTCTTTCGCGGCGGGCACGACGCAGACCCGCGCCAGCGCACGCTCCGCGCGACGATGGAATGGTCGTACGACCTTCTGACCGACGTGGAACGTCGTCTCTTCCGGTCTCTCGCCGTCTTCGTCGGTGGGTGTGCGTACGACGCGGCAGAGTCCGTTTGCGGCGCCGATCCCGACACGCTGCAGTCGCTCATCGAGAAGAGCCTGCTCCGCCGCCGCGACGGGGGCGAGCCCAGGTACTGGATGCTCGAGACGGTTCGCGAGTACGCAGACAGGAAGCTCGACGACGCCGGCGACCGGTATGAGCTCGGCAGGCGGCACATGACCTACTACGTCGCCTTCTGCGAGGAGGCGGGGCGGGAGATCGAGGGTTCAGGCGCCGGTCACTCCGACTGGCTCGCGCGAGTCGATGGCGAGATCGCGAATGTCCGCGTCATGCTGCAGCGCCTCGCGGTGGACGGAGTCGACGAGGACCGCGGTCGTGTGGCTGCGGCACTCTGGCGCTACTGGGTCTCGCGCGACCTCGGCGAGGGGCTCGGGTGGCTCGAGCAGGCGGGCGCGCTGGAACTCACCGACGAGACCAGGGTCCGCGTGCTTCACGGTCTCGTAGCGATCGCAATGCGCCTCGGACGCCTCGACGTCGCCGAGGCCGCCGCGCGCGAGCGCATCGAGCTGTACACGCGGCTCGGCGACGAGCTCGGGTCAGCTGAGAGCCGCGTGCTGCTCGGCAACGTCGCTGCAGTGCTCGAGGATCTCGCGCCCGACGCACGTGAGGCGCTCGAGGCAGCAGTGTCGTTCGCTCGCGACGCGGGCGAGACGGCGATCCTGGCGGGGGCTCTGTCAAGCCTCGGCTACGTGTCCTTGCGTGAAGGCGACGCCGCGGAGGCGCTCGCGAGCTCTCTCGAAGCGGCGCGACTGTGGGAGGAGCTCCGTCGCGAGGACCAGCTCGTCGTTGCGCTGATCAACGCGGCATCGGCGCTCGTCGGTCAGGGCGAGCTCGATGGCGCTCGCGCGACGCTGCGGCGGAGTCTCCGCCTGGCGCTCGCACTGGGCGATCGCGATCACATCGCCTACTGTCTCGACGGCTATGCGGCGGCAGACGCTGCCGCAGACGAGCTCCTGCGCGCGTCGGTGCTCCTCGACACTGCCGACGCGCTGCGTATCGAGACGGGAACTCCGCGGGAGCCCTATGAGGAGCGCGTCAACGAGCGCACTCGTGCCATCGTCGCGGCCGGCCTCGGCGACGACCACGGAGACGCACCCGCCGGAAGCGGAACCCTCTCGCTCGACGAGGCCGTTGCGCTCGTGCTTGAAGAGCGGGTCCCGATCGCGCATGATCTCCGCTAGACGAAGGAGGGCGTATGCCGGTCGGCTGGCTGACGATGGGTACACCGGAGGACCTAGTGGAGCTGCTCAAGCGGGATCCCGAGGGGTTCGCCGACGAGGTGGACGGCCGCGTCTCCGCCGCGGGAGGCGTGCTGATCGACATCCTCTGGAATCAGTCGGGGACGCCGGCACACGTCGTCGTTGGCGTACCGGCGAACACCGCGGACCAGGTCTACGAGGCGCTCGAGAGAGCATTCCAGACAAAGGTGGAGAAGCTCTGGAACCTGCAAGAGCGCAAGCGCCATAACCTCTACGGCGACGAAACCGGGGCGTAACCGCCTCTTTACCGAAACGAAAGCGTCACCGCGTCATGTCGTCGACGCGATCGCATAGGGCGGTCGCCGACGGAGGAGGAATCCGATGACGCTCCACTTCACCAACCGGCTCGCCAGGCTCCTGGCGATCGCGGCGGCGCTCACCGCGATCGCGGCGCCGGCGGCGCTCGCACAGCCGGACACCTGGTACGCCAACGCTGTCTCCAAAGCTCAGTCGAGCGGCGGGACGACGTTCATCACGGACACGCTCGCTCCTGGCAGCGGCACGAAGACCGACGTCTGCATGCAGGCGATGCCGGTCTCGCTGGCGCAGGCGCAGGCGTGCGCAGCGCCCGTGGGGCCGACGAGCGCACCGGTTCAGCCGGTGGGCGACGGCGGCTTCGAGTGGGGGATTCTCGGTATCGCCGCCGGCGGCGCGCTCGCGCTGCTGCTCGGCCTCTACAGCGGCCTTCGCATCCGGTCGCATCACAGGCCTGCGACCGTCTGACGCGGTTCCTCCCAAAGACGGGGCGGCATCCGGCGACACGCCGATGCCGCCCCGTCGGCGTTCTGCAGACCGAGTAGGCTTTGTATGTGCAGACCGTCTGGAGAGGGCGTATGACCGGAGCGGCCGCGAAGTACAGCGAGGTCGCTCCGGCCGCCACCGTGTGCTGCAACGCGTGCCGCACCTGCGTGCAGACGAATCTGCTCGCCGCGGGCCTCGCCGCCGTAGCGGCTGCAAGCGGCGGCATCGCGCGCTACGCGCGGCGCGTGGGCCGGCGCTCCTGACCTAGCGGTCAGTTCCTCAGCGTGACGACGCAGGCGCCGAGGTTCGGCTCGCCGCTGTTTGGATTCGCCGCCGATGATCGTGTAGCTGTCGAGGTGGAAGCCGTGTGAAGCAGGTCGGCGACGGCGCCTTCACCTTGATCGTGATCGAGTCGTTCGGGGCGGTCACGCCCGAGAACTGGATTCCGGAGGCCGTGAGGGTGTAGCCGTTCTTCTGTGCGAAGGACTGCGCCGTGACACCCGCGCTCGCCGTGTGTTCGGGCAGCTCGTGTGCGCCCGCGAGCGCTGCGGCATCCGCGTCCGACTGGGGGCTGCGCTGGTCGCGGTACCAGGAGCCGACGTCGATGACGAGCCCGGCCATGCCGAGCAGCAGCCCACAGCACGATCGCCTGGCCGGACTGCGCACTCGAGCTCGTGTCGACCATGCGAACAGTTCCTCTCGGCTCGGCACGGCCGCCCACGTGCGTCATCCCTGGTGCCGAAGGTGGGAACCGAACTCCAGCGTCGAGAGTGCCGAAGGTGGGAATCGAACCCACACTCCCCAAGGGGAACCGGATTTTGAGTCCGGCGCGTCTGCCAGTTCCGCCACTTCGGCTCGGCTCCATGGTAAGCGGTGCAGGACTCTCGCTTCCAAAGCGGAAGCGGGTGGCTTGAAAATCGGTCAGGAGCAGGGGATACTCGCCCCCTAGTTCTTCCGCGGAAATCCGATCGGGTTGGAGGAGGAAGCGTGAGCAAGAGGTTCTGGCTTATGGCCGTTGGGGCGGCCGCCGTGGCTGTTGCCGTTGCGGCCGGCTATTCGGGTAGCGCACGGAGTGCGTCGAAGGTGAATGCGCTGCCGTCGTCGTCGTGCGCGCCCATTCTCTACAAGGGCTCCGGGAAGCCCGACTTCATCATCGCGTCGGACCTGCCGCTGCAGGGCGCGATCCGTCACCAGACCGTGCAGATCTCGCGCGCGATGATCTGGGCGCTCCAGCAGAAGGGATGGAAGGCCGGCAACTGGAAGATCGGCTATCAGTCCTGTGACGACTCGACCGCGCAGACCGGCGGCTGGGACTCGGCGAAGTGCGCGACGAATGCCCGCCTGTACGCGAGCAACACGTCGGTGATGGGCGTCGTCGGGACGTTCAACTCCGGTTGCGCGAAGATCATCGTCCCGATCCTCAACCGGTCGCATCCCGGCCCCGTGGCGATAGTGAGCCCGGCGAACACGAACCCCGGCCTCACGAAGAAGTGGGAGCCCGGCGAGCCGAACAAGTACTACCCGACCGGCGTTCGCAACTACGCGCGCGTGGTTGCGACCGACGACATCCAGGGCCCCGCAGACGCAATGTGGGCGAAGTCGCTCGGCGTCAAGAAGGTGTACGTCCTGAACGACAAGCAGACGTATGGCTTCGGTGTCGCGACGACGTTCCAGAGGGCCGCAAAGAAGCTCGGCATCAACGTCGCCGCTTTCAAGGGCTGGGACGCCAAGCAGTCGAGCTATGAAGCGCTCGCGAATGCGATCAAGGCCTCGGGCGCAACCGCAGTGTTCCTCGGCGGCATCGCGTGCAACAACGGCGCGAAGCTCATGCAGGACATCAAGGCCGTCAATCCGGGAATCAAGCTGCTGATGCCGGACGGCTTCAGCGACCCGAACGCGAACGGCGCGGTCGCCAACGGCGCGTACATCAGCGTTGCGGGTGCTCCGCCGAACGCACTCACCGGCTTCGGTAGAACGTTCGTCAAGAGCTTCGGCAAGTCGATCGGCGCCGTGCCGAACCCGTATGCGGCGTACGGCGCGCAGGCGATGCTCGTGATGCTCCAGGCCGTTGCTGCCCACGGCGGTGACCGCGCAGCGGTGACCCGCTCGATCCTCGGCATCACCGTCAACAACGGGATCCTCGGCAACTTCACGATCTCGAAGACAGGAGACACGAACCTCGTGCCGATCACGGTCTATCGCCAGGCCGGGAAGAAGCTCATCCCGGTCAAGACGATCACGCCGCCCGCGAGCATCATCGGGTAGGCGAGAAGCGACGTAGGACCCAGCGCCGGGGGAGGTTCCACCTCCCCCGGCGCGTATTTGAGAGCCTGTGGCGACGAACGTCAGCGTATCCCCGTACAAGGCCCGCCGGTCGGTGGGCTCGTATGTGGTGCCGGTACTCGCGGTGCTCGTTCTTGCCGGCGTCGTGTTCCTGCTCGCGAAGAACATCCAGCACGACGGCTTCTCCTACTTCATGGAGATCTCGTTCATCGGCCTTACGAACGGCGCCGTCTATGCGCTCGTCGCGCTCGGGTACACGCTCGTGTACGGCATCCTCGAGCTGATCAACTTCGCGCACGGCGACGTGTTCATGCTGGGCGGGATGATCAGCGGCACGCTGCTGATCAGCGCCTTCGGTCTGAAAGCGGCGTCGTCCACGAGCTCGCTCGTCATCGGGATCGTGGGCTCGCTCGTGGTTGCGATGATCGCGTGCGGCCTCATCAACGCGTCGATCGAGGCGATCGCTTATCGACCCTTACGCGGTGCGCCGCGACTGGCGCCGCTGATCACCGCGATCGGGATGTCCTTCATCCTGCAGAACATCGCGATCGCCTGGAAGGGGCCGAGCTACCTGTCGGTACCGCGCATTCTTCCGAGCGGCGACGTCTTCACGATCGGCGACGTCAGCTTCGGGTGGGACAAGTTCATCGTCATCGTCCTGACGGTTCCCGTGCTCATCCTGCTCATGTGGCTCGTGCTGCGCACGCGGCAGGGGAAGGCGATGCGCGCGGCCGCACAGGACCGCGACGCGGCCGCGATGATGGGCATCAACGTCAACCGCACGATTTCGTTCACCTTTCTCATCGCGGGCGCGCTCGCCGGGGCAGGCGGGCTGACCTACGCGCTCTACTTCCACGAGATTCGGTACGACACCGGTTTCCAGCTCGGGTTGATCGCGTTCACGGCCGCGGTGCTCGGCGGGATCGGCAACTTGCCGGGCGCGGTGCTCGGCGCACTCGTCATCGGCTTCATCCAGGCGTACAACGACGGCCTGACCTGGCACATGCCGGGGAGCGACTGGACGCAGTCGATCGTCTTCGCGATCCTCATCCTCATCCTCGTCTTCCGCCCCGAGGGCCTTCTCGGCGAGCGGACACCGGAAGGTGGCTGACGTGCGCAGGCGGATCCGCAGCACGATCTCGCGCTGGTGGTGGGCGGCGCTCGGTGCCATCGGCCTGTCCCAGGAACGGTGGCTCGCACAGTCGAAGCTGACGAGGCGCGCGGTGAAAGCGGTCGTCTGGATCGGCATCGGCCTGATTTCGATCGCGGTCTTCGGCGTCTGGAAGTCGACAGCGCTTCTCGCCGCGATCGTCATCCTTCTGCTCGTCATCCCGTGGTACGACCGGCTGCGGATCGGCGGCAGGCCCGTCGGGAAGTTCGTCGTCCCGGCCGCGGTGATCGCGATTGCGATCGGGTACCCGTACTACGGAACGCACATGCCGCAGCTGCCGATCTTCGGGCCGTTCCCGCAGCTCTCGACCATGGTCGTGATGATGATCTTCACGATGATGGCGTTGGGCCTGAACATCGTCGTCGGGTACGCGGGCCTGCTCGACCTCGGCTACGTCGCGTTCTACGCGATGGGTGCGTACATGGCGGGTTGGTTCGCGTCGAACCAGTTCGCGAACCAGAAGCTGGACGTCGGCGCGGTCGGGCTCTTCGAGGGATGGACGGGGTTCCACCTGTCGGTCTGGCTGATCCTGCCGATGGCCGGGATCGCGGCAGCGCTCGCCGGCGTGCTCATCGGACTGCCGACGCTGCGTCTTCGCGGCGACTATCTCGCGATCGTCACGCTCGGCTTCGGGGAGATCCTCCCGCAGATCGCCCGCAACGGGAACGACCTCTTCGGCACCGGCTTCAACCTGACGAACGGCACCGGCGGGATCACGCCATCGACCAGCCGGGCTTCGGCAACTGGGCTGCCGCGCATCTCCACCTGCCGGCGCAGTACGCGATCGCCTCGAACTTCGACTCCGTCTTCTTCTGGACCGCGCTCGGTCTCGTGCTCATCACCGTCTTCTGCTCGATGCGCCTGCGCGACTCGCGGCTCGGCCGCGCGTGGATCGCGATTCGCGAGGACGAGACGGCCGCTGCGGCGATGGGCGTCCCGCTCATGCGGACGAAGACGTGGTCGTACGCGACGGGCGCCTTCTTCGGCGGTGTCGCGGGCGCGTTCTATGCGTCGTACAAGAGCGGTGCGTTCCCGGACGACTTCTTCTTCCAGATCTCGGTGTTCATTCTCTGCATGGTCATCCTCGGCGGGATGGGCAGCATTCCGGGGGTCATCGTCGGTGCGTGCTTCCTTGCCTATCTCGACCGCGAGGGCCTTTCGAACGTCGGCACGTGGATCAACGGTCACTTCCACACCCAGATCGACGTGCCGCTCTACGAGTTCGGGATCTTCGGCGTGATCATCGTCGTCGTCATGCTGTTCCGGCCAGAGGGGCTGATACCGAGCGCCCGCATTGCGGCAGAGATGCACGACCCGGAGATCCATGACGAGCCGCTCTACGACCACGAGATCGCCGGTGCCTGAGCTCGACGGGCCGCTGCTCCGCACCGAATTCCTCCGCAAGGAGTTCGGCGGGCTCGTCGCGGTTGACGACGTGGAGTTCAGCGTCCCCGCGAGCGCGATCGTCTCGCTGATCGGCCCGAACGGCGCCGGGAAGACGACGTTCTTCAACATGCTCACCGGCGTCTACAAGCCGACGAACGGACGCGTGTGGTTCGCGAACGAGGACATGACGGGGAAGCCGCCGCACGCGTTCACGCAGCGCGGGATCGGGCGCACGTTCCAGAACATCCGTCTGTTTCACAACATGACCGCGCTCGAGAATGTCCTCGTCGGCATGCATGTGCGCCTGAGCGGCAACCTCTTCCAGGCGATCCTGCACACGCCGGGCGTGAAGCGCGAGGAGAGGGACGCGCGTGAGCGGGCGCGCGAGCTCCTCGAGTTCAGCGGCCTGCGGAGGAAGGACGCCGAGCTCGGCAAGAATCTCTCGTACGGCGACCAGCGGCGGCTCGAGGTCGCGCGTGCTCTTGCGACGCAGCCGAAGCTGCTGCTCCTCGACGAGCCGACCGCAGGCATGAACCCGCAGGAGACGGCGGACTTCACGTCGTTCGTTGCGCTGTTGCGCGAGGAGCAGGGGCTCGCGGTGCTGCTGATCGAGCACGACATGCGCGTTGTCATGGGCGTCTCCGACCGTGTGACCGTGCTCGACTACGGCGAGAAGATCGCCGAAGGCACGCCCCAGGAGATTCAGAAGAACGAGCGCGTGATCGAGGCATACCTCGGTTCGGCGGCGGTGAGCACGTGAGCGTGAGCGCCACGGCAAATGGCTCCCCGCTGCTCCGGGTCGACGACATCCAGACGTTCTACGGGTCGATTCAGGCGCTGAAGGGCGTGTCGCTCGAGGTGCACGAGGGAGAGATCGTCACGCTCATCGGCGCGAACGGCGCGGGGAAGTCGACGACGCTCAGGTCGATCAACGGGCTCAACCATCCCCGGCGCGGGGAGATCCACTTCCGCGGGACCGACATCACGCACGTGCGCCGCACGAGGTCGTGAAGATGGGGATCGCGCAGTCGCCTGAAGGCCGGAAGCTGTTCCCGCGCATGTCCGTGGTCGAGAACCTCGAGATGGGCGCGTTCCAGCGGAAGGACAAGTCGGCGTTCAAGGCCGACATGGACCGCGTGTTCGAGCTCTTTCCGCGGCTCGCAGAGCGGCGCACGCAGAAGGCCGGGACGATGTCGGGCGGCGAGCAGCAGATGTGTGCGATCGGACGCGCGCTCATGGCGCGGCCCACGCTCTTGATGCTCGACGAGCCGTCGATGGGGCTCGCGCCGATCTTCGTCGAGCGGATCTTCGAGACGATCGTCGAGGTGAACAAGCAGGGGACGTCGATCCTGCTCGTCGAGCAGAACGCGCTGATGGCGCTCGAGGTCGCGAATCGCGGCTACGTCCTCGAGACGGGCCACGTCGCCCTCGCAGACGACGCGAAGGCACTCGCCCAGAACCCCGAGGTCCGCAAGACCTACCTCGGCGAGACATAAGACACGTCAGTTCGAGCCGACGAACAAATCGTCACGCCTTCGTCACGAAAGTGCAGGGTGTCTGACACCGGGAGATGTCCGCGGAGGACAACAACGAGCCTGTGAGCAGGGCGTTCCGCACTGGTGTCTGACACCGGGAGATGTCCCTAAGGGGCACCAACCCGCAACGGAAAGTACGGTGGGCTGAGGAGGAACCCGATGCGCTCGTGCCCCTGGCCGCGCGCCATCTCGAGGGCGGCGCCGACGCCGTGCACCGGCACGAAGCCGAGCTGCCGGACGGTCGTCGCGTCGGCGGCGCCGGCGACGAGGACACGGCCGAGGCGGCCGAGAGCCGGCTGGCACGCGTTCCAGTCCCGGAACGGCAGCAGCGGATGCACGGTGCGGCCGGCGCGGTAATCCGCAACTGCGCGCGGGTCCGCGGCGGCTGCACGCTCGGCGTCCGCGATGACCCGCGGATCCCGTCCGAGTCGCGTCGCATGGAAGAACGCGCGGTACGGCTGTTGCGTCGGATGCGCGAAGTGCCTGCGGAAGCTGTTGACGAGGATCGCCGTCCCGCCGTCGACGATCGGGAACGAGTCACGCCAGAGGCGAAGCGCGAGGCCGAGCCCGAGATACGCGGCGCTGAGCGGGTTCGGCCGCTCCCGCGGAAGGAACGGCGTCACCCGCGGCACCCCGATCACGAGCGAGTCGAGCGGCTCGTCGACCTCCGTGCGCCGCAGCTCGACCGCCCGCAGCAGCGCCTCGGCGTGCGCGACGGACGGGTGGCCGCCGAACGCCGCCGCGACCGTCACATCCGTTCGCAGCGAGCGCAGCACGTCGCGGCGCAGCATTTCGGGGAGCGCTCCGTAGACGTGGCGCAGCGGCGATCCCGCGATTCGCTCGAGCGCCTCCGGCTCGTACGGGTAGCCCCGCATCGCCCCGGAGAACTGCGGATGGTTCAGCACGAGCGACACGCCGAAGAGCGGGACGCGCCGCGTCAGCGCGCGTTCCAGCGCCAGTGACAGATGCCAGCCCTGCGAGGCGGTCGTCTCGAGGAGCGAATAGGCGCCCGCCGCCCGCAGCGCATCGGCCCCCGACGCGCCGAGCAGCGCGGCCGGCCCGCCGTGCAGAACGGACTCGGCCGCGGTCACGACAATGACGAGATCCGTCTCGACGAGCGCGCGGTTCACGCGCAGCGGCGGCCGCGACGCGCCGTCGAGCTGCACGAGCTCCGGGTCCTCGACGTCGTGCACGACGACGTGGCCGTGAAATCGCCGGGCGAGCTCCGGCGTCACGAGCGATTCGAGCTCGCGCTGCGAGGTGCGTCGCGCGAGGCCGGGCGCGACGAGGAACGTCTGATACCCGGTCGAGATGCCGAGCCGTTCGAGCTCGTCGACGACAGCCGAGATCGCGGTCAAACGGGGATCGACGGTCGCGCCGGGAATCGGGAATGCAGGCGGCTCGACGACGATTGTCGCCCGCGCACCGGGGCGCACGAGCGACTCGATCCCGTCGCCCTCGAGCGGGAACCGAAGCGCGTCGCGCACAGCCGCCGCGATGTCGGCAACCGCGCGGCCGGGCGCCGGCGGGCGAAGCACGACGGCGTCGTCCGGCGCCGACGCGACGACGAGCCGCGTGCCCGAGAGAAGCGGGACGCGGATCAAAGGCTGGGCACGCTGCGGACGAGCCGGATGTGCGAGAGCGCGAAGCCTCGCGCCGGCCAGTAGCGGGAGGCGACGAGGTTCGTGACGCGCCAGTTCGTACGGAGCCGCGCGTATCCCTGCTCGGCGGCATACGCGAGCGCCCACGACGTGAGTACTCGGCCGACGCCGCGGCCGCGCTCCTCGCGGAGCACGCCCGTCGACGCGAGATGCATCGCCCCGTCATCCTCGAGATCCGGGTACACGGTTGCGTGCCCCACGGCCCGCCCGTCCCGCTCCGCGAGGACGTAGGCGACGACCTCGGACTCGAGCGTCTCGATCCACGCGGCGCGATGCTCGTCCGGATGGAGCTCGTAGGACGAGTACGAGGGCGACGCGGCCTGCGCCTCGTAGATCAGTGCATCGATCCGCAGCGCGGCGTCGAGATCCTTCGGGCCGCCGCGCCGCAGGCTCAGGCCAGTCAAGGACTCGCGCTCGCTGCCGCTCGGTTGCACGCCGTATGCGTGCATCTGCGCGAAACCGAGCCGGTACCACGGGTCGAGAGCCTCTGCGGTGGGCTTCGAGATCGCGAAGTGAAGCGGCGGCCAGCCCGGCGATTCCTCCGCATATGCGCCGCGCACCGCCTCTGCATCGGAGACGAGCGCCTCGACGAAGACGCACGGGCCGAACACCGAGTGGTCGTCCACTCGCAGCACTTTCAGCACGTCCGCCACCGGCGGCGGACGATAGCCGCCTCTACGCGGATGCGCCTTCCAGCGGCCGCCTAGACTCGGAGCGTGAGCCCGAAGACCCTCACCGGCGTCGAGCTCGACCTGAACGACGCGCCCGTTCGCGACTCCGAGCTGTTCCTCGTCGACGGGAACAACCTCGCCTATCGCGCGTACTTCGCGCTGCCGGAGGAGCTCGCGACGAGTGAGGGCTTCCCGACGAACGCGCTTCTCGGCTTCACGAACATGCTCTTCAAGCTCCTGAGCGACTACCGCCCCAAGGGCGTCGCGGTCGCCTGGGACACGCGCCCCGTGCATCGTCACGCCATCGCCGAGGAGGCAGACGTCGTCTACAAGGAAGGCCGTCGCCCGATGGCCGACCTGCTCGCAGAGCAGTTTCCGCATTTCCGGCCGATCGTCGAGGCGTTCGGCTATCGCAACCTCGAGTTCGAGGGCTGGGAGGCGGACGACGTCATCGCGACCCTCGCGACGCGCGCCGACGAGGCGGGCATCAAGACGACCGTCGTCTCGACCGACCGCGACGCGTTCCAGCTCGTGACCGACAACGTCGCGCTGATGATGACGCCGCGCGGCGTGAGCGACGTGCAGGTCTACACGCCGGACCGCGTCGAGGCGCGGTACGGCATCAGGCCCGAGCAGATCCCCGACTTCATCGGGCTGAAGGGCGACACCTCCGACAGCATCCCGGGCATCCCGGGGATCGGAGACAAGACCGCCGGGCAGCTCATTGCGCAGTATGGATCTGTCGACGGCGTGATCGAGCACGCGGACGAGCTCTCGCCCGCGCGCAAGAGGAACATCGTCCAGTTCGCCGATCAAGCGCGGCTCTCGAAGGAGCTCGCAACGATGCGGCGCGACCTCGACATCGACTGCGACCCCGCCGAGCTCGTCCTCCAGCCGCCCGACCGTTCGCAGCTCCGCGAGATGTTCCGGCGCTTCGAGTTCCGCAACCTGCTGGGCCGCGTCGACGAGCTCGACGCCGCAGTTCCGGCCCGCGAGCGCATCGTCGCCGGCACGGCTGCGCCGTGGCGCGAGGGCGAGCTGCCGCACGGGCTGACCGGCCGCGTCGGCCTCGCGATCGCCGACGGGCGCTTCGCGCTCGCCCAGGACGACGGCATCGTCGTCGGCCGATGGAGCGATGATCTCGTGCCTCGGCTCCGAGATGCGGACATCGTCGCGCACGACTACAAGGCGCTCCCGCGGCTGACGCAGCTGCCCGCGGACGACACGATGATCGCTGCGTACCTGATCGAGCCCGGGCGCCCCGTGTACGAGCTCGAGGATCTCGCGGCCGAGTACGGCGTCGAGGCGCTGCCCGAGCCCGAAACCGAAGAGGAGACCGCTGCGCTCGTGCGCGCGGCAGAGGTGCCGCGGCGCCTCGCCGGCCCGATGCGGCCGCGCCTGCGCGAGCGCGGAAGCGAAGAGCTCTATGACCGCGTCGAGCTGCCGCTCACCGCCGTGCTCGCGTCGATGGAGGACGCGGGTATCAAGATCGACACCTATCGGATGGGGGAGATCACCGCCCGCCTCGCCGACCGCGTCGAGGAGCTCGAGGCGAAGCGCATACGAGCTCGCCGGCGAGGAGTTCATGCTCGGCTCGACGCAGCAGGTTGCGCGCATCCTCTTCGAGAAGCTCGAGTTGACGCCGGGCCGAAAGGGCAAGACCGGATACTCGACGGACACCCGCGTTCTCCGCTCGATCCGCGACGAGCACGAGATCGTCGGGCGTGCTCGAGGAATGGCGTGAGCTCACGAAGCTCATCAACACCTATCTCGGGCCGCTGCCGAACCTGATCGCCGAGGATGGCCGGTTGCACACGCACTTCAACCAGACGGTCGCGGCGACGGGCCGACTCTCGACGTCGAATCCCAACCTGCAGGCGATCCCGATCCGCACCGACCTCGGCCGCGAGATCCGCAGCGCGTTCGTCGCGGAGCCCGGCCACCGTCTCGTATCGGCGGACTACTCGCAGGTCGAGCTGCGCATCCTCGCGCACGTCTCCGGCGAGCCGAGGCTGCGCGACGCGTTCGCGCGAGGCGACGACATCCATGCGGCGACTGCGGCCGAGGTGCTCGGCAAGGATCAGGCGACGCTCACGAAGGACGAGCGCAACATCGCGAAGATGGTCAACTTCGGGATCATCTACGGCATCTCGGCCTTCGGGCTCTCGGAGAACCTCGAGATCCCGCGCGAGGAGGCGCAGGAATACATCGACACGTATCTCGCGCGCTTCCCGATGGTGCAGGACTTCATCGAGCGCACGATCGAGCAGGCGAAGGCGGACGGCTACGTGACGACGCTGCTCGGTCGCCGCCGGCCGGTGCCGGAGATCCGCGCGTCGAACCGGCAGACGCGATCGCTCGGCGAGCGGCTCGCAGTGAACTCGGTGATGCAGGGGACGGCGGCCGACATCATCAAGGTCGCGATGGTGAACATCCACCGGCGGCTGCGGGACGAGGGCCGGGGCTCGCGGCTCGTGCTGCAGGTGCACGACGAGCTGCTCGTCGAGGCGCCCGACGCCGAGGTCTCGACGGTGAAGGAGCTCGTGCGCGAGGAGATGGTCGGCGCGTACCCGCTCGATCCGCCGCTCGCCGTCGACGTCGGCGCCGGCGACGACTGGAACGAAGCGAAGTAGGGCGGGCGGGCGACTGGTCGCCGGCCGAAATCGACGCTAGCCTGCCGACCCGGTACGCCGTCCACCGAGGGGAGAGGGATCGTGATTCGCCGCCGCGCGCTCGTGTCGAGCGCTGTCTTCGTGCTTGCACTCGTCGTCACCGCCGTCGGCGGTGCGAGGCCCGACGCCGGGGCGCTCGCGCTCGCCGGCTCGCCGAGCGTCGTCATCAGCCAGGTCTACGGCGGCGGCGGCAACGCCGGCGCACCGCTGAAGAACGACTTCATCGAGCTCTACAACCGCGGCACGACCGCCGTCGACCTCGGCGGCTGGTCGGTGCAGTACGCGGCCACGACGGCGTGAACTGGCGGCGACGACGCCTCCGCGGGACGATCGCTGCCGGCGGCTACTACCTCGTCCAGGAGGCGGCCGGCGCCAGCACGACCGCGGCGACCTGCCGACCCCGGACGCGACCGGACGATCGCGATGGCCGCAGGCGCGGCAAGGTCGCGCTCGTGCAGAGCCAGCACGACCGTCGCACGCGGGGACGGCCTGCCCGACGGCGTCCGATCCGTCGACTTCGTCGGCTACGGAACGGGCGCGAATTGCTTCGAGGGGACGGCGCCGACGGCGACGCTCTCGAACACGACGGCCGCGCTCCGGAACGGAAACGGCTGCACCGACACGGACAGCAACGCCGCCGACTTCACGGCCGGCGCGCCGACTCCGCGGACGAGCGGCGAGTCCGCTCCGACGCGTCACCGCACGTCGACGTCGCCTGCGACGGGCGCGACCGGCGTCGCCGTCACGCGCAACGTCTCGGTCACCTTCAGCGAGCCGGTGAACGTCGACGCGGCCGTGGTACACGATCTCGTGCGCGACGAGCGGCACGCACACGCGACCGTCGAGCGGCGGCCCGACCACCTTCACGCTCGAACCCGCGACGTCGACTTCGCCGCGGCGAGACGTGCACCGTGACCGTGCTCGCGCGCCGGCGATGTCGCGACGAGGACATGAACGATCCGCCCGACAACCATGGCGGCCGACTACGTCTGGACCTTCACCACCGCGGCGCCGCGCCGCCGACTCCGATCCACGACATCCAGGGCGCGGCGCACGCTCTCGCCGCAGGCCGGCCAGACGGTCGCGAACGTCGCCGGGCATCGTCACGGCCACGCGCTCGAACGGCTTCTACCTGCAGGACCCGAACCCGGACGCACGACCGCCACCTCGGAGGGCATCTTCGTCTTCACCTCGTCCGCGCCGACCGTCGCGGTCGGCGACGCCGTCACGGTCAGCGGCACGCGTGCAGGAGTTCCGGCCCGGCGGCGCGACGCGGCCGACCAACCTGACGACGACCGAGCTCGGCGTCGCCGACGATCACCGTCGTCGTCGTCCGGGCAACCCGCTGCCCGCCGCCGATCGTCGTCGGCACCGGCGGCCGGATGCCGCCGACGAGGTGATCGAGGACGACGCCACCGGCAACGTCGAGACGAGCGGCGTCTTCGACCCGGCAAACGACGGCATCGACTTCTAGGAGAGCCTCGAGGGCATGCGCGTCGCAGCTGAACGACGCGGTCGCCGTCGGGCCGACGCAACGGCTTCGGCGAGACGCCGGTCGTCGGCGACAACGGCGCCAACGCCGGCCGTGCGCACGCCGCGCGGCGGCGTCGCTCCTGCGCCCGAACGACTTCAACCCGGAGCGCGTCGTCCTCGACGACCTGCTGCACGCCGCTGCCGGCGATGAACGTCGGCGACCACTACGCCGGCCCGATCGTCGGCGTGCTCGACTACAACTTCGGCAACTTCTTCCTGGAGGTGACGCAGGTCGCTGCCGCGCGTCGCACGACGGCGTCACCCGCGAGGCGACCGACGCCCGCCGGCGGCCGGACGAGCTCGCGGTCGCGACCTTCAACGTCGAGAACCTCGGCCCGAGCCGACCCGCAGTCGAAGTTCGACCGGCTCGCCGAGTCTGATCGTCAACAACCTCGCGGCGCCGGACATCGTCGCGGTCGAGGAGGTGCAGGACAACAACGGCGCCGACCGACAACGGCGTCGTCGACGCGAGCCTGACGCTCGACGAGCTCGATCGCGGCGATCCAGGCCGCGGGCGGGCCGGCGCTACCAGTACCGCGAGATCGACCCGGTCAACGACCAGGACGGCGGCGAGCCGGGCGGCAACATCCGCCAGGTCTTCCTCTTCCGCACCGACCGCGGGCTCGCGTTCGTCGACCGCCCGGGCGGCGACCTCGACGACGCCGACGACCGTCGTCACCGGACGGGCGGCCGACGCAGCTGCCGCTCAGCCCCGGCCGCATCGACCCGGCGAACCCGGCCTGGAACGCCAGCCGCAAGCCGCTGGCCGGCGAGTTCACGTTCCACGGCCAGACGTTGTTCGTGATCGCCAACCACTTCAACTCGAAGGGCGGCGACGACCCGCTGTTGGGCCGCTTCCAGCCGCCGGCGCGCACCTCGCGAGGTGCAGCGCCACCAGCAGGCGCAGATCGTGCACGACTTCGTCGCAGCGATCCTGGCCGCCGACCCGAACGCGAACGTGGTCGTCGTCGGCGACCTGAACGACTTCGAGTTCTCGGACACGGTCTCGATCCTCAAGGGCGGCGGCGTCCTCGAACGACCTGATCGACACGCTGCCGCTGAGACGAGCGCTACAGCTACGAGTTCGAGGGGAACTCGCAGGTGCTCGACCACATCCTCGTCAGCAAGGCGCTCATCGGCCGGCCGTTCGCCTACGACGTCGTGCACGTCAACGCGGAGTTCGCCGACCAGGCGTCGGACCACGACCCCTCGGTCGTCCGCATCACGCTCGACCGAGGCCCCACCGTCTCATGCAGGCGGGCCGTACACCGTCGCCGAGGGCGGCACGATGACGCTCACAGCAACAACCAGCCGGGGGAACCGATCCCCTGTCGGTGGCCTGGGATCTCGACGACAACGGGACTTACGAGATCGCCGGATCGAGCGTCACGTTCATCGGCGCCGACGGCCCCGCAACGGTGCCCGTACACGTCCGGGTGACGGACGGCGATGGCCGGGTCGCGACCGGTGACTCATCTGTCACGGTGACGAACGTCCGGCCGACTGCGACCTTCCACGCGCCCGCGTCCGTCTTCGGCGGCTTCGACATCGCCCTGTCGCTGACGGATCCGCACGATGTCGCGGCCGACCTGCCGGGCCTCGCGTACGCTTTCGACTGCGGGTCAGGCTCCTTCGAAACCTTCTCGTCTGCGTCGACCGCGACCTGTTCGACGTCGAGGGTCGGGGCGGTCGCCGTGCGCGGCGCGGTTCGCGACAAGGACGGCGCAGTCTCCGAGTACCCCGCGACCGTGCAGGTCACCGTCACATTCGACAGCCTCTGCGCACTCGTGCGGTCGTGGTCGGCGAATGCCAACGTCTCGGACGGGCTGTGTTCGAAGCTCGCCGCCGCGGCCGACGCGGCCGCGCGCGGGAATGCCAACGCGAAGGCGAGTCAGCTGAAGGCGTTCAAGAGCCAGCTCGAGGCGCAGACCGGAAAGCCGCTTCCGCCGAGCATGCGGCAACGCTGACACGGCTCGTCGACGCGCTCTAGCCGAACGGGAGGGGCGGGCGGGCCGCCGCCCGCCCCTCCGTCAAGGCTCAGCGCGTCCGGCGCGAAGTCCTGCCACCAGCTCGGGCAGGTGAGAGGACCCGATTTGAGCCGGGAGTTGTCAAACGCGACCGAGCCATCCTGATGGCCGAACGCCGTCGGCCTACAAGACTTCGATTGGGCCCGGAGCGTCCCGTATGGCGCTCACAGGTCGCTCACAGCGCGTCGGGCAGCGAGTCCGGCACGAGGCCGAGACCCTGGCGGAGCTCGTCGATCAGGCCCTGCGCGTGGTCGAGCAGGCTCGCGAGCTCGAGCAGTTCGGCGCGATACACCTCGACGGTCACGCGGACGGGCGACCGTGCCGTTGACGAAAGGGCGAGCGTCTCCTCGTCCTCACGGACGAGCGCGGTCAGCTCGAGATACTCGTCGCGCCCGGCCGGCAGCTTCGCGCCCGGGGCCCAGCGCGCGTCGGCCTGGCGGAGCCGTTGCGCGAGCACGCCCGGGTAGTGGCGGGGATGTGAACCGTTGCCTCGCCGCCTCGCGTCGCGATCGCGGCAGACCACATCGGATAGCCGGCCTCGCGGCGCTCGTGACGCAGCACCGCGAC
>CAWCCJ010000003.1:0-10025 GCA_963794045.1 uncultured Actinomycetes bacterium
GCGACCCGGCGAGCGGGAATCGCGCTCGTCGCGCTCTTCCCGCTCGCCGGTATGCCGTGCTTCGACGCCTAGCCTGACTTACGGCGACGGCGACTCCACGAGCGCGCTGCCGCCGCCGCGCCGGACGGGCTCCGCTGCGGCTATCACATTGCCGCCGCCGAGGAACTCGATCCCGGTCGCTGCGCCGATCTCCGACGTCGAGCTGAACGTGTGCCCACGCGCGCTGAGAGCGTTGCCCCAGGTGGCGATGAACGCCGGCTCCGCTTGCGTCGAGCTCGAGTTCCGCTGGCTGGCGCGCGGCGCCGCGAGCGCGTCGGGCAACGTCATCCCGAAGTCGAGCCGGTTGACGAGCATTTGCAGAACGGTCGTGATGATCGTCGCGCCGCCGGGTGAGCCGAGCACAAGGAACGGCTTGCCGCCCTTGAGGACGATCGTCGGGCTCATCGAGCTGCGCGGCCGTTTCCCGCCCTCGACCTGGTTCGCCGTGCCGGTCGTGTCGAAGTTGAAGTCCGTCAGCTCGTTGTTGACGAGGAACCCGAAGCCGGGTACGACCATCCCGGCGCCGCCGATCTGCTCGATCGTGAACGTGTACGACACGGCGTTGCCGTTGCGGTCGACGACGGACAGGTGGGTCGTCTGTCCGGGCTCGCTCTCCGAGGTCGAGACCTTGACCGACGCCGACCCGCCGCCGCCGTTGTAGGGCCACGGATCGCCCCAGCCGACGGGGCTCGTCGCAGCCGTCTCCTTGATGAGAGCGCGCCGCGTCGCCGCGTAGTCCTTCGACAGGAGGCCCTTTAGGGGCACGTTCACGTAGTCGGGGTCGGCGAGGTACTGGTTGCGGTCGGCGTACGCGTAGCGCGATGCCTCGAGGTAGTAGTGCAGCGCCTGGTCGCGCGGCAGCGTGCCGAGGTTGTAGGGCTCGAGGATGTTGAGCGCTTCGCCCACGGTCGAACCGCCGCTCGACGGCGGGCCCATGCCGTAGACGTCGGTGCCGTGGTAGCTCACATGCGTCGGTGCCCGCTCCGGCGCGACGTAGTCGTGCAGGTCGCGCATCGTCATCACGCCGGGGTGCCACCAGCCGGGGGTGGCGGTCGTCGTGACCGGCGGGTTCTGCACCGTGTTGACGATCGCGTCGGCGACGGCTCCGCGATAGAAGCCCTTGAGGCCGAGGTGCGCGATGCGCTCGTACGTGCTCGCGAGGTCGGGGTTCCGGAAGACGGTGCCGACGTCGAGCGCGGTGCCATCGGGCTTGAGGTAGAGCGCCGCCGACGACGGCACGTCGCGGAAGGCCTGCTGGTTCCCCGCGATCTGATCGTGGAACACCTGGTCGACGATGAAGCCGTTGCGCGCGAGCGCGATTCCGGGAGCGAGCGCTTGGGCGAGCGAGAACGTCCCGTACTTTTCGAGTGCCTCTCCCCACGTCGCCGGTGTGCCGGGCACGCCGACGGCCATCCCGCTGTAGCGCGCGGTGGTGAAGGCGGGCGCCTTCCCGTTGTCCCACATGAATGACGTGGGCGTCATCGCGGCCGGGGCCGTCTCGCGTCCGTCGATCGTCGTGACCTTGCCGTCGGACGCGCGGTGGATGACCATGAAGCCGCCGCCGCCGATCCCGCATGAAAACGGCTCGGCGACGCCGAGGACGCCTGCGGCCGTGACGGCCGCGTCGACGGCGTTCCCACCACGCTTCAGCGCATCGATCGCCGCCTGCGTCGCAAGCGTCTCCACGCTCGCGGCCGCGCCGCCGGTGCCGGTCGATGTCGCCGGGCCTGACGGCGCGACCGCGGCGGCGGCCACGCCGATCAGCACGAGGAACGAGGAGACGAGCGCCGCAGCAACGCGTAACTTGCGCATGGTTTCCCCCTTCGAATTGGAGACCCGAACCTACATCATCGGCATCGTCGCTGGGCGTACCCCTCTCGTACTCGCGGCATGTTGTTCATTGCGAAAACAGGTAACCAGCGCTGCCCCAAAACCTGCGGTGTTGCGGATCGCGCCCGACCGCGGCAAGCAGTATCCGCACGGTCTCATCGGCGATCGCCTTTGCGGGCCTGGTCGGTTCGGATCGCTTTAGCGCCTACAACAGCCTCGAGCCTGGGCGGCTTCGCCGGCTGGCGGCAAAGAGCGGCGTGACGATGCGCGTGCTGCGCCAAGTCAGCGCGCGAGAGGCGAGGCACCCAACAGCGGACCGCCTGCCGTCGACCCATTCTGTCGTTGCTTCAGCGCCTTCCCTGCCACGGAGGTGCTCTGTGCTCTCAGGCCCCGTTGTTCAAGCCAGAACTTCGGTGTGCTTGTGAGGTGGGACAGATCTTGAGGACAGGTTGAGGGACGCTCGAGTGACGGTCGTACGCAGCCGAGGCAACAAAAAAGGCCATTTGCTGGCTTTTTTAAGAGCCCTCTGACGGACTCGAACCGTCGACCCCCTCCTTACCATGTAGAGGTGGCCGCAACTGGTGGCAATCGTTGGCAACGGTTCGCAAGTAGCTAAGCCGTTTTCGCGGCCTCGCCTTTGCCATCCGTTGCGGCTGGTTGCTTCCGCTCTGCTCCACAAGTGCTCCACGCTTTGTTGCCTTGACAGGCAAGTACGTGCCCCGAGTGCCGGACATCCGGGATCAGAATTCCGTCTGGCGCTGCAGATCGTCCACGCGCAAATCGATCGAGCCGATTCGAATCATCGCGGTGTTGGTACGCCGGAAGTGGCTTTAGTCCTCGCCTTCCCAGTATTCGAGCTCAGGCCCGGGGCGAGCGAAGATGATCCGCTCGCCGGCGACGCTCCGCGCGCCGATCTTGCCCGTGTCGAGGTACTCGACGATGTCCGGCGCGATCAGCGTGGAGAGCATGAGGACGCGGACGGGCGCGTCCGTGTCGTTGCGGATCTGGTGCGCGCCCTCCTTGCCGCGCGGGAACGCGACGACGTCGCCCTCGCGCAGCTGCTGCTCGCCCTCGTGCGTGCGGAGCGTCGGCTCGCCGCGGAGGACGATCACCCATTCCTCGTTCGCGTGGTGGGTGTGAAATGGCCCCTGCTTGTTACCCGGCTCGACCTCGTACATGCTCGCGCCGATCAGCTCGGCGTCGGTGTGCGCGCCGACCCAGGCGTCCTTGAAGCGCCAGCCCTCGCGCTCTTCCGTGCGATCCCACTCGTCTGAGTTGAGATTGAAGATCTTCATGCGGAAAGCCTAGTAGTAGGACTTTGTCAGCTCGGTAGAGGGTCCTGTGCGAAACGCCCGATTTGCTGGGACCTTGCAGAGCCCTCTGACGGACTTGAACCGTCGACCCCCTCCTTACATGGAGACCTGGCTCGGTCACTTCGGTGGCATCGCGTCGTCTCCCGTTGCCTCGAACAAGGAACCGTTGATCGGAACTGTTCTTGTGACAACGCGGCGCAACGGCCGAATACGGCGGGTGTCCACATTTTGGTCACACGAGCTACTTCCCCCGCGGCTTCGCGGTGCACGGCTACACGACGTGCCTCCGTATCCCGCCTTATGAGGCTGCGCGCGGATCCCGATGCGGATCCCGCGGACGGTGTACCACGCGGTCCCCCACGGCTCGACCGTCTACGTCTACGCGAAGCTGCGTCCTCGCGCCGCGAGATACGCCGCGATGCCTTCTCGCCGTTCGTCCGCGTTGTAGTACGCGACCTCCACGAGCTCGAGCGGGTAGCCGTCCGGATCCTCGAAGTAGACCCAGCGCCAGCCGGCCAGGACGCCCTCGTTGACAGTGTTGACGTCGCTGTAGAAGCTGATCCCCTGCTCCTCGAGCTCCGCCTTCTTCGCGTGGATGTCGTCGACGAGGAACGCGACGTGCGACGCACCGACGGAGTTCGAAAGCAGCGGCTTCTCCGTTTCGCTTGGCGGGCTCTTGTACTCGAGCAGCTCGAGCGTAGTGTCGCCGAGGCGCAGGCTCACCTGGCGCAGCGTGGCGCCCGGGACACCAACCGCCGGCCCGAGCTCGGGGCCGTCGAACCACGGGCTGGGCTCGTTCGAGAAATCGAGCCCGAGGACGTCGTGGTAGAAGCGGATTGACGCGTCGAGGTCCTTCACGGTGATGCCGACGTGGTGCAGGCCCTTCATGTCTCCTCCGTCAGGTCGTCTGGTTGGTCGTCGCGAGGACGGAGCAGGACGGACGCCATGTCTGCGTCTCCCAGTCCGCGTTCGGTCGCCTCCTCGAGGACTGCCGCGGCGGCTCTGAGCGCCGGCATGCGCACGCCGTGCTCGTCGGCGAGCGCTGCGGCGAGCCTCGTGTCCTTGTGCATCAGGTTGGTCGTGAACGCGATCGGCTCCGTCTCCGGACGCAGGAACGCGCCGCGCTTGTAGAGGAGGAAGGGCGACGCGAGAACCCCGCCTGCGAGGACGTCATACGCGCGCTCGCCCTCGATCCCGAACCGCGTCGCCAGTGCCAGTGTCTCCGCGATCGACTCGTTGGTGACCGCGATCATCGCGTTCACCGCGAGCTTCATAGCGGCGCCCGCGCCCGAAGGGCCGAGCGGCAGATGGCCCTTGGTCATCGCGTCGAGCACAGCTGACGCCTTCGTGTAGCCGTCGCGGTCACCGCCGACCATCGCGAAGAGCTGCGCAGACTCGGCAACCGAGACGCTGCCCGAGACGGGTGCGTCGAGAACGTGCACGTCGTCGCGCATGGCTGCGATCTTCGCGACGGCCCCAGGCCCGATGGTGCTCATTTCGAGGACGACGGATCCCGGCCGAAGCGCCTCGAGGACGCCGCCGTCGATGAGGACCTCGCGGGACTGCGTTCCCGTCCGTGAGCATCGTGACGACGACGTCGGCGGCGGCGAGCGCCCTGGGCTCTTCGACGGCGTCCGCACCGTCGGCAACGAGCGGCTCGTACCGCGACGGCGTCCGGTTCCACACGCGCAACGGGAAGCCGGCGCGGCGGATGTTGCGCGCCATGGGCAACCCCATCCGGCCGAGCCCCGCGAAGCCGACGGTGGGCGTCTCAGACAAGGACCTGTCCGCCGTCCACCATGTACATCTGCCCGGTCATGTAGTCGGACTCGGGGGACGCGAGGTAGACGAGGAACGGTGCGAGCTCGTCGGGGGACGCCGGCCGGCCGATCAGCGTTCCCGTCGCGAACTCGCGCATCGGGTCGGCCTCGACGGGCTGATCGTGGATCGCCCGGATGTCCTCGTTGAGCCCGATCCACATCGGCGTGTCCACCACGCCGGGCGCGAACGCGTTCACCGTGATGCCGTGCTCGACGAGGCCGCGCGCGGTCGCCTGCGTTACCGCGAGCGTGCCGAACTTCGCCACGCAGTACGGCACGAAGTCCCAGAAGCCCTGGCGGCTTGCGATCGAGCCGGTGTTGACGATCTTGCCGCCTTTTCCCTGGGCGATCATCTGCTTCGCCGCCTCCTGCGTGCAGACCATGACGCCCCAGGTGTTCACGCGGACGATCTGCAGGAAGTTCTCCTCGTCGACCTCCATGAAGCTGCGGGGGCGATTCATCCCTGCGTTGTTGAAGATGACGTTCAGTTCGCCGAACGCCTCGACGGTCGCGGCGGATCATCGCCTGCACCTGTGCGCGGTCGGTGACGTCCACGCCCACGGCTTCGGCCGTCCCGCCGTCCGAGACAATCGCGTCGGCGACCACCCGGGCGCGCTCGGGGTCGAGGTCGGCGACCATCACCTTGCCGCCCTCGGCGGCGATCGCGCGACACGCCGCTGCGCCAATGCCGCCCGCGCCACCGGTGACGATGACGGCGCGGCCCTCGACGCGTGCGGCTCATCACCCCGAGACCTCCTCCCGCTCGAGCAGGTCTGCCCCGCGAACGTACGTCTTACCCGCCACGAGCAGCTCGTCGGCCGGGAATTTCGTGATGATCCGGCACCCGCTCGAGGTGACGACGACCTCCTCCTCTATGCGGGCAGCCGACTCGCCGTCCGTTGCAGGGGCAGTACGTTTCGAGGGCGAAGACCATGCCCTCCTCGAGGGACGATCGGGTGGTCGAGCGAATGCACGCGCGAGATCATCGGCGCCTCGTAGAGGCCGACGCCGAGTCCGTGCCCGAACTGGAGGCCGAAGCACGCCTGCTCGTCCTCGAAGCCGAGCTCCTCCGCCGTCGGCCAGACGCTCGCGATCTGGTCAGTTGTCGTGCCCGGCCGGACGAGCTCGATCGCGTTGTCGAGCCATTCGCGGCACTGCTTGTACGCGTCGAGTTGGCACTGCTTGACACCGCCGACATTGAACGTGCGGTAGTAGCACGTCCGGTAGCCCATGAACGAGTGGATGATGTCGAAGAACGCCTGGTCGCCCGGGCGCAGCAGACGATCGGAGAACACGTGCGGGTGCGGGTTGCACCGGTCACCCGAGACCGCGTTGATTGCCTCGACCTGCTCCGAGCCGAGCTCGAACAGGAGTCGCATGGCGTTCTGGCGACGATCTCGTGCTCGCGCACTCCCGGTCGCAGCGACCGGTAGATCTGCTCGTAGACCGCATCGACGATCGCAGCCGCGTGCTCGAGCAGCGCGATCTCCTCCGCTGTCTTGATCGCGCGGGCGCGCATCATGACCGGCTGCGCGTCGGCGGTCTCGATCCCCTGGCGCTGCAGGGAGTAGAGCGTCTCCATGTCCGTCAGGTCGATGCCGAGCGGTTCGCCCGCCACCCCGCGCGCCTCGAGCTCGCGATGGATGCGGCTTGCGAGCGCGTCGGGTACGCCCGGTTTCACGTGGCATTGCGCCGCGGATTGAGGTGACACCCGCTTGCCAGCTCGACTCGGGCAGCCAGGGCGCGTACAGCCGGTGATGCTTCGCTGCCGAGCCGAAGTCCCACGAGACGGGGTCGCCCTCGCGGGGGAGGAGGGCGCAGCGAGCGCTCTTGTCGCGGGCCCACTCACCAATGTGCGTGCTCGTGACGTAGCGGATGTTGTTCTGGTCGAAGAGGAGCACCGCTCCGAGCTCGGAGTCTTGGAGCGAGGCGCGGGCTCGCTCGAGGCGGTCGGTGCGGAGCTTCGCGAAGTCGATCCGCTGCTCCCAGTCGACGGCCATCGTCGCTCCGCGCGAGGCGATGTTCATCGCTGCGCTCCTCCAGCATCAGTTCAAGAAGACGAGCGAGATCGTGTTCAGTGTAGACAAGAAACAAGTGGAGCGCGCATCAGCTTTAAGACACATCAATCTACTGGTAGTCCAGGGGCTCGCCAACGGAGTGCCCTCGCAGGCTGAACGATCGCGGGGGGATTGGTGATCGGCACTTGTGAACGACGCCGCAACAGGTCTAAGATCGGCGCCCACGTGGCGTCGGTGACGGAGAACAGAGCCGAACGGACGAGCGGACCATGTCCCGCGCGGGTCGCGGAGCCTGCTCTCGCGCGGCCTGGTCACCGTTGTCGTCGCGACCGTCGGCTC
The DNA here is from genome assembly GCA_963794045.1 of uncultured Actinomycetes bacterium. Taxonomy (GTDB): domain Bacteria; phylum Actinomycetota; class Thermoleophilia; order Gaiellales; family Gaiellaceae; genus Palsa-739. Next base: position 7,360 of record CAWCCJ010000003.1, read on the forward strand.
TTGGTAGCGAGCCAGCGAGCTGTTCGCGCCGTCGAGTCTCACGCGAGGGGACGCTCCTGACGATGCTGCCCTTCGCATCGGCGCTCGCGATCGCGTCGCTCGGACAGACGCTGGTCGTGATGCAGGGGGGCATCGACCTGTCGGTCGCGGGCGGGCTGTCGCTGTACGTCGTGATCGTTACCAAGTACCCGGCCGGGGTGAACGACCGGCTCATGCCCGCGATCGGAATCGCGGTCGCCGCGGCGATCGTCGCGGGGCTCGTGAACGGCTTCCTCATCGGGAGGATGCGGCTCAACCCGATCGTCGCGACGCTCGGGACGAACGCACTGCTGTTCGGAGCCGTGCTCTGGTACTCGGCCGGGATCCCGACGACGACGACCGCACGTCTGGCGAAGGTCGGCGGTGGGCTGTGGCTCGGGATTCCGATCCCGTCTACATCGCCGTGGCCGCGACCGCCGTGGTCACGGTCGTCGTCAAGCTGACGCCGCCCGGGCGTCGGTTCGAGGGCGTCGGTGCGAATGCCACGACCGCCTGCACCGCCGGCATCCGGGTGAGGCGTAACGCGCCGGGGCGTACGTCTGGGCGCAGCTCCTGTACTGCCTCGCTGCCCTCGTGCACGCGAGCATCGTCAACCAGCCGACGGCGTACGAGGGCAACAACTATCTCCTGCCTCGGTGGCCGCCGTCGTGCTCGGCGGCACGTCGCTGCTCGGCGGGCGCGGCAACCTCGTCGCGACCGCGATTGCGGCGCTGTTCTGTCGCAGCTCGACCAGTTCGTGCTCGCGCTCGGCGTGTCGTACGCGACGCGCACGCTCGTCCAGGCGGCTGCACTCGCGGTCGGCGTCGCGATTTACACGATCGACTGGCGGGCCATCGCGCCGGCGCGTTCCTCGCGGCGGCGCGGCGAGCTTGCGCCCACCTGACAGGTCGTCTCGCTCAGGCGTGGAAAGTTCCACCGAGACGAAAGGAAGGACACGCACGATGTCCCAGACAGAAAACGGAGCGCGCTGTTCGCGCTTGCGCTCGCGCGGCATCGCCGTGATGGTCGTCCGCAACGACCTCGTCCGGCGAAGGCGGCCGCAAGGCCGTCGTGGTGCGGCCCGAAGCAGATCACGCTCGGCTTGACGGACGGGTTCGGCGGCAACAGCTGGCGTCTCGTCACGACCGCGTCCGCGCGTAGCGAAGCGGCGAAGTGCCCGAGCGTGAAGTCGCTGACCTACGCAGACGGACAGGGCAACACGCAGAAGGCGATCTCCGACATCCGGGAATGGTCGCGAAGGGCGTCAACGCCCTTGTCGTGTTCCCGGATGCCGGCAAGGCGATCCTGCCTGCGCTCACGAGCGCGTACAAGGCAGGCGTCATGACTGTGCCGTACCGGGTCACGCCGGGCGGCAAGGCTGGCGTCAACTACAACGACTTCATCGACACGAACGTTCGAAGCAGGCCGGCAAGGCCTGGGGCAAGTGGATCCGGCGGGTCCTGCCGAAGGGCGGCAACGTCCTGATGCTCAGCGGCCCGAGGGGAACAGCCAGGGCGTCGAGGAGAACCAGGGCCTGCATGAGGTCCTCGACCCGACCCATAAGTACAAGTTCATGGGCGAGACAGCCGTTCGAGGTCACGGACTGGGACCCGGCGCTGACACAGAAGGTGCTATCCGCGGACATCGCGAAGATCCGAAGATCGACGTCATCGTGTCCGACTTCGGCCCGTCGCTCGTCGGCGCGCTGCCGGAGTTCACGAAGAGCGGTCGGACGATTCCGGCGCTGGCGATGTCGGACGGCAACGTCCTGGGCTGCTCTGGCAGAAGCAGGCACGCGAAGAACCCGACGTTCAAGCTGTTCGCGGTCTCGACGCAGAACGATCACGCGCGTTTGGCGATCGATTGGGCCGTCGCGCTCGCGACCGGCGGCAAGAGACCGAAGACGACGCACTTCCCGGCCCTCACGTTCGAGGACTCCGTGTCCGGCAAGCCGCATCCGGTCGATGCTTTAGCCGACGGAATGAGGACATGAAAATCCAGTGATATAGAATGTACAAAACTTCCCAAGTAACTCTAAGTCAACTATTGAGTCAGTTAACTGTTCAGTTATTTTAATATAAGAAACCATAAACTCTTTAAATTTATCACTATCTTTAAGGTAATCTATTTTGAAATTGAAAGGGCAATAAAAGATGAAAAAAGGAAAATCCAAACCATCCATGAGCCAAATGAGCATGGAGAAAATGCAGATGGACACAGAAAGACTGCTGGACTATATTCAAAGTCAGAATTTCGGTAGCCTGGAGGAAATCAATGAATTTATGAATAAAAATGTGGTTGGCAAAAAGATTGAGGAAGGTGATTCCTGAGGTTGCACCCAGCGTGAGCAATGAGCAAAAGGCCAATAAATACATGTACCAGGCCTATGATGCCACACCGGCCAAAGGCAAAAAGCTGGCCACTCGAGGCCTTAAAAATAGACCCTGAAAATGTCAGGGCATTGAACTACCTGGCCGATCAGGAAAGAAGTGCAGAAATCGCTTTAAAGTGTTCAAAAAGCGGTGGAAAGTAGGAAAAAAGCGATTGGGCAAACAGTTTTTTAAAGAAAATAAAGGTCACTTTTGGGTAATGATTCAAACCCGTCCTTATATGACTGCCAAACTGGGCGAGAGAGAGAGAGAGAGAGA
>CAWCCJ010000004.1:0-49611 GCA_963794045.1 uncultured Actinomycetes bacterium
ACATCCTGCGCACGATCGCCGACGCGCTCCGTCGCACCGACCTCCCCGCGGTGATCGCCTCGGGCGTCACGCCGCTTGCCGACCTCGGGCCGCTCCCCGGCGGGAGTCTCGTCCGGCCCTTCCTTCCGCAGGTCGCTGCGCTGCGCTCCTGCGACGTGGCCGTCTGCCACGGCGGGAACAACACCGCGATGGAAGCGCTGACGGCCGGTTTGCCCGTCGTCGTGCTCCCATTCTCGACCGACCAGTTCGCCGTCGCGGCCGATCTGGTCGCCTCCGGCCTCGGTGTCGCCGTCGACCCGAGCCGCGCGACGGCGCACGACGTCGTAGCCGCCATCCGTCTCGCGCTCTCCCCGGCGATGACGAAGCGCGCCGCGGCGATGGGGCGAACCCTCCGCCGCGCCCCAGGACAGGAGCGCGCCGCCGCCCTTCTGCTCCGCACGAGCGCGCCTCGGCGCTCGCATGGGCCTGGCACACGCGAGCGGGCCGGCACGCGTGCGTGAAACGTCCCGACTGGTGCCGACCCAGGCCGCTCACGAAAGCAAGTGAGCCGGGACATCCCCGAGCCGGTGCGGGCCAACTACCCTTCGTCGATGGTGGCGGCGTGACCGGCTGGGAGACATCGGAGCGGGTGCTCGAGTCCGGCGGCTTCGAGTCGCGCCAGCGGGTGCTGGTGGCGGAGCCCGTGGTCGAGGCCTCCGAGGCCGGCGCGCGCACGCTCGGCGTCACCTACTGGCAGGCGGTCGACCGCTTCACCCGCGGTGGCATCCGCGCGAGCTGGACGGGCGGCGGCGGCAAGCTGAAGCTGCTCGGGGGTGCGACGCTGCTCACCTTCGGGCCGCCGGAGCTCTCGTTCGAGGCCGGGCTGGTCAGCTGCCGGCACGCGATCCAGGGTGGACTGCTCGCACTACGAGCCGGCGGTTCTGTCTCGCTCGCACAGCGACCCGAGGGCGATCAGCAGGAGCTGAGCGTCACGGTCGAGGAGTATCTGCCGCGGCTCGCCGCGCGCGCGGGCGCGCCGCCTTGGACGGGGATGCTCTACGCGAAAGTGCAAAGCCCCTTCCATGCCGCGGTCAGCCGCCGCTACTTCGAGCTCCTGCTGCGGAGCCGGAACGCGTGAACGTCACCGTTTTCGGCGCAACCGGCGTCGTCGGCAGGGCGCTTGTGCCCCTGCTGGGCAAGCACGAGCTGACCGCGGTCTCGCGCACCGCGCGTGACGAGCCCGGTGCCCGCTGGGTGGTCGCGGACGCGGCGAGCGGCGATGGCGTCGCCGCGGCACTCGAAGGTGCGGACGTCGTCTACTACCTCGTCCATTCTCTCGGCGCAGGCGACTTCGAGGAGCAGGATCGCATCGCGGCGGAGACGGTCGCGCGCGAGGCAGCGAGCGCAGGGGTGCGCCAGATCGTCTACCTGGGGGGACTAGGCGCGGACGGCCCCGACGCATCGCCGCACCTGCGCAGCCGCCGCGAGACCGGACAGCGGCTCGCCTCCGCGGGCGTCCCGGTGACGACCCTCCGCGCGGCGATGATCATCGGCAAGGGGAGCGCCGCCTTCGAGACGATCCTCGGCCTGGTCAAGCGGCTGCCGGTCATGGTGACGCCGAGCTGGGTCTCGACCCCGACGCAGCCGATCGCGCTCGACGACGTCACCCAGTACCTGGCCGGCGTCTGCGCCAACGAAGCCGCGTACGGCGAGGGCTACGACACGGGCGGGCCGGAGGTGATGACCTACCGGCAGATGATCGAGCGGATCGCCGCCCTGCTCGGCCGGAAGCCGGCAATCGTCGAGGTCCCGATCCTGACGCCGTACCTCTCGTCGCTCTGGCTCAACCTCGTCACGCCCGTGAACGCATCGGTCGCGCGACCGCTCATCGAAGGACTCCGCAATCCCACGATCGCCCGCGAAGAGCGGATCCGGAAGCTGCTCCCGCTCGAGCTCACCCCGTTCGACGAAGCAGCGCGACGAGCGCTCGCGTAGGAGTAGGGCGGCGGAGAACGAACCCCTTGGCTATGGACAACGGTAGCCTGATCCCGGTGCTCAGCGGCGGTAGGAAACGACGCCGGCGCCATCACGTGCTCGCGCCTCCGCTCTGGCTGACGGCGGCAGCGCTCGCGAGCTTCGTCGCCGTCGCGCTGGCCCTCGTTCGGATCTAGCGTCGCGTCACGTTACGACCGGCTCGCTCAGGCTTGTCGAGCGGAACGACGGGAGCCGGCTTGACGAGGGCTTGGCCGCTTGGCGCGATCTGTGCGCCGCGGCTTTCCCACGGTACGTAGCGTTTGGCCACACCGACCGGGGGGAACGTGTCCTCATGCGGTACGGGGATCTGGAGCTTCCCTCCCGTGCGATACAGCCGCTCATCGCCGCGTTAGAGGACATGGGCGAGCAGCGACTCGCACACAAGGTCGACCGCGCTCACCGCGAGAACGCCGAGCTGTTGCTCGGGGTCGAGGACCATGTTCCGATCCTCCTGGTCCTGACGACGACGCAGATACCGGAGCTCGCCGACTTTGCGCGTGCTCTCGAAGAACGCGCGCCGGTGAAGCAGCAAAGGACACTTCGCCAAACGCGGATGGCGGCGAACGAGGCGTTCTTCCGCGCTCTCAACGACCGCCTCGAGAGAGGGACGCCCGATGTGCAGCCCTTGATCGTGCTGTGCGAGTGCGCCGATGAGGATTGCACCAAGCGGATCGAGCTCGCGCGTGCCGAATACGAGGACATCCGATCTGACCCCGCGCAGTTCGTGGTCGCCCCCAGTCACGCGGACCCTGAAATCGAGCGTGTCATCAACCGCACCGATCGGTTCGAGATGGTTCGGAAGGTCGGCGTCGGCGTCGAGGTCGCCACCCGGCTGGAGAACAGCAAGGCAAGCCCCTGAGCTCCGACGGTCACGACGCGGTCTGCCCGTCCATCTCGCGCAGCCGGCTTCGGTGTCTACGATCGCTTCCCAGCGGGTAGGGCCACAAGCACGGTGTCGCTCCTTGCCATCTATTTGCAGGACCACCACGCGGCGGCTGTGGCCGGGACGAGACTCGCGCGTCGGGTCGCCTCCACGGTCTCGCACGACGACGTGTCGAACGATCTTTCGGACGTCGCAACGGAGATCGCGGCCGACCTTGCGACGCTCGAGAGGTTCATGGGAGAACTCGGTACGGCGCCGAACGGCGTGAAGGACGCGACGGCAAGGGTTGGCGAACGGCTTGGTCGCCTCAAGCTGAACGGTCGCTTTCGGACGCGTTCCCCGCTGAGTGACGTGGTGGAGCTGGAGACGTTGGTGGTGGGGATCACAGGGAAGCAGGCACTGTGGCTGAGCCTCCGCAGCGCGACGGTGCTTCCAGCCGAGGAGCTGGACGACCTCGTCGATCGCGCCGAACGCCAGAAGCGGATCGTCGAGGGCGCGAGAAAGGCCGCGGCCCGGCGAGCGTTCGCTGTGCACGACCCGCCGGGGTAGTCCCCGGCAGCTGCTTCGCCAAGACCAGGCCCCGTGGGCCGACCTGGATCGGCCCACGGGGGTCTTGCGTACCCCGTTCAGCGGGTCGCGGGGGAGTGGTCGCGTCCGCCAAGTGCGCGCCGATCGTTCCCTGTCAGGACGGCGGGCAAGAGCGTGGCAGCCAGATAGACGCCGGCCAATCCGACCAGTCCGTAGACGATGCGAGTCACGGGGTTCGTCGTGCCGAACTCCTCGCCGAAGATCTCGGCAACGAGGTCGAACTTCGCGATTGCGACGAGACCCCAGTTGAGCGCTCCCACAATCACCAGCGTGAGCGCGAGGCTGTTCAGTGCCTTCATCGTGTCCTCCCTTGTCTTGTAGATGCCTCTATCATTCCCATACAAGACCTGAACTAAACCTGTACGTCGAGCTGAGCTGTACGGACGCCTGAGCGTCGGGTCAGTCGGTGCGCCGCGTCGCCAGCACGCGCCTCAGGTCGAGCCGCTCGGCTGCGCTCAGTGCCACTCAAAGGAGGGCCGGATGAACCCTCAGCCGTTCACAACCTGTGTAGGCAGCTCAGCTAGGCCGGCTCGGGAAGCGGCTCGAAGAGGACGACTGCCGTCTCGCGCAGCCGCCTGGCGGCGTACGCGTCGAGGTTCCTGTCGATCTCGCGCCAGCGCTGCCATAGCCGTCGAGCGGTTCGTCGCGGTCGCCACGCCTGCCGTGCGGATCCTCGCCCGCGGGGCTCGCTTCACCCGCGTCCCGTGGGTCCTCGTCGCCTCGACGTCCGTCTCGCTGACGACAACGATCCGCGCCGGCGTCCGCGAAGTGCGCGTCATCGGCTCGCTGCTCTCGCGCACCGACTCGAGCAAGAGACCGGCGCGGCGGCGGATCCGGCACTGGTGAAGAAGCTCGCGGTCGAGCGCGACGCGAGACGAACCTCGGCCCCGCCAGGTTGGCGGGGATCGTGCGCCGTTCCCGCTCCACGATCTGGAAGGTGTTGCGCCGGCACGGGCTCTCGCGCCGGCTGCGCGGTGAGCGGCAGAGTTACCGCCGCTACGAGTGGTCGCGACCCGGGGCGCTGCTGCACATGGACGTGAAGAAGCTGAGCCGTTTCCGTCTGCCTGGCCACCGTGCGACCGGCAGGCGCAGCGAGCGCAATCGTGGCGTTGGCTACGACTACCTCCACTGTGTGATCGACGACCACAGCCGGCTCGCCTACGTCGAGCTGCACCCGCACGAGGACGCCGAGACCAACGCCCGCACGCTCGAGCGTGCCCTGCGCTTCTTCGCCGACCTCGGACTCGACGCGCCCGAGGCAGTCGCAATCGCCCGCACAGCTCGATCGGCGACCGGCCACCAATCAGCCGCGTTCACAACCTCTGTAGGCAGGACAGCTAGCCGTCCAGCAGCGCGTTAGAGGCAAGGCTTCGCGGGGTACAGGAGTAGCGGGGCGGAGGACGAACCCGTGGCTATGGACAACGGCAGCATGATCTCGGTGCTCAGCGGCGGTCGAAAGCGGCGCCGGCGGCATCACATGCTCGCGCTTCCGCTCTGGCTGATGGCGGGCGCGTTCGCGAGCTCCGTCGCCGTTGCGCTGGCGCTCGTTCGGATCTAGCGACGCCTCACGACCAGCTCGCTGAGGCTTGTCGAGCCGAGCAACGGCATCGGCAGACGATGCCTTGCACGTCGAGGCATGCGTCCTGAGACGCTCGGCGACCTCGTCCGTGCGGAGCGACTCCTCGAGGGCCTCGTCGAGCGCGAGACGTCCCACGAGCGCCACCGCGCCGCCGACCGTTACCGCCGCGACGTCGCCGCGATCGGCTGAGCACCGGCACTCGGCTCGCATCCGGACGCATCGTGCCGTCGAGCTTGTGACGTTTCTGCCGGGCCTTTCGCGGGGAAGATCACGTAGACCGCGGGCCGTTCGCCGGCCTCGCTCGGCACTCGACTTTACTCTGAGACTTGAGGAGAACATGAAGCTGCGACGTCTCATACCGTTGGCTCTGGCCGCGTACGCCAGCTGGAAAAGACTGTCTCCCGAACAGAAGCGGGTCGTCAGGAACAAGATCAGCGGTGCGACTAACGTTCTGAGGCCGGCTGGCGGTTCCAGCAAGGTGTCGCATGACTGATCTGCCTGAGATCGACCCATCCAACAGCACATCCGAGCCGGACCCATCGCCGTTTCGGTAGAGGTAGCTTCCGCACCGAACTGGTCAAGAGCCGCGGCAAGGCACAGCACCACGGGGACGGCCGGTCGGCGACGGACACGCGGGTCGGCAGCCGGGTCGGCAATAGCCTGGTGCCGACCAGGATCGTCCAGGCGGCGTCGGGCTAGACGACCCACCGTCCTTCCGTGTCGCGCATTCGTGTGTCAGGCCGCGCGCGGCGGCTCGTGCTCGCGATAGCAGAGCCAGTGCACGGAGCGTCCGTCGGCCGACCGCCGCGCGACGACGAGGTTCGTCCCCTCCGGCAGCCGGGTCGTTCGCTCCTCGCCTCCGCTTTCCAGCCCGGGCTCGTGGCCGGCGAGCCGCACCGCGATCGTCGAGCCGTGCGGGACGGTCGTGGTGCCGTCTGCGCCGTGGACGACGAGGTCGCCCGGATGGACGTGCTCGCGGACGGTCCCGACGAGCTCGCGCTCCCCGAGCCGCGTGCTCCACGTCCCCGGTCGCGGCCCCGGCGCCTGTCGGGTCGTGGGGGTCGAGCGCCCCGAACTGCGTCTCGAGCCAGTCGATCGAGTAGTCGCCGCCGACGGCCTTCACCCCGGACACGTCGACGTGCGACTCCTGGCAGCTGTAGCCGGTGAGCAGGGCGAAGATGGTGCTCGTCGGAAACGCGACGAAGAGGCACGTGCAGACGGAGAGCGTCGATCCAGCCGGGCAGAGCACGCCCGACTCGAGGTCGTACCGGCGGCCGACGTCGTCGACCTGGCCGCCCATCAGCAGGCGGCTCCACTGGCCTGGCAGCGCGTTCCAGACGAACCCGCAGGCGCGCGACTGAAAGCCGTTCGCGTGGTTCCAGAGCTCGAACACGACGTCGGTGAGGACGACGGCCTTCCTGAACGGGCCGGCGACCGTTCGGCATTCGAGCGGCGCGACGACGGCTCGCGCCTGGAACAGCCGGCTGCACTCGACGGGCATCAGACCTTCCAGACGGTGAGGCTCAGAAAGAAGAACGAGCCGGACATCTGCCTGATGCGGAAGTGATGGCCACCGGCCGAGAGGTCGCACGGGTGCGGCTGGTAGATCGTCCCGCTGAAGGGCAGCGGGCCGAACGAGGAGTTGTCGATCAGGCACTCGACTTGCGCGCCGCTGCCTGTCGGGTAGCTCTGGAGCGCGGCGGTGCAGATGTAGTGGCCAGCGGTGGGAGCGACGAAGTAGCAGTTCACGCGTCCGGTCTTCGTCTGACCCGACCCCCACGTCGTGAAGCCGTCACCGGAGAACCAGGCGCGACAGTCCGCGAGGCACCGCGCCATGTCGGTGAAGCCGTCGAAGTGATCGACGTCCCACATGTCGAGGTAGTAGGCCGTGCCCGTCTTCTTGCAGACGCTGAAGTAGGCCGTGGGCACCCAGGCGACGAAGTCGCCGAGGCCGGGAATCTCCTTGATGATCTCCTCGGCCCCCGGAATGAGCTTCAGCGCCTCGTAGACCGCAGCAGGCTCGGGGCTCGAGTCCGCGACAGTCGCTCCCTCGCGATCCTCGGCGGGCGGCAGCTCCTCGCGGCCCGCGCCGATGGTGAGTCGGTAGTCCTTGCCGATCGGCATCGTTCCACCTCCTGGTCGCTACCGCCGATCTAGCAATCAGGCGTCAACGACACGTCACCGCGTCGTCACGGGCGACCCGTCATCGACTCCATGAGCAGCTCCATACGCGACGACGGAGCCATCCCCACCTCCTCGCGCAAAAGGAGCGCGAAGGCTCGGTACTGGTGCAGCGCTGCTGCGCTGTTGCCCTCCGCGAGGTGGAGGCCGATCAGCACGCGATGGGCGCTCTCGCGAAGCGGCTCGTCCCGGACGGCGGCCAGGCCAGCCTCGCTCGCCTCTCCGAAGCGGCCGGCGGCAGTCAGGCGGTGGCAGAGAGCCTCGAGCGCGTGTGCCCGAAGCGCGCACAGCCGCTCGCGCTCGATCTCGACCCAGTCCTCGTACCAATCGGGCAGAAGCTGTCCCGGCCGCCAGATCGGCGCCACGTCGGCGCCGCGGAGCTCGGACGACGGATCGAGCACGCGCCGAGCCCAGGCGACGACGCCGCGGACGTCGACAGCGACGACGGAGGCCAGCTCGAGGCGGCTACCGCGTGCCTCGACGAGCCGCAGGCCCAGCCGTCGGATGCGCCAGAGCGCCGAGCGCAGGCTTCCGGCTGCGTGCGCCTCGTTCGAGTCGAGCCAGAGCGTCCCTGCGACATAGCCCCGCAGCATCGGTTGATCGTGCAACGCCAGGAAGGCGAGGAGCCGCTGCGCGGGCAGAGGCAGCTCGAGATGCCTGCCTTCACACACGAGCTCGAAGCTGTCGAGCAGCTGGAGTGACGGCCCGCCGTGCCGCGTCGTCTCTGTCAGCTCCTCGAGAGGGATCGCGCCCGTCAACGCGGGCGCCGTCCGCCGCTCGAGAGCTCGAGTCCGAGATGCCGCAGCAACGATCGGGTCGCCTGGCTGGACAGGACGTACCGCCTTCGTCGCGTTATCGGGGACGCCGCCCCGTCTCGTTTCTACTCCCGTAGCAGGTACGTGTCAACGCGGGGTGACGGCGTGGTGACGGGGTGGTGACGGACCGCTGCGATCGTGGCCGCGCCGGACGCGCGCTCGACGGACAAGCGGCCGAGACCGGTCGCGGGGAGGCTCAACAGTGTCGGTTCACGAGCTGCTGATCGTTCCGTACCACCAGCAGGACACCGATGTCTATTGCGGCGCCGCCTGCGCACAGATGGTGCTCGACTCGATCGGCGCCGGGATCCAAGCGCAGGACGGCATCTATACGGACGAGCGCAACCACACGAGTGAGCTGGCGTCCTGGTACAACCCGCCGGACGGCCTCCAGTGGGTTCTGAACGACCGCCGTCCGGCCGGCTTCGGCGGCTGGTTCGCGCTCTACTCGCTGGCGAGCGAGGACGCGATTTCGCGCAAGCTCTGCTGGACGATCCACCACTACGGTGTGGCCGCGATCGCGATGGTCTACAAGGGCGATCACTGGCTCGTCGTCCGCGGGTACGAGGCGAGCGCCGCGCCGACGGATTCAGCCGATACGTCGTACACGATCACCGCCTTCGACGTGAACAATCCCTGGCCGCCGGTGCCGAGCTTCTACGGGCTCCCGCCGGCAGCGCCTCCACCCCACAGCGGAACCGACGGCTGCGGAGGCGGCGGAACCCGTGGTGTCGCCAACGAGCACATCACCTACTCGACATGGCAGTCCTCGTATGCGACCGGCAACAAGTACGGGAGCCTTTGGAACGGGAGGTACGTGGCGGTCTGCGATCCCGATCCCCCAGCGACACGCCTGGGGGCGCAGGCGCCCGCCGGGAAGCGGGCCACGGGTCGGCAGCTGCTGCGACCGGCCGCGGCAATCAAGAACGCGCTTGCCGGACTGGAACGCCACGGGCTCCCGGGACGAAAGGACTGGAAGTGGGCGCTCGACGACACGGAGCCGGGCACGCCCGTCCTCGTCCAGCGTCTCGACGAGATCGACTCGTACTACTTCATCGTCCCGCTCGTGCGGCCGAGGCTGGGCGTGACCGCAGCTGTCGCGGTGGACGCGCGCTTCGGTGACTACCGCCAGGCGATCGCGCTTCCGCGAGGCGGCGCCAGCATCCTGACCGCTCTCGATCGCAAGACGGTGCTTCGCGAGACGCTCGAGCGGCCGATCGAGCTCGGCGACCGCGCAGGACGCCTCACCGTGCGACCAGAGTCCTACTGCCTGTACCCGACACTCGTTTGGCGGCCGTGTCTCGAGTCGTTGTCGCCGTTCGTGCCCTTCCACATGGTCACGGCCGGGGACTACCGGATCTACGTCCGGCTCGACGGACGAATCTTCGCGACGCTCCACATCAACATTCCGGGCATCTGACCTCGGGCCCAGCGGGGCTACGCTGGCGCGAATGCCGCCCGACGTAGCGGAGACCGAGGCGATCGCCCGAGCGCGCGAGCGGCTCGAGCTGAGTGACAGGACGCCCGCCCGCGCGTTTCTCGTCTCCCGGAGGGACCCGCCCCAGGGGGCGTACTACCTCGTCGTGCTCGGCGACCCGAGCGCAGCGCTCGGCATCGCCGCCGTCGACGCGGCAAGCGGAGAGGTGACCCAATGGGCGACGCTGCCGGACGCCGCTACACATCCCCTGCTCGATCGCGAAGCCGCGATTCAGCGTACGGGCGCGTCGTCGGCTCGCCGAGCCGAGCTGGTCTGGCGATCGTCTCCCGCCTCGCGGTCACCGCTCTATCCGCTCTGGGAGATCGACACCGGGGACAAGGTCGTCTACATCGACCATGCCGGACGAGTGTGGCCGTCGCTCGAGCCGGATGCGCGCGGCGGTTGAGGTGGGTCGGAGGAACAGCGCTATGGACCCGCCGTGACCGGAACGACTCGGCTTTCTTGTGCCCAGGTTGGGCTCTGTTCTGGCACGACCCAGGAGGTCGCTGCTCGACGGCGCCAGAGTGTTGTTGGTGTCGGCGCGACCTCAGCCGTCTGAGTTTCCCTGCGCGCGCTCATCGTGCGCGACGTCCGGGGCAACCCGAGTCCGGCTCCAGTTAGGTTGGGGCGATGGCCAGGAAGCCGAGAGCCGTGTGGATCGCCAAGAGGGTGAAGGGGTGGCCCGTCAGGAAGGGGAAGCTCGTCGCAGAGGACGGCACGTTGCTCGCTAGCGGCGTGACTCTGCGCGAGGCCAAGGAGCGGTTCCCCGAGTACGTAGTCCGTGACGCGGACAAGAGGACAGACCCACTCGACCACCGCCTGCCGGGCGGCTACGGCTCGCGGCAGTGAAATGGCCGCCCCAAGCCTGTCGTTCCCCCCTCGTGTCGCGGTCCAGCCGTATGAGAAGCCCCATGGGAACAGTGATCACCCCAGTCTGGAAAACGTCTCGAGCAGCCGATTGCCGTCCGACTCCATTGCCGTCAGCCCCGTCCAGGTACACCGACCTCCGCGCGCACGAGTTTCACGCCCGTGACGCAGCTGAGCCGGCGACGACCTACTGCCGCTCGCAGGACGTCTCCCACGACACCGACCGCACCCTCGAGCGCGAGGCGAACGTCTTCGGCGCCGAGTTGTTGATGCCGGAGGTCGCAGTGAGGGATGCGTGGGCGGCGTTCTCCGACATGGCCGCCGTGGCGACCCGCTTCGACGTTTCCCTGCTCGCTGCCCGGTGGCGGCTCTACAGCTTCGGTCTCGAGGCACGCCCAGCATGACGACCAAACAGGTCCCCTGGCGGAAGTGGTTCAAGCTGGTCGGCGTGACGGGCGGGAACGTGCCCGATCTCTGGGTCGACGAAGAGCCGAGCCTCATGGAGTTGATGCGTTTCCCGAAGCATCGGCGCCCTGACAATGTCTCCAACTACGAAGGCGTCATCGCCTATGCGGTCGGTAAGCGGAAGGTGTTCGCCGCTCAGCGCCGCGCAGGAGCGATTCGGATCAATCCGCCGACCGGACCGAAGGGCAGCGTCACCTTCCGTTGGCCACACGAAATGGACATGGAGACTTTCGCCTGGGTCCCGGACCTGCGCGTGGCGCCAACGCCGGAGTCGGTCGTGTCCGGCTTCATGGAGAAGTATCGGAGGAACTTCTGGAACGGCTCGCACTGGCAGATCACCGATGGACGAGTTCGCGGCACTCCAGGCCGCGATCATCTCGGCCGGCGAGGGGCGAGAGGTTCCACCTCCACCATGGAGCAGCTAGACGGTTCCCACGGCCTATAGATGTTCAGCCAGTTGCGGCGGTCGGGTTGAGCGTCTATCTCTTTCCACGCTAAGATGACGTGGAACGATGCCTTCGACTGAACTGCTTTCCGAGCTTCGCGGCCTCCTCATCCACGGGAACGAGGTCTCCGACAGGCTGCTCGATCGTCTCGGGGACTCGCCGGATCCTGTCGAGATCGTGAGCCTGCTGGAATCGCTGTCACTCACGGACGAACGCCGAGCGCACGTGCTCGACCAGCTTCGTAAAGAGGCAAGTTCACTTCGCAAGCGTGAGGAGGAGCGATCAATCAGACAGTTCGTCCTCCGAGCGCTCGACCGGATCGGTACGCCACAAACCACCGGCTTTCTGGAGGATTTCCTCTACGCGACCGAGCTCGTCGAAGCCAAATCGCGAGGCATGGGAGCGCTTCGCCGCGACGAGTATCGCGCGTGGGCGCGGCTGCACGACAACCCGCGCGTCGCCTACATCACCCCGTGTCTCGACGACGAGGGGAACGCTGTTGCCCGTTGGATGTCTCGATCCGACTGGCCGCTCGAGCGACGCCTCATGGTCGGGGACGCCGAGGAACTTTGGGCGGCGCAGCGCGTCCTGGCGCTGGCGGATGGATATCGGGCTGCGGGGGCTGATGGCGAAGCGCTCTTCCTTCCTCTGATCGCGCGGTACGCGCACGAGACGATCGGGGACGGCCTCGAACCCGGCGAGGACGATCGAATGGGTGGACCACGTCGTGCACGCCGCTCGCGGCAGACAGTCCGAACTCCAGCCCCGTGTCACCAGGGCGCAGGAGCGCGTGGCGGGACGGATGACGGACTCTGACGAGCTGCGACGGTTCTGGGGGATCCAGAAGTGACGCTGTCAGCCGAGGACCGCCTGCTCCTCCACCAGCTCCAACTCCGCGATTGGGTAGGCGCCCGGGCGGAAGCGAGCTCCGAATCGGATGAATCGGAGGAAGCGGCCGAGGCGACAAAGCCGAACGAGAAGTGGCTCGACACACGAGGGGTCGAGCTCCATCCCTGGCAGCGAGCCGCCTCCGACGCCTGGTTCGAGGCGGGCCGACGCGGCACGATCAAGGTCGTCACCGGCGCGGGCAAGACCATCGCTGCCCTGGGGATCGCGGAACGCCTGCGCGACGAGGACCCCGAGCTGCGGATCGCGATCGTCGTCCCCACGATCGTGCTGATGGATCAGTGGCATGACGTCCTGACTCGTGTCGGTCAGGTTCCCGAAGAGCTCGATCGGAAGACTCGGTGGAGGGCACCACGGACGACCTCAAGGGGCCGCGACGCGTGCTGATCTCTGTACTTGCCAGTGCACGGAAGCTGCTCGACGGCCGCGTGCGGCAGGCGGGTGTCGGGCCGCACCTGCTGCTGATCGTCGACGAGTCCCACCGGGCGGGAGCACCCGAGATGGCTGCTGTCCTCCAGACCGACCGGGCATACAGCCTGGGGCTCTCCGCCACTCCCGAGCGCGGGGACGCAGATATCGCCGCAGACGAGACCGATCTGCTCTGGAAGGAGCTCGGCGAGATCGTCTACGAGATGTCGTTCGACGACGCGATCCGCGAAGGCATTCTCCCTCCGTTCGGGATCGATCACTACGGCCTGCCGCTGAGTCCGAGCGAGGCGCAGCGATACCAGAAGTTGACCCAGTCGGTGAACGAGGCTCGAAGAGAGCTCACCGCGATGTCGCCTGCTGCCCGTAAAGCCGGAGGGGGTAACGGGTTGCTCGTCTGGGCGCGACGAGCGTCCCGTGGCTCGGGGAACATCGGCGCGGTCGCCTCGCGCTTCGTAAACGACACGACACGCCGCAAGCAGCTTCTGTACCGGGCCGAGAGCAGGGCGCAGGCGGCCGTCGCACTCGTGCAGGAGGAGCTCGTGGGGCGACCTGACGCTCGCGTCATCCTCTTCCACGAGAGCATCGACGAGGTCGTCGGGTTGTTCGAGACGATGGCGCGGGCCGGCCTGCCGGTCGTGATGGAGCAGAGCGACCTTCCCTCGGAACTGCGGGCGCGAAGCCTCGAGCTCTTCCGAGCGGGAACGGCCCAGGTGATCGTCTCTGCGCGCTCGCTGATCGAGGGTTTCGACGTGCCGGAGGCGGATCTCGGCATCGTCGTGGCGTCGTCGAGCTCGCCTCGTCAGCGAATCCAGAGCATCGGGAGAGTCCTCCGCAAGCACCGGGACTCCGACGGCGAGGCGAAGACCTCGCGCATCTGCGTGCTCTACATGCGGGACACCAGCGACGAGGCGATCTACGAAAGGCAGAACTGGGATCGGATGATCGGCCTCGATCGAAATCGCTACTTCCACTGGGATCCGCCGGCGCCTCCGGTCGAGCAGGACGGCCCTCCCAGGGCGGCGATCCCCGGGGAGACGGAGATCGATCTTTCGACACTCGAAGTCGGGGATCCCTATCCGGGCCGGTACTCCGGCGAAGAGTTCAGCACCGACCGGCTCGGCAACGTCCTCGCGCCCGGCGGTGCAGTCGCACTCAACCCCAGGGAGGTGCCAGGAGCCGTCGAGCGCCTGCGTGGCGGACCAGGGCGTTTCCGCGTCACTCCACAGAAGAAGGCGATCCTGGTCCGCGTGCCCGCACGTGAGATCGAGGCCTGGGGTCCCTCGTCGAGCGATCAGCTCGCGCTCGTGGAGGACGACCGACCGGCGCAGCTCGCGATGCCAGACGAAGCCGGCGAGGAATGGGTCACGCTCTTTGCGGGTGTCCTCGAGCAGCCGTTCGAGTTCCCGTCGGCCGATGCTGGAAACGCCGCCGTGGAGACGGAACGTCTCTCACCGGGCGACGCGTACACCGGTCCCCTCGAGCCGTCGAGCGAGTTTCGTTTCCGTCAGCGAGGCGGCGGCGTGATCGCCAAGAGGGTTCGCGGTGGAGAGGTCTTCGCCCACGGATCCGATGCCGAACGGCTCGTCGGCGTGCTGCGCGACCGGCTGCGGCAAGGTGCGCCCGTGACGCGGCTGTACGTCAACGAGCTCGGGCATGCCTACTGGCGCGAGGAAGGCGAGGCGCGCTTTCTCGCGGCGCTCGAAGGCGACCTCGAGTTTCCGGAGCGTGCCGCGTGACAGGCCCGTCAGCGTTTCGCTTTCGGTCGGTCCGACCCAGACTGTGGTCCGGGCGCTATCGCCGCGTGCCCGGCGACACGCCCGTGTTCCACGTGCGTCTTCTGGACGGCGCATGGCGGCCGGTCGTTCACTGGGCACGAGGCGACGAGGTCGCGACGTGTCGAATGACAGGCTCGGACGACGTCCTCGCACTCGCCGAGGCCGTGAACGAAGCGAAATCTGCCCAGGGCGGTTCGGCAGGCGGGGCATTCCTGATCGACGAGTACGGCCGTGTGCTCGTCCCGGGAGGGAACGGAACGACTGGCGATGTGTTCGTAGCCGGCGAGTGCTCGGGGCCGTTGCGGTTCCACAACGCCTTCGACGGAGAGGAGTTCGACCTCTACGCCGACACGAACCTCCGTAGCGGTGACGTCTGGGACCGTCCGTACGTCGGAATCCGATACCAGCTGAGCAAGTCCGACGAGCTGTACTTCTGGCACGAAGGTCACCGCTGGAAGCCAGAAGCTCACACCGCCCGACCAGGACGCCGCCCTCATTCGAGCGCTGCGTCGGATCCGGCCGTACGGCCCTGTGCGGTTCCTTCTCGGCCCGGGCGGAGTGGTGATCACCAAGGCTCCGCCGCTGTGGGAGCCGCGGTATGCCGGCCGACTCGACCTCACGACGTGGTTCCCGAAGGAGGCGCTGGAGTGACCAATCCCGTCGAGTTCACGGGAAACTGCCCGAAGAACGTCTCGAAGGACGCGAAGTACGCCGTCCGATCGGGCGCGTGCTGGCCCGGTCGTCGGGCTCGTCTATCGCAACGCGAACGGCGAGCAGTGGCACCCGACGACCGAGGCCCACCCCGATCTCGTCGAGATGGTCAACGAGGTGAAGACGCGATTCGGCAGCGCCCCGAACGGCCCGTTCTACATCAACGAATACGCTCACGTCATCGTCCCGGCGGGCGAGGGAGCGCGCTACTACCTCGCCGGTTCGTACGAGGATCCGGTCGAGTTCGAGTTCGAGGGCAACGTCCTCAGCGGCCGAGGTGTCGACCTCAACGGCCGAGATTTCGCGCCCGGGGACGAATGGACAGGCCCGCACCCGGGCATTCCGTACGTCCTGAAGGCCGGCGGTGGCGACGTCTACTACGAATCGACACCGCGCAAGGACGTGACGAAGAAGGTGTGGCTGAGCGGCCACGTCGGTCGCCGACGCGGCGAAGGCGTTCGCCGCTCGCATCCAGGGCGTCAAGGGCTGGTCTGGTGGTCGCTTCTACGTCAACGAGTGGCGCGAGATCTTCGCGCCGGTGAACGACGCTTTGGGGCTTGCGCTACGTCTACGTCGGACACCTCGAGCTCGACGAGCCCTGGTTCGAGAACCCACACCCGTAGATGTTCCACGCTTGATCAGCATGTAAAGATGTGCTACTGTCCCCGTGGTTCGCGACGACGAGACACGGGAAGGCGGTGGTGCACGAGTGCACGAAGAGTTGGGGTACGGCGGAAGAAGCGGAGCGGCTGGAAGCATGCGCTCGACCTGAACCGCAACCGGCGACGGTGCGAGAAGCGGCGGCGGAGCGCGAGCGCAGCTGCGCGGCACGCGCTCGACCTGATGCGCGGCGCGGAGGTGCAGCTGGAGCTCGTCGAGGCGAGGAGCCTCTACCAGCGGCCCGAGCGACGCGGCCCGGCGACGGCGGCCCGATCGCGGACTCGAGCCGAGGAGGGCCTGGTGATCGAGCCGCGGCCGATCGGATTCGCAGAGGACTGGGCGGAATTGTTCGACGGCGTGCCGGTCACCGAAGCGGTGACCCAGGCGTTCGTCGGCCGCTGTCAGGCCTGCGGCCGGTGCCCGGAGTGCCAGCACGAGGGGAGCGCGCTCGTGAACGTGCTCACCGTCGAGGGAACGCTCTACGGCGACACGTTCTGCGCCGAGTGCTTCGACGAGGAGGAGGCGGAGGGGCCGGTCTTCTTCCTGCCACCTCTCGAGTAAGAGCGAGAGGCTCGCCTAGCGGGGCGAGCCTCTCGCAGAAGTCCGGGCCAGCGCCCGTTACTCCGTTCTGCACGGACATCGTAACCGGCGCCGGTCATAAGGAAACGACTCCCACAACGGGGATTGGAGTGTGAGGCCTTATGGCAAGCAACGTGATCGACATCACCGCCGGCATCGAGCCGGCAGCACGGATCGAGGGCGACACGCTCGTCCTCGACGGGTTCACGCGAGCGCGACGCGCAGGTCGTCCAGCTCGTCGGTGCTGCCGACGACCCGGACGGCACCGTCCACGACATCCTCGTCGTCGGCACGCGGGCACTCGTGGCGGCCCAGGCGACGACCGACGTCGCGGTCGTCGAGAAGGCGTTCGGCGACATGACGTCGACCTTCTCGCGGGACTCGACTCCTTCACGAACGAGCTCGATACCAAGACCCGCGAGCTGCTGGACGGGGAGGAGGGCGCGCTGCCGCGATCGTTCGAGGAGTTCAAGGTCGAGCTCGAGCAGCTGCTCGACGGAACGTTCGACCCGGACAGCAAGCGGAGTGCGCTGGCGAAGCTCGAGGAGGTCATGCGCCGTGTCGCCGCAGATCAGGTCAAGGCGGTCCGCGGGCTGATCGACCCGGACAACGAGGAGAGCCCGCTCGGCCGCTACCGCACGGAGATCGTGAAGAGCGTCCGCGACGAGACGGCCAAGGTGCACAAGGCCGTCCAGGAGCTCGCCACGACGCTCGCCGTGGACGAGGTGCGGGCAGAGATGTTCGAGCTGACGACGAAGAAGGGCTTCACCTACGAGGACGAGCTCGAGCACGCGCTGATCGGCATCTGCCGGCCCCACGGGGACGTCGCCGACCGCGTCGGCGGGACGCCGGGGCAGCGCGGGCGGAAGGGTGACTTCACGGTCACGCTCGATCCGGCCGACGCGGCCGGCCAGGACGTCCGCTACGTCCTCGAGGCCAAGAACCAGCAGCTGAACCTGCGGGACGCGCTCAAGGAGGCCGACGCCGCGATCGCGAACCGCGAGGCGCTCGCCGGGATCGTCGTCTTCGCCAAGGCCGACCAGTGCCCCGGCGACGCCGCCGTTCCAGCCCTACGGCAACCGGGCGCTCGTCGTGCACGACCCGAACGGCGGCGACGACGCCGCGCTGCGGCTCGCCTGCTGCTGGGCCCGCTGGGTCGTCCGTCGGAGTCTGGCGGCCTCCGGCGACACGCGTCGACCTCGACCGCGTCGGCTCGCTGATCGAGGACGCCCGCAAGGCGCTCGCGATCCGCTCGACGATCGACCGGGCGCTCACGACCTCGGCGAACAAGATCGGCGAGGCGCGCAGCCACCTCGGCACGCTCGTCGCCGAGGTCGAGGCCGCGCTGGCCTCGATCGACGACGAGCTCGCCGCCTGACGAGACCGACACCGCCGGCGGGCGGCGACGTCCGCCCGCCGGCAACTCTTCGAGAACAAGGAGACGATGCCCTGTGCACACCAACGGACACCAGAACGGAAACCAGCCGGACGCGAGCGCGCTCCACGTCGCGTTCGTCCTCGACCAGTCCGGCTCGATGGGCCACCTCGCCGAGGCGGTCGTCGACGGGCTTCGACGAGTTCGTCCAGGAGCTCCGTGCCGACGACGGCGAGACGCTCTTCAGCCTGACGACGTTCGACACGCGCTTCGAGCACGTCCACGTCGCCGTGCCGCTCGCCGACGTGCCGTCGCTCGCCGAGACCGGCTACCGGCCGGGGGGCATGACCGCCCTGTTCGACGCGGTCGCGCACACGGTGCTCGCCACCGACCGCCGGCTTGCGGAAAGCGGCCGGAGCGACGAGAAGGTGATGGTGGTCGTCATGACCGACGGACTCGAGAACTCCTCCACCGACTACACGGCGCGGACGCTCGCCGAGCTGATCGAGACGTACGACGCCCGGCCGAACTGGACGTTCGTCTACCTCGGCGCCGCGCACGTGTCGCTCGAGGACGCCATGGACGCCGCCGACGCCATGGCCTTCAAGCGGGCGAACGCGATGCGCTGGTCGGCCGACGACGCCTCGGCCAGAAAGAGCATGCGGTCGCTCGGGGAAGCCGCGAAGGCCCGCCGTCTCGCACACTCGCTCAAGACCGAGCAGCTGTTCGCAGACGCCGGCCAGGACGAGCAGGACTACCGCGACGGCGCGGACGCCTCCTCGGCGGCGCCGAAGAGCCCGTTCGCGAAGCGCGACCTGCGCGACGTGCTGGATCGTCGCAACCGGCGGAGGTAGGAGCGCCGATGTCTGCGACTGCAATGACCATCGACGTTCCGATCGAGCAGCTCCTCGCCGACCTCGGCCTGACCGGCGAAGCCGCGAAGGCCGCGCGGGTCGTCCTCGAGACCGAGGGGCTGACGAATCCGCGAAAGCAGCGCATCGCCGGGAGCAAGGCGGCGCTGGTAACGGCCGCGCTGGATCGTCACTGGCAGCGCCTCTGTCACAACTGCCGCCCACGGGCGGTCGCCGACGGCCGACCCACGGTCGACGTTCCGTCCGCCGCGTGCTCGATGTGCGGCGGGTTCGAACAACGCTCGTGCGGTCGCGCGCGATGATCGAGGCGTGTCGGGCCGCCGGCATCGGTCGGCTCGTCGTCGTCGGCGGCTCGCCCGAGCATCCGGCGTGAGCTCGCGGAAACGGTCGGCGACTCGCTCGAGCTGCGGCTCGTCGACGGGACGCGCACGTCGAACAAGCGGTCGGCCCAGGCGGACATCGCCTGGGCCGACCTGATCGTCGTCCTCGGCGCGACCCAGCTCGCGCACCGCGTTTCGAACCTCTACACCCGCGATCCGGCGGCCCGGAAGAAGCTCGTCACGACGAGTCGACGGGGGATCGAGGCGATCGCGGACGACGTCACGCGGAGCGACGTCGTCACGGGGCGGCGGCCGCGATGAACGACGAGCAGGTCCGCGCGCGCCTCGTGCAGTACCTGACGAGCCGAGGCTATCGCCCGCTCGAGGAGATCTCGCTGGCGTGGAACAGAACCCGCATCGACGTCGTCGGGATGAAGAACGGTGTGCTGTGCGGCTTCGAGATCAAGTCGGAGAAGGACACTCTCGAACGGCTCAAGAAGCAGGCGAAGCGCTATCGACGGTACTTCGAGAAGCTGTACCTCGTTGGCGCGGAGGGTCATCTCGAGGGCGCGACGCAGATGCTCCCGCACTACTGGGGGATCTGGGCCGTCCGACCATCGTCGAGTGGCGTGCACATCGTTCGAAAGGCCCCACCCGCAAGGTCGACGCGCTCGAACAAGCACCAGAAGGCCGCGCCGCTGGCCGCGGTCATGCGCAAGCCCGAGCTCCTCGGAGACGCTGTCGGCGAACGCGCGCTCATCCGGCCTCGAAGAGCTGAAGCGGACCGAGCTGGCACGCATCTGCGCGGAGCGGTACAGCATCCGGGAGATCGAGCATCAGCTGTTCGAGGCACTGCATGCGCGCAAGCAGGCTGGCCTCGCGTCGATGGGCGGGCCACTCTGAAATGGGTGGACGGCGTAACAGAGCACAAGGCGCCGCGGTCTGCCGGTCCGCCGGTGGGGGCTGTCAGATTCGCCCCGGATGTGCGCCGGCGCCGGCGGGCGACCGCACACGACGGCGTCTGATCCAGCCATATGGTTCTCGATGCCGACGATCTATGACAACAAGCGTGAGTTCCTCGCTCCTGCCCTTCGCGCGATGCTCTCCGAGTCACACACGCTCGACGTCTGTGTCGGCTACCTGAATCTTCGTGGCTGGAGCGAGCTCGCGGACGCAGTCGACGATCTGCCTTGGGAATCCGGCGCAACCCGCGCGGCGCGAGTCCTCGTCGGCATGTCGATCCAGCCCGGAGACCAACTCCGGCAACGGCTGCGAATCCGACCCGACCGAGTCGCCGTGGGAAGGCGTCACGAACGAGGAGATCCCGGCGCTACGTGCCGAGCTCGTCGGACGAGTTGAGCGATCAGCTGACGGTCGGCTTTCCCAGCGACGATGACGAGGCGGTCGTCCGGCGACTCGCGCGCCAGATCGAGGAGGGACGCGTCGCGATGAAGTTCTTCGCGTGCGGTCCGCTTCACGCGAAGCTCTACCTCGCGCACCTGAAGTCCGCAGGTCGCGCCGCGGAAAGCATTCGTCGGTTCGAGCAACCTCACGCTCGCCGGCCTGGTGCACCAGGGAGAGCTCAACGTTGACGTGCTCGACGAGGACGCGACCGACAAAGCTCTCACACTGGTTCAAAGAGCAGTGGGAGCGCTCCTGTGCCGTCTCGATCGACGCCGAGCTCGTCGACGCTGATCGAGCAGTCGTGGGTGTCGGAGAACCAGCCCGAGCCGTACCTCGTCCACCTGAAGCTCGCGTACGAGCTCGCACGGGA
The DNA here is from genome assembly GCA_963794045.1 of uncultured Actinomycetes bacterium. Taxonomy (GTDB): domain Bacteria; phylum Actinomycetota; class Thermoleophilia; order Gaiellales; family Gaiellaceae; genus Palsa-739. Next base: position 20,716 of record CAWCCJ010000004.1, read on the forward strand.
TGCGCGCGAAGGGCTACGCGACTACGACATCCCAGAGTCGCTGGCGGGCGTTCTGCTCGAGCACCAGGCGGACGCCGTCAGGGTCGCAAGCAAGATGCTCGAACGCCGGCGGGGCGTGATGATCGGCGACGTCGTCGGACTCGGCAAGACGCTCGTCGCGACCGCCGTCGGCGCGACTCCTCCAGGAGCTCAGGGCTTCGAGACGCTCGTCGTCTGCCCGAAGAACCTCGTGAAGATGTGGGAGGACCACTTCCACACGTACCGGCTCTTCGGCCGCGTCGTGTCGCTCTCGATGGCGCACGCTGAGCTCCGAGAGACGCCCCGCCACCGACTTGCTCGTCATCGACGAGAGCCACAACCTCCGGAACGAGGAGACGCGAGGCTGGGAGGCTGTCCGGCGAGTACATCGAGGTCAACGAGCCACACGTCATGCTGCTCACGGCGACGCCGTACAACAAGGACTACGGCGACGTCGCCGGCCAGCTTCGGCTGTTCCTCGATCCGGACGCAGACCTCGGTATGCGGCCGGACGCTCTGATCGACGCGGTCGGTGAGGTCGATGTCGCTCAGCGCGCTGGCGGTCGGTTGACGACGCTGACGGCGTTCGAGCAGAGCGACTACCCGGAGGATTGGCAGCGGCTCATGTCGCTGTTCCTCGTTCGCCGCACGCGGCGGTTCGTCGAGGAGCGATACGGCGAGATCGACGCGACGGGCGGCCGTTCCTCGGTTCGCCGACGGGACGCCGTTCTATTTTCCGGAGCGAGTCCCGCGACCGCTGCCGTACGAGGGTGGCGCCGGACGATCCGGGCGACCGACTCGCGTCGGTAGAGACCGTCGACGAGCTGGCCAAGCTGGAGCTTCCGCGCTACCGACTGGTCGACTACCTGCGAGTCCGTCGCGGCACAGCCTCACGACGACCGACGTGGATGCCATCGAGAAGATGCGACGCGGGCGCGGCAATCTCCATGGCTTCGTCCGAACGTCGCTCCTCAAGCGCCTCGCGTCTTCGGGCCCGGCGTTCTTGCTCTCGGTCGAGCGGCACATCCTCCGCAACTGGGTCGCCGTTCACGCGCTCGAGAACGGACTGCCGTTCCCGTTCGGAACCGTGGAGAGCGCCGATGGGACTTCGGCGTCGACAGCGACGCCGAGGCACTCCAGGGCTCGAAGTCGCGCTGTCGACGGCGTCCGACGCACGGACGAGGCCGAGTGGCGACAATTCGCCGCCGAGCGCTACGAGGACCTCCAGCGCCGACAGCCCCGCCGGTCTCGTCTGGCTCTCGCCCGGGCTGTTCGACGAGGACGCTCGACCGACGACCTGGTCGATGACGCCGCGATCCTGCAGAGCAATCCTCGCGGAGCACGGTGAGTGGGACGCCGATCGCGGACTCCAAGATCGCGGCCCTCGCACGGCTCGTCTCCGCGGAGCACGCGGGCGAGAAGGTGCTCGTCTTCTCGGAGTACGCCGACACCGCCGAGTACGTCGGCCGAGCAGCTGCGGCCGAGCTCGAGCGGCTCGGCTCGGAGCTCAGTCGAGGTCGTGACCGGCGGGTCCGCCGATCCGACGTGGCTCGCACGGCGGTTCAGCCCCATCGAGCAACGCGGAGCTCGGCGGACTTCCGCCGGGGCGACGAGATCGACGTGCTCGATCGCCACCGACGTGCTCTCGGAAGGTCAGAACCTCCAGGACGCCGCGATCGTCGTCAACTACGACCTGCCGTGGGCGATCATCCCCATCATCCAGCGCGCCGGCCGCGTCGACCGGGTCGGGCAGCAGAGCCCGACCGTCTGGGTGTACTCGTTCCTGCCCCAGGACGGGTCGAGCACGTCATCCGTCTGCAGATCCAGGATCGCCCAGCGTCTGCGTGAGAACGCGCGGGCATTCGAAAGCGACGAGCGCTTCTTCGACTCGCCCGACGAGCTGGACGCGACGATCCGCGGGCTGTTCGACGGCACCGCGGATCTGTCTGCGTCAGAGGACGGGAGGCTGGTCGACTGGGCGTCACAGGCTCTCGCGATCTGGGAGGAGGCGTCCGAGCTGGACCGGCGCCGTGCCGCAGTCTTCCCCGAGTCGTGTACTCGACCCGGGAACCCGACGGCGAGCGTGCATGGCGTGCTCGTCTACGCGCGGACGGCGCTGGGCATGGATGCGCTCGCGTGGGTCGAGCGGCGGCAGGGAGGCTCGAGCTGATCGATCCGTATCAGGCGCTCGACATCTCCCGCGCTGAACCGGGCGTCCCGGCATCCCACGGCGGGCCCGATCATCATATGCTCGTCCGGCGGGCGATCGAGGAGCAACTGCTCGACGCGGTTCGGTCGACGACGATCGTTGCCTACGGCGGCATACAGCGCCGCCTCTACGAGACGGTCAAGCGGTACGTCGAGACCGTCACCGGTCAGTTCGCCGACACTCCCGAGCTCCGGCGGCTCATGGACGCCGTGTACAACCGTCCCCTCCGTGAGTCGGCGAAGAGCCGGGTGTCGAAGGCGCTCCGCGAGCGCACGCCAGAGGACGTCGTCGCGATGGTGCTCTCGATGAGCGAGAGCGACGACCTGCTTGTCGACCAGTCCGAGCAAGCCGAAGACGAGCTACGCATCGTCTGCTCCCTCGGAGTCCGCTGATCGATGAGCGTCGACGACCGGATCAAGAACGCCCTCGCCGACGGCGCCCTCGACCGGCTGTTCCTCGGCGAGCTCGGATGGGATCGCCCCCGCATCGGCGCGGTTCGACGTCGGGATCGCCGGCGAGACGTTCGCGGTCGTCCCCGTGGCGCAGAAGTAGCGGCCTTCACGTATTCGAGATCGAGTCCGCCGAGATGCCTCCGGCGGCGGCGCAGGCCGCGATCGACCGCGAGGTCGCAAAGCGGTCGCCCGAACGACTTCTCGTGTTTCAGAACGCGACTCAGCAGGTCTGGCGCTGGCCCGAGACTCGGCCGAGCGGCGGGACCCAGGCTCGTACCCCACGAGTATCGGATCGGCTCATCCCGAACGAGGATCTCGTCCAGCGCATCGCGCGGATCGCGTTCTCGCTCGAGGAGCAAGAGGTCCTGACCCTCGCAGACGTCCGGGCTCGCGTGCGCCTGAGCCTCAGCGCCGAGCGGGTCACCAAGCGGTTCTACGACGCGTTCCGCATCTCGGCACGGCGATCTCCTGGCCGGCATCGAGGGGATCGAGGACGAAGAGGACCGGAGCTGGTACGCGTCGCTGCTCATGAACCGGTTGATGTTCATCTACTTCATCCAGATGAAGGGTTTCATCGGCGGTGATCGAGAGTTCCTGGGCACCTGTCTACGCGGATCCGCGAGACGCGGGGAGGAAGACGAGTTCTACGCGTTCTATCGCGATCTCCTGATCCCGTTGTTCCATGAGGGCTGGGCTCCGGCGCGCACGAGTACGCCGATCCAGCTATCGCGGAATTGCTGGCCGACGTCCCGTACGTCAACGGTGGAATCTTCGAACCGCACCCGATCGAGCGTCGATAGTCGATCCGCGTTCGTGACGAATATTTCGAGCGGATCTTCGGGTTCTTCGACGGGTTCACCTGGCACCTCGACACGCGACCGACGGGAAATCCGAACGAGATCAACCCCGATGTGCTCGGCTACGTCTTCGAGCAGTACATAAACCTGACGGCGTCGGGCAGGCGAGAGAACGGCGCCTACTACACGAAACAGGACGTGACGGGATACATGGCCGTCGGCGACGCTCATCCCTCGTTTGCTCGAGCGACTCATCGCGCGAACGGGGTCAACCCGTTCGTTCATCTCCAGTCGAGCCCTGACCTCTACATCCACAAAGACCTCCGATACGGCTGGGACGTCGAGACGGACGAGTGGGCCCCGTGTCCCGCCGAAGTTGGGGGCGTGGTCCGATCCCATGGGCTGGGCCGAGCTCGACTCCCTCGAACGAAGTGCAGAAGTCATGCTTGCCGGAGAGACTTGGCGCGATCTCTTCGAACGGCGACGACGCGTAGACGACCTTCGAGGCCAGGATCGTCGGCCGGCGCCGTTGGATCGATCGAGGCGCTGGTCGTGGAGAACCTCGACCTACGAGGGCTCCTCGTGGACACGATTCGCGCGCTCGGCTTCGCCCGAGGCTGTTCGCGCCGCCTGGGAGGAGACGACGGCGACGACCGTGCTCGATCCGACGTGTGGTTCGGGAGCGTTCCTGTTCGCTGCGCTCGACGTTCTCGACGAGGTCTATGCGGCAATCCTCGAGACAGCAGAGCTGCACGTACGTTCCGGCGCGCGCACACGCCGTCGAAGCGCTCGAGCACATGACGACGCGGCGAAAGGCGGGCAGAACGTCGCGTACTTCCGCCTCAAGCACGCCTCCCTAAGCAATCTCTTCGGGCTCGACATCATGGAGGAGGCGGTCGAGATCGCGAAGCTCCGCCTCTTCCTGACGCTCGCAGCCCGTCTCGAACGCGCGGGAGGAGATCGAGCCGCTGCCTGATCTCGACTTCAACCTGAAAGCCGGAAACCTCCTCGTCGGATTTCAGGACCTCGAGGACGCCGGCGGCGGATCGCAGACGACTCGATGTCGCTCGATGCCGTCGAGGCCTGGTACCAGCGGCAACGGGTCTCATCGAGCGGCGCGCGGAGTTCGTCGCGGTTGCTCGAGACAGCGGAGGACGAATCGCGGCAGGCGGCCTCAAGGACGGAGATCGTCGCGACGACGGAGACGCTTCGCGGAACCGCAGATCGGGCGTACTGGACGGCGTCCGGACGACAGTCGACTTCGCGGCCTGGCGGGAGGACACCCGTCCCTTCCACTGGTTCATCGAGTTCCCTCACGTCATGGAGCGGGGCGGATTCGATGTCGTCGTCGGCAACCCCCCGTACGTTCGCCGAGGTGATGTCCCCTACGAGTTCACGGGGTTCGAGACCGACGAGTGCCCCGACGTGTTCGCACCGTGCATGGAGCGAGCGGCGATGTTGTGCGCCGCGGATGGCGGGTTCTCGATGATCGTCCCGATCGCGTTCCAGTTCTCGGCCGACTACGACGACGCACGCCGCGTCGTTCGCGGGCTGGTCCCCTGGCGCTCCGTCGGCACCTACTCGCGCAACCCCTCCGCGCTCTTCACTGCGGGCCTCGGCGTCCGTTCGACGATCGTCGTGGGTACGCGCTCCGGTGACGACCGATGCTTCGTCACGGAGACGCGTCGATGGGTCGAGGGTTTCCGCCCGTATCTGTTCCATGCGACCCGGTACTCGTCGATGCCCGACGGCGGCTCGGCCTCGCCTTGGCCGCGTCTCGGGTCGCCCGGTCTAGTGGAGCTTTACTCGGCGCTCGTCGGATCCAGCGGAACTCTTGCGAACGACACGCGTCGTCACGGCTCGGCGCTGGGCTTCAAGCAGACCGCGCTGTACTACCTCAGCGTCTTCGTCGACGAGCCGCCTGCCTGGCTGCCGAACGGCGAGCGCACGCCGCAGACGATGGTCGGCTGGCTCCGGTTCGAGTCCGATCAGGAGAGGGACGTCGCAGCGGTTCTGCTTGCGGGGCGGCTTTCGGTGTGGTGGTGGGCGGTCACCGGCGACGATTTCCATGTGACAGCCGGATTGCTCAAGTCGTTCCCGATCCCACTCGAGTCGCTCTCGCCGAGCTGGCCCGATCTCATAGAGCTTGCGGCGGAGTTGCGTGCCGAGCAACCGAAGCATCCGATCGTCACGCTCTATGCGCGGAAAGAGATGGGCAACTACGACATGCTCCGGTGCAGGCACGTGACCGACCGCGCGGACGAGCTCGTCCTCGAGACGCTGGGGCTCGGTGAGTACTGGCCAGAAATCCTCGCGGCCGACGCGCGCCTTCTTCGAATGACCGGCGAACGGCCCGGCACCGAGAGGGAATGGCCCTTCCCGTGGGAGCCGGGACGTGAATGAGGAACGACATCGCTGCATCGTTCCCGGGTGCCGCAGAGAAGGCATCAACAAGCTTGGCGTCCGCTGCCGCGTCTGGCACGACGGCCCGTACCCGCACGGCAAAGGAAAGACGGGAGCGCTGTGGGCGCCGGACGCCGACGCGTTCCTCTGCGACGGGCACGCCCTCGACGGAGCCACGATCACACTGCTCTACGAGCCCGACGGGTCGAAGCGGACAACGGTGCGCGTGATCGGCGCGCGGCACGTCGAGCCGAGGTCGGTCCGAATCCGAGAGGGCGTTGCTCCGTCCAGCGTCACGCGTCGTGAGATCGGTGTTCGCGAACGTGCGCGAACCGCCAGGAAGGGTCTTCTCGCGTCACTCGCATCGGTTGGCGTCCGCCTGGTTCGGATCAGCGAAGCCGTCTACCGACACCCGTCCGGATCTCGCATCGCGATGCCGTTCGCACGAGAGATCGCGGGAGGGTGGTGGATGGGCAGCTACGAGGGGCGATTCGACGAAGCCCTGCTCTTGTGCGAGGTCGGCGCCACGACCGTCGCACTCCACCTGCCTCATAGGCTCTTGGCAAAGCATTTGCCCGATCTGGGTCGTTCCGGCGGTCGAGTCATCTTCCACGTGGATCGACACGCTGGTGGCTTCGCCCTTCGTCTGCTCGGAGGAGGATCCGTGCCAGTGAAGCCTTTCGAACCGCGCGCGGGTGCGCGGCCGCTGGGGACGCCGCCAGAGATCGGAGCACCGGTGAAGACCGATACCCGCACCGTCACACAGCTGTTCGACCAGGCCGTCCGATACGTCGTGCCGCTCTACCAGCGCCCGTACGTCTGGCGCGAGAAGGATCAGTGGCAGCCGCTGCTGGACGACATCCTCACGCTCATCGAGCACCAGGAGAACAGCGGGGCGGACGTCTACTCGCACTTCCTCGGTGCGATCGTGCTCGAGCAGGAGATCCAGCCCCCGGCGAGATCCCGGTCTTCACGGTCATCGACGGTCAGCAGCGGCTCACGACCCTCCAGATCATCCTCGCGGCCGCGTCGAATCTCGCCACCGAGCTCGGCGCCGAGAACGACGGCGAGATCGTCCGCGATCTCGTCTGAGCAACGATCCCAAGAAGGCGAGCGGGACAGCGCTCTACAAGGTCTGGCCGACGAACGCGAACCGGGCGGCGTTCAAGGCGGTTCTGACCGAGGCGGCCCGCCGGAGGATCGCGCCGACGACCCCGACAACCGCATCGACGAGGCCTACGCGTTCTTCGCGACGACGATGCGGGAATGGGCCGACGAAGTCGACGGCGACGAGCGGTCGAGCGGATGAAGGCGCTGCGAGTCACGTTGTGCGACCTGCTCAAAGTCGTGTCGATCACGCTCGAGGCGGACGACAACGCCCAGGTGATCTTCGAGACGCTGAATGCACGTGGTACGCCGTTGCTCGCACTGGACCTCGTCAAGAACTCTGTCTTCCTCGAGGCGAACCGGCAAGGCCTGGAGACGGACGAGCTGTACGAGGAACGCTGGAAGCCCGAGTTCGACGCGCCCGAGATGGAGCGGTACTGGCGTGCGTCCCGCCGGCAGGGGCGCCTCATGCGCCCGGTCGCAGAGCTATTCCTCATGCACTGGCTGACCATGCGGACGGAGCGCGTCGTCCCCGCGACCGAGCTCTTCACGACGTTCAGAGCGAGAGTCCTGAACGCTCCGAGCGACGGAGCGATCGACACGCTGATCGATCGGCTGTGCCGCGATGCGAAAACGATGCGCGGCTTCGACGATCTGCCGGAAGGGAGCGTCGAGGCGACGTTCTTCAAACGACTCGAGACGCTCGACACGACGACGCTCATCCCGCTCGTGCTTGCTCCTCTTCACCGAGCCGACCGTCGATCCCGAGCGCCGGCTTCGCGCGCTTCGGATCCTCGAGAGTTGGCTCGTCCGACGCGTTCTCCTGGGCCTGACCGCGAAGAACTACAACCAGCAGGTCCCCGTCCTGCTGTCGAAGGTGCGGAAGGAGCCGGATCGTGCCGACGAGGTGATCCTCGACGACCTGTGCGCGGGCGAAGGTGAGATCAGCCGCTGGCCGAATGACGCCGAGCTACGTACCCGTCTACTCGAGCAGAACATCTACTGCGTGGGTCGCGACAGGATCGGATCGCCATGGTGCTGGCGGCAGTCGAGGCGACGCTCTATTCGAGCAAGGTCGAGGCGCTGACCGTCCCGGCGAAGCTGTCGATCGAGCACATCATCCCGCAGAAGTGGGACACGAACTGGCCGCACGGCGTCGAGGGTGACGCAGAAACGACCGAGGCGGCGGACACGCGCCGCCAGAACAACATCCACCGACTGGGCAACCTCACGATCGTGACGCAGGCACTCAACACGAGCCTCTCGAACTCGGCGTGGCCGAAGAAGCAGAAGCACCTCAACGAGCACAGCAAGCTGCTGCTGAACGCCCGACTCGTCTCGCAGTACGGCGACGGCTTCGACGACGACTCGGTCGCCGAGCGTGGCGCGTGGCTCGCGGATCGGATCATCGAGATCTGGCCCGGACCAGAGGCATGGTCCTCCAGGCCCTCCCGGAGATTCCGACATCTTCGGCCAGAGCGCGGCCTGAACCGTGCCGACGGTCGGGTGGATCCAGGAGACGGTCGACGATCGCTTCTACGAGGGCCGTGAGCACATCGCGGCGCCGAGACCGCCCGTGTTCCCATGCGTGATCTGCGGGGCCGAGTTCGACAGCACCGACGAGCGGTCGTGGCACGTGAACGAGGTGCACCCGCTCGCCCGACCGATGCTCGTCGTGCGTGGCTTGCCTGCGCCCGCGCTTTCCATCGTGCGCATCCCGATCGGGCGGAATGACTTGTTCGTCGAGAATGCAACGGACGTGAGAGTGCTCATCGACGGCAAGCCCGTGGACGGACTCGTCCCCGCCGGGCTCGGCGCGCTCGTCGCGACCGAACGAGCCGCACGGTTCACGATCGAGCTGGAGAACGAACGTGCAGAGGACTCTGCCGACGTCGTCGCGCGCTACGAGATCGATGTCGCGATTCCCGATCCGCGCGATCTCGAGGCGGTCGACCAGGCGTTCGTCGGTCGGCTTGCGATCGACCGTCCTTCGACCAAGCAGATCGACGACTTCGCGTCCGATGTGGCGAGCTTCACGTCGGCGCGGGCGTATGCCGGTGCCCTCGCGGACTACGTGCACGGAGTCCTCGCGAAGGACGGCTCGGAGTCCGGGGGGACGACGTTGCCGTTCGAGGCGTTCCAGTCGAAGTTCGCGCGTGCCCTTGCCGAGCTGTCCGACCACGTAGATCGCCCGGTCGCGGCGGCGGTCGTCGGCGTTGCGAAGCTCAACCTCAACGACGTGAAGGGGGAGCCGCCGAAGACCGGCGACCCGCGGTTGGACGGATCCCTGCGCGTGCTGAGCGCTGCCTCGCGTCTCGAAACCGTCGTGGTGAAGCCAGCGGGAGAGGGTGCGACCGTACCGCTCTGCCCCGTAGACCGCGCCACCGACGTCGTTCTGAACGCGTACGAAGAGCTGCTCGACCCCGGCGACGCGAGCACTTCGAATGCGGCAGAACGCGCCGAAGATCCAACGCTTTCTCCTCAGGATCGGGCAAAGCTCCGCGTGTTCCGGGTAATCGGTGCGACCGGCGCCGGACGACGCGATCTCGCGGCTCCGGATCTCGAGGCTCTGAGGCACGACGCCGTGTTCGGCCGCTGGGCCGAGCACGAGTTGGAGCGCGCTGCATGACCGGGGATCAGGTAGCCCCGACCGCCGAGGCAACGGTTGAACCGCCCGTGCCGGCGAGCGCGGCTGGAGCTCCCGAGCGCCCGGCGCGGAAGAAGCGGGAGCCGATCACATCGCTCGAGGCGTTCTTCGCTCGTCGCACAGCGAAACCGGCGAGCTTCCTGAAGGATCTGCGCGAGGCGGACAGGTGGGGATACACCGACGAGGACGTCGAAGCCACGCTCGCGACGCACGTCGAACGCGACGCCACGTTCGCGAGGACGGTGCAGCTGCTCGCAGCGGCGATGAAGGAACGCGACGGGCGCTTCGCGTCGAAGACGGCAGCATTCACCGAGCGGGCGATCGATCTCCGGCTCGAGGAGAACCCGCACGCATACGGCATCGATCGAAGCGCCGCCGCCTCGGCGGAGGAGCGATTCGATCTCCTGGTGCGCATCCTGACGCCGCGGCTACGGGAGTCGAAGCGACGAGCCGAGTCGACCAACCTCCTGCTCGCCGCCGCGCTCTGCTCGAGCCACACGGATGGATTCGATGCAGAGACCGCGATCGGCGGAGCTCGTCGCCGCGCTGGGAATCGAACCGACGCGGTCATCAGAGCGGCAGCGGTCGAGGCTCGTTTGGCTCGGCGAACGTCCGAAGGAGCTTCGTCCCGTCCTCGAGCTGCTGGCGTCGCCGCTGCGGTCCTCTCATGAGCTGGCCGAGCGGACCGCTCGGCTGGAGGCACAGCTCGCCGAACGAGCGGGGCGCGCGCCGAGCAGCAGAGGAAGAGGTCGTAAGACTGTCGGAGGCTCTGGCCGATCTGCAGAGGACTGTGACGGAGGCACGGGCGGAGATCGAGACGTCGAAGGAGATGGAACGCGCGGCGGGCGTTCATGCCGACCACGACGTCCGGCGTGCCAACGCGCGAATCGCCGGCTTGCTCGACGGACAGCTCCGTGACTTGGTGGACAACGATCGACGAGGCACTCTCGGTGGATCCTCCGAGCGTCAACGTTGCCCGCGAGAAAGTCGAAGCCGTCCTTCGGGAGCTCGAACGGCAGGTGGCATGGCTGAGGTCGTAGGGCTCGACTTCGGGACGACGAACAGCCTCGTCTCGACGATCGTCGGCGATCGTCCGTTGTCGTTGATCGACGAGGCGTACGGCGATCTTCCGCATCCGTCCGTCGTCTGGTACCACGGCACGGACGTCGTCGTCGGGCGCCGCGCGAAGGCGCAGCTCGCCGAGCCCTCTGCCGGCGTGGCAGGCGACATCGTGTACTCCCCGAAGGCGTACCTCGGCCGGGGTGAGTCGTTGACGGTCGCCGGCGTCTCGCGTCACCCGAGCGACGTCGTCGGAGAGATCTTCAGCTATCTCCGGGAGGACGCGGCATCACGTGGCCACGACTTCGAGCGGGCGGTCGTGACGATCCCGGTGACCATGGACGGACGCGGTCGGCGCGAGCTCCGCGACGCTGCGCTGAAGGCGGGGGTGCGGGTCGTCCAGTTCGTCCACGAACCGTTGGCCGCGCTCTACGCGTACCTCCGCGATCAGGAGTCGTTCGGCCGTGCGCTCGCGCAGCTCCACGACAAGCTCGTGCTGGTGTTCGACTGGGGCGGCGGGACGCTCGACCTGACGCTCTGTCGGCTGACGGGCAACACGTTGAGCCAGGTCGCCAATCTCGGTGATCGCAACATCGGCGGCGATCGCTTCGACGAGTTGCTGCGAAATCACATCGTCAAGCGTCACGTCGAGGCGCACGGACTCGCGTCCGTCGACGTCGTGCCGGGTGCGGACAAGACGCTCATCCAGCGCTGCGAGCAGACGAAGATCGCGTTGTCGACCGACCCGAGCTCGACCGTGTTCGTCGCGAACTACCTGCGGACGGAAGGGGCCGAGAAGACGCTCGAAGTGCCGGTGACGCGCGACGACCTCGAGGCGCTTACTCGCGAGCTGGTCGACGAGGGGATCGGGACGATCCACGAGCTGCTCGACCGAGTGGGGCGGCCTCCGGAAGCGATCGAGCTGTGTCTCGCGACCGGCGGCATGCTGGCCATGCCCCGCATCCGCGAGCGACTCGACGAGATCTTCGGGATCGCGCGGATCCCGCGCCTCGAGCACCGCGATCGGATCATCGCCGAGGGAGCGGCGTGGATCGCACACGACCAGGCGCGTCTGAGCCTGTCCAAGCCGCTGGAGCTCCTCCACGCGGACGACAGCTGGCTCGGCGTCGTTCCGGCCAACACGACGCTTCCTCTGGAGAACGAGACGCTCCGTCGAGATCTCGGCATGTACTGCGTCGACCCGCGCGACGGGTACGCGAAGTTCCATTTCGCCCGCCCCGAGTGGCCGAACCGGGTTCAGCCCTCCGATCCGCGTCTGCCGTACGGGACGCTGCTCGTCGGCGTGGACTCGACCGCGAAGCCGCTGCTCGAACGGCTGGAGGTCGAGGTGACGATCGATCACGATCTCGTGGCCGGCATCTCTGCGCGGTCGTCGCTCTTCGATGACGGCCAGGAGGTCGAGGTGCACGATCTCGAGTTCGGCCTGAGGGTCGGTACCGATGGGTGACGGCCACGTCCGGCTTCGCTCGAACGTCCTCTCGGAAGAGGTCAGGGACGCCCGCGGATGGCGCCTGGTGCCCGGGCGAGCTCGTCGCGATCCACCGCAAGGAGCTCCTCGAGACCGCCGAACCGTCCTCCGCAGCTCCAGCACGACGAGCGGATGTACTACGAGCCGTGCGGTCGTGCGGTCGGAACGCATCGCAGATCGCGCTCGAGGGCTGCGACGAGTGCTCGTCCGGGCCGAGCCCGCAACAGCTCGAGCGGAACGTCGAACGCCATGCGCGGGCGGTCGCCGCGCTCGAGGCGGCGCGCGCAGATGGCGGAGGCGGAGGCAGCCAAACGGGCATCGACGCGCCGGGCCGCGGAGACCCAGGAGGCAAATACGGGCACGGTGGAACCGGAACCGACTACCGAACGACCACCGGTGGCGGAAAGTACGGTACCCCGCGTGGGTCCAGCGGTGGGGCTCAGAAGGTCGGTCGGCGCGTATCGCGGACATCATCGAGAGGTTTCGCGCGCGACTACGCCGCCGCCGACGATGAGGGCACCGGGCTTCCGCATCGGATCGGCGACCCAGGCCCTCGTCACCCGGCACACATGAAGACTTCACACAGCGAGGCGGTTGCTGACGGCGTGCCGCGCCTGTTTACTGCCCCTCATGGTTGATGATGCAAACGAGACTCTCGACGAGTCCGTTCAAGATCAGCCCGATGATCCTCGACGGCGAGCTAGCGGCGATTGATCCTGTTCGACTTGCGGGAGATCGCGAGCCAACCACCCCAGTCACGGAGCCGATCCTCGGTCTCATGGCAGAGGTAACGGATGGGTCGATCGACATTGCGCCGAGGTGGCAGCGTTGGGACATTTGGTCGGACAAGAAGAAGGCAGCCCTGATCGAGTCCATCTTCTTCAACCTTCCTCTTCCGCTGTTCTACATGGCTCGAGCCGAAAAGGAAGTGGGCGGAGTCGGATCGGCTACCGGGAAGTAGTCGATGGGCAGCAACGTATGCGTTCCATTCGGGAGTTCTATCAAGGTAACCTTTGTTTACCCGAGGACTCTGTGGTCGAAGATCTCCGAGGAAAGACCTATACAGACCTGCCTCCTCGTCGCCAGACGTTCTTTAGACAATTCAAACTCTCGACGGCGACGATTCCTTTGAGATCAGAAGTGAGTAAGTATGAGTTGTTTCGACGTCTGAATCAGAACCCGACGACTCTCTCAGATCAGGAACTGCGGAATGCAGCCTTTCACGGTGAGTATTTGGATCTTCTCATCGACAAGGCGACGGCCTTAAGAGATCATCTCCGCGTTACGGATGCAAACTATCGGCGAATGAAGGATGTCGAATTTCTGACTCGCCTGGTTGCATTCCAACGAAGAGGATATTCTGCATTTCCGAACAAGAGACTAGCTCACTTCCTGAATGAAGAAATGGAACTGGGCATGGCCGAGGAGGCATCCGCCCGGGCGAGACGTGTCGCCCGAGTCACGAAGGCACTTGAACGTGCGGAGCGAGTCTTCGGAGAACTGCGATTCCGCCCATTCCGAGTGACAGAGACGTCCGACGACGGAGAGTGGGGGACGGCGCTCAACCGACCCCTCATGGAGGTTCAGGTGTGGTCTCTGCTTGATCACACTTCGTACGGATTCAGAAATGCAGCTGCCTTTGATAGGGCACTGGTCGACAAGAGGCCCGACATCATTGAGAACGCTCGTCGACTTCATGTACTAGATGACAGGTTCAACGACACGCTGCAGCGCGGTACTACGGGAAAACCCAATGTGGAGCATCGTTTCCAGCGCTATGCGGCAATGATCAAGTTCAGTCTTGGGGATATACCGGATGGTCGGCTACGTCGATTCTTCACGCGACAACAGAAGCAGAACATCTGGGACGGCCTGACCGAGCCCGATCGCGTATGTTCGGAATGTGGACACCCCTTGAAGTTCGAAACGGCTGATGTCGATCACATCAAACCGTTTGCAGAGGGTGGGGAGACAATCGAGGCCAACGGCCAGCTCCTCCACCCACGCTGCAACCGCTCAAAGGGGATGCGGTGGGATCCTGTGGACGAGGCCTCGTTGTGACCAACCCGGATGCACTAATTGCCCCAAGGGCGGCTTCCCACGTAAGTCCAGACGCCCATGAACGGTCTCGGTATGGCTGAGGAGACTGCTCGTCAACGCTGGACTCGCTCGCACATCACGGCGATGTAACGATCGACATGGAGACACTCGGCTATCGCAGTGCGTTCGTCGGTGCCGTGCTTGCGACACTCCCCGGTGCCGAAGTGCATCGAACGAGTCAACAAGATCTCCGTCGGCAACCCATGACGAGATCCGCGCGAATCGACGCGCCTGCGCTTCGACCGGAGATCTTCGACGCCACGATGCAGGGTCTCGAGACCGGTCTTACCGTCGGCGACGTAGCAACGCTCGACTTCGAGTGGTGCTCCACAGGTGACGTTGCGCGCGACGTCCTTCGAGATCCGGCGTTCTCGATCTTCGACGCCTTTCCCGTCAAGGACGGAGACCACATCGTTGGTGTTCTGGAACGGAACGGTGTCCGGCCGGTCGCGTCAACGGTCGAGACGGCCATGCGTCGAATCGACGACTCGTTGCTCGTGTCCGCCCACGATCCGCTGAGCTCACTCGTAACGGTGTTGTCGTCCAGCCCGTATCGGATGGTGGTCGACCGGGCGAGGATCGTTGGGATCGTGACCCGGAGTGACGTGCACAAGCTACCCATGCGACTCCTGGTATTTGCGCTAGTGACTCACCTGGAGCTCTTGATGGCCGAGATCGTCACGCGGAAGATGCCGGACGACGCGTGGGTCGATCGGCTATCGGTCACCCGCCGCGGTAGGTTCGAGGATAAGCGCGGTGAGCTGCGTTCGTCGAACTTCGATCCACCGTGGATCGAGCTCACGGATTTCTGCGACAAGCGCGACTTGGTGCTCCGTGCTCGACGATCCCGTAGTCGGCAAGAGGAAGGCGAGATCCGAGCTTCATCGCATCGAGCGCCTCCGCAACAAGGTTGCTCACGCTGCTGGATTCGCAGCGGATCAGGATGAGTTCGAGCTGTTCGTCGAGACCTTTCGCAGCGCAGAGGCCTGGATCCGCCGTATCAGCGTTTCGCTCGTCTGATCCGATTCGCGGTACTGACACGAACCCGACCGAGGGAGGCCGGCGCTCGTCCGACAAATACGAAATGCCCCCACGATGCTCGGCACCGAGCACCTGGCTGCTAGGCGAAGGCCAAGGCACTCGACGTCCGCTGCGGCGCGAGCCTATGAGCCCATTTGGAGCTACACCTCCTCGGTGGCTTCGTGCAACTCCGGCTGACCTGCGGGATCGAACCGGAACTTACGGAATCCCTCGGGTGAACCGGGCATGTCCCAGCCCTTGGTACCGAGCGGCCATGGGCTGACCCGCGCCCCGACGTCGATCACGCCACCCTTCTGAAGGATCACTTCGGCGTGCGGCTGCCCATCCAATGAGATCTCAAGAGTGAGGTTGCCGGCTTTGTTGAGACGGGTCGTCACGTGCCATGGGTCGAGCTGGATCATCGCTTTCATCAGCTTCTCCCTTTCCGAGATGGTTGTGCCCTCATTTCGAATCTGGCCGCGTGAAACGCAGCATGGCAGCGTTGCTCACGCGATGATGAACTCGTGTCCCGACCGGCCCCGTCGTCCCCAGCTGCGTCCGAACGGCTGAAGCGCGCTCCCCGTGCCAACACCGGCCCCGAGCTCGCGCTTCGTCGTGAGCTGCACAGCCGGGGGCTGCGGTACTTCGTCGGGAGACCACCGATCGCCGCATCGAGGCGGCGCCGAGCTGACATCGTCTTCCCTCGCGCTCGTGTTGCGGTGTTCGTCGACGGTTGCTTCTGGCACGGCTGCCCGGAGCACATGACGTGGCCCAAGGCGAACGCCGAGTGGTGGCGCGCGAAGATCGAGGCGAACATCGCACGCGATCGTCGGACGGATGAGCAGCTATCTGATGCTGGGTGGACGGTCGTTCGGGTCTGGAGCCACGAGGACGTCGACAAGGCAGCGGATCGCATCGAGCGAGCCGTTCGACACGCGCGCACCCGGCTCAGCTGAGGAAGACGTCGAGTTCGGCGTCCTCCAGCGAGCCGATCACGATACTCTCGCCCGAGTCGTCCTCCCGCGCTCCGACCGCGCCTTCGGCGGTGATCTGCAGCGGCCCGCCGTCCGGATACCGGCTCAGCAGCCGGGATCCAAGGTCCGACTCAGCTTCGAAGTACATCTTGCCGCCGACGTAGTCCCAGATGCTGCCATCGGTGTCGAGGAGCGGGTGAACCCGGTCGACCACCCAGCCGGCCAAGGGCGCCCCGAGGTCGAGCCTCGGCCTGGCCTCGCCGATGACGTCGATCACCCAGTGTTGACGGCGATGCTCGACGATCGCTCGGCCATCGGGTGCGAGCCACAGCTTGGCGTCTCGTAGCCCGATGATCCTGGACCAAACGCGCGCGAGATCCGCATCCGTGCGATTTTCTCCTTCGGGTAGTATGAGCGGGCGTCCGTCATCGCCCCAGATACGGCCTCCCATGAGGCCAACAGTCCGGCTCCCGAGAGGGACTTCCGTGGGCGCACCGATCCTGAACGAGGGCGGCGCCGGTTTCGCGGAACGGGTTGTGCCAGCGGCACATCTGTCAGGCCGCCATCGAGCGCGGATCGGAGGCGGTCGAGCGGGCGAACGAGCTCGTCGAAGCCGAGCGTCTCCGAGACGAACTTCGCGTCGCGCGTGAGATTGACGAGGTGCCCGTGCGGCCCCGGGTGGTCGATCAGCTCGGGCGTCTGGTGTGCCCACCGGTCTCGTTGATCGCCGATGGACGTCATGGCGCCCTTCAGCTTCTTCGTCGTCTCCTCCCCGAGCGGCGGCAGCTGGAGGAGCGACTTGTACTGGCCGGGCTCCTTGAGGACGTAGCCCGGGTCGTCCGTGTGTCGCCAACCGCTTCGCTGTGAGCGTTCGGCCGCCACGTCGATCCGATTCAGCCGTGCACGTTCGATGAGATCGGTGTCCTTCGAGTTCCAGAACTCGACGAGGCGGTCGCCCAGCCTGAACATGACGTCGAACGCCGTCAGTCGCAGGTCGGCCAGGCTGTCGCTCTCGGGGATACGGATCATCGGTGATCAGTACCCGCGGTCAGGACGATCCGGGCAAGAGGCCCCCTTCTCCCTCGATCCTGCGTTTGGAGCGGCATGAGTCTGCTCATACACCAGAACGCCACAGGTCCCGTGATCGCCTTCGACCCGAAGAAGATCCGCTCGCCGCGCGCGGCGGGCCGGCGGTCGGCTTGCCCCACGTCGGGTACACGATTCAGCAGACCCAGTAGCCCATCCCTGCCACCGACCGGCTCGAGCGCCTCATCGGATCGTGCTCCGCCTACGGCCGTCCAGCCCTCAACTTCGCCACGCCACGGACCCGCGACCCTGAACAGGATCGATGACCCCGACGCCTCGGGCCGTACGCCAGCTGTGAGTCGATAGCCGGCAAGACCGGTACGAGGGGTCATGAGCTGGGGCTCCTCTGCGTCGAATCGGCGTCCCAGGACGACGCGTTCTCCGCCCTCGGACGCCGGGTGGAGAACGAAGACATGGAAGATGCCACCGCGCCGTTCGTCCGAGACGCGCACTCCTTCGGCCGGATGGCTCGTTCCATCACGCGACGGCAGCTGACCGTCGACATCGACTTCGCCCAAAGGGTTCGACGTGGAAGTCCCATATGTCGAAAGGATCGAACGTCGGCACTTCAGCTGGCTCCGTCGTAAGAAGCCCTGGGTCGAGCCGTGACCACACAGGGTGACGGGTGCACGAATGAATCCTAGGCATGTCGGAGACGGACCCAAACCGTGTTAGCGTCGCGGGGAATGACCTGGAAGTGGTTCGAATTGTCGCTCGACGGAGGCGCGTCGGGCACAACCGCAGCCGACGTCTTCGCCAGTCGCGCCGT
Organism: uncultured Actinomycetes bacterium; assembly: GCA_963794045.1. Taxonomy (GTDB): domain Bacteria; phylum Actinomycetota; class Thermoleophilia; order Gaiellales; family Gaiellaceae; genus Palsa-739. The sequence goes on from CAWCCJ010000004.1 coordinate 38,846, forward strand.
CGAACAGGTTCTCGCGCGCGAAGCGATCCAGAACTCGTGGGATGCAAGCCAGCGTTACCTCGAGACCGACCCGAATCACCAGAGCCTCGTCAAGTTCACGCACCGATCGCTGATCGGCGCGGAGAAGGAGGCGGTGATAGACGCATTGGACCTGCGCGCCCTGCGTGATCGGGTCGAGCTCGACGAGCATCTGAAGCGCGATGTGGCTGATGGGCGGTGGATCGAGGCACTGGACAGCGACGTACCACTGACGGTCCTCTACGTGTCGGACTACGGGCCGCACGGCCTATATGGACACCCACGGCTCACTCGTCACTCTCCGTTGTGGCTCGCGATGCGCGCGACAGCCGTCACCGACAAGCGAGACGAACCGGGCCAAGGGTCGGGCGGTAGCTTCGGCCTGGGGAAGGGAGCAATGCTCCACGCGTCGTACGCCGGGATCCTCGTCGGCTACAGCAGGTTCGACGAGCATGCAGACGATCCCGTCACCCGACGTCTGGAGGGGTGCGGCTCGATGGCCAGACCACGCGTTCGATGGGCACGAGTGGAGCGGGGCAGGCCCGACTCGGGCTCGGGGAGAACGCCGATCCCTTCGAGGACGATGAAGCCGATGCGTTCGCCCGACGTCTCGGCATCCCGGGGCGAATGGATCAGGTCGATCTGCCGTTCGACGGCGCGAATCACCGTGGAACGACGTTCATGATCGTCGACCCGCGTACCGACCCCCACCAGCTCCGGCCGGCAATCGAGGAGTTCTGGTGGCCTGCACTTGCCAATGGCGAGTACGACAAGAATCTCTTGATCGAGGTGGAGATCGACGGAGAGCTCGACAATCCAGGTTTCCTCGACGAAGGCAAGCGCGAGGATCTCGAGCCGTATCTCCGCGCTCTCGATGTCGCTCGCGGGCGTGGGCCTGCCCCTGGAACCCACGAGAATCGACTAGAACTCCGCGATCCTGCCTTCGGCCACCTGGGCAACCTCGGCCTCGTCGTGCTCGAGTCCGAGGCCGACGAGGAGAGCGCGGGCGAGGACGAGCCCGAGACGCTCCATACCCAGCGCGGGTCGGTCGTTGCGTTCACACGCGAGCCACGCATGGTCGTGCAGTACCACGTGCGCAACACGCGACGGAACATTCGCGGTGTGTTCGTGGCACGACCCCGACCGTGACGAGGAGCTGAGGGCGTGCGAGCCGCCGACACACGACCACTGGCGCGGCGAGCGTGGCGGGGAGGGCAGCAACCTCGGCCTCGTAATCGAGAGGAAGGTCAATCAGGCGCTACGCGAGTTCGCGCGCGATGCGAGGCCGCCGCGGGTTCGTGGCGCTGCTCGGATCCCGGCACTCGATCGTTGGCTCGGCGTCTTCGGCGGTGAAGGAGAGGGAGGCGGTGAGCGAGGCAGCCGCGTGTTCCTGATCCAAGGGCCTGAAGGCGCTCCGATCCTCGTCGAGCCGCTTCGCCGGCCGACCGACCCCAGCGACACGATCAGGGCGCGCGTCAGCTTCCGAGTCGCCTTGAACCCCCGAGCCGAACCGCGACGCGACACGCTGAAGTCGAGGATCAGCGTTCACGCCGCGCCATTGGACGAGGACGAGCGGATCATCGGTCTCTTCCCGGTCGTCGATGGCGAGTTCACCGACTCGTCCTCGTTGGTTCGACCACTGCGTCCAGGGCTGCTCGAGGGCAACCTCAGCCAGGAGTGGGCGGAGTTCCAATGGGAATCCGAGCCGTACGAGCGTGATTCCCGTCTCGGGTGCTCGGTCGAGGTCGAGTACTGATGGCGCGTCAGGCATCGGAGTTGAGGCCGGCTGTCCCTTTGTCGGGCTTGCAGCCGTTCGAGGACGCACTCGAGGGCATCCGCCTTGCCGTCGAGGTGAACGGCGTGGAGGTCGATCGCCCCGAGACGCGGACGATTCAGCTCGAGCGCGACGCGTTCCTGAACGCCCGTTACGTGTTCCACCTCGACCAGGAACGGATCGCGCGATCGGTCGAGCGCGGATTGCGGGGCACGGGGCTGCCCGAGGATTCGGTCGGGCTATTGGGCTTCGCAACGTCGGTGACCCTCAAGCAGACCGAGCTCCTCTATCCGACGCGTGGCGACGGCCGGGTTCTGCTCGAACCCATCGTCGGGGTCGACAGCCTCCCCGACGAGATCCGCGTCGATGCGGCAGCCAATTCCCGGCTCTTCCACGACATCTCGGGAAGCGTTCAGTTCACGTACGGGTTCGTCTTGGTGCGTGACGTCGATCCAGCCGATGCCCTCACACCGAAATGGAAAGGCACATGGCTCGCTCGGCACTGGGAGCGAATCCGCGTCAAGCACGTGCGGACGGGTTCCTACGAGATCCACGAGCTGACCGACGCAGCGTAGAAGGCGAGTTCGGCCTCTCGGGTCGGCCGCTGTTCTACGTCCGTCAGGTGGACGACGCACGTCTCGCCACTCGAAGCCAAGATACCTCGACGAAGTCCTCGAGATCTACGTCGACGACGACGTACTGCCCCTCCTCCGTTCGGAGCGACCCGGAGCCGCGACGCGGTACGTCGCGTCGCAGATCGCGAGCCAGGTCTACATCACCGTTCTCGAGCTCGCGGCGCGGGATGTCGAGGAGAACGAACCCGAGCCAGCTCGTGCGATCGGTCTTCTCGACCGCCCTCAGACATCTGGCGGGCCGTGAGCGGAAACCCGGATTGGACGACCTGCGCGAGTGGGTGGAATCGGATCCCGGTCGGCTCCCGGCTTGGGTCCAGGCGCGGATCGATCAGGTCGGAGCGGCGGAGGCGCTGCTGGCGTCATGACGGCGCTCGAATATCCGACGATCACGGGCACTGCTGCACGACGATTCTTCGACTCCTGCGACAAGGAGCGACTCGCGACGCACCCGCCTCGGCCTCGAGGAGCTCCAGCTCGATTGGATCTCGACATTCGGCGCGTCCGGGCGCGAGTCACGCTTCGACACGAGGCCGCTGTACGACCTGGCTCGAAAGGCAATGCGGGAGGTAGCAGCGCGGAACGTTCGACACGGGCGTGAAAGATCGCTTCGAAGCGGTCTTCGCCATCGACATCCACTCGCTGTTGAAGGACATCCCCGGCGAGGTGATGAACCATCGCGGCTTCTGGCGCTTCCTGGCGATCGGGCCGTTCGCTTCCTGCACTGTGTGGCGGCAGGACGGCAAGAATCTTGCGACTGCCTTCGGACTCCCCGTCCGACGGGGCGGCGACGAGCAGGAGAGGCGTTCAATCTGTACCGCTGTCTCCCATGGCGGCTGTACATGCGTGCGGAGATCGGCGGGCTCTGAGTACGTCGACGTGATCGGTGCGGATCTCTGGTGGTCGCATCTCTTCCGGGTTCAGCTCGGGCGGTCGATCCCGACCGCGCACGTCTTCCTCGAGGAGGCCGGGACGCTGCCGGTCGCCGACCAACGGCGTCTGGCGCCACTCGTCACCGCGGCGCGAGGGCGCCTCGGCTTCGACGCGCTCGACGACAGCGAGGTGCAGGAACGCGTGCGGCAGGAGAAGGCGCGGGCTGCTGGCCGCCGGGCCGACGGGTCGACGAGGTCAGCGACCCCGCGCTGGAGGACGAAGATCGGACGCTCCCTCGCGAAGATCGACGAGGAGGCGTGAGTCGCGCCTAGCGGCATTCGTCGGTCGACGAACACTCGGCCGATGCCTCGGCGTCGAAGAGTCTCGGAGCGTCCGATCGAGGTCGAGTTCACGGATCGCGTTCTGCCGTGAGCGAGCGAGGCAAAGCGCCTCGAGCTCGCTCGGTTCGAGATCGCGACATGGCTGCGAACGATCCGCCGTACTCGGCCCGATAGAGCACGACGCGAGCTCGAACGCTGCCTCGGATCTGTCGAACGTGTGGCCCTTGGTGCATCGGAACTTTGGACTCAACGTCACTCGCCGGTCGATCTGCGACGTTCCGCAAGACGGGCAATGTCGGCGGAGCTTCGAACCATCTCCGTCTCGATCTCCTCGATGAACGCGACCCCGAGTGATCCCGACTCGTTCCTGAGCACGATCGCATCGCCGGGCGCGGACGCGCGTGGTTGGGTACGCCGCTGTCGTACGAGTACCGCGATCGGAGCTCGTCGTCGTAGCCGTCGTGGCCCGCGTACTTGTCGCGGGACGAGCTCGTGTAGAACGACCACGCTCGCACCAGCGCGAGCTTATCCGGCCATGTCCCATTCGGTAGCCTCCGCCACCGTGACCGAGCACGCCGTCCGCTGGGTGTTCGAACGTGTGGACCCGAACACGTCGGGAGCATCCGGGAAGATCATCGACCTCTTCCGGAACGAAGGGACGCCGGAACGCGGCTTTCTCCAGTCGCACGCGCCCGGATCTCGCCGCGACGCTGATGGCGCGCGAGGTGATCCAGAACTCGTGGGACGCGGCCGTCGAACTCCGCAGGGCACGGCCCGAGGCGCCGCTGCGTTCGCCATCGATTTCGACTTCGAGGATCGCGCCGGCGAGCGGCGAGATCGACTCGTGGACTCCCTCGGGCTTCGAGAGCTGGCCGACACATGCGAATGCGCGTCGCTCCGACGCGACGAGGAGCGCGAGACGCGGCTCGGAATCGGTACCGGCGATTGTCTCCGCGACCTCGACGACGGCCGCGCCGCTGCGCATCTGCAAGATCGTCGAACACGGCGCTTCGGGCATGTACGGACGCTGGGCGGGCGCCGAATCGCGGATGTATCTCGCGATGCTGTCGATCGGCTACAACGAGAAGGCCGACGGATCCGGCGGGACGTTCGGATACGGAAAGGCGGGACTGATCCGGGCGAGCCATCCGCGGATCGTTCTCGCCTACACGTGCTTCCTTGCCGCGCCCCGACGAGCCAGACGTCACGCGGCGGCTACTCGGAGTCACCTACTGGGGACGGCACACGCTACGAGGGCGAGTCGCTGAACGGGTTCGCGCGCTTCGGGCAGCCGATCGAAGGCGATCGCGTCGTGCCGTTCGAGAACGACGCAGCCGATGCGGTCGCAGCCTCGCTCGGTCTCGACGTTCGCGACCCCGAGGTACTCGAGCAGCTCGGCACGACGTTCCTCGTCGTCGATCCGTCGGTTGACCGCACCCGAACTCCAGGTCGCGGTCGAGCGGAACTGGTGGCCGGCACTGCTCGAGAACCGTTTCAGCGTGCAGATCATCGACGTCGATCGGACCGAACTACCCTGCCGGCCAAGGAAGAACCGTCAGCTGCGAGGCGTTCGTGCGAGGCGTTCGACCACCACGTCGCCGGTTCGACACCGACGATCGGCACGTCGTGTTTCGTTCGGGCAGCTACACGCCCACAAGGCGGCGAGACGCTCGAGCTCGGCACGCTCGTCCTCGTCGCGGATCCCGAGGGCTGGTCGTTCCCCGACGAGAGCGTCGACGGCAGCGACCGACGAGCGGTCGCTCGTCGCGCTCACGCGCGACCCCCGGATGATCGTCGAGTACCACCTCCCGGGACGTGACATCTCGCGGCGGATCCCGTTCGTCCGAGGCGTGTTCGTTGCGGATCCCGCAGTGAACGTCCACCTCTCGCAGACCGAGCCGAAGGCCCACGACAAATGGGACACGCGTGAGTCGGACGATGTTCCCGTCTCTGTCGACGAAGTACGCGGCGACGATCGTCGAACGCATCCGGATCGCGGTGCGCGACTTCCAGGACGAGCTGCGACCACCGATCGACACTACGTCGGCCGTGCGACTGTCACCGCCTCGACGAGCGGCTTTCGAAACTCCGGAATCAGCGCGGGACGACGCCGCCGCCGCCACCTCGAGGTGATCGTCCGTTCACGATCCAGTTCGAGGTCGAACGTCGACCCGTCGGCGACGAACTTCAACTCGTCGGGCACGTCGACGTCGGCCTCGCGCGGACGTCGCCGCGTCGACGCGTTCGCGCCCAGCTCCGCTTCGCGTTCGCGCTCGACGAGGACGGTCGGCGCGGCTCGCTCGTCCCGCTGACGATCGCTCCCCCCGACGGGCTTCGCGGACGTCGGACGGATGGCGCCGATTCGAGGGGATCGCTGACGCGGCCTCCGGTTCGATTCGAGGTCCGAGTCGGCGCCGTACCGCCAGGACTGGACGGCGGAGTTGCTCGTCGAGGGTCGAAGCGCGGCTGCGGAGGTGAGCGGCATGAGTCGTGACCGGCGCAAGTTCCGTCCATACGACGTCCCCGCCGGGCTCGACGCACTTCCTCGACGATCGCCGAGCTCGTGATCGGTGACCGACGAGACGATCTTCGTCGCAGCGGGGAACCGACGCGTCGTCAGTGACCTCGAGCTCGCGTCGGGTGCATTCTCGCTCTCGCTCGCGACGGGACGAGGTGGCGTTCGCAGCTCGCTCGTCGAGCGAGCGACCGCGGCCGCCGGAGAGCGCTGCGCGACTGCCCTCGGTCTCGCGGTGGTCGCGACTTCGCCGTACCTGAAGCTCGCGGACGTCACTGGTCGAGCGTCCGCTCGCGCGAGGTCGAACGACTCACGCCGCTGACGAACGGCGCAGCCGCCCGGGCCTTCCGAGCGGTCTTCCACGGCTGCGACGTCGAAGCGGGCTCGTTCTCGACGGACGAGCTCGAGGAGGCTCCACTCACCGCCTGGCGAAAGGGGACGTGGCTCAGTCGAGCCCGCTTCGAGCTGCGCACGGGTCTCGACGGCGCAGGGTTCAACGTGCTGCCGCTCGACGACGATGCGAGGACGAGCTGCATCTCCGAAGAAGACGCTTCGATACGTCGCGCTCGACGAGTCGCCGCTCGAACTGAGCGCCGCTGCGGCGTGAACCTCTACGTCGACAGCGACCTCCTCGCTCGGCTGAACCGCGAGATGAGCAAGGGCTGGGCGATCGCCTTCAGCGATCAGCTCGCCGTGGACGTCCTCTCGGCGATCGCGTCCGGGCGCTCGCGGATCCGGCCACTCGCGAGAGCGGACTGGACGGACGTCGAGGACACGCTGCTCGGTGCCGTGATCGCCATGGTCGACGGGAACACGGGCGGTGGGGAGAGCGAGCTGACGCGGCGGCGCCAGGAGCTGCTCGACACCCTCAAGGAGCATCCGACGAGGTTCCTCGCGCTGATCGAGGGCGCGGTCGAGATGCGGGACAACGTGTCAGCGGATCGTGGGCGGCTGAGATGCAGTACCCGACGCTTCCCGCCGGCGTTCTCGCCGAGCGCCTCGACGATCTGCTCGAACGGCGTCGTGGACTCGCTCGCGGGCGAGGCAGTGCCTTCGGAAGCTGGAGCGCCGGTCGAGAGCGACGAGCTCGAAGCCGCCATCCAGGCGATCCGAGCCGCGCTCGACGCACGACTCGCGAGCACATCCGCACATCGAGCTCGACGACGACCAGTTCGAGGGCGAGATGGCTGCGACTACTTCTCGGCGGTCTTCGCGGACTACCCGATCGAGATCCTCGACGACCCGTCGTTTTGGTCGTATCTCGCGGCCGGCCCGCTCTGGTTCTTCGTAAGCTGGCGCGAGGACCCGCGGCACCGGAAGCGCGAGGTCTACCACGAGTACGTCGACGGCCGCGTCAACCACGCGTGCGTCCCGCTCCGGATGTATCTCCGGGCGTCTGCCGTCGCAGGCGACGGAGACTGCCGCCGAGATCCCGAGGGGCACCGACTTCTGGCGATCGCACGTGATCCGCGTGAAGACGGGAGCGAAGCCCGAACTCGCTCGCGCGATAGCGAAAGCAGCGAGACGCCCGCATGACGGTCGAGCCCCTTCGCGAGTACGCGAAGCGGATCAACCGGCGGTGGAGCAACCAGGTGATCTATCTGCTCGACGACGACGAGTGCTCGGGCGATCGCCGACAGGAGCGAGACGACTCCCTAGCCGGTCAGCGCTGTGCAGCCGACAGCCGCGGCGGTCTCTAGCATCGACTCGTGACGCAGATGCCGCTCAATCGCGCTCGAGCTCCGCGGCGGAATCCGGCCCGAAGCCTGGGCTTCCGACTGGTACCGCTTCCTCCGGGAGCCGCGACGCGTCGTTCGCGAGCCCGTCGCGCAGACTGCGCGTACTCGATCTCTTCAGCGGTGTGGGGGTCTCGCTGTCGGTTTCGCCGAGGCCGCAGCCGAGCGCGGCATCGCTCGCCGAGTCGCTCGGAGCGGTCGATCTCGACGATCGCGCCCTCGCCGTCTACTCGGCGAACCTCGGCACCGACGCATCCGCTCGAGCATCGGTCTACATCTTCGTCGACTTCCAGGTCCGTGGCGAAGGGAGTCCGCGAGGTTCCTCTACGAGCCCGAGATGCTCGCCGGCCGAGGCGTTCACGGGCGAGGTCGATGTCGTGCTCGCCGGCCGCCGTGCCAGGGCCATTCGACGTCTGAACAACAGGACGCGGAGACGACGATCCCCGAAACCGGCTCTACCTGACCGTGCCGGCCGTGGCCGTGGCGACGGGCGCGTCGACGGTGATCGTCGAGAACGTTCCCGGGTGTCGTTCGATCGCGGGGGAATGTGGTCGAGACGGCGATCACGCTCCTGCAGGACGCGGGCTACTCCGTGACGTCGGCGAAGCTCGCCGCCGACCGGCTCGGCTGGCCACAGACGCGAGAAGCGGTTCTTCCTCGTCGCGACGCGAGATCGGAATCCGGTCGAGCTGGCCGAGGTCGCACTCGATCTCCGCCACGACACGCTGCCGGTCTCGTGGGCGATCGGCGATCTCCTCGACGTCGAGGCGAACGAGACGATCCCATGAACTCGACGGCCGAGCTCAGCCCCGAGAACGCGGCGCGGATCGAATGGCTCTTCGCGAACGACGAGTACGACACGCCGAACCATCTCCGCCCCGACTGCCACAAGGACGGGACGACTACAGCGCCGTCTACGGCCGGATGTGGTGGGATCAGCCCGCGCCGACGCTCACCACCGGATTCCTCACGCCCGGTCGCGGTCGTTTCGTCCACCCGCTGCGGCCGCGGACGCTGACACCACACGAGGCCGCTCGCGTCCAAGGGTTCCCAGACTGGTTCGACTTCCGTCGAAGCGCCGGGCGGCCCGGCAAGGCGAGAGCTCGGCACGTGGATCGGCAACGCAGTGCCGACGATTCTCGGTTACGCCGCCGGGATGAGCGCGCTCGGTGCATGATCGGGCTCGAGCGGCGTTTGACGCTCGACCGTTCCGGCTGAGATCGTTGCCACATGGGTCGTCGGGGAGATGGATACGGGAGTGAGGACCACCTTCGGCGCTATCTCGCCGCGCGATCGAGCGAGGCTCGACAGCGGCAGTGGCGAAGGCGATCGGCGAGGTGCCTTCGTCCTTGGCATGGTTGGACTTCCCGCGGACGCCCACGGGTGACAGAGAGTTCGAGGACTCGAGTTCCTCCGAGGGACCGATGACGAGGAGGTCATCGAAGAGTGGCAGCGGTTCTGGCCCGAACGCGGACGTGCGCAGACCTGGGATCTCGTCGGCCGTGCCGACAGGACATGGCTCCTCGTCGAAGCCAAGGCCTCCTGGCCGGAGTTCGTGACGTCGCCGTGCAAGGCGAAAGGTGAGGGGCTCGCGACGATCCGGAGAGCCCTCAATCGGACGAAGCGCGAGCTCGGCGTCGATAGGTGGTTCGACTGGACTGGGACGTACTATCAGCACGCGAATCGTCTCGCAGCGCTCTCGTTCTTGCGCGACAACGGCGTGCGAGCTCGGCTGGTTGGGATCCACTTCCTCGGTGATGTGTTCCCCGACGGGACACCGTGTCCGAAGACCGGAAGGGATGGGAGGCGCTGATCGAGGCGCGACGACTGACCATGGGGCTTCCCAGCCGGCACCGGCTCAGTCGCTACGAGCACCACGTGTTTCTTCCGGCGTTCGGCCGCCAACGGCGGGACGGCCTTCTCGGGTCCGTCCCCGCGTGCCAGCCTAGACGGTGCGGATGGGCGTGCCTGAATGACGGGACAGTCAAGCTGAGGCGACACCGCCGCATGACGAATTTCACCCATGACCGGGGCGGCCGCGACACCGTCTTCCATTTTCCATCCGTTTCGGCCGCGGTGCGGATGGCGCTGGGGTCCTCGGAGCACCCGTGACATTGCCACCCAGTTCACCGAGGCCGAGGCCGTCGCCAAGGTGAGAGACCGGTCGCTTGATGCCCGAGGGTCGACGCGTAACACTTCGTCCGCCGGCCGCAGGTTCGGGAGGATGAAACGGCCTTGGTCACCGAAGCTTTCCTCGTCGCAGGTGGCGTGTCCCACGAGCGAGCCCACGAGCTCGGCCAGCGGGTGTATCGATCGGGAAGAACGCCACACTGGACCTGCGGGCCGAAGGTTTTCGCCCGCCACCCGCACGATGAGCGAAGAACCCGCGGCGCCGGTCGTCCGGTTTCCGATGGCGAGCTCGCGGCAGAGGAGCTCGCCGACGGGTCGCTCGATCCGGACGAACCGGAGACAGAGCCCGAATGGTGGGACCAAGACAGCGACGACGAGACCTGATCGACTGGAGGTGAAGTCGGTCACGCGGCTGCCTCGAGTTCTTCGATCACTTTCCGGCTATGACTGCAGTTGCCCCGGTAGTCGAATCCCGGGCAGGTGCACGTCGCGACACCTCCGCTGACGCGCACCTTGTACTTCTTGCGCGGGTCGCTGTTCGACGTGACGTTGATCACCCGGTCCTCGGGTTCGGCTGCGCCGATGCCGCGGTTGGCGAGCGCGAGCAGGTCGAGGACGTCGCCGAGGAGGCCGACGCTGCCGTTGCCCGGCTCGCGACGCGGGGCAGGGACGCGGAGCTCCTCGCCGCGGAGCGCCGACTCGACGACCTGGTCGAGTAGCGTCGCCCGGTCGGCCTCGGCCCTCCTC
>CAWCCJ010000005.1:0-3743 GCA_963794045.1 uncultured Actinomycetes bacterium
GACGAGGGCGTCGAGCTCCGCCTCCGCCATGAGCCCGCGGATGCGGTCGAGCTTCGTCTCGTCGCGCGCCCAGCTCACACCTCGTCGCCCCAGGGGCGGATGCGAGGCGGCGCCGGCTCACCGTGGCCTTCTTCCCACGAGACGACCGGGTTGCGCAGCACGCCGATCCGCTCGATCTCGGCCTCGACCACGTCGCCGGGCTTGAGGTAGAGCCGCTTGCGCTCCTCCTCCGACTTGAAGCCCGCGACGCCGGCGACGGTGCCGGTCGAGAGGACGTCGCCTGCGCTGTAGCCGAGCGCCGAGAAGTTGCTCAGGATCTCGGGGATCGTCACGCTCATCCGGCTCGAGTGCGACTCCTGCCGCGTCTCGCCGTTGACACGCAGCTCCATCGCAAGGTCGTGAGGATCGGGGATCTCGTCGGTCGTCACGATCCACGGTCCGAGCGGGCAGAAGGTGTCGATCGCCTTGCAGAAGCTGAACACGCCCGAGCGCATCTCGCCGCGTTGGATGTCGCGCGCCGTGATGTCGTTGAAGATGACGTAGCCGCCGATGTAGTCCTCTGCCTCGTCCGGGGAGAACCACTTGCCGGCCTTCTTGAGGACGACCGCGAGCTCGAGCTCGTAGTCGAGCTCCTCGGTCAAATGCTCGGGATAGACGATTGGCTCGTCCGGCCCGATGATCGCGTCGACGTTCTGGAAGAAGTTGATCCACGGCGCGATCCGGTGCGACCAGTCGACGTTCTTCGACTCCTCCTCGTGCTCCCGGAAGTTGCCCGCGGTGTGGAAGAACTTCTTCGGGACGATCGGCGCACGGAGCGTCGCCTCAGCCAGCGGCGTCCGCTCGCCGGTCTCGTCCGCGCCGCCGCGCTCGAACCACTCGCGCGTCGTCGGCACGTCGAGCCGAACGATCTCCTCCTCGTCGAGGTAGCCGACCTTCCCGTCGTCGTAGGTGACGAGCTTCATCGCCGGCCGCACCCCACCTGCTCGTACGCGTCACGGATCCAGCGTGCGAACTCGTCGTCGATCGACGAGACGCGGAAGTGGTGGACGAAGAGATCCCTCTGGTACGGCGACACGCTCCGGATTCGCGGATCCTCGACTCGGTAGGTCACGTCGAAGTAGCCCACGAGCTCGTCGCCTTTCGGCCGGGCACCGGCAAACCCGCGCCGCGGGCCCTTGAACGTCACGGTCGTCTTGGCGACCGAGAGCGAGTGCTCGCCGCATTGGGCGACAAGATCGGCGAAGCGGTGCCAGAGGGCACGGCCGAGCTCGCTGCCCGCCTCGAGGTGCCGCTCGACAGTCCACTCAGGCGCGGCCACAGATCCCCATCGCGACCCGCGCATAGACCTCTGCCGTCTTGACGAGCGCGTCGATCTCGAGGTTCTCGCCGAGCTCGACGTCCATCAGCCCGGTCGAGGTGCCGTAGTTGACGGTCGGAACGCCGTAGCGCGTGAGCGCGGACGCGTCGCTGAACCAGCGCGTCACGTCGCGCGCCGGCCGCTCGCCCCAGACCTCGGCGTGCGCGGCGTCGATCGCTGCTACGAGCTCGTGCCCCTCCTCGATCTCCGCCCCGGGCGCGGTGACGAAGACCTCCCCCTCGACGCGCGTAGTCAGGGAAGCGCTCGGCGAGCCCGCGCACCATGTCGAGCACCTCGCGGCGCGCAACCGCCATCTCCTTCGTCGGCGGCACGCGGACGTCGAGGAAGAGGTCGGTGTGGTGCGGCGTGCGCGAGGCGCGCCAGCCGAAGCCGCCCTCGATCGCGCCGACGTTGACGATCGCCTTCGCGCCCTGGTACGCGTTCGCGGGGTCGTCCTCCCATGCCGGGACCCACTCGAGCACGGCGTCGAGCACCTCACGCGCGCGCAGGATCGAGTTGCGGTCGCGCCGCCCCTCGCTGAAGGCCGTGTGGATGAAGTCGCCGTGCACGCGGATCCGCAGCCAGAGCGCGCCGAAGTGGCCGAGCACGACCTTGCCCTCGGTCGGCTCGCCGAGCAGGCACATGTCCGCGACGCCGCCGTGCGAGACGAGATAGCGCGTGCCGGCCGCGTAGCCGCGGTACTGGCGCCCCTGCTCCTCTCCCTGCTGCGTCTTCTCGATCTCTCCGCAGACGGCCGCGATCAGGACGTCCCCACGCAGCCGCACGCCGGCGTCCTGCAGCGCGCGCACGGCCTCGACATAGCAGGCGACCGCGCCCTTCATGTTCGAGATGCCGAGCCCGTAGAGCCGGCCGTCCCGCTCGAACGCCTGCGGCTGGAAGCCGGGGACGTCGCGGAGCCACGGCTCGCGGCCGGAGTACGAGGTGTCGAGATGTCCGTTGAACATGAGGGACTTGCCGCCGCCCGCGCCGGGCCAGGTGCCGAGCGCGTTCGCGCGTCCCTCCTCGACCTGCTGCCACTGCACCTGCAGGCCGAGCGATTCGTAGAGCTCGACCATCAGGCGCGCCGCCGGCTCCTCGTCGCCGGTGAAGCTCGGCACGTCGACCAGCCGGGAGGCGGTCTCGACGAGCCTGTCGCGGTCGACCTTCATGAGCGGAAGTGCGGCAGCACCTGCTCGCCGAAGAGCCGGATCTGCTCGTGGCGATTCGCGCCCCAGAGCTCCAGCATCACGTGCGTGCAGCCGGCGTCGCGGTACGCCTCGATCGCCTCGATGCAGTCGGACGGGGTGCCCGCGATCGGGCGGCACTTGTCGAGGAGCGCGTCCGAGACCTCGGCCTTCGCCGCGAGGCGCCCGCCCTGCTCCATCGCCTCGGCCACGGGCCGGATCTCGTCCTGCTCGATCCCGGCGAGCTCGAGCAGCGTGTCGGCTGCGCCCTGGATGTTCTGCACCTTGTTCGCGAGGTACATGCCCGCGATCTCGCGCGCGCCGTCGCGGCCCGCGTCGCGGTCCGACTCGTGGATCGAGGCGACGACCGTGCAGCCGACGTCGATCTCGCCGCCGACGTTCTCCCGCGTGTAGCGGACGAATCCGGGCGTCGTGATCGAGGGTGTGAGGCAGCCGTCGGCGATCTCGCCCGCGAGCTGCTGCATCTTCGGCGCGGTCGCGGCAACGTAGACAGGCGGCACCTCGCGTGGCGCGTGCGCGTCGGGGGCAAGCGCGGGAACGTCCGCGCTCCACGTGTCGCCGTCGTACTCGAACCGCTCGCCGGAAAGGACGCCGCGGACGATCGTCACGGCATCGCGCATCGGCCCGAGCGTCTTCTTCGTCTGCGTCTTCGTGTTGTTGAGGAAGATCTTCGACGTCCCGAAGCCGAGGATGAACCGCCCCGGGCCGGCCGCCTCCTGCACGACCCGGGCGTCCATCGCCGCCTGGACGGGATGGCGCGTCGAGGCGGCGATGATCCCCCAGCCGATCGTGAGGCGCTCCGTCTCGCGGGCCATCAGCGCACCGACGCCGGTCGAGGAGCGCGCCTCCATCCCGTGCTTGCGCCACCACGGATACGCCTCGGCGAGCCAGATCGTGTCCATCCCCGCCTCGTCCATCGCGCGCGCCGACGCGAGCATCTCGTCGAGCGGCTCCATCGTGAGCTGCATGACGCCGATGCGGAGAGGAGGGCGTCACGCGCTGTGCAGCGCGGCCTGAACCTGCGCGTCGAGCGCCGTCAGAACCTGCTGTACCTGCTGGTTCACGATCGGCTGCAGAACGCGCTGGCCCATCGAGCCGACCGGCCCGAGGATCTTCACCTCGGCGCTCCACGCCATCGAAGTGGCGCCCCCGTCCGCGTCCGCGAGCGTGAACGACGTCTC
>CAWCCJ010000006.1:0-378825 GCA_963794045.1 uncultured Actinomycetes bacterium
CGAGACGGATCAACCGGTGTGCGTCGCTGACGGCCGGCGAAAGCGTCCTGCGCCGCCCGCGTCGCCGCAAGACCCGTGACGTACGGCTCGAGATGGCCGTGCCCCGACAGGCGCCCTGGCGGGGCGGCCGCGTGGACGATCACGACGTGTCCCAGCTCGACGCCCGCGCCGCGATGGCCGCGGAAGGGAGGTCGCCGGAGATCACTCCGCCTCCGAGGCCTGTCCCGAGGGTGAGCATCACCATGTCGTCCGACCCCGCGGCCGGCGCCGGGCCCGCCATTCGCCGATCGCCGCCGAGTTGGCGTCGTTGTCGGGACCGACAGGAAGCCCGAACCGTTCGGCATGTGCTCGCGGAGGAGAAGTCGCGAAGCGGGAGGTTCACGCATTCGACGACGACGCCGTCGATCAGGTCGATCGGCGACGGGACGCCGAACCCGATCGCGGCGACCTCGTCCCCGAGGAGCGTGGAAACGGCCGCCTCCAGCTCGCGGATGACCGCCTCCTGGGAATCGTGCGGCGTCTCGCGCTCGTGCCGCCGGACGATCTCGCCTCGGTGCGAAACGACGGCGGCGAGGATCTTCGTGCCGCCGAGGTCGAGCCCGATGGCATGCGTGCCGTCCACCCTCAGTGGTACCGTAACCCGCCGGATGGCCGCCTCCGGAGAGAAGCCGTACCGCGTCTATCAGGGCGGCCGCGACAAGGGCAGGGTGCCGCTGCCGACGGAAGGAGCGGCGACCGAGAGACCGGCGCGCCGACCTACCGCTCCGGAGGCTCGTCCGGCAACGGCAGCCCGTCGCGGCGCCGCGGAAGGGCTGGAGACTGGAAGCGCTGGACTGGGTCACGTCCTCGTGCTCGTCGTGCTGCTCATCGTCTGGAGCGTCGCCGGCTTCCTCAGCGTGCGAAGCGGTGTGAGGGACGCGAACAGCCGCCTGCAGGCGGCGCCGACTCAGCGCTCGCGAAGCAGAACTGGCTGCTCCTGTCGTCCGGCACGAACATCCTGCTGCTCGGCACCGACCATTCGACGAACGGCCAGAACGGACGCAGCTCCGATCAGCACTCGGACTCGATGATGCTCCTGCACACCGATCCGGGCAGGCACCGGCTCGTCTACCTCTCGATCCCGCGCGACCTCCGCGCGGCGATCCCCGGGCTACGGCGAGTCGAAGGTCAATGCCGCGATGCAGCTCGGGGGGCCGAAGCTCGCAATCCAGACCGCCGACGCGCTCTTCGGGCCGCAACTGCCGGTCAACCACGTCGTCGTGGTCGACATGTCGTCCTTCATGAAGCTCGTCGACGCGGTCGGCGGGATCGACGTGAACGTGCCGGCGCCGATCCTCTCGAACCGGTTCGACTGCCCCTATCCGACGAGCTCCCGCTGCTCGAAGTGGCCCGGGTGGCGCTTCAAGAAGGGCGTGCAGCACATGGACGGCCACCGCGCGCTGATCTACTCGCGCATCCGCGAGAACCGACTCAATGCGGCCGACACCGACATCACGCGCGGCCAGCGACAGCAGCAGGTGATGCAGGCGACGCTGTCGAAGCTCGCGAGCCCGGCACGTTCGTCCGGCTCCCGTTCCGGGGCAGCGACCTCTTGAAGCCGCTCGCGACGGACATGTCCGCGGCGCAGTTCGTGCAGCTCGGCTGGGTGAAGTTCCGCGCCGGCTCGACGCTCCATTGCCGGCTCGGCGGCAAGGACTACGGCGATGGGTACATCACCGGCGACCAGGAGAACATCGCCGTCATCCAGATGGTGCTCGGCAAGTCCGCGCCACAACCGCCGCCGCCGGGCTCCGGGCTCTACGGCGCGGGCTGCGTCAGCTAGTCGGAGCTCGAGCCCGAGCTCGAGCTCGAGGAAGACGACGCCGGCTTCGACTCGGCCGGCTTCGACTCGGCGGGCTTCGAGTCGCTCGTCGACGACTCGCCCGACGAGGAGCCGGAGTCGGAAGACTCCTTGTTGGCAGCCTTGCTCTTGCCGTAATCGGTCGTGTAGAAACCCGATCCCTTGTAGTGGATCGCGACCGGATAGAGGACGATCTCGACCGGCGAGGCGCCGCAGAGGTCGCACTTCTCGGGCGCCGGCGCCGTCATCGACTGGAAGCGCTCGAATGTATGCCCTTCGGGGCAGCGGTACTCGTAGATCGGCATCGAGGGAGAGAGCCTAGCGGTGAGAGGTCGCCGCCTCAGTCGGGCGTCCGCTCCTCCTCCTCGATCAGCTCCCGGTAACACGGTGCCTGCTCGAAGGCGGCAAGCCCGACCGGGTGCAGGATCCGCTGGCGCCGCCGGCGGGCGATCGCGCGACGCCGGCGCGCGGTCGCAACCGCAGCAGAAGCGCCGACGACGCCGCCGATGAGGAACGACCGCGCGCGCCCGAGCCGATCGTCACCGTCCATCGCCCGATGGTACGCGCTCTAACTGCTGCGCCAGCCGCCCGAGCCGTACCAGGAGCACACGTCGCCGCCGATCGACTTCGCGCCGCTGTCGTAGACCGTCGCAATGAGACGCTTGCGCCGGACGCGGCAAACCACGTCGAGCGAGGACGACCCGTGATCCGGGGCGATCAGCTCGTTCCCGGCCCGGTAGGTCCACTGATCGCCGACGAGGCGGAGGACGTGCGCCTGCTTGCGGCAGAACGCCGCCGCCCCCGTGCCCTCGACGACGACGTTCGCGTCGTGCCGGAAGGGCGACACGACGCAGCTCTGCAGCACCGCCTGCGAGGTGGTCTTGGCCGCATGCCGTGTCGGAAGGCGCCCGGTCATGTAGGCCGCCGCGGCGGTCGAGCCGGCGGCGAGCACCGCCGCGACGGCAACGGCGACGCCGACGCGAATGCTTCGGTGGCGGCGGCGGGGCCGTCGTGCAGCGGGCGCCGCTCGCGTAACCGGGAGGGGTGCGATTCGCGTGAACGGGATGGTTGCAACCCGCGTCGGCGCCTCGCCGGCTCCGAGCGCAGCGACGAGCTCGGTGGGCGACGGACGTATCGCCGGGTCTCGTGACAAAGCGGGGCCGAGCTCGGGCCGGTCGCCCAGTAGCTCGCGTGCGACGACCGCGAGCGAGTAGACGTCGGCCGCTTTCGTCGCCGGTTCGCCCGCGGCGACCTCCGGAGCCAGGTAGCCGGGCGTGCCGACGACGTACCCGGGAAGCGTCAGCTGCGTTGCGAGCGGATCGCGGGCGACGCCGAAATCGCCGAGGCGGACATCCGCACGCGCGTCGAGCAGCAGGTTCGCCGGCTTCACGTCGCGGTGGACGATCCCGTTCGCGTGGGCGAACTCGAGCGCCTCCGCCGCCTGCGCGAGCCAGCGCACTGCGAGGGATGCGGGCACATCACGCCGCTCGGCGACGCTTCCCTCGAGAAGCTCCATCACGATGTACGGGCGACCCGCCCACTCACCTGCGTCGTGCAAGGTCACGACGAACGGGTGCGAGCCGAGCAGCGCGCCGACGCGCGCCTCGCGCGCAAACCGCGCGTGCGCACTCCGGTCGCCGATGTGCTCGTCGAGGAGCACCTTGATCGCGACGGGACGGCCGAGCAGGCGAATCGTAGGCCGCGTACACCGAGGCGAAGCTGCCTGTCCCGGCGGGCCGGATGTTCGCGTAGCGCGGCGGTGCGATGGTCACCTCGCTGACAATGTATCGCTCGCCTGACGGCCGCATCCATGGTTCGATTCGCCGATGCGGGTCACGACGATCGGCGACGTGATGCTGGACGTGATCGTCCGGCTCGAGCAACCGCTCGCACCGGGTGACGACGTGCGGGCGGAGACTCGCACCGGCGCCGGCGGCCAGGCGGCGAACGTCGCGGCCTGGGCTGCGTCGCTCGGAACTAAGGCGCGCTGCATCGCGAAGCGCGGTGACGACGCGGCAGGCGAGCTCGTCACACGCGAGCTCGCAGCGCACGCGGTCGAGCTCGTCGGGCCGATCGCCGCCGGCGCCACCGGCGTCGTCGTCTCGCTCGTCGGCGCGGACGGCGACCGCTCCATGGCGTCGGACCGCGGCGTGTCGCCGTCCCTGGAGCCGGAGGAGATCGATGTTGCGTGGTGCGACTGCGACGTCCTCCACGTCAGCGGCTATGCGCTCTTGCGCGAGCCGATCTCGCATGCCGCGCTTCTTGCCGCCCGCCTTGCACGCGAGCGCGGCGCGCGCATCTCCGTCGACGTCGCCGCGTGGACGGAGATCCGCGCCTTCGGGCCGGTGCAATTCCGTGACCTCCTTGACGCGATCGCTCCCGACATCCTGTTCGCGACCGAAGCCGAATGGGAGATGCTCGGCGGCGCGTACCTCGGCGCACCGACAGGCGTGATCAAGCGCGGGGCGCGTGGCGCGATCGTCGTGACCGAGGAGGCACGACTCGATCTCGCGCCGGTCGATGCGTCTGTGGTCGACACGACCGGTGCCGGCGATGCGTTCGCCGCGGGATTCCTCGTCGGCGGCTCTCTCGAGGAGGCGGCGCGGCGCGCGCTCGAGACAGCAGCCCTCTGCGTGTCGCGCATAGGCTCGCTGCCGTGAGGATCGAGCCGCTGACCGAGGAGCACGCTGCCGCGATCGCGGAATGGCGCTACGAGTTCCCGTACGAGTGGTACGACACTGCAGCGGATCCTCGCCGCATCGAGCTCTTCGCGAATCCGGCGCGCCGCGACGGCCTCCGCGCCGTGATCGGTGACGACGGAGATCTCGTCGGGTTCTTCAACTTCGTCCCCGAAGGCGGCGAAGTTCGGATCGGCCTCGGGATCCGCCCCGACCTGACCGGCCGCGGGCTTGCGCAGCCGTTCATTCGTGCGGGGCTCGAGTACGCGCGACAGGAGTGGCAACCGCGGACGTTCCGGCTCTGGGTCGCCTGGTGGAATGAACGCGCGCTTCGCGCCTACCGGCGCGCGGGCTTCCGGGAGGTCGCCGAGCACGAAGGGCAGAAGAGCCGTTTCATCGAGATGGAGCGCTCCGCATGATTCGCATCGCCGACGAGGTGCGCGAGTCGCACGCCGTCGTCGTGCTCGAGACAACCCTCGTCGCGCACGGCTTCCCGCCCGGCGAGGGCGTCGAGGTCGGTCTCGAGTCGGAGCGGCAGGTCCGCGAGGCGGGAGCCGTTCCCGCGACGGTCGGCGTGCTCGACGGCGAGATCGTCGTCGGGCTGAACCGGGATGAGCTCGAGCGCTTCGACGTCGATGCGCGGAAGGTCGGACCGCGCGACCTCGCAACCGCCGTCGCGCAGCGCGCGATCGGCGCGACGACCGTCGGCGGCACGCTCGCCGTCGCCCGCGCCGCAGGGCTTCACTTCATGGCGACCGGCGGGCTCGGCGGCGTCCATCGCGGGTTCCCGGACCCGCCCGATGTCTCTGCCGACGTCGCGCAGCTCGCGCGAACGCCGGCGCTCGTCGTGTCGGCCGGCGTGAAGTCGCTCCTCGACGTGCCGGCCACGAGTGAGCTGCTCGAATCGCTCGGCATCCCCGTGCTGGGCTACGGCGTCGACACGCTGCCGCTCTTCTACGCAGCAGCCGGCGGGCCACCCGTGTCGGCGCGCATCTCGTCCCCCGACGAGGCGGCGCGCGTTGCGAGCGCACACTGGGAGCTCGGCGGCACCGGGATCCTCGTCGGGCGGCCGCCGGACGAGCCGCTCGACGACGTCGAGCCGCTGATCGAGCAGGCGCTCCGCGCGGCGCACGCCGAGGCGGTCAGCGGTCAGGCCGTGACGCCGTACGTGCTCTCGTATCTCCATCGCGAGAGCGGCGGGAGCACGCAGCGCGCGAACAAGGACCTGATCGCGCAGAACTCGCGGCTCGCCGGCGAGATCGCCGTCGCCGCGATCTCTTAAAGATCGCGGCGCGAGAACGCGAAGAGCCCGAGCGCGAGCACGGCCGCGAGGTACGCGATCGCCCAGATGCGGACGTTCCACCCGTGCACGTACCGCCGCCGAACGGGCCGAGCTGCAGGAGGAAACCGGTCAGGCCGCCGGTGCGCTCGGTGATCATCCGAAGCGCGTCCTGATACAGCGCCTCGAACGGGAGAGCCCACGCGGTCACCGTCGACGCCTGCTTGACGACGTGCGAGTTGAGCGCGTGGCCGATCGTCCCGAGGAGGCCGGCCACGAGGCCGGCGCCGAAGAGCATGAAGATCGCGATCCCGTTCGCTGTCGCCGAGAGGACGACCGAGCCGAGAAGCGACAGCGCGATCACGACGACGACCGCGAAGGCGAGCTCGATGCCAGGCCAGGCGATCCGCCCCGGCCACCAGTGGCCGGTCAGCCCGACGATCGCCATCGACGCGAAGTAGACCGCGAGCACGTACGCCGCCGAGACGCCGCTCGCACCGAGGAAGCGCGAGAGGTAGAGCGTGCCGCGGCCGACGGGCCGCACGACGAGCGGCTGCAGCAGGCCGCGCTCGGCGTCGCCCGAGACGACGCCGAGCGTGAGGAACACGGCGAGGACGATCCCGAGGAAGAGCGTCGCGAACATCGATAGCCCCATCAGGAACGCGCCGGCGAAGGTCCGCGAGTCGACGTTCACGTCGGAGGGCGGCGTGATGGTCGCGACGTCGCGGAAGACGTAGTGGTTCGCGAGCCAGAAGAGAAAGAGGAAGCCGGCGGTCAGGACCAGCACGACGGCGAACACCGTCCGCGGGACCGCCTCGCGGAACCCGTACCCGATGATCGTCGCGACCGCGGTCAGGACGTCTCTCCGCCGACGGCCTCGAGATAGGTCTCCTCGAGCGTGGAGGTGAGCACGCGCACGCCGTAGACGCGTCGGCCGGCATGCACCGCTTCTTCGACGAGGCGGGGAACGTCCTGGCGCGTCACGCCCTCGATCAGGTGCACGCCGTCGTCGGTCTCGAGCTCGACGCCGCGCGGCCGCGAGAGCTCGGCCGGCGTCCCTGCGGAGACGACCTCGCCGCCGAGGAGGATCGCGACCCGGTCGCACACGAGCTCGATCTCGGAGAGCAGGTGCGAGTTGAGCAAGACCGAGACGCCGCGGCCGCGGAGATCCTCGAGCAGAAGCCGGACGGTGCGGCGGCCGACGGGATCGAGCGCCGAGGTGGGCTCGTCGAGGAGCAGGATGCGCGGCTCGCCGACGAGGGCCTGCGCGACGCCGAGGCGCTGCTGCATGCCCTTCGACATGCCGTCGACGCGGCGGTTCGTCGCCTCGTCGAGCGCGACGAGCTCGAGGAGGCGCCGCCGTTCTGCGGCGCCGCCGCTCGAGCCCGCGAGACGCTGGTGCAGCTCGAGCACCTCGTCGGCCGTGTACCAGCCGGGGAAGCGGAAGAGCTCCGCGAGATAGCCGAGCGACGCACGCGCGACGCGCGAGCCGGCGCGTGCCCCTGCGATCTCGGCGGTGCCGCCCGTCGGTCGCACGAGCCCGACGGCGACCTTTACGAGCGTCGACTTGCCGGCACCGTTCGGGCCGAGGAGCCCGAAGAGCTCGCCCTCCTCGACCTCGAGGTCGACGCCCTTCAGCGCTTCGACGGAGCCGTATCGCTTCCGCAGTCCACGAACGGCGAGCGCGCGGCCCCTGGCACGGCGGCCACAGTACCCTTCGCCGGATGCCGCGCGGCTACATGGAAGGACCGGCCTCGGAGGAGGCGGAGCGTCGTGCGGAGGAGCTCGCGCGCGGCGTGCGCGAGAAGGCGCCGGCGAAGGTCTACCCGGCCGTGTACGGGTGCACGGCCGACGATCCGGAGCCGCACTTCATCGGCTGGGCCGCCAACGTCGACCCCGACGAGCTGTTCGAGTCGGGCAAGGCCTGGGGCGTCACCGTCCGCCGCGTCGCCGCAGCGCTGACTGACTAGCTGCTGCGCGACGACGCGCCGGAACTGGCTGGCGCGTCGCCCGGTCTTGCTCGACGTCTGCACGAACTCGTCGATCGTGAGCGCGGGGAGGGTCTCGATTCGGGTCGAACCGCGCGCGCCGAGGGCGACGGAGACTCGTGCGATCGTCGCGGTGTCGGGCGCCTCGACGACATTCACGAAGTCGAACTCGCCGAGCGTCGCCCACTGGTGCAGGACCTTCGCACCGAGCTCCTCGACATCGCGGTTCACCTCGCGCAGCCGGTCCGGGTTCGACTTGAGCGTCGCGACGCCCTGCTGGGAAAGACGGGAAAGAAGCACGTAGATCGCCATGCCGGGAACCTACTCGACCCGCGCCGTCTGATCCACGTAGAGGAGCGAGGCTCCGAGGAAGATGAGCGGGGAGATGACGACGCTCGCGATCACGATCGCGGCCTCGAGCGCCTGATCCGCGGCGCCCCGGAGGATGAACGCGAGCACTCCCTGGCAGAGGAGAACGACGATCGCGAGGGCCGCGAGCGACCCGAGAACGTGCACGTAGTCGGCGCGCGCAAGCTGCCACGCCCTCCGAAGCGCCGCGCGCGCGCCGATCGGCTCGGCAAGGAGCACGGGGACGACGAGCCCGAACGCCGACAGGTACGCGAGCGCGGGGAGGATGAAGCCGATCAGTAGGAACGGCGCCGGGATAAAGACGAGCCAGCCGACGAGCCACGCGAGCACGATCCGGTCTCGCGTCGGACGCAGCCCGAGGACGATGATGCAGGCGTAGACATACGCCGCGGTGAGCAGCGCGCCGCCGACCGTCGGCGTCAGGATGAGCGACGCGACGCGTGAGAGATGCTCGCCGCCCAAGGTCAACAGCGCGGGCGGCACGCCGATGACGAGGCACCGAAGGAAGTTCTCCCCGTAGATCCGGATCGACTCCGCGATGACCTGCCCGACCGTTCGCGTCTGCGGCGGCAGGGCTGCAGGACGCGGCTCGTTCGACCGCGGGTACGACATACGAGCCACGGCCTGAATGTATCGTCCGTCCCCGTGCCCTACGACGTCGCACACGCCGACTCGCTGCCGTGGGAGGAGCGCGAGGCCATGCACGGTCAGGCGCCACGCGCGCAAGCGTCGATCACCGACGCCACGAACCTCAAGGACTCGCGCGCGCGGATGTGGCGGTACCCCGCCCACACGCGCGGGCGGCGGCACAAGGATCCGGATCAGGAAGAGGTCTTCGTGCCGATCCGCGGCACGCTCACGGTGCTCGTCGAGGATCCGCCGCAGCGGGTCGACGTCGAGCCCGGCGGCGTGATCGTCGTCCACCAGGGAACGCCGATGCAGCTCCGGAACGAGACGGACGAGGACATCGTCTTCTTCGCCTACGGCGCGCCCCCCGTGAGCGGCAACGCCGAGTTCCTCGACGACATCGAGCGCGCTTAAGCCGGCTCGATCACGATCGCGACGAGGCCGGTCTCCGTCGTCGTCTCGTGCTCCTCGCCGGCAGACCACCGAACGGCATCCCCCGCCGCGACATGCGCGACATCCGACCCGCTGCGGACGTCGCCCTCGCCTGCAACGACGATGAAGAGCTGCTCGTCCGCCGACGGATGCAGCCCGATGCGTCCACCGGCGGGCAACTCGATCTGGACGACCCCATCCGAGACGAATCGGATCTCGCCGATGCTGTCGAACTCCGTCAGCGACCGGCCGGCAATGTCTTCTCGACGATGGATCTTCATCGCAGCACGCGTTCGACCGCGGCGCCGAGCACCTCGAAGGCTTCCTCGAACCGCCACTTCGACCGGTCCGCTTCGTCGGGCATGTTCGAGACGACGCGCAGCTCGACCGCAGGCACCTCTGCGAGCGCGCACGCCCGCAGGACGCCGAAGCCTTCCATCGCCTCCACGTCCTCCCCGCTCCCGCCCACCGCGGCCGACGTCCCGATCGACGCGACGACCGCATCGGGCAACGCTGCATGCACACGCTCGAAGAGCCCCGCATCCGGCGGCAGGCGGTCGACGACGGGGATCGCCGCCGAGAGATCCGAGTAGACCGACTCGCGACCCGACCACGATCGTCAGCGGCGCGAGCTCACGCGAGCCCGCGATCCCGATGTGCAGCACCGCGTCCGGCCGCCGCTCCGCGAGCATGAGCGCCGTTCGCGCTGCGGCGTCGACAGGGCCGACGCCGCAGACGAACGTCTCGAGCCCGCGCACATGCGCGAGCTCTCGGTCGGTCGCGGCGACGACGAGCATCGCCGCTGACCGTACAAGCTACGGCGCGACCTGACCGCGGATCTCGCCCGCGGGGTTCTTCGCCGTGTGGACGTTGACATAGAGCAGGTGCTTCGACGCGTCCTTCATCACGGCCTTCGAGAGCTTCGCGCTGCCGTGGCTCATCGGCGTGCACGGTCCGCAGAGTGCGACCACGACGTTGCCGGCCTTGCCCATCGCGCCGAGGTGGATGTGCGCGGCCGTCGCGGCGCCGGTGAGACCGGAGAACGACAGCGTCCACGTGAGCTTGTTGCCCTTCAGCGTGCCGTGGAACGTCCCCTTGCCCTTCGGCGCATGCACGGCCTGCGCAGGCACCTCCTGCATCGCATCGAGCTTCGCGGACCAGCCCATGCTCTTCGGCGCGGCGAGAGCGACTGCCGTCACGACGAGCGCGAGCGCGGCGATGACCCCGAGTGGTGCGAGCTTCCTCACGTCTTCCTCCTTGCGGGTTGACGCGAGACGTTCGCCCACCCGGGGCAATCGGTTCAGGCTGCGAGTGCCGCCTCCGCTTTCCGGAAGACGAGCTCGCCGCCTTCGGCATCGACGACGACCGTGTCGCCGTCCGCCGAAGTCGCCTTCGAGCAGTCGCAGCGCGAGCGGGTTCTCGACGAGCCGCTGGATCGCCCGCTTCAGCGGCCGCGCGCCGTAGGCGGGATCCCAGCCGGCTTCGGCAAGCGCCTCCTTCGCGGCCGGCGTGAGCTCGATCGTGATCCCGCGCTCGGCAAGCCGTTCGTGCAGGCGCTCGAGCTGGAGCTCGACGATCTCGCCGATCTGCTCGCGCGACAGCGCGTCGAAGAGGACGATCTCGTCGATGCGGTTCAGGAACTCGGGCCGGAAGTGGTCGCGCATCTGCTCGACGCTCCGGATGTTCGAAGTCATGATCAGCACCGTGTTGCGGAAGTCGACGGTGCGGCCCTGGCCGTCGGTGAGGCGCCCGTCGTCGAGCACCTGCAGCAGCACGTCGAACACCTCGGAATGCGCCTTCTCGATCTCGTCGAGCAGCACGACCGTGTACGGGCGCCGGCGGACAGCCTCGGTCAGCTGACCGCCCTCGTCGTAGCCGACATAGCCGGGCGGCGCACCGATGAGCCGTGCCACCGTGTGACGCTCCTGATACTCCGACATGTCGAGCCGCACCATCGCGCGCTCGTCGTCGAACATGAACTCGGCAAGCGCGCGCGCCAGCTCGGTCTTGCCGACGCCGGTCGGCCCGAGGAAGACGAACGAGCCGATGGGCCGGTTCGGGTCCTGGAGCCCGGTGCGCGCCCGACGTAGCGCGTTCGCGATTGCACTGACGGCTTCGTCCTGGCCGATCACGCGCTGGTGGAGGCGGTCCTCCATGTGGATGAGCTTCTCCGTCTCGCCCTCGAGCAGCCGGTCGACCGGGATGCCCGTCCAGCGTGCGACGACGGCGGCGATGTCGTCCTCGTCGACCTCTTCCTTCACCATCGAGGTGCGCGTCTCCGCGTCGCGCTCGGCGAGCTCCTTCTCGAGCGCAGGCAGCTCCCCGTAGCGGATCTCGGCGACCCGCTGGAGGTTGCCCCCGCGTTCCTCGCGCTCTGCCTCGCGCTTCAACTCGTCGATGCCGCGCGTGATCTCCTTCACGCGCTCGAGCGCCTGCTTTTCCTCGCCCCAGCGAGCGGCGAGCTCGTTGCGAATCTCCTGCGCGTCGGCGAGCGCGCGCTCGACCGGCTCACGCACGTCCTTCGACTCCTTCTGCATCGCGGCAAGCTCGATCTCGAGCTGACGCACCCGCCGCTCGGCCTCGTCCAGCTCGACGGGCGACGAGTCGATCTCCATGCGGAGACGCGACGCCGATTCGTCGACCAGGTCGATCGCCTTGTCGGGCAGGAACCGGTCGGCGATGTAGCGGTGCGAGAGCACGGCGGCGGCGACGAGCGCCGCGTCGCGGATCCGGACGCCGTGGTGCGACTCGTACGTGTCCTTGAGCCCTCGCAGGATCGCGATCGTGTCCGCGACCGACGGCTCGCCGACGTAGATCGGCTGGAACCGCCGCTCGAGCGCCGCGTCCTTCTCGATGTGCTTGCGGTACTCGTCGAGCGTCGTCGCGCCGATGCAGCGAAGCTCGCCGCGGGCGAGCATCGGCTTCAGCATGTTCGCGGCGTCGACGGCGCCCTCTGCGGCGCCGGCGCCTACGATCGTGTGCAGCTCGTCGATGAAGAGGATGAGCTCGCCGGCGGCGTTCTCCACCTCGGCGAGCACCGCCTTGAGCCGCTCTTCGAACTCGCCGCGGTACTTGGCGCCCGCGAGGAGGCCGCCGATGTCGAGTGACCACACGCGCTTGCCCTTCAGCCCTTCGGGCACGTCGCCCGCGACGATGCGCTGCGCGAGCCCCTCGACGATCGCCGTCTTGCCGGTGCCCGGCTCGCCGATCAGCACGGGGTTGTTCTTCGTGCGGCGCGAGAGCACCTGGATCACACGGCGGATTTCCTCGTCGCGGCCGATCACCGGGTCGAGCTTTCCTTCCTCGGCTGCGGCGGTGAGATCGCGGCCGAACTTCGAGAGCGCCTGATAGGTGCCCTCCGGGTCCTGCGAGGTGACGCGCTGACCGCCGCGCACCGCCTCGATCTTCGCGAGCAACTGGTCGCGCGGGACGACATCGAGCGCGAGCAGGAGGTGCTCGGTCGAGACGTACTCGTCCTCCATCCGCCTGGCCTCGTCGAAGGCCTTGTCGAGGATGCCGCGAGAACTGCGTCGACACGTTCGGCTGCTGCTGCGCTCCCTGAATGCGAGGCTTCGCCGCGAGGGGCGCCTCGGCGTGCGCGCGCAGCGCGTCTGCATCGGGGACGAGCTCGCGCGGTAGCTCCTGGTCGAGGAGCGCGATTAGTCAGATGCTCGGGATAGAGCTCCGGGTTGCCGTTTCGGCGCGCAAGCTCCTGCGCTGCGGCGACGGCCTCCTGGCTCTTGATCGTCAGCTTGTTGAAATCCATCGTTACCTCCTTTCCGGGTGCCGCTCCTCGCGATACACGACGAGGTCGCGGCGGTAGTGCTTGTGAACTTTTTGAACTTCCTCGCGCACCTGCGACTGCAGGCGCTCGATCTGCGCGTGGGCCTTGCGGAGCTCGTCCTCGAGCCGCAGCACGAGCTCGACGCCGGCGAGGTTCAGCCCGAGCTCTGTCGTGAGGCGCTGGATGATCCGCAGCCGCTCGATGTCGGACTCGCTGTAGAGCCGCGTGCCGCCGGGCGTGCGCTTGGGGCGCACGAGCCCCTTGTTCTCGTAGATCCGCAGCGTCTGCGGATGCATGCCGACGAGCTCTGCGGCGACGCTGATCATGTAGATCGGACGGTCGCTCACGTGCCGCTCCGCTTCAGCAGCACGTACGCACACACGCCGACCAGCGCGACGGCAACGAGACCCAGCGACGAGCGCGCTCGACCATCAGCTCGCCCATCGCCTTCAGCTGCTCGAGCAGCTCGCGTTCCTTCTTGTTCACGCGCTTCGGCACCTGGATGCGGACGCGCGCGAGCACGTCGCCCTTGCCTCCGCCGTTCAGCTTCGGCGCGCCGCGGCCCTTGATGCGAAGGAGCTTGCCGTCCTCCGAGCCTGCGGGGATCTTCAGCGACACGGCGCCGTCCGGCGTCGGCACGTCGACCTTGCCGCCAAGCGTCGCCGTCGCGAAGGACACCGGCACCTGCACGACGAGGTCGTCGCCGCGACGCTCGTACGTGTCCGACGATGTGACCACGGCGTGAGGACGACGAGGTCGCCGGCAGGACCGCCGTTCTCCCCCGCCTCGCCCTTGCCCTTGAGGCGGATGCGCGTGCCGTCCTTCACGCCCGGCTTGATCTTCACCGTGTACGTCTTGATGCGCCGCTCGCGACCCGAGCCCTGGCAGTGCGGGCACGGCTTCTCGATCACGGTGCCGTTGCCGCGGCAGCGCGGGCACGGCTGCGAGAGCGCGAAGAGCCCCTGCGACTCGGCCTTCACGCCGCGGCCGTTGCACTCCGGGCAGATGACCGGCGCTGTCCCCGGCTGTGCGCCGGTGCCGCCGCAGTCGCGGCAGGCCGTGGTGATCTCGACCGGGCACCTTCACCTCGGCGCCGTTCAGCGAGTCCTCGAACGAGAGCTGCACCTGTGCCTCGACGTCGGCGCCGCTTGACCGGCTGTCGCCGCGCGCCCGCGCGCGGCGCGCCTGCACCGCCGCCGAAGATGCCGCCGAGCAGGTCGCCGAGGTCGAAGCCTCCGAAGTCGAAGTTGACGTTCGCGCCCGCGGGACCGGCCGACGGACCGCGTCCGTTCGCCGAGCCGAAGCGGTCGTACTGCCTTCCGCTTCTCCTCGTCGGAGAGGACGTCGTACGCAGTCTGCATCTCCTTGAAGCGCTCCTCCGCCGCCGCGTCGCCCGGGTTCTTGTCCGGGTGGTACTGCCGCGCGAGCTTGCGGTACGCCTTCTTGATCTCGTCCTGCGAGGCGGTCTTCGAGACGCCGAGCGTGTCGTAGAGCGACTTGCCACGTCAGTCCTCGTCGTCCTCCGGCGGGCGCGCGCCGCGATCACGACGCGCGCGGGCCGCACGACGCGGTCGCCGAGCGTGTAGCCCTTCTGCACCACGTCGATGACGGAGCCCTCGTCGGCCTCGGACGGCTGCGAGAGCAGCGCCTCGTGCACGTGCGGGTCGAACTTCCCTTCCGTCGAGATCGGCTCGAGCCCCTGCCGCTCGAGCAGCGACGCGAGCGAGCGATGCACGAGCGCGACGCCCTCCTCGAGCGCAGCCTCCTCGTGCTCGGCCGCCGCCATCGAGCGCACGCTCGAGGTCGTCGAGGATCGGCAGGAGCTCCTTCACGAGCCGCTCGTTCGCGAGCGTGACGTACTCCTCACGCTCGCGCGCGGCGCGCTTCTTGTAGTTGTCGAAGTCGCGCCGCGAGGCGCAGCAGCCGGTCTTCGCCAGAGCAGCGGCGCGGTCCTCCGCCCCGCTGCTCTCCTCGACCACCTCTGCGTGCTCTTCGCGGGTCGGCTCGTCCGTCATTACGACGTCTTCGCCTCCTCGTCGACGACCTCGTACTCGCCCTCTTCGACGACCTCGTCGTCGGCGGTGGTCGCGCCGTTGCCGCCGGCGGAGCGGCCTGCGCCTGCGCGGTCGCCTGCGCGTAGACCGCCTCGGCGAGCTTGTGCGAGGCCTCCTGCAGCGCCTCCGTCTTCGCGCGGATGTCCGCGAGTCGTCGCCCTCAGCGCCTGGCGCAGCTCCATGATCCGGCCCTCGATCGTCGAGGCGTCGGACTCGTCGAGCTTGTCGCGGTGCTCCTTGAGCGAGCGCTCCGTCGAGTACGCGAGCGTCTCCGCGTTGTTCTTCGCGTCGACCGCCTCGCGCAGCTTGCGCGCCTCGTCGGCGTGCGCCTCCGCGTTCCGGATCATCTCCTGCACCTCGCTGTCGCTGAAGGCCCGAGCCGCCCTGGATCTGGATCTGCTGCACGTTGCCCGTGCCGAGATCCTTCGCCGAGACGTTGATGATCCCGTTCGCGTCGATGTCGAACGTGACCTCGATCTGCGGCATGCCCCGCGGCGCCGGCGGGATGCCGACGAGCTGGAACTTGCCGAGCGTCTTGTTGTAGGTCGCCATCTCCGACTCGCCCTGGAGGACGTGCACCTCGACCGACGGCTGGTTGTCCTCGGCGGTCGTGAAGGTCTCGGACTTCTTCGTCGGGATCGTGGTGTTGCGCTCGATGAGCTTCGTCATGACGCCGCCCTTCGTCTCGATGCCGAGCGAGAGCGGAGTGACGTCGAGGAGCAGGATGTCCTTGACCTCGCCCTTCAGCACGCCGCCCTGAAGCGCGGCGCCGATCGCGACGACCTCGTCCGGGTTGACGCCCTTGTGCGGGTCCTTGCCGATGATCTGCTTGACCTTCTCCTGCACCGCCGGCATGCGCGTCATGCCGCCGACGAGGACGACGTGGTCGATCTTCGACGCGTCGAGCTCTGCGTCGGCGAGCGCCTGCTTCGTCGGGCCGACGTCCGCTCGAGCAGGTCGGCGGTGATCTCCTCGAGCTTCGCGCGCGTGAGCTGCAGGTCGAGGTGCTTCGGGCCTTCTGCGGTCGCGGTGATGAACGGCAGGTTGATCTGCGTCGTCATCGTCGACGACAGCTCGATCTTCGCCTTCTCCGCAGCCTCGTAGAGCCGCTGCAGCGCCATCTTGTCCTGCGTCAGGTCGATGCCCTGGTCCTTCTTGAACTCCGCGGCCATCCAGTCGACGATCGCCTTGTCGAAGTTGTCGCCGCCGAGGTGGTTGTCACCGGCGGTCGACTTGACCTCGAAGACGCCCTCGCCGAGCTCGAGCACGGACACGTCGAACGTGCCGCCGCCGAGGTCGAAGACGAGGATCGTCTGGTCGCCCTCCTTGTCGAGGCCGTACGCGAGCGATGCCGCGGTCGGCTCGTTGATGATGCGGAGGACGTTGAGGCCGGCGATCTTGCCGGCGTCCTTCGTCGCCTCGCGCTGCGCGTTGTTGAAGTACGCGGGGACGGTGATCACGGCGTCGGTGACGGACTCGCCGAGGTAGGACTCTGCGTCCGCCTTCAGCTTCTGCAGGATCATCGCGCTGATCTCCGGCGGGGCGTACTCCTTGCCTTCCGCCTTGACGCGCACGTCGCCGTTCGGGCCCTTGCATGACCTCGTACGGGACGATCGTCATCTCCTCGCTCACCTCATCGAACTTCCGTCCCATGAAGCGCTTGATCGAGAAGACCGTGTTCTGCGGGTTCGTGACCTGCTGCCGGCGCGCAGGGGCGCCGACGAGCCGCTGGCCGTCCTTCGTGAACGCGACGACGGACGGCGTCGTCCGGCCGCCTTCGGCGTTCGGGATCACCGTCGGCTCGCCGCCCTCGAGGACGGCCATGCACGAGTTCGTCGTACCGAGGTCGATGCCTAGTGTCTTTGCCATGCTGGGTATATGCCTCCTGGTGAGAAAATCTAAGCCCTGTTATAGCAGATCCTGGGAATGCGCGGCGTTGACGGATCCGGCGCCGGCCGCAAGGGTGGGCGGCGGGGTGCGGACGATCCTGAGGAGCGAGGCGCTCACCTTCGAGGCGCGGTCCTTCACCGTCGCCGAGGTCGTCATGGCCGGGGTCGCGTCAGGGCGGTGGCAGCGGCTCGAGGAGGAGTCCGCGAGCGGCGTCGCAGCGCTTGCGGTCGCGGGCGATCCTCCTGCAGACGCGCGGCGCGAAGCGGCGAACGCATTCCGCTACGAGCGCGGCCTCCTCGCCCGCGAGGATCTCGAGCGCTGGCTCGCCGAGCGCGGCGTCACGATGCAGGAATGGCTCGGCCACATTCGGCGCCGGCTCGCGCTGGAGGCCGCGCCCGAGGCACACCACGGCGACGCGACGCCGGTCCTTCGCGTCGACGCGATCTGCTCGGGGGTCCTGCGCGCGTGCGCCGACGATCTCATCGGCGGGGCCGCGGCCGCACGTGCGGTCGGTGCGTCCGAGGCCGACGACACGGACGTCGTTGAGCTCGCCCGGGGAGCGCGTGCGACCATCGCATTTGCCGACCTCGAGGAGCCGGCGCTCACCGAGTCTGCGCGCGTCGTCGTCGCGCTCGAGCAGGCGAGGCGCCGGCTCGAGCACGACGCCGTCGCAGGCGAGGCCGTACCGGACCGCGTGCGCGCCAATGCACTCGGCTGGCTGTCGTTCGAGACCGAGGAGCTGACGAGCCCGAGCGAAGACGCTGCCCGCGAGGCACGTCTGTGCGTTCGCGAGGACGGAACGACGCTCGCCGAGGTCGCGGGCGAGCTCGGGACGCACCTGATCGAGCGTACGCGGGTGTTCGCGGACACGGACGCCGAGCTCGCGTCGCGGCTCGCGGCCGCCTCGCCCGGCGAGCTCGTCGGGCCGCTCGAGGCGAACGGCGGGTACCTCCTCGCGCAGCTGCGGGCGAAGCGACCGCCGAGCGCCGACGACCCGCTCCTCGTCGAACGCGCTCGCGCCGAGCTCGTCGCGGAGACGATCGCGCGGCACGCGGCCGGGCGGGTGAGCTGGCATGTCGCTCTCTGAGACGCAAGATGCCCGCGGCCGCGTCGTCCTCGAGGCGGTGCCCGGCCTCGCCCTCCTCCACGATGGGCTGCGCGCGCTCGTCGTCGAGTCGTTCGCGCCCGTCTCGTACGTCTTCGGCGAGCCGATCATCCGGCAGGGCGAGAACGGCGACGCGTTCTACGTGATCGAGCGTGGACGCGCGAGAGTCGTCGTCGCCGGAGTCGACGGCACCGAGATCCCGCTCGACCGGTTCGGGCCCGGCGACTCCTTCGGCGAGACGGCGCTCCTCGACGACGTGCCTCGCACAGCGACGGTGCGCGCGTCGACGGCGGTCGATGCGCTCCGGCTCGACCGGGGCGTCTTCGACGCGCTCGTTCGGCTGCACCCCGAGGCTCGCGCGGCGTTGGCGCTGCAGTCGCGGGCGCGCCGGTTGGAGCAGGTCTTCCGGGTGCACCGGATCTTCTCGGCGCTCCCACGCGAGGCGGCAGCCGAGGTACTGCCCGAGATCGACGAGGTCAGCGCCGAGCCGGGTGAGCTCGTCGTCGAGGCGGGGCAGCGCGCGTTCGGAGCCTACGTTGTCGAGGACGGCCGCCTCGTCGCGGCGGGGATGCCGCTCGTCGCCGGCGACGTGTTCGGCGAGACAGAGGCATATGCAGGCCGCGATCACGCGACGAGCGTCGAGGCCGTACAGCCCGCGCGCCTGCTGCGCATTCCCGCTGCGACGATCCGCCGACTCGCCGCCGACGTGCCCGCCTTCGGGGAGCGGCTCGATGACGAGCTCCGGGTCGCCGAACGCCAGTCGTCGGTGTCCCCCGCGCCCGAGCTCCTGCCGGCGGAAGCGCACGAAGCGGCGCCCGCGGTGGACGAGCTCCCGCAGGCGCCGGCAGGGCCCGCGCACCACACGCGGAGGTTCCCGGTCGTGCGCCAGATCGACGAGATGGACTGCGGCGCCGCGAGCCTCGCAATGGTCTGCCGATCGTTCGGCCGCAAGGTGTCGCTGCCGTTCATCCGCGATGCAGTCGGCACGGGTGTCGACGGCACGAGTCTCGGCGGGATCCGTCGCGGCGGCGAACGGATCGGATTGTCCGTGCGTGCGGTGAAGGCGACGCGAGACCGTCTCGAGGAGCTGCCGTTACCGGCGATCGTCCACTGGCACGGCAATCACTGGGTCGTCCTCTACGACGTCGACGAGCAGAAGGTGCGTGTCGCCGATCCGGCCTCCGGCCTCCGCCGCCTTGGCCGCGAGGAGTTCACGAGCGAGTGGTCCGGCTACGCCGCGCTCGCAGAGCCGACCGAACGCCTCGCGGACGCGCCGGAGGCGAGCTCCGCCCTCCGGTGGCTCCTCCCGTTCGTCCGGCCGTTCCGGGGTGTGCTGACCGCGGTCGCCGCGCTCGCGCTCGTCGCTGCCGGGATCGAGATGCTCCTGCCGATCGCGACGAAGGTGATCGTCGACGACGTCCTGCCCGACCGCGACTTCAATCTCCTCTATCTGACGCTCGCGGCGATGCTCGGCGGCCTCGTAGTCGTCGTCGGCGCCACGCTCTGGCAGCGATACCTGCTCGCGCGCGTCGCCGTCGCGTTCGACCTCTCGACGTCCGACCACGTCACCGAGCGCATGCTGCGTCTGCCGATGGCCTACTTCGCCGCCCGGCGCGCGGGCGACATCGAACGGCGCACGTCGGGACTACGGCAGGCGCGGCGGCTGCTCGTCGAGAACGGGATCAACGCGCTGACGGCACTCACGCAGGCCCTCGTCGCGATCGTGCTCATGCTCGTTCTCTGCTGGTGGCTCGGCCTGCTGTTCCTCATCACGATCCCCCTGTACATCGGGCTCATGCGGTACTCGACCGCGCGAATGCGGCCTGCATTCGAGGCGATGGAGGAGGCATACGGCCGCTATCAGGGGCGGCAGATCGACGCGATCCGCGGCATCGAGACCGTCAAGTCGATGGGCACCGAGGACGGGCTGCGGCGGCGCATGCTCGCCGAGCTGCAGCGCCTGGTCGACCGCCTCTTCCGCGCCGAGCTCGCCTCGATGATCTACGAGGGCCTCGTCTCGGCGTCGAACTTCCTCGTCCTCGCGCTGTTTCTCTTCTTCGGCGCACTCGCGGTGTTGAACGGCGCCATCAGCCTCGGCGGCTTCGTCGCGTTCAACTCGCTCGTCTTCCTCGCGACGGCGCCGCTCACGCGTCTCGTCGCGCTCTGGGACTACGCGCAGATGGCGTCTGTCCTGCTCGGCCGCTTGCAGGACGTGTTCGAGCACGAGCCCGAGCAGGGCGGCGCGGAGGCTGCGCTCCGGCCCGTGGAAGCGCTGCACGGGCGCGTGACGCTGCGACGCGTCGGGTTTCGGTACCCGAATGCCCCCGACAGCCCGATCCTCACCGACATCTCCCTCGACATCGCGCCGGGGACGACTATCGCGATCGTCGGGCGTTCCGGCTCGGGCAAGACGACTCTCGTCAAGTGCATCGCCGGGCTTCTCGAGCCGACCGAGGGCGAGATCCTCTTCGACGGGGTGCCGTCACAGGCGCTGCGACTTCGCGAGCTCCGCAGGAAGATCGGCTTCGTCATCCAGGAGCCGTACCTCTTCGACGACACGATCGCGGCGAACATCGCCTTCGGCGAGGCCGAGCCCGACCTCCGGCAGATCGTGTGGGCCGCGGAGGCGGCAAACGCGGACGACTTCGTCCGCCGGCTGCCGCTCGGCTACGACACCTCGATCGGCGAGAGCGGCCTGCGCCTCTCCGGCGGCCAGGCGCAACGCATCGCGATCGCGCGCGCCATCTACCACCAGCCGCCCGTGCTGCTCCTCGACGAGGCGACGAGCTCCCTCGACACCGAGTCGGAACGCGTCGTCAAGGAGAACATGGACCGTCTGCTCGAGGGGCGGACGTCATTCGTGATCGCGCACCGGCTGAGCACGATCCGGGACGCCGACCTGATCGTCGTCCTCGAGCAGGGGCGGATCGTCGAGACGGGAACGCATGCCGAGCTGATGGACCGGCAGGGGCTCTACTTCTACCTGCACGGCCAGCAGCTCGGCTGAGCGCCTAGAGCATCAAGGCGAAGACTTGTCGACCACCTTCGTGATCGTGAAGGGCTGCGTAGTCACCCTGCCGTCACCGCCGACAACCTGCTCCGCGTCTTCGGCGGAGGGCTCGAGATCCTCGGGCTCCTCGGACTCTTGCTGCTCGTGCTCGTTCATGGCTCGCTCCTCTCGGATTCCGACCTCAAGACGTGCAGCGGCCGTCACATCTTCCACCCGTGCGGAATACTTGTCTACGTGCCGACCGAAGCGAAGCTCGAGCAGACCGACGAAGGGCTCGTCGCGACGACCGACGGCTGGTTCGTCCTGAACGCCCGTGACGCGCGCTGGTACCACGCAGAGGGGCGGAGCGCATTCTGCGATTTCGAGGGCGCGACGGACTGGAAGCAGCTCGGGATGAACATCGGCGTTCTCGAGCCGGGTCAGCCGATGGCGATGTACCACTGGGAGGCAGACCAGGAGGACTTCCTCGTCGTCGCCGGCGAGGCGGTGCTCGTCATCGAGGGCGAGGAGCGGCCGCTTCGGCAATGGGATCTCGCGCACTGCCCGCCCGGGGCGAAGCACACGATCGTGGGCGCGGGCAGCGGCCCGTGCATCATCGTCTCCGTCGGCGCGCGTGAGCATCAGGACGGTCCCGACTGGGGCGGCTACCCGCCCGACGCGACTGCCGACAAGTACGGCGCCGGTGTCGCCAAGGAGACGAACGAGCCGAAGGAGGCCTACGCGCACCTCACGCGCCGCCGGCCGACGAAGTACTCCGGCTTCCTCGACTAACGAAAGACCCCTATGAGCGCGCCGCCGACGACGACGAGCGCCGCGCCGATGACGACCCGCCGCCCGACGAGCTCGCTCCGTCCGATGACGACGAACGCGAGCGCGACGCCCCACAGCGATTCCGTTGCGACGAGCGGCGAGACGACGGTGACCCGGCCTCGGTAGTACGCCTCGAAGAGCGACACGTACGACAGGCCGAAGAGGACGCCGACCGCGAGGAAGGGCCACACGCCCTCGAGCCTTCGAACGCGCGGCCCCAGCGCGAGCACGACCACGACGAGCCCGCCGATGAGCGCCGCGGCGGCGGCGCTCCCGGGCGGCACGACCGTGTCCTCGGACAGCCAGCGCAGCAGGTTGTCGCGCGCGGAGAAGAGGATCGTCACGAGGAACGCGTAGAGCAGCCCGATTGCGCGCAGATGCTGCGGGCGCGTTCGCTCGCGTGCGAGCTCGACTCCGCCGACGACGATCAGGAACGCCCCGACGACGAGCGGCCAGCGCAGTGGCTCGTCGAGGAGCAGCAGCGCGATCGTCACCGAGATGAGCGGTGCGACGCCGAAGACGATCGAGGCCCGCGACGCGCCGACGTCGCGGATCGCGAGCGTGACGAGGAGCTGCCCGACGCCGGGCTGAAGCAGGCCGGCGAGCAGGAAGACCCAGGCGGCGCCGGCGTGGATGCCGCGCGAGGGCGCCTCCGCAGCCGCAGCGACGAGCGCGACCGCGGTCGCGCCGACGACCGTTGCGATCGTCGCGAGCGCCACGTCCGGACGGCGGTTGAGGCCGAGCCGAAGCCCGACGCTCATCCCGCCGAAAAGCGCGGCGGAGGTAAGCGCGAGACCGACAGCCGCCACGCGCGCAATCCAAGCACGGTTAGTCTCGGCGCATGACGAGTTCGATCGCGCCCCAGCTCGCCGAGGACGCCGCCGAGCGCTTCCTCCGCTACGTCCGCATCGACACGCAGTCGGACGAGGACTCCCAGACGTACCCGAGCACGGCCAAGCAGCTCGATCTTCTCCGGCTCCTCGCCGATGAGCTGCGGCAGCTCGGCCTCGAGGTCGAGATCGACGAGCACGGCTACGTCACCGCGACGCTGCCGTCGACAGTCGACCACGAGACACCGACGATCGCATTCTTCGCGCACGTCGACACGGCGCGCGAGGTGACGGGCGCGAACGTCAACCCTCAGCGCTTCCGCTACGACGGCGGCGACATCCCGCTCGGGTCGTCCGGATCCACGATCAGGCCGAGCGAGTCGCCGGAGCTCGCGAACCACTCGGGCCACGACCTGATCACGACCGACGGCACGACGCTCCTCGGCGCCGACGACAAGTCGGGCATCGCGGAGATCATGGCCGCGGTCGCGTACCTGAAGGCGAACCCGGACATCCCGCACGGGACGGTGAAGGTGGCGTTCAACCCCGACGAGGAGATCGGACGCGGCGTCATTCACTTCCCGGTCGACACGTTCGGCGCAATTGCTGCGTACACGGTCGACGGGTCGACGGCCGGCGAGGTCCAGATGGAGACGTTCTCGGGCGCGCAGGTACGGATGCACATCAAGGGTCGCGCGATCCATCCAGGCTGGGCGAAGGACGAGATGGTGAACGCGATCAAGCTCGCGTCGATGGTGATCGAGAAGCTGCCGAAGGACGCGCTCTCACCGGAGACGACGGACGACCGCGACGGCTACGTCCACCCGGTCGTGATCAGCGGCGACTCGTCGGAGGTCGAGCTTCGCTTCATCGTCCGCGATTTCGAGAACGACCTCCTCGACCAGCACGTCGACTTCCTGCGGCAGGTTGCCGCCGAGGTCGAGGCGAGCGACAGCCGTTGCTCGATCGAGGTCGAGACGTTCATCCAGTACCGCAACATGCGCGACACGCTGCAGCAGCACCCCGAGATCGTCGCGCACCTGGAGGAGGCTGTCCGCCGGGTCGGGCTCGAGCCGAGGATGACCGCCATACGCGGCGGCACCGACGGCTCGGCGCTCACGGAGATGGGGCTCCCGACCCCGAACATCTTCACGGGCGGCCACGACGCCCACAGCGAGCGCGAATGGATCTGCGTGGAGGACATGGGCCTCGCCGCGGCGACGATCGTCGAGCTCGCGAACGCGCTGGGCTGAGTAAGCCCCGGTACCCTTCAGCCGTGGAGCCGCTGCGCGACACGGTTGGACCGCCCGCTCGAGACGCTGCGCGTCTCGATCACCGATCGCTGCAACTTCCGCTGCGTCTACTGCATGCCGAAGGAGATCTACGGGCGCGACCACCAGTTCCTGGAGCGGAAGGAGCTCCTGAGCTTCGAAGAGCTCGCCCGTGTGGTCGCCGTGTTCGCGAGCCGCGGCGTGAAGCGCGTACGGATCACCGGCGGCGAGCCGCTCGTGCGAAAGAACGTCGAGGAGCTCATCGCGATGCTGCACGAGATCGACGGCATCGAGCTGGCGCTGACGACGAACGGCGCGCTGCTCCCGCAGAAGGCGCAGGCACTCGCCGACGCCGGCCTCAGCCGCGTCACGGTCAGCCTCGACTCCGTCGACGACGCGGCCTTCCGCGCCTTGAACGACGTCGACTTCCCCGTGCAGAAGGTGCTCGACGGAATCGACGCCGCCGCGCGTGCGGGGCTCCCGGTGAAGGTGAATGCCGTCGTGAAGCGCGGCGCGAACGACGACGGCATCGTCGCCCTCGCGGAGCAGTTTCGTGGGACGGGTCACGTGCTGCGCTACATCGAGTACATGGACGTCGGCAACACGAACGGCTGGCGGCTCGACGACGTCGTCTCCGCCGAGGAGATCGTCGCCCGGATCGACGCCGTCCATCCGCTCGAGCCGCTCGAGGCGGCCCGCGCCGACGAGACCGCCCTCCGCTTCCGCTACAGGGACGGCGCCGGGGAGATCGGCGTCATCGCCTCCGTCACGAAGCCCTTCTGCGGCGGGTGCTCGCGCGCGCGGCTCAGCGCCGAGGGCCGCCTCCACACGTGCCTTTTCTCGCTTCGCGGCCACGATTTCCGCGCGCCCTTACGTCTGGGCGCCTCGGACGAGGAGCTCGGCGCCTTGCTCGAGGGGATCTGGGGCCGCCGCACCGACCGCTATTCCGAGTTGCGAACCGGAGAGACCTCGTCCTCGGAAAAGGTCGAGATGTCCTACATCGGGGGTTGATGTGACGCCCGGGCCCCGGGCTAGAATTCGACCGTGACCACAATGGTGGCAGCCGGCCGCCGCGTTCTCCCGCGCGGGTATCGGGACCTCGGCGTCCAGATCGTGATCTGGATCGGGTTCTACCTCAGCTACCAGGCTGTGCGTGGAATCGCGGACCAGAACGAGGCAAAGGCCCTCCTCAACGGCTTCCGGGTGATCGATTTCGAGCAGAGCCTCACCGGCCGCTTCTTCGAGCAGACGGCACAGCGGATCGCCGACTCGTCGCACCTCCTGCTGACCGCGGCGGCCTGGACGTACTGGAACTCGGAGTTCACGGTGATCGGGCTCTCGCTTCTCTTCGTCTATGTCTGGCGGCACGAGTGGTTCGGACGCTTCAGGAACACGATCCTCGTCACGAACATGCTCGGCCTCGTCGGGT
The DNA here is from genome assembly GCA_963794045.1 of uncultured Actinomycetes bacterium. Taxonomy (GTDB): domain Bacteria; phylum Actinomycetota; class Thermoleophilia; order Gaiellales; family Gaiellaceae; genus Palsa-739. The sequence continues at coordinate 25,397 of CAWCCJ010000006.1, forward strand.
ATGCGCTCGTCCCGACGGCGCCGCCGTGGATGTTCCCGTCCTACGGCTTCGTCGACGGCGTGAACCATCAGAGCGACGTGGTCGGCGCCCTCGCGAATCCGTTCGCGGCCATGCCGAGCCTGCACGCCGCCGACGCGCTGATCGTCGGCATCTTCCTCTTCCGGGCCTCGAAGAGCCGCCCGGCGAAGGTGCTCTGGGCGCTCTGGCCCGCGTGGGTGTGGTTCTGCGTCATGGCGACCGCGAACCACTTCTGGCTCGACGTCGTCGCCGGAATCGTCGTCGCCCTGCTCGGCCTGCTGATCGTCTCGCAGGTCTCGCGCCGCAGGGCCGCGCGGCTCGCCCCGACGCTAGCTCCTCATCGCAAACCTGCTATAGTCGGGCCATAGCAGGATTGCGATCATGCACGCGATGAACCAGACGCCCGAACCCCAGCTTTCGAAGACCCAGGTTTCGAAGACAGGGCGCGGCAGCCGCGTCAAGGCCGGCTACACGACGGGGGCCCGGCAGCTCGCGACCCGCTCCGTCACGACCCTGGCGCAAACGCGGGTCACGCCGAACGCGCTCACGGCCACCGGGGTCAGTCTCTGCCTCCTCGCCGCGGTGCTCGTCCCCTTCGAGTCGTCGGGCCGCGAGATCCTCTTCTACTGGCTCGGCGCCGGCATCTTCGTCGTCGGCTCGGTGCTCGACATCCTCGACGGCGCGCTCGCACGTGCCGGCGGCAAGTCGACGCCGTTCGGAGCCTTCCTCGACTCGACCACCGATCGGGTCGGCGAGGGCGCCATGCTCGCAGCCATCGGCCTCGTCTTCACCCGCGCCGGAAACGACACAGCGGTCGTGTTCACGATCGTCGCCGTGGCCGGCTCGTTCCTCGTCCCGTATGTGCGCGCGAAGGCGGAGTCGCTCGGCCTGCGCGGCGACGTCGGCCTCGGCTCACGCGCCGAGCGCGTCGTCGTCATCACCGCCGGTCTCGTGCTCGCCCCGTGGGGCGGGCTCCAGTGGGCGATCTACCTCCTGGCCGCAACGTCGTGGCTCACCGTGGTGCAACGCATCCTGCACGTCCGCAAGCAACTGATTCATGGAGGATCGAATGTCAGACTAACGGATCGACCGAACGGGCGTGCCCGTCACGATGACGGAAAGGTCCGCGTCGCCCTCATCGGCGTCGGGCAACTGCGCCAACTCGCTGCTCCAGGGCCGCGAGTACTACAAGGACGCTCCGGACGACCAGTTCGTCCCGGGCCTCATGCACGTGAACCTCGGCGGATACCACATCCGTGACATCGAGTTCACCGCCGCGTTCGACGTCGTCCAGGGCAAGGTCGGCGAGGATCTCGCCGACGCGATCTGGGCGCATCCGAACGACACGATCAAGTTCGCCGACGTGCCGAAGAGCGGCATCACCGTCTCGCGCGGAATGACGCACGACGGCCTCGGCAAGTACATCTCGCAGGTCGTCGAGAAGGCGCCGGGCGAGACCGCCGACATCGTCAAGATCCTCAAGGAGACGAAGACCGACGTCGTCGTCAATTATCTGCCGGTCGGCTCCGAGGCGGCCACGAAGTGGTACGCGGAGCAGATCCTGGAGGCGGGCTGCGCGATGGTGAACTGCATGCCCGTGTTCATCGCGCGCGAGGACTACTGGAACAAGCGCTTCCAGGACGCAGGGGTGCCGATCATCGGCGACGACATCAAGTCGCAGGTCGGCGCGACCATCACGCACCGCGTGCTGACGTCGCTCTTCCGCGAGCGCGGCGTGCATCTCGACAAGACGATGCAGCTGAACGTCGGCGGCAACTCGGACTTCCTCAACATGCTCGAGCGCGAGCGCCTCGAGTCGAAGAAGATCTCCAAGACGAACGCCGTCACGTCGATGCTGGATTACGACCTCGGCGAGAAGAACGTGCACGTCGGCCCCTCCGACTACGTGCCGTGGCTGACCGATCGCAAGTGGGCCTACATCCGCATGGAGGGCTCGTCGTTCGGCGACGTGCCGCTGAACGTCGAGCTGAAGCTCGAGGTGTGGGACTCGCCGAACTCCGCCGGCATCGTCATCGACGCGGTCCGTCTGGCGAAGCTCGCCCTGAACAACGGCGTCGCCGGCTCGCTCGTCGCGCCGAGCTCGTACCTCATGAAGTCGCCACCGCAGCAGATCCAGGACGACGAGGCGCACGAGCTGACCGAGGAGTTCATTGAGCGGAACAAGCGCCAGGCTCCGGTCGAGCAGCCCGCACCTTCCGCCGCGTAGCGCGGCGGCACGCTGGAGCGCGGCGGCCCTCGCGGCCGCCGCGCTCGTCTTCCTGCCGGTGGTCGCGATGCTGTTCGGCGCGCATGGCCCCGAGGGCCGGAACGAGAGCATCGTCGTGTGGGCCCTCGGATCGGTTGCACTGGCGGCGCTCGCGTTTCACATCTGGGTCTCGGAACGGCCGGGCGAGGCGCTCGCGGTCGAGATCCTCGCCGGCGCGCTGAATGCCGCCGCCGTCTTCGGCGTCTTCCTGCTCGTCATCGTCGGCGGCAGCTGCTCGGACGACGGGCACGTGCCGCCCGGGGCATGGCTCGGCGCTCTCGTCGTCTACCTCGCCGGCGGCGCATGGGCGCTGCAGCGCGGCTGGCGCGCCGTTCTGCTCGTCCCGCTCGCGGTCGTCGCCGCGGGCGCATGGCTCGTTGCCGTCTCCGTGCTCTTCACGGGGTCGACGGGCGCGTGCCTCGACTGAGCCCGGTCGAGGTGGTCGAGCGGCGCGGGCGTAGAAACGATCTTTCGTCGCACTACACTCGACAGGAACGATGGCACTTTCGGTCGCCCTCGTCACGCCCTTCTCGTGGTCGCAGCCGCACGACGTGAACGAGCACGTCGCAGGGCTCGCACGGGAGCTTCGCGCGCGGGGCCACCGGGTAACCGTGCTGGCGCCGTCGAACCGCGCGCGTGACCTGGCAGCGGGCCGCCGTGCGCTCGCCGGCGACCTCCAGGACGACGAGCTCGTGGCGGTCGGCCCGGCCGTGCCGATCTCCCGCCGGAGCCGCATGGGAGTCCCCGTCGGCGTGCAGGCGAACCTCGCATACGCGCTGGTGCGCGGCGGCTACGACATCGTGCACGGCTTCGAGCCCGGGCTGCCGAGCCTCTCGTATGTCGCGCTGCGCGACTCGTCGGCCTTGACCGTTGCGACGTTCTTCTCGCCCGAGCGTCTTTCGTACCCGCAGAGGCGGACACGCCGGGACCGCCTTCGCGGCCGCCTCGACGCGCTCCTCGCGACGAGCGAGGAGACGGCCGGCGCCGCGGCCGAGCGCTTCCCGGGAACCTACGAGCTCGTGCCGCTCGGGGTCGACCTCGAGCGCTTCCAGCCGGGGCAGAAGCGGGACGTCGTCGTGCTCGAATGGCGTCAATCCGAGCGGCCGCTCCTCCGTGCGCTCGTTCGCGAGCTCGCGACCCAGCCCGACTGGGAGCTCGTCCTCCTGCGCACCCGCCCGCTCGGCGTCGCGGCCACCGCTCCCGCGCGCGCTTCGCGGACGCATGAGCGTCCGCACAGCACTCGACGGCCCGGCGCGAGCGGAGGTGCTTCGCGAAGCATCGATCTTCGTGCCTGCCCTCGAGGGGGTGCAGCGCGCCGTTCTGGAAGCGCAGGCCGCGGGAGTCGCGGTCGCTGCGCCGCCCGGCCGGGCCGACCAGCCGGAGCTCGCCGCCGCCGAGACTGCACGGTTGATGGACGACGCGGCGTTCCGCGAACGGAGGGCTGCGCGAGGACGCAGCGAGGCCGAGCGGTCGAGCTTTGCTGCGCTCGCCGACCGGGTGCTCGGAATCTACGGCGACGTGACCTCGAAGAAGAAGCTGCCGACCGCACGGCACGCCGTGGCCGAGCGCGACCTGATCATCGTCGACCTCCACATGCACACGACGTGGTCGCACGACTGCTCGATCGAGGTCGACGAGCTGCTCGATCACGCAGAGGCCACGGGACTCGGTGCGATCGCGGTAACCGACCACAACATCTTCGGCGGAGCGGCGGAGGCGCGAGACCGGTGAGCAGGCCGGGAGCTCATCGTCATCCCCGGCGAGGAGGTGAAGACCGACAACCAGGGCGAGGTGATCGGGCTCTTCCTCAGTGAGGAGATCCCGCGCGGCATGACCTTCGCCGAGACCGTCGACGCGATCCGCGTCCAGGGGGGTCTCGTCTACGTGCCGCATCCGTTCGACCGGATGCACTCCATTCCCGATCCCGCGACACTCCACCGGCACCTTGCCGAGATCGACGTCTTCGAGGTGTACAACGCGCGCCTGCTCTTGGGAGTCGTACAACGACGAGGCGCTTCGCTTTGCGCGTAAGTACAACCTCACCGCAGGCGCGGGCTCGGACGCGCACGTGCTCCAGGGCGTCGGCACAGGAGCGGTGCGGATGCGGCGTTTCGAGACCGCGGAGGAGTTTCTCGTGTCGCTACGCGACGCGGAAGTCCTGCGTCGCCCGAAGTCGCTTGCGTACCTCCAGGGACTCAAGTGGATGGCTCAGGCCAAGGAAAGGGTCCGCTAGAGGCGAACCATCCCAGGGGCTCAAGTGACCGTGGCGACCGACGAGATCTACGAGAAGTACCTGCAAAAGGCCATCACCGAGATCAATGCTCTCGGTGACGAGGTCGCGCAGGCAGGCCACGGCACGCGCGTGCCCGTTGTCGGCTCCGGGCATCCGCTCGCAGACATCTTCCTTTTGAAGCACGAGCCCCGCTCGTCGGAGCTCCAGGAGGGCGTCGCGTTCTACGGCCGTGCCGGGAACGCGCTGCTCAAGTCGCTGCAGCGGCTGAGCGTCGACCCGATGGCGATCTACGGCACGAACTGCCTGAAGTTCGCCGACGGCGACGAGGAGGAGTCGCGGCCCTTTCTCCTCCGCGAGCTGCACATCGTGCAGCCGAAGCTGATCGTCGTCATGGGCGAGCCCGCAGTCGCGTTCCTGAACTCGGTGCAGTTCCCGCTCGCGCGAACAGTCGAGCCCCTCGAGGCGCGAACTGCAGCCGTTCACGCCGACGATCGATGCGCTCGTGACGCCGGACATCGACGCGTCGCTCGACGAGCAGGCGGACAAGACGCGTTTCTGGAACGCGTTCAAGCCGCTCGGCGACTGGTGGGCATCACTCCCTCCGTACTAGGCCGGCGCCGAGCCCAGGCATTCGTCGCACTCGCGGCCTGCGTCCTCGCGTGGTTCATCGTCGCGCCGCACCTCGCCCGCGTCGGCCTCTGGTCGGTCGATCGTGCATCGTGTCGATCGCTCGTCATGCCGGCGACGCTCTTGCTCGTCCTACATCGCGCTGCCGCTCTGGTCGCGCCGCGCTGGTCATCGTCTACGCCGCAGTCGTGCTCGCGCTCCTCGCGCTCGTCTTCTCGCTCCTCGACTGGGGGCTCGCGGCGAACTTCGCGAAGCTCTGGGCAGCGGTCTTCGCGGGCTGGGCGTTCCTCGGCCTCTTCGAGCAGCTCTCGTGGGTCGTCCTCGTCGCGTGCGTGATCCCGCTCGTCGACGCGTTCTCCGTCTGGCGCGGGCCGACGAAATCGATCACGTCACATCACTTCGAGGTGTACACGGCGGTCGCGATCGCGTTCGTCGTGCCCGGCGGCGGCGCCGCATATCTCGGCCCGCCGGACATTCTCTTCTACGCGCTCTTCCTCGCCGCGGCGGCCCGCTGGCAGCCTGCGCGTCTTCTGGACGTGGTTCGCGATGACGTTCATGTACGGCATCACGGTCGTGCTCGCGTACGCGCTCGACGTCGGCGGGCTCCCGGCGCTGCCGTTCCTCTCGTTCGGCTTCCTCGTCGCGAACGCCGACCTGATCTGGCGCGCTATCCGCCCGTCGGAGAGATCAGATCGCTGCCGGCGCCGCCTTCTTCGCCGCCGGCCGACGACCGGGCGCCGAGCTGACCGCCGTCTCGCCGATCGAGAACGGCGAGCGGAACGACGCGATCACCGAGAGCATGATCGCCGTCGAGACGGCGAACCAGCCGCCTGCGCGAGTCGTAGCCGCGCAGCACCATCAGGAAGCCGAGCCCGATCGCGGCGAAGCCGAGCGTCCAGGCCGGGAGCCTGCTGCCAGAGATGGAACCGCTTCGTCGCGCCGTCGACCTGCACGTGCAGGTTCGCCGCGTCCTGAACATCGCCGTTCGTCGTCGCGCTGTCTGTTTTCCGGGCCGCAACCGGAGCGCCTGCCTTCTGCATCACGCCCTCCGTGTCCCAGTTGACGCCCCGAGCGTACTACGGACGTTCGAGCAGTGCGACGTTCTCGACGTGCGGCGTGTGCGGGAACATGTCGACGGGCGTCACGCGCAGGAGCTCGTAGCCGTACTCCCCGCGCAGCACCTTCACGTCGGAGGCGAGCGTCGTCGGGTTGCACGAGACGTAGACGATGCGCGGCGCCTCGATCGCGCCGAGCCGGCGCAGCGCCTTGCCGGCGAGACCGGCCCGCGGCGGGTCGACGACGACGACGTCCGGCGCGCCCGACCGCTCGAGCAGCTCCTCGACCACCTGGCCGACGTTGCCGGCGAAGAACGCCGCGTTCGTGATGTTGTTCAGCTCCGCGTTCTCGAGCGCACAGGCGACCGACTCCTCGGACACCTCGATCCCCCACACCGTCAGCGCCTTCGGCGCCATCGAGAGGCCGATCGTGCCGATGCCGCAGTAGAGATCCCAGACGGTCTCGCCGCCGGTGAGCTGCGCCGCCTCGCGCGCGAGCGCATAGAGCTTCTCGGCCATCGAGGTGTTCGTCTGCAGGAACGCGTTCGGGCGGACGCGGAAGCGGAGGCCGGAGAGCTCCTCCTCGATCCACTCCTCGCCCCAGAGAAGCTCCGTCGGCAGGTTCGTGATCTCCGCGGGAGTCTCGTTCACCGACCAGTGCACCGAACGCACCTCGGGAAAGCGTCGGCAGACGTCGACGAAGTACCCGCGCTCGAACTTCTCCCCGGCGACGGTCACGAGCTGCACGAGCGCCTGGCCGGTGTTGCGCCCCTCGCGGACGACGAGATGGCGCAGATAGCCGGTGCCGTCCTCCTGCGAGTACGCCTCGAGCCCCTCCTCGCGCGCCCAGTCGCGCACCGCTTCGCGGAGACCGTTGCCGAGATCGGTCGTGAGCCAGCACTTCTCGATGTCGAGCACCTCGTCCCACCGACCGGCTTTGTGGAACCCGAGCGCCGGACCCGACGGCGTCTGCGTGAACGAGTACTCGAGCTTGTTGCGGTAGTGGAAGATGTCGGGCTCGCACGGGACGATCTCCTCGAGTGGCGGCTCCGGGATGCCTGCGAGCCGCTGGAAGGCGTCGCGCACCTGTCCGTGCTTCTGCGCGAGCTGCGCGCCGTACTCGAGATCCTGGAAGCGGCAACCGCCGCACGCCGGGTAGTGCCGGCACGGCGCCTCGACGCGCGCCGGTCCGGCGCGAACGACCTCGGTCGCGAGCGCCTCGGCATGCGACCGCTTCACCTTCGTCACGCGCGCGCGGACACGGTCGCCCGGCAATCCGCGACGGACGAAGACGACGAAGCCGTTCAACCGCGCGACGCCGTTACCGCCGTAGGCGAGCGACTCGACGTCGAGCTCGATCTCCTGGTCCTTCGTCACCGGCGCGGCCATGCGCCGCACCGTACCTATCTGAACTTCGGGTGCAGCGGCAGGATCAGCGGCTTGCGCGGACGCTGCGAGAAGTCGAAGTCGTGGCGGAGGTCACCGAGGATCGGCGACCTTCTCCCGGACGGAGGGGCGCGGATCCGGCCGTCCGTCTGTCGCCGGGTCGAGACGCCTGCCGCCGAGGAAGTCGTCCTCGATGAACTTCAGGTACGCGTCGTGGCTCAGGGTCTGGTGGTCGATGTATCCCCGCTTCGCATACGGGCTGATCACGAGCCCCGGGACACGCAGCCCGTAGCCGTTCTCGTCGACATACGGCGGCTGCACGTGATCGTAGAAGCCGCCCCAGTCGTCCCAGGAGAGGAAGATCGCAGTCGAGTCCCAGTCCTTCGAGCGCATGATCGTGTTGATCACGCCGGTGACGTACGCCTGGCCGCGCTTGATCGACGACGGCGGGTGCTCGCTGACCGAATCCGCAGGTGCGAGCCACGAGACGGCCGGCAGGTCACCGCGGCGCGCGTCATGGAGGAACTCGTCGAACGGCGCGACGTTCTCCCGCTGGCCGTCCTGCTTCACCGTGTCGAAGTACGGCAGCGGGTTCCAGATGCCGGGGGTCTTCGAGCTCTGCGGCAGCGTCTTGCAGAACATGCCGTTGTCGCGACAGTCGGGCTCCGTCCCCTTGAAGACGTAGTAGCGCCAGCTGACGTTGAACTTGTGCAGGAGATAGGTCAGATCGGTCCATGCGTAGTCCGGCGGCTTGCCGGTGGTGTTCTCCGGCTCGCCCGGCGGCGACCCGGGGGCCTGCACGGCGTTCACGCAGCTCGTCGGATCACCGAGCCGCGAGCACTTCGCCGACCAGCCGGAGACGAGGAAGAGATGCTGCGGCAGGCTCCAGGAGAGGTTCGACTCGAAGAGTGATCCTGCAACACGAAGTGCTTCGCGTACGACCAGTAGTTCGGGATCTCGCGCCCGTCGTGGTAGCCCATCACGTCGGGGGCCTTCGGCGAGAGCGAGCACTCGGGCGCGTTGATGTGCTTGTTGCAGTAGACGCGTCGACCCGACTCGGCGCGCGCGACGAAGCCGTTCATCTTCCCGCCGGCGATGTCGAGGACGCCGTCGAGGTGGTCGTGCGGGCCGCCGGAGTTGCGGTCGCGCGAGTCGTGGTAGGGCCGCTGGCAGCCGCCTCGGAGCGGGTCGGGGACGCAGACGTCCTTCGGGATCCCGTCGGCGCCGGGGTACGTGCCGAAGTAGGAGTCGAACGACCGGTTCTCCTGCATGAGCACCACGATGTGCCGGATCTTGTGGATGCCGGTGAACTGGCCGCGCGCGGCGGGCGCGCGCGACGGCAGAAAGAGCAAGGCGGCGACTGCCGCAACGAGCACGACCCGGCTCACAGCCGCAAATCTTACGCCAGCGTCGTGACGATGACCTTGCGGTCGCGCGGGCCGTCGAACTCGCAGAAGAAGATCCCCTGCCAGCGGCCGAGCGCGAGCTTCCCGTCCTCAAGCGGGACGAGGATCTGCGTGCTCGTGAGTGACGCCCTGACGTGGGAGGGCGCGTTTGGGCCATCCGGATCCTCGACGTGCTTCCAGTCCCAGCCGTCGTCGACGATCTTCTGCATCGCGTTCTCGAGGTCCTGCGCGACAAGCGGGTCGGCATGCTCGTTGATCGTCACGCCCGCCGTCGTGTGCGGCACGTAGACGAGCGCCGCCGCCGCGCCGTTCGGCTCGCCGAGCGCAGCCTGTACCCGGTCGGTGATGTTGACGAGCTGCGTCTTCCGCTCGGTCTTGAGGGAGATCTCCTGCACGCGGCTATCCTAGGCAGCCACGTGGCGACGCCGCTCGAACAACGTCAGCTGGACGCGCTCCGCGAGGACGCCGACCGGTTCATCGCAGAGCTCGACGAGGAGGCGTACCTCCACTTTGCGGGGCTGAAGGAGACCTATGACCTCGTCCCGATCTACGAGCGCCACGCGGAGCTGACGCAGCTTCGAGACTGCGCTCTCGATCGGCGCATCCGTGAACGGCGGCCGCAACGTTCGCGAGCTCTGGCGGTTTGCGTGCGAGGGCTACCTCGGCAACTTCGTGTCGCAGGAAGAGGAGAAGATCGCCGAGGCCGAGACGAAGAAGGTCAAGGTGGGCGAGGAAGAGATCGCCTACCGCGACCTCAGGCCGCGCACGATGAACACTGCGGACCGCGCAGAGCGCGAGCTGCTCGAGCGCGTCCGGAACGAGGCGACGCAGGAGCACAACGAGCTGTACATCCGCAAGCACCAGGTCGTCCATCGCGAGACGGAGCGGCTCGGGGCAACGAACTACACGGAGCTCTATCGCGGGTTCCAGTACCCGCTCGACGACCTCGCCGAGCAATGCCGCAACTTCCTCGCGTCGACCGAGTCGCTGTGGGAGACCACGGGCGACCGCTTCTTCCGGAGCCGCATCGGCCTCGGCCTCGGCGAGATCGAGCGCTGGGACGTGACGCGCGTGTGGCGTGCGGTCGAGTGGGACTCGTCATTCCCGGGCGACCGGATGCTGCCCGCGCTCGACGCTACGCTCGGCGATCTCGGAGTCGACCTCAGTGCGCAGAAGAACGTCGAGCTCGACATCGAGGATCGTCCGAACAAGTCCTCGCGCGCATTCTGCGTGCCGATCGAGGTCCCCGATCGCGTCATCCTCGTCATCAAGCCGAGCGGCGGGCCCGACGACTGGCGGGCGCTCTTCCACGAGGCGGGGCACACCGAGCACTTCGCGCACACCTCGTCGTCGCTCTCGGTCGAGGAGCGCCGGCTCGGCGACAACGCGGTCACCGAGGGGTGGGCGATGCTGCTCGAGCATCTGACGATCGAGCCGGCGTGGCTCGAGCGGCGGCTCGACGTGCCGAGGCCGCACGCCTTTGCCGCCGAGGGCGCGACCCAGCTTCTCTTCATGCTCCGCCGCTACTGCGCGAAGTTGCTGTACGAGATCGAGTTCCACGCGGCGGACGACGTGACGACGATGAAGTCCCGCTACGTCGAGTTGCTCCACGACGCGACGAAGGTCGAGCCGAGCGACACCGACTATCTCGCCGACCTCGACGACGGCTTCTACGCGTCGAACTACCTCCGGGCATGGGCGTTCGAGGCGCAGCTGCGCGCCTACCTCCGAGAGAAGTTCGGCAACGCATGGTTCACGCGCCGTGACGCGGGCTCGCTGATTCGCGAGCTCTGGTCGGAGGGGCAGAAGCCGACCGCCGACGAGATCCTCGACGACGTCGCGGGAACGCCCATCGAGCTCGAGGCCGTCGCCGACCGCGTCCGCGAGGCGCTCGCCGCCGCATAGAGAGCGGGCGGCCGTAGCCGCCCGCCAGTCGAGTCACTACGGGTCGCTCACGACCTGCTTCGACTCGCCCTCGATCGTCTTCGGCGACGAGTCGCCGCCGACGGCGATCTCGATCTTCCGCGCCTTCGGCTGCTCGGGCTTTGCGACGTGCACCTCGAGGACGCCGTTCCTGTACTCGGCCCTCACCGACTGCTCCGTCACGCCCTGCGGCAGGCCGATCGTGCGGGTGAATGACCCGAACCGCCGCTCGAAGCGGTAGTAGCGGCCCTCCTCCACATTCTGCTCGCGCTCGCGCTCGGCCGAGAGCGTCAGTGCGCCCTCGTCGAGCTCGACGGAGATCTTGTCCTCGGGGATGCCGGGGAGGTCGAACGCGTAGACGACCTCGTTCTCGGTCTCCCAGACGTCGGCCGTCGGGATCCAGCTCTGCGTCGCGCGGCCGTTGCCTTCGACGAGGCCGTTCATGAACCGGCTCATCTCGTTCTGGAGCGACGCCAGCTCACTGAAGGGGGCCCAGCGAACCAGGGTTGCCATCGTGCCATTCCTCCTTGCGTCTAACTTGACTACTAGGCCAGGATAAAACCTTAGTGCTGTTGTGTCAAGGCCATCGAGATCTTAAACTCCGCGCCCCGTGTTTCCGCTCGCGCGACAACGTCCCGACGCGCTCGACCCCGGTCGTGACGATCGGCCTGATCGCCGCGAACTTCCTCGTCTGGTTCTGGGAGCTCTCCGGCGCCGGCGTCGACGAGCACGTGTTCCGCGACGGCTACTACCCCTGCACGGTCTCGGGCCCCTGCCACGTCCCGGTCACGCCGCATATCCAACCGCTCCCCTGGTACGAGGGGGCGTTCACCTCGATGTTCATGCACGCGTCCTGGGCGCACATCCTCGGGAACATGCTCTTCCTCTGGATCTTCGGGAACAACATCGAGGAGTCGCTCGGCCGGGTGAGGTTCCTCTTCTGGTATCTCGCCGCCGGTCTCGCGGCGACTGCGACGCAGACGATCGTCACCCTCGCGTTCGGGTCGCCGGGGGATGCGAGCATCCCGAACATCGGCGCGAGCGGGGCAGTTGCCGGCGTCCTCGGCGCCTACTTCGTGATCCTCCCCCGCGCCCGCGTGCTGACGTTGATCTTCTTCGGGATCATCCTCTTCCGCGAAATCCCGGCCACGTGGTTCCTCGGCGTCTGGATCGTCCTCCAGATCTGGTCGGGCGGGTTCGCGCTCCTCCAGCCCGGGTCGGGCGGCGGCACGGCGTTCTTCGCCCACATCGGCGGGTTCGTCTTCGGGATGGCGACGATCCACGCCCTCGCGGTGCGGCGGCCGCAGGCGCCGGTCTCCCGGTATCCCGTCTGGTGAGGTTCGAGGAGCACGTCGAGCGCGCGATCGCCTCGCTGCCGGCCGAGCTCCGGGAGGCGATCCGGAACGTCGAGATCTCCGTCGAGGACGAGCATCCCGAGGATCCCGATCTCTTCGGCCTCTACGAGGGCGTGCCGCTCCCCGAGCGGGGCGACTGGGCGGGCGCGCTCCCCGACCGGATCCGCATCTTCCGGCTGCCGCTCGTCGAGTCTTTTCCCGACCCTGCAGAGCTCGAGGAGGAGATCCGGATCACCGTCCTCCACGAGGTCGCGCACTACTTCGGGATCGACGAGGACCGGCTCGACGAGCTCGGGTATTCCTGAGGAATCGGGCAGGAATAAGGCGGGCGGGGCCCCGCGTTAGAAGAGACATGACAACTCTCTCCGAAATCCATGCGGAGATCGAGCGCCTGAGCGAGGATCGTGCCGAGCTCTGGCACAAGCTCTCCCACGAGTACGACCCCGAGGTCAGGGAAGAGATCCGCCGACTTGACGCGGAGCTCAACCGGCTCTGGGACGACCACCGGGCCCTTCGTGCGCAGCTCCGGTTCGGCGATCGCGCAGCGATCGTCGCCCGCGCCCGCGTCGAGGAGCGCCTGGAGCGCGCGGCCTGAGGCTTTGGCCGAGGCCTGTCGATCCCTCGAACGGGGGTCGACAGGCCGGCCCTCCGTGCCCGATTGTTGTCCTTGACGTCACTGCGGCGCCGATCCTCCATCGAGGGAGCCGAGTGACCCAGCACACATTGCAGTCCCTGGAAGAGCGGGAGCTCGAGCTTGCGCTGCGCGAAGCCGAGCTGAACCGCCGCGAGGCTGCGATTCGGCGGGGGGAAGTAGACATCGCGGCCGTCAATCCCGCGCCGCGTGCATTGACGCCGTACGACGTGGAGCTCGAGCGCGAGCTCGAGGCCCGGCTCGCAGGAGTCGAGCGGCGAGAACGCGAGCTGGGGCAGGTCGTCGAGGCCGTCGAAGCGCAGCGCCGGCGGCTCGAAGCGGTGCGGCGCGAGTACGAGGAGCGGCGCGCCGCCCTCACGGCGCGCGCGCGCGAGGTCGAGGCCGAGCTTGCACTGCTGAAGGAAGAGCGGGCGAAGGTCGCCGAGGATGTCCTGCTCTCGCGGCAGCCGCGCACCGTCGTGCCACCGGCACTCGCGCGTGAATGTCGAGACGCAGGTAGTCATCTCATCCGTCGCGGATGCCCTCGTCGACCCGGCTCCGAAGGTCCCCGGCCCGCTCACGATCGACGACTGGTGGGCGAAGCTGCGCGGCTCGCCGCTCGAAGCCGCCTAGGAAATGTCTCTACACTGAGCCTCGCCTTGGGGCGTTAGCTCAGCTGGGAGAGCGCCGGCTTTGCAAGCCGGAGGTCGCCGGTTCGATCCCGGCACGCTCCACTCACTTCACGCAGCGAAAAGACTCGCCTGTCGCTCCCGTTCCGTACCCCCTGCAAGGGCGGGTTTTCTCACTCCGGCGCCGCCCTCCGCATGTGTCGCCGGCCAGACGGCGTCCAACTCCGGCCTTCGGCACCCGTTCGTTCGGGGCTTCGAGTTTCGCCCGGACCCGCTCGTCGGAGTCGCGAGTCAGCGGCCTCCAGGCTGCCGGCTGGATTGCTACCCGCCGCCGGAGTAGCATCGACAGCGATCGTGCGCTTCGACCCGGGGGCGGCGCGCGCCAAACTGGAGGTCAGAGATGAACGGTACGGGAGGGAGTCGTGCCGTTCCGGCGAACAGTGGGCGGAGAGCGCCGGGTCGTCGTGCGCTTCGCACGCTGGTCGTCTCCGCCGGGCTCGTGATCCTGCTCGGCGCCGCGGTCGCCGCCGCCGCCACGGGCGGGTCGAAGTTCGCGACCAGTGAGCTCGCCCTTAAGGCAGAGCTGAGCTTGAACTCGAACCTCGGTGCCTGTTCGCCGCCCGCGCCGGGAGACGAGTGCGCAGCGCGCACTGGCTCGGGCCTCGTCCCCGGGCTGGGAGCCGTGACCGAGAAGTACGAGTTCCCGGTCGGCCTCGCGTCGCCCGCATGTGCACAAGGCGACGGCAAGGCTCTCGCCTCCTCGAACCGCTTCGTCGTAACGGGGAAGGGAGAGATCCACTTCACGCTCGCCGAAGGCGCGTGCATCGTCCAGGGGGCGATCTTCAATCAGGCGCAGGCCTACACCATCACAGGCGGCACCGGGATCTACGCCGGGGCATCGGGGAGCGGTACGGTCGAGCGGATACTCGGAGACGAGGGGTCTACCGGGCGCCACGGAACCGAGACGTGGACGGGAACCCTCACCGTGCCGGGGCTCGAGTTCGACACGACGCGACCGACCTTCACCGGCGCGACGAACAAGACGGTGCGAGCCGCGAAGGGCGCCAAGACGAGCCGCGTGCGCTTCACCGTCACCGCACACGACGACAGGGACGCAGTGGCCCCGGTCGTTAGTTGCACCCCGAGATCCGGCAACCGCTTGTCGCTCGGCAGGACGGGAGTGACCTGCGCGGCTGCGGACTCGAGCGGCAATACCGGGCAGGCTAGGTTCGTGGTCACGGTCAAGAGAAGGCGTTAGGCCAAAGACAACGGGCGAGAAGACGCCCACGCCGGGAATCCCCGCTGTCGCTGCCCAGCCAGGAAGCGCCGAGCCGGCCGACCACGCCGGACGCGGGCCCCTGACCCGCGGAACCACGACGATCCGACGACCTCGCCTCGGGTCGCTCGCAGCTTGCGCAGACGTCCCTGACCCGATCCGGGGGTGGAGACCGTGGATCGCGACCCGGGACGAGCCGACCTGCTGGGGACTGCGGAGACGGGTCGGGTCTTAGCCGGCGGGCGGGCCGAGCCGAAAACGGTCCTCTATCAGGCCGTGGCGGAGGCCGCGGTCGCTCACGACGAGCGAGTCGCGGCCGAGCTTTCCGAGCACCGTGCGGACGACGCAGGCGCCCGCGAGGATGACCTCGGCGCGGTTCGGCTGGAGGCCGACGACGGCGCGGCGTTCGTCCGCGGTGCGGGTGCGGTAGAGCTCGATCTGCCGGTCGATGTCGGTGTGGTCGAGCTCGGTGCCCTGGACGACCTCCGGGTCGTACTCGGCGAGCCCGTGCTCGACGGCCGCGAGGTTCGTCAACGCGCCGCCCATCCCGACGACTGCGTCGGGCGAGGGGCGGCCGTCCAGGCGCCCGAGCTCGGCGGCGATCCCCTCGAGGGCCGTCGCGAGCTGCTTCTCGGAGACGGGCTGGTCGAGTCCGTAGCGCTCGGTGAGCCGCGCCGCCCCGACCGGGACGCTGAACTGCTCGTTGATCTCGTCGCCGTGGCCGAAGGTGAACTGGGAGCTGCCGCCTCCGGTGTCGAAGGCGACGAGCGGGCCGCGGCCGAGCTCGAGTCCCGACCTGGCGCCGAGGTAGGCGAGGCGGGCTTCCTCCTCGCCCGGGATGATCTCGATCGCGGACGCCGCACCGGGCCTCGACGGCGTCGACGAATTCAGCGCCGTTCGTCGCGGCCCGCAGACCGGCGGTGCCGACCGCGGTGATCTCGACGGTGCCGGCACGCCTCGCCTCCTCCGCCATCGACGCGATCGCCTCCATCGTCCGTCTCATCGCCTCCGGCTGCAGGCTGCCCGCCGCGTCGAGGCCCTCGCCGACCCGGGTCACTTCGGCGCGGTCGGCGACCGGGCTCCATGTGCCGTCGGCGTGCCGTACTGCGACGTGGAGCTTGACCGAGTTCGTGCCGACGTCGATCGCCGTGTATCGCTTCTCCCCAAAGCCGGCGAGCGTCTTCAGGCCGCGGGCCATGCAGATGTTCGTCCGCGAGGCGAGACCGAGCGAGTGCACAGCCGCGACCACGAGGGAGGGATCCTCCGACTCGACCGCGATCGTGCGAGTCGAGCCCCTGGGCGTGCGCACATCGCTGAGCTCGGCCATGGAACCGCCGACCGTGTACCGCGCGCGTCGCTTGTGGACCTCGAGCGCCAGGAGGGCGTCGTTCGGGCGCACGACCTCGTCGACGAGCTCGTCGACGGTGTAGGCGGCGCGGTCCAGCGCGGCGGTCACACGCAGCGCGTCGAGCACGATTCCCGACGTCGGCGGCGGCCAACGGGAAGGCGCTCTTCATCGCCGGCACCCACTGCTCGAGCCCGTCGTCGTCGACCGCCTCGAGATGCTTGACGTCCATCAGCCCGTCCCGAACCTTGACCGAGGCGTCGCTGTCCTCGGCGAGGAGGTACAGCTCGTCGCTCTCCTGGACGCGCTCCACAGGGAGGGCGGCGAACGCCTCCTCGGCGGCGCCGAAGCTGCCGCCGAACGTCCGCCACTCCCAGCGCGGAACGAGCCCGGCCATCAGGGCGTCTTGTCGCGCGCGATCGCTGCGAAGTACTCGAGTGCCTTCTTCGTCTTCGTCTCCTGCTCCCCGCTGAGGTCGACGCCTCGCTCGCCGAGGTAGGCGCGCACCTCGGCCGCGACCTGGAAGCCCTCGGCCGGTGTGCATTTCGCCGAGAGCTCGAGCAGGCGCGACCCGTCGGGGTACTGCCACATCTCGGCGACGAGCCTCCGGCCCCCGAGCTCCTCCGGCGTCAGCCGGAGCTTGAGGACGAAGATCGGGCCGAAGACGGTGAGGTCGTCGAGGCCGAGATCCCTCGGGCGCGTGCGCCGCGTAGAACTCGCGCTGCTCGCGAGAGAACAGCTTCCGGATCGGCAGGCCGCGGGCGACGGTCGCTCTGACGTCGTTCTTTCCCGGGGTGCCGCGCATCGACGCGGAGCAGACGAAGCCGCCCGGCATGGCGTCGACCTCGACGAAGAAGCCCGCCGACCGGCGCAGGTCTTCGGGCAGGTCGGCGGGGACGACCGGGCGTAGCTTCACGACCGAGTCGTCTCCCTTGCCCTGGACGCGACGCGCGCGGGCGACGACACCGCTCTTGTTGAGCGCGAGTTCGGGAGTGTCGAAGAAGTAGATCTGCCGGATCTGCGCCGCGAGCGGATCGAGCCCGAGCGAGTCCACAGCCGAGCGGTGATCGGACTCCGGCACGGTGACCTTCACCTCGACGCTGTCGGAGTCCTTCATCAGTGCGAGCAGGCGGCCCAGCTCTTCATCGGAGAGCCGCCGCTTTGGGACTGCTCGTGGAAGCCATGCCTTCCTCCATCTGCCGTTTGACAGCGAGCCTACAACCAGAAATGCCGAAGGCGCTGCCCTGTCGGCCGAAAGGGTCGTAGTGGCCGCATTGGTCGAGAGCGGTGCGTCCGGCTATGGCTCGTCACTGTCGACGTTCACGAGGTCGATCGCCGGGCCGAGTGCGCGCACGACGTTTGCGGTGGCGGGACCTGAACCTGAGATCGCTTCAGCCCTCGCAGCGTGCGCCGCATTTGAGAAGGTCGGTCTGCTGCGGCGGGAGTCAATGGCACGCGACGGCGACCAGGAACAGGGAGTGAACTCCGCTTCCGAGCGCGGAGGCGGCGCGACCGCATACGGCGACCGGCCGCCTTTCCGGCCGGCGCGAGCCGATCCGCTGCTCACGCGCGCGCTGCCGCTCTCCGCCGACTTGCCGCGCTACCGCGTGCCGAGCGCCGTTCGCGACCTCGTCGCCGGGGTGACGGTGGCGACGCTCGGCATCCCCTCGGCAATGGCCTACGGCGAGCTCGCCGGCCTCTCGCCCGTGAACGGCTTCTACGCGCTGCTTGTGCCCTCGCTTGCCTACGTACTGCTCGGCTCGTCGCGCGTGCTCGTCGTCGGCCCGGAAGGATCGGTCTCGACGGTCGTCGCGGCCGCGGTGCTGCCGCTCGCGGTCGTCGGCAGCGCGAACGCGGTCGAGCTCGCGTCTATGCTCGCGCTGCTCGTCGGCGCCTGTTTCCTGCTCGCGCGCCTGCTGCGGCTCGGCTGGCTCGCCGACTACTTCTCGCGGCCGGTGCTGATCGGCTACATCCACGGTGTTGCGGTCGTGCTCGTGATCGGCCAGATCGGAAAGCTGCTCGGCCTCTCGATCAGCGCCCGCGACCCGCTCGACCGGCTGGCCGAGAACGCCCGCGAGATCGGCGGCGTAAGCGGTGCGACTGTGGCGGTCGGCGCCGTGGCGCTGACAGTGCTGCTTACGTTCCGCTTCTTCGTCCCGCGTGTCCCCGGCGCGCTGGTCGTCGTCGTCGGTGCGATCGGTGTCTCCTGGGCGCTGGACCTGGCGGGTCACGGCGTCGCGGTCGTCGGCCTGATCCCGAGCGGCCTGCCGCGGCCGACGCTGCCGCGGCCGGGAGTCGGCGACGTCGTCCAGCTCGCCCCGGCGGCGCTCGGCGTGTTCCTTGTCTCGTTCGCCGACGAGATCCTGACCGCGCGCTCGTTCGCCGGCCGCCGCCACGAACCCGTACGCGCGTCACAGGAGCTGCTGGCGATGGGCGCTGCGAACATTGCCGCCGGGTTCACGCAGGCGTTCTCGATCGGCGCCGCCGGCTCACGCACCGCCGTCAGCAACTCGCTCGGGGCGCGCACACAGATCTCTGGTCTGTTCGCAGCGACGACGATCGTCTGCATACTGCTTTTCCTGACCGGGCCGGTGCAGTACCTGCCGACGGCAGTGCTGGGCGCGATCATCGTCTCCGCGGCCATCGGCCTCGTCGACCGCGCCGCCTGGCGCACGCTCGCCCAGATCGACCGAGTCGAGGTCGCGATCGCCGCCGTGACCGCCTCTTGCGTCGTCATCTTCGGTGTCCTGCAGGCGATCGTCGTCGCCGTCGGGCTGTCGGTGATCGACACGGTGCGCCGCAGCGCCAGGCCCTACGACGCCGTGCTCGGCTTCGTCGACTCGCTCGGGCGATACGCCGATGTGTCGCTGCATCCGTCGGCGCGGATCACCCCCGGCGTCGTCGTCTACCGACTCGACGACCGGCTCTTCTTCGCCAACGCGAACTACGTGCGCGGCCGGATCCAGGAAGCGATCGGCGCCGCCCCGACCGCAACCCGCTGGCTTGTGTTCGACGCGGAGTCGGTCACTCACGTCGACTCGACCGGGATGGAGGCGCTCGCCGACCTGGCCGAGGAGCTGCGGCGTGCCGGGATCACGCTGGTCGTTGCGCGGCTGCGGCACCGGATGCGGGACGAGTTCGAGGCCGCAGGCGTAACGGCGGTGATCGGCGCCCACCGTTTCTACCAGTCGGTCGAGCGCGCGGTTGAGGCCTACGATCCCGCCGCCGTCGACGGCGAAGCGTCCGCATGACCTCGCACGCGCTCGCCGATCGGCAGTGACGGCTTGCACTTCGTTCGGCGGGCGATCACGATCGTGGGAATGGTCACTGCGGCGTGGTCAGATCTGCTCGAGCGGGTGGCCGAACTCGCCGTGCTCGAAGCGTCCTTCTCGGACGTCTGCGCAGGGGCAGGGCGCCTCGCGCTCGTCGCCGGCGAAGCTGGGGTCGGGAAGAGCGCGCTCGTGCGAAACTTCGGCGCGCGAGCGGAAGCGGGCACCCGAGTGGTCACGGGCGCATGCGACCCGCTCTTCATGCCGCGGCCGCTGGGGCCGTTCGTCGACGTAGCACGGACCATCGGCGGAACGCTCGACGAAGTCGTGCGGAGCAGTCCACATCCGTACAGCTTCGCGGACTCGCTGGTCGCGGAGCTGATGCAGCCATCCCCCACGATCGTCGTGGTGGAAGACGTTCACTGGGCGGACGAGGCCACGCTCGACGTCATCCGCCTCGTTGCGCGCAGGATCGAGCACCTTGCTGCGCTCGTCGTCGTGACGTATCGCGACGACGAGTTGGGCAGAACCCACCCGCTTCGCGTCGTCCTCGGGAGCCTGGCGACAGTCCCCGGGATCCGCCGCATCAGGCTGCGGCCGCTGTCGCCAGCGGCTGTCCGCGTACTCGCGGAGCCGTATTCCGCAGATGCCGATGACCTCTACCGTCTGACCTCGGGAAATCCGTTCTTCGTCACCGAGGCGCTTGCGTCGCTTCCCGACCAGGTGCCGGAGACCGTTCGTGACGCGGTGATCGCCCGTGCCGCGCGCCTCAGCGCAGCCGCGAGACCCCTACTCGACGCGGTGTCCGTCCTCCCCTCCGGGGCCGATACCGGATTGCTCGCTGCCCTCGCCGATCCCTCCGCAGACATTCTTGCCGAGACCCTGGCCTCGGGAATGCTGACGATGCAACGTGACGTCGTGTCCTTCCGACATGAGCTCGCACGCCTGACGGTGGAGGAGGCAGTGCCGCACGCACAGCGGGTCGAGCTTCACCGAGCCGCACTCGCAGAGCTGGAGGCTCGACCCCCCGAGCAACGCGACCTGGCGCAACTCGCACACCACGCCGACGCGGCGGGCAACGCCGCTGCAGCGCTCCGATTCGCTCCTCGCGCCGCTGAACAAGCGTCGGCGCTCGGAGCGCACCGAGAGGCCGCAGGCCAGTACCAGCGAGCGCTCCGTTACGCGGATGGGCTCCCGCCGGCGCAACGCGCGTCCCTTTTGCTGGCGTACTCGGGCGAGTGCTACCTGACCGACGCGGCGGACGAGGCGATCTCGGCGCTCCAATCGGCGGCGGACGCGTACCGCGGCCTCGGCGATCGGCTGGAGGAAGGATCCACCCTGGGCAAGCTGGCGAGCCTTCTGTGGTGCCCCGGAAGAGGCGCCGAGGCGCGACGGGTCGGGCTCGACTGCGTAACGCTTCTGGAGACGCTCAGGCCGACTCCGGCGCTCGCCTACGCCTACGATCGGATGGTCTTCCTCGCTCGAATGAACGCCGACCTCGAGAGCGCAGAGGCCTGGTCGAGGAAAGCCGTATCCACCGCGAAAGAAGTCGGCGACCCGGACGCCATCGGATGGACGACGGGTGGCAGCGAGCTGCTCGAGATCATGTCTGGATCACGAGACGCGATCGCGAGGTATGCGGGCCGCGCAGGCGATGCGCGACGCCAGGGACGCACGCACAGGCTCGTGACCATGCTCCACGAGCTCGTGCTCTCGCTGATCCCCCACCACGGCTACACGCTCTCGCGCGGATACATCGAGGAGGGACTGCCCGTGAGCCGCCAATGTGGGCACGAGCTCATGCATGTGTACTTCCTCGCGCATCGTGCGCGCCTCGAGCTCGACGAGGGACACTGGAGAGAAGCCGCCGATCTTGCAGAGATGGTGCTCGCCGAGCGCCTCGTCTCGACGTTCCCGCGTACGCTCGCGCTTGTCACCCTCGCACTCGTGCGAGCGCGGCGCGGGGACCCGGACGTCTGGGCGCTGCTCGACGAGGCGCGCAATCTCTCCGAGCCCACCGGAGAGCTCACACGGATCGCTCCGGTTGCTGCGGCGCGCGGCGAGGCTGCGTGGCTGAGCGGTCGAAGCGACAAGGTCGCGCGGGAAACGGACGCCGCCTACGAGCTCGCCGCGTCGCGGTCGGCGCCGTGGGCGCTCGGCGAGCTCGCCGCCGTTCGTCGGCGCGCCGGACTCGAGGACGCCCTTCGCGAGCCGCTTCCAGAGGCGCACGCTCATCAGATCGCGGGACGCTGGCGCGAAGCCGCGACCGCGTGGAGCGAGCTTCGCCACCCATACGAGACTGCTCTTGCGCTAGGCGAGGGAGACGAAGAAGCACAGCGACAGGCCCTCGATGAGCTCCGCTCCGTTGGAGCCCTGCCGGCTGCCCGGACCGTCGCACGCCGGCTTCGCGAGCGCGGGCTCCACGGCATCGCGGTCGGACCCCGAGCCGCGACGAAGGCGAATCCCGCCGGACTGACGGTCAGAGAGCTCGACGTACTCGGCCTGATGGCCGCGGGATTGCGGAACGCCGAGATCGCGGAACGGTTGTTCCTCTCACCCCGCACCGTCGACCATCACGCATCCGCTGTGTTGCGCAAGCTGAATGCGAAGACGCGCGGAGAGGCGGTCGCTAGCGCGCGACGGGACAGCCTGCTCGAGTCCCAGTAGACGCGCCCTGAAAACTAGGCGGTCCTGCCGATGCGCGGCAGTCGCGGCACTCCTAGCGTGAACGGCGTAAGCGTCGAAGGAAGAGGCGGGATGCGGACATTCGTCGTAGTGAGACGCGGTGCGTGGACGACGCGGGACGAGGCGCGAGCAGCACGTCGTCGTGCGGCGATCGAGCTCGAGCGCTTCGAGGAGGTCGCCTGCTGGCTCCGGAGCTACCAGTTCGAGGAGATCGACGGGACGATCGGCTCGGTGTGCCTATACGAGGCCTCGAGTCCCGAAGCGATCCGGCATCACTCGGCCGCGGCCGCCCTCCCCGTCGACGAGATCCTGAAGGTGGCCGACACAGTCGTCGTGCGGCCCGACCCTGCCGCGACAGCGGCCTGAGAGGGAGGCAACATGAACAGTCGAGGGAAAATCCTGGCAGGAGCCGTCGCCCTTGCCGCGATGATCTTCCCGCTCGCCGCGAGCGGAGCAGGGCCCGGCGCGAATCCCGGTACGCCCCAGCTGCTCGCGAGCCTGCCAGGGGGAGCAGCCTCGGGCAGCGCGGTCGGGCCGGGTGGGGCGCTCTACGTCCCGCAGCCCGCGACGGGCGAGATCTGGCGGATCGACCCGAGGAACGGGGCGAAGACGCTCTACGCGAGCGGGCTACCGACGCGGTTCCCCGCGCTTCCGTTCGGCGGTGTCATGGACGTCGCGTTCATCGGATCGAACGCGTATGCGCTCGTGAGCGCGGTCGGATCCGTGTTCCCGGCAGACCTCTTCTCATGCCACCCGGGGATCGGGATCTACCGCATCGACGGGCCGGCGAGCGCGACGCTCGTCGCAGACATCGGCGCGTTCGCATGCTCCGACGCCGGCCGGCCGCCGAACACGTTCCCGATCGTGGTTCCGACCGGCGTGCAGTATGCGCTCGAGCCGTTCCGCGGTGGCTTCCTCGTCACCGACGGGCACCACAACCGCGTCCTCTACGCGACGCTCGACGGCGGCGTGTCGATCCTCCAGCAGTACGGCGATGCGGTTCCGACCGGCCTCGCGGTGTCGGGCAATACGGTGTATGTGGCAGAGGCAGGCCCTGTGCCGCACCTGCCGCAGAACGGCAAGATCGTCTCGTTCACTCCTGGGGCATCGGCTGCAACCGACGTGGCGGCCGGTGCTCGCCTCGCCGTCGACGTGGAGTTCGGTCGGGGACGCACGCTGTTCGCGCTCTCCCAGGGCCACTTCACGTGCCCGCCGGCGCCGACCGACTGCGCGAGCGCAGCCGGCTCCCCCGCAGATCCGAACACGGGCGCCCTGCTGCGGGCGACCGCGGAGGGAACGTTCACGACGGTCGCCGACGGGCTCAATCAGCCCAGCTCGGTCGAGATCATCGACAACACGGCCTACGTCGTCACGCTCGGCGGTGAAATCTGGAAGATCGACGACATCGCGAGTCCTCCCTACGGGTAACGACATGACGGCACGAGGCGCCGGGCCAGGCGAAAGGAAGCCGAAGCCCGGCGCCTCCGCGCCCTCGCCACGTCGCGCTGCCGACCGCAATCGCGCTGCAACGTCCTCCGCGCCTTCCAGGCGGCAGCCGACAGCGCCGGCCTCAACGGCGACGCCGCGACCGCGTCCACGACCTCAGACACACCTACGTCGCCGCAGCGTTCGACTCCGGGGCGTCGCTGCCGCAGGTGTCCGCGCTCGCCGCGTCACGCCAGCGCCAGGGTCACGGCCAGGCCTACGCCGGGCTCGTCGAGGAACGGTCGCGGAAGGGAGCGGCGAAGCTCGTGGACGCCGGGTTCGGGACCTGACGTGGCAGCAGTCGTGGCACAGATTCCGTTCGCTCAAGTGCGGTCATCGTTCGCTCGTCGACCGGCTACCCGACCCGTCCGAGCGAACCGAGCGAACGGACGCGAACGGCCGCGCCACGTTTGCAAGCCGGAGGTCGCCGGTTCGATCCCGGCACACTCCACCTTTGAATCCCCGCTTTTGCGGGGATTCTTGTGTAGAGGGCGTTCCGGTATTGCGCGAACCGCGGGCGTCCGGACGAAGCTAGGCGGCCGGAACCTCGATGCGCGTCGTCCCGACAGCCGCAGGCTCCGGGACCGCCTCGCCCGCGGCTCGGAGCGCCTCGAGGTGGAAGACAACTGCGTCGCGGATCAGGTGCTCGACTTCCTCCCTCGTGTTGCCGACGACGCCGACGCCAGGCAGGTCCGGGACGTATGCGCCCCAGGAGCTCCCTTCCTGCTCGATCACGACGAGGTATTCGCTCATCTACTCGGCCTCCGTAGTCCCGCCTGACGAAGGATATTGCTGCAGTGCCTTTGGGCACGTCGGCTCCAGGCCTGCCGGCCACGGTCACTTTGCCCGGCTTGCTCGGGTGCTCGTACTGTTGATGGCTTCCGCGCTGGGCCACGAGCTGCCATCCGTCGTCTTCAAGCACACGAATGAGCTCACGAAACTTCACTCTGCGGATGGTGCCGACGCTCTCGGCTGGGCCATGCCCCGAGCGGTCAGACGATCATGAGCGGCGAACCGCCGACGAGTAACTCGCGGTTCGCACAATGCTCGGTACGGCCCGCTCAATCGCTTGAAAGTCGCAGGGTCTGGGCTTCCGAGCGTGGCAATCGAACTTGCCGGCTCGAATCGGCAAGAAACTTGCGTCGCTCAGGCTACGACGGGCGCCGGCTGCGGCAGCGGCCGCAGCATGACGTGGACGAAGAGCGCGCCGGCCAACAGGAACCCTGCTGCGACGGTGATCGCCTGCGCGGGCGACGCGATCGCGTCGACGACGGGCGCCAGTGCAACTGCTCCGAGCATCGTCGTTCGCCAGATCGTCGAGCCGACGCCGAACACTCTCCCCTGGTATGCCGCATCGGCCTTCTGGTGGATCGCCGTCATCATCACGACCTCTGCGAAGCCGTTCGCGACGCCGAACAGGGCAAAAACGAGGAGCGCGACGACAGCGCTTCCCGACCACGCAAAGACGAAGAAGAGACAGCCCATGGCGCCTAGCGCGGCCGCAAGCCAGCGCGGCTTCGATGCGCTCTGCGATCGCACCGGTGAACGCTTCACCGGCGATCATTCCGACTGCGAGCGCTGAGAGCGCCCAGGCGTAGCCGCCGGCGCCGAGGCCCAGCCCGGCGGTGAATTTCGGCAGCGTCGCGTTGACGAGCCCTGCTGCGAGCGTGACCACCGCGAAGCCTCCGACTACGACGGCGAGTTCCCGCTTTGCAACGACGTAGCGGAGCCCTTCCGCGAGGCCGCCCCGTGCGCGACTCCGCTCTCTCGCGTCGCTCGGGAGCAACGCGGATGCGCGCGTAGAGAAGCAACGGCGAGCCCGTAGCTCACGAGGTTCGCGGCGAGTCCCGCCACCGGCCCGCCGACGGCGAGCGTGACGCCGCCCGTGACGGCACCGAGCGCCATCGCAACTTCCTGGCCGACCGAGTGGATCGCGTTTGCCGCCGGAAGCTCCTCCTGCTCGACCGTCGCGGGGATGAGCGCGTTGCCGGCAACGGTCGACACCATGGCGACGAGCCCGCAGAGACCGACGAGCGTGAAGACGAGTACACGCGATCCGATCGTCACGCCCACGAGCGCTCCGGCGACCGCCGCTGCGCACGCGATCTCACTCCACAGGAGCACCTTCAGCCGCGGCAGCCGGTCGACGACCGAAGCAGCGAGTCCCCCGCCCACGATCGGCGGGAGGAGGCGAATCGCCATCAAGAGCGCCACCTGCGATACCGACGACGTCGACTGGTAGACCCAGCCGACGAGTACGGCGACCATCACCCAGTCGCCGAGGAAGGAGATGCTCTTGCCGAGCGCAAGCCGGCGGAATGCGGACGACCGAAGCGGCCGCTCGAGCCGCTCGGGGATCACGGCGGCGAAGACGTGCTTCAAGGGAGCCAGCGCATCCGTCGACTGGGGGGCGCCGCATGGCCCCCCGCCTCCGGACGATCTAGCTGCCCCAAGTGGTGCTGCGCTTCATCGCTCCCCCTTTCGGGCTCTGGGACGGCCGCGACGGCACCGGCCGCCCCGCCAGCTGGAACGCCGGCGGGATCTTCGGCCGGCGGGCTTGCCGCAGTGACTTGAAGGCGTGGCTTCGGCGCTGCGTTCACGGTGCGACCTTCTCCCATTGCGCTGAAGAACCGCTGAAACCGGCCTGAAAGCGTGCTACGACTCACGAATGAGCGGGACGCCGCCGCAGTTCACGCTCCTGGGGCCTCTCACGGTCAGACGCGACGGCGAGCCGACGGCGATCGGGGGACAGAAGCCGCGCGCGCTTCTCGCAGCCCTGTTGCTGGAGCCGAACCGGGTCGTCTCGCGCGATCAGCTCATCGATGCGCTCTGGGGCGAGACACCGCCCGACACCGCGCGCAACACGATCCAGGTCTACGTTTCCCAGCTCCGAAAGCTGTTGCCCGAAGGGATGCTCGAGACCGCCCCGCCCGGGTATCGGCTCACCGTCGACCCGGAGACCGTCGACCTTTTCCGGTTCGTTCGCCTCTGCGAGGAGGGGCGGACGAGGCTCGCGAAGGGAGACGCGGCCGGCGCGGCCGAGACCTTGCGCGCCGCGCTCGACCTCTGGAAGGGCGCACCCCTCGCCGACTTCGCGTGGGAGCCCTTCGCGCACGCGGAGATCGCGCGGCTCGAGGAGCTGCGGCTGGCCGCGCTCGAGGACCGGATCGACGCCGACCTTGCACTCGCGCGACACGGCCAGCTCATCCCGGAGCTCGAGCTCCTCGTCACCGAGGAGCCGCTACGCGAGCGCCTGCGCGCCCAACTGATGCTGGCGCTCTACCGGACCGGCCGCCAGGCGGACGCGCTGGCGGAGTACCAGCGTGCGCGGAAGGCATTGGTCGACGAGCTCGGAATCGAGCCGGGCGAAGCGCTCCGGAAGCTCGAGCGCGCGATCCTCGCCCAGGACCCGTCGCTCGGAATCGTGCTCCCGACCACCGCGCCGCCGAGGCACGTGCCGATTCCGCCGTATCCGCTCCTCGGCCGCGAGCATGAGCTCAACGCGCTGGCCGAGCTCGTGCGCCGGGACGGCACACGCCTCGTCACGCTCACCGGAACCGGGGGAATCGGCAAGACACGGCTCGCGCTCGAGCTCGTCAACAGGCTGACCCCCGAGTTCACGGACGGGGTCGGCGTCGCCGAGCTCGCGACGGTTCAGGACCCCGCCCTCGTCGCCCGGACGATCCTCGAGGCTCTCGGGCTTCCCGAAGCCGGTCGGGATCCCGAGGAGGCGCTGATCGAAACGCTGTCGAGCTCCCGGCTCCTCCTGCTCATCGACAATTTCGAACAGGTGCTGGGCGCCGCGCCGGTTGTGGCTCGGCTCCTCCGGGCAGTGCCAGGGCTCACGGTGATCGTGACGAGTCGCGCGCCGCTCCACATCGCAGCAGAGCACGAGTTTGCCGTGCCGCCGCTCGCCGAGGACGAAGCTGCCGAGCTCTTCGTCACGCGTGCGCAGGCGGCGAACCCGAGCTTCGCCTTGAGCGAGCAGAATGCGGCGGCCGTCGCTGAGCTATGTGTTCGGCTCGACGGCCTGCCGCTCGCGATCGAGCTTGCCGCGGCACGATCCAAGCTGCTCCCGCCCGTCGCGCTACTCGCGCGGCTCGGCAACCGCCTCCAGCTCCTCACCGGCGGGCGCCGCGACGCGCCGCGTCACCAACAAACCCTGCGCATGACCCTCGACTGGAGCTACGACCTGCTCGACCGCGACGCGCAGCAACTCCTCGCACAGCTCGGCGTATTCGCGGGCGGATGCACACTCGCCTCCGCCGAATCCGTGTGCAGGGTCGAAGGGTCGGTCCTGGAAGGCCTCGCGGCTCTCGTCGACCAGAGTCTCGTGACGCAGCGCGAGTCGGACGAGCCCCGCTTCACCTTGCTGCAACTCGTGCGCGACTACGCCCTCGAGCGACTGAGCGCGTTCGGCGTGAGCGACGAGACCCGCAGCCGGCATCTCGAAAACTTCGTGGCATTCGCGGAGGAAGCCGAACCCGGCCTGGCGGGCAGCGATCAGTCCCGTTGGCTCGTCCGCGTGGCGAATGAGCATGACAATCTTCGCGCCGCCCTGGCATACGCCATCGAGACGGAAGACTCCCAGTCGGCACTGCGCCTCGTCGTCGGGGTGCGCCGTTTCTGGCAGATTCACGGGCTCCTGGCGGAGGGCAGGGAGAGCCTGGAATCGGCGCTCGCGCTCCCGCATGACGGTCCCTCGGAGCTGCGCGCGAACGGACTCAACATGGCCGGGATCCTCGCGGGAGAACAGGGCGACTTCGACGCCGCCCGGGCGAGGTTCACCGCCGCCGCCGAGGAGGGACGCGCCGTCGGGGCCACGCGCGCGCTTTCTTCTGTGCTCGTCAACCTCGGGAACCTGGCCTTCTTCGGCGGTGACACGAACGCGGCGCGCGAGCTCTACAAGGAGAGCATCGAGCACTTCGCCTCACTCGGAGACCTCCGCGGACAGGCGCTTGCGAAGGAGAACATCGGGCTCCTGTCGCTCACCGGAGCTGATGCGGGGGAGGCGGTTACCTGGTTGACCGCAGCCCGCGACCTGGCCCGCGAGGTGGGAGACGAGCTCGAAGTCGGCCGTGCCACCCGCTCGCTCGCGGCCGCGATGATCGAGCTCGGAGAGGAGGCGCAGGCGGCGACCCTGCTCGGTGAGAGCCTCGCGATCGTGCGCGAGCTCGGCGACAGCCACGGCATCGCCGACTGCCTCGAGATCTTCGCCGGCCTCGCGGCCACGACCGGAGAGAGCACGAGAGCTGCGACGCTGTTCGGTGCAAGCGACGCGAGTCGGGCGGCGATCGAAGCGCGGCGGCAGCCGGATCACGAGATCCTCTATGAGCGCTGGCTCGCACGGACGCTCTCCCAGCTCGACACGAGCACGTATTCCAAGCACTACGAAGACGGACGGATGCTGACGCTCGACGAGGCCTGCTCGTTCGCGCTCGCTCCGGCAGCGGCCCTAGCTCCGTAACGGAGTACCCCGAACGGGGGAAATTTGCCCGCCACACCCCTCCGGGGGAGGTGGGATCGGGCCGTTCGGCCGACCGAGTAGAGCAGATTCCCTTCGGGCTCTAGGGGAGCCTCTCAACATGCGGCCTACAGCAAAACCTCTACCTGTCCAACCCTGGAATTGAGCAGGAAGGACTTCGCCATCGCCACTCCATCGGAGACCGTCGACGCGCGCGTCAGCGCTCTGATCGGCGCCGTCGCGGCCGCTGCGGCAGCGGGCCTGGCGTTCGCACTGCCGACGGTCGCTCATACGATCACAGCCGATCCTCGTCGCGTGGCATCGATGTTGGCGCTGACGCTTGTGCTCCAGCTGTTCTCGGTACCGGTCTACGGCCGCGGGGGCTTCGGCGTATCGGCGATTGGCATCCTTGCGGCTGCGTTCCTTCTGAATACCGAAACCGCGATGGCGGTGGCCGTCGTCGCGGCTCTGCTGCAGTGGGCACGCCGCCGCAGCGAGCTTGAGAAGGCGACGTTCGACATCGGGAACCTCGTCCTGGCGGCAGGAGTAGCGGGACTGACGTTTCACGCGCTGGACGGCACATCGCGGCTCCTCGCGGCGGCGGTTGCCGGCTGCGTCTACGCCGCGTTCAACAACGGCCTGGTCTGCCTGGCGATGAGCCTCGCCGAGAACGCACCGTGGCGTGTTGTATGGCTGGAGCGCTTCCACTGGGCGCGCTTCTACTTCCTCCTCTTCGGCCCACTCGCGCTCGTCGCCGAGACGGCCTACAACCTCATGGGTGTACAAGGCCTCGTTGCGTTCACGGTTCCACCCGCGCTGATGATGCTCTCGGCTCGCCGCTACCTCGAACGGACTGCAGCGGCGGTGAAAGAAGTCGGCGAGGCGAATGTCCGGCTGCGGCGCGCCCACCGCGACACGATTGCCGCGCTCTCGCGGAGCATGGAGGCGAAAGATCTCTATACCGGCGGTCACACGGGGCGCGTCGCTGCCGTCTCGGTCGCCCTCGCAGAGCAGCTCGGCTACGACGGGAATGCACTCGAAGCGATCGAGATCGGCGCGCTCCTGCACGACATAGGCAAGATCGGGATCCCGGAGCAGATCCTGCACAAGCAAGGGCCGCTTGACGAAGAGGAGTGGGCGATCATGAGAACCCATCCACTCGTATCCGACTTCATCCTGGCCGAGCTCGACCTCGATCCGATCGTGCGTGAATGCGCGCGCTCGAGCCACGAGCGCATCGACGGCCACGGCTACCCCGACGAGCTCAACGGCGAGGAGATCCCCTTGCCCGCGCGCATCGTGTTCGTCGCCGACGCATTCGATGCGATTACAACCGACCGTCCCTATCGGCACGGCAGGTCGATTACAGCTGCCCTCGCGGAGATCGAAGACAATGCCGGAACTCAGTTCTGCACGAAGGTCGTTGCCGCGTTGCGGGAGATCTCGCAAACGCGGCCGGCCGTCCTCGCCGCCGATGAGCCGACGGCAGCTCTCATTCCGCGAGCGCTGCGCTTGCTCGAGGTTGCCTAAGCAAGAAACGGGACTCGCTCAAGCATTCTCCGAGGTCATCGGACGGTGACGTCGGCGGTTCCGGTCAGGAGGTTGAGTAGGCCCTTGCGGCGGCGACGGCTTCGAGTCGGGAGTTGACACCCAGGGCCCGGAAGAGACCGCGCATGTGGTTCTTGACTGTCTCGGTGCTCAGGTGGAGTTCGGCGGCGATCTGCTTCGTCGAGAGGCCGTGCTCCAGAAGACGAAGCACTTCGACTTGTCGCGGGGTGAGATGCGGGTGCGGCGCCGCAGTGCTGTCGTCAGGGCGCCCCTCGATCAGACCGAAGACGCCGACCACCCGTTCGCCACCCATCAGCGGCACGGCGCTGATCTCTACGGCCACGCGGTTTCCGGCGCTCGAAACCAGGACGCCGGTCGCGTCTGTGGCCGAAGCGGTGCCGAGCACCTTCCGGGTGAAGAGCTCGCGGGCACGCCGACTGTCCTCGGGCGCGACGACCGAGGTGAATTGGCGACCGCGGACGTCGCCGAGAAGCCGCTCGGCCGCCGGATTGATCCAGCGGACGACTCCCGGCCGTGTCGAGGACGTAGCTCGGCACGCCGACCCCCCCAAGGGCCTGCTCGACATCGCCGCCGACTTCCAGGCCGGTAGCCATCACCGGAAGTGTGGCTGATCGGACGTCTCGAAGCCTTGCTTAGGAACCGCCTGAGGCGGATCATCACGATCGCCACTCATTGCGCGCCGTGACACTTAGCGTCGCCGCACCGGCAGACGCGTCCGCTCGTAGCGCCTCAGGTCGCGCTCGAACGAGGGCCACCACGGCGGCTCGACGTCCGGCTCGGAATCAGAATCGTCGCTGCCCGAGACGAAGGCGGCGGCGAAACCGAGGAGAGTCGCCCCCGTCGGCACGGTAAGCGCGGCGGCAGGCCCGGCGAGCAAGAGCGCGAGCGCGAATGCCGGAATCGTCGCGACGCCGATTGTCAGTAGACCGATCGCGAGCCGGCCGCGCAGCGCACATCGCATCGACTGCCAAGCGACTGCACCGATCCCGATGGCGACGCCGATGAGACCGACCGCGACCATGCGGCGACGATACGCCTCGCGTTTCGGTCTTTCAATATGCCCGCGGCGATGTGCGTGCCGCCGGAAAGCCGCTCGAGATCGATCGCGCGCACGCGGGGTCCCATCCCGGAGCAGGCCGAGGGCTGCTCCGGAGCTCGGCCGACTCCACGCCGGTCGAAGCGACCGCTAGTGTGTCTGTCGGTCCTGCGGCGATCGTTGAGGAGCTGGATGTCAGAGGACGCCGACATACAGGCGCGCTCCGGGCCGCCGCGTCGAAATCGATTCGGGGGTCTCCGGATGCGCGGCGCGGCCGTTGGGCGGCGGCCGCACGTTCGAGGCGGGGCGGTTGTCGCCGCTAGCGATTGCTGCCGGGCTCGTCGCGTGGCTCGTGCTCCGCGACGACGGCGGCTCCTCGAACGCGCGCAGCCCGGGCCGCTGCGACCGCGATGAAGCCCGCGGCCATCGCGACACTGGCCCAGTCTGTCGGGCATCCGATCTACTGGCTCGGACCGAGGCGCGACACGACCTACGAGGTCACGCAGGCCGCGAACGGCAAGATCTACGTGCGCTACCTGCCGTCGGGTGTGGACGTCGGCTCTGCACAAGCCGTACCTCACGGTGGCCACGTATCCGTTCCCGGGCACGTACGCGGTCATCCGGAAGCAGGCGCGCGCCAAGGGCGCGGTCACCGCGCGGCTCGCGGGCGGAGGTATCGCGGTGCTCGACAGCGCGGCTACCCGCAGAGCGTCCACATCGCCTACCCGCACGTGGACTACCAGGTCGAGGTCTACGACCCGACGCCGGCGCGCGCGATGCAGCTCGTGTCGGCGGGGCAGCTCACGAGCATCGGCAGCGTCGCGGCGAACGACCGCCGGCAGGATCAGCACGAAGCCCACGGCCGCGACGCGCGCAGACCTCCGGAGCGTTCGCGCAGCGGGTCGGCCACCCGATCTACTGGGCGGGCCCGAAGCCCGGCTACACGTACGAGCTGAGTACGCACGTCGAACGGGAGCGTGTTCATCCGCTACCTGCCGGCCGGCGCGAAGGTCGGCGACCCGAGGGCGCGCTTCCTGACGGTTGCCACGTACCCGTTTCCGGGCGCCTTCGCCGCGGTCGACGAAGGCCGCGACACCGCGGGCGGCGCCGCCACGATCAAGCTCGCGCACGGCGGGATCGGCGTCGTCGACGGCGCGTACCCGAAGAGCATCCACATCGCCTATCCGGGAGTCGAGCTACCAGATCGAGGTCTACGACCCGTCGCCGAGCGCCGGCCGCAAGCTCGTCGCCTCCGGCGCGATCGCGCCGGTCCCGTAGCCCAGGGCCCGACCGGCGCCGATCATGCTGCTGGCCTGGATCGTCTTTCCGCTCGTCCTCGCGCTGCTCTCGTTCGGCTGCGGCCTGCTCGTCGAGCGCGCGTCCGGGCTCGAGCCTGCCCGGCGCGCTCCTCGCTCCCGCTCGGGCTCGCGCTGCTGATCGTCGAGGCCGACCTCGTCACCATGCGCGCGGCGACCGCCCAGCTCGCGGCTCCGCTCGCGATCGCGCTCGCGATCGCCGGCTTCGGGCTCGCGGGCGGGCGCGCTGCGGCTCGACGCCTGGGCGGTCGGCGCGGCGGTCGCCGTCTTCGCCGTCTACGCCGCGCCGATCGTCCTCTCCGGCGCAGGCCACGTTCGCGGGCTACATCACGCTCGACGACACCTCGACGTGGCTCGCGCTGACCGACGGGTGATGGCCCACGGCCGCACGCTCTCCGGGCTCGCGCCGTCGACGTACCAGCAGGTGCTGACCGACTACCTCGGCAGCGGCTATCCGCTCGGCGCGTTCATGCCGCTCGGGCTCGGCGGCAAGCTCGCCGGACAGGACATCGCCTGGCTCTTCCAGCCCACGATCGCGTTCTCCGGCGCGATGCTCGCGCTCTCGCTCTACGCGGCTGTCTGCCCGCTCGTCTCCTCGCGAGCGCTCCGTGCCCTCGTCGGCTTCCTCGGCGCTCAGCCCGCGCTGCTCTATGTCGTACGCGCTCTGGAGCGGGATCAAGGAGCTCGTCGCCGCGGCGATGATCGCGCTCGTCTGCGCTCGGTCGCGGCGACGATCGACCGGTGGCGCAGCCCGCGGACGACGCTGCCCGCCGCGCTCGCCGCGGCCGCACTGCTCGCCGTCCTCAGCCCGGCCGGAGCTCGTCTGGCTCGCTGCTCCCGCGGCCGCCGCGGTCGCCGTCCTCGTCTCCCGCGGGCTGCGGCGCGTCCGCCGCGGATCAGCAGCCGTTCTCGTCGGCTGCGTCGCCCTCCTCTCGATCCCCTCGCTCGCGATCGCGCGGTCGTTCATCTCGCGGCGCGAGCGGCGGCGAGATCACGACGAGCGCGCGGTCGGCAACCTCGGCCACCCGCTGGACGCGCTGCAGGTGTTCGGCATCTGGCCGGCGACGCGACTTCCGGAGCCAGCCCGCACGACCCGGCGGCGACGTACGTTCTCATCGCGTCCTGCTCGTCGGGGTCGTCGCAGGTCTTGCGCTCGCGTGGCGGCGGCGGCGCCTGGGGATGCCCCTGTACCTCGCCGACCGGGTCGGCGGGTCCGTGCCTCGTCCTCGGGCTCGACACGTGGGCCTGAGCTCGCCGTGGCTGAACGCAAAGGCGATGGCCGAGGCCTCGCCGGCGCTCGTCGCCGCCGGCGTCGGCCGGCGCGGCGGCCTCTTCGAGACCGGCCGCCGCGTCGAGGCGGCGTGATCGGCGCGGCGATCGCGGCCGGCGTGCTCTGGTCGAACGGCCTCGCGTACTCGAGCGCCTGGCTCGCGCCGCGCGCCGCAGCTCGCCGAGCTGGCAGGCGATCGGCACCGGTTCGCCGGCGAGGGCCCGACGCTGATGACCGAGTACCGAGCCGTACGGCGTGCGTCACTTCCTGCGGAGCCTGGACCCCGAGGGCGCGTCCGACCGCCGGCGGCGGCTGATCCCGCTCCGCTGACGGACAGGGCCTCCCCAAGGGCGCGTACGCCGACCTCGACCAGTTCCAGCTCGCCGGGATCCTCGTCTACAGGACACTCGTCCTCGCGCGCTCGCCGATCGAGAGCCGGCCGCCCTCGGTCTACCGCCTGGTCTCGGCGGGGCCGGTACTACGACGTCTGGCAGCGGCCGGACACATACCGCGCGGATCCTCGAGCACCTCCGCTCGGGCGACGCCGTCCAGCCGGGCGCGGTCCCGTCCTGCAGCGAAGTCTTGCGGCTCGGCTGCCCTCGCGGGCCGTCGGGCCGGCTGGCCGCTCCGCCGCGCGACCCGGCGCATCGTCGTCGGCTCTAGCGGTCGCCGCCGCCACCCGTCGGCCTGGCAGGCGACTCCGACGGCCACGTCTGTACCCGAGAAAGAGCGCGGGAGCTCTTCGACCGTGTTCACGGTGCCGCGCAGCCGGCCGGTACGGCTTCTGGCTCGGCGGCTCTTTCCGGGACCGGGTCCGCCTCTATCGTCGACGGCATCGCGGTCGCGGACGCGCGCGACCGGCTGAGCCGACGGGCTAGGCGACGCCGCTCGGCGCGAACGAGCTCGCGAGCCGGAAGGCACCGATTCGTGCTCCGCTACGACGGGCGCGGAGCTCCGCCCGGGAGCGGAGGCGTCCAGTTCGGTCCTCGGCCCGCTCGTCTTCGGCGCGCGCCGCGACCGCCGCCCGTGCAGGTCGTTGCGCCGGCCGGCGCCGCGTTGCTCTGCGGGCAAGAACCTCGACTGGATCGAGGCCTTCGCCGCCTGAGGGGGATGCTCCCGGTGATCCATGTATCACGCTGTGCTCTTTGAGCTGCCCGCTGCTAGGTCGTCCGGATCGGCGTCGTTTAGGAGCGCCCCGCTCCGGGGGCTTTACGTCGGCATCACGCTCGATGCACCGTTACCCGAGAACCTGACCCGCGAGCCGACGGTCGCAGCGAGCCGCAGCAGGTACGGCCCGGTCGCGTGCGAGGTAGCGGAGCCCTCGCCCGCGAGGTGCCGAAGAGGCGTAGCCGCGCGCGCTGATCGAGACCGTCGCACCCGGCGCGCTGCGACTGGACGACGACCGTGTCGCCACGTCGGAGCGTCAGCCGGTACACGTCCACGGGGTCGTCGCGCCAGTCGAGCGTCGCCCGGATGCCTGGCGGCCGAATTCGAGCCGCGGCGGAAGCTCGGTCGTTCGGCTCCGCGTAATCCGCTTGTGGAATCGATCTCGGCGCACGCGCTCGAGGGCCGCCTCGACGTCGATGACTCCGGCCCCCGCCTGGTGTCGCGGATCGGCGACCGGTCGAGCCGTTTCCCGGAGCAAGGACTCGACCTGCTCGGGGCGGAGTCGGATCGGCGCCGAAGAGGATCGCGGCCGCGGCGGAGACCATCGCCGTCGCGAACGACGTCCCGCTCGGCCCCCACGCTGCGTCCGATGGCCCGGCCTGTCGAGTAGCAGCCGGTGGTGCCGACAAACGGGCAGTCGGGCGTCGCGGAATATGGGTTGTTCCGGGTCGGCCAGAGCGTCGTGACGAGCTCGCCGGGCGCCGCGAGATCGACCCAGCGCGAGCTCGGGATCGAGAAGCGCGACGGCGATCCGTCGGCGGCCGTCGCGCCGACGGTAAGCACGTGCGGCAGCCACGCAGGGCGCTTGCTCGGCGCCGGGCGGCGTGCAGCGCGCGAAGTTCCCGTCGAAGCAGTTCCCGGCCGCCGCGACGACGAGCGCGCCACGGGCCAGTGCGTAGTCGACCGCCTCCTCGTAGCCCGGCACCGGACCGAGACCGGCGAGGGAGAGGTTGATCACGCGCGCATGACGGTCGGCCGCCCACCTGATCGCGCTGCGCAATCGAGAGAGGGTCGAACGACGTCCCCGCAACGAGCAGCCTCGCGTTCGGCGCGATGCCGTCGATGCCCTGCCCGTTGCCGTCGATCGCTGCGATCAGGCCTGCGACTGCCGTGCCGTGCGGGCTCGCGGGGAACAGCGGATCGCCGCCGCCGAAGCGACGCGCGCCGACGATCCGTCCCGCGAGATCGGGATGGTTGCCGTCGACACCCGCTTCGACGACCGCCACCGTCACTCGCCGGAGCGAGGGAAGCGCCGCCGGGCGCCCGATCGCCGCCAGGTACGGCTGCGTTGGGGCGAGCGCCGGCCGGCGCGTCGGCAGCGACGGCCGGAGACGCGCCGGGAAGGCGGAGCAGATCGCGAGCATGAAGATGCGCGGCCGACACCGTTTCCACATGGGCGCCACGGCCTGAGGTCGGCGCGAGGGGCATCGGTTCGATCCCTCGGACAAGGGTGCGTTTGCCTTGTAGGCCGCGCGCGCCTATGCATCCGCGTGAAAGAGAGGGGACCGGTGGGCGCGCCGAACGCTCTGCGGCGTTGGCTGATTAGTCGCATCCTCGAGCGTCGGCCTGCTCGCGCTCTGCGCTCCGAGCGCCGTCACCGCCGCCCCGGTCGGCGCGAAGGTCACGTACATCGCGTGCATCGAGTTGACCGGCGACTCCGAGACGCGGCGTGACCTGAAGCTGCGCGAGGGTCCCTGCCACAAGAACGAGCGTCGGTCGCCTGGCCCCCGGGCACCGCGGTCGGCCGGCCTGGGGAGCCGCAGGCCCGCAGGGTCCGGCAGGAGCAACCGGCTCGCAGGCCCGGCCGGCGGCAACCGGGCCGGCGGGTCCGGCGGCTGCGGGCGGCAACGGCGCCGCAGGGCCGACCGGTGCCGACTGGCCCGACTGGGCGACGACCGACGGAGCGACCGGGGCCACGGGCGCGACCGGCGCCAGCCGGTGCGACCGGCCCGACCGGGCCGACCGGGGCCACCGGTGCAACCGGAGCGACGGGTGCGACTGGCGCCGACGGGCGCGACCGGGTGCGACGGGTGCGACCGGTGCGACGGGTGCGACTGGTGCCACGCGGCTGCCGACGGGTGCCACGGGCGCGACTGGGTCGCGACCGGCGAGTGCGACTGGTGCGACTGGTGCCGACCGGTGCCGACAGGCGCCGACCGGTGCCACCGGTGCCTGCCGGTGCGACCGGGCGCGACACGGTGCCACGGGCGCGACAGGTGCCGACTGGCGCGACCGGCGCGACGGGCGCAACACGGTGCCGCCGGCGCAACCGGTCCGACCGGCGCAACAGGTGCGACCGGGCCACGGCCCGACCGGTGCGACCGGTGCGACCGGCGCCACGGGCGCGACCGGGCCGACGGGACCGGCGCGACCGGCCCGACCGGTGCCACGGGCGCGACCGGTACCGACTGGCGCGACGGGCGCGACCGGAGCGACTGGTGCCACGGGCGCGACCGGCGCCGACAGGTGCCACCGGCGCCACCGGCGCTACCGGTGCCACGGGAGCGACCGGACGCCACAGGAGCGACCGGCGCGACCGGCGCGACCGGTGCCACCGGAGCCGACGGCCGGTGCGACCGGTGCGACGGGCGCGACCGGTGCGACCGGTCCAACGGGCGCGACCGGAGCCACGGGCGCCACCGGGCGCGACTGGCGCGAGCGGCGCCACGGGCGCGACCGGTGCAACTGGCGACTGGGCCGCAGGCCCGACTGGTCCCACGGACGGTCGGGCGACTGGCTCGACCGGAGTCCCGGCGCGACTGGCGCGACCGGCCCGACGGGTCCGACCGGCCCGACAAGGCCCATCGGCGCGACGGGTGCCACCGGCGCCGACGGGTGCGACCGGCGCCACCGGCGCGACGGGGCGACCGGTCACGCGCACTGGTCCGCGACCGGCGCCACCGGTCCGACCGGGCCGACGGCCCGACAGGCCCGACAGGGTCCCCGGCCCGACCGGCCCGGGCGGCGGCAGCCGGAGCCGTCTCCGCCACTGTGCGGGACGCTGGCTGAGGCACTGTGACGCCGACTGTCCCCGACGACCTGCGTGCTTCCAACACGGGCTAACGCTCGCCGGGCCATCGGTGACGGCGACCGACAGGCGCCCAGGCGATCGTGATTTTGACGGCGCAGATAGACGGCAGCACCGGGCAGCCGCCGGTTTCATGTCAGTCGCCGTCAACTGCCGGTGGACCCGCCTACGGCCGCCTTCATCTACTTGGTGACGATGCGAATTCGCTCCGAGTGTTTGGCAACGACCCAATCCGGGCGAGTGCGACGTCGCTTATCACCGGCCTGCCCCCTGGGGATCCGCACACCTTCACCGCCGTGTACAGGCAGGTCGGTTCAGGCACCGCGTTCTTCAATGGCGAGAACCATCACCAGTGATCCCGGGCTAGCCGTTACCACCCGCGAGGGCGTTACCTAGCTGAATCGTGAGTGCGACGTGGCTCGCGTCGAGTGCGGCGCGGCGGGCGTGGTCTGCGCGGGCGTAGAGGGTGGGCGTAGACGCGGAGGGTGATGTTCGGGTTGGCGTGTCCGAGTTGGCGGCTTGACGAAGACGACGTTGAAGCCCGTGCGCGATCAGCAGCGAGGCGAAGCCGTGGCGGAGCGAGTGCAGCGAGAGCCGCTCGCCGGCCGTGGTGATTTCGGCGCGTGTGACGTGGCGCGGAGTGTCGCCGACGTCGCGGTAGTCGAGGCTGCGGCCGCGCGTGTTGCGAGACGAAATGATGGGCGCTTGAACGACGATGCGAGCCAGCGTTCGCGTAGGAGTTTGCCGACCGCCGGGCGCGACATGACTTCGCGTTTTGCGACTTCGGTCTTGCGCGGCCCATTTTCGCGGTAACCGACGGCGCCGCCCTTTCTAGTGGCGTGGCGTTCGTCTCAGCGCGACCCCGGCCTCGCGAAAGACATCCTCCAGCGTCGAGACCGCATCGGCGTCGACCTCGATCTCGCGAAACCGCGGTATCCCCAGCTTGCGTTCCTTGCGGAGCGACCGCAGCATCAGCACCCAGTCATCCTCCGTGGCCCGGTTCCCATCCGGGTTGTGGTAGATCGAGATCTCGAGTACCGACTCGTCCGCGACGTTTGCCGTGGGCTTGCCAGCCCCAGTCCTCGTCGAAGAACGAGGCGTCGAGCCCGCGCTCGGTCAGCCCGGCGGTGATGAACGACGCAACATCTCGCCCGTAGAGCCGATTGCCGGCGTTTGCCTCAGGAGGCAGATCTGACGAGCGGTCGAACCGGTCCGACGTGAAGGCGAACCACACCGCATGCTCTCCGAAGCGCGCCATCTGGCGCGAATCGTACGACGCCGAAGATCTCAGAGCGCATGGCGCGCGCCCCCGACCAGCCGGCTACTCCGGACCTCCGGGCTCCGCCCGGCCCACCGGGACTGGTGGCTCCGACTAGCCCGATTGGTGAGTCGGTGAGGCGGCCGCGTAGACACCCTGGTCGACATGCTCCCGAAGACTCAGGACGTTCGCCGCGTCCGCGCGGCATGGCGCCGCCTGCTTCGCGACGAGGAGGGCATCGCGCTCGTCCT
The DNA here is from genome assembly GCA_963794045.1 of uncultured Actinomycetes bacterium. GTDB lineage: Bacteria > Actinomycetota > Thermoleophilia > Gaiellales > Gaiellaceae > Palsa-739. The sequence continues at coordinate 65,345 of CAWCCJ010000006.1, forward strand.
CGCGATGCTCACCATGCTCGTGCTGACGATCAGCCTGACGACGGTGATCTTCTTCACGCCGCCGGCGCCCGCGACGCGCACCGCACCAATGCGGGCCAGAAGGCGTACAGCCTGGCCGAGTCCGGGATCAACAACGCGCTCGCCGTCCTGGTCGAGAACTACGACCGCGGAACCGTCGGCGCGTTTCCGGGCGATCTCGACCTTGCTGCCCCCGCGCCAGACCGTGTACGGGACGGCAGCTGCACGGCGCCGGTGGACAACTGCGTCACCTGGAGCGGGACGCTGGCCGGGTCCGCTGGTCTCGACTCCGACTAGCTCCGTGGAAGTACGAGTGGCGGCTCACGTCAACCGGCGCAGTGCGGAATCCAACCGGGCCGGGCGCCGCGGCGGTCAGCCGCACGGCGACTGCCGTTGTCCCGGTCGTCATCCCACCGACGTCGCCGGCGAGCGGCACCGGGCCGCTGAACTTCCTCTACTCCGGCGGCGACATGTGGTTCGAGAACTCGGTGCACGTCAAGGCGCCGCTGTACGTCGACGCGCGACCTGCACCTGGAATCCACGGCCGTGGTCGACGGAGCTGCACAGAAGGCCGCGATCGGCCGCGACCTCTACCTGAAGAGCCCGCAGAACCAGATCGGCCTCACCGGAGGCAGCGACCCGCGGATCGCCGAGCTCCACGTCGTGCACCAGTGCTCTTCGAAGAAGACCCCGGCGCTGCACAACTGCGGCCCGTCGACACGCCGACTGGGACGCCGACGAGATCTTCGCGACGGTCCACGACAACGTCATCCCGCCGGGCCCGCCGCCGTTCATCTCCTTCATCCCGAAGCTCACCTGTTGCGCGCCCTTCGGCGGAACGATCGCTCCGGCCGGCCCGCTCGCCGGGCCACCGGACAACCCGAGCAACATGGGCTACTGGTACCAGAACGCCGATCTCGGGCCGTTCGTCGCCCTGCACCACGTCGACGGGCTCGCCGCCGAAGTTCGACACCGCAAGCGGAGTCCCGGACAACTCGATCAACTGGAGCGCGACTCCGACCACGGTGATCAACCTGACGCCCGGCGCCTCCTACACGTGCAAGTCGATGGCGGGCTCGACGATCCTCGGCGAGCTCTCCTGGGACAACGCCACGAAACTGCTGACGGTCAAGGGGACGATCTTCATCGACGGCAGCATCACATCGCGCCGGGCGGCACCGCCCGATACACGGGCGAGGCGACGATCGTCGCCTCGGGGACGTTCGGGATGAAGAACGACACGATCTGCGCGACCCATCCCGGCTACACCGGCGCGTGCGACTTCACCGCGACGTCGCCCTGGGATCCCGATCAGTCCGCGCTCGTGATCGTCGCCGACGGCTCGGCGGCGCCGGCGAACGCGCAGGGGCAAGGCAGCGACTTCGACCCCGGCGACGGAATCCAGCTGAAGAGCGCGGGCTTCCAGGGCGCCCTGATCGCGAACCACGCGATCACGGAACGAGACGACCTCGACGATGCAGGGGCCGATGATCAGCGTCTACGACGGCGTGTTCGCCGGCCAGAGCAACGACTTGATCTTCCCGCCGGTCCTGTTCGCGCCGTCCGGAGGCGGCGGGATCATCAGCGACCCGCCGAAGCCGACGCTCCTGTCGCCGCGGAACTACGGAGGCGGCTGACATGAGCCGATCGCCTCGACACGGCAGATTCTGCCGATGGAGTTCCGCCATGGATCTGAACAGCCTGCTTCGCAGCGCCGTCGACGCGGACGCGAGCGACCTCCACCTGAAGGTCGGCCAGCCGCCGATCGTCCGCCGCGACGGCGCAGCTGAGCGCGCTCGAAGGCTGGGCGCCGCTCGATCCGGCCGCGGCTCGAGGAGTTCGCTCGAGTCGGTCGGCGCCTCCGATCCGAAGCGGCTCGCCGCCTTCCACGAGACCGGCGAGCTCGACACCGCCTACCAGGCCGCCGGCCTGCCGCGCTTCCGCGTCAACGCGTTCCGGCAGCGCGGCGAGATCTCGTTCGCGTTCCGCGTGATCCCGAGCGAGGTGCCCGACTTCGACGAGCTCGGGCTGCCCGCCGGCGTCCGGCGGCTCGCCGAGCAGCACCGCGGCCTCGATCCTCGTCACCGGCGCCACGGGCGTCGGCAAGACGACGACGCTCGCCTCGATGATCGGGCACATCAACCGGACGCGCCGGCAGCACATCGTCACGATCGAGGACCCGATCGAGATCCTCCACGACGGACGAGCGCTGCATCGTCAACCAGCGCGAGGTCGGGCTCGACACCGACTCGTTCGACGAGGCGCTCCGGCGCGTGCTGCGGCAGGACCCGGACGTGATCCTGATCGGCGAGCTGCGCGACAGCGAGACCGCCGAGACGGCGCTCCAGGCCGCCGAGTCCGGCCATCTCGTGCTCTCGACGATGCACACGCTCGACGCGGCCGAGACGCTCGGCCGCCTGGTCGAGTTCTTCCCGGCGGTCAAGCAGCCGCAGGTGCGCTCGATCCTCGCCGGCGTGCTCAGCGGCGTCGTCAGCCAGCGGCTGCTGCCGCAGCATCGGCGGCGGCCGCGTCGCCGCGGTCGAGGTGATGGTCGCGAACAGCCGCGATCGCAGGAGCTGATCCGCGAGAACAGGCCCGAGGAGATCCCCGAGGCGATCGCCGAGGGCGCGTTCTTCCACATGCAGACGCTCACGCAGGCGCTGATCGACCTCGTCGTCGGCGGCGAGGTCGACGAGGAGACCGCGGCGCCGGCCGCGCCCAACCGGCACGACTTCATGATCGCGCTCGAGCGCGCGCTCAAGAAGAGCGCGGCCGCCGAGGAGCGCAGCGCCGGCGGCCGAGGAGCTCGCGCCGGACGGCCTCGACGACGCCTCGCGCTCGCCGGCTGCCGACACCGCTGCGCGTGGTCTGATGCAGGCTCGCGCACGGCGTCTAGCCGGCTCGCCGAGGACGGCTTCACCCTCATCGAGATGCTCGTCGTGCTCGCGATCCTCGGGATCGTCCTCGCGGCGCTCGACGCAGCTCTTCGCGTGCGGGCTCACTCCGCAGACGGCGACCAGACGAACCGCATCCAGGCGCAGCAGCACGCGCGGCTCGGCGCTCGACAAGCTTCGCCGCGAGATCCACTGCGCGAGCGACGGTCGACGCCGACCAGCGGCTACCCGGCCTCGTCGATCACGATCACGCTCGGCAGCTACTGCCCGACCGCCGGCGGAGCGCCACGACCGTGACGTGGTGCACGAAGGACAAGAACGGCGCCACACCGCCGGTCGCCGCGCGCAGCCGTACACGCTCTGGCGCTACACCGGCTACGCGTGCTCGGGCACCGGGACGCAGTGGGCGTCGAACCTCGTGGACAACGTCGACGCCGAGCGTCACCGCCGGCAAGATCTTCAACGCCAGCTCGCGTTCCGGCCGCGACGCTCCTCGGCGACGACCGGCGGGACACTGGCGGCGGGAACCTACTCGTACGACGTCACGGCGGTGCTCGCCGGCGGCGTCGAGGTCCCGGGACGTCGCGTCGGTGACGATCTCATCACGGCTCACGCAACACAGATCACCGTCAGCTGGTCGGCCTACCCGGGAGCGACCTCGTACAACGTGTACGGCCGCGACGGCGACGGCCTGCGCCTGCTCGAAGAACGTCACGTCCGGCACCTCGTACGTCGACGCCGGGCCGACCAGCTCACGGACAACCCGCTGACGCTCCCGAGCGCGACGATCGACGTCGCCGAGCACGTCGAACTTCAACGCGGGCGCGAACACGATCGCCTTCGGCTCGTCCGGCGTCGTCACGTGCACCGGCGACGACGGCGACGAGCTTCACCGGCTGCAGCGGCGGCCAGGCGGGACAGTATCCGCAGGACACGCCCGTCTACAGCGCGTCGAGCGCGCGGCCGCCGCGCGCGACGCTGTCGGTGTCGCTCGCGGTCGACACGACGCCGGCAGACGCGCAAGCAGCGCTTCGTCCTGACCGACAACATCGTCCTCCGGAACAGCAGGCCGTCCTGAGATGGAGCGTCACGCTCGCCGCGATCGCGTTCCTGCCCGGCCTCGCGTTCGGAAGCTTCCTGAACGTCGTCGCCGCCCGGATCCCGCTGCGGCCGCTCCGTCGTCAGCCCCGGCTCGGCCTGCATGGCCTGCGCGACCCCGCTCGCGTGGTACGACAACCTGCCGCTGCTCTCGTTCGCGCTGCTGCGCGGGCGCTGCCGCCACTGCGGGACGGCGATCCCGTGGCGGTACCCGCTCGTCGAGGCGACGACCGGCGCTCCTGATCGCCGGCTGCGTGCTCCGCTTCGGCATCACGTGGGATGCCGCAGTTGCCTCCTTCTTCTGCGCAACGCTCGTCGACGATCTCCGCGACCGACTTCGAGCGGCGCATCATCCCGAACCGCATCGTCCTGCCTGCCGCGGCCGTCGTGCTCGCGGCGAACACGCTCCTCCACCCGTCGGTGGAGTGGGCGGCCGCGGGGCTCGGCGCCGCGCTGTTCCTCTTCCTGGCCGCGCTCGCCTATCCCGGCGGCATGGGGATGGGCGACGTCAAGCTGGCCCTGCTGCTCGGCGTCGCGCTCGGGCGCACGGTGCCGGTCGCGCTGATGGTCGGGACGGTCGCCGCGCTCGTGCCTTCGGCCGTGCTGTTCGTGCGGCACGGCAGCGCGGCCCGGAAGATGAAGATCCCGTTCGGCCCCTTCCTCGCCTTCGGCGCCGTCGTCGCGCTCTTCGCCGGCTCGACGCTCCTCGACGCCTACCTCGGGCTTGCTGCACTGATGGCGGCGAGCGAGCTGAGAGTCGAGCCCGAGCTGCGACTCCGTCGACGACCTGGACGACGCGCCGAGTTTTCGCCGGCGCTCGCTGGACGAAGGCCAGGAGCTGCCGCCGGTCGACCTCCCCGTCGTCGGCGTCGACCCCGACGCGGTACGGGCGATCGCCCTTCCGGTGCTCACCCGGGTCGTCGCGATCCCGTTCGCGGCAGACGGCAGGCGCTCTCAAGGTCGCGGTCGCCGAATCCGCACGACGTCCGGGCGCTCGACGAGCTGCGGCTCGCGACGCGGCTCGCGGTCGAGTTCCACGTCGCGGCAGAGGAAGACATCCTCGCCGAGCTGCGCGCGGCTCGCGCGCGCCGCGGGCGCCATGAACGCCGAGTTCGACGAGATGGTCACGCTCGAGAGCGAGGAGGCGGAGCAGGACGACCTCGAGGCCGACGACGGCGTCTCGGACGCGCCGCTCGTCCGCCTCGTCAACTCGATGATCTTCGAGGCCGCCGAGGACGGCGCGAGCGACGTCCACGTCGAGCCGCACGAGGAAGGAGCTCGTCGTCCGCTATCGGATCGACGGCGTCCTCCACGTCGCCCATCGCGTCCCGAAGCGGCTCGCGTCCGGCTTCACGACGCGCCTCAAGGTGCTGGCCAAGCTCGACATCGCCGAACGGCGCAAGCCGCAGGACGGACGGATGTCGCTGAACGCCGCCGCCGCCGGGCGCATGCTCGACATCCGTGTCGCGACGCTGCCGACCGTCGACGGCGAGGCCGTGACGATGCGTCTGCTCGACAAGTCGCGCGAACTGCCGACGCTCGAGCTCGCTCGGGCTCTCCACGAGATGAGCGACCGGATGTCGCGCATCCTCGAGCGCCCGACCGGCGCGCTGCTCGTCACCGGCCCGACGGGATCGGGCAAGTCGACGACGCTGTACGCCGGCCTGGCTGCGATCAACAAGCCGGAGATCAACATCATCACCGTCGAGGACCCGGTCGAGTACCGGCTCGACGGCATCAACCAGGTGCAGATCAACCTCGCGCGCCGGTCTGACGTTCGCGACCGCGCTGCGCTCGATCGTCCGCTCCGACCCCGACGTGATCATGGTCGGCGAGATCCGCGACAGCGAGACCGCCCGCATCTCGATCGAGGCCGCGCTGACCGGGCACCTCGTGCTCTCGACCCTGCACACGAACGACGCCCCTTCCGCGATCACGCGGCTGAACGAGATGGGTGTCGAGCCGTTCCTGACCGGCGCCGCCGTGTCGGCCGTGCTGGCGCAGCGGCTCGCCCGGAAGCTGTGCGCGCACTGCGCCGAGCCGTACACGGTCGACGCGCGAGGAGCTGCTCGGGCTCCGCGTGAGCGAGGAGCCGCGGCCGGCCTCGCGGGCGCCGTCTTCCGCCGCCGCCGCGGGTGCGCCCGCTGCGGCAGCACCGGCTACCGCGGCCGGGTCGGCGTCTTCCAGCTCCTCGCGATGAGCGAGCAGCCTCGAGCAGCTCGCCGCGTCGAAGGCGCCGCGCGAGGAGATCGAGCGCGCCGCCGTCGAGAGGGCATGCGGACGATGTGGGACGACGGCGTGGCCAAGGTGGCTGCCGGCACCACGTCGGTCGAAGAGCTCGCCCGCGTCTGCCCGACCTGACCTGGCCGCCGAGGCCGCGGCCGCTCCGGAGCCGTCGCTGCCGCCGGTGCGCCGGCGCTGCGGCAGCACGGGCTACCGCGGCGGATGCGTCTCCAGCTCCTCGCATGAGCGAGCGCCTCGGCTGGCGTCGCCGTCGAAGGCGCCGCGCGAGGAGATCGAGCGCGCGCGTCGAGGAGGGCATCGCGGACGATGTGGGTCGACGGCGTGGCCGAGGTGGCTGAGCGGATCCGTCGCGGTCGAGGAGCCGTCGCGCGTCTGCCGACCTGACGCCTCGGCGGAGCCGGGTGGGGTCCGCGTCGGACCTAGACCGAGTGGTGGGTGGGTTGCCCGGTCCTGGCAGGGCGGTCGCCGCGGCCGAGCCGGAGACTGGGGACGTGCTCATCAACCAACCGAAGGAGAACTACATGGCACGCATTCGTGAGCGGCTCGCTCGCGAGGAGGGCTTCACGCTCATCGAGCTCCTCGTCGTCATCGTCATCATCGGGATCCTGCTCGCGATCGCAGTCCCGTCGTACCTCGGCTTCAAGGATCGCGCCAACGAGACGGCTGCGCAGGCCGAACGTTCGCGCCGCCGCTGCCGTCGGCCGAGGCGTACTACGCCGACACACAACACGCTACGCCGGCATGACCGACGGTCGCTGCCGACGCCGGCTCGCGCAGCGACGTCGGCCTCAAGGTCGCTGCGACCAGCTACGACCGGGCGTCGACGCTCACTGCATCCGCCGACGTGCGGCAGGCTACTGCTCAGCGCCACGTCGGCGGCGACCGCCTGGCACAACGTCGACTGGCCCCGGCGCCGGCGGTCACGAGCGCGACGCTCGCCGGCCAGCGCTGCTACGTAGCTCAGCGACGAACCGCTGCAGACGGAGGGGCGCGGGCAACCGCGCCCCTCCTCCGCCCTCGCAACGCAGCTCCGACCCTCGAAAGGCAGACCCCTGTGACCAACGAACTTCACTCGATCGACGATCTGCTCACCGTCATGGTCGAGCGCAGCGCGTCGGACCTCCACCTGACGGTCGGGGTCGCCGGCGGTGATCCGCGTCAACGGCCGCCTCGAGCGCCTGCCGGATCACGAGGCGCTGCAGCCGGAGGAGATCCGGACGCTCGTGTACCGGATCCTCTCGACCGAGCAGCAGAAGACGCTCGAGACGCGCCGGCAGATCGACTTCTCGCACTCGATTCCCGGGCTCGCGCGCTTCCGCGTCAACACCTACTTTCAGCGCGGCGCCGTCGGCGCCGCCTTCCGCCTCATCCCGGACGAGATCAAGTCGCTCGAGCAGCTCGGCCTCCCCGCACGGCTCACGAGCTCGCCGACAAGCCGCGCGGCCTCGTGCTCGTCACCGGGCCGACCGGCTCGGGCAAGTCGACGACGCTCGCGGCGCTGCTCCACCACATCAACCGCAGCCGGCACGAGCACATCCTCACGATCGAGGACCCGATCGAGTTCCTGCACTCGCACGGCAGCTGCATCGTCAACCAGCGCGAGATCGGCCAGGACGCGACGACCTTCGCCGAAGGCCTGCGCGCCGCGCTCCGCCAGGACCCCGACGTGATCCTCGTCGGCGAGATGCGCGACCTGGAGACGGTCGCCACCGCGCTCACCGCCGCCGAGACCGGCCACCTCGTGTTCGCGACGCTGCACACCCAGAGCGCGCCGAGCACGATCGACCGCGTCATCGACGTCTTCCCGGCCGAGCAGCAGGGCCAGGTCCGCGTCCAGCTCGCCTCGACGCTGCAAGGCGTCGTCACGCAGACCCTCGTCCCGACCGCCGACGGCCACGGCCGGAGAGCCGCGCTCGAGGTCCTCATCCCGGACGACGCCGTCCGCAACCTGATCCGCCAGGCCAAGGTCGAGCAGATCTACTCGGTGATGCAGACGAGCACCTCGCGCGGGATGCAGACGATGGAGCAGTCCCTCGCCGACCTCGTGCGCCACCGCGTGATCACGCCCGAGATGGCGTTCTCGCGCTCGTCGCGGCCCGACCAGCTCCGCGGGACGCTCGAGCGCTCCGGCATCACGCACCTGACTTCGGCGGCAGCCAACGGCGCCGCCGCCCAGACCGAGACCCCATCGAAGAACGGCCTGCGGCTCGCCGCGGAGGTGTAGCGACACATGGACATGAAGAAGGAGATCAAGCTGTCGGGCCTCGTCCGGCGGCCGAGCACTCGCCAGCGGAAGCAGGAGATCGTCGGCCTCAAGATCGGCGCCTCCCAGGTCGCGGCCTCGCGCGTCGTCAACGACGGTGGCCAGGCGAAGCTCGTGCAGCTCGCGCGCGTCCCGCTCGAGCCCGGCGTCGTCGTCGCCGGCGAGGTGCGGGACATCCCCGCTCTTTCGTCGGCGCTCGCCGAGCTCTTCCGCACCCACAAGCTTCCCCGGCGCGGCGTGCACCTCGGCGTCGCCACGAACCGGATCGGCGTGCGCTCGTTCGAGCTGGAGGGGATCGAGGGCGAGCGGCAGCTCGCGAACGCGATCCGCTTCCGCGCGCACGAGGAGCTCTCGATCCCGCCGGACGAGGCGGTGCTCGACTACCACGTCGTCTCCGAGGGCGTCAACGAGGCGGGGCAGCACGTGTGCCGCGTCGTCCTCGCCGCCGCGTACCGCGACTCGATCGACCGCTATGTCGCGGCCTGCGAGCAGGCGGGCATCGAGGTCGCGGCCGTCGATCTGGAGGCCTTCGCCCTGCTGCGCGCCGTCGCTCCTGCGAGCGAGCGCGACGAGCCAGGCCGCAGTCGTCGCGGTGACGATCGGCCACGACCGCACGACCCTCGCGATCTCCGACGGCACCGTCTGCGACTTCACGCGCGTCGTCGAGTGGGGCGGCGCGAATCTCGAGGACGCGATCGCGCGCGACCTCGGCCTGAGCGCCGACGAGGCCGGCGCAGCTGAAGCTCGCGGTCGACCTCGGCGACGACGCGCCGCACGAAGACGATCCGCGCCTCGGTCCTGCGCGCACGGCACTGTCCCGCGAGCTGCAGACGCTCGCCCGGGAGCTCGATCGCCTCGCTGCGGTTCTACCAGAGCCAGCCCGGCTCGCTCGCGATCTCGACCGTGCTCCTCACGGGCGGCACGACGAAGCTCCGCGGCCTTGCCGAGGAGCTCGAGCGCCTGACGCGCGTGCGTGTCCGGCGCGCCGATCCGCTGGCCGGCGTGCAGATCGACGGCACGGTCGGCACTCGTGACGACCTCGCGTCGCTTGCGGTGGCAATCGGGCTCGGGATCGACGCTGAGTCGCGCGGCGTCAACCTTCTTCCGGCACCACGCGTCGAGCAGCGGCAGGACGTTGCCGAGACCCGCGTGCGGTCGAGGAACGGGATCGCGGCCGCGGCAGGCGCCGCCCTCGTCCTGGTCGCCGTGCTCCTCGCGGTCGGGTTCGTGCAGGGACGCTCCAACGTGAGCGACCGGCGCGCGACTCTCGACCGGCTGGAGACGCAGGTCGCACAGAAGCAGGCGGCGGCCTCCGCCTCGGCAGCGATCGCAACGCAGGCGCAGTCGCACCTCGCCGCGTTCACGACTGCGGCATCCGGACGCGCGGCGTGGGACACGCTGCTCGACCAGGTCGCGCGCGTGCTGCCACCCGGCGTTTGGCTCGACACGCTTCAGGTGACGCCGGGCGCGACGAGCGCCGCCCCCACGAGCGAGAGCACGGGCAGCGCCGTCGTGACGTCGAACGGGCTCAGCTCGTCCGGCGCCGCAGCTGCGAGCCCCGCCGGAGCGACGCTCACGGCAACCGGGAACGCGCTCTCGCAGGACGCGGTCGCGCTCGTCCTCGACCGGCTCGCGCTCATCCCGGCGCTCTCCGACGTGTCGCTCCAGTCGATGCTCCGGGCCGACGTCGCCGGCAAGAAGGTCATGCAATTCACGATCGTCGCCAACGCGCGCACCACGGGAGGGAACGGCTGATAAGAACAGGTTGACTCCGAAGGTCGTCGCAGCCCTTGGTGCGGCCGCCGTCGTGGCAGTCGCGCTCGTCGGCTGGTTCGGCCTCGTCTCGCCGCAGCACACGAAGGCGGCCGAGCTCGACAGCCGGATCGCCGACGCGCAGACGCAGCTCGCGGCCCTGCACGGAAACGCGGTTCACTCGGGTAGCACGTCGCCCGCGATGCTCGCGCTCGCGATGCCGCGGCGTGCCGCGATGGCGAGCGTGCTGCGGCAGCTCCAGCGCACGGCGCGTCAGACAGGCGTGCGGTTCGACTCGCTCACGCCCCAGGCCGCGACCGCGCAGTCCGGCTACTCGACGGTGCCGATGGATGTGCTCGTCACGGGGCGCTACTTCGCCGTCCAGCGGTTCCTGAAGCACCTGCGCACGCAGGCGGGCTTCTCGGGCTCGCGCCCGCACGCCTCCGGCCGGCTGTTCAGCGTCGACTCGGTCAGCCTGGCCGCCGGCGAGGATCAGCTGCCGCAGCTCGCGGCGACGATCCACCTGAACGTCTTCACGTACAGCGGCTCGGCCGGTGCTGCGGCGCCCACGGCCGCGCCGACGGACGAGGCTCCTTCGACCTCGGTCTCTGCGAGTGCCGCAGGAGGGACGCCCTGATGTCCGTTATCGAGACTCACATGAGCGGCCGCCGTGCGGCCGCACGCGACGGCGCGGAGAAGCGCAAGATGATCCTTCTCGCCGGCCTCGTCGTGGTGCTCATCGCCCTGCTCGCCTTCGAGCTGCCGAAGATCGTGAAGAGCTCGAGCTCGTCCTCGACCCCCGTCTCGACCTCGCTCGCGACGCCGACGAGCCCGGCCGTGTCCGCAGCCGGCAGCACGCCGCTCACGGCGACGGAGGCGAAGCGCCTGCGCCTGATCCGACGGCTGGAGGCCAAGGACCCGTTCGTGCCGCTCGTTCGCGCGAGCGCCGTGGTCGCCTCCTCGTCCGCTCCCGCGGCGACGAGACCGGCTCGCGGCGCACGCCGTGCGCACGGGTCACTCGAAATCGCCCCGCGCCAAGCTCGTGCCCTTCACGCCGGCCACGCCGACGGCGGCCGTGATCTGGACGAACGGACAGCGGCAGGTCGTCGGGCTGCATCAGGTATTCACCGTCGGCGACGCGCAGTTCCGCCTCCTGGCCGTCACGCCGAAGTCCGTGCGCATCGAGGCGGTCGGCGGCCGCTTCGCCGGCAGCAAGCAGTCGCTGCGCGTCCGCAAGGGCCACCCGCTGAAGCTCGCCAACACGGCGACCGGGATCCAGTACCGGCTCCTCTTCACGAGGGCCGCTGCGAGCCAGGGCGGCAACTCATGAATCCGATCCAGAGAAAGGCAGACAACGTCGAGATGAACTCCAACGATCATCGCGGCGTCAAGGGCGGGCTCCGCCGTCTTCGGCGCCTGCGCCTCCTGACCTATACGGCGCCGTGCTCGGCATCGCCCGCCGTCATTCCGGTGGCGTTCCGCCGCAACGGGCCGAAGCTCGCCGAGCCGTCCGGACTGCAGACGTTCCAGCGAACTCGGTGACCACCGGCAAACGGCGAGCGCCGCAATGCCAACCTTCACACGGACGCCCTCGTTCGCGTGGGCGCCTGTGCGCGGCGCGACGAAGTACGAGTACGAACTGTCCACGAGCAAGGACTTCGACGCCGAGAACGGCCTCGTGTGGTCGAGCAAGACAGCATCGTGCCGACTGCGGCCGTCCCGATCGCACTGCCGTGGTCACGGGTGAGCCCGGCGTCGTTCTTCTGGCGCGTACGCGCACTCGCGGCGGCTCGCAGTCCGACTGGAGCGCTCCCGTCCGCTTCCGCATGGGGTGGGCCGAACGGGCATTCCGATGTGGCACTGGCGCCCCCGGCCGGGATGCTGCGCTGGTCGACGGTCGACGGCGCGAGCGGCTATCAGCTCTGGTTCGTCGACGTCTCCGGCGAGTCGGCAAGGTGCATCGCGAACGATCACGAACGTCGCCGACGTGCGTGAGTACTACGCGTTTCACGACCGCCCGGGTGGACGGTCACCTGGTGGCGCGTGCGCGCCGTGAGTCGCGTCTACGGCGAGCCGACAATCCTGCCGGCGGTGACCTACGGCGCGTGGAGCGATCTACACACGGCCGGTCCGTGCCCACCGCGCCGAGAAGGTGCGCCGTTGGACGGCCGTGTCGGACCGCAGTCTCGCCAACGGGCAGCCCTCAGCCCCACAGCTCGTCCCGGGCTTCGTCTTCCCGGCAGCGGCACGAACTACCCGCTGCACACGTCTACATCGCAACTGACAAGGACTGCGTGAACATCGTCCACGTCGTCGTCGCGGTCCGGCCTACGCGCCTCGCACGACAGGCCCGCTCGATCTCCGAACGCGAATGACGCCGCGCTCGACGGGCGTGCGGACGGGCGCAGAGGCGGATGGCGATCAGACTCCCGTGACGATCAGCGAGTCGGTTCTCGCCTCTTCGATCGGCGGAGTGGTCCTCCGGCGACGTCACCGGTCCCGCAGACTTCCTGCGGAACCGCGCGCGATCGACCTCTGGGATCAGCGACTGGCCGCACACTGGACGGCCGTACCGGTGCGACCGTCGTCGGCGTACCGCCGACGGCACAGGACGCGCAGACTCCCGCAGCAGGCGTGTGTCGATTTCCGCGGCGAGTTGCAAGGACAGTGTCGACCCGCGCCTCTTGACGCGCGGCAACCGTATGTCACCGGCCTGTCACCGAACGGCAAGCTCGTCTCGGCAGCGACGCGCCACGGTCGTTCTACGGCTCCCCGCTGGTAGCCTGGACGCCGTCTCCGGCGGCAGCTGCATACGACGTGCAGTGGACCGAGCGCGAAGCGGCCGCAGGACTGGTCGTCGGCCGGAAACCTGCGGACACTCGCCACGTCGGCGCTCTCCCGGTCGCGCCTGGAACGTGGTGGTATCGCGTCCGCGGAATCGACGATCCCTGCCCGGCCACCGCGAGATGCGGTGGGGCACCCCCAACAAGGTCGAGGTCGCCAAGCCGACCTTCACGGTCTCCGGAGGCTAGGAACCGTGCTGCGCCGCCTGGCGAAGAGCGAAGAGGGCTTCGGCCTCGTCGAGATGCTGATCGCGATGGTCGTGATGTCGATCGGCATCTCGGCGATCGTCGCCGGCTACAGCTCGGCGATCCTCGCGGTCAACCGCGCGAAGAGCACGACGACCGCCGGCGCGCTCGCCGACCAACAGATGGAGATCTACCGCCAGGGGGCGTTACGCCGCGGTGCCGACGACGCTCGCTGTCGCCTCCGACCGACGCCAAACGGGTACTGGATGCAGGTCTGACGGGAGCGTGGCCTGCGCGATCGGCACTCTGATCCGCCGGGCCGCCGCCGAGCTGCACGAGCACGCCCGCCGAGCCGCCCGGTCAAGCTCGTGACGATCACGGTGCGCGACGGCTCGGCGACCGGGAAGCTCCTCTTCACCGAGAGCGCGACCTTCGACGCCTCGACCGGCTGACAGACTCTCGACCCAAGGAAACCGACATGACCGCATTTACCTACGACGCAATCAACGCGCAAGGGCTCGAGATCTCGGGCGTCGTCCACGCGCCCGACCCGGCGGCGGCGCGCGCGCAGCTGCAGCTGCGCGGCCTCCTGCCGCAGCTGCTCGACGAGCGTGTCGCCGGCGGGCGGCGGGCTGCGGGCGCATTCAAGAAGGTCAAGCCGAAGTCGCTGCAGGTCTTCGCCCGCCAGTTCGCGACGATGATCGCGGCCGGCGTGAGCGTCGTCGGGGCGCTCGTCACGCTCGAGCAGCAGACCGACGACAAGTACCTGGCCGAGGTGATCGCAGACGTCCGCTCCGAGATCGAGGGCGGCGTCATCCTCTCGGCGGCGCTGGCACGGCATCCGAAGGTCTTCAACCGCCTGTTCGTGGCCATGGTCGAGGCGGGAGAGTCGTCGGGAACGCTCGACACCGTGCTCGACCGCGTCGCCGTGCAGATCGAGAAGGAGACGCAGATCAAGCGACGGGTGAAGGGGGCGATGGTCTACCCGACGGTCGTGATCACGTTCGCATTCCTCGTGCTCACGTTCATGCTCCTGTTCATCATCCCGGTCTTCGTCTCGGTCTTCGACCAGCTGAACGGGCAGTTGCCGATGCCCACCCAGATCGTGATGCACATGTCGAACGCGCTGCGCCACTGGTGGTTCGTCATCTTCCCCATGATCGGTGCGAGCATCTTCGCGTTCCGCCGCTTCAAGCGCACCCCAGCGCGGCAGGCAGGCCTGGGACCGCTTCAAGCTCCGGATCCCGATGCGCATCGGCGACGTCGTGCACAAGATCGCGCTCGCACGCTTCTCGCGCACGCTCTCGACACTCATCTCCTCCGGTGTCGACATCGTCAGGGCGCTCGAGATCACCGGCGCCACCTCCGGCAACTGGGTGGTCGAACAGGCGCTCGGGAGAATCAAGTCGCGCATCCAGGAGGGCATTCCGATCAGCGAGCCGCTGCAGGAGGACCCCACCTTTCCGCCGATGGTCGCGCAGATGGTCAAGATCGGCGAGGAGACCGGCGAGCTCGACTCCATGCTCGGCAAGGTCGCGGACTTCTACGAGGACGAGGTCGACTCGAGCATCCAGTCGCTCACCTCGATCATCGAGCCGGTGCTGATGATCGGCGTGGGCGTGATGGTCGGCACGATCGTGATCGCCATGTACATGCCGATGTTCAAGATGCTCACGCTGATCAAGTAGAAGGACGACTCGCCGCCGTGTCGTCCGTTTTCATGCTTCTTGCGCTCGTCGGCCTGCTCGCTGCGCTCGTCGCCGCCGCGGTCGCGTTTCGATCGCGCGGCCGCGCGCTCGCGGAGCTCGCGCAGGAGCGGGCGCGGGCGCGCACGGACTCGCTCACGGGCGCGCTCAACCGGCACGCGCTGGAGGAAGCGCTCATGTCCGAGCAGGCGAGGGTTTCTCGCGGCGCCAGAGCAACCGGAGTCTTCTTCCTGGACGCCGACCGTTTCCGCGACGTGAACAACAGCTACGGCTACGCGACCGGCGACGCTCTTCTGGTCGCCGTGCACGACCGGCTGCGCGCGCGGCTTCGCGCGTCTGACAGCGTCTATCGCTGGGGCGGCGAGGAGTTCGTCGTGCTCGCGCCCGAGGTGGGGGACGAGGCGTCGCTCGCCGCCGGCGCAGAGCGCCTGCGCAGGCTCTTCGCAGACGAGCCGGTCGAGGCCGGCTCGCAGCTGCTTCGGGTCACGGTCTCGGTCGGCGGCGCGCTCCTCGAGAACGGCAGCGGCGCCCTCGAGACGCTCGACCATGCAGGACGCCTCGCGAAGGCAGCCAAGTTGCGGCGTAATGCGGCTCTCGTGCACACATCCGACACGGCCGAGCCGCCGGCGGTCGAGGCTCCACGCCACCGACATTCTCGGTGTCCTCGACGTCCACGGCGCGCGATAGTCGACCGGTGTCGGGGCGGCTCCTACTCCTCGCAGCCGCGGCAACGGGGCTCGCTGCTCTCGACCTGCTGGTGAAGGACGTGCTTCCCACGGCGGCGTGGGCCTTCCACCACCGCTCCAACGCGTGGGTCGCCGGCTCGATCGGCCTGCTGCTCGCGGCAACGGCGCTCAGCCGGGTGCCGTCGCGCCTGGTCGCGTTCGCGGGCGGTGTGATGAGCGCGGGTGTGCTCGGGAATCTCGTCTCGGCGCGAGCGAACGAAAACTGGGTGCCGAACCCGTTCACGATCCACTCCGGGAGATACTGGCTCGCGTTCAATCTCGCCGACGTCTTCTTTCTCGCCGGCAATCTGCTGCTCATGGCGGCGCTGATCGGCGTGGCAGTCGAGCGCCGCAGGCGACTCGCCCCGCCGCGCGCCTGGGAGCGTGCTCTCTTTCGGCGGTTGCGCTCATGAGTCGTTCCCGGTCCGGGGCGGGTGGGCGGAACTACCGCTCCCTGACGAAATCACCGACGTTCGGGCAGGGCCTTAGCCGGCCGCGTGAGGCAGATTGACGTGGCGCCGATGGACATGCTGATCGAGATCGACTCGCCGCGGCTGCTGCCGGAACTCCTGGTCCGGCTGCGCGCTGCCGGCCTATCCGCGCGGCCTGTCGGCTCGCACGCGGGGCGCGTCTCCGACCCCAGCGCCTACGATGCGGACGAGGCGCTGTGCGAGCTGCGCTTCTTCGTCGCCGCCTGGGCGAGAGCCCACGGCAACGTCGGAGCGCGCGTCCGGCCCGCGGGCTGAATGCCGCCTGCCCTCAGGCAGACGCGGCGGCGCGCAGCACCGGGTTCTCGACGACCCCGTGCTCGTAGGCCAGACGTATGGCTTCGGTGCGGCTGCTGACGCCGAGCTTGCGGTAGATGTTCGTCAGGTGGTACTTGATCGTCTGGTCGGAGAGCCAAAAGTCCTTTGCCATCTGCTTGTTCGACAAGCCACCTGCGAGCGCGCGGAGGATCTCGACCTCTCGCGGCGTGAGATCCCACTTCGGCTCCACATGGGTCGCGCGGGGCGTGTTTCCGGCCGACAAGAAGACGTTGCCGGCGACCGCCTGGCGAACGATTGCGGCCAGATCTGCGGGGTCGATCGTCTTCTGGATGAACGCGACCGCGCCTCGGGCGAATGCGGCGTCGACAACAGCAGGTTCGTCGCTGCCGGAAAAGATGATCCCCTTGACTCCGGGGTGGCGTTCGTGGAGCAGCTCGAGGCAACGAAGGCCGTCCATTCCCGGCATTCGCAGATCGAGGAGCGCGATGTCCGGCGACGTCCGGCCGACGAGGGGAAGAACCTCCTGGCCTGCGTTTGCCTCGCCGACGATCTCCATGTCGGGCGCGTCGCTGAACGCCATGCGAATCGCCGCCAGCATCAGCGGGTGGTCGTCTGCGATGAGCACCTTCAGCCGCACGTCGGTTCCATCTCCTCCGGATCGGTCGTCTCCTTGAGCAACTCGTACACCCGCGGCCGCGATCGACCGACTGCTTCGGCGATCGCGCGGATCGAGGCGCCTTCCGCGCGCCCGGCGCGAGCGACGGCGGACAGCTCCTCTCTCGCTTCCGCGAGCTCTCCGATCAAGTACTCGATCCGGAGCGCAAGCTGTTCGAGAGCGTGTCTGCGCATCCCGCTCAACTCGAGCCGCGGTCTGCCAACGGTGTGTGCAGGACTGATTTCGTTCACGTCCCGGACAGTGTGTCGGGCCGGCGAACAAAAGGCCCTGACACGTTGGTGTCATCCCCGCCTGGATCAGCCGCGACGGGTGATGCGCTCGCACGCGCGGACCACGTCCGCCCGGTCGACAACCGCGGTGTCGTGTCCTTGGCCGCAGTCGACCAGGTCGCGTTCGCCGTCACGGGCCACGAGACGATCGTTTCCACTCCCGCCGTAGAGACGGTCGCGACCAGGCCCGCCGACGAGCAGATCGTTCCCGCCGAGGCCGCGCAGTTCGTCGTCGCCGCGGCGACCGTTGAGCGTATCGGCGCGCGCGGTGCCGACCTCGGTGTCATTTCTCGCTGTTCCGAGCCGGGTCACTCCGTGCGGCCGCGGTCGGGGACGCTTGCTCGGAGGCTGTGCGACGGGGGCCGGAGCCGACACCGGCGAAGGCGGAGGTGCCGGCGTCGGAACCGGTGCGGGGGTCGGGGTCGGCGTCGGAGCCGGCGTCGGTGTCGGTGCCGGCGTCGGTGTGGGAGCCGGTGTCGGTGTGGGAGTCGGTGCAGGTGCCGTGAGCGTCGCAGTCGCCGGCGCCGGATCCACGGTTCCTCCGGGGTCCGTCGCGCGCACCTCGAACGTGTGCGAGCCCGACGAGAACGGGTTTGCAACAGGCGACGCGCAGCCGGTCCAGTCGCCCCCGTCGAAGCGGCATTCGAAGCTCGACCCGGCCTCGGACGAGACAAACGCGAAGAGCGACGAGCCGCCGGACGATGCGGGCGCGGACGTAATCGTCGTCTCAGGCGGCGTGTCGGGGCACGGCACCGCGGCGGCCGCTGCATCAGGCGCGAGCCGATAAACGGCGCCCGCGAGAGAGACAACGTAGACACACGCACCCGCATCTTCGCCGTAGGCCACCGGCTGAGACACGTTCAGGCCGGTGTCCAGCTCGCCCGACGCCGATGGGAAGCCGAGCACCACCGAGTGTGTCCAGCCCACCGCAATAGTCGCCGTACAGGTACCGACCGACGAGCGTCGTCAACGCGGGATCGCGCACGACGACACCGCCGGTGATCGAGCACACCGTCCCGTCGTGCGGGTACTCGAACACGGGGAAGACCGCGTCCGGTGCCGAGCCCGAAGCGAACGCGTGCGAGCCCTCGTACACGTTCCAGCCGAAGTCGAGCCCGCCCGGTACGGGCGCGCGAATCGCGTCCACCTCCTCCCACGCCCCCTGGCCGACATCCCCGATGACGAGATCGCCCGTCGCACGGTCGAACGAGAACCGGAACGGGTTGCGCAAGCCGTACGCGAAGATCTCGGGTCGCGCTGCCGCCACTCCGACGAAAGGATTGCCTGCAGGTATCGCGTACGGGTCGCCCGAGAACGGGTCGATGCGCAGCAGCTTTCCGAGCAGCGAGCCGAGGTTCCGCGAGTTCCCGAACTGGTCACCACCCCCGCCGCCGTCGCCCGTTCCGACGTACAGCAGTCCGTCGGGCCCGAACTGCATCGAGCCTCCGTAGTGGTTACTCGCGTCCGGATGCGGGATCGTCAGGATCGGCCTCGCGGAAGTCGGGTCTGCGAGCGTCGGATCGAGCGCGGATCGCCGATATTCGACGATCTGGATCGCGCCCGCGAGGTTGGTGTAGTAGACGACGAAACGTCCGGTCTGCCAGTAGCGGGGCGGGAACGCGACCGATAACAGACCTCCCTCGCCGTTCTCGCTCACGAGACCCGTGATATCGAGGAACGGCTGCGGAAGGACGACCCCGTCGCGAACGACTCGAATCCGCCCGGGGCGCTCGACCACGAACAGCAGGTGATCCTCGTGCAGGGGCGCCGTGGCGTAGATCGGCGCGTCGAACATCCCTACCGGCTGGAGTTCGGGAGCCGCAGCAACCTCCGCCCCGACTGGCGCAGCGAGCGCGCCAAGCGCGGCAAGGAGAACGAGAGCCGTTCGCGCCTGGGACGCCACGACACTCCCACCATAGCCGTGGCGACCCAGCCGCCTAGGGAGCGAGCTGTTGGAGGAGCTCCTCCCGGAGGCCTGGAGCCTCGGACTCCCGTTCGAAGATGATCCGGCCGAGCTTCAGCACGCCGATGCGATCGGCGACCCGCATGCTGAGGTCGAGATTCTG
The DNA here is from genome assembly GCA_963794045.1 of uncultured Actinomycetes bacterium. Lineage (GTDB taxonomy): Bacteria > Actinomycetota > Thermoleophilia > Gaiellales > Gaiellaceae > Palsa-739. Next base: position 84,852 of record CAWCCJ010000006.1, read on the forward strand.
CTCGACCATCAGGATCGTGCAGCCGAAGCGCTCGCGCAGCGCGGTCAGGACGCTGCCGACTGCGGTCACGACCCCCGGACCGAGCCCGTCGCTGATCTCGTCGAGCAGCAGGACGTCCGGCTGCATCGTCAGCGCCTTCGCGAGCGTCAGCATCTTCTGCTCGCCACCGCTGAGGGTGCCTGCTCGCTGGCGGAGCCGTTGCTCGAGCACCGGGAAGTACGAGAGGATCTCGTCGCGCACGTCCTTCGGCGAACGCTTGCTCGTCCCGATGGCGAGATTCTCGCCGACCGAGAGCTCGCCGAAGAGCGACTGCTCCTGTGGCGTATACGCGACGCCCATGCGCGCGAGCCGATAGGTCGCGACCCCCGTCACCTTCTTCCCGTCGAGCGTCACACTGCCGCCCATCGGCTTGAGGAAGCCCGAGATCGACTTCAACAGTGTTGTCTTGCCCATCCCGTTCCGCCCGATGATCGCGAGCGCGCCGTGCTCGGGCACGTCGAAGCTGACCCCGTCGACGATGACCGCCGAGCCGTAGCCGGCGCGCAGGTCGCGGACGGCGAGGTTCACGTCACCGCCGTCCCGACGTACGCCTCACGCACGACCTCCGAGGCAGCGACCTCGGCCGGCGTGCCGGACTCGACCACTTTGCCGCCGTGGAGGACGACGACGCGGTCCGCGACCCGCGCGACGAAGTCGAGGTCGTGCTCGATCAGGACGATCGTGACCCCCGCTTCGAGCAGACGCCTGAAGACGTCGCCGATCACGTGGCGCTCGTTGCTCGTCAGGCCGGCGGTCGGCTCGTCCAGCAGCAGCACTTCGGGGCGCATCGCCACCGCGGCCGCGAGCTCGAGGCCCTGCTTCAACCCGTGCGCGAGGTTCGGCGAGAAGTCGTTCTCGCGACCTATGAGCCCCGTCGCCTCGACGATGTCGTGAACCGAGCGCCCGATCGTGAGATCGCGCGTCCGCCGCCACGCCGAAGGCAGCCGTCCCCGCAGCGACGCTATGAGCAGTGTCTCGACGACGGTGAGGCTGTCGAAGAGATGCGGGATCTGGAACTTCCTCGCCACTCCGTGCCGTGCGATGCGGTGGATCGCCGCGCCCCGCTGCTCGACCTCGCCGGAGCGCAGGTGATAGGTGACGCGCCCGCTCATCGACTGCTTGCCGTTCGTCGAGCACGCCGAGGAGCGTCGACTTCCCCGCTCCGTTCGGGCCGACGATGCAGAGCAGCTCGCCGGCGAGGATCTGGAAGTCCACGCCGCGAAGCACGCGCAAGGCTCCGTAGCCGAACTCCACGTCCTCGACCGTCGCGACCGGCTCGCCCGCCGGACGCAGCGGCGGCGGGTTCCGCGACACGGTCGCGAGCGACCGCCCGGCCCAGTGCCTGCCGGGCGCCGACGGCACGCGGCGCAGCAGCCGGGCGATCGGCGGAAGCACGCCGTCGGGGATGAAGACGACAACCGCGACGAACAGCAGGCCGAGGATGAGCGTCCATTGCGTCGGCCACGAGGAGCTCAGCTTCGAGCTGACGAAGCTCAGCCCGACGGCGCCGAGGACGGGGCCGAGCACGGTGGCGCGGCCGCCGACCGCGACCCAGATGAGGATCTGCGTCGAGAAGAGGAAGTCGAACAGCTGCGACGACACGAACCCCTCGATCATCGCGAAGAGCCCACCGGCGCCCGCCGCGATGACCGCGCCCGAGACGAAGACGAGCAGCTTCACCAGCTCGACGTTCGTCCCGAAGAAGCGGACGCGACGCTCGTTGTCGCGAACCGCGCGCATGAGCAGCCCGAAGTCGCTCCGGACGAGCACGAGGCTCGCGCCGACGACGATGACGAGCACGACGGCCGTCACGTAGTACCAGCCCTCGCGGCTGATCCCTTGGTAGCCGAAGCCGAACATGCCGTTGTCACCGCCCGTGAACCGCGTCAGCTGGCCGTAGATCGTTCCCGAGACGACAGTGAGTGCGAGCGTGACGATCGCGATGTAGAACGGGTCGGCTTCGCGCTGCGAGAATGACAGCACGGCGACGACGGCCGCTGCAACGCCGGCGACCACCATTCCGATCAGCACGCCGACGAGGTGACGTCCGAGGCCGGGATAGACCGTGATCACGAAGCCGGTCGGGTCGAGCTTCGTGGTCGCGGCGCCGACAGCAAGCGCGCCGATTCCGAACCACAGCGCGTGACCGAGGTCGGGAATGCCGGTGTAGCCCCAGACGAGGTCGAGGCTCACAGCGAGGACGCCGTAGATGAGCGACGTCGTCAGCAGGCTGAGGTAATAGGTGCCGAGCAGTTGCGGTGCTACCGCGAGCAGGACGAGCGCGACCCCTGCTGCGGCGGCAAGCAGCGCCCGTGTGTTCAGGCGCGACGGAATGCGAGTCCCTCCGGGCGAACGCGCAGGAGGACGACCGCAAGCCCGATCACTACCGCGCTCGCCCACACCGCATTCACGTAGCGGGAGAAGAGCGTCTGCGTTGCGCCGAGCAGCACGCACGACAACACGAGTCCGGGCAGCGTGCGGCCGGCGAGCAGAACGGCGAGGAATGCCGTCGCGACGGCGGTGGCGCCGAAGTTCGGGTCGATACCCTGGATCGGTCCGAGGATTGCGCCGGCGGCGCCGGCGAATGCGGCGCCGACGATGAACGTGATCTGCCGCGCCCGGACGGTATTGATGCCGTGGGCCCGCGCGAGCGGCTCGTTTGCCATCACCGCGCGTACGGTGAGCCCGAGGCCGGTGAACCGGACCAGGATGCCGAGGGCCGCGAGAATCGCGGCGCCGAGAACGATGAGCAGCAGCCGATAGCTCCCGTACGGCGTGCCGAAGATCGTGGTCGCGCTCGTGGTCGGCAGGTCGAGGAACTTGTTCCCGGGGCCGTAGATCAGCGTGATCACCTGGATGACGACGAGCGACACGCCCCACGTTGCGAGAATCGTGTCGAGCGGGCGTGCATAGAGCCGCCTGATGACGACGATCTCGACGAGCGCGCCGACCGCGCCCGCAACGAGCGCCGACAACAACACGCTCGGCCAGAACGGGATCTCGTGCCCCCGGAAACTGACCATCGCGTAGACGCCGACGGCCATCAACCCCGCGTGAGCAAGGTTGATGACGTGCAGCAGGCCGAAGATCAGGAAGAGGCCGACGACGACGAGCACCAGTGAGCCGACGCCGAACGCAATGTCCAGGGTCAGGCTCACCGGCGCATCCGTCGGACTATGACAGCCGGATTACTGGCAGGCCGCGGCCGCGGGAATCGGGTAGATCCGCGAGAACTTGCCGACGACCTTGTCCGTCTTGCCGTTGTACGAGACGAGGAACATCGCCAGGCTCACATAGTGCTTTCCCTTGAACGCGAGGTCACCGCGCGGCCCGCTGTAGATCGTGCTCGGAAGCGCGCTGATGATCGCGCTGCCCTCCGTCGACTTCGCCTTCTTGATGGCGCGCGCGAGCATCCACGCCCCGTCCCACGCCGCAGCCGCGGCACCGGAGACTTGCGCCTTCTTGCCGTACTTCTTCTTCATCGCGGCGATGAATTGCTTGTTGCCCCTGATCGGGTTCTCCGACGAGTAGCTCGTGTTCACAACCGTGCCCTTGAGCAGCTTCTGGCCGATCGCGTTCGCGATTCCGTCGTCCATGAGGAAGCTGCCAGTCTTCATCCCGTTCGAGCGAGGATCTGTGCGGAACTGCTTGTAGAAGGCGACCTCGTCGTTCCCCACGAGCACGTCGATCACCGTGTCCGGCTTCGCAGCCGCGATCTTCGAGATGTCGCTGCTGAAGTCGGTCGTCCCGATGGGCTCGAACGACGTGCCGACGACGTCGCCGCGCGAGCCGACGCGGTCCTTGATCTGCTGCGCGCCCTGGCGTCCCGAGACGAAGTCGCTCGCGACGACGAAGATCTTCTTCGAGCCGTGCTTGAGCAGGTAGTCGACGAGCGGGTTGACCTGCTGGTTGCCGACCGTCGCGAGCGCGTAGTAGTTCGCGAGGCAGATCGAGCCCGAGGTCGAGGTCTGTGCGAGGAGGTATGGGATGTTGGCGCTCGTGAGGAACTGGTTGCATGCCGCCTGCGACGGCGTCGACTCGAAGCCGAGCACCGCTTGCACGTGATCCTGGTTGACCATCTCGTTGCACCGCTGGCTCGCGACCTGGGGCGTCGCGGCGTCGTCCTTGATCACCATCGAGAGCTTCACACCCGCAGCGTTCGTCGCGTTGATGCGCGACAGCGCGGCGGCGATGCCCTGGGTCGCGGACGCGGAGTTCGTCGCCTGCGTCCCGGTGAGGCCCGCGATCCAGCCGATCTTGAACGTGCCTGCCGCGCGATGGCCCGGAGCGGCGACCGCCGTGGCGGCGAGCACCGACGCGGCGGCGATGACGAGAAGCGTGAGACCGGTCCGACGAAGCATGATCGAGCCTCCCAGGTCAGGTTCCATACGCCGACGCCGGCGTGCGGACTTCTTACCGAACAACTGATTGACTGTCAAGTACCCTGATACTCGAATTGACCCAGATGGGACAGCCCGAGCCTGCGCGCCCGCTTGACGGGCTCGTCGTCCTCGACCTGACGGTCGCGCTCGCCGGCCCCTACGCGACGCTCATCCTCGGCGGGCTCGGCGCAACGGTGATCAAGATCGAGAACCCGCACCGGGGCGGCGACCAGGCACGCGGCAACGCGCCCTTCGTCGGGCCTGGAGGCCTTGGCCTCGGCCGCACCGGCGACGAGGACGTCTCGGTCGCGATGCTCGAGCGCGGTCGCAACAAGCTGAGCGTCACGCTCGACCTCAAGCAGGAGCGGGGCCGCCGGCTGTTCGGCGAGCTCGTGCAGCAGGCTGACGTCGTCGTCGAGAACTTCGCCGCAGGGACCGCGGACCGGCTCGGCATCGGGTACACGTTTTGCTCCGCCCTGAACGAGCGGATCGTCTACACGGCGATCAGCGGCTTCGGCGCCGCGCGCCCTGGTCGCAAGGGCATGGACACGATCTTCCAGGCGCTGAGCGGGTTGATGACGGTGTCGGGGAACGAAGGCGACCCACCGGTTCGCAGCGGCATCCCGTTCGGCGACATGACCGGGCCGCTCTTCGCCGTGATCGGGACGCTGGCCGCGCTCCACCAGCGCGCGCGGACGGGCCGAGGGCAGTTCGTCGACGTGTCGCTCGTCGGCGCGCTGACGTCCATGGTCGCGACGGAGCCGTTCGACAAGCTCGAGGAGCTCGGCGTCCCCACCCGCACAGGCAACACCGTGCCGCGGCTCGCGCCGTTCGGGATCTTCGCGACGAACGACGGCAGCATCGCGATTTGCGCGCCGACGGACGAGATGGCGCACGGCGTCCTGCGCGTCGTCGGGCTGTCGGTCGAAGACGAGCGCTTCGCGACGCGCGACGCGCGCGTCGCGAACTGGGTCGAGCTGCACGACGCGATCGGCCGCTGGACAGCCGCCGGAACGACGCGAAGCTGCCTCGCCGCACTCGACGAAGCCCGCGCGCCGGCGGCGGAGGTGCGCTCGACGCACGAGGCGGTACGCGACCCCGACCGGCTTGCGCAGGGCGACACCGCTCAGCTCGTCCACCCGACGCTTGGCCCCGTAGACGACCTGTACGGCAGCGGGCTGCCGATCCGCTTCTCGGCCGCCGAGGCAGGCTTCGACCGGCCGCCGCCGGGGCTCGGCGAGCACAACGACCTCGTGCTCGGCGGCCTACTCGGAAGGACGCCTGACGAGCTCGCCGCCCTTCGCGCCGAGCGAGTGATCTGAGGTGCGGATCATGCTCCTCGGCGATCTGATCCTCGACGAGCCCGAGCCCGATGCGCTGTTCGAGCCGAGCCGCGAGCTCCTCCGCAGCGCTGACCTGCTGATCGGTCAGGTCGAGGTGCCGCACTCGCGCCGCGGCACGGTTCAGAGCACCGACGTCCCGGCGAGGCCGTCCGATCCCGACAACCTCGGCGCGCTGGGGCGCGTCGGTCTCGACATCGCGACCCTCGCGGGCAATCACATTTCGGACGCGGGGCGCGACGGGATCGAGGACACGATCGCGGGGTTGCGCGCGCTCGGCGTCGCAACCACAGGCGCCGGCATGAGCCTCGACGAGGCCCGCATGCCGGCGATCGTCGGGAACGTCGGAGTGCTGAGCTACAACTGCGTCGGCCCACGCGACGGCTGGGCACGGCCCTCGAAGGCCGGCTCTGCGTACGTCGAGGTGTTGACGCACTACGAGCTCGACCATGCAAGCCCCGGGGGACCGCCGCGGATCTACACGTTCGCGACGCCCGAGAGCCTCGAGCTCATGCGCGCGGACATCGCTGCGTTGCGTGCGCAGGTCGCCGTCGTGGTCGTCGCGCTGCACAAGGGCCTCGGTCACGTGCGTGCGCAGCTCGCGCAATACGAGAGCGACCTCGCACGCACGGCGATCGACGCCGGCGCAGACGTCGTCGTCGGGCACCACGCGCACATCCTGCGTGGCCTCGAGGTGTACCGCGGCAGACCCATCTTCCACGGCCTCGGCAACTTCGCGACGGTGACGCGTGCACTCTCGCCGGCGAACACCGTCACGCCCGAGGCTGCAGCCTGGGCCAAACGGCGCGTCGAGCTCTTCGGGTTCACGCCGGACCCGGCGATGCCGACGTACCCGTTCAACCCCGAGAGCCGTCACACGATGATCGGCTGCTGCCGCATCGGCACGAACGGCGAGATCGAGGCCGGCTTCATCCCCTGCTGGATCGACGACGACGCCCGCCCGGTACCACTTGGGCCCGGCGAGGGTGACTTCGTCTTCAAGTACGTCGACGCGATCACGCGCGAGGCGGGGCTCGAGACGTCGTATCGCTGGGAGGGCGACGTCGTCCGCGCGTTTGCAGAGAGTCGAGAGGCATGAGGCGGGTTTCGACCGGCGACGGCCTCGAGCTCGCGGTATTCGAGTGGGGCTCGCAGGACGCGGCGCCGGTCGTGCTGCTGCACGGCGGTGGCCTCTCGTCGGCGGAGTGGACGGAGCTCGCACCGGCGCTTGCACGCGACCATCGCGTGATCGCGTTCGATGCCCGCGGCTGCGGCGCGAGCGACGCCGACCCGCAGCACCGCTACGGCGCGGCGACGATCGCGGAAGACCTCGACCAGGTTCGCGCCGCGCTCGAGCTCGAGCGTTTCGCGCTCGTCGGGCATTCGTTCGGCGCTGTCACGGCGTGTCTCTACGCCGCCGATCGTCCCGACGCCGTCACCGCGGTCGTGCTGCTCGACGGCGGCCCCGCCGACCACGTCCGCCCTGCCTCACTCGCCGACCCGCCGCTCTCCTTCGCGACGCGCGACGACGCCGCCGCAGCGCTTCGCGTCCTGCTGCCGCGCGGCTTTCCCGATTGGTATCTCGACACGCGCTTCGAGACGCGCCCTGACGGAACGCTGACATGGCGCAGCGACATGATCGGCCGCGTGCAATGGTCGCGGAACGGCGGCGAGCCGCTCATTCCCGGTCTCTGGCCGTATGTGGAGGCGCTTCGCGCGCCGACACTCGTGTTGCACGGCGCGGAGTCGACGCTCTTCCCGCTCGAGAACGCGGTCCGAATGAGCGAGGTGAACGCCCGCGTCCGCGTTCTCGACGTGCCCGAGGCAGGCCACTTCGTCCATCTCGACCAGCCCGACATCGTGCTCGACGAGATCCGCAGGCACATCGCGTGAGCGCGCTCGACGAGCTGCGCTCCGTCTACCGCGACCGCACCGCAATTGGTCCTGCAATCGGTTACGTCGGCGCCGATGTCCCGCGCGAGCTGATCGAAGCGGCCGGCTCCACGGCGCTGCGGCTTGCGCCGCGGCGAGACGTCGACACAACCGCGGCCGACCGCATCCTCGGCCCGGGCGTCGAGGAATCGATGCGACGCGTGCTCGCGGGGCTGCTCGAGGGCGCGTATCCGGTCGAGCGGGTCGTCCTTTGCCACGACTCGGACCACACCGTGCGGCTGTACACGGCACTGCGCCGGCTCGCGCCGAAGATCGAGCTGCTCTTCCTCGATCTCCTCCATCTGCAGCGGCCCTCATCGCTCGCGTACAGCCGCGCGCGCCTCGAAGACCTCGGGCGGGCGCTCGGCTCGCGCGATCTCGAGGAGGCGATCGCCACGGCGAATCGCGCGCGGGCGCTCGGCCCGCGACTCGCCGACCTGCGGCGCGCCGGTGCGCTCGCGGGCGCCGACGCACTTGCCGTCCTCGGTGCGGGTACGGCGCTTCCCGCGGCACGCTACGCGGAGATTCTCGAGGCCGCGCTCGACGAGGTGGCCGGGGACGGCGCGCCGCCGAGATCGGTCCTGCTGCTCGGCAGCGAGCAGGCCGACGACGTCGTCTACGCGGCGCTCGACGAGCTCGGCGCGACGGTCGTCGCCGAGACGCACAGCTGGGGCGAGGCGCTCCTGGCCGGCAGGGTCGACGAGTCCGGCGACCCGCTCGATGCGCTCGCACGCCATTACGGCGCCCGGCCGCGGACGGCACCCGGGGCCGCGGACGTGCAGATCGCGTGGATCCGCGCCGGAGACGAGGCGGTGCAGTGGACGCTCCCGCACGAGCGCCGCCGGCTCGGCCGTGAAGTCCGGGTCGCCCGCACGGCCGACGAGCTTCGGGAAGCGGTCGCGTGAGCGCGCGCGGCGTCAAGCGCCTCGAGGCTCCCGTGGCGGCGCTCCAGCATCAGCGCGAGTGGTTCACGAGCCTTCGCGGCCCGATCGTCGTTGCAGACGCAGACGTTCCGCACGAGATCTTCCGGAGCTTCGACCTGCCCTACGTCGTCAACCAGTGGTGGGCGTCGATCTGCTCGGCCAAGCAGCGGGCGCCGCTCTATCTGGACGCCCTGCGCGCGCGCGGCTACCCCGACGACGTCGACCAGTACAGCGCGATCTCGCTCGGCTCCGTCCTCGCCGACGACGACGAGCCGCCGTGGGGCGGCCTGCCGCCGGTCTCGCTCTTCGCCACCCAGCAGTGGACCGACGCGCACGCGCGGATCGCCGCTGCCTGGACGGCGGAGGCGGGAGTTCCGGCGTTCGTCTTCGAGAAGGCGATCGACGAGCGCGTACCGGCGCGCTGGTGGGAACGCGTCGCGCACGACTGGGAGGACGTGATCGGCAGCGCGGCGGATCGACCTGATGGTCTCGGAGCTCCACGAGCTGATCGCACTGCTCGAGTCCGAGACGGGTCGGCGGTTCGACGAGGCAAGGCTCGCGGGCATCCTGGCGCTCGCGAACGAGCAGCAGGAATGGAGCAAACGCACGCGTGATCTCCTCGCGCAGACCACCCCGGCGCCGATCGACATCGTCGACAGCATCCCGGCCGTGATGATCCCGCAGTGGCATCGGGGGACGGCGTGGGCACGCGACGCCGCGAAGCGGTTTCACGAAGAGGTCGAAGCGGCGGTCGGGCGCGGCGACGCGGTCTGCGCCGACGAGCGCCTGCGTCTGATGTGGGTCGGCCGCGGGCTCTGGTTCAACCTCGGCTTCTACCAGCACTTCCAGGAGCGCTACGGCGCGGTCTTCGTCTGGTCGATGTATCTCGCCATCGCCGCCGACGGCTATCCGCGCTACGGCGGCGAGCCGCTGCGCCAGCTCGCCGCACGCTTTGCCGCGTTCACGGACTTCCTCGGCCTCCCGGGCTGGGCCGACGAGTGGCATCTCGAGCAAGCACGGACGCACCGCGTCGACGGCGTCGTCCATCTCGTCGCGCACGACTCGCGCGACAGCTACTTCACGACGAAGGCGCTCGAGGACGCGGGCATCCCGGTCCTCGTGATCGATGCCGACAACGCCGACGCCCGCACGTGGGACGAAGCCGCCTTCGTCGGCTCGCTCGAGCGCTTCATCGAGGAACGGCTGCAATAGGAAGCCGCTCGGGCCCGAAGACGGGCCAGCCGAGCATCGTCGGCTCGCCCTCGAGCTCGAAGTGCGTGGTGCGGGCGAACAGCTCCTCGAGGAAGAGCCGCACTTCGAGGCGGCCCGCCGTCGCGCCGGGGCACTTGTGCGGGCCGTGCCCGAACGCGAGGTGCGGATTCGGGTCGCGCCGCGGCTCGAACCGCTCCGGCTCGTCGAATACGTCCGGGTCACGGTTCGCCGACGGAAGGACGAGCGCGACGCGCTCACCTGCACGGATCGTGCGCCCGCGGATCTCGACGTCGCGCGTCGCGGTCCGGGCGAAGCCCTGGTTCGGCGCGTAGAGCCGCAGCAGCTCTTCGATCACTGCCGGCAGCGCCTCGGGCTCCGCGCGCAGCGACGCCTGGAGCACCTGGTCGCGACAGAGGTGGAGCACGGCGCTGCCGATCAGCGCGACCGGCGCGACGTGCGCGGCGATCAACAACTGCCGCAGGCTGCCCGCGACGAACTCGTCGTCGAACGGCTCACCGTCGACGCGCACCGCAAGCAGCGCGCTGATCGCGTCCTGCTCCGGGTCGAGCGGCTGCGCCTTGCGCGCGGCCACGAGGTCGCGACAGATTGCGTACAGGGCCTGGTTCTCCGCCTCCGCCGTCGCGACGTCGAAGTGCGCCTGGGCCGTCTCGAAGCGCTCACCATGCCGGTTGAGCTCGTCTGCGAGAACGCGCGGGATGTTGAGGAACTCCGTGAAGACGAGGCCGACGTACGGAGACACCGCCTCGAACATCAGCTCGCCGCCGCCGCGCGCAACGAACGGCTCGACGTGCTCGATCGCGAGCTCGCGGAAGCGAGCTTCCCGTGCCTCGATCTTCTCGTCGCGCAGCATCGCATTGAGCGGCCTGCGGTACCGCGCGTGCTCCGGCGGGTCGAAGTGGAGCGGCGCGCGCCGTCCGGAGACCGGGTTCGGCGGGACGACGATCCCCTTCGAGCTCGTGAAGTCCGCAGGGCGCGAGCTGGCGGCGACGACGTCGTCGTAGCGCGTCAGGGCCCAGAAGTCCCAGCGCGCACCACGGGCGACCGGACAGCCGGCGCGGAGGCGCGCCCACGTTGCATGCGGGTCGCGCTTGAACTCGTCGGAGAGCGGATCGAAGTCCGCCGTCATGCAGCCAGACGAACGGGGGCCGAGAGCGTTCCCCACTCCGGCCACCCGGTCATCGTCGGCTCCCCGGCCTGCTCGATCGAGGTCGTCGCGCGAGAGCAGCTCCTCGAGCGTCACGCGCAGCATCAGGGTTGCGAGCGGCGCACCTGCGCAGCGGTGCGGCCCGACCCCGAACGCGACGTGCTTGCCGATGTTCGGCCGGTTGAGCACGAACTCATGAGGGCTCGCGAACATCCTCTCGTCGCGGTTCGCCGAGGCGTAGACGACGGCGACGGGCTCGTCCTTGCGGAGCACGCGGCCGCCGAGCTCGACGTCGCGGGTCGGCGTGCGTGCGAAGCCGCGATACGGCGTGAGCAGGCGAAGGTACTCCTCGACCGCCGCCGGGATCAGCGACGGATCATCGCGCAGCTGCGCCTGCAGTTCCGGGTGCTGCGCAAGGTGGAGGACCATGCTGCCGATGAAGACGCACGGCGCGACCATGCCCACGACGATGAACTGCCGAATCGTCCCGAGCACGAGGTCCTCCGGCAGGGGCTCTCCGTCCACGCGAGCGGCGAGGAGCCCGGTGACCGGATCGTCGGCGGGATCGCGCGGTTCGGCCTTGCGCATCTCGATGATCTCGCGCGCGATGTCATAGAGCGCGAGGCTCGTCACCTTGACCGACTCCATGTCGAACTTCTGCACAGCCGCGACGAACTCGCGCGTCGCCTCCCGAATCTGCATCCCGAGCTCCGGCGTCAGATTGAAGAAGTGCGCGAAGACGTAGCCCGGGAGGCGATGCGTGAACTCGGCACAGATGTCGCCGCCTCCGGCGGCGACGAGCGGTTCGAGGAGGCCCCCGACGATCTCGTGCATGACCGGCTCGAACGCCTCGATCTTCTCCGGCCGGAAGTAGGGGTTCAGCGCTCGCCGGTACGGGGTGTGCTCGGGCGGATCCAGATGCAGCGGCGGCCTGCGGCCGGTGAATGCCACCTTCGGCACCACGTTCTGCACCGTGGTCGTGAAGAGCTCGGGATCCCCCGCAACTGCAACGACTTCCTCGTACCGCAGCACGGCCCAGAATCCGTTCCACGCGTCGCTGTGCGCGACCGGACAGCGCTCACGAAGCTGCGCGAACTCCGCGTGGAAGCTCTCGAATGTCTCGAGTGCGAGCGGATCGAAGTCGGCGTCCTGCGACATCAGGCTACCTGATACTAGCGCCATCGATCGCCCGCTCTAGAATTTGCCCACGGTCGACAGACTCGCAGGTTCCCTGACATCATGAAAGAGATGACCGCGACCCCCGACGTCTTCCACGATCCGCAGTCGACGCCGCATGACGGCGCCGGCGAGCCGCGCATCAGCTACGTGGTCGCTCGCCTCGAGCGCGCGATTCGCCGCGGGATCAACGACCGTGTGTCGCTCTACGACCTGACGGTGCTGCAGTACACCACCTTGAGCGTGCTCGGCCGTCGCGGCGAGCTCTCGAACGCGCAGCTCGCGCGCCGCGCCTACATGTCACCGCAGGCGATGAGCGAGGTCATCGAGGCCCTGGAGGTGAAGGGTCTCATCAAGCGCAGCCCGAGCCCGAGTCATCGTCGGGTGTATCCCGCAACGCTCACGGCAAAGGGCAAGAAGGTGCTCGGAGCGTGCGACCGGCTCGTCGACGCGATGGAGGCGGAGATGCTGGACGGTCTCTCGGTGACCGAGCATCGGAACCTCCGCTCGGGTCTCGTCCATGCGGTGCGTGCGCTGCATGCGGGATTGCCGGAGCATTGATTATCAAGTAACCTGATGCTCCTCGGGAAGACGGACGAGGAGGAGCGATGGGTGTGCTGGACGGCAAGGCGGCAATCGTCACGGGCTCCGCGCGAGGCATCGGCCGCGCGACGGCCGAGCTGCTCGCCGAGCACGGCGCACGAGTACTGATCAACGACCTCGACGGCGAAGTCGCACGAGAGACGGCAGCCGAGATCGACGGCGAGACAGCCGCCTTCGCGGGCGACCTGACGCAGGACGGCGTTCCCGAGGCGCTCGTCCAGGCCGCGGTCGACTCATTCGGGAAGATCGACATCGTCGTGAACAACGCCGGCTACACATGGGACGGCGTCGCGCACAAGATGTCCGACGAGCAATTCAGGGCGATGCTCGAGATCCATACCGTCGTCCCGTTCAAGGTGCTGCGCGCCGCGTCGCCCTACCTTCGCGAGGCCGGGAAGGCCGACAAGGAAGCAGGACGTGAAGTCTTTCGAAAGGTCGTGAACGTCACCTCGATCTCCGGGACGCAGGGCAACTTCGGTCAGGCGAACTACTCGGCTGCGAAGGCGGGTCTCGTCGGCCTCACGAAGACACTCGCCCGCGAGTGGGGAGCGTTCAAGGTCAACGTGAACGCGGTCGCCTTCGGCTTCGTCGAGACGCGCATGACCGCCGACCTCCCGCAGCAGATGCGCGATGCCGCACCGCAGGTGATCCCGCTCGGCCGCCCCGCACAACCGGAGGAGGCCGCAGGCGCGATCTTCTTCCTCTGCTCTCCATGGTCGAACTTCGTTCACGGCCAGGTGATCACGGCGAGCGGCGGCCAGACGACGGGAATGACGTCATGAGCTTCGACCTCGACGCGATCGGGCGCACCGGCGAAGAGAGCCGGTACGAGGTGACGCAGGAAGCGCTCGACGCCTACGCGGCGGCGACCGACGACGCGCCGGGCGGTCCTGTGTTCGCGATCCTCCCGGTCTGGGAGACGATCGCGCCGGCATCGAAGTCGGTGGCCTCCGAGGAGGCGCGGAGGCGCGTCGTGCACTACGAGCAGGACATGCTGCTCCACCGGCCGATCGAGGCGGGCCTGACGCTCGTCTCGCGTGCCACGCCGATCTCGCTCCTCGGCCGTCCGAACGGGACGTCGCTCGTGATCAAGACCGAGACGCGCACGGAGGAGGGCGAGCTCGTGAACGAGCAGTACGTGACGGAGTTCTTCCGCGGCATCGAGGCACCGCAGAGCGTCGGCGAGCGCGCACCGGCACACGGCCTCGAAGCGAATGGTCAGCCTCCGCTCGCCGCGGTCGCGTACGACGTCGCCGACGATCAGACCGTCCGCTATGCGGAAGCGTCCGGGGATCACTTCGCGATCCACCTCGACGACGAGTTCGCGCGCGCCGTCGGCCTGCCCGGCCGCATCGTCCACGGGCTCTGCACGATGGCGCTCGCAGGACGAGCCGTTCTCCAGGCCGCGGGCGTCGCCGACCCGTCGCGCGTCAAGCGGCTTGCCGTCCGTTTCTCGGCTCCGCTCTTCCCGGGCGAGACGGTGACGACGCGCGTCTGGCAGCAGAACGGCGGCTACGGGTTCGAGACGGTCAACGGCGAAGGCACGCCGGTGCTCAAGGACGGGCGCGCAGAGCTGCGATGAATCTCGACGAGCTCGTCGCGATCGACATCCACACGCACGCTGAGGTCGGCCGCGCGCGGCGAGGACGGCCTCCGCCCGGAATGGCGGGAGGCCGCGAAACGCTACTTCGGCGAGGACGCGAAACCGACGGTCGACGACGTCGCCGTCTACTACCGGCAACGGAAGATGGCCGCCGTCGTGTTCACCGTCGACGCCGAGACGGTGACCGGGCGCGCCTCTCCGCCGAATGAGGAGATCGCCGCCGGCGCCGCGGCGAACGACGACGTGCTCATTCCGTTTGCGTCGGTCGACCCGCATCGGGCGAACGCTGCCGAGGAGGTGCGCCGCCTCGTGCGCGATCACCACGTGCGCGGGTTCAAGTTCCACCCGAACATCCAGGCCTTTTTCCCGAACGACCGCGAGTTCTACCCGGTCTACGAGGCGATCGAGGAGGCCGGCGTGCCCGCCCTCTTCCATACGGGGCACTCCGGCATCGGGACGGGACTACCCGGGGGCGGCGGGATTCGGCTCAAGTACTCCAACCCGATGTTCGTCGACGATGTCGCCGTCGACTTCCCGAACCTGAAGATCGTCCTTGCCCATCCGTCCTTTCCGTGGCAGGACGAGTCGATCTCCGTCGCATTGCACAAGCAACAGGTCTACATCGATCTGTCCGGCTGGTCGCCGAAATACTTCCCGCCGCAACTCGTGCGCTATGCGAACACGCAGCTGCGGGACCGCGTGCTTTTCGGCTCGGACTACCCGATGATCACGCCCGACCGCTGGCTGGAGGACTTCGAGCGCGCCGAGTTCAAGGACGAGGTGCGCCCATTGATCCTCAAGGAGAACGCAATCCGACTGCTCGAGCTCCGGTGAGGATCAGCGTCACGCGCGGGTGAGTTCCTCGGAACGGCCGCGCGCCGTCGCATCATGATGTCCGCTCCGTGAGACCGACCACAACAGCATCACTCGTCGCCCTCTTCCTCGCCGGCCTCACGCTGCGCCCGCAGATCGTCGCGATCGGGCCGCTGCTGCCGCGGATTCAGTCCTCGCTCGACATCTCGCACGCGGTCGGCGGCCTCCTCGCGACGATCCCCGTTCTCTGCATGGGCCTGTTCGCACCCCTCGCGCCTCCGCTTCTCCGCCGGTACGGCTCACGTCGCGCGGTCGGCGGGGCGCTCCTCCTCGTCGGCGTCTTCGGCCTGGCGCGCGCAGCCGCCCCGGGCGTGGCTGCGGTGTTGCTCCTCACGGTGCCGCTGGGAATCGGGATCGCCGTCGCCGGCACGCTGCTCCCGGTCGTCGTGAAGGAAGAGCAGCCCGACCGCCCGACGCTCGGCACCGGCGTCTACACCGCCGGGATCAACGTTGCGGCGATGCTCGCCTCCGTGCTCGCCGTGCCTCTCGCGATCGTCGCCGGCTGGCGCGGCGCGCTCGCAGCGTTTGCGGCGGCCTCGATCCTCGCCGTCATCCCATGGCTTCGCGGGCGCCACACGAACGCGCATCCTCCGAGCCGCGCCGCCCTGCCCTGGCGCCTTCGTCTCGCCTGGGTCATCGCGGCGATCTTCGCGTTGCAGGCGGTGACGTTCTACGGCTTCAACGCCTGGCTCGCCGACGCATACGTCGAGCGCGGCTGGAGCGAGACGTCGGCCGGCGCGCTCGTCGCGCTGATGAACGGCGTCACGCTCGCCGGAGGGATCTTCACGGCGATGACCGCCGACCGGATCGGCTCGCGCCGCGCGTTTCTCCTCGCCGGGTCCGCGCTGACCGTCGCCGGTGCCGCACCGATCGCGGCGGACGTCCCGGGCGCGTGGCTCTGGGCGCTCGTCGTGGGCGTCTCATCCGGTCTCCTCTTCACGACGGCGATGACGCTGCCGCTCGATGCGGCGCGTGGAAGCGGCGAGGTGGCGGCGCTGAGCACTCTCATGCTCGGCGTGGGCTACTCGCTCGCGGCAGTTGCACCGTTCGCGCTCGGCGCGCTTCGCGACGCGACCGGCGGGTTCACGGTTCCACTGACCGTCCTGACGCTGAACGGCGTGATCCTGTTCGCAGTCGCGCTCGCAGCGCCGATTCGCACGCGTGCTACGCGCGCGTCACGGTCGATCGGTACTGCTGCGCCGCCCGGCTGATCGGCGCCGGCGCCACGGTGGCGCGGATCTCGACCTGAACATGCTCCTCGATCCACGGCGCGCTCCGCGCACCGCCACCGTCCTCGCCCCACACGAGCGTCACCTCCGTACCCGGCTCGGCGTACGACTCCTCGAGACTCGCGAGCGAGAGCATCGCCCGTTCGTTCGCGCTGTAGGTCGGGTAGGTCGCGACGCCGACGAACCTCCCGTCTGCGCCGAGCACCCTGTCGTAGTGCATCCGGGCCGTCGCTGCGAGCGGCAGGTCGATGTGCATCGGCGTCGGGCCGTCTTCGAACAGCCGTTGAAAGACGCCGAGCACGTCGTCCGCGTTCCAGACGAGCGTCACCTTCTTTCGATGCGGCTCGTCGCTCATCGCCTCGAGCGCTCTGCGGCCGACGAATTCGTGGTCGAGCTTGATCAGGTGCCCGTAGCCGAGATCCCACGGCGTCGCGTAGTAATCCTCGATGCGTGGCGAGTAGAAGCTGCCGCCGAGCGACATACGTGCGTTCGCGCTGCGCGTCGTCAGCCACTCGCGATAGTCGCGAAGAGCGGGGCTCGAGTAGATCGCGGCGACGGGAACCGCCCACCAGGCCGACTCGACGACCGTGCTGAAGTAGGCGAGCGAGCCGATCTGGCGCAGGCCGTACTGCCTCCCGGCCTCGACGAGCGCCGTCTTCACCGTGTGCCGGTCGTCCCATGGCCCGGAGAGCTCGAGCCCGGGGACGCCGCCCATGCTGTGCCGCATTGCACGCACGCGGCAGCCTGCGATCGTGAGCCAGTCGGAGCGAAAGAACTTGATCTCCGGCAGCGGGCCGCCGTTCAGCTCCCCGAGCAGGTCGAGTGCCTGCGGCCCCTCGACCTGATAGCGGTAGAAGGAACGGCGGCGTTCCTTGTTCAGCACCCAGATCGGGTCGAGCTGCACCGCGAGGTCGAGTTCGCCGCGCTCGCAGTTGAACTGCACCCAGTCGGTCGACGCCGGGTTGCCGACGAGCAGCAGGTGCTCGGGCTCGAGGTAGTAGAGGATCGCATCGCCGATGACATAGCCCTCGGGCGAGCAGGCGACGAACTGCTTCGCTGCTCCCGGCGCGAAGCTCGCGAAGCCGTTGATGCCGAGCCGCTCGAAGACGCGGAGCGCGTCAGGACCGCGAACGTGCAGGCTGCTCATGTGGTAGCTCTGGTCGTGAAGGGCGATTGCCTCGCGCCAGGAGCGCTGCTCGTCGCGCCACGTCGTGAACTCAGGCCGCACGACCTCCGCCGGCATCATCACCGTGAAGACGTTGAGCGCCGACTTGGGCGGGTTCCGGTAGAGGAAGTCGACGACGTTCGGGACCTCGTCGAGGACGGACTGGAACGACCGCGGCTCGCTCATCCACCCATCCTGATCAGCGCAGCCCAGGTCGGTCGTCGCGGCGTTCGCGCACGGCGATCGTGACGCGCGAGACGGCGCAGGTCCGGCCCGCCTCGTCGGTGAACGTGACGTCCCACACCCACGTCGTACGGCCGCGGTGAATCGGCGTCCCCGTCGCCGTGATCGTTCCCTCGGAGACAGGCCGCAGGAACTTCGAGTCGTTGCTGAGGCCGACGCCGATCATGCCCTGAGGGAAGACCGCCGCGACGGTCCCCTCACTCGCGAGCATCTCCGCGAACGCGGCGTACGCGCCCCCATGCATGAGCCCGACGCGCTGACGGATCGCGTTCGTCACCCTCACCGAGCCGCCGACGCGCTCCGGCGTCACCTGGTGTACCTCGAAGCCGAGCGTCCCGTCGAGCGTCTCGGCGTACGGGACGATGTCGCCGCCCGGAATCTCGCGGCAGCCCGCTCACGACCTCACCCGCTCGTCGCGCACGCGCTTCGCCTTGAACTCCGTCTTCGGCAGTGTGTTCGGGGGGAGCACCTGCACTTCCGCGCGAAGCTCGAGCCTCGAGCGGAAAGCGTCCGCGACTCGACCCGCAACGACCGTGTAGTCGCTGTGCGGGACGCTCGGCGCAGCCTCGACGATCAGTTCGAGCTCGTCCATCCCGTCCTCCGTCCTCAGCAGGATCTGGAACTCGTCGCCGAGCTCCGCACGTCCGCGCAGCACCTGCTCGATGGCGCTCGGGAACAGGGTCACGCCGCGAATGTTCAGCATGTCGTCGGCGCGCCCGGAGAAGCCGTCGAGCGCGCGCACATGTGTCCGGCCGCACGGGCACGGCTCGTGCGTCAGCCTCGTGTAGTCGCCGACGAGAAACCGGATCTGCGGCGACGCGTCCGAGAACAGGTTCGTGATCACGCTCAGTCCTCGTTCTCCGTCCGGGACCGGCTCCAGCGTCCCGGCATCGACGGTCTCGAGCACGTGCGTGTCGTCCATGCAGTGCAGCCACGGGCCTGCGCCGCAGGTGTAGCCGCCGGCGGAGCCTGCGGCCTCCGTGCAGCCGTAGAACTGATGCACCTCGCAGCCCCACGTCTCGGCGATCCGGTCCTGCGTCGCCTGCGGAACCGGCTCGCCGCCGGTGATCACGCGCTTCACCGGCGACGCCGCGGGGTCGAAGCCGAGCCCGCGCATGGTGTTCGCCAGGAAGAGCAGATAGGACGGCGTCGCGGCGAGCATCGTGACGCGGTAGCGGTCGACGAAGCCTGCGCGCGTCGCCGTGTCGACGCCGCCGGGGACGATCGGGATCCCCATCAGGTTCAAACCGTAGTGCACGCCCCACATGAAGACGTGCGGGCCGTAGCCGAAGCAGAGGAGCGCCGCATCTCGGCCGCGCCGCAAGCCGATCGAGGTCATCGCGCGCGCGTTGTTCCACGCCCACATCTCGCGGTCGAACTGCGTGAAGCGAAACGGGCGCGGTGTGCCGGTGGTACCCGAGCTCTGGAACACCTGCCAGCCGTGCTCGAGCCACTCCTCATCCGTCAGCGTCTGGTATGTCCCGTACGGCGGGTTCGCAGAGAGATCCGACGACATGTCGTCCTTCGTCGTGATCGGAAGCTTCGTCAGGTCGTCGATGCCGCGGACGTCGCCGGGCTCCAGTCCGACGGCGTCGCATTTGGAGCGAAAGAGCGCCGACCGCTCGTGCATCCACTCGACCGCCTTCACGAGCTTCCGGCCCTGGATCTCGCGCAGCTCGTCCCGCGGCGCCGTGTCGAGCTCGGGCGACCAGAAGTGTTCGCTGCCGGGAGCGTCGAGATCGCGCATCTCGGCGCGGATCGCGTTCCGCCACTCATCGCGCGTCACTGGGCCATCCGTCGGCTGAACCGCCGCCGGCGGCCCGCGAGGGCCGCCGGCGACTGTGTGCTCTACGCGCCCGGCTCCTTGAAGACGCCGAGCGTGGCCGTCAAAGGCTGCGTATACGCGTTGCCTCTCTTGACCACGTTGCGCAGGTAGACGGGCTCGATCAGGTTGTGCGTCTTCGGATCCATCGAGACCCTGCCGCCCGGCGACTGCCAGGTGCCCACGCTTGCCATCGCCTTCAGGAACCGCGCCTTGTTGGCGGTGTTCCCGTGCACTTTGCGAAGCGCGAGGTCGAGGAACTGCGCGGCAACGTATCCGAGCTCCGCGAACGCAGACGGCAACCCGATCCCGAACTTGTCGTACTGCTTCAGGAAGAGAACGTTCTCCTTGTTCTTGAGCGTCGGCGCCCAGTTCGCGGTCGTTCGGATTCCGAGCGCGGCATCGCCCTCGGAGTCGAGGACGCTCTGCGGGTCGGTCATGTTGTTGCTGCCGAAGAGCTGGAACTGGCGGTCGAAGCCGAACTGCTTGTACGTCTTCACGAACTTGATCGCCTCGCCGCCGCCGGCCGTGAACGCCCAGACTCCCTTTGCGCCGTGGTCCGCCGCCTGCTGGAAGTACGGCTGGTAGTCCGGCGTCGCGGGGAACGGCGTGTAGATGATCCCGGTCGCGAGGTTCCCGCCGACTGCCTCGTACGCCTGCGCGAAGGCCTGCGCGGACTCCTGGCCTGCGGCGTAGTTGGCCGAGATGACGGCGACGCCGCTCTTGCCGATCTTCTGCGCAGCCCACTTCCCGAGTGGGGAGCCGAGCTGGAAGTTGGAGTACGAGGTCCGCCAGATGTAGTCGGATTTGCGGTCACGGGAGAGCGCGTTCGCCGCGGCGTTCGCGACGACGGTCGGAACCTTGAGCTGGTCGATGGTGTCCCGCACGCCGAGGAGAACGCCCGAGAAGAAGATCCCCTCGATGACGTCGACGCCTTCCTCGTTCACGAGCCGTTGAACCTGCTGGATCGCGGTCGCCGGATTGTTCGCATCGTCGGCGTCGACGAAGCGGATCCTGCGGCCGCCGATGCGGCTGCCGTGCGCCCTCACATAGGCGACGAAGCCGCGCTTGACGTCGATCGACGGCGCGCTGTTCGGGCCGCTCAACGTCAAGAGGTTGCCGATCACGAGAGGCTTCGTGGCCTCCTTGCGGGCGAGACCCGCCCAGACCCCTTCAGCCTTCCAGAACGGAACGCTCGCGACCGCAGCACCCACACCGGCGCGCTTCAGCAGCTCGCGGCGGTCGAGTGTGCCGGTCGTGCTGTCCTCGCTCACCAGTCCTCCCTTCGATCGTCCCCTGGGTAGCGTCGCGATGCTACTCGATTGCGTACAAACGCACAAGTTGCATGCAAACCTGTCAACCCTCATGATCTAGCCGCGTGGCCGGGGTTCTCGCCGCCAACTTCTTCGACCAGAACTTCTCGAGCATCCTCAACGGGTTCGCGCTCGGGATGCTGATCTTCATCCTCGCGATCGGGCTCTCCCTCATCTTCGGGATGCTCGACGTGCTCAACCTCGCGCACGGGAGCCTCTACCTCCTCGGGACGTACTTCGGGTACGAGCTCGTCGAGCGGAGACACCTGGGCTTCATCGCCGCGGCCATCCTCTCGGTCGTGTTCGGGGTGCTCCTCGGGCTCGTGCTCAGCGCGTTGCTGCGTCCGATTCGCGGCCGCGGCCACCTCGATCAGGTGCTCCTGACGCTCGGCATCTTCTTCATCGTCGAGGACCTCGTCACGATCATCTGGGGCCGCGACTTCCACACCATCACGCCGCCCGGGTTCCTGTTGCAGAGCAAGGTGATCTTCGGGCACTTCTACCCGTCGTACCGGCTCGCGGTGATCGTCATCGGGCTCGTCATCGCCGTCGCGGCGTACCTCGTCTTCGAGCGCACACAGCTCGGTGCGATCCTTCGTGCTGCGGTGGCCGACCGCCAGATGGTTGCGGCGCTCGGATACAACGTGAACCTCGTGATGCTGTCGGTGCTGCTCGCCGGCACCGCGCTCGCCACCTTTGCCGGCGTCATCGGCGGCCCGATCGAGCAGGTGACGCCGGGCATCGGCAACGACGTGCTGCTCCTCGCGCTCATCGTCGTCGTCGTCGGCGGCCTCGGCTCGATCTCCGGCGCCTTCGTCGCGTCGCTCCTGATCGGCGAGGTGCAGTCGCTCGGGATCTCGCTCGGACAGCAGCACGGCTTCCCGCAGGCCGCGCCCTTCGCGCTCTTCGGCGCGATGGCGCTCATCCTGATCGTTCGGCCTGCAGGGCTCTTCAGCCGGTGACGAGGACAGGCGTTGCGGCCCGCGTGGCCGTCATTGCTCTGCTCGCGCTCGCACCGCTCCTGCTCGACAACTACCGCACCTTCCTCCTGACGGAGATCCTGATCTTCGGGCTGTTCGCGGCGAGTCTCGACCTGCTCGTGGGCTATTCAGGGCTCGCGTCGCTCGGTCACGCCGCGTACTACGGCGTCGGCGCATACGCCGCGGGCCTCATCGGCCTGCATGCGACGTCGAACGCCTTCGTGCAGATCGCCGTCGCGACCGGCTCTGCAGCGGCAGTCGCTCTCCTCACCGGCGCGTTTGCCGTGCGGTCGCGCGGGGTGTACTTCCTCATGCTCACCCTCGCGTTCGGGCAGCTGCTCTGGGTTCTCGCGCTCAACTGGACGAGCGTCACCGGCGGGTCGAACGGCATCTACGGAATCCCGGTCGCCACACTCGCGGGCCCCTCGAAGTGGCTGCTCGCGACCGACCACTTCTACTGGTACGCCCTCTGCGCGTTCCTCTTCGGCTACTCCGTGCTCCGACTGATCGTCCGCTCCCCGTTCGGCCGCGCCCTCGGCGGGCTTCGCGAGAACGAGACGCGCATGCGCTCGCTCGGGTACCACGTACCGCTCTACAAGCTGGCCGTCTTCACGATGGCCGGCGCGATGGCGGGCTTCGCCGGTGCCCTCGCATGCCAGCAGTCGCGCTACTTCTCGCCCGAGGGAATGTCGTTCGAGGTGTCTGCGGTCGCCGTCGTCGCGATCATCATCGGCGGCGAGCGTACGCTGATCGGAGCCGTGCTCGGCGCGGGCGTCTACTTCGTCCTGCGAGACCAGCTCTCCGGCGCGCTCGCGTCGCACTGGGAGCTGCCGCTCGGCGGGCTCTTCGTCCTCGTCGTCTACCTGCTCCCCCAGGGGCTCGTGGGCGGCGGTCGCTGGCTCCGCCGGAGGCTCACCGCTTGACGAACATCCTCGAGCTCGAGCAGGTCGGCCGGCGCTACGGTGAGCTCCGCGCCGTCGACGGCGTCTCGCTCGCCGTCGAGGCGGGGGCGCGCTACGCGCTCATCGGGCCGAACGGTGCGGGAAAGTCGACGCTCTTCGGCCTCATTTCCGGGACGATTCGTGCGTCGAGCGGCCGCGTGCGGCTCGACGGCCGCGACGTGACGCGGCTCGGGGCGCATCGCCGGACGCGCCTCGGCCTGGGCCGGACGTTCCAGCACTCGAGCCTCTTCGACGGCATGAGCGCGCACGAGAACGTCGCCGTCGCTACGCAGCGGACGCTCGGGCATGCCCGGCAGGCGCTGCTCCCGACGTCGCGCTTCCCCGACGTCGAGGATCGCGCCGAGGAGCTGCTCGCGCTCGTCGGGCTCACGGAGTACGGCGGGGTCGATGCCGCGTCGCTCTCGTACGGCCATCGCCGCCAACTCGAGGTCGCACTCGCACTCGCGACACAGCCGAAGGTGCTTCTCCTCGATGAGCCGACGGCCGGGATGTCGCGCGACGAAGCGGCGCGCTTCATGGAGCTGATCGGCGGGCTCCCGCAGACGCTGACGATCGTGGTCGTCGAGCACGATATGGACATCGTCTTCGGCATCGCGAACCGGATCGCCGTGCTGGACGCGGGCAAGCTGATCGCGGACGGGCCGCCCGAGGAGATCCGCGCATCGACGGCCGTGCAGGAGGCGTATCTCGGCCCCGGCGACCGGATGGAAGAGGTGTTCCTCAGCTGACCGCGCTACTCGAGATCAACGGCGTCCGCGCCGGCTACGAGGTCGGCGACGTCCTGCAAGGAGTCGACCTGCACCTGGACGAGGGCGAGATCGTCGCCGTCCTGGGACGGAACGGCGTCGGCAAGACGACGTTGATGAACACGATCATGGGACTCGTGACGGCGCGCGCCGGCTCGATCACCCTCGCCGGGCGCGAGCTTGCGGGAACGTCGCCGCACGAGATCGCGAGAGCGGGGATCGCGATCGTCCCGCAGGGCCGCCGCATCTTCGCCGACCTGACGGTGGAGCAGAACCTCAAGCTGGGCACCCGCGCTTCGGGCGATCGCGCGGCGCGCTGGCAGCTCGAGGACGTCTACGACCTGCTACCGCGACTGCGCGAACGTCGCCGGCACCGCGGCGACGAGCTCTCGGGCGGCGAGCAGCAAATGGTCGCGATCGGGCGGGCGCTGCTCGCGAACCCGCGCGTACTGCTCTTCGACGAGCCGTCCGAGGGTCTTGCACCGCTCCTCGTCGACCGCGTGCGCGAGACGATCGCCGGCCTGCGGGAGCGAGGCCTCTCGGCCATCCTCGTCGAGCAGAACCTCCACGTCGCGGTCGCACTCGCCGATCGCGTCGCGATCATGAGCAAGGGAGAGATCGTGCACCGGGCGACGGTCGCGGAGTTCCGGCGTGACCGGGCAACCGCGCAGGCCTTGCTTGGCGTCGCATAAGCGGCGGAGATCTGTGTGCAAACCGGACGATTGCGTGCATTCGGTGGCCCGGCACGGCTGGGTCAGAAAGCGCTCGAAACTCAGCGAATTCCAGGGCGACGACAGACCCTGACCATCGCCCAGCGCTGGGCACCTCCGGTCGTTTGCATACAAGCAGCCCCCGTCCTATGCTCTCTCGTGTGCCGCGCGGAGACAGCGCACAGACCGTTCGGGCGACGCTCGCACTGCGCCAACTCCTCTTCGACGGCGAGATTGCTCCAGGCGAGCGGCTCGTCGAGCTCGCGCTCGTCGACCGTATCGGGGTGTCCCGAACGCCGCTCCGGCTCGCGCTGACGACGCTCGAGCACGAAGGGTTGGTGGAGTCGCTTCCCGGAGGAGGCTTTGCGGTCCGGACGTTCTCCCGTGTCGAGGTCGACGACGCAATCGAGCTCCGGGGCGTCCTCGAGGGCACGGCCGCGCGGTTCGCCGCAGAACGGCTGGACTCGCCGGGCGACCTACGCGAGCTGCGCGACACCGTCTCCCAGCTCGACGAGATCGTCCACGACACGGCGCCGGAGGCGGTTCTCGCCTACGTCGAGCTGAATGCGCTCTTCCACTCACAACTCGTGCAGCTCGCGAAGAGCGAGATCATCACGCGCGCAGTGTCGCGCGTGATGGCGTTCCCGTTTGCCTCGCCGGCGTCGCTCCTCGCATCGCACGCCCAACTCTCGCAGCGCGAGATCCTCCTCGTGGCGCAGCATCAACATCACGCGATCGTCGAGGCCATACAGGCGGGCCACGGCACGCGGGCCGAGGAGATCGCCCGCGAGCACGCACGGATCTCCAAGCGCAGCCTCGACCTCGCGCTCGCCCGGCGCGAGATCCTCGACGCCTTGCCGGGCGCCGCGTTCTTGAACGTCGGCGCCGACGAGGTCTGATGACGAGCCTGCAGGAGGCGATCGACCGCGTCGGAAGCCCGGTCGAGCTCCTCCGCAACTCGCAGGCGCCGCCGACGGTCTTTCCGGTGCGGCCGGAATTCAGCAACTGGCGCTCGGAGCAGCGCGCGTGGCGCGAGTCCTGCGCGCTCCTCGATCAGTCGCACCACATGACCGATCTCTTCGTACGCGGCCCCGAAGCGCTCCGACTCTTCAGCGACCTCGGCGTGAACAGCTTCGAGAGACTTTCCGGTCGGAAAGGCGAAGCAGTTCGTCGCAGTCAACGAGGACGGGTACCTGATCGGCGACGCGATCCTCTTTCACCTCGCCCCCGACGAATTCGACCTCGTCGGCTGGCGGATGGCGATCGACTGGGTGCGCTTCCATCTCGAGACCGGGGATTACGACGCGACCGCCGAGATGGACGAGAACTCGCTCCTTCGCGAAGGCCCGCCGAAGCTCTTCCGCTACGAGTTGCAGGGGCCGACGGCGGTCGCGATCGTCGAGAAGCTGATCGGCGGCCCCGTCCCCGAGATCAGGTTCTTCAGCATGGGGACGCTCGTCGTCGCGGGTCTCGAGGTGCGGGCGCTTCGCCACGGCATGGCCGGCCAACCGGGGTACGAGCTCTTCGGGCCCTGGGAGCACGGCGAGCGCGTTCGCGAAGCGATCCTCGGCGCGGGCGAGGAGTTCGGCCTCGTCCAGGCCGGCGCCCGCGCGTATTCGACTGCCAACCTCGAGTCGGGCTGGGTCCCGTCCCCCTGCCCTGCGATCTTCGACGGCCAGGGGAGCGCCGCGTACCGTCGCTGGCTGCCGGTCGAGCGCGCCGGCTCGCTCGGCGGGAGCATCGCCTCCGACGACATCCGCGACTACTACCTGACGCCCTATGACCTCGGCTACGGACGGAGCGTCGCGTTCGACCACGACTTCGTCGGGCGCGAAGCGCTCGAGCGCCTACGCGAGAGCCCTCCGCGTCAGAAGGTGACGCTCGTCTGGAATGCCGACGATGTCACGGCTGCGATCGGGACGCTCTTCAACGACGGCGACAAGGCGAAGCACTTCGAGCTGCCGAAGTCGCGCTACGCGCTCTACCAGTGCGACGCCGTCCTCGTCGACGGCATGCGCGTCGGGATATCCCACGACTGCGGGTACATCACGAACGAGAATGCTTTCGTCTCGCTCGCAAGCGTCGAGAACGAGCACGCGGAGCCGGGCACCGAGGTGACCGTCATCTGGGGCGAGGAGCCGAACTCGTCGAAGCCGGCGGTCGAGCCGCACGTGCAGGTCGAGATCCGGGCGACGGTCGCGCCGGCGCCGTACGTGGACTTCGCACGGCGCGACTATCGCTCGAATTGACTAGGCCCGCGACGTTCTCCAGCCCGTCGCATACTCGAGGCGCGCCGCCTTCGCGTACGGCACCGGGCTCACGACGACGCGGACGTCCTTCTGCCGGTGCGGCTGCACCGCTGTCTTGCGGGTGCCGCCGTCGGGCTCACCCCAGACGACGCGAAGCTCGGTGCCTTCTTCGATCTCGTTGTCGATCGTCGCGAGCGAGAGGCAGTGCTTCTCGTTCGCGCTGTAGCCGGTGAAGAGCGACAGCCCGACGACGTTGCCGTCGGCATCGATGACGGAGTCGAAGTTCGACGAGCCGTAGTTCGCGTTCGGCACGTCGAAGAACTGATACCCCTCGCCTTCCGGTGCGAAGAGCGACGAGGCGAAGATCTCCGCCATGTCGTCGTTCGACCATTCGAGTGTGACCTTCTTGCGCTGCGCCTCCGCATCGATCCCCTCGAGCGCCTCGCGGCCGATGAAATCGTGATCGAACTTCACCATGTGCCCGTAGCCGAGCTCGTACGGGTTGAGGTAGTAGTCCTCGATGTCGTCGGAGACGAAGCTGCCTGCGAGTGCGTTCACGGCTTCGTAGCTCGCAGCCGGAAGCCACTCGCGATACGCGCGGAGCTCCTCGCCCGAGTAGATCGCGGGAAGAGGCGACGGGATCCATCCCGACTCGAGCGTGTTCGACGAGTACGCGCGAGAGCCGACGGGCTCGATCCCGAGCTCCTCGCCGGCCGCGAGAATCGTCTCGCGGATGAAGTCGTAGTCCTCGTACGGGCCCCAGAGCTCGAGGCCCGGTGCGCCCGCCATCCCATGACGAAGCGTGCGCACCTTCTTGCCGCCGACATTGAGCCAGCCCATGCGGAAGAACTTCACGTCCTCGATCGGGCCGCCGTTCACCTTCTCGAGCACCTGCCACGCATTCGGCCCCTGCACCTGGAAGCGCCAGAGCTTGCGCGTCACCTGCTTGCCCATCGGGCGCATCGGCGAGCGGTCGTCCAGCTCGACCTCGACGTCGAAGCCTCCGGTCTCGGCGTGGAAGCGCAGCCAGTTCGACGCCGGCGAGCGCCCGACGAAGGTGAACTCCTCGTCGTCCTCGTGGAAGAGGATCCCGTCGCCGACCACATAGCCCGCGGGCGTCGTCGGCACGTATTGCTTCGCCATCCCGACCGGGAAGTTCGCGGTGCTGTTGATCGCAGTGCGCGTGATCAACTCGATCGCGCCCGGCCCTCGCAGCATGAGGTTCACCATGTGGTGCGACTGGTCGTAGAGGACGACGGTCTCCTGCCACGCACGCTGCTCCCGGCGCCAGTTCGTGAACTCGGCGGCGACGACCGGATAGACGTACGCGCCGATCTGCGAGTTGCGGAGCAACTCGACGGGATCTGTCTGGTCGAGGATCTGCTGCAGGTTGGTCGGGCTCATGGTCTCCTCCGTGTCAGGGTGTCGCCCCGCCGTCGGCGGGCGGTGTCGCATATGTGAACCAGCTGTCGGGCATTGCCGTCCCCCATGCTTGCCCGCGTTGCCGCTCTGCAAGGGTCCAGGTGATCGGCTGCCAGTCGGGCGCGAGGATGAGCCTGCCGTCGGTGATGACCTCGATGCGGTTGCCGGCGGGCTCGAAGGCGTAGAGGAAGAACGTCTGTTGGACGGCGTGCTTCGCGGGCCCGGCCTCGATCTTCACGCCGGCGTCGAGGAACACATCGGCCGCGCGCAGCACGTACTCGCGGGCGTCGACGGCAAAGGCGATGTGGTGCAGCCGGCCGCCCACTCCCGCCGGGTCCGTACGGCCGTAGGCGAGGTCGTACGACTTCGGCGTGACGTGCAGCCATGCGCCGATGCGCTTGCCGTCGTCGTCGAGCACTTGCTCGCTGATCCGGAAGCCGAGCGTGCTCGTCATGTAGTCGGTGTTCTCGTCGATGTCACGGCACCAGACGTTCACGTGGTCGAGCCGGCGCACTGCTGCGCCACGCGTGGCCATGCGCTGCGGCTGGTTCTTCAGCGTCGGCGTGTCGGCGCCGTCGGGCACGAAGTACTCGCTCTCGTAGTAGATCGCCATGCGGTGCCCGTCGGGATCGGCGAACGCGTACGTCCGCCCATGGCCGGCGACCCCCTCCTCCCACCCGAGACCGAGTCCCGAGGCCTCGATCGCGGCGACGCGACGCTCGAGCGCGTCGGCGCTGGAAGCGCGCCAGGAGGTCGTGCCCAGTCCCGAGCGATCCGAAGGAGTGAGCTGCAGTGAGGCGCGCTCGTAGTCGCCCCAGGCGCGCAGGAAGATCGAGTCACCGAGTCGCTCGACCTCGTCGAGCCCGAGGACATCCACGAAGAACGACCGTGTCGCCTCGATGTCCGGCGTATGGAGCTCGACGCGCCCCAGGTGGGCGACGTCGTAGACGGGCTCGGTGCCGGCGGTCATCCGTTCCGCTCGCGCCGCTCCTCGACCCAGCGCCGTGTGCCGAGTAGGTCGTTGAACGTGAAGAAGTGAAAGCCGACGATTCCCAGAGCTCGTTCGTGGACGAGCGGCGCTGCGTCGGTGAAGAAGCTCGCTGCGGTGTCGGTCGGGCTTCGGAAGAGCGCCGTCAGTCCGCGCTGTTTGCGCAGGAACCGAAGTGACGGGCCGACGCCGATCTTCGTCGAGATCTCGAGGAGGCGCATGCGCTCGACGGGACCGACGGCGCCGACGTAGAGCGGCAGGTCGATTCCACGGGTCCGCACGCTGTCGAGCCAGCGCACGAGAGCCTGCGCGTCGAAGCAGACCTGCGTCGTCATGTAGTCGGCGACGCGCGCCTTGTACTCGAGAGCGGCGTCGAGCGCGTTCTGCGCGATCAGCGGATGGCCCTCGGGGTAGCCACCGATGCCAAGGCGCGCCGGCCGCGAGGGATGGGCGGCGATCAGATCGAGGAGGTCGGCGGCCCCGGCGTACGGACCGAGCGGCTCGGGGGCATCGCCGCCGATGACGAAGAGGTCGTCGATCCCGGCGCGCTTCGCCCGCTCGAGGATCTCGTCGGCATGCGCTTCGCCACGGACCATGCGGGCTGCGACGTGGAGCGTGACCTCGTGCCCGAGGGCCCGCAGCCGCTCGCAGACCTCGAGTGACCGGTCGACACCATGCTTCGGCGAAGTCGTGACCGTCAACCGCAGGTGCTCGCCGACATCGGCGGCCTGCTGCTCGGATTTGCCGAACGGGAGAACCTCGTAGCGGTCCTCGAACGGAACGGCAGTTGCCGGAGTCGCCTCTGGTCGGCGCAGTTCCGTCATGGCCACGGGACGATAATTGCACACAATCCCGGCCACCGCAGCACGGCTGCCCGCTTAATGGCGGTCAGTTATGGTCTCATTGCACGCAATAGACGCCCAGGCGTTATCGTCCCACGGCCGGATGGCAACGGAAACCTCCGATCTCCTGACGGGCGACGGGCCGCGCGGGCCGTCGCCGTCGCCGTCGTCGGCCTCGGCGAGGCCGGGGCAGCGATCGCGGCCGACCTGGCCGAGGCGGGCTGTGCCGTCCGCGCGTGGGACGTCGACCCGGGCCGCCGGGCCGCGGCCGGCGCAGTAGCCGAGGGAGTCGCCGACGCCGTCCGCGGAGCCGACCTCGTCATCAGCCTCGTGACCGCGGCCGGTGCGCATGCCGTCGTCTCTGAAGCGGCACCGGTTCTCGCTCCCGGGGTCGTCTTCGCCGATCTGAACACGACGGGCGTCGGGCTGAAGCGCGATCTCGCCGAGGCGGTCGAGGCAACCGGAGCCTCGTTCGCCGACGTCGCCGTCATGGCGCCCGTTCCCGGGCAGGGGCTTCGCACGCCGCTCCTCGCGTCCGGGGGCGGCGCCGAGCGATTCGCAGAGCTCGTCTCCCCGCTCGGCGCGCGTGTCGAGGTCGCTGCCCGGCGGCCCCGGCGCCGCTGCGAGCCGCAAGCTCGTCCGTTCCGTCTTCGTCAAGGGTCTCGCCGCCGCGCTTCTCGAGGCGGACGCCGCTGCGCACGCAGCGGGATTCGGTGACTGGCTCCGAAGCGACGCGGCGGCAACGCTTTCGGCCGCCGACGAGCGGCTCGTCGTGCGGCTGCTCGAAGGAAGCCGAGCGCACGCCGAGCGCCGTGTACACGAGTTGAGCGATGCCGCAGCCCTGCTGCGCGAGCTCGGCGTGGAGCCGCGGATGACGGAAGCCGCACGTGACGTCCTCCGGGAGCTCGAGCAATGACCGAGCCGGTCTCCGATCGTGCGCGCGAGCTGCTGCGCGGGGCGATCGACACGCACGTGCACATCTCCCCCGATGTCGTGGGACGAAAGATCGACGACCTGTCGCTCGCGCGCCGCTGCCTCGAGCTCGGCCTCGGCGGCTTCCTGATGAAGTCGCACTACACCTCGACAGCAGAGCGGGCGTCCGTCGTCCGCGCGGCGGTCCCCGGGGTCGAGGTGCTCGGGTCACTCACGCTGAACCGCGCGGTCGGCGGCATGAATGCGGTCGCCATCGAGATCGCGGCGCGCGAAGGCGCCCGTACCGTGTGGTTCCCGACGGTGGACTCCGAGAACGAGAGCCACGAGGAGACGCAGTTCCCGGAAGGCGCGAAGGTGCCCGTCTGGATGGAGCTGCAACGCGAGCTCCGCGCGTCGGGCATCGAGATCGAGCCGGTCCGCGTCGTGGACGAGGATGGCACGGTGTTGCCCGAGACGCGAAGTGTGCTGCGCACGATCGCCCGCAACGGCATGCTGCTCGCAACCGGCCACGTCGCGAGGGACGAGATCTTCGCGACCGTCGACGCCGCCGTCGAGGAGGGCGTGCGCGACATCGTCATCACGCATCCCGACTTCCCGTCGCAGAGCCTGTCGTTCGACGACCAGGCTGCGCTCGCCGACAAGGGCGCGCTCCTCGAACGCTGCTTCACGACGCCCTACACCGGCAAGTCGACGTGGCAGCACATCTTCGACGCGATCCGCGCAACCGGTGTCGGGCGTTCCGTCCTGTCCTCGGATCTCGGTCAGACGGCGAACCCGCCCGTCGAGGACGGCCTCGGGCTGATGGCCGACAAGCTGCTCGAGGCGGGATTCTCGGAGGAGGAGGTTCAGGTGATGGCGGTTCGGAACACGCGGCGCGTCGCGGGGCTAGAGACATGAGTCGGCGACTGCTCGTCATCGGCGCGCACTCCGCGGACTTCGTGTGGCGCGCGGGCGGCGCCGTCGCCGTGACGACCGCAAACGGCGGTCAGGCGCGGGTGATCGCGCTCTCGTACGGGGAGCGCGGCGAGTCGGGCGAGCTCTGGAAGGAGCCCGGGCAGACGATCGAGCGGGTGAAGAAGACCCGGCACGGTGAGGCCGAACGGGCCGCCGCGCACCTCGGGGCCGAGTTTCGCTGCCTCGACCTCGGCGACTACCCGCTCGAGATCGACGCCGCAGCGCTCGGGCGGATCGCCGACGAGATACGGGAGTTCGCACCCGATGTGCTGCTGACGCATACGTTCGTGGACCCGTTCAACCCCGACCACGGGCCGGCAGGTCTGGCAGTCGACCGCGCCCGGTCGCTCGCCGCCGGTGCCGGCGTCCCGAGCGCATTCGCAACCGTGAATCCGCCGGAGCTCCTCCTCTTCGAACCGCACCAACCGGAGCTCTGCGGGTTTGTCCCAACGACGTTCCTCGACATCACGAGCGTCTACGAGCAGAAGCTCGCGGCGATGCAGGAGATGAAGGCGCAGGCGTATCTCGTCGGGTATTACTCCGAACGGGCAGCGCACCGCGGCAACCATGCGCGCCGCGGCGCCGGACGCAGCGAGGTCAAGTACGCGGAGGCGTTCCAGCGGATGGTGCCGCAGGTGGTCGACGCGCTGTGAGCGTCTGGAGCGAGCTCGCCGAGCTCGGCTCGGCGACGGTCTACGAAGCCGCGGGCCGCCGGGGTCTCGTGGACGAGACGTTCGTGCAGGTCGTCCCGGAGTCGCGAGCCGCCGGGCCGGCGCGCACCGTGCGCTGCGGCCAGGACGACAACCTGATGGTGCACGCCGTGATGGCGTCGATCGAGCCCGGCGACGTCGTCGTTCTGACCATGCCCGAGCCTCGGCCCGTCGCGCTCGTCGGCGAGCTGCTCGCGACGCAGGCGATCGCCCGCGGCGCGGCCGCGCTCCTCGTCGACGCATCGGTGCGCGACGTCGAAGAGCTTCGCGCGATGGCTCTTCCGATCTGGGCGCGCTGGGTGCGGATCCGCGGCGCGACGAAGACGGAAGTCGGTGCGATCGGCGGACCGGTGGTGGTCGGCGGCTGCACTATCGAGCACGGCGACGCAGTCGTCCTCGACGCCGACGGCGTGGCCGTCGTGCCGAAGGCGCGGATCGACGAGGTGCTCGAGGCTTCGCGCTCCCGTGCGGAGAAGGAGCGCGACAAGCGCGAGAAGCTCGAGGGCGGGGCGCTCTCGTACGACCTCGACGGCCTGCGCGCGCTCGTCGAGGGTTCTTAGACCTCGACTAGCCCGGTGTAGTTCTCGGCGAGCGAGCGAGCCGCGGTGCTCGACGTCGTGACATACCGCAGCTGCGACAGCTGCAGCTGCTCGTCGAACGGGTCGGCTTCGGGCAGCTTGTGGAGCATCGACGTCATCCAGTACGAGAAGTGCTCAGCACGCCAGACGCGGCGGAGGCAGCGCTCCGAGTATTCGTCGAGCCTGCCGTTCACGATTGCCTCAGCGAGGATGCGCACGTCGTTGATCGCGAGATTGAGGCCCTTCGCCCCCGTCGGCGGGACGATATGGGCCGCGTCGCCCGCGAGATAGAGCCGCTCGTGCTGCATGGGCGCGGCGACGAAGCTCCGCATGCCGGTGACGCCCTTCTCGAGAATCGGGCCCTCTTCGAGACGCCAACCATCGAGCGCGGTGCGCGCCCGGAGCTCGGACCAGATCCGTTCGTCGGTCCAACCGTCGATCGGCTCGTCGTGTGCGACCTGCACGTAGTACCGAGAGAGAGTCGGCGAACGAAGGGAGAGCAGCGCGAACCCGTTCTCGTGGTGGGCGTACACGAGCTCGTCGGTCGACGGTGCGACCTCCGCGAGAATGCCGAGCCAGCCGAACGGATATGCGCGCTCGAACGTCCGGAGCACATGGGCCGGGACGGCCGTGCGACACACGCCGTGGAAGCCGTCGCAGCCGGCGATGACGTCACACCGGAGCTCGGTGCCTGCGTACCGGACGACTCCTGACGCTGCGTCGACCTCCTCGACCGGCGTGTCGAAGTGCAGCGGGAGCCCGCTCTCGAGTCGCGCCGCGATCAGATCCTTGACGACCTCGGTCTGGCCGTAGACGACGATGCCGTGCCCGACGAGCTCGCTCCATCGGCACGTGATGCCGCTCGCCCGCGAACTGGAGGTAGATGCCGCCGTGGACGATGCCCTCGCGGTCCATGCGTTCGCCCACCCCCGCGCCGCGCAGGAGCTCTGCGGTTGGATGCTCGAGGACGCCGGCGCGGATGCGAGCCTCGCAGTACTCGCGGCTGCGCGCCTCGACCACCACCGTCTCGACACCCTGCAGCTCGAGAAGGCGTGCGAGCGTCAGCCCGGCCGGCCCGGCGCCGACGATCCCGACCTGCGTCCTCACGACTCGCCGGCGACCTGCTGGAACACGTGGAATGCGCTGTTCGCCGCCGGTACGCCGCAATACACGGTGCACTGCAACAGCACTTCCTTGATCTCATCGTCGGTGAGCCCGTTACGGCGCGCGGCGCGGATATGCATCGCGAGCTCGTCGAACTGCCCGCGCGCGACGAGGGCCGTGATCGTGATCGCGCTGCGGGTTCGGCGGTCGAGTCCCGGGCGCGTCCAGATCTCACCCCACGCGTACGTCGTGATCAGCTCCTGGAACTCGCGCGTCAGCTCGGTCGTCTTGTCGATCGCGTTGTCGACGTGCTCGTCGCCGAGCACTTCGCGACGGACGCGCATGCCGTCCTCGTGACTCATAGGAAGCTCCTCAGCTGCTGGTTGAAGTCGTCGGGCGACTCGACATTGGCCAGATGCGCTCCCGGCACGTCGACCGACCGAAACGACGCGAGTGCCTCGCGCACGTCCGGCGTCGTCACGGGATCGTCGCGTCCGAAGATCACGAGCGTCTCCACATCGATCCGGTGCACCTCCTCGCGGAAGTCCCAGTCGCCCACGGCCTCGCAGCAGGCGGCGTAGCCGGCGGGGTCCAGCTCGCGCAGGTCGTCGAGGATCCTCTGGGCGCGCGGGTCGTCGCGGAACGATGCGGTGAACCAGCGCTCGCCCGCACCGTCGGCGATGCCGGCGAGGCCGTCCCGCCGAACCTGTTCCGCCCGCGCGTAGTAGTCGTCGCGCGACCCGATCCTGGCTCCGGTGCACGCGAGCGACGAGCTTGTCGAGCCTGTCGGCCGCATTCGCACCGAGCCACTGCCCGACCATGCCGCCGATCGAGAGGCCGACGAAGTTGAACCGCGCGGGTGCGAGCTCGAGCACGCGGCGTGCGATGCGGTCGATGCTCACGCGACCCTCGGGTAACGGTTCCCTGCCGTGGCCGGGCAGGTCGACGGCGAGCGGCTCGTCGACGGCGCCGAGTTGCTGCTCCCACATCCCCGTCGTCGTGCCGAGCCCACCCAGGAGCACGGTCGTCATGCCGTTCCCACGACGTCGTCGACGAACGCCTCGGCTGCGCCGAGGTACGGGCCGTCGAGCCCGAGTGCGTCGCGCTCGGCGTAGAGATCGTCGCTCATGTTGGCGCGCATTCGCTCCGCGTCGACCTCGAGCTCTCGAGCGATGTGCGGATCGCCGCCGCCGAGCCGCCGGTGAGCGCGAGGAGCTCGCTCAGAGCGTTCCACTCCGCCTGCCACGCGCCCGCTGCGCGCTGCAGCTCGTAGTCGGCCGTCGCGGTCAGCAACGAAGCCTGCGCGTGCGCACCGCGGGCCGACGCCCGCGCGAGGACGGCGCGCGCCGGATTGTGCTTGTGCGGCATCGTCGACGAGGCGCCGCCCGTCGCTTCGCGCACCTCGCCGACCTCGGTCTGGGCGAGCAGCACCACGTCGAGGCCGATCTTCGCCGCCGCCTGGGCGGCGCGGTCGAGTGCCGAGGCAAGCTCCGCCACAGGGGTGCGCGTCGTGTGCCACGGAAGCTGAGGATCGACAAGGCCGAGCTCCGCTGCGTAGCGAGACTTGATCGCGCGGCCGTCGTCGCCGAACGCCGCGAGCGTGCCGGCGGCGCCGCCGAGCTGAGCCGGGAGGCTCACGGCCTCGAGGGAGGATGCCGCGTCACGCAGCGCCACCGTCCACTGCGCAGCGACGTAGCCGAAGGTCGTCGGCACCGCCTGCTGCAGCAGCGTCCGTGCGGCCATCGGCGTCGAGCGATGTGCGCGGGCGAGAGACGCGGAGGCCGCCTCCGCGCCTCGCAGCTCTCCGGTTACGAGCTCGACGCCGCGTCGCGCGACGAGCATCGCGGCGGTGTCGAGGATGTCCTGACTCGTGGCTCCGCGATGAACGTCGGGCGACTGCTCGCGGAGCGCGCGGACGAGCGGCTCGACGGGATTCCCCACCGCGCGCCCCTGTTCGAGGAGCGACGCGATGTCGAGCTGCGAGGCATCGAGCTCGACGTCGTGACCCGATGCACGCGCGAGCGCCCGCTCTGCCTCGACCATGGCGTCGAACCATGCGCGATCCGATACGGCCTCGCGAAGCGCGTCGGGCACGAAGAGCGCCGCGAACGTGGTCAATGCTCGAAGAAGAAGGTGGGCCGGTCGCCCTGCATACGGATGTCGAAGCGGAATGCCTCGCCGTCGGGCCGGGCACGGAGCGTTTCATCCTCCGCGTCGGCACCGCCGTCGAGGTAGATGCGCGTCAGCTCGTGACGCAGAAGCCCCCGCGCGAAGACCCAGGTCTCGAGGCGTCGCGCACTCGGCGGGACACGGAAACGAAATACGCCGTCGGGCGCCGTCGACGAGCGTCCCCAGCTCCGGCTCTCCGGGTCGAAGACCTCGATCATCCCGTCCACGATCGGCTCACCCTGTCCGTCGAGGAGCCGCCCCGTCAGCTCGACGCCGTCAGGGTCGAGCGCCTCGTCGTCGCGACGGCAGAGACCGATCGCGTAGAAGGGGCCGACGGTCTGCGAGGGCGTCCTACGCATGTTCGTCGTCCTCGAACGGCGTTGCCCTCATGACGATGTCCCACTCATAGGCGAGCGCCCACTCCGGCTCGGTGGTCTCGAGGTCGAACGTCGAGACCATCAGCTCGCGCGATGCCGGGTCGCGAACGGAGTTGAAGATCGGGTCGAACTGGAACAGCGGGTCGCCGGGGAAGTACATCTGCGTGACGAGGCGCTGCGTGAACATCCGGCCGAAGACGGAGAAGTGGATGTGCGCGGGGCGCCACGCGTTCGGATGGTTCCTCCAGGGATACGAGCCGGGCTTGATCGTGACGAAGCGGTAGGTCCCGTCGTCGCCCGTGAGGCAGCGTCCTGCACCGGAGAAGTTCGGGTCGAGCGGGGCCGGATGCTGGTCGACCTCGTGCTTGTACCGGCCGGCCGCATTCGCCTGCCACACCTCGACGAGCGCGCCACGGATCGCACGGCCGTCGTCGCCGAGCACTCGACCGTGCACGATGATCCGCTCGCCGAGCGGCTCGCCCTCGTGCTGGCGTGTGAGATCGCCGTCGAGCTCGCCCAGCACGTCCTCGCCGAACACGGGGCCGGTCAGAGAATGCAGCTCTTCCGGGATCGTGGCGAGCGGCCGCCTCGCCACGCGCCATTGCGTCGACCGGTATCCGGGATAGTCGACCTGTACCTCGGGGCCCAGGGAGGCGTCGTCGCCGAGCACGACGTCGCTCACGACTCTCCCTTCGTTCGCAGCGCACGGAGCGCACCGAGCTCATCTCCCGTCGGCGGCTCGGTCTCGTC
This sequence comes from uncultured Actinomycetes bacterium, assembly GCA_963794045.1. Classification (GTDB taxonomy): domain Bacteria; phylum Actinomycetota; class Thermoleophilia; order Gaiellales; family Gaiellaceae; genus Palsa-739. The sequence continues at coordinate 122,346 of CAWCCJ010000006.1, forward strand.
CAGGTCCTCGGCGACTGCGAGATCCCAGCCCGTCGCCGCCTGCGCTTCCTCGGCGGTGACGCCCGGATGGACGCGTGTCGAGGGTGAGCTCGCCGTCGCGGCGCTCGAGGATGCCGAGGTCGGTGACGACGACGCGAACGCGTTCTCCGACGCTCGTCCTGAAGTCGAGCCGCTCGACGAACGTCCTCGGCGACTGTTTCAGCATCACGAAGACCTCACGGCAGCTCGTCGCGATCTCCGGCGCCCCGCCACCACCCGGCAGGCGGACCGTTGGATGGTCGTAGGGCCCGATGACCGTGCTGTTCAGGTTTCCGTGACGGTCGATCTGCGCGGCGCCGAGGAAGCCGACGTCGATGCGACCGCCCTGCAGCCAGTACGCGAACATCTCCGGAACGGAGACGACCGAGTCGGCAGTCTCCGCGAGCTCGCCGTCGCCGATCGAAAGCGGCAGCTCGGTGGGCCTCGCCCCGATCGTGCCGCTCTCGTAGATCAGGACGCAACCCGGTGCGTGCGTGTGTCGTGCGAGATTCGCCGCGAGACTCGGAAGGCCGATCCCGACGAAGCACACGGTGCCGTCGGCGAGCCGCCGGGCCGCCTCGACGGCCATCATCTCCTCGCGCGTGTAGGTCGCAGTCGCGCTCATGCCGCCACAGTCTGCAGCACGTGCTCGTCCATCCACGCGCGGAACACGTCGCGATCGCGCGAGATCTCGTCCCAACGGACGTAGAACTCGTTGTCGCGCTCGTAATACCCGTGCGCGTAGGACGGATGTGCCCCGCGCGGTGCGAGCGCGACGGCGTCGACGACCCAGTGCGGAATGACGATCGCACCAGGCCGAGGATCGAGCTCGTCGACGATCTCCTCGACCGTGACGAGGGACCGAGTGGAGGCGAGCACGGTCTCCTTCTGGACGCCGACGATCCCCCAGAGCTGAACGTTTCCCTCTCTGTCGGCGCGCTGGGCGTGGACGATGCCGACGTCGGGGCGGTGCGCACGGACCGCCGCGAGCTCCTCGCCGGTGAACGGGCACACGACGGTCGCAGGCGGCTTCAGGTCCGTCCCCCGGTAACCGCGCAGGACGCCGAACGGAAGGTTGGCCGCACCTGCGGCATATGCCGCGGCCATGCCGGCATGGGAATGCTCTTCGAGCTCCAGCGGCTGCGGCCATTCGCGCTCGACTGCATCGCGAAGCCGGTGGAGGGAGCCGACGCCCGGATTGCCGCCCCACGAGAAGACGAGCTTCCGCGCACACCCCATGCCGATGAGCTGGTCGTAGAGGAGGTCCGGCGTCATCCGGACGAGCGTCAGGTCACGGCGTCCCTGGCGCACGATCTCGTGACCGGCCGCGAAGGGGATCAGGTGCGTGAAGCCCTCGAGCGCGACGGTGTCCCCGTCGCGCACGAGGTCTTCGACCGCGTCGCGAAGAGCCGTGATCACCGGTCGCCTAGAAGGGATACGGATGCGAGCCGCTCTGGACGGTGACCCACCGGAGCTCGGTGAACTCCTCGATCACCGCCTGGCCGCCGAACCTCCCCCAGCCCGAGTCCTTCACGCCGCCGAACGGCATCTGCGGCTCGTCGCCGACCGGCTGCTCGTTGACGTGCACGATGCCCGACTCGATCCGCTGGGCGAGTGCAAGGCCGCGGTCGGTGTCCTGCGTCATGATCCCTGCACTGAGGCCATAGCTCGTCGCGTTCGCGCGCTCGACGGCCTCGTCTGCGTCGTTCACGACCTCGATCGCGAGTACAGGGCCGAACGTCTCGTTCTGCGCGAACTCCGAGTCGGCGGGCACATCGGCGAGCACCGTTGCCTTGTAGACGTTCGAGCCGGCCGCTTCGCCGCCGGCGAGGACCCTGGCGCCCTTCTTCACCGCCTCGTCGACGCGCCCCTGCACCATCGCGAGCGCGTCCTCGTTGATGAGCGGCCCGATCACCGTGTCGTGCTCCTTCGGGTCGCCGGCTTTCAGGCCCTTCGTCTTCTCCGCGAGGCGCTGTGTGAACTCGTCGGCGATGCTGCGCTCGACGAGCACCTTGCGCGCGGACATGCAGATCTGGCCCTGATGGAGGAACGCGCCGAACGCGGTCGCGTTCACTGCGTACTCCATGTCGGCGTCCTCGAGGACGATCATCGGGTTGTAGCCGCCGAGCTCGAGCACGACGCGCTTCAGCTGCCTCCCGGCCGCCTCTGCGAGCTTCCGGCCGACGCCGGTCGAGCCGGTGAAGTTGATGCGGCGAACGGCCGGGTTCTCGACGAGCTCGTCGCCGATCCCGCCGGCCTGTCCCGGCGCGTGCGTGACGACGTTCAGCACGCCGTCGGGGAGGCCCGCCTCGGCGAAGATCTCGCCCCAGAGGAGACCGCCGACGATCGGCGACCACTCCGACGGCTTGAGCACGACGGCGTTCCCCAGCGCGAGCGGCGCCGCGATCGACCGGGCGGAGAGGATGAGCGCCGCATTCCACGGGGCGATCGCGCCGACGACGCCGACCGGCTTGCGAATCCCCATCGCGAACGCGCCGCTGTCGGACGGCAGCACCTCGCCGAGGGGCGCGTACGCGAGCGCAGCAGCCTGGCGGAAGAGCCCAGGTACGAAGTGCATCTGGAACATGCCGAAGCCGAACGTCGCACCGGTCTCCCGCGCGAGCAGCGACACGACCTCGTCCTGCCGGCTCTCGAGCACGTCGGCCGCCTTGAGGAAGATGCCTTGTCGCATTGCCGGCGGCGCTTTCGCCCAATCGGTCGCGGCGGCAGCGGCGGCCTCGACCGCCCTCCGCGCGTCCTCGCGCGTTCCGGCCGCGACCTCCGCGACGACATCGCCGGTGTACGGATCGCGATCCTCGAAGGTGTCCCCGCTCTCCGCGTCGGTCCACGACCCGCCGACGAAGAGCTTCCGCGCAGTGCTCTCCCGGACGTCAGTGCTCATCTCTTCTCCTTCGTTGAACGGCGGCGCACGGCAGGGCGCGCCTCGAGGCGATGGCGACTCGAACCGTACGCCCGCCGTGTTCCATTCGTCAAGACAGTGGTCTAGTATCCGGGACGTGCTGGGACTGGCACCGGCCTTGCATGCGGACGAGCCTGCGCTGGACCATGGCCGGTGCCCGCACGTGGTCGACCAAGGAGGACGCGCGTGACGAGAGCTTGACCCGTCCCCCGCGCGCCGCCGCCCAGTCGCGCGATCAGGTGCTGTCCTCCCAATGCACGACACTCCGAAGGAGAGAACCGAATGCGATCGACGAAGATCAGACTCGGGCTTGCGCTTGCGGCCGGCACTGTGTTGCTGGCCGTCTGGACCACCGCTGCGGTCTCGGCGCAGGCCGTTGGATCCGGGACTGCGACGGCAACGAAGTCCGTCTGCGGCGCAGGCACCGGCAAGAAGGCCTCGGGGGCCCCGATCAAGATCGGCGGCATCGACATGCTGATCCCCGGCGTCGACTTCACGACCGTCGGCAAGACGGCCAAGGCGTATTTCGACTGCGTGAACGACAACGGCGGCATCCACGGCCGCCCGATCAAGTACATCCTCTACAACGAGCAGCTGAACCCCGCGCAGCAGGCGGCGCTGGCGCGCAAGCTCGTCGAGAAGGACAGGGTCGTCGGCGTGGCGGGCAACACGAGCTTCGCCGAGTGCGGGACGAACTGGAAGTACTACAAGAGCAAGGGGTATGTCGTCATCGGCGCGGGCGTGCAGGCCGAGTGCTACAGCACCCCGTCCTTCGCCGAGGTCAACTCAGGCCCGCGCTACTCGAACGTCGGCGCCGCGCAGGCGCTCATCAAGGCCGGCATCAAGAAGCTCGCGATCGCGTCGCCGGACACGATCTCGGCCTACGCGGACGGCGGTCCTGCACTCGTCGCGCAGAAAGCCGGCATCCCGGTCAAGATCTTCCCGACCCATCTGCCGGTCACCGACGCGACCTCACAGCTGATCCAGATGTACCAGTTCGCCGGTGACGGCGGCGGGATCCTGCTCGACTTCACGCCGGACACGGCGCCCGCATTCATGAAGGCCGCAGAGGCGCAGGGCATCGTCGACAAGGTGAAGTGGGGCTCGTCGACCCCGATCGCGAACACGTTCATGTCGGGCCAGTTCTCGCCGTCCTTCGACGGCCACCTCTGGATCGACAACGAGTTCTCGAACGTCGACCCCAAGGTCGGCCCCGACTCGGCGTTGATGTTCCAGGTGCTGAAGAAGTACGCCCCGAAGATCGCTCCGCAGGCGTTCGCGCAGATGGGCTTCCTCGTGGGCAAGTTCGTGACGAACGCGCTCCTGAAGGTCAAGGGCGCGATCACGCGCGAAGTCGTACAACGCGCGCGGTCAAGGCGCTCGCAAACCAGAAGTCGGACATCCTCTGCAAGCCGTACTACGTCGGGAACCTGCCGTATCACATCCCGAACAACACGAACATCATCGTCGACTACAAGGCGGGCGACGTCGTCGTGAAGAAGGGCTGCACGGACTTCGTCGCTGTCGACAAGTCCATTGCCCAGACCCGCGCGTGGGAGAAGAAGTACAAGCTCAATACCGGCGGTTGATCGACTAGATGATCAGGGTGCTCGCATTCAGCGTCTTCGGCGTCGACTGGCAGTTCCTCAAGCCGTTCATCGTGATCGGCCTGGCGTTCGGCGGCGTGTACGCGCTGTCGGGCGTCGGGCTCGTCGTGCTCTACCGCGCGACGGGCGTGTTGAACCTCGCCTTCGGCGCCATCGGCGCAGCGGGCGCCCTGATCGCCTACTACCTCCTGAACCACACGGGCTGCCCACAGTGGCTCGCGTTCACCATCTGCGTCGTGTTCGGAGGGGTCGTGAATCTCCTCTACGGGATGATCTTCGGCCCCGCGTTTGCGCGGCGCGACCCGCTCGTGAAGATGATGGGCACGCTCGGTCTGGCGCTGATCCTGCTCGGGATCATGGCGTGGATGGCTCCTGTCGGCGGCGCCTTCGCGCGCTTCCTTCCGCTGCCGAGCTCGTCGCACCGCTACGAGATCCTGAAGACGAGCGTCAGCCTCACCCAGATCATCTCCATCGTGCTCGCGTTCGCCATCACGGCAGGCGCCAGCATCTTCCTGCGCGTGACGAAGCTCGGCACGGCGATGCGCGCCCTCGCCAACGACCGTGAGATCACGGCGACGCTGGGGGTGCCCGTGCGTCGCGTCGAGGCCGCGGCCTGGTTTGGCTCGGGGCTCGCGTGCGGCGCGGCCGGGCTCATTCTCCCCGACCTGCTGACGTCGCTCGACTACTCCGCGCTGACGTTCCTCGTCATCTCGTCGCTCGCCGCGGCATTGATCGGCAGGCTGCAGTCGCTCTGGGTGACGCTCTTCGGCGGCCTTGCAGTCGGGCTGGCGCAGTCGATTCTGAGCCCGTACACCGACGTCTCCGCGTACCGGTCGGCGGCGCCGTTCGTACTCGCGATCGTCGCCCTGCTGTTCCTCTCGCGGCGCCGGGTCGTCACGATCTCGAGAGCCGCGTGAGCTCGACGACGGCCACGGGCGCCGACTCCAGGCGGGCGCTCGATCTCGACCGCAGCGACGTTCGCGCGCGGCGCTGCGGTCGTCCTGCTCCTCGTTTTCGCGATCTTCGCGCTGCCGGCGTTCGTCGGCGCGGACTGGATCACGACGTTCACGAGTGTCGCCATCTACGCGGTCGCCGCGCTCGGCTTCGGCGTCCTCTACGGGCGGGTCGGGCTGATCTCGCTCGGCCAGGTCGCGCTCCTGACGATCGGCTGCTGGGTCGGCGCACGGCTCGCGTACGCAACAGGGATGCCCTTCCCGTTCCTGCTCCTCGCCGCAGGGGGCGTCACGTGCGCGATCGGCGTGCTCGTCGGGCTTCCGGCTCTGCGGCTCTCGGGGCTCTATCTCGCACTCATCACCCTGATGTTCGCCGGCGCGACGACGATCGTGCTCGCGGTCACCGACTTCCCGAACGGCGGCGGCGGATTCAAGGGCCGGTCCCTGACGGGCGCGTTGACGACCGAGACGCCGCCGGTGCGGCGGCCCGGGCTCGCCGAGGGCGACACCGCGTACTACCGCTACACCGTGATCGTCTGCGCGCTGTTGTTCCTGCTCGTGCTCGTGCACGTCGCCGCGAAGCCCGGGCGCGCGTGGGCGTCGATCCGGGAGAGCGAGCCGGCCGCGCTCGCTGCCGGCGTGAACATCACGCTGTACAAGCTCTGGGCGTTCGCGCTCGCCTCGTTCATCACGGGCGTCGCCGGCTGCCTTCTCGCCGCGCAGGTCGGCGTGCCGCGCGCGATCACCTTCCAGACGCAGGACTCGCTGACGCTGGCGGCGACCGCGCTCATCGGCGGCATCTTCTCGCTGTGGGGCGCGATCGTGTCGGGGATGTTCCAGCAGCTCGTCCCGTTCCTCTTCCAGGCGCAGTGGGGCTGGAACTCGAACCTCGTGCTGATCCTGTTCGGCATCGGGCTGCTGCAGGTGCTGCTGACCGCGCCGGGTGGGCTCGCGCAGCAGCTCCCGAAGGACATGGGGCGCCTCTACAGGCTCGCAGCGTCGCGCATCCGGCTGCTCGCGGCCGGGGAGAAGCCGCAGCCGTGATCGAGGTCGACGGCCTGACCGTGAAGTTTGCCGGCGTGACGCCGATCGACGACGTCACCGTGTCGTTCGCGGCGGGCACGTGCGGCCTCATCGGGCCGAACGGCGCAGGCAAGACGACGTTCTTCAACGTGCTGAGCGGCTTCGTGCGGCCCGCGAAGGGCGCGATCAGGGCGTTCGGCGAGGACCTGCTGAAGATGGCCGACTTTCGGCGCGCACGCTGGGGGCTTCGACGGACGTTCCAGACGGAGATGGCGATCGAAGGCCTTCGGTCTACGACAACGTCGCGATGATCCACGAGCATTCGGGCGCCGGCCGCTCGTCGCGGCGCGCCGACGTGTTGAGCGCGATCGAGTTCGTCGGCCTCGACGTGTCGCCGAAGTCGCCGGTCGGCGTGCTCGGCGCGAGCGACCGGCGGCTCGTCGAGCTCGCGCGCGCGGTCGTCGGGCGGCCGCGCATCGTCCTCCTCGACGAACCGGCGGCGGGGCTGCCTCAGGCCGAGACAGAGCAGATGGGTACGGCGATCCAGCGAATCCCGCAGGAGTTCGGCGCGCTCGTCATCCTCGTCGACCACGACATGGAGCTCGTGTCGTCGTGCTGCGAGACGACCGCGGTGCTCGATTTCGGAAAGCTCATCGCGTCCGGCCCGACGCGCGAGGTTCTGCGCGACGAGTTGGTCGTGAAGGCGTATCTCGGCACGGACGAGGAGGTCGGGTGAGCACGCTCGTGCTCGAGGAGGTCTCGGTCGAGCGCGGGGGGCGCCGCGTGGTGCGCGACGTCTCGCTCGAGATCCCTCCGGGCCAGGTGACGGCGCTTCTCGGCGCGAACGGCGCCGGCAAGTCGACGCTCGTGCTCGCGGTCGCCGGTCTGCTTCGTGCGGCGAGCGGACGGGTGCTCCTCGGCGACCGCGAGCTGACGAACAGGCGGCCCGAGCTCATCCGTGCCGCGGGCGTCGCGGTGGTGCCGGAGGGCCGGCGGCTGCTGCCGCAGCTCACCGTCGAGGACAACCTCCGCGTCGCGACGTACGCGCTCTCCCGCACCGATGCAAAGGAAGGGATCGATCGCGCGCTCGAGCTCTTTCCCGAGCTCGAGAAGCGTTGGACGGCGCAGGCGCGGCTCCTCTCCGGCGGCGAGCAGCAGATGGTCGTGCTTGCACAGGCGCTCGTCTCGCAGCCGAAGGTCGTGCTGGTGGACGAGCTCTCGCTCGGTCTCGCGCCCGTGATCGTCAAGCGTCTCGTCCCGACCCTCGAGGCGGTCGCAGCGCGCGGTATCGGCGTCCTGCTGATCGAGCAGTTCGCGCACGTGGCGCTCGGCCTCGCCGAGACCGCGTATGTCATCGAGGGCGGCCGGATCCACTATCACGGCCCGTCGCAGCGGCTGAAGGACGAGCCGGAGCTCCTGCATTCGGCATACCTGCTCGCCGGCCAGCCGGAGTAGCGCGGGTCAGTACGGACGCACGCGGCCGCTTGTCTCGAACGGTCACGTCCGGTGCCAGGCACTCGTGATGTTCGATACGGCTTCGGCCAGGTGTCCAGCGAAGCCACGTCCGGGGCCAGGCCCTGTTACGAAAGCGTCACGGGGGACCAACGCGGGCACCGAATCTCGTGCACGAGCGCGTCACACTCGCGTAACGGGGACGTCACAGGGCCTGGCCCCGGACGTGTCCGTCGTGACTACGGCACGAGCACGGCGCGGCCGGTGACCTCGCCGTCGCGGAGCTTGCCCAGCACGTCGTTTACGTCGTCCAGAGCGTGCATCTCCGTCTTCAGCACGATGCGGCCGGCCGCGTGGAGCTGCAGCAGCTCCCACAGGTCGATCCACGTGCCGACGAGGTTGCCGACGACGGAGTGCTCGTCGACGACGAGGGCCGGGGACGGGACGGAGATCGTCCCGCCGTAGCCGATCACCGAGTACGTCCCGCTGCGTGCGAGCACCGCCGCGGACGCGGCGTGCGTCTCGTCGGTGCCGACGAAGTCGAAGACGACGTCCGCCCCGCGCCCGTCCGTCGCCTCGCGCACGTCGTCTGCTCGCGCGACGACCTCGTCCGCGCCGAGCTCCGAAGGCAAGCGCGCGGCGCCGTTCGTCCGTGTCGACCGCGACGACCCGCGACGATCCGAGCTCGCGCACGAGCTGCAGCGCGATGTGCCCCACGCCGCCGACGCCGATGACCGCCGCCGTCGTCCCGGGAACGAGGAGCTCCTTGACGCGCCGCACCGCGTGGTAGGCCGTCAGCCCGGCATCCGCGTGCGGCGCCACGGCGCTCGGCTCGACGCCCGCAGGAAGCGGAATGAGCGACCGCTCCTGCACGAGCACATACTCGGCGAAACCGCCGTCGACGGAGAGCCCGGTGAACTCGTGGTGGACGCAGTGCATGTCGTTGCCCCGCCGGCACGGCACGCAAAGCCCGCAGCTCCACGGCGGGTAGAGCATGACCGCATCGCCCGGCGCGACGGTGGTCACCGCGTCGCCGACCTCCTCGACCCAACCCGCGTTCTCGTGGCCGAGCACCCGCGGGAGCGTCACGCCGGCAGGCTCCATCAGCCCCTCCTGCGCGTGAAGGTCGGTCGCACACACGCCCGCGCCGCCGATCCGAACGACGACGTCATTTCGGCCCGCGACCTCCGGCGCGTGCACGCTCGACGAGCTCGAGCGGCGCGTGATACGCGCGTAACACGGCGGCTTTCATGCTGTGAAGACCTCGTCCGGCGCAACACGAACCTCGAGGAGCAGCGGCTCCTCCCGAGCACCGAGCGTCGGCGCGATCTCGTCGAGGGCCGCAAGGAGCTCGTCATGCGTCTCGACGACGCGGGCGTCGCAGCCGAAGGCGCGTGCAATCGCCGACACGTCGACGTTCACCGAAGGCCACGGGCCGCGGCCGCCGTGGAGCTCCGCGAGCCGGTCCATGATCGCGTAGCCGCCGTTCGAGAGGATCACGAAGAGCGCGCCCGCGCGATACTGCGCCGCGCTCCACAGCGCCTGGATCGAGTAGAGCGAGGAGCCGTCACCGACGATCGCGACGACGGCGCGGCCCGGCAGCGCCATGCGCAGTCCGGTCGCCGCGGGCAGCGCGAAGCCGAGGCCGCCCATCGCAGGCGAGAGGGAGCCCATCCGCGTCGACGCCGGCAGCCGCGCGAGGAGCTCCGCGCGACTGGAGGGCGACTCCTCGATCACGATCGCGTCTGCAGGCAGGCGCTCGGCGAGGGCCTGCATCACATGCCCCGCGCGCATCCGCTCGCCGGTATCCGGCGGGGCGGGCAGCTGCGGCGTCACCGCCTCGCGTGCGTCGCGTGCCGGCAGCGCGCGCGATCAGCTCTTCGCACACCGGCGCGGGATGCGCGAGCACGGCGAGGTCGGCCGTCGAGCGATGCACCTCGTCCGGGTCGCGGCTGACGACCGCGACGCGCGTGCCGTTCTCGACGAACGGCCCTTCGACGTACGGGTACTGACGAAAGGCAGGGGCGCCGAGGACGAGCAGCACGTCGTACGGTGCGAGGCACTCGCGCAGACGGCGGCGATCGCCCGGCAGATGTCCCGCGAAGCGCGGATGCGTCTGGGGAAAGCCGTTGCTGCCGCCGAACGACTCCTGCCAGACGTCGCAGCCGAGATGCTCGGCAAGCGCGATCAGCGCATCCCATGTCTCCGGCTCGTCCGCACCCGCTCCGGCGACGAGCGCAAGCCGCTCCGCGCTTCCGACGAACGCCGCGAGCACCTCCATGGTTTCCGAGTCGACACCCCGCGCGTGCAGCACGCGGTGCGGCCCGATGCGCTCCTCGTCCGGTAATGCCTCCGCGACCCAGTCGTCCATCGGCACGATCACGATCGCCGGCCCACGCCCGGTCACCGCCTCGTGGTATGCGCGGACAACGGCGCCGGGCACGTCCTGCGCGCGCACGGGCTCGCCGACCCACACCGGGTACTCGCCTGCAAGGCCGCGCAGCCGGCCCGCGAGGAACGGCTCGGTCGCGAGATGCCGCCGGTCCTGCTGGCCGACGAGCACGACGACCGGCGCGCGATTGACCCGCGCCGTCGCGAGCGCCGAGACCCCATTCCCGAGGCCGGCGGTCGTGTGCAGGATCGCGAGCGACGGCCGCCCGCGTCCGAGCGCGTAGCCCGTCGCCATGCCGACGACCGAGCCCTCGTGCAGGCCGAGCACGAACTCGAGATCGTCGGGCAGGTCGGCGAGCAGCATGATCTCGGTCGATCCCGGATTCGCGAAGATCCGCGTGAGCTCGTATTCGCGCAGGACGTCGAAGGTCGCGTCGCGCACCGTGCGATTCGCCATCAGCGGAACCTAGCGCGTGCTCAGAACGGGAACGTCGCCGCCTTCTCGCGCGAGGTGAGCCACTGCCACTCGGTCCAGAGCTCGAGCTGGCTCACGCCGCCGAAGTGCCCGCCGTTCGAAGACGCCTTGAAGCCTCCAAAGGGCGCGGGCGGCTCCTCGTTGATCGTCGAGTCGTTCACGTGCACCATGCCGGCGTGCAGCCGGTCGGCGAGCTCCTCGCCGCGTGTCTGGCTCCCCGACTGCACGGCGGCCACGAGCCCGTACTCGGTCGCGTTCGCAAGCTCCACCGCCTCCTCGTCGGATCGGAACGTCGTCACAGGCGCCACCGGCCCGAAGATTTCCTCGTCGAAGGCCGCCATCCCCGGCTTCACGCCGGCGAGCACCGTCGGCTGGAAGAAGAGCCGCTCGTGCGTGCCGCCGACGAGCGCCTCCGCTCCGGCGCTCACCGACTCGTCGACGATGCGCTGCACGCGCTCGACTTGTTTCTCGTTGATGATCGGACCGAGATGCACCCGCTCCGTCGCCGGGTTGCCGACGTGCAGGTTCTTTGCGCGCTCGACGAGCGCCTCGAGATAGGCGTCCGCGATCGACTCGTGCACGAGGTGCCGGCTGACCGCGAGGCAGATCTGGCCCTGGTGGAGGTACGAGCCCCACGCGCCCGCTGAGGATGCAGCCTCGATGTCGGCGTCGTCGAGCACGATGAGCGGGCTGTTGCCACCGAGCTCGAGCACCGTGCGCTTCAACCCGCGCCCGGCCGCCTCGCCGACCTGGCGCCCCGCGCGGGTCGAGCCGGTGAACGAGATCATGCGGACGTTCGGGTCCTCGACGAGCGCCTGTCCGACCTCCGGGCCTCCCGGCACCGAATGGAGCACGCCTTCGGGGAGTCCTGCTTCCTCGAAGATGCGCGCGATCAGGACACCGCCGGCGACAGGGGTATTCACGTCGGCCTTGAGCACGACAGCGTTCCCGAGGGCGAGCGCCGGGCCGACCGAGCGCATCGCCAGCACGATCGGGAAGTTCCAGGGCGTAATGACACCGACGACGCCGACCGGAACTCGACGCGCGATCGAGGAACGCCCGGGCGTCAACGAGGGCAGCACGTGGCCGAGCGGATGCGAGATGAGCGACGCGGCCTGATCGAGCTGCCCGATCGACGCATTCACCTCCGTGTCGGCCTTCGGAGGGATGCAACCCGACTCGCGCACCATCCAGTCGACGATCTCCGCGCGATATGCATCGAGGAGGTCGCCTGCGCGCCGGACGATTCGCACCCGCTCGTTCATCGGCGTCGCTGCCCAGTCGCGCTGCGCGCGCGCTGCGGATTTCGTTGCTGCGGCGATCGCCTCGCCGTTCCCGACGCCTGCCGTACCGAGTACGTCGCCGGTCGCAGGCTCGATCGTGTCGATCGTCTCCGGCGCGTCGACCCACCCGTCGCTGTAGATCCGCCCGGCCCAGTCGAAGCCGAGGACAGTCTGCTCAATCGTGCTCACGACATCTCCTTCACTAGCTGGGGCTCGAGCGTGCGCTCGCGAATAAGGTCTGCGCCTTTCTCGGCGATCATGATCGTCGCCGCGTTCGTGTTCGCCCGCGTGATCGTCGGCATCACCGACGCGTCGCAGACGCGAAGACCTTCGACGCCGTAGACGCGCAGCTGCGGGTCGACGACCGCGCCGATCGCGCACGTGGACGTCGGGTGGTACACGCTCTGGCCCGCGCGCTCGACGAAGCGCAGGATCGCCGCGTCGTCGTCGCCGTCGGGAACGCTGTACGGGTGCCGGGCTACCGACCTCAAGGGCTCCTGCTCGGCGATCTCCAAGGCGAGCCGGATGCCCGCGACTACCACGGCTCGATCCTCGTCGGTCGTCAGGAAGTTCGAGAGCACGCGCGGCTTCGAGTCCGGCAAGGGCGTCCGCAGGAGCACGCGGCCGCGACTCGACGGCTTCACGACGACCGGGCCGAAGCAGTATCCGGGCGCGTGCGGCGCGGTCAGGCCCTCGTCGTAGAACATCGACGGCGCGTAGTGGAACTCGACGTCCGGCGCCGGCAGGCCGGAACGCGTCCGGAAGAAGCCGCCGGCCTCGGGGATGTTGGACGTGAGCGGGCCGCGGCCCTGCTCGAAGAGCGCGAAGTTCTCCGGCGTGAACGCACCGAAGAGCGACGGCGCATCGGTCTCGAAGTTGAGCTGCGCCATCAGGTGGTCCTGAAGGTTGTGCCCGACCGGGAGGCTCTCGCGGACATCGAGGCCGAAGAGCTCGAGGTCATCCGCCGGGACCGATGCCGGACATCATGAGCAGCACCGGCGACTGATAGGCGCCCGCCGAGACGATCACCTCGCGGTCGGCGCCGATCGCGCTCGACGCGTCCGTGCCGCAGGATCTCGACGCCGATTGCGCGCGCGCCGTCGAACAGGATGCGCAGCGCAAGCGCCTCGTCGAGGACGGTCAGGTTCGGACGCGACATCGCCGGACGAAGGAACGCCGTCGCGGTGGAGCAGCGGCGGCCGTCGCGCTGCGTCAGCTGGAAGCGGCCGACGCCGTCCTGCGTCGCCCCGTTGAGATCGGGGTTCAGCTCGTGTCCTGCGTTGACGCTCGCCTCGAGCATCGTCTCGAGGAGCGGGCTCATCGCGCGGCTGTCGGAGACCGCGAGGGGGCCGCCGGCCCCGTGGAAGTCGTCCGCACCGCGCTCGTTGTCCTCCGAGAGCTTGAAGTACGGGAGGACCTCGTCATAGGACCAGCCCTCGGCACCGTTCGCGGCCCAGTCGTCGTAGTCGACGCGATTGCCGCGCAGGTAGATCATCGCGTTGATCGATCCCGAGCCGCCGATCACCTTTCCGCGCGGCAGGAAGAGCCGGCGCTCGGCGAGGCCCGGCTCGGGCTCACCGAGGAGATCCCAATCGACCGCCGACTTGAGCAGCATCGGGAACGCCATCGGCATCGCGATCTCCGGGCGGTCATCCGGGCCGCCCGCCTCGAGCAGCGCGACCTGCACGTCAGGGTCCTCGCTGAGGCGCGCGGCGAGGACGCAGCCCGCACTCCCTGCACCGACGATCACGTAGTCGTAGACGGGCGCCTCCAATGTCAGGGAGCCTGATCTTACGGCACCGGCTCTCGGGCCTTCAAGCACGCGGCCACGATGTCGTCCGCATTCGGGAGATAGGCGTCCTCGAGCGGAGCCGCAAACGGGACCGGCGCAAACGGCGCGCCGACGCGGACGACCGGCGCGTCGAGGTCGTCGAACGCCGCTGCCTGCACCTGCGCGGCGATCTCGGCGCCCACTCCGCCGTGCTCCACGGCTTCGTGCGCGATGACGAGCCGGTTCGTCTTGCGCACGGACTCGACGATCGCCTCGAGGTCGAGCGGGACGAGCGTGCGCGGATCGATCACCTCGGCCTCCAGGCCCGCGTCGGAGAGCCGGTTCGCGGCCGCGAGGGCATCGTGCACGAGCCGCGAGAGCGCGACGATCGTCACGTCGCTCCCTTCGCGGAGCACCGCGGCCCTGCCGATCGGCACCGGCTCGACACGGGACGGCACGACCTCCTTCCGGAAGTAGAGCGTCTTGTTCTCGACGAAGACGACCGGATTCGGATCGGCGATCGCGCTACGCAAGAGACCGGCGGCGTCGACGGCGCGGCTCGGCATGACCACCTTCAGCCCGGGTACGTGCGCAAGCCAGCCCTCGAGGCTCTGGGAGTGCTGCGCCGCGCCGCGCCGGCCCGCACCTCCCTGCGTCCGCAGCACGAGCGGGACGGTGAGCTGTCCGCCCGACATGAAGTGCGCCTTTGCGGCCGCGTTGACGAGCTGGTCGAGCGCGAGCGTGATGAAGTCGACGAACATGATCTCGAGCACGGGCCGCAATCCCGACTGCGCGGCGCCGATCGCGACGCCGGTGATCGCGGCCTCGCTGATCGGCGTGTTGATGACGCGTGCGAGGCCGAACTCGTCGGCAAGGCCGGCGGTCGCCGTGTACGGGCCGCCCTCGGCGACGTCCTCGCCGAGCACGACGACGCGCTCGTCCTCGCGCAGCGCCTGGGCGAGCGTGTCGCGGATCGCCTCGACATAGGTCGTCTCAGGCATAGACGAGGTCGGCGAAGCCCTCGCGGAAGGGGCTCTCGCGCGCGAAGCGCAGCGCGCGGTCGAGCTCTTCCACGAGCAGCGAGGTATCGAACGCGCCCTCGGGATCGAGGCGCGCGATCGGGTCGTTCTCGGGCGCGTACACGGGCTTCCGGTGATCGCCCTCGTAGTGGGGCCGGAGACGGTGCGTGAGGCACTCGAGGAGAAACGGCCCGCGGCCGCCCCGCGCGCCGGCGAGAAAACCGGCGAATGCCTCGTGGACCGCGTGCACGTCGGCGCCGTCGACGGTGCCCCGCTCGAGGTCGTAGGGCGCCACGAGGTCGCTCACGCGCTCGACGGTCGTGTGGGCAGAGCGCGGCGTGAACTCCGCGAAGCCGTTGTTCTCGCACACGAGGATCACCGGCAGGCCCCAGAGCGTGGCGAGGTTGACCGACTCGGCGAAGATCCCAGCCTGCACCGCGCCGTCGCCGAAGAAGACGACCGTGACGGAGTCCATGCCGAGGAGTCGCGACGCGAGCGCCGACCCGAGCGCGATCGGGATGTTGCCGCCGACGACGCCGGTGGCGCCCATGAACCCATGCTCGGCGTCGACGAGGTGCATCGAGCCGCCGAGCCCGCGGCAGAGGCCGGTCTCGCGGCCGAGAAGCTCGGCGAGCATACGATCGACCGGCGCGCCTTTGGCGATCGCATGCCCGTGCGCGCGGTGCCCGGAGTAGACGGCGTCGTCGGTGCGCAGCTGCGTGCACACGCCCGCGGCGACGCCCTCGCCTCCGATCGACAGGTGCACGAGCCCTTCCACCTCGCCGCTGCGCACGAGCGCACCCACCTGTTCCTCGAACAGGCGGATGCGCCACATCGTCTCCAGCAGGTCCACTACGCCGTGACGGGCGCAGTGCCGAGCACCCGGCGAGCCGCGCCGACGATCTTCTCCTCGTTCGGGAAGCACGTACGCCTCGAGCGGCTCGCTGTACGGGATCGTCGCGTCGAGCGCCGTCACCTGCACGATCGGCGCCTTCAACGAGGCGAAGCCGTGCTCGGCGACCTCGGCGGCTATCACCGCCGACGCCGAAGCGTGACGCGTCGCCTGGTCGACGAGCACCAGGTGGCCGGTCTTCGCGACCGATTCCAGGATCGTGTCGGTATCGAGCGGCGCGAGCGTGCGCGGGTCGATCACCTCGGCCTGCACGCCCTCCGATGCGAGCGTGTCGGCGGCGCCGAGCGCGCGGTCGACGCACCAGCCGGTGGCGACGATGGTGACGTCGGCGCCCTCGCGCCGCACCGCAGCCTCACCGAACGGCACGAGGTGCTCGCCGTCCGGCACCTCGCCGTGCTCGAGCGTGAGCAGATAGTGGTGGAGGTAGACGACAGGGTTGTCGTCGCGGATCGCCGTCGCCATCAGCCCCTTCGCGTCGGCGGCCGTCGACGGCACGGCGACCTTGAGCCCCGGCACGCCCATGAAGAGGGACGTGATCGTGCCGGTGTGCTGTCCGGCCCAGCCGGCGGTGAACCCGTACCCGGCCTTCAGCACGACCGGCACCGTCACCTGCCCGCCCGTCATCGCGCGGAAGCGCGGGGCCTCGTTCACGACCTGATCCATTGCAACGAGCATGAACTCGGCCATGTAGAGCTCGACGACGGGACGGTAGCCGGCAAGCGCCGCACCGATCGCCATGCCGATCTCCGCGGTCTCCGAGATCGGCGTGACTCGGACGCGATCTTTGCCGAATGCATCGACGTACGGCTCGTTCTCCGTCGTCGCCATGTTCTGCCCGAAGTAGAGAACTGTGTCGTCCCGCTCCATCTCGAGACGAATCGCCTCGTCGATCGCAGCGATGTAGGGAAGCTCGTGTGCCATCGTCGCCTCCTACGCGTAGACGTATTCGAGGGCCTCGGACACGTCGGGAAACGGGCTCGCGAGCCCGAACCGCACCGCGTCCTCCATCTCCGATCGCACGCGCTCGGCGATCGCCTCCGCCTCCTCGCCGCTCAGGTGACCGTCGGCGACGAGACGGCCGCGGAACGCCGGGACGGGATCGCCCTGCTTCGCAGCCTCGTACTCCTCCGGCGCACCGAACTTCTCGATCGCCTCGTGCTCCGGGAAGTGCAGCGGCACGCCGGGCGGCGCGATGATGTTGCCGTGCGCCGAGAGGCGGTACATCTGCGACTCGACGAGTGTCGGGCCGTCGCCTCTCCGTGCGCGCTCGACTGCAGCAGCGACGGTGTGGTGGACCTCGACCGGGTCCCGGCCGTCGATCGTCACGCCGGGCATGCTGAATGCCTTGGCCTTGACCGAGAGATTCTCGCCGTTCGCGCGGTTCGCGTCCTCCTGCTCCGTGCGCGTGTGCACGTTGTAGCCGTTGTTCTCCATCACGTAGACGATCGGCAGCTTCCAGAGCGAGGCGATGTTGAGCGACTCGGCGAACGCGCCCTGCTTCGACGCGCCGTCGCCGAAGAAGCAGAGGACGACCTGTCCGCGCTTGCGGATCTGGGCGGCCCAGGCGGCACCGGTCGCGTGCGGGATGCCCGCTGCGACGATGCCCGACGTGCCGAGGAAGCCGTTCGAGACGTCGGTCAGGTGCATCGAGCCGCCGATGCCCTTGCAGATGCCGTCGCGGCGGCCGTAGATCTCGGCCATCAACGTCTTCGGGTCCGTGCCGCGCGCGATCGGATAGCCGTGGCAGCGGTACGTCGTGAAGAACTGGTCGTCGGGGCCGAGCGTCGCGATCGAGCCGACGATGGACGCCTCGGCGCCGTCGGCGAGATGCGTATGGCCGCGGATGACTCCCGGGTGCTCCTCGAACGTTCGCTTGACCCGCTCTTCGAACTCGCGGATGCGCAGCATCTGCTCGTACATCCACACGAGGCGGTCCCGATCAAGTTCAACAGCGTCCAGTGTCACGCGTTACTCCTCTCGTGCTCGAATTGCGCCGCCGTCGCGTCGTAGGCGCGGCGGAAGATGACGTCGATCGAGTTCCAGCGGAGCTCCTCCGAGAGCACTTCGACGCCCCACGGGCCTGGGTAACCGTGGTCCGCGGCGGCCTCGACATAGCCGCGGACGTCGAACTCGCCCTCGCCGGGCAGCCTGCGGTGGTTGACCGTCTCGTCGACGAGGTCGGGCATGCTCTCGCGCCTGCCGTCACTGAGCTCGACCCAACCGAGCCGCTCGAGCGGAACGGTCCGAAGCTCGTCGGGCGCAATGCCGAGCTTCGACATGTGCCAGGTGTCGATCGCGACGCCGCCGTTCGCCCCAACGCCGTCGACGACGGCCAGCGCGGCCTCGAGGCTCCGCACGTTCACGTCGAACGGCATGAGCTCGTAGACGACCTTCGCGTCGGTGTGCTCCGCGGCCGCCGAGCACAACTCGCCGAAGCAGTCGTTCAGCTGTGGCAGGCCGGCTTCGACACCCGGGATGTTGCCCACCTTGATGTGATGCGCGCCGAACGTCGCCGCGGCCTCGAAGAGGAGCGCGCGCAGGCGGTCGGACTCCCGGCGCCGCACATCGCCGGGATCGAGAAACCAGTCCATCAGGAACTCGAGCTCGAGATAGCGAAGACCCGCGTCGTCGAAGATGCGCGCGAGCTCCTCGAGCGTGCGCGTCTCGAGCAGATGCTCGAGATCGGCGTGCCAGATGCCGAGGCCCGCGAAGCCCACGCGTCGGGCCTCGGCGCAGCGATCGGGCCAGTCGAAGAGGCTCCACTCGCGCCCAATGTGCACCTCGACCGGACCGGAGACGGTCCAGTACAGCGCAAGCAGCTCGGGCGTCACGCCGCTCTTGACGCTCTCAGAGGGCTACCCGCTTGTCAAGACGGTGTTCCAAAGAGCGGAACAAGGTTCTACGATCCTCTTGTGACGCCAGAGCCGAGCGGAACGGGGACATCGCAGTCGCTCGAACGCGGGCTCGCCATCCTCTCGTCGTTCGATTCCGAGCGGCCGCTGATCGGCGTGAGCGAGCTCTCGCGTGAGCTCGCGCTCAGCCGCTCGACCGCACACCGCTACATCGCGACCCTCGCGCAGCTCGGGTACCTCCAGCAGGATCCTGGCTCGAAGCGGTACCGGCTCGGGCCGAAAGTGCTCGACCTCGGCTTCTCCGCGATCAACTCGATGGACCTGCGCGAGGTCGCCGCGCCGCACCTCCGCGCGCTCAGCGACGAGACCGGGTTCACGGTCAATCTCGCGATCCTCGACGGCGTCGACGTCGTGTACATCGAGCGCTGCCGCTCGGCGCGGCCCGGCCAGCGCGACATCGACCTCAACCTTCACGTGGGCTCGCGTCTTCCTGCCTACTGCACCGCGATGGGGAAGGCGATCCTCGCGTTCGTGCCCGGGGCGCGGCTCGACGAGCTCGTCGCGATGATCGACTTCGCTCCGCGCGGCCCCAACACCGTGACCGACGAAGGCGCGTTCCGCGACGAGCTCGCACGCGTCCGCGAGGCGGGCGTCGCAGTCAACGACGAGGAGCTCGCCTACGGGCTTCGGTCGATCGCCGCGCCCGTCAGCTCGCAGTCGGGCGAGGTGGTGGCTGCGCTGAATCTCGCGGTGCACCGGACGATGGTGTCGAAGGACGAGCTGATCGTCCGCTACGGCCCGGCCGTCCTCGGCGCCGCACGCGACATCTCCGCGGGGATGGGGCACCGCGTGACATGAAGGTGCTGTGGTCGCCGCCGGCGGACGTCCTCGAGACGACGGAGGTGGGCCGCTACCTCGCCTGGCTGGAGGAGCGTGGCCGCCAGTTCGCTTCCTACGACGAGCTGCAGCGCTGGTCCGTCGTCGACCTGACGGCGTTCTGGGCGTCGATCTGGGACTTCTTCGCGGTGCGCGCCTCCGAGCCGTACACGACGGTGCTCGAGTCGGGGGCGATGCCCGGCGCGCGCTGGTTCACCGGTGCGCGACTCAACTGGGCGGAGCACCTGCTGGCGGGCGACGACGACGACGGTCGCGGTGGTCTCGCACTCGCAGACACGGCCGTCGTTCTCACTCACGTTCGGCGACCTGCGGGCGCAGGTCGCGCGCGCCCGAGCGGGCCTGCAGCGACTCGGCGTCGGTTCGGGCGACGTCGTCGCTGCGTACATGCCGAACATCCCCGAGACGCTCGTCGCACACGCAGCCGCGGCGAGCCTCGGCGCGATCTGGGCGAGTTGCGCGCCGGAGCTCGGCACCCGGGCGGTGATCGACAGGCTCTCGCAGCTCGAGCCGTCGGTGCTCCTCGCCGTCGACGGCTACGGCTTCCGCGACCGCATGATCGACCGCCGCCAGGAGGTCGCGTCGATCCGGGCCGCCCTCCCCTCGCTGCGGGACGTCGTGCACCTGCCGTACACCGGCAACGGCGTGAACGACTCGATGTCGTGGGACGAGCTCCTCGCAGACGACGCACCGCTCGCGTTCGAGCAAGTCGCGTTCGAGCATCCGCTGCACGTGCTCTTTTCGTCCGGGACGACCGGCAAGCCGAAGGCGATCGTCCATGGCCATGGCGGGATGCTGCTCGAGACGATGAAAGCGCACGCCTTGATGTGGGACCTGAAGCCGGGCGGACGGCTCCTCTGGTTCTCGACGACGTCGTGGATGATGTGGAATGCGCTCGTCGGTGCGCTGCTCCTGCGCTCGTCGATCGTCATGCTCGACGGCGACCCCGTGTGGCCGGATGCGTCCTGGCAGTGGCGCGTGGCGGAGGAGACGCGGCCCACCTTCATGGGCGTGAGCCCGGCGTACCTGACCGCATGCCGCAAGGCCGGGCTTCGCTTCGGGCACGAGCATGATCTCTCCTCGATTCGCACGTTCGGCACTGCCGGCTCGCCGCTCCCGGTGGACGGCTACCGCTACGTCTACGAGGAGCTGCCGGGTGTCCGGCTTCTGAACGGCAGCGGCGGCACCGACGTCTGCAGCGGCATCGTCGGCGGCTCGCCGCTCCTGCCCGTCGTCGAGGGCGAGATCTCCGGGCGCCTGCTCGGCGTCGCGACGGAGGCGTACGACCTCGACGGCCGGCCGGTCGTGGGCGAGCTCGGCGAGCTCGTGATCGAGAAGCCCATGCCCTCGATGCCGCTCTTCCTGTGGGGCGACGAGGACGGTTCGCGCTACCGCGCGTCGTATTTCGAGCACTACCCGGGCGTCTGGCGGCAGGGCGACTGGATCCGCTTCTCGGAGGAGGGGACGTGCATCGTCACCGGGCGGTCCGATGCGACGCTCAACCGCGGCGGGGTGCGGCTGGGCACCGGCGAGTTCTACGGCATCGTCGAGGAGCTCGACGAGATCGTCGACAGCCTCGTCGTGCATCTCGAGGATCCCGACGGGGGCGCGGGCGAGCTCGTTCTCTACGTCGTGCTCCGGGACGGGGTCGAGCTCGACGACGCGCTGCGCGTGCGCATCGCCGGCGCCCTGCGTGCCGAGCTTTCGCCCCGGCACGTCCCCGACACCGTGCGTGCCGTACCTGCCATCCCCCGGACGCTCACGGGCAAGAAGCTCGAGGCGCCGGTGAAGCGGATCCTCCTCGGCGAGCCGGTCGAGGCCGTCGCGAGCAGGGACTCGCTGCTCGACCCGGCCGCGCTCGACGTCTTCGTCAGCGAGCGGCGCTGAGGTGGTCGGCGAGGCGGTCGGCGAGCGCCATGATCGTCAGTGACGGGTTCACCGAGAGCGTGCGCGGGATGAGCGAGCCGTCGCCGACGTAGAGGCGGCGAACCTCCCACGTCTGCGCGTTCTCGTCGACGACCGAGCGGTCCGCGTCGACGCCCATGCGGCACGTCCCCTGGACGTGCGTGCCGAAGAGACCGGTCCAGCGGATCGTCGACGCGCCGGCGGCCGTGAGCACCTCGCGCGTGAAGTCGAACGCCCCTTTGATGCGCTCTTGCTCGGCCTCGTCGAACTCGGCTGTGAACACCTCGTCGTCGAGGACGGCGCCGTGGTTGTCGTCGTTCACCATCACGAGCACGCCGTTCCAGTAGCGGAACCGGCGCATGTGGTCGACGAGCTTGTCGCCCCAGAGCGGCCCGTCCTCGTCCTCGACCGTCGTCGCGAAGTCCATCGGGTCCATCAGCGTCGTCGCCTCGACGACGAAGCCGCCGTCCTCGTCGTGCTGGTGTTCCATGGCATGTGCGGTGATCGGGTAGACCATGTGCGCGTCCTGCGGCTCGTCGAAGAGCCCGAACATGAGCCGCGCAGGATGGAAGCCGAGGTTCCGACCGATCAGGGGAGACGTCAGCCCGGACCGGCGAAGGAGCTGTGGCGTGTTGAGCGTCCCTGCCGCGACGACGACGGCATCCGCGTCGACGCGGACCTGCGTGCCCGCCGCGTCGACATACTCGACGCCGCGTGCCTCGCCGTCCTCGATCACGACGCGCTCCACCCGGCATTCGGCGCGCAGCTCGAGCCGGCCCGCGGCCCACGCGTCGTGGATGTACGTGTTCATGGTCGACTTGCCGGCGTTCGTCGGGCAGCCCTGGAGGCACGAGCCGCAGCTCATGCAGTTCGCGTCCGTGTACGACATCACCGGCTCGAGCCGAGAGCCCATTGCGTCGAATCCCTTCTGCATCGTGTAGACGCTCTTCCGCCAGTCGGTTCGCTCGCGCACGCCGAGCCTGCCCTCGACGCTCTCGTAGTTCGGCGTCAGGTCGACGTCCAGGCCGCTCGCCTCGCGCCACTTCGCGTGATCGTTCTCGTGCGCGCGAAGCGCGACCTTCGTGTTGATCGTCGTCGTGCCGCCGACGCACCGGCCGGCGATGAGCGCGACCGCAGCCGGCCCGCCGTTGATCGGGGCGAAGCGGGTCGGCCACCACATGTCGTGTGCCGCCTTCGCCTCCCAGCGCGTGAAGTCGGCGGCGGTGAGATGCGGGCCGAGCTCGAGCAGAAGCACGCTGCAGCCGGCATCTGCGAGCTTCCCGGCGACGACGCCCCCGCCCGCGCCCGAGCCGACGACCACGACCTCAAAATGCTCGCGCTCCGCTCCGGCACCGGCAAAGCCGGTACCTCCGCTCATTGGGGTGCTCCGTCGAGCCTACGCACCTACGCGATCCCCAGGTATGACCAGTCCTTGGCGAGCCGGCGGGCGAGCGGCGTGTTGAAGTCGATTTCCTCCCACGCGCTCACGGTCTCGACGCCGGGCGCGACGAAGTCGCTGTAGAACGCCTGGATCGCGAGCACCCGCGCGAACCCGAACTCCGGCGTGCCGACGTGCTGTGCGACATCGCCCTCGGCAAGCTTCGCGAACGAGGCGAGCGCGAAGGCTCGCGTCGGCTCATCCATTCCGGCGAGGACGGCCTCGATGTACACCGCCGGCCGCACGCGCGCCGAGCCCGGGACGATCGCTTCACAGACCCGCTCGATCATCGCCCCGTCCATCGCGCGACTATACGACAGCCACTGCGATGAACCGGCTTCCCGAGCGGGCGCCCACCGGCTGACGCTGCTGTTCTAATACCCGGAACATGGCTGTCGGGGGCTCAGCGAACGGCTCGTACTCCCAGTCGCTCGAGCGTGGGCTCGCGATCCTCTCGGCCTTCGGCTCGGGCCGGCCGCTCCTCGGGGTGAGCGAGCTCGGCCGCGACATCGGCCTCAGCCGCTCGACGACGCACCGCTATGTCTCGACGCTTGCCTCGCTCGGCTACCTGCAGCAGGACGCCGAGACGAAGAAGTACCGGCTCGGCCCGCGCGTCCTCGACCTCGGCTTCTCCGCGATCAACTCGATGGAGCTGCGCGAGGTCGCTGCGCCCCACCTGCGCGAGTTGAGCGACGAGACGGGTTACACGGTCAACATGGCGATCCTCGACGACCTCGACATCGTCTACGTCGAGCGCTGTCGCAACTCGCAGGCGGGGCAGCGGGAGATCGACCTCGATCTGCACGTCGGCGCGCGGCTGCCTGCGTACTGCACTTCGCTTGGCAAAGTGCTGCTCGCGTGGCTCCCTCCCACCGAGCAGCGTGACGCGCTCTCGCGCATCGAGTTCACACGGCGCGGCCCGAACACGCTCACCTCGAAGACGAAGCTGGCCGCCGAGCTCGCAACGGTCCGCGAGCAGGGCTTCGCGCTGAACAACGAGGAGCTCGCCTACGGGCTCCGCTCGATCGCGGCTCCCGTGATCGGCCATGACGGCCGCGCGGCGGCGGCGATCAACCTCGCCGCGCACAGCTCCATGGCCTCGATCGAGGATCTCACCGCGCGGCTCGGCGCGACGCTGCGCCGGACCGCGGCGGCCATCTCGGCCCACCTGGGATATCGGCCCTAGGAAACCGCGAGCCCGAGCAGCTCGACGGCGTTCTCCTTGAGCACGAGCGGGCGCACCTCGTCCCGGAACGGCGCCTCGGCGAAGTCGGCGAGCCAGCGATCCGGGGTGATGAGGGGGAAGTCCGAGCCGAAGAGCACCTTCTCACGCAGCTGCGTGTTCGCGTACTGCACGAGCTGGGGCGGGAAGTACTTCGGCGACCAGCCCGAGAGATCGATCCACACGTTCGCCTTGTGGAGACAGATCGAGATTGCCTCGTCCTGCCAGGGGAAGGACGGGTGCGCGAGCACGATCCTCAGCTCCGGGATGTCCGCCGCGACGTCGTCGAGCGCCATCGGGTTCGAGTACTTCAGCTTCAGCCCGCCCCCGCCGGGGAGCCCGGTACCTATCCCGCTGTGACCGGAGTGGAAGAGCGCCGGAAGGCCCGCCTCGGCGATCGTCTCGTAGAGCGGATAGGCGGATTCCGCGTTCGGCCAGAACGCCTGCAGGTTCGGGTGGAACTTGAAGCCGCGCGCGCCGAGCTCGATCGCGCGCCGCGCTCGCTCGACGGCGTCCGGCCGTGCCGGGTCGACGCTCGCGAAGGGGATGAGCACGTCGTCGTGCTCGCGCGCAGCGCCGATGATCTCCTCGTTCGGGATCGGCGGGCCGCCCCCGTGCAGCTCGAAGTCGACCGTGAAGACGACCGCGGCGAGGTTTCGCTCGCGGTAGTACGCAGCGACCTCGTCGACGGTCGGCAGCGGCGTGTCGCTCTTGAAGTACGCCTTCGCCGCGTCCCGGTAGAGCGAGGGCATCGCGTCGGCGCCGCTGCGCGCGAGCTCTGCGTGCACGTGAATGTCAATCGCATCGACCTTGGTGACATCGATCACGGCGAGACCGTACCCAGCTCGGCCTGCAGCGCGGCGCCGGCGGCGAGCAGGTCCCAGTCCGACCCGGGCCGACCGATGAGCGAGACACTCGTGGGGAGCCCACTCCGACGACCGAGGCCGGAGGGGAGAGTGACGACCGGGAAGCCCGTCCAGTTCCACTGATGCGTCAGCGAGATCTCGGCGTAGTCGGTGAACGCCTCGTCGTAGCCGTTCCCTCGCGCGTGCGCGACGATCGGCACGGTCGGCTCGACGATTGCATCGATCCCGCCGTCGTCGAACCAGTCGAGCCATGCGGCACGGCCGGCCGCCCGCCGCTGCTGAATCGCGACGTACTGCTCGCCCGTGAGCGCGCGCTTCTCGCCGTACTCGAGGAAGCCGCGGATCGAGGGTCGGTAGGCGTCGCGACGGTCGTCGAACTGCCGGTGGTAGACGAGCATGCCGGTGCACGTCACGTCGAGGAATTCCGCGCCGGGGTCGTCGAACGCCGGGCCGCCGAAGTCGCGCGCGTCGAGCGTTCGGCACACCTCCTCGAAGCTCTCCGCGACGTCCGGGTCGAGTTCGCCGACTCTCGGCGAGACGGCGTAACGGCGGAACGGCCTCTGCTCGAGCGGAGGCCGGACGCCGGCCATTGCAGCCAGCAGCGGCTCGCAATCGATGACCGTGCGGGCCATCGGGCCCGCGTGGTCGAGCGTCGGCCCGAGCGGCACGATCCCACGGACCGGGACCGTGCCGTACGTCGGCTTCACTGCGCTCGTGCCGCACATTGCGGACGGGATGCGCAACGAGCCTGCCGTGTCGGTGCCGGTGGCCGCGGGCGTCATCCCGGCCGCGAGCGCGGCTGCCGAGCCGCCGCTCGAGCCGCCGGGAGAGAGGTCGAGCGACCATGGGTTCCCGACCTGGTCGGTCGTTCCCCCGGCGGCGAACTCATGCGTGTGCAGGTGCCCGAGGAGCACCATCCCCTCGCCGGCAAGCCTCGCCCAGGCGTCGCAATCGCGCGCCGGCTCCTCGCGCAGAATGCGGCTCGACGCGGTCAGCGGCTTGCCGGCGACAGCGTAGAGGTCCTTCAGCCCGATCGGGATGCCGCAGAGCATCGGCGCCTCACCTCTCGCGAGCCGGGTGTCCGCGCGCCCCGCAGCGGCACGTGCGTCCTCGGCGTAGACGCGCACCCACGCGTTGATCGACGACGGATCGCCCTCGTGGCTGTGCGTGCCGTCGCGGTCCTCGATCCTCGCGAGGCATGACTCGGTCAGCTCGCGCGCCGAGACGACACGACGGCGCAGAGCGTCCGCAGCCTCGAGGACACCGAGGTCAGCGGGCTCGCTCGTCCGGGGAGGGTGTTCGCTCAGACGATCACGGATTCTCCTATAACCGCCGGCATCTGGTGGTACCTGCACAGCCTTCCCGGGACACGGATAGCGCCGCTGGGTGCGGAATACCGTTCTCGATCTGCATCTCCGAACGAAACCGCGTGGCGCGCTTTCAATGACGCAGTCGGGTGAGAGATACTCGCTGCTCACTGTCCGAAGGACGGGGAAAGGGGAGCAGGATGCTGACCTCTCAGCAGGCCGGTCGCCTCGGCGTCGTTCTCGTGGGGCTGATCGTTGCGGCGGCAGTGGCCACAGTGGCCGCCGCAACCGGCACCTCCGTTGTCGTCTCGGGGAACCCGAGCCCGTTTGCGACTCCTGGGTGCGCGGCGATCGACAACGCGCAAACCTCGCAGGTGGCGGGGATCTACAACTACCTCAACACCGAGGTTGAGCCGTGGGTAGCAGTCGATCCGACCGACGGCAACCATCTCGTCGGGTCATGGCAGCAGGACCGCTGGAACGACGGCGGTGCCAACGGTCTCGCCTCTGCGTACAGCACAAACGGCGGCGCGAACTGGACGGACGTCGCCCTGCCGTTCACCGCCTGCGCGGGGCCCGGGAGTCTCGACTACCAGCGAGCCTCCGATCCGTGGGTCTCGATCGGGCCCGGCAAGCCGGCGAGCTACGGCTGCGCGCCGACTGCGAAGGACTGCAGCACCGTGTACCAGATCGCCATTCCGTTCGACGAAACGACGAAGCGCACAGCGGTCGCGGCCTCGGTCTCCTACGACGGTGGAGCGCACTACACGAACACACAGACCCTGATCGCGGATCCGTCGTGCTCCGGCGTCAAGACGCCGGGCTATGTCTGCAACAACACGAAGTCGTTCGTTCTCGACGACAAGGAGTCGATTACGGCCGATCCCACCCAGCCGGGCTACGCCTATGCGGTCTGGGACAGGCTGGTCGCGCCCCCCGCATCGTTCCCGGGCTTCCTCCACGAGCCCGCGTACAAGGGACCGGCGTTCATCTCGCGGACGACGGACTACGGGCAGACGTGGAGTGCTCCGCAGCAGATCGTCTCCACGCCGTCGATCGATCAGACGATTGGCAACGTGATCGTGGTCGATCCGCGTGACGGAACGCTCTACGACTTTTTCGTGTACCTCCAGAACTCCAACAATGGCGGCAATCGCGGGGCGAGCATCGGTTTCGTCAAGTCGACCGACCACGGGATGACGTGGGGCCGGCGCCACACGGTCGCATCGAGTAACGCGCCCACCCTCACCGACGCAAACAACATCGACCCAAGAACGAACACCCCGCCGGCGCCTCTCCGTACCGCCGACGGCCTGCCGCAGCCCGTCATCGGCAAGAACGGCCAGCTGTACGTCGTGTGGGAGGACGTCGACCCAGCAGTCGGGACAAACCAGGCATTCATCACGACGTCGAGCGACGGCGGGGTGAACTGGAGCACGCGGTCGATCGTCAACGCCAACACGAGTCAGCCCGCGTACACGCCCTCGGTCGCGATCGCACCGAACGGCACGGTCGGCGTGACGTACTACCAGTGGGATCAGCCCACGTCGAGCGGTCTCGAGAGAACGGTGCTCTACATCCAGAAGAGCACGAGCGCCGGCAACAGCTCCACGGCCCCCACGTTCGGGCCTAGGACCGCCGTGTCCGGCGAGTTCAACGGCCTCGCGGCGCCGTTCGCCGAGGGGTACTTCCTCGGCGACTACGAGGGGCTCGCAGCCAACGCGAACGGGTTCATCCCGTTCAACGTGCTGACGAACTGCGACGACGCTAGCTGTCTCGCGCTCACGTCGGTCACCAATCCGGCCAACCTCACGCCGACGAACAAGAACGCAACGGACGTCTACGCATTCCCCGGATCCTGATCCTCGAGCCGAGGGGCGGGCGCGCTCGCCTCGCCCCTCGAGCTCTCTTGTCCGGATCAGCTCTTGTGCGCGCTCCACTTCCCGCCGCCCTGGGCGGTCTTGTAGCTCCCAGACATCGATTTCCCGGACACCGATCCGGTGTAGGTGGCCCCCGCGCCGACTGCGCCGAACTTGATCGCGCCCCCGCGGACGCTGCCGGTGATGCTGAACGTCCCGCTGGGCTTCGAGAGCGTGATCGACCCGCGGAGTGCCTGCCCCGTCTGCCGCCAGTGAATGGTGAACGTCCCGGTGTACGCGCCGTTGTAGCTCCCGGACCATGTCCCGGCGAGTGACGGCTTCGAAGAGCCCACGGCGGCCGTCGCGGTGCCGCCGAGGGCAAGAGCGTTGATGAGCACAACCGCGACGACGAGTGCCGATTTGCGCATCGTTCCCTCCAGGTTCGCTTTTGCTGGTGCGTACAAGACGGCATTGCCGGGGCACTTCTTCCAGTGTGAGAGAGTGGGCACGTGGCCGACGACTCCCTCGGGGCGTGGTGCACGCGCTACCTCGGCAGTGCGCCGGTCGAGCGCTTCTTCGGCGCGGATCATCTCTCGGAGGTGCACGGGCTGCTTCTCGCCGACGGGCGCAAGGTCGTGCTGAAGCTGCGCGGGCGGCAGGAGCGCCTGCACGGATGCCACGCCGTCCACCGCGTCGTCTGGGAAGCGGGGATCCCGTGCCCCGAGCCGCTCGTCGGCCCGCAGCCTCTCGCCGACGACGACGAAGATCGATGGGTCACGGCCGAGACGTGGGAGGACGCGACCGAGATCAGGCGCGGCGACGACCTGCCGGAGGTCTACGCGAGCCTCCTGGCGGACATCGTCGCAGCCTCGCCTCCCGAGGATGCCCTGCCCTCGCTCGAGCCGACCGTGTCGTGGCTCAACTTCGATCACGGCGACCCGCTCCGCACCTGGCCGCCGCCGGCGTCCGACCGCTGGGACCCGCACCGCATCGAGGCTGAGCTGCCGCCGGTCGTTCCCGAGACAGCGCGGCGCGCCCGGGCACGCCTGCTGGCGGCGGAGCGGCCGGCCCGGGTCGTCGGCCACGGCGACCTTTCCGGCCTCAACACCCGCTGGCGCGGGCCGAGCCCGCTCGTCCACGACTGGGACAGCGTTGTCGCCCTCCCCGAAGCCGTGCTCGCCGGCAGCACCGCCGTCGACTTCGTCTCGGACGAGCGGACGAGACTCGCGACGCTCGCGCAGGCGGACCGCTTCCTCGACGCATACGCAACGGCCCGCAGCCTGACCTGGACGGCGGATGACCTGGAGGTCGCGCACGCGACGGGGGCGTGGATCGCCGCGCACAACGCCGCGTTCGAGTTCCTGAAGGACGGCCCGTACCCCGTCAGCGAGCAGCTGGCCTCGGACGCCGAGGAGCGCCTCCAGCGCGCCGGCGCCTGACGGATCGTGCCGGGTCATCCTCCGCGGATGACAGCACGGCCGCCGCGGAGCGCCTACCGTCCCTCGGGTCTCCCGAGGAGGAACCTGATGAAGAAGATGCTGATCGCTCTGGTCGCTGTCGTCGCCGTCGCCGCAGGCGCTGGAACCGCACAGGCGAGCCGCCAGCCGGCCACGGCGGGCCACGCGGCTCTACTCGCACGCGTCAATGTGGCCGCAAGCGAGTTCAAGTTCGTGCTGAGCAAGAAATCTGCCCGACGCGGAATCGTGATCTTCAAGGTGACGAATGTCGGCGCCGTGCAACACGACTTCCAGATCTCCGGCCGAAAGACGAAGATGCTCTCGCACGGTCAGAGCGCGACGCTCCGCGTCACGTTCCTGCGCAAGGGCGCGTACGCCTACAAGTGCACCGTCCCCGGGCACGCAGCCGCCGGGATGAAGGGCGTCTTCACGATCAAGTAGCGGTTCACTAGGCTCCCTGCATGCCGACGTCGGGCCGCTGCCTTTGCGGAGCCGTCCAGTACGAGGTGCACGGCCCTCTTCGGGGCGTCCTCGTCTGCCACTGCACCGAGTGCCGCCGCTGGAGCGGCCACGCATGGGCGGCGACTGCGGCGGCGCACTCGGACCTCCGGCTCGTCGACGACCGCGCGCTCCGCTGGATGGACAGCCCCGCGAGTGACACGAATGCGCGCCGCGGCTTCTGCGGCGGCGTGCGGGTCGAGCCTCTTCTGGGATGCACCGGGCCGCGCGACGATCAGCATCGCCGCCGGGTCGCTCGACGAGCCAACCGGTCTCGAGGTCATCGGACACGTCTACGTCGAACAGGCCGGTGACTACTACGCATTGCCCGACGACGGCGTCCCGCTGCATGCGCGGCTGCAGGATTCCCGAAGACATTCGCGGCGGGAGAGCCGGGCCGAGCGACCCCTCCGCCGCGTGATCGCCCTGAGAAGCTCTCAGAGCACGTCGTCGCTGTAGCCGGCGCCGCCGCGGTCGTAGTAGCCGCCGAGGCTGCTGCGGTACAGATCGTCGCGGTACCGGTCCGGATCGAACTCCGGCGCGTTCTTGATCTGATCCTTCGTGCGGCTCACGAACACCGTCTCGGAGTCGGGATCCACGTCGCGAACGACGCCTGCCGGGAGCATCACCTTCTTGCCGAAGATCCACGGGCCGGTGTCGACCACCATGTAGCTGGCGCCGACGTCGTTCGACGCCTCGTCGATCTTCCCGATCGAGCCGTCGACGGCCTCGACCTTGTAGCCCGTGAGATCGGCTGTCCCCCAGCTCGTCTCGCGGTAGACCCAGATGTCGGCAGTTGCCACTGCGTAACCCCCTCTGGTCGTTTGATGTTCGTCTCGCCGACCTGGGGAAATCCAAACGCCGCTTGTGCGATCTCGCGCTAGCCGGAGGCCAGCAGCGGCAGCACGCGATCGCAGAGGAGGTCGACCCCGCCGCGCGTCGTCAGTCCCTGCGGCGTCCCGAACTCCACCCGGTAGGCGCCGGCGTCGATCAACGACCTCGCATGCTGCGCCACTTGCTCCGGCGTGCCGGCGATCACGAACTTCTCGAGCGGCGGCTCCTGCCCGGGTCGCAGCTCCAGCGTCGCATCGAGCTCCGCGACCACGTCGAGGTACATCTGCACTTGCGCGGCTGCATGCGCGCGCGCACGATCCCGTCCTCGTCGACGACCGTGACCGCACCGACGACGATGCGCGGCCCGCCGTCGCCGAGCCACTGCCGCATCAGCCTGACCATGTCGGGATTCGCGCTCCCGCCGATCTTGACCTCGTCGGCGACGGTCGCAGCGAACGCCGCGGCTCGAGGACGCCACGTCCCGATCAAGAGCGGCACCTTCCGACGAAGCGGCTCGTAGGCAAGCCCCGCGCCCGGTTCCAGCGTGAAGCGTTCGCCGGCAAAGCCCTCGCGGTCGCCCGCGAGGAGCCGCTGCACCACGGCGACTGCCTCCCGCATTCGCGTGAGCGGACGGTCTTCCTCGAGGCCGAGCTGTTCGAGCCAGGCTCCTGCCACGATGCCGAGGTACGCACGTCCGTTCGAGGCGAGATCGAGCGCGGCGACCTGCCCGGCGATCTCGACGGGGTGCAAGGTCAGTGCGTTGAGCGCAGCCGGTCCGATCCGGACGCGCTCGGTTGCACGCGCGATCACGAGCAGCGGAAAGAGGGCAGGCTGGAAGAAGAGGTCGTGGAACACGCAGACGACGTCGAATCCCGCGCCCTCGGCGCGGCGGGCGAGAGCCTCGTATTCCTCGACCGACTTGTCCGACTGCAGGCCGAGCCCGACTTCGAATCCGTCGGTCAGGTCAGATCCTCCGTCCGTAGCACCCGCTCGCCTATTCGCTCGATGCGCATCACGAGCCGCTCTTCCGGATCGGGGCAGCAGACGAGGGTGTCTCGCTCGAGCCAGTCCTCGTCAGGCAGCTGACGCTGCTTCGCCGGCAGCATCGGCAGGACTGCGGAAAGCGCGTACAGGCAGAAGTGGCGCCCCTCCGGGATCCGTACGCGGCTGGACTCCGTCAGCTCGAAGTAGTCGCCGACGGCGAGGCCGCAGACGGAGCGCCCCTCGATCCGCTCGACCGTGACCCGGAGGTCGAATATGCGCATCTCGGTCAGTGGGCGATCTCCGTCGCGAAGCCGACGACGATCGCCGAAACGTCTCCGTCGTTTCGCATCGTGTGCGCGTGCGACGACGGCCAGACCACGCATTGCCCCTCGCGGAGAATCGTCTCGCGATCGCCGACGACGAGCACGACCTCGCCCTGCGCTACATATGCGACGTCGACGCCGGCGTGGGTGATCGAGTCCTCGAAACGCGTGTGTGGCGCGAACGACGCGACAAGCAGCTCGAGATGCGAGCCGGGGATCCGAAAGGCAGTGAACTCGACGCCCTTTCCCCGTGCGCCGCTCTTCGACGGCTCGACGAGCCGCGGCGTCGAGTGTTTCAGGGAGTACCCGAGAAGCGACGCGACGTCGTGGTCGAGCGCGTGCGCGACGAGGGCGAGCCGCCCGAGCGCGATGTCGGACGTTCCGCGCTCGACGGCACCGAGAAACGAGGGCGAGAGGCCCGATGCGGCGGCGAGGCCTCGCACCGAGATCCCGCGTCGGGTCCGCAATTGCCGGATGACCGCGCCGACATCGGGAACTCCGGCTGGCGCCTGATCGGTCATCGCGCGGCGAGCATACTCCAGCCCTTGCGCTTGCGCGAAATATAGGTCAGGGTTGCAACATTCTGGCCCAACCATGGAGGGAGTCGGAGTGCCCAGTTCGATCGGAATGAGGCGGGCGGCCGCGCTCGCTGTCGTCGCGACACTCGCAGCCGTGCTGGCGACAACTGCGTCCACGGCGCGTGCGGCGGGCGCGAATTGCGCATTCACGTTGAAGATCGGGACCGTGCTCCCCTTCACGGGTGACCTGGCGCCGTACGGCGGCAACATGGACAAGGCAGTGCAGCTCGCGATCAAGCTGCAGAACGCCGCGCTGAAGCAGGCCGGTCTCTCGAAGAAGATCAAGGTTCAGCTCGTCGACTCGCAGGACGGGCAGTCGCAGGCGTCGGCATCCGTCGAAGCCGCGAAGAAAGAGGTCGGTGAGCACGTCAACGTGATCATCGGGGAGATGGCATCGAGCGCGACCATCCCGATGGCGCAATCGGTGACGATCCCGAACCGGGTCGTGTTGATCTCCCCCACCTCGAGCGCACCGCAGCTCACGACACTGGCCGACAAGGGCTATGTGTGGCGCGCGTATCCCTCCGACACGCTTCAGGGCAAGGTCCTCGCTGCGGCAGCGCTGGCGAAGTTCGGCAAAGGCGCCACGATCAACGTCGGCGCGCGAAACGATGCGTTCGGGACAGCCCTACAGGCGCTGTTCATCGCGCAGTGGAAGAAGCTCGGTGGCAAGGTCGGCGCCTCGCTCGCCTGGAATCCCGACCAGCCCACGTTCGACACGGAAGCCCAGCAGCTCGTCTCCGGCAAT
The DNA here is from genome assembly GCA_963794045.1 of uncultured Actinomycetes bacterium. Lineage (GTDB taxonomy): Bacteria > Actinomycetota > Thermoleophilia > Gaiellales > Gaiellaceae > Palsa-739. The sequence continues at coordinate 155,936 of CAWCCJ010000006.1, forward strand.
CCTGCCGGCTGGGTGATCATCGACTTCCCGGCGACGTTCCAGAAGTTCGCCCCGTCGCTCGTGCGCTCGGGCAAGTGGAGCGCGTCGAAGACGCTGATGACCGAGGCGCTGAAGGACGCGGCGACACTCGACGCGATCGGCAGCCCGGCCGTCGGTCTCGGCGGGACCGCCGCGAGCGCGGCCGGTGGGCCGGCCGGCGGTGCGTTCCACGCCCTCTGGAACCGCTCTGTAAAGGGCGCGAAGCCCTACACCGGCTTCGAGGGAACCGCGTTCGACGCGGCCAACGTCGCGTTCCTGGCGGCCCTGAAGGGCTGCTCGGCGGCACCCGCCAAGATCAAGAGCAATCTGGTCTCCGTCTCGGGGCCGGGGGGCAAGAAGGTGACCTTCGCGAAGATGAAGCAGGCGATCACGCTGCTCCGCGCGCGCAAGGACATCGACTACGAAGGCGCGTTCAGCCCGGTCGATTTCGACACCCGCGGAGACATCGGCTCGGCGGTGTACGAGATCTGGCAGTACCAGGGCAGCGGCAAGTTCACGACGCTGCGCACGATCACGTTCAGAGGCACGTGACGCGGAGAACACTTCGGGACGGCGGCGGCTTCGAGGAAGCCGCCGCCTATTCCCGTGCGGTCCGGGTCGACGAGCATGTTGCGGTGAGCGGGACCGCCCCGATGCATGACGGTCTCGTCCTGCACCCGGGCGATATGTACGAGCAGACTCGGGCTGCGCTCGAGAAGGCACTCGCAGCCGCAGGCGCGCTCGGTGCGGAGCCGGCGGACGTGATCCGCACCCGACTGTTGCTTGCAGCAGGCTCCGATTGGGAGGGTGCGGTGCGCGCGCATCGCGAGGCGTTCGAAGGCATCGACCCCGCGAACACCTCGTACTACGTCGCGGGCTTCATTCCCGACGGCGTGCTAGTCGAGGTGGAGCTCGACGCGATCGTTCCGCCGAGATAGAGCTCGGCGACACGCGGATCCGCAAGTAACTCAGGGCCGGGACCGGCGTACGCATTGCGGCCCGTGTCGAGCACGTAACCGGTGTCCGCGAGCGCAAGCGCGCGGCGCGCGTTCTGCTCGACCATCACGATGCCGATGCCGAGCCCTCGGATCTCGAGGAGCTTCTCGAACACGAGATCGATCGCAATCGGTGAGAGACCCGCGGAGGGCTCGTCGAGTAGAAGCAGGCGCGGGCGGGCCACGAGTGCGCGCGCGATCGCGACGAGCTTTCGCTGGCCGCCCGAAAGCGACCCGGCGCGCTGGCGGCGACGTTCGGCGAGAAGCGGGAAGAGCTCGAGCACCTTGCGAATTTCGGGCTCGCGTTCCTCTCGAGGGAGGACGAGTGCTCCCACGTGGAGATTCTCGAAGACGGTGAGGGTCGGAAATACGTTCTCCACCTGCGGGACAAGGTTCATCCCGCGCCGGGTCAGAAGATCGGCCCGGACGCCGGTGACGTCCTCGCCGTCGAAGCGCACGATTCCGGCGCGTGGCTTGAGGAGGCCGTATGCAGCCTTCAGGAGCGTCGACTTCCCGGCACCGTTCGGCCCGACGATCGCGACGATCTGCTTCGCCTCCGCTTCGATGGAGACGCCTCGCAGAATCAGCGCGTCGTCATAGCCGGCCTCGAGCGCATCGACCTCGAGCAGCGCAGTCAATGCGACTTCCCGAGATACGCGTCGATCACTTGCTCGTCCTGCCGAACGGCTTCGGGCGTGCCGACGGTCAGCACGTGCCCCTCGTTCATCACGACGACCCGGTCGGCGGCGCGCATGATGAAGTCGAGGTCGTGCTCCACGATCAGGAAGGTGATGCCGCGTTCGTCCCTCATCGCGAGGATGTGCTCGAGAAGCTGTCCACGGAGCGCCGGGCTCACGCCTGCCATCGGCTCGTCGAGCAGGACGAGCGAGGGTCCCAACATGAGCACGCGGGCGAGATCGAGCAATTTGCGCTGCCCCCCGGAGAGAGTGCCTGCATACTCGCCGGCGTGACCGTCGAGCCCTACGAGCTCGAGTAGTTCATGCGCGCGCTCGAGCACGTCCGCTTCGTGCTTTCGCGACGCGCGCGGCCGGGCGAGGATCCCCGTCAGGCGCTCCCCCGGATGTCCGACCGAGGCGAGCTGAAGATTCTCGAGCACGCTCATCCGCGTCAGCACGCGGGCCGCCTGATACGTGCGAACGACGCCGAGTCGCGCGATCCGGTAGGCGGGACGGCGGTCGATCCGCTCTCCCTGGAACAGGATGCGGCCCTTGTCGGGCTTGAGCGAGCCGGCGATCGTGCCAAAGAGCGTCGACTTGCCTGCGCCGTTCGGCCCGATCAGGCCGGTGATCGAATGGGGCGCGACGTCGAACGACGCACCGTCGACGGCAGCGACCCCTCCGAAGGTGCGCACGACCTCCTCGACCTCGAGCAGCGCGGTCACTCGAGCACCATCTCGCGCTTGTTGCCGAGCAGCCCCTGCGGCCGGAGAACGACGAGCACGAGGATGATCAGCCCGATGATCATCAGCCTCAGATAGGCGCGCTCGTCGGACGCGAACCAGGAGAAGGGCGCGAAGCTGAGGAAGCGGGTTCCCGCGAAGATCAGGCCGAAGACGAGCGCGCCCACCGGCACTGCCCACACGCGGCCGACCCCGCCGAGGAGCAGGATCATCCACGCGAAGAAGGTGAGGAGCGGCTCGAAGTCGTCAGGGCTGAAGAAGGAGAATTGCCACGCGTAGAAGAGCCCCGCGACCCCGGCGAGGGCAGCGCCGAGTGCGAGTGCCTGCAGCTTGTACGCGAAGACGTTCTTGCCGAGCGACGCCGCCGCGTCCTCGTCGTCGCGGATCGAACGGAGGACGCGACCCCACGGCGTGCGTAGCGCGAGCCAGGTCACCGTGAGCAGCACGATCGCGGCGACCCAGACGATGACGAGCATCGTCGCGTCCCGAGAGCCAAAGCCGAGCGCGTGCTGCACGTGGTTCTGGAATCTGTCCCACTGACCGTTGTACTGGGCGGCCGTGCCGACCTTGCCGAGGGCGATCGTGCCCTGCGAGCCGCCTGTCAACGTGCCTTCGTTCGTCGCGACGTAGCGAACGATCTCGCTGAACGCGATCGTCACGATCGCGAAGTAGTCGGCTCGGAGACGGAGCGTCGGCAATCCGAGCAGGAGTCCCCCGGCTGCGGCCGCTGCGACGGAGAGGGGCGCCGCGAGCCACATACTCCAGCTCTCCTTCACGACGAGGATGGCCATCGTGTATGCGCCGATGGCCATGAAGGCCACCTGCCCGAAGTTGAGCAGCCCCGCGAATCCGAATTGCACCTGCAGCCCGAGAGCCAGGATCGTGTAGATGCCGGCGACGACGCCGACGAACGCCCAGAAATTCCCGCTCGCGAGGACGCTCATGCGACACGTGCCTGACCGAAAAACCCTTGCGGGCGGAGCAGAAGCGCGACCGCCAGAACGACGAAAGCGACTACCGGCTTGTACACCGGGTCGACGCCGCCCGCGAAGCCCGACCACGTCGAGAGCTCCTGCGCGATACCGAGGACAAGGCCGCCGGCAAGCGCCCCGTACGGGCTACCGATACCGCCGAGGACAACTGCGGCGAAAACGGGGAGCAGGAGCTGGAAGCCGAAGTTCGGGTCGAACGAGTACTCGACGAGTGCGGCGAGAACTCCGGCGAGGCCGGCCAGTGCTCCCGCAATGAGCCAGGCGATGCGGATCGCAGAGCCGACGTCGATCCCGGCAACCGCGGCGAGCGCCCGATCGTCGGCCATCGCGCGTAGGACACGACCTGTCGTCGTATAGGAAAGGAAGAGTGCAACGAGGACGATCGTCACCGCAGCGGCCACGATTGCGATGACCTGTGCCTCCGACAGGCGAACGCTCCCGATGACGAACACACGGTAGGGATCGACGCGGTACGTCCGCGGCTGCGCGCTTCCGAACAGCAGCAGCGCCTGGCGAAGGACGAGCGCGAGCCCGATCGATGCGAGGAAGAGGCTCATGAAGCCGGCTCGCCGAGCGCGGAGCGGTCGCCAGAGCGCGTAGTCGAGGAGGAGCGCGAGCACGGCAGTGGCCGCCATCCCCGCCAGAGCGGCCAGGATCATCGACTGATGGAGAGGCCCGTTGACGCCGTAGGTGATCAGCGCGCCGAACGCCATCATGTCGCCGTATGCGAAGTTGACGAGCCGCAGGATGCCGTAGATGAGCGACACCCCGACCGCGGCGATCGCGTAGACGGAGCCCGTGACGATGCCGTTGGCGAGCAGCTGGAGGAACACGTCAGACGAGTTGCGGCTCGGGCACGAGACGGTCGGAGGCGAACCGATCTGCGCCGAGAACGTCGAGCACGGGGTCACGCGACCCGAGCACCGCGTCCGCGATGATGCGCGCAACGGCCGGGGCGATCATGAAGCCATGACCGCTGAAGCCCGCGGCGACGAACACACCGTCGTCGACGGCGCCGAGCACCGGTTGGTGATCCGGAGTGACGTCGTAGACCCCGCGTACGAGGAGCGGATACGAGACGTGCTCGAGCTGCGGCAGCAGCCGCTCCGTTGCACCTCGGATCGTCGCGCGCCAGCGCTCGCGTCCGGTTGCCTCGTCCCCGCGTCCGCCGAGGTCGCTTGCGAGAACGCGCCCGTCGGCGAGCTGCTTGGCAGCGAACGACAGCTCGGGCGCAACAACGAGCGGCTCGAGCAGGCGCTCCCGGATTGGCTCGCTGTAGAACAGGTAGCGGTCTTCCGAGGCGATGGGCAGCTCGACTCCGATGGTCGAGACGAGCGACGTCGTGTCGACTCCGGCGGCGACCACGACTGTCTCCACGTCTATGTCGTCGACGCTCCACGTTTTTCCGTTACGGCGGATCGCACGCACGTTCGCGTGGCGCACGTCGAGCCCGGCCGCGAACGCCTCGACCACGGATTGCGGACGGTCGAAGTAACCGTCCTCTCCACACCAGGCGCCACCGGTGATGGCGTCTGCGCGGAGACCCGGCACGAGGTCGGCGGCCTCCTCCGCCGAGACGATGCGTGACTGTATGCCTTCGCCCGCCTGCAGGCGCACGTTCGCGGCGAGTCGCTCGAGCGTCTCCTCGGCCTGCGCCACGAAGAGGTAGCCCCCGGTGCGGAGCGTCAACGGAACGCGCGAGCCCAGACGGTCATCGGCATCACGCCAGAACGCGACCGACTCCCGTGCGAGGGCGCAGGCGACGCGGGTTCCCCACTGCTGGCGCACGCCGCCCGGCTGCACGCCGGAAGCGCCGGCGCCGACGCCGTCGCGCTCGAGAACGGCGACGCTCAGACCGCGCGCGGCGAGCTCCCGCGCCACGGCTAGCCCGACGATGCCCGCTCCGATGACCGCCACCTCGACCCGGGCCACAATCGGGAGAGCCTGACCGATATATCGGCGAGCCGCAAGCCCACGCGCATTGCCGGCGTTGCGAACTCCTAGTCGCGTGCGTGTGCCGGCACGGTCTCTTCGTCCACGACCGGAGTCCCGTCATTCACCTGCACACTCCACCATCGGCCGAAAGCCTGCACGCCGTCGAGGCGCAGGCCGTCCATCCATTCCGGGAGCTCTTCGACGTCGGCGACGAGCGTCGAAGAGCCGCGATCCGGGCGCAGGCCGAGCAGGAGCTGCACGAGCAGGATCGGCGTGCCCGCTGCCCACGCCTGCGGCGACGAGGCCGTTGGATACGCGACCGGGAAGCGAGTCTGCATGCGTGGGAACCCGGCGAACACCTCGGGGAGCCGGTAGCCGAACGACGTCGCCGCATCGACGATGCTCAGCAGGATCCGCTCGACCTCGACCGAACGCCCGTAACGGGCGAGCCCTGCGGCGATCAGCGAGTTGTCGTGCGGCCACACCGTTCCGTCGTGGTAGACGAGCGGGTTGTAGGCGCGCTCGTCGGCTGCGAGCGTGCGGATCCCCCACCCCGACCACATGCGGTCGCTCATCAGTAGATCGACGATGGCATCAACCCGGTCGGGCGCGACGATGCCGCTCCACAGGAGGTGGCCGATGTTCGAGCCGAGTGCGTCGATCTGCCGCTTGTCGCGATCGAGGCCGAGCGCGTAGTACCCGCGGTCGGCGACCCAGAACGCCTCGTTGAACCGGTCGCGCAGCGCCGCCGCGTCTCTCTCGATCCGCGCCGCAGCTTCGCCGTTTCCCCATACCTCGCGCTCGAGCTCGGCGAAGCGAAGCTTCGCGTCGTAGACGTACCCCTGCACCTCCGCCGCAGCGATCGGAGTCTCCCGGCAAACGGTCCCGTCGCGGAAGACCATCGCGTCGCGCGAGTCCTTCCAGTTCTGGTTCTCGATCCCGTGGCTCGACCTGCGGTGGTACTCGACGAAGCCGTCACCGTCACGGTCGCCCGCGCCGTCGATCCACGCAAGCGCATTTCGCGCGGCGCCTTCCAGCTCGCACGCGAGCCGAGCGTCTCCCGTCCAGCGCCACAGCTCCGAGAGCAGGATGAGAAAGAGCGGCGTCGCGTCCACCGTCCCGTAGTAGCGGTCGCTCGTGAAGCCGACGACCGCGGCTTTGCCGCTGCGGAACTCGTGGATGATCTTGCCCGGCTCCGCGTCGCGCTTCGCATCGTCGTCGACAGCCTGCGTCGCAGCGAGGACACGCAGCGCGCTCTCGGACAGTGCAGGCCCGAACGTCTGCGTCTGAAGGCAGGTGATGAGCGTGTCGCGGCCGAAGACGGTCATGAACCACGGCGAGCCGGCTGCAGGGAGCCGGCCGAAGTCGAATTCCTCGATGTGCATGCGGAGCGCGCCGAGGTCTGCGACCGACTGTTCCCACGTGCGGACGAGGTCGTCGCGGGCCGAGCGCAGCCGCGGGGTCGAGCTACGCCACGCCTCATGCGCGTCGTCCGCGCGCGCGCGGTCCTGCTCGATGCGCCGGAGGAGCCCTTCCGGGGGCGGTGCCTCGCGGTTCCCGAGCACCGGCAGGACGCCGACGAGAAGCTCCCAGTCGGCGTGCGGCTCGAGGCGTACCGAGAAACGCACGAGCTCGTCGATCTGAGCCGGTGCAACGCTGAATTGCACGACCGTCCGTGCCGCGAAGCTGTCATCGTCGAAGATCAGGGAGTCCGCGGCCTCGCCCGCGCGCGCAGGGCGCGGCGCCGGGAGCGTCGCGGTCGCCGGATGCCCGAACTTCGGGTCGAGCTCCTTCACGGAGAAGATGTCCGCGAAGTCCACTTCCAGCTGCAGCGCGACGTCGAACTCGAGCGTCTCGTTCGAGTGGTTCTCGACCGCGATCCGCTCCTGCATCTCGTCGCCGACGAAGCGCTCGCGGAGGATCGAGAGCGCGTTCAGCGGTAGACGCTCGGACGGCTCGTTCCGGAGGCAGAAGAGGCCGAGATGCGGTGCCGGGTGCGCGGAGGAGAGCAACTCGGGCCGTACGTCGTCGATGAGCAGGACACCCCGCGAGAGGAACCGCGTATCGGCGGCGAAGAAGCCCGTCGCGGAGGCAGTCCCCTCGACATCGCCGCGCTCGTCGCAGACGCAGAACGTCGAGCCGTCGAGAATCGTCAGCGCCATGCGCCCTCTATCCCGCCGTCCCGACTGCGAGCTCGGTCTCCTTGTCGAACAGGAGCACGCGATCGAGCGGGACGGAGAACGTCGACTCCTCACCGTGGCGGAGACGCGGGTCGACCGGGAGCTTCGCGACGATCTCGCGATCGCCGAGACGCAGATGCGCGAGCTGCTCGTCGCCGAGATACTCGACGACCTCGACGAGCGCATTGTACTGCGCAGCATTCGGCCTGCCGTTCCCCAGGTGGACGTGCTCGGGCCTGAACCCGGCGAGCTGCCCGGGCGTCCCGAGACCGAGCACGGACGAATCGAGCAGGTTCATCGCCGGGGAGCCGATGAACGTCGCGACGAAGGTGTTGACCGGCTTCGTATAGAGGTCCTCCGGTGTCCCGATCTGCTGCAGCACGCCCTTTCGCATCACCGCGATGCGGTCGCCCATCGTCATCGCCTCGATCTGGTCGTGCGTCACGTAGAGCGTCGTCGTGCCGAGCCTCTGCTGGAGCTTGAGGATCTCCGCGCGCGTCTGGACGCGGAGCGCCGCGTCGAGGTTCGACAGCGGCTCGTCCATCAGGAACGCGTCAGGCTCGCGCACGATCGCGCGCCCGAGCGCAACACGCTGACGCTGCCCCCCGGAGAGCTGCTTCGGCCTGCGTTTGAGCATCCCGTCGAGCTCGAGGATCTCGGCCGCGGAGTTGACGCGCCGGCGGATCTCCTCCTTCGGCACCTTGTAGTTCCGGAGCCCGAACGCGAGGTTGTCGTACACGGTCATGTGCGGGTAGAGGGCATATGACTGGAAGACCATTGCGATGTTCCGCGAGCCCGGTGCCGCGTTGTTGACGACGCGATCGCCGATGATGAGGCGGCCGCTCGTCACGTCCTCGAGCCCGGCGAGCATCCGCAGCGCCGTCGTCTTCCCGCAACCCGACGGGCCGACGAGGCAGAGGAACTCGCCGTCCTCGATCTCGAGGGTCAGCTCGTCAACCGCGGTCGTGTCGTCGAAGCGCTTCGTCACGTGGTCGAACATGATGCGGGCCATCAGACGGGATCCTCCACGGTCGGGGGAAGCGCGAAATGCGCGGCGGCGAGGAACGAGTAGGCGACCGTCAAGGTCAGGAACGGCATCACGGCGGCCGCGAGGCCAACGGCGTTCACCAAGAGGAGCGCGAGGCCGAGTAGGAGGGTTGCACTCGGCCTGCGCGCCACGAGCTCGAACGCGTCACGCGCAGCAGCGCGAAGCGACCGGCTCGGCTCGGCGATCGCCAGCGTCCAGAGGAGGAGCTGGTAGATGCCGAGCAAGACGATGACGTAGATCGTGAGCGCGGCGAGCGGCCACATGAACCGCGAGTTCCGGTAGAACCCGACCGCGACGACGCCGAGCAGGAAGACTGCCGAGCCGACGAGGCCGAGCAGGAAGCCGCGGCGCCAGTGCAGCACGAAGCCGTCCAGCGCGTCACGCAGCACGAGCCTTCCCTCACGGACGACCGTGACCGACACGTGCGCGATCGCGGCGACGAACGGCCCGCCGAGCGCGAAGAGAACGATGGCGGGCTTCGAGCTCACCGCTGCAGCCCCGACCGCGATCAGCACTGCACCGAGTGCGAAGTTGAGCGGCACGAGCCGCCACGAGTTCGCGTAGAAATCGCGAAGTGCGAGTCGCAGAGCGGCTCCCGGCCGGCGGCTCATCCCTTCACCCCCGACGACACGACGCCAGAGATGAAGTAGCGCTGGAATACGACGAAGATCACGAGAATCGGAACGATCGCAATCAGGCTGCCGGCCATGATCTGCGGCCAGAGCGTCGAGTAGTTGAAGTGCAGGAGCGCGAGACCGAGCTGCACCGTGTAGAGCCTCGGGCTTCCCTGGCCGAAGATGATCAAGGGCCAGAAGAAGTCGTTCCACGTCCCCTGAAACTGGAGGATCGCAAGCGCGGCGATCGCCGGCAGTGCGAGCGGTAGCATCACACGCCAGAACGTCTTGAAGTATCCGGCGCCGTCGAGCTTTGCCGCCTCCTCGAAGTCCTTCGGGATCGTCATGAAGTACTGGCGCATGAAGAAGAGATTCGTCGCGGTGACGATGTTGATGGCGAGGTACCCCTTGAAGCTCATGATCAGGTGCCAGTTCGTGAGCATCACGAACACAGGGACGAGGCGCAGCTGGTCGGGGACCATCAACGTGAGGAGCACGAGCAGGAAGAGCAGATCGCGGCCCGGGAACCGAAGCCGGGCAAAGGCGTAGCCCCCTAGCCCGCCGAGCACCATGTTGAGCGTCGTGACGACGACGGCGAGGAAGAGGCTGTTCTTGATGTAGGTCGGGAAGTCGTAGTTGTGCCAGATGTCGTGCCAGGCCTGCGTCGTCCACGGATGCGGGATGAGGTTGACGTTGGCGCTGTCCGGGATCGTCTTGAACGAGGTCGTGATCGACCAGATGAACGGGACGAAGAAGAGAAGGGCGAACACGGTGAGCAGCCCGTAGAGGATCGCCTTCCGCACGAGCTCCCGCCGGTTGCGCGGGACGACAATGTCTGCCGCTGCGACGGTCTGGAGCGTCATGCCGCCTCACGCCTCCCGATCGTCAGCCACTGGACAACGGTGAGGCTGAAGATGATCACGAAGAGGACCATCCCTGCGGCCGCCGCGATTCCAAACGTCGACGAGCCGAACGCCTTGTTGTAGATGTAGAGCACCCCGGTCATCGTCGCGTAGTTCGGGCCGCCGCTTCCACCGCCGACGATGAACGCCTGGTCGAAGAGCTTGAGCGCGCCGATCCCGAAGATGACGAGGACGAAGAAGTGCGCCGGCTTCAGCAGCGGGAACGTGATCCGCCAGAACGTCCGCCAGCGGCTCGTATTGTCGAGCGCCGCCGCCTCGTAGACGTCGGTCGGGATCGACTGCAGCGCCGCGAGATAGAAGAGCATCACCGTCCCGGACGTCGTCCAGGCGTTGAGACCGACGATCGACCAGAGCGCCGTGCCCTCGGTCGAGAACCACGGCGTGTTGCCGCCGACGATGTGGTTGAAGAGGCCGTCGGAGGCGAAGATGAAGAGGGCGATCGTCGTGATCGCGACGGACGAGGTGATCGACGGGAAGTAGAACGCGGAGCGGAAGAACGCCTTCCCGCGGATGCCTGCATTGAGTATGAGGGCGATCAGCAGGCCGAGCGCCATCTCGAGCGGGACGACGACGACCGTGTACTCGAGCGTGTTCTTGAGCGCGATGTGAAAGACGTTGTCGTGGAGCAGGTAGCGGTAGTTGTGGAGACTCGCGGTCGCCCCGGGCGCCTTCCCGAGAATCCCCCAGTCGTAGAAGCTGATGTAGACGGCGTAGATGAACGGGTAGATGAAGAAGACGCCGAAGACCGCCATCGGGATGGTCACGAAGCCATAGCCCCAGAGCGCCTCGCGCATGCGCGCGCTGACGCGCGAGTGTCGCTCCGTGTACGCGATCGAGGTATCGCCTGCGGCCGCCATCCGTTCGCTCCTCGCTCGTCACTCGCTCCCCGTGCGGCATGTGCCGCACGGGGAGCCTGCGACGTGACCTGTCTAGCCCCTCAGTGCGCTCGCGGCGTCCGCGAGCATCTGCTGGACGGTCTTGCTGCCGCTGATCACAGCGGTCAGGTCATTGTTCATGGTCGTGTACGCGGTCGAGAAGTTCGGGAAACCCCATCCCCGCGCGTACTTCGCCTGACCGAGGAACGCACCGCGTCCGCCGATCGCCTTCACGTCCGAGCGCGACGGGAGGGCGAGCCCCTTCGAGACCCAGAGCTTCTGACCCACCGGGCCGGTCAGCCAGCTGAGGAGGGTCCAGGCAGCCGACTTGTCCTTCGCGTCCTTCGCCATCGAGTACGAGACGGTGAACGCGAGGTTGCCGCCGGTCTTCTGCTGCACCATCGGGAAGATGCCATACCGCACCGCGGGGTACGTCGACTTCATGAAGGGCAGGAGCCAGTTGCCCTCGAACGCGATTGCGGCCTTCCCCTTGCCGAGCGCCTCACCGCACCAGCCCGAGCCGAGCTTGTCCGGCGTGGCGGCGAGGCCCTTCGAGATCAGGCCGACGTAGAAGTTGGCCGCCTGCACGGCCGCCGGCGACTGGACCGTCAGGAGCGACGCCTTGTTCTGGAAGAGGAACGGCAGCATGCGGGCCCAATCGGGCGAGAGGCAGATCGGCTTGCCGCCGTTGACGGTGCCCTGCGTCGCCATCGCCTGCGCCACGGCCTGCAGCTGCGTCCACGTCTTCGGCGCCTTCTGATGTGCCTGGGACAGCATCGCCGTATTGATCTCCATCGCGAGCGGCGACCAGTCCTTCGGGAACCCGTAGACCTGCTTTCCCACCTTGAACGCGTTCAGGAGGCTCGGGTAGAACGCCTTCGCGTTGTATTTCGAGGATTTGATGTAGCTGTTGAGCGGCTGGAGCACCCCCTGCTTCGCCCAGCCTGGGAGGACGCTCGAGTCGACGTAGAAGACATCGGGCGGGTTGTGGGCGGCGAACCGCGCGGTCATCGCCTGGCCGTAGTCGCCGTTGATGACGGAATAATCGACGTTGATCGACGGGTGCGACTTCTCGAACGCCGAGATCACCTGCTGAAGGAGATCGTTCTCCTCCGGGCTCGACGACCAGCCCGAGAGCGTCACCGTCGACGCCTTCGCGGCCTTCGGCTTCGCCTGGGCCGACGCGGCGAGGAGCGCGACGGAGACGGCGGCGATGAGAAGCGCCAGTACTGAAGCCTTGCGCATATGACCCTCCTGGTTGGAACCGGTTTCAGCGCGTGAGCGCCGAGACCTTATGTCGTTTTCTGTCGGAAATCAAATAGACGCGGCTTGACGCTCGAAGTTGGCGCCTGCGAGAGTCTGCCGAGGATGGAAGCGATTTCAGGAACGCCGGCCCGGATCGCCGACGTCGCGGCCGCGGCCGGGGTCGGCGTGGCGACGGTCTCCCGGGTGCTGAACGGCAACGCGAACGTCTCGGCGCCCACCCGGGCCCGCGTCCTCGAGGCGATCACCGCCCTCGACTACCGGCCGAGCTCGGTCGCCCGGAACCTCTCGCTCCGGCGGACGCTCGTCATCGGCGTTGTCATTCCCTTCTTCACCTCCCCGTCCGCAGTCGAGCGCCTCCGCGGCGTCGTGACCGCGCTCGAGGGCTCCCCGTACGATCTTGCGCTCTTCGACGTCGAGTCGGCCGACCGCCAGCGCCGCGCGTTCGACCTGCTCGGGCGAGGCGACCGCGCCGACGGCCTCCTCGTCGTCTCACTCGTCCCGCCGGCGGAGGAGCTCGGCCGCCTCGCAGCAGCGAACCTGCCGACCGTCGTCGTCGATGCGCCGCACGACTCGCTGCCCACCGTGGTGATCGACGACGTCTTCGGCGGGGAGCAGGCAACGCGCCATCTAATCGGGCTCGGCCACACGAAGATCGCCTTCGTCGGCGACAAGCCGCCCGACCGGTTCCGGTTCCACTCGAGCCGCGACCGTACCCTCGGCTACCAGCGCGCACTCGCGGATGCGGGTATCACCGTGCCGCGCGAGTACGTTCGCGCGGGCACGCACTCACGGCACGTCGCGCGGAGCATCGCGATCGAGCTCCTCAACGTGCCGGACCGCCCGACGGCGATCTTCGCCGCGTCGGACACGCAGGCGCTCGGAGTCCTCGAGGGGGCGCGGAATCTCGGCATCCGCGTGCCCGAAGAGCTCTCCGTCGTCGGCTTCGACGACATCGAGATCGCGTCGTACGCGGGCCTGACCACGATCCGCCAGCCGCTCTTCGAGAGCGGCAGACGCGGCACGGAGCTCCTGCTCAGCGCGCTCGCGGGCGAGGTGCCCGCCGTGCAGACGGAAACGCTCCCGCTCGAGCTCGTCGTCCGCGCGACGACCGCGCCTCCCTCTAGCTTCGTCTGACGAGGCGGCCGACGGCGGTCATCAGTTCCTCCGTCTTCTCCGGCCGCTCTTCCGCGCTTGCACCCATCACACAGTGGCGCGTGTGGCCGTCGATCAGGCCGAGTGCGACCTTGTCGATCGCGGCTTGCACGGCGGAGATCTGTGTCAGCACGTCGATGCAGTAGCGGTCTTCGTCGACCATGCGCGCGATTCCACGCACCTGTCCTTCGATGCGGCTGAGCCGCTTCAGCAGCTGCTCCTTCGAAGCCGTGTAGCCGCGCGTCTCAGTGGCTGCCATGAGGTCCTTTCGTTCGTGGCGTAAAACGGCGCAGGCGAAGCGAGTTCGAGACGACGAAGACGCTCGAAAGCGCCATCGCACCGCCGGCGACAAGTGGATTGAGAAACCCGAGGGCGGCGAGCGGGAGCGCCGCGACGTTGTAGGCGAACGCCCAGAAGAGATTGCCCTTGATCGTCGCGAGCGTCCGGCGCGAGAGGCGGATCGCGTCGCCGGCCGATCGAAGGTCACCGCGAACGAGCGTCAAGTCGCTTGCCTCGATCGCGACGTCGGTGCCCGTGCCGAGCGCGAGCCCGAGATCAGCCTGCGCGAGCGCCGGCGCGTCGTTGACGCCGTCGCCGACCATCGCGACGACGTGTCCCTCGGCCTGCAGCCGCTCGACGACCTCCGCCTTCCCTGCCGGTAGCACGCCTGCAATCACATCGTCGATCCCGACCTCGAGTGCGACCGCGCGTGCCGTGCGCTCGTTGTCGCCCGTGAGCAGGACCGGTCGGAGCCCGAGCGCCTTCAACTCGAGCACTGCCTCGCCGCTCGTCGGCTTCACCGTGTCGGCAACGAAGAAGTGCGCGCGTACGCTTCCGTCCCAGGCGGCGGCGACGGACGCGTTTTCCTGCGAGACGTCGAAACCGCGCTCGGCGAGGAACGAGGGCCGACCGGCGATCACCTCGGTCCCGCCGACGACACCCTCGACCCCGAGGCCGTCGTAGGAACGAAATGCGGAGACGGGATGCAACTCGGGCGCAGCCGCTGCGACGGCGCGGGCGACGGGATGCTCCGACGCGTGCTCGAGCGAGCCGACGAGGCGGAGCGCTTCTTCTCGCGTCGTCCCGCGGACGACGACGTCGACGAGGCTCATCCGGCCGGTCGTCACCGTCCCCGTCTTGTCGAGAACCACGGTGTCGATGCGTCGCGTCGATTCGAGCACCTCGGGGCCGCGGATGAGGATGCCGAGCTGGGCGCCGCGCCCCGTGCCGACGAGGAGCGCGGTCGGCGTCGCGAGGCCGAGCGCGCACGGGCAGGCGATGATCAGGACGGCGACCGCGGCGGTGAATGCGTCACTCGCGCCGTAGCCGAGGAGCAGCCAGACGCCGAGCGTCGCGAGCGCAAAGGCGATGACGGCGGGGACGAAGACGGCCGAGATCCGGTCGGCGAGGCGCTGCACCTGCGCCTTCCCGGTCTGCGCGTCCTCGACGAGCTTCGCGATCTGCGCGAGCATCGTCTCGGAGCCGACCTTCGTCGCACGAACGACGAGCCGGCCGCCGAGATTGACCGTGCCGCCGACGACCTCGTCGCCGGGAGCGACCTCGACCGGCAGCGACTCGCCGGTGACCATGCTGAGATCGACTGCCGACGAGCCGAGCTCGACGACGCCGTCGGTCGCGACCCGTTCGCCCGGGCGGGCGACGAACCGGTCGCCGACACGCAGCTCGCCGGCACCGATCGTGCGCTCTCGGTCCTCGTCGTCGAGCACCGCGACGTCCTTGACTCCGGCCGACAGGAGCTCGCGAAGCGCCGCACCGGCGCGGCGCTTTGCGCGCGCCTCGAGGAACCGTCCGGCGAGGATGAAGGTCGTCACGACGGCCGCCGTGTCGAGGTAGACGTCGCCGCCGAGATCGGCGACGACGACGCACACCGACCAGAGCCAGGCGGAGAGCACGCCGACCGAGACGAGCGTGTCCATCGTGGCGGCGCCGTGGCGGAGACCGGCCCAGGCGGCCCGGTGGAACTGCAGCCCTCCCCAGAGGACGACCGGTGTCGCGAGCGCGAGCGTGATCCACTCCCACCCGTCGAACTGCAGTGCGGGCACCATCGAGATGAGGAGCACCGGTGCGGAGAGAAGCGCGGAGACGACGAGGCGCCGGCGCGTCGCTGCGGCGGGATCGACGGCTGCGAGCGTCGCGGAGTAGCCGGCAGCCGCCACGGCGCCGACGAGGTCGGCCGGCCCGACCGACGCCGAGTCGTAGTCCACGCTCGCCTTCTCGGTCGCGTAGTTCACCGAGGCGTGCACGCCGTCGAGCTTGTTGAGCTTGCGCTCGATTCGGCTCGCGCAGGCCGCGCACGTCATGCCGCTGATCGGCAGGTCGATGTGCTCCAGGGACGCGCTCACGCGGGAACCGCGTCGTACCCGGCCTCGTCGATTGCCGCGACGAGCGCGGCACCGTCGAGAGCCGTGCCGCGCACGCGGACGAGCTTCGTGTCGAGATCGACGTCGACGTGCTCGACGCCTGCGACACTCAAGAGCTCTTCCGCGACGCTTGCCTTGCAGTGGTCGCAGCTCATGCCCGCGACGAGATATGTCGCTTCGTCCATGCGGGAAACTATACCGGGTGGGGGTATCGTGTGAAAGGGCAGGGCGCCCGCCCGGAAGGCAGGCGCCCTGATTTCCTAGCGTCCGCGGACGATCAGCGCGATCGCGACGCCGAGAAGGGCGAGCCCGGCCGCGAGGGCGGCGAGCACGACGACGAGCGCGCCGTGAAGCGTGGCGCCGACTTTGGCTTCTGCGTGCACGCCGGCCGACCCGTCGGCGTTCATGACGACGAACCGGTAGGAGCCGTTCCTGATCTTCCAGGCGACGCTCTGCTGCCCGGAGCCGGTGCTCGACTCGAGCCAGAACGACTGCTGCCCGGGCCGGTTTGGCGCTTTCGTGCCCGGCTGTGAGCTGTAGTCGACCTCGAAGGGGCCGAAGCTGACGTCCTCGACGGTCGAATGCCGGACGCCGGCGAGGTACCGGTCGACGTCCGCCCGCGGGCCGACGCCGACGAAGAGCTGCTTGTCGGAGGTCGCCTTGACGCGCAGCTTCGCGACGAGCCACGACGGAAGCTCGTCGACGTCCATCGCGTCGCTGACGATTGCGCGGCCGCCCGTCTGATACGGGTGGGTGCCCGTCGAGACGTAGCCGCCGTCGGAGGATGCGCGGGCCCAGAGGCCGGCGCCGCCGACTGCGAGGAGCAGGAGGGCGAGGATCCCGACGAGCGATGCGGCGACGAGCCGGCCGGAGCTCGGCTCGCGCGTCGTGGGTGTGGGTGTGGTGACTGCGGTGTCCATGTCAGATGTCTCCAGAGATAGAGCCCGGGCCGCAGGAGCGGCCCGGGCATTGGGTTTTCTTTAGACGGTTACCGGCTCGGGCACGGTGGTCGAGCCGTGATCGATCCTCGGCAGCCACTGCAGCCACTTCGGCAGGTACCAGTTCTTGTCGCCGAGCAGCCTCATCGTCGCCGGCAGCAGGACGCCGCGGACGATCGTCGCGTCGATGAGCACTGCGGCGGCGAGGCCGATGCCCATCTCTTTGAAGTCGAGGAACGGGAGGGTCGCGAAGATCCCGAACGCTCCGACCATGACGAGGGCGGCGCTCGAGACGGTGCCGGCCGTCGTCTTGATCCCGTGCTCGATCGCCTCGTCAGTCGAGAGACCGCGGTCGAACGCTTCGCGGATGCGGCTCAGGATGAACACGTGGTAGTCCATCGAGAGCCCGAACAGGATCACGAACATGAAGACCGGCAGCCACGAGGCGATGCCGCCGTTCGACTTGAAGTTGAGCAGGTTCTCGCCCCAGCCCCACTGGAAGGTGGCGATGACGAGCCCGTATGCCGCGCCCACCGACAGCAGGTTGAGCGCGACGGCCTTCGCGGCGATCACGATCGAGCGGAAGGACACGAGCAGGAGGAGGAACGCGAAGAGGAGCACGAAGCCGAAGACGTACGGCGCCGAGCCCTTCATCATGGCGTTGTAGTCGTGCGACGCCGCCGTGTTGCCGGTGACGGCCCAATCCGTATCTGGGGACCTGCCCGACGGTCGACGGGAGGATGTCGTTGCGAAGCTCGGCCAGGCCCTTCTCCGAGGTCTTGTCGACGCCGTTGCCTGCGATCGGGACTTCGATGCGCGCGACACGGTGCGACTGGTCGACGTCGTAGGTAACGGGGGTCTGGAGCGTGCTGCTCTTCGCGACGCGGGCTCGCAAGGCGAGAACCGCATTCTTGAACGCAGCGGTGTCGGTCGACTCGGTCTTGACGGCGACCTCCGCCGGCTGCGAGGTGCCGACGAATGCGGCCTGGATGCGGTCGAGGGTGTCCACCGTCGGCGCGCTCTTCGGGAGTGCGTCGAGGCCCGACTGTGCCGTGTGCAGGTGCAGCACCGGGACGGCCATCGCGGCGAGGACGGCGGTCGCGAGGAGCGCCGAGATGCCGGGGCGCCGCATGACCGGCGTGAGGACCTTCGACCAGACGCGGTTCTCTCCGCCTTCGCGGCGGAAGCGGCCGAGGAAGGGGATGCGGCCCTTCTCGACCTTGTCGCCGAGCTTGGCGAGGATCGCCGGCAGCACCGTCAGCGAGCCGATCATCGAGACGAGGACGACGAGGATCGTGCCGATGCCGAACGAGACGAACGTCTTGTCGCGGGTGAAGACGAGCCCTGCCATCGCGACCATCACCGTCAGGCCCGGAGATGAGCACTGCGCGGCCGGAGGTCGCGGCTGCCGCCTCGAGTGCGGCACGATGGCCCTTGCCTGCGGCGCGCTCCTCACGCTCGCGCTTGAGATAGAAGAGCGAGTAGTCGATGCCGACTGCAAGCCCGATCAACAGGATCACTTCGGTTACCGACTGATCCATCGGCGTGATCTTGCTGACGAACGAGATGAGCCCGATCGTCGCGAGCACCGACGACAGCGCGAGCAGAAGCGGCACGAACGCCGCCACGACTGAGCCGAAGACGAGCAGCAGGATGATCAACGTCAGCGGCAACGAGCGCGTGCCGGCCTTGCCGAGCTGCTCCGAGAACATTGCCTCGATGGCTTTACCGGAGCTGACGCTCCCGGCCTCGCCGACGTAGAGCGACGGATGCCGCGCCGCGACCTTGGCGGTCGTGGCGGTGATCGCGTCGATCTTCGTCTTCGCGTGGTCGGCGGTGCCCTTCATCTCCCAGAAAACGACAGCCGTGTGGCCGTCCTTCGAGATCTGGTCGGCGTGGCCGGCCTGGTACGGGGTGCGGAGGTTCTTCACCGCGCGGTACGGCGCGACCGAACGAGCGACGTCGTTCACCGCGGCCCGGAACGCCGGGTCGTTCACCGTCTGCGTCTTGCTCTGGACGAGCACGATCTCGGTCTGCGGATCGGTCTGCCCGAAGCCCGATTCCTTCAGGATGTTGTCGGCGTGATGCGCCTGGCCGACGTTCGCGTCCTGAAGGTCGATCGTGTTCATGCCGATCTTGCCGCCCGCCATGAAGGCGAGGACGACGAACGCGAGCCAACCGAAGACCGCGGTCTTCCAGTGGCTCGCACTCCAGCGGCCCATCCGGGCTGCCAGGTGATTCGAGTGCTGCAAGGGGGACATGTGGAGCCTTTCGGTCGGAGTGCGTGGGGGTGCACTCCCACCGTCCCACCAGGCCCCCTCACCGCAAATGCGGTGCGCCCGAGAGTTCGGGTGCGGTTATCCCTACTGGCGCAGGTACGCAGTTACGGCGAGCACGCGGCGGTGATCCTGCTCGTCGGCGGGCAGGTCGAGCTTCGAGAAGATGCTCGTCACGTGCTTCTCCACGGCGCGGAGAGTGACGACGAGACGCTCCGCGATCGCCTGGTTCGACCGCCCCTCCGCCATCAGCGCGAGCACCTCGCGCTCGCGTGGCGTCAGCTGAGAGATCGGGTCCTCGCCGCGCCGGCGGCCGACGAGCCGGGAGACGACCTCCGGATCGAGCGCCGAGCCGCCCTCGGCGACGCGCTTGATCGCGGCTGCGAACTCCTTCACGTCGGAGACCCGGTCCTTCAGCAGGTAGCCGACGCCCTCTGCGTTCCCCTGCAGGAGCTCGAGCGCATATCCCGACTCGACGTACTGCGAGAGGACGAGCACGCCGGTGTCCGGGTACTTCTCGCGGATCTCCTGGGCCGCTCGGAGCCCTTCGTCCGTGTGCGTCGGCGGCATGCGAATGTCGACGATCGCGACGTCCGGCGCGTACGACCGCACCTTCAGGAGCAGCTCGTCGGCGTCCCCGGCCTGGCCGACGATCTCGAAGCCGGCGTCGTCGAGCAGGCGTGCGACGCCTTCGCGGAGCAGCACGGAGTCCTCGGCGATGACGACGCGCGTCCGCGCGCCGAGGCCGGTCTCCGCGGCGTCGGCTCGAAGCGGCGGAAACTCCTGCGCTCCGACCTGGCGGAGGCGCTCCGGCCGGTCGAGGCCTCGCAGGTGGTGGTCGCCGAGGTCGCGCAGCTCGTCACCGGAGCCGACGAGCTCCGCGGTCGTCTCGCTCACGAGGATCTGCCCGCCGTGGCCCGCAGCGCAGATACGCGCCGCCCGGTGGACGTCGATGCCTACGTAACCGCCCTCGATCCGAAGCGGATCGCCGCTGTGAATGCCAATCCGAACCCGAAGCGCGTCCGTATGCGCATCCTGGATGGCCCGTGCGGCGGCCAGCGCCGAGGTCGCATCGCGGAAGGCGATCGAGAACTCGTCGCCGCGGCAGTCGATCTCCTCTCCCCCGTGCTCGGCGACGGTTGTGCGCACGATGCGCCTGTGCTCCTCGAGGGCTCCGGGGTATCGGTCGCCGAGCGACTGTACGAGACCGGTCGAGCCCTCGATGTCGGTGAAGAGAAGCGTGACCCCCATGAAGCGAGTCTACGACGGCGCTTTACGCTGCAACAGGCTCGCGGCCGGCGACCGAGGCGGCGTACGCGTACGGATGCTCGAAAACATCCATCGCGTTCTCCGCGCGCGCCGTCAACTCGAACCAGTCGCCGTTCTGCCAATCATGGACGACGACGCTGAGGTGATTGGTGCCGCTGTGCCAGTAAAGCGTGACGGCGATGCCGTTGCTTTCGCGATATGCAAGCTCTTGTTCCATGCCCGTAGCCTCCCGTATGCCGGGCTAGAGCGAAATGCGGCTACCCAGCATCGTTCGGTACGGGTACCCGTACTTCCGCGAGGGGGATCGCTGCCACGATGCGCGTCCCTTCGCCGGGCCTGCTCTCCACGCGGAGGCGGCCGTCGAGGGCTGCGACACGGTCTTCGAGCCCGCGGAGGCCCGTACCGCCCTCGGGGCTCGCCCCGCCGACGCCGTCGTCGGTGACCTCGACCGTGACGGTCCGGCCCGCGCGCAGCACGCGAACCGTCGCCGAGGTCGCTCCTGCGTACTTCGCGACGTTCGTGAGCGCCTCGGAGGCGACGTAGTAGATCGCGACCTCGACCGGCATCGGCAGCCGCTCCTCGACCTCGACGCGGACGTCGACCGGAAGCGGGGCGCGGTCGGCGAGCGCCTCGAGCGCCGCCTCGAGGCCCCGATCGGTCAGGACGGCCGGGTGGAGGCCGCGCGCGAGCTCGCGAAGCTCCTGCAGCGCGAGGGCCAGCTCCTCCATCGCGGCTTCGAGGATCTCGCCCGCAGTCGCCGGGTCCTTCGCGAGCATCTGCTCGGTGAGGCGGAGGGCGAGTGAGAGCGACACGAGTCGCTGCTGGGCGCCGTCGTGGAGGTTCCGCTCGAGGCGGCGGCGCTCCGCATCCGCTGCCTCGACGAGCCGGGCGCGCGACTGTCGCACTTCGTCCTCGTCCCGCTTCCGCTTCGTCACGTCGTTGCCGGTGACGAGGAAATTCCCCGGCCGGTAGGCGTCGAGCGAGGTCACCCACCACTCGATCACGAGTTCCCCGCCTCCCGCGGCGCGCCACGGCGTCTCGAACCGCTCGGCACCGCCCCAGAGGACGCTGTCGGCGAAGGCGCCCTGCATCTGTTCCCGCTGGTCGGGCGCCGTCACGAGCTCCCAGAACGGGCGCCCGATCGCCTGCTCGTCAGTGATGCCGGTCGCGGAGGTGAAGGCGGCGTTCACACCGCGATCGGTGACGATCCCGTCCGAGTCGACGGTGCACATGAGCGTCGGCGTCGAGCGAGCGACGATCGCGAGGAAGTCTCGCTCACGGCGCAGCTCCTCCTCCTGGCGGACGCGCTCGCTCACGTCGGCACCCGTGAGCACGAGGCGGGGCACGCCTTCGCTGTCGGAAACAGGTGTCAGCGTCCACGTCGCGACGATCATCCCGTCGCGGCCGCGAAAACGATGGTGGTGGCGCTCGAGCGAGACCGCGGCGGTCAATTCGCTGACCTCAGCCGCATCGCCTCTGTCCACGAAGACGTCCCACCAGTAACGGCCGCGCACGCGTTCGTCGTCGGCGATGCCGCACACCTGCGACATCGTGTCGTTGAAGCGGATCACGCGGCCGTCGTAGTCGATGACGAGGAAGAACGCAGGCGCCGCGTTGACGACGTCGCGCATGAAGTCGCGCTCGCGCTGGAGCTGGTCGAGGCGAACGCCAGCTCCGACTGCAGGCGGTCGCGCTGAAGCGCGAGCCGCGCCGCCGCAACGACGCCCTCGACGAGCTCCGGCTCGTCGAGCAGGGCCCGGTCGTGGACGATCACGGCTACAGGGCTTCCGTCCTCGGTCGTGACGAGCGTCGATACGCGCTCGATGTCGTCCGCGGGAACGTCGAACCGGCGGCCGTCGGCGTCGAGGTAGCAGCGCCGCTCCTGCATCCAGGCCGCGAGCCGCAAACCGGGGTCGTTGAGCGCGCGGCGAAGCGCATCCTGCGCATCGCCGAGGCTCGTCGTCTCGCGAACGTCGACGAGGAGCTGCGCGACGCTGCCGCGGGCGAGGCGGCTGCTGAGGAGCCCGATGAGGAACCAGAACGGCAGCCCGATGAGCGACACGAGGCCGGCCACGAAGAAAGCGGTGGCCGCGTCGTCGCTGAACGGCTGGACGGCAAAGCCGAAGGTCAGAAGAAGGAGCGGAATGCCGCCGGCGAAGCCGATCGGCCGCATGACGCGTCGTGCGACGGGTGTCGCGGCGCGGTAACGCCGCGCGACGATGACGACGGCGGTGCCTATCACGCAGGCGGCGACGACGTTGGCGGTCGTGGAGATGACGTCGACGGCGGTCGTGCTCTCGGTGGTGAAGAGCGCATTCGTCGGGCATCCCGCGCAGTCGGGATGCCTGCTGAAGATGAGCGTCAGCGTGTTCGCGAGAATCGCGATCGTCCAACCGGCGGCGACGACGATCCGGTCGAGGCGGGTCTGCAGCCGCCCGCTCGGATACGCGAGGACGAGCTGCAGCACGGCTGCGAGCGCAAGGGCGCTCGCGGCGTTGCCGATCGTGTAGAGCGCGACGTCGTCGGCCGCGCCCCAGAGGCCGACGAGCCAGCACACGGAGACGAGGAGCAGCAGCCGGCCCGTGCCGTTGTCGGGCCGGCGGGCCATTGCGATCAGGCCGGCGACGGCGAACGACCAGCCGAGCAGGAGATCGAGGGCGATCGAGGGGTGGCCGCCCGAGTGCGAGCTCGTCAGCTCGAGGACGAGTGCGAGCGCGCCGAAGCCCGCCGCGGCTGCGCCCCAGGCGGCGAGGCGGAGGCGGGTGGATGTCAGCCCAGGAGCGCCGACAGCGCCGCTCCCGACAGCTCGGCTTTCGGAATGAAGCCGCGCGCGCCGGAGCGTTCGACGAGAGGCCCGAAGTCGGAGCCGTCCCGGCTCGAGACGAGCACGACAGCCGGACCGCCATCCTCGGTGAGGCGGCGGGCGACCTCGAACCCGTCGAGATCCGGGAGCTGAACGTCGAGGAGGACGAGCTCGGGCGAAAGCTCGCGGACCGCGCGGAGGGCCGACGCGCCGTCCTCGGCTTCGCCGACCACCTCGAAGCCCTCGGCCTCGAGGAGCGCGCGCGCATTCGCGCGGAAGCTCGGATGGTCGTCGACGATGAGGACGTGCACGCGGTCCTGATCGTCGCAGGTCGAGGGCGCGGCCACCATACGGTTAACCGCACCCTCGATCGTTTCTCTGCGTAAGACTGACGCCGCAAGTGGCAACCGCGGGGAGGGGCTGCGGGTCTCGGCGGGCAGCGCCTGCGCTCTCGCGGGAAGGGGTTCCGCGATGGAGGCTCCGGGCCCTGCGTCGACTGAGGCGGCGTCGAAGTTCATGCCGTCACTCTCGGGCAGGCGGGCCGATCGTGCGATGCGGCTGCCCTGCATATGAGGGTGCGGCTGCCCGTACTTCGATCCGGGGGCGTCCCGCATTCCCGTGCAGACCGATCGGCGCGATGCTCGCCTCATGTCGTCGATCAGCTTCCCGCTCCCCCACCGCCGCGCAGTCAGCGCGCGGCAGACGTTCGTCGTCGCAACCGCGGCGATCGTCGTCCACATCGCCGACGCGGAGCTCGTCCGTCCGGCCGCCGGCACGAGCGCGCGCGACCATGTAACCGCTGCGCTCGTCCCGATCCTCGTCGCGGTCGCCGGCTGCCTGCTCTATGGGCGCCTCCGTCCGGGGCTCCGCGCGGCACTCGCTTTCGTCTTCGGCTCCGTCACGCTGGTCGCCGCTGTGATCGCGATCGTCGGGCACCAACGGAGCGCCGTTCTCCTCGTGCCGGCCGCGGCCACGCTGCTCGCACTTGCGATCTGGACGCCGTGGGCCGCACGTGGAAACGGCCGGTGGCGAAACCGCATTCTCGGCGTCGTCGCGATGCCGGTTCTCCTTCTGTATGTCGTCGTCCCGCTCGGGGCCGCGCTCTGGACGACGCAGAAGCCGCGGGCGGAGATTGGCACCTTCGCAGTGCCTCACGAGAACGTCACCTTCGAGAGCTCCGATGGACTGCTCCTCTCAGGGTGGTACGTCCCGTCGAGAAACGGCGCTTCGGTCATCCTCGTCCACGGCGGCGGCGGCAGCCGGGACGGCGCGAAGCGACATGCAGCCCTGCTCGCCCGCGCCGGCTACGGCGTCCTTCTCTACGACGCGCGCGGCCGCGGTCGAAGCGAAGGCTCGCCCGACGCCTACGGCTGGACGTGGACGCACGACGTGGACGGTGCGATCGCGTTTCTGCACGATCGCGGCGTCCACCGAATCGGGGCGCTCGGCCTCTCGACCGGCGCCGACGTGCTGATCCAGGTCGCAGCGAAGCGGCACGACCTGCGCGCGGTCGTCGCCGACGGCACAACCGCGGAGTCTTCCTCGGACGCCGCAAAGATCGTGCACGGCGCCGACGTGTTGACGCTCCCGTTCTGGTGGGTGCAATACGGCGCCGCCTCGGTACTCACCGGCGCGCGTCCGAGCGAGCCGCTGGCCGAAGCCGCTCGTCACATCGCGCCGACGCGGTTCCTCTTCATCGCGTCGAGCTGGCCTGTCGAGCGGACGGCGGCGCCGCTCTACGCGAAGGCCGCGCACGCACCGCTGTGGCGGGTCGACGCCGGCCACACAGGCGGCCTGCGCGAGCACCCGCGCGCCTACGCGGCCCGCGTGCTCGGCTTCTTCTCGCGGACGCTTCTGGACAGGCCCGCGGCCGTGACGAAGCCGTAACAGGGGGTAACCCACCAAACGTGTGTGTGCCGATTTCCCGAAATCTTCGTCACGGACGAAGTCCCTGCACAGCCGCATAGACGACGAGGCGTGTGTCTCGCGGAGCCGACGCCCGGGGGTTACCCCCGCCTTTCGGATCAGCTGTCCAGAGCGTCCCTGGCCGCTTCGACATCACGCTGCGCGGCGTCCACTCTCGCCTCCGCGTCCTCTGCGGCGGACTCGGCTCGGTCGAGCTCTGCGCGCAGGCGGTCGACTTCCTGCGCCGCGGTGCGCGCCTCCGACTCGGCCTCGCGCAGCCGGGCTCGCGCGTCCTTCAGCTCCTCGCGCGCGCGCCGGCGCTCGTCGGGCTTCGACGAGGGCGCGCGGCGAGGCGGCGCAGCCGCGGCGCCGCCGGCGAGGCCCGCAACGACGTCGAATCCGCTCGTCGCCTCGAACGGCTTCACGAAGCGCCCGCGGGCAAGTAGCTCGCGCCCCTCTTCCGAGACCGCTGCGGCGCGAAGCGACTGCTCGACCTGCCCGAGCGTGGAGCCGGAAGCACCGAGCGTCTCGGCCTCCCGCAACAGGCGCCGCATCGCGTCCACCTCCTGCTTCCGCGCACGCTCGAACGACTCGCGCTCGGCGCCGCGCAAGACGCCGGCCTGCGCCTCGCGGAGCCGGTGCCCTGCGTCGAGCAGGAGATCGACGTCGCGCCGGTGCTCTCGCGCGAGGCGGTTCAGCACGGACGCAGCGACGGTCGGCTTCTTCAGCTTCCCGACCGCGTCGGCCTCCTCCCGCTGCCCTGCAGCGCGCAGCTCCTTCACGAGCTGCGCGCGTTCCGAGACGAACTCGTCGAGCGCGACGCCGTAGAGCCGGTCGATCGCCTCGTCGAGGGTCATACCCTCATGATGCGGCTTCGATCGCCTCCGCGAGCTCGTCCTTCGTCATCTTCGAGCGCCCCGGGATGTCGAGCTCGCGCGCCTGCCCCTCGAGCTCGGCCTTCGTCGGTTCATCCGACACCGCCTGCTGCGCGCGCGAGGCGCGGGGCCGCTTGCCGTGCGCCTCGATGCTGCGCCGAAGCGCCTCCATGAGATCTGGCGGTGCCTCTTCCTCCTGCTCGGGCGCAACGTGGATCTCGTGACCCTTGACCTTCGCCTCGACGACTTCCATCAGAGCGTCGGTGTACGTGTCGCGGTACTTCTCGGGCTCCCACGAGCCCGAGAAACCGTCGATCAGCGTCAGCGCCATGTCGAGCTCGCGCTTGGCGACGGTCGGGAGCTTGTCAGGGACGAGCTTTCCCGGATCGTCGATCTCGTCGGCGAAATGCATCTGCTCGAGCGAGAGAATGCCGTCGCGGACGCGGAGGCAGCCGAGGTACTGGCGGTTCCGCATGACGAAGCGACCGATTCCTGCAAGGCCCGACTCCTCCATCGCGCGCACGAGCAGCGCGTAGGTCTTCTCGGCGCCGTCCTGAGGCCCCACGAGATACGAGTGCGCGAAGTAGACGGGATCGATCTCGTCGTAGGAGACGAAGTCCTCGAGCTCCATCGTGTGCACGCCTTCGACCTGCACCGCATCGAAGTCCTCGTCGGTCATGTGGACGTACTCGCCCTTCTCGTACTCGTAGGCCTTGACGATCTCGTCATTGGGCACCGGCTCGCCCTCGAGCTTGCAGATCTTCTCGTAGCCGATAGGACTGTCGTCGGTCTCGTGGACGAGGCTGAAGCTGAGCCGGTGCTCGTGCACGGCCGTGTAGAGACGGACGGGCACGTTGACGAGCCCGAACATGATCGATCCTGTCCACAGCGCGCGGGAAGCCATCAAACCTCCGGATACGGGTCGTCGACCGAGTCGCTGCCTGCAGGAACCGGATTCGCCACGTCAGACCTCCGTGTGTCGTTGTGAAGGGAACTGCGCCGTGCCCCGGGAGGTTGCGCAGCCGCTCCTTGTTGGCCGTTCCCGCTCGTCCGCTGTTTACTCCCACCGGTCGGCCACGTACGCTTCGACCGTCCGAGGTTCGGCGGCGGGGGAACGGGCGTGCACGGAGCGATCGAGGTCTTCACGTACGTCAACCGGGTTGCGTACATCGCGCTCGGCGTCGTCGTGTTCCTGACCTGGTACCGGCGCCGGGACAGAGCGAGCCTCTGGGCCGCAGCGGCATTCGGGTCGCTTGCCCTTCTCGAGATCCTCTCGTTCATCCCGAATCATCCGGGGAACCTCGCCGAGCGGGCGACCGGACGCGTCGCGATCCTCCTCTTCGTCGTATTCCCGTATCTGCTCTATCGGTTCACGAACGAATTCCGTGCGACAGGGCGTCGCCTCGCGAACCTCCTCTTCCTCGTCACCGCCGTGCTCATCGTCTGGACGATCGCCCTGCCGAGGATCCCGCAGGCAAGCGAGGCCCGCTCGCCGGGGTTCCAGGCTTTCGTCATCCTC
Organism: uncultured Actinomycetes bacterium; assembly: GCA_963794045.1. Taxonomy (GTDB): domain Bacteria; phylum Actinomycetota; class Thermoleophilia; order Gaiellales; family Gaiellaceae; genus Palsa-739. The sequence continues at coordinate 183,320 of CAWCCJ010000006.1, forward strand.
TTCCTCGTCCACTGGACGCTGCTCTCGATCGTCGCCGCGACGTCGCTCTGGCGCGCCGGGCGCGCGCAACCGACGGTCGCGCGGCGGCGCATGCGCTTCCTCGCCTTTGCAACCGGTCTGCTCAACGCCGCCCTGCTCCTCGTCATCTTCCAGACGAACACCGACTCGGCGCTCGCGCTGACCGCGCAGGTGATCGGCGCCGTCAGTGTCGTTGCCTTCCTGATCGCGTTCGTCCCGCCGGCGGTCATGCGGATTTGGTGGCGCTCCCCCGAGCAGCGCCGTCTCCAGGAGGCGATCGCGAGTCTGCTCACCTTCGCCGAGTCGCAGCAGGAAGTCGCCTCACGTGTCCTCGAGCCGGCCGCCGCGATCGTCGGAGCGCACGCGATCGCGATCCGCAACGCGGAGGGGACGGTCGTCGGCGCGTGGAACGTGCCCGCGGATCTCTGGGACAGCCTGCAGCGCGGCTCGCCGCCCATCGCGTCGACAAGCGAGGGAGATCTCGTCGACCTCGAGGTACCGGGGGGCAGCCTCGTCGTCTGGACGTCCCGGTACGCACCGTTCTTCGGCGACGAGGAGCTGCGCCTCCTCAACACGCTCGGCGCGCTGATCGGGCTCGCGCTCGATCGCGTCGCTCTCTATCAGCGCGAGCATGAGACGCGCCTCGAGCTCGAGCGCGCGAGCGAGGTGATGACGAGCTTCATCGCGCTCGCCGCACATGAGCTGCGAACGCCGATGACGACGATTCACGGCTTCGTCACCACGCTGCACCACTTATCCGACCGGCTCGACGACGAGCAGAAGGATACGGTTCGAGACGCGCTCATCCAGCAGACGCAGCGGATGGCGAATCTCATCGAGCAGCTCCTCGACCTGTCGCGGCTCGACGCCGCCGCGATCGAGATCGCTCCGGAGCCGGTGCACGTGCGCTCGCAGGTCGAGGAGATCGTCTCCGCTGCCGTCGCCGATCCCGATGCGGTTCTGATCGATGTCCCAAACGACGCCGTCGCCGTCGTCGACCGGAACGTCCTCGAACGGATCATCTCGAATCTGGTCACGAACGCGTTCCGCTACGGCGAGCCGCCCGTGCGGGTCTACGCCGAGCGAAGCGACAACCACCTCCGCGTCTATGTCGAGGACAGCGGCAACGGCGTCGCGCCGGAGTTCGTGCCGAACCTCTTCGAGCGGTTCACACGCAGCGAGGGCTCGCGCGCGTCCGCCACGGGCACCGGACTCGGCCTCGCAATCGCGCGGTCCTACGCGCGCGCTCACGGCGGGGACCTGGTGTACGAGGATGCGGAGCCTCACGGTGCACGCTTCAACGTGATCCTGCCGGTGCAGCGGCGATGACACTCGGAGGCGCCGACGAGCTCGCTGCCATCGCCCTCCTCGGAGAAGCTGCCAACTGCCTCGAGGACGTCGCTATCTTCGTCTGGGATGAGGATCGAAACTACGTCGCCGTCAACGAGGCAGCCTGCGAGCTCGTCGGCCGCAGCTGCTCGGAGATCCTGCGGATGAGCGTCGGCGATATGTCCCCGAATCGGGCCTCGCCGCATTTCGAGGAGGTCCAGCACGGGGCCGTCCATCGCGGCTCGTCGCAGATCAACCGGGACGACGGCGTCCTCGAGATCGACTGGGTGACGTGTCACACGCGGATAGCCGGCCTCCCGTACATGGTGAGCATGTGCTGGCGAAGGGAGTCGTCGTAGACCGCTGGGAAGACGGCTTCGACTCCTGGACGCCGCGCGGGGCAGGAGGCGCCGAGGACACCGACGTCGACCTCGAGAGGGAGTCGCTGCTCCGCCTTGCCCGGGAGCTCGCAACGCAGCGGAACACCGACCATGCGCAGTCGCGCGCGGAGCTCGAACAGCTCAAGCAGCTGCTCCGCGAGCGGGCCGAGGCCGTGGCCGAGCGCGAGCGGGAGCTCGACGAGCTCCAGCGCTCACTCGGCGCCCGCAAGCTGCCGAAGCTCAAGCCGTCGAAGGAGTCGAAGCAGGACCCGGCAGCGGCCGAGGCTCTCGCAGCCCGCGAGCGAGCCGCCCTCGACCGCGCCCAGGCGCTCGAGGCACGCGAAAACGAGCTCGCGCAGCGGCAGGCGGTGCTGGAGGCGGAGGCGCGCGACGTGTCAGAGCGGGAGCGTGCGGTCGCCGCCGAGCTCGAGGCGGCCCGGTCGCAGCGAACCGAGTCGGAGACCGAGCGCCAGCTCGCCGCCGCCGAGCGGGAGCGGCTCGAGACGCGCGAGCAGGCGGCCCGGCAGATCGAGAAGGAGCTCGCGGCCGTGCGGATCGAGCTCGAGCGGCAACGCGACGGGCTCGAGGCCCGCGCGCGCGAGGTCGAGGCCAAGACCCGCGAGCTCAGCGGAGCCGGGACGGATCCCTACGCCGAGCGGGAAGCCGAGCTTCGCCGTCTCGAGCTGAAGCTCGCCGAGCGTGAGCGCGACCTTGCGCTCACGCGGCAAGGACTCGACGCGGAGCGGAACGCGGTGCTCGACCGCGAGCGGGCACTGCGCCGTCGCGAGGTCGCGGACGTGCGCCAGAGCTTCGAGACGCCGCTCGCGCCGCCGAGCTTCAGCGAGGGCCTCGCGGCCTTCGCCCGCGGCCGCACGCGCCGCTAAGCTCGGCAGTCAGCTCGTCGGGCGTGGAAGCGCTCCGAGACGGGCCGTCTTCCCATGTCCGAGTACCTGAACTCCGTCGATCCGCCCGACCTCGGGCCGCTGGCGACCTTCCGCCGCCTCCTCCGCCTCTGGCGTGCGGAGTGGCGACTCGGCGTGTTCGCCCTTGCTCTCGCGTTCACCTACACGGGAATCTCGATCGCGATCCCCCTCCTCACGCGGAGCGCGATCGACAACGCCATCGTCGGCGACACGCACCCCTTGTGGCCCTACGTCCTCGGGATCGTCGCCTTCGCAACCTGCCGCTTCGTCGTGAACTTCTGCCGCCGTTACGCGACCGCCCGGATCGGCATCCGCATCGAGGCGAAGATGCGCGAGCTCCTCTACACGGCGTACCTCCGCTATCCGCGCGCGTTCTACGACAGGCACGCGACGGGTCAGGTGCTCTCGCGGGCGACGAACGACCTCTACCCGATCCGCTACTTCATCGGGTGGGGGCTCGTGCAGGGGATCCAGAGCATCTTCATGATCGTCGCCGCGGGGGTCGTGCTCCTGCTCGTGAATGCGGAGCTCGCGCTCTACACCGCCGTCGCGATGCCGCCGATCACCGTCCTTGCCCTCCACTTTGCACGGCGCGTGTCGCCGCTTTCGCGACAGGTGCAGGAGCGCAAGGGTGACGTCACCGAGGCGGCTGACGAGGCCGTCGTCGGAATCGAGATGGTGCAGGCGTTCGGACGTGAGAACGACGTGCGCGGACGGTTCGGCGAGAAGGCCGAGGCCGTCCGCTCGACCGTGCTGCGGCAGGCGGGCGTCGAGGCGCGTCACCTTCCCGGCCTCTACTACCTTCCGGCACTCTCGATCGCCGCCGTCGTCTACTTCGGCGGTAAGCAGGTGATCGGCGGTGACCTGACGATCGGCGAGTTCGTCCTGTTCGAGACGTTGCTGCTGCAGCTCGTATGGCCGCTCGAGGCGATCGGCTGGATCGTGAACCTCGCGCAGCGGGCCCTGGCCTCGGCGGGGCGAAGCTTCGCCTGGCTCGAGGGGATCCACCCCTTGCCGGAGCCTTCGGCCCCGGTGAGCCTGCCGGACGGGCCGGTCGGCGTGCGCTTCGACGGGGTGCACTTTGCCTACGGCGGCGAGGACGAGGTCCTGCGCGACCTCGAGCTCGAGGTCGCGCCGGGCGAGATCGTGGCTGTCTGCGGCCCGACCGGTGCGGGAAAGACCTCGCTCCTCAACCTGCTGCCGCGCTTCTACGACCCGACCGGCGGACGCGTGCTCGTCGGCGGCGTCGCGACGTGGGACGTTCCGATCGACGAACTGCGGCGCGACGTTGCACTCGTCACGCAGCGCCCGGTCCTTTTCTCTGTCGCGCTTCGCGACAACCTGCTCTTCGGCCGCGAAGGCGCGAGCTGGGACGACGTCCTGGCCGCCTGCGAAGCCGCGGGTGTGGACGCATTCGTCGACGAGCTGCCGGACGGCTACGACACGCTCATCGGCGAACGTGGCGTCAACCTTTCGGGCGGCCAGCGTCAGCGTGTCGCGCTGGCGCGGGCGCTCGTCACGGGTGCGCGCGTCTTCGTCCTCGACGACCCGCTCTCCGCGGTCGACACGCTGACGGAGCGACGTCTCGTAAAGCGGCTCAGACCCGCGCTCGCGGGACGCACGGTGCTCGTCGCGACCCAGCGGCTGTCCACGGTGGAGCTCGCCGACCGCGCCGTCGTGCTCGTCGACGGCCGCATCGTCGAGTCCGGTACGCCCGCCGAGCTGCTCCGCCGGGGCGGCGCGTTCGCCGAGCTCTTCGGCGACGAGGTGATCGCGGCATGAAGCGGCTGTGGCGCTACCTCGAGGGCATGAAGCTCTGGGCGATCGTGCTCCTTCTCGTGGGCGCGGGCAACGCTGCCTGCCAGACGGGCGGCTGGCTCCTCGTCCGCGACGCGATCGACAACGGCATCCGCGCGAAGAACGTGCATCACCTCACCGTGATCGTCCTCATCTACCTCGGCGTCGCCGCGATCGGGTGGATCCTGCAGGCGTTGCTCATCCGTGGGCTCGCCGGGCTCGGGCAGCGGATGGTGATCGGCCTCCGCCGCGACCTGTTCGATCACCTGACCGGGCTCTCGCTGCGCTACTTCTCGCAACAGAAGGCCGGCTGGATCATCGCGCGTCTCACCTCCGACGTCGACGCCGTCTCCGATGTGCTCTCGCAGGGGATGCCGACGCTCGTCGCGAACGTCATCCTCCTGCCGGCCGCAGTAACGGCACTTCTGATCGCCGACTGGCGGCTCGGTCTCGTCGTGTTCGCGATCATCCCGCCTGCGCTTCTGCTCACGCGGTGGTTCCAGCGAACATCGCACGTCGCGCTCATCGAGACGCGCAACCGAATCGCCGTCGTCACCGCGCAAGTCGCCGAATCTGTCGCGGGAATGGCGGTCGTGCAGGCGTTCAACCGCGAGCGCACGTTCCAGCGGGAGTTCGACGGTCTCAATGCGGCGAACCGCGACCAGAACGTCTACACGCAGAAGATCTTCTCCATCTTCTTCCCGTCGATCGAGTACCTCGGCGTCCTCGCAACGGGCGCCGTCCTGTACGTGGGGGACCAGCTGCTCGGCCGGGACGCGCTGACGATCGGGACGCTGATCACGGCGCTCTACCTACTGCAGCTCGTCTTCCAGCCGCTACAGGAGCTCTCCGACGTGTACGGGCAGCTGCAGTCCGCAGCTGCGGCGATGGTCAAGATCTCAACGGTCCTCGACGAGGAGCCGGAGATCGACAACCGCCCGGGCGCGCAGCCGCTTCAGCGGATCGACGGCGATCTCGAGATCGACCATGTCGTGTTCGCATACGGCAAGGAACCGGTGCTGAAGGGCGTGGACATCCGCGTCCCCGCCGGGGGATGCCTTGCCCTCGTCGGCGAGTCGGGCGGGGGCAAGTCGACGCTTGCGCGGCTCGTCGGCCGCTTCTACGACCCCGACGCGGGCGCAGTGCGCGTCGACGGGAACGATCTTCGAGGCGTCGAGCTGCGCTCGTACCGCCGCCAGCTCGGCGTGGTGCTGCAGGACCCGTTCCTCTTCAGCGGCACGATCGGCTCGAACATCCGCTTCGGCAAGCCCGACGCGACCGACGAAGAGGTTGCCGCTGCTGCTGCGGCCGTCGGCGTCGACCGCATCGCCGCACGCGTCTCGGGTGGGCTCGACCACGAGGTGCGGGAGGGCGGGTCCGGTCTCTCCGCCGGCGAGCGTCAGCTGATCTCGATCGCCCGCGCGCTCCTTGCCGATCCGCGGATCCTGATTCTCGACGAGGCGACGTCGAACATCGACCGGCCGACCGAGGTTCTGATCGAGCGCGCGCTCGACCGACTCCTCCACGGCCGCACGTCGATCATCATCGCGCACCGCCTCTCGACCGTCCGCCGTGCCGACGAGATCGTCGTCATCGAGCGCGGACGCATCGTCCAGCGCGGGACGGAGTCCCAACTGCTGCGCGAGGACGGCCCCTTCCGCCGCCTCGCCCACGACCTCTCGGGCGGCGAGGAAGCGCGCGTCGCTTAGAAGCTCTCACACAATGAGGAGTTGTGCCGCCTGGCCGCGCTCGGCGGCGCGCTGGGGCGTCCTCGGTCGGCTCGATAGCTGAGCTATCAAGCCGACCTGCGTCCTTCCATCGCACTCACCGATCGCGCCCAGATCGACGAATCTCATTGTGTGAGAGCTTCTTAGGAAAGCTTGGCTTCGATCACGCGCAGTGCGACCTCGACCACTTCGGTGTCGAACTGCGAGCCGGCGCCTTCGCGCAGGCGGCGTACCGCCTCCGGATGGCTCAGCCGCTTGCGATACGGCCGGTCGGTCGTCATCGCGTGGTACGCATCGCACACGAAGATGATGCGCGACTCGAGCGGGATCGACTCGGTCGCAAGCCCGTCCGGATACCCCGCGCCGTCCCAGCGCTCATGGCAGTGGCGCACGATTGCGCCGACTTCCTGCAGCCGGTCGATCGGGGCGATGATCCGCTCGCCGAGCTCTGGATGCGTCTCCATGATCGCGCGCTCCTCCGCGGTCAGCCGACCGGGCTTCGAGAGGATGTCGCTCGGGATGCCGATCTTGCCGATGTCGTGCAGGAGTGCGCCGAGCTCGAGGCGCTTCAGCGCACGCGGATCGAGACCGAGCTCGTGGCCCACGCGAAGCGAGAGATCGGTGATCCACCTGGCGTGCGAGGAGGTGTACTCGTCGTTCGCCTCGAGCGCGTTCGCGAGCGCCTCGACCGTGGAGACGAAGCTTCGCTCCAGGCCCTCGTAGTTCGAGGCATTCGCGAGCGCGAGCTTCGCCTGATGTGCAAGGCCGCCGAGGAGCCGAAGCTCGCGCTCGCCGAAGTCACCCTGGGGAATCGCAGCGACGATGCACCCGCCGCGCGTGCCGACGACGAGCGGCGCGACCGCGTATGCGGTGTCGTTCTCGAGCGGCAACTCGGCCGCCCGGGCGACCTCACCGGGCGTGAGGATGAACGGCTCGGTTCCGACTCCGAGGCGCTTGCGCATCGCGGAGATGTGGAAGCGCCGGGCGGCGACGTTCGCCTGCTGCTCCGGCGTATGGCCGAACACCTTGCGCGCCGAGAGCGATCCTTCCTCGTCGGCGATCCAGACTGATGTCCGCGGCGACCCGACGAGCTGTGCCGTCAGACGCACGATCCGCTCGTAGATCTCGTCGAGGCTCGCCGCGGTCGCGAGCTCGCGCCCGAACTCGAGGAGTGTCGTCGCGCTCTCCGCCTCGCGTCGCGCAGATTCGTAGAGCCGTGCGTTCTCGACCGCAACCGCCGCGTGGCCGGCGAGCACCTCGAGGAGGCGGACGTCGTCCTCGTCGAACTGGTTGAGGCCGAGCTTCGAGATGACGATCACCCCGACGACCTGGGTGCCGTAGCGCAGTGGCACGGCGAGAAGCGATTCCTCGATCTTGGGCGTCCCAGGGATCTGGGAGCTGAACTCGCAGTTCGCTGCGTCGTGGATGAGCAGTGACTCGCCGCGCTCCGCGCAGCGCCCTGTGATGCCGGTGCCGATCTTCGTCCGCAGGAGCTCGAGTGGCAGTGCGACCGTCTCGACGACGAACTCTCCGCGGAAGGCCACCGGGATGAGCTCCTCCCCGTCGACGACGAACACGCGGCAGTTGTGGTAGTCGATGAGCGACCGCAGCTCGACGGCGATCTCCTCGCCGATCTCCCGGACGTCGTTCAGCCGGTTGAGCTTCCCGCTGAGGCTTTGCAGCATCTTCATGTGCGCGATCGAGCGCACATCGCGCTCCTGAACCGGGGCTTCGGGTCGCGCCGTCGCGCTCTCGTCGTACAGGACGATGCGGTTCTTGCCGTGCGCCTTGGCCGTCATCATCGCGGCCTCCGCGCAGGCTGCGAGCTCTCGCGGATTCATCGCGTGCTCCGGGCCGAGCGAGAGGCCGACCGAGACGGTCAGCGCGCCGACGGCGGGAAAGTCCATCTCGGCGATGTGCGACACGAGTCGCCGCGCGATGCGGACTGCGCTTTCGCCGTCGCAGGAATGCATGATCACGCCGAACTCTTCACCGCCGAGCCGGCAGACGACGTCGTCCGGCCGCACGCACGAGCGAAGCGTGTCGGCGAGGACGCAGAGCAACTCGTCGCCGACTCCGTGACCGTGCACGTCGTTCACCCGCTTGAAGTCGTCGATGTCGAACATCAGCACCGCAGCCGGCCGATGTGTTCGGCTCGCCTCTTGCAGCGCATTCAAGAGTCGCTCGTGGAAGCTCCGGTGGTTGAAGAGCCCGGTCAGCGAGTCGGTCTGCGCCTGGTGCTCGAGCCGTGCGCGGATCTGTGCGTTGTCTAGAGCGAGCGCCGCCGCGTCCGCGAAGCGCTTCGCAAGCTCGAATTCGGTCTCGGTGAAGAGCCCGTCCTCACCAACGCGGTAGATGTTGAGGACGCCCTTGATCTGCGAACGGGCGACAAGTGGGATGGCGATGAGCGCCTCGGGATCGATCGGGGTGCCGGGAACGAAGCGGACGCGTGGATCGAGATGCGCCTGATTCACCATGACCGGCTCGCGCCGGCTTGCAGCCCAGCCGGTGATCCCCTCGTCGAAGCGCAGCGAGGTGCGCATGATCTCGTCGGCCCATTCGTCGCGCGCGAACACGGCGCTCAGCGTCTGCAGCGCCTCGTCGGCCTCGTAGATCGTCAGCGTGTCGTGCGGGATGAGGTCGCGGAGTGCGTCGCCGATGCGGACGAAGAGCGCATCGAGGCTCTGCTCGGCGAGCACCTCGTGGAACACGTCGGCGAGCCGTCGATAGGACTCGACGAGCTCGAGGTGCCTCCTGAACGAACCCTTCGTCCAGCAGGCGGAGATGCAGGGTCGGCCGCACGACCATCCACTTCACAGGATCGTGAGCCGCCTGACGTCTCGAATCCCCCAGGTGAGGGAACCGGCGAGATATGCCGACCTATGAGACCGCAGCCCCGTACCTGCCCGCGACCTTCACGCTCGAGCACCTGCGCGCCGCAGCGGCTGAGTGCCGCGGCTGCCCCCTGTGGCAGACCGGGACGCAGACCGTGTTCGGCGAGGGCGCTGCAGAAGCCCGGATCGTCCTCGTCGGCGAGCAGCCGGGGGACCAGGAGGATCGGGCGGGTCGGCCCTTCGTCGGCCCGGCCGGCCGCGTCCTCGACGAGGCGCTCGAGCTGGCGGGGATCGACCGGTCCACCGCCTACGTCACGAACGCCGTGAAGCACTTCAAATGGGAGGCGCGCGGCAAGCGGCGCATCCACGCAAAGCCGTCGTGGTCGGAGCAGACGGCCTGCCGCCCGTGGCTCGAGGCCGAGCTCGGAGCGATCGAGCCTGAGGTGCTCGTCTGCCTCGGCGCGACGGCGGCGCAGTCGCTCCTCGGCAAGCAGTTCCGCGTCACGAAGGAGCGCGGCCGCTGGCTCGAGTCGGAGCTCGCCCCGCACGTCACGGCGACGATCCACCCGAGCGCGATCCTCCGCCAGCGCGACGACGAGTCGCGCAAGAGCGAAATGCAAGCCTTCGTGAACGATCTGAAACTGGTCGCCGCCGTGCTCTAACCCGTCGCCGCGCCCGACCTGCGCTGGCGCGGCCCACTCACGACCGGCCCTCGGCACACGGCGAGCAAAGCGGAGCGGTCGCCAGTGTGCAGTGGGCGCTGTGCAGTGGGCGCCGCGCAGCGGCGTCCACAAAAAAGGAAAGGGCCCAGCGCGAGCGCTGGGCCCTTGAACTTAATCTCCCCAGTCGAAGTCGCGAGCGCGATCGACCTTCCAGAAACCGGAATCCTCGATCTCGCTTGCGGCCGCGTTCTCCGCGGTCTCTTCACCGGGCCAGGGAAGCGCCGCGACCGACTCGGTCGAGTGCGCGACGAAGTCCGGCTCGACGCCGTCCATCGTTTCCTCGAGGCGAGCCTGCTCCTCGGTCTTGAACAGCGGGTGGTTCTCGAACGGGTCGTCGGACTTGTAACGGTCGATCGGCATCTGCCGATCGAGGTCCGAATTCCGTTCCTTCAATGCGAGGTGATCCTTGATCACCTGCGCGAACAACGACGGTGTCTCTACCGGCATACCTTCCTCCGCGTCGGGGACGTGCTCCTCAGCGAGCCATTGTAGCCCGGTTTCTGGTCATTTCAGACCGTATTGGCGGGGCGAGACTACTAAAAGCTCCGGACGGGTGCGTCGAATTCGACGCGATTCTTTCCCTCTTGTTTCGCTCGATACAAAGCGCGGTCGGCCGCGTCGAAAAGCTCGCGAGCGTCGTCACCGGTCCGCAATTGCGCGACGCCGAAGCTGCATGTGACATTGAGCACGCAACTGTCGTTTCCGAGGAACGAGCGCTCGGACAGTGCGGAACGGACGCGGTCTGCGAGGTGCGCGCCGCCGAGGACATCGGTCCCGGGGAGCAGCAGGACGAACTCCTCACCGCCCCAGCGGCCTGCGAGGTCGGAGTCGCGAACGGTCGCTCGAAGCACCGAAGAGAACTCCCGCAGCACGTCGTCGCCGACGACGTGCCCGTGGAGGTCGTTCACGTTCTTGAAGTCGTCGAGGTCCGCGAGGACGAGCGTGAACGGGGTCGCGAGCCGCTCGGCGCGCGCGATCTCCGTCGCGAGCGACTCCTCGCACTGCCGTCTGTTCGCGAGACCGGTCATGCCGTCGATCAGCGCCTGCCGCTCGACGATCCGGTGCAGCCGCGCGTTCTCGAGCGCGATCGCAGCGTGGGAGGCCAGGGAGCTCGCGGTCATGCGCTGCTCGTCGTCGAAGGACGTCCCGAAGAGAGTGAGCGTGCCGAATGTCGTCCGGGCAGCCGTGAGGGGAAGCTGGAGCGACTCGCCGCCGCCGTCCACGGATCCTGTCTCTACGACGCGCCCGTCGTCTGCAGCGAGACGCGCGCCTAGCGCACCGGTCGACTCCACCGCGGCCTCGACGATCACGCGGAGCAGGCTGTTGACGTCGTGCGTCGCGGCGAGCGCCTCTCCGAAGCGAGAGATCGCGTCGCGCAGGCGGGCCCGCTCCGAGTCGAGCTCGGCCACCTGAGCTTGTAGCTGGTTCGCCATGTCGTTGAACGCGGCACCGAGAAGGGCGAACTCGTCGCGGCCTCGAACGGGCACGCGCTCTCCGAGTCGGCCCGTGCGCAATCGCGTGCGCCGCCTCGGCAAGGGAGCCCAGCGTTCGGACGATCGAGCGCCCTTCGAAATAGGCCACGATCGAGACGAGGGCGAGCGACAGCAGCAGGCCGAGCAGGAGCTTGTTGCGCGAATGGCTGTTGGCTGCATCGATGAGCGACTGCGGACTGAGCACGGCGAACCGGACGCTCGAGCTGTCGGACACCGCCGGCGCGACCAGCGTGCGGAACTTCATACCGTCGACGTTCACCGTCTTCGTCCTCCCGGCACCGACCGGGACCGTGCCCTTGAGATAGGGCGATGCCACGGCGATCGAGGGTCCGCGAAGGATGACGAGCCGGTCGCTGGGGCCGAGGCCGGACCGGTCGCGAAGCGTCTCGACGAGCGCCGCGTCGAACGGGACGGCAACGGTCACCGTGCCGATGAGGCCTTTGCGCGTGAAGGCCACGGCCTCACGGGTGGCGGCGAACGCGGGAGGATGCCCGACGGAGAAACCGTCGACGGCGGTGACGCGAACGTTGCTCGAGTTCTCGAGCTGGTGCACGAGCGCCGGCAGGTCACGCTCCGCGATCTCCTTCTGGAAGATCGGCGTGCGGGCGAGCCCGGCCGCCTCGCGCTGCGCGCCGTCGAGTCGCTCCTGGTAGGAGGCGATGACTGCGCGGAGGCCGGCCTGGAGACGCGCGTCGACCCGCCGCGTCTCACTCTGGCCGGCGACGCTCGTGAAGCCCCAGTAGGTGGCCGCGATCGGAAGCAGCGAAAGCAGCAGGAAGTAGACGACGAGCTTGACCTTGAAGCTGCCTACTGCGCGATAGCCCTGCACCAGCGTTCCCCCATCCGACGATCCTCACAAAGGATGTTCAAGGATCCGACCCCTTTTGCCGATACCTCGTTCGAGTGATGTTGTCGGCAGGAGGTGCTGAGAACATGAGGGGTATCCAACGGGTAATTACAGGAATTTTGCTGGCCGCGGCGATCTGCGGGTCGGCGGCTTTTGCACGGAGCGTCGGCCGTGATGCCGCCGTGGGTGCGGGTGACGTGCAGCTGGCGGCTGCGCCGCCTCAGCATGCGCAGAGCCCGCACGACGTCCGTGTGCGGCTCTATCCACTTCTTGCCCACGGGCCGACCGTGGCGGCCCCGGTGGCCAAGGAGACCTCGAGGCCGTCCCTTGCAGACGCACCGGTGCTGACAGGCCCTTCCGCTGCCCCGGTCGAGCAGATGGTCCTCGCGAGGCCCGCGGTCCGCGGGCACAGCCCGCCCGTGCCCGTCCATGCCCCATCCGCCGATGCCCCATCCGCCGATGCCCCGTCCGCCGATTCGCCGTCCGCCGACGCGCCGTCGGCCGACGGGCCGACCGTCCAGCTGCCGAAGCCGAGCGCCCCCGGGAGCGTGCCGGCGCCCGCGGCACCGAGCGCGCCGAGCGCACCGGCGACTCCCGCGCCGGCGCCACCCGAGCCGTCGGAGCCGCGCATCCTCGCGAAGGTCCCGCTCACGCAGACGCTGACGTGGAAGCACGCGAAGGGGATCGGCCACGGACAACCGAAGAGCGACCCGGACGGCGACACGCCGAACCCGACTCCGCTCAACCCCGTTCCACCCAATCCTGCTCCGCCCAACCCCGCTCCGCCCCACCCCGCTCCGCCCCACCCCGCTCCGCCCCACCCCGCTCCGCCACACCCCGCTCCGCCACACCCCGCTCCGCCCAGCCCCGCTCCGCCCAGCCCCGCTCCGCCCAACCCCGCTCCGCCCAACCCAGCTCTGCCTGCGCAGCAACCGCTCCAGCAGCCGGCCGCGCCGACCGCGCCGTCGGCCGCCCCGACGATCCCGGTCGTCGTCCTCTCACCGTCGCCGCCGGGCGGCGACGTCGGTAACGGCCACGGACACGGCCACGCCTACGGGCGTTTGAAACAGGGCTTCGACGATCACGACTAACATCGAGCCATGCCTCGTCTCCGCTCCGGTTCAGTCGGCATTGCACTGACGCTCTACGACGTCTGGCGCCGCCTGCCGCCGAAACAGCGGAAGCAGGCACTCGAGCTCGCCCGAAAGCACGGCCCTCGTGCGGTCTCGAAAGCGGTGCAGATGCAGCGCGCCCGCCGAAAGCCCTAGGCACGAGACCCCAACCTGCCTGAGGGCGGGTCGCGCTAGACGACGCTGAGCGCGCTCGGCGCAAGCGCCGCGCGGACGATGCGATCCTGCTCGCGCAGGTGCGCCGTCGGATAGCCCTCGCTCGGCGAGGCCCGCCACGGACGGCCGACATACGAGAGGACGACGCCGCTCGGGCTTTGCCTCCTCGAGCCGGTGCCGGATCGCGCGCCACGCTCCCATGTTCTGCGGCTCCTCCTGCGCCCACACGACCTCGCGCAGATTCGGGTAGCCGCGGAGGATCCCGGCCGCCTGCTCGACCGGGAAGGGATAGAGCTGCTCGAGCCGCGCGACCGCGACGGACTCGGCGCGCGGCCGCTCCTCGTGCCCGGCGATGTCGTAGTAGATCTTTCCCTGGCAGAGAACGAGGCGAGTCACCCTGTCGCGATCGGCCCCGGTGTCGTCCAGTAGCGGTCGGAACTCGCCGTTCGCGAGATCGTCGAGCGTCGAGCCGGCCTGCTTCAGCCGCAGGAGGCCCTTCGGCGTCATCACGACGAGCGGCCGCGCGGTGACATCGAGCGCCTGCTTCCGGAGGAGATGGAAGTACTGCGCCGATGTCGTGCAGTTGACGATGCGGATGTTCTCCTGCGCGGCGAGCTGGAGGAAGCGCTCGAGACGCGCACTCGAGTGCTCGGGGCCGTTGCCCTCGTAGCCGTGCGGAAGGAGGAGCGTCAGCCGCGACGTCTCGCCCCATTTCGAGAGCCCGGCGGAGATGAACTGGTCGATGATGATCTGTGCGCCGTTCATGAAGTCGCCGAACTGGGCTTCCCAGAGAACGAGTGCCTCCGGCGCGGCAGCCGAGTAGCCGTACTCGAAGCCGACGCATGCGTATTCGGACAACGGTGAGTTGTGGATCTCGAAGGACGCCGTCGCCTCGTCGAGATGCTGCATCGGCGTGAACGTCCCCCCGGTGTTGACGTCGTGCAGTACAGCGTGACGGTGCGAGAACGTGCCGCGCTCTGTGTCCTGCCCGGTGATCCGGATCGGGATGCCGTCGAGAAGGAGTGACGCGAAGGCGAGTGCCTCGGCCTGGCCCCAGTCGATCCCGCCCTGCTCGATCGTCTCGCGCCGGCGCTCCAGCTGCTTCATCAGCTTCGGGTGCGGCGTGAACCAATCGGGTGTGCGAAGCAGTTGCTCGTTCAGCTCGCGCAGCTTCTCCGCCGTGACAGCCGTGTCCACGGTCTCCGCGGTTCCTGCCGGAATGCGCCCGTCAGGCGTCGGCGACGGCGCAGCGCCGAAGGTCTCCTTGAGCGCCTCGTGCGCGGCCTTGATCTGCGCAAGGACGTCCGCCTGTGACGTTGCAGCCTGCTCCTCGGTCACGACTCCAGCGTCGACCAACTGCTGCGCATACAGCTCGCGCACCGTCGGGTGCTCGGCGATCGCCGCGGCCAGAAGCGGCTGCGTGTACGCGGCCTCGTCCTGCTCGTTGTGGCCGTGGCGCCGATAGCCGACGAGATCGACGACGACGTCGTGGCCGAACCGGAGTCGGTACGCCATCGCGAGCCAGACGGCCGAGAGAGCAGCCTCCGGGTCGTCGGCATTCACGTGGATGATCGGGATGTCGAAACCCTTGGCGAGGTCGCTCGAATAGCGCGTCGAGCGCCCGTCATCCGGGTCGGTAGTGAAACCGACCTGGTTGTTCGCGATCAGGTGGAGCGTGCCGCCGGTGGAGTAGCCCGCAAGCCCTTGCAGGTTCAGCGTCTCCGCAACCTCGCCCTGGCCGGCAAAGGACGCGTCACCGTGAATGAGGATCGGCAGCGCGACTGTCGGGTCGTGATAGCCCTCCCGCGTCGAGCGGTCCGTCTGCTCGGCGCGGGCGCGTCCCTCGACGACGGGGTCGACCGCCTCGAGATGGCTCGGGTTCGCGGCGAGCGTCACGGTGATGTCGCCGGCCCTCGTGGTGCGAGTTCCTTCGGCGCCGAGGTGGTACTTGACGTCGCCGCTTCCCCCCTCCTCGCTCACCACGACCGCCTCGATCGTGCGCTCGCCCTCGAACTCGCGGAGGATTACGTCATACGGCCGGCCCACCACGTGTGTCAGCACGTTCAGGCGGCCGCGATGTGCCATGCCGACGACCACCTCGTGCGCACCCTGGTCGGCTGCGACCTCGATCGCCTCGTCGAGCATGGGCACCATCACGTCGAGGCCCTCGAGCGAGAACTGCTTCTGGCCGAGGAACGCGCGGCGCAAGTAGTGCTCCATGCCCTCGACCTGGCTGAGCCGGACGAGCAGTGCGCGCTTGCGATCGGCGTCGAGCGGCCGGCGATAGCGGCCCGACTCGATCGCCTGGCGGAGCCAGACGCGCTCCTCGTGGTCGGAGATGTGCTCGATCTCGTAGGCGAGCGGCCCGCAATAGATCTCGCGGAGGCGTGGATACGCGTCGGCGAGCGTCTCGGCGTCGACGGAAAGCCGCAATAGCTTCGCCGGGATGCGCGCCATCAACTCGGGCGTCAGCTTCGGGACTAGCCGCTCGGGCTCGAGCGCAGGATCGCCGTGCGGCTCCGAGCCGAGTGGGTCGATGTGCGCGGCGAGGTGCCCGTGTGTGCGGAACGCCTTCACGAGCGACATGGCAGCCGCGATTGCGCCGATCAGCTCGTCGTCCGGCGGCGACTCGACCATCAGCGGCGCAGCGACAGGGGCCGGCGCTGGCGGCAGGAGCAGGAGCCGCAGGCGCTTCGACGATCGCCGCGTGGCCGTTGCCGCCGTTTCGGTCGAGCGCCTCGATCAGCCGCACGAGGCCGGGCTGGACCGCGAAGATCTCCTCCGGCGCACTCTCGAAGAGCGCGCGCCATTCGATCGGGACCGCGCTCGGATTGTCGAGGTACTGCTCGAGGAGCAAAGCGGCGTAGCCTGCGTTGAGCCCGTCGACCTCCGGCCGATTCACGAAACTCAGTGTACGTACGGCTGCGGCGCTACCAGAGCGGCCGCGACGTGATGACGGCGATCATCATCGCGAAGAAGAAGCACGCGGTCACGGTCACCACGGACGCGAACGCAAGCCGCTTCGCGCGCCCGCCGATGCCGGCCGCGAGCATCGAAAGGACGATCGCCGGGGCGAGGAGCCGCAACGGATGCCACGCGAGGGCGACAACGGCGGCTGCCATCGCGAACGCTGCAAGAAAGCCCGCAACAGTCTCTGCGGTGCTCGGTGCGGCGTCGGCCTCTTCGACCGTGCTCATCGCCGGTCGGCCTCAGCCCGCGCGCCGGCTGTGCGGGGAGCACGCGGATAGGTGCGCGTCGGTCCACCGTGGGGCCGCGGTCCGCCGAAGCGGCGGGGGCGCAGCCGATCCCCGCTCGGGGGCTCGGGCCCGACGCGGGCTGTGACGCCCGCACCCGCACCGGGGAGCGGCTTGGCGTTGATCGCGTACCAGATCACGCCGATCAGGTAGGCGATCGGGATCTTCAGGATGACCATCAGGAAGACGAGCTCCCACACACCGTGGTGCATCTCGGGAGCATACCCCTGATCTTCCCGGGCGGAACCGTCGCGGGGCGTTCACCGTTTCCTTACCGGCACCGGGTTAGGACGAAGGCAACACGGAGAAGATGAGGTCATGAGCGCAGAGCAGCAATTGCGTGCCCTGATGGAGCACGGCGAAGAGATGGGCTGTATCAACATGTCGGCGTTCACGGCGCTCGTCCAGGAGCTCGACCTGGACGAAGACGAGCTCAACGGCCTCTACGAGCAGATCGAGGAGCGCGGCATCGAGCTGACCGACGACTGCGGGCTGCCGGAGGCCGAAGAAGCGACGTATGTGAACAGCGAGGTCGCCGCGATGACAACCGACTCGCTGCAGCTCTTCCTCAACGAGGCCGGGCGCTATCCACTACTCACGGCCGCCGAGGAGGTCGAGCTCGCGAAGCGGATCGAACGTGGCGACAAATCGGCAAAGGATCGGATGGTCAACTCGAACCTGCGCCTCGTCGTCTCGATCGCGAAGAAGTACCAGGGCCACGGCCTCTCGCTTCTCGACCTGATCCAGGAAGGGATCATCGGCCTCATCCGCGCCGTCGAGAAGTTCGACTGGCGCCGCGGGTACAAGTTCTCGACGTACGCGACGTGGTGGATCCGACAGGCCGTCCAGCGCGGCGTCGCGAACAAGTCACGCACGATCCGCATCCCCGTCCACATCGTCGAGCGCGAGCAGAAGATTGCGCGCGCCGAGCGCGAGCTCGTGCTGCAGCTCGAGCGGCAGCCGACCGACGAAGAGGTGGCGCAGAAGGCGAAGCTGAACGCGAAGCACGTGCGCGAGACCCGGCAGGCCGCGCGCACCGTTGCGTCGCTCGACAAGACGGTCGGCGACGACAGTGACACGGCGTTCGGGGATCTCGTCGCGCAGGACGCCGGCAACGTCGAGGAAGAGGTCGTCGTCGCCCTCGGCGACGACGCACTGCACCGTGCGGTGAAGACGCTTCCCGAGCGCGAGCAGGAGGTGCTGCGCCTTCGCTACGGGCTCGACCAGACCGCGGACCCGAAGTCGCTCGAAGAGATCGGGCGCCTCATGGGCATCACGCGCGAGCGCGTGCGACAGATCGAGACGCAGGCGCTGTCGCGGCTCGCCGAGCAGCGCGAGATCGCGGCGCTCTCGCCGCTCGTCTAGCGCCTAGAAGCTCTCACACAATGAGATTCGTCGATCCGGGCGTGATCGGCAGCGCGCCCCCGAGCGCGTCCGGGCGGCTCAATTGCTCATGGTGTGAGAGCTTCTTAGTCCCAGCGGAGGACGCGCATGCCCGCCCACCACTCCGGATGGCCGCGATCCTCGCCGTCTGCGCGGAAGACCTCCGTCGCGCGTGGCTCGAGCGCGAGGTAGTCGTCGACCGCCCGCTCGACTTTCTCCCAGTCGGTGTCGTCGACGATCACGAGCGCAGGAGAGGCGAGATAGCGCTCGACGAGGCGAAGGCCCTCGAGCTGCTGCTCGTAGGCGTGGCCGTTGTCGTAGTAATACGCGCCGACCGGCGACGGCACGCCTCGACGAAGCGTCTCGAATGCGTCGCCTTCGAGGACCCTCGCGCGCAGACCGTGACGCTCGAGGTTCGAGTCGAGCTCCTCGCGTGAACCTTCCGCCATCGACCAATTGTCGAGTGCGACGAACTCACCGTCGTTTCCGAGCATCGCGGCGATGAGCGAGGTGCCGCGGAATGTCCCGACCTCGAGGTACGCCTCACCGTCGCCGAGGCAGCGCGCAGCGACGTTCAGCAGCGCGAGGTTGTTCGGCTTCGCGAGGCCCGGCACCTCGTCGAGCAGCGCCTCGTAGCGAGAGACATCATCGAGCTCGAGCGGCAATTCACGGAGGAATCGATCGACGTCCACGTGAGGGAAGCCTACGAGAAGCGACAGTGTCCCTTGTTCGAGTGAACGTGCACGCGTCACCCTGAAGGGGGAAGAAGCGCTCCGGGCAGCGGCCCTAAGGTCGGATCCTTCGTCCTGCGGCGTGAAAGGAACGCGTGTGAACGGGAGACACTGCGGCGTGTCTGCCATCAGATCGGCGCTCGTGGTCGGTGCGATCGTCTGCGCGACGGCGCTTGCTCTTGCTGCGCCGTCGTCAGCCGGGACGTACGACCCGTCGGCTGACCCGAACTCGATGGCCTCGACGACGGCGTACATGGGCGCTCAGTCCTGGTGGGATGCCGGCTACACAGGTCGCGGGATCGACGTCGCCGTGATCGACACAGGCGTCGCCCCGGTGCAAGGGCTCGACGCACCGGGCAAGCTCGTGTACGGCCCCGACCTGTCGTTCGAGTCACAGGCGCCGAACCTGACGAACCTCGACACGAATGGCCACGGCACATTCATGGCCGGTCTGATCGCCGCGAACGACGGCATGTCGTATCGCGGCGTCGCGCCGGACGCCCGCATCATCAGCCTGAAGGTCGGTAGCACCGACGGCGCCGCGGACGTGACGCAGGTGATCGCGGCGATCGACTGGGTCGTCCAGCACGCGCACGACCCCAGCTTCAACATCCGTGTGCTCAATCTCTCGTACGGGACGAACTCCGTGCAGAAGGCAGGTGTCGACCCGCTCTCCTTCGCCGTTGAGCAGGCATGGAAGCAGGGCATCGTCGTCGTGGCCGCCGCCGGCAACACCGGCTACCAGCGCGGATCCGGGGCCCCGGGTCTTGCGGATCCCGCATACAACCCGTACGTCGTTGCGACGGGAGCGACCGTCGCTTCGGCCAAACCGGGGACGCCAAGCGACGATGTGGCCCCCTTCTCGGCGAGCTCGAGCGGGGCGGGCGGCTGCAAGAACCCCGATCTCCTCACGCCGGGCTCGCATCTGCAGGGGCTTCGCGTGCCGGGGTCGTACATCGACGCACATCACTCCGAGGGCGTCATCGACTCCCGCTTCTTCCGGGGCAGCGGCACATCACAGGCGGCGGCGGTCCTGTCCGGTGCGGCGGCACTCGTGCTGCAGAAGTACCCGACGCTCACGCCCGACGGCGTCAAGCGGTTCTTCGTGACGAACGCAGTGAAGCTCGGCGGCTACGACTCTCAGGCGCAGGGGGCCGGCGAGATCCGCCTCGGCGCCATGCTCGGCCCGAAGCCCGACACGAAGTTCGTCCAGAAGTTCACCGCGGCGAACGGCACCGGGACGATCGAGGGCTCCCGCGGCCAGGATCACATCTCCCACGACGGCGTAACGCTCACCGGCGAGCGCGACATCTTCGGACAGCCGCTCGACCCGACCGCGCTCGCGGGCCTCGAGGCCTCTGGCTCGACGTGGTCGGCAGGCGGCTGGAACGGCAGCACCTGGAGCGGCAGCACCTGGAGCGGCAGCACCTGGTCCGGAAGCACATGGTCAGGAAGCACCTGGTCCGGAAGCACATGGTCTGGCAGCACCTGGTCTGGAAGCACATGGTCGGGCAGCACCTGGTCTGGAAGCACATGGTCTGGCAGCACGTGGTCCGGCAGCACCTGGTCGGGCCGCACGTGGGCAACGGGCTCGTGGGACTGAAGCGCCGATGAGAACGGCGCGCGTCTGGGGCTGGATAGGGCTGCTGGGCGTCGGCGCTCTCCTCCTCTACGTCACGGTTCTCGGAGGACGCGAGCCTCTTCTGGCCGCCCCGCGCCTCCATTGGTGGGCCCTCGCCGCACTCTTTCTGCTCGCCGAGGCGTTCCCCGTCCACCTGCACTTCCGGAGCGAGACGCACAGCCTCTCGCTCAGCGAGCTCGGCCTCGTGCTCGGCCTCTTCCTCGCGACGCCGGGTGATCTCGTCCTCGGGCTCGTCTGCGGTGCAGGCTGTGCACTCGTTCTCGTCCGCCGCCAGCGCCCGCTCAAGGTCGCCTTCAACTGCGCGCAGTTCGGCGTCAGCACCGGCGTCGCGGTCGTCGTGTTCCGCGCGGTCGCGGAGCTCGGCGATCCCGTAGGCCCGCTCGGCTGGGCGGCGGCCGCGGCCGGCGCAGCCACCTTCGGGGTGGTCGAGCGTGGTGCTCGTCTCGGCGACGATCTCGCTCGCAGCGGGAGGCCCGCCGTTTCGCGAGCTTCCGCGGACGATCGGCTTTGCGCTGGCAGGCTCGCTCGCGAGCGCAAGCCTCGCAGTCGCCGCCGTCGTGATGCTTCAGGCGGACGCCCGCTCGGTCTGGCTGCTCGTCGTGCCCGCGATCTGCTGGGGCCTCGCCTTCCGCGCGTACGGCGCGCAGCGGCGTCGCCACGAGCACTTGGAATTCCTCTACCGACGATGCGCGCGACGCAGGGAGCTCCCGAGCTCCGCTCGGCGGTGCGCGAGCTTCTCGTCGCGGCGCGAGCAATGCTCGCAGCGGAGCACGCAGAGATCCTCCTCCTCGGCGGAGGCCTCGAGGACGAAGCGCTTCGCAGCGTCATCGGCGTGGATGACGAGGCGCTGATGCGCCCGGTGCGCCTCGGCGACGCGGCCCTGGGCGTCCTGCGCCTCATCGGCGACCGAGAGGATGCCGTCCTCGTGGGTCGCAGCGCCGCCTCCGGCGTACTGCGCGACTACCTCGACCGGAACGGGCTCGATGATGTACTGCTCACGACGCTACGGCGCGATCACCGCCCCTTTGCGATCCTCGTCGTTGCGAACCGCGCGGGCGACGTGTCCACCTTCTCGGACGACGACCGCCGGCTCTTCGAGACGTTTGCGGGGCATGCAGGGGTTCTGCTCGAGAACGACCAGGTGAAAGAGGAGCTCCGGCACCGCGCCTTCCACGACGCACTCACCGGGCTGCCCAACCGCATTCTCTTCGCCGAACGCGTCGCGACTGCACTGGAGTCGCATCCTGACTCGGCGCGCTGTCTTGTTCGTCGACCTCGACGACTTCAAGACGATCAACGACAGACTCGGTCACAGCGCCGGTGACGAGCTCCTCCTCTCCGTCGCCGAACGGGTGCGCGCATGCGTCCGTCCGGGCGATCTCGCCGCGCGCCTGGGCGGTGACGAGTTCGGCATCCTCCTGGACGTCGGCGGCGAAGACATGGCGGAGCACATCGCGACGCGGGTCGTGTCGAAGCGATGCGACACCGTTCTTCCTGAACGGCCGACGAGATGCCCGTCCATGCAAGCGTCGGCATCGCGTCGGCTGCGAGCGGCGCGCGGACCGCCGACGAGCTGCTGTCCAATGCGGACGTCGCGATGTACAGCGCGAAGGCGGCCGGAAAGCGTCGCTACGCGACGTCTCGAGCCGCGAATGCACACGCGCGTCCGGCGCCGTCACGAGCTCGCGGCGGCGCTCGAGCAGGCGGTCGAGCCGCGACGAGATCCGCGTGTACTTCCAGCCGATCGTCGTCCCTCGCAAGTGGGCGGACCGTCGCGTCGAGGCGCTCGCCCGCTGGCTCCACCCCGCACGGGGGCTGTCCTGCCCGGGTGCTTCCTCCCCCTCGCCGAGGAGACGCGGGCTCATCGTGCCGATCGGCCGGCCGGGTGCTCGCGAAGCCTGCACGCGGGACGTCGAATGGCGGAAGCGCTACCCGACCTACGCGCGCAGCTCACGATCGAACGTCAACCTCTCTGCAGCCGAGCTGCTGGACCGAGCTACGGGCGAGGTCGCGACGACGCTCGCGCGGACCGGCGCTCGCGCCGAGAGCCTCGATGCTCGAGATCACCGAGAGCGGCGCGATGCGCAGACCCGCGGCGGCGCTCACGGCGCTCGACGAGCTGCGGCGGCTCGGGACGCGCCTCGCGCTCGACGACTTCGGCACCGGCTACTCCTCTTTGAGCCACCTTCGCGACTTCCCGATCGACATGCTGAAGATCGCCAAGCCGTTCATCGACAGGCTCGGCGACACGGCGGAGGACGACCACCTTCATCGACGCGATCCTGCGGCTCGCCGCGGCGCTCGAGCTCGACGTCGTCGCCGAGGGCATCGAGCAGCCGAGCAGGCGGAGATGCTGCGCCGCCTCGAGTGCGGGCTCGGGCAGGGCTTCTACTTCTCCCGGCCGCTCACGCCTGCGGACGTCGAGACGCACCTTGCGGGCGCGCCGGTGCGGGCTGTCCGCGCAGTTGCCTAGATCGTTCTAGACGCCGGCGTAGACGCGCATCGCGTCGACGAGCGCGCCGAGCCTGCCGGCCCGCGGCCGTGAGCTGGTACTCGACCCGCGGCGGGCGGCTGTCGAGAGACATGCCGCTCGAGCACGCCGGCGTCCTCGAGCTCGGACGAGGCGCTGCGCGAGCGTGCGCGGCGGGATGCCCTCGAGCGCCTGCTTGAACTCGTTGAAGCGCACGGCGCCCTCCTCGGCGGACGCCCAGAGGATCGCGAGCATCCAGCGCCGCCCGAGGAGGTCGGCCGCGCGGGCGACCTCCTCGGGCAGCGGCTTGCAGTTCCTACACCGCATGCGAGCTGACGGCTTCGCCTTCGGCTCGAGCGCGAGGTTCAGCACCTCGCCGAGCGTCATCACCGGATGGAACTTCATCGCCTCGCGCACGTCCGCCGGGACGTCGTCGAGGTCGGCGCGATTCCGCTCCGGGATGATCACGTCGGTGAGCCCGGCCGCATGTGCGGCCAGCACCTTCTGCTTCAGGCCGCCGATCGGCAGCACGCGGCCCTGGAGCGTGACCTCTCCGGTCATGCCGACCGTGTGCTTCACCGGCCGCTCCGAGAGGAGCGATGCGAGTGCGGTCGCCATCGTGATGCCGGCGCTCGGCCCGTCCTTCGGGATCGCGCCTGCCGGGACGTGCACGTGGAAGGCACGGTCCTTGAACGCTTCCGACTCGATCCCGAGCTCTTCGGCATGCGAGCGCACGTAGGAGAGCGCGATGCGCGCCGACTCCTTCATCACGTCGCCGAGCTGGCCGGTGAGCACGAGCTCCGAGCCGCCGTCCATCGACGTCGCCTCGACGAAGAGGACGTCGCCGCCGGTGCCGGTGACGGCGAGGCCCGTCGCGACGCCGGGGACGGCGGTGCGCTCTGCGACTTCCTGGAAGACCTTCTGCCGGCCGAGCGCGTCGCGCACGACATCGAGATCGACGATGATCGGCGCCTCGACCTGCCGGACGCGATCTTCGTCGCCGTCTTCCGGAGGATCTTGCCGAGCTCCCGCTCGAGCTGGCGCACGCCGGCCTCGCGTGTGTACTCCGACGACGACGAGCTGCAGGATCACGTCGTCCGCGATCGCGACCTCGTCCTCGCGCAGCCCGTTGCGCTCGAGCTGGCGCGGCCACAGGTAATCGCGTGCGATCGCGGTCTTCTCGTCGACGGTGTAGCCGTCGAAGCGGATGACCTCCATGCGGTCGAGCAGCGGGCCCGGGGATCGTGTCCGCGACGTTGGCGGTCGCGATGAAGAACACGTCCGAGAGATCGAGCTCGACGTCGAGGTAGTGATCGCGGAACGAGTGGTTCTGCGCCGGATCGAGCACCTCGAGGAGCGCAGCCGACGGGTCGCCGCGCCAATCGGCGCCGACCTTGTCGACCTCGTCCAGGAGGATCACCGGGTTCATCGTCTTCGCATCGCGCAGCGCGCGAACGAGCCGGCCCGGCATCGAGCCGATATAGGTCCGCCGGTGGCCGCGGATCTCGGCCTCGTCACGGATGCCGCCGAGCGACATGCGCACGAACTCGCGGTTCAAGGCGCGCGCGACCGACTCGCCGATCGACGTCTTGCCCGTGCCCGGAGGCCCGATGAGCGTCAGGATCGCGCCGCCCCCACTTCTCTTCGGCCGGGCGTCGGCGGCTTTGCCGCCGGCGCTTCCAGCCTCGTTGTCGTTCGGGATGCCGCGCTCCGCGCGGAGCTTGCGCACGGCGAGGTATTCGACGATGCGGTTCTTCACGTCGTCGAGGCCCGCATGGTCCTTGTCGAGAACCTCACGCGCGTACGACGGATCGAGACGCTCGTCGGAGCGCTTCGACCACGGGACAGAGGTGAGCCAGTCGAGGTAGGTGCGGATCATCGAGGCCTCACCTGAGCTGTCGCCCATCGTCTCGAGGCGGCGCAGCTCGCGGTCGGCCTGCGCGCGGACGTCGTCCGGCATGCCGGCCTCTTCGATCTTCGTGCGGTACTCCTCGACGAGCGATCCCTCGTCCTCGCCGAGCTCCTTGCGGATCGACTCCATCTGCTTGCGCAGCACGTACTCGCGCTGCTGCTTCTGCGCGTCGGAATCGACGTCCTCGCGAATGCGCCGGCGCACCTGGTATCTCGGCGAGCCGCTCGCGCTGCAGGGCGAGCGCGTACTCGAGCCGCTCGATGACATCGACCTTCTCGAGCAGCTCGACGCGCTGCGCGAACGAGATGTCGGGTGCGTAGGCGGCCGTGTCCGCGAGCGTCCCGGCCTCGGTGATCGAGCGAAGGAACGCGCTGATGCGCTCGTCGGCGTCGCGAAGCTCCAGGATCTCTTCCACGACTGCGCGGTACTCGCGCTCGAGCTCACGGGACTGGACGGGCGGCGGATTGTCGTCCTCCACCTCGGTCACCTCGACGCGGAGCTTGCCGCGGGAGTCCGAGTGGGCGGCGCCGATGACGCCGCGGTGGAGGCCGGTGAGCGCGACGGCGCGGGCTCCGCCGGGCAGGCGGACGCGGTCGGACACCTCGGCCACGGTGCCGACCTTCGCGTACTCGGCCTCATGCCGGGGCACGAGCAGGACGCGATCCTCGTCGCCGACGTCGACCGTCAGCGTGACGGTCATGCCCGGGAACACCACGGTGTCCTCGAGCGGGACGAGCAGCAGGTCGCTCAAAGCTGATTCACTCTCCATTTCCATGTACTAGGTATCGGAATTGTACCTGGTACCAACGCCTGCCCGTTGCTTCGCATTCCCGAGGGTTTGCTCGGCCGGAAGGCGGGCACGGAACGCTCCGTGGCGCAGCGACGTCGGCGGGGGCTCGGGGTCTATACGGCGGAGGCCGTGATCATGGTGATCGTCGTCGGCCTGATCTTCGCCGGGGTCTTCGTCGGCTGGATCATCGGCCACTACGCGACGAATTCGGAGGCGACGAAGACCGTGACGGTCTCCGCCTCCGCCGGATCGCCTTCCTCCGCGTCCGACATCGAGGCGGCGCCGAACTTCTCGGCGACCGACCTCATGGAGGCGCCGACCGAGAACTGGCCGACGGTCGGCGGGACGCTCCGAAACGACCGCTACTCGCCCCTCGAGCGAGATCGACGCGTCCAACGTCAGCCAGCTCAAGGGTGTCTGGCGGACGCACCTCGACGGCTCCGGCGTCGGTTCGAAGTACTCGCAGGAGGCCCAACCGGTCGTCTGGAAGGGCGTCGCGTACGTGTCGACCGGCGAGGACGACGTGTTCGCGGTCAGCCTCGCCGATGGGAAGATCCTCTGGAAGTACACGTCCGGCATCTCCCAGGAGATCACGACGGTCTGCTGCGGCTGGCTGAACCGCGGCGTCGCCATCGGCTCCGGCCGTGTGTACCTCGGCCAGCTCGACGGCAAGGTCGTCGCGCTCGACCAGCAGTCGGGCAACGTCGTCTGGAAGACGCCAGCTCGTGCAGTGGCAGCAGGGCCAGACGATCACGGCGGCGCCGATCTTCGTCG
The DNA here is from genome assembly GCA_963794045.1 of uncultured Actinomycetes bacterium. Classification (GTDB taxonomy): domain Bacteria; phylum Actinomycetota; class Thermoleophilia; order Gaiellales; family Gaiellaceae; genus Palsa-739. Next base: position 209,632 of record CAWCCJ010000006.1, read on the forward strand.
ACAACAAGATCTACATCGGCGTCGTCGGCGCGGAGTACGGCACGCGCTCGTTCCTCGAGGCGATGGACGCGGCAACCGGGAAGCAGGCCTGGCGCTGGTACACGACGCCCGAGCCGAACGAGCCCGGCGGCAACAGCTGGCCGAAGGGAACCGAAGATGTATCTCCGCGGCGGCGCGACGATCTGGCAGGCGCCCGCCGTCGATCCGGATCTCGGGCTCCTCTACTTCTCGACCGGCAACGCGGGATCCGACTGGTTCGGTGGCGAGCGGCCCGGCAAGAACCTCTACGCCGCGTCGATCGTCGCGCTCGACATGAAGACCGGCAAGCTGAAGTGGTACTTCCAGCAGGTGCACCACGACATCTGGGACTTCGACTCGGCGAGCCCCGTCGTGCTGTTCGACGCCGGCGGCAAGAAGGGCATCGCGCAGGCGTCGAAGACGGGGTGGCTCTACATGCTCGACCGCGCGACCGGCGAGCCGCTCTACGGCATCACCGAGCAGGCGGTGCCGCAGAACAAGGAGCAGGCGTCGTGGCCGACGCAGCCGATTCCGAAGAACGCGGAGTTCACGCCCGCACGGGACGCCGCCCGCGAAGGACATCGAGCGCGTGAAGAAAGAGGCCACCGGCCCGATTGCGAAGGCCCCGGTCGTGATCGCTCACAAGGCGTTCACGCCCCCGCCGCCCGGGAAGATGCTGATCTACGGCAACGGCCCGCAGGGCGGCGTCAACTGGCAGCCGGTCTCGTTCAACGAGAAGACGCACATGATCTACGTCTGCTCCTCGGTCTCGTGGATCGGCCTGATGGCGCAGAAGACACCGTTCGTGAAGGCAGGCGAGAACTGGACCGGCGTCGGAGGAGTCTCGGGCGTGGCCTGGCCGGAAGCCACCGGGACCTTCAGCGCGATCGATGCGACGAGCGGCGAGGTCAAGTGGCAGAAGCGCTTCCCGGATCCCTGCTACTCGGGGACGTCCACGACCGGCGGCAATCTCGTGTTCGTCGGACGGAACAGCGGCGAGCTCGAGGCCTATGACGCGCAGAGCGGCAACCGCCTCTGGCACTTCCAGACCGGCGCCGGCGCGAACAACCAGCCGACCTTCGTCGAGCAGGGCGGCAAGGAGTACGTCCTCTTCCTCTCGGGCGGCAACTCGCTGCAGGCAACGCCGCACGGCGACTCGCTCTGGCTCTTCGGCCTCGACGGCACCCTCGGGCCCGCACCGACGCCGGGCAAGGGCTCGGGCGTCCAGCACGCCGGCGAAGGGACGAAGAAGTCACCGGCGACGACGAAGGGCGACGCCGACGGCGGGCAAGACGGTCTTCCAGCAGAACTGCACGGCCTGCCACGGCCCGACCGGGCACGGCGGCAACGGCGGCCCCGACCTGACGTCGATCCCGAGCGCGAAGAACTACAATACGGTCGTGGCACAGGTCGAGAACGGCGGCGGCGGGATGCCGGCCTTCAAGGGTCAACTCACGCCGAAGCAGATCGCCGACGTGTCGACGTACGTCACGCAGAAGATCACGAACAACAACAAGTAGTGCGCCGTCTCGTCTCGATTCTCTGCCTCGTCTGTCTCGCCGGGGCGGTCTCCGGCAGCGCGTCTGCGACGACGGAGCCGAGCCTGACGGTCCGGATCGACGTCGGCCTGACGGCGAAACAGGTGAAGCTCTCGCAGAGCTCTGTCCGCCGCGGCTACTACGTCCAGTTCCGCGTTCGAAACACGACTCTCACGCGGCGCACGTTCAGCGTCGCGGGCCGGACGATACGCGTCCCCGCGAAGAAGTCGCGCCTCATGGTCGTCGACTTCCTCGTCCGCGGGCGCTATCCGTACGTGAGCCGCGGCCCGTCGAGCAGCGCCATCCACGGTCTCTTCCGCGTCAGCTGACGCAGCGCACGATCGTCTGCGCCGCGCGCAACTGCGTCTCGAGCGGCATGGTCGGAGCATCCTTCTCGAGCGCCTGCTCCGGGAGAAGCGGCACGTGCACGAAGCCGCCGAGCGCGCTGGGCCGCTCCTGCTCGAGCACGCGCATCAGCACGTAGAAGACGTGGTTGCAGAGGAACCCGCCCGCGTCGCGCGACGGGGCCGCCGGAATGCCTTCCGCGCGAAGAGCGCCGACGATCTCGTCGACCGGCAGCGTCGACCGATACGCCGCAGGCCCGCTCGGATCGATCGGCGCTCCGGAGCCCGGCTCGCGCGTCGTTGTCCGTCGTCGACGACTCGTCGAGGTTGTGCGCGAACCGCTCGATGCTGATCTGCGCCCGCCCGTCCGCCTGGCCGAAACAGATGACGACCTCGGGAGCCGCCTCGCGCACCGCGCGTCGGAGCTCGTCCGCCGCGCGTGCGTACGACACGGGCAGCAGCGCCTTTTCGACGTCGTCGAGCGACTCGACGATCCGCTGCGACGGGTTCGTCGCACTGCCGCCGAACGGCTCGAAGCCGGTGACGAGAACCGTCATGGATTCTCGTCCTCGAGCCCGGCGGCGGACAGAGCGCCCTGGAGGTGCGGATACTCGACGACGCGCGCAACCCGGCCGTCGCGTGTCGTGACGATCGCGGCGTAGCGGCCCACGAGATACGAGCGACGCGACTGGAGAGGGCGATCGTCGGTCGCGTCGGTCTCGACGCGCGAGAAGCGCATGCTGAGCACGACGTCGTCACCCACGCCGATGCACCGGTCGACGGTCACCTGGTACTGCTCGGCGACCCGGTCGCGAAGGATCGACAGCACGTCCGCGCGGTCCGCGATCGCGGCGACCTCCCCCACGCCGATCCATTCGACCTCCGGGTCGAGCATGGACTCGATCGCGTCGAGGTCGCCGGCGACGAACGCCCGATAGCCGCGGAGCAGGAGGTCGACGGCAGCCTGGCTCATACGGAGGCAAGCGGGATCTCGGCGCCGGCGTGCTCGATGAGCACCGGGTCGTGTGTTGCGCAGACGATCGCGGTCCCGGTCTCGTACGCCAGCTCGGCGAAGAGCGCACCGACCGCGCGCGCGTTTGCCTCGTCGAGCCGCGCGGTCGGCTCGTCGGCGAGAAGTACCGTCGGCTTCGCGGCGAGCGCCCGCGCAACGGCGACGCGCTGGCGCTCGCCCATCGAGAGCCGCGAGACGCGCTGGTGCGCGAGCTCACCGAGGCCGACCGCGGTGAGCACAGACCCTGCATCCTTCGTGTCGCGTCCGCGGACAGCCAGTGCGAGCTCGACTGTCTCCCTGGCGGTCAGGAACGGCACGAGGTCGCCGCCCTGAGCGACTACACCGATGTGCTCGCGCCGGATCCGCGCACGTTGCTCGGCATCGAGCGAGCTGATCGTCTCCCCGAGCACGTCGACCTCGCCGCCGTCCGGCAGATCGAGGCCTGCGAGCAGGTCGAGGAGCGTTGACTTGCCGCTCCCCGAGCGCCCGGTGACCGCGGTGAGGCGGCCGGCGTCGAACGCAAGCGTGAGGCTGTCGAGCACGCGGGTGTCACCGTAGGTCTTGGTGAGGCCGCGCGTCCGGACTACGACCTCGCCGGGTCGCTCCGGTGTGGTGCGCGTGGCGGCGGACGCAGGCCGAACCGGGACGACCACGGCCCCGCCGTCGCGGCCGAGCTCGACGACGCGCTCGTGCTCGAGCTCGGGGATGCGGATCCAGCCGCCGGGCGCGACGACGGCGTTCCCGTCCTCCGAGGAGACGCGTCCGTCACGGATCTGCACGACCCGGTCGGCGATCGAGGCGGATCGCGGGTCGTGACTCACCAGGATCGTCGTCGCACCCGCCTCGCGCGCGAGCGTCCCGATCAGCTCGTAGATCTGCGCCGCGTTCAGGGCGTCGAGCTCTCCCGTCGGCTCGTCGGCGATGAAGAGCTGCGGCCGGTGAGCGAGCGCTGCGCAGATGGCGATGCGCTGCTGCTGGCCGCCCGAGAGCTCCGAGGGAAGAGCGTCCGCGCGGTCGAGCAGGCCGACGCGCTCGAGGTACTCGTCGGCCGTGCGCCCGCGTTCGCGACGGTCGACACCGAGAAGCGCAGGCCGTAGCGCCACGAGCTCGCGCGCCGTGAGCTCCGGCGCAAGCGCCCGCGCGTAGTGCTGATCGGCGTAGCCGAGCGTGCGCGACCGGTATACGAGCCGCGCGCTCCCACGCAGCGTGCGAAGGTCGTGCCCGAAGACACTCACGGTGCCGGCCGAGGGCCGGTCGAGCCCTGCGAGGATGCGCAGCAGTGTCGTCTTGCCCGAGCCGCTCGGGCCGAAGACCACGAGCAGCTCCCGCTCCCGAACGTCGAGACTCAGCCCTTGCAGCGCCACGGCGGTTCCCTGCGGCGTCGCGTAGAGTCGGAAGAGGTCGCGTGCTTCGACGGCGTTCACGCGGGCACCTTCCTTGCCGCAGCCACCGCGGCAGCGCCCGCTGCGAGCGCCAGCGCAGCGACCGCGATCAGGACGATGGGCCAGCCGAAGCCGAGTTGCAACGGGGGCAGCGCGGACTGCGCCCCTGCGGTGACGGTGACGACGGCGACGACGAGCGCGCCGACGACTGCGCCCGCGGCGATGCCGCCCGCGAGGCCGAGGACGCCGACGACGAGCGCGCGGAGGAGGACGTGGCGGCGAAGCTCGCGCGGTCCGGCGCCCTGCGCACGGAGGTCGGAGAGCGCGCCCTGTTCGTCCCGCAGGTCGCCGACGACGGTCAACAAGAGACCGACTGCTGCGAGCGCGAGCGCGACGATCGCGGTGATGCCGAGGAGGGCGATCGAGCCGCGGGCGAGCGGATCGCCGGTCAGCTCACGCTCTTGAGCGCGCTGCGAGTCGACCGCGAGCGGGAGCCCATGGGCGGGCCTCCTCTGCAACCACGTCTCCGATCCAGTCGCGACACCGGGCTCGAGCGTGTTCGCAACCGTGAGGAACGAGCGGCGGTCGGCGATGACGACGTCGCCGTCGACGGATGGGAAATACCGGGTCGTCGCGACGATTCGCGCCGGGATGACGGAGTTATAGGCGCGGAGCGCGATCACGCCGTCGCTCCCTGCGGTTCGTGCCACTGCCGGAGAGGCGATGACGGGCAGGAGCTCGCCTTCGAGCGGCTCGTGCGGCCGGATGACGGCGTCGCCCGCGTTGTTGACGACGAAGTGGAGCGTGCGCCCGTCGACCGCGATTCCCTTCGGGCCGAACCAGCGCCTGAAGCGCGGGTCGAGCGTGATCGTCCCCTTCGACGCGTCGCTGACCGAGAGCTGCGTCTCCGCCTCCTTGTGCCCGGCGACGTACGCCGCGATCGTCGGGAAGGAGAGGCGCAGCGCAACGAGCCTGCCTTCGCGCGCTTCAGGCGGTAGGACGACACGTGCCACGTGGCTTCCGGCCTCGTGCTCGCCGAGCTGAAGTTGCGTGAAGTCGCCGCGCGGATTCTCGATCACGGCGGCGAGGCCGACGCGGTCACCTGTCGTCACATATGGCAGGTCGAGCGTCTCTCGGAGGCGTATACCCGCAAGACGCGGGCGCCGAGGCCCGAGCGATTGCGCAAGCTGCCCGGGCGTCCTGCTCGAGAAATCGCTACGCCAGCCGTCGATCCCGCGGAGCGCTGCCGGCGAGAGCGCAAGCACCGTCACCGGCGTCGAGCGAACCGTGCCCGACTCACGCACGACCTGCTCGCCGGCGCGGAGCCCGGCCTGCTGCAGCGTGATGAGACGACTCAGATCCTCGCGCGCGACGAACGGCGCCGGAACCGCGTACCGCGCCTGTTCGCGCTGTCCCTCGACGAGCGTCGTGCGGTAGGCGATTGCGAACACGGCGACGCCGACGCTCACGACGAAAAAGACGACCGTCAGCGTCACGTCTCCCGGCGCGCGCGCGAGCGAGAGAAGCGCGACCCGCACCGGGGGCGTTGCCCGCCGCGCGATCCACTCCAACGCCCGCAGCGTCGGCGCCAGCAAACGCGCCGTCACGACGGCGAGCACGAAGAGCACGAGGCCGGGCAGGAGGAGGAGCACGACGCCCGTGCCGCCGTCGGCGAGCGACGACGCATCGGCCTTGCCGCGCGCGAGCGCCAGCAGGATCGCCCCGAGGGCCCCGAGCGCGGCGGCGTCTGCGATCGTGAAGCGGAGGCCACCCGCGCCGACACTCTCTGCATGAACAGCGACGAGCATCGCGGCGGCGGTCAGCGCAGCAAGCGCGATCGCCGCGACGAGTGTCGGCCCGGTGAAGATCGAGTGCGTGAGGATCGGCCCGGCAGGCGAGCCGAGGTGGCGCGCGAGCAGCGCGCCTGCTCCCGTGCCGAGCGCCCAGCCGGCGAGCGTCGCGAGCGCGGTCACGCCGAGGATCTCGGTTCCGGCGACGAGCATGATCTGGCTGCGACTTGCTCCCGCCCACGTGAGACGCTCGCGTACGGCCTGCTGGTCGCGGCGAAGGCGCGTCGAAGCGAGGATCGCAAAGCCGAGCAGAAGCACGGCCGCGTCGCCCCCGAGGATGAGCAGCCGCTGTGCTGCAACGCGGCTCGTAGCGCGAATCGACTGCATCGTCCCGGTCGGCGCGGCGACGCTGAAGATGTCGGAGCGACGCTCGAGTGTCTCCTGCGCGCGGCCGAGCCTCGTGTCGAGCCGCGCGAGTTGCCAGTCGTGAATCGTGCGCGGCGCGACCGGGACGATCCAGCCGTATGTCCGTGCGATCAACGGTGCGTCGGGAAGCGGCGTGCGCTGGAATGGGAGGACACCGTCCGCGAGCAGGATCGGCGGGCGCTTGCCGCCCGAGCCGAAGTACGCCTGCAGCGGCGCGCCGGGGACGAAGCTCGCGCGGCCGACGACGTGCAGGAAGGGGAGCTTCGGCCGCGCCGGTGCGCCGCCGATCTGAACCAGCTCGCAGTCGTCGCGCGTGCACGTGCGCGGCAGGCGCCCACTCCGAAGCGTGATCCATCTGCGCAGGCCGTCGACCGCTCCAAGATTGACGAACGCCCCGCCCCACGTCGCCTGGCGAAACACGGCGACGGCGAACGGCGGCTGACCGAGGAGCGGCGTCACCGCACGGCGCGCGACCCCGTCGAGCTGCCGGTACGACAGGCTCGACTGCGCCGGGACGCCCGACCACACGGCCTGGATCGCCCGGTCGCTCGGCGCGACCTGCGCGAGGGCACGCTGCACGGCGCGGTCCTGCACCGACGCGCTTCCGACCGCCGTCATGGCCAGCACCGCCGCGCCGACGGCAATGCCGACGGCGACGAGCGCCGTCCGCGGGACGTGTCTCCGCAGGCGGAGCAGCGCGTAGCGGATGGGAACGAGCACCCGCTCGCGCACCGCGTGCTCGCGGCGGCCCGTGCGGCCGGCTGCGGCTGCGGTCTCCATCCGGGTCCCAAGTCTGGCAGCGGACGACGTCCGACGCCAGGGTTACTCTGTTTTCTATGTTGACAACGAATCAGAAAGGGCTCGTGGCCGAAGCGGCAGTGATGTTCGAGTGCGCGAAGCTCGGGGTGCCGGTGTTGCGCCCGCTCGACGACCAGCGTTACGACTTGGCAATCGACCTCGGGACCCGGATCGTGCGCGTCCAATGCAAGTGGGCCGCGCGGGACGGCGACGTCGTCATGGTTAGAACGCGGACGTGCCGTAGAGGGCGCAACGGCCTGATTCACCGCAGCTACAGACCTGGAGAGATCGACGCCATTGCTGCGTACTGCCCGGACAACGACTCCTGCTACTACCTTCCGGCCGAGTACTCGATCAACCGCGGTGCAGTCCTCCTTCGCCTCGAAGCAACGCGGAACAACCAGGCGCTCGGCGTCAACTGGGCTCGTGACTTCGAGTTCGAGGCTACAATTCGACGGCTCCTCGGGGCGGTAGCTCAGCTGGGAGAGCGCCAGCATGGCATGCTGGAGGCCAGGGGTTCGATCCCCCTCCGCTCCATCGCAAAGCCCCCATAAACGGGGGCTTTTTCTTTGCCCTGCGAACGCCGAAGTCTTCACCGACTCTCCCTCGTGCCATCCACAAGTAGAGGGCCTCTTCCACAGGTCCGAGGAGCCGCCCCGGTGTTCGAGATCGGTGCCAGCCTCCGTGAAGCGCGCGAGACCCGCGGCCTCACCCTCGAGGACGTCCAGAAGGCACTGCGGTTCGAGCCCAACAAAGGCCGCAAAGCTCGAGCCGAAGACCGCAACGATCCGCGTCGCCCGGTCGAGCTCGTGATTCTGCGTGCCTCGGCGGGCCTGACGGCAAGGAGGTCGTCCGCGGCTTCCTGGGCCGCGGCGAGACGCTCCGCTACCGCCTCGACCGGAAGGTCTGGCTCCAAATCGGAAGACCGCGCGCCGTCGACGTCACGATCGGAAGCCGGCCGGTGCACGGGCTTCCGGGAGCCCCGGCGAATCCCCTGTTGACGAACGCCGGCCCGCTCGCGGGCTAACCGGCAGCGACCGTCTCGAGCTCGACCTCGGGCACGTCGCCCCAGAGCTCCTCGAGCTTGTAGAACTCGCGCGCCTCGGGCGTGAAGACGTGCAGCACCACGTCGAGGTAGTCGGCGAGGATCCACGTGCCTTCCCGTGTCCCGTCGGCGGAGCGCGGAATGAGGGCGTGATCCTTCTTCATCCGTCCGTGCACCTCGTCCCAGATGGACGCCGTCTGCCGCGGGTTTCGGCCGGACGCGATGACGAAGTAGTCGGTGAACGAGCACACCGGCCGCATGTCGAGGATGACGACGTCTTCCGCCAGCTTCTCCTGTGCGAGAGCGGCGATTCGGCGGGCTTGTTCGAGGGAGTTCAGGGCTGGATCAGTGTCCTTCTCGGGTCTCTCGCAGTGTATCCAGGGCCCGCGGATGTCAATCGGCGGCGTAGAGCCTCCGCGCGCGAATGAGGTCGTTCACCGCGTCCGGGACGAGGCCCGTCAGGGGCGCCCCGGCCGCGGCAAGCTCCCGGATGTCCCGTGAGGCGGCCGGATTCGGCTCGATCTCGAAGAAGACGACACGGCCCGGCTCCGCGAGCCCCGCGAGGACGGAATCGAGCCGCTCCTGAGGAAAGCCCGGCCGCGTCGCCACCGCCAGCCGGGAGAGCGCGAGCACGCCGTCGGGCTCCTTCCAGGAGAGGAAGTCGCAGAACTCGTCGGCGCCGACGATGAAGAGCGGATCGTCGAACCGCTCGGCCCGCAGCAGGTCGATCGTCCGTGGATACGGGTCGAGCCGAACCTCGTCGTCGGGGAACGCGGCGCGGGCGAGGTCGAGGCGCGCGGCGGGAGGAAGATGCGTCTCCTTGTGCCCGGGATGCTCTGACACGAGCACGGTGATCCGAGCCATACCGAAGTGCTCCTTCGCGGCAACCGCGACGGCCACGTGACCGACGTGCGGCGGGTCGAACGCCCCGCCGTAGAGGCCGGTCAACCCCACCTCTCCATGAGCCGCTCGAGGGAGTAGGGCTCGATGAGCTCGTCGGCGAAGTCCGTCCTCGGGAAGCCGCATTCCCGCCACGCGTCTGCCGTCGCTTGGGTGTCGTAGTCCGTCGTTCTGAGCTCGACGCCGCCCGAGTCGAGCACCGCCCACCATGCGGTGGCTCGAATGGACGGATTGCCGACGCTTCCCGGATTGACGACGCGGTGTCCTCCCCGCCGAGCGTCGTACTGATAGTGGGTGTGACCGCAGACGACGATCTCTTCGTCGACTCCGGCAAGCACCTCATCCCATAGCGGCTGCGGCGACCACGGCGTCACGATCTCGGTGTCGCTCCTCGGAGTCGCGTGGCAGTACAACGAGCCGTCGAGCGTCACCGTCGCGGGCCACGAGAGGACGAAGGCGCGTTCTTCGTCATCGAGTCGCTCTTGCACCCAGATCGCGGAAGGATCCTGGTCATCGGTGAGGGCGCCGCGGTCGGTGTTTCCCATGACGAAGCGAGCGCCGTCGCCGAGGGATCGGGCAAGCGCGAGCGTCTCGCGTGGCCACGCGCCCCAGACGAGGTCGCCTCCGAATAGGACGACGTCTGCGTCCCCTGCGCCGTCTGCAAGCACGGCCTCCAGTGCGCGCGCGTTCCCGTGTACGTCGTACACCGCTGCGACCTTCATGTCTGCCACTCGAGTGTCTCGTCGCCGAGCTCGACTTCATCTCCTTCGCGCACACCTGCCGATTTCAGGATTGCCTCGAGCTCCTCGGCCGGCGGCGGCGTGCCCGTGACGCGGAAGCCGCTCTCGGTCCTGAACACGCGATACGCGCGACGAGACGGCTGCGGACGATAGACGAGGTAGTCGACGAGCTCCTGCTCGTCGCCCGGCGCGGTCGGCACGACCTCTTCTTCCGGGACGAGCTCGAACAGCGCGCGCTTGAGCTCCTCGATCCCTGCACCGGTCGCGGCCGAGACACGGAACACACGCAGGATGCGTTCGTCCTCGATCGCGAATTCGGGCGGCTCGGGCAAGAGATCGATCTTGTTCAGCACGACAACCTGCGGCCGTTCGTCGAGCCCGGCGCCGTAGGCGGACAATTCCGCGTCAATCGTTTCCCAACGCTCGTCGACGTCGTCCTCGGAGGAGTCGATGACATGCAGCAGGAGCCGAGCGCGCTCGAGGTGCGCGAGGAACTCGTGCCCGAGACCGACTCCCTCGCTCGCCCCCTCGATCAGCCCCGGCACGTCGGCGACGACGAGCTGCCTTCCGTCCGGCGACTCGACCGTGCCGAGCACTGGTGCAAGCGTCGTGAACGGATAGTCGGCAACCTTTGGGCGGGCGTTCGAGAGACGTGCGATCAGCGACGACTTGCCCGCGTTCGGGAAGCCGGCGAACGCGGCGTCCGCGAGGAGCTTGAGGCGCAGCTCGATCGCACCCTCCTCTCCGGGCATGCCGATCTCCGCAAAGCGCGGGGTCTGCCGCGTCGCGCCGGCGAAGCGCTTGTTGCCGCGCCCACCGGTGCCGCCCTTCGCAACGACCACCCGCGCGCCGGGATGCGCGAGGTCGGCGACGAGCCGCTCCTCCTCGTCAAGGATCTGCGTCCCGACCGGCACGGCGAGGACCGCGTCTTCGCCGTCGGCGCCGTTCGATAGCCGGCCCCCGCCTGCACCCCCGCGGCCGGCCCGCAGCCTCTGGTTCGGCCGGAAACCCGAGAGATCGCGCCGCCGCGGATCCGCCACCAGCACGACGTCGCCGCCCTTGCCGCCGTCGCCGCCGTCCGGCCCTCCCTTGGGAACGAACTTCTCCCGGCGGAAGTGGATGGACCGTCACCGCCGCGGCCGGCGATGACGACCAGACGAACTCGGTCGTGGAACATTGGGGTCAAGTATGGGGTGCCCCACGAGGCGGCATGCACCTCTCCCGGCGCAGGATGGTGTCATGAGAACAACGAAGGTCATCCAGATCGGGGCCGCGGCCTACGGGCGACGCCTCCAGGAGAGCGACGCGCTTCGCGTCGACTTGGAAGGCCCGACCGGCGAGCGCTGGTCGGCGATCGGCGGCGGCCCGTCCGTCGGCGACGCGCTGGCCTTCGCGGTCGCGAGCGCGCCCGCCGATACGTCCTGGCGGGTCGTCGGCTGGTCGCCGCTCTACGGCGATTAGCCGGCGTTCTCGCCGTCCACCACCGAGACGAAGCGGCGCTCGCCGCTCGTCCGGAAGGAGACGACGCCGTCACGCGTCGCGAAGATCGTGTCGTCCTTGCCGCGGCCCGTACCGGGGCCTGGGCGGAAGCGCGTGCCGCGCTGGCGGACGAGAATCATTCCCGAGGTGACGTCCTGCCCGGCGAAGAGCTTCACGCCGAGCATCTGCGGGTTCGAGTCGCGACCGTTCCGCGACGACCCGAGACCTTTCTTATGTGCCATTAGTGGCTCTCCTTCTCGGCGAGCGCGCCCTCGAGCGCAGCAACCGCGCCCTTGCGATTCGCGTTCGCCTTCTCGTACTCGAGCGCAGCCTCGATATTCGGGCGCCGCCAGCTCGACACACCCTCCTGGATGTCCGCGATCGTCATCTCCTCGTAACCCTTCGGAGGATGCGCGGTGCGGGTCGGCGCGGCGTCAGCCTCGGCCGTTGGAACCTCGGCCGTCACAGCTTCAGCCCTGGGAGCTTCGGCCTCCTTCGGCTGCTCTGGCGCCGCGGCCTTCTCGGCTGCCGGCTTCGCGGCGGCACTCTTCGAGCCCGCACCGATCGATTCGATCTCGATCTGGGTGAGGCTCGCGCGGAAGCCGTTATGACGGCGATAGCCGGTCCGCTTCTTGTACTTGCCGATCCGGATCTTGTCGCCGAGCGTGTGACCGACGACCCGCGCCGTCACCGTCGTCGACGGCGAGAGGTCGGTGTTCCCGTCGCCCCCGACGAGCAGGACGCGCGGGTTGAAGGTCTCGCCCTCACCCGTGGTCATGCGGTCGACCAGCAGCCGCTCGCCCTCCCGGACGCGGTACTGCTTGCCGCCAACGGTGATGATCGCGTAGCTCATAGGCGTGGAAACGCGAGCCGACAGGGGCTCGCGAGAGGGGCAGTGTAGCGAAATCTCCTAGCGGAACTCGTCGCCCCACTCGGACATGGGGACATAGCCCCAGTCCTCGCCGGGCTCGCTCTCCGCAGGCTCGTCGGGAGCCTCGGGAACCGGGGCCGGCTCCGCCCCGTTCTCGGCGATTGGGCCGGTCTCAGCGATTGGCCCGTCCTCGACCGACTCGTCTGCCATGGCCTCGTCGGACGCGGGCTCGCCGCCGTTCGCTCCCGCCGTCTCGGCCGTCCGCTTGCGGCGGTTCTTGCCGCCCCGTGAGCCGCGGCGGGTCTTCTTCTTCGCCGGCTGCGCGCCGTTCTCGGACGCTGCCTCGACGGGCGCCTCGCTCTCCCCGGGGCCGTCGTCGGGCTCATCCTCGCCGATGTCCTCGGTCGGGATGTGGATCCGGACCTGCCGCGCTCTCGTGACCGGGGCCTCGCCGTCGCCGTCGGCAGCGGGCTCGGGCTCGCCTTCGGCCGGCGCGTCATCGCCCTCGGCAGCGGTCTCCTCGCCTGCCGCGGATGCGGGCTTCTTTCGCTTCCGACCCCCGCGCGACCCGCGTCGCGTCTTCTTCTTCGCCTCGGCGGCCGGTGCATCGTCATCACTTTCGGCGGTCACCTCGCCCGTCTCGGGCTCGTCGGTCTCGGGCTCCTCGGTCTCGGGCTCCTCGGTCTCGAGCTCCCCAGCCTCGACGTCGTCGTCGACCTCGAGCTCATCCGCGGCTTCGATCGTCTCGGAATCGCCGGTCTCCGCCTCGACCGCGGCGCCCTCGACCGCCTTCCGCGCGGGCGGCTTCCGGGTCGGCTTCTCGGCCTCGGCCTCGGCCGTCAGCGGCTCGGGGATCTTCTTCCCGCCTCTGCGGACGAGCGTCGCGTACGCCGTCCCGTCGAGGACGCGCTCGATCTTGACCTTCACCCGTTTGCCGACGAGTTCGGCGGCGGCGCCGACGACGACGTCATACCCGTCGACCTTGCCGACCGCGGCGGTACCGTCGTGGCGGTCGAGCTCGACGAGCTCGAGCATCAGCTCGGACTCCTCGGCGACGGGCGCCTGCGGTGCGAGATCCTCGAGCTTGCCCTCCGCGACGACGACGAAGTGGTCGAGGTGCGTGTCAGGCTTGCCGTCGAGGAAGAAGCGGCGCTTCGTGTGCGTCTCGAGCTCCATCAGCCGCGACCCGCCGGCGCCGACGAGGGCGGCGGCGATCGGAGCGGCGAGCTCGACGCGATACGCCTGCGAGCGCGAGCCTGCGACGAGCGTGCGCAGACGGCGCTCGACGTCGATCGCAGCTGACGCTTCGGAGTAGACGATGCCGTCGCCACCACACGTGGGGCACTTGCGCGTCATGATCTCGCGCGGTCCATCGGTGACGTTCTGGCGCGTCATCTCGACGAGGCCGAGCGGAGAGATCTCGACGACGTACGTCTTCGTCCGGTCGCGCTCGAGCTCGCTGCGCAACGCCTCCTCCACGGTCGCGCGGTTCTTCGGGTTCGCCATGTCGATGAAGTCGATGACGATGATCCCGCCGATGTCGCGCAGGCGCAGCTGGCGCACGACCTCCTTCACGGCTTCCAGGTTGTTCTTCGTGATCGTGTCCTCGAGACGGCCGCCGGCGTTCTTGCCGCGCGAGCCGACGAATCGGCCGGTGTTCACGTCGATGACGGTGAACGCCTCCGCGTAGTCGAAGATCAGGTAGCCCCCCGACGGCAGGTCGACGCGTCGGCTGAGCGTCGACTTGATCTCCTGCTCGACGCCGAAGTGCTCCATCAGCGGCAACTTGTCCCGGTAACGGACGACGCGCTCGACCATGTGCGGCGACGTCTTCTTCAGGTACCCGGTGATGCGCTTGAACGCCTGGTCGTTGTCGACGTAGGCCTTCTCAAAGTCCCCCGTGAAGAGGTCGCGAGTGACGCGGAGCGGGAGCTCCGCCTCCTGGTAGATGAGCTCGGGCGCGGTTGCTTCCTTGGCCTTCGCTTCGATCGACTTCCACAATCGCTGCAGGAAGACGAGGTCGCGCTCGATGTCCTCCTCGGATGCCCCCTCGGCGGCGGTGCGGACGATGAGGCCGCCCTCTTTCACGTTCAGCTTCTTGAGGATGTCCTTGAGCCGCTGGCGCTCGTCGTCGTCGAGGCGGCGTGAGACGCCGAGGCCCTCGCCCTGGGGGACGAAGACGACGAAGCGCCCGGGCAGGGAGATCTGCGTCGTGAGGCGTGCGCCCTTCGTCTTCATCGGGTCCTTGACGGCCTGAACGAGGATCGTCTGGCCCTTGTTGATCAGGTCCTGGATCTTCCGCCCGTGGCCCTTCTCGAGCTCCGGCCCGACGATCTCGTCGACGTAGAGGAAGCCGTTCTTCTCGAGTCCGATCTCGACGAACGCCGCCTCCATTCCGGGCAGGACGTTGTCGACGCGGCCGAGATAGATGTTGCCGGCGATCGAGCGGCGCTCCGGGCGCTCGAGGTAGACCTCGGCGACCTTGTCGTCCTCGAGCACGGCGACGCGCTGCTCGCCGACATCGACGGAGACGAGCAGCTCGCGCTTCGCCTTCGGGAGCGGTGCGCGGCGCGGACTCTCGCGGCGCCGGCTCGTGCCCTGATTGCGCCGGCGCTCCTGGCGCTGGGAAAGCGACTTGGCACTCGTCGACTTGCGCTCGGTCTTGCGCGCGCTCGAGGCCGCTTTCGCGTCGGGCTTCTCCTCGACATCGGGGGCAGCCGCAGCCGCGGCCCCGGTCGAGGACGTCTTCTTGCGTCCGCGCCCGCCGCGGCTACCGCGGCGGCGCTTGGGCTTCGTGGGATCGGTTGTATCGCCCGCATCGGCGGCGGGCGGCTCGGGGATTACCGGATTCGGGTGCAACCTCGACCGGTGGTTGGGCGGCAGCATCAGCTGCCGAGACGTCGGATTTGCGTCGTCGGAACCAGGGCAAGCGAAAACTCCTTGTAGGGCGTCACGCGCTACACCTTTTCCAATGCCCTCGGGGGTCACGGGAGCGCGCTCGCAGTTGTCGGTGAAAAACGTTGCCATGAGGCGTGTCCCCAGGGTACCAGCGGGCCAGTCGAGAAGGCCTGGGCGGGTCTCGTGCCGTCCGACGGCGGTCCTACGATCCGGCCCATCCACGACCCGGGAGGGTGAGAGACCGTGACGGGGAAGCGCGAAGCCGAGGAACTGCTGCTGATCGAGGAGGCGGACGCCTGGTTCGAGTACCTCGAAGCGACGCGTGGGCAGTCGGCGGCTCGCTATCGCGAGGTCGAGCCGTGGGCCTGGGCCCGGCTGATGCAGCGGATGCGAGCGATCAAGGCCCGGCGGACGAAGCTGCGGCCGGCAGCGGCCTGAACGCAGCCGGCGCTGACGTGCTCGAGGCGCTGAGCGCTTCGAGCTGCGCGATCGCGGCTTCGCCGAGCGCGCGCGTGCCGGCATAGGCCACACCGCCCGTCACAGCCCATCTCGACAGGGCGATGCTGCCGACGAGCTCGCGGGCGAGCGCCCGCCAGCCGTACGCGGTGCCGAGCGTCGCAGCGATCTCCGGGAGGCGGTCCTGGAGGTCGATGTCGCGGCCGTACACCTGCTCGAGGCGCAGCAGCAGCCGCAGCTGGTTCATCACGAGCACCGGCAGATCTGTGCCGCCGATGAAGACGGCCGCACCCGTGATGCCGTTCTTTCGCGCGAAGCTCGAGACGAGCGACTTCGCGACCGCGCGGCGTAGCACCGGCACGCCGGCGGCGAGCGGCGCCGCATCCTCGCCGAGACGCCCCGCGATGACCCGGGTGATCGTCTCGACCGGGAACCCCGCCCCCACGCCGACCCGAACGACGTCGGTCGCGAGGACGTACGGGATCGAAGACTCTTCCGCGAGACGGCCGGTGACGACGGCGACGATCGGCACCCGGGCGCGCCTCGCGCGTTTCAGCGCGGCTTCGTCCTCGTCGCGCACGTCGTGCGCGAGGATGTAGACGAGCACGGCGGCACCTTCGGGCGAGTCGTCGCCGCGCACGAGCGTCGCGCCGTGGCCGAGCTCTCGCCGCAGCACCGGCGCGAGCTCCCTGGCACCGCCGACCACGAGCGGCTTGCCTTTCTCTCCCGAGACGGAGATCTCCTTGACGAGCCCGCGTACCGCGCTGAGACGCAGCGGGAAGGCCATCAGCGCCGACGCGACGGCGCGCGCGAGACGCGACCGCGCGCGTGGATCGCGAGGAGAACGCCCATCGCGGCGAGGTTCGCGATCATGGACGACCCTCCGACCGACACGAACGGCAGTGGGATGCCGGTGATCGGTGCGATCCCCATCGTCATGCCCACATTGACGAAGATCTGGAAGAGCAGCGCAACGACGATGCCGCCTGCCACGGTGGCCGAGTAGAGATCGCGCGCGACCGTGACGATCCGCAGGGCGCGCCAGAGTACGAGCAGATAGAGCGCAAGCAGAATCGACGCACCGACGAAGCCACGCTGTTCCCCGTATGAGGCGAACACGAAGTCGGTGCCGTGCTCGGGCAGGAAGTTCAGTCGCGTCTGTGTGGCGTTCTTCGGGCCGCGGCCGTGGAACTGGCCGGAGCCGACTGCGGCGATCGACTGCTCGAGGTTGTACCTCGCGTCGACCGTGCACTTCTGCGGGTGCACGAAGCAGGTCAGCCGGGACTTCTGGTACGGCTTGAGAATGTTGACGCCGGCTGCAGGCGCGGCCCAGAGAACCGTGACGATCGCGAGCATCGCGAGCGTGCCGAGGATGGCGAGGTGGCGCCACGGCGTCCCGCAGATGAAGAGCATCGCGGCGAGCGCAGCCATGTAGACGAGCGCCGTCCCGAGGTCGGGCTGTGCCATGACGAGCACGACCGGGACTGCACCGAGCCCGAGAGCTCTGATCGTCGTCGAGACATCGCCGCGCGCGCGTTCAGCGAGGAACCCTGCGATCGCGAGCGTGAAGAGGAGCTTTCCGAACTCCGACGGCTGGAACGTGATGAAGCCGAGATTGATCCAGCGGGTCGAGCCGCGTGCAGCGGTGCCGAGCGCGAGCACGATGACGATGATCGAGACGGTGCCGATGTAGATCGGCCGCCAGTAGCGCCGGTAGACGTCGGGATCGACGAGCAGCGCCGCGAAGAGAACGACGACGCCGACCGAGACGTAGATGATCTGCCGCTTCAAGTAGTAGTTCGGGTCGTGCGGCAGGTCGAACCGCGTGACCCCGGAGACCGCCCAGAGGCCGACGGCGACGAGAGCGCCGACGGCCGCGACGAGGATCCAGTCGAGGCTTTTGAGGATGCCGAGGATGGCGACGCCCTCGCCGCGGTGGCGCTCCAGTCCTCTCCTCTGTGAGCCTGCGTACTCGAGCATCAGCGACCCATGGTGCCCATCAGTCCGTCTTGCTGGGGACGATGGGCTTCACCTTGACGTTGAAGTAGGACGAGAAGACCTGCGCCGCGGCAGGCGCCGCCGCCGTGCCGCCGTGGCCGCCGTTCTCGATCACGGCGCAGACCACGAGCTTCGCGTCGTCCGTCGGCCCGTACCCGCACCACCAGGACTGGTCCTGCAGGCCGGTGTATCCCGGCAGCGAGACGACCTTCTCGGCCGTTCCCGTCTTGCCGGCGATCGAGACCGGGAAGCGCCCGAAGATCGGGTACGAGGTGCCGAAAGAGAGGTGCGTTGCCTCCCAGAGCCCCTGGCGCACGACCTGGAGCGCTGCCGGATCGACGTTCACGTGACGCGGCGCAGGGCGTGCCGGGACAGGCACGGTCGTGCCCGTCGGGCTCTCGACCTCGAGCAGGACGTGGGGGGTCACGAGGTTGCCGCCGTTCGCGAGCAGCGCATAGAAGCGCGCCATCTGCAAGGGCGTGACGAGCAGGTCACCCTGACCGATCGAGAGCTGGATCGAGTCACCCGGCTTCCAGAGCTTGTCGATCGCCGTCTTGAAGTAGCGCTGCCGCCAGTCCAGCGTGGGCACGAGGCCGGTCGCCTCCGGGCCTGCGTCGGTGCCGGTGATCTTGCCGAAGCCGAAAATCGCGGCCCACTTCTGCAGCAGGTTGCGTCCGCGGCTAGCGAAGAACCGGTCGCCCAGTTGGTAGAAGTAGGTGTCGCACGAGTACGCGAGCGCAGTCGGCAGGTCCATCTGCTGGCTGACGTACGGGTCCCAGTTGTGGAACGTCTGGTTCGCGTTGTCGTTCGGCGAGTGATACGTCCCCGTGCACGGCAGGTACGCGTACGGCGAGACGAGATGCTCTTGCATCGCTGCGAGTGCGGTCACCGGCTTGAAGACCGAGCCCGGCGGATACGTCCCCTGCAAGGCGCGGTCGATGGACGGATAGTTCTTCTCGGCGGCGGTCTTCGAGGTCAGTCCCTGCTCCGCAAGCGACTTCTGCGTCACGTGACCCGCGTAGACCGACGGCTTGTAGCTCGGCGACGACGCCATCGCGCGGATCGAGCCGTCGTTCGGGTCGAGCGCGACGATCGCGCCGCCGCGCGCGGCCCAGTGGCCGTCCGCCTGCGCCAGGCGGATGCCGTAGGCGAGCGCACTCTCGGCCGCGCGTCTGCAGCTTGAGGTCGAGCGTCAGGCGCACGGTGTTCCCGGGTTTCGCGATTTTCGCCGTCTGCGGGCCGGTGATCGGCCGGCCGAGTGCGTCCACGTGCAGGCGCTGCTCGCCTGCGTCGCCCCGGAGATAGCTGTCGTAGGACGACTCGACGCCCGCCTGCCCGAGCTCGTCGTTCAGGTCGTACGCCGACCCGAGCTTCTTCAGCTGGTGCTGAGTGATTGCACCCACATAGCCGAGCACCTGCGAGGCGAGGGTTTGATACGGGTAGTGGCGGACGTAGGCACGCCCGATCGTCAGGCCCGGGAACTCCTCGGAGTGCTCGTAGAGGTACGCGACCATCGGGTCGCTCGCCGTCTCACGCACGATGAGCGGCGTCAGCAGGTCGCCGTTCCGCGCCTTGATCGCGCGCGCGATCTCGTACAGCGGAACGCGCGTGGCGTGCGCGATGCGCTTCAGCTCGTCGTAGCGGTCGTTGTAATTCTTCGGCAGATCGGCGGGCCAGAGCTGGATGGCGCTCGCCGCGATGTTCGTGACGAGCGGCTTGCCGTTCCGGTCGACGATCGTCCCGCGCGGCGCGGGTAGGCGGACCGCCCGGAACGACTGGGCCTGCGCCTGGTCGACGTACTTCGTCCCGGCGAGCACCTGCAACGCCCAGAGGCGCAGGAAGAGCGCCGCGAACACACCGAGCACGACGGCTCCGATGACCGCAACGCGAACGGAGAGGCGCTGCGTGACGCGATACGGCTCGACGGCGGTCTCGGCCTGGTCTGCACGCGGCGGAAGACGTCGCGGCGGCCGGGTGGTGGTACTAGCCAAGGAGGCGCACCTCCGTCGCGTAGTCGCCGCGGTCGAGAGGGCGCAGCACGCGGCGCACGAGCGCGTACACGGGCGCGGTCAGGATCAGGTTCAAGACGATCGCGGGTAGCAGCCCGCGCATGACTTCACCGGCCGGCGCACGCTCGCCGAGCACGAAGTGAACGACCAGCACGCCGAGTGCGTAGAGCACGGTGATCACCGCGACCGAGGTGAACGGCGCATGGCCGCGATCGCGCCCGGTCGTCTCGCCGTAGCGGCCGATCCAGTAGCCGGCGACCGTGAGCAGGAGCGAGGTGAGCCCGAGCTGCCCGAGCGTCGCGGTGTCGACGAGCAGGCCGGCGAAGAACCCGCCGATCGCTCCGATCAGCGCCCCGCGTAGGAGCGCGACCGCGACGAGCGTCACGAGCAAGATGTCTGGGACGCCGCCGAGGATGCTGACCTGCGTGAAGATGGAGACCTGCAGGATCGCCGCGACGAAGAGAAGCGCCGCGGCCTTGAGGCCGTCGACTGCGTTCACCGCTTCTTCGTGGAGACGAGTGCAGCGACCGCGTCGAGCGAGTCGAAGCTGGCAAACGGCTCGACGGTCACCGTGAGGAAGGTTGCGATGTCGGAGGTGCCGACGTTGAGCACACGCCCGATCGGAAGGCCGTACGGGTAGACGCTCGGATAGCGGCGATCGACCGTGCCCTGCGTGACGATGATGTCGCCCTTCTTCACCTTGTGCTCCTTCGCAACACGGTCGAGGATGAGCGTGCCGCCCTCGCCGTGTCGGATGAGCCCACTCACACCGTTCGTCGCGTCGCGCGCGGGAACGTTCATGTCGGGGTCGGTGAGAAGCGTCACCTGCGCCTGGTCCGGCGTGACGTTCGTCACGCGGCCGATCAGACCGTCACCGGTCACCACAGGTGTGAAGAGATGGATACCGGAGTGGGAGCCGGCGGCGATCGTCACCTGCTGTGCGAACGCGCTCCCCGGATAGGAGATGACCGTCGTGTTCACAGGGCGGTAGTCCTGCGGATAGCGGGCTCCTTGCTCGAAGGCGAGCAGCCTCTCGAGCTCCGAGGTGCGCTGCGCAGCCGCGACGTTCGCGTTTGCCGCACCGCGCGCCTCGCGGAGCTCGCGCTTGAGCTTCACGTTCTCCGTCTTTGCGGTGGCGAGATCGCTGAAGTAGCCGTAGACGTCGCGGAACGGACGCGCGACGCGCTGCGCCGCGATCTCGAACGGACGGAGCGCGGAGGCACCGACGCCCTGCACGTCGTGGAGGGCCCCCGAAGTCGGCGAGCGGAAGGACACCGTCAGCAGCGCGAGGGCCGCAACCACGAGCACCGCAAGGATGATGCGGCGTAAGAGCGCGTTCGAACGGCCCCTGGGAGGGCGGCGGTCGGACCTGGAGCGCCGGACAGACGAGCCCAGCACCGCCATGCGCGCGGTGCGGTCGCGGGATGCCACGGCCCTAGGGTATCGCGGGTCCCGGCCGGGCGAGACCGAGCAGGCCGAATGACCCACCCGGAGCGGTTGCGAGTCCTACCGCCGGCCGTTGCGGCCGCGGGCGCGGGCGCGATTCGAGCGGTGGATCGCCTCGAACTCCTCGAGGCTCCGCCCGGAGCCGACCGCGACGCAGGTCAAGGGGCTCTCGGCGAGGTGCACGGGCATCTGCGTCTCGTGCCGGAGCCGCTCGTCGAGGCCGTTCAGGAGCGAGCCGCCCCCGGCGAGAACGATGCCGCGATCCATGATGTCCGCGGCGAGCTCCGGCGGGGTCTTGTCAAGCGTCGACTTGATCGCCTCGATGATCTGCGTCGCCGGCTCGTCGAGCGCGCGGCGGATCTCCTCGCTCGTGAGGATCACCGTCTTCGGCAAACCGGTGAGCATGTCGCGCCCGCGTACTTCCGCCTGCAGCTCTTCCTTCATATCCCACGCGCTGCCGATCTCGAGCTTGATCTCCTCGGCGGTCTGCTGACCGATCAGCAGCTTGTAGTCGCGTTTGATGTGATTGATGATCGCTTCGTCCATCTCGTCGCCGCCGACGCGCAGCGACTGCGAGACGACGATGCCGCCGAGCGAGATGACCGCAACCTCGGTGGTGCCGCCGCCGATGTCGACGATCATGTTTCCGGTCGGCTCTGCAACGGGAAGCCCGGCGCCGATCGCTGCAGCCATCGGCTCCTCGATGAGATAGGCCTGGCGTGCGCCCGCCGACAGCGTCGCCTCTTCGACGGCACGCTTCTCGACGCCCGTGACGCCGGACGGCACGCAGACGACGACGCGCGGATGCGCGAAGCGATGCTGATGCACCTTCTGAATGAAGTGCCGAAGCATCTGCTCGGTTACGTCGAAGTCGGCGATGACTCCGTCCTTCAGGGGGCGGATCGCCTGGATCGTGCCGGGCGTGCGGCCGAGCATCCGCTTCGCCTCGACGCCGACGGCGTGCACTTCGCCGGAGCGCTGATCGATCGCGACGACGGACGGCTCCGAGAGCACGATCCCGCGACCGCGCACGTAGACGAGCGTGTTCGCCGTGCCGAGGTCGACCGCCATATCGCGACCGCCGAAACCTGTCATCGAGGAAAAGAGGCCCATGACCGCTCTCCAGTCTAGTTGAGGTTCCTTGACGGCTCGTCTTGGCGCACTTCCGGCACGAAGCCTTGACTCTTTCGTGACCGCTGGCCGTCTACCTTCGGTTCCATGAACAGCGTGAACCTGATCGGCAATCTCGCGACGGAGGTCGAGCTTCGCGAGGTCGGCGACGAACAGAAGAAGGTGGCGAGCTTCCTGCTCGCCGTGAGCCGCGGCGCGCGTGAGGCAGGCGCGGACTTCGTCTGGGTCTCAGCCTGGGAGCGGCAAGGCGAGCTCTGCTCCGAATATCTGGCGAAGGGGCATCGAGTCGGCGTCGTCGGGCGACTGAAGACGCGGACCTGGGAGCAGGATGGGCGTCGGCGCGACGCGGTCGAGGTGGTGGCTCAGCGGGTCGAGTTCCTGTCGTCCCCGATGCGAGGGGAGCACGAAGACGAGGTGATGCCGTTCGAGACGCCCGTCACTGCATGAGAGGCCTAACCAGAAGGAGCGCCTAACCAGAAGAAGCGCCTAACCAGAACAAGCGCCGAACGAGAACAAGCGGTTGCGTCGAGCGTCATCCCGGTTCGACCTCTGAGCACCTACCCGGTCTTTGCCTCCCACCCGTCGTAGATGCCGCCGTGCTCGGCGGCGAGCGCCTCGAGTGTGCGCCGCGTCTGCTTCACGATCGCCGCCGAGAGCGCGCGGGTCCGGGTCGCGAGGACAACGAATGCCGCGTCTTCGCACGACTCGACCGCGGTGCTCCAGCCGTCGCGCTCGAGGATCCCGGCGACGATGCCCGCGTCGTTCTCCTTGCGGAGGTAGACGTAATGCGTTACCTCGCGGGGAGCGTCGGGATCACAACCGAGTTGCGCGAGGTGGTCGAGCACGCGCTCGTCGGCTTCCGATGCGTCGCAGATCCGCTCGACGGCATGGACGGTCCGTCCCCCCCACAGAGGCATGCAGTACGCCTGCCCATGGATCGGTCATAGCTAACCCACTTCGAGCGATCCGAGGAAGGCGCGGATCGCACTCGTCACGACGTCTGGGCGCTCCCCGATCGAGAGATGCCCGCAGCCGGCGATCACCCGGAGCGGCGCGCGGAGGCGCCGCGCGTACTCGACGCCGTCGGCCAGGGGCACCCAATTGTCGTCGGCACCCCAGAGGCAGAGCGCCGGGCACGTCACCCGCTCCAGGTCGAGGCGGGGATCCGAGGCGACGAGCGCCCGCCCCGCGGTCAGCGTGTCGCTGTGAAGGGGTGGGCCTTCGAGGAATGCGCGCGCCATCTCGGGATCGAGGCCGACGGGATCCGAGACGCCCCACCAGAACGCGAACCGCCGCCCGAAGGGCGAGTGGGCGAGGGCCTCCGCCCGCCGGCCGGCGAGCTTCCCCGGCTGGACCACCCCGAGGACGGTGACGACCGCGTGGCTGACCCGCGTCGAGGATGAGATTCCCGCGGCGGCGGCGAGGACGAGCCCCTGGACGGCATCCGGGCGCCGCGCGGCGGCGTGGAGCGAGACGAGGCCGCCGAGCGAGTGGCCGACGAACGGCGCCGGGAGGGCATCCTCGGCATCGGCGATGGCGAGGACCGCCTCGGCGAAGGGGTCCAGGGTGCGCCGACGCTCCCGGAGGGGCTCGGAGTGGCCGTGGCCGGGCAGATCCGGGATGAGGAGCCGCCGTTCGCGGGAGAGCTCGGGCGCGACGAGGCGCCAGTTCGTGGCCATGCCGCCCAGGCCATGGACGAGGATGAGCGGCGGGCCGGTACCTCCGGTGAGGTAGCGGATGCGGCTCCCGCCGACCATCAGCTCCCGCTCCTCGAGCCCGCTCAGATCCGGTTTGCCGTCCGTCACCTCCGGGGCATATTCTTCCCTGGATGAATGCTTCGGAAGGACAGGGCTCACGGTGATGCTGCTGTGAGGCCTGTCGGATCGTCAACCAGAGGTCGTGGATAAGCCCGTCAGAGCGCTCGGCGCCGGCGGGTTTTTTCGTGCCTCGAGTTGTTCAACAGGAAGGAGCAGCACGGATGGCGAATCACCTCACGCCCGAAGAACTGTCGAAAGAGCTTGGCATCGATCGGCAGGAGGTGATCCGGGTCTGCATGCAGGAAGGCGTGCCGATCTACCACGGGAAGATCGACAAGTACCTGTTCCAGGTGCAGCTGCAGGCGCTGGGCGCAATGCCCCAACAGCACTGACGCGTCTACTTACTGCGCGTCGTCTCAGTCTTCTTCCGAGAGCCGGTGCCCCCAGCCGACGATGACGGGGTGCCGGCTCTTCGGCTTTTTGGAGCGTGCCGCGGCCGTCTTCTTCTCGCCCGCCTCGGCGACGCTCCGGCGGAGCGCCTCCATCAGGTCGATGACCGGTGTCTCTGCAACCGGCTCGGGCCGCGTGATCTTCTCGCCGGCGAGCTTCGCCTCGAGCATCGCCTTCAGGTCCCGCCGGTACTCGTTCTCGAAGTCCGCGATGTTCCACGGCCCGACGAGGCTCTCGATGACCTGGCCGGCGAGCTGCAGCTCGGCGTCTTTCACCTGAACCGTCTCGACTGCCTCCTCGATCTCGTTCTTCGCGCGGACGTCCTCGGCGAAGAACAGAAGCTCGAGGACGAGCGCGTCGTCCTGGGCGCGGATGAGGCAAAGGTTCTCCTTGCCCCAGAGCACGAACTTGCCGACGGCAGCCATGCCCGTCTCCTGCATCGCGCGCAGCAGCAGCACATACGGCCGCCGCGCGGCGTCGGCAGACGCGGGCGCGAGGTAATAGGTGCGGTCGAAGTAGACGGGGTCCACGTCGGAGAGGCTCACGAAGCGGAGAATCTCGATCGACTGTGACCGCTGCAGCGCGACCGACTCGAGATCGGCCTCCTCGATGACCACGTACTCGCCCTTGGCCACCTCCCAGCCCTTCACGAGCTCGTCGGCCTCGACCTCGCGCTCGTGCAGCGGGCACCAGCGCTTCTGCTTGATCGGCGTCCCGCACTCGCGGTGGAGCGTCCGGAACGAGACGTCCGTCCGCTGGGTCGCCAAGGCGAGGCCAATCGGGATGTTGACCAGGCCGAACGAGATGGAGCCGTTCCAGATAGTCCGCATGAGAAGAGTTCCGAATTGTAGAGGGACCAGGGCTTTTCGCCCTCTCCTACGGGCTTCCTCCTGCGTACGATTCGGAATGTGACGACGGCCTCCCCCGCGACGAGCCCGACCGACTCGCCGCTCGCCCTCCGGACCGCGCCCGTTCTCTGGCGGTACGTGCTCGACCGGCATTGGCCGGCGCCGGCGTATCTCGAGGAGCAGGCGGAGGGCTGGCGGGAGGTCTCGTGGGAGGAAGCCGGCCGCAGGGTCGAGGCGCTCTCGCACGCGCTTCTCGCCCGCGGGGTGCAGCGAGGCGACGTGGTCGCGGTCCTCGCGCGAACGCGGCTCGAGTGGATCCTTCTCGACTGGGCGGTCATGAACATCGGGGCGGTCGTCGTCGGCATCTACCCGACGAACACCGCCTCGGAGAGCGCGTACATCCTCGGCCATTCCGAAGCAGTGCTGGCGTTCGCAGAGGACGACGCGCAGCGCGACAAGCTCGTGTCGATCCAGGACGAGCTCCCTCAGCTTCGCGAGGTGCTCGCCTTCGCGCAGCTCTCGGAGCTGGAGGCGGAGGGCCGCGCTCACGCGAATTCGAATCCCGACGTGCTCGAAGCCGCGGCGCTGGAGATAGGCGAGGACGATCTCGGAACGCTGATCTACACGTCCGGCACGACCGGGCCGCCGAAAGGCTGCATGCTCACGCACAAGAACCTCGTCACCGCGGCGGTCCGTGTGCGCACGAACATGCCGGACGGCGGCGACACCGTCCTTCTCTTTCTTCCGCTCGCGCACACGTTCGGTCGTCTCGCGCACCAGGCCGCCGCCTTCTACGGCTCGACGGTCGCGCTCGTCTCGGAAGCGACACGCGTCGCGGAGGCGCTCGGCGCTGTGCGGCCGACGATCCTGCCGGCAGTGCCGCGCATCTACGAGAAGATCCACGCCGGCGTCCTCGACCGGATCGAGAACGAGGAGGGCGCAAAGCGGAAGCTCGGCCTCTGGGCGCTGGACGTCGGCGCGCGCGCGTCGCGTCTGCGCAGAGCGGGCGCGCCGGTCCCTGCTGGGCTCGCGAGTCCAGGAGCGCATCGCCGACCGGCTCGTCTTCGCGAAGGTGAAGGAGCGCCTCGGCGGACGGCTGCGCGTCGGAGTCTCGGGCGCGGCGCCGCTCGGCATCGACGTGCTCGAGTTCTTCCATGCGCTCGGGATGCTCGTCATCGAGGGGTACGGCCTGACGGAGACGGCGAGCTCGCTCAGCGTCAACGACCCGGATGCGTTCAAGTTCGGCACCGTGGGCCGCGCCGTCGACGGCTGCGAGGTGAAGCTCGAGGAGGACGGCGAGATCCTTGTCCGAAGCGACACGGTGTTCGCCGGTTACTACAAGGACCCGGAGGCCACCGCGGCAGCGTTCACCGACGACGGCTTCTTCCGCACCGGCGACGTCGGCGAGATCGACGCGGACGGGTACGTGAAGATCACGGACCGCAAGAAGGATCTGATCATCACGGCGGGCGGTAAGAACATCGCACCGCAGAACATCGAGAACGCCCTCAAGGCTTCACGCTTCGTCTCGCAGGCAGTCGTCGTCGGCGACCGTCGCCCGTACGTCGTCGCGCTGATCACGCTCGAATGGCCCGAGGTCGAGGCGTCGGGCCGCGATCCCCAGGAACTTGTGAGCGCGATCGTCGACGAGGTCAACCGCAATCGCGTGCGCGTCGAGCAGATCAAGCGGTTCGCGATCCTCCCTCGGGACTTCTCGCAGGAAGAGGGCGAGATCACGCCGACGCTCAAGCTCCGTCGCAAGGTCGTGCACGAGCACTTCGCGGCCGAGATCGAACAGCTCTACACGTAGTGTTCCCCCAGGCACTGTCCTCCAGACGTCCGGCGCGCGATCACGCTGCGCGGAGCCGCGTCCTCGGTCGCCCCGCTAGCACCGCTAGCGAGACTCCCTGCGTCCTCGCGCCGCTTGGTGCTCGCACGCCGGCCGCGTGGCAACAGCACCTGGAGGAACACTGACCGCGGTTTTTCTCGTCGCGTCCTCGTTCCTCGCGAGCGCGGTCGAGTTCGTGGAGGCGCTGACGATCGTGCTCGCAGCAGGGCTCACTCGCGGCTGGCGCTCGTCGCTCTTCGGGCTCGCGGCGGCAACCGTCACGCTCGCCGTGATCGTCGCCGCGCTCGGGCCGGCACTGAAGCTCATCCCGATCGACGTCCTGCGCCTCGTCGTCGGCGGGCTGCTCCTCGCCTTCGGGCTTCAGTGGCTCCGGAAGGCGATCCTGCGCTCGAGCGGCTACAAGGCGCTGCACGACGAGGACGCGACATTTGCCGAGGAGACGCTAGCGGCGCGGAATGCTCCACACGAGGAGCGTGCCGGGATCGACTGGTACGGCTTCACACTCTCTTTCAAAGGCGTCCTGCTGGAAGGCCTCGAGGTCGCGTTCATCGTCCTCACCTTCGGGAGCGCGCAGGGGAACATCCCCCTTGCCGCGCTCGGCGCGGGGATCGCACTGGTCCTCGTCGCCGTCGTCGGCATCGTCGTCCGCGCGCCGCTCGCGCGCGTGCCGGAAAACACCCTGAAGTTCGCGGTCGGCGTGATGCTGACGTCGTTCGGGATCTTCTGGTCCGCCGAGGGCGCAGGCGTGGACTGGCCGGGCGACACGGTCTCGCTTCTCGGCGTCCTCGCCTTCGTCGTCCTCATGTCGTTCTCCGCCGTCACCCTGCTCCGGCGCAGGCGGCTGGCCTTCGCATGAAGCAGATTCGTGCGTTCGGGCTTTTCTGGTGGGACTTCGTCGTCGGCGACGATTGGCGCGCGGCGGCCGGCGTCATCGCCTCGATCGCAATGACGGCCCTGCTCGTCGCGCTCGGCGTCAACGCGTGGTGGTTCATGCCTCCCGCGATCGCGGTCGTTCTCTACGCCTCGCTTCGGCGCGCCGCGCGCACCTAGGACGTTTGTGGTGCTGCCCCATTTCGCGCGCGTAGGCGAGACCGCGCTCTCGCCGCAGCGCACGGCACGTTGTCGGTGGGCGAGCCTCACCGCGGAAACCGCGACGCGGTTTTCGCGGCGCCCTAGCCCGTGATGCGGCGCGCGCCGACGTATGTCGACGCGTACCAGCCGCTGATCGAGCTGATCTTCACGACATCGCCGGTGTGTGGCGCGTGAATGAACTGGTTGCCGCCGATGTAGATACCGACGTGGCCAAGGCCGTCGAAGAAGACGAGGTCTCCGGGCTGGAGATCGCCGCGCGAGACGGAGACGCCGACGTTCCACTGGGCGCCCGTGTAGTGCGGTAGCGAGACGCCGACCTGGCTATACGCGTACATCACGAGGCCCGAGCAGTCGAACCCACCGGGGCTCGCCCCGCCCCAGACGTACGGCGTGCCGAGATACCGCATCGCGACGCCGACGACGCCCCCGTACTGTGACGGCGGAGCGACGGTCGTGCCGCCCGCCGACGCCGTGGCGCCGACCGCGGTGTCCTGAAGGGCGAGTGCCTGCTCCTGCTGCGTCTGCGCGTAGCGCACGGCTGCCTGATGACGCAGCGCGAGCTGACGAGCCTGCTCCGCGGCGACGAGATGTGCGATCTCACCCTTGATCGAGCTGAAGAGGCGCTGCTCATGCGCAAGCTGCGACGAAAGGTGTGACTTCGCGGCAGCACGTTCCGCGACGAGTTGGCGCTGGCTCTTGTGCGCACGGACAAGCGCGTGCCGGTGCGTCGTCACTTCATGCTTGAACTCGACGACCGCCTTCATCACAGCGACGTCCTGATTCGACACGGACTGCACGCTCTCCACGCGGTTGACAAGATCCTGGATGCTTGTCGCGCCGAGGATCACTCCGAGCGTGGACTGATCGTCACGTGTGGTGTAGATCGCGTAGAGCCGCTCCATCAATGCCTTCTGCGACTTCTTGAGATTGAGACGCGCGGCGTTCAGCGCGATCTTGTTCTGCTTCAGGCTGTGCTCGATCTGCGCGAGCTTCACGGTCGCCATCTCATAGCGATTGCGTGCGCGCTCGAGACTTGCGTCGAGTTGCTGAATTTGCGCAGACACCTGTTGCGCCTGTGCGCGCTTGCTGCTGATGGAGGGGTCACCGGTCGCCGTGCCGGCCACGACGAAAGTCGCAGCTAGGGCGATGACGAGAACCGGCGCCTGTCGCTTCAAGAACCTAATGACCGCTCCTGAAATTGCTTGCAGCAGGCGCACCGGGGGAGAAGCCGGTACGTCACAAGTCGAGCAGGCTAGCAGGGGTATCGGACACTCGCAACCGGGAAACTTGCGGAAAAATCCAGTATTTCTGCTTCGACCTCAACAAAACATGTCGTGTGCAGGTCAGCACAAAGTCGCTGGTTTCCAGCAAATTCTGTGGTACGGTCCCGCCCTCGTGGGCAGGCCCAGGACACGATCTGCGGCTCGGCTTGCAGGTGCAGGACTCGTGCTTCTCGTCCTCGGCGTCTCCGCCGCGGCGGCAGCGCGGCCCGGCGACGTACTGCGGCGGGACGCTCGATCGCTCGACACACGCGCGCACAATGCGCTTCTCGATCTGTATGCGCTCGATTCACAATTGCATGCTGCCGTTACGCGATTGGCGACGCTCGAGTCTCAGACTGCTGAACTGCGCCGCGAGGAGTCGCAGCTCGCCCGGCAACTGTCGGCCGCTCGCCACACGCTCGAGGTATCCCAGCGCAGCCTGGGCGAGAATCTTGCATTGCTCTACAAGCAGGGGGACGTCGACGAGCTCGCAGTCGTCCTCGGCGCCGAGTCGCTCGACGATGCTGTAACGCGCGTCGACGATCTCAATCGCGTCGCCGATCAGAGCCGACAGTTCGTCGCAGCGACGACGGATGCGCAGGATTCGCTCACTATGCTGCGCGCGACACTCGAGAACAGGCGCGCGCGCGTCGAGGCGAATCTCGCGGACGCCCGTCGGACGGAATCCTCGCTCGCAGCCAGGCGAGCCGAACGCGTCGCGTTCATCGCGCGCCTTCGCACCCGGGCGCGAGTCGAGCGCGCGCAGGTCAGCGCGCTCGAAGCAGCGGCGCAGCGCGTCGTGCACAAGTCCTCGACGCTCCAGGCCGATGCAGCGCCAGACCCGTCGGTCGCGGCCGGCACCGCCGACCCTGCGGAGGCGGATCCTGCCTTCGCGGAAGAGCTCACCGCGGCGAGCGGCCGGACGATCCCGGTCAGCTCCACCGGATACTCGCTTCGCGGTCATACCGCGACGGGTATGCCGGTCGGCTGGGGCGTCGTCGCCGTCGACCCCGCCGTGATCCCGCTCGGCGCGCGTCTCACGATCCCGGGCTACGGGGAGGCCGTCGCGGCGGACACCGGCGGCGGGGTGCGCGGCGCGACGATCGACATCTGGTTCCCCACGCTCGCGCAAGCGCGGGCGTGGGGGCGCAGAACCGTGACGATCACGCTTCACTAGACTGCAACCGTCCAGGGGGAACTGAACTGACCGAGGCAGTGCGGGAAGCAGAGGAGCGCCAGGGCGAGTCGCTCCGCGTTCTGATCGTCGACGACCACGACCTCTTCAGAACGGGGATCCGCGACCTGCTCGAAAAGCAGGGGCTCCAGATCGTCGGAGAAGCAGCGAGCGGCGCCGAAGCGGTAAAGCTCGTCCGCGAGCACGCTCCCGACGTCGTCGTCATGGACCTCAACATGCCGGGCATGGGCGGGGTCGAGGCGACAAGGCATATCGCCGGGATCGCACCGCTCACCCGCGTCGTCATGTTGACGATCTCCGAGGAGGACAGCGATGTCATGGACGCGATCCTCGCCGGCGCCTGCGGCTATCTCCTCAAGAGCGCATCGATCCAGGAGCTCATGGCGGGGATCCGCGCGGCCTCGATGGGCGAGTCGCTCATCTCCCCGAATATCGCTGCGAAAGTCCTGCAGCGCGTGCGCGCAACGAGCACGCAGCCCGAGATCGCGAACACGATCCGCTCGGAGCTCTCGGATCGCGAAATCGAGGTGCTCAAGCTGATCGCGAACGGCAAGGACAATGCGGTGATTGCCGCAGAGCTGCACATCAGCCCGAAGACGGTCAAGAACCACATCTCGAACATCCTCATGAAGCTGCAGATCGACAACCGCATCCAGGCGGCGGTCTATGCAGTCCGCAGCGGCATCGTCTAGCTCCAGGCCCTGTGCCGCGACCGACATGCGCGGGCGCGGCTCGACCACGTGTGCTTCGAAAGACGCGCGCCGAAGGCGCGCTCAACCCGAGCAGGAAAGCGAAGCGAAGCGGAGCGAAGGCTATGAACGCAGCGCGCGTGCGCGCTCGTGCAGGCAGCCGAGCATGCGGCGGAGTGCGGCGAGCTCGCCGTCGGTCGTCGTCAGCCGCTTCCCGATGCACGTCAGCTCCTCACCGGCCCCGTCGGCGCCGGCGCGGGCAACCTCGCCGAGCCGGCGTTCGAGCCGCCAGCGCTCGGCCTCGAGGGCGAGGGCCTGCGCGTAGCCGTCGGTCAGTGTCGACCTCGACGGCCGCGAGCGCGGGTGCTTCCTCGTTCAGGAGCTCTTCGATCTGTTCGAGCATCATCGCGGCAGTCCCCAAGGCCTCAAGGGTCGATTATCGGGCCTGGGAGCTCGCTCGAAATGGGCCGGGCGGCCCATTTACCCTGCAAACAAGGCCCAGCTAGAGTGCCGCCGTGCGCTGCCGTGCCGTCGTCGCAGCACTGCTCTCGGCGATCGCCCTGCCGGCCGCAGCCGCAGCGTCTCTCCAGTCCTCGCTCGAGCGCGCGCTCCGCGTGCCGCATGTCAGCCTCGCCGCGACGGGCGCGGTCGCGATCGACCTTGCGACCGGTCAGACCGTCTACTCGAAGAACCCGTCGCTGCCGCTCATCCCCGCCTCGAACGAGAAGCTCGCCGTCACGTATGCCGCGCTGACCGCGCTCGGCCCTGGATTCACGATCGAGACCGACGTCCTCGGCGAAGGGCAGCAGGTCGGCACGACCTGGCGCGGCGACCTCGTCCTCAAGGGCTACGGCGACCCGACGCTTTCGTCGGCTGACCTCACCGCACTCGCACGGCAGGTTCGCGGCGCAGGGGTCACGCGCGTCACCGGGCGCATCGTCGCCGACGAGTCGTGGTTCGACGCGCGGCGGACCGCGCTCGGCTGGAAGTCGTCGTTCTACATCTTCGAGTCGCCGCCGCTCTCGGCGCTCATTGTCGACCGAGGCCGGTTCGGGCGCTACACCTCGCACGACCCCGCGCTCGCCGCGGCGCAGCTCTTCCGTACCGCCCTCCTCCGTGCAGGCGTCAAGATCAGGGCGAGCACCATCCACGGGACGGCGGATGACGCCGCGGTGCCGCTCGCGACCGTCGACTCCCCCACGCTCGACGCGATCGTCCGCTGGATGGACCGGGTCAGCGACAACTTCGTTGCCGAGATGCTCGTCAAGGAGCTCGGCGCGGTACAGGCGGGGAAAGGCACCACCGCGGCCGGCGCCGGCGTCGTCACGGGGCTCCTCGCCCAGGCCGGGGTGCCGCTCGACGGGGTTCGCCTCGTCGACGGCTCCGGCCTCTCGCTCCTCGACCGGCTGACACCGAATGCGCTCGTCGGGTTGCTCTCGGTCATGTGGCAGGACATGGAAGTGCGGCTCGACCTGCTCACCTCGCTCCCGATCGCGGGGCGAACGGGGACGCTCGAGGACCGCATGCGCAGCGGGCCGGCGACCGGCGTCGTGCGCGCGAAGACCGGCACGACGTCGAACGCATCCGCGCTCTCCGGCTACGTCGGAGACCGCTACGTGTTCTCGGTCCTGCAGAACGGCTACCCCGTCTCGTGGACATGGGCGCGGGTCGCGCAGGACCGCTTCGCCGCGGCGCTAGCCGCCGCCAACTAGCGCAAGGAACTCCTTCTCCGAGAGCTGCGGCGTGCCGAGCTTCTCGGCCTTCGTCAGCTTCGACTTGCCGGGGTCCTCGCCGATCACGATCGCCGTCGTCTTCGACGAGACCGAGTTTCCGACCTTCGCGCCGAGAGCCTCGAGCGCAGCGGCAGCTTCCTCGCGCGTCATGGTTTCGAGCGTCCCGGTGATGACGTACGTATTCCCGGTCAGCGGTCCCTCGACGGGCCTGTCCTCCTCACCGACGGCAAATCTCAGGCCGAGGTCGCGGAGCTCTCGGACAAGCGCCCGATTCTGCTCGTCGGCGAACCACTCCACGACGATCTCTGCGCGGTCAGGTCCGAAGCCCTCGACCTCCTCGACCTCCTCCTGCGTGGCCGCCATGATCCGGTCGACGTCACCGAAGTGACGTGCGAGGTTCTGCGCGAGCACCCACCCGATCTTCGAGATGTTGAGCCCAAGCAGCACGCGCGAGAACGCCACGTCCTTCGAGCGTTGAATCGCGTCGATCGCCGCGGTCGCGGAGATCTCGCCGAAGCCCTCGAGCTCGAGCAGCTGCTCCTTCGTGAGGCGGTACAGATCGGGGAGCGAGCGGACGAGCCCGCGTTCCCAGAGTATTCGGATCGACTGCTCACCGACGCCCTCGATGTCGGCAGGTCCTTCGACCCAGTTGATCAGCGTCTCGAGGCCACGCGAGGGACACGCGCGATTCGGGCACCGGTGCATTGCCTCGCCTTCGGGTTTCACGACGTCGACGCCGCACAGCGGGCACTGCGCGGGCATACGGAACTCCTTCGTCCCCTTGCGATGCGTGCCGGCCGGACCGACGACCTGCGGAATGACGTCGCCCGCGCGCTGGACGATCACGTCGTCGCCCTCGCGGATCTGCTTACGGTTGATGTCTTCCTCGTTGTGCAGGGTCGCGCGGGAGACGACGACGCCACCGACCTCCACGGGCTCGAGCATCGCCCACGGATTGAGGGCGCCTGTCCGGCCGACGCGGATCGCGATCTTGTTCAGACGCGTGACGGCGGTCATCGGGGCCCATTTGAATGCTCGCGCCCACCGAGGTCGCGAATGCAGGGCTCCGAGCCGCCGTTGCTGGTCGTACGAGTCGACCTTGATGACGATGCCGTCGATCTCGTAGTCGAGCTCCGTGCGTCTCGTCTCCCACCCCGCGCAGGCCTCGGCGACGGCCTCGATCGACTCGAGCCGCTCGGCATACGGGTTGATCGGGAAGCCGTGACCGCGAAGCCACTGGAGCGTCTTCCAGTGCGTCTCCACCCCGAATCCTTCGGCGGCTCCGACGCCGAAGGCCCAGAACGCGAGGGGGCGCGACGCCGTGATCGAGGAGTCCTTCTGCCGGAGCGACCCAGCAGCCGCGTTTCGCGGGTTCGGCGTCGGCTTCTTGCCCTCGTCGACGAGCCGCTCGTTCAGCTTGTTGAAGCCGGAGAGCGGCATGTACACCTCGCCGCGCACCTCGATCAGGCGGGGGACGTCCTTGTCGAACATCCTCAACGGGATCGTCCCGATCGTGCGCAGGTTCACGGTCACGTCCTCGCCCTCCACGCCGTCACCCCGGGTCGCCCCTCGGGTGAGCGCCGCGTCCTCATAGGTGAGGTTGATCGCGAGCCCGTCGATCTTCGGTTCGATCACATACGAGACCGCGTCACCGGTCGCGAGCCGCTTGCGGACGTCGGCGTCCCATTTCAGAAGCGCCTCGTCGGTCGTCACCTTGTCGAGCGAGCCCATCGCCTGGAGGTGCCGAACCTTCTCGAACTTCGACGACGGCGGCGCACCAACCCGCTGGGTCGGCGAGTCGGTCGTCACGAGCTTCGGATGCTCGTTCTCGAGCGCAACGAGCTCGTCGTACAGTGCGTCATACGCAGCGTCGGTCATGACCGGCTCGTCGTCGACGTGGTATGCGATCAGCGCGCGGTGCAGCGTCTCGCGCAGTTCCGCCGCGCGCTTCGCCGGATCAGAGGACGGCAAGCAACTCCTTCGCGGAATCGACGATCGCATCCGGCGCCTCGCGTTCGAGCCGCTCGCGCTCGTGGATCCGGCCCCACGTCACGGCGACCGCGAACATGCCGGCCGCCTTCGCCGCGCGCATATCGAACGGGGAATCGCCGACGTACGCTGTCTCCTTCGGGTCGGCGTTCATGCGCTTCGCGCCGAGCAGGAGCGGCTCGGGATCGGGCTTGTGCCTCGCTGTTTCGTCGCCGCCGACGACCGTCTCGAAGAGGTGCGAGAGTGGCACGCGGGCGAATGCGAGCTCCACGGTGGCGCGCCGCTTGGCCGTGACGACGCCGAGGCGACGACCCTCCTCGTGCAGGCGGACGAGTACGTCCTCCATGCCGAGACAAGCCTCGAGCTCGTCGTGCAGCGGCTCGTTGTGGGCACGGTAGACGCGCACGAGCTCATCCACGCGTTCGGGCGCGAATACCGCCATCTGCGCCTCGAGCCCCGGGCCACCGACTGCCTGCAAGAGCTCGGCATCGGTGTACTCCTCCCCGAGCACCTCGCGCGTCGCATGACGCATCGACGCGAGGATGATCGCCCCGGAGTCGACGACCGTGCCATCGAGATCGAAGAGGACGACGGGGAAGGGCATTACGAATCACCGTATCCGACGGCCACGAGGTACAGCCCCCACGGCGGCGCGCTCGTTCCCGCTTCCGGGCGCGCGCGGCCGCCGAGGAGCGGCGCGAGCTCCCCGGACTCGAGCTCGAGCATGGTCCCGACCAGGGCGCGCACCATGTGGCGGAGGAAGCTATCCGCGGTGATCTCGAAGTCGACGTGCTCTCCGCGTCGCAGCCACTCCGCCCGTTCGACGGCGCGGACGAAGACCTTGTGCCGGGTCACTGACGGCGTGAACGCGCGGAAGTCGTGCTCGCCGACGAGGAGCGCGGCCGCGCTCGTTGAGTGCATCGATCGTCGAGTTGCCGGGTAACCCACCACGAGCGGCGCGCCTCGAACGGGGACGGCGTGCGCCGGTTGAAGATGCGGTAGCGGTAGCTCCGGGAGCGTGCGGAGAAGCGCGCGTGGAAGTCTTCCGGAACCTGCTCTGCGGCGACGACGGAGATCTCGTCCGGCAGCCGCGTGTTGATCGCCTGCGCACTCCGGTCTGCCGGCGGGCCGCCGACGACGTCCACCGAGACGACGTTCGCGAGCGCGTGCACACCCGTGTCCGTTCGTCCCGCGACAGCGAGGCTCTCGAAGGCGGTGAAGGTCTGCCCAAGCGCGTCGCGGAGCGCCCCCTCGACCGTCGGGTGCCCGGGCTGCGCAGCCCAGCCCCGAAACGGCGTGCCGTCGTACTCGATCGTGAGCTTCAGCCGCACGTCAGGCGCCCCTGCCGCTCTTTGTCAGGAGTGCCTGATGTTCTATTAGTTTGCAAAGCGACTGATACACTCTATCAATGGCCGACGAGCACACCTTTCTTCTCCAGCGTGTGCAGCCCGCGATGGTCGGGCTCATCGACGGCTCGCTGTCGACGCTCGCGCCGATCTTCGCGGTCGTGCTCGCCTCGCACGACACCCGCTATGCGTTCATCGCCGGCCTCGCGACGTCCATCGGCGCGGCGATCAGCATGGGCTTCTCCGAGGGCCTCTCCGACACCGGTGAGCTCACGGGCCGTGGCAGCCCGCTCGTCCGCGGCTCGATCACGGGCGGCGGCACATTCCTCGGCGGCATCCTCCACTCGCTGCCGTTCCTCATCCCGCACTACCAGGCCGCCCTCTTTCTTCGCGATCGGGGTCGTCGCCTTCGAGCTGCTGGTGCTCGCCTACCTTCGCTGGCGCTTCTTCCAGGACACGTTCATCCGCGCCCTCGGCATCGTCACCTTCGCCGGCGTCGTGATCGCCGCGATCAGCGCCGGCCTGGGCTCGCTCCTCGGCGCGCCGGTGGGCGGCTAAGGGCTACGCTGCGGTCGGGTCGTAGTCGACGAGCTCGAGATAGACCATCTCGGCCGCGTCGCCGAGGCGAGGGCCGATCTTGATGATCCGCGTGTAGCCGCCGGGGCGGTCGGCCATGCGGGGCGCGACGTCCGAGAAGAGCTGGTGCACGATCTCCTGCGAGCGGAGCTCGGCGAGCGCCTGCCGGCGCGCGTGCAGGTCGCCGCGCCGGCCGAGCGTGATCATCTTCTCCGCGTACGGCTTCACGGCCTTGGCCTTCGCCTCGGTCGTGCGGATCCGGCCGTGCTCGATCAGCGAGCACGCGAGGTTCGCGTAGAGCGCCCTGCGGTGCGACGGAGTCGCGGCCGAGCTTCTTGCCTGTGCGTCCCGTGCCGCATGGCGTTACTCGAGGCCTCCGCCGCCGCCGTTGTCGCCGCGGAGGTTGAGCCCGTGCTGCTGCAGGGTCTCCTTGACCTCTTCGATCGACTTCTTGCCGAAGTTCGGGATCGCGGCGAGCTCGTTCTCGGTCTTCATGACGAGGTCGCCGATCGTCTCGATGCCGACGCGCTTGAGGCAGTTGTACGAGCGGACGCCGAGCTCGAGCTCCTCGATCGGGAAGTTCTCCATCCCGTGCGCGAGCGCCGTCTCGGGGCCGGCACCGTCGCCGGCGACGCCGCCGCCGACTCGCCGAAGCCCTCCATCTTCTCGATGTCGGTGAAGATCGCGAGCTGGCGGATCAGGATCTCGGCCGCCTCGCCGAGCGCGTCCTTCGGGTCGACCGAGCCGTCGGTCGTGATGTCGAGCGTGAGCTTGTCGTAGTCGGTGCGCTGGCCGACGCGGGCCGACTCGACCTGGTACGCGACGCGGCGCACCGGCGAGAAGATCGAGTCGATCGGGATGACGCCGATCGTGTGCTGCGGGCCGCGGTTGAGCTCCGCCGGCACGTAGCCGCGGCCGCGGCCGATCGTCAGCGTCATCTCGAGCCGGCCGCTGCCGGCGAGGTTCGCGATCTCGAGCTCC
This sequence comes from uncultured Actinomycetes bacterium, assembly GCA_963794045.1. Classification (GTDB taxonomy): domain Bacteria; phylum Actinomycetota; class Thermoleophilia; order Gaiellales; family Gaiellaceae; genus Palsa-739. The sequence goes on from CAWCCJ010000006.1 coordinate 247,680, forward strand.
GGGTTCAGGATCTCGAGCTCGGCCGGCGCCTCGATGTCGCCCGCCGTGACGGCGCCGGAGCCCTTCTTCGCGATGTGCACCTCGACCTCGGGCGAGTCGCCGTGCAGGCGCGCCACGAGGTTCTTCAGGTTGAGGACGATGTCGGTGACGTCCTCGCGCACGCCCGGCAGCGTCGTGAACTCGTGCGCGGTGCCCTCGACCTTGACCGAGGTGACCGCGGCGCCCTCGAGCGACGAGAGCAGCACGCGGCGCAGCGAGTTGCCGAACGTGTGGCCGAAGCCGCGATCGAGCGGCTCGATGACGAAGACCCCGCGATGCTCGTCCGCTTCCTCGTGGACGATCTTCGGGATCTGAAAATCCATAACGCGTGTCGCCAAAGAAATCCCTTCCCTTACTTCGAATAGAGCTCGACGATGAGCTGCTCCTGGACGGGCGTGTCGATCTCGCCGCGCTCGGGCTGCTTCAGCACCTTGCCGGTGAGGCCGTCGTGGTCGGCCTGGAGCCACGGCGCGACGGTCGACACGAGATCGGTCGCATCGCGGATCACCTGCTGCGCCGACGAGCTCGGCGGCACGGTGACGATCGTCGTCCGGGACGAACCTGGTAGCTCGGGATGTTCACGCGGCGGCCGTTCACCTGGAAGTGGCCGTGGCGGACGAGCTGGCGCGCCTGCGCGCGCGATGCGGCGAAGCCGAGGCGGTAGACGACGTTGTCGAGCCGCGTCTCGAGCATGCGCAGAAGCTCCTCGCCCGTGACGCCGGAGCGGCGGGACGCCTTCTCGTAGTAGTCGCGGAACTGCTTCTCGAGCAGCCCGTAGTAGCGGCGCGCCTTCTGCTTCTCGCGCAGCTGGAGCAGGTACTCGCTCTGCTTGATGCGGCCGCGGCCGTGCTCACCCGGCGGATACGAGCGACGCTCGATCGCGCACTTCTCGGTGAGGCAGCGCTCGCCCTTCAGGAAGAGCTTCATGCCCTCGCGCCGGCAGATGCGGCACTTCGGTCCCAGATCGCTGGCCAACTAGACGCGTCTCCTCTTCCGCGGCCGCACGCCGTTGTGCGCCTGCGGCGTCACGTCTTTCACGCCGATGATCTCGAGGCCGGCGGCCTGCAGCGAGCGGATCGCCGTCTCGCGGCCGGAGCCCGGGCCCTTCACGAAGACCTCGACCTTCTGCAGGCCGTGCTCCATGCCCTTCCGCGCGCACGCGTCGGCGGTGACCTGCGCGGCGAACGGCGTCGACTTGCGCGAGCCCTTGAACCCGGCCGAGCCGGCGGACTCCCACGCGATCACGTTGCCCTCCTTGTCGGTGAGGGCGACGATCGTGTTGTTGAAGCTCGTCTTGATGTGCGCCTGGCCGATCGCAATGTTCTTGCGGACGCGGCGACGCGCGCGACCCGCGGTCGCCTGACGACGGGGAGGCGCCATCTACTTCGCCTTCTTCCCGCGGCCGACGGTCTTCTTCGGGCCCTTGCGGGTGCGCGCGTTCGTCTTCGTGCGCTGCCCGTTCGTCGGCAGGCCGCGCCGGTGGCGAAGCCCGCGGTAGGCGCCGATCTCGGAGAGCCGCTTGATCGCCTGCTGGCGCTCGCGGCGGAGGTCACCCTCGACCTCGAGCTCGGTGTCGATGTAGTTCCGGAGCTTCGTGACCTCGTCGTCGGTGAGGTCGCGGATCTTCGTGTCGGCCGAGAGGCCGAGCGCGGCAGCGATCTTGCGCGCCGTCGGCTGGCCGATGCCGTAGATGTAGGTCAGCCCGATCTCGAGCCGCTTCTGGTTCGGCAGGTTCACTCCTGCGATACGTGCCACGGCTCTAGCCCTGCCTTTGCTTGTGGCGGGGGTTCGAGCAGATGACCATGGTGGTGCCGTGCCGCTTGATGACGCGGCAGCGCTCGCACATGGGCTTGACGGATGGGCGTACTTTCATCTCAGCGGTGCCTGTAGGTGATCCGACCGCGGTTCAGGTCGTACGGGCTCAGCTCCACCTTCACCTTGTCCCCCGGGAGGATGCGGATGTAGTGCTTTCGCATCTTTCCGGAGATGGTGGCGAGCACGTCATGTCCGGTGTCGAGCTGCACCCTGAACATCGTGCTCGGGAGCGCTTCGACGACCTCGCCTTCAACCTCGATCTTCTCTTCCTTTTCGGGCATGTCCTTTCGTCGTACAGAGGTTTGCGCGCACAGCAAAGCCGTTCGCGACGGGCAATCATCGTAGCAGAGCAGCTCTTGCTTTCGTGAGGATTCTGGGCCCTTCGGCGGTGATCGCGACGGTGTGCTCGAAGTGTGCGGCGAGGCTCTCGTCGACCGACGAGATCGACCAGTCGTCGTCGTGGACGTAGACCTCCGGGCGGCCGGCGGTGATCATCGGCTCGATCGCGAGCGTCATCCCCTCGGCGAGGAGCGGGCCCTTGCCGGGCGGCCCGTAGTTCGGGATCTGGGGATCCTCGTGGTAGCTCCGGCCGACGCCGTGGCCGACGAGCGTGCGGACGACCGAGAAGCCGGCGTCCTCGACCACCATCTGGATCGCGTGAGAGATGTCCGAGAGGCGGTTCCCCACCTGCGCCTCCGCGATCCCCGCCGCGAGCGCCTCCTGGCAGACGTCGAGAAGCCGCTGCGCCTCCGGCGCGATCTCCCCGACCGGGACGGTGATCGCGCTGTCGGCGACGAGCCCGTCGAGCGTCACCCCCAGGTCGAGCGAGATGAGGTCGCCCTCCTTGGCTCGGTACCCGTTCGGGATCCCGTGGACGACCATCGAGTTCGGCGAGATGCAGAGCGCGGCCGGGAACCCCTTGTAGCCCTTCGAGGTTGGGATGGCGCCCTTCGAGGCGAGGTGCTCGTCGGCGATCCGGTCGAGCTCGAGCATCGAGACCCCGGGCTCGACCTGCTCGGCGACGAGCTGGAGCGTCTCCCCGAGGAGCTCGCCCGCGCGCGCCATCCCCTCGATCTCGGACTTGCTCTTGCGAATGATCACGCGCGCGCCTCCACGTGCTCGAGCGCCTGCTGAATCTCGGCCCACACCGCCTCGATCGCGCGCTCCGCGTGCACCTTCACGAGCTTGCCGGTCGGGAGATAGTGGTCGACGAGCGGTTCCGTCTGGTCGTGATAGGTCGCGAGACGACGATCGATCACCTCGGGGGTGTCGTCGGCGCGGCCCTCGAGCTCGGCGCGCCGGAGCAGGCGCTCGCGGGCGACGTCGTCCTCGAGCTCGAGCAGGAGGATGATGTCGAGCGGCCGCTCGATCTCCTGCAACACGTCGTCGAGCGCCTCGGCCTGGGCGATGTTGCGCGGGAATCCATCGAGCACGAAGCCGCGGCTCGCGTTCACGAGCTGCTCGCGGATGAGGGCCGCGGTGATCTCGTCCGGGACGAGGTGCCCTGCGTCGAGCAGCGGCTTGACCTGCCGGCCGAGCGGCGTGTCCGCCGCGATCGCAGCCCGGAAGAGATCGCCGGTTGCGACGTGCGGGACGCCGTACTCGTCGGCGATCTGCTTCGCCTGCGTCCCTTTCCCCGCCCCCTGCGGCCCGAGGATCAGGATGTTCAGCGTAAGAACCCTTCGTAATGACGCATCATCATCTGCGACTCCATCTGTCGCATCGTGTCGAGCGCCACGCCGACGACGATCAGCACGGAGGTGCCGCCGAGCGCGCGACCCGTCGCCTGCGAGAAGCCGAAGTACTTGATGAAGAGTGACGGCGCGATCGCGACGGTCGCGAGGAACAGCGACCCTGGAAGCGTCAGTCTCTGAAGGACCCTGTCGAGGTAAGCCGCCGTCGGCGGCCCGGGACGGATGCCGGGGATGTAGCCGCCGTACTTGCGCAGGTTGTCGGCCTGGTCGACCGGGTTGAACTGCACCGACGTGTAGAAGTAGGTGAAGACGATGATGAGGATCGCCTCGACGAGGAAGTAGCCGGTGCTCGTCGGCGAGAAGTTCCGGTTGACCCACGGCGTCCATGACGGGACGAACTGCCCGATCGTCGGCGGGAGCGCCATGATCGCTGCGGCGAAGATCACCGGGATGACGCCCGCCATGTTCACGCGCAGCGGCATGTAGGTCGAGCCGCCGGTCGTCTGCCTGTTCCCGAGCTGTCGCCGCGCGTACTGCACCGGGATGCGCCGCTGGCCCTCCTGAACGAAGACGACTGCGACGATGACCGCGACGGCGATGATCGGGAAGAAGAGCCGCTCCATCGTCCCACCGTTGACCCACGCGCTCACACCACTCGGCGCATACGCGAGGATCGACGCGAAGATCAGCAGCGAGATGCCGTTGCCGATGCCGCGCTTGGTGATCTGCTCGCCCATCCACATGAGGAGCACGCAGCCGGCGGTGAGCGTGAGGATGATGATCACGAGCCGCCCCGAGTTCACGTTCGGGAGCGCGTTCTGTCGCTTGAAGAGGAACGCGTACCCGGTTGCCTGGGCAGCCGCGAGCGCGACCGTCAGGTAGCGCGTGTACTGGTTGATCTTCGCGTACCCCGCCTCGCCTTCCTTCTGTAGCTGCTCGAGCCGCGGGATGACGACCGTCATCAGCTGGACGATGATCGACGCCGTGACGTACGGCATGATCCCGAGCGCAAAGAGGGAGAAGCGCGAAAGCGCCGACCCGGAAAACAGGTTCAGCAGCGAGAGGATGCCGCCGCCGCTGAAGAGACCCTGTAGCGCCTGCTGGTCGACACCCGGTGCGGGAATCCACGAGCCGAGGCGGTAGACCGAGAGGATCGCTGCCGTAAAGAGCACACGGCGGCGAAGCTCGGGGACGCGCCAGGCGTTGGCGAGCCAGCCGAACACGACCCGTTACTCCTCGGCGGGTGCTTCGTCGGTTGTTTCGGCGGTCTCGTCGGCGGGCTCGGGGGCAGCGACAGGCTTCGCCTGCGCGCGATGCTTCTGCTTCTTCACCTTCGGCTCGCGGAGCAGCTCGACGCTGCCACCTGCCGCCTCGACCTTCTCGCGCGCCGAGGCGGAGATCGCGTGCACGCGGATCGTGAGCTTCTTCGAGAGCTCGCCGTTGCCGAGGAGCTTCACGTCGATCTTCGTGTTCTTGAGAATGCCCTTCTCGACGAGCGTCTCCGGCGTCACCTCGTCGCCCGCCTCGAAGCGGTCGAGGTCGCGGACATTGACGGGGTGCGTGTACGTCCGGAACGGGCCGACCGGCATCGCGTCCTTCGACGTCGCGCCGCGCAGCTTGCCGATGCGCATGTAGATCGGCATCTGCCCGCCTTCGAAGCCGGCGCGCATCTTGTGCGAGCCCGAACGCGACTTCTGCCCCTTGATGCCGCGCGACGAGTAACGGCCGGTACCCGAGCCGGGGCCTCGGCCGACGCGCTTGCGGTCCTTGCGCGGCTGCGCGGGCTGCAGGTTCGAAAGGTTTAGTTGCTTCTCGGGCATTACTCCTCGACCTTCACGAGATGGCGGACCTTGCGGAGCATGCCGTCGAGGACGGGCCCCGTCTCCTGCTCGACCGAGCGGCCGATCTTGCCGAGCCCGAGCGCGCGCAGCGTGCCGCGGTGGCGCTGGCTCTGGCCGATCTGGCTGCGGACCTGGGTGATGCGAACCTTTGCCATCACGCGTCGTCCTTCTTCACGGCCTTCCGGACGCGCTTGGCGATGCCCTTCGCGGCATCGGCCGACTCGGAGGCGGCGGTCTTCGCCGCTTCGGTGACGCCTTCCTCGCGTGCGGTGCCGACGACGTCCTTCGCCGTCTCCACTGCTGTCCCGACGACGGGCGCCGCGGCCTCGACGACGGTCCCGACGATGCCCTTGTCGGTGCTCTCCGAGCTCTCTGCCTCCCCCACCTCGGGCGCAGCAGCGTCGGGCGCAGCAGCCTCGGGCGCAGCAGCCTCCGGAGCCGCGGCCTCGGGGGCAGCCGCCTCGGGGGCAGGCTCCGCCTTCGGCTCGGACTTCGGCTTTGCGGCGCGCTTCTTCTGCGCGGGCTGCTCCTCGGCCGGAGCGGGCGTCTCCTCGACGACCGGCACGGCCGCAGCCGGAGCCTCCGCCGGCTTGGGGCGGATGGCCGGGATCGGGAGCACCTCGCTGATCTGCTTGCCGCGAATCTTCGCGACGTCCTCGGGACGCCGCAGCTGTTGCAGCGCCGCGACAGTCGCCTTCGCCATGTTGATCGGGTTCGTCGTTCCGAGCGACTTCGCGAGCACGTTGCGGACGCCGCCGAGCTCGAGCACCGCGCGAACACCGCCGCCGGCGATGACGCCCGTACCTTCGGAGGCCGGGCGGAGCAGCACGCGTGCCGCGTCGAACTGCCCGAGCGTCTCGTGGGTGATCGTCGACCCGTGCTTCGCCACGGTGAAGAGGTTCTTCTTCGCGTCTTCGACGGCCTTCGTGATCGCAAGCGGGACCTCGCGCGCCTTGCCGTAGCCCACGCCGACGCGATCGACCTCGTCGCCGACGACGACGAGCGCGGTGAACGAGAACCGCCGCCCGCCCTTGACGACCTTGGCGACGCGGTTGATCTCGACGACGCGCTCCTTGAGCTCGCGTGTGCCTTCCGAGTAATCGACTGCCATCAGAACTTCAGACCTCCCTCGCGCGCACCATCGGCGAGCGCCTTGACACGACCGTGGTACAGGTAGCCGCCACGGTCGAATACGCACGCCTCGACGCCGGCCTGCTTGGCGCCTTGCGCGAGCAGCTTTCCGACCTCTGCCGCCTGATCGGACTTGTTGCCGTTGAACGATTTCAGAGCGAGATGCGACGCCGAGGCGACCGTGCGGCCGCTCAGGTCGTCGACGAGCTGCGCGGTGATGCCGCGATTCGAGCGCGAGACGACGAGACGCGGACGCTCTGCCGTGCCCTGCACCCGGCCGCGGACGCGGCGATGGCGGCGAAGTCGTGCTTCGCGAACGGTCAAGCTAGGCACGCTTACCAACCTTTCTGCGTACGAACTCGCCCTCGTAGCGGATCCCCTTGCCCTTGTAGGGCTCCGGCGGGCGGATCTTGCGAATCTCTGCGGCCGTCTGGCCGACCATCTGCTTGTCGGTGCCCTTGACGACGACCTGCGTCGGGGCCGGGACCTCGAACGTCACGCCGGTGCGCGGCTTGACCGTCACCGCATGCGAGTAGCCGACCTGCAGCTCGAGGTCGGCGCCCTTGAGTGCAGCGCGGTAGCCGACGCCCTGGATCTCGAGGCGCTTCTCGAAGCCCCTTGTGACGCCCTCGACCATGTTCGCGATGAGCGTGCGCGTGAGACCGTGCAGCGCCCGATCCTCGCCGCGCTCGGTCGGGCGGGTCACGGTGAGCGTGCCGTCGTCCTGCGCGATCTGCATCCGCTGCGGGACGTCCTGCTGGAGCGAGCCGAGGGGGCCGGTCACGGCCACGCGGCCCGGTTCCAGCGTCACCGTGACGCCGGTGGGGACTTCGATTGGTCTCTTTCCGATTCTGCTCATACCCAATGTCCGATCAACACGCGGTTACCAGATGAAAGCGACGACCTCGCCACCGATCCCACGCTCCTGCGCGGTTCGGCCCGTGACGAGCCCGGACGACGTTGAAAGGATGGCGACGCCCATCCCGCCCAGCACGCGCGGCAGACGGTCCTTCCGCGCGTAGACCCGACGGCCCGGCTTGGAGACGCGCTTCAGGCCGCTGATGACCCGCTCGCGATTCCGACCGAACTTGAGGTCGACGACCAGGGTATCGAAGGATTCACCCTTCTCAATGTGGTAGTCGCGGATGTAGCCCTCCTCCTTCATCAGGCGCGCGATCTCCACCTTCATCTTCGACGAAGGCATCTTCACGGACTCGTGCAACGCCTTGTTCGCGTTGCGGATGCGGCTGAGCATGTCTGCGATGGGATCGGTCAGCATTTCTTCTCTCCTACCAGCTCGACTTTGTCATGCCCGGAATCACGCCCTGGTGCGCCAGCTCGCGCAGGCAGATCCGGCAGAGGCCGAACTTCTTGAACACGGCGCGCGGGCGCCCGCAGCGGTTGCACCGCGAGTAGTTCCGCACCTTGAACTTCTGCGGCTGCTGCTGCTTGATAACGAGCGCCTTCCTCGCCACTTACTGATCCCTCCTGTCGTCGCCGCCGAACGGCAGGCCCATCGCCTGCAGCAGCGCACGAGCCTGGTCGTCGGTCTCGGCGGTGGTCGTGATCGTCACGTCGAGACCGCGGACCTGCTGAATGTCGTCGTAGTTGATCTCCGGGAAGATGATCTGCTCGCGGACGCCGAGCGAGTAGTTGCCGCGACCGTCGAACGAGTTCGGGTTGAGGCCCCGGAAGTCGCGGATGCGCGGGAGCGCGATCGAGATCAACCGGTCGAGGAACTCGTACATCCGGGCACCGCGAATCGTGACCTTTGCGCCGATCGGCATGCCCTCGCGGATCTTGAATTGCGCCACCGATTTGCGCGCCTTGCGGATCTGCGCGCGCTGGCCGGCGATCGTCGTCAGCTCCTCCACGGCGGCGTCGAGCTGCTTGGCGTCGTTCTTCGCCTCACCGACGCCCATGTTGAGCGTGATCTTCTCGATGCGCGGCACCTGCATGATCGACTTGACGCCGAGATCGTCCTTGAGCTTCGGACGGATCTCGTTGTCGTAGCGCTCCTTCAAGCGCGGCGTGTATGTCTCGGTCGTCGCCATTACTTGTCGATCTCCTGGCCGCAGTCGGCGTGCTTGCAGTAGCGGACGCGAACCGTCCTGTCCTTGACCGTGCGCAGGTGCGTGCCGACGCGGGTCGGGCGCTTGCACGTCGGGCAGACGACCATCACGTTCGAGACCGGCAGCGCCGCCGCCTTCTCGATGCGGCCGCCCGGGATGATCTGCGGCCCGCCCATGCGCGACGCGTTCTGGATCGGGCGCGGGCGCTGATGACGGATGATCATGTTGACGTTCTCGACGATGATCCGGTTGTCCTTCGGCGATGCCTCGAGCACACGGCCCTGCTTGCCGCGGTCCTTGCCCTTCATCACCTGAATGGTGTCGCCCTTACGGATTTTCATTGTCTGAGCCATCTAGAGGACCTCGGGTGCGAGTGAGACGATCTTCATGAAGTTCTTCTCGCGCAGCTCGCGCGCGACCGGCCCGAAGATGCGGGTGCCGCGCGGGTTGCGCTGGTTGTCGATGATCACGGCCGCGTTCTCGTCGAAAGCGATCGACGTGCCGTCGTTCCGGCCGAACGGCTTCTTCGTGCGCACGACGACCGCGCGGACGACCTCGCCCTTCTTCACGGCCCCTTGAGGGGTCGCCGTTTTCACGGTGCCGACGATGATGTCGCCGACCCGCGCGTAGCGGCGGTGATGACCGCCCATCACGCGAATGCACAGCAGCTCGCGCGCACCCGTGTTGTCGGCCACCTTGAGCCGGGATTCCTGCTGGATCACTTCGCCACCTCGACGATCTCGGCGAGCCGCCAGTTCTTCGTCTTCGACAGCGGCCGCGTCTCGACGATGCGGACGACATCGCCGACGTGCGCCGAGTTCTGCTCGTCGTGCGCATGGAACTTCGTGCTGCGGCGGATGACCTTCTTGTACTTCGGGTGCGAGCGGATCGCCTCGACCTTGACGACGATGGTCTTGTCCATCGCATCGGAGACGACGACGCCGCGGCGCTCCTGGCGACGGCCGCGCTCGCCCTCCTCCTTCGGGAGGCGGGTAATCGGCTTGCGTGCGGTTGCCACGTCGCGCTTCGGGCGCGTCTTCTTCGGGCGCTCGGCGCGCGGGACATGCTTGCGCTTCGGCTTCGGGCCGGACTGCGGCGCCGGTGCTGCCGGCTGGACTTCGGGCTCGGGGGTCGCCTCGGCGGCCGGAGTCTCCACCGCGGCCGGAGTCTCCGCGGCTGCCGGAGTCTCCTCGGCTGCGGGAGTCTCCTCGACCTCGGCTGCCGGCGTCGCCTCCGCCGCGGTCTCTTCGGTTGTCGTGGTCTCTTCGTTTTCAGTCTCAGACATCTCTCTACCTCTGCTTGGCCGCGGCCTGGCGCTCGTTTTGGACGGTGAGGATCCGCGCGATCTCACGCTTGGTCAGCTTCAGGCGCGCGTTGTTCTCGAGTGCACCCGTGACCGACTGAAAGCGCAGGTTGAAGAGCTCCTGCCGCCGCTCCGTGAGCCGGTGATCCAGCTCGTCGTCGGTCAGATCACGAAGTTCACTCGGCCTAGTCAAAGAGCTCAGCCTCTCTCTTCACCACTTTGGTCTTGACGGACAGCTTCTGACCCGCGAGGCGGAGCGCTTCCTTGGCGAGCGGCTCCGGCACGCCTGCGAGCTCGAACATCACACGGCCGGGCTTGATCACAGCGACCCACCCTTCGGGCGAGCCCTTGCCCGAGCCCATGCGGGTCTCGGCTGGCTTCTTCGTGTAGCTCTTGTCGGGGAAGACGTTGATCCAGACCTTGCCGCCGCGCTTGATCTTGCGCGTCATCGCGATACGAGCCGCCTCGATCTGGCGGTTCGTGATCCACCCGCGGTCGATGGCCTTCAGTCCGTAATCCCCGAACTGCACCGTCGACTGCCCCTTGGTGTTCCCGCGGCGACGCCCACGGTGCACCTTGCGAAACTTGGTCTTCTTCGGCATCAACATCAGTCAGTCTTCTCCTGCGACGGATCTCCGCTCTGATCGAGCTTCGTCGGGTCCTCCACCTGCTGCTTCGTCGTCGTCGTCGTGTCCGGTGCATCGGCCACGGGCTTCGGCGTCGTCTCGAGACCTGCCTGATCCTCTTGGGGCGTGATCACCGGCTGCTCGCGCCCCTCGGCCGACACCGCGTTGTCGTCGGTGCGCGGCTTCTCGACGTTCTCGTTCGGCGTGGTGCGCTGCTCGTTTGCAGGCGCGTTGCGCGGGCCGCGCGGACGGCTGCCGCCACCCGACGGGCGCTGGCCGCCCCCGCCGGCGGGACGTCCGCCGCCACCCTGGCCGCCGCCGCCTCCCCCTGCTGGACGTGTGCCCTGACCTGGCCCCGCACCGCCAGCAGGGCGTGCGCCACCAGGACCCGCGCCGCCCGCAGGGCGTGCGCCACCAGGACCCGCGCCGCCCGCAGGGCGTGCGCCACCAGGACCCCGACGGGGGCGCTGGCCGGGACGGCCGCCACCTGCACCGCCGGGACCGCCTGCTCCGCCACCGCCACCGCCACCGCCACCCGGCCCGCGGCGCCGCTGGCGCACGGGGCCGAGGCCCTCGCGATCCTGGCCGCGACCGCGGCCGCTCTCGCGGGAGGCGCCGAGACCCTCGGTCGCACCGCCGCGACGGCGGCGTGCGTCCTGGTCGCCCAGGCGCTGGTCGGCGTTCGAGAGGTTGTCGCTGTAGCCGGCCGGCATGATCTCGCCCTTGTTGATCCAGACCTTGACGCCGATGCGGCCGGCGCTCGTGCGCGCCTCGACGAAGCCGTAGTCGATGTCCGCGCGGATCGTGTGGAGCGGCACGCGTCCCTCGTTGTAGGTCTCGCGGCGACTCATCTCGCCGCCGCCGAGGCGGCCCGAGCACTGGATCTTCACGCCGGCGGCACCGGAGCGAATCGCGCTCGCGAGCGCGCGCTTCATCGCGCGCCGGAAGGCGACGCGGTTAGAGAGCTGCTCGGCGATCGATTGCGCTACGAGCTTGGCATCGAGCTCGGGGCGCTTGATCTCGTTGATGTTGATATGGACGTTCTTCTGCGTGATCGCATGCAGCTCCTTACGGAGCGCGTCGACCTCGACGCCCGACTTGCCGATGACGATGCCCGGGCGCGCGGTGTAGATGTCCACGGTGATCCGCTGCTTGTCCTTGCGGATCAGGATGTCCGACAGCCCCGCGTGCGAGAGCTTCTTGTAGATGTGCTCGCGGATGCGGACGTCCTCGAGGATGTACCCCGAGACTTCCTTCTTGCTCGCGTACCAGTTCGACTTCCAGTCGTGGATGACGCCGACGCGCAGGCCACCCGGATGAATCTTCTGACCCATCTCTAGCTCTCCGTTTCTTCCGTGGTGGTCTCTTCGGTCTCGATGATCTCGTCGGTCGCAGTGACCTCCGTGCTCTCTACAACGATCGTCTCCGGCTCTTCGGTCGCAGTGGTCTTACGGGCGCGGCGGCGAGGCTGCGACGCCTCGGCCGCCTCGCGTGCAGTGACGGCGGCGGGCGACTGCACGAGCTCAATCGTGATGTGGCATGTGCGCTTCATGATCCGGCCGACGCGGCCGCGCGCGCGTGCACGATGGCGCTTGATCGTCGGGCCTTCGTCGGCGTAGGCGGTCGAGACGAACAGGTCGTCGCCGTTCCAGAGCAGGTCGGGGCGCGACTCCGCGTTCGCGACGGCGGAGCGCAGCACGCGCTCGATGTCGCGCGAGACCGCACGGTCGGAGAACGCGAGGATCGTGCGCGCCTCCGGAACCGAGCGCCCGCGGATCAGGTCGGTGATGAGCCGCGCCTTGCGCGCGCTCGAGCGCACGAACTTCGCCTGCGCGCGGACCGTCTGCTGCCGTTCTGTCTGGACTGCGGCCATTACCTCTTGACCTTCGCTGCCTTGTCGCCTGCGTGGCCGCGGAACGTCCGGGTCGGGGCGAACTCGCCGAGCTTGTGGCCGACCATCTGCTCGGACACGAACACCGGCACGTGCTTGCGGCCGTCGTGCACCGCGATCGTGTGACCGACCATGTCGGGGAAGATGGTCGAGGTGCGCGACCACGTCTTGATCATGTTCTTCTGGTTCTGGGCGTTCATCGCCGTGATGCGGTCGAACAGACGCTGCTCCACGAACGGCCCCTTCTTCGAGCTGCGCGACATTAGCGCCTACCTTCCTTCCCGCGGCGGCGACCGCGGACGATCAGCTTGTTCGATTCCTTGTGCTTCGAGCGGGTGCGCTTGCCGAGCGTCGGCACGCCCCACGGCGTGACCGGATGCCGGCCGCCCTTCGACTTGCCTTCGCCACCGCCGTGCGGGTGGTCGACCGGGTTCATCGCGGAGCCGCGCACCGCCGGTCGCTTGCCCTTCCAGCGGTTGCGCCCGGCCTTGCCCCAGTTGATGTTCTGGTGGTCGACGTTGCCGACCTGGCCGACCGTCGCGCGACACGTGAGGAGGACGCGGCGCATCTCGCCGGACGGAAGACGGAGCACCGCGTGCGGGCCGTCCTTCGCGACGAGCTGAATGCCCGAGCCTGCCGAGCGCGCCATCTTCGCGCCGCCGCCCGGCTTCAGCTCGACGTTGTGCACGAGCGTGCCGGTGGGGATGTTCTCGAGGGGGAGGGCGTTACCGACCTTGATGTCCGCGTTCGGACCCGACTCGACGGTCGCCCCGACACGCAGGTTCGTCGGCGCGAGGATGTACGCCTTCGCGCCGTCCGCGTAGTGCAGCAGCGCGATGCGCGCAGAGCGGTTCGGGTCGTACTCGATCGCAGCGACCTTCGCCGGGACGCCGTCCTTCAAGCGCTTGAAGTCGATGACGCGGTAGCGGCGCTTGTGGCCGCCGCCCTGATGGCGCGTCGTGATGCGGCCGTTGTTGTTGCGGCCGCCCTTCTTCGTGACCGGCTCGAGCAAGCTCTTCTCCGGCTTCGTCTTCGTGACCTCCTCGAAGGTGGACACGGACATGAAGCGGCGGCCTGCTGACGTGGGCTTGTAGCGACGGATCGGCATCAGTGGTTACCTCTCGTGCGGATCGTGCGCTGGCTCGGCGAAAACCAAGCAGCGCAAGGACGCAGGGAGCGTTCGTGGCCGGAGGCCACGGGCGCGACTGAGGACGCGGCGATGCGCCGGTTTGCAGCCGCAGACAGCGTGCGATGTGCGCGGGAGGTGACCACTACAGCTGCGCTCCTTCGAAGATCTCGATCGTGTCGCCGGCGCGGAGCTGGACGACGGCCTTCTTCCAGCCCGGCTTCGTGCCGCGGAACTGCCCGCGGCGCTTCGGCTTCGCCTGCACCTTGATGATGTTCACGCGCTCGACCTTGACTTCGAAGAGCTGCTCGACGGCCTGGCGGACCTGCGTCTTGTGCGCGTCCTGGTGGACGTGGAAGGTGTACTGGTTCGACTGGATCTGCTCGTAGCTCTTCTCGGAGATCACGGGCCTGATCAGCACCTGCGACGGATGCAAGCTCATGACTGTTCCTTCGGGTTCTGCGCCCTCGCCTGCACGGCGTCGAGCGCAGCCTGGCTCACGAGAAGCGAGCGCGCCCACACGACCTGCGTCACCTCGAGCTCCGACGGAACCGTGACGACGACGCGATCGAGGTTGCGGAAGGACTTCGCGAGCGCTTCCTCGTCCTCGTGGATGACGACGAGCGTCGGCGTGGCCTGGCCCCAGTCTGCAAGGAGCTGCGACGCCTGCTTCGTCGACGGGGCGTCGAAGCCGCCGTCGATGACGGCGATGGTTCCGGCGTTCGCGTGGTCCGAGAGCGCGCTGCGAAGCGCGGCCTTCAACGCCTTCTTGTTGACCTTAACCTCGTAGCCGCGAGGGCTCGGGGCGAATGCGACGCCGCCGCCTGTGAACTGCGGCGCGCGGATCGTGCCCTGGCGCGCGCGGCCGGTGCCCTTCTGGCGCCACGGCTTCGCGCGGCCGCCGGACACGAGGCCGCGGCTCTTCGCTGCCTGCGTGCCCTGGCGCCTCGCGTTCTGCTCCGAGCGCACGGCTTCGTGCACCAGATGCGCCTTCACCTCGGAGCCGAACACCCCCTCGTCGAGCGAGACATCGGACGCGCCGCCCCCTCCGGAAGCATTCAGAATGGGAGCCTTGAGTGCCGCCATCAGCGTGCGTCCAGTCTGATCTCGACGACGCCGTTCTTCGGTCCGGGCACAGCCCCCTTGACGAGGAGCAGATTGCGCTCCGCATCGACGGAGTGCACGGTGAGGCCGACCTGCGTCACGCGCTTGCCGCCCATGTGGCCTGCCATCTTCATCCCCTTGAACACGCGCGACGGCGTCGCGGACGCCCCGATCGAGCCTGGCTTGCGGATGTTGTGCGAGCCGTGCGTGACGGGGCCGCGATGGAAGTTGTGGCGCTTGATCGTGCCCTGAAAGCCCTTGCCGATCCCGATCCCCGCGACCTTGATCTTCTCGCCGGGCTCGAAGATCTCGACGGTGACGTTCTCACCCTGCACCGCCTCCGCGAAGTGCCCGCGGAACTCGATCAGGTGGCGGTACGCGGTGTCGACCCCGTTCTTGCCCAGGTGGCCGCGCTCGGCCTTCGAGATCTTGCGATCGGCGACCTGCTCGTACGCGAGCTGGACGGCCTCGTAGCCGTCCGCGTCCGGCGTGCGCACGGCGACGACCGGGCACGGGCCCGCCTCGATCACGGTCACCGCGGTCACGGCGCCGCTCTCCTCGTCGAAGAGGCTGGTCATTCCGAGCTTTCTGCCGACAATGCCTTTCATGGCTACAGCTTGATCTCGATGTCGACGCCGGCCGGGAGGTCGAGCCGCATCAGCGAGTCGACCGTCTTCGGGGTTGGCGAGTGGATGTCGATCAGCCGCTTGTGCGTCCGGATCTCGAAGTGCTCCCGCGAGTCCTTGTCCTTGAACGGCGAGCGGATCACGCAGTACACGTTCTTCTCCGTCGGCAGCGGCACGGGTCCGGTGATGGTGGCGCCGGTGCGCTGAGCCGTGTCGACGATGTCCTTCGCGGACTTGTCGACCTGCTGATGGTCATAGCCCTTCAGCCTTATACGGATCTTCTGCTGTGGCACCGGCGCCTCCCTTCACTTCAGTCGTCGTTACTTATTTGATGATCTCGGTGACGACGCCCGCACCCACGGTGCGGCCGCCCTCGCGGATCGCGAAGCGGAGACCCTGATCCATGGCGATCGGCTGGATGAGCTCGATCTCCATGTTCGTGTTGTCGCCCGGCATGACCATCTCCTGGCCCTCCGGCAGCTTCACGGCGCCCGTCACGTCCGTCGTGCGGAAGTAGAACTGCGGGCGGTAGTTGTTGAAGAACGGCGTGTGGCGGCCGCCCTCCTCCTTCGAGAGGACGTACACCTCGGCCTTGAAGTGCGTGTGCGGGGTGATCGAGCCCGGCTTCGCAAGCACCTGGCCGCGCTCCACCTCGTCGCGCTTCGTGCCGCGGAGCAGCACGCCCGCGTTGTCGCCCGCCTGGGCGTAATCGAGCGTCTTCTGGAACATCTCGAGCCCGGTGACGACGGTCTTCGCGACCTGCGGGTGGATCCCGACGATCTCGACCTCGTTGCCCGACTCGATCTTGCCCTGCTCGATGCGGCCCGTGACGACGGTGCCGCGACCGGTGATCGTGAAGACGTCTTCGATCGGCATCAGGAACGGCTTGTCGACGTCGCGCGTCGGCTCCGGGATGTAGGAGTCGACCGCCTCCATCAGCTCGAGGATCTTCGGTGTCCACTCCGCGTCCCCCTCGAGCGCCTTCAGCGCCGAAACCTGGATGATCGGGATGTCGTCGCCGGGGAACTCGTACTTGGAAAGGAGCTCGCGCACCTCGAGCTCGACGAGCTCGAGCAGCTCGGCGTCGTCGACCATGTCGGCCTTGTTGAGGGCGACGACGATCGCCGGCACCTCCACCTGGCGGGCGAGCAGGATGTGCTCACGCGTCTGCGGCATCGGGCCGTCGGCCGCCGAGACCACCAGGATCGCGCCGTCCATCTGCGCGGCGCCCGTGATCATGTTCTTGATGTAGTCAGCATGCCCCGGGCAGTCGACGTGCGCGTAGTGGCGGTTATCCGTCTCGTACTCGACATGCGCGGTGTTGATCGTGATGCCGCGCTGCCGCTCCTCGGGCGCCTTGTCGATCTCGTCGAAGGCGACGGCCGTGCCGCCGCTCTTCTCGGCGAGCACCTTCGTGATCGCAGCGGTGAGAGTCGTCTTGCCGTGGTCGATGTGACCGATGGTGCCGACGTTGACGTGCGGCTTCGTGCGCTCGAACTTCTGCTTGGCCATAAGTGGCTCCCTGCTCTCCTTACGATTCCGAGTTAGCCGCGAGTGTCGACGATGTCGCTCGCGATAGACGGGGGTACTTCCTCGTACCGGTCGAAGTCCATGTGGAACACGGCCCTGCCCTGCGTCATCGACCGAAGATCGGTCGAGTAGCCGAACATCTCCGACAACGGCACGACTGCCTTGACGACCTGCGCGTTCCCGACGGGGCCCATCGACTCGATGCGGCCGCGGCGGCTGTTCAAATTGCCCATCACGTCGCCGAGGTACTCCTCCGGCGTCGTAACTTCGACGGCCATCATCGGCTCGAGCAGCTTCGGCTTCGAGCGCTTGAGGGCCTCCTTGAACGCAATCGAACCGGCGATCTTGAATGCGCGCTCGCTCGAGTCGACCTCGTGGTACGACCCGTCGACGAGCTCGATCGCCACGTCGACGACGGGGTAGCCGGCGAGCACACCTGCGTCCATCGCTTCCTTGATGCCGGAGTTGACCGCGGGGATGTACTCCTTCGGGATCTTGCCACCCGTGATCTTGTCGCTGAACTCGTAGCCCTTGCCGGGCTCCTGCGCACGCAGGTTGATGACGACGTCCGCGAACTGGCCCGAGCCGCCGGTCTGGCGGACGAACTTCTCGCGGATGTTCTCCACGTCCTTGCCGGCAGTCTCGCGGTAGGCGACCTGCGGGCGGCCGACGTTCGCGTCGACGTTGAACTCGCGCTTCAGGCGGTCGACGATGATCTCGAGGTGCAGTTCGCCCATCCCGGAGATGAGCGTCTGCCCCGTCTCCTCGTCGGTCGCGACGCGGAAGGTGGGATCCTCCTCGGCGAGGCGCTGCAAGCCGGTGCCGAGCTTGTCCTGGTCGCCCTTCGACTTCGGCTCGACTGCGACCGAGATCACCGGCTCGGGGAACGTCATCGACTCCAGGACGATCGGCGCCTTCTCCTCGGCGAGGGTGTCGCCCGTCGTCGTCGCCTTGAGGCCGACGCCCGCGGCGATCTCGCCCGCCATGATCGAGTCGCGCTCCTCGCGGTGGTTCGCATGCATCTGCAGGATGCGGCTGATGCGCTCGCTCTTGCCCGTCGTCGTGTTGAGGACGCGGTCGCCGGCCTTGAGGGTGCCGGAGTAGACGCGGAAGTACGTGAGCTTGCCCACGTAGGGATCCGACATGACCTTGAACGCGAGCGCGCTGAACGGCGCATCTGGCGCCGCCTCGCGCTGCTGCTCCGATTCGGTCTTGGGGTCGATGCCCGTCACCGGGGGAACGTCGAGCGGGCTCGGCAGATAGTCGATGACGGCGTCGAGCAGGGGCTGCACGCCCTTGTTCTTGAACGCCGAGCCGAGGAGCACCGGAGTGATCTCGTCGGCGATCGTGCCGGCGCGAAGCGCACGCTTGATCATCTCCGGCGTCACCGAGGTCTCGTCCTCGATGTACGCCTCGAGCACCTCGTCGTCGAAGTGCGAGATCGTGTCGATCAACTGGTGGTGGTACTCGTGGGCCTGCTCGCTGAGCTCCGCGGGGATCTCGGTGACCTCGAACTCCTGGCCGAGGTCGTCCTTGTAGATGATCGCCTGGTTCTCGACGAGGTCGACGACGCCCTGGAAGCCGTCCTCCTGGCCGATCGGGATCTGGATCGGCACCGGGTTGGCGCCGAGGCGGTCGCGCATGGACTGGACGGCGGCGAAGAAGTTCGCGCCGGTGCGATCCATCTTGTTGATGAACGCGATCCGCGGGACCTTGTACTTGTCGGCCTGGCGCCAGACCGTCTCGGACTGCGGCTGCACGCCGGCGACCGAGTCGAAGACGGCGACGGCGCCGTCGAGGACGCGCAGGCTCCGCTCCACCTCGACGGTAAAGTCCACGTGCCCGGGCGTATCGATAATGTTGATCCGATGGTCGCGCCAGAACGCGGTCGTCGCAGCCGACGTGATCGTGATGCCGCGCTCCTGCTCCTGGGCCATCCAGTCCATCGTCGCCGCGCCCTCGTGGACCTCGCCCATCTTGTGGGTGCGGCCGGTGTAGTAAAGGATCCGCTCGGTCGTCGTGGTCTTGCCCGCATCGATATGGGCCATGATCCCGATGTTGCGGACGCGGTCGAGCGCTACGGCTGTCTGTTCCTTGGTGCTCAAATCTTTTCCTCTCTTCGCCCTACCAGCGGTAGTGCGCGAACGCCTTGTTCGCCTGCGCCATCCGGTAGACGTCGTCCTTGCGCTTGAACGCCCCGCCCTGCTGGTTCAGCGCGTCCATGATCTCGTTTGCCAGCTTGTTCGACATGCCCTTCTCGCGGCGCTCGCGCGCATAGGTGACGAGCCAGCGCACGGCGAGCGTGCGGGCCCTGCGCTGCGGCACTTCGACCGGTACCTGATAGTTCGCACCGCCGACTCGGCGGCCGCGAACCTCGAGGACCGGGGTGACCGTCTTCACGGCCTGCTCGAGTACCTCGACCGGCGGCCGGCCGGTCTTCGTGCCCACCGTCTCCAGTGCCTCGTAGACGATCTGCTCGGCGATCGACTTCTTGCCGTCGAGCATCACCTTGTTGATCACCTGGGTGACGAGCTGCGAGCTGTAGATCGCATCCGGCTCGGCAACGCGAGCCTGGACTTCGGCGCGGCGCGGCATTAGTTCGACCCCTTCTTGGCGCCGTACTTCGAGCGTGCCTGCTTGCGGTCCGCGACGCCACCCGTGTCGAGCGCAGCGCGGATGATCTTGTAGCGGAAGCCCGGGAGGTCCTTGACGCGGCCGCCGCGGACGAGCACGACCGAGTGCTCCTGAAGATTGTGTCCCTCGCCCGGAATGTAGGCGCCGATCTCCATCGCGTTCGTGAGCCGGACGCGGGCGACCTTGCGGAGCGCCGAGTTCGGCTTCTTCGGCGTCGTCGTGTAGACGCGCGTGCAGACGCCGCGCTTCTGCGGGGATCCCGCGAGCGCAGGGGTCTTGTTCTTCGAGACCGGCGGCTTCCGGCCTTTGCGAACGAGTTGATTGACAGTCGGCACGGGTCTAGATCTTCTCCCTAATCCAGTTCGTAGGGTGCGGCATATAGGTGGGATCCCGAGCGGCTGGGGCGGCAAAGCTCCTGCCGTTCGGCCCGCGGCATGGTACCGACGCAGCCAGGGGCCGTCAAACAGGCCCCGGGGCAGACGAAGCGGCATGGTTGCGCGGTTCCTGGACGTTCCGGCGTGTCATTTCGCGGCAGCGGGGCCGGGTGCGAAAGGGGGTCTACACTGAATGGTCGGAGGGCCTCCACGAGTGCCCTTACCACAGCACCGAGCGTCTCGGACGCCGAGTGCCCGCGGTCTTCCTCCGGCCGGCGTCGCCTGACACTGGTATCGCACGGAGGAAGGGTCGTCATGACAGAGCATGAGCGTTTGCGCGAACAGCGTCTGGCTGCAAACCAGTCGCTCTACCGTGTCGTGAACGAGCAGATCGAGGCGCTCAATCAGGCGTTCGAAGAGACAGCAGGCGTCGATGCGGAGTGGGTCTGCGAGTGTGCCGACATGGACTGCGCGATGGTCGTCAGCGCGCAATTGCACGAGTACGAGGCGGTGCGGCTGAACGCGCGGACCTCCTGGTCTTCCCAGGCCACGTGTTCCCGGAGGTCGAGCGGGTCGTGGGCGCGAACGGGCGCTACATGATCGTGGAGAAAGTCGGTGCCGGCGCGGAAGTTGCGGAGGCAAGCGACCGGCGCTCGGGCTAACCGTCCCCGGAATTCATTCCGCGAGGAAGGACTCAGCCGAGCTTGAGGAACGGCAGGTAGGACGTCAGGTCGACGGCCGACGGTTGCGGGAGATCGTCCTTCGCGCAGATCGCGGTATTCAGCGCGGCACGTTGCTTACCGACCGTCCACTTCTCGAAGGCCTCGCCGCGGTTGAACAGCGAAGCGCAGCCTTGATCGCCGGCGTCGCCTTGCCGAGCGGGACCGCGCCGAGCGGAAGCGCGTCGTCGAGCGGCTTCACGGTGAACGAGCCCTCGCTCGTCGCACGACCGCCGCCTTGCCCGCGCCGGAGGTCGAAGATGCGCGCCGGAGCGACCTCCGAGAGCGCGAATCCCTTCGGCCCTTCCCCGACGACATGCGCCGAGCCACGACGGGAACGGCTTCGCGACTGCACGAGCCGCACCGACAGATCGGGATACGACTCGTAGAAGGTCTGGATCTCGTCGGCGTCGGCGTTCCGCCCGGCATGCGTCTGCTGCACCTGCGGCGCGGCGAAGCTCGTCGCCGAGCACGCCGCGTGCGACGGAGACGTTCGCGTGCGCTGCACGCAGCGCGGCGACGTACGCCGCACGCGTGCCGCCGAAGCTCTGCCGGATCACCGCCTGCTCCGCCTGCAGCACGCGCTTCGTCGAGACCGGCGTCTGGTTCGACTCGACGAAGCGCTCGAAGAGCGCGCTGTACGCGGTGTCGCGGTCGCCGGTCAAGCGCCTGCAGCTGCTGGATCGCCGCGTTCGTGATCGCTCCGCGTCCCGATGAGGCACTGCGCGCTCGCCGGCAGCGACGCTCAGCTGGCCGTCCTGCGGAGATCGTGTCGAACTGCGGCCCGAGCTGCTTCGGCGCGTCGCACAGATGCTGGTCCCGCGCCCACAGCCAGACGCAGGCCGCGTGGCCCTTGTCGGGATCCTGCTCGCCGACGCTCCATCTCCCCCAGCCCCACGACCAGACCGACGCGATGCCGGTCTCCGCGGCGACCTGCCTCGCTGCGAGCGCCTGCCACTTCACCACCTGGTACCACGCTCCCACCGGCTCGAGGCCGTTCCGGCCGCCGAAGCCCTTCGTCGTCGCGAAGCTGACCATGAGCCCGACCTTGTTCGCCGGGATGCCGATCGACGTCAGGTCCGAGATCGCGTCGCGGTAGCGCTCGCGCAGCGTGCGGTTGCCGAGCACGACGCCCTGCTTCCAGGTCGCCGTCGCAGGCACGTAGATCTCGCGCACGATCTCGGCGACCGCCGCCACCTGCTGCCACCAGACGAGGGCGTCGCCGCCCGCGTAGATCTTCGCCGGCAGAAGCAGCACCGGCCGCGCGCCGAGCGCAGCGATGTGCTGCAGCAGCGAGAGCACGTTCGCGCGGTACTGCGCGTTCGTGTCCGACCACGGCGTCACGAGACCGGGGCCTGCGAGCTCGTTGAAGACGACGACCGGGGTCGGGCAGCCGGTCTGCGTCGACGGCGAAGTCGTACAGCCGCTTGCGCGCGGTCGGCCATCGTCGACGGGTCGGTCGGCTTCGTCGGCGTGCCGACGCGGTTCTTGAGGTTCAGGTCGAAGTAGACGGTGCCCGCTCCGAGCGAGCGCATGTGCGCCGGCCAGTCGCCGGTCGACGCGCCGACGACGACGCCCGGCCTGCCGAAGACGGGCTCGAGATAGGTCTGCCCGAACTCGGCCCAGATCGGCTGCGTCGACGGGCAGGCCGCACTGACCCGCGTACGGCGCCGGCGCACGTGGCGCGCGGCGTCGCAGCCGACGCGGACGCGGCGAACACGCAGTGCAATGAAGAAGGAGAAGCTTCTTCACGACAACCGACCCGGAGACAGGAGTAGCAAAGGGGGCGGCTTGCGCCGCCGCCCTCTTTACATCAACCGAACGGAGTCCATCACCCGAATGACTGGGAACGTTACGACTCGCTGTCGAGCGGCGAGTCGACCTCGGGCACTTCCTCGGCCTCGATCGCGTCGCGCGGCTCCGATCCGCCGCAATCGGGTTGACCGGGCCGTCGTCGTCCGTCAGGTCGGGCGTGCCGCCGAAGTCGAGGCCGAGGCCTGCGAGGCCGGCGCCCGTCCGTCGCCGGACTCGATCTCCTCGAGCGCGGCGAGCAGCTGCTCCTCGGTCTGCGGCCGCTGGTAGGCGGTCACCGGGCACCTTGTCGCGACGGGCGGATCTCGATCTGCCGGTACCGCTTCAGGCCCGTCGCCGCCGGGATGAGCTTCCCGATGATGACGTTCTCCTTCAGGCCGAGCAGCCGGTCGACCTTGCCCTCGATCGCCGCGTCGGTGAGCACCTTCGTCGTCTCCTGGAACGACGCGGCGGAGAGGAACGACTCGGTCGCGAGCGAGGCCTTCGTGATCCCGAGGATCAGCGGCTCCCACGTCGCCTGGTCCTTGCCCTTCTCCTTCTTGACGCGCGCGTTCTCGCGGTCGAGCACGAGCTTGTCCACGAGCTGGCCCGGCAGCAGGTCGGTGCCGCCCGCGTTGTCGACGCGCACCTTCTTCAGCATCTGCCGGACGATCAGCTCGATGTGCTTGTCGTGGATCTCGACGCCCTGCGACTTGTAGACCTTCTGCACCTGGTCGACGAGATACAGCTCGACCGCCGTGTAGCCCTTCAGGCGCAGCAGGTCGGCCGGGGCTGATCGAGCCCTCGTGCAGCGCGTCGCCCGCCTCGACCGTTCTGGCCCTTCGTGACGAGCAGGCGCGTGCGGCGCGGGACGGTGTACGACTTGTCGTCCTCCTCGTTGCCGGTGTCGGCGACGATCGTGATCTTGATCTGCCGCTCGGTCTCCTCGATGTCGATCGTGCCGTCGATCTCCGCGAGCTGCGCGGCGCCCTTCGGGTTCCGCGCCTCGAAGATCTCGACGACGCGCGGGAGGCCGTGCGTGATGTCCGCGCCGGCGACGCCGCCGGTGTGGAACGTCCGCATCGTCAGCTGCGTGCCCGGCTCGCCGATCGACTGCGCGGCGATGATGCCGACCGCGTCGCCGATCTCCGACATCTCGCCGGTTGCGAGGAACGTGCCGTAGCACGCCTGGCACACGCCGACCTCGGCCTTGCACTTCAGCACCGAGCGCACCGGGACGACGAAGTCCTCGGCGTACTCGCCGAGCTCCTCGACGATCTCGCGCAGGCGCGGCATCGTGATCTCCTCGCCCTTCTCGGCGATCAGCGTCTTGCCCGGCTTGCCGGACGCGAGCGGCTTGTAGATGTCCTCCGCGAGGATGCGCGCGGCGACGCTCTTGTTCAGGCCGTCCGGCAGGAAGAGCGGCAGCTCGACGAACTCCTTCGTCTTGCAGTCCGGCTCGCGGATGATCACGTCCTGCGAGACGTCGACGAGACGCCGCGTCAGGTAGCCCGAGTCGGCCGTGCGGAGCGCCGTGTCGGCGAGGCCCTTGCGGGCGCCGTGCGTCGAGATGAAGTACTCGAGCACCGACAGGCCTTCCATGAAGTTGGCCTTGATCGGGCGCTCGATGATCTCGCCCTTCGGATTCGCCATCAGGCCGCGCATGCCGGCGAGCTGGCGGAGCTGCGCGAACGAGCCGCGGGCGCCGGAGTTGGCCATCATGTAGATCGGGTTCAGCTCGTTCAGGTTCGCGACCATCGCCTCGGCGACCGTCTCCGTCGCCTCCGTCCAGATGTTCACGATCGACTCGTGACGCTCGGACTCGGTGATGAGGCCGTGCTCGTACGCCTGCTCGACCTTCGTCGACGCGCTCCTCGTACTCGGCGAGGATCGTCTCCTTCTCCGGCGGGATGACGACGTCGTTCTTCGAGATCGTGACGCCGGCCTTCGTGCCGTAGTGGAAGCCCGAGGTCCTTGATCGTGTCGAGGACGACGGCGACCGCGTGCGCGCCGTACTCGTCGACGAGCGTCGAGATGAAGTCGCCGAGCTCCTTCTTCGAGAGCGTGCGGTTGAGGAAGTCGTGGTACGTCGTGTACTCGCCGTCGAGCTCGCCGACCGCATCCCGGAGCGCGCGGTCGATCTCCGCGTTGAAGATCACGCGGCCTGCGGTGGTGAGCGACGAGCTCGCCCTCCCACAGGTACTCGATCGGCGTCTGGATCTCGATCTGCTTCGCGTCGAGCGCGAACTCGACCTCCTCCTCCGTGCGGAACCGCTTCGGGCGCGGGTCCAGTCTTCGACGCGTCAGCTCGTCGAAGTTCTGGTCGGAGTAGGTGAGGTAGTACGACCCGAGCACCATGTCCTGCGTCGGCGTCGCGAGCGCGCGGCCCGACGCCGGCGAGAGGATGTTGTTCGCCGAGAGCATCAGGATGCGCGCCTCGGCCTGCGCCTCCGCCGACAGCGGCACGTGGACGGCCATCTGGTCGCCGTCGAAGTCCGCGTTGAACGCGTGACAGACGAGCGGGTGCACCTGGATCGCCTTGCCCTCGACGAGCGTGGGCTCGAACGCCTGGATGCCGAGGCGGTGGAGCGTCGGCGCGCGGTTCAGGAGCACCGGGTGCTCCTGGATGACCTCTTCCAGGATGTCCCAGACCTCGCCCTGCATCTGGTCGACGTGCCGCTTCGCCGCCTTGATGTTCTGGACGATCTTCCGCTCGACGAGCCGGCTCATGATGAACGGCTTGAAGAGCTCGAGCGCCATCAGCTTCGGCAGGCCGCACTGGTGCAGCTTCAGGTGCGGGCCGGCGACGATGACCGAGCGGCCGGAGTAGTCGACGCGCTTGCCGAGCAGGTTCTGGCGGAACCGGCCCTGCTTGCCCTTCAGCATGTCGGAGAGCGACTTGAGCGGGCGGTTGCCCGGGCCCGTCACCGCGCGGCCGCGGCGGCCGTTGTCGAACAGCGCGTCGACGGCCTCCTGCAGCATGCGCTTCTCGTTGTTGACGATGATCTCCGGCGCGCCGAGATCGAGCAGCCGCTTGAGGCGGTTGTTCCGGTTGATCACGCGGCGGTAGAGGTCGTTCAGGTCGGAGGTCGCGAAGCGGCCACCGTCGAGCTGCACCATCGGGCGGAGCTCCGGCGGGATCACCGGCACGGCCTCGAGGATCATCCACTCGGGCTTGTTCTCGGAGGTGACGAACGCCGAGACGACCTTCAGGCGCTTGATCGCGCGCTGCTGCTTCTGGCCCTTGCCGGTGCGGATCTGCTCGCGCAGGCTCGCGGCCTCGTTCGTCGAGGTCGAGGTCCTTGAGCAGGTCGCGGATCGCCTCCGCACCCATGCCGCCGCGGAAGTAGACGCCGAAGCCGTACGGCGACCCGAAGCGGTCCTTGAGCTCGCGGAAGATCTGCTCGTCGTTGACGATCATCTTCGGCTCGAGCTCGCGGAAGAGCTGCCACGTCTGCTCGAGGCGGCGGACCGAGTCGACCGACGGCCTCGCGCGCGTCCTCGCGGCGGGACTCGATGTCGAGGTACATCTCGCGGACCTTCAGCGCCCACTGGATGATCGCGTCGAGGTCTTCCTTCTGGATGCGACCGTCGGTGCGCAGGCAGAGGTCGTTCGTGAGCTCGCGGATGTCCTGGCCTTCTTCCCACGTGTCGACGACGTCGCGGAGCAGGCCGTTGCCGAGCTCGCGCGCCTTGTCGAGGTTCTTCACGTCGACGCCCGAGACGAGCTGCGACGTCGTCCGCGTGGATCTCCGTCGCCCTCGAGCAGCGAGTCGACGACGCGATGGATGTGCTTCGTGATCGCGCCCTTCTTCGCGCCCGTCGCCTTCGCGAGGTCCTTCTCGAGCGGCTGGATCGACGGCGAGGATCTGCTCGCCGGCCGACGGCGACCTGCTCGAGCTCGCGCGGGGCGAGCTTGCGGTCGTCGCGGATCGCCGCGTTGCGGACGAGCTCGCGGATCTTCTTCGAGTCCTCCGTCGTGATCTGCGGGACGAGCTCGACGAGCAGCCCGTTGACGAGCTTGCGCGCGTCCTCGAGCGTCGGCAGCGCCTGCTCCTCGGCCCAGTTGTTCAGGCCGCGGACCCAGAAGTCGTCGTCCTCGTCGAAGTTCCGCTCCTTGCCCTTCGCGAAGAAGTCGCGGCGGCGGGCAAGGCGGTCCTCGAGCGCGGCGAGCGCCTCGTCGCGGTCGACGTCGATGCGCTCGGACTCGCCCTTGACCTGGTCCTCGAGCGCGTTGAGGTCGGCCGCGCGCTTCTCGACGTCGACCGCGGTGACGATCGACGCAGCGAAGTACAGGACCTTCTCGAGCTCGCGCGGTGCGATGTCGAGCAGGTAGCCGATGCGGCTCGGCACGCCCTTGAAGAACCAGATGTGCGAGACCGGCGCGGCGAGGTCGATGTGACCCATGCGCTCGCGGCGCACCTTCTGCCGCGTCACCTCGACGCCGCAGCGCTCGCAGATGATGCCCTTGTAGCGGACGCGCTTGTACTTGCCGCAGTAGCACTCCCAGTCGCGGGTCGGCCCGAAGATGCGCTCGCAGAACAGGCCGTCGCGCTCGGGCTTGAGCGTGCGGTAGTTGATCGTCTCCGGCTTCGTGACCTCACCCGAAGACCAGTCGCGGATCTGCTTGCTCGACGCGAGTCCGATACGGATCGCGTCGAAGTCATTGATGTCGATCAAGTTCTCTCCTCAGTCCCTTCTTGGTCTTCGGTAGCTCAGTCTTCGAGCTCGAGGTCAACGAGGTCCGCGTCGCCCATGGCGCCGACCTCCGCGTCCGCTTCCTCTACGGCCTCCTCGCCTTCGGAGACCTCGACGTCGTCGAGATCGCCGAGAGCCTCGTCGGCCGGCAATGCGAGTTCACCGTCCTGGTCGACGCGCTCCTGGCCCTCCTCGGTCTCTTCCGCGGTGGGCTGGCGGCCGACGGCCCGGAGCGAGCCGGGCGAGAGGTCGATGCCGAGCTCCTCGGCTGCGCGGAGAAGCTCGTCCTCCTCTTCGCGCACCTCGACCTCGGGCCGGTGTCGGAGAGCACGTGCACGTCGAGCGCGAGCGACTGCATCTCCTTCAGGAGCACCTTGAAGGACTCGGGGATCGACGGCTCGGCGATGTTCTCGCCCTTGACGATCGCCTCGTAGGCCTTCACGCGCCCGACCGTGTCGTCGGACTTGATGGTGAGCATCTCCTGGAGGGTGTACGCGGCGCCGTACGCCTCGAGCGCCCACACCTCCATCTCGCCGAAGCGCTGGCCGCCGAACTGTGCTTTTCCGCCCAAGGGCTGCTGAGTGACCAACGAATACGGGCCGGTGCTGCGCGCGTGGATCTTGTCGTCCACGAGGTGGAGGAGCTTCAGGATGTACATGTAGCCGACGGTGATCTTCTGCTCGAACGGCTCACCGGTGCGGCCGTTGTAGAGCTGCACCTTGCCCGAGCACTTCCGACCCTCGGCCCGCTTCTCGTCGACGAGAATCTGGATCGGCGAGTCGGCGTTCTGCTTCGTGTACTCGATGAGCGCCTCGTCGACGTCGACCGGAGTCGCGCCGTCGAAGACCGGGGTCGCCACCGGGCTCGGGTTGCCGCCGTTGATGATCTGCCGGCGGTGTCGCCAGTCGACCTCGGCGTTCCGCTCGCCGTTCTCGTGGAAAACGCCGTGCGCGGCAGCCCAGCCGAGGTGCGTCTCGAGCACCTGGCCGATGTTCATGCGGCTCGGCACGCCGAGCGGGTTCAGGATGATGTCGACGGGCCGGCCGTCGGGGAGGAACGGCATGTCCTCCTCGGCGACGATCCGCGAGATGACGCCCTTGTTCCCATGGCGGCCGGCGAGTTTGTCGCCCTCCGCGATCTTGCGCTTCTTCGCGACGTAGACACGGACGAGCTCGTTCACGCCCGGCGACAGGTCGTCGCCGGCGTCGCGTGAGAACGTCTTGACGTCGATGACGACGCCGCCTTCACCGTGCGGCACCTTGAGGCTCGTGTCGCGGACCTCGCGGGCCTTCTCCTTGAAGATCGCGCGGATCAGCTTCTCCTCCGCGGTCAGCTCGGTCTCGCCCTTCGGCGTCACCTTGCCGACAAGGAGATCGCCCGAGCCGACCTCGGCGCCGATGCGCACGACGCCGCGCTCGTCGAGCTGCGCAAGCGACTCCTCCGAGCGGTTCGGGATGTCGCGCGTGATCTCCTCGTCGCCGAGCTTCGTGGAGCGCGCATCGATCTCGTACTCGTGGATGTGGATCGACGAGAGGATGTCGTCCTTGACAAGCCGCTCGCTGAGGACGATCGCGTCCTCGAAGTTGAAGCCCTCGAACGGCATGAATGCGACGAGCAGGTTGGCGCCGAGCGCGAGCTCGCCGTCGTCGGTCGAGCTGCCGTCTGCGAGAACCTGGCCCGCGTCCACCCGGTCGTTCAGGCGCACCACCGGCTTGTGGTGGATGAGCGTTCCCTGATTCGAGCGCATGAACTTCGTCAGCGTGTACGTGTTCCTGCCGTCCTTGCCCTCGACGACGATACGGTCGGCGTCGACGTCGACAACGGTGCCCGCCTGTTCCGCGATGACGACGTCGCCGGAGTCGACGGCCGCGCGGTACTCCAGGCCGGTGCCGACGAGCGGCGCCTGCCGAACGAGCAGCGGAACAGCCTGCCTCTGCATGTTCGCGCCCATGAGCGCACGGTTCGCGTCATCGTGCTCGAGGAACGGGATGAGCGCCGTCGAGACCGAGACGATCTGCGCCGGCGCGACGTCCA
Source organism: uncultured Actinomycetes bacterium (assembly GCA_963794045.1). GTDB lineage: Bacteria > Actinomycetota > Thermoleophilia > Gaiellales > Gaiellaceae > Palsa-739. Next base: position 276,728 of record CAWCCJ010000006.1, read on the forward strand.
TGAACTCGACGTCCTTCGGCGCGGCCGTGACGGCCTCGCCCTCGGCCGAACGGCAGAGCACGGCCGACTCGAGAAGCTTCCCGTTCTTGTCCGTCGACGCCGTCGCCTGAGCGATCGTGTAGCGGGACTCCTCGACCGCGTCGAGGTAGACGATCTCGTCGGTGACCTTGCCCGAGACGACCTTGCGGTACGGGGTCTGGATGAAGCCGAACTCGCTGACCGTCGCATACGACGCGAGGTAGCCGATGAGGCCGATGTTCGGGCCTTCCGGCGTCTCGATCGGGCACATGCGGCCGTAGTGCGTCGGGTGGACGTCGCGCACCTCGATCGGAGCCCGTTCACGGGTAAGTCCACCTGCCCCAAGTGCACTCAGGCGGCGCCGGTGCGTGAGGCCGGCCAGGCTGTTCGTCTGGTCCATGAACTGCGAGAGCTGCGAGGAGCCGAAGAACTCCTTCAGCGCCGCGACGACCGGGCGGATATTGATGATCGTCTGCGGCGTGATCGTGTCGACGTCCTCCGTCGTCATCCGCTCGCGGACGACGCGCTCCATGCGGTACAGGCCGACCCGGAACGCCTCCTGGATCAGCTCGCCGACGGTGCGGAGCCGGCGGTTGCCGAAGTGCTCGTACTCGTCGAGCTCCGCGGCGATCGGCGCACGCGGCATGCTGAACGCCTCGGCCGCGAAGTCCTTCGAGTCCTCGGGCAGGCCGAGCTTCACCGGCAGGTCGATCAGCCGCCGGACGAGCGCGACGATGTCCTCGGTCGTGAGGACGCGGACGTCCTCAGGCACGTTGACGCCGAGCCGCTGGTTCAGCTTGTAACGGCCGACCTTCGTCAGGTCGTAGCGCTTGGGGTCGAAGAAGAGCGCGCGCAGGAGGTTCCGCGCGTTGTCGAGCGTCGGAGGCTCGCCCGGGCGCTGCTTCTTGAAGACCTCGATCAGGGCCTCCTCCTCGCGGGTGGAGGGATCCTTGTCGAGGGTGTTGACGATGTAGGGCGAGTTCTCGAAGAGCGCGAGGATCGCCTCGTTCGTCGACGTGTCGAGCTGGAAGCCCGTCGACGGGTCCTCGGCCGGGAGGGCGCGGAGGAGCGTCGTGATCGGGAGCTTGCGCTTCCGGTCGATGCGGGCGTAGGCGATGCCCTTCTTGTCGATCTCGAGCTCGAGCCACGAGCCGCGGCTCGGCATCAGGTTGGCCGTGAAGACCTGCTTCGTCGGGTCCTTCGGCTCCATCAGGTAGGCGCCCGGCGAACGGACGAGCTGCGTGACGATGACGCGCTCGGTGCCGTTGATGATGAACGTGCCGTGCTCGGTCATCATCGGGAAGTCGCCCATGAAGACCGTCTGCTCGCGGATCTCGCCCGTCTCCTTGTTGACGAAGCGGACCGTCATCGAGAGCGGGGCCTGGTAGGTCAGGTCCTTCTCACGGCATTCCTTGATCGTGAACTGCGGCGTGCCGAACACGTAGTCGGCGAACTCGACGGCGAGCGTGCCGGTGTAATCCTCGATCGGCGAGATGTCGTTGATCGTCTCGCGAAGGCCGTCGTCCAGGAACCACTGGAACGAGGCCTTCTGGATGTCGATCAGGTTGGGGAGGTCGAGGACGTTTTCAATACGGGAAAAAGACTTGCGCGCGCGGGGCGAAGCGACCTTCGTGGTCAAAGAAAAAGCCTCCCTTGGGGACGTGCGAGATTCAGGCGTTTGAGGGCGTGCGGAACGGCGGGCAGTACGGCACAGGGGCGGAACGTCGGCGCAACCTTCCAGGATACCGACGAGGCCCCCCTACACGCAAGCGAAGCCTGCGGCGGGAGGGCCGAAAATGGAACGAACGGAATCGTAGCGCCGAGGCGGTGCTGCGTCCAGTTCTCAGGTGGCCGGGCAGCCGTCCGGTGGCGCGGAGGAGGCCGGGGCCGTCCAGGGCCGTGGAAAAGCCGGAGGGCGCCCTACGGCGCCCTCCGTTGCAACCACTCCGCCAGAGGCGGGACTACTTGAGCTCGACGGTGGCGCCGGCCTCTTCGAGCTGCGCCTTGACCGAGTCGGCCTCTTCCTGATTCACGCCCTCCTTGACGGGGCTCGGGGCGGAATCGACGAGGTCCTTGGCCTCCTTCAGGCCCAGGCCGGTCACCGCGCGGACGACCTTGATGACCTGGATCTTCTGGCCGCCGGCCTCGGTGAGGACGACGTCGAACGACGTCTTCTCCTCGGCGGGCGCGCCGCCGTCTGCACCGCCGGCGGCGGGAGCGGCGACGGCGACCGGAGCGGCGGCCGTGATGCCCCACTCCTCCTCGATCTTGTTCTTCAGCTCGACCAGCTCGAGGACCGTCATGCTCCCGAGCTGCTCGAATACGGTGTCTACAGCTGCCATTGCGTCAGTCCTCCGTCGTTTGAGTCGTAGTGTCGGAGGCGGACGCCGTGGCGTCCGCCGGTGTGGATGCATCTGCTTCCTCAGGTGTCTCCTCCGAGGCCGCCTGTGCGGCCTCTGGCTCGGCTGCCTCCTCGGCCACCGGTGCCTCTTCCGCTACCGGCGCCTCTTCGGCTGCAGGTGCCGCCGATGCCGAGGTGTCACCCTGTTCTTGCAGCTGCTCGATGCGTGCGTCGATCAGGCCGTACAGGTTCTGCAGCGGGGCATTCACGAGCCCGGCGATTGCGTTCAGCGGGCCGAGCACCGCGCCGAGCACCTGACCGCGCAGCACCTCGAGGGGCGGCAGCGTGGCGAGGCTCTCGACCTCGGCCGCCGTCATCGTGCGGCCCGACATGACGCCGCCGCGGATCACGAGGATCCGCGTGTCGCGCGCCGAGTCGGCGAACGCCTTCGCGGCCGCGACCATGTCTCCGTCGGCCTCGATGAATGCGATCGCACTCGGGCCCTCGAGCAGGGCCAGCAACGCGTCCGCGCCGGCGGCTTCCGCCGCACGCCGTGTGAGCGTGTTCTTCACGACGTGGAACTGCGCGCCCGACTCGAGCAGACGGCTCCGGAGCGTGTCGATCTGCGGCATCGTCAGGCCGCGATAGTCCGCGACGAGCAGCGTGTCCGCCTTCTGCAGGCGGCCGGTCAGCTCGGCGACGACCTGCTCCTTGTCCTCTTTTTTCACCGAATCACCTCCTCTTCATTTGATCGAGCCCGCACGGTGGCGGGCTCGACGAAGAGGCGATGCGAAATCTCTCTGCCTAGCACCGCCTCGGGAAGACCTCTGCCTTGCGGCTGCTTCCTGTCTCTGGCGTTGGGGCTTGGTTATGCAGGAACGGCTTCTGCCTGCTCCTCCAGGTCCTCCACGATACCGCGGGTCTTCGCGGGATCGACGTGGATCCCGGGGCCCATCGTGGAGGTCAGCGTGATCTGCCGGATGTAGCGGCCCTTGGCCGCCGCGGGCTTCGCGCGGACGATCTCGTCGAGCACGGCCGCGTAGTTCTCGACGAGCGCGCGCTCGTCGAAGCTCTTCTTCCCGATCGCGAGGTGGACGTTCGCGCCGCGGTCGGTGCGGTACTCGAGCTTGCCCGCCTTCGCGTCCGAGACGGCCTTCGCGATGTCGAACGTCACGGTGCCCGTCTTCGGGTTCGGCATCAGGCCGCGCGGGCCGAGGATCCGGCCGAGGCGGCCGACGTTCCCCATCTGGTCCGGCGTCGCGATCGCGACGTCGAAGTCGGTGAAGCCCTCCTCGATCTGCTTGGCGAGGTCGGCCGAGCCGACGACGTCTGCTCCGGCCTCCTGCGCCTCGCGCGCCTTGTCGCCTTCGGCGAAGACCGCGACCCGCATCTCCTTACCGGTGCCGTGCGGCAGCATCAGCGTGCCGCGCAGCTGCTCGTCGGCGTGACGGACGTTCAGGCCGAGGCGGAAGTGCACCTCGACCGTCTCGTCGAACTTCGCCGCCGGGAAGTCCTTGAGCATCCGGACCGCCTCGACCGGCGAGTACACCGACTCGCGGTCGATCCGGCCCCGGGCCTCCTCGTATTTCTTTCCGTGTGCCATTAGAGATCCACCTCCACACCCATGCTTCGCGCGGTGCCCGCGATGATCAGTGCTGCGTGGTCGACGTCGCGCGCGTTCAGATCCTCGAGCTTCGTCTCCGCGATCTGGCGAACCTGGTCGCGCGAGAGCCGGCCGACCTTGTTCCGGTTCGGCTCCGCCGATCCCTTGTCGATCCGCAGCGCCTCCTTGATGAGGACGGCGGCCGGCGGCGTCTTCGTGATGAACGAGAACGAGCGGTCCTCGAAGACCGTGATCTCGACCGGGGTGATGCGCCCGTTCTGGTCGGCCGTCTGCGCGTTGAACGCCTTGCAGAACTCCATGATGTTCACGCCGTGCTGGCCGAGCGCCGGGCCGACCGGCGGCGCCGGGTTCGCCTGGCCGCCGGGGATCTGCAGCTTGATCAGTGTCAGGACTTTCTTCGCCATCGTCAGGTTCCCTTAGTCGAGCTTCTTCACGTTGTCGAATCCGACCTCGACCGGCACCTGCCGCTCGAAGATGTTCACCATCACCTGGAGCTTCTGCGCGTCCGGGTTCACGTCGGTGATCTCGCCGTCGAAATCCGCGAGCGGGCCGGAGGTGATCTTCACGGACTCGCCGAGCTGGTACTCCACCTGCGCGCGCGCCGGCGCGGACGTCCCGGCTCCGGTGTGGAGGATCCGGTCGACCTCGACCTGCGACAGCGGCACGGGCTTCGCGCCTGCCCCGACGAATCCGGTGACGCCCGGCGTGTTCTTCACGACCGTCCAGGCGTCGTCGTTCAGGTCCATGTTCACGAGCACGTAGCCCGGGAGCACGCGCTTCTCGGCCTGAACCTTCTGCCCGTCCTTCGTCTCGATCACCTGCTCGGTGGGGACGACGACGCGGCGGAAGCGCTGCCGTTGGTTCATGGACTCGATCCGGTGCTCGAGATTGGCCTTCACCTTGTTCTCGTGCCCGGAGTAGGTGTTGATCACATACCAGCGAAACATTCGTTCCTCTCTATCGCAGCAGCAGGTGCTGGACGACGTACTTCCACACCTCGTCGTTCACCCAGAGGAAGGTGCCGACGATCGCGCAGGCGATCAGGACGACCGCCGTGCCGCTGATCACGGCCTGCCTCGAGGGCCACTCGACCTTCTTGAGCTCGCCTACCGACTCCTGGACGAAGATCCATGGCCCGAAGCCGTGCTTCTCGTGCTCGTCCGCGCGGCGCGGGCGTCCGCTCGGGCGGTCGCCGCGGTTCGGCTCCGCGTCGCCGTTCGCCGTCGGCTTGGCGGGTCCGCGCGGCGGCGGGCCTCCTGCGAGGGCCGGCTCCTGCTGCGCGCGCCGCGCGCGCCGCTGCTGACGCGTCTGCCGTGCCATCACGGATCGCCGGTTAGCGAGTCTCCCGGTGCGGGGTGTGGTGACCACACCACCGGCAGTACTTCTTGAACTCGACCCGGTCGGGCGAATTCCGCTTCGACTTCTCCGTCTGATAGTTCCGCCGCTTGCATTCGGTGCAGGCGAGCGTGATTGCGACTCTGACTCCGGTGGCCATTTTCCTTGTCTACCTCGAGGTGAACGCGTTCCAGTAGCGCCGGGTGGGCTCGAACCACCGACCTCTGCATTATGAGTGCAGCGCTCTAACCAGCTGAGCTACGGCGCCCCGCGCGTCGGCGGAGTGTAGCGATTCCCCGCGCATCCCGGTCAGCCGTTTCTCCGTTCTTTTTCAGGTGGCGACCATCCCGAGACAAGGAGGAGAGCGGTGAGTACTGCTGAGCTTGGGGTCACGGGGGGCACGGGAAAGACGACGCGGACGAATATCCCCGCGCGGCTCGACCGGCTGCCCTGGAGCCGGTGGCACTGGATCGTGGTCGTAGCCCTCGGGATCACCTGGATCCTCGACGGGCTCGAGGTGACGCTCGTCGGCTCGATCGCGGCCGTCCTCACCGAGAAGGACACCCTCCACTTCTCGACCGCCCAGGCGACCGCGGCGGGGAGCTTCTACCTCGCAGGCGCCGTGGCCGGAGCCCTGCTCTTCGGGTACATGACCGACCGGTTCGGCCGGAAGAAGCTCTTCATGGTGACGCTCGGCGTCTACCTCCTCTTCACGGTCGCGACCGCCCTCGCGTGGAGCTTCTGGTCGTTCATGCTCTTCCGCTTCCTCGCGGGTATGGGCATCGGCGGCGAGTACTCGGCGATCAACTCGGCGATCGACGAGCTCGTCCCGGCACGCGTGCGTGGTCGCGTCGCGCTCGCGATCAACAGCTCGTGGTGGCTCGGCACCGCCGCCGCCGCAGGCCTGACGGTCGTCCTCCTGAACACGCTCGGGAACAACATCAGCTGGCGCGTCGGCTTCGGCCTCGGCGCCATCCTCGCGCTCGGGATCCTCTTCATCCGGAACACCGTCCCGGAGAGCCCGCGCTGGCTTCTCACCCACGGCCGTGCCGAGGAGGCGGAGGACGTCGTGGAGCAGATCGAGGCGGAGGTCCAGTAAGTCGCATCCGAACCTCCCGGAGCCGGAAGGCGAGGAGCTCGAGATCGAGCAGCGCGAGTCGATCGGCTTCATCTCGATCGCGAAGCACGTGATGAAGGAGTACCCGAGCCGCGGCGTCCTCGGCTTCTCGCTGATGGCGTCGCAGGCGGTGCTCTACAACGCGACGCTCTTCGGGATGACGTCGATCATGACGACGTTCTTCCACGCCTCGAAGGCGAACGCGCCGCTCTACATCATCCCGTTCGCGGTCGGGAACCTGCTCGGGCCGTGGATCCTCGGCCCCCTCTTCGACACCGTCGGCCGGAAGATCATGATCTCGGCGACCTACCTTCTCGCCGGCGCGACCCTGCTCGTCACCGCGTGGCTCTTCCACAACGGCTCGCTCTCGGCGACGACGTTGACCGTCTGCTGGTCGATCACCTTCTTCTTCGCCTCGGCGGGTGCATCGGCGGCGTATCTCACGGTGAGCGAGATCTTCCCGATGGAGACCCGCGCGATGGCGATCGCGCTCTTCTACGCGTGCGGCACCGGCATCGCGATCGCCGCCCCGTGGACGTTCGGGAAGCTGATCGAGACCGGCGACGTCAGCTACGTGACGATCGCGTTCGTCATCGGCGGCGTGATGATGGCGATCGGCGGCATTGTCGAGATCCTGCTCGGCGTGGAGGCCGCCGGGAAGTCGCTCGAGGCCGTCGCCCGGCCGATCAACGCCGTGCGGGGACGCAGCGGCGGCCCGGCAGCGGCGCCGGCGCGCGCGAGGTAGCTCTACTGACGGCGGGCCGGCGCGAGCGCTTCGCGCCGGCCCCGCTCCGTCCTCGGCCGCCCCGTCTCCGCTTGACGCAGCCAGGCGGCTGCGAAGAGCGCGACGAGCATGGCCGCGAGCGGGAGGAGGCCGCCGGCAAGAAGAAGTACGTGCAGGACCACCGGGACCAGCCTCTCTCCGATCGCCTGCGTGGGCAATGGGCCGTTCGGCCCAAATGTCGTTACGACTGCAACCTGTTCGAGAGCTTGCCGAGCCGCCTCAGCGCGTCTTCCTCTTCTCTTCTGTTCTCCTCGAGAAGGCCCAGCGCGTCGTAGAGCCCGAGCTCGAGATGCTCGACGCGGATCGCGCCAAGGGCGTGGTGCAGGTCGCGCAGGCCGGGATCCGGAAGCTCTTGCGCGTTGTGCTGGTCGAGGAGCCCGGCAAGCGCGGCGCTTCGAGCCGAGATCGGCTCCGCACCGGCGTCGCGGATCGCCTGCTCGACGCGGGCGGCGTGGTATTTCGTCTGCTCGAGGTGCTCCTCGAGCGCAGCGCGAAGCTCCTCGTTTCGCACCTGGTCGATCATCTTCGGCATGGCCTCGAAGGCGAGCATGCGCTCGACCCAGAGGAGCTCGGAGAGCTGGGCCAGCTGGAGGTCACGGGGATTCGCGAGCGTCGCTATGCGGCCGCCTCCAGCCGCTTGTCGGCGAGAAGCCCTGCGAGCCGGTCGGCGAGGGCCATGATCACGAGCGCCGGATTCGCTGCGCCCTGCGTCGGCATGACGCTTCCGTCGCAGACGAAGAGATTCGGGATGCCCCAGACGCGGTGCGACGCGTCGACGACGGAGTCCGCCGGCGTGAAGCCCATCCGACAGCCCCCGACCAGGTGTGCGTACCGGTCGATCTTCAGCGTGTCCTGCGCGCCGGCGTCCTCCCAGATCTCCTGCATCACCCCCGTCGCGTAGGCGATGTTCGCCTTGTCGTTGTCGCAAAGGCTGTAGCTGAACGCCGCCACCGGCAGGCCGTACTGGTCCGTCTGGCCGGCGAGCGTGACGCGATTCTCGGCCTGGGGCAGCAGCTCGCAGAGCACGCCGATCACCGTCCAGTGGTTGTAGTCGCGCATGTACTCGCGAAGGGCGTGCCCCCAGTGGCCTTCGGCGTGCACGTGCTCGGCCCAGTCGATCGGCAGCGGGCCGATCGTCTGGATCGAGAAGCCGCGCGCGAAGCCGCGCGACTCGTCGGTCTCGTAGAACTGCTCGGACGAGATCTCGGGCGGCGGCGCCTTGTACATGCGCAGCAACTCGGGAAAGCGGGCCGCGACCTGTGTCGCGCCCTGCACCATCACGTAGCGACCCACCTGGTCGAAGTCGTTGCCGACCTCCGAGTTCAGGAGCAGGCGAGGGGACTCGATCGAGTAGCCGCAGACGGCGACGGCATCCGCAGGCTGGAAGACCTCGCTGCCTTCGTGCACGTATGTCACCCCGGTGACGCGGTCGCCGCTCCGCTCGATGCGCGTGACCATCGAATCGGCGCGAACCTCGACACCGTGCTCGATCCCGTCGGGCAGGTGCGTGATGAGCGGCGACGCCTTTGCGTTCACCTTGCAGCCCTGCAGGCAGAAGCCACGGTAGATGCAGTGCGGCCTGTTGCCGAACGACCCGTTGGTGATCGAGACCGGGCCGACACGCATCTCGATGCCGCAGTTGCGCGCTCCCTCCCACGCCTTGAGCGCCGCACCGCACACGGGATGCGGGTCGTGCGGATACGAGTGCGGGTCCCCCAAGGCCAGTCCTGCCCTGCGACCGGCAGCTCGCGCTCGAGCCGCTCGAACGCCGGCTTCAGATCCCAGTACGAGATCGGCCAGTCCGCGCCCACGCCGTCTCGTTTCTTCGTCTCGAAGTCGGACGGGTGGAAGCGAGGCGTGTAGCCCGCGAAGTGCGTCATCGAGCCGCCGACGCCGACGCCGCTGTTGTTCTTGCCGAGCTTGATCGGGTCGGTGCCGCCGATCAGCCGGTTGTCGGTCCAGTAGAGCGAGCCCGCGCCCTTCTCGTCCGAGACCCAGTCGCGGTCCGGGTCCCAGAACGGGCCTTTCTCGAGAACGACGATCCTCCACCCCTTGCGCGCGAGCCGCTGTGCGAGCGTCAGTCCGCCGGCCCCCGCTCCGACGATCACGAGATCGACGGGCGCGGAGGTCGGATAACGCGCCATCCGGTGCAGGTTCGAAACGCCGCGTTTGTGCTTGTCGAGCAGGAACGGCGAGTCGTTCCCGTCCGGCATCGCGAAGGATCCGCGTCTCAATCCAGCCCCTTCTGCTTCACGTCGGGAACCGGGTCACGCTCGACCGCCTCCGCCCCCTCCCACGACTCCCGCTCGCCGAGCTCCGGGTTGCCGAACGCCGCGTAGCCGCGCGGGTACGCGGGACCGCCGAAGCCGATCTCGTTCCACGACCATGGATGCGCGTAGAAGGCCTGGCAGATGTCGCGCATGACGGTCGCGAACGCGCGCGAGACGTTCAACGTCGCCCAGACACCACCCGTGAGCTCCGCCTTCGCAAAGCGGTGGCAGACCAGGTTGCGATGGTGCTCGCTGAGCTCGGCGAACGACTCGAGACCGAGCGTGCGCGCCTCGTCGTCGAGACCCTGCCCGACCAGCCGCCACGTCTCCTGATCGGACGGCATGTCGAAGAACTGGTAGCCGTCTCCGCGGTTCTCGTAGAGCTTCTCGTCGACGAACGAGAGGACGGGGATGCGGGGCTCTGCGTCTTGCGCGAGGAGCGTGTCGCAGAGCGCCTTCAATGTCCGCCGCTCTCGCTCGTCGAAGAAGCGGAACGGCGGCACATCGTGCACGCGCGCGAGCACGACGCGACGCGTGACCTCGTCCCAGTGATCCGCCTCGGCGAGGACGTCGAAATCGGGGTAGCGGCCGTGCATCTGCGGCGTGAGACCCTTGCGCTGGCGGGGCAGTTCCGCATGCGGATCGGAGAAGCCGCGGCTCGGAAGATGCTCCGCTCGATCGAACATCAGCGCTCGCGTTTGACAATCGCCGCGACGACGCCCATCGCGCCGACGAGCGCGAGGGAGCCTGGCGCGAGGAGCGGCGGCCCCATCGTGAGGTTGTAGCGCGTCTCCCTGAAGCCGCCCGGGCGCTTGCGGACGCCGGCGATGTGCGTGTAGATGCCGATCGCGCCGTCGAGCGCATAGAGCGCGCCGAAGAGCGGAAGCACGGTCCGGGCCGCGCGCGGCGAGACGACGCCGGCCACCCCGGCGGCGGTGAGCGGAGGCGTGAGCCAGATCGGCGTCCACATCCACTTGTCACCGAACGATCCCTTGCAGTGCTCGAAGTACACCTCGAACGCGAGCGCCGGCGCCGACGCAGCGGTCGCCGCGGCGAGCAGCTTCTGCATCCGGCCCGAGCGGAGGTTCTTGATCAGGCGGCCCACCGTTCCGCCTCCTTTCTCTTGAGGGCGAGGCCGTTGCCGAGGCGCGACCGGTCCGGCGTGAGCGCGCCGCCTGCCGGCTCGAGGACGCCGTCGAAGAGCATCGCCTCGACGCGCACGTGATCGTGGAAGTACTCGAGGTGACGGCGGCGCTCTACGGCACAGAAGGCGTGCGCGGAGATCGCGGGTGCGCAGTGTGCGGAGACGTCGACACCGAACGCATTCGCAAGGCCGGATGCGCCGAGAAGGCCCGTGATCCCGCCGCACCGCGTGACGTCCGCCTGCAGCACGTCGACCGCACCCGATGAGATTGCGGAAGTCGGCCGGGACGTACGCGTACTCGCCGGCGGCGATGTCCATGCCGGCAGGCCCGCGCTCGCGGAGCAGCCGCAAGCCGTCGAGATCCGCGGACGACACGGGCTCCTCGAACCAGCGGACGTTCCACTCGACTGCGTAGCGCTCGGCCCAGCCGAGCGCGTCCTTCGCGGTGAACGCGCCGTTTGCATCGACGAAGAGCTCCGTCTCGTCGCCGATCGCCTCACGCGCCGCATCGAGCCTGTGCGGATCCCGGTCGGGCTCGCGACCGATCTTCATCTTCACCCGGGGGATGCCGGCCTCGACCCAGCCGCCGAGCTGCTCGCGCAACCGCTCGTCGCTGTACGAGCAGAAGCCGCCGCTCCCGTACACCGGAACGTCGTCGTGCGCCGCCCCGAGAAGCTCGACGAGCGAGATGCCGCAGAGCCGCGCCTTGAGGTCCCAGAGCGCCTGGTCGACGGCGGACACGGCGCAGAACCCGAGCCCCGGCCGGCCCATGTTCCGGATCGCAGCCGTCATCGCAAGCCACGCCGCCCGAACGTCGTCCCCCACGCATGGAGCGAGCTTCGAGCGGACGACCTCGGCCGCTGCCGCCTCGCAGTACGTGTAGCCGAGGCCGGTCTGGCCGCCGGCGATCGCCTCCACGACGACGATCGTGGTCGAGTCCCACGCGGCGGTGCCGTCGCTCTCCGGCTCGTCGGTCGGGATCGTGCAGGCGTGCACGTCCAGCCGGTCGATCACCCCTTGAGGTGCTCGCTGAACTCGGCGAGCTTGCCCTTCAGCGCCTTCTGCATGACACCGGAGCGCTCCGGGTCGTGGGCCATCGCCTGCGTCATCTTCTTCGCCTGCTCGAACGTGATGTGGGGCGGGAGCGGCGGCACCTCCGGGTCGGTCTTCACGTGGAGGACGACGGGGCGGTCGGCGGAGAGCGCCTGCTCCCAGGCGGAGCGCATGGCATCGCCGTTGTCGCAGAAGATCCCCTTCAGGCCGCACAGCTCGGCGTACGCCGCGTAGTCGAGGTCGGGGAGCCACTGCGTGCCGGGGTACTTCGGGTCGCCCTCCATCACGCGCTGCTCCCAGGTCACCTGGTTCAGGTCCTGGTTGTCGAAGACGCAGAAGACGAGTCGCTTGTCCTGCCAGCGATCCATGTAGCGCTTCACCGTGAGCATCTCGTTCATGCCGAGCATCTGGAATGCGCCGTCGCCGACGAAGCAGATGACGGGGCGGTCGGGGTGCGCGAACTTCGCGGCGATCGCGTACGGCACGCCGGGCACCATCGTCGCGAGCGTTCCGGAGAGCGATGCGAGGTTTCCCTGCTTGAGCTTCACCTGGCGCGCGTACCAGTTCGTCGACGAGCCCGAGTCCGCGGTGATGATCGCGTCGTCGGGCAGCACCTTCGACAGCTCGTGCGCGACGCGTTGCGGGTTCATCGGCTCGGCGTCCTCGAGCGCCCGCTTGTCGTCCATCTCCCACCACTCGCGAACGCTCTCCTCGATCTCGCGCCGCCAGCCACGGTCTTCCTTTCGGATCAGATGCGGCATCAGCGCCTTCAACGTCTCCTTCGCGTCGCCGATCAGGAGGACGTCTGCGGCGTAGCGGATGCCGATCATCTCTGCGTAGAGGTCGATCTCGACACAGCGCGCCTGCCCTTCCTTCGGCAGGAACTCGGCGTAGGGGAAGCTCGTGCCGATCATGAGCAGCGTGTCGCACTCGCTCATCAGCTTGTCGCTCGGGATCGTCCCGAGCAGCCCGATCGCGCCGGTGACGTACGGGAGGTGGTCGGCGAGCACGTCCTTGCCGAGAAGCGCCTTGGCGACGCCGGCGCCGAGGAGGTCTGCCACCTGTTCGACCTCGGTCGCCGCGCCGCGCGCTCCTTGCCCGATGAGAATCGCGACCTTCTCGCCCTCGTTCAGTATCTCCGCCGCGTGCTGGATATCCGACTCCTGCGGCAAGACGCGCGGCCGTGTGTAGCCGACGCTCGAGTAGACGGAGCCGTGCACGCGCGGAGGCGACTCGACGGCCTTCTCCTCCGCGACGTCATTGGGGACGATCACGGTGCACACGGTCTTTCGATCGAGCGCGATGCGAACTGCGCGGTCGATGACATGCCGCGCCTGCGCCGGCTCCACGACCATCTGCACGTACTCGGACACGTCCGCGAAGAGCGTCTGGAGATCGATCTCCTGCTGGTAGTGCGAGCCGAGCGACGTGCGCTTCTGCTGCCCGATCACCGCGAGGACGGGCACGTGGTCGAGCTTCGCGTCGTACAGGCCGTTCAGGAGATGCACGGCCCCGGGCCCCGAGGTCGCCATGCAGACGCCGATCGTGTCGGGGCCTGCGAACTTCGCGTGGCCGCACGCCATGAAGGCGGCCATCTCCTCGTGCCGCGCCTGGATGAACTCGGGCCCGCCCTGCTCCTCGGCCCGGTCGAGCGCGCCGAGGAAGGCGTTGATGCCGTCGCCCGGGTAGCCGTAGATCCGCTCGACACCCCACTCCCGCAGCCGCTTCAGGACGTAATCCGCGACGAGCTCAGCCATGGTCTTCTCCTCGTCTGCATCGCACTACGATATGATCTCTTTCACCGTTGTCGTGCCCGAAACGACGGCGCAGGAATCTCTGAGATCGAGGTGTGCGGGGCGGCGGCCCGCCCCGCACGTTTCTACTGGTGCATCGGAGCGCTCGAGCCGGGCATGTGCAGGAGATTCTCGACATCCTTCACTCCGCGCACGCTGCGAGCCCGCTCGACGAGATCGCCGATCAGCTCGGCCGAATCGACCTCGCCGCGCAGCTGGACGACGCCGTTCGCGGCGTTCACGGAGACGCGGCCCTTCGCGTCGTGGTGGGCGCGGAAGAGCTCCGACTCCACCTGGTGGGCAAGCGTCACGTCGTCGGTTCCGCCGAGCCGCCGCGGCAGCATCCCGTACATGCGGCCGCCGACTGCCCTACCTGCGAGCTCCGAGCGCGACACGAGGTACGCGCCCGTGCTCCCGAGCACCGCTCCGAGTCCCAGTGACTTGATTCTCGACATGCCGTGTCCCTCCCCAGCCCGAGTGATTTCAACCCCGCAGCGCGGGCAGCACCTGCTCGCCGTACACGCGGAGCGCCGCATGAGGATCGGCACCGGAGACGTTCATCAACGTGACCACGGTTGCGCCGAGCTTCTCGAGCGCCTTGATCCGCTTCACGTGGTGGCCGGGATCCGCGGACGCGATCACCTGCTTCGTGAACATCTCGTCGGAGACCTGATCCTCGCCGCTCCGGTAGATCTGCTCCGGCTTGTGGATGTCGTCCGTGTAGTGCTCGTCGACGAGCGTGCCCTTCCACTCCCGCGCGGAGTCGAGCGCCTGGTCGTCGGACGGCGCGTACGAGAAGACGCCCTGGATGATGATCTCGCCGGGCTCGCGCCCTGCCTCCTTGCACGAATCCTTGTACGCGTCGATCAGCTTCGGCGCGGTCTTCGGGTCGCCGAGCGTCCAGATCCCGTCGGCGAGGCGGCCTGCGAGCCGCGCCGCACCCTCGTGGAAGGCGGAGAGGTACACCGGCGGCCGGCGAACGGGCCGCGAGTACAGCACGGCACCGGTCGCGCGGAAGTGCTTCCCGTCGAGATAGACGGTGTCGCCGTCGAGGAGGCGGGTGATGATCGTCAACGCCTCCTCGGTCCGCTCGAGCTGCTCGTCGGTCGACGGCCAGCGCAGCCCGGCCGGCACCTCGTTCATCGCCTCGCCCGAGCCGACGCCGAGGAACGCTCGGCCCGGCGCGAGCAGCTCGAGCGTCGCGATCTGTTGCGCGACGACGACGGGGTTGTAGCGGTGGACGATCGCCGTGACCGCCGGCCCGAGCTTTGGCGCGGGTCGTCGCATGTGACGCCGCACCGAGCCAGACCCAGGCGTTCCCGGACGACGTCGGCGCGGTCTTGTCCGTCCACCAGGGAGCGAGATGATCGGAGCAGCAGATGCCGTCGAAGCCCGCGCGCTCGGCCTCTTCGGCCTGCTTCAGGAGGTCGTCGGGCTGAAACCGTTCGTGCGCGAGCGCGCACCAGTATTGAGTGGGCATGCGTCAGGCATACCGCTCCAGGAACTCGAGTACACGTCGCCATGCGTCGGCCGACGCATCGGCGAACTGCTCCTGCTTCCGGTCGAAGAAGCTGTGCGGCGCCCCCTCGTAGACGATGACCTCGTGATCCACCTCCGCCTCGCGGAGTGCCTCGTCGAACTGCGCGTTGTCCTCCGCCGTGATGTTCTTGTCGTCTCCGGCCTGCAGCGCGAGGATCGGGCATTCGATCGCGGCGGCGCGCTGGATCGGACCGGCGACGCCGTTCCGCTCGCCCGGATGACCGTAGAAGCCGGCGGCGCCCTTGAGGCCGTGTCCGGCAGCGGCTGCGAGCCACGACTGCCGTCCGCCCATGCAGAAGCCGACCGTGAAGATCGAGGTGCACCCGCGCTCGCGGAGATCCCGTACGCAGGCGCCGACGTCCGCCTGGATCGAGATCCGCCTGTCGTCTGCTGCACGTGCGGCATGTACTCGAAGTCGTCGTCCCGCTTCTCGGCGCCCGCGGTCCGGCCGAAGTAGTCGAACGCCAGTGCGACGTACCCGCGCTCCGCGAAGCGGAGAGCCAGCTCCTCATAGAAGCGGTAGAGCCCGCGCACGTCCGGGAGGATCACGATCCCGGTCGTCGCCGGTTCGTCCGGCGTCGCGCGGAACGCCGCGAAGACGTTTCCGTCCGAAGCTTCGAGCGTCAGCGAGTCATGCGAGACGGCGGCGCCTGCGATCCGAGCGATCGGGGGCTCGGAGTCGAGCTCGAAGCACATGCGCGGAGCCTACGGCAGGAGCGTGGACGCCCGCGACGTAGATGTTGCGGCGATGGCAAAGCAGACGCAAGAGCAGTCGCATCGTGAGGCGATGAGCGCCGCGATTCGCGCCCAACGCGAGCGCCACGCCGTCCCGAAGACGATCGCGCCGGAGCCCGTGCAGGAGCCAATTCAGGCTCCACCTCGGCGGAAGACGCTGCTGGACCGTCTTCGCGGCAAGTAGCGTTGCGGCGATGAGGCGGCGCCTCGCGTGGGGAGTTGCCCTCCCGCTCGCGCTTGCGGGAACGCAGGCTGCGCACGCGCTCGCGTATGCACTCGTCTATCCGCAGGCGAGCCTGCGCGGCGCGGCCCTCGCTGCCACCGGGCATTCCTACTTCATGTGGCTCCCTGCGGTTCTCGCAGGGGCCGGAGCCTGTGCGCTCCTCTCGCTCGGGGGAACGGTCGTCTGCGCCGCGCGCGGACGCAGCGAGCACGGCGTGCCGGCGTCGGCGCTCGCGCTTCTCGCACCTGCAGTGTTCTGCCTGCAGGAGATCCTCGAGCTCTCGCTCCACACCGGCAGCTTCGGCTGGCGCGCGGTGCTCGCGCCGACGTTCCTTCCCGGTCTCGCGCTCCAGCTCCCGTTTGCGCTCGCGGCCTATCTCGTCGCGCGGATGCTCCTGCGCGCGGCAACGGCGCTCGGGCTCGCACTCGCCCGCCCGGGGCTCGCCCGCACCACCGATGTCTTCGGCCTCGGGGCTGAGACGTCCTTCGTGCGCGCCCTCCTGCGCAGCATCGCTCCGCGTGGCCCGCCGCGCGTCGTCGGAATCTGACCCGACGGCTTCGACGAAGGAGAGACATGAGACATCGAATCGCGCTGGGCGCACTCGCCGCGCTCGCAGCGCTCATCTTCACCGCGACCGCGTTCGCGCATGCGGAGGTCAGCCCTCCGACGGCACTCGCGGGAGCGAGCTACGTGTACACGCTGGCCGTGCCAACCGAGAAGGAAAACGCAACGACCACCTCGATCGAGCTGACGCCGCCCGACGGGTTCTCCATCGACTCCTTCGTGCCTTCGCCCGGCTGGAAGCGCACGGCGCTGACGAAGGGCACCGGCGAGGAGGCAGACGTCGTCAAGGTGAGGTGGACCGGAGGCTCCGTCCCGACCGGAGAGAACGCGGCGTTCTCGTTTCTCGGCCAGGCGGCGAATCCGGGGTCGTACACGTTCTCCGTGAGGCAGACCTACTCCGACGGCTCCGTCGTCGACTGGAGCGGGCCCGAGTCCGGCGACACGCCGGCGCCGGTCATCGAAGCGGTCTCGTCGTTCGGCGGCGGCACGTCGACGCTCGAGATCGTGGCGATCGTCCTCGCCGGGATCGCCCTTGCGGTTGCTCTCGTCGGCCTCTTCGTCCGCAGCGGGCGGCCGGTCGCATGATCGCGAAGCTCGTACTCGCGGTCGTGGCCCTCGGCGCAGGCGTCGCCGCGGCCATCGTCGCGGCGTCGCTTCTCTAATGGCGCGGGAAGCGGTACGCCGCATGCGGCGGGATGAACGGCCCGACCTGCAGGACGACCTGGTCGCGGTCCCGCAGCACGAGGCTGCGGGGATCGACGCGAAGTCGCACGCCGTTGCGGTAGAGGCGGACAACCCCGCGGAAACCGAGCAGCTGCCGCGCGCCGAGTCGCCGACCCCAGACCGCGAAGACGGCGCCGAGTGTCGTGCGACGCGTGAAACGGAGCACTCCCGTCGCATCGAGCGTCCAGACGTGCGCGCGGCATCGCGCAGTGGTCACACGGCCCGCCGTCGCGCGGGAGCCGCGAAGCCCGATGCCTGCGGGTATGACGACGACCCGCCCGTTCGCAAAGAGCTCGATGTGCGCGCGCGAGCCGTCGCCGAGCGGCGCGGGCGCGCAGGCCGCGTGTACCGCCGGCTGCGGCCGGTACTGGGGCCCCGCTCCAACGGGTGTCGGTACCACCGCCGGCATCTCGCACACGCTATCGCCGCGATCGTGATCCTCGTGGTCTCGGGCTGCGGCGGCAATTCCGCGAAAAACGCGATAACCGTGCAGCCGGCGAGACAGTATTCATTGTCGTTCGCGGCGAAGCCACGCGCCCCCGGCAAGCCGACGCATGTGGTGCTGCGCATCGTGCAGCCGGACGGAAAGCCGCTCACGGCCTACAGGCACGGCGCCGGCCCACACAACGGCGTCCATCTGATCTACGTTCGCCGGGATCTGTCCGTCCTTGTCCACCACCATCCGCCGGTGCGCGCGGACGGGACGATCGTCGACGACGTCACCTTCCCTGCGGCGGGCCCGTACCGCGTCGTGGTCGACGCATATCCTGCGGACCCGAAGCCGCTGCCGAATTTCCAGCTCTTCACGCAGCTGCGCGTCCCGGGCGCATACGCGGCCTCGCCGCTCGACAAGACCGTGAGCGCCCACGGTTACCGCGTCAGCCTTGCGCCGCACGCGCCGCTTCGCGCCGTGACGCCGGGGTTCTTGAAGTTCACGGTCACCCGCGACGACGGGACGCCTGCGCACTTCACGCCCTGGTACGGCGCGCTGGCGCACGCGATCTTCTTCCGGGCAGGCACGCTCGACTACTTCCACACACACGTCTGCGCGCGAGGCGCAGTCGGCTGCACGAGCACGTTCGGCGGCGCGAAGATCACCGGCACGTCGACGACGCCGGGCAAGCTCGACGTCGGCGTACTCGTCCCGGTCGCCGGGACGTGGCGTCTCTTCCTGCAGTTCCGCGACGACGGCAAGGTCGTGAGCGAGCCGTTCACACTTCGGGTGCGGTGAGACGCGCCGTCCTGCTCGCCGCCGTTGCGGCGGCGCTCGCCCTGCCCGCCGGCGCGTGGGCTCACGCTGCACTCCTGCGCACCGTACCGGCTGCGAGCGTGACGGTGAACAGGCCGCCGAAGACGCTGTCGCTCGTCTATTCCGAGCCGGTCGAGCCCAAGTTCGCGATCGTGCTCGTATCGGATGCGAACGGGACATCGCAAACAGCGGGGTCGCCCACGCGTTCCGCGACGAGCCCGAATGGGCTGGACGTGCCGCTTCGTCGCCTGCACGAGGGCTGGTATCTCGTATTCTGGCGCGCGATCTCCGCCGATGGGCATCCGGTACGCGGTGCATTCACCTTCGCCGTCGGCCCGAACGCAGGCCCCGCGCCGCAGTTCGTGATCCCACCGCTCTCGGAGACCGCGGCCACCCCGGGGCTCGTCATCACCCGCTGGCTCGTCTTCCTCTCGATGATGACGTCGATCGGGCTGTTCGTCCTCCGGATCGCGATCGCGCGGCCGCTACGCGCGCAGCCGCGCGCAACGGCGGTTGCCTTCGCAGCCTCCTCGGCCGTCGCGCTCATCGCCATCCCGTTCTACGTCCTCTACGCGACCTCGGAGTTCGCACGGCGACCGATCACCGCCGTCGGCGACCTGGTGCCGCTCATGCACGTCTCCGCATTCGGCCGTGGCTTCCTCGACCTGTGGCTCGTGCTCGCGCTGTTCGTGGTCGCTGCCGCGATCGCGCTCGCTCTCGACCGGCCGCAACGGCCGCACCGATCGCTTGCCGAGCTCGCCGCGATCGCGGGCGCGCTCCTCGCCGCCGCCGCGGCGCTTCTCGTTCCCGGCGCGTCCGGCCACGCCGGGCAAACCTCGCCACGGGCGCTCGCGCTGCTCCTCGACTGGCTGCACCTCGCGTCGGGATCGCTCTGGCTCGGCGGCCTCATCGGGATTCTCGTCCTGTTGCGAAGCCTGCCTGCGGTGGAGCGAATAGCCGGTCTCGCAATCTGCGTGCCGCGCTTCTCCAACGTCGCGCTCGGATCGGTCGCCGTGCTGCTCGCGTCCGGCGTCTGGGCGTCCGTGCTCCACCTGCCGACGCTCTCGTCGCTCTGGCAGACGTCCTACGGCAAGACGATCATCGTCAAGGCGTTACTGCTCGCAGGGGCGCTCGTCGCAGGCTTTTTCAACCTGCGCCGTACGACGCCGGCGCTTCGCAGCCCTGAGCCGAGCCGCGGTGCGGCGATCCTTCTGCGCAGGCTCGTCACGGGCGAGGTTCTGCTCCTCACTGCTGCGGTTGCGGCAGCAGCGGTGTTGACGAGCCTCGCGCCGCCGCCGAAGGCGCTTGCCGGCCTCAATGCGAGTGCACATGTCGGGCCTGGCACAGTGCGCGAGACGCTGCAGGAGAACGGCTACACGCTCGACGTAAGGGTCGCGCCGAACCGCGCGGCAGTGCCGAATGCCTTCTCGGTCCGGCTCCTCCGGCACGATGCCCCGGTGCGCGACGCGAGGGTCACGGCGCGCTTCACGATGCTCGACATGGAGATGCCCGCCCAGGAATACGTGCTGCGTGAAACATCGCCGGGCGTCTACAGCGCACGAGGCACCGGCGCTCGTCATGGTCGGACGCTGGGGCGTCGCCTTCGAAGTCGAGCCTGCACAGGGCGCGCCGTTCACCGTCGCCGTCGTCGACAAGGCGGCAGGATGAAGCGGCTGGCGCTCATCGTGGTCGTCGCCGCGAGCGTGCATCGTCGCCGGTACTGCGCGCGCCGACGGTGACCCCGCAAGCGACTACCTGCTCGGCTCACAGGTGTTCTTCCCCTTCGACGCGAAGATCCCGAAGGCGAAGCAGCAGGAGCTGATCGCGACCCTCGCCGACGCGAACCGCAAGGGCTACAAGATCCGCACTGCGCTCATCTACTCGGCGTACGACCTCGGTGCAGTCACCTCGCTCTGGCGGAAGCCGCAGACGTATGCGCAGTTCCTCAGCGAGGAGATCCGGTTCGTGTACGCGAATCGGCTCCTCATCGTGATGCCGAACGGCTTCGGCTTCTACTGGCACGGTCACGCGAACAAGCGTGAGCAGGCGCTGCTCGCGAAGATCCCGGTGAAGGCGACACCGGTCGGGATCGTCGACGCCGCGAAGCAGGCGGTCGTGGAGCTCGCCGCAGCCGAAGGGGTCAAGGTCGAGGCTGCAGGGGGCAAAAGTCCATCGCGCGCGAAGCAGCGCATCATCATCGTGCTCGTCGTGGTCGCAGCAATCGTGCTGCTCGTGCTTCTGCGGCTCGCTCTACGAGGCCGCGGCAAGACCGCGTAGCGCGCGGACGACACCGGCCGAGTCGTACGGCCAGAGGAAGAGCGCACGTTGATGCCCGCTGCGGTCGATCACGTAGGCGGCCTCCGTGTGGCCGATCTGGTGCACCTCGACGCCGGCGATCTTCTTCGTCTGGACGAGCACGTCGACGTGGTAGGCCTTCCACACGTCCGCGAGCGTGGGCTCGTCGGCCACGCCCCACCGCCAGTTGGACGCGAGCTTCCACTTCACGCGGTCCTGTCGCAGGACGTGACGCGCGTTCCCGTAGGGATTCACGGAGACGGCGACGATCGTTGGGCGCTCCCCCGCCGGTAACGCGGCGCTCGCGTCGGTCAACCGCCTCGCCTCGGTGGGGCAGTAGTCGCGGCAGAGCGGGTCGATGAACGTCACGACAACGGGCTTCCCCCGTAACGAAGCGAGCGAGAACGAACGGCCGTCCTCGTCGCGCAGCGAGAACGCCGGTGCAGGCTTCCGCAGCGCCGGCCAGGTGGCGGCCGCCTCACTGCTGACGGGTACGACGGGCGCCGTCGCCTGGTCGGAGCCGCGGGTCGCGAGGTAGACGGCGACCGCTGCAATCGCGAGCCCGCCGACGAGCAGCCAGAGGCTCCAGACGACACGACGCATGGTGCGCTGCTCGGCGTTCACGGCCACGAGGCGAGGATAGTCTCCGGCGATGCGCTTTCCCCGCCCGCGCCGGTAGTCGATGCGCGCGATCGGCCCGGAGAGCGCAGGCGCGGCGGTCGACGCGACCTCGAACGAAGCAGCGGCGTCGAGCGTCACCCCGCCGATCAACCCGGAGCTCGTCCGTGCACCCGAAGTGCCGGCAGCCAAGAAGTCCGGCTCGAACGCGATCGAGATCCTCCTCTTCCGCGGGCTTTCCACACCCCTAGCGCTGCTGCTGGTCGTCCTTCAGGGCCGGTACCTCGCACCCTCGGGGCGCGGCACGTTCGTGCTCACCGTCCTCACGGTGACGATCTTCTCTCGACTTCTCAGCCAGCTCGGCGTGGCGGTCGCGAATCGGATGGGCCACCCTCAGTGGGACGAGCCGCACGAGCTGCGACCGCTCGTCCAGCGAGCGCTCCTCCTCGCGGTCGTCTCCGGCATCGCAGGCGGCGCACTCGTGATCGCGATCTCGGCAATCACGCCGTCGGTGGGCGCCGAGACGGGCGCGATTGCGGCAATCGCTCTCGTGCCGAACGTTCTCTGGCAGACGTGCTCGGGCGTACTTCTCGGGCTGGGACGCATCCGGCCCTGGAACTACGTGCAGCTCGCGTCGCCGCTTCTCACGGTCGTCTTCACCGTTGTGCTCGTCGTCGGCCTCGGCGGGGACGTCGACGCTGCCCTAGTCGCGTGGACTGCTGCGCACTACGTGACCGCCGTGCTCGCGCTCGTGCTCACCCGCGATGTCTGGAGCCCGTTCCGCCTCGAGTCGATCGTCGACTCGCCGTCGCGGATCCTCGTCACGCTCGCGCTTGCGATGGGTGCACTGCAGGTGCTCTCCCTCGTCGGCTATCGCGCCGAGCTGTTCGTGCTCGAGGCGCTGCGGAGCGTCGACGCGGTCGGCATCTACTCGATCGCAAATCAGGCAGCAGAGTCGATGTGGCTGATCGCGGCTGCCATCGCGACAGCGATCACGGCGCCGGTCGTGCGTGCATCGGAGTCGGAGGCAGTCGCCCTCATCCGGCGTTCGCTCACGCGCGCAGTCCTCTACACGCTCGCTGCGGGAGCGGCGGTCGCCGTGACGGCGCCGTTCGTGATTCGCTGGGCGCTCGGCGAGGAGTTCCGTGACGCGCAGACGCCGCTCTGGCTCTTGCTCCCCGGAGCAGTCGCGTATGCGCCCGTGCAGATCCTGGTCGTGTATCTGTCGGTTCGCCGCGGGCGACCGAAGCTCTCCCTCGTTGCAGGTCTCGTCGCGATGGTCGTGACGGTCTCTGCGGCGATCCCGCTCATCTGGGCCTATGGCTCGAACGGCGCGGCCGCCGCCTCGGCAATCGGGTACGGCTGCGGCACCGTCGTCGCCTGGATCATGTTCAGACGGCTGTCACGGAGTACGCTCTCGCCGTGACGACGCAGCGCGAGAAGGGCGAGGCGTTCCGTTCGCTCCACGCCGGTGAGCCGTTCGTCATCCCGAACCCGTGGGACGCCGGCTCGGCCCGTGTGCTCGAGGGCCTCGGCTTCCGCGCGCTCGCGACGACGAGCTCCGGCTTGGCGTACACGCTGGGGCGCGCAGACGGCGGCGCGACACTCGACGATGTTGCCACGCACGTCGCCGTCCTCGCCGAGGCAACCGAGCTTCCCGTGTCGGTCGACCTCGAAGCGGGATACGGGGATCCTGCGACGGCGATCGCGCGCGTCGCGGAGGCCGGCGCAGTCGGCGGCTCGATCGAGGATTACGACGGCGAGGTGTTGCTGCCGTTGGACGAGGCCGTCAGGCAGATCGCGGCCGCAGTTGCGGCGGCGAGGTCTCTCGCCTTCCCGTTCGTGCTGACGGCGCGCGCAGAGAATCACATTCGTGGGAATCCCGACCTCGACGACACGATCGCTCGGCTGCGTGCGTACGAGGAGGCAGGTGCCGACGTGCTGTATGCACCGGGGATTCGGGGGGACGAGATCCGCATGGTGTGCGACGCGGTGTCGAAGCCGGTGAACGTGCTCGCGTTTCGCGGCATGCGCCTCGACGAGCTCGCCGCTGCAGGCGTGCAGCGTGTGAGTGTCGGCGGCGCGCTCGCGTGGGTCGCGGCGGACGCGTTCATCGCCGCGGCGACGACCATCCGGGACGACGGGGACTTCTCCGTCCTTCCGTCGAGCACTCGCCCCGCGAGTATTGCGCTAGAAGCTCTCACACAATGAGATTCGTCGATCTGGGCGCGATCGGTGAGTGCGATGGAAGGACGCAGGTCGAGACGCTCAGCGCGCCGCCGAGCGCGGCCAGGCGACACAAGTCCTCATTGTGTGAGAGCTTCTTAAGCGACCGAGAGCAGGTCGACGACGAAGACGAGCGGCTCGTGCGGCTCGATCACCCCGCCGGCACCACGCGCGCCGTAGGCCATCGCCGACGGGATCGTCAGCTTCCGGCGCCCACCCACGCGCATGCCTTGGACGCCCTGATCCCAGCCCGGGATCACCTGCCCGGCGCCGAGCTTGAACTCGAACGGCTGGCCGCGGTTCCACGAGGCGTCGAACTCGTCGCCCGACCGGAACGCTACGCCGACGTAATGAACCGACACCTTCTTGCCGGCGACCGCTTCGTCACCGTCGCCGGCCACCAGGTCCTCGACGCCGAGCTCGAAGGGGATGTCCCCATCCGGCTTGTCGATCGTCGGGCGCTCGAGGGCCATCGGGGCGCGATGCTAGCGGCTACCGCCGTACACCCCGCCGAGCCGACCGGAACGATAGGTACCTTCCGCGCGCGGAGACCATGAACACTCGTTCACGCCCTCTCATCATCGCTGCGGTCGTCATCGGCGTCCTGCTGGTGATCGTCGGCGTCATCTACTGGATCGAGCCGGCGAAGTCGCTGCCCTCGTTCTTCCCGGGCCACGAGTCCGGCTCGGGTCACCACCACATCAAGCACGGCATCGCAGCCTTCCTCGTCGGTCTCGCCTGTCTCGCCTTCGCGTGGTTCCAGACCGGGCCGAAGTCGCGCGGGCAGGCAGACGCGTAGTGCTCCTCGCGTCACTGATCACCTACCCGCAGGCGATCATCCTCGGTCTCTTGCAGGGGGTCACCGAGCTCTTCCCCGTCTCGAGCCTCGGCCACAGCGTCATCCTCCCAAGCCTCTTCGGCTGGGACATCCATCAGAACGACCCGTACTTTCTCTCGTTCCTCGTCGCGACGCACCTCGCGACCGCGATCGTGCTGCTCATCTTCTTCTGGCGCGACTGGGTGCGGATCATCCGCGGCCTCGGCCGGAGCCTGCGTGACCGCCAGATCGCCGAGGACGATCCCGACGCAAAGCTCGGCTGGCTCCTCGTCGTCGGCACGATTCCGGCCGGCATCCTCGGCCTGGTCCTCGAGCACAAGCTTCGTTCCGTGTTCGCGTCGCCGACGTCCGCGAGCATCTTCCTGATGCTGAACGGCGTCCTGCTCTACGGCGCCGAGCTCCTGCGCCGGCGTGCGCCGCGAACTGCTGAAGACGACGACACGCGGATCGCTCACACCGTGTCCTACCGGGGCGCCGGGCTCGTGGGAGCAGCGCAGTCCATTGCGCTGATCCCCGGCTTCTCGCGGTCGGGCGCCGCGATGGGCGGCGGCCTCCTCGTCGGGCTCTCGCACAAGGACGCGGCGCGGTTCGCGTTCCTGCTCGCGACGCCGATCATCGGCGCTGCTGCGTTACTGAAGATCCCGGAGCTGATGGGAAGTCAGGGTGACGGCGTCCGCGGCCAGGCGCTCGTCGCCTCGCTCTGCTCTGCGCTCACCGCGTGGCTCGCCGTCCGCTTCCTGATGCGGTTCTTCGAGACCGAGACGCTGATGCCGTTTGCGATCTATTGCCTCGTTGCCGGGGCCGCGGCGACGATCTACTTCGTCGCGACCTAGTCCGCGAGAAAACCTGGCGCATTATTCTCGTGGTTGATGAGTGAGCGCACCGATCGTGTGGAGAAGGCTTTCGCAGCCCTCAACGCCGGTGATCCGAGCGCGTTCCGGGAGCTCTTCGCAGAGGAGGCGCAGTGGCTCGGTGTTCCGGGCAGCGGTAGCGACGGCAGCACCCCGATCTGACACAACCGCCGGGAGGTGGTCGACCTCCTGAAACAACACACCGCGGGGGGCGGCCGGTTCGAGCCGACCGAGTTCATCGAGGAAGGGACGCGGGTCGCGGTCGGAATGACCGTCAGCAATCCGAAGTGGCACGGCGAGGCGGCTCATGACGTCTTCAAGGTCTTCAGCTTCGAGGGCGAGCATGCGCTGCTGCTGCAGGACTGCGCCGGGCGCGCCGACGCGCTCGCTCACCTGGCAGCGAGGTAGCGAGACTCCTACGTACCGTCCGGCTAGCGGACGGAGAAGTGCTGAAACATGATCGACTCGTGCGCGCTGCAATACGCCTTGTAGGCACCGGCAGCGAGCTTCAATGTGACGGTCTTGGTGCCCTTGAACGGGACGGAAGTGAATGTCCAGGACTTGCCGTTCGGACCGTCGAGCTCGTAGTTGTGGCTCGACGAGTCGTCGTGGATGACGAGTTTGTACGTGCCCGGGGTGAGCTTCTTGACCAACTTGCCGCTCGTGGTCTTCAACGTGATCTTGTAGGAGTCGTTCTGCCCGACGACGCCGATGAGCTTCGTCGCGCCGGAACTGCGTGCGAACGCCGAGGCTGAAAGAGCAGCGGCGATGGCGATTGCTGCCATGAGAAGGCAGGGAACAACGCGGCGCTTATTCATTCGGGACTCCCTCGTCGGCCA
The DNA here is from genome assembly GCA_963794045.1 of uncultured Actinomycetes bacterium. Taxonomy (GTDB): domain Bacteria; phylum Actinomycetota; class Thermoleophilia; order Gaiellales; family Gaiellaceae; genus Palsa-739. The sequence continues at coordinate 302,907 of CAWCCJ010000006.1, forward strand.
TAGGTCATCTGAACTACGTGGCGCACGCGATCTCGGTTTTCTTGCGTGGTCTTTGGGTCTCCGTCTTACCTAGGCATGCCCCGCTTCTGGTCGAGCGCGCCGGCGCGGATCGTCGCGGCCATAGCCGTCGACTCCTCGCGGTAGACGGAGCCGTCTTCGAACTCGATCACCGGATAGAGCCTCTGCCCGGAGATCCGCTCGAGCTCGGTTCGCCTGCCGGGTCGCAAAGGCCCTGTGACCGTTTGGTAGTCGATGCCCTCCTCGTTCAGCGCCTTCTGCACGCGCCAGCATGGACCGGCCTTCCAGGGCGTCGAGCACCGATGCAGCTTGACGGTCACGCCAGGCGCTACCGCTACTTCTTCGCCTTGCTCTTGTTCAGCGCCACCGCGGCGCGGACAAGTTCCTTCAAGGCTTTCTCGTTGATCTCTTCGCCTTCACGGAAATCGATCGCGCGCCTCGTGTTGCCCTCGAGGCTCGAGTTGAAGAGCCGCGACGGATCATCGAGTGACGCGCCCTTCGCGAACGTCATCTTCACGACGTTCTTGTACGTCTCGCCGGTGCAAATGATCCCGGCGTCGGACCACACGGGAACGCCCCTCCACTTCCACTCCTCGACGACATCGGGATCTGCTTCCTTGATGAGCGCACGGAGCCGGGCGAGCATCTCGCCGCGCCAGTCGTCGAGCTCCTTGATCCGCGCGTCGATGAGCTGTGACGGAGACGCTTTGTCCTTCGAACTGTCTGCCATGGCCCAAAGCTTAGGGAAGGGCTGGGCGGCTTCGCGGAGCCCGCGCTGCATACTGCGCGCGTGGAAGACGACCGCCCGCCGATCTGTCCCGCCTGCGGGGTGACGATGGTCCCTGCGGCGCTCAGCGCTTCGGAACCGGGTGGAGGGGACTGGATCTGCCTCGAGTGCGAGGAGACGGGCGACGCGGACGCTCCCTGAGCGTTAGATCGCCGGCTGCGTCGCTAGACCGGTGAAGGCATAGCCGCGAAAGCCTTCGACCTCGTCTGCAAAACCGAACGAGCCCTGCGGGTCCTCCAGCGTCGCCGGGCGTTGGATGATCCCCACGATCTCGGTCTGACCGGTCGCGTCCTCGACGAGAGCCCACGACACGAGCGTCACCGTCCGAAGCTCCTCCTCGTCGGCGTCCACCTGGAAACGCGCCTTCCAACCGGGGGCCGAGGCGATGGACGAAATCCGACGATCCATGGGCGCCAGCCTATCGCCCCCCGATGCGATGCTGCCGTGGATGACGACGGATGCGCGCGCGGCGACGGTCACTGCTGAGGCCGCGCGGCGCTTTCTCGTCACGCGGCAGTTCCTGGCACCTGCCCGAAGCCTCGAGGGCAGAACGGCTGCCGTGCTGCACGTCCTCGACAAGCTCGGCTCGATCCAGTTCGACCCGCTCGCGATTGCCGGACGGACACACGACCTGATGCTGCACGCACGGGTCGCCGAGTACGACCCGAGCTGGTGCGATGAGCTCTACGAGCGCCGGGAGATCTTCGAGGCCTACAACAAGGGATTGTCCTTCGTGCGGACGCGTGAGTTCCCGTGGTTTCGCGTGACCGCGCGCGGCGCTTTGCAGACGATCGACGAAAACCGCAGTGTGGCAGAGCGCGTCCTCGAACGGATCCGCGCAGAGGGGCCGCTCTCCGCGCTCGACTTCGAACGAGTGCCGGGGACGACGACCGATTGGTTCGGGATGCCGACGAACACGGTGCGGGCAGTCCTCGAGGCGCTCACGCTGACTGGAGCGCTCGGCCTCGCCCGACGCGACGGCAACCGCCGCTACTACGACGTGCTCGAACGGCTGCTGCCGGCCGACGTCCTCGCCGTCGAGATCCCGTCGAAGGAGCAGCTCCGTTACAAGCTGCTGTCGCGGTATCGCGCGCACGGTCTGCTGGGAGTGAGCAGTGCAGCGAACGTCTTCTCCGGGATCGGGCCTGCCCGACCGCATCCGAGGTTCCCCGGGCACCCGGGCCGGAACGCGCTGAGAGAGGAGCTCATCGATCGCGGCGACCTCGTCGCCGTCGCGGTGGAAGGAGTGCGAGGCAAGCGCTTCGTGATCAAGGAGGATCTCCCGCTGCTGAATGCTCCGCCCGAGCCACCGCCCTCGGTCGCGTTTCTCCCGCCGTTCGACCCGCTCGTCTGGGATCGGGTGCTGCTCGGCAGCCTCTTCGGCTTCGAGTACGTCTGGGAGCTCTTCGTGCCGCCGGCGAAGCGGCGCTGGGGCTGGTACGTGCTCCCGATCTGCTTTCGCGACCGCCTCGTCGGCAGGATCGAGCCGCGCATCGACCGGGAGTCCGGGGTCGTGCAGGTGCGGAACGTCTGGTGGGAAAACGGATTCGCCGCTCGCGCCACCGAGGGATTCGTCGACGCGATGCGCGAAGCGCTTCGCGCATATCTGCGCTTCGCGCGCGCTACGCGCATCGAGTGGCCTGCGCACCTCGGTGCGGAGAGGCGGCTCTTCCTCACCCGTTAGGCGGCTCCTCGGGACGCGAGGTAGACGAACGTGTGCTCGTCCACTCCCGGCCGGACGTCGACGGGTGCGAAGCCGTTGCCCGCGAGGAGCTCGACGAGCTCCTCGCGACGCCACTGACGCATCGTCAGCTCGTGCTCCTCGCTACGACCGTCCGACGTCTGGGCGCGAATCGTCATGTGGACGCAACGATCCTCGTCGTCGAGTGCATCCACGCGGGTGGAGAGCGCAAACTCGACGCCATCGGGCGCTGCCGTTCTCGACGGCTCGCTGGGCCAATCGTGCACGCGCCAGCGAGACCACGGCGACTCCTCGTTGTCGAGGACGAGCATGCCTCCGGGCAGGAGCGCCTTGTGCAACCTGGCGATCGCTTCCTCGTCCTGCGCACGCGTCGTCCCGAGACCGAAGACTCCGCAAACGATGATTGCCGCGTAGCCTCGCGGCGGGTCGAGCTCGTGGAGCGCCGACGTCCAGAGCGTGGCGTCCGGAACGCGCTCGCGGCAGCGGGCAACCATGTCGGCCGAGACGTCGCAACCGTCGACGTCGTACCCGAGCTCGCGAAGCGGTGCGAGCAGCCGCCCCGCGCCGCAGCCTGCATCGAGGACGGGCGAGGTGAGGTACGGGCGGTAGAGGTCGACCTCCGGCGCCTCGAGATTGAAGGTCGCCCAGTAGTCGGCGATCAGGCCGTGGTGCCAGGTCTGCGGTGCGTGCATCGTCGGCTCCTTCGCTTAAGGGGTATTCAGGTCCTTCGGTGCGAAGCGAGCGGACTTACACGGGAAGGATCGTAAGCGGATGCGGGGTGATGGGCAAGCTTGCCCTGAGCGGAAGCCCTATTTCCGCCCGGTGCCAGTGCTCGATGTCCGAGACAGGACGGATGGTGTTGAGACCACACAACCGCCCTTGACTGAGGGATCGGCTGCGGAGGCAGCGACCTCTAGCTCACTGCAGGCTGATAGGCGCGCCCGGGGTCGCCGGCGCGGCGGGCGACGGCGTAGATGAGCCGGATCGCGGCGCCTTCGACCCCGCGCGCCGACCCGGGACGGTCGAGCTCGCCGCGCAAGAGCCGCTCGAGGACGCGGAAGGTGATCGGAAGACGCGCGATCGCGAACGTCGTTCGCGGGAAGCGCTCGAACGCCGCCTTGGCACCCCACCCCGCCGCCGTCAGCGGCGTGATCCGGCGTGCGACCGCGGCCTCGTAGGGCTCGAGCGTCTGTGCACGGCCCGCGAGCAAGTCGAGAGCGGCGTCGGTCACGAGCTGCGCGGATGCGAACGCCTCGTACATCCCATCGCCCGACAGGGGGTCGACGAGCCCGGCGGCGTCGCCGATCACTGCTGCGGTGCCGGCGGCGAGGCGGCTCCCCGGGCGGCGCATCGGCAGCCGATACCCGCGCGTGTCGGACGCGGTATCCGGGTCGAACCCGTACGTGCGGCAGAACTGCTCCAGCTCGCGCCGGAGCTTCGGCGCCTCGCTCTCGTTGCCGCCCACGCCGAGGTTCAGGTGGTCGCCCTTCGGGAAGATCCAGCCGTAGCCGCCACGGATCACACCGATCTCGAGCAGCATCGTGTGCGCGTAGCGGGCGTCATACGGGAAATTCGCCTCGAGCGCGACGCCGTAGGCAACGTCGCGGGCGAGGCCGAGTTGCTTCGCCGACGCGCCGTTGCAACCGTCGGCGCCGATGACGACGCGCGCCCGCACCTCGCCGCCGTCGACGGTCAGCCCGTCTGCGCGAATGTCGCCAACCTTGACGCCGTCGCGTACATCGGCGCCCGCTGCCGCAGCCTTCTCCAGCAGAAAGTGGTCGAGCCGCTTTCGCTGGGTCATGTAGACGAGCGGCGCCGTTGCCCGCCGCGTCACTCGGCGCCCGTAGAGGAGCGCGCACTTCAGCGTGTCGACGACGTCCTCCACCACAGGCTCGATCGAAAAGGGCAATGCGCCGGCCGCCCGCCCTGTGACGCCGCCGCCGCAGGGCTTGTCGCGCGGGAAGATGTTCTTGTCCACGAGAAGCGTGCTCGCGCCCGCCCTCGCGAGCCGATATGCCGCGACGGAGCCGGCAGGTCCTGCTCCCACGATGGCAACGTCGACGTCCATGTGGGAGACAACGCTAGTCGAGCGTACGATCGCCGTATGGCGACGGACGTCTCGAACCAGCCCTCGCCGCTCCGCGAGGTCTCACTCGGCGCCCCTTTGCTCGACGCCCTGGAGCCCCGTGACGCCGCCGATGTGACCGCCTTCGCGGGGCTACTCGCGGGCGAGCCTCGCGACTGGGGCCGCCTCGCGAACGAGCGGCCACCCCGTCTCCGCGCCGATGGGACGATCGATTTCGACCCTGCCTGGGACTCGCTCCTCGCCCTCGGGCTCGCGCACGGCCTGCAGTCCTCGACCTGGCGCGGCGGCTCGCATGTCGCGCGCGCAGCGAAGTTCATGGCGCTCGCGCAGGTCGAAGCAGGCGTCGGCTGCCCGCTCTCGATGACCCACGCCGCCGTCCCCGCACTACGGGCGACTCCGGCGCTCGCAGCGGAGTGGGAGCCGCGTCTCCTCGCGGGCGGCGCGCTCTGCGGGATGTCGATGACCGAGCGGCAGGGCGGCTCGGACGTGCGCACGAACGAGATGCGCGCCGCGCCGGTCTCCGACACCGAGGCGACGCTTCGCGGCGAGAAGTGGTTCTGCTCTGCGCCGATGTCGGATGCGTTCCTCGTCCTTGCACAGGCGCCCGGGGGTCTCTCGTGTTATCTCGTGCCGCGAAGCGGCGGGTTCGTCGTCGAGAGACTGAAGGACAAGCTCGGCAACCGCTCGAACGCCTCCGCGGAGATCCGGCTCGTGGACGCGCCCGGGTTCCTCGTCGGCGAGGAAGGCCGGGGAATCGCGGCGATCCTCGAGATGGTCGTGCACACCCGCCTCGACTGCGTGCTCGGGAGTGCGGCGCTGATGCGAGAGGCGCTCGCCCAGGCACTCCATTGGTGCGCCGGCCGTTCGGCGTTCGGCCGGCCGCTCATCGAGCAGCCGCTGATGGAGAACGTGCTCGCCGATCTCTGCGTCGAGTCAGAGGCGGCGACGCTCAGTGCGCTGCGGCTGGCGCGCGCGTTCGACGAGGACGACGAGTTCCGCAGGGTCGCGACCGCGGTACTCAAGTACTGGGTTTGCAAGCGGGCTCCCGCGGTCGTCGGCGAGGCACTCGAGTGTCTCGGAGGAAACGGCTACGTCGAGGACAGCGGCCTGCCGCGCCTTTACCGAGAGAGCCCGCTGAACGCGATCTGGGAAGGGAGCAGCAACGTGCAGTGCCTGGACGTTCTGCGCGTGCTGCGACGCGAGCCGGCGGCTGCATCCCGGTTCCTCGAGGAGCTCGAGCCGGGCGACCGCCATGCCGTCGTGAAGGCGCTCGTAGGGGCAGACGAGGCGGGGGCGCGCCGGCTCGTCGAGACGATGGCCGTAGCGCTCCAGGGCACGCTGCTCGAGCGGAACGGCGATCCGCACGTCGCCGCGGCCTTTCGCGCGCGAGAGCAATACGCCGCGTTCGGGACGCTCCCGTCCAGCCTGCCGCTCGCCGCGGTCGTCGAGCGGCACAGGCCGACCTAGCTACAATCCGCGCTCCGGGGGTGTGCCCGAGCGGCCAAAGGGAACGGGCTGTAAACCCGTCGGCTCAGCCTACGGAGGTTCGAATCCTCCCGCCCCCATTCGCAGCTGCGCCGGTCGCTGAAGACCACATGGTTGAGCCGAGCAGCTCGGGCGATAGGTGCGGTTTTGGCGATCCCGTGCGATCCCCGCTGCGGCCCCGGGATTCGCACTTCTTCAGACCCACGTTCATTCCAGTCCAGTTCGTTCGAGCCAGCTTCTCGTGGCGTCAGGTCGGTAGCGAACCAAGGCCGCAGGAATCGAACCACGAGGTTCCCAGTGCGGAGGGGCGGATTTAGAGGACTCTGTAATGCCCGAGTTCGTCGAAGTCCGGCACGAATCCGAACCCGGACTCCGAGGAGAGCGTCGCTCTTCCGGAGTCGATGTCTGGTAGCGGAAAACCGTCGCGGAGCGGATTGGATGTGACGTCCCACTCAACAAGCCCACGTCCTCTTACCGCCGCAGCGACGCTCAACGTGTGAGCGAGGCCAATTCCGCCTCCGGCCCAGTGCGGCGAGAACAAGACCCCGCTGGCGGTCGCCCAACGTCCAAGGGCCACGCAGCGGCTGATGCCACCCCATTTCGCGACGTCTGGTTGAACATGGCCGATCGCGCCGCCCAGAACAAGATCACGGAAGTCGGTTTCGGTTCGAATGTTCTCGCCCGCCGCGAGCGGCATCGGGGACGCCGCGGCAAGCTCGCGCCAGACGCGGGCAGACTCCGAAGCTTTGATCGGTTCCTCGAGCCAAGCGATATCGAACTGGGACAGTCGCCTTGCAATTTCGAGCGCATGACGAACCGACCATGCCTGATTGGCGTCCAGCATGATTCGGATCACATCTCCGAACTCCGAGCGAAGTTTCGCGACGGCCTCGAGATCGGCGCGGTCGCTGAAACCGGCGCGGATCTTAAACGCGTTGTGGCCCCGTTCACTCGCGTTCTTCACCGTCGCGCTCGCATCCGCGGGGTCGATTCCGCTCGCATAAACGCCGACCGTCGGTACGCCGCCTAGAACCTGCCAGAGCGGCGCGCCGTGACGCCTTGCGACGAGGTCCCAAAGAGCTTGATCGATACCCGCGGCGACACTCGCCACCAGTCCTTCTTCCCCTGCCTGGACCGCCTGCACGCCGAACTCTCGACCCAGCACTTCTGCAGCATCCGACGGCTGCTGCACCGTCGTTCCGCGCAGGAACGGATCGACAACGTCTCGCAGAAACGCGGCTCGGCGTTCGCCGGCGAGCGGCGGAAAGTTGCACCAGATCTCGCCCCATCCTCGCGCCCCATCAGCATCCTCAATCTCAACGCAGAGCAGCGGCCGGTCGCGAAGGCTCCCGAACGAGGTCACCATCGCCCTCTCCGCGCGCGCGCTAAAGAGCAGCGCGCTCACGCGGCTAATCGTGACGACGGTAGAGATGCCAGCGTCGATGTCGGTCACGCAATCGCCACCTCAAGATCACATCCAGACAGAACGAGGGCGAACCCCGTCAGCATCTCACTTTGCCCTACGCAGGATCCGCCGAAGCCAGCCGCAGCGAGGCCCCCATTGGTCTCGATGACCCAACGCACGAACGCGTTCACCGTCTCCCCGGCTTCACTGCCGCATGGCCCACGCGGCGGAAGTTAGCCCACGCGGAGCATTGCGGAACGGCCGGCAAGCTGTTTGCGTTCGCAGGGACTGAACGCGCCGCGATCACGTCTGACCCCGACGGCTTCGGGGCGTGATCGCGGCGCGCTTGCGACCGAGGCGGTTCACCCGATGGAGGTGATTTGCGTCGACGCGTCTTCGTCAACGATCAGGCGTGAACGCCGAGCTCTTCCTCTACGGCCTCGTCGCGACGCTCAGCCCGTTCGGTCTGGCGGCGACCCTCACGGTCATCGCCAGCGGTCGCCTGAAGAGCCTCCTCTTCGCCATCGCGTTCGTCGTCGGCCAGGGCGTCGCGTGCGCACTCGTCGTCGCGTTCGATGCCTCGCTCCTTCCGCGCCGCGACCACGACAACGCCGTCCTTCGGGGAGCGCTCGAGCTTGCTTTCGGCATCGCGCTCATCTTCCTGGCGGTGGCCTACCGCCGCCGTTCCATTCCGGACGACCTGTCGTCTGCCGACCGCTCCACGCAGCTCCTGGAGCGGCTGCGGCGACTGCGGCCGGCGACCGCCGTGCTCGGCGGGCTCGTCCTCGGCGTCGGCGGCCCGAAGCGGCTTTTGCTGACCGTGCTCGCGGGGACGTCGATCGATGCGTCGGGAGATGACGGCTCGCAGGCGGTGATCGACGTCCTCGTGTACTCCGCCCTCGCCACCCTGCTCGTGTGGGTGCCGGTCCTCGCGTTTGCGATCGCCGGCAGCCGCGTCGCTGCGAGGCTCGACGCGGCGCAGCGGTCCCTCGCACGTCACGAACGCGAGATCGGCTTCTACTCGCTCCTCGCAGTCGGTGCGATCGCGGTGGGGCACAGTCTCTCTCTCCTCGCCTGAGTGATGCTGACGTCTCGCACCCCGTTTGTCGCGCGTGCCGGTCTCGGCGCGCTTTGCCGCGCGGCGATCGTGATGACGATCGTCGGTGTCCTCGGCACTTGGCGGAACTCCGGCCCGCTTTCCCTCGATGGGCTGCAGGGACCGCACGACGGCTGGCTGTCGATCATCTTCGCGCTGATTGCGCTCGCAGGCGCAGGCTCGCTCGCCCACCGCCGCTGGCCGGGGATCGCGCTCGTCGCCGGCTGCGGGGCGGCAATCGTCTACTTCGCGCTTCGGAACCTCCTCGACGACCGCGCCACGCTCGGCGGCTCTGCCGGATGGGGGATCTGGCTGACGATCGCTGCGGGAGCCGCGCTCATTCCCATCGCCGCGCTCGCCGCCACTGAACGTCTCCGCAACTAGAGGAAGTACGCGAGCCTGTCCCAGAACCAGTGCTGCAGCCTTGCACCAAGCCCGTGGGCAGGCTGCGCGAGACGCGACTTCGCGATGTCCGGGGTGAAGATGCGTTCCTCGAAGCGTGCGACCGTCTCCGGATCCCGCGCGAGCATCGCCACCTCGTAGTTTCGGTAGAGCGCCCAGGCGTCGATGTTGACCGTCCCGAAGAGGACGCTGTCGTCGGCGACGAGCAGCTTCGCATGGACCACCGCGCCGGGGTACTCGTAGATCTGAACGCCCGCGTCGAGCATGTCGCCGTAGTGATATTTGAACGCCGCGGTCGCCTGCGCGTTGTTCGACTTCTCGGAGACGACGATCCTCACGTGGACACCACGGCGCGCTGCCGCCTCGAGCCGCTCGAGGATGTCGCTGTCCGTGACATACGGGTTCATGACGTCGATGCGCGTCGTTGCACCATCGATCGCGGCGCGCATCGCCTGCGTCGCGGACTGAAAGCCGCTCGGGACGACTTGCAGAAGGGCGATCGACAGCGTGCCGGGTTGCGGCTGCTCCGGGAAGTACGGGGCGAGGTCGTTCGGCAGGGGACCGCCGTGGCTGTGGAAGCTCATCAGGAAAAGCGCCTGCGCCTGGCGAACGACGTCGCCGGTCACGCGGACCATGACGTCGTGGAACTGCCCGTTCTCGAAATGGTCCTCGAGCCCGGCCCCGCCGACCCAGGCGACCTTGCCGTCGATGACGTAGAGCTTGCGGTGGTCGACACGGCCGAGGTCGTCCTGGCGCCAGTCGAAGGAGCGGTTGCTCGGGTAGAGGCCGTCCTCGTCCCAGGGCAGGAGATCGTTGACCACGATCTGTGCTCCGGCGTCCGCAAGTCGCGTGAACATCGGTCCGGCGGGACCGAAGACCTGGCTCCCTTGCGCATCGACGAGCACACGCACTTCGACTCCCTCCGCGAGCTTCTCGATCAGGAGATTCGCGAACTCGGTCCCGATGTTCCCTTCACGCCAGCCGAACATCAGCACGTGGATCGACGACTGCGCAGCGCGGGCGTCCTCGAAGATCCGCGGGAAGAAGTTCCGCCCTTCCGGCCATGGGTCGATCGTCGCAGCGGTCGACCAGGCATAGGGCATTCCCACCTCGCTCGGTCGTGCGGTCGCTCCGCGAGGCGAACGTGGCAACCGCAGACTCCGCAGCCGCAGGCGTGATCGCACCCGGGCCCGGAGGCCAACTCGGCTCCTGGACGATCCCGAGCACGCGGCGCCCGACGAAGAAGAGCAGCGCTGTGAGGAGCACGCCAAGGACGGCGAGCATGGTCCGCCAGCGGCTGTGAGCTCGGCCTCGGTGTTCCCGCGTCACCCTGCCGCCGGTTGTCCGACGGAGCCGGGACTCGCCGCCGCCCGATCGGTCGAGAGCGCGCCGCCCACGGCGAGCACGAGGAACCCGACGCCCGTGAGCAGAAGCGCGATCCCGACGACGAGGCTGAACAGCGCGAGGTTTGTCGCCATGTAGCTCATGTTCAGCGCTGTCGAGAGCGCCGTCTCCGTCACCCAGATGTTCCGGGCTCCGTTCGGGACAGGCCTGGCGGTCGCAGGATCGGTGACCGCGTACTCGGCATTGCTCGTGCCCCCGCCCGGCGCAAGTTGCGACTTCGGGGCGTCAGGCTTGGCCTGGTACTGCCCCATCTGCGAATACGTGTAGCCACCCGTCGCCTCGAGCGCGTGGATGTTCATGTACTCCGCGAAGCAGCGCGCCTCGTTCCCGGTGTCGATCTGCTCACCGGCGACGTCGCACGTCGGCAGGCTCACGTCCTTCAGTCCCGCCTTTGCAGCCTCGGCTTTGATCGCCGTGGGCGTCATGTCGGGCGAGCCCGTGATCTGTTGCTGCTTCAACTCGTCCGTGACGGTGCTGTGCCCGTTCAGGGCGAGGACCATGACGACGATGCCGAAAGCGACCAGTACGACACCGGACACGATGCCGCCAATGCGAAAGAGCCGACGAGATCTCACCGTAATTCACCCTCTCCTGATTCGGGTTCTCCCTCTCGAGGATGATCCGGTCTCACCGACCGTGTGCATCATCCGATCCGGACGATGCAACCGTCGGCAGGATCGTGCGAGAACATCGAGGAGATCGACGCGGAGCCATCTTCCGAGCACGAGGACGAGATCGTCGAGATCGAGCTCGACGAGGCGCGGCGAAAGCGACGCCGCGGACGCGTCCGGATCGCAGGCGGGATCGGGTCGCTCCTCGTCATCGGAGCCGTCTTCATCTTCGTCCTGCCGCGGATCGCGGATTACCGCGATGTCTGGGATGTCATCCAGACCGTCACGTGGCAATGGCTCGTGGTGCTGGCCCTGGCGACGGTTCTCAACCTCGCGACGTACGCGCCGCCGCTCGTCGCGGCGCTCCCTGGCCTCTCGTACTTCCATGGCTCGAGAGTCACGCTCGCCTCGACAGCGCTTTCGGCCGTCGCGCCGGGCGGCGCGGCCGTCGGCATGGCGACCTCGTTCGCGATGCTTCGCGGCTGGGGCTTCAGCGGCCGGCCGGTCGGGCTCGCGGTCGTCGTCACGGGCGTGTGGAACCAGTTCGTGATCCTGGGCTTCCCGATCCTCGCCGTAGCCGGGCTCGCCGCCGAGGGCGGGCGAAACCGCACGCTCGAGCTCGTTGCGATCATCGGCCTCGTCGTCTTCGTCGTGCTCGTGGCAGGCTTCGCCATCGGCCTTTCGAGCGAGCGCCTGGCGCGCCGGCTCGGCGACCGCGCCGCACGCATCGTGAGCTGGACGAAGCGGATCGCCCACAAGGCACCGGTGAAGTGGACCGGCACGTCGTTCGTTCGCTTCCGTGAGGAGACGATCGCGCTCATCCGCCGGCGGTGGCTCTTCCTCACCGCCGCGACGCTCGCGGGTCACCTGACGGTCTTCATCGTCCTCCTTGCGTGCCTCCGGGCAGTGGGCGTTGCGAGCACCGACGTCACGGTTGTCGAGGCGTTCGCCGCGTGGGCGCTCGCCCGCATCCTCGGGGCGATCCCGATCACCCCTGGCGGCATCGGCTTCGTCGAGCTCGGGCTCACGGGCGCGCTCGTCGCGTTCGGAGCCGGCAACGCCGACGCGGTCGCAGTGACCTTGATGTACCGCTTCCTCACGATTGTCCCCACGCTCGTCCTCGGTCTGCTCGCGGCCGCCACCTGGAAGCTCGGGCAGCGGCCGCAAGCGGCTGCGACGACATGATCAGCTATCAGAGAACGCAGACGACGTACGTGTTCCCGAACGCGCCGTCTGCCGTCGAGTAGTTCTCGATCTGCATGTGCCACGAGTGGCCGTCGGCGGTCGGGCCCGACTCGACGACGTAGGCCTCGGCCTGCGAGTACTGGAAACCGCCCGAGATCGCCTTCTGGTTCCCGTCGCACGGGATCGTCAGGTCGACGTTCTGCGCCTTCGTTTGGCTCGGCGACTTGTCGACCGAGAACTGGCCTTGCTTCAGCGTGAAGAACGAGCCGATCGTCTTCGTCTGCGCGGCGCCGAGAATCTCGTCCGCCGTCTTCCCCTGCAGGTGGTCGGAGTCGGCGGCGTGCGCCGAGGCAGCTGCGACGACCTGCGCCGCCGACTGCCCGCCGAGCTTCTTCGCGTTGTCCGCGCTCAGGGCGCGCTTCGCGAGCGGGACGACGCCCGCCGCGACCGCCGTGCCGGAGAGCGACACGGCGAGGGCAAGCGATGCGACCACCAGTGCAGGGCTCGGTCGGGGGATGTGTCGGAACATCGGAGATCCTCCTCGATCGGGTGCGCGGAGCATCTCGCACGCCGCTCACGGATTCCTCACCGACTCACTGCACGTCGCTTCCGGGCCACGTGTCCGTGAGCAGATAGCCCTCGGGGAACGGATCGCTGGGATCGACGACGAGCTGCGTGATTCCCGTGATCCAGGCGCTGCCCCGGATCGCAGGGACGATCGCGGCGCGCTCGCCGACCGTCGTCTCGGAGACGATGCGGCCGTCGAAGGTCGTGCCGAGAACGGAGGCGTGGGTCATCGCATCGCCCACTCGCATTGCGCCGCGCGCATGGAGGGCTGCCATCCTCGCCGAGAGCCCGGTTCCCGTCGCCGACCGATCGAGGCGCCCCGGCGCAACGACGACCGCGTTTTTCGACGTCTCCCCCACGCCGCGCCACGGCTCCGCAATCTCGACGATGCTGACACCCGAGATCTCCGGGTTCTCCGGATGCGTGCACGGCAGCTGCTCGCGCGCGGCCGCGCGGATGCGCTCTCCGACAAGCGAGAGGTCCCGCGCCTCCTGCGGCTCGAGCGCGAAGCCGAGCTCGCGCGCGTCTGCGATCGCGTACCACATGCCGCCGAACGCCACATCGACCGTGATGGTTCCGACGCCTTCGAGCTCGAGGGGCGCATCGAGCCGGTCCGCGAAACACGGCACGTTCGTGAGCTCCACGCTCTCGCACTTGCCGTCCTTGCAGCGGGCGCTCACCTCGACGACGCCTGCCGGCGCCTCGAGCCTGACCGTCGTCTCCGGCTCACGCATCTCGACCATCCCTGTCTCGAGGAGCACGGTCGCGACGCAGATCGTGTTCGAGCCGGACATCGCGGGATACTCGGTCGGCTCCATGATGATGAAACCGGCCGCGCAGTCGTCGCGCGTCGACGGGACGATCAGGTTCGCGTGCGCGGCGACACTGCCGCGCGGCTCGCGCAGAAGCAGCCGCCGCAGCGAGTCGTCGCGGGCAAGCGACTGCATTTGCTCGAAGACGGTCGAGCCCGGTGGCGGCAGCACGCCGCCGACCACGACGTTCCCGATTTCACCGCCGGCGTGGCAGCCGACGACGGTGATGACGCGCTGCGCCCGCATGGGGCGACTCTACGGCTCAGTCGTTGTCGTCGTCCGGCTCGTCCTCGGAGTCGTCATCGTCGCCGTCCCCGAGAGACTCCTCGCGCAACTTCTCGGTCTCTTCGCGGCTACGGCGCGCTTCCTCGAACAGTTCCTCTTCGTCACGCATGCGCGTAGCCTAGTCCCGTGCTCGACCTCGTCATCCGCGGCGGCAGGGTGATCGACGGGACAGGCGCGTCCGCGCGACGCGCGGACGTGGGCATCGAGGGCGACCGGATTGCCGCCGTTGGCACGATCGGCGCAGACGCCGCACGGACGATCGACGCCGACGGTCTCCTCGTCTGCCCCGGCTTCATCGACATGCACACGCACTCAGACCTGCGCGTCCTCGCGGCTGCGTCGCACGAGGCGAAAGTGTGCCAGGGGGTGACGCTCGAAGTCTGCGGACAGGACGGGCTCAGCTACGCGCCGGTGGACGACGCGACGCTCGCGCAACTCCGCGTGCAACTTGCGGGCTGGAACGGCGACCCGGAAGGGTTCGACTGGAGCTGGCGCTCGGTCGGCGAGTATCTCGATCGGCTCGACGGATCCGGGATAGCGGTGAACGTCGCGTACCTCGCGCCACACGGGTCGATCCGGATGCTCGCGATGGGAAGCGACGACCGGGCACCCACGCGCACTGAGCTTCGCGAGATGCAGCACCTCGTCGCCGCTGCGCTCGACGAGGGCGCCTTCGGCCTCTCCGCGGGACTGACGTACACGCCGGGGATGTACGCCGACGACGACGAGATCGTCGCGCTGCTCGAGCCGGTACGCGAGCGCGAGGGGTTCTACTGCCCGCACCACCGCAACTACGGCTCGCACGCGCTCGAGGCGTACGCCGACTCGATCGAGATCGCTCGCCGCGGCGAGGTGCCGCTGCACCTGGCGCACGCGCACCTCGGGTTCCCGGTCAACCGCGGCCGGGCCCACGACCTCCTCGCGCTCATCGACGAGAGCACGCGCCGACGTCACGCTGGACACCTATCCGTATGTCGCCGGCGCCACGTATCTCCACGCTCTGCTCCCGAGCTGGGCTCACGCCGGCGGCGCGACGCTCGAGCGGCTGCGCGATCCCGTTCTCCGCGAACGGATGCGCGTCGAGGTCGAGGAGACCGGGTCCGACGGCTTCCACGGCATTCCGGTCGACTGGTCGCTGATCGTCGTCGACGGGGAAGCCGTCGGCGACAGGGGCTTCGACTGGGTCTGCGAGACGCTCGTCGAGCGCGAGCTCGATGTCGGCTGCATCACGCACACCGGCAACGAGGAGAACGTCCGCGCGATCATGCAGCACGACCGGCATACGGTCGGGAGCGACGGGATCCTCGTCGGCGCGCAGCCGCACCCGCGCGCGTACGGAACGTTCCCGCGCTACTTCGCCGTCTACGTGCGCGAGCTCGGGATCCTGGGCTGGGAGCAGACGGTCAGGAAGATGACGGGCCTTCCGGCAGAGCGCCTCGGCCTGACCGACCGAGGCGTCCTGAGGGAGGGCGCGTTTGCGGACGTGACCTGCATCGACCCGGAGCGCATCCGCGATCGAGCGACCTACGACGAGCCCCGGCAGCTGCCTGACGGTATCCCGTTCGTCCTCGTGAACGGCGAGCTCGCCGTCGACGCCGGTTCCCGGACTGCTGCGCTCGGCGGACGTGCGTTACGGTCGCGCTAGTGCAGATCGACGAGCTCGACACGCCGACCCTCACGGCCGACCTCGATGCGGTCGAGCGGAACATCGTGCGCGTGCAGCGGTACTGCGATATGCACGGGATCGCGCTCCGACCGCACATCAAGACGCACAAGCTGCCGGAGCTCGCGCGCATGCAGGTGGAGGCCGGCGCGCGCGGGATCACCTGCCAGAAGCTCGGCGAGGCGGAGATCTTCGCGGCTGCAGGCTTCGACGACATCCTGCTCAGCTTCCCGATCATCGGCGAACAGAAGATCGAGCGGCTTGGCCGGCTCGCGGAGCGCATCCGTGTGTGCGTCGCCGTCGACTCCGACGAAGGAGCCGCGGCGCTCCAGGGTGTCGGCGTCGACGCCCTGATCGAGTGCGATACCGGGTTCGGCCGCACCGGCGTGCAATCGCCGGAGGAGGCGGCGCGGCTCGCAGGCAAGGTCAAGCGTCTCCGCGGGCTCATGACCTATCCGACGCCCCCGGGCACAGGCGAATGGCTGCACCGGGTGCTCGACCTCGTGGGCGAGGTCGAATGCGTCAGCGTCGGCGGCACGCCGACCGCGCGCACCGTGCACGAGCTGCGAATCGCGACCGAGCTTCGCGTCGGCACCTACGTCTACGGCGACCGCGCCTGCATCGCGAACGGGAGCGTCCCACTCGAGGACTGCGCCCTCCGCGTCCTCGCCACCGTCGTCAGCACCCCGACGCGTGACCGCGCGATCGTCGACGCCGGCTCGAAGGCGCTCACGTCCGACCTTGCGGAGGGCACGACGGGCCACGGCTTGCTGCTCGAGCATCCCGATGCGGAGGTGTACAAGCTGAACGAGGAACACGGGCACGTGAACGTGTCGAGGTGCGAGCGCCGCCCGCGCATCGGCGACCGGGTCTCGATCGTCCCGAACCACGCATGCGGGACGGTGAACATGTACGACGAGATCGTGCTTCACCGCGCCGGCGAGATCGTCGAGACGCTGCCGATCCGTGCGCGCGGGAAACTTCGCTAATCGTCCCTAGTCGCGGCGGCGGGCGAAGACGTTGTCCGACGCGAAGCGGAGGCCGAGCGCAAGCGCGCCCGTGAGAACCGCCGCATCGCCGAGGTTCGACACCTCGATCTGCGGCGGGAAGGGAAGCCACTCGTCGAGGAGCGCGCGTACCGGCTCGAGCAGGAGATCGCCCTGCGTGCCGATGCCGCCGCCGAGGACGACGAGCGGCACGTCCGTGACCGCTGCGATCGGCGCGATGTGCGTCGCGATCCGCCGCGCTTCCTCGGCGACGACCTCCTGCGCGACGGGATCGGACATTCGCGCGGCTCCGAACACTGCCCTCGTGTCGTACGGCGGCGCGAGGATCGTCTCCTTGCCCACCGCGAGCCGCGCGGCTAGCGCCGACAGCGCGGCTGCGCAAGGATCGAGATCCACGCCGAGACCGGGCGCGACGAGGTCGACTTCCCCCGCAGCGCCGTTTCGGCCGCGATGAATCTCGCCGCGCAACACCACGCCCGCGCCGAGGCCCGTGCCGATCGAGAGGAACGCAAAGTCGTCGACGCCGCGTGCCGTGCCGCGCCACTGCTCGCCGAGCGCAGCGAGGTTGATGTCGTTGTCCATCGTTACGCGCAGGCCGAGACGGTCCGAGACCTCGTCGCGAAGTGCGCGTCCCTCGAGTGTCGAGAAGTGCGTGAGCCGGATGACGCCGGTCGCTGCATCGACGACGCCGGGAACACCGACGACGACGCCGTCGACGAGATCCGCCGGCAACCCGGATGCGGCGACGAGCGCGTCGTGCAGCCCGCCGATGAGCTCGACGATGGCGCGCGGGTCGGGATCGGAGACCTCGACGTCGTGACGCGCGCGGATGTCGCCGCGGAGATCGCAGATCGCTCCGCGAAGGAATCGAGCACCGAGGTCGAGGCCGAGCACGAGCCCGGCCTCCGGCACGAGGTCGAAATAGACCGCGCCGTAGGTCGGCCGTCCGGGTGCCGGCTCGACCTCCTGCGCGAGCCCGGCCTCGACGAGGGCCTGGAGCGCGAGCGAGACCGTCGGCTTCGAGATGCCGGCGCGCCGGGAGATCTCGGCGCGCGAGATGGGAGCGCCCGCGCGGATCGTCTCGAGGACGGTCCTCTCGTTGAGGTCCTTGAGTAGGGGTGGGAGCGCGACTTTCGCCATCGTGTCAGGCAACTTTACAAGTTTGGCCGGGAATATCGACCTTGACTTTCCAGGCACGGGCATCGTAAGGTCGCCTCGTAAAGGTCACTAACACGTCTGGGCTCCGGCCCGACTGGAGGAGGCTGGGTGATGAAACGCGTGGCAGCGGCGGCAGCCGTGCTCGCGGCGCTCGCCGTCGGCGCGAGTCTCGCGTCCGCGAGCCCGACGCACACGGGCAAGGCCTCGGCGACGACGCTGACCGTCTGGGTCGGTTGGAGCGCGCGGGAGCTCTCCGAGTTCAAGAAGGTCGTCCAGGAATACGACGCGAAGAACAAGGACGTCGAGGTCAAGGTCGTCGGAGGCATCAACGACGACAAGATCATCGCGGCGCTGCGTGCGGGGAACGGCCCCGACGTCGTCAGCTCCTTCACGTCGTCGAACGTCGGGATCTACTGCTCTTCAGGCGGGTGGATCGACCTCGCCCCGTACCTGAAGCAAGACAAGATCAACATCAACATCTTCCCGAAGGCCTCGCAGTACTACACGCAGTACAAGGGCACGCGGTGCGCCCTGCCATTGCTCGCCGACGACTACGGCCTCTATTTCAACGCGAAGCTCCTGAAGGCCGCGGGGCTGACAAGTCCGCCGAAGTCGCTCGAGCAGCTGACGCAGTATGCGAAGAAGCTGACGAAGCGAAACCCCGACGGGTCGCTCAAGGTGGTCGGCTTCGACCCCTTCATGGGCTTCTACCAGAACACTGCGGGCTCGTATCAGCCGCTCTTCAACGGCAAGTACTTCAAAGGCGACAAGTCCTCGCTCGGGAGCGATCCTTCGTGGGCGAAGTTCCTGCGCTGGCAGAAGAGCCTGATCGACTTCTACGGCTACAAGAACCTCGTCAAGTGGCAGACCGGTGCGGGTGACGAGTTCTCTGCCTCACACGCATTCGAGACGGGGAAGCTCGCAATGATGATGGACGGCGAGTGGCGGGTCGCATTCATCGCCGCCGAGCATCCGGAACTGCAATACGGAACCGCGCCGATGCCGGCGATGAGCCCTTCGCTGTACGGCTCCGGCTACATCAACGGCACGATCATCGGCATCCCGAAGAACGGCAAGAACCGTGACGCCGCCTGGGGTCTCGTCAAGTACCTGACGACGAACGACCATGCACTCGCGGAGTTCTCGAACGGGATCCGCAATGTGCCGTCCACGGTCAGCTCCACGAAGTCGAAGGAGCTGAAGCCGGATCCGCACTTCGCGACGTTCGGGAAGATCTTCACGAACCCGAAGTCGCAGACGACTCCGATCACGGCTGCGGGCGCGGCGCATCTCGACACGCTCACGAGCTTCATCGCGAAGTGGCAGGCCGGGAAAGTGAAAGACCTGCCGGGCGGGTTGAAGGACGTCGACAAGCAGATCGATGCGAAGCTGAAGCAGGCGGGAGCGGGCGGAGCCCCGTGAGCCTCCCGTCGGCAGCCGGGGCGGCGCGCGCCGCCCCGGCCTCGCCGGCGGCTGTAGCACGCCGGCAGGCGAAGCGTCGAGCGACGTGGAAGCGGCGCGGAACCGTGGTGCTCTTCCTCTCGCCGTGGCTCGTCGGCTTCACGGTGTTCTTCGGCTACCCGCTCGTGATGAGCGGCTACCTGTCCTTCTTCCACTACGACCTGCTCAACCCGCCGCGCTACATCGGCCTCGCGAACTACCGCTACCTCTTCACCGGCGATCCCGAGATCTGGCCCGCCGTCCGCAACACCCTGTGGCTGATCGTCTTCATGGTCCCGCTGCAGGTCGTCTTCGCCTGGGGCGTCGCAATGATGCTTGCGCGCGCGCGTCGCGGAAAGGGCCTCTTCCGCACCGTCTTCTACCTGCCGTCCCTGGTGCCGCCCGTCGCGGCGACGCTCGCCTTCGTCTACGTCTTCAACCCGGCAACCGGGCCCGTGAACACGATCCTCGCGAAGCTCGGGATCAGCGGGCCACTCTGGTTCAACGACCCCGCCTGGGCGAAGCCTTCGCTCGTCCTGCTCGCGTTGTGGGGCATCGGCAACACGATGATCATCTTCCTCGCGGCGATCCTCGACGTCCCGAGACATCTCGACGAGTCCGCGCAGCTCGACGGCGCGGGGGCGCTCCAACGGATCCGATACGTGATGCTGCCGTCGATCAGCCCTGTGATCCTCTTCTCCGTCGTCCTCGGGGTGATCTTCGCGTTGCAGTACTTCACGCAGGCCTACGTTGCCGCGAATGTGGCCGCGGGACAGGCGTCGCAAGCGGGGTCGACGAGCACGCTGGAGCTGGGCTATCCGGAAGGCTCGACGCTCTTCTACCCCGTGCTCCTCTACTACCACGGGTTCCGCTTCTTCAACATGGGCTACGCCTCCGCAATGGCCATGCTGCTGCTCCTGGTTGCGTTCCTGATCACGCTCGTGATCATCCGCAACTCGCGCAAGTGGGTGCACTACGCGGGGGCAACGCGATGAGCGCGCTCGCCGCACCCGCAGCCGAGCGTCGTCGCCCTCCCCGCGAGGTGCGCCGCCGCCGCTTCCTGCTCTTCGTCGCCGAGCACAGCATGCTGGTCGTCGTCGCAATCCTGTTCATCCTCCCCGTCGTCTTCGTCTTCCTGACGTCCGTGATGTCGAACCACCAGGCGCTCTCGACGAATCTCTGGCCGAGCCCGTTCGAGTGGGGGAACTACACGGAGGTCTTCCACAAGTCGCCGCTCTTGCGTTGGACGTTCAACACGTTCGTCTACTCGTCGCTCGCGACGCTGGGACTGCTCGTCTCGAGCATCCCGGTCGCCTATGCGTTCGCGCGTCTCCGCTTCAAGGGCCGCGACGGCCTGTTCCTCGTCGTCCTCGTGGCGCTGATGCTGCCGCCGCAGGTGACCGTGGTCCCGCTGTACGTGATGTGGGCGAAGCTCCACCTCGTGGGCACGCTCTGGCCGCTCATCATCCCGAACTGGTTCGGCGACGCCTTCGCGATCTTCCTCCTTCGGCAGTTCTTCCTGACGATCCCGGAGGAGTACATCGACGCAGCGCGGGTCGACGGCTGCGGAGAGTTCCGCATCCTCACGACGGTGGTCGTGCGGCTCGCGAAGCCGGCGATCGCAGCGGTCGCGCTCTTCTCCGTCCTCTATACGTGGAACGACTTCTTCCTGCCCCTCCTCTACGTCGGCGAGAACCCCGACAACTGGGTCGCGTCGATCGGGCTCGCGCAGTTCCGCAACCTGCATCAGGTGCAGTGGCCGCTGACGATGGCGGCGACGCTCCTGATCATGGCGCCCGTGATCGTGCTCTTCTTCCTCGCGCAGCGCGCGTTCGTCGAAGGCGTCACGCTGACGGGGGTGAAGGGATGAAGGTCGCTGTCGTGGGCGCGGGCTCGACGTACACGCCGGAGCTCGTGTCGGGTCTCTCTGCACTGCCCGTACGCGAGCTCGCGCTGCACGACATCGACGCCGAGCGGCTCGAGGTCGTCGGAGCTCTTGCCGAGCGGATGCTCAGGCGTGTCGGCTTCGCGGGGGCGCTCGAGCTCACGGGTGAGCTCGACCGCGCGGTCGACGGCGCCGACTACGTCCTGATCCAGATCCGCGTCGGCGGCCAGGCGGCACGGCTGACAGACGAGACGCTGCCGCTCTCCTGCGGCTGCATCGGCCAGGAGACGACGGGTGCGGGCGGCTTTGCGAAGGCGCTTCGCACGGTTCCGATCGTGCTCGAGATCGCCGACCGGGTGCGCGAGCGCGCAGCCGACGGAGCCTGGATCGTCGACTTCACGAACCCCGTCGGCATCGTCACGCGCGCTCTCCTCGACCACGGCCACCGCGCCGTCGGTCTCTGCAACGTCGCAATCGGCTTCCAGCGCCGCTTCGCCGACCTGCTCGACGTCGAGCCGGACCGGATCGTCGTCGACCACGTCGGGCTCAATCACCTCACCTGGGTGCGCGCGGCGTATCTCGACGGCGAGGACGTGCTGCCCGAGCTCCTGACCGAGCATCCGGAGGAGCTCGCGGCGTTCTCGAACAACCCGCGGAGCCTGATCGAGGAGCTCGGAGTCGTGCCGTCGTCGTACCTCCATTACTACTACGCACACGACGAGGTGCTCTCCCGGCAGCTCGACGGAGAGACTCCGCGCGCCGAGGTCGTCGCAGGGATCGAGCGGGAGCTGCTCGAGATGTACCGCGACCCGTCGCTCGACCGAAAGCCGGCTCTCCTCGAGCAGCGCGGCGGCGCGTTCTACAGCGAGGCCGCGGTGGGGCTCGTTGCATCCCTCTCCGGGGTGCGTGAAGGAGTGCACGTCGTCGACATCCGGAACAACGGGACGCTTCCCGGATTGCAGGCCGACGACGTGATCGAGGTGCCCGCCCGCGTCACCGCCTCCGGGGTCGAGCCGCTGCCGCAGCGGCCGCTCGCGCCCGAGCTTCTCGGGCTCACGCAGCACGTGACGGCGTACGAACGCCTGGCCGCGGAGGCCGCGGTGACGCGCGACCTCGTCACCGCGCGAAAGGCTCTCCTCGCGCATCCGCTCATCGGCCAGCACGCCATGGTCGACTCGCTCGCTGAGAGCATGCTGGCGCAGGCCGTCTCGTGAACGACGTCATCGTCGCAGTCGACGGCGGCAACTCGAAGACCGATCTCGCCCTCGTGCGGAGCGACGGCGCAGTGCTCTCGCTCGTGCGCGGCCCGCTCAGCTCGCCGCACCACCTCGGGGTCGACGGGAGCGTGGACGTGCTGCAGTCCCTCTTCGCCGAAGCCTGCTCGCAGGCCGGGCTCGCGCGGACGAACGGGCCGATCGCCGCGGCCGGCCAGCTCTGCATGGCGGGCGTCGACTTTCCCTCGGAGGAGCAGGAGCTCGAGCAGCGCGTGTCGGCGTTGCAGTGGGCGACGACGACGTCCGTCGCCAACGACACCTATGCAGTTCTCTGGTCCGGGACTCGGCACGGCTGGGGCATCGGGCTCGTGTGCGGCGCCGGGATCAACTGCGTCGCACTCGCGCCCGACGGCCGCGAGGTGCGCTTCCTCGCCCTCGGCGACATCACGGGTGACTGGGGCGGTGGCTCCGACATCGGCACGGATGCGTTGTGGTCTGCGGCGCGAAGCGCCGACGGACGAGGGCCGAAGACGTCGCTCGAGCAGCTCGTTCCGGCCCACTTCGACCTGGAGACGCCGGACGAGGTCGCCGAGGCGATGCACGTCGGGAAGCTCGCACGGCGACGGGTGCTCGAGCTCTCGCCGCTCGTCTTCGCGGAGTCGAAGCGCGACGGGGTCGCCGCCGGCATCGTCAGCCGGCTCCTCGACGAGATCACGGCCTTCGTCCGCGCCTGCCTCGTGCGGCTCGAGCTGACGCAGGAGGAAGTCGACGTCGCGCTCGGCGGCGGCGTTGCCCGCAGCCTGGACGCGGAGATGCTCGCGCAGCTGCGCGAGCGCCTGCACGAGGTCGGCCCCAGGATCGAGCTGCGTCCCGACGCAGGCGCCGCCGGTCCTCGGCGCCGCGCTCTGCGCACTCGGCACGATCGGTGCCGACGGCGCGGCACACGAACGTGCACGGAAGGAGCTTGCACATGGCTGAGGTTCGCTACGAAGGCGCGACGCGCATCTATCCCGGCACGGATCATCCCGCCGTCGACGCGCTCGACCTTCACATCGCCGACGGTGAGTTCATGGTGCTCGTCGGCCCTTCCGGCTCGGGGAAGACCACCGCGCTGCGCATGCTCGCCGGGCTCGAGGAGATCGACGACGGCGCAATCTATATCGGCGAGCGCGACGTGACCTACCTCGCGCCGAAGAAGCGCGACGTCTCGATGGTTTTCCAGAACTACGCCCTCTATCCGTACCTCACCGTCGCGGCGAACATCGCTTTCCCGCTCAAGATCGCAGGCGTCAAGAAGTCCGTCCGCGAGGCGCGCGTGCGAGAGGTCGCGAAGATGCTCGGCCTCGAGGAGTACCTGGAGCGCAAGCCCGCGCAGCTCTCGGGCGGGCAGCGTCAGCGGGTCGCCATGGGCCGCGCCATCATCCGCATCCCCTCCGTCTTCCTGATGGACGAGCCCCTCTCGAATCTCGACGCGAAGCTCCGGGTGCAGATGCGCGCGGACATCGCTGCGCTGCAGCGCGATCTCGGCACAACGACCGTCTACGTCACGCACGACCAATCCGAGGCCATGACGCTCGGCCACCGCGTCGCGGTGCTGAAGGATGCCACGCTCCAGCAGTGCGACACACCGCGCACGCTCTACGACTCGCCCGCGAACACGTTCGTCGCCGGCTTCATCGGCTCGCCCGCCATGAATCTGTGCACGATGCCGCTGACGAACGGGGCCGTGTCGTTCGGCGGCACGAGCATCCCCGTTCCAGCCGGCTCGGCGAACGGCGAGGTCGTCGTCGGGCTGCGGCCCGAGTCGCTCGAGCTCGCGAGCGACGGGCTCCCCGCGGAGGTGCAGGTCGTCGAGGAGGTCGGCGCCGACGCGTACGTCTTCTGCATCTCCGAGATCGCAGGTCAGAAGACGAAGCTCGTCGCCCGCGGCGACGCCCGCCACGCGCCGAGCCGCGGGGAGCGGGTCTCGCTTCGCGCGACGGCGAGTGAGGCGCACTTGTTCCGGCCGGAGACCGGTGAGAGGATCGGCGCATGAGCGGAGCGTTGCAGCCCGAGGGCATTGCGAAGCCGGAAGCCCCGTACTCGCCGGTCTTCGTCAGCGGCGATCTCGTCTACACCGCGGGCCAGGTCGGGGCGGACGCGAGCGGCACCGTTGCCGACGGGATCGAAGCGCAGACGCACCAGGCACTCGAGAACCTGCGGCTTTGCCTCGAGGCCGCGGGCTGCAGCTTCGGCGATGTCATGAAGGTGAACGCCTATCTCACCGACATGGGCAATTTCCCGGCATACAACGCGGTCTACCGCGAGACGTTCTCCGAGCCGTATCCCGCGCGGACGACGGTCGGCGCCGCGCTCGCGCCGGGCCTGCTCGTCGAGATCGAAGCGATCGCGCGCCGAACCTAGAGCCCGGCGGCGTCGAGACGCGCGCGTAGCTCGGCGACCTCGCGCTCGAGACGGTCGAGGCGGCCTTCCTCCGGGGCCGCCGCCTCGGCAGGCGGGGGCGACTCGGCACCGGCTCCGAGGAGCTGCGTCCATCTCTCCTCCCGCTCTCCCGGCCGCCGCGGCAGCCGTTGCACGAGCTCCCGCTCTGCGAGGCTCTGCAGCGCCGCCTCGACGTCCGGGATCGAAGCAAACGGATAGATCCGCTCGCTCCGCGTGCGAAGCTCCGCAGCGGTCTGCGCGCCGCGGAGCATGAGTACCGCGAGAACGGCGAGCTGCGAGGGCGTGAGCTCCAGCGCGTCATCGAGTAGATGCCTGAACTTCGCGACGCGCGAGCCGGGCCCGCTCGCGAGCCGTGTCCAGCCGCGCCTGCTGAGCTCGTCGAGGGCCGCACGGATCGTGCCTTCGTCGTAATCGACAACCGGGTCACGGTTCGTCGACTGGTTCGCCGCGAGACGCAGCCCGTTCAGCGAGAGCGGGTACTGGTCGGGCGTCGTCCGCTGCTTCTCGATCAGGCAGCCGAGGACGCGAAGCTCCACGGGGTCGAGGTCCACGAACGAAGCGTACGCTCAGCCCGCGAAGCGGAACGCCGGTCGTCCGAGGACGCCGAGGTCGTCGAACGAGAAGAGGCTGCCGTCGTGCGGGCCGGGATCGTCGAGCCCCGTGCGGGCAGACGTGACGTAGAGCGTCGCGAGATCCTCGCCCCCGAAGAAGCAGCTCGACGGCTGCTTCGCCGGCACCTCCAGCTCTTCCATCAGCTCGCCCGCAGGTGAGTACCGGCGCACGCAGGAACCGCCCCAGACCGCAAGCCAGATCATCCCCTCGGCGTCGACGGTGAGCCCGTCCGGGTCACCGAGATCCTCGTCGATCGTCACGATCACGCGCCGATTCGACGGCATTCCGGTAGCGAGGTCGTAGTCGAATGCGTCGAGCGCGTGCGCATTGCTGTCGACGTAGTACATCGTCTGCGCATCGAGGCTCCAGTCGATGCCGTTCGAGATGCCGATGCCGCGAAGAAGCTCGACGAATGTCGCGTCGGGATCGACGCGATAGAGCACGCCGGTTCGCGGCTCGCCGTCGGGCGAGACCGTCCCGACGAGGTAGCGGCCCCACGGATCGACGGCACCGTCGTTCGTTCGGGCCTGCGGCGAGATGTCGGGAGCGAATGGCACGAGCTGGTCGCTGTCGAGCACGCTCACGCTGCGGTCGTGGGCGACGAGGAGACCACCGTTCTCGCGGAGCGCGACGGAGCTGCAGCGGCCCGCAAGCCTTCGTGACGTCTGGGCGCCGCTCGCAGGCTCGAGCGTGTGCAATGTGTACCCATCGACGTCGACCCAGTGGAGCACGCCCTCGCGGTCGTCCCAGATCGGGCCCTCGCCGAGGAGGGCCTGCGCGTTCCACACGACGGTGGGCTCAGCCATAGGTCATCTCCGTCCCCGGGAACCTAATGGCCGGGCGCAGGTGCCGGCGGTGCTTCCGCCGGCGCGCGTGTGTCCTCGACGTCGGCTGCGCGAGGCACCTTGAAGCCGATGAAGCCGTAGACAACGTCGAGGACGGGGCTCAGCAGGTTGAAGAAGCAGTACGGGAAGTACGCCGCGGTCGACACGCCCAAGACGCCCGAGATGTACGCGCCGCACGTGTTCCACGGCACGAGCACGGAGGTGACGGTTCCCGAGTCCTCGACCGCGCGCGAGAGCACCTCGGGCGCGAGCCCGCGCCGTTCGAACTCGCCGCGGAACGTCCGAGCCGGAAGGACGTCCGCCACGTACTGGTCGCCGGCGATGACGTTGAGCCCGATTCCACTCGCGTTGACGGCGAGGATCAACCGTCCGCGGGAGCGGGCGTGCGCGACCACCGGCTCGAGGAGCTTCTGGAGGAAGCCGGCGTGCTCCATGATCGCCGCGAAGGACAGCGCCGCGAGAACGAGCCAGATCGTCGTCAGCAGGCTCGCCATGCCTCCGCGGGAGAAGAGCTTGTCGACCGCCGGGTTGCCGCTCGTGTGGACGTACCCCGTCGCCATCGAGGAGTAAATCGCCTTGATCCCCGTGGCGATCGCTCCCTGCCCCGGCTCGCCCGCGAATGCCTTCACCGCAGGCCACTGCGTGAAGCATGCGAGCACTCCCGCAAACAGGGCGGAGCCGAGGATCGCGAGGAAAGGCGGGACCTTCCGCAACGTGAAGACGACGAGCAGTCCAAGCGGAAGGAGATTGAGGACGGAGATGTTGAACTCGCCGGCGAGGACGTCGAGCGCGGCGTCCGTGCTGACCGATCCGGAGGGCTTCGCGGTGAGGCCGAGAACGAGGAAGATGATCAGGCTGACCCCGAGCGCAGGTCCCGCAGTCCAGAACATGTTGCGGACGTGCCTCGCAACCGTCAGCCCTCCTCCGACGAGCTTCGGGACGAGGATCGTCGTTTCCGAGAGAGGCGTCATCTTGTCACCGAAGTACGCACCGCAGATGACGGCGCCTGCGGCGGCGGCGGTCGAGAGCCCCATGAGGGTGGCCATCCCGACAAACGCGACTCCGAGCGTCCCGGCCGTCGTCCACGAGCTGCCTGTGACCATTCCGACGACCGCGCAGATCGCTGCAGTCGTCATGAAGAAGATCGTCGGGTTGAGCAGACGGACGCCGTAGTCCACGACTGTCGGGATTGTTCCGGCCATGTTCCAGGTGCCGATGAGCGCGCCGACGGCGAGGAGGATGAAGATGGCGCTCATCGCCGTCGTGACGCCGCCGATGGCCGCATCCGCGACGTCGGCGGTCGTGTAGCCGTTCTTCAGCGCCATCAGGCTCGCGAATGCCGCACTGAGGAGCAGCGCGACCTGTAACGGGCCGTCGGTGGCGCTGACCCCGAAGAGCCAGATCGTCAGCGCAAGGAGAAGGATGAGGACGACGACCGGCAGGAGTGCGTCGAGCATGCTCGGCGCCCGAGGCTGCCGGCCGGTTTCCACCATGGAGCGACGATCGACGAGTCCGTCGGGACGAGCATCATCCTGAGCGGACGATCGAGCGCGTGCGTCCTCTTCGTCCAGATGGGACGATGCCCGCGGCGGCGGCCGCCTTCAGGGTCTCCTCATCCGGCGCCTCGACCGCACTCGATGCAGCATCGGCGCCGCAGCAGTCCTGCTCTCGACCGGCGGGTTCGTGCTCGCCGGGTGCGGCGGCGGAGGTGGTGCAGCCGCGTTGTCGACGGCGGTCACGGGCACGCGCGCCGGCGTGACGGTCCCGGCCAGAACCGCGCAGACGACGACGCAGGCGCTCACGACCGAGGCACTCACGACCGAGGCCGCGGAGACCGAGGACACGACGACCGCTTCAGCCCCGATCGTCACGCCGACGGTGCCCACGAGAACCGAGACGCGCACCCTGACGGAGACCGCGACCGAGACGGCGACGGTCATCCAGACGACGACGGCCGTCCAGACGGTGGAAGCGGCACCGGCCCCCACTCCGACAACCGCTGCCACGACGACGAGCAGCTCCATCACGCCGGCAGCGGCGGCAGCAGCGGGCGCAGCTGCCGCGGCGCAGGCGGACGAGGATACGAGCGACACGCAATGGGGATGGATTGCGTTCGCGATCCTCGCGATCGGTGTGATCGTGTTCGCGATCATCTGGTTCGTGCGCAGACGGCACAACAATGCGCCTCCGGGCGCCGCGCCGCCCGACGCGCCGCCCGTCAGTCAGT
The DNA here is from genome assembly GCA_963794045.1 of uncultured Actinomycetes bacterium. Classification (GTDB taxonomy): domain Bacteria; phylum Actinomycetota; class Thermoleophilia; order Gaiellales; family Gaiellaceae; genus Palsa-739. The sequence continues at coordinate 331,245 of CAWCCJ010000006.1, forward strand.
AACGCCGGCCGGCGGGCGCCGCCGCCGTAGCCCCCTCGGCTCCGCGCGTGCGAGACGGCGCTCCACCTCTTCTGTGACGTCGGCGCCGTTGCCTCCGTTTGCGATCACACGCACGCCGGCTGCCCCGTTTTCGCCGACGACGACAACCGGGATCGAGCCGGGAGACATCTCGAACAGCGGGTCGTCGACGACGATGAGGGAGGTCTCAGCGGCGAGCAGGGCCTTTGCGACCGCGTCCGGCAGCTCATCGACGGCCGTGCGCACGTGGCCGTCGAAGCCCTGCCTGAAGATCTGCTTCTCGATCACCCGGAGCGCGGCGCGGTCCGGGCGGGGGTCGCTGCCCCTGCGTGTGATCAGGACGTCGCTGTGCCCGCCATCCGGACGGACGAGGAGCGTCGCGGTGCGAACGGCGGCGTCGGAGGGGCACTCGGCCGGGGTGATGACGAGCACGTTCTCGGCGAGCGGCGGCTTCTCGTGCGGTTGGGCCGGCACCCAGGCGATCACCCTTTGCGCGAGGAGCGCGCCGACGACGATGCTCACGAGGATCAGGACGAGGACGGCGTTCACGAGCGACGCGCCGAAGAGGCCGATCTCGAAGCCGATCAGCGTCACGGCGAGCGTCGCCGCCGCCTGCGGCACGGTGAGCGTGAACATCGTCACTCGCTGCGGCCGGCCGAAGCCGAGAAGCGCGCCGGCGACCCAGCAGGCGATGGCCTTGCCCCCGATCGCGCCCGCGCAGATGAGCGCGGCGAGCCCGAGCGTCTCGCCCTTGAACATGACGGATGGATCGAGCAGCAGGCCGATCGAGACGAGGAAGATCGGGACGAACACCGCGGTGCCGAAGAACTCGACCCGCTCCATCGACGGCCCCTCGTTCGGCACGAGGCGGTTGAGCGCGAGCCCTGCGAAGAAGGCGCCGACGATGCCCTCGATGCCGAACACCTCGGCCAGCATCGACATGAGAAGCAAGGCCACGAACACGACGAGATACCGCGCGACGGGATCGGCGCCCCACCGCCGCAGGCCGGCGTCGACTGCCCGCGGAAGCGCGGCGAGGCCGACCACTACCAAAACGACGAGACCGATCCCGATCTCGGCGAGGATGAGAAGAGGTGACCCCGATCCGGTCTGCGTGCCGGCGACGACCGCCAGCACGCAGAGCGCGATGACGTCTGTCAGGACGGTCGCCCCCACGGCGGTCGCTACTTCGGGGTTGCCGCCGAGGCCCGCGTCCCGGAGTGTCGGATACACGATGAGGGTGTGCGACGAGAAAAGGGCGCCGAGCAGCAATGTCGCGGGCGCAGACCAGCCGAGGATCCCGAAGCCGATGCCGAGACCGAGGCTGAACGGCACGATGAACGCGAGAAGCCCGAGCGCAACGGCGGCGCGACGGTACAGCTCGAGCATCCGCAGATCGAGCTCGAGCCCGGCGACGAACATCAGGTACAGGATTCCGAGATGCCCGAGCGCGGGGACGGTCTGGTCTCCGGCGTGGATCAAGCCGAGGCCGTGGGGCCCGATCAGGAAGCCGCCGAGGAGGAGGCCGATCAGGCCGGGAAGCCCGAGGCGGGTGAAGATGAGCGGCCCGAGCAGGATGACGAGAAAGACGACGAAGAACTCGAGGACGACGCCGTGCGGCGCCGAGATTTCGCCTAGCGTGAGCAAGGTCAGTCCTCCGTCAGGATCAGCGGGATGTCTTCAAGGCCCTCGCCGAGCCAGCGGGTCTCGAGGTGGTCGATCGTGCCGTCGGCCTGAAGCGAGCGGATCGCGGAGTCGACGATCTCGAGGTTCGGAGAGCCGTCGCGCAGCGCGACGGAGAGGCCCTCGCCGCCCGTCAGCTGGCCGATGACGTGGAAACGGCCCGGGTCTGCATGCGCGAGGCCGGCCGCAACCGGAAGATCGAGCATCAGAGCCTCGGCGTTGCCTGGGCGAAGCTTGTCGAGCGCGGCCGTGCGATCCTCCGTGACATCGGGCGGGCGATCGGGGCGGATGCGCTTCTCGACGATCGGAGTCAGCGTCGAGGTGCTCGAGACGACCCACCGGAGGGCGCGGAGGTCGTGGACGTCGGCGGCCTCCACGCCGCGCAGCGCGAGGACTGCCGGCGGCGCGCTCATGTACGGCGCCGTGAAGTCGAGGTCGTGCTCGCGTTCCTTCGTCGGGGTGAGCTGCGACATCGCGATGTCGGCGCCGCCGAGATCGCCGCGAATGATCTTCGCGAAGGGGACCTGCACGACTTCGACGCGCTCGAGGCCGAGGTGCTGGGCGAGCGCGAGCGCGAGACGCGCCTCGAAGCCGTCCGTGGGCGGAGCGCCCTGCCAGAAGCCGGGCGCCGGGATGAACGCGGTGGCCACGGTGAGGACGCCGGGCTTGACGGGCTTGAACGCAGACCCGGCGGATCCTTGGTTCTGAGCCGCGCAGGCCGACACGACCAGCGCGCAGGCGCCGGCAGCCGCGACCAGTGCGAGCCGCCTCGAGAGAAAGTCGATGCCGCCGATATGCAGGAATTGACCACAGCGCTCTGCGGGCCGCTTCGTCCCGATCGTACGATTCCGCTCTCCGCGCGACTGGAAGGTTAGAAGACGATCACGGCGCGCCCGCGAAGACCACCGGCCTCCATCAGACGATGCGCATCGGCCGCATGCTCCGGCGTGAACGTCTCCGCGACGCGCAGCCGAAGCGCGCCGCTGCCGGCGAGCTCTCGGAGCTCGTTCAGCCAGTCCGTCCGGTCGAGCACGTCTCCGACCCAGATGCGGTGGATGTATATGCCCTGCTCGACGTCTTCGCCGTCCCAGCTCCGGACGACGCCGAGCCCGCCGCCCTCGCGGATCGCCGGCAGCATCGCCCGATACAAGAGGGCGGTGTCGTAGACGGCGTCGACACCCTCCGGCACTTCGACGCGGATCGCGGCAGCAAGATCGTCGCCGCGCGGCAGAACGACGTCAGCGCCGAAGCCACGCACGAGTGCTTCGTCTTCCGGCTTCGCGTCGGCGAGCACGCGGATGCCGCGCTTCTTGGCGATCGGGATGACGTACGACGCCAGCAGGCCCGCGCCGCCCGTCACGCAGAGCGTGTCGCCTTCGCCGACGCCGAGCTGCTCGAGCCCGACGAACGCGGTGAGGCCATTCATCGGCAAGGTGGACGCTTGCTCGAGGGACGCGCCGTCCGGTATCGGAACTGCCGAGGCAGCGGGAATGACAAGGAGCTCGCTCTGTGCGCCGCCTTCCGGACGGCGCGGAGACGCGACCGCCATGACTCGGTCGCCGACGGCGAAGGCGTCGATTCCTGCACCGACCGACTCGACCGCCCCGCTCGCGTCCCAGCCCGGAACCCACGGCGGCTGAACGCCTTCGACGCCGCGCAGGCGGGAGGAGATGTCCGACGGGTGCACGGCGGCGGCGGCAACCGCGATCCGCAGCTCCCCCTCTCCGGGCTCGGGCACGTTGCGCTCCACTACGCGCAGCACGTCCGGCCCGCCTGGCTCCGTGATGCCGACGGCACGCACTCTCGTCACAGGCGCTCCAGCAGGTCGGCGACGGTGTCGACCGTCAGATGGGGTCGGCGGTGCTCCGGGATCGAAGCCAGGTCGAGGGCGCCACTGATGCCGCTGCGGACGAGAATCGTCGTCGAGCGGCCGAGGTGCCCGAGCGCCACGTCGAGCCGGACGTCGTCGCCGATGACGGCGAGGTCTGCCGCGGGCACGCCGAGTCGCCTGCCGATCTCCTGCACCGCGGCGTGCGACGGCTTGCCGACGACGACGGGCCGCACTCCGCTCGCTTTCGCGAGCGCTGCGGTGATCATTGCGCCACGGCTGAGGATGGGGCCGTTCGCGCCCGCGTACGCGGGAACGTAGCTGCCCGTGAGCAGTCGGGCGCCCGCGAGGACGGCGCGGGCCGCGCGCTCGAGTTCCTCGAAGTCGATGCTGTCGGCATGCGCGACGAAGACGGCGTCGACGGCGCCGTTCCGACCGTCGACGAGGCGGACGCCGGCGCCGTCGAGATATGCGCGCGCCTCCTCGGTCGCAAAGGCCAGCACGCTCGCCCCGCCGCGGAACCGCCGGAGATATGTCTGAACCGAGCAGAGAGGCGTCAGCGCGTGGCCGTCCGCAACCGGGAGGCCGGCCGCGCGGAGCTGCCGCGCAAATGCGTTCGGCTCGACGTGGCTCCCGTTCGTGAAGACGGCGAACGGCCGGCCGGACGCCTCGATGCGCTCGAGCACGTCGAGAGCGCCGGGGATTGCGTGCACCTCGGCCGGGCCTGTCCGATGGACGAGCGTGCCGTCGATGTCGAACACGAAGCCGCGGACCCGGTCAAGACGCACGACGCCACACCACCACGTCGTCGCCCTTCTGGACGCGCATGTACGAGATGGCCGGTCGTCGCTCGACCTCGCGCAGCAGCCGGACGAGCGGGGTTTGCGCGGGAGGCCCGCCGCTCGGCGATGGGCGGCGCCGCCTTCATCGCGTCGACTTGCTCTGCGGGCATCGTCAGCCGCAAGAGCAGCTCCTCATCGGCGATCCGCTCGCCGAATCGGGCGCGTGCGCCCTCCAGGTTCACCGGCTCGGCATCGCGCAGCGCCTCCACCTTCGGCAGCGAGAGCACGCGGTCGGCAACGCGAGGATCAGGTGGGGCAGCGAACTCGCCGTAGTGGCCGAGGAAGTACCGAACGGTCTCGTCCGACACGTTGAGCCAGCGCTCCGGGTCGATGACATTGCGGCTCGCCTGGTAGGCGACGAGTTGCGACACCGGGGTGACGAGGATCGGCCACCCCATCTCCTCGCGCACGCGTGTGACCTCGTCGAGCACCGCGTCATAGAGCTCGGGCCGGCGGATCTCCTCGAGCATCCGCCGTGTCGTCGACACCATTCCCCCGGGCAGCTGATGGTGGTAATAGGCGGCGTCGTACTCGCGCGGCTCGCCCGCAGGCAGGCGCTTCTCGCGGACGAGCGCGCGGAAGTAGGCGGAGACGCGTGCGAGCGCTTCCACGCCGAGTCGGTGCTCATAGCCCTCGGCGGAGAGGTTCCGCAGCGTCGACTCTGCGGTGGGCTGCGAGGTGCCGTTGCCGGCCGGCCCGACGGCCGTGTGCAGCACCTGGAAGCCCGCGTCCAGCCCGGCCATGTAGACCTGCGGGGCGAGCCCGATCGTGCAGTGGCTGTGGAGCTCCACCGCACGTCCCGTCGCGATGAAGTGCGGAGCGAGCGCGCGGACGGCGTCAACCGTAAGGAGGCCGCCCGGGTCCTCGAGGTAGAAGCGGTCGATGTCCGCGCAGTCGGAGAGCGCGGCGATCCGCTCGGCGTAATAGGCGTGCGTGTGCACGGGGCTGATGGAGTACGTCAGCCCGACGACGATCTCTTCGACGCCCTCCTCGCGCGCGACACGCGCGACGCGCCGGAGCGCGGTGGGATCGTTCGCCGGCTCCGCGAACTGGAAGCGGCGTATGCCGTTGCGAACGACGCAGCGAAACGCGAGACGCATCACGTCCTCGTCGCACGGCTGCCATGCGATGAAGCGCATGCCGGTGGTGATGAAGTTGAGCGGCGTCTCCGTCAGCGCGGCCCGCATCAGGCGGATCAGCTCCCAAGGGTCCTCGCGGTGGAAGCGCACGGACACTGCCATGTGCGTGCTCGAGGTGAAGTCGAGCGCATGAAAGCCGACGCGCTCGATCGTCGGCGCGATCGCGAGAATCTCGCGGGCAGTGAGACCGGTGGCGCCCCAGAGGCTCTGGTTGCCGTCGCGCGTCGTCGTGTCGACGATGTCGACCGAAAGGCTCACGCGGGTTGCACGCGGAAGAGTGGCTCGCCGTACTCGACGGGCTGCGCGTTGTCGACGTGGATCTCGGCGATCGTTCCCGCAACCCCGGCAGGCACCGAGTTCATCATCTTCATCACCTCGATGATGCAGACGATCGTGTCCGGCTCGACCGCTCGCCCCGACCTCGACGAACGGCGGCTCCCCCGGCGCCGGCGCGCGGTAGAACGTGCCGAGCAGCGGCGAGACGATCGCGACGCCGTCGCGCATGCCGTTACCGTCCACCGGCCGGGGCGGACGGCTCGGCGGGCTCCGGGCTCGCAGGCGCGCGCGCCGCCGCGGAGCACGTGGAGCGAAAGGCCCTCCGTCTCGATTCGGAGCTCGGCGAGCTCGGACTCGTCGATGATCCGGAAGATCTCGCGAACGTCGTCGTCGTCGAGCGCCACGTCTATCCCTCGCGCCGGTTGGCGCCGAACATGCTCAGCACGAGATCGATCGCCGACCCCTCGGGCGGCGGGCTCGCACGCCGCCGAAGCGCCGTCACCGGCCGCGACTGGACGACGAAGAGCTCTCCGGCGGGCGACGGTCGCGCGCGAGCGCCCACTCGACGTCCTGGTGGCCGCCGAAGTAGCGCTCGACCCGGGCGGCGATGTCGACAAGCGCCTCGAGTGCGGGTGCGTCGAGGCACGCGAGGGTTCGCCGCTCCTCCGGAACACCGACGCGCACGGCACCGCGGCCGCTCGGGTCGGGCACGTACTCGCACGTCCTTGTCGTGGATGTGCTCGCGGACGACCTCACCCGTAACCTTGCTGACGAGGTAGTCGTCAGGCGTCACCTCGCCGCCGACGACCGCGAGGCCGAGCCCCCAGCTCGCGTTCACGGCGACCATGCTCGGGTCTCCGCTCACCGGATTGCAGGTGAACATCACGCCCGAGATCTCGGCGTCGACCATCAGCTGGACGGCGACCCCCATCGCCGGCGTCCTCGCTACCGCCGAGCCGGGCCCGATACGTGATCGCGGGCGGGCTGTAGAGGCTGACCCAGCAGTCGCGGACGGCATCGCACACGTGCTCGGCGCCGCGCACCCAGAGATACGTCTCCTGCTGGCCGGCGAAGGTCGCGTCCTGGCTGTCCTCCCCGAGCGCGCTCGAGCGCACGGCAACCGGCGCCTCGGCTTCTTCCGCCTCGTCGGCGAGCTCCGCGTAGCGTCGCGTGATTTCGTCGCGCACGGCAGCGGGCACCGGCGCGGAGCGCATCGCCTGGCTGATCGCCTGCGACGCGGCGCCGACGGAGTCGATGTCGTCGGGCGACGCCCGCGCGAGCTCGGCCGGGATCATCGCTGCAAGGCCGGCCTCGTCGACGAAAGCGCGAAATGCGGACGTCGAGACGGCGAAGCCGGGCGGCACCGGGATGCCGGCGGCGATCAGCTCGCCGAGCGTCGCGCTCTTGCCGCCGTAGGTCGAGCCGTCGCGGCCGCGCAGCTCGGCGAGCCGAAGCGTATGCCCCGCGCTACTCAATCGAGGATCGTCACCGTCCCTGCCGAGCCGTCGACCCGAATGCGCTGCCCGGTCGCGATCTGCGAGGTCGCGCGGCCGGTACCGACGACCGCGGGCATGCCGTACTCCCTGCAGACGATGGCCGCATGAGACATGACTCCGCCGATGTCGGTCACGGCGGCCGTGATCTTCGAGAAGATCGGAGCCCACGCGGGCGACGTGATCGAGCAGACGAGGATCTCGCCCTCGCGGACGTCGCCGATCTCGCGGACGGTGCGGACGACGCGCGCCGGCCCCTCGACGACCCCGGGTGAGGCGGCTGTGCCCGTCAGCCCGGCGCCGCCGTCGCCGTGTCCCGCGCCCACGAGTGCACGCGTTCGGTCGTGACGCCCCAGAGCATGATCAGCGCCGGGTCGAGCACGGCCTCCGGCACGGCGCCGACCGCGGGCGGCGGCGTCCACTCCGCGAGCCGCTCGAGCAGCTCACGCCGCTCGGCGACGATCGGCGGCCAGTACCGCGGCCCGCGCGGCTCGCCGCCGGTCGCCCAGGTGAGGAGCAGCTCGTCGAGGGCTGAGTGCACCTCGAGCCGCGAGAGCTGGAAGATCGCATCGCGGTCGGGGAGGAATGCATGCGCCGTGAGCAGGTCGCCGAACTCGCGCAGCTTGTTCCACCAGCTCGTGAGGAACCAGTAGTCCGCAAAGAACTTGTGCTCCTCGACGTAGGGGAACACCGTTCGCGCCAGAGCGAGGAGCTCGTCGAAGCCCTTCCGTGCCTCGGGATCGAGCAGGGCGCCGTACTCTCCGCCAGCCGCTCGCGCTCGGCGGCGATGTGGTCGGTCGGCCGCTCGATGTCCTCGCCCGCCCGCAGCGCGGCGATGTGCCCGGTGAGCGACGCGTAGGGGATCGTGGGATCGTCGAGCCAGCTGCCCGTACGTGTGGTAGAGGCCGTCGCCGGTCGCCATGTGGAACCACGGGTCTTTGATCTTCTCGAGCTCCTCGAGCCATGCACGGCCGGCGTCGCTCTGGCCGAGTGCTGCGTCGATCTCCTGGGCGTGCGGCCCTCGACGAACGCAGCGTCGACGCCGGTCTCGAGCGCGAGCCGGGCGAGGCGGCGCAGCTCGGTGTCGGGCTTGAAGAGGAGCACGTCGAGCCCGGCGACCATCTGCGCGATGTGCTGGTCCGGGATGTCCGGCAGGTGCGCTCTGCACAACTCTGCGAACGTCATGTAGGCCCCGTAGCCGAGCAGCAGGAACTCGAAGTGGTACTGCCACATCAGGTCGTGCAGCCGCAGCACGTGGCGATACGCGTCGAGCACCGCGCAGTAGCTCGTCTCCGCGTCGCCGAAGGTGACCTCGTCCGGCTCGTACTCGCCGAGCTGCGGAACCGTCAGTGCGTCGAGCTCTTCGACGAGCCGCTCCATGTTCGCTCGCCACTTCCCGTAGAGCTCGTCCCAGTTTGCGTAGTAGTAGCCCGCGCGCTGCTGGAAGTGCTCCGCGCGTACGGCGATCTTCGCCGGGTCGGTAACCGGGTTCCCCGAGATGTAGATGTAGCCGTTGACGCAGCGCCAGTCGATGCCGGCCGCCGGTGGGACGGCGAAGACGCGGTTCTGCCACGTCCCGAGCGCCTGGTAGGCGGTGTCGATGCAGATCGCGTCGAACGCCGGCATCGGCGCCGGGAAGTGCATCGAGTTCCAGAACCAGAACCGCTGCTCGTCCGACGCGCGCCTTTCCTCGTCGAAGAACGCGTAGTACGGGTAAGGTCCTGCCAGCCTTCGCAGCCTGCGGGAGTCTCGACCTCGTACGGGCTCGGGAACGAACCGATCACTGGCACGGCCATCACGACCTCCTCCGCCTCCGGCGGCGCAGCCACGACACGACGGAAAGACCCTAAGGCCCTGCCGTGCGTTGCGCTAGTCGGTCGTGCGCGGTCGAAGCGCCGGGCTACGGGCCCCAGTTGAAACTGGGATCCCGGACGTTCCACCACGAGTCCGGGTCGTCCCACGGCGCACCTTCCGTACTCACCGGAGCGGCGGGATCCGTGTCGGGGAGCTCGGCTGCGACCGAACGACTCGCGACTGCCGAGTCCGTTTGCTCTGCCGCGACTGTCTCCCGGTACTGCGAAATCGGCATCGTCGCCTCGAGCCGTCTGTTGCGACGCTGGAGCTCCACATGCGCTTCGATCTCGTGTCTGAACGACCCCTCGACCATTCGCACCTCCTCGGGAACGAGCGGCTCTCGATCGGCCGCACCTGGCTAATGGTGCCGTGGGAGCCGGACGCACTCGCCTGCAATGATCAGCCTGCCGCGTCTGAAAGGATCCGAATGGCAGTAGCGATCCGCACCCTGGACAACTTCATCGGCGGGCTCTGGACGCCGTCGACCGGCGAGACCGTGCGCGAGATCGTCTCGCCGGTTACCGGTGAGACGATTGCCGAAGCCCCGAACGCAAGCTCCGAGGACATCGACCGCGCCGTCGCGGCTGCGCGTGCGGCCCAGCCGTCGTGGGCCGCGCGGTCCGCGTGGGACCGGGCCGAGATCTGCCACGCGATCGCCGAACTGATCGTCGAGCGGCGGGAGGAGTTCGCGCGCGCGCTCTCGCTCGAGCAGGGGAAGCCGTACACGGCCGAAGCGCTGCCGGACATCGACGAGACGGCCGAGAACTTCCGGATCGCCGCCGAGGACGTGAAGCGAATGGAGTCGGCCGTGATCCCCTCGCGGGACCCCAACAAGCGCATCATCACGTTCCGCAAGCCGAACGGCGTCTACGCGCCATCACGCCGTGGAACTTCCCCACGCTCATCCCGGTCGAGCTGATCGCTCCGGGAATCGCTGCCGGGAACACGATCGTGATCAAGCCATCCGAGTGGACGCCGGTCGCGATGGCGAACTTCATGCAGATCATGGCCGACGCCGGGTTGCCCGACGGGGTCGTCAACGTCGTCTACGGCGCGGGCGACGTCGGAGAGAAGCTCGTCACCATCCAGGGATCGACTGCATCGGCTTCATCGGCTCGCACATGACGGCGGACAAGATCGTGCGTGCGGCCGGGCTCAAGCGCTCGTTGATCGAGGGCAGCGGCAACGGCCCCGTCGTCGTGTGTGAGGACGCCGATCTCGCACGTGCCGCGCAAGGCGCTGTCTTCGGTGGCTTCTTCTGCGCCGGGCAGGTCTGCTGCGCAACCGAGCGCGTGCTCGTCCACGAGCGTGTGCACGACGCATTCCTCGACGAGGTGCTGAAGGCATCCGCCGCGTGGAAGCTCGGTGACCCGTTCGACGACACGACGCTGGTGGGACCGATGAACAACGAGCCGACGGCGACGAAGATGGACGGCATCTCGAGGATGCAGTCGCGAAGGGAGCGAGCGTCGTCCTCGGCGGCTCGCGCGCCGGCGGACGGCCGACGGATCTCTACTACGAGCCGACCGTCGTCACGGACGTCGCGGTCGACACGCTCATCAACCGTGAGGAGACGTTCGGCCCGATCGTCCCGCTCATCCGTGTCGGCTCCGACGACGAGGCGCTCGCGGTGGCAAACGACTCGCATCTCGGGCTGCAAGCAGCGGTGTACACGTCGAGCCTGAGGCGCGCCTTCACCTACCTCGACAACCTCCGCGTCGGGAATGTCGTCGTCAACGACTCGACCGACTACTGGGAGCCCCACGAGCCCTTCGGCGGAGCGCCGGGAACGCAGACGGGTGGGGCCGGATCGGCGGGCGCTACACGATGCTCGACATGACCGACCTGAAGACGGTCGTGCTCGACGTCGGCGGGCTCGACTAGTGGCCCTTGAAGTTTGGTTGGACTCGTAATGCCATCAGGCGGCGATGCGGTGTTTGGCTTCTGCGGCGGCGATGCGTTGGTCGCGGTGGTCGCTGTTTCGGTAGCGGACGTGGCGGGCGAGCGCGTATCCGAATGCGTCCCAGTCGAGGTAGTCGGCGTTGCAGACGACGAACTGGCTGAGCGCGGAGAGTGTGCACGACTGGGTTGAGGTAGCTGGCGTAGGTCGGGGTCGGGACGAGCTCGATCCGGTTCGCGGCGGCAGTAGGCGCGGATCGGCGGCACCCAGTTGGCGGATAGGTTGTCTTGGATCCAGTAGATGCGCTGCCGGGCTGGGTAGGCGATGGCATTCCTCGCCCCATGAAGGCCAGCATGTCGCTGCCGGCCCGCTTTGGGCGCAGCCGGACGCGCAGCCGGTCGGCGTGGACGTCGTAGGCGCCAAAGACGTAGCGGATGCCGGCGCGGCGGTTGTAGTCGGCCCGCTGCCGTTCCGGACGTCCGATCGGCGCCCAGCCCGCGCCTGGGGTCGGGCGCAAGCTAACCGGGCCCATCTGGTCGAAGCTCACCACCGGCCCGCTGGGCGGACCCCTCGCACAGGGCGAGGATCCGGGCTGCCTTTACCTCACAGTCGGGGTCGGGGCTGGCCTTCCAGGTGCGGGTGCGCTGAAACGACAGGCCCGCCTCGGCGAGCAGCGTGCCGAGGTGACGTGGCGAGACCTCGATCCCCTCGCCGGCGAGGTGATGAGCGAGCCGCGGCAGCGACCAGCGTGCTAAGCGGGATCCCCTGAGCATCGGGACGGGCACCGGCCACGCTGACGATCCGCTGCCGCTCATCAGTCGTGATCCGGCGGGGACGCCCGCCCCGGTAGCGAGGGCGCAGACTGTCCATCCCGCGCTCGTTGAAGTCGTGAATCACCTTCCGCACCCAGGACGGATCGGTACGCCACATCTCCGCGATCTGCGACACCGACATCCGCACGTTCGAGGCCAACAACACCGCAGCCCGCTGACGCGCTCTCATGCTTGGCGCGCCGCGACAAGCGCTTCAACCGCACGACCTCCTCGTGCAGCAACGGCCGAACGAGCACCGACCGGGGGACGCATAACCACCTCCACGGTCGAGATGCGTCTCGATTCGACGGCAGACCACACGGATCCTGCCAGTTTCAGGCCCAACGATTCTTCAAAGGCCACTAGCGGCGTCGTTGGGAACGGAGCCGGCTGCGTGACCCTCGCCGAGGACCGATAGCCCGACGCGGGCGGGTCGCTCGCCCGCCACGTCGCGACGGGCGTCATCGACGGTGACGACGAGCCGCGGATCGCCGCCGGGCTGGCGCACGGCTTCGCTCGGCGTGCCTATCGGATCTAAATGCCGCTGAAGGCGCTGAAGCCTCCGTCGACCGGAACGGTCGCGCCCGTCACGAACGTCGAGGCGTCGCCGCAGAGCCAGACGGCGACAGAGGCGACCTCGTCGACCTCGCCGAATCGACCCGCCGGGGTCGCCGCGACGATGCGGGCTCCACGGTCGCTCAGCGTCCCGTCCCGCTCGAAGAGGAGCGCACGGTTTTGCTCGCTGACGAAGAAGCCGGGCGCCACGGCGTTCACGCGAACGCCGCGCGGCGCGAGCTCGACGGCGAGCGATCGCGTGAGACTCTCGACGGCAGCCTTCGCCGCGCCGTAGCCGGCAACACGTGTCAGTGCACGCTCCGCTGCCATGGACGAGAGGTTGACGATCGAGCCCCCGTCGCCGATGTGGGCGCCGAAGATCCGCGACGGAAGCGCCGTACCCGTGAGGTTCAGCGCAAGCACCTCTTCGAGCGCCTCGGTTGTCAGGTCGAAGAACGAATCGACGGTGGCGCCCGCCACGTTCCCACCGGCCGCGTTGACGAGAACATCGATCCGCCCGAGCTGGTCGAGCACCCGGTCGCGCGAGCGCTCGAGAGCCGACGCATCGAGCACGCTCGCCTCGAGGACGAGCCCATCGAGCTCCGAAGCGATCACCTCGAGCCGGTCGCGGCTGCGCGCGAGGACGGCGACCGACGCGCCCGCATCCCGCAGGCCTCGCGCGACCGCGCCGCCAAGCACGCCCGTCGCACCGGTTACGACTGCAACCCGCCTTTCGAGCCCGAACATGACCGTGACCATTCTGACGAGCGGGACCGCCGCGCCTGGGCCCCGATCTGAGCTCGCTCCGATCCGCCAGGATCCGGCCATGCCGTTCGACCTCGTCATCGAGATCGAGAACGAGCCCGGGCGCGCCTGGGGTGCTCCCCGACATCGCGCGACGTGTCGCCGAAGCGGAATCTCGCTGCGCTTGAGGCGGTGCTCGGGCGGTAGGAAGGGAACGCTCGCATGATCAACTCGTGCCCCCGACGGGCCGGCGGAGGACGAACAGCGTCGGCACGACTGCGGCGACGAACGAGAGAAGTCCCGCGCCGACGAGCAGGAGCACGCACAGATTCCCTGGTACGGCGATGTGCCAACCGGGCTGAGTCGCCGGAAGCCGCCAGACCGCGCCCGCCACGATCGCTGCTCCAGCAGCGATGCCGACGACCGTAGTCACCACGGCCTCCCAGGCGATCATCCGAAGGACCTGTCCGCGCGTCGCTCCGGCAAGCCGGGTGAGTCGAATCTCGCCACGTCGATCCGCGACTGCCATCGCCGCCGTGTTGACGACCGAGATCGCCGCGTAGCCGGCGATGAGCACCAGCAGGAGCCACACGATCCATGCTTCTCGCTGCAGCGCGGATTGCGCCTGCCCGAGGTACTCGTGGCGACTGAGCACGGCTGCCGTCGGGACACTCTCGGCGAGCCTTGCCAGCCCACGCGTCGCGTCTGCGCCTCGAGCTCGGATGTAGATCGACTCGTCGAGGCCGATGACGGAGTGCTGCCGCGCGTACGCGGCTCCGACGACGATGTGGCCGAGCGCCGCTGACCACCGATACACGGCGCCGACCTGCACCGACGTGTTTGCTCCGTCCGGGAGCCGCAGGCGAAGCGCATCGCCGACGCCGAGATGGGACTCGTGGGCGAGCTCCGTGCTGATCGCGATCGTGCTTCCGTGAACGCGTGCGATCGAGCCCCGACGCACCCCGAGATCGAGCATCCCTCCAGCGTTTTGAAGGTCGATGCCGGCGGCTGTCCGCGGAACGCCGTTGTTCCCGAGCCCGTCGTTCATGATGAACACGTCGAGCGGGAGGACGCTCACCGCGCCGGTGACTCCCGGCACCCGGCGGACGGCGGCTTCGAGCGAAGGCGGCAAGCCAGGCCCGTCGGAGACGAGCACCCGGCCCGCCGTGACGCGCTGCGCGGCGTCGTGCTCGGCGCCGGCTCGCGCGCTCGCCGAGAGGACGACTTGACTGCCGGCGATCGCGACCACGAGTGCGATCGCGGAGGCGACCGCGCTCACCCGGCGCCGCCCACTCGTCATCGACGTGCTCGCGAGCAGGCCGCTCGCTCCCATCCGGCGGAGGGGCCGCGAGAGCAAACCGGCAGGGAGCGCGAGCACGAGTGGGCCGAGCAGAGCGATGCCGATCGCAAGCCCGATCGCGCACGGAACGACGACCGCGGCGAACTGCGAGCCGTGAACGCGCAGGAGCCCCGTCGCAGCGACAGCCACGAACCCGATCCCGATGAGGCCGCGGACGATTCCAAGGCGCTCCCGGCCGAGCGACGCGTCACGGAGCGCTTCTCCCGCACGAACGCGTCCGGCGCGAAACGCCGCCACGATCACTGCGCTCTCGGCCAGCACGAGGCCGATCGAGAACGCGATCAGCATCGGGACGATGCCAGAGTCGGGCCGCAACCCGTCCGGCGCGATGCCGCGCTCGACGAGCATGGACGCGATCGGCCCGGCAGCGAGAACACCTGCAACGCAGCCTGCAAGGCCGGCGAGGACCGCGAGAACGAATGCTTCCGCGGTGATCATGCGCCGAACCTGGCGCGGGGTTGCTCCGACCGCTCGGAAGAGCGCGAGCTCACGCCGGCGCTGGGCAATCATCAGCCCGAAGATCCCCGCGACGACGAAGATCGTGATTGCGCCGCCGTTGCCGGCGAGCATCGCCATCACGACGATCGTCGTCTCACGCTGGTCGGCACGAGGATCGCCCGCGTCCGCAGTCGAGGCGTTCTCCCGGCCTGCAACCGTGTAACGCGAGCCCAGCACCGCACGCAGACGGTCGCGAGGCGGCCGGGGTCAGCGCCCGCGTCCGCGAGCACGCCCACCGCGTTGACATGACCCGTAAGGGACGCGAGCCGCGGCGCCACGCGGTCGGCGAAGAACAATGCGGCCTGCGTTCGGTCGCCGGCTCCATGGGCATCGACGAGCCCGCTCACGCGGAACGTGCCGGCGCCGGCGGGCATGGTCACGCGCAGGCGATCGCCGACGCGGGCGCCGAGGCGGCGCTCGACGACGATCTGGCCGCCTCTCGCGGCGCCGTTCCCTCGACCAGCGCATACGGGGTGAGCTTCCGGCTCGACCAGCCGTGGCCCAGCGACCGGTTGACGCCGACTGCGGTGAGCTCCTAGCCCCGCGAGTCTCGCGCGGTCGCGAAGAAGGCGAGGTCACTCACCGCTTCGCGGACGCCGGCGACCGCCTTTACGCGCTCGACGACTGCGGCATTCATGGGCGGCCGCGGATGCGGGTCGACGGTCCCGGCCTGGTCGCCGGTGCCGATCGCAACCGCGCCGTTCGCGCTCACGACCGCGTCCACGCCGGATAGGCGTCCGGCACTCGATGCTGATAGGGCGCCCGCCATGAGAGATGCCGTGAGGGCGGCAAGCGCGACGCCGAGGGCGAGAGCCTACGAAGGCGCCGGCAAGCGACGGCCAGCGGACGCGCACGGTTGAGAGAGCGAGGCGCAACATCAGTCGCCCAGCTCGGTCATCCGCAGGGCGACCGCATCGACGGTCGGTGACTGGAGCTCGCCGGCGAGCCGGCCGTCTGCAAGGAACACGACCCGGTCGGCGCACGCGGCGGCGGTCGGGTCGTGCGTGACCATGACGAGTGTCTGACTCCAACGGTCGACCGATTCGCGGAGCAGCGCCAGCACCTCGGCGCGGCTGCGGAGATCGAGTGCACCGGTCGGCTCGTCGGCGAACAGCACGTCCGGCTCGCTGACCAACGCCCGCGCGATCGCGACACGCTGCTGCTGGCCGCCCGAGAGTTGGGCGGGGCGATGCCGCAAGCGATCCCCGAGGCCGACGCGGTCGAGCGCATCGCGCACGACCGCCTTCTTCACGCGGCGCCCGTCGAGCCGGATCGGCAGCGAGACGTTCTGCTCGGCCGTGAGCGCCGGGAGCAGGCTGAAGTCCTGGAACACGAAGCCGACGCGGCGGCGGCGCAGGATCGCGAGCTCACGCTCGTTCATCTTCCCGAGCGGAAGGCCGCCGATGCGGACCGTCCCCTTGGTCGGTCGAACGAGACCGGAGGCCGACTGCAAGAGCGTCGTCTTTCCGGAGCCGGAAGGCCCCATGACCGCGGTAAAGGTCCCGCGAGCGAAGACGAGGCTGAGCGCGTCGAGCGCCGCCACCTTGCTGCCATTCGAGCCGTACATCATCGAGACGGCTTCGAGCTCGACCGCGGCGTTCTCGGCGGGCGTGGATGAATCGGATGATCTCATGCGTCCTCACTTTCGAAGGGACAAACGGGACTGGACATGTGTGGCGCCTGCGCGGCCAGCAAGGCGTGGTCGAAGAACGCGACGATGCGGTGCTCGTACGCGCGCGGCCGTACGTCGATACCGCCGGTGTGTGACGCGCCGGGAACCTCCCAGATCGCCTTGGGCTCGCCGGCGTTCGCGTAATAGCTCGGCGTGAGCTCGCGCACATTTGCCTGGTCGTGCTCGCCGTAGATGAAGAGGACGGGCCGGGGCGCGATGCGCCCGACGATGCTCTTCAGGTTCGGGGGGCGGCGCCTGGTTCGAGAAGAGCATCGTCCCGGCGGTGATCACGAACGAGGTCGGGATCTCTCCCCACTTGCCGCTCCCCGTGCGAGCCAGATCCTCGCGAAGGGAGCGGGAACCGGCGCCGTCGGCGACGACGGCCTTGAGGCCGGCGAGTCGGCGGCGGTCTGCAGGAGGGTTTCGCCGCCGACGGAGAGACCGATCCCGCCGATCCGGTCTCGGTCGACGTCGGTGCGCGTCTGGAGGTACGCGACGGCCGCCTCGATGTCCTTGTCGGCAGACCAGCCGAACGCGTTCGGGTCGCCGTCGCTTTCACCTTCGCCGCGGCGGTCGAAGAGCAGCACGCCGTACCCGTGACGGATGAGGACGCGCGCCGGCTTCTGCGCGCCGGCACGGCCGGGTGCCGCGATCACGGCCGCATGGTTCTTCGACGGCACGTACCAGCCTCTGAGCGTCAGGCCGTCGCGTGTCGTGAAGCTGACGTCCTCGTGGGCGGCGCCGAGCTCGGCTTTCGGAACGACAGCACGTGCCGCGTGCGTGAAGGCGTACGCGAGCGCGAACGGAAAGAGGACGATGTATCCGAGGACGACCGCACCGCCGGCCTGCAGAAGGCGGCGAGGGTAGCGACGGGAGAAGCGGTCATTGCGCCTCGACGTCCAGAGGGTGGCTGTGCCGATGCCGATCAGCACGAGGCCGCCGGCAAGTGCGAGTACTCCGGAGAAGTCATCTCCGGAGAGACCCACCCGGAGGCCGTAGTAGCCGGCTTCGCCCGCTCCCGCGGCGGCACCGAGCACTCCGACGATGATCGCGATGACCGCACGCAGCCCTGCACGGAGCCGCCGATACGCGGTTGCGACGACGAGCAGGACCGCGAGCGGCGCAAGCCCGCTGACGAGGTGATCGGCGGCGGACGTTCCCGGTTGTGGCTGCAGAAAGTTGTCATCGAGGATGTGGACTCCGATGACGGCGAACGCCACGATGGCCGCCCAGTGCGACAGCGGCTTCATGGTGTGCCCGATCGGAGCGAAGCGGAGCAGTAGGCCTTCGCGAGCAGGCGGATCGATTCCAGCAGCGTGGCCTTCGGGACGCTCGTCGGGTCGGCATTGACCTCGAGCACTGCCTGCCGGCGGCCGTCCGTGCTCGTGAGGTTGTAGGCGTAGTAGCCCGGATACGCGCCGGCATGTCCCCAGCCTGTGCCGCAGGGAGTCGGGTACTTCTGAAGACCGAGGCCGTAGCGCTGACCGGCAACGTCCACGTGCTTCTGCGCATGCGTCATCTCCATGGCGTGCAACAGCCGTGGGGAGAGGAGCCGGCCGGACAGAAGCGCGCGGTAGAACGTCGCTGTGTCGGCCGCGTTGGAGACGATCGCGCCCGCGGCCCACGGAAACGGGTAGAGGCCGGTGACGTCGGTCGCGGGCGGCTTGTCGATGACGAGATAGCCGTGCGCATGGGGACTCGGCATACGCGCGGTGGTCGGAAAGCTCGTGGCGTGGAGATGGAGCGGCCGGAAGATCCGCCGGTTCAGCTCACTTCCGAGCGTGTGCCCGGTACGCGCTTCCACGATCAGCCCGGCGAGGAGATAGTTCGTGCTCGAGTACGACTCGTCCGTACCGGGAGCAAAGAGCGGCGGGTGCGAGACGGCGATCTGAACGAGCTCGCGCGGAGCCCACGCGTGGCTGAGGTCGCCCCCCAGGTAGGGCGCGAGCACCGTCGGGTCGTACTCGAAGTCGGCCAGGCCGCTCGTGTGATTGAGCAGCTGGCGGATGCTGACGGCGTCGCCGTGCGGAACGAGCCCGGGTAGCCAGCGCTCGACGGTGTCGTCGAGGCGGACCTTGCCCTCGCCGACCAGTTGGAGAACGACGGTTGCCGTGTACGTCTTGGCGATGCTCGCGACCCGGAACCGATCGTCTGCTCGCATCGGCGTCGCCGTGCCGATCTCACTGAGCCCGCTCGTGACGGTGATTGTGTGGCGCCCGTTTCGCGTGAGGAGGACGACACCGGGAGCGCCGTGGGCGACGAGCGCGTCGGCGCCTTTCTGAAGAGCCGTCGCTGCGTGGCCGCCGCCCGGTGTCGCCGCCGACGCACCTCCGACGAGGAGCGCTGCTGCGAGACAGGCGAGGACGGTGATCCCGCGTAGGGCGTTGCTGTTCATGAGTAAGGGCCTCCGATTGATCCGGTCATGGACGGGTCCGCGTAGCCCCGGAGATGACCGGGGCTACGCGGGGGTGGCTGGACTAGGCGTCCGCGGGCTGCGGGATCGCCTGCGTGATGACAGGCGTCGCCTTGTCGCGGGCGTCATGCTCGAGCCTCGGCAGCCACTCGAGCCACCGCGGCAGGTACCAGTTCCAGTCGCCGAGCAGCTTCATCGTCGCGGGCAGGAGCACCGCACGAACGATCGTTGCGTCGACGAGGACGGCAATCGCAAGTCCGACGCCGAACTCCTTCAGGAACATGAACTGCAACGTCGCGAAGATGGAGAAGACGCCGAACATCACGAGCGCTGCGCTGGTGACGACGCCGGCCGTCGACTTGATCCCGTGCGCGACGGCATCCTCGGTCGACATGCCGCGGTCGAACGCCTCGCGGACACGGCTCAGGATGAACACGTGATAGTCCATCGAGAGCCCGAACAGGATCACGAAGAGGAAGATCGGCAGCCAGCTGATGATCCCTCCCGGTGGGACGAAGCCGAGCACGCCCTTGCCCCAGCCGTTCTGGAAGACGAGCACGAGCGCCCCGTAGGCGGCTGCAACCGAGAGCAGGTTCAGCACGACTGCCTTGATCGCGACCACGACCGACCTGAACGTGAGCAGCATGAGCAGGAAGGCGAGCGTGAGCACGAAGCCGAACACGAACGGTGCTGCGTGCCTCAACTGCGCGTTCGTGTCCTTCTGCTTGGCGGTGTTGCCCGTAACGCCGACATCCGCGCCGTCGAGCTTGCCGACGGTCGCCGGAATGACGGTGTGGCGAAGCGTGTGCAGCGCCGCCACCGCCTTGTCGTCGACGCCGTCGCCCTGTGTCGCAAGCGAGACCACGGCGATCGTGCCGTCGTCGGAGTATTCGACGCTTGTCGGGGTGGAGAACTGCCCGGTGGCGATCGCCTCGCGCTTCAAGTCGGCGATGGCCGACGTGACGGCCGGCCTGTGCGCGTCGTCCGTCTTGACGAGTACCTGCGAGGAGTTCCCCTCGCCGGGAAACGCCTTCTGCAGCTTGTTGTACGTCTGGATGGAGGACAGGTTCTGCGGGAGGGTCTTGATCCCGGGCGCGGCGATGCGCATGTGCAGCGCCGGTGCGGCGAGCGCCAGTAGGAGCCCACCTGCGAGGACGACCGAGACGACCGGGCGGCGGAGGACACGATCGAGGATCGCGTCCCACATCCGGCCGCTGCTCTCGGAGCGCCTGCGCCTGTGCAGGAACGGGATGCGCAGCTTCTCGACCTTGTCACCGAGCGCGGCGAGAAGCGCCGGCAACACCGTGAGCGAGCCGAGGACTGCGATCGCCACGACGATCATCGACGCGACGCCGAAGCCCATGAACGTCTGGTCGCCCGTGAACAGCATTCCCGCCATCGCGACCATCACCGTGAGGCCGGAGATGAGCACGGAGCGGCCCGAGGTCGCCGCGGCAGCTTCAAGCGCAGCGCGCTCGCTCCGTCCCGCGGCCCGTTCCTCGCGTTCGCGCTTCAGATAGAAGAGCGAGTAGTCGACACCGACGGCGAGGCCGATCAGCAGCACGATCACGCTGACGTCCTTGTCGAGCGGGATGAACTGGCTCGGGATTGCCAGCAGCCCCATCGTCGCGAACACCGCCGTCAGTGCGAGCAGCAACGGCAGGCCCGCAGCGATCAGCGCGCCGAAGGCGATGACGAGCACGATCAACGTGACCGGCAGCGAGAAGAGTCCGGCCTTCTGGAAGTCGCTCACGACTGCCTTGTCGAGCTGCGTCTCCACGTTGACGCCGAACTCCTCGATCGCGATGCCCGGATGCCTCGCGTTCGCGGCGACGATCGCCCGTTCGACCGGCTTGTCGAGCGTCATCGCCTTCGTCAGGTCGGTCGTGCGGAGCTCCAGGGGGACAAGCGCCGTATGGCCGTCCTTGGAGATCTGCTCGGCGTTGCCGGCCGCGAACGGCGACTCGACCTTCTTCACCTGCTTCAGGCCGCCGACCGTCCGCACGACGTCGGCGACTGCAGCGCGGAATGCCGGATCGTCGACGTCCTTACTCGTGCTCTGGATCAGGATCTGGTCGCCCTGAACCTGCTTGAACTCGTCGCGGAGCACGGAGTCGACGTGCGCCGACTCGCCTGCACCGGTCTTGTTCGGGTCGAGGTTCTTGGTGCCGACGGCGTTGCCGATCATGAACGCGACGGCGATGAATGCGAGCCAGCCGAAGATCGCCGTCTTCTTGTGGCTCGCGCTCCAGCGACCCATGCGGGCCGCAAGATTGTGGGAGCGTTTGAGCTCCTTGGCGGTCGCGTCAGATGTCTGCGCGCCGCTCGCCGGTTGTTCCGGCTCGTTCTGGATGATGCGCGTCTTCATCGCTTGCTCCTTGGGTGACTGCGGGGACTCGCTCAACCTCGCAGTCGTGAAACGGAGGCGGAATACGGCACGCCGTCCGCTTCGAGGGGCGGGTTTCTGGTATTCGAGGGGGCGCTTGCGAGTCAGCCGCGAAGGAACATGAGCACCGCGAGCACTCGTCGCGACTCGCTGCCCGTCGACGGCAGGCCGAGCTTGCCGAAGATGGATGAGACGTATTTCTCCACCGCTCGCAGGGTGATCGTGAGGCTGTCGGCGATCCCCTGGTTCGAGCTTCCGCCGGCCATCAGCTCGAGCACCTCGAGCTCCCGCGGGGTGAGGCGCGCGATCGGATCGTCCGGCCGTTGCCGCGAAACGAGGGTCGAGACGATGATCGGATCGAGCGCGGAGCCGCCGGCCGCAACCCGTCGCACCGCCGCGACGAACTCGTCGACGTCGCTGATCCTGTCCTTCAACAGGTAGCCGACGCCTTCCGCCGAGTCGGCGAGGAGCTTCAGAGCCAGACCGAGCTCCACGTATTGCGACAGCACGAGGACGCCGACTGACGGATGACGTGCGCGTATCTCGAGCGCGGCCGTAAGACCTTCGTCGTTGTGCGTCGGCGGCAGGCGAATGTCCACGACCACGACGTCCGGCGCATAGCTCTCCACCTTGAGCAGCAGATCGTCGGCCGTCTCGCACTGTGCGACGACGTCGAACTCAGCGTCTGTCAGAAGCCGCGCAAGGCCTTCCCGCAGAAGGACACTGTCCTCGGCGATCGCTACCCGCACGGCAGTTCCGCGCGAAGGCGTGTGCCGCCGCCGGCGGGGCTCCAGACTCGCAGCGCGCCGCCGAGAGCCTCGACCCTGTCCGCCAGTCCGCGCAAGCCAGAACCGCGCTCGCTGTCCGCGCCGCCGACCCCGTCATCGGCGACCTCGACGACCAACAGCGTGCCGACGCGGCTGAGGTCGACGCTCGCGGAAGAGGCGCCGGCATGTTTGCCGATGTTGGCAAGGCTCTCGGAGACGACGTAGAACGCCGCGACCTCGACCTGCTCAGGGAGACGCTCGTCGAAGCCGACGTCCAGCCGCACGGAGAACGACGCGCTCGCGGCGAGCGACTGCAAAGCCACCTCCAGACCGTGCCCGCTGAGGACTGCCGGATGCAGGCCGCGCGCGAGCGCGCGAAGCTCCTCGAGTGAGACCGCGAGCTCGCGCCTCGCCTGGTCGAGCCGTGCGCGCGCGTCGCTGTCGGAGGCCATTTGCTTCTCCCAGAGACTCAACTCGAGCGACAGGGCGACCAGTCGTTGCTGGGCTCCGTCGTGGAGGTTGCGTTCCAGCCGCTTCCGCTCACGCTGCCCCGCCTCGATCACCCGCGCGCGCGAGCCCTTCAACTCCTCCAGGTGAGCTTTCTGCTCGGCCTGCAAACGCCCATTCTCCAGCGCGATGCCTGCCGCAGCCCCGGCCGCCGCAAGCAACTCACGCTCGTCCTCGAGTGCCGGGTCATGGATCAGGACCGCCATCCGCGTCCCGTCACGGTCGATCAGCGTCGTCGCCCTTCCGCTCGCCGCTTCCGGCAGCGCCACGCTCTGGCCGTTCAGATCCGCCCAACTCCCGAACTCCGGCAGCCAGTACGCGAGCTCGAGTGACGGATCACGAAGCGCACGCGCCAGCGCGTCTCGAAGCGACGCCGGGGACTGATCAGCATGGAGCTCGACGAACAGGTCTCCAACGCTCGCGCGAGCGAGGCGGGCGTCGAGAAGCCCGACCAGAAACGCGATCGGCGAGATCCCGATCACGATCAACGTCGCACGCTGGATCGTCTGGAACTCAGGGCCGTCGAAGGCGCCGAAGACGAACAGCGTCGCGATCATCACGAGGCCGAGTGCAAACGAATCGATCAGCAACGCCACCGGTCGGCGGGGCGGCCGACCGGTGCGGCGGCGTCGAGCAACCAGAACCGCAAGGCCGGCGAGGCAGAGCACGCTGATCGAAACGAGCTGGACCTGCTCGACCGTGTGCGCCGTCGCCGTACGCGTCGACACCTCGATCAGGTTCTTCGGTCCGACGCCTCCAAGTGACATCTTGGCGAGTTGGAAGCCGATTGCAGCCACATACCCCGTCGCGACCAGTCCGCGCTCGAACGGCGATCTCAGGCGCCCGTCGGGGAACGCGAGGTACACGTGCAAGAAGATGACGGCCGGCAGGACGTCGAAGATCACACCGATCGTGTGCGGAAGAGCGAAGTCCGCGAAGGCAAGTGCGGAGACAGCGGTCGCGAACCCGCCGATGATCATCATCAATCCCAGACGGCTGGCCGGGCGGCGCCACCACGCAACGAGACCAGCAGCGACGTACGGGATGCTGATCCACTCGAGCAGCGCGACCTGAATGCCGCTGACCCCGTCGTTCGTCAGCCCGAGCGCCAGCGATCCTGCTGCCGTCAGCAATCCTGCAATTGCAACGGCCCGAAGCACTCCTGGCCTCGGCGGGGCGCGCGCGGTGACCCGATCCGCAACCGCTGGAAGTGCGTAGGTCGTCGTCACACCGCTCCGATCCCGATCGGCGCTGTCCTGTCTGGACGGGCCTCTCGGGCGCAGCCGCCGTCGATCCGCGGGCGAGGGAAAGGAGACGTCTGGTGACGAGGATACTCCAGGCCCCGACGGCGATCAGTTCCCGGCCCGCGTCGGGCTAGCTCGTCGTCGTCGCCGTCGCCGTCGTAGCCGTCGGCGTCGGCTCGGTTGTCGTCGTCGTCGACGTGGCGGTCCCCGTCGACGTGGTCGCGGTCGCCGCGCTACCTCAAGGTCGGCGGCCGCTGGCGCGACCACGAGCGCTGGGCGATCACCAGGGAGACGTGGTCAGGCCGATCACGCTCGTTACGGTAACGAGCTGTTTGTTCGCGGCCGAACGGCCCCGCCGAAAGGGCTCCGGTGCGAGATGACTCGCCCACCAGTCCCACGGCCAGAACAGACCGCTGTCGCAAAAACCGCCTAGAATGGCCGCCTCGCCCTCTTAGCTCAGTTGGTAGAGCACCTCCATGGTAAGGAGGGGGTCGACGGTTCGAGTCCGTCAGAGGGCTTTAGAAAAGGCCTGCAAATGGCCTTTTTTGTTGCCTCGGCGCGATACAACCGGTTCCCGGGCATCCCGCAACCTGTCCCCAAGATATGTCCCCGACGTTCGAGCCGGGCGCCGGATTGGCTTGAACAGAGGGATCGGAGAGGGAGAGAGCACCTCCCTGGTACGGAAGCGCTCCAGCAGCCAGACGGCCGAGCCCTGAGCGGCCGCCGCGGCGGCCAGCGATGTCCTTGTGGTGCCGGATGCCGAGACGGCGGGCCTCGTGGGCCCGCCGTCTCGGCTGTCGCCTGGTGGTTACCGCGGGCGGGAACTGCGAGTTGGGGACCGGATCCGCGAGGTTCGCGGTCGGGGCCTTGTCGGTGAAGCCGATCACGGCGCAGTTGATGTCGACGCCGACCGAGCCGTAGGGGGCGGGCGCCGGCGCCGGGTCGAGCCGGTGATCAGGTCGGGCCGGGTCGCCGCGAGGTTGAAGACCTGCACCTCGTCGATCTGGCGCTTGTCGAGCCCCTGCTTGATCGCCTTCTCCGTCCACAGGCCGAGCTGGGCGTCCCAGAGCGGGCTGTAGGCCTCGGCGTGCCGGGGATCCTTCTCGGTCGGGAAGTCGCCGAACACGTTCAGCAGGTCGCCGCCGTTGCGGAGCGCGTCGATCAGCGCGGTGTTGTCGGCACTGGCGTCCTCGGAGGCGTGGCCGTCCTTGACCAGATGGACGAAGCCCTGCGACTCCTTGTTGTCGGCGCCGGTCTGGCCGTTGATGAAGCCGAACAGCCGCTCGCGGGCGGAGCCGAGGAAGTCGTCGCCGCCGTTGTAGGCCGCCTTGTCGAGCGCCGGCACGTAGGTCGAGCGCTCGAGCACCGCGGTCAGCGGCTGGCCGGCGTCGGTCGAGATGTAGACGATCGGCTGGCCGGCGTCGAAGCCCTTCACGAACAGCAGGTCGACCCACGACTCGGCGTACTGGCCCGGGCGCCGACGGCCCGGCGATGTGGATGCCGAGCACGCGGTCGCCGGTGTTGGTGTGGTGGACGACGTCGAAGGGGCCGTCGCCGGTGGCGACGATCGGCGCGCTGTAGACGCGTCTGCGAGCCGGCGATCCGGATGAACGGGCTGTAGCCCGGCCCAGCAACCGCGCCGGGCTGGAAGTTCGCGAGCGGGAAGCCGTCCGGCCCAGGCTCGGCGATCCGGGTCGGGCTGAAGTCCGGTGCGCCCTGGAAGTCGACGACCGCCTGGCCGAACGTGTTCTCGGCCGGTGTCGGCGACTCGAGCGTCACCGTCTGCACGCACTCCGGGGCAGCCGATTCCGATGTTGCCGAGCTTGGGCGCGTAGTTGACGCCCAGGTCGTGCGCGATGCCCGGCGTCGGAGGCGTCGAGCAGCACGTACCAGACCGTCTCGCCGTTCGCCCTGCCCTTGTACAGCGGAAGGCGCACCGATCTCCTTGCTGAGGTCGACCTGGATCGCGCTCTCCTCGGTCAGGTGGTCACGCGGCAGCAGCCCGGTCAGCGGGCCGAGGCCCTTGGCCGACGTCGGTACGGGGTTCGAGTCGGCGACCGCCTGGCTCCCGACCACCGCCGCCACGGCGACGATCGCGAGCACGGCTGCGAGGGGAGACCAGCGTTTGGACAGGACCTTCATGGGTTCTCCTTTCCGTGAGGTCATGCCGATTGGCAAGGCCCCGAAAGTACGAACGGCTCCTCACCGCGACCTGAATGCCGGCTGAGTACGCCTCGCGTGAGAGCTCAGGCAGCGATCCGGACGGCCGTCGCCGGCGGACAACCCTTGCCGATCAGCCGTTCGAGCTCGTGGATGTCGATCGTCGAATGCGCGAGCAGGGCAGCCTCGCGGAGCTCGTAGCCGAGCGCGAGCAGGCGCCCGGTCCACCAGCGCATCGTCTCCAGATCGTCGTTCAACGCGCACCACTCGCCAGCTTGCTGTGGCGAACCTGGACACCGGAGACGGGAAGCGCTGCCATGCCGGAGATGGTCGCGCCCGGCTCTGAGCGCGACCTTGGCGCCGGCTGAGCGTCAGTCGCCGGGATCGGGTTGGCGGTGCTCGCTGCGGTCGAGCACGAGCCCGAGAATGTAGAGAGCGGCCGCCGCGGGCGAATGCGTGCAACGACATCTCGGTCGGCAGGAACGTTCCGCTCTTCGTGCGGCAAGTGAGCTTGATCGAGGAGCCGCGCCCCTCGCGACGCACTTGACTCAGGAAGCGGCGGAACTGCGGCAACTCGGCGGGATGCACGCGAGAGACGGGCGTTGCCAACAGCTCGTCGTGTGTGTAACCGAGCATCGCGCAGCCGGCGTGGTTAACCGCGACGATCCTGTCACCGGCCGGTTCGATGACGAAGGCCGGATCGACGGAGTCCTCGAAGAGACGCTCAAAGTTCTGGTGGCGCTCGGCGCTCATCCGCGCCTCGCTCCTTGCAAGGGGCTGAGCTGCATGTCGCCTGGGTAAAGTCGCTCGCGAAGGATGCGTCGGCGCGCAGGCGACAGACTGGCAAGCAGCACCTCGCGCACAAGCTCGTAGCGAAACCGGAAGCCGACGCCGTCCACGCGCAGGAGTCGGTGCTCGCACAGGCGCTCGAGCTCCTCGATGAGCTCGACCTCGTCGACTCGGACGAGGGCGGCAAGCGGCTCCGGGTCGAACGGCTGCTCGAGGACCGAGGCGGCGAGCAGAACTCGGTACGACCAGGGGCCTTCTGCGCGGCACTGGGCCAAGAGCATCTCCGCGAGCTGCGTCGAGAAACTCCAGACTTCGCCGTTTGCGACCACCTCGTTCACGAAGCGGGGATTTCCACCGGTTGACTCGTGAAGGTCGGGTATCCCGAGCGGCGCGAGCTCGGCGGGGCTGAGCGGCGCCAGCCGTACCCGCGTGTCAGCGCGCAAGCGGCGAACGGGGTGCTGGAGCTCGGTGTCGCCTGCCGCCGTCACGACCGCGGCAGCCAGGCCGGCGCGACGGTCCTGCAGGTAGCGAAGCGCGGCGAGCGTGCTCGCGTCGGCCCATTCGATGTCGTCGATCAACAGAACCAAGGGAGCGTGGTCGGCGAGCAGGGCGACGAGCGTTTCGAGCACGTCGACCTCCGCGAACTCGTGCGGATCTGCGAGTGCGAGTTCGGGCAGGATCCGCCTGAGCGCCGGCAAACGCTCGCTGTCGAGCTCCACACCGGTGAGCGCCTCGCGCAGCGCGGTGGCGAGCGGCACGTAGGGAAGGTGCTGCTCCAGTTCCGAACCGCTTGCCCGCCCGACACGCACGCCGACCAGCGTGCTTGCAAGCTCGTCCAGGAGTCGTGTTTTTCCAAGACCGCGTTCACCCTCGATTTGAAGCAACGCGAATGATCCGTCCAGCGCCTGCCGTACCGCGCGCTCGAGCACGGCGAGCTCGCTGGTTCGTCCCAACAGGCGGACGGAAGCCCCGCCGCCGTCTTCGGGTGGACGCAAGATCGCGCGGGGCAGCAGCGGCCGCACATCCTCTTGCCGGAGGATCGCCGCCTCGAGCGCGCGCGTCTCGCCGGTCGGCTCGAGACCGAGCTCCTCGTCGAGCAGCCGACGGAAGCCACGGTACGTCTCGAGCGCCTCGTGCTGACGTCCGACGGCGTAGAGGGCGAGCATCCGGGTGCGCCGCGCTCGCTCGCTGAAACGATCGAGCGCGGCCGCCGCCTCCGCATGCGCGAGCGCGGCTGCGTAGTCGAGCTCGGCCAAGGCCGCGTCGGCCGCGTCGAGGTGTGCCCCGAGCACGCGCCCCTGGTAGGTGCCGCGGAGCTCTTGCGCCCAAACGGCGTAGGGCTCGTCTTCGAGCACCTCACCGCGCACGAGCGAGAGCGCCTGCTCGAGCGAGCGCCGGGCAACGTGCGTCGGCTCACGCGCCGAGCGGTCGTGCAGCTCGTCGAATTCGTCGAGATCGAATTCGATCGTGTCCGTCGCGAAAAGGTAGGCCTCGGCCTCGGTCACGACGAGCTTGCGCGCCAGCTCGCGGTCCGGGCTGAGATGCCGACGAAGCACGGACACGAACGCCTGGATCGAGCCGGCTGCGTCCTCCGGCGGCGACTGTCCCCAGAGCAGGTCGGCAAGGCGATCGGTCGGCACGCGATGCCCGCGGGCCGCGAGCAGGATCTCGAGCACTTGCTTCGGGCGCGTCCCGCCGAGGTCACGCGGCCCGAGGCTGCGACTACCGTCCTCGACGGAGAGCGGGCCGAAGAGCCGGATGACGAACCCCCCCGACTGGTCCACTAACTCAACCACACCCCCTTCGCCTCACGAGGGCCGCTAAGTACCTCGCGCTCGCTGCGAACGCGAGTGCCACGACGGACGCACCAGCGCAGTCCGCATATATGTCTGTCCCGGTTGGCGGACGATTTGTTACGGACGACTTGGGCGCTCAGGCCGTCGCGAGGTGTCGCTCGAGCGCCTTCCGGACCTTCGTCCGCGCGCGGTGGAGGAGCACGCGCTGATTGGCGTCGCTGATGCTGAGGAGCTCCGACGCCTCGTGCGCATCCCAGCCGAGGATGTCGCGCAGCGTGACGACCGCACGCTGCGACGGCGGCAGCGACGCGACTGCCCGTTCGGCGACCGCGACCGTCTCGTGCGACAGAACGCTCACCTCCGGTAGCTGAGCCCAGCGCTGCGGCGAGGACGTCCAGTGGTCGGCAAAGCGCTCTCCCGGGCCGCGGAAATGGCTCGTCCTCGACGGAGGCCTCACGGGCATCGACTTCTTCCTCGGTGAGCGCAGAGAAAGGAATGCTTCGCCCCTCCTTCGCGGCCCGCGTCTGCGCTCTGTTCGTGAGAATCCGAAAGAGCCACGTCCTGAACGAGGAGCGGCCCTCGAAGCCGCCGATGCCGGTCAGCACGGCGAGCCACGTCTCCTGCACCACCTCCTCGGCGACCGCCCTGCTCGAGACGTAGACCTGCGCGATCCGCAGCATCGCCGGTCCGTGCAATCGAACCAGTGCCACGAACGCCTGCTCGTCCCCCGCGCGTAGCGCTTCGACGAATCCCCCCTCCGTCGACAGCGCGTCGTGTTCCATTTCCGGCGCACGCTAACGCATCGCGCGAGGGCTGATCTAGGATCGAATCGTGAGCTCCGTACCCTTGACTTGCCGAGAGCTCGTCGAGCTCGTCACCGAGTATCTCGAGGGCTCACTCGTCGTCCGCGGACCGCAGCCGCTTCGAGGAGCACGTCATGAGCTGCCCGCCCTGTCGCGCGTACCTCGAGCAGATGAAGTACACGCTCGAGCTGCTCGGCAAGATTCCGGAGGAGAGCGTCTCGCCCGACGCGGAGGCCGCACTCGTTACAGCGTTTCGCGGTTGGAATCGCGCCGGGTAGATGCTCGCCTACGCGTTCCTCGGCAGAGGAGCGGTGGAGCCGCTCTCGGGATTCGTCTGGCCCGAGCACGGTGGCTGGGTCGAAGCAGACGCGGCGCCGACCGACGCGCTGCGCGGATACCAAGCCGCCGACCTTCCCTACTGGCTCGACGACGAGCTCTGGACGATCGAGCTCTCGGGGACACTCGCCGAGCGGGACCACGTGCTCCTTGCCGAGCGGGCCCGTCTGGTTCGCCGGATCGATGCCTGGGGCGACGACCTTGCGTGGGAGTTCGTCACGGCGTGCGCGCGCCGCGTCGCAGCGCGCGCGGCTGCCGCGCTTCGCGAGGACGGGCACAGCGAGGCCGCGGCGCCGCTCGACGAAGCCGCGGACCTCGGCGAGCTCGAACAGGCAGCCTTGGCCGCCGCAGACGACACGCGTCCGGCCGGAAAGCTTGCCGGGTACACGGCCGATGTTTGCTACTACGCGCGCGACGCAGCCCTCGCGGCCCGCGGCGCCTGCGTGGCCGCGAAGATGACGGCGTACGCGCTCGCGGCAGACGCACGCGACCCCGGCACGCGCCTCGCGGCCGAGCGCGCGTGGCAGGCGGCGTGGCTCGTCGAGCGGCTTGCGCTCTAACGCCGTTTTGAGTCGCACCGTGTCGACGATGTTCCGCTGGCTGGCGGGGCCGTTCGTGAACGTCGAGATCGGCGCGATCTTGTTGCCGGCGCGCAGCTTGACCGGGCCGAAGTCGAGGGAGCGCACGGTCGTGCCTCCGTAGAAGCCAAGCACGACCGGCTGCTTCTTCGGCGCTTCCGTCGCCGCGCTGGTTACAGCACGCGGCGGCGCCCGCAGCGACGCCGGCTGCCGCGAACACCGCGGCTCCCAGAGGAAGATGAGAAATGTCTTGACCACGTGGTTCTCCTTGGTCTCGCTGGATGAAGACGCTAGGAGCGCGACCTTGGTGAGCTCTTAGGCCACTGAGCGAAACGCGCGGCCTTGAGACTCAGCCGCCATTCAGTCGACGCTAAGCACGCGGAGGCACAGTCACCCAGATTCCTCTCGACCGAAAGGAATCTCATGTCCAAACCAACAGTCGTTCTTGTACACGGCGCCTTTGGAGACGCTTCGAGCTGGCGCGCGGTGTTCGAGCTCCTCGACGGCGACGAGTACACCGTTCTCGCGCCGGCGATGCCTCTTCGCGGGGTCGCGAGCGATGCGTCGTATCTCGGAGCGGTCATCGACCAACTCGACGGGCCCGTCGTGCTCGTCGGCCATTCATTTAGTGGCTGCGCGATTACGGTCGCCGGCGCGTCGGACAAGGTCAGCGGCCTCGTGTACGTCGCCGGCTTCGTGCCCGACGAAGGCGAGTCGATTGTCGACTTGCAGTCGCGCTTCCCGTCGCTCGCGATGGGCAACTTTCTCCAGCCACGGTCGCTGCCGGACGGCAGTGCCGAGTTGTCGGTCGATCCGGATCGTTTTCACGCACATCTTCTGCGCCGACGTGCCCGACGACGTGGCGGAGTTCATGGCCCACGCGCAGCGTCCGCTCGGAGCCGCGGCGTTCGAGGAGCCGGCCGCCGCAGCCGCTTGGCACGCCAAGCCAAGCTGGGGCGTGTTCGGGACTGCAGACCAGCCGATCGCTCCCCAGCTGCACCGGTTCTCGTACGACCGGGCCGGCTCGAAGGTGACGGAGGTCGAGGGTGCCTCGCACTTCGTGATGCTCTCGCATCCGGACGCCGTCGCAGGAGTCATTCGCGACGCCGTGGCAGCGATCGCGGCGAGCAAGGTCGCGTGATGGCGCCGGTCTCGCGCGGGTTCCGCGGTCGTCGCATCGAAGCGGCCGACGCGGGGCGCCTGCCGCCCGGCCAGTACGTCACGCCCGACTTCCCCGTGCTCTCCGCGGGGCCGACGCCGCACAACCCGATCGACACGTGGAGCTTCGAGATCCGCGGCGAGGTAGACGAGCCGAGGTCGTGGACGTGGGAGCGAGTTCACCGCGCTGCCGAGCGAACGCGTCACGGTCGACATCCACTGCGTGACGAAGTGGTCGAAGCTCGACACTTCGTGGACCAGGCGTCTCGCTCGACACCCTGCTCGAAGGCGTCGAGACGAGCGCCGAGTACGTGCTCGCGTTCTGCGACGGCGGCTACACCACGAACCTCCCGCTTGACGACGTCCGCGACGGAAGAGCGTGGATCGCCTACGAGTACGAGGACGAGCCGCTCGACCCGGAGCACGGCGGGCCGGCGCGGTTGCTCGTCACCCGCCACTACTTCTGGAAGAGCGCGAAGTGGGTGCGCGGCATCGAGCTGCGGGAGGACGACACGCCCGGATTCTGGGAGGGCTACGGCTATCACAACTACGGTGACCCGTGGAAAGAACAGCGGTACACCGGCGACTGACCTGGCAACTCGCGCGCGTGGTCGAGGGCATCACCGAGACCGCGCGCACGAAGAGCATCGCGCTCGATGCCGCCGACTGGCCGGGGCATCTTGCCGGCCAGCACGTCGACGTACGGCTCACGGCCGACGACGGCTACCAGGCCCAGCGCAGCTACTCGATCGCGTCGGCGCCGGAGGACGAGCACCTCGTGATCACCGTTCAACGGCTCGACGACGGCGAGGTGTCGCCGTACCTGACGGAGACGCTCGTCCCGGGGGACGAGCTCGAGCTGCGCGGCCCGATCGGCGGCTACTTCGTCTGGCAAGAAGCGCTCGGCGGACCGGTCCTTCTGATCGCCGGCGGGTCCGGCGTCGTGCCGCTGCGGGCGATCCTGCGACACCACCGCGCGAACGCGAGTGAGATTCCCGTGCGGCTCCTCTACTCGGCGCGCACACGCGGCGACCTGATCTACCGCGACGAGCTCGCGGACTACGACACCGTCATCACGCTGACGGACGAACAGCCGCAAGAGTGGAACGGTCGCACCGGCCGCATCGACTCCGGTTTCCTCACCGAGACGGCATGGCCGCCCGCCGAGCGCCCACTCGTCTACATCTGCGGACCAACCCGATTCGTTGAAGCGATCGCTGACGCGCTCGTCACGCTCGGCCACGATCCGAGCCGCATCAGGGCGGAGAGGTTCGGCCCGACATGATCGCTCTCGACGGCAACGCGATCGCCGGCGACCTGATCGAGGTCCTGGGCGTCGACCTCGCCGCCGAGACATGCGTGTGCGCGTCCTGCGGCGCCTCGGCGTTCTTTGCCGAGGCGGTCGTCTACACGCGCGGGCCGGGCCGTGTCGCGCGCTGCCGCGCCTGCGGCGAGCTGCTCGTGGTCCTCGTGACGATCCGTGGCATCACCTGCGTCGACCTGCGCGGCATCACCGAGCCCCGATGAACCTGCGGTCTCCGAACCGCGCGATCCTCGCGCTCGGCACGTCCTGGTTTCGTGAAGCAACTCACTAGGAGGGCCCAGATGGAGGCTTCGAAGATCCTCACAAGCGCACGGCCGACGCTGCACGCGGTCACGGAGCCGGCGAAGGGGCGGCGCACGTTGCCGAACCGGGCCGCGTACGCGCTCGCCGCGGGCGTGATCGGCCTCGGCCTGTTCGCGTCGGTCACGCCGTCGCCGCTCTACCGCTCCTACAGCGTGCTCTGGCACTTCTCGCCGCTGACGCTGACCCTGATCTACGCGACCTACGCCTTCGGGGTGCTCGCGAGCCTGCTGCTCGCCGGCGGCGTCTCCGACCGCGTCGGCCGCCGGCCCGTCCTGCTCGCCGCACTCGCAGGGCTGACGGCGTCGACCGTCCTCTTCCTCTTCGCCGACTCCGCCGCCTGGCTGTTCGTCGCCCGCGGCATCCAGGGTCTCGCCACCGGCGCGGCGTTGAGCGCGGCCAGCGCGGCGCTGCTCGACCTGCACCCGCGCCGCGACCCCGCCGCTGTCGGGCTCACCAACGCCACCGCCGCAACCATCGGCATCGGGCTCGGCATCCTCGTCTCCTCGTCGCTCGTCCAGATCGGCTGGGAACCACGCCTGCTGCCCTACCTCGCCCTGCTCGTCCTCGTCGCGATCGCCCTGGCGGGTGCGTACTGGATGCCGGAGCCGGTGCTCGAGCGCTCACGCTTCCGGCTCACCGTCGCCCGCCCGAGCGTCCCGGCCGTCGCCCGCCGCCCCTTCCTCCTCGCCGCCCTCGCCGTCCTCTCCTCCTGGTCGATCGGCGCCCTCTTCTTCTCGCTCGGCCCGCAACTCGCCGGGCACCTGTTCGACACGAGCAACGCGATCGTGTCCGGCAGCGGCATCGTCGCGCTCGCCGCGGCGGCGACGATCGCCCAGCTCCTGACCGCACGCACCGCCCCCTGGATCGCCGCCAGCACCGGCTCGATCGCCCTCGCCGCAGGAATGATCATGATCGTCCTCGCCGCCGCGACCGACTCCAGCGGCCTCTACCTGGCCGGCTCGATCCTCGCAGGCGCCGGCTTCGGCGCCGCCTTCCTCGGCGGCCTCCGCGCACTCATCGCCGCCATCCCACCCGAGCACCGCGCCACCGTCCTGTCCGCCTTCTACGTCACCGCCTACGCATCACTCTCGGTGCCCGCCGTGCTCGCCGGCGTCGTCGTCACACACATCTCCCTGCAGTCGACCTTCGAGATCTTCGGCAGCGTCGTCGTCGCGATCGCGCTCCTCGTCGCCTCCCAAGCCTGGCGCACCCGCCCCACCCGACATACCGCCGAGACACCGGAGGTGCTCCTTCACACAGCGTCCTGAGCGTCCTGACTGACGACCACGAACAGAAAGGAAGCACCGATGTCGAACACCAATTCACACGGCACGCCGATCGAAGGCGCGGTCGCGCTGGTCACCGGCGGCAACCGCGGCTTCGGCCGCGCGATGGTGCAGGAACTGCTCGACCGCGGCGCCGCCAAGGTCTACGCCACCTCACGCTCACCCCAAACGCCGCAGGACGACGACGGATCGTTCCGCTCGTCCTCGATGTCACCGACGACGACTCGGTGGCCGCGGCCGCCCGGGCCGCAAACGACGTCTCGATCGTCGTCAACAACGCCGGCGTACTCCTGCGCACGCCGGTCCTCGAGGCGCCACTCGACGACATCCGCGCCGAGCTCGAGACCAACCTGTTCGGAATCATCCGCGTCGCGCGAGCATTCGCGCCCGCCCTCGGCCGCCACCCACGCAGCGCGATGGTCAACGTGCTCTCGGTGCTGTCGTGGCTGGCGTTCGGCGGCGGCTACGAGATCTCAAAGGCAGCGGCCTGGTCTGCGACCAACTCCATGCGAGTCAAGCTGCGCGAGCAGGGCACGACCGTGACCGCCCTGCACGTCGCGTACATGGACACCGACATGACCGCCGGACTCGACGTGCCCAAGGCCGACCCCCGCGAAGTCGCCCGCCAGACCGCCGACGCGATCATCGCCGGCGAGTTCGAGATCCTCGCCGACGACACGACCCGCACGGTCAAATCACAGCTCTCGGGAGACCTCACCGCCCTCTACGCACAGCTCGCCGCATAGGAGTGCCGAAACCCGTGAGCGAGTACACGTCTCCACACGGGTCGACCACGACGGACCGGTCGGCAGGGCGCATCTCCCCTCGCGCCCTGCCGACCCTCCCCACCTGGTCAGGTCCTCGACTTCCTGCACTGATCGATGGCAACGATGAGCGCAACAAGCCAGTACGCGACCGGCAGCGCACGCGAGCGAATCGAGCGGGCGCTCCAGGCAGCGGGCACGTCGGTCGACAGCCTCAACCAGAACGACCTCGCGCCGATCGAGCACTTCCACACACTCGGGCTGCGCGCCACCGAAGCGCTCGTGCAACTGGCAGGGATCACAGCACAGGACCGAGTCCTCGACGCCGGCGGCGAGCGCTGCCAGGCCCACCACGTCGGTCTGCTGCAGTCGGGCACGATGCACGTCGTCCACGATGACGGAACCGAGCAGGAAATCCGGTCGGGCCAGGCGTACGTGATCGAGCCCGGGCACGACGCCTGGGTCGTCGGCGACGAAGCCGTCGTCGGGTTCGAGTTCGACTCGCGGACGGCCGAGGAGTACGCGAAGGGCTGAGCACCGGCTGCGCCGTCGACTGTTCGCCGAGGTGATCGGGGCGCGCGTCTTTCGCTTGCAGGGCCGAATAGCCGTCGCCGACGACGCGGCGAATAGCAGGCCAGGGCGGCTATTCGTGAGGATGTTTGCGGTGCTTGGGCCCGTGCCCGGGCGGCGGCGGGGGTGGGCGGTGTGGTCGCGGCGGCGGCGGGGTGCCGCTGCGCCTCAGCATCGGTCGATGGCGCCAGCGCCCTTACGGCCCCAGCGCGCTGCCAAGATAGTCTGATATAAGACTATCTGTGGATCGGGACGATCTCGGCTTCCTGCTCGCCAAGGCGACGCAGCGCTGGAACGAGCTCCTGCAGGAGCGGTTCCGCGCTGCCGGCTGGGGCGAGGTGCGGCCGAGCTACGGCTCGATCCTGGTGCCGCTGTTCGAAGAGGACGGCCTGCGTATGGGCGAGCTCGCGCGGCGGGCGCGGCTGAGCAAGCAGACGATGACGACGATGGTGCGCCTGCTCGAGCGCGAGCAGCTGGTGCGCCGCGAGCGCTGACCCCGAGGACGGGCGCGCGTTTCGCATCGTCCTCACCGCCAAGGCGCGCAGGTTCGAGCCGGTGGCGGAGCGCACGCTCGCCGAGCTCGGCGCCCTCGCACCGCGACCGGCTCGGCGAACGGCGGCTCGCTTCTGTCAAGCAGGGACTGAAGGAGTGGATCGAGACATGAGGCATCACACAGTCACCACCACGCTCGCCACGCCCCCCGACGAGGTCTTCGCCTACCTCGCCGACATCGAAAAGCTGCCGGAGTGGGCGACCGAGTTCGCGCGCGAACTGAGACTCGTCGACGGCCGCCACAAGGTCGTGAACGGGCTGGGCGAGTTCTTCTTCGAGATCCACGCCGACGCCGAATCAGGCGTGATCGACATGCTCGCCGGCCCGACCGAAGACGCCCTGCTCTGCTTCCCCACCCGCGTCGTCGCCACCCCGGCGGGCGGCAGCGCCTTCACCTTCACCATGTTCCAGGCGCCCGGCCAACCCGACGAGCAGTTCGAAAACCAGCACGCCTCCCTCCTCCGCGAGCTCGAGAACCTGCAGCGGCGCTTCGGCTCAGCGACCTAGATCGAGCCGCCGAGCTGGCCAGGGAACGTCCATGTCGAGCCGACCTGACCGATGAGTTCTCCTCGAGCTGCGGATTGGAAGCGGTGAGGGCCTGAAAGGCCTCACGAGAGGCCGAGGCCGAACTGATCGGAGGTGGGCATCGTGGTGGACGTGACGGTGGCATCGTTCGAGGAGATGGAGCCGATCTACGACGGGCTCGCGCGCAGGGCGCGGGCATCGCTGGGCGTGACCGGTTGGGGCATGCAGGTGATGACGCTGCCGCCGAACTGGGACGGCTACCCCAACCACCGGCACGACGCGAGCGTGGAGGACGCGAACCAGGAGGAGGTGTACATCCCGCTCGAGGGCTCGGGGCGCCTGCACGCCGACGGTGAGGCGTTCGAGCTGCGGCCCGGGCTGATGGTGCGGGTCGGTCCCGAGCAGCTGCGCCGGATCGTCCCCGGCGACGAGGGCATCCGCTTCGTCGCGCTCGGGGCGGTGCCGGGCACGTTCGACCCGTCACCATGGACAGAGCTGGGCGGGCCGCCGCCCGCGCCGCCCGGCCAGCGCCTGAGGGTCGATTGGAAGCGACCGCCTCGGACAATTCCGCTGCTCGTCGCCGCGCAGTCCGGCGACGAGCAGGCGTTCGTGCGGCTGACCGCGCCGCATCGGCAGCCGCTGCACCGGCACTGCTATCGCATCCTCGGCTCGCTGCACGACGCCGACGACGCGCTGCAGGAGACGATGCTCCGCGCCTGGCGCGGCATCGACCGCTTCCAGCCGCGTGCGCCGCTCAGCGCGTGGCTCTACCGGATCGCGACCAACGTCTGCCTGCGCATGCTGGAGCAGCGGGCCCGTCACCCGGGCGCCGCGGTCGACGCGCACCTCGAGCCGTACCCGGACGTGCTGTTGGCGGAGGTGGCCTCTCCGGCTGCCGGTCCGGAGGAGGTGGTCGAGGAGCGCGAGCGGATCGGGCTCGCGTTCGTGGCCGCGATGCAGCTGCTGCCACCCAAGCAGCGCGTGACGGTCGTGCTGCGCGACGTCCTCGACTGGTCGGCCCGCGAGGTCGCCGAGCTGCTCGACGACACCGTGCCCGCCGTCAACAGCGCGCTGCAGCGCGGCCGCGACCGCCTGCAGCGCGAGCGCGACGAACGCAGCCTCGCGCGCGCGCACACGCCGACGAACGCGGCAGAAGAGGAGCGCGTCATGCGCCGCTTCCAGGAGGCCTGGGCGGCGGTCGACTTCGACGGCATCGTCGCGCTCCTCACCGACGACGCACTGCTCACGATGCCCCCGGAGGCGTTGCGCTTCGAAGGCAGCGCCCAGATCGGCAGATTCTTCGCCACCGCCCCACTCGAGGGCCGTCTCGAGAGGATCCAGCTCGTACCCACGCGCGCCAACGGCCAGCCGGCGCTCGCCGCCTACGCCGACGAACACGGCGACGGCGTCTTCGAGGCCTACGGCGTGATGGTGTTCGCGATCCGCGGCGACCGGATCGACGGGATCACCGGATTCGCGCGCCAGCCGGCGCTGTTCACCCGCCTCGGCCTCCCGACCCGGCTGGCCGCATCCGCCGAACCGAGAAGGATGAACCGTGGCCTACGACGAGAGACTCGCAGAACGCGTGCGTTCACAAGCTCGGTAGGCGGAACAGCTAACGCCGGGCAAGCACGTCGTCGACGACACGTGCGAGATCGCTAGCCCGATCCGCCGGCGAAGAGCCGCGCGAGCGCGTTCGAGCTCGTCGGCGTCGGCGAGGAGCAGGACGCGATCGCCGGCCTCGAGCTCGAGCGAGCCGCCGGGCCTGGTCGCGGCGCCGTCCCGCACGACGAGCGTGATCCACGTGTGCTCGCCGAGCGGAAGCTCGCGGATGGCGCGGCCCACCACGCGCGAGCCGGCGGCGACCTCGAACTCGTGCGCGGCGGGCGGCTCCTCGCCGAGCCTGACCGACAGCTCCCACGGCAATGCCGGCTGCTCGTGCATCGGGATCGCGAGCGCCCGGGCGACGGACGGCACGAGCGTTCCCTGGGTCGCGACCGAGAGCGAGCACGACGACGAAGACGAGCCCGTACACCTTGTCGGCCCCGGAGACGCTCTCGAGCACGGCGAACGCGGCCAGCAGGATCGGCACGGCGCCCTTCAGGCCGCTCCAGGCGATGAACGCCGCGCTCGGCCCAGCTCAGCCGAGCGAGGCCGAGCGTGAGCAGGACGACGAGCGGCCGGGCGATCAGCGCGAGCACGAGCACGAGCACGATCCCGTCGAGCCAGATCTCGCCCGACAGCCCGCCGAGGTCGATCGTCAGGCCGAGCGCGACGAAGACCGCGAGCTCGGCGAGGCTCGCGAGCGAGGCCGAGAAGCGCTCGATCTCGCCCTTGTACGGGGTGCGCGCGTCGCCCGAAGGCGATGCCCATGATGAAGACGGCGAGGAAGCCCGAGCCGTGGGCGAGCGAGGTCGCGCCGTAGAGCGCGCCCGCGAGCACGAGCGCCAGCACCGGGTAGAGCCCTTCGGTCGGGCAGCCGGACGCGGCGCAGCAGCGGGATCAGCACGATCGCGCCGCAGCAGGCCGAAGACGACCCCGACCGACATCTCGACCACGAACTCGCGCACGACGACGAGGAACGAGGCGTCGTCGTGGGTGGCGAGCTCGATCATGCCGAGCATCAGCGCGATGCCGGCCGGGTCGTTGACGCCCGCCTCGCCCTCGAGGATCGTCCCCGAGCGCCCGCCGACCTCGCGGCGGCCGAGCACCGAGAACATCACCGCGGGATCGGTCGGCGCCACGGCCGCGCCGATGATCCCCGCGAGGATCCAGTCGAAGCCCAGCGCGTAGTGCGCGACCAGGGCCACGATGCCGGCGGTGGCGAAGGTGCCGAGCAGCCCGATCGAGAGGATCGAGGCGGCGCGACGCGCGGAACCGGCGCCAGCCGATGTCCATGCCGCCGTTGAAGAGGATCACGATCAGCGCCACGACCGCGATCCGCTCGACCGTCTCGATCGGCACCGCGTCGTAGATCCGCGGCCAGATGTCGGAGACCGCCGCCGCCGCGATCAGGAAGATCGCCGGCGCCGGCACCGGGACGCGCTCGGTCAGCGACGTCGAGAGCGCCGCGACCGCGAAGCCCGCGGTCACGATGAGGATGATGGTGCCGAAGTCGGTGATCTCGGTCATGGCGAAAGACGCCGACCAGACTTCCCGGCACTCCGATCAGGACGCTACACGGATCGAAGGTCCGCTGCCATCGCCCCGCCTTCGATCGTCCGCGCCAACAGAGGCGGGCCGGCACCACAAGCGAGCGCTCCGATGCGGGGCCGATGAGGCCCTCCGTCAGCTGACGGCGAGCCCGGCGACGGTGGCCGGGGAGACGTCGACGACGCCGATCGCCTCGACCCCCAACGGCACCGAGCGAGTCAGGCGGGTGCGCAGGAACCCCAGCCCGCCGCCGCGAAAGCGCGTCTGCTGATGTTCTTCAGACTGACCAGCTGGGAGCTCGGGCTCATCATCTTCGCGTGCGTGCTCGGACCGACGGTGATCGGCCTGCTCGTCGGCCGGTCGTTGCGCAAGCACTCGGAAACCCTCCGCGAGCCGTTCGGGGTGCTGCAGGGGGCGCTGCTCGGCGTGGTCGGGCTGATCCTCGCCTTCGGTCTGACGATGGCGGTCGGCCGCTACGAAACGCGGCGCGGGGCGGTCGTCGACGAGGCCAACGCGATCGGCACCACCTACCTGCGCGCGGAGACCCTCCGCGAGCCCGTCCGGAGCAGGTCGCTCGCGCTCCTCAAGCGGTACACGGACACCAGCATCCACATCTCGAAGACGGTCCCAGGCAGCTCGGCCGCCGACAGGACGGTGGCGCAGAGCAGCGGGCTTCAGCGGCAACTCTGGGCGCTAGCCGGCCAGGCGCTCACCACCGCGCCGAACGCTAGCGCCCCGCGGCTCTACGTCGAGTCTCTCAACGACACGTTTGACGCACAGACGACCCGAGTCGCCGCGCGCCGAAACCGGATCCCGTCCGCGGTGCTCGCGCTGGAGCTCATCGGCTCCGCCGTGGCGCTCGGGCTGCTCGCGTTGTACATGGGGATCCTCGACCGGGGCGTCGCAACCGTGCTGTTCGCAGCGGTGCTGGTGACGATGCTGCTGCTCGTCACGTTCGATCTCGACCGACCCACCCGCGGTCTGATCACGGTGCCGGACGCGCCGCTCGTCGCCGCCCGCGCAGCGATGATCCCGCCGCCCGCGGCCATTGGGCCGACCGGCTAGAACGGATGGAATGCCCGGCCCCTCGCTCGTAAGTCGGCGCGCGCTCCCGTCGCGAGTGGCGCGCGGTTGAGCCGCATGAACTCGAGCTCGTTGTCGAAGTTGGCACCGCGTCGACCACACACCTACCACACAGGCTGTACCGGGCGGCAGCCGGTCGTAGCCGGTCACAACCGGTTCGCGCGGCCAGGAAAGCCCTGCTGTAGCCGGTAATTCCGGGTCGTAGCCGGCTGTAGCCGGTTG
This sequence comes from uncultured Actinomycetes bacterium, assembly GCA_963794045.1. GTDB lineage: Bacteria > Actinomycetota > Thermoleophilia > Gaiellales > Gaiellaceae > Palsa-739. The sequence continues at coordinate 372,638 of CAWCCJ010000006.1, forward strand.
CGCCGTGCCGGCCTGTCACGCCGGAGGTCGCGGGTTCGAGTCCCGTCGCTCCCGTCTCGCAAATCCCTGCAAACAGCCATTTCTGTTGTCCAAAGAGGACGCGACAACTAGATCGCGGGCAGCACTCGGGCAGCAGCCGCAGAGCCAGGACAGGGCGTTCAAGAGTGAGAAAAACCCTGCAAAAAGCTGTTTTTGCGTTGACTGACCCGTAACAGCCCGGCGCACTTCTCGAGAGGCGAGCCTGGACAGGCAACTTATGACCTCCGGTCCGTTGCTGCGACCGAGCTGCCCAGGGCTGCACATCATTCGAAACGGAGTGGCGTCGGCGATGCGGATTCGTGTGGCTAGCCGGGCCGGGAGGCTGGGCGCGGCGACGACGACGGCCACGCGTCCGATTGAGAATCAGGGCGAGCGACAGACCCCGCCTGTACGACGGAAGCGGTCGTTCCGGCTAGGTGGCGACGTCGCGGCGGCGGAAGATCGATCCAGGCGGCGACCAGCGGTGGTACCGCGTAGAGGATCGAGACCCAGATCGCGTGGCCGATCAGCGCCCAGTTGGTGGGTGTCTCGAAGGGTGCGTGCCAGGCGTGGAGTTGGGTGACGAGGAGGGTAAGGGCGGGCGCCTTTGATCGCCGGTAGCGCGGCGAGTCCTTCGAGGGCGAGGGCGTAGAAGATGGTGCCGACGACGGCGGCGACGCTCTGTGGGTGAGGACGGAGAGGAAGAGGCCGAAGCTGGCGATCGCGATCGTGGGGACGGTGTAGACGGCGATCGCGGCGAAGGTGAGGCCGAGTGCGCGTGCAGCGCGGAGATGCGGGTGCCGCTGATGTTCGCGAGCGGGTGGAACCCCCAGGCGATCGTGCCGGCGACGACCCCGGTTGCGACGAACACGAGCAGCGCGACTGCAAGGTAGGTGAAGAGGGCGAGCGCCTTGGCGGCGAGGAGTTCGCCGCGGCGCATCGAGCGGACGAGGATCGTCTTCAGGGTGCCGCCGCCGTCCTCGTTCGCGACGATGTCACCGGCGACCAGGGCGGCGATGATCGCGGGGCCGAAGTAGGCGATCTCCTTGAGCACGACCGGTGTCAGCGCGAGCCCGCTATGAACGCAACCCCTGGCCCATCGGGTCGGCGTATGGGCCGTCGTTGGGGGTCGCCTTCGAGATCTCGATCGAGATCAGAAAGACGAGTTCGACGACCGCGGCCGCCGCGAGCCCGACCCAGCTGCGCTTCTGGGCAACGAGTTTGCGCAGTTCCCAGTAGTAGGAGGCGCCCACGGCGCCGAGCGTGTCGGCGAACCCTCCCGACCGCGGCACCGGATACGCGCGGCTGCTCACGCGGCGACAACCGCGTTCGCGTCGGCGGACTCGGTGAGTCTGAAGAACAGCTCCTCGAGCGTCGCCTGCTCGCGAACCAACTCCGTGATCCCGACCCCGGCCTCAGCAAGGGCGCGCGTCAGTTCGACCGCGTCCGCGCTACCGGCGAGCGTGAAGCTGAGCTCGCCCTGCGCACGCCGCAGCCCCTGCACGCCCTCGAGCTCGTGCCAGCACAGCGGCGGCCGCAGCCTCGTCGGTGGTCTGCAGCCGGTAGCGGGCGGCAGCGCTCGCCTCCAGCTCGGCAAGCGAGCTCTCGTGAACGATCCGCCCCTCGTTGATCACCGCCACCCGGTTGCAGACTTCCTGCACCTCGGCCAACAGATGGCTGGAAAGCAGGATCGTCATCCCCTCCTCCGCGAGCCGCCGCAACAAACCGCGCAGGAACCAGATCCCGGCCGGATCGACACCGTTGGCGGGCTCGTCCAGCAGCAGCAAACGCGGCCGACGAATCAAACACGACGCGAGCCCAAGCCGCTGCCGCATCCCCTGCGAATACTCACCCACCCGGTCGCCGCCCCGCTCAGCCAACTCGACGAGCTCGAGCGCCTCGGCGACCTCGCGCCGGCCGGCCCCGCCACGGTCGAGCGCAGCCAGCAGCTCGAGGTTCGCCCGCCCCGACAGATACGGATACAGCCGCGGCTCCTCGATGATTCCTGCCACCCCCGCAGGCAGGCAAGGCACCGGCGTCCGCACGGTTTCCGCAACGCGGGGATTCCCTCAACCAGCAGCTTTCGAGAGCTGGCCTCAGGTGACTCCCGCGGATAACAGCGGTCAACGCTCGAAGCCTTGCATCTGATCAAGAACGCAGCGGGCCGGGACACTCCCGGCAGAAACAAAGCGACCGACTCTTGAGGAAATGGGGTAGGGAATGGCGACGGATGAGAACGCGCAATCAGGAAGAGACTCGAAGGGGCACCCAGTAGCGACGCAGAGTGGCACCGGCTTCGCCTATTTCCTGGCGATGATCGGGGCGGCCGTCTATTGGGTGCAACAGGCGAACGGCGTTGGCGAGGTTGCGGTGGCGCTGCTGAAGTCCGTGGTCTGGCCTTCGTTCCTGGTCTATGAACTCTTGAAGTTCATCGCCGCCTGATCTTGTCAGGTCACCGGCGCGTGTTCCCTGCGATCGTCGGGGGCGCTGCTGTGTTGTCACGACTGCCCGAAGTCGTTCGGCTTGGCGCCGACCAACACGCCCTCGTTGGGGTTACGTCCGCCGCCGAACGGCGGCGTAGATCACCCCGCCGCCCATGAGGAGGAGCACCCGCCCTTCACCCAGCACGCCCATGCCGATCGCGAGCAGGTGCGGGAGCCGAGCGCCCACGGAGACGTCGGCGCTGACGCCGGCCGATCCACCAGGATTCATCAGCACGACTCGCCAGCTGCCGCTCTGCGGCCGCCACGAGAGCACTTGCCGGCCGGGACCGCGGCCTTCGCGACCCAGAAGCGCGGGACGAGAGGTGCGCTGCGGGGCGGACCGCCGCCACGCAACTGGAAGTCGCCCGGGCGCGCATCAGCGCGGTCGGCGACTTCACGGCGAACTCCTGCGAGGTACGCGTCCACGGCTGCGCGCCGGGCCGATGCCCACGAAAACGGGAGCGGTACTGCGCGCGGTGATCCGGACCGGCCCCAGCACCCGACCGCGGCACGATCACCTCGCCCGGCCGACGGTGCGGTAGCTGTCAGAACAGCGCATAGGTCGAGGTGTCGTACGCCCTCGTCCCCGTCATCGGATCGCCACTCGCGTCGCGCTGGGTCTGGTCGAGCACGATCGCGAGACCGCCCGCGACCAGGCAGGCAGCAGCGATCAGGGCGAGGACGCTGCCCAGGACGCGCGCGATGATGCGTCCGGCACCCCAGCGATCCGTCCGTGCAGCGGCGTCTCCGACGCCGCCGGAGCTACTGCTGCGGGAATGGCCAATCCTCCCGGGTCGACCTCGCCGGGGTCGAGGCGAGAACGGCGATACTCGCGCGTCATCAGCACCGCGTAGGCGCCACGCGGAGCACCCAGCGGTTGAGGCCGAGCACGAGGTCGAAGATCGATCGTGGGTAGGCGCCGCGGAAGAGCAGCGCGACCACGGCGAAGAAGACGAGGAGGTCGACGAGGCCAACCCTACGAGACGGGTACGCCCGGCTGCGGCGGCGTCTCTCGATCTGGTTCCACCAGCACATGGCCGTCGCAGACGACTCGCAGGGTTCGGTTGCGCGCGAGCGGGGTTCGCCCGCCTCGCCGGGTTGCCGCTCGCGAGGCTCACCGCCTATCCGGGCAGCGACCGCCTTTGTTGTTGAGCTGCCCGCCGGGGCGCTGACGCCGGGAAGGTGACCCGCTACGCGCGAGCGATGGTCGCCGTCGCACGACCGTAAGACGCCGATCGCAGCGGCGGCGCTTACCGGTTCTTGGCTTCCGTCTGCTCGATGCTTACGTCGTCTTGTCCCGGCCTTTGCCGTGCCGGCGTACAAGTGAGAGCGCATCGCCAATCAACCGATGAACGGAGTGATCCACATGATGCGCAAGCTCACAGCAACCGGTCTCGCAGTCGTCGCCGTAGCGGGTCTCACCGGCGCGGGTGCGGCGTTCGCCGCCTCGTCGCATTCGGCCAAGCCTGTTGCGGCCGTGACCTCGCTCGACCGCTCATCCAAGGACAGCCGTCCGTCGACAGGCACGCGAGCGTCGGGCTCTCCCACGAGAACTCGTCGAGGGACGGCTCGCGCGACACGCACACGACCGATCTCTCGTCCGGCCACTCCGAGTCCGGTCGGTGAGTCTGGAGGCTCGCCGGGCAGCCGGTATCCGGTTGCCCGGCACCGACAGGCCGCGACGGCCCCGCGGACGAGCAAGGACGTGGCGCCGTAGAAGGAATCTTTGCGATTCCGTTCCGGAATCTTGGCCGTTCCCTGGCCCGCTCTTGCCGCGAGCCGCCGTAGCGTCGGCGACACACCCAAAGGAGGTCTACGTCGATGAACTCGATCCGTCTGCCCCGAATGCTGATCCTCCTGGTTGCGAGCGCGACGCTGGCGCTCCCCGTGGCCGAAGCAGCAGCCGCGGCACGTGCGACCGCCCTTCGCGCGACGAGCATGAAGAGCGAGAAGTTCACCGGTGCGACGGTGGCCGCACATCAGTGGGGCACCGTGACGGTCAACGTGACCCGGCAGACGACCACCGTGGGAAAGAAGGTGACCCGGAAGTTCAGCGATCTCGGCGGCGGCTACACCTACCACACCTCACGCTCGCAGTTCATCATGTCGCAGGCGCTGCCGCTGCTGCGGCAGGAGTTCCTGGCCGCGCAGAGCGCGAAGATCCAGATGGTCTCCGGCGCCACCTACACCAGCCAGGCGTTCGTCCAGTCGCTGCAGTCGGCACTGCTCAAGGCGCACGCCTGAGCGCGCGCGAACGGCCAATCAACTCAGAGGAGGTCCACCACGATGAAGCGCTCCCACTTGCTCGTGCTCGCAACCGTGCTCGCCCTTGGCGGCGTCTTCGGAGAGAGCGCGACCGCGTCGAACTCGAAGCGCGGCGCCTCGCCGAAGCGTGCCTCGGCGGCGGCACCGCCCATGCGGCGAGACTCCACGCGTCCAGGTCGCCGACGGTGAACACGCACCTCGCCTTGCCAGGGGCGGCCGCGGTCGGCGGTGGAACGAGCAGCGGCCGCATCGGCACCGCTCCGCCGAGCCCGAACGCCGCCGCCCGGATCCGCGCCCTCGGCCTGGACGACGGGCGGGGGGCCCGAGTCCGAGGACGATGGCGGCGGGCTGCCCGGCGCGGCAAGGTCGCGCACGGCAGCATCGGCAGCGCTCTTCCGAGTGCGAACGCCGCCGGCCGGATCCGCGCTCTCGGCCTGGACGACTGATGGGCGCCTGCGAGGCACTTCGGCACCCGCTGATCGAGGCAACGCTCGCGCGGGGCCTGGCCGGACTGCAGCGGTAGCGGGCGATCTGCAGCGTCCGCAATCTCGGCGCCGTCGCTCGCGGAGGTCATGTCCTCGCGGGCGCGCGGCGGCCGCCGGCGCCGGGTCGGGCTCGCGCTCTGGATGTTCCTGATCGGGAACGCCGTCGGCATCCTCTGCATCTGGGGCGGCGGCGGCGGCGACGGCCTCGGCTACCACTGGCACAGCTTCGACAACGCGCTGGTCGGTCTGGGCCGCGTGGCCGCCCTCCTCGCTGGCTACCTCGCGCTCGTCGAGGTGCTCCTCCTCGCGCGGTTGCCGTTCCTCGAGCGTCTCGTCGGGTTTGACCGCCTCACCATCTGGCACCGCCGCAACGGCCACGAGTGCTCAGCTCGTGCTCGCCCAGTCGTCCTCTACGGTCTGGGGCTATGCCCGGCAGGATCGGCAGTCGTTCGTTCGCGAGTACTGGAACTGGCTGACGCTGCCCCAGCCGGGCGCCGCGAAGACCGGCGGCGGCGGATTCTCCGGAACGCTCTCCGGAGCCGTCTCCGCCACCTCTCCCTACCCCGGGATCATCACGGCGACGGTCGGCACCGCGCTCCTCGTCACCGTCGTGGTGACCTCGGTGGTCGTCGTGCGGCGCGGGCTGCCCTACGAGTGGTGGCACGCGATCCATTTCGCGGCCTACGCGGCAATCGCGCTCTCCTGGTTCCACATGATCCCGGACGGCAACGAACTCGTCATCGACCGGATCGCGGCCGACTACTGGCGCAGCCTCTTCGCACTCGCACTCGCCCTCGTCGTCTTCTTCCGCGTCGCACGACCGCTCGCACGGGCCGCGCGTTTCGACCTGCGGGTCACCGAGGTGATCGAGGAGGCACCCGGCGTGGTCTCGCTCCGAATCGGCGGCCGAGGGCTCGACCGCCTCGGTGCGAGGGCA
>CAWCCJ010000007.1:0-268795 GCA_963794045.1 uncultured Actinomycetes bacterium
GGACTCGTCGTCTTGCTCTGCCTCGTCCTCCCGGGCCTCGTCAACGCGCACACGCACGGCGTGGCGCCCGGGCCGCTGATGCCGAGCGCCGGGCCGGCCCTGCCGACGGAGCAGTGGCGCGACAACCTCGACCGCCACCTGCTCGCCGGCACGACCACGGTCATCAGCCTGTGCGGGTTCGTCACGATCGAGCAGATCCGCGAGGCCGACGCCTCGCATCCCGTGAACGTTCGCGCGGCCACCGCCCACTTCCCGACCGCCCTCGCCGCAGCGCGCGCCGCCGACGGCTCCGGCCTCGACGACGACGTCGCCGAGTGGACGGTCGAGGCGATGCTGGACGCCGGCGCCGTCGCGATCGGCGAACTCGGCGCGGGCACCACGCTCGGCGGCGGCGGGCAGGACGTGATCCATATCCCACGCGCGATCCGCGCGGCGACCGGCGTCGTCGTCGACTCGCACCAGGCGCGCGATATCAAGGAGCTACGCTCGGCCGGCACGTCGCGCGTGACGCGTACGACGAGCGCGCGATGGCAGCCGCGCTCGCCGCCGCCGGCCTCGGAGACCGGCTCTCACCGCCCGCGGCGCGCGCGCTCGTCGAGCGCTGCGTGATGCCGTCGCTCGAGCCCGCGCTCGCCTCGTTCCGCGACGGCGCCGAGCTCTCGGCGCGACTCGGCGTCCCCGCCCTGCTGCACGTCGCGGCGGCGACGCTCGAGACGACGCGCGCGACCGCACAGGAGTTCGCGCCTCGGGACGCTCGCCTGGTCGCCTGCCACTGCAACCACACGAGCTTCACGCCGACCGAGGCGCTCGACCTGGCCCTCGAACTCGCCGGCCTCGGTTGCACCATCGAGCTGTCGACGATCGACCTGCTGCGCGAGCGCGTGCTCGTCCGCACGCGCGAGCACTGGGACGCGCTGCTGGGCGTGCCCGGACTGGTCGACATCCTGGCGACCGACTACGGCCTCGACGGCGCGCACGACCCGCTGATCGCAGCCGCCAAGGACGCCTACCGCCGCGCCTACGCATCGCTCGCCGAAGCCGTCGCGCTCGTCACATCACGGCCGGCCGCCGCGATCCCCGGCCTCGCGCCCGAGCGCGCGCTGCTGCAGCCCGGCCGGATCGCCGACCTCGCCGTCGTCGCCGAGAACGACTGGACTGACGTCCGGCACGTGATCGTCGGCGGACGCCACGTCGTCGCAGACGGCATCCTCCGGGAGCCCGTCGCCGCATGAACGCGGAGACCGCAGTCGCGCTCGGCCGGCTCGCCGGCGTCGACGTCCCGCCCGCGGACGTCCAGCCGCTGCTCGAGGCCGTCCGCGGCCACCGCCGCGCGTTCGCCGACGCGCTCGCCCACCTCGATCTCCACGCAGACGAGCCGGCCGTGCCCTTCGACCCCCGCTGGCCGTGACGACGATCGCGCAGGCGGCGGAGCGCATCGCCGACGGCAGCCTCACGCCGCCGGCGCTGCTCGAGTCGGTGCTCGAGCGCCTCGCGGCGACCGAGCCGGCGGTGCACGCGTACGCCGCCGTGGACGCGGACGGCGCCCGCGCGCACGCGGCGCGCCTCGACGTCGAGCTGCGGACGGGCTCGCGCCGCGGCCCGCTGCACGGAATCCCGGTCGCCGTCAAGGACGTGATCTGGACGCGCAGCCTGCCGACGGAGGCAGGCTCGCGCGCCCTCGCCGGCTTCCGCCCGCCCGCGGACGCGACCGTCGTCGCGCGGCTCGAGGCGGCGGCGGGCGCGGTCGTCGTCGGCAAGACCGTCACGCACGAGTTCGCCTACGGCCAGAACGTCCCGCCAACCCGCTGCCCGTGGGACACGAGTTGCTATCCCGGCGGCTCGAGCGCCGGTTCCGGCGTCGCCGTCGCCGTCGGCAGCGCGCTCGCCGCGATCGGCACCGACACCGGCGGCTCCGTCCGTAACCCGGCGGCCGTCAACGGCGTCGTCGGGCTCAAACCGACGAACGGCCGCATCAGCCGGTACGGCGTCGTTCCGGTCAGCGAGTCGCTCGACGTCGTCGGCCCGCTGACGCGGACAGTGGAGGACGCCGCTCTCGTGCTCACGGCGATCGCGGGGCACGACGCGCTCGACGGCTCGACGCTCCCCGAGCCCGTGCCCGACTACAGCGCCCACCTCCGCGGCGGCGCCGTCGGCATGCGCGTCGGTGTCGACCGCGCCGCGCTCGCCGCCGCGCCGGTTCAGGATGAGGTCAGCACTGCGTTCGAGGCCGCGCTCGCGGCGCTCGTCGACGTCGGCGCCGCCGTCGTCGACGTCCGCATCCCGGAGCTCGACCACGCGCTCGCGAGCGGCCTCACGCTCCACCTTCGCGGAGACCGCGGCATGGCACCGCGAGCTGCTGCGGACGCGCTCGGCGGACTACGATCCGGCGACGCGCGTGATGGTCGAGGTCGGGCTCCTGCTGACCGCGACGGAGGTCGTCCTCGCCGGCCGGATGCGAACGGCCATTCAGCGCGCCGTGCGCGTCGCGTTCGAAACACACCGGCTTGACGCACTGGCGGCGCCGACGCTGCCGCGCACGACGCTTCCGGTCGAGAAGCTCGCGGTCGAGCTGACGCGCTCCGGCGGCGCGGACGAGCTCGCCGGTGCCGTCCGCAGCCTCGTCGGCGCGAACGTCGTCGGGCTGCCAGCGATCAGCGTCCCCTGCGGCGCCGCGGACGGGCTCCCGATCGGACTACACCTGGCCGCGCGGCCGCTCGCAGAGGGCGACCTCCTGCGCCTCGCGTACGCATACGAACAGGCGACGCCGTGGCACGAGCGCCGGCCGGAGCTGTTCGCCGCGGCTTGACCTCATCAACATGGTGATCTATATTCATTTTGATGAAGATCAAACCGCAGTACCTCCTCTTCGACGGTGAGCTCGTCCCGTACGAGGACGCTGGCCTCCACGTCCTCTCGACGACGCTGAAATACGGCGTCGGTGTGTTCGAGGGCTACCGCGCCTACTGGAACGAGGAGCACGACGAGCTGTACGCGTTCCGTGTCGGCGACCACATGCGCCGCCTGCGCGACTCGCTCCGGCTCACCGCGATCGACGAGCCGGCGGACTTCGGCACGTTCGGTGAGCAGCTGCTCGACCTCATCCGCGCGAACAGCCTGCGCGAGAACCTGCACATGCGCGTCCAGGTCTTCGTGAACTCCGAGGACGGGACGCCGGACGCGACCGGCCCGGCGCTCGTCAGCATGGCCGCAATCCCGATGGGCTCGTACTTCGCACGGCCGTCGCTCGACGTCTGCGTGAGCTCGTGGGCCCGGATCTCCGAACGGTCGATGCCGCCGCGCGTGAAGGCGCTCGCGAACTACCAGAACTCGCGGCTAGCCAGACTCGAGGCGCGCACCAACGGATACGACGCGGCGCTGCTGGTGAACGCAGGAAGGCACGGTGGCCGAGGGGCCCGGCGCCAGCCTCATGATGGTGCGCGACGGGGGCTCGCGACCCCGCCGGCGACGCAGGCGGATCCTCGAAGGCATCACCCGTGCCGAGCGTGCTGACATTGGCCGCGCGGAGTCGGGCTCGGCGGTCGACTGGAGCGCGAGGTCGACCGCACCGAGCTGTACGTCGCCGAAGAAGTCTTCGTATGCGGCAGCGCGGCCTACCGAGGTCTCCTGCGTGTCGTCGGTCGACCGGCACGACATCGGCGACCGCACCGCCGAGCCGATCACGGCGAACCTCCAGCGGCTGTACCGCGCCGCAGTGCGGAACGAGCTCGCCGACCGCGGCTGGGCTCCAGCCCGTCTACAGCGGAACCCGCGCCGCCCACGGAGCGCCGGTCGCGGCCGCCGAAGCGTAGGCGATGCTGCCAGCAACGCAGACCGGCCTCGAGCGCGTTCTCCACGACCTCGACGAGCTCGCGCGGCTGTCGGCCGGCGGGCCTGGGGTGTCGCGCCTGGCGTACTCGGCGGAGGATGCGGCCGCGCGGGAGTGGTTCGCGGCCCGCTGCGGCGCCCTCGGGCTGACGTTCGAGCTCGATCGATTCGGCAACTGCTTCGGCTGGCCCGAGCCAGCCGGGCGTGCGCTCCTCGTGGGCTCGCACCTCGATTCGGTACCCCAGGGAGGCCGCTACGACGGCGCTCTCGGCGTCGCCTTCGGCCTCGAGGTCGCGCGCCGCGCGCGCGAGGTCGGCTCCGCGACGCCCGTCGCCGTCGCGGCCTTCGCCTGCGAGGAGTCGATCCGCTCGGCATCGGCGCCGTCGGCAGCCGACTGCTCGTCGGCGACCTGTCCGCCGCCGAGCTCGACACTGTCCGCGACCTGAACGGGATGCCGCTTCGGCGCGTCCTGCACGATGCCGGCCTCGACGACAACGGCACCGTCGACGTCGCCGCGCGCGCCGCGGCGTACCTCGAGCTCCACGTCGACCAGGGCAGCGGTCTCAGCGGCCTCCGCGCTGCTCGGGATCGTCCCTACGATCGCCGGCACGATCCGCACGCGGATCACCTGGCTCGGCGAGGCGTCGCACTCAGGAGCGCACGCACGCCGCCGCCGGCGCGACGCGCTGAAGGCGGCGGCGACGTTCGTCGTCGCGGCCGACACGCTGTGGGCGGAGCTCGAGGCGGGCAGCGACGTCGTCGCGCTCACCGTCGGGCGTCTCGACGTTCACCCGAACTCGCCGAACACGGTTGCCGGCCGCGTCGATGTCGTCGTCGACCTCCGCTCCCCCGACGCCGACGTCCTCGCCGACGCGCAGGCGCGGCTCGAGAAGCTCGCCGCCACTGCCGCGGCGGCCGCGCGCACGGAGGTCGCCGTCGAGCCGCTTGGAACGATCGCCGGCGTCGCGATGGACGATCGACTGGTTGCGGCGCTCGAGGGGGCCGCCGACGAGGCCGGCATCAGCCGCGCCGCCACGCCGTCCCTCGCCGGCCACGACGCCGGCACGATCGCTCGGATCGTCCCCGCCGCGATGCTGTTCGTCGCCAATCCCGCCGGCGTCGACCACAGTCCGGAGGAGGCGATCAACCAAGATAGCCTCGCCTCCGCGCTGCAGGTCGTCGAGGCCGCGCTCCGGAACTCGTGCCGTGACGCGCGCAATCGGCATCCTTACCGCCGAGCCCACGCCGTTGCTGCTCGACCATGTAGCCCTCGCCGGCCTCGACTTCGTCGTCGTCGACGCCGAGCAGACGGGGCTGACCCCGGCGGCATGCGCCGCCGCAGTCCGCCAGCTGGCCGGCGCGGCGACGCAGGTCTGCGTGCGGGTGCCCGACCTGGCGCCGGCGACGCTCGTCACGTTCGCCGACGCGGGCGTGGCCGAGCTCGTGCTTCCGCAGGTGCGCGCGCTCGCGGACGTCGAGGCCGCCTGGGACGCAGTCAACTATCCGCCGGACGGGTCACGCCCGCGGCAGCCGTCGCCGGCCAGCCGATTCGGGTCGGACTGGAGTTCGCCGCCGGCCGTGAGCGTGATCATCGAGACCGCCGAGGCCGTCGACCTTGCGGCCGACCTCGCAGCGACCGCCTCGCCGGCGCGTGGATCGGCTACACCGATCTCCGAGACGACCTCGCGCGTCACAGCCACGCCGACGAGTTCGACACAGCTGTCGCGTCGATCTTCGCCGCGTTCACCGCCCGCGCGTCGCTCGGCGTCCCGGCCGCGGGCGCGGACGCGGCGCGAGAGGCCTTCGAGCGTGGCGCGACGCGATGCCTCGTCTACTGGGAGACGTACCTGCACCAGGTGCTCGGATCGCTGAGCGCGGCGACCGCAGCTCCCAGTCTTGAGCGCATGAGAATCGCTTCCATTCCGGACGCGAGGACCTCCTGATGAGCATCGACCTCGTCTTCGCCAATGCCCACGTCCACGTGTCGAGCTCCGAGACGGTCGACGGGTGGCTCGCCGTCACCGACGGAGTCGTGCAGGACGTCGGGACGGGTCCCGAGCCACGAGGGCGGGAGCGGATCGACTGCGAGGGCCGGCACCTGCTCCCGGGGCTCGTCGACATCCACACCCACTTCCGCGACCCGGGCGACACCGAGAAGGAGGACTTCACGACCGGTTCGACGGCGGCCGCGTTCGGCGGCATCACCACCGTCGTCGACATGCCGAATACCGGTCACCTCGTCATCTCGGCCGACGACTTCCGCGAGAAGCGCGACTACCTTGCCGACCGCAGCTACGTCGACTACGGGTTGCACGCGCTACTCGCGGACTCGGCGCCGTACGTCGAGGAGTTCGCGACCTCGGCGTCGCGGGCCTCAAGTGGCTGATGGGCTACGACTTCTGGAAAGGCATCAGGTGCCAGCCGTCGTCGAACGTCGCGCTGCGCGACACGCTGATCGCAGCGGCAGCCGCCGACGTCCTCGTCGGCGTGCACGCCGAGTCGATCCCGTGGATGCACGCGTTCAAGGACGCGCTGCACGCGGCGGGGCGCGACGACCTGATGGCGCACCCCGAGTCGCGGCCGCCGTTCGTCGAGGCGATCGCCGTCGCGGAGGCCTGCATCGCCGCCGCCGAGTACGGCTGCCGGCTCCACATCCACCACCTGACGTGCGCCAAGGCGCTGGCGACGGCGCTGGCCCTCCGCAACGCAGTCGGTACGCGGCTGACGATCGAGACGTGCCCCTCGTACCTGTTCCTGACCGAGGACGACGTCCTCGAGCAGGGCCAGATCATCCAGGTCAATCCGCCGATGCGGTCACAGGCCGACCAGGACGCGCTGTGGGAGGCCATCGCACGTCGCGACATCGAAGTCGTCGCCACCGACCACGCGCCACATCGGGCGGCGGACAAGGCGCTCGAGAGCGTGTGGGACATCCCGCCCGGCGTCCTCGGCGTCGAGACGACGCTCCCGCTGTTCCTGCACGAGGCGATCACCGGCCGCATCACGATCGGCCGTCTGATCGAGTTGCTTGTCGGAGCCGGCCGGCGGAGATCGTCGAGCTCCGCACCGCAAGGGATCGCTGGCGGTGGGCCACGAGGCCGACGTCGTCCATCGTCGACCTCGATAGCACGACCCGTCTCAGTCAGAGTGGCTCAGCAAGCTCAAGTTCACGCCGTACGACGGCCGCGACTCGAAGGGCGCGATCACCGATGTCTTCCTCCCGCGGGCAGCGGCTCGTCGGCGACGGCGAGCTCGCGGTCGAGCGGCCGTACGGGACGCACGTGCCGTCGTCCTATGACGACCTCCCGCTGGCGGCCGTCGACCACGAGCGCCCGCTGGCGGCCGCGCGCGACTGACGGCCGGCGGCGGTGCCTGCTCGCCGATCAGATCGGCGCGCGACCTGCAAGCGCCGAAAACCCACTCGCTGACCGTGCGGGCATCGACGAGCTGTCCGAAGACGCAGTCGCCGTGACCTTCGCTGTTCCCGCCGCGCTTCAGAAGCAGTTCCGCTTCGTGCCGGGTCAGCACGTCGGGCTCGGCGTCGATGCCGTCGCCGGCGGCGTGCGACGGTTTTCGGTCGCTCCGCCGGCGTCCCCGGACGAGTTGCGGGTCGTCGTCCGCGCGAGCGGCGCGTTCGGCGACCACGTTCGGCACGCGCTGGCGCCCGGAGACGTCGTAGAGGCGACGGCGCCGAGCGGCCGGCTGCTGCCGCAGCTCGACCCGGGGCGTGCCCGGACGTATGTCGCGGTTGCGGCCGGTACGGGCGTCGTCCCGGCGTACGCGGTCGCCGCCGAGGCCCTCGCCGTCGAGGCGTACAGCACATTCACGCTCTTCTGCGTCAACCGCACCGCCGCGTCGTCGCTGCTCGGCAACGAACTCGCGGCGCTGAGCCGGCGGTACCCTGCCCGCCTCGACGTGCGCCACGCGCTGTCGCGCGAGGAGGCGCCGGGAACGGCGCTACGGGGCGGCTTCGACGGCGTCAGGTTGTGGACGATCATGGCGCGGAGCGTCGCCGCCGCCGACGTCGACGAGTGGATCCTCTGTGGCCCACCGGCAATGGTCGCCGAGCTCGCAGACGTGCTCGCCGAGCAGGGCGTGCCGGCCCTGCGAATCCACCATCAGGTCGTCGCCCCGCCGCGTCCGCCTCCCGACGGGTTCCGCCCGGTGACGCGCCGCTGGGCGCGCTGGCTCGTCGCGCCCGAAGCAGTAGGCCTGACCCTCCTGTCCGACGCCGGCGCTACCTACTCCGAGATCTGCAGCCGGTCGATGACGTCGAGCAGGAACGCGCGTCGCCCGGCCCCGTCGACGACGCGGTGGTCGAACGTGACACGAGACGGCCGATCGCGCGCACGACGATCTCGCCGTCGCGCACGACCGGCCGCGGCGCGATCCGGTGGACGCCGAGGATCGCGACCTCGGGGTGGTTGACGAGCGGGGTGCGAAGCAGGCCGCCGAGCTTGCCGCGCTGGTGACGGTGAAGGTCGAGCCGCGCAGCTCCTCCGGGGCGAGCGTGCCGGCGCGCGCAGCCTCGGCGAGGCGCGTCGACCTCGGCGGCGAGCTCGTCGAGCGAGCGCGGGTCGCCGCCACGCACGACCGGCACGAGGAGCCCCTGCTCGGTCTGCACGGCGAGGCCGATGTCGTAGCGGTCGAGGTAGACGATCTCGTCGCCGTCGAGGGTCGCGTTCAGCTCGGGAACTCGCGCAGCGCCGCCGCGCACGTCGCCCGCAGCGACGAGCGGCAGCGAGCCGCGACGAGGGCGAGGTCGGTGAAGTCGCACTCCTCGACGACCGTGACGGCCGGCACCTCGCGATGGGCGCGCGTGAGGTGCTCGGCGATCCGCCGGCGCACGCCGCGCAGCGGCTCGCGGCGGCCCTCCGGGGCGGCGCGCCGGCGCTCCGGCCGCGGCGGCCGAGCGCGCACGTCCTCCTCGGTGACGCGCCCGCCCGGGCCGGTGCCGCGCCACGGTCGCGAGGTCGACGCCGAGCTCCTGCGCGAGCCGGCGCACCAGCGGCGTGGCCTGGACGCGCGGCGGCGGCGGCGCCGCCGGCGCTGGCGCTGCGCCGGCGAGCGCGGCCGTCGCCCGTCGTCCGATCGACACCAGCGCGGTGCCGACCGGCGACGACCTCGCCCTCGGCGACGAGGATCCGCGTCACGGCCCGGCGACCGGCGAGGGGATCTCGACGGTCGTCTTGTCGGTCTCGATCTCGACCAGCGGGTCGTCCTCGGCGACCTCCTGGCCGACCGCGACCAGCCAGCGCGCGACCTCGCCCTCGGCCACGCCCTCGCCGAGGTCGGGCAGCCGGAACTTGTAGCGCCACCTCAGAAGTCCAGAGTCCGGCGCGCCGCGGCGGCGACGCGCGCGGCCGACGGCATGTACGCGTCCTCGAGCTGCCAGTACGGGTAGGGCACGTCGTAGCCGGTGACCCGCATCACCGGCGCCCGCAGGTCGAGGATCGCCTTCTCGGCGAGCATCGCGGCGAGCTCGGCGCCGAAGCCGCCCGTGCGCGGCGCCTCCTGCACGATCACGACGCGGCCGGTCTTCGCGACCGACGTCGAGCACGCCGCCTCGTCGAGCGGCCTCAGCGAGCGCAGGTCGAGCGATCTCGACCGACGCGTCGCCAGCTCGTCGGCCGCCGCCTCGCCGACGCGGCACCATCGCGCCGTAGGCGACGAGCGTGAGGTCGTTGCCCGCGCGCACGAGGCGCGCCTGGCCGAGCGGCACGACGTGCTCGCCCGTCGGGCACCTCGCCGCGCGCGCTGCGGTAGAGGAGCTTGGGCTCGAAGAACACGACCGGGTCGGGGTCGCGGATCGCGGCGGCGAGCAGGCCCTTGGCGTCGGCCGGCGTCGACGGGATGGCGACCTTGATGCCGGGCGTGTGCACGTAGTAGGCCTCGGGCGAGTCGTCGTGCAGCTCGGGCGCGCGCACGCCGCCGCCGTAGGGCATGCGGATGGTGATCGGGAACTCCATCCGCCCGCCGGTGCGCCAGCGGTAGCGGCCGACGTGGGTGATCAGCTGGTCGAGGCACGGGTAGCTGAACGCGTCGTACTGCATCTCGCACGACCGGCCGCCAGCCGGCCATGCAGAGGCCGACGGCGGTGCCGAGGATGCCGGCCTCGGCGAGCGGCGTGTCGACGCAGCGGTCGGCGCCGAAGCGGTCCCGCAGCCCCGCGTGGCCCGGAAGACGCCGCCGGCGCGGCCGACGTCCTCGCCCATGACCATCACGTCGTCGTCGCGCGCCAGCTCGCCGTGCAGCGCGTCGTTGACGGCCTCGACGCAGCGTCAGCTCATGCCATCGCCGATCCGCCGCAGCTCGCGCGAGGTCGGCCGCGAGCTGCGGCGGCGGGTCGGCGTAGGCGTGTCGAAGACGAGCGCCGGGTCGGCGCGGCGGCTCGCCTCGGCCGCGCGCGATCCCCGTCGCGCATGAGCGCCAGCGCGCCTCCGCGCGCGCCTCGCGCGGCGAGCGCGTCGTCGAGCAGGCCGCGCCGGCGCAGGTAGCCCTCGAAGCGGCCGAGGCACTCGTGCTCGCGCTCCTCCTCGACCCGCTCGGGTCGATGTAGACGCTCGGGTCGTCGGCCGTCCCGTGCGGCGCAACGCGGTAGTGACGGCCTCGATGAACGTCGGCCCCTCCCCGCGCGCGCCCGCGCGACCGCCTCGCGCGTCGCCTCGTAGACGGCGAGGACGTCGCCGCCGTCGACGCGCACGCCGGGCATGCCGTAGCCGGCCGCCTTGTCGGCCAGCGCCGCCGCGCGCGTCTGCGCGCTCGAGCGGCGTGGAGATGGCCCAGCCGTTGTTGTTGCAGAGCAGGACGAGCGGCGCGCCCATGACGGCGGCGAAGTTCGCGCCCTCGTGGAACGCGCCCTCGCGACGTCGCGCCGTCGCCGAAGAAGGCGAGCGCGCACGCGGTCTCGCCCCGCAGCCGCTTGCCCCAGGCGAGGCCGGCGGCGTGCGGCACCTGGGTGGCGATCGGCACGCAGATCGAGCCGACGCGGTGTCGGCCGGGTTCCACCAGCCGTTCGGGTGGCCGCGCCACCAGGCCAGCACGGTCGCGGCGGCATGCCGCGCAGCAGCCCGATGGCCGACTCGCGGTAGGACGGGAAGATCCAGTCGTCGTCGCTCGAGCGCGGCGCCGCGCCGGCCTGGATCGCCTCGTGGCCCCAGAAGATGGCGTACGTGCCGATCCGGCCCTGGCGGTGGTAGACGACCGAGCGCTCGTCGTAGGTGCGCAGGAGGACCAGTCGGCGGTGGAGCGCGAGCAGGCGCGCTCGTCGAGCCCGTCGACCTCGCGGTCGTCAGCGTGTGTCGTCGTCGCCGATGACGCGGCGCAGCTCGAGGTCGGCGAAAGAGTGAGTTCCATCTAGGACATCAAAACATTTGTTTTTAGAGGGTCAAGTCGCTGAGAGGCCGCTAGATCGAGCGCGCGGGCAGCGCGAAAAGCTCCGCGCTGCGGCCGATGGCCGCGGCGAAGGCGTCCTCGAGCATCCGCAGATGCGCGTCGAGTACACGCGCGTCGAGCACGGTCGAGGTCGCGCGCGCGGATCGCATCGGTCTGGCGGCGGTGCAGCGCGGAGGGTCTTCGCGTTCTCGCTCGCGCGCCACCCCGTACGCGTCGCGGAGGCGCGTGGAGGTGGCGCGACACGGGCGCATCGCCTCCTGCAGCGGGACGGTTGCGCGCCGCGCGCGGACGAGAGCGCGATGGAATGCGGCGTCCGCCTCCGGGTCCGACCGCTGCCCGGTCGTCGATGTGGCGCTCGAGGAGCTCGTTCGCCCGGTCGAGGCGGACGCACGTCCTCCTCGATTGCGGTGAGCGCCACGTAGCGGGCGATGCTCGCCTCGACGATGCCGCCGCGCGCAGCAGCGCCTCGATCGCGAGCTCCTGCTCGACCGCGACCGCCGCCGAGATGGCCTCGGACGGAACGAGGTCGGTCGCGACGAACCAGCCGCCGCCCTTCCCCTGGCGCGGCGGCGACCAGTCCCGAGCGCGCGAGCACGGTGAGCGCCTGGCGGGAGGCGTCGGAATCGAGATCTCGAGCCCCGAAGCGAGGTCGCGCTCCGTCGGCAGACGGTCGCCGGGGCGCGAGGCCGGCGCGCTCGATGCCCTCGACGAGGTGCTCGATCGCGGCCTGGAACGTCCGGGTCGACGCGATCGGGTCGACAAAACGGCGCAGGGCGAGTCGACGTCATGCGACGGAGTATTGCCGCAGCCGCGACCTGAGTAAAACAACAACTCATTTGCCTTTATGGCCGTCGCCGCCTATCTCGTACTCTCCGAAGTGCTCGCCGAGCGCAGCAGCAACTCAACCTCCCACTCGCCGGAGTGAGCGATACGCGGCCCTTGTCGGCACAGGACGAACGAGCGTCTGTGCTCGCGCGTCCTCACCTCGTCGAGCAACCTCGACATCCACAACCAGCTCGAGGCCGAGCTGCGCCGCCTCGAGCGCTACCACCTGCTGATCGTCGACGAGGTCGGCTACCTCCCGCTGAACGCCAGGCCGCCAACCTGCTCTTCGCGCTCGTCTCCCGCCGCTACGAGCGCGGCTCGATCATCGTCACCTCGAACCGCGGCTTCGAGCAATGGGGCGAAATCCTCGGCGACGCCATGGTCGCAGCCGCCCTGATCGACCGGCTCGTCCACCACGCCACCATGATCACGCTCAAGGGCAAGAGCTACCGCCTGCGCGAGCGCGGCCTCGACGTCACGCCCGCCGCTCAGGCTCCGTCGCTCCGCGACTCCGCCTGAGCGGCGAAAAGGGGACGACCCCCAACCTGCGCCGACTCCTCGCAGGCCGTCAGCGCGGCTCCAGCGGCCTCGACCTTCGCGCCGCCACGCACCCACGAGCCCCTTAGCGACAAGTGGTGCACTTTAGTGCGACGCCCCTTGACAGGCTCCCCCGCACGTGTCGGCGGGGAGCCGTTCGAGATCGTGAACCTGGTAGCGCCGGCATGTTCGGCGGTTGAGAGAAAGTCGCCCACGGCAAACTTTGTATGCCTCGTCCGTAGCTTGCGCCGTCTTACATGCAGAACTCGGCGCGCCGGCGGCCCCGATGGTTAGGAAGGCCAGAGCTGTTTCTTAGTGAACAACGGCTTCCAGGAGTCGGCGAGCGCAGGATGTACTGTACGGCGCCGATGGGATTAGAACGCATCGGCGCCGGGCAATCGGCTGGGCGACCGCCGCTCATCGCGCTGACCTTCGACGACGGCCCTGGCGCGGCGACGGAGCGGATACTCGACTGCTTCGAGCAGCATTCGTGTGCAGGGACGTTTTTCGTGCTCGGTAAGAATATCGAGTCACGTGAGCACGTTTTGCGACGCGCGGTCGCTGGTGGGTCGGAGGTGGGTGTACACACGATGACCCATCCGAGGCTCTCGGAGCTCAAAGATGAACGCGTCGAGCTCGAGCTTCGGATGTGTGCCGAGGAGATTACTCGGGCAGTGGGGCTGTCGCCAACGGTCATGCGGCCCCCGTACGGCGATCTCGACGAGCGGACGCATCGCATCGCGCGGCGGCTTGGTCTCAAGACGGTCATTTGGTCGCTTCGGACAAGTGATTGGGACGGGTCTCGGAGGGGAGTCATCGCGGATCGCATTCTCGCGTCTGCTCGCCCTGGCGCAGTCGTCGTCATGCACGACAGCGGACCGGACGCTGAGGATCGAACTGAGACGGCCTTTGCCGTCGAGACGGTGGTGCCTGCATTGCAAGACGCCGGCTACACGCTCACGACGGTGTCCGATCTGATCGCACGAGATCGTCGTGCCGCGCATGAGGTGGTGGTTCAGCCGAAGTCGATCAGGTTGCTCGCCCGAGCTCTCAACCTGATCCCCTCTCGACGCTGAGATACGTCCAGAGTTGCGAGGATACGCGCAAGTAGGGGAGAACCACGTAAATCAGCGGCAGTGCAAGGATGTCTTCAAATGCGCTGGCTTGAATACCACTGTCCGCCAATCGTCTACGGTGCAGGACGAGGGACTTGCCGAACCGGCGCCGTGACCGGACAGTCTGGACGACTGGAACCCACTCGCGAAGACGCAGCCCGTCGGGCTTCCGGCCAGCCCGGGTCTCGCGAGCCGCATACGTCGCGTTGGCCTCGACAAACTTGCGCAGAAATGGACGACCTGCGTTATAGGTCGGGTGCGAAACGATTGCGTTCGGCGCGAAGAGAAGCCGTAGTCCAGCGTTGACGCACCTTTGCGCGAACTCGAAGTCTCCGTGCGACGGGAGGCTCGAGTCGAAGCCACCCATCTCCTCGAAGGTCGTGCGGCGGACGAAGAAGTTACCCGTCAACGCGGCGCCCTGTTGTATCGCGACCTCGGGATCGACGAATGTGTCGATGTCGAGGAGGCTCCAGATCGTCCTCTTCCCCTCGACACGCCAGATGATCTGACCTCCGGCGAGATCAGCCTCGACCTCGAGCGCAGCTAGGCCGGCTCGCAGCCAGTCGGGATGAGGCCGGCAGTCCGCATCCGTGAAAGCAAGCACGTGACCGCGTGCGGCAGCGGCCGCACGATTGCGCGCCGCGTAGGCGTTCATCGCCGGACCTTTGATAAGCCGCACGTGGACCCTGTCACCGATGGATCGCGACAGATCCTCCGTCGAGCCGTCGTCTGCGACCAGGATCTCGAGTTCCTTGACGTCGACGGTCTGGGCGTCCAGAGCCGCAAGCAGGTTCGCCAAGTCGGCTGCGCCATTGCGAACTGGGACGATCACGCTGAAGACCGTCATTCATCTACCCTGGCCCTTCCGGCGATGACTGTCTCATCGAACACGGCGGCGAGATCAGCCGTCAGTTGGCGCCGTTCATAGGGTCGCACGAGCTCCGAGTTCGTGCCCGCGGGCGACTCTCGGATTGTCTTGGCGCGGATCGCGGAGCGTACCGCGTCGGCCATTCCCGCCACGTCGTCAGGGCGGCAGACCTGCGCAAGCGGAGAGCTCGCGAGAAGGTCATGCGCGTCGCCGTCGGGCACAGCGGCGAGAATCGGCCGATCTGCCGCGAGGTACTCATAGGTCTTGCCCGGGACGATCGTCGCCCGCTCTCCCGGTGGAAGGTTCTGCATCGGCAGAAAGAGCAGGTCGGCCGAGCGAAGCATCTCGATCGAACGATCATGGGGGAGGTAGCCGTGGTAGACGACTCCCCGTCCTCGAGTTGCGTCGACGTCTGCGTCCGAGGTCACTCCGACGAGATGAAGTTCGATGTCGTCAAACTCGCCGGGATACTCGCGGCGCAGCTTCTCGATCGCGTGCGATAAGTAGACGACAGAGCGTGTGAGGATGTCTACGTCGGCAGACCCACCCGTGGCTCGACGAAGCCTGCGGCGCCGGTGGTGCTCACGCCCGAGCTGTGTGTGGAGGTATCCACTGTGGACGATTCTGAAGGCAGTGTCCTCGCGCAGCGGGGCGGCGACAGCGAAGTCGATCGCGTCGTATCCGTTCGGAATCGTCGAGACCGCGGAAGTAGAGAAACGCTTCAGCATCCGAAGCCGCGCCGCGGCCTCGGGGGTGTTCATGATGATGTGTGCGGCGGTGGACAACTCTCGCTGCATCCGCGCCAGCTCCAGCTTGCGGTGGAGGGCAGTTGGATAAACCATCATCTCGTCGAGCGCCCACGGATCACGCAGATCTGCGACCCATGGCACGCCGAGCCGCTGCGCAAGGCGCGCGGCCGGGACGGTTGTCTCGAACGGCGACATCGACGCGTAGATCAGATCGATTTTGCGAGTCCGGGATCCAAGTCCCTCGACGTTCTGGGACCACCATTGCGCGAACGGTGTCGTGAGTCGAAGCCAGCGTTCGCCGCGGGCTCTCCAAGGGCGACTCGCCGCCGGTTCGGGAGCTTCAATCCTGATGACCTCCACCTCGGGCGGAATCTCGGTAGCGAGCGTTGCATCAGTCGGCGACCAGCGACTCATCGTCGAGCCGGGCCCTGTAAGCACGACAGGCTCGTACCCGAGCTCTGGAAGGTACCGTACGAATTTGACTGATCGTTGGACTCCCGCCCCTCCGGTCGGGGGAAAGAAATAGCTGATAAACAAGACACGCTTCACGCGGACGGCGTCTCGGCGCCATTGCGGACTACCCGCGCCGGAGCGCCTACGGCAACTCCGTGGTCAGGGACGTCCTGCAATACGACCGAGTTTGCGCCGATTACGGCGCCGCGTCCGATGTGGACGCCTGGACCGACTACGACGTTCTCCCCGAGCCATGCCCCATCGTCGATATGGACGGGCCGAATGCGCGTGATCCCCTGGTCAACGACGGCCCGCGAACGGTCGTCGAACGAGTGCATGTGGTCGGAGATATACGCGTTCCGGGCAATCAGCACGCGGCGGCCGAGCCTGATCGACGACGCGGCGGAAATGACACAGTTTCCAACGATGGTTGTTCCGTCGCCGATCGAGATGGCGATCGCGCCGCGTGGCGCGTCGATGACATGGAGCCAACAGCCGGCACCGACGAAGACATCGTCGCCGACGGCAATTCGGTCCTCGCCGTCGACGCGAAGTGGCGGTTGGACAACCGATCGAACTCCGAAAGACGCATAGGCCCCAGCGGTCATCACGCTGAACAGCTTTGCGCGCCCGCGAACCGCCATACGGTACGCATTTAACGCGGCTCTGCCGCAAGTCATGCGAAGCGGGTTCACGGTCTGATGATACGAGGCAGGGAGGGGGAAGCGCCTGAACCGAAGATCCGTTTGTGTTATCCCGCTTCGTCTGCGCCCGCATCGGGGCGTTTCCCGCGGGGTCGCTTCTGACCGTCGATGTCACGCGCCGGGAACGAGCCCGGGTCACCGTGGTTCAGCGCGGCGGCTCTCGCAACAAGATGAAGGTCCAGCGCGGCGGGATCTTTGAAGCCAAGAGGAGCTCGTACGTCGGTCTGCCCGCACTTGGCCGCGTCCCATACGTTGTACGCGAACGTGACTCCGTCCGGACAGTTGTACTGCGCGCGAGGGCCGACGTTCGCAATGAAGCTCACGTTGCTCGTACCCGCGTTCGTATCGATGTAGACGGAATTGGTCAACGAGTTGTTGCGGAAGAGGAAGTTCGTCGGCGGGATGCCGAGTTGCGAGCCGACATAGACGGCGTAGAAACCTCCGGAGGTAGGCGAGTCGAAGAAGTTGTTCTCCACGACCACGTTTCGCGTTGCGCCCGCCGAGCCGAACTGCGAAAAGTAGAGATCCATAACGGCGCACCGCTGGAACCTACTGTTGCGGACGGCGATCGTGTCCGCCGACAGAACCTGCAGGCACTCCATGTGAACGTCAGGATCGGTTCGGACGTAATCGTGAAAGCTGACGCCGTCGATGACGATCCGCGCGGGTTGCACGCCGCCGTCGAGCGCTTTGATCTGCGACTGCACATTGATGGTGGGGCCGAGCGAGCCTCCGAGGACGCTGATATCGGTCGACGAGTTCACGTAAAAGTTGCTGGCGCTGACGTTGCGGAACGTGACGTGCGAGGTCGGCCTGGCACCGTTCGGGTCCACCTCCCAGTCACCGTTGATTGCGAGATTTCGAAACTCGACGTGGCTCCCCTGGATCAGGAGCTCGCCATCGATGGTGACCTGCTGGTTTTCACCCGGGCGGAAGATGACGCTGGAGGAGGCATTTCGCTTCGCGGGATCGTCGGCGATTGTTGTTCGCGGATATGTCCCGCTCATGATCTCCACAACCTGGCCTGGACGTGCGATGTGGTACGCGCGATCCCATGATCGGCACGGGCTTGAAGTCGTGCAGTTGCCGCCGGAGCTGCCGTTTGCCGAAACGGCAAGGTCTTGAATTCGAAACGTCGATCGGGCCTGCTGTGGAATCGTTCCGACTCGGTAAGTCGCGATGACTGCGTGGGTGCCGGTCGCGAATTTCGTTGTGTCGAGTCGAAGGCGAAACGGCGTCCGCGGAGTGGGAACAAATCTGACACCGTCGACTGTGTAGCGCACGTGACGAGCGTGGAGCGTGGTCTTCAGCCACAGAGTCACGCGACCGAAGACGAGTTGGCCATGCAGTGCCTGCCCCTGCTGCTCCTCGCTCTGCGCAAGGAAGATGCGAGCGGAGCCAGCGCTGCCTTGGCCTGCGCTCGATGTCCCCAGTCCCGCGAGGCAGATCCCGACACCGATGCAGATACCGACGACGGTCTTAATCACGCTCGTCCGCTCCCGCATCGGGGAGGCGCCCGTGAGGGCGGCGCTGCCCGTCGAGATCGATGCGCGGGTAACTCGTGGGGTCGCCGTGTTCAAGCGCCACGGAACCCGCGAGCAGGTGGAAGTCATGCTTCGCGACGGCGCGAAAACGCGGCGCGCCGACACTGTCGTGCCGCCCGCAGCGGGAACCTTCGTACCAGACATTGTAGTCGGCGGAGACGCCGGGCCTCGCGCAGCCTTGAAACGAGGGCGCCACATTTCCGTAGAAGCGCACATTCGCGACTGTCCGATTATCAGGGCCGATCCCGATTGCCTTGTCAGTCGAGTTGTTGCGGATCAGATAATTCGAGTACACCTCGCCATGCTGGTCGCCGAGATAGATTGAGAAGTACCCGGTTCGGCAGCAATCGAGAAAGTTGTTTTCGATTATCACGTTCGTAGGGGTACCTACTACCGAGTCTTGCGTTAGCAGAATTGCGAAATGCTCGCAGTCGAAAAAGACGGTTCTCCGCACGATGAGGCCGTTCAGCCCCCACGAGTGGAGGCAGTCGACGTGCGAGGCCCCGTCGGTTTGATGAAAGCCGTGAATCGTTGCTCCGTCGATCAGGATGTTGCGGGGAACCGTGGGGTCGCTCGGGCTCGCTGGGGCGATGTCATTCGATCCATTGTCGAAGGGACCATAAACCCCCCCGATGATCGAAACGTTCGAGCTTCCGGCAATCGTGAACTTCGGCGAACGATCCCGACGGAAGGTGACGTGATTGGCACTCGTCATCGTGCGCCAGTACGGCCAGGCGGTGAAGGACGTGTCGCGGATTTCGACGTGCGATGCGAAGACGTCGAGACCGGCAACAGAGACAGTTCCGGGGCGAGTCGGACGGAAGACGACGTCCGGCCCGCTTGTCTTCGACGCATAAGCAGAGAGCCGCTGCGCAGGGTACGAGCCGGGCGCGACCACGACGAGACTCCCCGGGCGTGCTCGCCTGTACGCGGCATCCCAGGATCCACAGGGCGCAGTGCGGGAGCACGGGCCCGCGTCGGAGCCTCCCGGTGCGACGAATATATGCGTCGGCGGTTGCGCGTAGGAGGTTGCTGAGTGAGTCGCCGCACCATCTGAATTCGTCGGGATCAGCGCGAAAGCCAGCGCCGCGACGGGGGTTAGGAGAGCGAGCTTGCCGGCTCCGAGCATCTGTCGCTGCCAGCGCCAGGCCGAGGTGCAGAGGGCAGGTTTGTCCGTCACAGGCGCCAGGCTAGCGCCGGCACAACGGGTCCCGGGTGCGGTTTGCGTCGCTATGCCTGTCGTGTGCCGCGGAACGAGCCCGCACGCACCCGCTGGTCTTCGCCAAAACGAGAGCAATCTAGCCTTACGAATGGCCGATTCAACACTCCGTTTTCTACGTGGAGTGCTAGAAAGCTGCGGTGGCACAGTTCTCTCTCTTCCGGCCGCTCCGCAAATGGGCTGCAGACAGCCGTACCGTCGCGCGCTGGCGGGAACGGAGATACGACCTCTTTGTCGAGCTTTGCGGCGTTCGACCGTCAGATCGAATCATCGACGTCGGTGCGGGAAAAGGTGCCGCGTTGGAACGCTTCAACCAGACGAACGAGATCATGGCCGTCGATCTTCGTCCGGACATCTCCAGTTCCTGGCTGTCGAACTCCAACGTCACCGTTGTGCAGGGCGACGGGACGCGTCTGCCTTTCGGTGACCGCGAATTCGACGTTGCGTTTTCGAACTCGGTCATCGAGCATGTCCCGCGCGCTCTGCAACCGGCATTCGCAGCTGAGGTCAGAAGGGTGTCGTCCCGGTATTACGTCCAGACGCCGAACCGTTATTTCCCGATCGAGCCCCACTATCAGCTACCGCTCTTCCAGTTCCTACCGGAGTCCGCCCGCCGCTGGCTGAACGCGCGTCTCTCGCTCGGCTGGCAGCCGAAGGGACGCTGGGAGGAAATTACTCTCCTTGGCGCATCTGACCTCGAGCGTCTCTTCCCGGATGCGGAGATCCACCGCGAGCGCGTCCTTGGCTTGACGAAGAGTCTTATCGCGGTAGGACGCTGATCATCGACGTTACGGCGTCTCGTCGGCACCGGCATCGCATGCCGTAGCCGACGGGTTCGGTCGTGCTTCACCGTCGATGTCCGTTGCAGGGCAATTGAGCGGGTTTCCGGCGCCGCGGACGGAGCTCCCAGCCTTGAAGTGGAAGTCATAGCTCCCGGGCGCGACCATCTGGGATGTCAAAGCGCTCACCTTCAGATCGTGGCTCCCACACGTAGCGTTCGACCAGACATTGTAAGACCACGCGAGCCCGGAACCGGTCAAGCAAGATCCAAGTACACCTGCGTTGCCCGTGATGACGCTATTCGACCAGGCGGCGAGCTTTGACGGCGATCCAGTATCGAAGAGCGGCGTGTCGTAGAACGTGTTGTTTCGAATTGTGTAGTCGTTCCGCGTGGTGACGAACTGCGTAGATTGCCAGAGTCCCGTAGCCTTGTGAGTTCGCCCGGTTCGCGCCCGCATGGCTCGCTGTTGCGTCGAAAAAGTTGTTCTCGACCACTACGTGCGCTGGGTTCACGCCTGAGAGATTCGTAAAGACGAGGTCGAAGATTGCGCAGTTGAGGAAGCGGGAGTTCCTGATCGTCACGTACTGCGCGTCCGCGATGTAGGCGCATTCCATATGTGCCGTTGTGTTGTCTCGTTCTGCATCGTGGATCGTCACGCCGTCGAGCGTGACGTGATCGGGCGCAGGGCTCCCTTGAACCTTCACAGGTGATTCGTTCAAGCGGTTGCCGTAGCAGCCGCCGATGATCCAGATATTCGAGGTTGCGCCGCCGATGAAGAGACTAGTGCCCTTCGCGAGGTTCTTCACGCAGTCGTCGCCGCCGTTGAGGATCGTGACGTCAGAGACTGGGGTACCGGTGCTGCCCGCTCGATGTCGACGAGCCCGGTCAGCATTCCCTGCACGGTCACGTGACTGCCTGCCACGGTCAGACTTCCGAGCGAAACGGACGCCAGGCGGCAGGGCGGAAGTAGACGTCGCTGGTCGATGTCTTCGACGCGTCGTACGGGATCGTCTGCGCGGCGTAGGAACCTCCGCGAGTTCCACGACCTGACCGGGCTGTGCCGCCCGGTAAGCACGGGCGAAGCTCAGGCACGGGGCGGCCTGCGAGCACGAAGTCGTGTCGGACCCACTCGGGGAGAGGTAGAGCGTGGCCGGAGACCGTCAACGGACCTGGCGGTGGAGGGTTCCCGGGTGCCGGGGGAGGCGGTGGGGTAGGAGTCGTCGGTGTGGTTGTCGGCTGTGTGGAACCGCTGCTGGTGCCGCCACCACTGCTGGTGCCGCCACCACTGCTGGTGCCGCCACCACCGTTGCCGCCTGTGCCACCGCCACTGTTGCCGCCGCCGCCACTGCCACCGTTCGCGCACCCGTACTGCGTGCCCGCGTTGAAGGTGGCAGGCTTCGAGGTGTTGCCAGCCGCGTCGTAGGCGGCTACCCCAATGGCGAACGTCGTTCCGCAGGTGAGGCCATTGATCGTGAAGGCTGTTCCACTTGTCGACCCCGCGTCCCTGCCGTTTACCGTGACGCGGTAGCCGGCGACATTCACGTTGTCGGTTGCAGCCGTCCAGGCGACCGTCAGGAAGGTCAGCCCGTTCCCCGTCAAGCGAAGTCCGCTCGGCGCCGTGGGCGCCGTCTCATCCGCCGCCGCAACGACTTTCGCCGGTGTAAGGCTTGACTTCAGTGTCGAAAGGTATGCGTCGAGTCCCGGTCCCCGCCGGACGACGGCCGCTCCAAACGCGATCGCGGGACGTTTGGACGACACAGCGAGTGCGGTTTGCCAGGCGGGCGTTAGTGTCGATCTGTCGACTGCGAGAGGAGCGATCGCCACGAGCGTCGACCGACCGTTGCGCGGGTGTCCCAACTCGGCGAAACGCGCTGGAGTCGCAACGTGGTCGATGACGAAGTGAACGCTTCCTCGGCGAAGCCAGCTGCGTCTTTCGTCGGCCTGATGGACGGCGACGGCGCATCGGTCGACGATGCTGTCATCGACACGACAGGCCGTCCGGAGCGCGGCCGCTTGTGAACGTGTCGACGGCATCGCCGCCGGTGCGATCAGAGCCATATTGTTGCCGGCGGCAAGCCGAACGAGCCTTTGCCAACGCGCACGAGACCACGTCCCGGTGCCTGCGACGACAGCGCGTACGCCGGATGATTTCAGATGTGCGAAATCCTGGCTTGTGAGCAACGTCGTGCTCGCCGGAAGCTCGACGACAGCGAGCGGGGTGGCATATGCGGCGTCGCTGGTCGTCGGGCCGGCCGCCGCCGGCACGGCGGCGATGATCAGTGTTGCCAGGCTTCCGGCCAATACGGGCCATTGACGGCGCAGGACCATCAGCACAAGCGAACTCCCCTCTCGAGCTTGGGCAGATAGACGCAGGCCGCTAGTGCGTCAACTGGGGGGCGACTCTACAGAGGCGGCCGGACGGCTGCGCCGTCAACGGCCGGCCTAGGGCCCTTCGATTGCCCGGTGTCGCAGGTCGTGCCGGTGGGGTTGGCGCGCGGGTTGCCGTCGTGGTCGGTTGCGGGGCAGTTGGTGGGGTCGCCGGCTGCGCGGGCTGGGGAGGTCGTGGAGATGTGGAAGCCGTCGCCGATGAGGCCTGCGGCGGTTGTGTTGGCGACGGTTTGGTCGCCGGTGCCGCAGTTGGCGTTTGAGCCGTTGATCCAGAGGTTGTGGTCCCAGCTGTTGGCGCCGCAGTTTCCTGCTGACTTCGGGGCGATGTTTGCCTTGAAGCGGATCGTGTTTTGTCCGGTGGAGCAGTTGGCGCCGCTGCTGTCCCAGACGGTGGTGAGCGAGGAGAGGGAGGTGTTGTAGGCGACGGTGAGGTCGGGGCAGGGTTGTCCTTGCATGTTGCCGTTGATCTGGAAGTAGGCGGGGCCGGGTCCGCAGCTGGGGGCCACGGGTGGCGCGAAGAAGTTGTTTTGGATCGTGATCGGTCCTGGGGTGTGGTCGGTGCCGCCGGTGAAGCTCGAGATGAAGATTTGCGAGCTGTTGACGCCGTTGTTGTGGAAGTAGCTGTTTTTGATCGTGAGGTTGGTCGCCCAGCCTTGGGTGCGGACGACTTCGTAGTGGTTGCCGGCGGTCGTGCAGTTGGCGTTTTTGAATTCGACGCCGTCGAAGGTGATGTTGGAGATCGGTGTCGAGGAGGTGAGGCCCTGGACCATGACGGCCGCCGGGGATCCGCCATCGTTGACGCCGCTGATGCTGCCACCGGTCATGGTGATGTTCGAGCAGCAGCTCGAGAACCAGACCTGGCTGGTGATCGTGGTGCCGACGAGGTGGATGTCGTGTGGCTGGCCGGCGCTGCCCGACGGTTCCCAGCCGGCGAAGGAGCCGCCCTGGATCGTCAGCCAGTTCCCGTTGGTCGCGAGCTTGCCGGCGGTGACGCCGCTTTCGGCGACCACGGTGCAGCCGGGCGCGGCGAGGTTGGTGGTGATCGTCTGCGCGCCGTAGTTGCCTGCCTTCATGCCGATCGTGTCGCCTGGCACGCAGGCCGCGGCCGCGGCTTGAATCGATGCGCAGCCCTGCGCGTCGTTCCAGGCGCCGGCGATCACCTGCCGCGCGCAGCTGCCGCCGCTCGGGTCGACCCAGAGGTTCGCGGCTGCGCCACCACCGCAGGCCGCCGTCGTCACGACCAAACTCGTCTGACCCGACCGGTTGCCGGCCGCGTCGAAGGCGTCCACAGCAACCGTGTACGACGTACCACAAGACAAACCGCTGAAGGTCGCGCTCGTCGAGCTCGACGTCCCAACCGAACTGCCGTTGCGATACAGCCCATACCCCGCAACACCCACATTGTCACTCGAAGCAGCCCAACTCACACTCACCGACGACTGAGACGACCCCGTACCCGACAACCCAGACGGAGCCGACGGCGCCTGCCCATCAGCACACCCCGCAGTCGTAGTCGAAACGGACGCTTTCGAGGATCGGTTACCGGACCCGTCGAAAGCCTCCACGGCGATGATGTAGGTCGTCCCGCACGCGAGACCCGAGGCTGTGTAGGTCGTGGACGTGGTATTGCCGAGCGCGGTTGAGCCCCGGTAGACGGTGTACCCGACGACACCCAGGTTGTCCGTCGACGCCGACCACGAGACCGAGACCGATCCCTGCGACGTCGAAATGACCTGGAGCCCTGCGGGTGTCGAAGGGGCCTGACTGTCCGAGCACACCGCCGTCGCGATCGTGACGGACGACATCCCCGAGTGGTTTCCCGCTGCGTCATAGGCGTCGACGCCGAATGTGTGTGTCGTGCCGCACGTGAGTGTGGTCGCGTCGTAGGTAGTCGAACTGGTGGTACCGCGCGTCGTACCATCCCAATAGACGGTGTATCCGGCGACACCAACATTGTCGCTGGCGGCGGCCCAGGACAGCGTTGCGCCTGTCGAGGTCACGTTCGCGACTGTGATGCCGTTCGGCGCACTCGGCGCCTGCGTATCGGAACACCCGGCAGTAGTGGGATGCCCCGTGCCGTAGGCAGGATCGGATTGATTACCCGCGGCGTCGTATGCGGTGATGGAGACGGTGTAGGTGGTGTTGCAGCTGAGGCCGCTGAAGGTGTAGTTGAGCGAGGTCGTCGTCCCGACGGCGGCGCCGTTCAGGAAGAGGCGGTAGCCGGTTACGCCGACGTTGTCGGTGGAAGCGCTCCAAGCGAGCGTCAGCGTCGTCGGCCCGATGACCGTGAACTTCTCGTTCGGTGGAACCGTCGGCACTTGCGCGTCGCTCGAGCAGGCGCTGGTCGTCGGATGTCCAGTTCCGTAGGCAGGATTGGATTGATTACCCGCGGCGTCGTATGCGGTGATGGA
The DNA here is from genome assembly GCA_963794045.1 of uncultured Actinomycetes bacterium. GTDB lineage: Bacteria > Actinomycetota > Thermoleophilia > Gaiellales > Gaiellaceae > Palsa-739. Next base: position 24,815 of record CAWCCJ010000007.1, read on the forward strand.
GACGGTGTAGGTGGTGTTGCAGCTGAGGCCGCTGAAGGTGTAGTTGAGCGAGGTCGTCGTCCCGACGGCGGCTCCGTTCAGGAAGAGGCGGTAGCCGGTTACGCCGACATTGTCGGTGGAAGCGCTCCAAGCGAGCGTCAGCGTCGTCGGCCCGATGACCGTCAACTTCTCGTTCGGTGGGACCGTCGGCGCCTGTACATCGCTGGCGGACGCGGCCGTTACGCATGGATCGGTCGTCGTAGCGGTTGTCGACTGCGTCGATGTGTTACCGGCACCGTCTTCCGCGGTGACACCGAGCTGGTAGATCGTCCCGCACGTCAGTCCGGTGAACGTGTACGTCGTTCCACTCGTCATTGCGACAGCGCTGCCATCGAGGAAAACGCGATATCCAGTCACGCCGACGTTGTCAGTCGCCGGCGACCAGGAAAGAGAGACCGTCGCAGGGGACGTCTGTTCCACGAGGAGGGATGTGGGTTTGGACGGCGCTGCCGTGTCCGGGCAATCGTCGGTCTCGGCCGTCACAGTTGCCTGCGTCGAGTGGTTACCCGCATCGTCGACAGCGTCGACAGCGACTGTTGTCTGCGTGCCGCAGGGAAGAGGCGAGATGACGAAATTGGTTTCCGGTGTCCTGCCGACCTCAGCGCCGTCGACGTAGATGGCGTAGGACGACACAAAAGGACTCTTGCTCGCCGCCCAGGCCACCGACACCGAGGACGCCGTTGTCGATGTCACCGCAAGGCTCGTCGGCGGAGCCACCGTTTTTGCAGCAGTCCGACTTCGGGCCTGGCCTGCACCCGCTCCCACGAGTGCTGAAGCCAACGCGAGTGTCGCGACCGGAATCAAGACGAGCCGTGAGGCCAGCGTTACGAAACGAGTCCACATCAAAGAACCCCCCAGGGAAAGAACCGTTGCATCCACGTGGGCCGTGAACGCCAGCCAAATGCGCAGCGGGGCGACTCACCCGCGCCGGGCGCGTTTACGATTTACAAAGTATCAAACTCTCCGCCGCCGGCACGGCGGCGATGATCAGTGTTGCCAGGCTTCCGGCCAATACGGGCCATTGACGGCGCAGGACCATCAGCACAAGCGAACTCCCCTCTCGAGCTTGGGCAGATAGACGCAGGCCGCTAGTGCGTCAACTGGGGGGCGACTCTACAGAGGCGGCCGGACGGCTGCGCCGTCAACGGCCGGCCTAGGGCCCTTCGATTGCGCCGGTGTCGCAGGTCGTGCCGGTGGGGTTGGCGCGCGGGTTGCCGTCGTGGTCGGTTGCGGGGCAGTTGGTGGGGTCGCCGGCTGCGCGGGCTGGGGAGGTCGTGGAGATGTGGAAGCCGTCGCCGATGAGGCCTGCGGCGGTTGTGTTGGCGACGGTTTGGTCGCCGGTGCCGCAGTTGGCGTTTGAGCCGTTGATCCAGAGGTTGTGGTCCCAGCTGTTGGCGCCGCAGTTTCCTGCTGACTTCGGGGCGATGTTTGCCTTGAAGCGGATCGTGTTTTGTCCGGTGGAGCAGTTGGCGCCGCTGCTGTCCCAGACGGTGGTGAGCGAGGAGAGGGAGGTGTTGTAGGCGACGGTGAGGTCGGGGCAGGGTTGTCCTTGCATGTTGCCGTTGATCTGGAAGTAGGCGGGGCCGGGTCCGCAGCTGGGGGCCACGGGTGGCGCGAAGAAGTTGTTTTGGATCGTGATCGGTCCTGGGGTGTGGTCGGTGCCGCCGGTGAAGCTCGAGATGAAGATTTGCGAGCTGTTGACGCCGTTGTTGTGGAAGTAGCTGTTTTTGATCGTGAGGTTGGTCGCCCAGCCTTGGGTGCGGACGACTTCGTAGTGGTTGCCGGCGGTCGTGCAGTTGGCGTTTTTGAATTCGACGCCGTCGAAGGTGATGTTGGAGATCGGTGTCGAGGAGGTGAGGCCCTGGACCATGACGGCCGCCGGGGATCCGCCGTCGTTGACGCCGCTGATGCTGCCACCGGTCATGGTGATGTTCGAGCAGCAGCTCGAGAACCAGACCTGGCTGGTGATCGTGGTGCCGACGAGGTGGATGTCGTGTGGCTGGCCGGCGCTGCCCGACGGTTCCCAGCCGGCGAAGGAGCCGCCCTGGATCGTCAGCCAGTTCCCGTTGGTCGCGAGCTTGCCGGCGGTGACGCCGCTTTCGGCGACCACGGTGCAGCCGGGCGCGGCGAGGTTGGTGGTGATCGTCTGCGCGCCGTAGTTGCCTGCCTTCATGCCGATCGTGTCGCCTGGCACGCAGGCCGCGGCCGCGGCTTGAATCGATGCGCAGCCCTGCGCGTCGTTCCAGGCGCCGGCGATCACCTGCCGCGCGCAGCTGCCGCCGCTCGGGTCGACCCAGAGGTTCGCGGCTGCGCCACCACCGCAGGCCGCCGTCGTCACGACCAAACTCGTCTGACCCGACCGGTTGCCGGCCGCGTCGAAGGCGTCCACAGCAACCGTGTACGACGTACCACAAGACAAACCGCTGAAGGTCGCGCTCGTCGAGCTCGACGTCCCAACCGAACTGCCGTTGCGATACAGCCCATACCCCGCAACACCCACATTGTCACTCGAAGCAGCCCAACTCACACTCACCGACGACTGAGACGACCCCGTACCCGACAACCCAGACGGAGCCGACGGCGCCTGCCCATCAGCACACCCCGCAGTCGTCGTGATCATGGTTGCCTGCCCGGAACGATTGCCTGCCGAATCGAACGCGTCGACTGCCACTGTATAACTCGTCCCACAGACGAGACCTGACAGCGTCGAGCTCGTGAGGGTCGACTGAGCGGTGGCCACCAGATTGACGTAGATCGTGTACCCAGACACGGCGATATTGTCGGTTGATGAGTTCCAGGCGATCGTGATGCTCGTACGCGTTGCGGCACTCACGGTCAGGCCGGTCGGGGTCGAAGGAGCCTGCGTGTCGGGGCACGCCGCGGTGGAAGCTATGACACTTGTCTGCGAGGAGTGATTGCCAGCGGCGTCGAAGGCGTCGAGTGACAAGGTGTACGAGCTGCCGCATGTCAAGCCTGAGAAGGTCGCGGACGCCGACGTTGTAGTGCCCGTAACCGTCCCATTCCTTCGTAGCGTGTAGCCAGCGACGGCGACGTTGTCCGTCGAAGCGTTCCACGCGATCGAGATACTTGTTTGAGCGGTTCCCGTGACGTTGAGGGCGGACGGTGCAGTCGGTGCCTGGGCATCCGGACAGGTGACGGTGGAGGCGACGACGCTCGCCAGCGCAGAGTGGTTGCCGCTAGCGTCGAAGGCGTCGACGGCGAGCGTGTAGCTCGTCCCGCATGTCAGCCCCGAGAAGGTCGCCGTCGTGGCTGTCGTGGTCACCGTAGTTGTTCCATTCCGACTCAACGTGTATCCGGCGACGGCGACGTTATCGCTCGACGCGTTCCACGCGATTGAGATGCTTGTTTGAGTGGTTCCCGTGACGTTGAGGGCGGTCGGCGCAGTCGGTGCCTGCGTATCGGCACAGGTGGCCGTGGAGGCGATCACGGTTGCCGGCGCAGAGTGGTTGCCGCTAGCGTCGAAGGCGTCGACGGCGAGCGTGTAGCTCGTCCCGCATGTCAGCCCCGAGAAGGTCGCCGTCGTGGCTGTGGTCGTCACGGTCGTTGTTCCATTCCGACTCAACGTGTATCCGGTGACCCCGAGGTTGTCAGTCGATGCTGTCCACGCGATGCTGATGCTCGTCGTGGTTGCAGTGGTTGTGGCTAGCGCGGTTGGAGTTGTCGGGGCCTGCGTGTCGGTACATGCCACCGTCGCGGTTGCGACGCTCGCCTGTTGCGAGTGATTTCCGGCGGCATCAAACGCATCGACCGAGAGCGTGTAGTTCGTGCCGCACGTCAGGCCGGTGAACGTGGCGCTCGTGCCGCTCGTCGTGCCAGTCGTCACGCCATTGCGACGCAGTGTGTATCCCGTAACCGCGACGTTGTCCGTGGCTGCGCTCCAAGTGACCAGCACCGTCGTCTGGGTCTGCGTCCCCGCCGTGAGCGCTGTGGGCACGGTCGGAGCCTGTGCGTCAGGGCACGCGCGAGTCGTTGCCGTCAAGGCCGTCGCCGGCGAGTGGTTCCCGGCGGCGTCGAATGCGTCGACCGACAGGGTGTAGCTCGTCCCGCAGGTCAGGCCGCCGACGGTCGCCGTGCGGGAGGTCGTCGTCGCCACAGACGCACCGCCTCTGTAGAGGCCGTACCCGGCCACACCGACGTTGTCGGACGAGGCATTCCAGGCGAGCGTAATGCTGGTAGACGTCAGGCCGGTCGAAGCCAACCCTGTAGGAGCCTCGGCGGCTGCGTGTCGCCTGCCGTACAACTTGCCGTCGTGACGAATGCCGTTGCGACACCCGACCGGTTTGCCGCTCCGTCGACTGCGTCGACGCCGACGGTGTAGGTCGTCCCGCACGAGAGCCCGCTGAAGGTGAAGAGGGGCTCGTCGCTGTCGCGACGAGCACGGCCCCGACGTAAACCCCGTAACCCGTAACGAGCACGTTGTCCGTCGAGGGCGTCCAGCCGATAGTCGCACCGGTCTGAGTCACGGCTTGCGTGGCGATGCCGCTCGGCGTAGTCGGAGCGACAGTGTCGGCGCTCCCCCCTCCGCCGCCAGCAGGGCCGTTCGCGCAACCGTACTGTGTCGTCGCGAGGATGTCGGTGTGCTGCGAGTGGTTTCCGGCTGCGTCGTAGGCATCGACGCCGATCGTGAATTGCGTGCCGCACACGAGAGACGAAATCGTCGCGCTCGTCGACGCTGTGGTGAGCTGAGCCGTGCCATTGACGTAGACGGTGTACCCGAGGACGCCCACGTCATCAGTCGACGGTTGCCAGCCGACAGTGAGGAACGACTGGCCGTTCGCCAGGAGCGTGACACCGCTCGGTGCAGTCGGGGCGGTCACGTCGGGAGCAGGCGCACCGGCGACGTTCTTCTGCGGCTGCGGGTGGACATTCTTTACAGCGCCGAGGTACGAGATGAGGCTGGAGCTGTCGGTCGGTGCAGGTGCAAGCCCTGTCCCCTTTCCGGACGCCGCAGCCGAGATCGCGCTGCTCCAACCGGCGTCGACACCCGTGTCGGAGGCAAGCGGCGCTACGGCAATGAGCTTCGTTCGACTCGGCTTCTGCGACTGCAGTCGCGCAGCCATCGTCGGGTTAGCGACGTTGACGACGACATAGTCGATCGTCTGCGCCTTCATCCACGCTGCGCGAGCGCCCGCAGTGCGCACGCGTACGGCACATTGGTTAATAGTGTCACGGCGCGTCCGACACATGCCGCACGCAACGCTCGGTGCTGTGCCTTCGTCTTGGGAGGAGCTGTCGGCTCGATGAGCTTGAGCGCGTAATGTCTCGCCAGACTCGCAAGTCTGTTGTGGGCAGACAGACTCCAGACTGGAACCGCGTCGATGACCACTGCTCGAATGCCGGCAGAATGAAATCGCGCGAACCAGGCAGACGTCGCCAGCGGAGTCGTTGAGCCGCCAAGCGCAACGGCCCAGGTCGGCGTGGCACCGACGGGTACGTGTCTTGCCCCTCTTGACGGCAGCGTTGAAGCGTTTGCGGCGGTGGCCATGAGTCCGACGGAGGCAAGGCAAACGATCCCGAGCGCGAAGCCCGCGGTACGTTTGCAGAGCCGTCGTCCCGTTTGCGGCGTGGGCGACACTCGACAACTCCTTGAGTCGTTGCTGCGGCCCTCTCCAGATCGGCCACTGACTGATCCGCCCGCATCCCCGTATCGGGGGAGGCCTCCGCCACGCCGGTAACCTGAGCCCGTGCAGCCGGTAGACGTCGTCATCGTCTCGTACAACAGCGGGAACGAGCTCGCCAAAGCCGTCACAGGACTGAGCAGCCGCAGCGACGTCAACGTGATCGTCGTCGATAACGCGTCCAAGGACGACAGCCTCGCCGTGGCCGCGCGACTCAATGTCAGCACGGTCGCGCTTTCCGAGAACGGCGGCTTTGCGAAGGGCTGCAACGCCGGATGGCGAGAAGGGTCAGCACCCTACGTGCTGCTTCTCAACCCCGACGCTTCTCTGGCGCCGGGCGCCCTCGAGCGTATGGTGGCGGATCTCGATGAGGATCCGAAGCTTGGAGCAGTCGGACCGAAGATCATGCACACGGATGGTTTGCTCGACTATTCGCAACGACGCTTCCCGCGTTTGCGATCGACGTACGCGCAGGCCTTGTTCCTGCACCGAGTCTTCCCGCAAGCAAGCTGGACCAATGAGGTGGTACGGAACCACGAGGAGTACGAACGGACGGCATCTCCCGATTGGCTCTCCGGCGCGTGTATCCTCCTCAGGCGAGGAGCGCTCGAGCAGCTCGATGGGCTGGACGAACGATTCTTCATGTATGCCGAGGACGTGGATCTGTGCTGTCGTTTGCGCAAGCTCGGCTATGAGCTCCGATACGAGCCGGATGCTGTGGCGATTCACGATGGAGGTGCGTCCGCGCCGAGACCGGCGCTCCTGCCCGTTCTCGCCGAGAGCCGTATCCGCTACGCACAGAAGCACGGCGGCCGCGTTCATTCGGGCCTCGAGCGCGCCGGCGTCGCACTTGGGGCGCTAACGCACGCGATCCTTACGACAGAAGGGAGCGCAGGCCGCCGCGGTTACGGGCTCGCGTTCGCCGGGCCATCATCGGCCGCTAGCCGATCGGTCAGTCGGGCCTCTGGCCGAACGGCCGTCGTTCCGGGCCGTCCTGGCGGCTAACGTCCGGTGCATGTGCGGGATCTGCGGGGTCATTCAGGTCGGCGGCGAGCGACGGCCGGTGATCGAGGGCGGCTCTCGACCGGATGACCGACACATGGCCCACCGCGGTCCGAATGACCGCGGGAACGTCCAACGACGGGGTCGCCCTCGGCGGCGGCGCCTCAGCATTATCGATGTCGCAGACGGACACCAGCCGTTCGCTGTCGAGCGGGGCCCATCTGCGCAATCCAGAACGGAGAGATCTACAATCATGACGAACTCCGAAAGGCAGTCGCGGACGCGGGCACCCTTACGCTCGCGATGCGACACGGAGGTCATGCCGCACCTTTATCGAGAAGCACGGAAGCGCAATCCCGCAACACTTGCGCGGAATGTTCGGGGTAGCGCTCTGGGACACGGATCGAGGCCGCGCGGTAATCGCACGCGACCGGATCGGGGTCAAGCCCCTGTACTACGCGGAGAACGGCGATGTCCTCGTGTTCGCGTCGGAGCTCAAGAGCCTGCTCGCCATCGATCTCATGCCCACTGACCTGGACTACGAGGCGATCGACGCTTACCTCGCGCTCGGATACTTCGGCCGGCGCCAGGACGCCGCTCCGGGGAGTTCGAAAGCTACGCCCGGACACCGGCTCGTCGTCGCAGGACGGCTCGGTGCGGGATCGAAGCTTCTGGGAGATCCCAAATCCGACGCCGGTTGAGATGGTCGCTGGACGAACGGCGGCAGTGCCTGCCTCGGCGGAGCTCGGACAACGCGGTCAGCTGCGGCTCATGAGCGACGTGCCTCTTGGCGCAATGCTCAGCGGAGGTCTCGACTCGAGCGTCATCGTCGGCTCATGGCGAGGAACTCGTCGGAGCCCGTGCGGACATTCTCGGTCGGGTTCAGGGAGGCGGGTCGCGCGAACGAGTTGGCAGGCGCGCGGCTAGTCGCCAAGATTCGGAACCGACCACCAGGAGATCGAGCTGCTCGTTCAACGAGCAGACCTTCGATTGGAGGACCTCGTGTGGTACCTCGACGAGCCGGTTGCGGATCTTCGGCGCTCGGTTTCTCGCGCTGTCCGGCTGGCGGCCTCGCAGGTGACGGTCGCCTCTCCGGACAGGGCGCGGATGAGTTGCTCGGCGGATACCCGAAACACAGGAACGCCGCGCTCGCGCGCAGTGGCATCGATTGGCCTACAGGCGCCCGAAGCTGGCGTAACCGCTGGCGCCTCGCGCCGCCGGCGCGTTCGGCCGGGCCGTGGACGGCTTTACGTGCCACCGATCCGGTCGGAGCAACTCTGGTCGCAGAGCGGCAACGTCGGCGGGGCGCTTCGCGCCGAACTGGTCCGGGGGCCTTCGCCGCCTTCGACGGCGGCGCGGCACCGCGAATCGCAACGTGAGCTGCTCTGGAGCGGCCACACCGACTCCGCTCTTCCGGCAGCGTTGTACCTCGACCGGCAACTGGGGCTCGTCGGACGACATGCTGCACTACTTCGATCGGACATCGATGGCGAGCTCGCTTGAAGTCCGTGTTCCGTTCCTCGACCACAGAGTCGTCGAATACTGCGCGGCGACGATCCCGCGGTGCACAAGGTGCGGCGTCTCGATACGAAGCACGTCCTCAAGCGCGGCTGCGCGAGGCTTGATCCCTGACGAGGTCATCGAGTCGCCCAAAGATCGGCTTTTTCAACGCCGCCGTCGACGGGATGGTTGTGGCGCGCAAATGGAGGGGCCGACCGGCGACTATCTGACAGGACCCGGGAGCCGAGTACGCATCGAGTTGCTCGACCGCCGCCTCGTAGAGCGACTTGTAGGGCGGCGCCGATGCAATCGGGCGACCATTCGCATTTCCTACGCCCTGCTGTCCATCCTCATGCTCGAGATCTGGCTGGCGTCGTTGCTCCCGCGTGCGATGAGTCAGGACGCACAGACGACCGTCTCACGATGCGTCGCCTGACCTACGCCGCCGTTACGCCGGCTCGCAACGAGGAAGAGAACCTCGGCAGGCTGGGCGAGGCGATGCGAAACCAGACACTACGCCCGCTGTCATGGACGATCGTCGAGAACGGATCTACTGACGAGACGCTCGCCGTCGCGCGTGAGATCGCAGAGGAAATCGACTTCGTTCGCATCGTCGTCCGCGAACAGGCGGAGTCCACGAGCCGTGGCGCGCCCATCGTACGCGCCCTGGAGCAAGCGGTCGACGAGCTGCCGGTGAAGCCGGACATCATCGTCAACGTCGACGCGGACGTTTCGTTCGACGAGCACTTCTTCGAGACTCTCATCGGCCGCTTCGAGGAAGACGCGAGGCTTGGCATCGCGAGCGGCAGCTGCTACGAGCTGGACAACAACGACAGGTGGACGCAGCGTCATGTAACCGGCAACACCGTTTGGGGTGCGACGCGTGCGTATCGATCGAGTGCTTCGAGTGGGTCCGGCCGCTCGAGGGGCGGCTGGGCTGGGACGGGATCGACGAGCTGAAGGCTCAGGCTCGCGGCTGGCGAACGACGACGGGTTCGCGAGACTTGCGTTCCCGCCATCACCGGCGGCTCGGTCAGCGTGACGGACGTATCTCAGCCAGGATGCAACAAGGTGGCACTGCGCACTTCATGCGGTATCGGCCCTGGTACCTGACGCTGCCGCGCTCTCCGGTACACGCTGAACGACCCGTTCGCGCCCGCGATGATCCTCGGATTCGCTCGCGCATCGCTCAGGCACGAACCTCAGTTGGCCGATGAGCGGGCCGCCGATTATCTCCGCCGACAGCAGCGCTTTCTAGCGCTACCTTCAAGGCACGAGAGGCTTTCGGGATTCGCGCCGACTGAGGCCACTTGGAGGCTGGGCGTTCGCCTCATTCTCGGTGGTCGACGACGCGTTACGCAGCTGCGTCGCGCCGATCGCGAAGAGTACGACGTCAGGCACGTCTCCTGGGCGAAGGCGAAGGTGTCGAGGTGACCATGCCGATAGCGAAAGCCACGCTCGTGGATGCGAGCGCGACGGAGAGCCATCCTTGAGCCGTCTCGTCTCGCCGCCCGATCGCCGCATGCATTCGGTAGAACCGGACGAAGATCCAGACCCAGACGAGGGCGCCGGCGATTCCGATCTCGAGGAGGGTTCCGAGCCACTGGTCGTCGAGAACAATCGCGTTGTTTTTCGGGTCAGTCGAATCGGTGATCCGCGTTCCGTACCCGACACCGACGAGCGGCGCCTTCTCCCACTCGGCGAGCGCCGGTCCCAGCGACGCTACCCGTCCGCTCCCGGCTTCGGCGTTGGCCTGTTGCGCAACGAGACCCCCCTTCGGGAAGAAGGACTGAGTAATGGCGCCGACCCGGCGAGGCAAAGTGGATCACGATCAGAAGAGGAAAAAGTGCCGGGCCAGGGCCGTTGTTTTACCTCCCTCGGCCGGAGGATGACGATGACCAACCCGGTGACCAAAAGCATCAGGATCGCAGTGCGCGATCGGGTAGCGGTGGCGCCGAGGAGGATCAGTCCGAGAACGAGCCACCAGCGCTTATGAGCGGTCTTCCTCGCCAGGTAGATCGCGAGAGGGAATGTCATTACAAACATCGCGCCGACCGCGATCGGACTCTCGGACGACGCGTACGGCCTTCCGCGTGGATCATGTGCGAGAAGGTCAGGGACTCCCTTGAAGACGAGAAACGGTAGGACGCGACCTAGCTCGTTGAAGTAGTTGTGATGCGTGCGCCCTTCGATGACAGTGAGCAAGGCGACGGCGCCTGCGGCCAGAACGAGCGTCTTGATCAGGACGTCTATGTGTTGTCGCTTGCGTACGACGCTCGGGATGAGGTAGAGGACGATCAGGAAGCTGGCGAGATACGAGACCTTCTTGATCACTTCCGACGTGAGCCCGTCTCCCACCCGGTGAACGTTGAAGACGAGCGATAGCACCGTTACGACTACGAGCGCCGCCAGCGGCCGCTCGAGTCCTGTCCGAGCCAGGCGAATCCGCGGGTCGGCTAGCAGGGACGCGACCCAACCGGCGGCCGTCAGAGCACGAGGAGCCGATAGGGCTCCAGCTCGAACGGCAAGTTCCCCGGCATCGAGAACCGATGAATCGGGATGACGAAGATCACGAAGATCAGGAGTCCGAGGAGGACATGCCACTGGAGGAGGGTCCTGTAGGTGGCTGCGATGAAGGTGAGCAGGAGGATCGCCGGGGCGATGAGCTTGACCGGCAGCGAGCTCGTCGTTGCAAAGGCAAGCACCGCAAGCGACAGCAGCATGATCGTCGCCGAGATCAGCGCCCCGCGGCGCTCGTCTCCCGAGGTCGACAACACGGTCGCGCCCTAAGCTGCGACGTCGGCTTCGCGTCGCGCGGGCGCGGCCTGGCGAAGGGGCGGTACGCGCGGGCGAAGGTTCTCGAGCACGAAGGCCAGACCGCAGACCACAGTGAGCACCGCGAGGAAGACGACGAATCGGAAGGGTCTTCGAGCGCCCCTTGAGAAGCTTCGGCGTCGAACTGCTCTGGGTCACGACCATATTGATCCGATTCTCGGGTGCGACGTGACTTGCTGCCTGTTGCTGCTGGAGAAACGAGAGGAGCGCCGTGGTCTCGCGTCGGGCGAGCCGCATCGCCTTCGGGGGCGTGTCCGACGCCGCCGAGATCCCAATCATCGGCAGCGTCGCGCGTGTATTCGGATCGATAAGGGGCTCGGCGGCGAGCGTGCCATCGATCTTGCCGCCCTTGCGAAGGATGTGTTTCACGGAGTCGCTCAGCGCGAGCTGCGACCAGACCACGGAGAGGTTGACGAACCGGTTCGGGTCAGCCGACGTCTCAGTTCCGGTCTCGATACGACCCCACGGGAAGCCGTTCTGAGTGATCAGAACCGTGGCCGATGCCATCCACTGCTCCTGCTGTCGATGCACGAGGTATGGAGTCTTCGGGGAGACCTTGTACATCGACAGCGTCGCGAGCGCGATCGCGAGAAGAACTCCCGGAATCACGATGAATTTGAACCGCCAGAGGACGCGGGTGAAGATCGCTAGGTCCATCTAGGTCGGGGACACCGGCTCGGCCGACGCTGGTGTCGTCGCCCCTTGAACGTACGCGACGGCTGCCTCCGTCCTGTTCGCTACGCCGAGCTTGCGATAGACGGCTGCGAGATGGAACTTGACCGCGTGGACGCTTACTGCGAGTCGCTGCGCGACTTCCGAATTGGTCAGTCCAAGCGCAGCCATCTCGAGCACCTGCTGCTCGCGAGGGGACAGTTCCGCAGATGACTTGCCCGGCATGTTGCTGATGCTAAGGCGGAACGGCTCCGGTCGACACCGACGCCTGGTTAGTCATCACGCGCGCCGTAACTAACCGGTTGGCTAGTGCTATTCCCGGTGGTCCGGCGGTACCGATCTTCCGTCTGACGCTCTACGCTCGATGCGCTGATGTCAAGAATTGATCCTGCGTCACGTGCCGACGTACTGCTTGTTTGCTCGACGGGCGGGCACCTCCTTCAGCTTTATGCGCTCGAGGATGTATGGCGCCTCCACTCTCGTGTCTGGGTCACGAACGACCGGTCGGACGCAAGGTCACTGCTTCGAGACGAAAGGGTCGTATACGGCTACTGGCCGACGATTCGAAGTCTTCGGAACCTCGTGCGAAACGCAATACTCGCGATTCGGGTGGTTCGGCGTGTTCGACCGAAAGTCGTCTTGACGACCGGCGCGGGCCTCGCAGTGCCGTTCGCCTGGGTCGCGCGGCTGTCCGGCGCGAGGATTGTCTACGTCGAGAGCTTCACGCGAATCGACACAGTGTCGCTTTCCTGCCGTCTCATCGCGCCGGTGGCCGACCGCATCTACGTCCAGTGGCCAGACCTGCTCGACCGGGTCCGTGGCGCGCGCTACAAAGGAACCGTGCTCAGCAGATGATCTTCGTCACGATTGGCCTTACCAAGCCTTTCGACCGCTTGCTCGACATGCTCCAGGCGATCGCCGAGGGGGAGGCTCTCGTGGTTCAAGCCGGCGATTCGGATACTGCGCTCGCGCCGACATGGCGCCGCCTCGACTACATCCCCTTCGACGATCTCGTCGCCTATGTCCGGAAGGCCGAGGCAGTCATCAGTCACGCCGGCGTCGGCTCGATTCTCGTAGCAATCGCGAATGGCAAGCGCCCGATCGTCGTCCCGCGACGCTCGCAGTACGGCGAGGCCGCAGACGATCACCAGGTCGCCCTCGCTCGACGACTCGCGTCGCTCGGTCTGGTCACCGTCGCTGAGAGCCCTGAAGATCTCCAGGCCGCGTTGCGGGCGTCATCAGTTTTGGGGGAGGCCGGGCTGCAAAGTCGCGCCGCGTTGACGGAAGACCTCGGCCGCTACGTCGCCGCTCACGTCGCCAGCTGACACGGTGACGACGTCGGTGGCATTGCCGAGACCACCCGGTCGCAGGCGCTTCGTGGGCTGGCGTGGAAGGGGATCTCCACCGTCTCGATCCAGCTCTCGCGGATAGTCACTGCAATTCTTCTCGCGCGACTCCTGAGCCCGTCGACTATGGCCTGGCGGGAATGGTTCTCGTCGTCTCGACGCTCGTCTACGTCTTCGCTGATCTCGGCATGGGCGCCGCGCTCGTGCAGCGGCGCGATCTGACCGAAGACGACATCTCCACGGTCTTTTGGTTCACGCTCGCGGTCGGGTTGGCGCTGACAGCCCTCGGCGTCGCAGTGTCCCCGCTCGTCGCCGATTTCTACAACGAACCGAAGGTGGCGGGACTCTTCGCCGCGTTCTCGTCGTGTTTCCTCCTGACGAGTCTGGCGGCGACACAGTCGGCGCTCCTGACCCGGGACATGAACTTCCGCGCCCTCGAGTTGCGGCAGATCATCTCTTATCTCGCCGGAGCCGTCGTCGGTATCACGCTTGCTGCACGTGGCTACGGTGCCTGGGCGATCATCAACCAGCAGATCGCGATCGCCGTCGTTTCGAGCGCCCTGCTCATTGCATTTGCGAAGTGGCGTCCGCGGTTGCGCTTCTCGAGGGCCAGCTTCACTGATCTCGGCGCTTTCGGGGGGCAGGGTATTCGCTGCCCGGATGCTCTTCTACCTCAACCGAAACACCGACAACGTGCTCGTCGGCCGCTTCATTGGCGCGAGCGGCCTCGGCGCCTACACCGTCGCGTACAACACCATGCTCTAACTGCTCGTCTACCAGATCGCAGCGCCGGCTCAGGAGGTACTCCTCCCGGCGTTCGCACGCTTCCAGTCGGAGCCGCGGCTGATCGCAGACGTCTGGATGCGGGCGAATCGCCTCGTGGGTGCCATCTCGATTCCGGCCCTCCTCGGCCTGATCGTCGTCGCCCCGGAGTTCGTCGACGTCGTCCTAGGTTCCCAATGGCATGCCGCAATCCCGGTCATCCGAGTCTTGAGTTGGGTCGGAATTCTTCAATCTCTCCAGCGCATGAACGGCAACATCCTGCAGGCTCGGGAACGGCCCGATCTGATCCTTCGCTATTCCGTGGTTGCGCTGGTCGCGAGCGTCATTGCATTCGTCGCCGGTTTACCGTGGGGCATCCTCGGCGTCGCGACGGCCTACGCCATCTCGAGCACCCTTGTTGAGCCGTACTACCTCCGGCTGACGACGCGGACACTCGGGATAAGCCTCCGTGAGGTTGCGCCAGCCTATCCGGAGTCGTACAGGCAGCTGTCTTGATGCTCCTGTTTGTCGGAGGAGGCGAAATTCTTCTCAGCGCAGGGCGCCTCACCCGTCGTACGGCTCCTGTTGCTCGTTGTCGTCGGGCTCGTCGTGTACATCCCTGCGTGCGCGTGGCGCGCGCCCGAGGTCCCTGCACGAGATGAGGACCCTTGCGAGACGCCGCAACGCACTTTCGTAAGGCATCGCTTGCCGCACGCCCCCAGGGGTGTAGCGGCTCACTTACGGACGATCGGCTAGGTAGCGCTGCCCCCCGAACGGTCAGATCCCCGTCTGGCGAATGGTATGGCTGTTCTGGTCTAGCACCTCCGGGCTATGCACTCCTAGTGTCCTGGTACGTCCTGTACGCGGCTTGAGGGACGCCTTCGGCTACGGCCGTCGGCCTGGGAGAGGTGACCTGATTGGAACGCAACATGGGGAGTGTGGCATGGCGGCGATAGCTGCGGTAGCGGTGCCCGAGAACGTCGATCGTGGCAAGCCGACGTTCGCGCCGACGCAGCCGGTCGTGTTTGTCGTTCCGGCGTTCAACGAAGCCGACAACCTGCCGCGGCTCTTTGCCGACCTCGAAGTGCGTCCGACGCTCTTCCCGAGCGGGAGCAGGCTGATCATCGTGGACGACGGCTCGCCGACGCCACCCCGAACTCGTGGAGCGCTACGACGGCCGGCTGCCGGTCAGTGCCTTCGCATGGGCCGAACCGGGACCGGGCGCGGCGTTCCGCGCCGGCTTCGCGGAGTGCTCGCGGGAACGACCCGAGGAGTTACTCGTCGTCACGCTGGAAGCCGACACGACCAGCGACCTCGCGACGCTGCCGATGATGCTGAGCCCGGGCCGAGACCGGGGACGACCTCGTACTCGCTTCGGTTCACGGAGGAGGCCGCATGGTCGAACGTCAGCCCGCTACGCCGCATACTCCGCGCGGCGCGAGATCGCGTTCGCCGCGCCCTGCGGGTCGACGCGCGCACCGTCTCGTCCTTCTTCCGCGTCTACCGCGCCTCCACGCTGCGGCGCGGGTTCGAGCACTACGGCGACGACCTCCTCTCGAAGCGCGGCTTCGCCTGCAAGGCCGAGATCCTCGCCAACCTCGTCGCCCTCGGCGCCTCCATCGCCGAGGTGCCCACCGACCTCGACGGGTCGCGCCGCGTGGGTGCCAGCAAGATGCGCATCCTGCCGACCATGCGGCCTACTGGCGCCTCGCCGCGGCCAGCGTGCCGCGAGGGGGTCGTCGAGCCGTGACGCGCGTCGGCATCGTCGGCAGCGGCCTGATGGGCCTCGCCACCGCATATCGCCTCGCGCAGGCTGGCGTCCAGGTCGACGTCATGGAGCGCGCCGACGGCCTCGGCGGCCTGATGCGAGCTTCGACTTCGACGGCCACCACGTCGACCGCTTCTACCACGTGGTGCTGCCGACCGACGACCGCGTGCTCGGCCTCGCGAGGAGTCGGCCTGCGCGACCAGTTCCGCTTCCGGCCCGTCGGCGTCGGCTTCTGGGATCGCGAGCGGCTGTTCTCGATAACTCGTCGACGAAGGAGTTCCTGCGCTTCCCGCTGCTCCGCCGCTGCAGCGGCTGCGGCTCGGCGCGTTCGTGGTGCGCTGCAACCGGCGCAAGGACCACGACGACCTCGACGGATCCCCTGCTGCCCTGGCTCGAGAAGCAGTGCGGCAAGGGCGTGGTGGATCGGCTCTGGCGACCGCTGCTCGACTCCAAGTTCGACGGGCGCTACGACGACCTGCCGGCGACGTACATGTGGGCGCGGACGCGCCGCATGGCCGGCACGCGCGACAGCGCCGGGCGCGAGGTCATTGGGCACCCTCGAAGGCGGCTACCAGCGCATGATCGACGCGCTTGCATCCCGCATCCGTGACCTTGGCGGAGAGATCCACACGGGATCTGCGGTCGGTGAGCGGATTGCAGGTCAAGAAGGCGCGGTGACAGGGCTCGTCGTCGGTGGGCAGATACGCCCCTTCGACCAGGTCGTCTGCACGCTCTTCTCGCCGGTTGCGCATCGTCGATGGATTCCTCGATCAATAGTGCGCTCCTCCCGGAGAGCCATTGTCGGTATCTCGGCGTCATCTGCGTTCTCGTGCGCACGCGTAGAAGCATTAGTCCCTACTACACGCTGAATATCACCGATCGGCGTATTCCCCTCACAACGGTCGTCGAGACGACTCACCGCCTGGGCCACCAGGAATACGCTGGTGGGCACCTCATCTACGCGGCGAAGTACGTAAACGGCGACCATCCCGACCTCACGCGCGCTGAGAGCGACGTCGCCGCGGACTACCTCGACTACGTTCGCACGATTTTCAATCTGGAGCTGGAGGACGTGCTCTCGGTCGTCGTCCAGCGCGCTCCCGCGGTCGAGCCCGTGCATCTTGTCGGCGGTGCGCAGCGACTGCCCGACATGTTCCCGCTCCCCGGGCTTGCGCTGGTCTCCACGGCGCATGTGTACCCGGACACCGTAAACGGCCAGGCGGTTCTCGGCGTCTCAGAGAACCTCGTGTCCGGCCTGCTCGAGCGGTTGCCGGCGGCACGGCTGGAGGCGGCGTGAGCACGGTTGCCAACCAGTTCGACCGACGCCTAGAAATTCACCAGAGTCGCACCAGGCGGCTCAACCGCGGTCGCGCGCGCATGCTTGCCGCAACCGATACGCTGGCGCTGGCGATCGCGTACACCGCGACGTACGTCGCGGCGAATCAGATCGCTCCTCCGGCTGTCGTCGCACCCGGTGCAGTCCTCGCGGTGCTGGCTGCCCTCGCCGTTCCCACTGGCTCGGCGATCTTCGCTGCGTACCGACGTACCAGAATCGACGGGAAGGCGGAGATCACCGTCTCCAGCTTCGACGAGATCGGCGACGTCTTTCACGCGCTGCTGGCCGGTTCGCTCGGCTATCTGTTGCTAGCCCAGATCCTGAAGCGGTTCGTCGGCTGGCAGATCTTCAGCGCAGTAGAAGCGCTTTTGTTCGTGTTGGGGGCGTTCATCTCGATTCCTCTCGGCCGCGGCGCCCTCAGGTCATGGGTCTTCCCACGTGTCATGCGACAACGGCGCGCGCTGATCGTCGGCGCGGGTGCAGACGCTCGGCTCGTACATCGCAAGCTCTTGACGCATCCCGAATACGGACTCGAGGTCATCGGGTTTCTCGACTCGAGCGAGGGTGACGGCGTCGTGGGCGAGCCGCACGAGGTCGCCAGGGTCGTCGACGAGCTCGAGGTTGACCGGGTTCTGCTCGCATCCTCCCTGGAGGATCACGAAGGCGTCATCGACCTCATCCACTCCGTGCGCCGCGCCGATGTCCAGGTCTCGATCATCCCGCGCTACAACGAGATCTTCACGCCGAGGCGATTCTCGACGACGTCGAGGGGATGCCCGGTGACCCTTCCTCCGATGCGACTCGAGCGCAGTCGCGTTTGTTCAAGCGCGCCTTCGACTCGTGGTCGCCGGAACGATCCTGCTCGCTGCTCGCGCCGTTGCTCGCAGCATCGCGATCGCGATTCGTCTGGATAGCGCCGGACCGGCGTTGTACCGGCAGCCCCGCCGCGGCCGACGAGGCTCGACATTCCAAATCGTCAAGTTCCGGACGATGCCCCGGCGCCGAGGCGCGGCGCATTGACCTCTCCCATCTCAACGAGGTCGACGGGCCGCTCTTCAAAATCAAGGGCGGGACCCGCGCGTCACGCGGATCGGTGCCTTCCTGCGGCGCACCAGCCTCGACGAGTTGCCGCAGCTCTGGAACGTCCTCTGCGGCGAGATGAGCTCGTCGGTCCTCGGCCGTTCGTCCTGTACGAGGCGGATCGGATCACCGGGTGGGCGACGAGCCGGCTCGACATGACACCGGGTATGACCGGTCTGTGGCAGGTACTCGGCCGCAACGACATCCCGTTCGACGAGATGGTCAAGCTCGACTACCTCTACGTGACGAACTGGTCGCTCTGGTGGGACTTCAAGCTCCTCTGCCAGACGGTTCCGGTCGTTCTAGGCAAACGAGGCGCGTACTAATGGCCGCAGTCAGTCAGATGGATGCGGCTGCCGTGCATGCCGGGCAACGGGCGCGGCCGGCTTTGCTGGAGCGCGTCGCGCGTCATCCGGATGCGTTGTCCGCAGTCGTGATCGCATCGGCGTGCGCGCTCCTTGCGGCACTCACGTGGCATCGCTGGGGAGGCATCAGTACGGACTCGGGCTACGACGTCGCCGCCGCGTCGCGTGTGGCGCACGGACAATTGCCATACCACGACTTTGTCTACTACTACGGGCCGGCAGCGCCGTTCGTGCTCGGCTTGTTCGTCTGGATCACCGGCGCGCCTTTGACGACGTCGATCGTGTTCGGCCTCGTCCTCGCCGCAGCGATTATCGCCGCGACCTACCTCCTCGGCCGTGCGCTCGTCGGGCGTTTCGGCGCAGTAGTGGCTGCAGTCCTGACGGCCGCGATCGCCCTCTCGCCGAACGAGTTCGGCTTCGTGCTCTCGTACTCATACGACGACGTCATCGGGTTGCTGTGCGTCCTTCTCCTCTGCCTCGCTCTCATCGCATTTTCGCGAAGGGGGAGTCACCGGCATCTCGTAGCGGCCGGTGCATGTGTGGGCATGACAGCTCTCGCTAAACCCGAGTTCCTCTTGGCCGCACTTGGTGGGGTTGCACTGTGGCTTTTCGTCCGCTGGCGTGCCGGGATGGTCACGAGACGCGACCTCATCGCGCTTGCTGCGCCGTTCATGGCGATCGTTGCGCTCGCGTACGGGTTGTTGCTCACGCAGGTTTCCGCGCATGCCCTGTTCTTCGAGAACCTCTATCCGCGTGCGGAGCTCCGCGCGGCCGTTGACACCACGCTTCGTTCGCGTGCGCCTTTGACGGTGGGGAGCATCGTTGATCAGGTCGGCCGCCTCGTGCTCTATCTCTCTGGCTTTGCCATATTGCTCGTGGCGGGTCGTCTCCTTGCTCGCCCGAACAGGCGCCGCATGCTGTGGGTCTTGCTGATCGGACTCGCCGTCGTACTCGCGTTGCTCGCGGCGCTCGACCCGGAGTTCGTTCGCACGCGACTTCAGCTCGTTTTCGGCTGGATTCCTGCAGGCGCGTGCGTCGCCATGGGCGTTGTCGTCATTCGCAGTTGGAAGGGGGCGTCGCACGACGCTGCAGAGCACGGCCGCGCCGCCGCTCTCGGCGCGCTCGCGTTGTTCGCTGTGACGTGCTACGGCGGCTCTGCACATGTTCGCTGCCTATCCGCAGCCTGCGATCTGGATCCTGCCCTTCGCAGTCCTCTTCCTCGCGTGGCTCCACCTCGGTCCGCTTGCGAAACCGGGAGCGGCGCGGATGCTCGGGGTCGTTTGGCTCGCCTTCCTGGCCGCAGCAGGTGTCGGCCTTACGCTCAAGGACGCATCGGCAAAGACGGTGCTCGTCAGCGGGCCAGGCGGCTCGATCGCCGAGCCGCCGGGGATGGCTGCTGTGTACGGCGAAGCCGTTCGTCGAATCGACGCGCTCACGCGCCCCGGTGAGCCCATCGTCGCGGCGCCGGTCGACACGCTGCTCTACATCCTCGCGGATCGCCCGAGCCCTCTGGCTCGAATCTCGCTCCTCCCCGGTGCGCTCCCCCGTGCAGCGGATCAGCAGAATGTGATCGCTTCGATCAAGCGGGCCGGCGTCCGTCTGATCGTCACGAACCGACTCGATTTCCCGGAGTACGGCCACACGCACTTCGGTGGCTCCTTCGACTCTGTCCTGGCCGCGTGGATCAGAGCGAACTACTCGCACGCCTCGACAATCGATGCGCCTGGCGCGCCAACACTCGATCTATGGCTAAGGAGAGGATCATGAAGAAGGTACTGATCACAGGCGCGGCAGGCTTCATCGGCTCGCATCTGTGCGACCGCCTACTCGACGAAGGAGTCGAGGTCGTTGGCGTCGACGATCTTTCGCACGGGGCGCTGGAGAACATCACCGGTTGTTTGATGCACCCCGCTTTCACGTTCCATCAGATGGACTGCTCGAAGCCGATGGCTCTTCAGTCGGCCGCCGCCGGTTGCGACGCAATCGTCCACCTTGCTGCGCTGAAGATTCCGCGCTACGGAAACGCCCTGGCGACGCTCGAGCAGAACATCGCGGGGATGCGCGCAGCGGCAGACGTCTCGCTGGCGCTGGACGTCGATCTGGTCGGCGGCGTCGACCTCCGACGTCTACGGCAACGCAGAGGCGCCCTTCAAGGAGGACGGTCAGCTCGTTCTCGGCCCGCCTACCTCGCGCCGATGGGCGATGCCGTCTCAAAGCTCTACGACGAGCACATGTGCCTTGCGCTCGCCGAGGAGCGCGGGCTTCGCGTCTCGATCCTACGCCTGTTCGGCTCATACCTACCGCGCAACCATCCAAGCTGGTGGGGCTGGACCGCAGTCCGCGTTCATCGAGGTGCTGCTCGACGGCAAGATGATGGAGATCCACGGTGACGGCCAGCAGGTTCGGACCTTCACGTACATCGCGGACACAGTCGACGGGTTCGTTCGCACGCTTCGGACACCCGAGGCGCGCGGCGAGATCATCAACATCGGCGGTTCGACGCCGACGCACATCCTCGACCTTGCGCAGGCCGTGCAGCGAACGCTCGGAATACCGCTGCCGCTGCGGGCGAAGTTCGTGCCCTACGAGGCGCTGCCGGGGAAGTACCAAGACGTCAGGTATCGCGTCCCCGACGGTTCAAAGGCGCGTGAACTTCTGGGGTTCGAAGCGAGCATCGATCTAGAGACAGGATTGAGCAGGACGGTCGAGTGGCACCAGGATCGTCGCGAAGTCAGACAAGAAAGGTCGATGTGACAAGGCGCGCCATCTGCATAGCGGTAGGGGTCTTCGTTTGTTTCTTCGGGCTCGCTCGCGCCGGCGCCCTCTCGGCTGGCTCAAACGTCCCTGCGGGCACGTCGGCCGTTGCGCTCAACAACGACGTCAGCCTTTCGTGGCAGGCCGTCCCGGGGCGAGCCAGTACCGGGTGTACCGCTCGACGACGCTTACCGGCACGAAGTCCCAGGTCGGCAGTACTGCTCAGACGTCGTTCGACGATACGTCTGCGATCAACACCACTGCGTACTACTACAGCGTGCGGTCGCTCGTGAACGGCGTCGAGTCGACTGACTCGCAGATCGTGCAGAGCACACCGCAAGCACGAACGTGCACCAGCTCGAACCCGATCGTCGCAGAGAACTGCTATCCGGGTCAAGACGACTGGCCTGTGGTCAACGACCCAGCTGTCAGCGCCGGAGGAATCGACGTTTTCGCGACCGCGCAGAGTGTCAACCGCGGCGGATCGCTGGACATCAAGGTGAACACCGCCGCGAATGCGCCGTACCACCTGGAGATCTGGCGCACCGGCTACTACCAGACCCACGGAGCGCGTCCGTTCTACTCCATCGCCAATCTGCGCGGCGTCGCGCAGCCGGCGTGTCAGACTGACGCGAACACCGGGCTGATCGACTGCTCAAACTGGGAAGCGCGGCTACGATCACGACGTCGTCGTCGTGGCCGAGCGGCGTCTACATCGTCCGGGCTGTGCGCGACGACCGCAGCGCTGACCATCAGACGATCTTCGTCGTGAGAAACGACGCCGGCTCATCGGCGATCGCGTATGAAATTCCAATGAATACGTACGAGGCGTACAACGCCTGGGGCGGCAAGTCGCTCTATGACTACAACTCGACGGGTGCCGACACGGTTGCCGGTACGGCCCGGGCCGTGAAGGTGTCGTTCGATCGCCCGTTCCTCCAGCCGCGCGTCGGCATCGGGGGAGAGATCAACTACTTCGGATTCGTCGACCTTCCCTTTACGAGCTGGCTCGAGAGTCAGGGCTACGACCTTTCGTACGTCAGTGACTCTGACCTGCAGACCGCGCCGAACGGGCTTCTGAGCCATAAGGTCGTCATTGCAGGTGCTCACTCCGAGTACTGGTCCGCGGAGATGCGCTCGGGCTTGACGGCCGCTCGCGACGCAAAGGTCAGCCTGTTGTTCGCCGGTGGGAACAGTGTCTACTGGAAGACGCGCTCTGAAAGCAGTCCCGTGAGCGGCGCGGCCAACCGCGTGCTCGTCTGTTACAAGTCGACGCAGAGCGGAGGCGCTCACCCGTCGGGTAACCCGACGGGCACCTGGCGCGATCCGAACGGTGCCAACGATCCTGAAAATTCACTCGTCGGCGAGATGTATATCGGCGATCACGACGCAATGAGTTTCCCGCTCCTCGTTACCGCCGCACAAGGAAAGGACCGGATCTGGCGGAACACGTCGGTCGCGACACAGCCGGCGAACTCGTCCATGTCCATCTCGGGGACGCAGTCATCAGCTGGGAGTGGGATGCGCCGGTCGCCAAATGGCCGTGGCCCCTCGAATCTCCAGATTCTCTCGGCTTCACCGGTCGACGGTAGCCTGATCCAGGGGAATGGCGCCTCTACGACGCCGGGCTCTGCAATCACCAACGCGACAAAGTACATCGCCCCCAGCGGAGCGCTTGTGTTTGCCACGGGCGCCAATCAGTGGGAACTCGGGCTGGGTCTCGATTCCGAGGGAGGGGGGCAGCCGGACGCGCGCGTTCGGCAGGCCTTCGTCAACGTCTTCTCCGACATGGGCGTCTCGCCCCAGACACCGTCGAGCGGCATCATCGTCTCGTCCCTTCTGCCACTGGCTGCACCCACGGGAATCTCCGCGGAACTTCAGCCGACGACCGTTGCGCTTTCCTGGTCACCCGTTCCGACGGCAGACGGATACAACCTCTATCGCACGACGTCTCCCCGTGTCGGGGGAGCACCGCTCGGGACGAAGCTGAACACTCTTCCGCTCCAGTCGGCGGCGTTCACCGACACGAACCTGACGCCGACGACGTCGTACTACTACGTTCCGCACCGTCGCGGGGGTCGTGGAGTCGGCCTCCTCTTCAGAATTCAAAGCGACGACGCCCAGCGGCCGCCGCTGACCGTGGTCGGGCGGCTTCCGGCGGCAGGAGCGACCGGTGTCAGCCCGCTCTCTCGGGTTACGGCGACGTTCTCTCGCGCCGTAGACCCGAGCACGATAACGACCTCGAGCGTCACGCTCACGGATCCCGGCGGTCAGCAGGTGCCGGCAACGGTCTCCTATGACTCTACGGCCGTCGCGGCGGTGCTCATCCCGTCGCAGGCGCTTCAGGCCGGCACGATGTATACGGCGTCGCTCGCAGGTTCGATCACCTCGAGCGACGGGATTCAGCTTGGAACGGCTGTCACGTGGTCATTTACGACGTCGACGACTACCCCGGCTGCGCCTACGGTGAACGCGGTCACCCCGCCCGCCGGCCAGCCCAACATCAGCCCGGCGACCACCGTCACGGCGACATTCTCCCGTGCGATGGATTCGACGACGATCAATTCAGCCTCGGTTCAGCTGCTGACCGGAGGTAAGGCCGTCGCGGCGACCGTCGCCTACTCGTCGAGCACGAACGTGGTCACGCTGACGCCGACGCAGACTCTGACCGCCGGGACCGCGTACACGGCCCGGCTTTCGGCCAACATTGCGGCCCTCGACGGGACTCCGCTCGGTTCCGCATACACATGGCAGTTCACGACGTCAGGTTGCCCGTGCTCGCTCTTCCCCAACACGCTGACGCCCGCGAGCCAGGGCAACAGCGTCCAGGACGGCCGCGTCGGATCAGGGCCATGGAGCTACGAGTTCGGGACCCGCGTCACCGTCGCCTCGCCCGTCTATCTGACGGCCGTGCGGTTCTTCAAGAACGCGGGGGAAACAGGAACGCATGTCGGGCGCCTCTGGTCTTCCGCCGGTGCTCAGCTGGCTCAGGTGACATTCGCGAACGAAACGACATCCGGGTGGCAGCAGCAGTCGTTCGCGACTCCGTATCAGCTCCAACCCGGGAATACGTACACGATCTCGGTCAATGCGAACGTCGTGTTCGGCGCCACTACGAGCGGGCTCGCGACGGCTATCACGTCCGGGCCACTCCAGTCGGTGGCAGACGGTGGGAACGGCGTCTTCGGTTCCGCAGCGGGCGTGTTCCCCACGTCTTCGTGGTCGGCGTCGAACTACTTCGTCGATCCGGTGGTCTCGCCGACGATTCCCCTGACGGTCACGGCGCAGACGCCGAGCCCCGGCTCGACCGGATTGAGCCCGAACGTCAAGCCGACGGCAACCTTCTCGCGGGCGATCGACACGTCAACGCTCAGCGGAACGACCTTCACGCTGAAGGCGGGCAGCCAGACGGTCGCAAGCACGGTGACGTACGACACCGCGACTCGGCGTGCGACGCTGACGCCGTCGTCGCCGCTCGCTCTCGGCACGACCTATACGGCGACGTTGGCAGCGTCGATTCGCTCTGACGACGGGAGTGCGTCGCTCGGGTCAGCGGCTACCTGGACATTCACCACCGCAGCGACGCCGCCGGTGCCGCCCACAGTGACGTCAACATCTCCGCAATCCCAGGCGAGCACCGTTGCGCTCAATGCACCCGTCATCGCGACGTTCTCGCGCTCGATGGATGGTGCAACGTTGACCACGTCCTCGTTCACCGTCTCCGGCCCCGGTGGCTCAGCTCGCCGGAACCGTGACTTACGACGATGCAACGCGTACTGCAACGTTCGCGCCGTCGTCTCCGCTCGCACTCGGGGCCGCGTACACGGCGACGATTGCGTCGTCTGTGCAGGCGGCCGACGGGACGCCGGTGGGCAGCCCCGTGTCGTGGCAGTTCACCGCGATGACGTGTCCGTGTGGGCTCTTCTCGAGCCTGATCGCGCCCGCCAGCACCGGGAACCCGGTGCGCGACGGGCGTTCGGGAACGGGCCCGTGGTCGTACGAGCTGGGCGTGAAAGTCCGGGTTACGCAGCCTGTCTATCTCACGTCTCTCCGCTACTACCGCGACCCGGGCGAGTCGGGGACGCACATCGGTCGGGTCTGGACGTCCGGCGGCACGCAACTCGCGCAGGTGACGTTCGCGAACGAGACGACATCGGGGTGGCAACAGCAGGCGCTCGGTACGGCGCTGCAGCTGCAGCCGGGAGTTGTCTACGTCTTCTCGGTCAACATCAACGCGTCGTTCGGTTTCACGAGCGGTGCACTCGGGACGGCGATCTGGTCGGGTGCGCTCGTATCGGTCGCTGACGGCGCGAACGGCGTCTTCGGCTCTGCAGCCGGCGTCTTCCCGACGGGCTCGTGGAACAGCAGCAACTACTTCGTGGACGGCATCGTGTCGCAGGCGCTGCCGTTCAACGTCGCATCGACGGCGCCTGCCGACGGTGCCTCCGGCGTTTCGACGTCGGCGACCGTCTCGGCGACGTTCGCGCGTGCGGCGGATCCGACCACGCTAACCTCGTGCCACGTTCACTGTGCGCGACGGCGGCGGAAATCTCGTCGCCGGCAGCGTTTCGTACAACGGCTCGACGAGCCAGGCCGTCTTCACGCCTGCGTCAGCCTTGGCGCCGTCGACGGTGTACACGGCGACGCTTGCCGGTACTGTGAAGTCTGCTGACGGCGTCGCGCTGGGCTCTGCTCTCACGTGGTCATTCACGACAGCCGCCCCTGCACCGCCTCCGCCGACGGTGACCGCCACGTCGCCGACTGACGGGGCCACGGGCGCGCCAACGGGCTCGATCACGGCCACGTTCTCACGGTCCATGAACCCGGCGACGTTGACGTCGGCGACGTTCACCTTGACGGACGGCTCCGGCAACCCGGTCGCCGGAATCGTCTCGTACGACGCGGCCACGAACAAGGCGACATTCACTCCCTCCGCGCCGCTCGCACTGGCGACGACGTATTCGGCAGCGATCTCCGGCTCGGTCAAGGCGGCAGACGGGATCTCCATGGGCACTCAGGCAGCGTGGCAGTTCACGACCCTCAGTTGCCCGTGCTCGCTGTTCTCCAGCGTCCTCGTCCCCGCGAGTGGCGGGAATGCGGTTCAAGACGGCCGGAGCGGCACCGGTCCCTGGAGCTACGAGTTCGGTGTCAAGGTCACCGTGACGCAAGCCGTCGCGCTGACGGCGATTCGGTACTACCGCGACCCGCTCGAAACCGGCTCGCACGTTGGAACCGTCTGGACGGCCTCCGGAACTCCGCTCGCTCAGGTCACGTTCACGAACGAGACCGGTTCAGGGTGGCAGCAGGAGTCGCTCACAACCCCGCTTCAACTTCAGCCCGGCGCGACGTACGTGATCTCGGTGAACGCCAACGCGTATTTCGGCTTCACCGGCGGCTCGCTCGCGTCCGTGGTGGGTTCCGGCCCGCTCCAGTCGATTGCTGACGGCGCGAACGGCGTCTTCGGGTCGGCTGCCGGCGTGTTCCCAACAGGCGCGTTCAACAACAGCAACTACTTCATTGACGGAATCGTTCAGTGACGGCTCCGAGCACGTACGTTGAACCATCGCTGACGGCCTCTCCGCGTTCCGTCGACCGTCAGCGTGGAAGGCGGCGTGCGTTCTCCGGGGCTGGGCTTCTGTCACTTGCGATGGTCGGCTCCGGCCTGCTCACGTACGCGTTCCTGGTTCTCGCCGCGCGGACACTCGGGCCGGATGCCTACGGCCGCATTGGAGTGCTCTGGGTCGTGATGTTCATCGGGGCGATCGTCCTGTTCCGGCCGCTCGAGCAGACGGCGTCAAGGTCTATCGCGGATCGGCGGGCACGTGGCGAAGAGGTCAGGTCGGTCATCCGGTCAGTCGTGTTCCTCGGCACCTGCGCACTTGCCGTTACGGCAATCGTCAGCTTCTTCGCATGGTCGTTTCTGACGGAGAAGCTCTTCGGCGGCGAGGATCGTCTGACCGTGTTCCTCCTCATTGGCATCGCGGCGTACGGCTGCTCATATGTCGTCCGCGGACTCGTCGGTGGGGTGATGTGGTTCGACGGGTACGGCGTAAATCTGATCGCAGACGGTCTCAGCCGCTTAGTGCTTGCCTTGCCTCTTCTCGTTTTCGCGTCGGACACAGTCGCAGCCGTAGCGATCGCCGGGGCCGGCTTCTTCGGTGCGTTGATGCCGGTGTTGTTCGGGCGTCGGCGGCTACGGCCCTTGCTTGCTCAGGCCGCAGGTCACCCGTTTCGAACCCGTCGCGCCCTCCGTTTTGCCGCACCTGCGAGTTCTATAGCTGCGGCCGACCAGTTGATCGTCAACGGCGGGCCGCTTTTCGTCATCGTCAGCGGTGGGCCGCACGCGACGCGGAACGCCGGGGTCGCCTTTGCCGCGACCATGCTCGTTCGCGCACCGGTCTACGTGTTCCAGGGTGTCGCGGCGGCCATACTTCCGAATCTCGCAAGCCTGAACGCATCCGCGGGATACCGGCGGTTGAAACGCGAGGTCGCCCGCACGTCGGCGGCGCTTGCCGCAGTCGGAGTCGTCGTCGTCGCTGCGTGTTGTGTTCTCGGCCCGTTCGGTATGCGTCTTCTTTACGGCGACGAGTATCAGGTCTCGCGCTTCGTCTTCGTCGGTCTCGGTGTAGGCATCGGCCTGTACCTCGTGGCGGCGACACTGTCGCAGTCGCTTCTTGCCATCGATTCCGGCGCTCGCGCGGCGCTTGCATGGCTCGCCGCCGCGCTCGCCCTGATCAGCAGCTATGTGTTTCTGCCGGGAGGAGAGATTACGCGCGTGGCGATGTCATTTGCCGTGGCGTGTGGCGTCTTGCTGTTCGGACTCACCATGGTTCTTTATGTCGGCGCACGGAGCGAACGATGAGAGCATCGGTAAACGTCGGCATCGTCGGTCTCGGTTATTGGGGGCCTAACCTGGCGCGCGCCTTCAGTGACCTTCCGGGAGCCCGGCTGACGTGGCTTTGCGATCTCGATCCGCAGGCGCGTTTGACCGCAAAGAGCCGGCATCCGTCCGTCCGGATCACCGATTCCTACGACGAGATGCTAAGCGATGACGAGCTCGATGCCGTCGTCGTCGCGACTCCGCCAACGCATCACGCGCAGCACGCGCTCGCAGCCCTCGGACACGACAAGCACGTCTTTGTCGAAAAGCCCCTTGCGCTCACGGCCCGCGACGCGGACTGCGTAGCTCGCGAAGCCGCGGCACGCGGGCGATGTCTGCTCGTAGGGCACGTCCTGTTGCACCACCCGGCGATCCGCAAGCTGAAGGAACTCATCGAGACGAATGCGCTCGGCGATGTCTTCTACCTCTATGCGAATCGACAGAACCTCGGCAAGGTGCGTCGGGACGAGAACGCGTTGTGGAGCCTTGGGCCGCATGACATTGCGGTTCTGCTCTACCTTCTCGATGACCAACCCGTTGAAGTGAGCGCCCGAGGCGAGTCATATCTCCAGGAGGGTGTCGCGGACGTCGTCTTCGCCACTTGCGCTTCGCAACCGGTATCACCGCCCACCTTCATCTCTCGTGGCTGGATCCTCACAAATTGCGCAAGCTAACAATCGTCGGCTCAAAGAAGATGGCTGTCGTCGACGACATGGAAAACGAGCGGAAACTGACGATCTACGAGAACAGCGCCCTTCTTCCATCGACGGAGAGCTACGGCGAGTACGTCCAGGTGCGGGCCGGCGACATCGTCTCGCCGCGGATTCCCCCGGCGGAGCCCCTCCGCCTCGAGTGCGAGCACTTCATTGCGGGCATCCGGTCATCCGCACCGGCCCTCGCCAGCAGCCGCGAAGGCGCCGCGGTTGTGCACGTTCTCGAGGCGCTGCAACATTCTCTCGCCCGCAACGGCGCAACAGTGCGGCTAGGCGCCGAGACCCCACGACAGGAAGTCATGCGATTGGCGACCGGCGCTTAGCAGATTCCGGCAGGTTCTTCCGCTAAATCCCCCAAAGGGTTAGAGTTCGGGCCGAACCCTTTACTTCCCTCCCCGCTCGGGTTACAACCTGATCGTTCGTACAATATAACCATTCGAAAGGCGGCCCTTTCGATGAGGGACAGTGGGCAAAGAACCGCTGTTGTGCTCGACCGGCACCCACTATGGGTCGAGGCGATGGCGGAGCTCGTCAAGGAAATAGGCGTCGAAGTGGTGGTGCGAGCCACCGATATCAACGAGGCGGTTGCGGCCGTCGAAGAGCATCGGCCCGACCTGCTAGTGGCTGGTCTCGGCGGAAGTTCAATGAGCGACGTCGAGTTCGTCCGGAGGGCAAAGGATGCATATCCCGAGCTCAAGCCGGTGGTGATGGCTGAGGACGACTCTCCCGAGGCTGCCGAGCGGGCATTCGCAGCGGGTGCAGCGATCTATTGCGTCAAGACAGCAGAGCGAGACGATCTCTCTGCGGCGATCCGGCAGGCGTTCAGCCATTCGATCTTCGTGGCGGCGGCGCCGCGGCAAACGTCGCTACCGTCGCCGGTCATCGAGGCGAAGGAGGCTGCGCCCGATCTCACGCGGCGCGAGATGGAGATCCTCCAACTCGTCGCTGAAGGGCATTCGAATTCGCAGCTGGCCCGGATGCTCTGGGTGACCGAGCAAACGGTGAAATTCCATCTGTCGAATATCTACCGCAAGCTCAACGTGGCCAATCGCACCGAGGCGAGCCGGTGGGCGCAGCTGAACGGCTTGCTCCCTGAGACCCGGCAAGTCGCGGCAGCCCAGGCCGTCTGAGGGGATGGATCTAGGCCGTGGATTGGCGGTCCCGCGTTAGCGGGGCCGCCGCTCGGCCCAGGCCCACATCTTCCAAACCGAGATGACGAGACGCGTACGCATGTGTCCCCAGTGTCGGCGAATGGCGATCACAGGTTAAGCCCTGAACGGGCCAACCCGAAAGTCTAGTAGATGCGGTGCCCCGGATGTCGGCTCGCCTAACCCGGAACGGGGCCGGCGCCTGCTGCAGTGACCTCCAGGGGAAATGACCTCGTACGTTGGATAGCGCTGTACGAGGGCTCCGAGAACGCGTCGCGGGGGTCATTTGCCCAGACGATCACGGTCGGGCCCGAGCCCGAGAGCGTCGCGCCGAGCGCGCCGGGCGGCAGGTCGGCCGCGGATCTCGCCGAGATGCGGCGCGTGCCCGGCGCGATAGGGCTCGTGCAGCGGTCGTCGAGCGCCGCGGCGAACACATGCGCGTCGTTCGCGGCGAGTGCCGCGCCGAGAAGCGCCGCACGCACGAAACGCTGAAGACGGCGTCCGTGCGCGGCACCGCGTCTGGGCAGCGCGCTCCCGTCGACGCTGCGGTATTCACGCGCGTCTCCGGCACCACTGCGATCGCCGTCGCGGGCAAGTCGTCGGCGATGCGCTCGACGCGGCCGTCGTACGGGCGAGGCAGACGCCGCCGGCGAGCGCCGCGCGCGAGGTTGTCGGCGTGGCCCTCGAGCGCGAGCCCGGCCTGCGAGCAGCTCGTCGACGGACGGCGTCGACGCCTGCAGCGGCCGCGCCCGCGACGAGGCCGAGCGCGACGACCGCTGCGCTCGAGCCGAGGCCGCGCTCGCGCGGGATCCGCGTCGAGAAGTCGAACGACCGGCCCGACGGCGAGGCGATAGATCGAGAACGCGCGCACGCCGAGGTGCGACTCGTCGACGTCGCCGCGCCTCGTCGCGCGACGACGAGCTCGTTCCAGAGGGCGAGCGCGGCGCCGGCGACGTCGAAGCCTGCGCCGAGGTTCGCGGTCGTCGCCGGCGCGCGGACGCGAATCGTCATCGGTCGATCGCCGCCGGATCCTTGAGCCCGTGCCCGGTGACGATGCAGACGACGCGCTCGCCCGCGCGTGCCGAGCCGCTGGCGAGCCCGGCGATGCCCGCCGCGGAGGCGGGCTCCGAGAAGACGCCCTCGAGCATGCGCGAGCAGCTCCCACGCCTCGAGCAGCTCTGCGTCGGAGACCGTCACCACCGAGCCGCCCGACTGCTCGAGCGCCGCGGCGACCTCGGCGTGGTGGATCGGCTCGACGATCCGGATCGCCGAGGCGACCGTGTCGGCCGCGTCCGCGACTCGACCGGATGGAGGCGCGGCAGCGCCCGCCGCCGCTAGGAAGCCGCGCGCGTAGGCCCGCGTGTTGCCGCCGCCGCCGTACGGCAGCGTCAGGACGTCGGGCAGGCCGCCGAGCTGCTCGACGATCTCGCCGCCGCGGTCATCTGGCCCTCGATGCGGTCGGGGTTGCCGCCGAGTTGACGAAGAGCGAGCCCGGCTCCGCCGCGAGCTCCTCCGCGTGCGCGTACGCGTCGCGAGAACGAGCCCTCGACCTCGACGATCGGCCGCCGACGGCGCGCACCTGGACGAGCTTCGAGGTCGCGCGCGCCGCGCGGCGACGACGATCACCGCCTCGATCCCTGCGCGCGCGGCATACGCCGCCGCCGACGCGGCCGTGTTGCCGGTCGACGCGCAGACGAGGCGGGTGATGCCGCGCTCGACGCGCGCGCGACACGGCGACGCCATGCCGCGGTCCTTGAACGAGCCGGTCGGGTTCGCGCCCTCCCACTTGAGCCAGAGCTCGACGCCGAAGCGCTCCGACAGGCGAGGCGCCGCGAGGAGCGGCGTGCGTCCTTCGCCGAGCGTGATCACGCGCGGAGACTACTGCGCGGCGACGGCGGTGAGCAGGAGCTCGGCGATCTGGATCGCGTTCAGCGCGGCGCCCTTGACGAGGTTGTCGCACGCGAGGAACAGCACGAGGCCGTTCGACGACAGCGCGATCGGCCCGGATGCGGCCGACGAGGACGTCCTGCGTCTTCGCCGCGCCACCGGGCGTCGGCACGTCGACGACCTGCACCGACGGCGCGTCGCGAAGGATCGCCTCTGCCTGCTCGGGCGTCAGCGGCTCCTCGAGCTCGATCCACACCGACTCCGCATGGCCGACGAGCACCGGTACGCGCACGGTCGTCGCGCTGATCGGCAGCTCGGGCAGCTCGAGGATCTTCCGCGCCTCGGCGCGGATCTTCGACTCCTCGTCGGTCTCGTCGCCGTCCCAGCTCCAGTCCATGCGCAGGTCGTGCTCGTCGACCGGCTCGGCGCGGAGCTGCTCCATCGCTGCGCGCCCGCGCCGGAGACCGACTGGTACGTCGACACCCGCACGCGCGCGAGCCCTGCTGCGTCGTGCAAGCGGCTTCAAAACGCAGGTGAGCGGAATCGTGCAGCAGTTCGGGTTCGCGACGATGCCGTCGCTCTCGAGCGCACGCGCGCCGTTCACCTCGGGCACGACGAGGGGGATCCCCGGCTCGAGCCGGTAGGCCGACGACTTGTCGACGACCGACGCCCCTCCGCGAACCGCGTGCGGCACGAGCTCGCGCGACGCGCCCGTGCCGACGGAGAAGAGCGCGAGGTCGAGGTCGCCGGCGGCCAGCGCCTCCGGCGTCGCCTCCTCGACCGTGACGCCGTCGAGCTCGCGGCCGGCCGAGCGCGCCGATGCGAAGAGCCGCACGTTCTCGTAGCCGCGCTCGCGCAGCAGGCGCCGCGTGACCTCGCCGACGGCGCCCGTCGCGCCGACGACGCCGACGCGTGCGTCAGCCATCGACGCGCTCCTCGGCGAACAGCCGGAACTTCTCGTGCACCGCCTGCACCGCGCGGTCGACGTCAGCTGCCCGGATGACGCAGGAGATACGGATCGACGAGGTCGTGATGATCTCGATGTTGATGCCGGCGTCCGCGAGCGCCTCGAACATGTCGGCCGCGACACCCGGATGGCTCTTCATGCCTGCGCCGACGAGCGAGACCTTTGCGACGTCGGGGTCGTAGGCGACGCCGCCCGCATCGATCTGCTTCGCGAGCGCATCGAGGATCGGCTCGGCGACCACGAGGTCGGTCTTCGGCAGCGTGAACGTGATGTCGGTGTGGCCCGTCCGCCGAGACGTTCTGCACGATCATGTCGATGTTCACGCCCGCGTCGGCGAGCGCGACGAACGACGCGCGCGGCGATGCCGGGCGTGTCGGGCACGCCGAGGATCGTCACCTTCGCCTCGGAGGTGTCGTGAGTGACGCCGGAGATGATCGCCTTCTCGAGCACGAGTTCATCCTCCTCGCCGATCCACGTTCCCTCACCCTCGCCCGCGCGACGAACGCACGTGGAGCGGCACACCGTAGCTGCGTGCAATCTCGATCGACCGCGCCATCATCACGCCGGCGCCGCTTGCCGCCATCTCGAGCATCTCGTCGTAGAGATCGTCGGCAGCTTGAGCGCGTCGGGGACGATTCGCGGGTCGGCGGTGAAGACGCCGTCGACGTCGGTGTAGATCTCGCAGGCGCCGCCGAGCGCCGCGGCGAGCGCGACCGCTGTCGCGTCGGAGCCGCCGCGGCCGAGCGTCGTCACCTCGAGGTCGGTCGAGACGCCCTGGAAGCCGGCGACGAGGACGATGCGGTCGCGGTCGAGCTCCTCGTGCAGGCGCTTCGCGCGCACCTCGACGATCTTCGCCTTCGCATGCGACGTGTCGGTGACGATCCCGGCCTGCGAGCCGGTCAACGAGACGGCTTCGTGCCCGAGGTCGCGGATCGCCATCGCGCAAAGCGCGTTCGGGATCCGCTCGCCGACCGAGACGAGCATGTCGTACTCCCGCGGATGCGGGTGCGCCGATATCTGGTGTGCGAGCGCGATCAGCTCGTCGGTCGTGTCGCCCATGGCCGACAGGACGCCGACGACGCGGTGGCCGGCCTCGCGGGCCGCGACGAGCCGCCGCGCGACGTCCTTGATCTTATCCGTGTCGCCGACCGAGGTGCCGCCGAACTTCATGACGACGAGGCCGCGTCCGCGCTGCGCGTCGTCGGACTCGACCGCAGGGACAGCCTCGAAGTGCGTGGTCGTCGTTGTGGCCACGCCGAAAGTGTAGGCGGGGCCTCTTGCGGGGCCCCGGATTCGTGCGGTTATTCCTCGATAACAGTGGTGCGGCGGGCCGCGCCGTCGCGGGCGCCGAAGCCGCCCCAGGCAGACCAGAAGATCAGCGAGAGCAGGATGCCGAGTGCGCCGACAGCGACGAGGATCCAGCCGACGGTGTTGTACGTCGTGACCGCGACGACGATGGCGCCGATCGCGAGAAGCAGCAGGCTCGTGGTGATGCCCATGGGGCCTCCTTAGGCGGAGTTGTCTACCCCTACAACGCGCGAGCTTCTCTTGAGGATTCGGGCTAGACCATCTCGCGGCGCCCGCTGAGCGCGCGGCCGAGAGTGACCTCGTCCGCGTACTCGAGGTCGCCGCCGACGGGAAGCCCGCTCGCCAAGCGCGTGACGCGGACGCGCCCGCGGAGGCGGTCCGCGAGGTAGGCGGCCGTCGCCTCGCCCGTCATGTTCGGGTTTGTCGCGAGCACGACCTCCTGCACGCCGTTCCGCTCTACGCGGTGCATCAGCTCGTCGATCCGCAGGCTCGACGGGTCGACGCCGTCGAGGGGGGAGAGGGCTCCGCCGAGGACGTGGTAGAGGCCGCGGAACTCGGCGGTGCGCTCGAGGGAGATCAGGTCGACGGGCTGCTCGACGACGCAGATGATCGAGTGGTCGCGCCGCGCATCGAGACAGATCGAGCACAGCTCTTCCTCGGTGAGGTTGCCGCACTCTCGGCAGAAGCGAACACGCTCCTTCACCTCGTGGATCGCCTCCGCAAGAGCCTGTGCCTCCTGCCTGGGGGTCTGCAGGAGGTGGAACGCGAGCCGCTGCGCCGTCCGGCTGCCGATTCCGGGGAGCCGCGTGAGCTGCGCGACGAGGTTCTCGACGGCGGGGCTCAGCATTTGTAGAGGTACCCAACCGCTGCGGACAAGCCCTGTGCCGCCTCTGGCTTGCGCTGGTGGACCTCGTTCGGTTGACCCGGTTTGGTTGACACTTCGCAGTGCCCCGGTTTCGGTGGAGCGCCGCAGTGCCCCGGTTTCGGTGGAGCCGCGTTTCTGGATTCAGGCGGCCGCTGGTGTGTTGAGTAGTTCATATTCGGCTGGTCGATGCACGGACGAGCTCAAAGCCGAGCTGGTCGTCGACGCGGGGGCCGGAAGGTGTCTTCCACCACTCCGACCGCGGCTCCAGTACACCTCACTCGCCTTCGGGGGGACTGATTTCGAGCATGGCCGCCGCCGCGACGCCTACGACAGCGCGGCCTGCGAGAGCGTCATCTCGACGATCAAGAACGAGCTGATCAAACGCCGCAGCTGGACGAGCCGCGACCAGGCCCGCCTCGCCGTCTTCAGCTACATCGAGACCTTCTACAACCCCCGCCGGCCGCACTCCGCGCTCGGCTACCGCAGGCCGATCGAATACGAGAACATGACCCAGCAAACGCTGCCGCCGCATAACCCCAGAGTGTTAACGGCAACAGGTCAACCTCACTCATGCGGGGGTTGGCGACCTACCCGCGAACCCTCCCGACGGCCAGTGGAGACTGGGCGGGAAAGCGGCCACGCTCGTAGTAATGAGCAAACCATTCGTTGTTGCCGCACTCCTGGGCCTAGTACTCCTAGTCATCTCGCCTGCCAACGCGGGGTCACTTCCGCCTGTCGCGTATTGGCCAATGATCGAAGGAAGCGGCCAGGTCGTTCACGATTTCTCGGGGAACGGAAACACCGGTGTGCTGGGCTCGTCGACTGCAGTCGACGCATCTGATCCTACGTGGATCCGTGGCGGCCTCTTCGGCGCGCTGCACTTCTCGGGTGGTCAGTACGTGAGCGTGCCCGACTCTCCTAGCCTTCAGCCATCTCAGGTTACTGTCCTGGCGTTGGTACGAGCGTCGGCTTCGCCCGGCCAGTGGAAGTACATCGTTTCGAAGGGCGCGCTCGGGTGTACGACGGGCTCTTATGGCCTCTACACGGGCTTTAACGGTGGCGTGGCGTTCTATGTGTTCGATGGGACGACCTTCCGGGTTTCGCCGCAGGCCCCAAGTACCGTCTGGGATGGCAAGTGGCATGTCGTTGCCGGCACATTCGACGGAACGACAGTCAGGACGTTCGTGGACGGAAAAGAGATTGGTTCAGGGAGCATCCTCGCGCCCTTCTCGTCGATCGCCTACGGGCTCCCGACGAGCGACGCCGCGGCTCTAGGCGCCTACAATGGCTGTGATCTCACCTTCACCGGCGACATCGACGAAGTCAGCATCTGGAGCACAGCATTGCCGATCTCCCAAATCGCGCCACGCGCACAGACACTGCTCGGCTCCTTCCTACGCTAGAGCCTGAGGCGTCGCGAACCGCTCGCGCACGCGCTCGGCGATCATCGCGCCGATCGCGAGCGAGGACGTCGCGCCCGGAGACGGCGCGTTCAGGACGTGGAGCGACGACGGCCCGTCCTCGATCACGAAGTCGTCGACGAGCGTCCCGTCGGGCGCCATCGCCTGCGCGCGGATCCCCGACCCGCCGCGCATGATGTCGCTCGCCGTGACCGCCGGCACGTAGCGCCGCATGTCGTCGAGGGCAGCGCGCTTGACGGCGTCCCGCCAGATCTCGAGCGCGCCCGTTCGCACGTAGCGGCGCGCCAGCTTCGCGAAGCCGGTCCACGCATACGCATCGCGGACGTCGCGAAGCGAGACCTGCAGGCGCGAGTAGCCCTCGCGCGCCAGCGCAGGCACGGCGTTCGGTCCCGCGGTGACCGTGTCGTCGGCTCCCCGCGTGAAGTGGACGCCGAGGAACGGGAAGGACGGATCGGGAACGGGGTAGATCAGCCCGCGCACGAGTGAGGCCGCGGCGTCGGTGAGACGCCAGTACGCGCCGCGGAACGGGACGATCCGCGTCGTCGGCTCCGCGCCCGCGAGTCGCGCCAGCCGGTCCGACTGCAGGCCGGCGCAAGCGACGAGACCGGTGGCAGCGACCGATCCGCTCGTCGTCCCGAGCGTCACGTGCGAGTTCGCTGCATGGACGCTCGTGATCTGCGCGGCGAGCCGAAACTCGACGCCGCGCCCGACCAGCTCTTCCTTCAGCTTGCGTGCGACGAGCTTGTAGTCGACGACCGCGGTCTCGGGCACGTAGAGCGCGCGGTAGCCGCGCACGTTGGGCTCGATCGCGCGCATGCCCGGCTCGTCGAGCATCGCGAGATCCTCGATGCCGTTCTCCGTCCCGCGTCGCTGCAGCTCCTCGAGCCGCTCGAGCTCCGACTCGTCCACCGCGACGACGAGCTTGCCGCGCTGGACGACGGGCACGTTCCACTCGGCGCACTTCTCGCGAAGCGCCGCGGCTCCGGCGCGACAGAGCCTCGCCTTCAGCGACCCAGGCACGTAGTACAGCCCGGCATGAACGACGCCGGAGTTGTGGCCGCTCTGGTGCTGGGCGACCTCGCGCTCCTTGTCGAGGACGACGAGCCGCAGATCGGGGTTCGCCTCGACGAGGCGATACGCGGTCGCCAGGCCGACAAGGCCTGCGCCCGCGACTGCGAGATCGAACTCTCCGCTCAGCCGCCTAACCCCGGTAGCCCGAGCCCGCCGAGCATGTCGGCCTGCATTTGCTGGGCCTTCGCCTCGACCGCGGCGGAGGCCGAGCGGAGCGCTTCGTTCACGCCCGCCTGCACGAGATCCGCAAGCCCTTCGGGATCGGCGGGATCGATCGCGTCCGGCGAGATCGTGATCGAGAGAACCTCGCCGGCGCCGTTTGCCTTCACCTTCACCATCCCGCCGCCCACCGAGGACTCCGCGACCTCGTTCTTCGCATCCTCCTGCATCTGAGCGACCTGCTCCTGCATCTGCGCTGCCTGCTGCATCAGCTTGTTCATGTCGAAGCTCATCCGTCGGCCTCCCTCTCGCGTGCGTCGAAAGTCTCCTTCATCAACTCGATGATCCGCTCCTCGCCGGCAGGGCCCTCGTCGTCGACCTCGTCCACTTCACCGCTCTCGCCGACCGCGAACTCGAGCTCGAGCTTCCGGCCCGTCAGCTCGTAGAGCGCGTCGCGGAGCATCGCCGCGTTCTTCGGCTCCTCCGCGAGCTGCCGGTTGAACGATGCATCCGGCGGAAACTCGACGACGAGGGTGTCGCCCTCGAGTTGCGCGGGACGCGCATTGCCGAAGAGCGAGGACGTCGGGATCGACTTCTCCGCGACGGCCGGGACGATCGTGCGCGTCCATGCTTCCTGAAGCTGTTCCAGCTCCACACTCGGCGGGCCGCCGACCGTCGCGGGGACGCGCACCTCCTCGCGCACGGGAGCCTCGACAGGGCGCGGGAGACGACGGCGCCGCCGTCGCGACCGGACCGCGCGCCTCGAGCTGCTCGAGCCGGTATGCGACCGATTCCCGCGAGAGATCTGCCGCCGGACGCGTCACCTTCACCAGAGCGAGCTCGAGCGGCAGCCGCGGGTCGCCGCCCTGGCGCATGTCGTCGACGGCGACCGCGAGCAGGTCGAGCAACCGGATCACCGTCGGCTCGCCGAGCTGGTTCGCCTGGGCGCGCAGGCGCTCTCGCGCCTCCTCGGTCACGGGCAGCGACTCCGGCACCTCGCCCATGTGCTGCACGAGCATCAGATGGCGCAGGTGCTCGATCAGCTCGCTCACGAGCCGGCCGAGATCGTGTCCCTGCTCCGAGAGCTCCTCGACGAAGGTCAGCGCCCCGGCCGTGTCGCGGTCGACGACGAGATCGCAGAGCCGGAAGAGCGCCTCCTCCTCGACCGTCCCGAGCAACTGGAGGACAGCCTGCACCGTGACCTTTCCCTCCGTCGCGGCGGAGAGCTGGTCGAGCGTCGAGGTTGCATCGCGGAACGAGCCGCGCGCGGAGCGCGCGACGAGCGAGAGCGCCTGCGGAGGCGCGTCCATGCCCTCGCCCTCGGCGACCCGCGTCAGCACGCTCACGAGATCCTGGAGGCGCGGCCGCTGGAAGACGAACGTCTGGCAGCGCGAGCGCACGGTCGCGATCACCTTTGAGAGATCCGTCGTGCAGAAGACGAAGACGAGATGGGGCGGAGGCTCCTCGATCAGCTTCAGCAGCGCCT
This sequence comes from uncultured Actinomycetes bacterium, assembly GCA_963794045.1. Taxonomy (GTDB): domain Bacteria; phylum Actinomycetota; class Thermoleophilia; order Gaiellales; family Gaiellaceae; genus Palsa-739. The sequence goes on from CAWCCJ010000007.1 coordinate 63,818, forward strand.
GCCACGCGGCATCGGTCAACTGATGCGCCTCGTCGAGGATGTAGACCTTGTAGCGCCCCTCGACGGGCTGCAGCAGCGCGCGGTCCCGAATCTCCCGGATGTCGTCGATGCCGCGCTGCGAGGCAGCATCCATCTCGATCACGTCGAGCGCGGTGCCGGCGGCGATCGCAACGCACGAGTGGCACGTTCCGTCCGGCGCGGGCGTCGGGCCGTGCACGCAGTTGAGGCCCTTCGCGAGGATGCGCGCCATCGAGGTCTTGCCGGTCCCGCGCGGGCCGGCAAAGAGATAGGCCTGCCGCACCTGGTCGGAGGTGATCGCGTTCTTCAGCGTCCGGACGACCGCCTCCTGGCCCACGACCTCGTCGAAGGTCTGCGGACGGTACTTCCGGTAGAGGGCGGCCACCTCTCGATTCAAGCACAGCACGGGCCCGTACCCCGGAGGCACGTTTTGCCGTTCTTTAGTCATAAAGGTCGTAGTACGATTATCTAGGAGGGAACCAGTGAAGAAGCTTCTCCTCGCAGCCTCGGCTGCCCTGGCCGTGGCCGCTCCGGCCTCCGCGGCCTCGATCGACACCTCGCACACGATTCGCGCGAGCGGCACCGTGCTGTCGAATCAGACGACGGGCACGAAGGCCACGTTCAGCGTCAACTTCCACCTCGGCCCGGGGCACAAGATCACCTACGTCGACCCCGCGACCGGCGTCAGCTTCCACTCGCAGCGCATCACGTTCGTCAACTACACGAACAAGAACGAGGCGCAGCTCAGCGGCTGGGCCGTGAAGATCAAGGGCTGGGGCCTTGCGAACGGCAAGAGGGTTCCCTTCGTGGCCATCGCCGTCGACCACCCGGCACGGCTCGGCACCGACATCTTCCGCATCTCGTTCGGGCACGGCGCGTCGCTCGGCGGCAAGCTCACCTTCGGCGGCATCAAGATCATGCAGCTCTAGAACGACGCACGGGGAACGCGGACCGGGTCGTGAGGGCGACCAGCGCAAGGACCCCGAGAAGCAGCACGATCTTCGTGTGCGACGCGACGTGCACCGTCGCGAGCGGCAGAAGCACGAGCAGGCCTTCCGGCCGCAGCTCTACGACGGACCAGACCGCCGCAGCGATGACGAGCACAGCGGCGACGAGGCCCCAGTACTCGCCCGACCGCGCGGTCGACCCGCAGGACCTGCGGCACGGCATGCTCGACGAGGGCCCAGGCGACGAGCGCGAGGCAGGCACGCAGCACGTCCCGACGCTCGAGCCGGCAACGGTGTTGCCGCGACGACGGCGACGACGGCGACGAGCACGAGCAGCGTAGAAGGGAAGGATCGCGATCCAGCCGTGCCCGACGCCGCGCGAGCGAGACGATCGTGTTCGTGAAGTTGCCGTCGGCGATGCGCGAGAGCCAGTGCCGCGTGTCGTCGTTCCCGAGAAGCGGCTCCGCGCTCGTCGCGACCGCCATCGAGACGATGGAGATGAGCGCGAGCACCCCCACCGTCGCGGGCGCCCGCCGCAGCACCGGTGCGAGCGCGAAGCAGAGGAACGGCAACAGCGCGATCAGGAAGCGCGGCCCCGGCACGAAGCCGCCGAGCGACATGTAGATGCCGTTGTGCCCCGAGTTCCAGGCGACCTCGACGACCGAGAGCGCCGAGATCAACACCGCCTCCGCGCGATAGCCCCGCCTCCAGAGCAGCACGCAGCCCGCAACGCCGCACGCGACCACCGGCGTCAGCACGAAGAGCCCCTTCTGCGACAGCAGCAGCTCGACAGCGACCCTGAAGCTCGGCAGGTGCAAGGTGAAGAAGCCGGAGTCGCCCGACGACTGCTCGACCCCGCCTGCGCCGGGGTTGAGCGCGACGCCCGAATAGGCGAGATGGAACGGGTTGCCGAACGCCCACGTGTTGAAGCCGAGCACCGGGATCAGACCGACGACGCCGCCGGCGCCGAAGGCGAGCAAGCGCTGCAGACGTGGGTGGCGCCATGCTGCGTACAGACCGAGCGCGACCGCCGGCACGGCGAACGGCAGATCGGTCGACGCGGCGAGGCCTGCCGCGGCGCCCGCGGCGGCGACACGCCAGAGCGACGCACGCGGCCGGTCGAAAAGAAGCGCGAAGGAGAGAAACGCGAAGAGCGCAGCCGGAACGTGCGCGAAGAGGAGCGCCGAGAAAGGGAAGACGAGCGTGCCGAGGCCGAGGATCGCCGCTGACGCGACGCCGAGCCCGGGCTCGATCCGCTCGACGGTGCGCCAGACGAGGAGCAGCAGCGCGATAGCCGGTAGCACGACCGCCCACAGCGTCATCTCCCAGATCGCGCGCTGCGGCACGCCGAGCATCGCAGCCGGATAGCCGGCTTTCTGGTTCAGGTCAGGTGGCACCGCACCGACCTTGTGCAGCAGCCGGTACCACGGCGCCGTCCAGAAGTCCATCGCGGGTGCCTTCGCCGCGTAGTAGTGGCCGTTCGTGCGCACGAGGTCGCAGGTCGTCTGCGCGAACGAGTCGATGGTCGGGACGCCGAAGGCGAAGGAGCGGATGGCGGCGTAGTGCGAGTTCTGCGCGCAGCCGACGGACTCCAACGGGAGCGCGTAGGCAAGTGCGATCGCGGCGATCGCGACGACGCCAAGGATCCGCGCCCGCGGCACGGGCGTCACCTTACCGCCGTATGCTGGCGCCGATGAACGCGACCGCACTTCGGCCGCCGTCCGTACACCGCGTCCCACGTTCGCAGCTCGTCGACAGGCTTGCCGCAGTTCGCGAGCTCGTGCGGGGCCGGCGCGTCGTCGACCTCGGCTTCGTCGACGAAGGGCAGATGGGCGCGAAGCGGGGTCGTGGGACCTGGCTCCACGAAGCAGTCGCCGCCGAGGCGAGCGCCGCCGTCGGCATCGACGCCGACGCGCTGGGTGTCGGGCGTGCGCGAGAGCTCGGCTTCGCTGCGCACACTGCCGACGTCGAGAGCACGGAGTCCCTGGCAGGGCTCCGCCTCGAGCCCGCCGAGGTCGTCGTCGCGGGCGAGCTGATCGAGCACCTCGACAAGCCCGGGGACTTCCTCGAGGCGGTGAAGGAGCTCGTCGCTCCCGGCGGCCGTCTCGTGCTGACGACCCCGAACGCGCACGCGCTCACAAACGTGCTCGGCGGACTGGCAGGTCGCGAGCTCGTGAACCCCGATCACGTCTCGTGGCTCTCGTGGCGCACGCTCGAGACGCTGCTCGGCCGGCACGGTTGGCGGATCGAGTCGCTCTCGTATTACCGCTTCCCGCACGTCGAGAGCGGAACCGCGGCGTCGCGTTTGCTCTTCAACGGCTACCAGCTGCTCGCACGCCCGCTCTTCACGTGGCGCCCGAACCTCGCCGACGGCATCCTCGTCGTGGCGACGCGCGTGTGATGCTGAGCGTCGTCGCGCCCGCCTACGACGAGGCCGAGAACATCGGCGCGTTCGTCGCACGCGTTGTGCCCGTGCTCGATGCGACGAACGAGGACTGGGAGATCGTCCTCGTCGACGACGGCTCGACGGACGGGACGTGGGCTTCGATCGACGAAGCGGCGCGCCGCGATCCGCGCGTCCACGGCATCCGCCTCTCGCGCAACTTCGGGCATCAGCTCGCGCTCAGCGCGGGGCTCAGCGTCGCACGAGGCGACGGCGTGATCACGATGGACTCCGACCTGCAGCATCCTCCCGAAGTGATCGCAGCGCTCGTCGCGGCCGCGCGCCAGGGCAACGACGTCGTGTACGCCGTGCGGGGCGACGACGACAGTGCCGGCTTCTGGAAGCGCCTCACCGCACGCGTCTTCTACTGGCTGCTCAACAAGCTCTCGTCCCTCGAGCTTCCGCAGGGCGCCGCGGACTACCGCTACATGTCGCGGCGCGTCGTGAACGTGCTGCTCGACATGCCCGAGCGGCACCGCTTCCTCCGCGGCCTCGTGCGCTGGGCCGGCTACAGGCAGACGTTCGTCGAGTACACGCGCGGCCCGCGCGAGGCGGGCGACTCGAAGTACTCGCTCCGCCACATGCTCCTCTTCGCGTGGGACGGCGTCGTCAGCTTCTCGTCCTTCCCGTTGCGCGTCGCGAGCGTGATCGGCGTGTGCGTCTCGCTCCTCGGCTGGATCTATCTCGTCTACGTGCTCTGCGTGCGGATCTTCACCGACCGCGCGATACAGGGCTGGACGTCGGTGACCGCGGCTGTCCTTCTCCTCGGCGGCGTGCAGCTGATCTTCCTCGGCGTGATCGGCCAGTATCTCGGCCGCATGTACGACGACGTGAAGCGACGGCCGCTCTTCCTGATCGCAGAGGAGACAAAAGGGCCGGACGTCCCGCGCACCTGAGAGGGAATGCTTAGCGCTGCTTCCTCCCGGATCTGACGCGGTTCACATGCTCCCACTGCGCGGAGCCCGGCCCGCGGCCAGTGTAGCGTTGCCTGCGTGACCGGCTTCGGCGTCTTCTCGGCCGCAGGAGACGCGCGGCGCATCGGCTGGCGCGACGGCGACGAAGTCGTCGACCTCTCCGGACTCGGCGACGTCTACTCGCAGCCACGCTCAACGGCCTGATGGCACTCGGCCGCGACGCCTGGGCCGACGCGATCGCGCAGGCGCGCAGGCACGACGGTCCGCGAACGCGGCTCGATCACGTGAGGCTTCATCTCCCGTTCGAGGTCGCCGACTACGTCGACTTCTTCTCGTCGCTCGAGCACGCGACGACGATGGGCCGGCTCTTCCGGCCCGACGCGGAGCCGCTGCAGCCGAACTGGCGCTGGCTTCCCGTCGGCTATCACGGCCGCGCCGGCACGGTCGTCGTCAGCGGTACCGGCGTGCGCCGGCCCCGCGGACAGCTGAACAGGGCCGGCACGCCCGAGTACGCGCCGAGCGAGCGCCTCGACGTCGAACTGGAGCTCGGCTTCGTCGTCGGCGTCCCGTCCGACGGCGAGCCGGTCACGCCCGACCGTTTCGAGGAGCACGTCTTCGGCGTCGTGCTCGTGAACGACTGGAGCGCACGCGACATCCAGGCATGGGAGTACGTGCCGCTCGGCCCCTTCCTCGGGAAGTCCTTCCAGACCTCGATCTCGGCGTGGGTGACGCCGCTCGAGCTGCTGCGGGAAGTCCGCGTCGAGGCGCCGCCGCAGGAGCCGCCGCCGCTCGCCCATCTCGCCGGCGGTCGCGACTGGGCGCTCGACCTCGACCTCGAGCTCGAGCTGAACGGTGAGACCCTCACGCGTGGGAACGCGCGCACCCTCTACTGGACGATGCCGCAACAACTCGCGCACGCGACGTCGAACGGGGCGACCGTGCGCACCGGCGACCTCATGGCCTCCGGGACGATCTCCGGCGGCGAACCCGGGACAGAGGGCTCGCTGATGGAGCTCTGGCGCGGCGAACGCTTCCTCGCCGACGGCGACGAGGTCGTGCTCCGCGCGCGCGGACGCGACGTCGAGCTCGGCGAGGTGCGCGGACGCGTGCTTCCCGCTCGTAGCTGACCGCAATCCGCGGCGGGGCGCACGCCGTATCCATTGGTGCATCGCCCTGCTCCCCCGACTGCTGCCGGGCCCGGGCCTGGCAGCAGTCGTCCCGCTCACGCGGCGCTGTAGCCCTCGCGGCGGAGGAGCGTCCGCGCGAGCTCTGCGTTCTCGTCGCCCGCGACGAGGATGACGAGGACGCCGCCGTACTCCGGGGAGACGTGACGGAGCTCGAAGTCCTCGATGTTGATGCCCGCCGCTCCCAGCACCTGGGTGATCCGCGCGAGCACGCCGGGCTTGTCGGGGACGCGCACGCGAATGCGGTTGAGCGTCCGGCGCCTCTGTGCGGTACGCGTACTCGAGCATCGTCGTGCGTGCGGTTGCCGCTTCGCCGATCCAGCGCTCGAAGAACTCCCGGTCGCCGGCGCGGAGCGCGCGCTCCACCTCGCCTGCGTTCTCGCGGTGCTCGGCCAGCGCGTCGGCGATGAGGTCGCCGTTCTCGACGAAGATGTCCGCCCAGATCGACGCGTTCGCTCCCGCAACGCGCGTCATCTCGCGAAGCGACGCGCCCGCGTAGCCGAGCGCATCCTCGCCGCCCGCGGCGATGCTCTGCATCAGGAGGTTCGCGAGGGCGTGGGGGAGGTGGCTCGTCAGCGCGAGCACGCGGTCGTGCCGGTCGGCCGTCGAGGCGGACCGGCCGCGCGCCGAGCGACGCCACGAAGCGCTCCACGAGCTCGACCCGCGCGGGCTCCGAGGAGGCGAGCGGTGTGAGGAACCAGGTCGCGCCGTCGAACATGTCGGCGCTCGCACGCGCAGGGCCACCGGACGCCCCGCCCGCGAGCGGGTGCCCCGGCACGAGCCTCGGGTCGTCGAGCGCCGAAAGCCCGCGCTTCGTCGAGCCGACGTCGGTGACCGTCGCGTCGTCGCCGGCCGCGGCAAGGACCGCGCGCGTTGCGTCGGCGAGCGAGCCGACGGGGACCGCGACGACGACGAGCTCCGAATCCCGAACCGCCTCGGCAAGCGATCCGGCGAGCACGTCGAGGGCGTTCGCGCCGCCCGCCTCGCGAAGCGTCGGCCCGTCGGCGTCCCAGCCGGAGACCCGCGATCCCGGCCCTGCGCGGCAGAAAGGCCGACCGATGCGCCGAGGAGGCCGGTTCCCACGATCGCGAGGCTCCCGACCGGTGCGCGCGTCGGCCGCGCCGGGGGCTCGGGGGCGGCCGGCGCGTCGCGGCGGAGCTCCTGCTTCATCACGTCGAGCACCGCGCCGAAGAGGGCCTCGACCGCTCCGGTGGACAAAGGCCCTGCATTTGCGGCATTCAGCTCCCGCATGAGCTCGGCCTCGCGCTCGGCGTCGATCACGGGCCGGCCGGCATCCTGCTTGTGCTCGTTGATACGACGAACGAGGTCGAAGCGGCGATTCAGGGCCTCGAGGATGCTCCGGTCGACGGCGCCGATCTCGTCCCGCAGGCGCCGGAGGTCGTCCATTTCCGCAGTTCTAGCGTGTTCTCCCGCGCCTCCGTCCTGTCCGTGCGCTTGAATCCAGGGCGCTCACCAGTAAATCCAGGAGGTTTTCCATGCCAATGACGCAGACGCAGCTCGCTGACGCCGTCGCCGAGAAGGCCGGTCTCTCGCGCGCCGACGCGAAGAAGGCGCTCGCCGCACTCGAAGAGGTCATCCTCGACGAGATCGGCAACGCAGAGAAGGTCAAGATCGGCGGTGTCGTCCAGCTCGACGTGCGCGTGCGTCCCGCGACCGCCGAGCGGCCCGGCCGCAATCCGGCCACCGGCGAAGAGATCACGATCTCGGCGAAGCCGGCATCGGTCGCCGTCAAGGCGCGCCCGCTCGCGAAGGCGAAGAACGCAGCGCCGCCGCTCTCGAAGGTCCAGAGCTAGGCGTCTCACGAGTTCGGGGCCGCGCCCGGTGCGCCGGGCGCGGCCTGCTTCACTTCCGACGTGCGTGCTCTCGCCGCAGTGATCGTCACCGCTGCGGCGATGACTCTCGTCGGGCCCGCATCGGCCTTCGAGTCATCGGTATCGGCCTCGAGCGCGCGAATCACCTGGACGACCACTAGCGCGACGCGCGCCGTGATCGCCTACGGCGTCGACGGCACGTATCTCTACAGCGCGCGGGAGCCGGTCGCGACGACCAACCACGCCGTCATGCTCACAGACCTGCAGCCCGGGACGACGTACACGTACCGCGACGGCTCGGCGCAGGGGACGCTCACGACCGCGCTGCGCACGGACATCCCGCGCTTCGGCGTTGACGGCACGCATATCACCGCCGACGGGTCGCTGTTCTTCCCCGTGTTGAGCTACGAGCAGTGCGCGCAGACGATCGAGCGCGCGCTCGTCGTCGGCATCAACACGTTCGTGCAGGTGCCGTTCACGGGCTGCACGGCCGCGACCGGCGTCACGCCGCCGTACGTGTTGAGCGACGACTACGGCAAGACGAACGGCATCGGCTGGTACCTGCCCGACGAGCCCGACGGCTGGGGCATCACGCCCGAGCAGATGCCGAGTCTCCCCGCGCCGGACACGACTGCGCGACTGCGCGTGCTCAACCTCTCGCAGCACTTCTTCAGCGGCCAGGCGCCGATCAACGATCGCTTCGACCGCAACGACTACAAGCGCTTCGCGGCAGGCGCAGACGTCGTCGGCTTCGACATGTACCCGATCGTGAAGTTCTGCGGGCGCGTCTCGCTCCTCGACATGTTCCGCGCGCAACGCGAGCTGATGACGATCTACGCGCCCGGCAAGCCGACGTTCCAGTGGATCGAGACGAGCCGGATGACCGGCGAGTGCACGACGATCGCGATCACGCCGGAGATCGTGAACGCGGAGACCTGGCTCGCGGTCACGGGCGGCGCGTGCGGCATCGGCTACTTCACGAATAGCTGGACGGGCGACCTCTGGAACCGCTGGGACTTCGACCCGGGCGTCGAGTCCGCGCTCCCGGAGATCGTCGCGCGCCTCCAGCGCCTCGCGCCTGCGCTCTGCTCGCCCTATCGCGACGTCGTCGTCCCGTGGAACGGCTCCGTCGCCGCAAGTGCGCGGGAGCTCAACGGCGCGCTGTACGTGATCGCCGTCAACGCGAGCGACCGCCCGACCACGATCCCCTTCCGCCTCGACGGGCTCGCGAGGACGGACGCTCACGGTGCTCGACGAGGGCCGCACGATCCGGCCGACGAAGAAGGTCTACCTCCGCGACCGCTTCGAGCCCTACGCCGTCCACGTGTACGTCGCCGCGCCCCGGTAGTACGGTCAGGGCGTGGCGGTGACGACGAGCGACGCGCTCGAGGAGGCGCAGCGGCGCTACGTCGAGCGCAATCCCGAGTCGAGGCGACTGCACCTCGAGCGCGCGCAGGTCATGCCCGGCGGGAATACGCGGTCGGTCATCCACGTCGAACCGTTCCCCCTTACGATCGTCCGCGGCGAGGGCGCTCGGATCACGGACGCCGACGGGCACACCTATGTCGACTTCCTCGGCGAGTACACGGCGGGGCTCTACGGCCACTCCCAGCCGCAGATCCGCGACGCGATCAGGCGGGCGCTCGACGACGGCCTTTCGTTCGGCGCGCCGAACCTCTACGAGAGCCGGCTCGCCGCGATGATGTGCGAGCGCTTCCCCTCGGTCGAGCTCGTCCGCTTCTGCAACTCCGGCACCGAGGCGAACCTGCTCGCGATGTCGCTCGCGCGGGTCGTGACAGGGCGGGAGACGATCGTCGTCTTCGCCGGCGGCTACCACGGGGGCGTCTTCTTCTTCGAGACGGCCGCGGGCTCGCCGCTCAACGCACCGTTCCCGTTCCGGGTCGGGGAGTACAACGACGTCGACGAGGCCCTGCGGCTGATCGACGGCGAGGTCGCCGCCGTGGTCGTCGAGCCGGTGCAGGGCTCGGCCGGCGTCATCCCGGGCGAAGAAGGGTTCCTCGCGAGGCTGCGGGATGCCGCGACCGAGCACGGCGCACTGCTCGTCTTCGACGAGGTGATGACGTCGCGCCTCTCCACCGGGGGCATGCAGCAGGTGCTCGGCATCAGGCCCGATCTCACGACGTTCGGGAAGTACCTCGGCGGTGGCCTCGCCTTCGGCGCGTTCGGCGGCCGCGCCGGCCTGATGTCGCGCTTCGACCCGAGCCGGGAGGACGCGCTGCCGCACGCGGGCACGTTCAACAACGCCGTCCTCACGATGGCTGCGGGTGCGGCGGGCCTCGAGCTCTACGACGCGCGGGCCGTCGCCAGGCTGAACGGGCTCGGCGACCGGCTGCGCGACCGGCTGAATGCGATCGATGCCGAGATCTCCGCGACGGGATACGGCTCCCTCGTCGGCATCCACTTCACGCGGGCTGCCGTTCGCCGCAAGTCCGACTCGCCGAGGCGGCCGGAGCAGCAGGCGCTCCTCCACCTGCACATGCTCGAGCGCGGCTACACATACGCACGCCGCGGCTTCGTCGCGCTCTCGCTTCCGATCGAGGCACACGACGTCGACGGCTTCGCAGCTGCGGTCGAGGAGCTCTACGCGGACACGAGCATGTAGTCAGGATCGCCGTTTATGCCCGTGCCGGCGTCTCCGGGCCGAACGCTCGCCACGTCAGCACGCCTGCCATCACTGCGATGCAGAGGACATTTGCGGCACCGAACCACCACGTGCCGTCGTCGCTTCCCAGTCCGAGCCCGTGCGCGAGCGCGAGCGGCCACGCAGCGTACGCGGCCCAGTGAATCGCCCGCCACGTGCGGTAGCGGAGGCGGTGCCGCACAAGACTCGTCACGACGAGTGCCGCGGCGAGCTCGAGCGAGAGCGCACCTGCCACGAGCCAGGGGCCGGGGCCGACCGGGAGAAGCGCCGCCGCAAGGGTGACGCCGGCGTCGGGGTCGACGACCGCCGTGAGGACGTGCACGGCGAGGAACGCGACCGCGAGGAGGGACGCGCTTCGGTGCACGGCGGTCGTCACGTAGAGGCGGGAACCGGACGGGCGCCACCGGTTCGAGTTCGCGATCCCGAGCGCGAACGAGAGCGTCAGCAGCAGCAGCGCGACGATCCCGGTCGAGCGCATCAGGTACCACACGGCCGGCGCGTTGCTCATGATCCTCCGGACTGGGCCACCGGCGGAGAGAACGACTGCTCCGGCGCGGAGGTCGACGGCGTGAAGGTGCCCGAGTCGGAGTCGGGATCCGTGGCGGCGATGCCGTCCGTGTCGTCTCTCTGCGTCGCTGCCTGGGCATGGTGCGTCGCAGCGGCCGCGAGGCCGCCGAAGGCCGAGGTCGCCGCGAGCGCGCCCGCGAGCGTCCAACGGGTGAACGTCTTGATGCGGCGATCGTCGTCGTCGCGGCTCCGGGCGTGTGCTGCCATGGACGCCATGGAAGCGTCGGCCGCTGTGATTTCGATGTGAAGCGGCGCATTCACAGGAACTTCTCAGCGATCTCTTAGCCCGCGGTTACGTGCGGGAACGACCGTTCTCGCATGCGCTACACAGCCGCCTTCGAGGCGATCGGCGTCACGAACGAGGTCACGGTCACCGATCCTGAGACGCTTCCGGATGCGCTCCGCATCGCCCGCGCGCACGTTGCCGCGCTCGATGATGCGTGTAGCCGCTTCCGTGAGGACTCGGAGCTTGCGGAGCTGAACGCGAGAGGCTCGATGCGGGTCTCGCCCCTCCTGCTGGATGCGATTCGCGTCGCGCTCGACGCCGCGGCGAAGTCGGACGGCCTCGTGGATCCGACGGTCGGCCGCTGCCTCCGCTCGCTCGGCTACGACCGTGACTTCCAGATCGTCCTCCGCGACGGCGCCGCGCCCCGATTCGAGCTCGTGCCGGCGAGCGGCTGGCAGTCGGTCGCGGTCGACGACCCGACCTCGACCGTCCGTCTTCGCACCGGGACGGAGCTCGACCTCGGCGCCACGGCGAAGGCCCGCGGCGCCGACCGCATCGCCCGCAGCGTGCACTCGACGACCGGGAGCGGCGTGCTCGTGTCGCTCGGCGGTGACATCGCGGTGGCCGGCGAACCTCCCGTGGGCGGCTGGTCTGTCCTCGTGACGGACGACCATCGCGCGCCCGAAGCTCGGGGTCAGGTGGTCGCGATCCGCGACGGCGGCCTCGCCACCTCGAGCACGACGGTGCGTCGCTGGCGTGCCGGGTCGGTCGAGCTGCACCACATCGTGCATCCGCGGACGGGCGCGCCGGTACCCGAGACGTGGCGGACGGTCTCGGTCGCCGCCGCCTCGTGCGTCGACGCGAACACCGCGGCCACGGCGGCAATCGTGCTCGGCGACGCGGCTCCGAGCTGGCTCGAATCGCTCGGACTCGCAGCGCGGCTCGTCCGCTGGGACGGCGATGTGATCGTCGTCTCAGGCTGGCCGCCGATCACAGCAGACTCACAAGGCTCGCGGGCGGGCTGACGGCATGGGTGCCGGAAAGATCCTCGTCGTCGACGACGAGCCGTCGATCGTCGACGCGGTCGCGACGGCTCTCCGCTACGAGGGCTTCCACGTCGAGGAGGCGGCGAACGGTCGTGACGCACTCGCAGCCGCGACGAACGAAGAGCCCGATCTCATCGTCCTCGACTGGATGCTTCCCGATCTCGACGGCATCGAAGTGGGCCGTCGCCTGCGCGAGCGCGGCTTCAAGACGGCAATCCTCTTCCTCACCGCCAAGGACGCGGTCTCGAACAAGGTCGATGCCCTGCGCGCAGGCGGCGACGACTACGTGACCAAGCCGTTCAGCCTCGCCGAGCTCGTGGCGCGCGTGCAGGCGATCCTGCGCCGGACGGCGAGCAAGCTCCCCGGGGACATCCTGCGCTACCGCGACCTCGCGCTCGACGAGCCGCGCCACGAGGTGAGCCGCGCGGACACGCGCATCGACCTGACCGCGACGGAGTTCAATCTCCTTCGCTTCTTCATGCTCAACCCCGAGCGTGTGCTCTCCAAGGGCCAGATCCTCCAGAACGTCTGGCGGTACGACTTCGGCGGCAACGCGAACGTCGTCGAGACCTACGTCAGCTACCTGCGGAAGAAGCTCGACGCAACGGGGCCGCCCCTTCTCAAGACCGTGCGCCAGGCGGGCTACATGCTCGAAGCCGACCCGTGAGCGGGCTCTCGCTCCGGGCCCGGCTCATTCTCGGTGTCATCGCCGTTGCTGCAGTCGGTCTTTTCGCCGCAGACCTCGCGACCTACTCCTCTCTTCGCGCGTTCCTCTACGACCGTACCGACGCGTCACTCGACGACGCGCATCAGGCGGTCGAGCTCGCGATGCATCCGCACGACGGTCACGGTGGGCCGCCCGGCGACGGCGACGCTGCTCCCGAGGACGACAGGCGGCTTCGGATCGGGCCGCTGACGTCGGCCGTCCGCGGCTACTACGTGCAGGTGCGACGCCCCGACGGAGCGATCGTGCTCGGCGGTGCAGCGACGCAGTTCTCCGGTGACGAGCAGTCGTCGCCACCACGGCTACCCACGCAGATCGCGCTTCCCTCGACGACGAACGTCGACGGCGAGTCGACGCGCTACTTCACGACCTCGGCCAGGGACGGCAGCGGGCGGTATCGCGTCAGAGCGTGGACGACCTCCGCATCGACCTACACGTTTCTCCTCGCCGCTCCGCTCGCGAATGTCGACAGCACGCTGCATCACCTGATGTTGATCGAGTTGCTCGTGACGGCGCTCGTCCTCGTCGCGCTCACCGTGCTCGGCCTGTGGGTCGTACGGCTCGGTCTCCGGCCGCTCGACGCGATCGGCGCAACCGCGGCGAAGATCGCCGACGGCGACCTCACGCAGCGCATCGAGCGAGCGGACGAGACGAGCGAGGTCGGCCGGCTCGGGCTTGCCCTGAACCGCATGCTCGGGCAGATCGAAGCCGGGTACCGGGCGCGGGAGGCATCGGAGCAGAAGCTCCGGCGCTTCGTCGCCGACGCCTCGCACGAGCTGCGGACGCCGCTCGCGGCCGTTCGTGCCTACGCCGAGCTCTTCGGTCGCGGCGCAGCCGATCATCCAGACGATCTCGAGCGCTCGATGAAGGGAATCAGCCGCGAGTCGGAGCGCATGAGCGTCCTCGTCGACGACCTGCTGCTCCTGGCGCGGCTCGACGAAGACCGTCCACTCGAGCGCGAGCAGGTACGACTCGACGAGGTCGCAGGCGAAGCCGTCGACGCAGCCCGCGCGGTCGACCCGGCGAGGGCGATCGACGCCGATCTCGACGCTGCGGCGGTGCTCGGTGACCGCGACGGGCTCAGACAGACGATCGACAACCTGCTCGCGAACGTGCGCGCTCACACTCCGTCAGGAACGCCTGCGCGTGTCGTCGTCAAGGCCGAGGACGGTCGGGCGATACTCGACGTGACCGACGAGGGGCCTGGTCTCGACGACGAGCAGCTCGGCCATGTGTTCGAGCGCTTCTACCGCGCCGATGCGTCGCGCGCCCGCTCGAGCGGCGGTGCCGGCCTCGGGCTCTCGATCGTCGCGGCGATCGCGGCGGCGCACGGTGGTCGTGCAACCGCGTTCTCGACGAACGGCAGCGGTGCAACGTTCCGCGTCGAGCTCCCGCTCTCCTAGCGCCTCCGCTACGGTCGTCGTGGACATCGTCTGTCGTTCACACCGTCCTGACAGACTCTCAGGCGGCTCTTATGCCGCCCTGAACTACTGAAACGATGAAGCCCGCCGCCCTTCTCGTCGCCGTCGCCGCCCTCGCAGCGCTTGGATTGAGCGCCTCACGCGAACGAGCCGGCGCAGCGACGCTCGTGTGGCTTCGTGCCGATGCTCCCGCGTCAGCGCCGCTCGCACTCGAGCGCGCGGGCGCGAGTCTCGCCGTGCCGGCGCTCCACGTCTGGCGGCTGCCTGCCGGTTCGTCGACCAGCGTTCTCCGGACGCTTCACGCTTCCGTGGACTTCACGGAGAAGGAGCGGAGCTATGCGACCGCCGCTGCGCCCTCGGACCCGTTGAGCGACACGGAGTGGTGGCGCTCCGACGTTCATATCGATTCGCTCGACCCGCCCGGACCGGGGGTGCCGGTGACCCTCGTGGACTCCGGCGTCAAGTTCGGCCACCCCGAGTTCCTGAACCGGCCGAATCTGATCGCACTCGACAACCAGGAGCCCGCACCCATCGGCGGCGTCCACGGAACGGCGGTCGCGTCGGTCATCGGCGCGCCGGTGAACGGGGTCGGCCTCGTGGGCATCTACCCGCAGGCGATCATCCGCTCCTACGACGCGTCGCTCGGCGACGGCACGCGCCTGCCGTCGACGGACATCGCGAACGGGATCCTTGCCGCCGCGCGGGCCGGCCGCTCGGTCATCAACCTGAGCCTCGGCGGCCCGGGCCATGACCGGCTGATCGACGCAGCCGTGACAGAGGCGGTGAAGTCGGGCAGCCTCGTCGTCGCCGCGTCGGGGAACTCCGGGGAGGAGGACAACGAGCTCAGCTACCCCGGCGCGAACGCGCACGTGCTGACGATCGGCGCGACCGACGACAAGGATGCACCGGCATCCTTCACGACCCGTTCGCCGTACGTCGACCTCGCCGCGCCCGGCGTCGACATCCCCGTCGCGTCGGCACTCGACGACGACTGGCAGCCCGAGTCGGGGACGAGCTTCGCGTCACCGATGGTCGCAGGCGCCGCCGCCTGGCTCTGGACCGTTCGGCCGACGCTCGACGCGAGCCAGGTGGCCGAGATCCTGCGGACGAGCGCGCGCGACGTGAATACACCCGGCTACGACGACGCAACGGGCTACGGGATCCTCGACGTGCAGGCGGCGCTCGCAGCCCCGACGCCCGCGCGTGACCTGCCGGAGCCGAACGACGACACGAGTCAGGCGACGGCGGTGACGAGCGCTGCGAAGACCGCGACGACGGTCAGTGGCCGCGTGATCGCGTTCGACGACCCTCGCGATGTGCTCCGTGTCTATCTGCCCGCGCGCAAGACGCTGTCGGTCAAGGTCGCCTCGACCGGGGTCGGCGTCACGGTCGCCGGCGTGTCGCGCACCGGCAAGTCGTTCACGGTCTCGGTCAGGAACCGTGCCAAGGCGCGTTCGGCCTTCCTGACCGTGAAGCCCCAGAGCGGCGTGCGTGATGCGTCGTACACGCTCACGATCTCTGCCAGGTGATGCACAAGCGCATCACGCGACGCGAGTCGCTCCTCCGCTTCGCCGGAATCGCGGCGGCCGTCGGAGGCGGGTCGGCCTGGAAGCTCGACCGGGACGCCGAGGCGGCGGGCCCGCTCGCCGTCTCGACCGGACTCGTTGCCTGTGTCCTCACGCCGGAGCTCACCGAAGGCCCGTACTACGTCGACGGCGAGAAGCTTCGCCGTGACATCACGGAAGGGAAACCGGGACGCCCGCTGCAGCTCGCCCTGAAGCTCGTCAACGCGTCCAACTGCAAGCTCGTGAAGAACGCGGCGGTCGACATCTGGCATTGCGACGCGAGCGGTGCCTACTCGGGTGCAGTCGCGAACAACCCCGGGACGAACTTCCTCCGCGGCGTCCAGAGGACGAACGCGAAGGGAATCGCGACGTTCAAGACGATCTACCCGGGCTTCTATCCCGGACGCGCTGTGCACGTGCACGTCAAGGTGCACGTCGGCGGCAACGTCGTGCACACGGGTCAGCTGTTCTTCCCGGCTCCGGTCACGAGCGCGGTCTACGCGAAGGCGCCCTACAGCACCCACGGCATGGTTCCCGACACCTCGAACGCCGCCGACTCGATCTACAGGAACGGCGGCAACAAGGGCCTGCTCAAGCTGACGAAGAGCGGCTCGGGCTACCTCGGGCAGATCGCCATGGGCGTCCATCTCTAGTCCGGAAGCAGCGGCATCGAGAAGCCGCTGTCGCGGCCGAGTAGGACCGCGCGCATGACCGCTGCGCTTCCGTAGCGCTCGCGCACCTCGTCCAGAGCGACGTCGAGCGCGAAGCGGTCGCCGAAGAACGGCAGCTCGAGCTGTGGCATGCGCGCATCCTCGAGATTCGTGAGCGAGATCCCCACAAGCGTCACACCGCGCTCGCGCAGGAGCGGAAGCGACGCGGTGAGCAGCTCTCGCGCCGCTTCGAGGAGCGTGTCGGTGGTCGCAGTCGCGCGCGGGAGCGTATGCGAGCGAGAGGCGCGCGTGAAGTCGTCGAAGCGGAGCCGGAGAACGACGGTTCGGGCGACGCGGTTCGCCTTTCGCAACCGGCGGGCGATGCGGTCGACCAGAGCGACGACGTCGGCGTCGAGATCGGCGGGCGTCCACGGCCGTCGGCCTCGCGCGCGCTGCGAGCCGATCGAGCGACGGCGTCGACCCGTCTCGACCGGACGCCGGTCGAGATTGTGCGCGAGCGCGTGCACCTGGCGGCCGGCCGCGCGTCCAAGCCAGTCGACGAGCACCGACTCGGGGAGGATCGCGACCTGGCGGACCGTCGTGATCCCGTGCTCGTGGAGCTTCCGCGCCGTCACCGGCCCGACGCCCCAGAGACGCTCCACCGGGAGAGGGTGGAGGAACGCGAGCTCGCGCTCCGGCGGGACGACGAGCAGGCCGTCGGGCTTCGCAACTGCGCTCGCGACCTTCGCGAGGAACTTCGTGCGCGCGACGCCGACCGTGATCGGCAGGCCGACACGCTCTCTCACCTCGCGACGGAGGCGAATCGCGAGCTCGGTCGGCGTTCCGAACGCCCGCTCCATGCCGCGGACGTCGAGGAACGCCTCGTCGATCGACAGCCCTTCCACGACCGGCGAGATGTCGTCGAAGACCCGGAAGACGGCCTTGCTCGCCTCCGAGTACGCCTCGAACCGCGCCGGCACGACCGCGGCATGGGGGCAGAGGCGGAGCGCACGCCGGCCGCCCATGGCGGTCTCGACGCCGTAGGCCTTCGCCTCGTAGCTCGCGGCAAGGACGACCCCGCCGCCGACGATCACCGGGCGGCCGCGCAGGCCGGGGTCGTCGCGCTGCTCCACGGAGGCGAAGAACGCGTCGAGATCGGCGTGGAGGATGCTCGCGCCGGAGGACACGAACATATGTTCGCATACGAGCTAGGCGATGAACGCCTGCGACGGTGCTAGCCCGGAAGCCAGCCGTCGCGATACGGCGTCGGTTCGCGCGGCGGGACGTTCGCATAGGCAACCCCGCCGTCTTGCGTGTCCGCCTCGACGCTCGCCCCGTGACGCTTCGCGGTCTCGTCCGCGGGAAAGCCAAGCTCGTCGTGCTGCCGTGCGCCGACCGCGATGACGACGCACGAGCCTTCGCCGGCCCCGACGAGCGCGTGCCGTGTGCCGGGCGGCAGATGCACGAAGTCCCATGTGCGGAGCGGGCGTTCCTCGCCTTCGACGACGAGCGTCGCTTCGCCGGCGATCACGAGCAAGGCCTCCTGGTCGCCCTCCCAGTGGTAGAGCGACATCGCCTCGCCGGGCTGGAGCACGAACGGGTTGAGCCCGTACTGGAGGTCTCGCCGGTTGCCCTCGAAGTCGTCCAGTGCGACGCAAACCGCGCCGCGGCCCTTCGCATAGCGCCAGTCGGCGTCGCGCAGGTTCAGCACATACCAGCCGTCCACCGCGCGAAGACTAATCGCGCGCTTGTCGTCAGGCGCCGGCGAACACGCCGCTGCTCGCCGCGGTCACGGGGCGGCGCGTTTCGACCTGAGCCGTCTCGTCACGGTTCTCCGTCGCGAGCTCAACCACGATCTCCGCAACGAGATCCGGGCGCGTGTAGTGCGCCGCATGCGCTTCCGACTCGAGCACGACGAGACGCCCGTGCGGCAGGAGCGCAGCCGCGCGCTCGGCCCACTCGAGGCTGACGAACCCGTCGTCGCTCCCGTGGACGACGACCGTCGGCTGCTCGATCAGCGGCAGGCGGTCCTCGATGCGGTCCTCGAGCGCAGCGCGGGCTGCGCCGAGCAACGGGCGGACGTCGGTCGAGGCGCCGTCGCGGGCGACCTGCGCCCACAGCGAAAACGGCTCGTGCCGCGAGTTGCGCAGTACGTCGAAGAGCTGGTGCCGACCACCGCGCCGCGCCGGGTCGACCGTCGGCCCGACGAGGACGAGAGGCCCGAGCTGCTCCGGCCGGCGGACGGCGAGCTCGGTGACGATCTGGCAGCCGAGCGAATTTGCGACGACGATCGGCTCCTGCACGTCCATCGCATCGAGCCATTGACCGAGCGCATCGGCCATCACGCCGATGCTCCACGGCCCTCGCAGTGGGCTGCTCTTTCCTTGCCCCGGTAGATCGGGAACGAGCGTCGTGAACGACGACGCAAGCCGGCGAGCGAGCGGAAGCATGTATTCGCCCGAGATACCGAAGCCGTGCACGAGGACGACCGGCGGCCCGTCGCCACCGGCGATCGCGTGCAGGCGCAGGTCTCCGACGTCGACCCACGAGCTTCGCAGGGCTGCGCTCGTCGGCCGCGGGTGCTCGCGCGGCGGGCGTAGTGCTGCCGTCTCCTCCGACGGCTCTTCGATCGTCGGGTCGGGCGGCTCCTCGTCGTAGACGACGAGCGTCCCTGCGAGGAAGTCCTGCAGGGCGCGCCTGCTCGAGTCGAAGAAGACGGGAAGGAAGCCGAGGAGCATCGGCGCGATCGCAAGCGCCAGCCCGACGAGCCGGAGTAGCGACCGCGACGGGGAAGGCGGCAGCCCGGCGCGTGTCACGACGCGCAGCCCGAGCAGCCGCATGCCCGGCGTCTGGCCCGTGCTGCTCCAGAACGCGACGAAGTACGTCGTGACGACGATCAGCCATCCGACCGCGTTGATCAGCGCGGACGGGCGTCGAGGCGATACGACGTGCCGACGAGCGACGCGATCAGCGCGATGCCCGCTGACACGCCGAGGAAGATGAGGTTCGCGAGCGCGGCGTCGACGGCTAGCGCGATTCCTCGCGTACACGCGCCCGCGAAGCGCTCGGGTGCCGTTCGCTTCGCACGGTGCAACGCGCCGCGGATGTGCGACTCGAGGCTGTTGTCACCGGCCGACGCCCGCCGGCGCGCCGCGTCGGCGATCTCCTCTCCGAAGCCGGTGGTCTGTGATGCGAGCGCGTGCCGCATCTCGGGGCTGCCTGCAAGCTCGACGATCGTTTGCCGCACGGCGGGGCTTCGCAGCACGCTCCCCGCGATCGGCTCGACGAGCCGGCCCACCTCGCCGCTCTCGACCCACTCGGCGAGCGCCTCGCTCTGGAGGACGCGCTCCACGAGCCACTCGACCTGCTCCAGGTCGCGACCCTGGTCGGCGGAGGCGGCGAGCACCTCCGCGGCGATCCGCTCGACGACCCGGTGCTCGACGATCGAGCGGGCGACGGTCTCCGGAAGCGGGCCCGCGAGGACCCCGTCGATGCTCGAGCGGGCAGCCGCCGCCACCGGGCGCCGGGCCAGGCGTTCGATCCTCGGGATCAGCACTCCCCCCAATCCACCACCAGAAGGCCCCGGACGCGTCATCCCGACGGGACGAACCTCGTTCACCCTGTCGGTATGAAGCATCGCGCCCGCCGGGGAGACAGGGTGTCTGCGTGACCGTCGTCCACGAGATCGGCGGCAACCTCGCCGGCGCCATCGAGGCGATCAGCGTCCCGAGCTACGTCCTCGACCCGACCGGAGTCATCCGTTGGCTCAATCCGGCTGCGGAACGGCTGGTCGGCAACGTACGCGGGCGCCAGTTCACCTCGGTCGTCGCCTACCAGGACTCACGCCGGGCGCGGGAGCACTTTGCGCGGAAGATCGCCGGGAACGAGCGCGTCACCGACTCGGAGGTCGTGCTCGTCGGTGCCGCCGGAGATCACGTACGGGTCGAGTTCAGCTCTGTCGCGCTCACGGACGACGGCCACCGCGTAGTCGGCGTCTTCGGCCAGATCTCCGACGTGGAGGAGCTCGAGGAGCTTCCGGTGCTTCCCTCTCTCACTCCGCGCCAGTCGGAGGTGCTTCGACACCTGGAGCGAGGGCATTCGACGCAGCAGATCGCGCAGGAGCTCCACATCAGCCCGGAGACGGCCAGGAATCACATTCGCCGCCTGCTCCGGGCGCTCGGGGTTCGTTCCCGGCTCGAGGCGGTGGCCGTCGCTCACCACGGCCCGCGCGTCGCCGCTTGACCTTCTTCGTGCCTTAGCTCTCGGTCGCGAGCTCTGCGGGCGCAACCTCGTGCACTTCGCTCTCGCCGCCGAGGGCCTCGAGCTCGTCCGAGATCGCCGCCGCCTGGCTGAGCGGGACGAGGACGCCGACCGCAGCGTGACCCGCCCCGAGACGCGATCCGATCCGGTCAGCGTCCTCCTGGGTCAGCCCGATGCCGCGGTGCATGAGCGCTCCGACGATGCCTCCGCCGGCACCACCCACGACCGCCCCCTCGACGAGCGTGATCCCGCCGCTTGCGATCGCCGCGACGACCCCGAGTGCAATGCCCACGCCGATGCCCATGCGGCTGTCGCTCGGCCCGAGCTTGTGCGTCTTGACGTGGCCGTTCTCGTCGTTCACCAGCACGCCGACTGCCTCGATCTGGACTCGACGATTCCGCGCCGCCCACGCCCGTACAGCGCCGGCGGCTCCGTCCGCGGCGCTCTCTGTGTCGAAGAAGGCGAGTACGAGGTGGTCGGATCGGGGCACGATGAATCCTTCTCCTGGAGAGGTGAGGACAGCGATACTCTCCTCGTGGCTGACGGCGCTCATCACCCGGACCGCATGAACGGGCGTCGGGTCGCAATCGCGAACGAGGATCCGGCGCAGTTCGACGGGCTCGTCGAGAGCCTGCGCGGCCTCGGTCACGAGCCGGTGATCTGGGACAAACGTGCAGAGAAGCCCGACATCGCGCTCGTCGGCCGGGCTGCCTCGGATGAGGAGGCGTTCGCGCTGATCGCCTCGATCTCGCACAAGTGCCCATGCCCCGTCCTCGTTCTGCTCGACGCCTCGGATACCGCATACGTCCGCGAGGCCGCGCGCGCAGGCGCATTCGGCTACGTCCTCGGGCGCAACGCGGACGATCTGCAATCGGCAATCGAGATCGCGCTCGAGCGCTACAGCGAGTATCACGGTCTCCAGGACGCCTTCGCGCGCCGCGCCGTCGTCGAGCAGGCGAAGGGCATCCTCATGGCCGTCCACGGCGTCGACGGCGATGGCGCCTTCGACCTGCTGCGGACGCATGCGCGCAACCACTCCCGCAAGCTCGTCGAGGTCGCCGAGGCCGTCGTCGAGAGCCAGCCGCTTCTCATCCCGAGCTGGGCGCGGCCCGCAGAGCCTGCGGCGCTGGATCTTTGATCTGGATGTTCGTCGTCCCTCGGCACGCTGCTCGCCGAGGCGGGCCTGTCGTTCCAGCGCACCCGCACCTGGAAGGCCAGCCCCGACCCCGACTGTGAAGTGAAGGCAGCGCGGATCCTCGCTCTGTGCGAGGAGCCGCCCAAGAGACGGCCCGGTGGTGAGCTTCGACCAGATGGGCCCGGTCAGCCTGCGCCCGACCCAGGCGTCGGCTGGGCGGCGAAGGGCAGGACGGAGCGGCAGCGGGCCGACTACAACCGCCGCGCCGGCATCCGCTACGTCTTCGGCGCCTACGACGTCCACGCCGACCGGCTCCGCGTCCGGCGCGGGAAAGCGGGCCGGCAGCGACATGCTGGCCTTCATGCGCCAGATCGGCTCGCCTACGCAAGCGCGAAAGCGCATCTACTGGATCCAGGACAACCTCTCCGCCAACTGGATACCGCGCGATCCGCGCCTACGCCGCCGCGTAACCGGATCGAGCTCGTACCGACCCCGACCTACGCCAGCTACCTCAACCTAGCGCCCGCGCCGCCCGCGGAGCGTCCAGCCGAGGAGGATCATCGCGGCTGTCCAGCATCCGACCGTGAGGGCAGCGACCAAGCCGATCATATGAGCGCGATCGTGGACCGCCCTCGTGGCCGTCGTATCGTCCGAAGCGGACGAAATCGCAGGTTCACCCCATCGGGAGGAAGGAGCCCACTGTCGGCGCTGCGAGGTTGCGGGGGCGATGCAGCTCCACCTCGGGACACACGTGCGCTGCGCCGGCGAGCAGGTCGGCCAGGTGGGGGATGTCGTGATCGACCCCGCCTCCCGCCGTCTCACCCACGTCGTCGTCGAGACGCACGAGAACGAGGCGCGGCTCGTGGAGGCGTCCCTCCTGAGCGACGGCGAGGCGGAGGGCCACGAGCTCAACCTCTCATGCACGAAGGCGGAGTTCGACGCGCTCGGGTCGATCCTCGAGTTCTCGTACGTGCAGCTCGACGAGTTCCCCGAGCCCGATGGGAGCTCGGATGTCGGCGTCGAGACGGTCATCTCGATGCCTATGTACGGGGCCGAGGAGTTCGGCGACTACCCAGGCGAGTACGGGTCGAGCGTAGGCCTCGCCTACCACCGCATCCCGAAGGGCGAGGCGGAGGTCAGGCGCTCCAGCGCGGTCGTCTCAGCCGACGGCCACCAGATCGGCGCCGCCTGCGGCTTTGTTCTCGACGAGGATCGCGTCACGCACGTTGTGCTCGAACGCGGCCACCTCTGGGGCACACGCGACATCACGATCCCGATCGACGCGGTCGCGGCGATCGAGACCGATGAGCTGCGGCTCTCGATCGGCAAGGACGAGGTGGCCGCGCTCCCGTCGGTGCGCGTGCACCGGATCCCCTTTACCTAACCGAAGGGCCGCGGCGTCCCCGCCCCGTAGGCCTGGTCGGTCGGATGCTCCGGGTCCATGACGTAGCGGTCATGCCCGGGGTCGGTCGTGAACGCGCCCGATGGAGACGCCATCAAGTAGACGAGCGCGCCGAGAATCGGGATTCCTATGATCACGATCACCCACACGGCCTTGACCCAGCCGTGCGACCTGCTGCGCGCGAGCTCGAACAGGGCGAAGCCGTACAACGATGCGATACCGAGCAGGATCAGGATCTTGAAGAACGAGCGATCGAATAGTGCATCGGCAACGACTGCGTGCACGGGACCACCTCCTGCGGAGAGGAAACCGTTCTGCGAGGCGCGGGGCATCGTCCGAACGGGATGAGCGTCAGAGTGTGAGCGTGCCGCCCGGCCGGAGCACGCGGACCTCGACGTCCGGCGCGACCTCGGCCGCCTCGCGGACGAACGCGTGCAGCGCGTCCTCGCTCGGCGGAGCGGCGTAGATCCTGTGATAGGTGCCCCAGTGGACGGGCACGGCGATCGACGGTCGCACGAGCGCAAGCGCCTCGGCCGCGCTTCGCGGGTTGAGGTGGCCCTCAGGGAGCCGTGGGCCCCAGCCCGAGATCGGCAGCAGGGCCACATCGACCGGCGCGACCTCGCTCATCGCGGGAAAGAGGTCGCTGTCGCCGACGAAGTAGATGCGGTGTGAGCCGCGTATCACGTAGCTCACGGCCTCCGACCGGGCTCTCACCGTCCGTCGAACGGCGCCGTGCTGCGCCGGCGTGACGTCGACACGGAGCGCGCCGACGGACAGCTCGTCTCCGGCACTCACCTCGACGACGTTGCTGAAGCCGCGGCGGCGGAGGACGGCCCCGTCGTGCAGCGGCACCATCACCGGGAGCGATCGCCCGAGTTGCACGAGCGAGGGTAGGTCGAGGTGGTCGCGGTGGACGTGGGAGAGGAGCACCGCATCGAGCTGTCCGATGTCGTCGATCGAGACCGCCTTCTCGCGCGTCAGGTGCGCGACGCGCCGTCGAAGGACCGGATCCGTGACGACGCGCGTACCGTCGATGTCGACGACGACGGAGCTGTGGCCGAGCCAAGTAACCGCGGTCACGGTGGTGCGGCCGGAAGTGCCTTACTCGTAAGGGCGGCGGCGGCCCGGGCCTGCGACAGGTCACGCGTGATGTGCACCGCAGCGGAAGCGATCGGCGCGGCGAGCACGAGGCCGATCGTGCCGAAGAGACAGCCGGCGCTGATCGTGAGGACGAGAACGATGAGCGGATTCAGGCTCAGTGCTGCGCCCATCGCGAACGGCTGGACGATGTTCTGCAGCAGGCCGTTCGCGAGGATGACGATCACGAGCATGATGATCGCGTCCGTCGTGCCCTCCGAGCCGAGGGCGATGACGACGGCGAACGTGCCGGCGATGAAGGCGCCGATGTAGGGGATGTACGCCGTCACGAACGTGACGATGGCGATCGTCCCGGCGAGGGGCACGCCGAGGAGCAGCGTGCCGATGAAGATGACGATAGCGTTGAAGGCGGCGACGATCGTGACCCCGCGGAAGTAATTACGCAGCGCGGTGATCATCCCGCCGGTGATCGTCCGCGCGACCGGCGTCGGGACGCCGAGGTGCCTGTCGATCCAGCCGCGCATCATCGGTCCGTCGCGCAGGAGGAAGAAGAGGCTGAGCGCAGCAAGGGACAAGCCGAAGGCGAGCGTGGCGATGCCCGTGATGCCGTGGATGACCCCGTGCGTGAGGGTGGAGATGATCTTCGGAGCCGACGACTGCAGCGTCGACTTCACGTTGTCGGCGCCCGACTGATCCATGCCGAGGCTAGTGAGCCAGTCGCTTATCTTCGTCGAGGCGGACGTCGCCGTGTCTTTGATCGCCCCGCGTTGCGAGTTGATCCCGGCGACCACGAGAAGCGCGATCGCGACCGCAATCCCGACGGCGCTGAGGAGCACGATCGCCGCCGCCGCGATTCGGGGCATGTGCCGCTCGAGCAAGCGGACGATCGGCGAGACGACGACGGCGACGATCAGCGCACCGGTGACCGGCCCGACGATCGGCGCGGTCGCGCCAAGGAGCCAGATGAGGCCCCCGATGACGAGGAAGACTCCCGCAAGAAGCCAGGACGTCCGGCCGAGGCGGCGGAGCCAGGTCGGCGAGCCGAATGTCCCGGAGAGCGCTGCGAGGTCGTCCGCGTCGAGCTCGAGCGACCCCGCGGCCGTGGGGGAAGGGGCGTCGTCGGCCGCCGGGGCGCTGTCGGAAGCGATCGTCATGCGGCGAGCCTCACGCGCGGGCCGAGAGGCGGCATCCACCCATCGGGACTATTCATCCCAATCGCACGAGGAGCCCTCGGCCGCACGGGGCCAGGGTGGAGCGGTGTCGGGCAAACGCCTGCTTGCCCTGGCCTACGCCGATACCGCGACGGCCGAGCAGGCACTCGCGGCGCTGTCCGAGCTCGCCGGCGAGCGCGCACTCGTGATCGAGGACGCGGTCGTCGTGACGCGGACGGCGAACGGCGGCGTCGAGGTGATGCAACACGAGGGACGCGGCCTCGCCGCCGGCGAGGGCCTCGTCGGCGGCGGGATGATCGGGCTCCTGGTCGGCCTGCTCGTCGGGATCCCCATTGCGGCGGCCGTCCTCGGCGCGGCCGGCGGCGCGGGCGCATCCCTTTTCGACCGCGGCGTCTCGCATGAGGAGCTCGAGCGCGTCGCACGCTCGCTCGAGGGGCATGCGGCTGCGCTGATCGCGCTCGTCGACCGCCCGGACTGGCCGCGTATTCACGCTCGACTCACCCCTTACGGCGGCGTGCTGATCGCGTCCGACGGCGGAGCGGAGGTCGTCGAAGGGCTCGGGTCTGCCGACCCGTAACGCCTGCGGGCCAGGAGGTACGCGCCGCCTCCGATCGGAAGCGGAAGCCAGTACCCGATGAGGCGGTACGCGAGCGTCGCGACGGCAGCCGATCCGACCGGGACCCCGGCGAGGGTGAGGAAGCCGGCGAGCCCTGCCTCGACGAAGCCGAGCCCGCCGGGCGTGAGCGGGATCATCCCGAGGAGCGACGCGGCGGCATAGGCAAGGAGGACGAGCCCGGGCTCGGGCCGGGTGTCGAGCGCCGCGAGCACGCAGATGAGGGCGAGGTAGTCGAAGCCCCATCTGCCGACGGCGGCGAGGATTGCGATAACGGGCCGCGCCGCGAAGGCCGCCTTCACGCCGTCCCGCCGCGTGAGGAGGTTCGCCGGCAGATCCCGGACGCGGTCATCCTTCTTGAGCCGGCGCGCGACCGTCTGGACTCCGCGGCCGAGCCGCTCGAGCGGCCAGTCCCACGCGAGCATCGCGCCGCCGAGAAGCGCAACGACCACGAATGCCCCGCCTCCGAGGTAGGCGACCTGGCGCAGCCCGCGGGGCGTCGCCGTGCCGCCGATCAAGGCGAGCGTCGCGACCACCGGAAGCGCGAGCGCTGTTGCCGTCGTCGCTGCCCACGAAGCTGCGAGTCCAGGCCCGACCCGCGCACGCGGGATGCCTGCACGCGTGAGGATGCCGTACTGCACCGCAGTCGCGGCAGCGCCGCCTCCGGGTATGACGCTCCCGGCCGCACCTGCCGCGAGTTGCGAGGTGCCGACGATGAACCAGCTGCGCGTTCGGAATGCGATGCGCTGCAGAGTCCAGAGCGAGATGTAGCTGCATGCCTCGAAAAGCACCGCCGGTACGAGCCACCACGGATCGAGTGCGCGCAACTCCGGCCACGACGAAAACACGTCGATGAGCTTCGGCGCGAGGAGATAGAGGGAGACGCCCGCAAGGGCCAGGACGCAGATCCGTATGACGATCGCGCGCACCCATGATGATGCTCCGCCGCCGCGCGGCAGGTTGCATCACCCCGTCGAGATGATGCCTGCCGCCGCCGGCGCCGGGCATCCTTTGAGCGATGTCGCGTCTCCGTGCTGCGCCCTGGTGGGTCAGACGTGTTCTCTTCACCGCCGTCCTCTGGGTGGTGGAGGCCGGCGTGCTGCTCCTGCTCGAGCAATGGCTCGACGGCTTCAGGATCGACAACTTCTGGTCGGGCCTCACGCTCGTCGCGGTGATGGCCGTGCTGAACGCGGTGCTCTGGCCGTTCGCGCTCTGGCTGACATTCCCGGTCGCCTTCTTCACGCTCGGGCTCTTTACGCTCGCGCTGAACGGGTTCATTGCTTTGCTCGCAGCGGAGATCCTTCCCGGCGTCACGCTCGACTTCTGGGACGGCATCGCGATCGCGTTCGCGCTCGCCGTCGTGCAGGTGCTGCTCTCGGCGGTGTTCAACCAGGTCGACGACTCCTACGACCGGCGCATCGTCCGTCGCTCGGCACGCAGGGAGCGCGACCCGGTCACGACCGATGTGCCGGGCGTCCTCTTCCTCGAGGTCGACGGCCTCGCGGAGCCGGTGCTCGCGAGGGCACTCGCGGACGGGACGATGCCGCACCTCGCATCCTGGGTCCGGTCCGGGGCCTACCGGCTGACGCAGTGGGAGCCGGATCTCTCGTCACAGACCGGCGGTAGCCAGGCCGGAATCCTCCTCGGGAACAACGAGGGGATCGTCGCGTTCCGCTGGTGGGACCGCGGTCAGGGTCGCGTCGTCAGCTGCTCGTCGCTGAAGGACGTTGCCGTGCTCGAAGGCGAGCTGTCTCATGGAACGGGACTTCTCCATCCGGACGGGGCGAGCCGGGGCAACCTCTTCTCGGGCGACGCGGGCGACTGGATGCTCACGTCGAGCAAGATCGTCGGCGAGCGCCACCGGCGCCACAAGTACTTCGGCTTCTACGACAACGCCTACAACGTCCCGCGCGTGCTGCTGCTCATGATGTGGGAGGTTCTGCTGGAGATCGGCGGACAACTCCATTCGTCGGCAACGAACCGGCGGCCGCGGATCCATCCGCACAAGAGCTACCTCCTCGTCCGCGCCGTGACGAACACGTATCTCCAGCTTCTGACGCTCTACGCGGTCATGCGCGACGTCTACCTCGGTGTCCCGGCCGTGTACGCGACCTTTTTTGCCTACGACGAGGTGGCGCATCACTCGGGCATCGAGGGGGCGGCGGCGAAGCGGATCCTCCGTCGGCTCGACCGTCTGTTCGCTCGGGTCGAGCTTGCCGCCGAGAGCGCATCGCGGCCGTACCGGATCGTGATCCTCTCGGATCATGGACAGAGCGAGGGCTCGACATTTCTCCAACGTCAGGGCGTGACCCTCGAGCAGTACGTCGCGCAGCTCGCCGGCAGAAGCGTCGGCGGGGCATCGAAGAGCGACGAGAGCGAGGGGCGGATGACGGTCGCGCTCTCCGAGACTGCCCAGGGCGACGGGGGCAGCGCTCGCGTGGCCCGGAAGCTCGCCGACGGGCAATCCGCGCCGGAGGACCCCGGCGAGGCGCCGGTCGTCGCGCTCGCCTCCGGCTGTCTCGGGCTCGTCTACTTCACCGAGAGCGATCGCCGCCTGACCCGTGAAGAGCTCGACGCGCGCTATCCGAAGCTGCTTCCCGGGCTCGCCGCCTGCCCGGACATCGGGTTCCTGGTCGTCGCGACCGAGCGCAGCGGTGCAGTCGCCATCGGGCCTGACGGCGAGCACTTCCTCACCGACGATCGCGTCGTCGGCGTCGACCCCCTCGCGGGCTATCCGAACGCGCTGCGGCACCTGCAGAGGACGGACCGCTTCGAGCACGTCCCGGACATCCTCTGCAACGGCCGGTTCGACCCGGAGCTCGGCGACGTGCCCGCCTTCGAAGAGCTCGTCGGCTCGCACGGCGGCCTCGGCGGCACGCAGGCGATGCCCTTCCTCCTCTCGCCGGTCGACCTTCCACTACCGGACACGCCGATCGTCGGCGCGGAGGAGCTGCATCGCGCGATCAAGCCGTGGGCCGAGCTCGCGATGCGGGTGTCGGATGAGGCCGCGCCGCCCGAGCAGGAGACCGAAACGGCAGTCCCCGTCTAGGCCGGCTCGGTCTAGGTCGGCTCCGTCTGGGCCGGCTCCTCCTTCTTTTCCTTCGACTGCTTGCGCTCGGCGGCTTTCTGCTTCGCATCGGCGTACGATTCGCCGACGAGGGCCTTGCCGCCCGACCAGCCGAAGACCCAGACGAGCATGGCGAGAGCGAAGATCTGGTTCCACGCCGTCGTGATCAGCTGCTGCGCGACCGAGTAGGCGGTCGCGGTCGTCGCGTCGGTGACGCTGTTGAGTGACGCCACATTGAACGCCTGGTTGACGCCGACTCCGCCGGGCGTGAACGAGGTGACGTTCGCGATCGAGTTCCCGCCGACGACGCTCATGATCGTGTGGAACGTGACCGGGATTCCGTAGGCGGCCATGAAGACGCCGATGACGCCTAGCCCCGCCGCCCAGCCGAGGAACTCCGGCCACACGACATGGACGAGGAACACCCGCCGCTGTCCGAGCACCTGGCCGCCGTGCTTTGCGTTCTCCCAGAACGACACGAGCTTCGGACGGAGGATCCGGATGAGCATCAGGACGAGCATCACGGCGCCGGCGGCGATGATCGCGGTCGCGACCCAGTGCTCGCGTACCCAGCCGAACTTGATGTCGAACGAGCCGCTGACCGAGAGGAAGAGGTAGAGGTAGACGAAGATCGAGATCGCCGTGTAGAAGATCTTCTGCACGACGTAGCCGCCGAGGACGCCAGAGAAGGTCGCCCCCGCGATGACGGCCGTGAACATGATGAGCGAGACGAGGGTCCCGAGGTTTGCGGGGAGCCAGCCGTTCAGCGCCACGGCGGTCGCGTAGCAGGCGAGGATCGCCCGTCGGCTGACCTTGTCCTTGCCGTAGGCCGCCGCGAGGATCCAGTACCAGGCTGTTGCCGTCGCAACCGTCTTCACGATCGTCAAGGCGATCCCGGCGATGATGTACTCGATCGAGATCGCCGAGAGGACGTCCCAGAGCTCCGAGAACCAGCCGCTGATGTCCCAGCCGAAGAGCGTCGCGAGAGCACCGCCGACGACGATCACCGCGACGATCTCGAGGATTCGCCTCCAATGGGGGCGGCGGCGCGGCTGCTCCGGCTGCGCGACGATCTCGGTCACCGGCATAGCCTTCGCCGGCGCGGCCCCGGTCGCCCATCATCCGCTTCGGGCGATTCGGCAAGACTCGTGAGGCGGAACGCTCTCGGCGATGAGCGGGCCGGAAACCGAGCTCCTGCTCGTCGCTCTCGCCGCGATGGTCTCGCCGACGACCCTTTCGTTCTCGGTCTTCGTGCTCGTCCTTGCGGAACGGCCGCGTCGCTCGGGCACCTGGTTCTACCTCGGGGCGCTGAGTGCGACGATGCTCGTCGGCGTCCTCGGCGCGTTTGTTCTCGGAGATGCAGCGATGTCCCGCTCCGGAGGGCAGAAGACGTGGGTATCGATTTTCGATGTGGCCGCGGGCGCGGCGCTCCTCAGCTATGCGGCTCGAGTAGCCCGGCGTCCCCTCGACCCGGCGCGGGAAGAGCGCATGGTCGCCCGGATGCGCGGAGTCGCGTCGACCGGCAACGCTGCGACGTTTGTCGCGGGGGCGATGCTTGCCAACGCCGGTGCTTTCATGCCCGTCGCGCTCAAGGACATCTCACAGCTCGAGCCGACGCCGTCTCGGTACCTCGTCCTCTGGACGTCGTTCGCGCTCGTCTCCCTGCTTCCCCTGGCGACAGGGCTCGTCGTCCTCGTCACGGCTCCGGATCGCGCGTCACAGCTGCTCGGCGCCTCCCGCGCCTGGCTCGAACGCCGCGTGAATCTGGTCGGCGCGCTGCTCATGCTCGTGCTCGGGGTCGTGCTGTTGAGGAACGGGATCGCCGGCCTGACCGGCTGACGATCCCGTCGCCTCAGAGCTACCTAGTTGCGCCGCGAGGTGCGCCGCGCTGTCCGCCGCGCCGTTCTCCGCGCGACTCTCCGACCTCCGATCATCCCTTCACCTCCTGTAGTGCGTTTCAGCCTGCTGCGCTGACGGTGCCGGTCTCCATTGCGTGGAGCTCGGCGGCCTCTTCGGCGCTCACCATCCCGATCGCGATGAGGTCGAGCGGGCTGATGAAGCCGTCCGAGATGCGGAATCCACCCGCGCGGGCGATCGCGTCGCGGAGCGGAACGGCCCAGTTGTGCTCGAGCAGGATCAGCGCCGCGGCGCTGTCGTTCGGGATCTCCTCGATGACGTCCCAGGCATCCTCCTCCGAGAACGCGTGGATGCCGTCGGCGGCCGCTTCGGCGCCCGCTGCGGCGCCGATCTCGGCGCCTTCCTCGCCCTCGAAGCCGAGGCCGATCAGGGCGCCGACCTTCGAGCCGAGCTCGACGGCCTCTTCCTGCGTCAGGTTGCTGAGGTGCTCGACCTCGAGCCCGCCCTCGGCGTCCTTGTACACGGCGAGCGCGTCGATGACGCGCACCGTGTCGCTCTCGCGTAGCCGCTCGAGCTCGGCGATGACCTCGCCGTGGAAGTTCGGGTGCTCGAAGCCGAGCACGATGAGTTGCACTGGCCCTACAGCCATGTAGTACCTCCGATCTGCATTTGAGCGCAGTGTCTCGCCGGAGGCCCTCCGGAGGCATCACCCCGGCGGGATGACTGAGCCGCGCCGCGACCCGAGCCGCGCGACGAGAAGCGCGACGACGGTGACGAGATAGAGCTGTCCGGTGAGGGCTTCGACGACCGCAAGTGTGTGCCCGGTCGTGCCGGCCGGGCTGTAGTCGCCGTAGCCGAGCGTCGCGAGCGTCACGTAGCTGAAGTACGTGCGGATCGGCCTCGTGCCGTCCGTGCCCTGGGCGAAGAAGGGTGAGGAGCTGATGACCGCGACGGCTCCGTAGAGAAACGCGAAGACCAGGCCGATGTCGATGTAGACGGCGATTGCACCGCGGACCGATTGCCTGTTCACCTCACGCTGGTCGAGGACTCCGAGGCCGATGGCGACGGCGACGCCCACCGCGAACGCGCAGGCCA
The DNA here is from genome assembly GCA_963794045.1 of uncultured Actinomycetes bacterium. Taxonomy (GTDB): domain Bacteria; phylum Actinomycetota; class Thermoleophilia; order Gaiellales; family Gaiellaceae; genus Palsa-739. The sequence goes on from CAWCCJ010000007.1 coordinate 95,716, forward strand.
GCAGCCACAAGATGGCTGTCCACGCTCGTCCGCCCGCGATGAGCGTCGCGACGGCCGAGAGCACGGCCAGGACGACGACAGGGGTGCCGACGATCCCCACGATGTGCCCTAGCCCCGAAGTCCAGAGCGCGCACACAAGCGTCGCGCTCAAGAGGAGAACGAGGAAGCTCGACGCCCAGCGCGCGTCGGGGGCGACGGTCGCGAAGAAGAACGCGAGGAGAACGAGGGCAAGGACGAGGCCGTAGCTATGACTCGCCCGCAGCCGCCCGACGCGCGATTCCTCGGGCAGCCTGCGGCCGTCGGCGACGCGTCGGACGGCCGTGGTCGACGGCCGCCCGCTCATCGCCGAGACGCAGGCGTCACGTTCCGAGGATCTTCTGCTTCTGCGTGTCGAACTCTTCCTGCGTCAGCACGCCCTGATCCTTGAGCTTCGCGAGCTGCTGGAGCTGCTCGATGGCATCCGGAGAGAGCCCGTCGTTCTCGGGGGCAGCTTCCATCTCGTCGAGCTCGGCCTGGGCGTCGTTCCCTTGCTGGGCCTTTTTCCCCATGTGGTACGCGGCACCGCCGACAGCGGCTGCACGGAGCACGGGACGTCTGCGTCTGAACATTCGATCCTCCTAGGCGCCGGCGCCAACCGGCTCTTGAGTTGAACCGGAGAGCTCGGCCTGCAGCTGTGCCTCTGCGTCCTCGGAGAGCGACGTTTTCAGCACGGTGCCGCCGAACTGCTTCAGGGCGTCGACCGCCTTGTCCGGGGTGACCTTCTCGACGACGAGGAACAGGGCCGACGTGCCCGGCTTCAGCATGTCGCGGACCTGCTCTTGAAATGCCTTGTCGACGCCGGTCTTCTCGAGCTTCCCGAAGAGGGCTCCAAAGCCTGCGCCGATTGCCATGCCGAAGACGGGGACGAAGAAGAGTAAGCCGAAGAGCAGCCCCCACCACATGCCCCACACGGTGCCCTGGCCCACCGCATGGTGGTTCGTCGTCACCTTGTACTTGCCGTCCTTGTCGCACACGATGGCTGCGATCGCATCGGCCTGGATGATGAGGTCGGCCGCGAGCTTCTCAGCTTCCTTCTCGGCCTCGAGCGCGGTCGTCTCGTCGTCGTAGCCGATCGCAATCAGGTCTGCCATCCGGACTCCTTCCCGTCCCGCGAGAGATGCGTGCCAGATGAGGCCGGCGGGAGTGAACGGCCTCGCCGTGACCCTCGCTTTTTGCGGCCTCGACCGCATCGTCCTCTTGGGATGAACACTTCCCGCGCCGCTGTGTGGCACGGTGACGGCGTGAGGAATGCTCTGTTTTTCTTTGCGCTCGCAGCCGTCCTCGTGCTCGGAGCGAGCGCCTGCGGCGGGTCGGACGAGTCGCAGTCGTCGGCGTCTCCGACCGTGACCTGGGCCGACGGGGTCTGCTCGGCGCTCTCGACGTACAAGACGAGCCTCAAGGAGACCGCCTCGACGCTCAAGAGCGGCGGTGTCTCGACGGAGGGTTTTGAGGCGATGGCGCAGGGCGTGCAGGAAGCCACCAAGACGTTCCAGGACGACCTGCAGCAGCTCGACCAGCCGCAGACGCAGGCGGCTCAGACGGTGAGCCAGACGCTGACGGATCTGTCGACCGCGCTCAGCAACGACGCCGAGGCGATTCGCGCCTCGAGCGCCGACGGCCTTCTCGAGCACGTGTCGGTCGTGAGCACGACGCTCCTCGCTGCCCAGGATCACGTGAAGGCCGCGGTCGACCAACTGAAGGCGGCCGACGCCAAAGGAGAGGTCTCCGCCGCGTTCTCGCAGGCGCCGGCCTGCGACGCGTTCCCCAATCTCTAGCCTTAAGGAGTCGCGACATGGCAAGCAAGCTCGACGAAGGTCGCGACGGCGCAAGGGCAGCCGCTGCGGAGGATCCGCCGAAGGCGATTCACCTCACGATCGCCGAACGCGCGGCGCGTGGCAAGACGGCGCGTAGCGAGGTCCCGAGGGCGAGCCATGCCACCCTCGAGCTGAGCGCGGATCGCGATCCGGTCGCCCAGCTCGACGAGGGAACCGCGGAGCGGGTTCCCGAGCTCGTGCCGATTCGCTACGGCCGCATGCTCACCTCGCCGTTCGCGATGTACCGCGGTGCAGCCGCCGTGATGGCGCATGACCTGGCGGCGACGCCGAGATCGGGACTGAACGTCCAGCTTTGCGGCGACGCCCATCTCGCGAACTTCGGCGGCTTCGCTTCGCCCGAGCGGTCGTTCGTCTTCGACCTCAACGACTTCGACGAGACGCTGCGCGGCCCCTTCGAGTGGGACGTCAAGCGGCTCGCGGCGAGCTTCGAGATCGCCGCCCGTCACCGCGGGTTCAGCGACGCCGAGCGCAGTGCCGCCGTCCTCGGCGTCACACGCAGCTATCGAGAGGCGATGCGGCAGTTCGCCACGATGCGAAATCTCGACCTCTGGTACGCGCGCCTCGACGTCAGCGAGCTCCAAGAGCGGCTGAGTGCGAGAAAGGACTCGAAGCAGGCGAAGTCCGCGAGGCGCTCGGTGGCCAAAGCCCGGACGAAGGACAGCATGAAGGCACTCTCCCGCTTGACCACAGACGTCGACGGTGAACCGAGGATCGTCTCCGACCCGCCGCTCATCGTGTCGCTCGCGGATCTCGCGGGAGAGCACGACGTCGAGGCGATCGAGAACGAGATTCGCGCACTCGTCCGTGTCTACCGACGGACGCTCCAGGGAGACAGGCGGCAGCTGCTCGAGAGCTTCCGGTACGTCGACCTCGCGCGGAAGGTGGTCGGGGTGGGGAGCGTCGGCACTCGTTGCTGGATCATGCTGCTGCTCGGGCGTGACTCCGCGGATCCGCTCTTTCTCCAGGTGAAGGAGGCAGGCGCCTCGGTCCTCGAGTCGGTGCTCGGGAAGAGCCGCTACTCGAACCACGGGCAGCGCATCGTTGAAGGTCAGCGGCTGATGCAGGCGACGAGCGACATCTTCCTCGGCTGGGTCCGCAACCCCAAGGGCCTCGACGGAGGCTCGCGTGACTTCTACGTCCGCCAGCTCTGGGACTGGAAGACGTCGGTCGACCTGGAGGTGATCCTCCCACGTGGGCTCGAGCTGTACGCGCAGGCGTGCGGCTGGACGCTCGCCCGTGCCCACGCGCGCTCGGGTGACCGCGTCGCGATCGCGTCGTATCTCGGGAAGAGTGATGCGTTCGAGCGCGCGCTCGCCGAGTTCGCGGCCACGTACGCCGATCTGAATCAGGCGGACTTCGCGGCGCTCAGCACTGCGGCGAGCACCGGACGGATCGAAGCAAAGCTCGGTCTCTAGGCGACTGCGGCGAGCTGGCTGACGGCGTCGACGACGTCGTCAGCCGTCGAGCCCGTCACGGACAGCACAGGCACCTCATAGCGGCGCAGCCCGTCGACGACTCGCCGTGCCCGCCGAGGATCGAGCTCCTCCGTCGGGACGAAGAGGCTCTCGGGATACGCGAAGGTCGCTCGCCACCCGCGTTCGTGCTCGTGCACGACGCCCCAGAGCGAGACGCGCCCGACGACGGGCACGAGCTTCGTCCACTGAAGCTGCTCGGGCAGGTAGGTCCGCATCATCCCGATCGATGCGGCGTGGATCCCGCAGCGGCAGTCGGCGGCCGGCGCCTCGTGTCGCGGGCGCGCAAAGGGCCAGAGGGGGACGCGCAGGCATCTACACGCCGCGACGAGGGGCGCGGCGCGTGGCCAGAGCGTCCTGTGAATGACGCTCGACAAGCGCACCGCGCTCCCCTCCTCGACGGCGTACCACATCCGCCACCCCACGACCGCCTCGACATAGTCGGGCGCGAGGCTCATCGCTTCGGTCCGGCCTCCGCGGTCTGCGAAGGGCGTGCAACGTTGTCGGTTTCGTTCGCGGGCGGGGCAGGCTCGGGAACTGGATGCACGATCGGCTCGACCGTGTAGATCCGCTTGATCTGCCCGAGCTCCATCACGCCTCCCGGAGCTTCTTCCCGCCGTACGCGGCGAGCCCGTAGATGACGAGGACGTCGACGGTGAACATCATCAACGCCCAGAACGGATACACCGGAACGAAGCCGAGCTGCGCGATCGCGTTGAGACCCGCGACACCGATCCCGAACCAGCGTGCCAGCTCGCTGCCCGCGAAGATGGCGAACGTCGCGAGCAGCTGCAGGCAGCCCAGCACGAGCATGATCCAGCCCCACGTCCTCAGGTCGCTGAAGACGTACGTGTTGTTGACGCCGAACACCTTCGACCGCGAGATCGCGAGGATCCCGTCGATGAAATTCCACGTTCCGGCGAGCCCGAGCATGATGCCTGCGAAGGCGATCCAGCCCATGCCTCGGACATCGTCATACTCGTCAGCGCCTACGCCACTGTCCACGTCGTATGCACCCGTCGCCATTGATCGTCCACCTCCCGTGACCATTGACACCCGACGGTCTCGTCGGCCTCCGAAGGAAATCGCGGTTACGGCGAGGCGGCATCCTCCTGTTGGGATGACCGCTGGTCGAAGACTTCCTTCTCAGGCCGAGCGCGGCGACTCGGCCCCGACGAGACCGAGCTCGCGTGCACGCTGGACCGCTTCGCTCCTCGAGGAGACGTCGAGCTTGCGGTACACGGCGATGGCCTGCGTCTTCACCGTGTTCCGGGAGATCTCGAGTCGCTCGGCAATCTCCCGGAAGGAGAGGTAGCTCGCGAGAAGCGGGAGGAGGCGTGCCTCGGCGGGTGTGAGCGCGGAGGCCCAACCGTCGTCGGGCGACCGTCCCGCGTCGAGGCTCCGGCGGAGCTCGTCGGTGCGCGCGGCGACGATGCCGAGGCCGGGCCGGATCGACAGGATCTCTTCGATCTCGTGGACCAGTGTGTGCGCGCGGGCCGGCATTTCGAGCGCCAGGTGGAGATGCGCGAGCTCGAGGCGCACGTAGGCGGCGAGCCACGGAATCGCATAGGTGAGCTGCGGCACCAGCTCGTCGGCGCGTCCCGCTGCGGCGCGCGCCGCTGCGCGGCGTCCCTGGAGCAGGGCGACGCGTGCGGTCGCCACGTGAACGATCGTGCTCGTGACGTAGCCGTCGATGTTCGCCACGTGCATGACTTCCTCCGCCTCCCGAGCCCGTAGCTCGGCCTCGTGCGTGTCCTGATCTGCGGCGGCGAGGAGCGAGAGCGTCGCTGCGGCGACCGACGCTGCAACGGTCGCTCCGACCATGCTTGCGATGTCGATCGTCTCCTTGAACCACGAGGCGGCTCGGTCAGGCTCGCCTCGGAGCAACAATGCGTAGCCGCGGAGCAGTGGCAGATTGGGTGCGAGCGGGCTCCCGTCCGCGAGCGTGCTCTGCGCACGTGTGGCCCGCGCCTCCATCGCATCGACGCCGTCGAGGCAGAGGAATGCGCGAAGATTGTCCTGCCACGCCGCAGCCGTGCTCCCGTCCGTCATCACCGTCGCCGGCGGGGCATCGAGAGCAGAGCGCGCCCACCGTTCGGCCATCTGGGGACGGCCGCCGTTTGCCATGAGCGCTGCCCCGACCACGGCGGCCGCTGGATTCGCCGCGAGGACTCGCGGCTCGTCGATCGTCGTGAGCCATCTCGACACCGTCGCCGTCCTCCCGCTCCACCACGTGGCGTGCGCGATGTTCGCGATGTGGTCTGCCGCCGTGTTCATGTCCCCCGCAGCGATCGCGCATTCAACTGCCGACTCGATGTCGCCACTAGCGCTGTGCCACGCGGCGGCGCGCCCGCGAAGCTCCGCAAGGCGCCCCGGTCTCCGCAGCTCGAGCTCCGCCTGCAGCATCTCGCGGAGCAGCACGTGGATCGTGTACCAGCGCTCGTCGCCGTCGACTGTGCCGATGAAAAGGTTCGCACGTGCGAGCCCGTCGAGTCGTGCTGCAGAATCTGTCCGGTCGAGCATCGCGTCGCACAGGCGCGCGTTGACAGGATCGACGGCCGCCGCCCCGAGAAGGAACTCGCGGTCGTCGGGGTCGATCTGGTCGAGCAGCTCGACGCGGAAGTAGTCCTTGATGAACCGGTCCACGCCGACGCTCGGGTCGGCATCGAGGCGCGGCTTGCCGGCGAGCGCCATCAGGTAGAGGCCGGTCGGCCACCCTTCGCAGCGCTCGTTCAACGCGTGGAGCTCGCCGGTTGCGAGCTGAAGGCCTGCGCTGGCGAGGAGCGCCGCGGCCTCTGCGTCGTTCAGCCGCAGTTCCGCCAGCCCGATCTGCAGGACACGTCCGTCCGCCTCGAGCTCTGAGATCCGCAACCCTCGCCCATTCCGTGTGATGACCGCGATCTGCGAGGCGGGAGGCACACGCGCGAGAAGCTCGTGCAGCGCCCGCAGTGCGGTGCGGTTCCGAAGCAGATGCACGTTGTCCAGCACGAGAACGGCCGGCGTCGAGAGCGACGAGAACGCGCGCACCACCTCCGCGACCATCGCCTTGAGTGACGCGGCGGTCGAGCCGCTCCCCGTCTTGAGGGCCGGCTCCGCCCCGCCGGCAGCGAGCGCGGCGGCGAGGTACGTCATGAACACGACCGGGTCGTTGTCCGATTCGTCGATCGAGTACCAGCCGACCGCTCGGCGGTCGTGTGCGAGCCACTGCGTCGCGAGCGTCGTCTTCCCGTAGCCGGCCGGGGCTTCGATGACCACGGCCGGGACGCGCCGGGCGTGTTGCAGACGCTCGACGAGAGCCACTCGGGGCACCGCCTCGCTGCGGTAGGTCGGCGGTTGCAGCTTCGATTCGAGCAGCGGGAAGGCCGGCGCGCCAGTGGGAAGGATTGATTTCGGCTTGAGCAAGTTCAGCTCTGACGCGTGTCGGTCGAACGGCCCACGAGCCCGAGGTCGCCCGCCCGCGCGATCGCGTCGCCACGTGACGTGACGCCGAGCTTCCGATAGACGGAGATCGCCTGCGTCTTCACCGTGTTCCGGGAGACAAAGAGACGCTCGGCGATCTCCCTGAACGACAGGTGCGTCGTCAAGAGGGGCAGCAGCCGGAGCTCGGCAGCCGTGAGCGTCGTCTGCCGTCCGTCGTAACGCTTCGTATCGGCTCCGAGCTGTGCACGAAGCTGAAGGGCTTCCTCGCGAAAGATGCCGAACCGAGGACGGTGCGCGAAGATGTCCTCGATCTCCTCGAGCAGCCGCGCGCCGCCCTCCGAGTCGCCCAGTGCGAGGTGGACGCGTGCGAACTCGAGTCGGAGGAGGACGGCAAAGCTCGCCACGGCATGGGTGAGGCGTGGCAGCAGTTCCTCCGCGCGCTCCAGATCGGCGCGAACCTGCGACCAGTCGCCGCGGCGGAGACCGGACTGAGCGCTCGCCGCGAAGGTGAAGAGACTGACGACGTGATTCTCGAGGTGCCCCTCGAGAACGATGCTGCGCGCCGCGTCGGCGAGGGAGTCCGCGCGCAGATGGTCGCCCCGCGATGCGGCGAGCATCGACTGATACCCGAGGACGACCGACTCCACGGCCTGGTCGCCCACGGAAGCGGCGGTGTCGGCCGCCTCCGACAGGATGGACTCGGCCCGCTTGATCTCGCCGGCGAGGGCCTGCGCGCTCCCGAGCACGAGGAGTGCAGGTGCCCGCCAGGCGCTGCCGAGGGGGAGGGTGGCGACAGCGCGCTCGGCCTCGATGCACATCTCCTCGACGCTCGTCGGGGACATCAGGGAGCGCAGCAACGCCAGCCAGGGCCCGCCTCCCGATTTCCGCTGCGTCCGCGCCCTGGCAGAGCCGCGCTCGGCTGCGTCGGCCCAACGTTCGGCTGTGTCGGCGCGGCCGGTCATCCCCCATGTGAGCGCCCCGATCGATGCCAGAATCGGGTTGCGCTCGAGCACCTTGTCGTCGTCGAGCGCTTCGAGCCAGCTTTGAAGTCGAGCCGGATGCCCGGTTGCCGTGAAGGGGAGCGGCGAGGCCACGAGGAGCCCCGAGAGCAAGTCGACATCGCCGGCGGCGCGTGCGTATTCGACTGCGAGCTCGTGGTCGCCATACCTGCTGCACCACCAGGCGGCGCGCTTTCGGAGGGTCGAGACGAGCTCGGGCTCGCGACGCTGCAGCTCGGCCTGGAGCGTTCTGCGGAACACGCTGTGAATCCGGTACCAACGGCGCTCGCGGTCGAGCGGGACGACGAAGAGGTTGGAACGCTCGAGTCGCTCGAGGAGGTCGGCGGAGCCGGTCGTCTCGGCGACGGCGTCACAGAGCGGGCCCGTGAGCCGTTCGAGCACGGAGATGCGCGTCAGGAACTGCACCTCGTCGTCCGGCATCCGCGCGAGCAGCTCGCCGCGGAAGTAGTCGAACATCATCCCGACTGTGGCCTCGGTCGGTCTTCCGCCGGACGATCGCATGGAGAGCGCTGCGAGATACAGCCCTGCCGGCCAGCCCTCGACGGCCTCGGTCAGCTCCACCAGCTCGCTCTGTTGCGCTTCAACGCCGGAAACGCGAAGCAGCACGGCAGCCTCACGGTTTGTGAAGCGGAGATCATCGACGCCGAACTCGACGAGCTGCCCGCGCGCGCGGAAGCGCGCCAGGGGAAGCGGCGGCTCCGAGCGAGTGATCAGAACGAGCTGCGACCCGTGCGGCAGCTCCTCGGCGAAGCGGGCGAGCAGCCGAGCCGCTTCCGGCCCGTGCAGCAGGTCGACGTCGTCGAGGACCACGACGACGTCCATCCGCGACTCAACGATTGCGTGGCGGAGGAATGCGATCGTCTCGTCCGGGCCTCGCGCACGGATCGCGGTCTCGTCGGCGCTGACGGCGCGGCTGACGGCGGTTGCCAGGTGCCCGACGAAATCCGCAGCGTCGTCGACCTCGTCGACGCCGTACCAGGCGAACGGCCGCCCGTCCTTACGAGACCACTCCGCGACTGCGGTCGTCTTCCCGTAACCGGCCGGCGCGGTGACGTGCACGACCGGCGCACCCCGGGCAACGCGAAGGCGGTTGACGAGGCCCGCACGCGCCATGCTCCCGGGGCGCTGCACCGGAACCGCAAGCTTCGATTCGAGCAGCGTGACGCTCTCATCCTCGAGTGGCCCATCCTCGAATGAGCCGTCCTCGAGTGCACCCGCAGCAGTCGACGGGTCGACTTTGGCGGCGGCGGAGCGCGAAATGTTCGAAACTGGTGGAATACCGTCCTCCCGCCTTTGGGGGCGGCCAGCCACGAAAGGACCGGCGTCGTTCTCCTTACTTCCGCTGCGGTTTTCGAGCGGAGAGCGAATAGGTGGCGGGAGGTTTGGCCGACCCTTCGCCCGCTCGATGCTACTGCTCGGGGTCGCTGTTGCACAGGGTACTCTTAACGAATACATATGCAGACAGCGCTCCGCGAGCCGCTCGTCGCCGAAGTCAGGCACCACATTTCTTGAGGAACGTGCGGCGGCTCGAGACCGAACACCGGTCGGAACGCACCGCCGCAAGTGAAAACCCGGGGACCGGAGCGGTGATCACCCTCTTCGGGCGATGTCACGAGCACCGGTACAGGGTGGGATATGGCGATGGCGCCGCCGGCCCGCCCGCGTGTCACACCACGAGGCGCCCGCGCCGGTAAGAGCTTTGGAGAGCACGACCTCCTCCGCCTTATCGAGCGAGCGCCGGATGTCGTATTTCGCTACCGGCTCCAGCCTCCGGGCTACGAGTTCGTCAGCCGCGCGATCATGCGCGTCGCCGGCTTCTCGCCGGACGAGCTCTATGCCGATCCGACGTCTGCGTTGAAGCTCGTCCATCGCGACGACCGCGCGATCGTGCACGACCTGCTCGCCCGTGGCACCGGCCGCGTGCCCATCGTCGTCCGCTGGGTCCGGAAGGACGGGTCGATCGTCTGGGTCGAGCAGCGAAACACGCCGGTGTTCACGAAGGCGCGCGAGCTCCTCGCGATCGAGGGGATCGCGCGTGAGATCGTCGATCCCACGATCGGCTCGCGTCCACACGTGCGCGTGCTCGGAGACGTCCGCATCGACCTCGACCGCGGGCGCGTGCTCGTCGCAGGCGAGAACGTCCGGTTGACCCCGTCCGAGTTTCGCCTGCTCGTGCTGCTCACCGATCAACCGGGCCGCGTTGTCAGCCGGGCGGCGATCATGGAAGCGCTCTGGAACAGCGCCCACGTCGGAAGCGGGAGGACGTGTGAGGTGCACATCTCGAAGCTGCGCGCGAAGGTCGAGAGCGAGTCGCATCAGCCTGCGCGAATCGAAACGGTGCGCGGACAGGGCTATCGGTTCATCCTCTCCGGATGATGTACCGGTGAGTGGCCGAGAGGAGTGTCCGAGGCGATGAGCAGGGCGGTCGGCATCGATGACACCAGTCGCCTGGCCGGCCGAGCATTGGACGCGATGCTCGCCATCGCATCCACGACGCCGACGCCTTCGATAAGCGACGAGCTTCGTCGCACCGTTGCGCGCGCCGCGCGCCGCGTCGTTCTCGAGGCTGTCCTACAAAGTGAGGAGCGGCGTCGCGCCGAACGGCGACGCAGCATTCAACGCGCGGTCTTCGTAGCGGTCGGTGTCGCTGCTGCACTCGTCGCAGCACGGCATCGGGCATCGCGGGAGGACGTCGAATGACGAGCCACGCGGCTCTGCTGACGGCGCTGACGGCGACGGCCGGGTTCGCCATGATCCGCATCGGAGTCGCCGGCGGCCTGTTGCAAGCGCGCGTCCGGCGCCGCCGCTGTTCATGCGGGCGCCTCCTTTCGCGAGACGGCTGCGAGCGCTGCCGAATCTGACGTGAGGCGTGTGCTCGTCGCCGAGCATCGCGGCTTCTGCGCCGGCGTCGAGCGTGCGGTCGAGACGGTCGTTCGAGCCCTCGACTCCTACGGCGCCCCGATCTATGTCCGCAAGCACATCGTGCACAACGCGCACGTCGTGGCGGATCTCGAGGCTCGAGGTGCAGTCTTCGTCGACTCGGAGGTCGATGTCCCGGAAGGCGCCCGGCTCGTCTTGGCGGCCCATGGGGTCGAGCCCGCCGTTCATCGGGCGGCGGTGGCGCGGAGGCTCGTCACGATCGACGCGACGTGCCCGCTCGTGTCGAAGGTGCACGGCGAGGTTCGCCGCTTCGCCGACGCGGGCCATCACATCGTGCTCGTCGGCCATGCAGGACACGACGAGGTGATCGGCACGACCGGGCAGGCGCCGCACGCGGTCGTGCTCGTCGAGACGGTCGAAGACGCGCAGACGATCGAGCTGCCGGAGGAGGATCCTCTCGCCTACGTCACGCAGACAACACTGTCCGTCGACGACACAGCCGAGATCATCGCGACCCTGCGGGAGCGCTTTCCGCGAATCGTCGGGCCTCGCTCCGAGGACATCTGCTACGCGACGACGAACCGCCAGCAGGCGGTCAAGGAGCTTACGAAGCAAGTCGACGCCGTCATCGTGATCGGCTCGAACGAGAGCTCGAACTCGAAACGCCTGGTCGAGACGGCAGTCGCAGCGGGAGCGCCTGCCTGGCTTATCGAAGACGCCTCGCAACTCGATGCCGACCATCTGGAAAGCTTCGAGACGATCGGGGTGACCGCCGGCGCCTCGACGCCCGAGCGGCTGGTGGAGCGGGTCTGCGACTGGTTCCGCGCGCGTGGCGTCTCCGACGTCACGGTGCTCGAAGCGCAGGCACCTGAGACCGTGGTTTTTCGGCTGCCGCTTGAACTCCGGCCCGTTTCGCGTTCACCCCGTTCGGACGATGTCGCAGCGGCGGTCGGCTCGACATAGTCGGCTGAAATCCTCAAGGAAAGGTGTTCTCGATGTTGTTCGCTGTGGATTATCCGTTCCTGAACATCATGTGGACGATGTTCATCTTCTTCGCCTGGGTGATCTGGATCTGGCTCCTGATCATGGTGCTCGCCGACAACTTCCGGCGCACGGATCACACCGGCTGGGAGAAGGCTGGGTGGACGGTTTTCGTGATCTTCCTGCCGTTGCTCGGCGTCCTCGTCTACATGATCGTGGCCTCGAGTCGCGAAACGACGATCGCCTAAGCTGGGCGGTCCTCCGATCGACATGACACCGACCCGTCCACGGGGGGCATCCGCCTCGTGACCGGCCGAACGCCGCTCGACGAGGCGCTTCTTCGCGAGCTCGCGGAGGGCGATCTCAGCCGCATCGGAGGGCTGAACCAGGAACGCCTCGAGGCGCAAAAGGCATCCGGCCTCGAGGAAGACACATTCCGTGTCGCGGAGATCGCTGCGCTCGCTGCACTCGATGCGCCCTTGATCTCGTGGTACATGCATCTCGGGGACGACCCGCCCGACACCGACACCATTGTCGGAGCGCTCATCGCGGTGGCGCCGATCATCGGCGCCCCGCGGGTCGTCTCGGCCGCGGCGAACATCGTGACCGCGACCGAACCGCTCGAGCAGGTCGACGAGGACATCTGAGCCGCTGGCAAGGCGTCACCCTTAGTGGGCGATGACTGCGCACCGCGTATTCGCGGACACTGCATCAACTCATGCAGGATGGAGGAGAGACCGGGATGGCATCCGTTGCCGACGAGACCGCGAAGATCGCTCCGCAGAGCGCGCACAAGCACCGCGTCAACGATCTGATCTGGGAGAGCTTGCAGGAGGCGCGGACGCAGCCGGTCGCGTTCTTCTGCGAATGCGAGTCAGCGCAGTGCTTTCAGCCGGTCTGGTTGACTCCGGACGAGTACGAGCGCGTCCGGGAGACGCGCGCGGTGCGGTCTCCCGGGCACTGACGCGGCTACACCGGAGCTTCGACTGCAGGAGGCGGCAGCGCTTCCTCGGCGGGCTCGCGTCCGGTCGATCGTGCGGGTAAACCCCGCGTGAAGGCGAGGCCGAGGAAGGCGAGGAACGCGACGGCGCCGAGCGACCGTTTCAGCGCGTCGAGAAGCGCATCGCCGTACGACGAGGCCACGCTCTCGGCGTCTCTCCGGGAGAGGCCCGCGTCGAGGGCCGCTTGCTCCACGTCCGCGACGGGCACGACCTCGAGGCCGCTTGCGGACGCGGTCGCCTCGATCTGCTCTCGCGCATGCGCCGGAAGCGACTGATCGTTGGTCACGCGCGAGACGAACCCCGCGGTGAGCGCAGTGAGAAGCACCGCGCCGATCAGCGCCGTCCCGAGCGAGGCGCCGAGGTTCTGTGCCGTGCCCTGAAGGCCGCCGGCCTCGTTGGCCTTCGACTGGTCGACCGACGACATGATCACGTTGCCGAGCTGCGAGACGAGAAGACCCGCACCGATTCCGAAGATCACGAGCGCCAGCGGGAACTCCCAACCAGTGAGCTCCACGTCGATCGTGTCGACGAGGATCGTCGCCGCGACGGCGATCGCGACGAGACCGAGCTGAGCCACGCGCTTGGGGGCGAAGCGCACTGCGAGCCGCGGGCCTGTGAGCGCAGCCGCGAGCATTGCGATCGACATCGGGAAGAGCCGCTTTCCGGTCTCGAACGCATCGAGGCCGAGCACGACCTGCAGGTAGACAGGCAGCACGAAGAACGTCCCCATCAGTACCAGTTGCTGGACGCCCAGCGTGGCGAGCCCGGCGCGGAGATGGCCGATCTTCAGGAGCGACCGGTCGAGGAGCGTGTCACGACCCGTCCGCTCGAGGTGACGCTCCCAGTCGCTGAAGCCGACAAGAAGCGCGAAGCCGATGAGAATGAGGAAGGGGACGACCGAGAAGCCGAGCGGCGTGATGTCGTTGCCGTTGATCGACGGCGGGTTGTGCGGCTCGATCCAGCCCCACGTGCTGCTCTGGAGAACCGCGAACACGATCAGGCCGAGTCCCGCCGCCGAGATCGCCGCTCCCACGACGTCGAGGTGCGGCCGGCGAGCCGTCATTGGCGCCGTTGCCATCCGCTTGCGGAAGAGCAGGATCACGGCGACGACGACGGTCTCCGCGGCAAAGACCCAGCGCCAGCTGAACGTCGTCGTCACCCAGCCGCCGATCAATGGGCCGGCGGCGACGGCTGCACCCGACACGCCGCCGATCAGGCCATAGGCGAGGGCTCGGTCTTTGCCCTCGTACGTCGTGACGATCAGTGCCGCGATGGCCGGGATGACGAGCACCGCGCCGAGTCCTTCGACGAGCGACCATCCGAGTAGGAGCACGGGCAGGCTCGGGCTCAGTGCCGTCGTCAACGAGCCGATCCCGTAGACGCCGAGGCCGATTGCGAAGGTGCGGTTCCGACCCCAGATGTCGCCGAGGCGAGCGCCGAGGAGCATGAACGCCGCCATGACGAGCGTGTACATCGTGATTGCGAGCTGAACGCCCTGGATCGTCGTGTTGAGGTCGGCGACGATCTGCGAGATCGAGACGTTCATGACGCTGCTGTCGAGGACCATGATGAACTGCGCGGCGCCGAGGAAACCGAGAGGCACCCACTTCTTCATCTGAGCCTCCTCAGCCGGCGTGCGGAGGCGGTGCCGCGAGCTCGGGCTTCGGCTCGCCGGCGTCCGGGAACTCGGCGAGCGTCTGCCGCCGCAAGACGTATGTGCCGGCGGCGAGAAGCGCTGCGAAGAAGAGAATCCCCCACCACTTGCGCAGCGCGTGGGTCGGGCCCCAGAGCACGAGCAGGAGGTAGACCGCCGCCACGGCGGCCGCGGCCATCGCAGGCTGGTGGTTGAGCACCGGAGCGAGCAATCGGCGCAGCGCGACCGCCGCGCGTGTGGGGCCGGCCAGCACTGCCGCCCCGACAGCGAAGAGCCCGTAGAGGATGCTCGCCGCCGCGATCTGGCCGAGGATCGACGTTCCGATCAACCAGACGTCGTGGATGCTGCCTTTGTAGCTCGGTGAGGTGAGCTCGTCGATCGCGTAGTTCCCGAGCCAGCGCCGGACGATGAGCACGAGCAGGCCGATGATGATGAATGCCCAGCCGACGTTCCGCAGCGTCGTACGGCGCGCACCGCGCGCGAGGTAGATGGCGAGCGCGAACATCGCCAGCACAAGGACGAGCAGCCATGCGCTCAAGATATGGACGGCCCGGACGCCGGTCTGCGCGGCGGACAGCTGATCCGAGCGCATGACGGTGATCACACCGGTATCCGCCGGCAGCTGCGCGACGATCTTGCCGGGGAGCCCCAGCTCCGCCGCGAGCTCCGTCACGACCGCGCGGAGGTTGACCGTCACGACGCCGCTCCCGGTGTCGATCCCGTGGCCGGTCTTGTTCTCGAGGACGTTGACGAGCTTCTCGTGCGCGAGCGTCGTCGCATTGATCCAGAGCTGCTGGACGCGCGGGCGGGCCAGGATGGCGGCGGCGGTCGCCGTTGCGGGCTGCCGAAGCGCGCTCGCGATCGGGTCCGCAAGCTGCTTGAGGTTCGCGGGAAGCTGCTGCTCGAGCGAGCCGGCGACGTCCACGCTGCCGTACAGCTGGTTCACGAGGTAGGTCGAGAGCGCCGTCCGCACGT
This sequence comes from uncultured Actinomycetes bacterium, assembly GCA_963794045.1. Lineage (GTDB taxonomy): Bacteria > Actinomycetota > Thermoleophilia > Gaiellales > Gaiellaceae > Palsa-739. The sequence continues at coordinate 110,992 of CAWCCJ010000007.1, forward strand.
CTTTGCTCTGGATGACCTGTGTGCTCGCGTTCTCCCAGGCGTGGTTGTCGAGCATCTGCCGCTCGACCCAGGTCGTGAGGATGCTGACGAAACCGATGATGCTCGCGCAGACGATCAACGCCCAGATCGCGATTCTGCGGCCCCGTCCGATCACGAACGCCGACGACGCGGTTGTCGGCGGTGCTGGTCTGGCGACTGCAGAGGTCATCGTCCCGCGAGCGATCGTCGCGCCGTGCGGCGTGTGCCGCATCACCCCAAATGGGGGATGGGGGTCAGGCGGTAGCGGGGATGATCGCGGTGACCCGCGTGCCGCGGCCGGGGGGGCTCGACACCGCGAATGTGCCGCCGACGGCCTCGACCCGGTCTCGGAGGCCCTGGAGCCCGAGCCCGTTCTCCTCGCGGGCCCCCCCGCGGCCGTCGTCGGCGATCTCGACCGTCAGGAATCGGTGGGAGCTGTGCGCACGCACGGCGATCATCATCGGATCGGCGTGCTTGTGCGCGTTTGCCACTGCCTCTGCGACGACGTAGTACGCCGTCGCTTCAGTCGTCTCGTCGAAACGCTCCGTCGGCAGCTCGCGCAATGTGATTGGCACGATCGAGCGCGCCGCGATGCTTTTGATCGCATTCGCGAGGCCGAGATCCGACAGGATGCTCGGGCGGATACCGTGCGCCAGCTCGCGGACCTCGTCGATCGCGACGAGAAGCTCGCTCTCCGCTTCCTCGAGCACGGCGGCGGTCGGCGCCGACGGCTTGTCGAGCGCGTTCCTCAGCTTGTAGGCGAGTGCGGTGAGGCGCTGCTGAGCGCCGTCGTGCAGATTGCGCTCAATGCGGCGCCGCTCTAGATCTGCCGCCTCGACCAGCCGTGCGCGCGACTGCCGCGCTTCATCCGCAAGCGACTCACGCTCGGACGTCGCGGCCGCGAGCAACAGGGTCGAAAGAGCCGCGACGATGATGAAGAGCTGCGTGCTGAGCACTGTCCGGGTGATCGACTGGAAGTGAAACGGCCCGACGTTCTGTGCCGTCCGCCAGGCGACGAGGACCGCCGTCGTCACCACGGCGAGCGTTGCGCCACGCTTTCCGAGCCGCAGCGACGCCCAGGCAAGAGCCGGATACACGAGATAGATCAGCGAGTCCTCGCTCTGGAAGGCAAGAACCGTCGAGGCGGCGATCGCCATGAGCATGATCGCTGTCTCGACGCCGCGTGCCCTCCACCAGGTGGGCGACGGCAGATGGTTCCAGGCAATTGCGAGCGGAACGACGACGAGCGCTCCGACGAAGTCGCCGAGAAGCCACGTCCGCCACACGGTCGGCAGGCTGTGAAGTCCGATCACCCGGCCGGCCCACGACGACCCGGAGCCGATCGTTGCGCTCAACGCCGTCCCGATCCCGATGGACAGCACCAGGCACCCGACGCCGCGGACGGTCGCGATCGGCGAGCCCCGCGGAACGAGGCGGCGCAGGATGACGACGGCCACGACGACCTCGAGCAGGTTGCCGGCCGTCTGCGCCAGCGCCGAGCCGAGCGGCAGCGTCGAGTAGTCGTTTGCGAGGAGGTCGCCGAGGACGATGCCGGGCGCGAAACGCAGGCCGCCGATGTAGAGGAAGGCGATTCCGACGCCGACGGGGAGCCAGATGATCGCGGCGATCGGGCCGGTGATCCCGAAGACGTAGCCGATCTTCGCGGCCCCGTAGTACGCGCCGGCGAGGGCGAGGATGCCTACGAGGATCGGCAGGCGGATGCGGCCTGTCGCGCGCTCGATCGCGCGGCCTGCGATCTCCGACATCAAGTGAAGATCGCAGATCCTGGCAGCTGTGGCCAGGCGTCAGCTCTCGTCGAGCCAGGCGCGCCCGTCTTCGACCGAGGTGAAGGCCTTCCAGGTCGGCTCGTCGTGCCGCAAGCGCCGCGCCTCGGCAAAGCGTGGATCGGCATCGACGACGGCGATCCGCCTCGGGCCGAGCAGGTCGGCGGCCTTCAGGGGCATGTGCAGCCGGCGGACGATGTCCTCGGCGCGAAGCTCCTGCCAGTCGAGCTGGGAGTGGTCGAAGAGCAGGGCCATCGCCGGTAGATAGCGCTCGTCGCCGAGGAGGGCGGTGACGACCGCGTCGAGCCCCGGCATGGAAGCTTGCCCGGAGGTCTCGATGAGCGCGTCCTCAGGGCCCTCCGCGAAGAGGATGGAATGTTCCACGGGGACCATGGTCGCGGCCGATAGTTGGACACGGCCACAGTGCACGCACCTGAGTCAGGTGGGGGTTAGCTCCCGCTCCGGGCGAGCTCGTCCGGCTCCTGTTCCTCGGCGATCGTCAAGCGGACGCGCGCAAGGATCTCGGTCTCGGGAATCTCGTGCAGTGCGACGAGCTCGGAGACGGCGTCCTCGAGGCGGTCCCAGCACGAGAGGAGGCGGGCCGAAAGCGCAGCCTGCACTCGTGAACGCTCGATGTCCGGTACCGAACCCATGCTCTCCGTCGCCGCAGGGACGTCGAAACGATATCGCCATCCGCAGGCAGAAAGAAACCCCGCTTTGGCGCCAAGTACGCTCCTTCGAGAGATCTTGAGCATCCGCGTCGTACTCGGTGAGGACAGCTATCTCGCCCGCGAGGGGATCTCGCGCGCGCTGGAGGAGCTGCCCGATGTCGACCTTCTGGGCGCATTCGAGAATCTCGAGTCGCTCCGCACGGGCGTCGGCGCGTTGGGACCGGACGTCGTCGTCACCGACATACGGATGCCGCCGACGGAGACCGATGAAGGCATCCGCTTCGCCGCTGAGCTCCGTCGGACGCATCCGGACGTGGGCGTCGTCGTCCTCAGCCAGCACGCCGACCCCGTCTATGCGACGACACTGTTCGAGGACGGCTCACGCGGGCGCGCGTATCTGCTGAAAGAGCGCGTCCGCCATCCGGGCGATCTCAACCGCGCGGTGCGCGAAGTCTCGGTCGGTGGCTCGGTCGTCGACGCACGAATCGTCGAGGAGTTGCTCGCGCGCGAACGAAAGCGAAAGAGTCAACGGCTCGGCACGCTGACGCCGCGCGAGTTCGAGATCCTCGGCCTCATCGCCGAAGGTTGGAGCAACGCGGCGATCGCCGAACGGCTCGTGATCACGAAGCGTGCGGTCGAGGGCCACGTGCGCGCGATCTTCGCGTCGCTCGAGCTCGGCGACGAGCGCGACGTCAGCCGGCGCGTTCGAGCCGCTTTGCTGTACCTCGCAGGTCAGAACGCCTGAGATCGCGCTCTTTTGAGCAGGCCGTTCGTCCCGTTGGGATGATGCTGCGCAGCGACTACGAGTCGACGATCGGAGCATGTCCGAGCCCGGCGCGCCGACGCTTCCGGCGGAAGAGCCACCGGCGGCGGGATCGACGCCGGATGCGGCGCCCGCGAAGAAGTTCAAGTTCCCGACCGCGTTCACGGTCCTCGCGATCGTGCTCGCGCTCGTCTGGATTGCGTCGTTCTTCGTTCCTGCCGGGGTGTACGACAAGGACGCCGGCGGCTCGCCGGTCCCGGGCACCTATCACGAGCTGCCGTCGTGCTCCGCGGTCGCGGCCGGCGGCGAGGCGCTCGTCGTCGACTCTCCGGGCGAGACCGGCGTTGCGCCCGCCGATGCGGTGTCGGCTCCGGGCGCCGAGCTCGTGCCGGGCAGCAACTGCGTCGACACGTCGTTCACCTACCGCTTCAAGACGCTCTGGAATGCGCCACCGAACGGGCTGTACGGCGTGGAGGCATCGAACGGTTTCGTCGGCCCGTGGGAGATCGGGCCTTCTGTACGGATCCGCGGCGATCTTCTTCTTCGTTCTCGCCGTCGGCGCGTTCATCACCGTGACGATGAAGACAGAGGCGATCCAGACCGGTATCGGTCGCCTGGCCGTGCGCTTCCGCCACAGCGGGGCGATCCTGATCGCCATCCTGATGTGCGTCTTCGCGCTCGGCGGCACGTCGTACGGGATGTGGGAGGAGACGCTCGGCTTCTTCGTGCTGCTCGTTCCGCTGACACTTGCTCTCCGCTACGACCGGATGGTCGCGGCGGCGATCATCTTCCTCGGCGCCGGCTCGGGTGTGATCGGCTCGACCGTCAACCCGTTCGCCACCGGTGTCGGCTCCGATGCGGCCGGGGTCAGCATCGGCGACGGGATCGGGCTCCGCATCGCGCTGTGGGTCGTGCTCGTGTCGTGCGCGATCGCCTATGTCATCTGGTACGCGCGCCGGGTGAGCAGCGATCCAGGGAAGTCGGTCGTCGGCGTGTCCGCCGCCGACGCGGCCGACGCAGAGAGCATCGTGAGCGACGTCCCGAGCCTCACGGTTCGCCAGACGATCGTCCTCGTGCTCTTCGGCGGGACGTTCGCGCTGATGATCTACGGCTTCATCCCCTGGAACGATCTCTGGCAGGAGGGCTTCGGCAAGCAGTTCCCGCTACCGACATTTCACGACTTCTACTTCCCCGAGGCCGTCGTGCTCTTCCTGCTGATGGCCGTGGTCATCGGGATAATCGCGGGGCTCGGCGAGGAAGGAACGGTCACCACGATCGTCGCCGGTGCGGCCGACTTCATCGGCGCAGCGCTGATCATCGTCTTCGCTCGTGGCATCACCGTCGTCATGAAGAACTCGTATATGACGGACACTGTCCTCCACTGGATGGAGAACGCCGTCTCCGGCCTCTCCTCGGGCACGTTCGCGATCCTCGCGTTCATCGTCAACATCCCGATCGCGTTCCTCGTCCCATCGTCGTCGGGGCATGCCGCTCTCGTCATGCCCATCCTTGCGCCGCTCGCCGACTTCGCCGGCGTCTCACGCTCGATCGTCGTCACGGCGTTCCAATCCGCCTCGGGATTCGTGAACCTCGTGACACCGACATCGGCGGTGATCATGGGCGGCCTCGCGCTCTCGAAGATCGGTTACAACCGCTACCTGAAGTTCGTCTGGCCGTTCCTGGTCGTCGTTTTCGTCGTCTGCTGCGCCTTCATCGGCATCGCGGCGGCGGTCGAATGAATCTCGAAAGGAGACCCGTGCGATGAGCACAGTGACTGCACCGGCGCTCGGCGCGAACTCCGAGGTCGGAACGCTCCGTACCGTGATGGTGCATCGACCCGATCTCGCGCATGAACGGCTTTCGCCGTCGAACTGCCACGAGCTTCTCTTCGACGACGTCATCTGGGTGCGGCGCGCGCGCCAGGAGTTCGACGCCTTCGTCGACCTCATGCGCGAGGAGGGTGTGGAAGTTCTCCTCTTCCACGAGATGCTGACCGAGACGCTGAAGGACAAGGAGGCGCGGCAGTGGCTCCTCTCCGCCGGCTCCGGCCCGAAGAAGTGACGACGATGTTCTCGGACGAGCTGACCGCGTGGATGACCGTCATGCCGGCCGACGAGCTCGCACGCCGCCTGACCGGAGGCATCACCGTGTCCGAGTTGCCTGACGACATGGCCTCGGTCATCTCGCGCGCAATGCGCCCGACCGACTTCGTCATCGCTCCGCTGCCGAACCAGCTCTTCATGCGCGACACGAGTGCGTGGATCTACGGCGGTGTCTCGATCAACCACATGTACTGGCCGGCGCGCCAGCACGAGACACTGAACCTCGAGGCGGTCTACCGTTTCCACCCGCGGTTCCGCGACGCGAAGCTCCGATCTGGTTCGGAGGCTTCGACCACGACTGGGGCGGCGCATCGATCGAGGGCGGCGACATCATGCCGATCGGGAACGGCGTCGTGCTCGTCGGTCAGGGCGAGCGAAGCAACGCACGCGCGGTCAGCATCCTCGCCTCCAACCTCTTCGCAGCCGATGCAGCGCGCCTCGTGATCGGGGCGCTGATGCCGCGCGAGCGCGCGGCGATGCACCTCGACACGGTCTTCACGTTCTGCAACCGAGACCTCGTCACGATCTACGAGCCCGTCGTAACCAGATCCTGCCCGTTCTCTATACGCCCGACGGCACGGCGGGCTCGCCGTGTCACTGTCGGAGCGGCCGTTCATGGACGAGGTCGCGGATGCGCTCGGCATCGAGCGTCTCCGTGCGGTTCCGACGGGCGGCGACGAGTTCGAAGCCGAGCGAACCAATGGGACGACGGAAACAACGTCGTCGCGCTCTCGCCCGGCGTCGTCGTGGCGTACGAGCGCAACGAGGCGACGAACGAGCGTCTGTCCGCCGCCGGAGTCGAAGTGCACACGATCGCCGGCCAGGAGCTCGGCCGGGGCCGCGGCGGCGGCCACTGCATGACCTGCCCCGTCAGCCGCGATGCCTGAAAGGACGCCCACACGATGAAGACCGAGACCGATCTCCGTGGAAGAAGCTTCCTCACCCTCAACGACTACTCGCCGGAAGAGATCCTCTATCTGCTCGATCTCGCCGCCGAGCTGAAGGCCGCGAAGAAGGCGGGCCGCGAAGAGAAGCGGCTCGTCGGTCGGGAGATCGCGCTGATCTTCGAGAAGGACTCGACGCGAACCCGCTGCGCCTTCGAGGTTGCCGCGTACGACCAGGGCGCACATGTCACCTTCATCGGCCCGAGCGGATCGCACATGGGCCACAAGGAGACCGTCAAGGACACCGCCCGCGTGCTCGGCCGCTTCTACGATGCGATCGAGTACCGCGGTTTTGCAGAGACCGCGGCGGACGAGCTCGCGGCGTGGGCGGCGTCCCCGTCTACAACGGGCTCACCGACGAATGGCATCCGACGCAGATCCTCGCCGACTTCCTGACGATCCGCGAGCACGTGCCGAAGCCGCTCGACGAGGTCTCGTTCTGCTACCTCGGCGACGCGCGCTTCAACATGGCCGACACGTACATCATCGGCGGCGCGAAGGTCGGCATGGACGTCCGAATCTGCAGCCCGAAGTCGCTGTGGCCGCGCAAGGAGATCGTCGACAGCGCGAACAAGATCGTGGAATCGACGGGCGGCAGGATCACACTCACCGAGAGCGTCGAAGAAGCGGTCCTGGGCTGCGACGTCCTCGCGACCGACGTCTGGGTCTCGATGGGGGAGGCCGACGAGGTGTGGGCAGAGCGGATCAAGCTGCTCCTGCCGTATCAGGTGAACGCGAAGACGATGTCCCTTACCGGGAATCCCGACGTGAAGTTCATGCACTGCCTGCCGGCGTTCCACAACTCCGACACCCAGGTCGGCCAGGAGATCCTCGAGAAGTATCGGCCTCGAGTCGCTCGAGGTGACCGAGGAGGTCTTCGAGTCCCCCGCGTCGATCGTCTTCGACGAGGCGGAGAACCGGATGCACACGATCAAGGCGGTCATGGTCGCCACCCTCGGGAGCTGAACGTGCGCATCGTCGTCGCACTCGGGGGGAACGCGCTGCTGAAGCGCGGCGAGCCGCTCACGGCCGAGAACCAGCGTGCCAATGCCCGGATCGCATGTCGCGCTCTCGCACCGCTCGCACGCGAGAACGAGCTCGTGGTCTCGCACGGCAACGGGCCTCAGGTGGGCTCCTTGCGCTCCAGGGTGCCGCGTACACGCCGGTCGAGACGTACCCGCTCGACGTGCTCGACGCCCAGACCGAAGGCATGATCGGTTACGTCATCCAGCAGGAGCTCGGCAACGAGCTTCCCTTCGACAGGCACCTCGCCACGCTGCTCACGCAGATCGAGGTCGACGCTGCCGATCCCGCCTTCGGGAACCCGACAAAGCCGATCGGCCCCGTCTACGAGAAGGACGAGGCCGACCGGCTCGCAGGTGAGAAGGGCTGGACGTTCAAGCCGGACGGCGAGAGCTACCGCCGCGTCGTCCCCTCGCCCGTCCCGCAACGCATCTTCGAGATCGAGGCGATCAGGGCGCTCCTCGAGACGGGATGCGTCGTCATCTGCGCCGGAGGCGGCGGGATCCCGGTCATGTACACCGACGAAGACGTACCTGCGGGCAAGCAGCTCGTCGGTGTCGAGGCAGTGATCGACAAGGATCTCGCAACCGCACTGCTCGCCGCCGACCTCGGCGCCGACGCGTTCCTGATCGTCACCGACGTCGACGCGGTGTACACGGACTGGGGGACACCGGAGCAGCGCGCAATCCGTCGCGCGACCCCCGAGGCCCTCGCCGGCTCGGAGTTCGCCGAGGGATCGATGGGCCCGAAGGTGCGCGCAGCCTGCAACTTCGTCGAGCGGACAGGTGGCTTCGCAGCGATCGGCTCGATCACGGACACGGAGAAGCTGCTCCGCGGCGAGGCGGAACCGTCGTCGCGGCGGACGCAGCGGGGCTCGAGCTCGTCGGAGCTGCCTAGCTGCAGCTCGAAAACCGGTGACAGTCACGGGTTACGACTTGTTCGCCACTTGGTGACGATTTGTGACGGGCCAATTTGCGCGCCTGGGAGGGCGGGCGATGTCGTTGTGTGGCGCGACTGGCGCCGGATGTCTGGCCTGGCGATACCCGGTGACTGTCACCGGTTTGGACCGCTCAGACTGCGCGCAGGCCGTTCGACTCGTGCACCGACACGGGGTAGCGGGTGCGCGCGGTGTCGACGACCGCGTGGTCCCGCCAGCTCGTGCTGCGCTTCTGGCCGACGACGAAAAGGATCTCGTTCGCGGGGTACTCACGGAGTGCCTCGTCTGCGGCCTGAATCGGGTCGTGTGCGCCGACGTGGCCTTCGGCTTTGACGCCGAGGCGCTGCAGCGCGTCGAGCGTCGCGCCGAGGTCTTCACTCGCCTGCGCATACGACTCCTCGTTGCCGGCCCAGCGGTCGAGCCCCGAGCTCATCGGCGGCGCAACGACATAGACGGAGCTTCGCGGGTCGAAGCCGTTGGGTGAGAGCTCCTGAACGTCGCGTACGAGCCACGGGCCGTCGGTGACGACGAGGACGCGGTGGACCCCGTCGGTCGCCGGCGCCGCCGCGCCCTCGAAAGCGTCGTCGCGGTTTGCCCTACGCGCGAGCGCCACCGCGAGTGCGACCACGGCCGCGAGCGCTACCGCCCCGACGACGATGAAGACGATCGGGCCCACGTTCGCCGCGTACAGCACCGCGAAGAGCGCGCCAAGCCCGACGAGGACAATCGGGATCGAAGCGAGCTCTGTCGAGTTCCGCCTCGCCATGCAGGGTGAATAACGGACGCTGCGTGCAGGGCCATCATCCGGATTGGACGAAGGAGCGGCCGTGGCGTCGATCATCCGCTTCGGATGACGCACATCTCTCGCGTAGGTCGGAGGATCTGCTCGTGTCGGCGACGTCCGAGACGGGTGCCCTGAGCTAGGAAGGAGCGGATGACGCGATGGCGACGACCGTAGCGGCTCCGACGCCGCAGGTAGAGCCCGAGAAGCACTGGTACACACTGCCGCCCGAGCAGGTGACCGGCGGCCTCGACGTGGATGCGACCCAGGGGTTGCCGCCGACCGAGGCTGCTTCGCGTCTCGCGACCTACGGACCGAACATGTTCGCCGTCAAGGCCGGCGAGCCCCGCTGGCGCGCCTTCGTCCGCCAGTACCAGGACGGCATGCAGATCGTTCTGCTCATCGCCGGCATCGGGAGCATCTGGCCCGTCGGAGAGCTCCCGACCGGGCTCGTGATCATCTTCTTGACCCTGTTCAACGCCGTCCTCGGCCTTCGTCAGGAGGGGAAGGCGGCCGAGGCGGTCGCCGCGCTCCAGAAGATGATGATCATCAAGGCGAAGGTGCGCCGGGGCGGCGAGCTCGTCGAGCTTCCGGCTGAGCAGCTCGTGCCCGGCGACGTCGTTCAGATCGAGGCGGGCGACGTCGTCCCTGCGGACGGCCGCCTGCTCGAGGCCGCGACGCTCGAGGTCGCAGAGTCTGCGCTGACCGGCGAGAGCATGCCGGTCGCGAAAGGGCTCGAGTCGGTCGGCGATCCCGAGACGCCGCTCGGCGACCGCACCGACATGGTCTACATGAACACGAACGTGACGCGCGGATCAGGGCGCTACGTCGTCACTGCGACAGGCATGTCGACCGAGGTCGGCCACATCTCGCACCTGCTCTCCTCGGAAGGCGAGACGGAGACGCCGCTCACGAAGCAGCTCAAGAAGCTGACGAGCCAGATCCTGCTCATCTCCGGTGCCTCGGTCGCGCTCTCGATCATCCTCAACCTCTCCAGAGGCGAGACGTTCACGACGGTCTTCACCGCAGCGATCGCCTTCGCGGTCGCTGCGATCCCGACCGGTCTGCCCGCAGTGGTGACCACGATCCTCTCGATGGGGACGCAGCTCCTCGCACAGGCGGGCGCGATCGTGAAGCGTCTGCGGTCCACGGAGACGCTCGGCGCGACCTCGGCGATCAACTCCGACAAGACCGGCACGCTGACGATGAACCAGATGACGGCCGTCGAGCTGACGATCCCCGGTCGCCGCTACTCGATCTCGGGGAGCGGCTACTTGCCGGAGGGGTCGCTTCTCCGGACCGCCGGGCAGACCGACGTGCCGCTAGAGCAGTTCCTCCTCCCGATGCTGCTTGCGTCGGATGCCGTCGCGCGCGATGGGGAGCTGATCGGCGATCCGACCGAAGGCGCCCTCGTCGTCCTGGCGGAGAAGGGCGGCCTCGACGTGCCGGCGACGCGGGAGGCGTACCCGCGCGTCGCGGTGCTCCCGTTCGACGCCGCGTACAAGCTCATGGCGACCTTCCATCGCATGGAGAACGAGGACGGGCGCGACGTCATCCGCGCGTTCGTCAAGGGCGCACCGGACCAGCTCCTCGCGCGCGCCGCATGGGCGCCCGACGCCGAGCTACGGCCGATCGCGGCCGACGACGGCTTTCGCGAGCGCTACATGGCAGAGAACACGCGCCTTGCAGAGCAGGGGCTGCGCGTCATCGCCACCGGGCGCAAGGACTTCGACCCGGCGTCGTTCGATCCGAACCGCGACCTGCTCGAGGCGCTCGAAGGAATGACCGTTCTCGCGCTCGTCGGCATCCTCGACCCGCCCCGGCCCGAGGCGAAGGCGGCGATCGCCAAGGCGAAGACCGCGGGCATCAAGGTGCGGATGATCACCGGCGACCACGCGGTGACGGCGCAGGCGATCGCCACGAAGCTCGGCATCGAGGGACGTGCGATCACCGGGGCGGAGTGGGGCGCCCTCTCGGACGACGAAGCGCTCGCACAGATCGGCGAGATCGGCGTGATCGCCCGCGTGACACCAGAGCACAAGGTCCGGCTCGTCGACACGCTGAAGCGAGACGGTCAGATCGTCGCGATGACCGGCGACGGCGTGAACGACGCGCCCGCGCTGAAGCGGGCCGACATCGGCATCGCCATGGGTATCACCGGCACGGAGGTCTCGAAGGAGGCCGCCGCGATGATCCTCACCGACGACAACTTCGCGACGATCGTCAAGGCGGTGGAGCTCGGTCGCGGGCTCTACGACAACTTGACGAAGTACATCCGCTTCCAGATGGGCGTGCTCGTCGGGTTCATCATCACGTTCCTCGGCGCGAGCATTTTCAACGTGGTCGGAGGCGTGCCGTTCCTGCCGCTGCAGACCCTGTGGGTCAACTTCACCACGCAGGTGTTCCAGGCGGTCGGGCTCGGCTACGGCAAGGCGAGCGACGGGCTCATGGAGCGGAAGCCGCGCCCGCCGGACCGCCCGATCCTCACGCGCTCCCTGCTCGTCTGGCTCACGATCGCGGGCCTCGTCATGGGAGCAGGGACGCTCGGCATCATCTGGTGGGGCGACGACAACCGCACGGTGGAGCTCGCCCGGACGATGGGCCTCACGACGTTCGCCTTCGCCAATCTCTTCTTCTCGTTCGCGTCGCTCGACGAGCGGCGCTCGCTGCTCAACCTCGACTTCCTGGAGGACCGCAAGTTCCTGATGTTCTCCGGGATGTCGCTCGCGGCGATCGTCCTTGCACCCGAGCTCGGGCTCTTCCAGCGGATCCTGCACACGGTGCATCTGAGCTTCCGCGAGTGGCTCGTCTGCATCGGCATCGGCCTGCTCGTCGTCGTTGCGTCGGAGATCCGGAAGTGGCTGCTGCGCCGAAATGACGCGGCCGCAGCCTCCGGTGCGGAATCGTCCGCCGTCGAGGGAGTACCGGTCGTGGACGCGGCGTGAGCCGCGAAGTCGCTCGCGCTTCGCTGATTGACCCACATAGGTCATCGACATCGCCGATGCCAGGCTGCACAGTGGCACTCGATCCGCCTCGGGCGTTCCTCAGCTCGCTCGACGCGCGGGTCGCGCAGCGAATCCGCGCGGGGTCGCACGGGCGGTTCGCGAGCGCTGCGGATGAGAGGCTCGATCCCCCGGCCTCTCATCCATCCACGACATTCGATGACCGACACCCTTCAACCCCAGACCCCCAGAGCGCCCCGACTCGGGGCGGACATCGAGCGCGCCTTCGAGGAGCTCGAACTTCCCGCAGGCTTCATCGACGGCGAGGGTGAGCTGCTCTGGGCGAACGATGCCGTCACCGACCTGCTCGGCGTCCGCGCCGGCGAGTCGTTCCTCGACGTACTGCCCCCCGAGCTGCACGATGCCGGCCTGGCCCGCCTGGCGCGGGCTCTGCGCGGCGTGCCCCCGTCGACGCACCGGCTCGAGCTGCGGCGCGACGACGGACGCCGGATTCTGGCCCTCGTGCGGTCGAGCGCTGTGCGCCGGGACGGCGCAGTCGTCGGCGTTCTCGGCGTGGTCTTCCCGCTTCGCACGGTGCACGTCTGCCGGACCGACCACGGCCAGCCGCTGACGCCGCGGCAGGAGCAGGTCCTCCGCCTTCTCGCGGAGGGACACGACACCGAGGAGATTGCCGATCGGCTCGGGGTCGCTCTCGAGACAGCGCGCAATCACATCCGTGGGCTGCTCTCGCGTCTAGAGGTGCATTCGCGTCTCGGCGCTGTCCTCGAGGGCCTTCGCCGCGGTGTCCTGAGCCTCGACGAGCTTTAGCTCACCGACGCCAGAGCAGCCGGTGAACGGTCTTCGCGGGGAGGCCCCGGTAGAGGGCGGAGGCGAAGTACACCCCGATGCCGGCCGTCGGGAGTAGGAGCCCGACACCGATTCCCATGAGGTAGAGCACGTAGCTCGGCGCTCGTAGGAGCGCGCGCTCCATGGATCGCGCCTCGACGGAGTCCTTGACGAGCTGTGGCTTCTCCGTCGCGTAACGGATGAACGCGGTCAAGGAGAGCGTGAGCGCGACGAGCGTCAGGCCGTAGAAGACGACTGCGATGCGTTCCGGCTCCCGCTCGCCGATGAACTCGGACGCGAGGCGGGTCGGAAACGGGAGGAAGCTCGCAAGCAGGAGCACGAGCAGGTTCAGCCGGTAGAGCGTCGCGTCCGACGTCCGGAGTGCACCGGTTATCTCGGAATGCTGGAGCCAGACGACGCCGATCGTCAGGAAGCTCGTGATGTAGGCGAGATATGCGGGCCATTCGTGCAGGAGCGAGCGGAGCAGATGGTTGTGGGCGCCTTCTTCGACGCCGAGCTCCAGGACGAGGAGCGTGATCGCGATCGCGAAGACCCCGTCGCTGAAGCCGTTGAGTCGTCCGAGAGGGAGCTCGTCCTCGACCGGGGCCTGCTGAATCGAGGTCGGTTGGATCATCGCTGACGATTCTCGTGAGCGCCTCCGGCTCGAGCGTCATCCGGGGCGGATGACGCCGCGCAGATGAAGCCGCGCAGATGAAGCAATGCAGATGACGCATGCGTGTCACCCGGGCGGGTCTCGCCTGGCTGCACGATGCGCGGGTGCATATCGACGACAGCTTCATCGGCGCGGACCTGCACGACGGCGATACGCCCCGCTCGCTCGACGATGCCTGCCGGCGCGTCGAGGAGTTCAGCCCCGAGCTGTCGAGCGCGGGTTGGTCATGCCGCTTCTTCTCACGGCTCTCGCCGGCCGACCGGATCTACCTCGCCTCGGCGCTCGACGTGGAGCTTTCGGCCGGCGACGACTTCCTGCTTGCAGTCTGCGCCGAGTTCTATCCGCGGATCTCGCTCTTCCTCTTCTGGACGGAGACCGAGGGGATGTGCGAGTTCATCCTCATCCCGTGGGAAGGCGAGCCCGTCAACCCGCCGTTGATGCTCGCGGCGGCCAACGACGTGCTGGTCAATCTCGTCGACGTCGTCGGTTGGGACCCGCACGACGAGTTGCGCCGCTTTCGCGCCTGAGAGCCGGGGCCGCCGGGAGGCGGAGCGAAGCGACGAGACCGACGACGCAGCGATGCGCCCCCCAGCACTGCCGGGCGGCGCATCGCTCGTTCGGGTCGCCCTCTAAGAGTGCGCGAGCTCCCAATCGCGGAACGCGGCCCACCCGCCGAGGTAGGCGCGGAAGCGCGCGAAGCCCGACTCGACCTCCGCGACGAGGGCCCAGTGGCATTCGGGGCAGCAGTCGCGGCTGTCGATTGCCGGCTGCTCGCCGCAGCGGATGCAGATTCCGTCCGTGTGCTCATCCATGTCCTCGACGGTACGCCGGGACGAGCGGCTTCGACTGACGCTCGTGGGTCATTCGCCGGTTCCCAGTTGACACACTCGGGTCATACCGACGACCTGCGCACGACTGCATCATGACCCCGTCCCCTGAGGTCACTGGCGGCGGTGGCTTCGGGGACGTTGTGTGAGGTCGTGGGTCAGCGGTCGACCGGGTTTCGTTCCGGGCGGCCGCGCCTCACATCCCTCAGTGCTCGATGCGATCGCTCTCGCGCATGAGCTCGCTCAGCTCTTCCTCGTCGACGACGGTGACGGGAACCCCGTAGGCGGTCAGGTCGAACGCGAGCGCCTCGAGCGGCACGAGCCTGTCGTCGCGGAAGCGGTGCACGGGGATGACGATCTCGTACGGATACGCCTGCGATGCGCGCCACCCGTGCTCGCACTCGATGACGACGCCCCAGAGCGCGACCCGGCCGAGGACGCGGCGATCGACGCGGTCTGCCGGCGGCGTTCCGTACGACGCAGCCGTCGATGCGTCCGCGGCGTACACGCCGCACTCACATGACTCCGAGGGCGGGTGGTGGCCGAGCCCGAAGCGGCGGAACGGGCGGAGACCGGGGCGGAGGCACTCCGCCTCGAGCACCTCGCGAGCCGGCCACAGCGTCGGTGCAACGACGCTTCGAAGCCGGAACGCGCCTGCGACGTCGCTGATCGCCCACGCGCGCCAGCCGACGATCGCCTCGACGGCATCGGGAGCGATGACCGAGCGCATGGGAGAACCGTGCCAGCCGCTCGCCGGCCGCAGCATCATCCGGGTCGGGTGAAGGGCCCATCCCGCCGCGGGAGGAGCGCGGCGGCAGCGAAAGTGACGCAGGAGCCGGCTGCGGCGACGAGGAACGCACGCGTATAACCCGTGTCAGCTGGGCTCAGCCCCGCGGCGGCGACGATCACCGCCGCAGCGACCGTGGTTCCCACCGCAGATCCGACATTTCGGCTGAGGGCCGTGACGCCGGGCGCAGTTGCCGTCCTGTCGGCTCCGGCATTTCGAAGGACGAGCGGATACAGCGCGGTCGGGATCGCTCCCCAGCCGAGCCCGACGCCGACGCAGCCCAGGACGACGACCGCGACGGTTCCATGGGCAAGGGCAAGCAGGAGGTAGGCGAGGACGCCGAGCGCGGCGCCCCCGGCCACGAATGGAGCCGGTCCGATCCGATCGTTCAGGCGGCCGACGACCGAAGCCGAGACGAAGCCCGCGACGCTCGTCGCCGAGAGCACGAGCCCGACCTGGGTGACGGAGAGCTCGAGCCCACCGCTCGTCGAGGGGAGCGCCCCGAGCTGCGGGACGACGAACAACGCAATAAAGAAGGAGAAGCCGAAGAGCAGGGCGATCGTGTTCGTCACGGAGAACGGTCGTCGAACGACGAGACGCAGGTCGATGAGCGGCTCCGATGCGTGGTGCTCGGACCAGGCGAAGAGGCCGAGTGCGAGGACGGCGCATACGAAGAGCAGCTCGATCCGAAGCGAGGTCCAGCCCCAGGCTTGGCCCTTCGAGATCCCGAGGAGGAGCGCGGCAAGCCCTCCCCCGAGGAGCACGACGGCTCTGGAATCGAGTTGGTGGGCGGCCCGAACGGGTGTATCGGGAACGAGGAAGGCGACGCCGACGGAGAGCGCGACAGCAGTGCCGAACAGGAACCAGAAGATCGCGGGAGCGGAGAACGCGTCGACGAGGAGCCCGCCGACGAGGAAGCCCACGCCTGCACCGGCGTTCGACGAGCCGACGACCGCGCCGACGACGCGGGGAAGGTCGAGCGGGCCTGCCATGTCGCGTGCCAGCCCGAGGGTCAATGGGCCGATTCCGGCGCCCAGGCCTTGCACGACGCGCCCGGCGATCGCCGGTCCGATCGAGTGTGTGAGCGCGCAGAGGAGCGAACCTCCGCCGATCAGCGCGAGCGAGACGAGGATCATCTGCTTCTTGCCCAGCATGTCGCCGAGCCGGGCCGAGAGCGGGATCGCAATCGCCGCGGCGAGCAGGAACCCCGTCGCGAACCACGCGATCCCGATCAGCGAGGCGTTGTAATGGTCGGCGAGGTTCGGGAGCGCGGGGAGCACGATCGAGGTCTCGAGCCCGTAGTCGAGCGCACCGAGAGCGAGCACGGCGGTGCCGCCGGCGGCCAGCCGCCCGCTCGCCTGCCCGAGTGACTGCGTCGCGGACACGGCGCGTCACTGTCGCAAAATCGGCGTTCCGCGTCTAGCGCATATGGGTTACAGGCAGCCTTGTAACGGGGTGGATTCAGGTGCGCGCACGCTTTCTTGCCAAAGTCTCGACGCCTACGCTTCCATCGTGATGGCCGAACGTCACGCCTCCGGGCTCACGAGCTCGGAATTGCGGTTGCTGCCGTTGCTCACGACGCAGCTGAGCCTGAACGAGATCTCGCAGATTCTCGAGATGCCTCGCGACATCGTCGTCGCGTTGGCGCAATCGATCTACATGAAGCTCGGCCCTCTGGGAGAGAACGCCTCCCGGCTCTCGGCGCCGTAACCGGGCCATGCGCCGGCGCTAGCCTGCGAGCGTGACCTTCGACGAGCGATCCGGAGCAGTCCTCACCCGAGCCACAGCTGCGGGCTCCGCACTTGTCGAGGCCGTCGGGAGCCTCACCGATGCCGCGATCGATCGCATCGTGCTGAGCGACGAGCGGGTGACCTCGGCGGCCGAGGCGAAGCGGCGGCTCTCAGGACGCGAAGAGGGGGAGGAGTTGGCCGGCAAGGTCCAGCGTGTCGTCGTTCTTGCAACACCGGTGGTCCGCGCCCTCGCCCGAGGCGCGCGCTTCAGCCGACTCCCCTGGGCGATGATCGCCTCGAGCTCGATCTCGATCGGGCTGACCGTGCGAACCGGCGTTCGCGAGCTCCAGATGCTCGCGTCGCTCATCGCCTATCGGCTCGAGCAGGCGACGGGCGCTCCGAGCGACCCGAGACTCGTCAAGAAGATTGCGATCGATCTGTATCTCGACCCGAAGCGCGTCCCTGACGCGACCGACAAGCGGTTGCGAATCGTCCGGCTCACGCGCAAGTGGCTCCTGCTCGGCGCGTTCGGGCGAAAGACAGCGAAGCGCGCCTCGAAGGCGCTCGATGCCGCGGAGAAGCTCGACGCGAGGGAGTTCGCGGCGCGTTTCGACGCGTAGGTAGCGAACTACCCTGTTCGGGATGCCACCGCGGGGGACACCGATCGGACGCAAGCTGGCGATGACGGCGAAGGTAGTCGGCAGCGCTTTCAACGCCGCCCTTGCCGCGGAGGGCGGTTCGGCGCCATCCTGGCTGATCTTGAACGCGCTGCGCCAGGGGCGATGGACGGCGCAGCTCGATCTCGCACGCGCGTTGGGAATCGAGAGCCCGACGTTGACCCGCCATCTGGACAATCTCGAGCGGGACGGTCTCGTCGTTCGCCGGCCGTCGGATACCGACCGGCGGGCAGTGCTCGTCGAGCTGACCGAGGCCGGGGAACAGGCGCACGAGCGGATGCGCACGGCCGTAATCGCATTCAACCGCCGCCTGCAGGCGGGCCTTGCGCCGTGACGACCTTCGACAGCTTCGAGACGGTGCTCGATCAGCTCGCCGCCAATGCCGCCGGCTAGTCTTCACGGGTGCTACATTAGATAGCTACCTAACTGTACGAGGAGCGAGTCATGTCTGATTACAGCCGTCGTTCGGGGCCGAGAGACCGGGAGCTTCGGGTCGGCGACGCGGAGCGCGAGGCGGTCGGGGACATCCTCCGCCGCGAGCATCTCGCGGGCCGCATCGACAACGAGGAGTTCGACGAGCGGGTTGCACGCTCGCTGGCGGCGAAAACGTACAACGACCTCGACCAGCTCATTCGAGACTTTCCCGCGACAGAGCCCGACCTGCGCCCACGCGGGACGGGGCCGGCCTGGCGCCGAGGCGATCTTCCGTATCTCTTCCTGCCGTTGATCATGGCGGCGATCGTCTTCAGCCACGGGCGCGCGGTCTGGCTGCTCGTGCCCTTCATCTGGCTCGTCGCGCGGCGCCTCTCCCTGCGAGGGCGCCTTCGGCAAACCATTCGCGCTCGCTGATCCGTAACTCTCCCGAGGGGTTCGTTTCTCGATCTCGGAGTGGGGAGTGGAGATGCAAAAAGGGCACATGCAGTCCCGCTGGGCAATTCCTTTCGTACTCGTCGCACTCGCACTGGCGGTCGTCGCCGGCGCATCTGCCGCGAGTGACAACATCTACACGGTCACGAATCTTCAATCGACTGCAAGCGACCCGACACTGGTGAACGGCTGGGGCCTCGCGGCCCTCGCCGGAAGCCCGTGGTGGGTGGCCGACAACGGCACCGACGCCGCGACGCTCTATCGGGCCGACGGAACGAAGATTCCGCTGACGGTCACCGTCGCGAACGCACCGACCGGGATGGTCGCGAACGATGCGGGGACCGGGTTTCTCGTCTCGAACGCAGCACACGTCTCCGGCTCGTCGCGATTCATCTTCGCGACCGAGGAGGGCACGATCCTTGGGTGGAGCCCGACGGTCGACGGGACGCACGCGATCGTGGCCGTGCCGAACACCACGGGCGCGAGCTACAAGGGCCTTGCGATCGCGCCGAACCGGCTGTACGCGACGGACTTCGCGAACGCACGTGTCGACGTGTTCGACAGTGCGTGGCAGCCCGTGATGTCGCCGGGTGCATTCACAGATCCGAAGGTGCCGGCGGGCTACGCCCCGTTCGGGATCCAGAACGTAAACGGCATGATCGTCGTGACCTACGCGAAGCAGGACGCGGAGGGAGTCGACGAGGTCGCCCATCAGGGCTTCGGCTTCGTCGACGCCTATGACACGAGCGGCCGGATGATCGGTCGGATCGCCCAGCACGGGCAGCTGAACGCCCCCTGGGGGATCGCGATGGCGCCGAGCAGCGGTTTCGGCGCATTCAGCGGCGATCTCCTTGTCGGCAACTTCGGCGACGGCGAGATCAGCGCGTACGAGCCTCAGCTCGATGGCAGCTGGGAGCTCGTCGGCCAGCTGCGCGGCAGCGACCACAAGGTGCTGTCGATCGACGGGCTCTGGGCACTCGAGTTCGGCCGGGGCTCGCTCGCGAACAACGGCTCCACGACCACGCTGTTCTTCACGGCGGGGCCGAACGACGAGAGCACAGGCCTCTTCGGGACGATCACGGCGGGCTAGCGCGACGCGTAGGGCTCCGGCCGGCCGCGGCCGGAGCCCTACGAGAATCCCGGTGCACGCCGCTGCACGATCCGCTCGGCGAGTGCGGAGTGGCGCCGCCGCTGCTCGCCGCGCGAGACCGCCATCGCGACGGCTTTCCGCTCGCCGACCAGAATGCAGAGCTGCTGCGCGCGCGTGATCGCGGTGTAGAGGAGCGCGCGGGAGAGCATGACGGCATAGCTCGTGGACCAGGGCGCGACGACGGCCGGAAACTGCGACCCCTGTGCGCGATGCACCGTCAGGGCCCAGGCGAGGTTGTAGGTCTCGAGTGCATCGACCGGAACGACGATCGCGCGTGCTCCGTCGTCGAGCGACAGTCGCGCCTCACCCTCCTCCTCGTCCCACTGGGTGATGAACGCGACCTCACCGTTCATGACCTCGCGGTCCGGCGTGTAGTCGTTCTTCGTCTGCACGATGCGCGAGCCGACACGGAGGCCTGCGCGCGGGACAACGACAGCTCGTTCGCCGGGATTCAGCCTGCGCTCGAGCTCCTCGTTGAGCGCGATCAGGCCGGCCGGGCCTCGCCGCATCGGCACGAGTGTCATCACCTGCGTCCGGGCGTCCAGCCCGTATCGCGCAGGGATTCGTTCGCATACGAGGTCGACGACGGCCTTCACCATCGACTCGGGCCCGTTGCGCCCGATGAAGAAGAAATCCTCGTCGAGCTCGGCGTCGGCACCGAGTATGCCGTGCGCGTCTTCGAGTGAGAGAAACGGAATCTCGCCGCGGTTGACGCGTCTCGCGCTCTGGATGATGAGCGAGCGGGCGGCCTGCCGGTAGATCGCCGTCAGGTGGACGCGCGGGACGATCCCGCACTCGACGAGATCGGCGAGAACGCGCCCGGGGCCGATCGGAGGGAGCTGGTCGGTGTCCCCTACGAGCAGGACGTGGCAGTCGCCGGCGGCGCGGAAGAAGGCATCGGCGAGCTCGAGCGAGAGCATCGACGACTCGTCGACGACGACGAGGTCGTAGTCCTTCGACAAAGGCTTGTCCTCGTCGCGCTGGAACCCGCCGTCAGGGGAGTAGCCGAGCGCCCGATGGATCGTCATCGCGTCGTGCCCGGTCAGGTCACGCATCCGCCGCGCCGCCTTCCCGGTCGGCGCGCAGAGCAGCACACGCCTGCCCGCGGCGCGCGCGATGTCGACCAGGACCCGTTGTGTGTGCGTCTTCCCGGCGCCGGGAAGGCCGGTGAGGAGAACCAGTCGTTGCGAGCGGACGAGTTCCACGACCGCCCACTGCTCGTCGGAAACGTCGACCGTCGGACGGATCGGCTGCGCGAAGAGGTCAGTCGTTGCGCGAACGGCGCGTGCCTCGAGCTCCTCGGCGAGCCTCTGCTCGATCTCCCAGAGCTCGGCGCGGTAGACGCGCTCGCCTTCGACAACGATGTCGTCCTCCCGAACGAGCGCACGCAGCGCTGACTCCAGCGGGTCGGGATCTGCGACGCCGAGCAGCCGGGCGGCGCGTTGCCAGAGCTCGGCGAGCGGGACGAACGTGTTGCCGTCCGACTCCGCCTCTTCGAGGACGAACCGGAGCCCTGCCTGCAGCCGCTGCGGATGATCGAGCTCTACACCGAGCGAGCGGGCGACGCCGTCCGCGATCTTGAAGCCCACGCGCGGCAACTCGACCAGGCGGTATGGCTCCTGCGTCAGCACCGTGATCACGTCATCGCCGTATTGGCGGACGAGCCTGCCTGCCAGGCCGGCGCTGATCCCGTGCGCGAACAGAAACGCCTCGACCTCGCGGACGGTCGCGACCTCGCGCCAGGCGGCGATCGCGCGCTCGACCGCCTTCGCCGAGATCGACCGCCCCGAGCGCGTTCGTACCTCGCGCAGCCGCTCCGGATCGCGGTCGAGCTCGCCGAAGACCTCGGCTGCGCCGAAGTGCTTGACGATCGCGCGCGCGAACGCCGGCCCGATCCCCGGCACGCGCACGACGAGCCAGCGCATGATCCCGTCTGCTGTCTGTGGCAGCGCGGTGCGGAAGGTCTCGACGGCGAACTGCCAGCCGTATCTCGGATGCTCGGAGAACGCGCCGGTGCAAAGAAGCTCCTCGCCCGCATTCACGTGACCGAGTGGGCCCGCAAGCGTGATCGGAACGGGGTCGACGTCCATGTAGGTCGCGGGCCAGACGGCGAACTCGAGGTCCGGGGACACGTAGCGCGGCCCTGACTCGGCGAGGGCCACGGTGATCTCGCGCACCTCGCGGTCGCGCGGCGGCGGTGGGTGCTGTAGCTCCCGGATGGCCTCGACGATACGCACTGCGACTCTGGGGCCCCGGACACACCGGGGCCCCAGAGAGCTCGCTAGACGCTATGGCGGCTGAGTAGCCGCGGGCGAGGTAAGGCCGGATCCTCTCGGTTGCAGATCGGGGGTTTGTCTGGCCGGAGACTGGCTCCGGCTGACCCCATGCAACGGAAGGAGGGTCCGGCCGTGACCGCAACGATGACATGGGTGGGGCTTGATGTCCACGCCCGCTCGACCCACGCCGCGGCGATCGATCGTGACAGCGGCGAGCTGAGCCGCGCCCGCTTCGGTGTCGGCAGCGGCCCGGTGGTGGAGTGGTTGCTGCAGCTGCCGCAGCCGGTGCACGCCTGCTACGAGGCGGGCCCGACCGGCTATGCGCTCTACCGTGCCGCCGTGGCGGCTGGGTTGCGCGTCGACGTCGTGGCGCCCTCGAAGACGCCGCGCGCGGCTGCCGATCGGATCAAGACCGACCGCAAGGACGCAGAGCTGCTCGTGCGGCTTTTGCTCGCCGGCTCGCTCGCTCCGGTAGCCGTCCCGTCGGCCGAGTCGGAGGCAGCTCGTGATCTCGCCCGCGCACGCGAGCAGGTGCGTGCCGATCTTGCCCGGGTACGGCACCGCGTCTCGAAGCTGCTGCTCCGTTACGGGCGCGTCTACGACGGCGGTGGCACCTGGACGCAGGCGCACCGGCGCTGGCTCGCCGCACAACAGTTCGAGCACGCCGCGACTGAGCTCGCGTACCTCGACGCGCTCGCCGCGATCGACGGTCTGCTCGCCCGCCGGGCCGCGCTCGACGAGCGGCTCTCGCTGCTCGCAACCGAGCCGGCGCACTGGCCGACCGTCGCCAGGCTGCGCTGCTTCCGTGGGATCGAGACGCTCTCGGCGCTCGTCTTGCATCTCGAGGTCGGCGACTTCGCTCGCTTCCAGCAACCTGGTCAACTGGCAGCGTGGCTCGGGCTCGTCCCCTCGCTGCACCAGTCCGGTGAGAGCGAGACACGCGGCTCGATCACCAAGACCGGCTCCGGCTTTGCCCGCCGCATCCTCGTCGAAGCCGCCTGGCACTACCTGCGCGAGCCGCGCATCGGCGCGACACTCCGCGACCGCCACGCCGGCCAACCCGACCACATCCTCCAGATCGCCTGGCGAGCCCAGCATCGCCTCTACCGACTGCAGCGAGGGCTGCGCACACGCGGCAAACCCGGCAACGTCGCCGTCGTCGCCGCCGCGCGCGAACTCGCCTGCTTCCTCTGGGCGGCAGCCGTGGCCGACTGATCCCAGCCGCACACCGCCACGGTGAGGAAGGCGCCGGGGCCGAAGCTGCCGGCACGCGCGGACCTACTATGGGCAGCCCTCCAAGGCGACGCCCGTTTCTAGACAAGCGCAGGCCGGCGACGCAGAAGCGCCCTGGGGTAGCCAACCCCCGAATATCAGACTGGCGAAGCCGTCAAGCGCCCCGGCGCCTTCCTCACCGCATAACACAACCCGTCAAAGACCGGGCGACGCCGCCTGCCACTTGATGCCATGAAGGGGCGGGCCTCCTACCGCTCCCGCGCCCGAGGCGGTATGCCACGGGTGTTGTCGAAGTCGGGACCGAAGGAGGCCCAGGCATGAATTCTGTCGGGATTGATCTGCACCGCAACCGCTCGCAGGTCGCGGTGATCGACGGGCAGGGCGAGCTGTCGCTGTCGCGGCGGATCGTCAACGACCGCGCGACGTTCCTCGAGCTGCTCGGCAGGCCTCGAGGGCGAATCGCGGATCGCGGTCGAGGCGACCTACGGCTGGGAGTGGCTGGCGGAGCTGCTCGAGGACGCCGGCTACGAGATCCATCTCGCGCACCCGTTGCGTACGCGGGCGATCGCCGCCGCCCGGGTGAAGACGGACGCGGTTGACGCGAAGACGCTCGCGCATCTGCTGCGCGCCGATCTGCTGCCCGAGGCGTACGTCGCTCCACGCGAGCTGCGCGACCTGCGCGAGCTGTTGCGCCACCGGATCGCGCTGACCGGGATGCGCTCGGCGCTGAAGAACCGTGTGCACGCGATCCTCGCCAAGCACGGCATCACCCGCCAGCACTCCGACCTCTTCGGCAAAGGCGGCCGCGAGTTCCTCGACGGCGCTGCAGTTGCGCGAGGCGCCACGACGGCGTCTGGACAGCCTGCTCGCGCTGATCGACGACTTCGACCGCGAGATCGAGGCGACCAGCAAGGAGATCGACGCAGCGCGCCAAGGCCGACGACCGCGTCGAGGTGCTGACGCAGATCCGCGGCGTCGGCCGCTACACCGCGATGCTGATCATCGCCGAGGTCGGCGCGATCGAGCGCTTCCCCGACGCCCGCCACCTCTGCGCCTGGGCCGGACTGACCCCGACCGTCCGCAGCTCCGACGGCAAAGCCCGCCTCGGTCACATCTCCCGCCAGGGATCGCCGGCGCTGCGCTGGGCGCTCGTCGAAGCCGCCCAGAAATGCACCACCGGCGGCGGCCCGCTGCGCGAGCAGCTTCGAGCGGATCGCCAAACGCCGCGGCCGCAAGATCGCCAAGGTCGCCGTCGCCCGCCAGATCCTCACCCTCAGCTACTACGGCCTGCGCGACGGAGAGATCCGTTGCCTGGCGCGCCGCAGCCGGGCGAGCGCGAAAGAGAAGCTGGCGGCCGCACCATGACCGCCGCGCACGCCACACCACGCCTACGGCTTGTGCCCCCGACAGCGGCGCGATGCGAACGCTCAGGCGAGCTCGCTGTTTGTCATGGCCTCGCTAACCCCAGGACGGCCGACCACTTGATTGAGCCCCTGAGCACCGCACGACACTCTGGCCCGCACCGCGCGACCGGATGGATGACTGGAGCCCCCACCTCCCCCGCCGGCTCGCCGTCAGCGAACCGGCACACCACCACCCGAGGACCCTGACACCAACCTTGACGAGGCCCGCCCCTTCATGGATGACAGGCGGCACCTCCATATCAGTAGGTGTACGAGGCCTGGAGGAGGTCGGCGCGCGCGGTGAATGGCGTCGCGGCGCCGCTGCACACGATCGCGATTGCGACGCTGCCCGTCGTGCTCCCGCTGACGAAGTTCCCGAGTGTGCCCGAGAGGGACGCGGTGATCACCGCTCCGGTCGAGCCGACGCTGCGCGAGTCGACGACAGACCAGGCCGCTGCCGTCCAGTTGTACGCGTAGACGGTCTGGTTGCACGCGGCGGTGTTCGACCCCGTGTACGTCACGGTCAGGGTCTTGACGGACTTCGGGACCGCATCCATCCGCCCGTACCACGAGGTCGTGCCGCCGGAGGACGCGACCTGGTACGTGTTGCCGTCGGCGATGGCAAGCGAGGCCGCGCTCCCGCCGACCGCCGTGCCGGTGAAGATCGACGTGAACGTCGCCGGAGTCGTCGCAGACCTCGTCGTCGGCGGCGGGGGAGTCGTCGGCGGTGTCGTCGAGCCGGAGTCGTCGACCGTCCCGAAATCCTGCGTCCAATAGAGCAACCCGCTTGCCGATGCGGCGACGCCGATCCCGATCGCCCGGTACGACCCGTTGAGGATGTTCGCACGGTGGCCGGCAGAGTTCATCCACGCGTTCATCACCGCATCCGGAGTCTGGTAGCCGTAGGCGATGTTCTCGCCTGCGCCGGCGTTCGGCGAGTACCCGCAGGTCAGCACGCGGTCGTACCACGTGCGGGCGACGGGCGGCGCCGGGTCGTCGTGCTGCATGTACTGGAAGTACGCCATGTGGCGTGACTTCCAAAGCGCAGCGTTCGTGAGCGTGGGGGAGAGCTTGAGCGGGCCGAGGCCGCTCGCCGCCCGGTTCTGGTTCACGAGATTGAGCACGGCCTGGACAAGGTCCTGGCGCGGCGTTCCCCAGTTCGAGAGGGGCGTGCAGTCGCCGACGATGGCGGCGCGTGCGTCGGGTGCGGCGACGGGCGTCCCCGCAGGCCCGGCTACTGAGTAGAGCGCGCCGATCGTCAGCGCGCAGGCAAGCAGACGCCTGCTGGCTTTCAGCATCCGTTCGTTCCTCCTGGCCTCGTCATCCCCGACGACCGGACGAGCGTGCGGCGTGCCCGGCGGTCGTGGACCCTCGTTGAGACGCGGAGGTTAACCGGGCCGAGGGCATATGCCAAGGGTCGGAGGCGGTGCCTTCGGCTCAGGCGGTCGGGCAACGCGCGCCGTGCGTTTCCGAGTCATTCCCGTGGGACTGCCGGTCACGCGAAATGAGCCGGACGGCCGATGTCGCCGTCCGGCTCACCTGCGAGCATCGAGGCCGCTGCCACCCGGCAGCGGCCCCCCGGCTCATGCCTCACCCCCTCCCCCGGAAAGCCGGCGCGCTCATCTGCGCGTGCTCATTCGTGCTGCTCGGCGCCGCGTCCGCAACCGCAGCGCCGAAGAAGGCAGCGCGGCCGAATGACGCGCTCTGGGCCCAGCAGTGGGGCATTCGCTCGGCAGGCGGGGTCGGGCTCTGGAAGTGGGGCCACGGCTCGTCTCACACCCTCGTGGCGGTCATCGACACGGGTGTCGACGCGACGCATCCGGATCTGCGCGGCGCGGTCGTTCCCGGCTGGAACGCGCTCGCCCACAACGGCGACACGCGGGACGACAACGGCCACGGCACGCTCGTAGCCGGGATCGTGGCCGCGCGCGGGAACAACTGGGCGGGCATCGCCGGCTACTGCTGGTCCTGCTCGATCATGCCGGTCAAGGTGCTCGATGCGTCCGGCCGGGGGTCAGGCGCGGTAATTGCAGATGGCATCAACTGGGCCGTCGCCCACCGTGCGAATGTGCTCACCATGAGCTTCACGCTCGACAATCCCGATCCTGCCGTCGAGAAGGCTGTCGCCAACGCGATCGCGCACGGTGTGCTCATCGCAGCCTCGGCAGGCAATCTCGGCGGCCGCCAGATCACCTACCCCGCCGGATACCCGGGCGTCCTCTCCGTCGGCGGGGTCGACCCGGCGGGCGCGCTCTATCCGTGGTCGACGTTTGGTTCGTGGACGGCCGCGTCGATGCCGGGATGCAACGAGACGACCTCGGCGGGGGGCGGCTACATGCAGTTCTGCGGCAGCTCGTCGGCGACGGCGGCGCTCGGCGGTCTGCTTGCGCTTGCTGTGTCCGATGCGCCCAGTGTGCGCGCACAGCTCCCGTCACTGCTGCTCCAGCACGAAGTCCAGCCGAGCCGCCGTGTCGACGCGCTCGGATTTCTCAGGGGTGGCGCGCGGCTCGCGCAGGCGCTCCGTCGAGGCTGAGCCCGACCCCGCCGAAAGTGGTGACTTCGCGCTTGATGCGCTCACATGCAGGTGAAAAGAACTCAGATTCGCGGCACTTCTCGTAGGTTCGCGCGGGAATCGGCGGTTCGCATTTGCGAGCTTCCGGTTTTATCCTCCACGCAAGCGGAACTGCCTTCGTGCAGCGCCGAGGGGAATAGGGGATGCGGAACAGGTCGTCGACGAGAGATCGCCGTTACACGCGCGTGCTGGTCGCGGGCGTCGCAGCGGGAATAGCGATGTTCGGCATCGGCGCCGGCGTAGCGCGCGCTGCCGATGGACCGAGCGAAGAGACATCGACTCTCCCGGCAGCGACGACCCCGACGACACCCGGCGAGCAGACTGCAACTGCACCGACCGGTGGGGCAGACGGCGTCGAGCCGGCCTCGCAGTCGTCCGAGGCGGATCCGGCGACCGCGCCCGCTTCGGCCGAGTCGCCCGCGACGACGTCGACGACGCCTACGACATCGTCGGACGAGCCCGCGCCGTCAGTCGAGAGCACGGAACCGGAAACGACGGAGCCCTCGGCGCCGGTCGCGGCGCCGCCGGCCGCATCGTCACCGCCCGATGTAGCCGTCGGGCCGCCGGTGGAGGCACCGGCCGAACCGGCGCCCACGACGGCGGAGCCTGCGGCGACGCCCCCGCCGGCCGCGGCGGCACCTGAGTCCCCGGAACCTGCCGCTCCGGAACCGCCGGCGACCATGCAGTTGCTCGCCGCGCCGATGCTCGCCGCGCCGATACTCGCCGCGCCGACACCGCCGGAGCAGCCGCTCGCCCCGCCGACACCGGCGGAGGGACACGCGGCAGCGCCCGTTCTCCCGTTGATCGGCCCGGAGACGGCGGGCGAGGTCATCCAGGCGTCGTCTGGTCCTGCTCTCGCACTCCCGAGCATCACGCTTCCAGCCGATCTCACACTGCTCTTCGAACAGACCGGTTTGCAAGGGACCGCGTCCGCGGTCACTGCGCGGTCACAGCTCGAACCTCGCCTCACGGGGTCCCCCGAACGGGGGCCGTATGCGATCGCCTTCCTCGTGCCTTCGGCGATGCGCGCGACGACGACGGCGGCGCCAAAGGTCGCGACTGCGCAGGCCGCGCGGGTGGAAGCGTCGCGCCCAGCCCAGAGCTCGCCGGAGCAAAAGCGACGGCTTCCGCAGGCGCCGCCGACGCATTCCGCGGACGGCGGAGTCGGTTCCGGCAGCGGCGGTGGCGGCAGCGTTGCCTTCGTCCGTAGCACTCGCATGGACCAGCCGACGGTCAGTCCGCTCATTCTGATCCGGCTCGGCGCGCGGGCGCTCCACGCCGACGACGTGCTGGGGCTCCGCATCGAACGTCCCGGGTAGCACCGCGGCAGCGGACGTTGCGCCTCTTCGCGAGGCGCTCGAGGGACGTACGTAACTGCGGGCTAAGGAGAGAGAGGAAATGCAAGCAACACGTACTGGTGGCCGTGGGGTTCTACGCGGCTTGGTCGCCGATGCACAGCCGCTGTGGCAGAACGCGCTCACGGCGACGCTGTTTCGCCTGGGCTTCGGAAGTGTCACGATCTGCGACTCGTACGCCGAGCTCGAAGAGCTCGTAACACGTACGAGACCGCATTTCATCCTGGTCGATCCCGACGGATTGAACGCCTTCGACAGGATCGGAGTAGGCGCTCCGGTGATCGTCGTGTCGGCGCGCCGTCAACCGAGCGACGCTGACGTGTTCGTCAGCAAGCTGATGCCGCCGCGCGAGATCGAGCGGGCTCTGCGGGACCTGGTGTCGACGCAGCTCGATTGGGCGACGCTGACGAAGCGCGAGTTGGAGATTCTTCGGCTCGTCGCCGACGGGTCGTCGAACCGCGAGATCGCCCGCACGCTTTGGCTGAGCGATCAGACCGTGAAGTTCCACCTCGCCCGCGCGTACAAGAAGCTCGGTGTCTGCGATCGTCGAGCGGCAGTCGAGCGGATTCAGCAACTCGGGCTCCTCCTCGACGAAGAGGAGCCGCTCCTACTGGGTCAACTCGCCGAGCGGGTGGTCAATAGCGCTGCCTTGCAAGCCCTGTGACGACCATCGAGTACGGCCGCGAACGGGGGTCTACGCAGGTGACGGTCAGGACGTAGGTCCCGGCCGTCACCTGCGTTCGAAGCGAGACGGTGCGGACTGTCGTCTGCGAGGTGACGTAGGCGGCGTCCTTCGACCGCAACGTCATGCTGCAGCTCCGCGCAGCCGTTCGCGTCACGACGATCGAAAGCGGCCCCTTCGATGCGACGAGCGTCCTGCGGAGCGTCCTGGCGAAGCTTCCACGCTGGAGGTCGAGTCGCTGGACCGGCTGGGAGGGAGCCGGCTGCGGGAAGATCCCCAGCTGGCGCGCGGCGGCAAGAACGTCGATCCTGCCCCCGCCGATCCCCTGCACCGGCACGGCGGTCGCCGTCAGTGCAGCCATCGCGCGCTGCGGCGTGACGCCGCCGGCTGCAACGAGAAGTCCCACTGCTCCGGCAACAAGCGGCGGAGCGTAGGAAGCGCCGCACATCTCGGAGCCGTACTCGCAGCCGGGTGCCGCAAGCGCAACCCACGCACCCTGGGTCGCCCATGGATACAGCTGGTCCGTGTCGTCGCTCGCGGCGACAGCCACGACTCCGTGGAGCGCGGCGGGATAGTGCCGCTCGCTCCCGGGATCGTTCCCTGCCGAGCCGATCACGACGGCTCCGTGGGCGACGGCGTAGTCGACCGCCGGTTGCTCCGCAGGATCGACAGCGCCGGTGTGGACGATGCTGACGACGATGATGCGCGCGCCGTGGTCGACGGCCCAGCGAATGCCGGCGGCGATCGTCGACGGCTGCGCAGTTCGATCGACCGACACGCGCACCGGCATGATCCGGCACATCGGGCACGCGCCGGCGATCCCGTAGCGGTTGTTCGTATTCGCTGCGATCACCAGCGCGACATCCGTTCCGTGCCCTGCGACGTCAGCCGTATCGGCGTCGTTTCCAATCACATCCCAACCGGGGACGACGACGCCGTGGAGGTCGGCGAAGCCGGCGTCGACGCCCGTGTCGACGGTCGCGATCACCGGGTGCGCGTCAGGGCCGACGCGCTGCCAGACCTGCGGCACGCCTATCTGGCGGAGCCCCCATTGACCCGACCAACCCGGGTCGTTCGGCGCCAGCGGTAACGGCTTCGGTGCAAGAACGAGCGACGCGATCGTCGCGACCACGAGTGCCCGCATACCGGTGAAGCCTACGTCGCTCGGCGTTGCAATAAACGCGCCGGGCAGGGTGGTTGCCAGTTGTCCCTGGTCCACCCGTGTTGCCCTTGCGGACATGACCGGCGCGCCGCAACATCCTGCTGCAACCGATTTGCGGTTCGCACGCCCAGTTGAACGGCCGGCGCGACGCGCCGGCGGAAGGAGGTCATCGGGAGAGGGAGTCCTCCACGTCTGCAGCTATGCCGGCGCGTAGAGCGCGCCGGCGTGACTCGTCTTGTTCAATGAGAAGTAGGGGGAAATTGCATGCGTAAGCTTGTCGTACTTCTGGGCTTGCTTCTCGGGGCGGCCGTATGGGCTGTTCCGGCATTCGCTCAGGAGCCGCCAGTCGACCCCGCAACGGTCGGTTACATCGAGGTCTGCAAGACCACGGGTGCCGACATTGCAGCGGGCACGCTGTTCGGTTTCAGCATTCCGGACGCCGTGGACGCAAGCCAGTCGAGCGTCACGGTTGCTTCCGGAGCTTGTTCGTCGCCGATCGCGGTGTCCGGCACGCCGGGCGCCGACGGTACGTTCCTGACGACGGTGACCGAAGACTCCGCACCGTGGTTCTCGATCAGCGGCATCTCGGTCACGACCAACTACAACGGCGCCACCGTCTCCGTCCCGACGTCGACCACGTCGTTCCGGGTGATGGGCGGCAGTTCGATCGCCGATGAGACCCGCGTCACCTATACGAACGTCCTGGTGACCGGCTTCCTCGAGGTCTGCAAGGCCCCGGCCGCGAACTCCGGATTGACGTCCGGCGAGTTCTCGTTCCGGATCCTGGCGGGCTTCAACCCGCTCAGCAACTCGTTCATGTTCGACCAGACCGTCTCGGTACCCCTGAATCAGTGCAGCTCGCCGATCGCGGTTCCGGCCGGTGCGGTGAGAGTGACCGAGACCGGCGGCGGCGTGTTCATCACGAGCGTCACCGTTTCGGGCGGCGGTAACCAGAGCACGGCACCGGTCACGAACAACGGTGTGACGGTCAACGTTGATGCGTCCACCACTCCGGGCAGCGAGACGCTCGTGCGCTTCTTCGATGCGCTGTCGACCCTGAAGATCTGCAAGATCGGCGGGACGAACGGCCTCGGGACGTTCACGGGCAGCGTGACGTTCACGATCGGCGGTGCGACGACCACAAGCGCGACGGTTGCTTCTGGCCCCGCCGGCAGCCCGGGTTGCGTCGAGATCGGGTCGGTCATCCCCGGCTCGACGATCTCGATCGCTGAAGGGCCGACCGTGGGCGCGATGGTGTCCGCCATCGACCTGAACGGCGGGACCGCGGGGCTCACGACCAGCCTCGCCGCAGGCACGGTGTCGTTCAGTGCGGTCAACGGCGCCAATGTCGTGACCTACACGAACGTGCTGGCCACCCCAGTGCCGGTCAAGGTCTGCAAGGCCGGTGCCGCAGCGGGCGCAGTCATCCCGCTGTCGATCAGTGGCGTTGCCGGCCAGGGCTTCCGTGGGACGGCGACGACGACGTCGGCGAGCATCACGATCCCGACGACGGGTGGGACGGCTTGCACCGACCTGCTCGGGCCGTTCGCGTACGGCTCCATCCTGGCAGTCACCGAGACACCTCCCGCCGGCACGGCGCTGGCGAGTGCGGCGGTCACCGGCAATGCCGGCCCGACCGCGACGGTCTCGGGTAACACGGCGAGCATCACCGTCGGCGCCTTCGGCTCGACGGCATCGCTCGCGATCCTCACCCTGACGAACGCGGCCGGCGTTGTGGCTCCGCCGGTCGTCACTCCGGTAAGCGCTGGTGGCGCTGGTGGCGCTGGTGGCGCTGGTAGCGGGGGAGGCGGCCCGTCTGGCTCGTCCAGCCCGCCCAGCACCTCTGGTTCGAGCGGCGGCGGTACGTCCAGCAGCTCGACCACGCCGCCGTCGACGACGGGCAGCACCTCGGCGCTGACGAACACGCCGAGCGTCGTCAAGAGCCGGGCGGTCGTCAAGCTCGTCACGGCGCGGTTCGTCGTGATCGCGCACGGCAAGCTGGCCGGCCGCTGGATTGGCGTCCAGCTGAAGGGCAACACCCCGACGGCGAAGGTCAAGATCCTTCTCGTCGGGCGCAACGGCAAGTCGATCGGCACGCTCATCCGCACCGTCAAGACCGGGAAGTTCGTCCGCGTCGCGAAGGTCGCGAAGAGCATCAAGTCGGTCAAGGTCTCGACGCTGAAGATCTAGTCGGCTCGAGCCTGCACCATCCGCCGAGGGGCCCGCACACGCGGGCCCCTCGGCATCAGTGCGCGGGCGCCCGCCGGATCGAGGCGATGCGCCGCGGTGAGGGATGCGACCACGGCTCCGGCGGTCGACGTCGTCTTTGCCAGCACCGCACCGATGACGCCGCTGACCGCAGCGGCCGCGGATGACGTGCCGCAAAAATCGCCGAACGTGCCGCCCGCGAACGTCGTGATGTTGCACCCCGGAGCCGTGAGCGCGAGCCAGTCGCCCGAGTTCGACCAGGGATAGAGCGAGCCCGCCGGATCGGCGGCCCCGACGGCGAGCACGCCTGGAACGACCGCGGGGAAGGTCGGCGCCGTCGAGCCCCCGTTCCCGGCCGCTGCCACCACCACCAGTCCTGCGCCCATAGCGCGCGCGATCGCTGCGTCGACGCTTGCGTCGTCGTCTGTCAGGACAAGGCTGAGGTTGACGATCTCAGCACCGTGCTCGACCGCCCAGTCGATTCCCGCCGCGATTGCATCGCCGGGGCCGCGCCCCGTTGCGTCGAGCGCCTTCACCGGCATGACCCGGCACGATGGGCAGTAGCCGGCGCCGCCGAGACTGTTGTTCGCACGGCCGGCGACGACGCCGGCAACCATCGTTCCGTGGCCGTTGTCGTCGCGCGTGTCGGCCGATCCCGAAAGCGTGTTCCAGCCGGGCACGAGCACTCCGGCGAGGTCGGGTTGGCCGGGATCGACTCCCGTGTCGACGACGGCGACCATTATGGGCCGCACCGTCGGGCTTCCCCAGAGCGCCGGCATCGCGACCGAGCGCGGTCCCCACTGCTCGTGCCAGAAGGGATCGTTCGGAGCTGCCGGCAGTGCCGCGGGGCGCGTCTTTGCGAGCCCGGACGCCGGGCACAGGAGCGCGACGAAGAGAAGGGCCAGAGCGACGCGGAGCACCACCGTGTCTTCGGCGGTCCGGCCTTCCTCCTTGAGGGGTCGTCAGCGGTGGTGCGCCAGGAGCCAGCGCAGGATCTGTGCTCCGTATCCCGCTGTTTCCAGGCTCATGATGGTCGCCTGGTGGTCGGCGCCGTGGAGGGAGAGCGCCGCCGTGGCGTCGCCGCAGCGCGCCAGGGTCGCGCGCACCTGTGCAGGCTGCCCGGACGCCGTCCGGAAGTCTGCATCGCTTCCGAGGAAGATCGCAGCCATCCGCCGCTGCGGGCAGGCCGCCGTGTACGGGACACCGCCGGCGACAAACGCCGTAGCGGCGAAGCGATCGGCATGCCGGAGTGCGTACCAGCCGAGGAAGTCGGCACCGCCGGACCAGCCCGCGATGTATTCGCGTTTCCGGTCGATCCTGTAGCGGCGCTCGACGAGCTGCGCCTGGCGACCGAGCCACCCGTCGTCGTAGGTCGGGCCGGACTGGAGCCAGGCCCACCAGCTCGCCTGACAACCGCTGGAGCTCGGGCACTGTGGCGCGAAGAGGATGACGCCGCGCGCACTCGTGACCGGCCCCCAGAGCGATGCGACGAGTGCCGGATCACCCTCGTCACCGTGCAGCGCCACGAGGAGCGGCGCCCCCCGTGCCACCTTCACCGGCAGGACGACCATGCACCCCGTGCACGGCCAGTTGCGAAGCAGGCGCGGGCCGGTCTCTCGCTTGGCATCGGCCGAGACCGACCACGCGAGAGCGCACGCAAGCAGGAGAAGAATCGGCGGCAGCCGCCGTGCGAGGCCCAACGGCACGGAAACATTGATAGCGCGGTTTGGCGCAGGTTGTCGCGGTCGGTCGATTGTGTTGTGCTTCGATCGGCCGTGCGATGTCGCTGACCGAATCGAGCTCCATCGACGACGTGATCGCGCGGTTGACCGCGATCGATGTCTCGTCCGGCCGTTCGGACGGTGTCGGATGCTTCACGCGGCTGTACCTCGATGTCACGCGATCGGTTCAGGAACGGCTTGGGCAGTCGGCGTTTGCGAACCCGGCGTTTCTCGCGCGGCTCGACGTGGTTTTTGCGGGGTTGTATCTCGATGCACTCGACGCGCAGTCGAAGAATCCGCGCACGGTGCCGCGCGCGTGGGCGCCCCTCTTCGAAGAGCGGAGCCGGCGCGGCGTCTCCCCGCTTCAGTTTGCACTGGCCGGGATGAATGCGCACATCAACCGCGACTTGCCGGTCGCCCTCGTTGCGTGCTGGCAGGAGCACGGCCCGAGCGCCACCGACGAGGCCGATTTCGAACGGGTCAACGACGTGCTCGCGCAGGTTGAGGAGAAGGTGAAGCAGCAGTACGTCAGCGGCCCCTTGCGCCTTCTCGACAAGCTTCTGCACCGGGCTCACCGCATTGACGATGTCGTGGCGATGTGGGACATTCGCCGCGCGCGCGAGGCAGCCTGGGTCAATGCGCAAGCGCTCTGGGCCTTGCGCAGTGACGAGCGGCTCGCCGCGAATTACCTGATCGTCCTCGACCGAAGCGTCGGGCTCGCAAGCCGAGGGCTGCTCCAGCCGGCAGACACGTGGCTTCAGCGGTTCGGTCGAGCTCTTGACGGAACTCGGCCTGCGCGCAACGATCGCCGGTAGGGACGTCCCCTTCGGTGCGGCACACCGGGTCCGTCGACAGTTGCGACTCCAAGGAACCGGGGGAATGTCGAAGAACCCACCGCTCAAGCGTCTGTACAGCTCGATCGCCGAGGTCGTCGACCATCGCGTCGGCTGGTCGCGGCTGCCGTGGCCGCTCGGCATGCTCACCCTCGTCGGAATCCGGTTCCGCCTCCGAGCCTCGAACCTCTACGACTCGGGGAGAGGGCCGCTCGACCGGCCGCCCACGGACGACGATGCGCATGCGAACCACCTGACCGCGCGCACGCTCGACGGCACCTACAACGATCTCGACGAGCCGTTGATGGGCGCCCTGGGAAGCCGTTTCGGCCGCAACATCCCGCTCGCCGATGCACAACCGGATGCCGACGACCGGCTCGCTAGAGCCGAGCCCGCGGCAGATCAGCCGGGAGCTCATGACGCGGCACGAGTTCCAGCCGGCAACCACGCTGAACCTTCTGGCGGCAGCGTGGATCCAGTTCGAGGTCCACGACTGGTTCAGCCACGGCCAGAACGAGACGGAAAACCCGTGGAAGATCGCTCTCGCCGAGGGTGACGACTGGCCCCGCGATCCGATGGAGATCCAGCGCACGCGCCGCGATCCGAGCGCCGACCCCGCCGGCCCACCGACGTACACAACAGCTGACACTCACTGGTGGGACGGGTCGCAGATCTACGGGAGCGACCCCGCGTTCGCGCAGGCAATCCGCCAAGGGGACGGTGGACGGCTTCGAATCACTCCGCGCGGCCTGTTGCCGCGCGAGGTCGAGGATCACGCCGACCTTCGCGGCGTTGGCGGCAACTTCTGGGTCGGCCTCGCACTCCTGCACGCGCTGTTCATGCTCGAGCACAACGCGATCTGCGAGCGACTGGCGACGGCGCATCCCGACTTCGACGACCAGACGCTGTACGAGAAGGCGCGTCTCGTGAACGCCGCGCTGATGGCCAAGATCCACACCGTCGACTGGACGCCCGCGATCATCGCCCACCCGACAACCGTCCGGGCGCTTCGCGCGAACTGGTGGGGCGTCCTCGGCGAAGGATTCGCGAAACGTTTCGGACGCCGAACGAAGCTCGAGCTGATTCATGGCATCCCCGGATCGCCGAAGGCGTTGCACGGTGTCCCGTACTCCCTCACCGAGGAATTCGTCGCCGTCTACCGGATGCATCCGTTGATCCCGGACGAGTACACGTTCCGATCCGTCGCCGACGACCGTGTGCTCGGGGAGTGCGGATTCGACGACCTGAATGCGCTCCACGTACGGGAGTTCCTCGAGGCGACAACGATCGCCGATGCTCTGTATTCGTTCGGCGTCTCCCACCCGGGTGCGATCTCGCTGCACAACTACCCGAGGAGCTTGCAAGAGCTCCATCGCCCGGACGGCGAGCTGCTCGACCTCGCCGCGATCGACGTCCTGCGTATTCGCGAGCGCGGCGTCCCGCGCTACAACGAATTCCGGCGGCTCTTCCACCTGAAGCCCGTGCGGACATTCGCGGAGCTCACGGGCGGCGACACCGCCGCCGCCGAAGAGCTCGAGCGGATCTACGGCGATCTCGAGCGAGTCGACCTGATGGTCGGGCTCTACGCCGAGCCGAAGCCGAGCGGGTTCGGTTTCAGCGACACCGCTTTCCGCGTGTTCATTCTGATGGCGTCGAGGCGCCTCGAGGCCGATCGCTTCTTTACCGACGACTACCGGCCGGAGGTGTACACGCAGACCGGGATCGACTGGGTCGAGAGCAACGACATGCGCACGGTGCTGATACGGCACTTCCCGGAGCTCGCGCCGGCACTCGAGGACGTGAACAATCCCTTCGCGCCGTGGAAGCGCGTGCCGGCGGTGGCCGTCGACCCGGCGGAGACGACGGCGTCCGTCGCGGCGCCTCGATGAGAGAGCTTGCCGACGGCATCTACAGCCTCGGCCACGGAAAGGGCGGTCACGTCCACGCGTTTCTGCTTGCGACCGGGGACGAGCTCTCCCTCGTCGACACGCTGTTCGAGGACGATGCCCGTCTCGTCCTCGACGCCGTCCGGCAACTCGGCCGAAAGCCGAGCGATCTCAAGCGGATCGCGATCACGCACGGCCACCGGTCGCACCTCGGCGGCCTCGCCGCGCTGAAGCGCGAAAGCGGCGCAGAGGTGCTCGCGCACGAGTGGGAGGCCGACATCGTCTCGGGCGATCGTCGCGCGCAAGCGGTCTCGATCCTGCCGAAGCAATCCCTGCGGCTCCTTCCGTTTCAGCTCGGTCTCTGGTTGAACCGCCCTCGGCACACCCCATGCCCGGTCGATTCGCTCCTTGCTGACGGGGACACGTTCGGCCCGCTGCAGGTGATCGACGCGCCCGGGCATTCGCCCGGGCACCTGGCCTTCTGGTGGCCCGAGCGGCGCTTCCTCGTCGCAGGAGACGGCGTGGCGACCTGGCCGGAGCTGTGCGCAGGGTGGAACGCGTTCAACCTCAACCACACCCAGCACAAGCGCACGCTGCTCCGGCTGGCCGGGCTCGATGCCGAGATCCTCGGGGTCGGACACGGCGACCCGATAACCGATCAGGCCGCCGACAAAGTCCACCGGCTCGCCGAAGCATTCCACTGAGATTCACCCCGTCCGGGCTTCCATATCGTCCTTCCTCGGCGTACGCTCCGAGGCCACAGACAACGCAGCTGCGGCGGGACAGGGGGTTTTCAATGGCCGCAGTTGCGAGTGCCCGCAAAACCGAGGCGAGAACGCACGAACCCGAGCCCGTCTTCGCGTCCGAGGTCGGTTCGGCCTCCTTCTCCGACCTCGTCCGAGCCCACTACTGGCGCGAGAGCTGCCGTGCGAGCGGCGATCGAGCGGCAACCGCGGAGGCCGAGGCCCAGTATCGGCAGCAGCTGGAGCGGTTCGAGCGTCAGGAAGGGCGGATCGCTTCGGTCTACTGGTCGACGCGAAACGCATCCGCCATCGCCATGACGATCGGCGACGCGCAGCGGGAGCGGAATCTCCTGATCGACACCGAGACCAAGGTTCGTTTGCACCGGCTGACCGACTGGGTGACCGAAGATGCCGAGTCGATCGCCGAGACGCTCCACGAGGCTGACGTCCTCGCCATCAGGATCAGCGAGATCCTGCGTGGCACGAGCGAACGAATAGCCCTGCGGTGGATCTTCGCCGTCGAAGAGCATCTGCTCGGCCACATCGAGCGGCGAGATCACGCCGACCCGACAAGTGACGAGCAGGTCGCGACGCAGCAGCGGCAGGAGCTCGGCCGCATCGAGGAGTACTACCTGCGTGCCGGTGCCAAGGCCGCGCGCATCGTCTATCTCTCCGGGATGATGCTTGGCACGACGTTGATCGTCGCGGCGACCGCGATCGCAGCCGCCATACTCGCCGGCCAAGAAGATCAATGGACGCCGGACATGCAGGCGCTCCTCCTGTGCACCGGCGCGGGCGCGGTCGGAGCGCTCGTGAGCGTCCTGTCGCGGATGAGCAGCGGGAGCGACAAGTTCAACATCGACTTCGAGGTCGGCCGTCCGCTCCTTCGCCGACTGGGCTTGTACAAGCCGCTCGTCGGCTCGGTCTTCGGTGTTGCGCTCTATTTCCTCCTGGCGAGCGGCTTGCTCCTCACCGATCCCCCCGAGGGGAAGCGCATCTACTTCTACGGGATCATCGCGTTCTTCGCCGGCTTCAGCGAGCGCTTCACCGGGGTGATCTTCGGCGACGTCGAGCGGCTGATCTCGGGCGAAGGTGGGCCGGCTGCGGCGACGGCGACGAAGAAGGAAGAAGGGTCGTGCTGACGGCCGCCTAGGGGAGGAGTAGCGCGCCGGGCTTGAAGTGCGGCGGCGTCCA
Source organism: uncultured Actinomycetes bacterium (assembly GCA_963794045.1). GTDB lineage: Bacteria > Actinomycetota > Thermoleophilia > Gaiellales > Gaiellaceae > Palsa-739. Next base: position 149,782 of record CAWCCJ010000007.1, read on the forward strand.
GAGCGACCAGAGCGCGCCTTTCACCCGGTGGTCGAGGACAGCGGCTGCGAGGCGGCCGTTCGGGTTCGAGAGGACGAGGCTGCCGGCGTAGTCGAGAAGGCCCGAGACGCCGTCGGCGAAGATCGGCAGACCGGCGTCCAGCGCGCGCGTCGCCGAGCGCTCCACCGCGCGCTGGTCGCCTCGGGCGGCGTGGTACTCCGCCTCGAGCAGGTGGCCGTCGCTCAGCTCTGGGTACGCCCGTACCATGTTCCGCGCCGCCGTGCCGAGCCCGGCGGCCTCGCCGAGCTTCAACATCAGGTAGCCGCCGAGGCAGCCTGCGATCGGGTCGGCCCACTTCCCGCGCAGCAGCTCGACCGCGGTGTCGCGGCCGAGGTCGAGGCGGCCGCCGGCGAAGCAGCGCTGCATCAGCTCCAGCCGTCGCAGCTGCCCGGGATCGGAGGAGGGGTCGTTGGCCGCGAGTGACGGCATGTACTGGAAGATCGAGAAGAGCCCGGTGCGGTCGCGCTGCACGACGAGCATCCCCAACCGCCGCGGCAGGAGCGCGAGTGCGAGCACGAGCGGCGCCTCCCCGCGGACCTCGAGCGAAAGCCAGTGCGGCCCGGGCCGGGAGGTCTGCACGAGCTCGCCCACTCCGTCCAGGTTCTCGACGGGCGAGATGCTGACCGTCTCCTTCGGCACGGGGGTGCCCATCGGCCAGAGCCTGAGCCGCATCTTCCGGAGGAACTTCGAGGCGTCGGCGGGCGCGTCTGAGTCGATCCCGACGAGGACGTACGCGGCGGTCTGCGCCCGGATGTGGCCGGGGCCACGGAGACCGAGGCCACCGAGGCGCCGGCGTCCGCCGCGGAGCGTGACGCCGCCTGCGACCGTGAGGATCGTCGAGAGGTGGGGCGAAACGACAGGGCCGACGCTCTCCGCAAGCTCGACGGTGTTGTCCGGGTGGACAGGCAGCTCGGCCTGCTCGATCACCTCCTGCACAACGGCGCTGTGCTTCTCGGCCGGCGCTCCGAGCGTGACGCGCTCGTGCTCACCCGGCTCGAGCTCGACGACCTTCTCCTCCACGCCACCTTCAGGCGCGCGCAGCCGTACCCGGTAGAAGCCCGGCGCGAGGTCGTTCAGGCGCAGACCGCTGCGGCCGCTGTGGCCCACGACGAGGACCTTTCCGGTGCCGTCCGCGATCTCGATCGGTGCGAACGCGTCGCCGCACTGCACGGTCAGGGAGGCCGGCTCCTGGGCGGGCGCGCGGGCCCGCGTGGCACGCCGAGTGCGGCGCGGAGCTGCGGGAGCGGGCGCCGGGGCGGGAGCCGCCGCGGGAGCCGGGGCGGGCTCGGCAGCGGCGACCGGCTCGAGCTGGAGCGTCACCTCGCTCGGGACGTAGAGGTCGATCGGCGGCCGGCATTTTGTCTGCGCATGAGCGTCCGCCCGCGCGATCACCCCATACGTCTTCGGCGCGAGCGAGTACACGAGCGCGTTCCCCCGCCGTGCCGGCTCGACTTCAACCGGCTCGTATTCGTCGATCACCGATACCTCGGCCGACTTCCCCACGGCGCCCGGCTCGAGGCGGACGGTCAGCTTGAGGTCGCTGAACGAGCCGGGCGGGAAGCGCGAGAGGACAGGGTCCTGCTGCGCCGCACCGCGCGTGACCGCCTCCTGCGGGCGCTGATACCCGCCGGTGACCGGCAGGCTAAGGCGCTCGAATTCCGTGCCGACGTACCGGACGAGCCGGTCCCACCGGACGACGTAGCCGTCGTCGGCGTCAGGTGACCATGCCTTCGCGGCACCGTCGCCCCTCAGGCCCTTGACGAGCAGCTTCGTGAATGCGCCACGCTCGTCCGCCTCGCGCGCCTCGCTGCCGGGAGAGGTCGCGTAGAAGGTGAACTGCTGAACCGGCGGCAGCCCCGGGTCGCGGAGCTGCGGCCGCGTCCAACGGCCCGGCACGATCTCGCCTTTCCACGGGATGTTCCGGCAGGCGTCGATGAAGAAGAATTGATCCTGGAACTGCGTCGTCTCGAAGAACTCGAGCAGCGAGCTGAGGGTGCACGAGTTGTCGGTGAGGACGTCGGTGAAGTCCGTGCCGACGATCGTCGTCTCGTCGCTGTTCGCGACTCGAGCCGTGATCCCGTGCCCGGCATAGAAGAAGAAGAGCCGTTCGCCCTGGCCGCCGCTCCGCTGCACGAGATCGGCGATTCCCTGCACGATGTTGTCCTTCGTCGCGTCCGTCCACTGCAGGTTGGGCGGCTTTTCACCTTCCCGTGGCGCGAGCAGGAGGGTGAAGTTCTCCTTCGGCACGTTGCCGCCGTCCGGGTCGAGCAGCCACTTGCGCATGTCGAGCGCGTCCTTCACGGCGCCGTCCAGGCACGCTTGCGGGAGCCAGTACCGGTTGATGCCGATGACGACGGCCCAGCTCGCCATCTATCCCTCGTCGGGGAAGACGGCGAAGACGTCGGTGACGGGCTTCATGTTGTTGCCGCTCGCAGTGACGCGGTACGCGCCGGGCGCAAGCGGCGGCACCTCTCCGCCGTACCACTCGTCATCGCCGAGCAGCAGCCGGACGCGGCCGACCTCGCGGCCCTCCACGTCCTCGACCACGGCCTCGATCGGGTCCAGCACATGCGCCTGCGGCCGCGCGCGTACGTGCACCGGCTCGAGCGCCGTGTATGCATCCTCGATGTCGAGGCTCAGGTCGACAGCCGGGAGGGCGCGGATCGCGCTCGTGTCGAGATCGAGACCCGTAAGCAGTGCGTCGAGCTGCACGAGCACGCCCTGGTCGTCTTGCAGCGACGCGTGGCGTTGCGCGGCGAACATCCCGTTCGCCTCGCGCTCCACCTCGATCGGCGTCGCGGACACCCGCGGCACCGTCCCGTCGCCGTCCTCGTCCTTCCCGTCGCGAGTCGTCAGGAGCTTCACGGCGTGCCCGCCGAGCGCGACGGACTGCGCCGTCGGCTGGAACGTCCCGATCACGGGGCGGATCTCGTACCGGTTGCGCAGATACTCGTCGTCGGCGAGGTGCCGCTCGACCGCGTCCGAGATCTCGTGGTGGAAGCCGAGCGCCGCCTGCGCGCGTGCGCGCTCGACGTGCGGGATCGCGTCGGTCTCGCTCGTGCGGACGAGCTTGCCGTCGCCGCCGTCGACGCACGGGTAGATCGGTAGGAGCTGGTACACGCGACGTCAGCGAGCGCAAGAAGGCGCTCAGGTCGATCCCGATCGGGCCGACGCTCTTGTGCATCCCGTTCGAGAGCGCGCCGATCGCGTTCACGGAGCCGCGGTACGGCGTCCCGAACGTGATGAGCGCGCGCGTCTCGCGCCAGCCGTCGAGGCACTCGAGGAAGTAGCGCGAGATCAATCCGCCCATCGAGTGCCCGACGAGCACGAGCTTCGCCTTCGGGTTCCCGTGCGGGTCTTCCGATACTTCTTCAGCCAGTCGGCGCTCAGCCGTGCGAGACGGTGCGCGTGCACGCGGTTGTCGCGCCGCCAGTCGTACGGGAACTCGAAGTAGTTGACGTTCTCCGCGCACGTCGAAGTTGTCGAGTGACCCACTTCCGGATGCGTCCATATCCGTCGATCTTCCAGAGCCCGGGGATGAGGTGGATGTCGGGCATCAGCCGCGGTGCGGAGACGCCGTCGATCTCGTCCTCGCCGGGCGGGTCGTCGCCGAGCTTCAGGTCCTTGATGTCGTGCCCGAGCGAGAGGAGCGCGTTCACCACCGCGCCACCGGAAGGCGCCCAGACGTCCTTGCCGTCCTTTCGCAATACGCTTCCGGTGATCCCTGGAAGCAGGACAACGACGTCACCGACGTGCTTTGCCACGTGTGTAGTCCCTTCGTCCGGACGGCTCGGAGCCTCGATTGTTGCGCTCGTGCCGCAGCACGTCAAACCGCGTTGACCAGCGGCCACAGCGGGAGTAGCGTCGGTCCATGGCAGATCGGAAGGCATGGACGGTCGCAGTCTGGGTTGCCGGCGACAACAATCTCGACTCCTTCGGGGCGAAGGACCTCGCAGAGCTGAAGAAGGTCGGCTCGAGCGACGACATCGCGGTGGTCGCCCAGTTCGACCGCGCCGGCAAGTCGGCGCACACGCGGCGGTACGTCCTGAAGCCGAAGACGACACTCGACGAAGACGCGGTCGACGACCTCGGCGAGACGGACACGGGCGATCCGAAAGTCGCGATCGATTTCTTCTCGTGGGCCCTCCGAGAGTGGCCGTCGGAGAAGGTGCTTGCGGTGATCTGGAATCACGGCAGCGGGATCGACGAGACCGACATCTACGCGCGCGAGCGCGGGCGGGACGTGCCGCGGGGGCGCCTTCGCTCGATTGCATCGAGCGGATACGGCCGCGCGCTCTTTTCCACCACCGTCGACGCCGCGGTCGCCGACGCTGCGGACGGCGCCGAGCGCGGAATCGCCTACGACGACGCCGCGCGAGACTTCCTCGACAACCGCGAGCTCGCTCGGGTGCTGAAGGAAGTGTCCGCCGCCGCAGGCCGCAAGATCGACATCCTCGGCTTCGACGCGTGCCTGATGAACATGGTCGAGATCGCATACCAGCTGAAGGACTCGGTCGACGTGATCGTCGGCTCCGAAGAGGTCGAGCCCGGCAACGGCTGGCCGTACGACCTCGACCTCGCCGTGCTCGCGAAGTCGCCCGGCGCTTCGGCGCGCGAGGTCGCGCCGAAGCTCGTCGCGAACTACGTCAAGTCGTATCGCCGTAGCCGCGAAGCGGTGACGCAGTCCGCAGTGGACGTCGCCCGCGTCGGAGACGTGGCGAAAGCGGCGAGCGCGGTCGCGGACGCATGCGTCCCGCTCCTCGACGATCCGGCGGGCTTCGCGCACGTCAGCCGGGCTGCGAAGAACGCGCAGCGCTACCAGACCAAGGACTTTGCCGACCTCGGCGATCTCGGCGCGCGGCTCGGCGACGGCGCGACGACGCCGCAGCTCCGTGCCGCGGCGGAGGGCGTGAAGGATGCGCTCTTCGGTTCGTCCCCGTTCGTGCTCGCGTCAGGGACGGGCGGCGCGGGCGTCGCCCGCTCGACCGGGACCGCCGTCTACTTCCCGATCGCAGGCGACGTGCACGTCGTCTACGACGACCTCGATTTCGCGCGCGCGAGCACGTGGGGCCGCTTCCTCACCGCCTACCAGAAGGCGTGAGAGTGTCGCACCAGAGCGTCGGGATCCACATCGACCCCGACTACGCGTCCCGTGCAGGGTACGACCCCACATTCCTCGGCCGGGGCGAGCAGGCGGTTCCGCTGCCGACGCTGCCCACGGAGCTCGAGGCGATCGCCGCCGTGAACACGAAAGCCAAGGCCGAGCCGCGGTATCTATTGCCCTACCACCATTTCACGATCGCGCTCAACCGCGAGCGGCGCCTCGCCTTCTTCACCGCGGTCAACATCGACGGCGCTCTGGCGCACCCCGAGAAGCGCGAGCGCGACCACTGGTTCGTCGACCCGCGCGTCCCGGAGTCGGATCAGACGACTGGTGCCCTCTACGAGCAGAACGACCTCGATCTCGGCCACCTCGTCCGGCGACTCGACCCGACGTGGGGCGAGTCCGATGAGGAAGCGCGGCGAGCGAACGACGACACGTTCCACTACACGAACTGCACGCCGCAGCACAAGGACTTCAACCGGAACAAGACACGCTGGGCAGGAATCGAGGACTACGTCCTCAACCACGCCGAGAACCTGCGCTTCCGCGTCTGCGTCTTCTCCGGGCCGGTGCTCGCGGCCGACGACGACGAGTATCGCGGCGTGCAACTGCCACGCCAGTTCTGGAAGGTCGTCGCGATGGTCAAGCGCGACGGCGCGCTTTCGGCGACCGCGTACCTCCTCAGCCAGCAGTCCCTCATCAGCGGTCTTCGCGGGCCGCGGCCTCCGGATTTCTCCTACGGCGCCTACCGCACCTATCAGGTGCCGGTGACGCAGGTCGAGGAGTTGACGGAGCTGTCGTTCGGGGCGCTCCCCGCGTCCGATCCGCTTGCCCGGCGGGGAGTGCAAGCCGAGCCGCGAGAGCTCGGCCGCGACGAGGACGCGATCCTCTAGACCGGAGGGCCCTGTGGCGTATCCCTGGCCGCTCGAGCCGTTTGATCGACCCCATCCGGTGCGGGCGTACTTCAACGATCCGCGGATCTCCGGTAGCTCGCGGGCATTTCACTTCGGCATCGACATCAGCGGCGCGAATGGAACGCCGGTGTACGCCGTCGCCGGTGGCACGGTTCACCTGGAGAACCCGCGCGCGGTCTCGGTCGCTTCGGCGAGCGCAGAGTTCGGCTACTGGCACATCATCCCCGCGGTCGCCCATCGGCAGCGGGTGCGCACCCACGAGTTGCTCGGCCACATCGCGGCGCCCTGGCTGCACGTGCACTTCGCCGAGCGCCGGGGCGGCCTCTATCGAAGCCCGCTTCGGCGAGGGGCACTGAGCCCGTGGAAGGACACGACGCGCCCGCGCGTGACCGCGATCCGATTCATGCGGAATGGCCGCGAGCTGCCCGCGGATCTCGTTCGCGGTGCGGTCGACGTCGTCGCCGAGGCCCACGACGCGCCGCCGCTGCCGGTTCCTCCGCCGTGGCACGGGCTGCCGGTGACCCCCGCGAAGCTGCGCTGGCGCGTCCTGCGAAACGAGCGTGTCGTGCGTCGCTGGCACACGCCGGTGGACTTCACACGGACGATGATCCCCAAGGAGCGCTTCCGCTCCGTGTATGCCCCCGGAACGCACCAGAACCGCGCCGGCTCCGCCGGCCTCTATCGCTTCTACCTCGCCCACACGTGGAGCACCGACCTTCTGCCCAACGGCCGGTACAGGATCGAAGTCGAAGCGTCCGACCTGAGCGGCAACGTCGGGACGCTCGCGGCGCCGTTCACGATCGTGAACGGCCTCTGATCGCGCGATCCGAGGTCTAGGGGCAGAAGGTGGCGACGATCGTCCCTGTTCCTCGATGGCCCGGATTTGGGGCGTAGCCCGGGTCGGTGCGAACGACAACGATCTTGTCCCAGCCGCCGTTGACGGCCGATCCGTCCTTCGTCACCGAGCTCGCGACGATGACGCCCATGTACGAGGGGACGGCGCCGACGGGCGGCGGGCTGTTGCCGGGCGTCGTCGCGAACCGCGTCCCGCAGACGGTCGCCGGGCTCTGGGTGGGCAGGCTGGTGATCGTCTCGGCGAAACCTTTGAAGGCGGATGGTGCGTTGCCCCCTGAGACGGCGTTCAACCGCGACCATGAAGCGCTCCACCAGCTGACGACCGAAGTCGGCGTGGCGCTACCAACGGTGCCGTCGCCGAGTACGAAGACACCGCGGCTCGGGAAAGCGAAGACGATCGCCTGATCGCTGTCAGAGGACGCGAGGTAGTTCGCGTCGCCTGCGAACGACGTGGTCAGCGTCTTCGGGCCGAGCGATGTATCGGAGACGTTCGGGATCGTGCAGGTTGCGACGCCGCTCGAGTCGGTCGTGCCGCTGCAGGTGTCGCTGCCGATCGCGAAGGTGATCGTTTGCCCGGCCGGGGTCGGTGCAGGTGATCCGCCGTCGCCGTCGGTGTCATTCGCACCGTCCTCGACCAGGCGTGCGGTCACGGTTGCGCCGCTCGCGCCGGCCAGGATGACGGTCGGGCCTCCATAGGTGATCGACGTCTCTTCTTTGGTGATCGTGAAGGCCCCGAGCGGTGCCACGCTTGCGAGATACGTTGCATCTCCTGCGAATGAGGCATCGACTGCGATCGCGCCCGGAGACTGGTTGATCGTGATCGTGGACGATCCGGCGCCGTTCGCATCCGTCGTTGCGGACGCTGTCTGGGTGCCAAGGGCGAAGCTCACCTGCTGTGCGGCGAGCGGCAGGCCGCTGAGCGTGTCGGTCAGGGTCGCAGAGACGGTCGCGACGTCGTGGTAGTCGGCCGTCAGGTCTCCGGTATAGACGATCGTCGTCGGACGCCGGACGACGTTGACGACGAACGTGCTGTTCGAGCCAATTGCGGAGTCGCTTGCGCTCGTGCCCGACGCGGTGAGGGTGTATTGGCCCGCCGCTGCGGTGATCGGAGGTGTCACGCTGACGGTGGCGGTCCCGCCTGCGCCGGCGCCGAGCGTCTTCGTGTCCGTCGAGGCTGTCCAGCCGGCCGGGAGACCGGTGGCGGTGAAGTTGAACGAGTCGCTGCTCTCGCCTGTGTTCATGACGGGGAAGCTGACCGAGCCCGCCTCGCCGAGCGTGACGTTCGGTGGTGCCGCATGCTGCAGGGCATAGGTGTCGACGAGGACTCCGGGACCGCGAACGTCGAAGTAGACGCGCATCGGGCTCCCGGCATCGGGGATCGCGCGGACTGCGACGTTGGAAGCCGTCCCGTCTCTCCATGTCCTGGACATCGTCCGCTGCGGGCTCGCCGGGTCGCTCGGGTCCCAGGCATCCCCGTTCGAGCCGCCGTAACAGGTGCCGTCACTCGCGCAGCCCGCGTCGGTCGTCCCGTCCGCGCGCATGATCTCGATCGGCCGGATCGCGTCGCTTCCGCTGTTGTACTGCGCATCGTCGGCACGCCAGATGACGAGCCCTCGGTCGGTCGCGTTCTTGTCGTAGGTGCCGGCGGTCGGCACGCGGTCCTCGACGATGAAGTAGTCGTTCGTGCCCTTGTCAGGGTCGTACAGAACGAAGGCAGCGGGGTTCGTGTCCGCGCGCGGCACGCTGTAGTACCCGTCCTTGCTCACGACCGTCGGCACAAGCCATCCGAGATGGAGCTTCTGCCAGGCGTTGAACTCGAACATCGTGGTATCCGGAGCACCGCATGTCGGCCCGTACAGGTCGAAAGCTCCCGCGCCGAAGCCGTAGAGGTCCTTCGTATCGAGCGCCTGGTGCCCGACCTCGTGGGCGAGCGTCAGGATATTCGTCGCTGACGCCGCATCCGACATCGCCTTTGCGGGATCGATCGTCTTGCCGTTGTAGACGGCGCCTGAAGTGATCGAGCGCGTTGCGCCACAGTTGCGGGGCGTTGCGTCGATCTGGAGGAACGCGATCTCGCCGTCTGTCAGCTTGCCGTCGTTGTTGCGATCGAACTTCGAGAAGTCGACGCAACCGAGCGCGTTGACTGCGTCGAGAACCGTCCGGTTCAGAGCCGGATCGGCGAGCGCGATGAACGTTGCGGAGTTGCCGACGTTGATCGTGACCACCCCGTCGTTTGCCGTGCCGCAGCTCTCCGGCGCGGGCGTGAACGTGAGCTTGCCGAACGATACGGCGGAGTAGTAGCCGCCGAGGTTCGGGAACGAGGGACCGAAGACGCGGGCCGCCGTCGCGGCGTCGTTCAGTCCCGCAGGCGTCGCGATGTCGGTGAACGTCGTCTGGACGACGAGCAGCGGCCGCGGCGTCGCGGCGTTGGCGGCGTTGTACAGCGGACCGGCACCGGCGACGGGGCCGAAGTCATGCGGCGGGCTCGGGTACGTCGCACCGAGCGCCGCACTCGTGAAAACGAGCGCAACGACTCCGAGCGTCGCGACGATCGAGCGGCGAGACAGTGGCCACGCCGTCCGACGACAATTCCGAAAAGTGTGCACGGGCTCCTTCGTGACGACCGCACCGAGGCTGCACCTTGTCACGGATGACGCCGTGCAGACTTCCGGTTGCTGCCGTACAACGCGCAACGGCTGACAATGACCTTATGACGCTCGATCTCGGCAGTCAACGATCTGTGCGCCCTCGGCTCTCCTTCCTCCGCCTTCATACGGAAGGGGTGATGCCTCCTCCGCCGGTGCTCTTCAACATCGAAATCGCTGCGGGTGATCCGGCGAGCGAGGGGGCACTATGGAACGGGTTCGGCTGCATCCGAAGTTGCGGCGTGGCGTCATTGCGAGACCTCTGGTTATCGCGTCCATCGCCGCGCTGGCACTGGCGGTCCTCGTCGCGGCAGGCATGGCTGCGACGAACGGAGCGGGGGGCAGCAACGCGCCCGGTCCCAACGGCTGCCCGACCAACAAGAGCGCGAAGACCGCCCCGATAGCGGACATTGCACCACCTGCGCGGCTGCAGATCGCCTCGTTCGACGTGCTTTCCGGAGCGGTCAACGAGGGGACCGACACCTTCACGCTGAAAGTGCGCGTGGGGAGCACCTGCAGCGTGAACATCAAGGGCGCGAGTGTGTACGTGACGGCGGTGCCCTACAACCAGTTCAGCATCCCCGACGAAGAGCTAACAGGCGACGGCGGCACCGCAACCCTGGTCTTTCAGCGAGACGCGAACTTCCCGGCGAGCGACCAGCAGGGACAGCTGACGCTGTTCATCCGCGCCACGAAGCCGGGCGAGGATCCTCTCGCCGGCGTTTCGACACGGCGGCTCGTCGCAGTTCCGTTCTCCGGCTAGAGACCGTCCGAGTTCACCCGGGGCCGCGCCGGCTGTAGCGGCGCGGCCCCGCCTATCGCCCACGACCGTCGCGATTGCTACGCGCCGGCCTCGCGGAGCGCGTTGCGTAACTCCTTCTTGGACATCGTGGAGCGCCCATCGATGCCGGCCTGCCGTGCACGCTCGAGCAGTTCCTCCTTCGTCAAGCCCTCTTCGGCCTCGACCGCCTCCGTGAGCTCGTCCTTCGTCATCGACGAGCGGCCCGGCACGTCTACCTCGCGCGCGCGCTCGAGCAGCTCCTCTTTGGTGACGCCTTCAGCGCTTTGGCCGTTCTGCCCGCCTTGCTCGCGTCCAGGCTCCTCCTCCTGCTGCGAGGCAGGGGCGTCGTCGCCCCCGTCGGAGCCTGCCTGCAAGCCGCCCTCCAATCGTTGATCGATATCGCGATAGATCTCTGCGACCGCGTCGGCCAACTCGCCGACCGCGTCTGCGAGGCGAACGATCTCAGCAAGATCGGAAGCCTCGTCCTCGACCGCGCTTGCAAGTCCTTCGACCCGCTCGAGCAACTGCGCCGTGACGAGCTCGCCCACCTGACCCAATGTCGCCATGCTTCCTCCCGCTCCGCTTATGTCCATCTCTCCCTTACCTGGAGGTCGCTGACCAAAACGGCGCGCCGCCCAGCCAGCGAGCGGCTGCAGGTTCTGTAGGGCTTTAACGCACCCACAGCTGGTCCAGCAGGACGGTCGCGCCCGCGTACGTGTTCGCCATGTAGTTCCCGACGCGGGCCGAGACGAAGTCGGCGAGGCTCGGCGTCAGGACGGGCACCCACGGGGCGGCGTCCACGAGCTCGCGATCGATGCGCGCGGCGAGCGCTGCGCCGGCCGTGGGATCCCTGGCCTCTTCTGTCGCAAGCCGTGCGATTTGGCGGTCGATGCGGTGGTCGCAGAATCGCGCCCAGTTGTCGGGGAAGTTGCAGCGCAGCACCACGAACGAGTCGACGGGGTTGAACGCCCCGAACCAGCCGGCGAAGCCGGCCTGCACGTGTGAGTCCGCCGCGATCCTCCTGAAGTAGGCCGTGCTGTTGAGGTTGCTGAGGGTCGCGCGATAGCCGAGCTTGTCGAGCAGCTCCGTGAACTGCCGTCCCTCGCGTGCGAAGTAGGGGAATGTCCACAAGACAACGCGTTCGCCGCGCGTCCCCGATGCCGCGATGAGTGCGCGGGCCTGGACGAGGTCGGGAGCCTTCCAGGCGCCGGACGCGTCGGGCGCCGCCGTGTATGGACAGAAACGGCGGTAGCCGAGGAGCGTCGGCGGCAGGATCTGACAGGTGGGGGTCGCGAGCTCGGTGCCGCCGTGCGCCACGGTCAGCTGCCCCCGGTCGACGGCGTAGTTGAGTGCACGGCGCACTCGGACGTCATCGAATGGTGCCGTGTGGGTGTTCAGAAACACGAGCGCGACCGCGCGCTGCGGGACGAAGTGAACCCGCCGCGGGTAGCGGGACGCGAGCTCGCGTACTTCCGTCGCGGGAACGTCTTCGGGCACCACGTCGGCTCGGCCGTCGAGAACCTGGCGCACGGCGTCCTCGGTCGTCCGGGTCAACCGCCAAACGATCTCGTCCGGATACCCGTTCGGCCGAGCGGCCTGCGACCAGACGTGGAAGTAGCGGTTGCGGACGAAGACGAGGCCACGAGGCGGCACGTAGCTCCCGATTGCATACGGGCCCGTCGTCGGGATCGGCTGCCTGCCGATCTCTCGAAACGGCGTTCCTGCGGGAACCGGCACAAGCGTCGACGAGGGCCGACAGGAAACGTCGGTCGGGCCGCGAGAGCTCGAACGTCAGAGAGCGAGGCCCATGAACGACGACGTGGGCGATGTTCTGGAGAGCGCTTCCGTCGAGCCAATGGCTGCGGACTCTTTCCATCCGTTCGAGCGCGCGGCGGAAGTCCACCGCGCGCAGCGGGCGGCCGTCCGAGTACCGGATCCCGCGGCGGAGCCGGAAGGCGTAGGAACGGCCGCCGTCGGTCGGGGCCGGGAGCGCACGTGCAAGGTCGGGGACGAGCTCCGAGCCTGCGCTGCCCCCTGTTCGGCGAAACGCCGTCAACCCGTCGTACGCGACGCCGACGATCGACACCGACGTGGTCGAGTTCGCAATCGTGGGATCGATGGAGTCGAGCCGGCCTCCGTCCGCTACTACGAGCCGGCCGCCGTAGTGGCCTCGACCGGACGGGCGCACACCGATCCAGACGCCGCGTGGCGAGGCGGAAAGGGCCGCCGGGCGGTTTGCGACGGGGAAGGACTTCGTCCGCTTCGCGGTACGGGAAATCTCGACGAGGTTCTGCCCGAACTCCGATGTCGCCCACAGCGAGCCGCGAGAGAACGCCAGAGCCTCCGGGCCGCCCGTTACCGGCACCGCTGCGCGAAGCTGGAGCGTGTCGGGGTCGAGCTTGGAGACGGTGTCGTCGAGGGCATCGGCGATCCAGAGGGCGCCTCCGCCGTACACGATCGCGCCCGGAGCGCTTCCGAGGCGTTTCGACGCGGCGACCGCGTTCGTGTCGGGGTCGATGCGTACGACCCGCTGTCCGGCCTCGTCGGTGACCCACACCGAGTTGTCGCCGACGGCGATTCCGCGACCGGTCGCACCGGTTCGAATCGCGGGGCGCCCGACTGCGCCGGTCGCGGCGTCGATTCGTGACACCGTACCGTCGCCCGAATTCTCCACCCACACGGAGCCGTAGCCGACGGCGACCGCGGTGGGATCGTGCCCGACGGCGATCTCGCGCACGACTGCGTTCGACGCCGGATTGATCCACGCCAGCGTCCCGTCGTCGTGGTTCGCCACCCAGACACCGCCCTTGCCGGTCGCGATGCCGCTCGGGCTGTGGCCGACGTCGATCGTCTGCCGCACGGCGAGAGTCTCCGGATCCACACGCTCGACGACATCGGCGTCGGCCTCGGCCACCCAGACGGCGCCGCGGCCGTACGCGACCGCGGTGGGTGCGGCGCGGAGCTGCGCGACGGACTTTCCGATCTTCCCGCGCGCATCGAGCAGGCCGACGGCGTTCCCGGCGACGGCGGCCGGCGGCGCGGCAGCCGACCGGGTCAGCATTACCGCGGCGAGCGACGTCCCCGCCGCGAGTGCGAGGATCGCCACGACGGGCCGGCGACCTAGACGGTGCGCTCGGCGCTGCACGACCGGCTGCGTCGGTGCGTTCGTCGGAGACGGACGGCGACTCGAGCAGCGCGCGATAGAGAGCGTCAGTCTCCGGGGAGGGGTATGCCCCGAGTTCCTCCGCGACGAGCCGCCTGTATCGGTCATAGACGCGGAGCGCCTCTGCGCGGTCGCCGGCGGCGGCAAGTGCCTCGATCAAGCGCCGGTGCGCGTTCTCGCGGAAGGGATCCAGCGTGACGGCCTGCTCGGCCCATGCGACGGCGGAGGTCGGATCGCCCAGCTGTAGGGAAGCATCTGCGAGGACTGCAACTGCGCGTACGCGGAGATCCGCGAGCTCTCGCCGACGCGCCTCGACCCAGTCGCCGTGCTCGCCGGGAAGAAACGCTTCCCGAAGAAGCGGCTCCGCGCGCGCTGCCTCCTCTTTCGCGCGTGCAGGCTCGCCGTCTCGCATGGCCGCCTCGCCGGCCTCCGTTGCCTGTGCGGCCTCGACGACGTCGACCCGCGTGCCGGCCGGCAGCTCGAGCCGGTAGCACCCGAAGGCGCCGGTGAGCGCGCCGTCCACGCCCACGCCGCCGAGGGCGCCGCGCACCTTGCTGGCAAGGACGGTCAGCGCCTTGTCCCAGGTCGCCGGCGGATCGCCTCCCCAGAGCACCTCGGCGATCTCGTCCCGAGGCACGGGACGCCCGGCCTCGCTGACGAGGTAGGCGAACAGGAGTCGCCCCTGCCGACCTGCAAATCCGCGTTCTTCCACGGCCGCACCGTCGACTTCGAGGGTGACGCGGCCGAGCAGGAAGACCTTCGGCTGCGACTTCGCCATGTCCTTGCCTGAATCTTGCCTCGATTTAGGGGCCGGTTTCTACCGTCGGCGCAGAAGATCGTGGAAATGACGCTTCGGTGTGAATGCGGGTACGAGGCCCGTGGAGAGGGCGAAGAGCAGCTCGTCGTCGCTGTGCAACGCCACGCACGCGACGCCCACGGGATGACGCTCTCGGTCGAAGACGCCCGTCGCCTCGCCACCCGCGCCGCCGATCCTCACGCCCGCGATCGAACCGTTCGAGGAAGGAGAGGAGAATGAAGCGCAAGTCCGTTTGGGTGCTGCTTGTCGTCGTCGTCGGCGCCGCCGTGTACGGCGGCAACGTCCTCGCAACCATCTCGGCCGGCTTCACGAGCACGACGGTCGCGAAATCGACGCTCGGGCCGCTCGACATCAAGGCCCACACGGTGGTGCCGGCCGACCCGAGTGCAGGGAACCCGGCAACCGTCTGGGAGACGATGTTGAAGACGAAGGGCTCCACCGACATGTACATCCAGCAGAACACGTGGCTGGCGGGAGGAAGCAGCGGCTGGCATACGCACCCCGGGCCGAGCCTCGTCGTGATCACGCAGGGAAGTGTCACGGTGTACGACGCGTCCGACCCCGGCTGCGCGCCGCATGTGTACTCCGCGAACGGCGACAACGCTTTCGTCGACATCGGCGGCGGCGATGTTCATCTCGTGCGAAACGAGACGGGCGACGTGGCGAGGGGCTACACCGTGCAGTTCGTCCCGAACGGCGCGACGCGGCGCATCGATGCGCCGCAACCCGACAACTGCTCCGTGTCGTAGGCAGCGGCGGCGGCGCACGCGATCCCCTTCTCGTCGGGGAGCGGGAAGGGGATCGCAGCGGCCGCCATGTAGCTGGGAGGCGACGAGGAGGACGCTTTCACTGGGCGTCGTCCTCGCCGGCACCAGGTGGCCCGGCCAGAACCGAGGGGATGTACTCGAGCAGCTGTAGCCGCCCGTCGAAGGTGCGGCTGTTCACCATCTCGAGTGAGACATCGGGGTATCCGTCATAGATCCTTTCCTTTCCGGTGTTTCCGGTGATGACCGGGAAGACGACCACGCGGAAGCGATCCACGAGACCGGCCCTAAGAAGGGAGCGGCACAGGGTGAGGCTGCCGATCGTGCGCATCGGCTCGCTGCCTTTGTCCTTCATCTCGCGCACCGACTCGACAGCGTCCCCCGATACCAGCCGCGTGTTCGGCCACTCGACCGGCTCCGTCAGCGTGCTCGAGAAGACAACCTTCGAGAGGTCTGCGAGGGAATCCGTGCCCGGCTCGCCCTTGGCGGCAAAACCCGACATGAGCCTGTAGGTGTTCGCGCCCATTAGAACCGTGTAGTCGGCCTCCGGTTGATCTTCCAACCAGGCGAGGTACTCAGGCCCTTCCAGGCCCCACCAGCCGGGCCAACCGTCGGCTGCGCCGTATCCCTCGAGCGAGGTGATGAAGTCGATCATCAGTTCCGGCATCTGCGACTCCTTTCCGTGCTGCTGTTTCGCTAGTGCTGGTCTCGCCTGAGACGGGGTTGCGGCGGGCTGCGGGCGGACGGCCCGTCGCGAACGCGTCGTGGCGGCGGAAGCAGACCGAGTCGGGCGCCTTGGGCGGCGCATAGCCTGCTAACTCGGCTTTCCGCCCATCGCCCAGACCGAGACGACATAGACGGCGATCAGGATCGCGGCGAGCGCCGTGCTCGCCCGCAGCAGCCCCGATCCGCCGCCCGAGCGCGTGCGCCGGAGTCCGACTCCGCCGAGTACCAGAGCGATCAGAAGTATGAGTCCGCCGATGTCCGCGGTGAGATAGCCAATCCCGAGCCACGTCGGCTGCAGCTTGTCCGGAACCTTGTCCCAGCCCTCCTTCGAGTAGGCCCATTCCGCGCCCACGCGCATGACGATCCAGCCGGGAAGCGCTACGGCAAACAGCGTCAGAGCCGACAGCCGGCGCAGCCCGGTGCCACCGTCGCGCCAGCCGATGACCCCCGCTCCGGTTGCCGTCACCAGGCCGCCCACGAGGATCATCGCGCCGACAACGTGGACGAAGAGGGCAATGTCCCAGCTGTGTTCACGGACGGCGGCGAGCACGATTACGCCCCTGGCTTGAAGAGCATGTCGAGGAGGATCAACACGAACACGACGAGCGTTGTGAGATGAAGGACGGCACCAGTTGGTGCCCGCAACCGTGCGACGGCCTCGTTCTCGGACACGCCGCCGTCGCGCAACGACTCCTGGACGCCCGCGTAGTAAGCGCCGGTTCGCTGCCCGACGGCTCCCAGGAGCCCCCAGAGCACGATGCCGGCGATCACCCAGCCGTCCCAGATCTCGAATTGGTCCGAGTCGATCGCGAGGATGACTCCGAAGATCAGCACGAGCACGCTGCCGCCTGCGATCAACGGAGTGGCAACGGGCGCGACGCGAAACAGCACGCGGGCGTGCTCCAACGACGTCGACCGGCGCCCGCTGACGAGGAGAACGGTGTAGAGCACCAACGCCGCCGCGACCGCGAAGGCCGACAGCAGGTGGAGCGCGAGCATCCAGTCGTAGAAGCCCATCGCTGCAGTACCGTAAATCACGCGGATCGGTGCGCGCGTCGACTAACCGTCGACGCGGATCGGCACCCCATCTGCGGCGGGCGGCACTGTGCGGCGGTTTTGTGAGCACGAGTGCGGCGTCGGCCGCTAATCAGCAGGGTGTTGGAGCCGGTGCAGCACCTGTTCGAAGACCCCGTCGGCGAGCGCGTCGAGCGCGTCCGGT
This sequence comes from uncultured Actinomycetes bacterium, assembly GCA_963794045.1. Lineage (GTDB taxonomy): Bacteria > Actinomycetota > Thermoleophilia > Gaiellales > Gaiellaceae > Palsa-739. Next base: position 166,809 of record CAWCCJ010000007.1, read on the forward strand.
TCGAGCAACTGGACGGGGTGCTCGACGAGCAGCATGCGTAGATCGGGCATGCCGAGCAGTCGAGCCTGTTCGAGCGCTTCGTCGGCGAACGGAATGGTGCCGATCCCGGCGGTAGGGATGCCTCGCCGTTCCAGCCGTACCAGGTCGTGCACACTGCACGACACACACGAGCCTCAATCGGCCAAGCCTTCCACGGCGAGGTCGCCGTGCAGCGCAATCTCCTCGATCAGCCCGGCCGGCGCCGGCCGCGAAAACGTCGGCTTGCAGAAGCGGATCGTCTTCGCGCCGCGCTCGTGCAGGTGCAGCTCGAGCCGGTCGAGAAACGCGGCGCCGCGGTTCTTGGAGATGTCGAGCAGTGCGACGGTCTTACCTTCGATGCCGGCGGTTCGCTGCGCGAGTGGCTCCGGCTGCCGGACGCGCTCGTCGATCGGACTCACGTATTCCATGGCACCTCCCGTGTGATGACGCTTGCTCCCATACCAAGGCTAGGCCCGCAGACCGCCGAGAACCTTCCAGCCTCGCCGCCGGCGACCACGATCACGATTCGTTCGGGATCGTCCCATTTAGCGATCAGCTCGTCGGGGTCGGCCGCGTACACCTGCGCTGTCGTCTCGCCGTGTCGAAGCTCGCGCGCCGGGCGCCGCACCTGCTCATAGATCGCGTCGCGCACGTCAGCCTTCGACCAGCCTGCCTGCGCGAACATCCGCACATGCTCCCCTCCGAGGATGAAGAGCGAGGTTGCGTCGACCGGCCACCAGAACGGGCTCCAGGTGACCGCCGCGGCCCAGCCGATCGTGGCCGCGAGCTCCCGCGGCGTCTTTGAGCGGTGATCGGAGATCGACAGCGGCGCATCGCCTCCGATCAAGGTGACGGTCGACGCGTCGTCTCCGAAGCCACGCTCGACGCTCAGCGGTTCCCACGGACTCGCCTCCTCGTTCTCCGCGAAGCAGAACGAGATCTTGCCGTGGTGGCCGAGCGTTGCACGGTCGAGGCCGCCGGCGACGCCGCCGCCTGTCAGTTGGACGACGAGGCGCACCGCGCGTCCGATGGTCAGGTTCGCGCGGTTACCAGGCCCAAGGGCGCCCATCCCGGAGTTGAGCTCGAGTGCGGTACGAATCGGGCCGTTGACGATCACGATTTGCCCGGGCGGCGAGGTGGTGACGGCCTGACCGTGCACGTTGAAGGCCGGCTCGAGCATCGCTTCGACCGCGGCGAGGACGACTGGAAAGTACGCAGGCTTACAGCCGGCAAGCACCGCGCAGGCCGCGACGCGCGCCAGCGTCGCTTCGCCCATTCCAGGCGGCACGAAGCCGAGCGAGCAGTCGGCGTCGTGGCCGCCGAGCATGGCGGCGACGCGATCCGCGGTCGGCGGCACGACGGGAAGTCCGTCCGTCCACCCTCGTTCGAACATCTCCTCCAGCTCGTCGAAGGCGTTCGGCCCCGGCGGCGGGAGATGCGCGTCGTGGGCGGGCCGCGCCTCGCAGCCCGGCTTCCAGCGCGGTTCCGCGTCGGAGACGCGGACCGGTAATAGCTCGTTCAGCAGATCGGCCGCCCACCCGACGACCGTTTGTTCGACCGCGCCGTCAGATCCGAGGAGGATCATCATCGGCACGGTATGGACGCCGAAGGCGTGAGCCGCCGCGTAGGGCGGTCGCTCGGCGAGCACGAGCGCGTCGATCGCATCACGCCTCGCGATGCGGGCCGCGACCTCCAATGGCTCCTGCAAGATGCAGACAAGCCGCACGCCGTGCTCGGCCAGAGCCGGCCCGAGCGGGCCGAGGCGCGCAAGCGCGAGCCTCGAGGTCGGGCACTCGGAGTGCGCGAACACGAGCAGCACGCGCTCCTTGTCTCCTTGCATGCCGTCGAGCCGGTACACACCGCCGTCCACGCTCTCGAGTGTCAGCTCGGCCGATCCCACGCCCACACAGCCGACGTTAAACGAACGACGATGTCGCGCGTCGCTTGCAGCCCCCAATGCTGACTGGCGGCGCCGCGCCCGATTCGATCTTCGCTGACTGCAGACCGAAAATGGTTGGCGCACCGCGCTGGCGGTGCCGCGCGCCACCCGCGCCTGTCGCCCGCTGGTCGGTACGGCTTGGCACTCCAAGAGGCTCGTGCGTCGTTGCGCGAGAAGCAGGCTCTGGCGTGGCGTTCGCCTGGCCGAGGAGATCGCCGGCGGAACTCCGACCGCCGATCTTGTGGAGGTCGTGTTCCAGCCGAATCTCACGGTGGCGGCTGACGGCAAGGTGCGCGTCAACTTCCACGACCGCCGGCTTACCTGCTTCAGGGAGCTCCAAAGCGGCAGGGGCCGGCCTCGCACTGGACCCGAGTGCTCCGTACGGCGCGACGAACTACTCGGCCCCGACGGTTCATCGGGTGCTGTCTCTCACGACGAGTGTTGAAGATGCCCCTCCCGGGAAGGGCCGCGAGTATGAAATACCTCCGGCACAACCTCAGGCTCTCGCCGGGCCTCGTACTGGCGGCGATCGCACTGGCGGTCGCACTCGGCGGCACGGGTTACGCGGCGGTGAATGCACTTCCGCGCAACAGCGTTACCAGCGTGCAAGTGAAGGATCGGTCGCTGCTGGCCAAGGACTTCAAGAAGGGACAGCTGCCCCGCGGGCCGGCCGGGCCGGCTGGACCCGCGGGCCCGGCAGGGGCAGCGGGTCCAACAGGACCCGCGGGACCAGCGGGCGGTGGCGCTGCGATCAAGTGGGTGCTCCTCAACCCCAACGGCTCCATCGCTGCCCAGTCCGGCGGCATTACAGTGACGAACCACTCGACCGGACAGACGATCCTCGATTTCGGCAGTGCCTTGAATGCGAAGCTGATCCAGGCGTCAGCCGCTCTAGCTAATGACAGTGCGGCGCGCGGAACTGCCATTGCCGGTCCATGTGGCGGGACGGCGGAAGGGTTCGTTTGTCCGTCTGGCAACGACACCAACCACGTGATCGTCCGGACTTATGACGCGGCGAACACGGCTCTAACTGACCACTCCGTCTACGTCGCGGTCTTCGGCTAGACCGTCAAACTGTCTGCTCGCTGCTATCGAGGACGGCCTGTAGTCTCGGGGCCGTCCTCGTGTGGCGGGTGCGCACAGGTTGCTGCAATTTGCAGCGATGTTCCGAATGGGGCGCGGCTGAGACAGAACCCGCGTGCAAATCAGCATCTTTTCGCTGCTGAACCTGCACGGGTCTGCACGGCCTGTCACGACTGACGCGACTGACCCACTCGTGCGAGGGCGATGGAGCGGTCGACCTCGCGGTAGTCGGTGAGGGCGTAGATGTAGTGATCGCGGGCGACGCGCGTGCCGTCGCCCAGCAGTTCCGCCACCTCTGCGAGCGATCCTGTGCGCTTGTAGTACAGCGAGCCGCGTCGACGCCGTAGGCCGTGGGGCGAGAAGCCGCAGATCCGCCGAAGGCGCCGGTCACGCGTTCGCGTTCGCGGTATAGACGGAGAGGGGGAGGAGAGTTAGATTTCCCCTGGCACTTTTCCACTCCGAGAAGGAGGCGAAGCGCCCATGGATACCGCAGCATCCATGGAGACCCTGACCGCCGAGGCCGTGGAGGCGCGCCGGCGTCGCGACGTGGAACCCGCGAAGGTCGTCTTCCGGGTCGGGGACCTCTACGGGCTCTGCGACGGACTCGAGGTGCCGGTGGGGCACGGCCGGACGATCCAGTCCGGTCCGATCGCTATCACGATCGACCCCGATGCCGATCCAAGCTGCAACCTCGGCGTCGTCGATTTCGATGACTTCGCCCTCACGATCCGCTACGGCGTACATGCGGTCTTCCCCGCGCTCCACGAGCTCGCACGCTCGGGCGAGCACGATCCGAGTCTGCTCGGGCCGGTGCGCATGGTCGCGACGGACGACTGCACGCTGACGCCGAACCTCATGGGCTGGCGCGCGCTCGGCTGCCTTGACTTCCTCCAGGGGTCGGTCTGGTCGGGAGCAACGGGTGGCTGAGACGGAAGAATCGTCTCCAGTTCGGAGACGTTGTTGAATCTCCGCGAAGGCCGTTCCGTTCCGGTGCTGTACGAGACACGGTTCTTCATCGCGTGGCCAGAGCATCTCGGAGGCGGCTCTTCGCATCTCGACCTCGCGGGGTCGATGCTCTTGCATCCGGCCATCGGCAGCTGACGCATGGCGACCTCACCGGCGTTCGCGTTCATCGGGCATCCGCGTAACACGGCCGACATCTTCCGAGCCCGGTGCCTTTCGCTGCTGCGCAGCTTCAGCGCCGACGACGACGATTTCCTCATGCGCGCGCTGATGTTGCCGCCGACGCTGCTCGGTGACGTCACGATCGGCTTCTCGCCGTTCCGCGGAGAGGTGATCAGCATCGCCGCTCTCCCGATCGACGTGATGACGCAGCGCGGTCGCCGCGAGATCGAACGCGCCGTTGCCCTTGCCGCCGAGCGTGGCGCTTGCGTCGTCGGCCTCGGCGCCCTTACATCGCCCGCCACCGCGGGTGGGCTGCGGATCGTGGATCGTGTGCCTGCGGGCGTGACAATCACGAACGGCAACGCATACACGGCGGCCGTGCTCGCCGAGAACGTCGACGAGGCTGCCGAGGGGGTCGGGTCTTCCCGGCCGTTCGTCGCGGTCGTCGGGTGCACGGGCTCCGTCGGCACCGCCGTCTCGCGTCTGCTGGCCCGCCGGGGCTTCGATCTCCATCTCATCGCGCGCTCCGTCGGAAAGGCGAAGCGTCTCCTCGGCGATCTCGAGCCCGTCGCGCGCTACTCGGACGACCTGACGGAGTCGGCGAGCGCCGACATCGTCCTCCTGCTGACGGACGTCTCGCCCGCGATGCTCGCCATTGGCGGCACACGTAAGGGCGTTGTGGTGATCGATGCGGCGGAACCGAGCGGCTGGGCGGAGGAAGACCTCCAAGCGTTGGCCGGCCGGATCGAGTACGCACGAGGCGGCCGCGTATTGATCCCGGGCTATCGATGCAGCTACGACTTCGGCCTGTCGCGGCCGGAGGAGACGTTCGCCTGCCTGGCCGAGACGTACCTCTTCGTGCGCAACGGTGTTCGCGAGCACTCGGTCGGGTCGCCGACCGCCGACGATGCGTTGCGCATGAGTCGGATCGCGCAGCGACACGGCGTCTCGGCCGCGCCGCTCGTCTTCCGCCAGAACGAGGCGACATCCAGAAGAAGGAGAGAGTATGGCGTGGTATCTCCAGGGTGATTCTTACGCGTGCTGCAGCTGCAAGGTCGGCTGCCCGTGCGCGATCGGCGGCTCCGAGACCTTGGGCAGCGACGGCTGCTCCGCCGTCCAGATCATGGACATCCGGAACGGCATGATCGAAGGCACGGACGTCGGTGGGTCGATAGTCGCGGCCGTCGTCGATTGGCCGGGCGCGATGATGGCCGGCGACGGCACGGGCCGCGTGTACTTCGACGCTGACATGACGGTCGAGCAGCGCGAGATGCTCGAGGCACTGATCCGCGGCAGGCTCGGCGGCGGGTTCTCGCGCATTCCGGAGCTCGTCCCGCGCATCTTGTCCGCGCTCGTCGCGCCGATCAGCAAGAGGCAGGCGGGCGACCGTACGACGACGATCCTCGTCGGCGACTTCGGCGAGGCGGTCATCAAGCCGATGCGGTCGCAGAATGGCGAGACACCCACCATTCGAGGTCCCGGAGGCTTCCGGGACGAGGTGGAGCTCGCGACAGGAATGGGCTCCTGGTGGCGTGACCCGGAGCTGCGACAGTGGGAAGGAGGCGGTTATGCAGAGCAGAGCGTCATCGACTGGAGGGGCTGATCACGTCACGGCCCGCGGGCCGCAACTCGCGGAAGCGCTGCGCGACACGCTCGACCTGCGTTTCCGGCCGGTCGCCCTCGCATTCGTCACAGAGCGACCCGAGGACGTCGAGGTGGTCGAAGGCGAGGTGCCGTCTGCGTGCACGTTCTGGCGTCGCGCCGAGAACGGCGTCTTCTTCGCCCCGGCGGAGGCGCACATGAACTGCCCGATTGGCGCGATGACGATGGGCTTCGCCATGACCGACGAGCAGCAGGGGAACCTCATGCAGCTCGTTGGCGAGATGGGCGCGATCGGATACGTCGATCCCGCCGAGGCGGCGAACATTCCCTCGGTGCCGGGGGAAAAGAGCGGGATCGTCTACGGCCCGCTCGAGGAGTTCCCGCTTGAGCCGGACGTCGTCCTCGCGTGGGTGACGGGTAACGGTGCGATGATGCTCGACGAAGCGACCGGGACGAGCCGGTGGACGCCGGAGCAGGCCGGAGTGATGACGTTCGGGCGGCCTTCGTGCGCCGCGATCGCAGTCGCGCTCCGTACGTCCGGGCCGGCCTTCTCGGTCGGTTGCGCGGGCATGCGCATCTTCACCGGCATCGACCCGAACCTGAACCTCGCCGTCCTGCCGCGCGCGATCCTCGCCGACCTCGAGGAACGCCTGGCCGCGACGGCGCGGGCAAACGAGCAGATGTCCGAGCTCTACAACGCACAAAAGCGGCAGTTTGCGACGGTGGAGTGACCGTTGATCGAGCCGGAAGCACCTGTAGACGAGTTCCCGACCGGCGACGACGTCGACCCGGCGAACGTCGAAGACGCCAAGCTCTCGCAGCTCCGGCCGCTCGGGCCCGGCCGGCTGTATCGCCTCTGGGAGTCCCGGCACTGGGCGTCGAGCGCGCTCGACTTCGAGCAGGATCGCCGTGATTGGGCGACCTTCCCGCAGGCGGGCCGCGACTTGCTCATCGGCAGCCTTGCGCCGATCTTCGCGGGGGAGGAGCGGGTGGCGGCACTGTTTCCGCCGATCATCATGTCGGCGGAGAGCGAGGAGGAATCGGCCTTCCTGTCGACGCAGCAGGTGGACGAGGCGCGGCACACCCACTTCTTCGATCGCTTCTGGCGCGAGGTGCTGTTGCCCGACCTCGACGCTGCCGAGGCCGCGATCGACGACGCGCGCGTCCGTTGCAACGACGCCTTCACCGAGCTCTTCGACCGCCGCTTGTGGGCGGCGGTCGAGCGGCTGCGACTCGACCCGAAGGACGTCGACGCAAAGGTGCAGGCGGTCGCGATCTATCACCTCGTCGTCGAGGGCATGCTCGGCCTTACAAGCCTCAATTTCACGCTCAAGTTCCTGCGCGCGAGCGACGTCCTGCCGGGTATCGCGGAGGGGTTTGCGAACGTGAAGCGGGACGAGCATCGCCACGTCGGCTGGGGGACGTTCTTCCTCCGGGCAAAGTGCCGCGAGAGCGACCGCTACGGACGGATCGTGGAGGACACCTTGCTCGAGTGCCTCCCGATCGCCGCCGCCGTCGCGGTGGAGGACGGGACGGGTGTATGCGACGGCCTCGATGCATGCGAGTTCCTCGGCTTCCCGAGCAGCGAGATCAACCGCTACGCGCTGCGCTCGCTCGCCCGCCGGCTGAAGGTGATCGGTGGGGCCACGGAGGCGGCGCGGGAATTCGCAGAGACCGGAGCCGACCGCGCCGAGGCCGCCGTCGCATGAGAGAGAACCGCATCCAGAGTGATATCGTCAGCGCGTGGCGAGGGGCGCCACACCCCCGCGTCTCCTCGTGCACGCGATCGATCGCAGCGCAACCCCGAAGGAGGCAGTGTCGTGGCGACGAGGCCTGACACGAATGCACGCTTGGTGGAACGGGCGGCCATTCCCGGCCAGCGTGCCGAATCGCTGATCCACGTCTTCGAAGGCAACCGGACGCTCGGTGCGAGACTCTTCGCGCCCAACTACGTGCAGCACAAGTCGTGGGCCCATCCCGGCGGGAAGAGGGCGTTCCGGGCGAAGCAGGCGTTCCCCGACCTGAAGAGGACGGTAGAGGACACGATCGAATCAGGGGATCGCGTCGTCGTCCGCTGGCGCGTTCAGGGCACGCACACGGGTACGGTCGGGAAAATCAAGCCGACGGGCAACAAGGTCGACTTCACGGGAATCACGATCTACCGGTTCGCCGGCGGCCGGATCGTCGAGTCGTGGGGACAGGCCGACATCCCGATGCTCGCGGCCCAGTGCCGAGAGATCGGGCCGGAGATCTACGAGTTCCTCGCAGCCGTCCGGACGACTCCTCAAGTGCCCGGCGGCATTCGTCCAGCCCCGACGAGGGCGCCGGCGGCCAGACGCTCCCCCAAGAGAACGACCACCAAGAGAACGACACGCTGACGATCACGGCGAGCTCCTGACCCATTTGGGCGGGAGGTGGGGTGGCAGGTCGAGCTCGGCGAGAATGGACGACCATTCCCGCGCGAGCTTGACGATCCCGAACGGTCCCCGGCGCGAGCGGAGGATGGCGAGCGGCTCGTCGTAGCCCAGCAGGCGCTCGGTCTCGGCGGCGTAGCGCCGAACCCGTTCGAGCCAGTCGTCTGCGCGGTCGCCCTCGAGGTCTACCGCCTCGACGGCGAGCGACAGCCCGGACTCGATCTCCTCAGCGGTCAGGCCGGCGAAGAAGTCGAACGCCGCGCCGTCCCACTCGACCTCGCCCGAGCGGGCGAGGCTCCTCACCGAGAGGCACTGCAGGACGAGCGTCCGCGCCTGCGCTGCGACGACGCCGAGTTGACGGGCCGCGACGGCGCCCTCGATGTCGCCGAGCCCGGCCTGGACCCAGTTGACCATCCGCACCGCGCCATGCGCACGGAATGAGACGTGGCGCCGCAGGTCGGAGGTTGTCGTCATCGGCTGCCGGCGACGATCGAGAGCCAGGTCATGTCCTCGACGAAGAGTTCGCGCAGCTCCGGCGGCGGGTCGCGCGTGATCGGGCCTTCCCAAAGCGGCTCGTCGCGGTCGCCCGGTGGGAGCGCGTGGCCGCGGACCTCGACCGTTCTCAGCTGCCACCGGCTGACAAGCGTTGTGCTCCTGCGCGGGCGCACCGTCACCCCCGGTGCGTACCACAGCTGCACGGCGAGACCCTCGACGTCCGGCTCCGGAACGAGGCCGGTCGAGCGTCTGAGGTAGTCGTCGACGTTCTCGGCTCGAACCGGGAGGCGCAGGACGAGGCGGAGCGTCTCGAGCGCGTCGTCGTCGCCGAGTGCGCGGAGCTTCTCGGAGAGCCACTTCGGCTTGAACGTCAGGCGTCCGGCCGCGGCGGCACGCACCTCGAGCGCCGCGAGCAACGCGTCGCAGCGCTTCTGCGCGGCGACGAGCGGCTTGACGTCTGCGAGCCAGCGTGACGCGAGCGAGCACCGCACGCTCTCCGCCTGCCACCAGTCGATGACGCGCTCCGCGAGCCACGGCTCGCGGAGCACGCCGAGCAGATCGCGCGCACGGTCGTCGACCTTCACGACCAGACCGGTGCCGAAGCGGACGCATTGCAGGAGCTGGAGGTAGCGGCGATGGTAGTCGGCCCGCGTGAGCCGGGGCGGCGGCCAAGGTGCGTCACGCAGCTCCTGCACCCATTCGCCGAGTTGCAGGAGCGTGAAGTACTTCGTATCGACGAGGAGCTCGTTCTCGAACGAGGGGATCGGCACGACCCGCACGGTCTCGGCATCGACGACCACATTCACGTCGATGTCGCTCGTCGGGTTTCCGTACCCGTCGAGCACGGAGCCCGTCGCGACGACCGCGAGCGGGGAACCGAGGGACGTCTCGATTGTCTCGAGAACCCGCTCGACCGTCGTGTCACGACGCTCGAGGAAGTCGCTGAGCCGCGCGAGCTTCGCGTCCTCGACGATCACGCGACGGGGGTGTCGGCTACGGCTGCGAGCGAGAGAAGCATCTTCGCCGAGCTGTCGTGGATCGCGCGCTCCGCGACGGGGTCCAGCATGTCGCTCAGCTCGGGGACGCCGATGTCGAAGGTCACGGTGAGCGTGACGTGCACGGTCCCGTCACCGAGCCGATCGAGCTGCCAGGTGCCGTCCATCGCAGCGAGGTCGCCGTCGAGGAGGTGCGTCTCGAGGCGGTGGCGCTCGTCGTCGATCTCCTCGCGCTCCGTCCAGCGCATCAGACAGCCCTTCATCTCGGCCTCGCGCGCCGTCACGCAGTAGCCGGGACCCGTCTCTCGGACGTCGACCGAGCTCATGCCGCCCATGAGCCGCGTCCGTGCTTCGACGTCACGGATCACGCCCCAAACGGTCTCGAGGGGCGCGGCTACTGTCTGCTCGACGCGCACCACCGGCACTCCGACGCCCTCCTTGTCGCGGGCGCACCGTGAAGATCCTGCGCCATCCTAGCGACATTCTTGACAAAGTTCGGCTGCGCCGTCAGCATCGATTGCGATGCACGCCGTAGGCCGAGCGGCTGAGCAGCGGCTGACCGTCGGCGTGATCGGCGGAGGGGCTCTACCGGAGCAATGGGAGCTTCCGTACGACCGCATCGACCTCGAGACGGACTTCGGCGTGCCCTCGGCGCCGGTGGCTGCGACCGCGGTCGCCGGCGGGACGACGGTCTATTCGATCCTGCGCCACGGCGAGCGCCATGGAACCGGCGGCGAGGTCGATTACCGCGCGAACGTCGCCGCGCTCGCCGAGCTCGGGTGCGATGTCGTCGTTTCGCTGTCGCTCGCAGGCGCGCTGACGGAACGATTCGACGTCGGCGACGTCGTTGTGTACGACGACGTCCTCGACTTCCGCCGCACGTCGCAGTCGTTCTTCGTCGGCGCGGGTGTCCACTGGTCGATGGCCCCGCTCGTCTCCCCGCCGCTCGAGCGTCAGCTGCGGCCCATCGCCGCCGACCTCGGCATCCCGTTCGGAGGAACGATGGTGGTGATCGAGGGACCGCGTTACTCGACGAGGGCCGAGAGCCGGATGTTCGCGCGCCTCGGCGGCGAGCTGATCTGCCAGACGGTCGCTCCCGAATGCTTCCTCGTCCGCGAGCGGCAGATGGACTGGTGCGGCATCTGCCTCGTCACGGACCGCGACACGCTCGACGACGAAGCACCCGTGTCGACGGAGCTGATCTATCGCAACATGGAGCAGCACAAGACCGGCTACGCCGCCGCCGTCCTACGGGTCGTCGAACGGCTCGAGGCCTACGAGCGCGACGAGGACGCCGGTCGGGCAACTGTCCCTCGCGAGATCCTCGACCACTACGGGCCATGACCGTCGCGGCGCGAGCGGCCGAGGACATGCCCGGAGGATGGGCGCGTCACCTCGCGCCGCCGCGCCAGGTGATCGTCGAGTCGTCGTCCCGCTGCAACTTCCTCTGCCCGCTCTGCCTCTGGCCGAAGAACAAGCGCCACGGATACCTCGGCCCGGAGACGTTTGCGCGCTTCATCGATGGCGCCGCGGCGACGACGGAGCTGCTGTGCTTCTCGGGTCGCGGCGAGCCGACGCTCAACCCGATGCTCTTCGACGTGCTCCCTCTCGCCGTCGCGTCCGGTGTCCAGACCGATCTCGTCACGAACGGGTCGAACCTTCTCCGCGATTTCGACGCCGTTCTCGAGTCCGGGATCGACAACCTCGTCGTCTCGATCGACGCCGACAACGCCGAGGATTACGCCCGCTACCGGGTGAACGGCGTCTTCGACGAGGTGGTGGCCGGGATGACGCTGATCGCGGAGGAGAAGCGCCGCCGCGGCCTCGAGAAGCCGGCCCTGCGTACCTGCTCGGTCATGTTCGCGTACAACGCCGACAAGCTCGACGACCTCCGCGCGTTCTTCGGCACGCTCGGGTTCGAGTCGTTCATCTTCAAGTCGGCGCATCTCGGGCATGGACAGCTCTCGGAGGAAACGCACGTGCTGGCCGAGCGCTGGCTGCCGCGCGACCCTGCACTCGTCCGCCCGCTCCACCCGTCGAGCCCACCGCAATGCGAGTTCCTCAGCCGGGCACACCTCCTCTGGAACGGAGACGTGTGCCGCTGCGCGATCGACCACGAGCGCATGGTTGTCGGCAACGTCAACGACCGTGGCTTCGCCGAGATCTGGGCGGGGGACGAGAGCCGACGCGTCGTCCGGACGATCGCGCGCGGCGAATTCGACAAGTGCCAGGACTGTGCGCTCAACGGGGCGCGCTCCGTGCGGGAGACGCCGGACGGGGTGTTGCTCATATGAGTGCCGGCGCCGATCGACTGCGGATCGCGTACGTCGCCTACGGCCTCGTCACGCCGGCGAGGGCGCACAACCTGCAGACGGTGAGCACCGTCGACGCGCTTGCGGCCCGCGGCCACGACCTCCTCTTCGTGAACTCGCTGTTGCCCGCGGACCGGGCGACGGACGATGCGCGGAACCTTCCCGCGTGTGAGACCATCCTCATTCCGGCGGGCAGGCTCTTCGAGCTGCACCGGCGGCTGACGCCGCACGGCCGCTTCTGGTCGCTTTTCGCAGATCGCTCGCTCTACGCGGTCAGAGCCCTACGGCGCGTTCGGGTCGCGAGATCGGACGCGATCGTCACGCGTGACCTCGTCGTGTGCCTCTGGGCAAGCGCGCTTACGAGGAAACCGGTGGCGTACGAGCTGCACTCCCTCGAGCAGGTCGTGTTCGCGGCGAGCGACGAGTCCGACCTCTCCGACGCCGAGCTCGTCCGACGCATGCGCGAACTCGCGGTGACGGACTTCGCGGGTCACCAGGACGACCCGTCGATGCTCGGACGCCTCTACAAGTGGTTCCTCCGCCGTCTCGAGGACGCCGCGCTTCGGCGCGCGACCGTCGTCCTTCCGCTGACGGCGACGGCGGGCCGTCGGCTCGGAGCCGACCACCGCGTCGCTCGATGGCAGAAGGTGCCCAGCGGACATGCGCTGCCGACTGCGCCGCGCGTCGACAGGGCGGAGCTTCGTCGGCGCCTCGGCGTGCCGCTCGACCGTCCGCTCGCCGTCTACGCCGGTCTGTCGCTGAACGGGAAGGGCATCGAGTCGCTCTACGCCGTCGCCGCGCAACTCGCGTCGGACTGCGCGATCGTCGTGGTCGGGCCTGACGACGAGCAATGCGCCGCACTCGCAGCGCTGCGCGACGAGCGCGGTCTCGGCACGCGCCTCCTCTTCGTCCCACGGGTCGAGCACGACCGGGTCGCCGACTACTTGCGCGCATGCGACGTCGGGCTGCTCCTCTATCCGCGCTCGCGCGCGCTCGGCGAGTTCGCGTCGCCGCTGAAGCTCCTCGAGTACCTGGCGTCCGGACTCCCGGTTGTCGCAACCCGCCTGGAAAGCATCGAGGAGATCGTGGTCGACGGCGTCAACGGGCGCCTCGTAACCGCCGGTGACGCGGCCGCTGCCGCTGTTGCCGTGGACGGCCTGCTCGGCGACGAGCGACTGCTCGCGCGCCTGGCGGCCGGCGCACAGGCGACGGCGGAGCACTTCACCTACGACCGTCGCGCCGAGCGCATCGACACCGCGGTTCGCGACGCACTCGTCCGCAGACCCGAGGAAGCTGCGCTGTGCATCTCAACGTAACGACGACGTCCGGGTGCCGAGGCCGCTGCGTCTACTGTCCCCAGGACCGGTACTGGGAGGCGATGCGCGAGCGGCCGCGCTTTCTGACCGCGGTCGAGTTCGATGCCCTCGTCCCGATGCTCGAGGGCACGCACTTCGACGTGCTGAGCTTCGGCGGCTTCTCCGAGCCGTTCGACAATCCCGAGATCGTCGAGTTGTTGACGCTGGCGGGCGGGCTCGAGTTCGCCGACGAGGTCGTCGTCTACAGCAACGGCGAGGCGATGACGCCGGAGACGATGCGCGCACTGGAACGCGTGCGGCTCGGAACCGTCGACGTCAGCTGTCACGGCTTCGACCCAGAGACCTATCGTCGGACGCGGTCGTTCGTCGACCCGGCCGCTGTGCGTGAGAACGTGATCCACCTCCTCCGCCACCGCGAGAACATCGACAACCTCGTCATCTCCGTGACCGGGCCGTTCGCGTCCGACGACAGCCTCCATGAGCTCGAGGAGCTCTGTGCGTCCGGCGGCGCGACGCTCTTCCGGCGCGACCTCCACAACCGCGCCGGCCTACTCCGCATCGGGCGCACCGAGCGGAAGAGCGGCGCCTTTCGCTGCGCGAAGTTCGACTTCGAGAAGCCGGTCCTCGTGCCGGGCGGCGACCTGAGCCTTTGCTGCCAGGACTTCGCGCTCCAGTCCGTGATCGGGAACCTGCACGACCGGCCGTTCGCGGAGCTCATGGCCTCGTCGCCGCTTCGCACCCACGTGCTCGAGGTCGCCGCGGGCCGCCGCACCGATTCCGCGTTGGCCTGCTACGACTGCGTCTTCTGCGTGCCGGCGGCGGCGTCGTGACGTTCGTTGCGCTCGCCGTCTTCACCTTCTGTCTCGTCGTCGGAGCACGGAACCTTGTGCGCGTTGCGAGCTCGATCAGATGGATCGCGGCCGAGTCGCAGGCTCCGCTGCCCGAGGTCGTCGGGCCCGCGCCGAGCTTCGTCGTGCTCGTCCCGCTCCTCCACGAGCGTTCGCTCGTCGAGCAACTCGTGAGGCGGATGGGCGTGCTCGAGTCGACCGACTGCAGGATCGCCTTCATCACGACCGCCCGCGAGGGCAGCGGCGACGGCTCGACCGCGCAGCTGCTGGAGCGCGTGCTCGCGCGGGAGGCCAACCCACGCTTCGTGCATCTCCACTGCGACACGGGCAACGACACGAGCAAGGCGGACCAGCTGAACTTCGCGCTCGCGCAGCTCGGGCTCGCAGGCTCGCGCGACTCGAGCATCTTCGTCGGCGTGTACGACGCGGACTCGTCGCCGGATCCGCGGACGCTGAGGTACGTCGCCGTGCAGGCCCGGCGGAGACCGGAGCTGGCGGCGATCCAGCAGGTGCCGCTCTACTTCCAGAACCTCCGCGACGTGCGCAGCGTGCGCGGCCTCTACCTGATGGCGCGCCCGCTCCACAACGCGCTGTTCGCGCTGACGGTCGAGGTGCCGTCCATGCGCCGTCAACCACGTGTCTTCGCGTCGCCGAGTCGGTCGCCCCTGCGCGTCTTCGGCGGCTGGCTGTCGCACGGCCTCGGACACGGTCAGTTCTTCCGTCTGGATCTCGTCTCGGAGTTCGGCGGCTTCCAGCCCCCGAGTTGCGATACACAGTTCGGTCACGCTCTCGCTTTCTGCGGCGTGCCGATCCACGCCCATCCGATGCTCGACGTGGGGGAGACGCCCGAGTCGGTGCGCGTGCTGATCCGGCAGGGTGTCGTCTGGTTCAACTCGATGAACACGTTTTGGCGGACGAAGCGCTTCGTCGAGCGGCGCCCCGACTATCACAGGGCGGCCGCATGGCCGATGACCCTCCGCCTCGTGCATGCAAACCTCGCGTGGGCCGTCTATCCGCTGCTCTTCCTCGCGGTGCTCGTCTGGTCAACCGTTGCGGGGCAATGGCTTCTCACCGCCTACGGACTCGTCGCGTGGGGCGTCTACGTCGCGCCCCTCGCATTGATCCTCCGCCGTCTCGACCTGTGGCAGGAGATCTGCGCCGGATTCGAGCCGATCCGGCGCGTCTCGTTCCTGACGAAGGCCGGGATTGTCCTGCTCTTCGGCGCCGAGAAGCTCGGTTCTTGCATCAGCCCGTTCCTCTGGGGCTTCTACGCGCTCCGCGGCCGCGCGCGCCGTGAACCGATCACGCTCCACAAGACCGAGCGGAGCGTCGAGGGGTGAAGCGCTACCTCTTCGGTCCGGTCGACGAGGAGTACGCGACCGCCAACCTGCAGGCGGAGCGTGAACGCGGCGCATGCAAGGTCTTTGGATTCGACGGCGGCGACGTCGCCGTCGAGCGCCGCGACACCTGGGAGGACGTGCTCGCGAGGCTCCCCCGCGGGTGGCGACCCGACTTCGTCGCCCTCTTCCTGGCGTATCGCGCGATCTCTCCCTGTCTGTGGGAAGCCCCGGTGCCCGTCGTCGGCCTCGCCGCCGACTGGAGCGTACTCTGGCACTGCTACCGACACGCGGTGCCGCGGTGCGACGTCGTCTTCACCGACCCTCGCGGCGTGCGCGTGCTGCGCCGCGCCGGCGCCGAGAACGTCCGCCACGGCAACCTGTTCGGTTGCGCACGCGCGCTCCTCGACGGCGCACCCGAAGTGGAGCGCGACATCGACGTGCTCTACGTCGGCAGCCTGCATCCCGCGCACAAGCTCGATCGCCTCTCGAGGATCGGCCGAATCGTCCGCGCGTGCTCCGACGACTGGAACGTCGTCGTCCGGAACGACGTCGACCGCACCGAGTACCGACGTCTCCTTCTCCGCTCGCGCATCGTCTTCAACCACGCCGTGCGCGGCGAGTGCAACCTCCGCACGTTCGAGGCCGTCGCCGGAGGCGCATTGCTCTTCCAGGAGGATGAGAACGAGGAGGTGAGGCAGTACCTCGCGCCGGAGCGCGAGTACGTCTCCTACACGGCCGAGACGCTCGAGCCGCTACTAGAGCGCTATCTCGAGGACGAGCCCGAGCGGGCACGGATCGCGAGGGCCGCCCACGAGCGCGCGGCGTCGTTCTCCTTCGATGCGCTGTGGCGGGAGATCGTCGAGCAGGTGCCGGACAAGCGCGTCCGGGCGGGGGGCGGCCCGGTCTCGCTCCGCCATCGGTACTGGGAGGCTGTCAGCGCGAGCACCGGTCCGGGCTGCACGGGCGAGGTCGAGGGGGAGCTCCTCGCGGAGCTCGACGGGCTGCCGCACGACGCAGAGCGGCACACGATGGCGGCCGTCGTCGGTGCGAAGCAGGCGCAGCGGCGTGGGACGTTCGACCGTGCCTGTGTCGCCGCGCTCGAGCATCACCTCCGCCGCGCCGTCGACCTCGCCCCCGCGCGGGCGATCTTCAGGCTCAACCTGGCCGAGGCGCTCTGGCGGCTCGGGAGGGACGACGAGGCGGCTGCGGAGTGCCGACGCGCAATCCGCGACTGTGTGCTCGACGGCGACGATCTCGATGCCGGCCATTTCCCGCCGGCGTTCGACACGTTTCGCGTCGAGTGGGAGCGAGCCGGGTGGGCACATGCGGGGTCGCCGGAGGACGAGCGCCGAGCGAAGGAGTCGCTCGTCCGCTGGCGTATGCACGGGATCCTCGCCGCCGTCGGCGACGACCTCGACCACTACCGCGCAGCCGTCGAGCTCCGCGACGACCTCTGGGTGAGCCACGCCGGCCTCGGGCGGGCGCTCGTCCGCCACAACAGGCCCGCCGACGGAAAACGGCACCTGCGCCGCGCGGCACACCTGAACCCCTTCGACGCCGATCTCCTGCCCGATCTGATCGACGCGTGCCGCCGTGCTGGCGACGTGGACGGCGAGCAGGATGCGGCCGAGGAGCTTCGACTCCTTCGGAGAGCCGCCGACACTACGAGCGGTCGCGATGTCGCCTATGCGCAGGAGGTCGTCGCGTGACCACGTCGACGTTCGCGATCGGTACGGGCCGCTGCGGGACGCACCTGCTCGCCGAGCTGTTCGAACGCGATCCGGGAATCGTCGTCCGGCACGAGGCCGATCCCGAGGCCGATGCCTACGATCGCTATCGCGCGTGGAACGGCAGGTCGTTCGATTCGGCCGCTCTGGTCGCGAGGAAGCGGCGGGCAGTCGCGGCTGCCGCGGCGGCCGGAGCCAGCTATCTCGAGGCCAGCGCCTATCTCACACTCGCGGTGGCGCCGCTCTTCGGAGCAATGCGCTCCCGCTTCGTCGGCCTCGTCCGCGACCCGGCCGAGACGGTGGCCTCGTTCTGGGTCAAAGGCTGGTACGACTCGGATCCGCACCCGTCGGAGCCGGTGCACGCGTTCAGCAGGCTCGAGCCAGCCGATCTCGAACGCTGGCGCTCGTTGACGCGGATCGGGAAGCTCGCCTGGTTCTGGCGCGCCTTGAACGAGCGGATGCTGGTCGAGCTCGAAGGTTTGCCCGACGACCAGACGATGCTCCTCCGCGTCGAGGACATCGACGTCGACGCATACCGCCGTGTCGCGACATTCATGGGCAGCGTCCCACGACTATCGCGGCTCCAGGTCGAGGCTGTGCTCGCGCGGAGGCCCGGAGCAGGGCCGACGCGGCGCGACCCGGCGACGTGGAGCACGCGCGAGCGTCGCGAGTTTCGGCACGAGGTCGGCGACCTTCCGGAGCGGCTCGGCTACTCGGTCGCGCGGGGGCCGACGAGGGCTCGCCGCCCGCTTCGCCGACTCTTCCTCGTCGACGTGAGGCGGCGGGCGATCAACAACACGCCGTACGACGTGTACAAGCTCGCCGACTGCTTCGCGGGTGAGCCGCTCGACGTCGTCGACCTGCGGTTCTACGAGAACGTGGATCTACCGCCGAGCGAGACCGTTCACCTCTTCCTGGAGACGGCCGGGACGTGGATGTGCTTCGACTGGGATCCGGCCCGGTTCCTGCGACGGCTCGACCAGCTGCTCGACCGCTATCCGCGCGTGACCGTCGTAGGCCCGCAGGCGCGGGCCCTCCGCGAGCTCGCGGGCCGCGACATCGCAGTTGTCGAGACGGTCGACTTCGCCGGCGCGGTCGCGCCGGGTCGAGAGCCGAAGGGTCCGATCTCCGGCGCCTGGCTCGAGGCCGCGCGCGACCGCCGTTACAACGGGCAGCTGCTCGAGGGCGGCGCGCTCCGACTCGGGCCGGCTTTTTCGATCTCGAACACGATGAGCTGCCCGGTCGCGTGCGGCTTCTGCTACTACGGCCGGCCGGTGTACGGGCGCGGAACCGACTTCTCGCACACCCTCGCGGACATCGAGCAGGCACTGGGCCGCGGCCACCGGAACTTCTTCTTCATGGATCCAAACTTCCTGCGCGGCGCTCGCGATTTCGAAGCGCTCCGTCTCCTCCGTGCGCGTTGGGACGGCTTCGTGTACTACTGCCAGGTCTCCCCGAATTACCTCACCGAACAACGGCTCGAGCAGCTCGCGGCGAGCGGCTGTGCGGGGATGGTGATCGGCATCGAGAACGAGCTGCAGATCGTTGCGAAGGGAACGCTCGACGATGCACGAGTGCGCGTCGAGAGAGTGCGGGCGCACGGGATGATCCCCACGCTCTTCTTCATGATCGACGGCCGAAGCGAGCTCGAGCCGCTCGTCGAGGAGTTCGAGGGGGTTCCTTTCCGGTACACGGTGCTGAACGACGCGTTCGCGGGCGACCGGTCGCTCCGCTCGATCGAGCGCGGGTTCGAGGAGAAGCGGCTGCGCGCCGAGGAATGCCGCGATCTGATCACGCGCCTCGAGCAGCGCCCCGATTTCCTCGGGCCTGTGCGGACCGGCGTCACGGCATACGCGCGTTGACTCCTGCGGTCGTCATCGGCGGCCTCGGGGTCAGCGGCCTCGGCTGCGCAGTCGAGCTAACGCAACGCGGTGTCGACTTCCTCGCGCTCGAAAAGGACGACCGACTCGGCGGACTCGCGCGCTCGGACACCGTCGACGGCTTCCGCTTCGACTACGGGCCGCATATCGTGCTCAGCGTCCCGCCGGGGCTGGACGAGCTGTTCGACGAGCTGCCCGGCCTCGACCTCCGTCCGCACCAGGGCCGCTCGTGCGTCGCGCTGCGCGACGTTCTCGCACGGGTCGTACCGGCTCCGTTCCAGCGCCACTTGAACTACCTCCCCCTCGCCGTCCGAGGGCGCCTCCTGCTCGAGCTCGCCGTGCGCAGCCGTAACGGCGCGTATCCGGCAACGTACGGCGACGTCGTGCGTGCCCGCTGCGGGCCGACGGTGTTCGAGCTCTTCCTTCGCGGCTACGAGCGCAAGCGCCTGCGCTTCGACGTCGAGGACATCCCGCCCGACTGGACCGACCGCGTACCGAGCGCGTCGCTTCGCTCTGTTGCGCTCCCGCGTTGGGCCACATCGCGGCGCGACGACGCCGGCGCGGAGACGCGTTTTGCGTACCCGCGGGCGGGCGGAATCGAGGCGCTCCCCCGTGCGCTCGCGCGACTCGTCGCAGCGGAAAGCATCCGGTGCGGAAGCGAGATCGTCGAGATCGACGCCGACGCGCACGAGGTTCGGCTTTCCAGCGGCGCGTCGATCGGCTACGAGGAGCTCGTCCTGAGCCTGCCGCTGCCCGAGATCGTGCGGCTGCTGCGCAAGCCCCCGGCAAGCGTCGTCGCGGCCTCGCGGGATCTCGTCTACACGTCCATCCACGTCGTGAGCTTCGGCCTCGAAGGAGCGGTCGAGACGCCGTGGACGTTCATGCGGTTCCCCGGTGACCGGGTGCCGTTCTATCGCGTCTCCGTCCCGTCGCTGTACGCGGACGACGGCGCACCGGCGGGCCACGCCGTCGTCGTCGCGGAGGTCAGCCACCACCCGACAAGGCACCGCGTCGATGCGGGCGCGGCGCTTCGCGGCGCACGCGACGGGCTACGCGAGCTCGGCGTTCTGGGCCGCAGCGCCCACGTCGTCGTCGAGCGCGTCAACGACATCCGCTACGGCCATGTCGTCTACAACCACCGCACCCGCGCCGCGGTCAGCGACGTGCTCGACCACCTGGGCCGGCACTCCATCTCGACCTGCGGCAAGTACGGCCGGTGGCAGGACATGCTCATGACGGGCTCGATCCTCAACGGGATGGACGTCGCGCGCCGGATCGATCAGAGGGCACGCAGCAGCTCCGCGACCGTGTGATCGAGCGGTGCGCGCACCTTCAGCATCGTCGTCGAGGCGAGCAGCGCCTCGAGGAAGCGCATCCTCGACCGAACGAACTCCCGCGTGTCGAGGCTCGGGACGAAAAACTCCTCCGATCTCGGGCCCAGCGCGATTGGCACGAACCCAGTGCCGCGTATGCGATTCGAGATCTCGTCGTAGACGGCCGCGACTGCCCTAAACGCGTCGCGGCTCCTGATGTCGGGCGGTATTCGCGCTGCGGGCGCGCGCGGTCCCCGCTCGTCGAGCGCGAGCAGTACGAAGACGGAAACGGGAAGGTCCGGTCCGGCGACGTCGATGCCGAGCTCCGACGGGTCGACCCGTCGTTTCGGCCTCGAGGCCGCACCGTCATCGAAGAACTTCGCCGCAAGCGCCTCCGAGTACATGCGCAGGCTACTGCCGCGCAGATTGAAGGACGGGTCGCCGTGGAGCAGCCGCGGCGCTCCGTCGCGGAGCCCGACGCGCACGCGGTTATTGGCGAAGAGCTGGAAGCCGTGCGTCAGGCAGAGGTCGAGCGACGTGATGGTCTTGCCCGACTCGGACGGGCCGAAGAGCACGATCGTCTTCCCATCGCGTACGACCGCAGAAGCGTGCACCAGGTACTCGCCGCGGCGCTGGCGGACGAGCTCCGACAGATAGAAGAGCCACATCGCGAGCACCGTGGTCTCCTCGATGTCGGGCCACGGCGCGGTGAACGTGCAGATGCCCGATTCGGGCAGATACTCCGTCTGCCACGCCGTGTCGTCCACGTAGCGGAGTGTCGGGATCGTCTCCGCGGAGACGGTCGGAGTCACCGTAAAGCGATAGAAGGCGTCGCGGAACGTCGTTTCGAGCATCCACTCGAGCCGCTCGAACGCCGCGGCGCACTCGGTCACGAACCCGACGGGGCAGGAGTCGATCGTCACTCGCGCCGTCTTCACGCCGTCCTCCTCAGCGCGAAGTCGAGAAAGGTGTACTGAAGCCCGAGCCACTCCACGGTCGTCTCCTCGCAGTCGTAGTCGATCGACCCGGTCGGGTGGAATCCTGAAGCACGCGCCTGCATGAGCAGTGTCTCGATGCCGTTGCGAGTGAAGATGCGCACGGGAGCCCCGAACTTCGTGCGGTCGCCCGTGTCGATCGGCTCGCTCCAATAATCGGTGGAGACGACGACGTACCCGCCCGGCGCTATCACGCGGTGCATCTCGCGGAAGAAAGCGTCGGCGTCGACGCCGTGCTCGATGACGCTCAGGCAGATCGCCGCGGGAAACCGCGAATCCGGGTACTCCGAGTGCAGGCCGTCGCCCTTGGTGTAGCGGACACGGCCGTCGTGCGTCATGAAGTCCGCCTGAAGCGCTGGGTTGATCACGTCGACCTCGAACCCCCAGTGTGCAAGCCACGTCGAGACATGCGAGTAGTCCGGAACGCCGCCGACATCGAGGATGGGGCCGGGTGGATCGACGTTGTCGCGCAGGAACTCGCATGCGCGCAACGCGTCCCACGACTTCGCAGGTGGGCGGTCGTATGCGGGAAGCCCGGCGGCCTGCACGGTCGCCCGAGCACGTTCCCATTCGTCGGCCCGCTTGAGCGTGCCGTTTATCGCGCAGCCCGGTCGATGAGCGCGGTATGCCTCCTCGGAGGGGCGTCACGGCCGCCGCCGTACAACGGGAGCCGCGGTCGTTCGTCGTGCCAGCGCCGGTACGCCTCGACCCAGCTCGTCGACATCGTTTCGAAGCCTGCCTTGGCGCCATGGAAATGCCCGCAGAACCTGCACAGCAGCGAGAACTCCGCGACGAGCTCGTCCGGCGTGACCTCGCGAAGGGAGCCGACGCCACGACCGAATCCGAAGACGCGGTCGACGCTCGCACCCGCGCCACAGGGGTAGAAGCCGTAACGCGTCAGTGCCATACCGCACGCGAAGGGAATCGTGCAACCGCGCGAGAAGTCCGCGTCGGCGTACTCCGGCAGGTCCTGCGGTGCGACGTTGTAGGCGTCGAAATGATCCTGCCGCGGCGACTGCTTCTGCGTGTTCCACACGGAGACCCACTGCGGAAGACGCGCGAGCACGCCCGCGACCCGCGGCCCGTAGCCGTTCGAGATCAGCTTGACGACGACTTCCGGATTGCGCGTGCGGTAGCGGTCGAGCTCGTCGAGAATCTCGAAGAAGCGCGGGTGAAGCGTCGGCTCTCCTCCCAGCAGCGCGATCTTCCGCCATCGCCAATCGAGCTCCAGCGACTCCTCGACGAAGCGTCTGACCTGCGCGAGCGTCATCGACTCGGCCGACACCGCCTGCCTGCTGGAGCGGTCGCAGTTGTAGCACCTGAGATTGCAGGCGGTCGTCAGCTCGAGCTCGATCTGGGACAGCATTCCGGCGAGCAGCGCGCGACGCTCGGGCTCAAAGCCGGCGAGAAGGCGATCTTGGTAGGACGGTTCCGACACGGCTCGCTCCGGGCGGGATTCGAGCATAACACCGCTCCATGCGATGATTCGAACAGAGTGGCACCGGACGTCGAACACGTCGTGGGTCTCGCCGAGTCGGAGGGACTGAGGCGGCGCGCTCGGTCGAGCGACGCCTTTGCGGTGGCACTGGCGCAGCGAGGCGCATCGCCGCGCTACGTCGCGCGTGCGCGGGGCGCGTACGTGTGGGACGTCGATGGCAACCGCTACGTCGACTACGTGCTCGGCTTCGGCAGCGTCTTGCTTGGTCATGCGGATGCGCAGGTCGACGCGGCGGTCGTCGAGCAGCTGGGTCTTGGTACATGCACGGCCCCGCTGCCGAGCCCACGGCAGGTAGAGCTCGCGGAGCTGTTGACGTCGATCCTGCCGAACGCCGAACGTGCGTTCCTCGTGCGGACGGGATCGGACGCGACCTCCGTCGCCGTTCGGCTCGCGCGCGTGCATACCGGCCGACCGAAAATTGCGCGTTGCGGTTACAACGGCTGGCACGACTGGGCGTGCCCGCGGCCGGACGGGATTCCGCCGTCCGTTCTCGGCGAGACGTTCGTGTTCGACTACGGCGACGTCGCTGGGCTCGAGCACCTGTTCGATTCGCATCCGGAGCAGATCGCCGCCGTCCTGATGATGCCGTTCGAGCTCGACCAGGCCCCCGTCGGCTATCTGCACGACGTGCGGTCGATCGCTCGTCGTCACGGTGCGCTTTTCATCCTCGACGAGCTTCGCTCCGGCTTCCGCATCGCGCTCGGCGGCGCGCAGGAGCGCTTCGGCGTCTCCACGGACCTGTCCGTGTTCGGCAAGGCGATGGCCAACGGCTATCCGATCTCCGCCGTCGTCGGCCGTGCGGACGTGATGGAGTCGCTGGGACGCACGCTGGCATCGTCGACGTCGTTCGGGAACGCAGCCGAGATGGCCGCCGCGCTCGCGACGATCTCGATTCTCAGAGACACGGGCACCCTGGAACGCGTGTGGTCACTCGGCGAGATCCTGACCGCTGGTGTTCGCGCGGTCGTGGAGATGGCGGGCATCCCGGCGGAGATCGTCGGCTACCCAGCGATGCCTTTTCTCCGCTTCGAGCGCAATGAGCGATCGCTCGAAATCAAGCGTCGATTCTTCGACGCCGTGCTGGACGAGGGGATCTTCCTCCATGCCGACCACCAGTGGTTCCTCTCGGCCGCGCACACGGAGTCGGACGTCGAGCTCACCGTCGCTGCCTGCCGCCGCGCCGCCGAGGCCGCGATCGCCGGCTGACGTGCTCGCCGCGAAGAAGACGGCACCTGAGCGTGCGACGCTCGTCGAGACCGAGCCACCGGCGCTCGGCGAGGGCGACGTCCTCGTGCGCGTCCGCGCCTGCGGCGTTTGCGCCTCCGACCTACCCGGCTGGACGGCGGAGACCGCGGCCGAGGAGACGCCCGGAAGGTGGAATCCCGGCAACCTGGGGCTGACGGGGCACGAGGTTGCAGGTGAGGTCGTCGACGCAGGCGACGCATCACTCCACGCGCGCATCGGCCAGGGCGTCTGGATCGATCCGATCGTGGGCTGCGGCGTTTGCGACCGGTGTGCCGAGGGGCGCCAGACGCTCTGCGCCGACGTCTCAGTGCTCTGTCAGGGCTTCGCGGAGTACGTCCGCGCCCCCGCGCGTCAATGCCGTCCGATCCCGCACGGGATTGACCACGCTACTGCGAGCCTGATTTGTGACATGGTCGGTGCGCCGTATGCGGCTGTGCAGCGCGCCGGCGTGGGTCCGGGCGACACGGTGAGCGTCTGGGGACTCGGCCCGATCGGGCTCGGCCTGGTTCAGGCAGCGCGCATCGCCGGCGCCGACCGGATCGTCGGCTATGACCTCCTCGACTCGCGGCGACGCTTCGCCGAGCGGGTTGGCGCGACCGTCGCGCTCGACCCGGCGGCGTCGTCCACATCCGGCGCCGTCCGCCCAGAGGTCGTCCTCTGCTCCGTCGGCTCCGACGCGGCGCAGGCCGCCTACGAGACGCTCCGCCTCGATGGACGCATGGTTACCCTCGCGGGCTTTCCCGCTGTCAGGGGACATCGGCCGCGTTGGGTGACCGGCAGTTGGGGCTGTGACGCGCTCTACTGGCCAGAGATCGTCGAGCACGTCGTTGACGGGCGGTTCGCGCTCGACGGCTACGTCACGCACAAGTTCCCGCTTGCGGAACTCGAGGAAGCATTCCGCGTCCGCCTGCACGAGCCTGAGACATCGCTCAAGGTGGTCGTCGTCGCGTGACGCGTGCTCGAGGACGGCAAAGCAGGGCATTCGCAACACGATGCGCCGGTCAAGAGAGAGGCGCCTGTTCGATAGCCGGCAAGAGATCGAGGCGGTCGCTGCAAGGGTCGGGCCGCTCAACGCACCGGTGGCCGTCTCCGGCGTAGCCACCGGCCTCAGACCGCCGAGCCCTCGGGCTCGAGCAGCGCGACATCGACGAGCCGGTCGAGAGTAGAAGCCACGAGTTGTCTCAAAGGGAGCTGGCTGACGCGACCACGACCAAGCCGAGGAGGGGGAGGACGGAGCTGAGCAGTGCGTCGGTACCGAGCCAACTAGGGCGAACGGGAACCAAGAAGTATGACCGTCGGTGCCAAAGAAGAGGAACAGCGCAGGCTGGTGGCCACTCGCGGCGCCGCAGATGCCGGAAGGACTGCTCCAACCGTGACGAGAGCAACCCCCGCGCATGCGAGAAGGAGGCGTCTCATGAGCGCACAGCTCGTACGGAGATACCTGCGCCCCACTTTCGAGCATGCACTGAAGGGGACAGGAACTACGCTTGCAGTCGCGGCGTTCGGGAGATAGATCCAAGCAGCGACTTGTCCAATGAGTTCGGCGCGACGAGCGGAGGGAATGTCAAGCGGGTTCGATTCCCGGGCCTTGGTTCGCTACCGATCTAAAGCCACGAGGAACTGGCTCGAACGAAGACAGCACCGGGACAGCACCGACTCGCTCGTTACGCACGCGTCTCACGAACCGCTTGGCTCAACCATGCGGCTCGCGCGCAGCCGCATGGATGTGAATGGGCGCGGCTGGGATCGAACCAGCGACCCCTCGCGTGTGAAGCGAGTGCTCTCCCGCTGAGCTACGCGCCCGAGGACTGCAATTTAGCCGAACGTTCAAGGCATCAGCTCGCGGTTACGAGCGCGACCCCGCCGAGCGCGAGCGCGACGCCGGCGAGCTGGAAGCCACTCAGTCGCTCCCCGAGGAACAGGTAGGCGAGCAGGACGGTTACGATCGGGTAGAGCGACGCGAGGATCGTCGCGATCGAGATCATGCCGAGGCTCGCGGCGTACCCGAACAAGACGAGCGCGCTCGCGCCGCACACCCCGATCGCGACCACGGTCGCGAGCCCCCTCCGGCCGACGCGAAACGAGGAGCGCAGCGCCAGAGCGAGCACGAGGAGCAACAGGGACGAGGCTGCGCGGGCGCCGAAGACTGCCGAGATACTGCCGCCGTCGTTGGCACCGCGGGCGAGCAGGTAGAGGTAGAACCCGAGCGCGACCGGGGAGGTGAACGCCCAGCCGAGTGCCCTGCGCCGGTCTCCGCCGCTCGCGTGCTCGCCGAGCGAGGCGAGGATTGCGCCGCCGAGCGCGACGAGCGCTCCGACGACCGCGAGCGACGTGGGCCGCTCGCCGCCCGCGACGGCCAGCGCGAAGGCGAGCACCGAACCGAGCGAGAGGAGCGGCGAGACGATGCTCATCGTCCCGAGCGACATCGCCTTGTAGAACGTGTAGAGGCTTACGGCTCCGAAGGCGCCAGCAGCGAGGCCGAGGAGGAAGGCGCTCCCGTGGAAGCCGGCGATCACGACGACGAGCCCGAGTCCGGCGAAGCCGGCGCCGTGTGAGAGCACCGAGATGGTCGCGACCGGATGACGGCGGACGAGGCGGCCACCAACGAAGTCGGTCATTCCCCAGACGAGGCTCGAGCCAAGGGCGAGGAGGACGGCCGGCACCCGCCGAGGCTATCCCTCTGTCAGGCGACTGACGGTGCTAGCTACGCGGCCGCGGACGTGCTTGAGTGAGGCCTCGTCCCTTCGAGCACGAACAGGAGTCGAAATGAGGAGAACAGCCTGCGTCGCACTCCTCGTCGCGGCAGCGCTCGCGATCCCGGCGGCTGCGGCGGCCGCAGGTACCGACCCGACCGCACGGGCGGCGTTCGCCGGCCCCATTCAGGTGAACGGCGCGAAGGCGACCCTGAGGGTCCGCTACCGGTGCAGCTCCGGCCAGAACCTGTGGGTCTCGGCGAAGGAGACGGCACGCGGCTACTCCGCGACGAAGCTCATGAAGGAAGGCTCGAGCAGCACCGCCGCAGCATGGTGGGACAGCCACCGCAACCGCGTCGTCTGCGACGGCAAGTTCCATTCCACGACGTTCACGATCGACAAGGTCGAGAAGGGCAAGAAGGGCACCCTCGTCGACGGCAGCGCCTGGGTGCAGTTCTGCGTGACGAACGGCCACACCGAGGCGGACACCGTGCTCACGCTCTCGAAGAGCGGCTGGGTCAGGGTGAACGCCTGAGGACGTGACAACGCCCCGCCGGTCACCCACACGCTCCGCGCCGAGCTTGACAGATCACGCGCCCACGGCCCGATGGTCACGGTCTCGTAAGCACCGCCGCCTAATCCGCCGCCTCACGCTGCAGTCGCCGGAAGAGCGTCGCGTTGAGCGCAGCAGCCGTGACGATGACGTGTCCGAGAACGAACAGGCTGAAGAGAATCGCCGCCGCCGCGCCGAGTGTTCCGTACGTCGTCGCCCTGGCCGCGTGAATGCGCCCAAGCGCATACAGGTTGAAGAGATTCACCCCGACGATTCCCACTCCGTACACGAGCGCGCCGGGAGCAAGCCCGGTCCAGCGCGCGTCCGCGTGCGACAGGCCTAGTGAGATCCGAAGCCACACGAGCGCCGAAGCCGCTCCGTACAAGACGAGCGCCGGCGCCCCCCAACTGTCGGTGTGCGCGCGTACGGCCCCCGCAACGATCGTCAACGCGAGCTGCATCGCAACGCCGAGTGCGAACCGCCGCACCGCGCGCGGACTGACTTTCGCCGCAGCCGCCGATCGCTCCCACGCGAGGGCATGAACGATGGCGACAGCGCGGTAGAGGACGGACGTCGCATAGCCCAGAACGAGGAGCGAACCCAGCGCGACCCAGATTCCGGATCCTCGCTCTGCCGTCGCTGCGACCTCTGACGTGACGAGCCCGACGAAGCCCACGTCCTTGGCGATCTCGTGCGGCGACGAGCCGAACCACCTCACGGCGATACCGAGTGCCGCAACGAGCAGGACGGTGAGCGGCAGGAAGAAGACGAAGAGGCGATACGCCAAAGCACCCGCAAGAAGGCCGCTTCCGAGCTCTCTCTCGTACTCGATCTCGTCGATCAGCAGGTCGAGCAACGGGACCCGCGACCGCGTCGTCTCGAGGCGTGCCCGCATCGAGCCGAGGCGGAGCGCGGCACTCCTCGACTTCGCCACGATCCTGCTAGGCCGGTGCGGCTCGCGAGACGCCGCAGCAGCGGCCGTCGACCGCAGCCGGACCATGTCTGTCGCCCTTGATCAGCACTGCCGTGCGGACGGTATGGAGTGCCGCTCAGCACGCGGTTCGAAGCGAATCAAGATTCCGTCAAGGTGGCCGTCCGTCGAGGCTTGACGCAACCTTGACGCCCGTCAGAGATGGTTGTGACGCTCGATCCGTAGCGTTTGATGCTGCTGCCCGATGCGGCATGGTCCGACAACGCTGGGACGAGACGGAAAGGATCCACGTTGACCGACACGCAGACATCACCTGCCTTCCCGGACGCGCCCGCAGCGGGTCGCGTTCGCTCGCTGATGCCGCAGCTCAAAGCCGATCTCGCGAGGCTGATCGCGATCCCGTCCGTCTCCGCTCCGAACTACCCGGAGGCCACGCACACGCCGCTGCACGAAGCGTACGAAGCGGTAGCGGAGCTCTTCAGAGACACGGGAGTCACCATCCTCGACCCACTCGTCCTACCCGGGACGGCCCCGGTCCTCATGGGGGAGATCCCCGCCCCTCCCGGAAGGCCGACGGTGCTCCTCTACAGCCACTACGACGTCGTGCCGCCCGGAGACGAGTCGAAGTGGGAGTCGCCGCCGTTCGAGGCGGCCGAACGCGACGGAGCGATCTACGGCCGGGGATCGGCGGACACGAAGTCGAACATCCTGATGCACGTGGGAGCGCTGCGCGCGTGGGACGGCGCACCACCGGTGGGCATCAAGGTCGTGATCGAAGGAATGGAGGAAGTCGGGAGCGCGTTCAGCACCTTCCCGCCGGCGAGGCCCCAGCTCTTTGCCGCAGACGCAATGGTCATCGGCGACATGGGCAGCTTCCGTCCCGGGATACCGACGCTCACGGTCGCGTTGCGCGGTATGGCGATGCTCACCGTCGAGGTGCGCACGCTCGCGGGACCGAAGCACAGCGGTCAGTTCGGAGGCGCCGCGCCGGATGCGCTACTCACTTTGCTTCGTGCGCTGGCGACGCTTCATGACGACAACGGTGACGTGGCCGTCGCCGGGCTTCGGCGAGAGGAGTGGACGGGAGCCTCGTACAGCGACGACGAGTTCCGAGAGCTTGCGGAAGTTGCAGCTGGGGTCCCGCTCGTCGGTACCGGCGGGCTCGGCGAGCGCATCTGGACGGGACCGGCGATCACGGTGACGGGAATCGATGCGCTCCCGGTCGATCACGCCCTGAACGCAGTCGCCGCATACGCGCGGGCGAAAGTCAGCCTGCGCGTGCATCCGGAGCAGGATCCGCGCGAGGCCCAGGCGGCACTCGTCACACACCTCGAGAAGCTGCGTCCGTACGGCGTGGACTTGACGGTCCACCCGGCGGAGACCGGGCAGGGATTCGCGGCGACCACCTCGGGACCTGCGTACGCCGCAGCGCGTGACGCGCTCGCAAGCGCCTGGCGCAGGGAGACGGTCACCTTCGCCTCGGGCGGATCGATCCCGCTCGTCAGCGCGCTTCAGCAGGCCGCACCGGAAGCGGAGATGCTCCTGCTCGGGACGACCGACGGGTTCGCCAACATCCACGCGCCGAACGAGCGGGTCGTTCTCGACGAGTTCGAGAAGGCAACGCTTGCAGAGGCTGACTTCTTCGGCCGCTTCGCGGCGAGCGGCGGCGCCGGCTAACCGCTGACTGTGAACGATCGTTTCGTCTCGACGGGCGACCTCCCTTCGCCGGATCTCGTTGCGCAACTGATCGCCGAGGCACACGATCGCTTCCGGGATGACACGTCCGGGGAGCGCTCGAGGACGTACCCGGCGTTGGCTCGCGCGTCGCCTGATCTTTTCGGCCTGTGCATCGCGGGAACTGACGGGCGCGTCATGTCGGCAGGTGACGACAGGATCGAGTTCTCGATGATGAGCGTCACCAAGCCGTTCGTCTTCGCACTCGTTTGCAACCGCCTTGGGGCGGAGGAGGTTCGGCGCCGCGTCGGAGTCAATCCGACCGGCCTGCCGTTCAACTCGATCCAAGCGCTCGAGCAGAGCGGCGACGGGAGGACCAACCCGATGGTGAATCCCGGCGCGATCGCGACGACGAGCCTCGCACCGGGAAGGACACCGACCGAGCAGTGGCAGTTCATCCACGACGGCCTCTCTCGGTTCGCCGGGCGGCCGCTCGCGATCGACGAGGAAGTCTTTGCGTCGGCGAGTGCGACGAACCAGCGCAACCAGGGGATCGCCCGTCTCCTCGTGGACGCCGGCCGCCTCTACACGGATCCGGACGCGGCCGTCGACCTCTATACGCGGCAGTGCTCGCTCACCGTGGACGTAAAAGACTTGGCCGTGATGGGGGCGACGCTCGCCGACGGGGGCACGAACCCCGTCACCGGCGTGCAGGTCATCGACCCGGTCAGCTGCCGCTACGCGCTCGCCGTCATGGCGAGCGCCGGTCTCTACGACACCTCCGGCGACTGGCTGTACGACGTCGGGCTGCCCGGCAAGAGCGGCATCAGCGGAGGCATCGTCACCGTCTCGCCGGGAAAAGGGAGCCTCGGCACGTTCGCGCCGTTGCTCGATCCTTCCGGCAACAGCGTCAAGGGGCAGCTGGCGGCGAGATTCCTCGCACGCCGGCTCGGGCTCGATCTCTTCGCGTCGGCGCCGTACGCACCGGCGGGCTGATCACGGGGCGCTCGACGCCTCCGCCGGGAGGTGGTTCCCCGCCGCCTCGGCGCCTTCCGGAAGAACGACGACAGGGACGGTCGCGGACGTGACGAGCGACTCCGAGACGGAGCCGAGGACGGCGGCGTGCACCGCGCCGATACCCCGGCCTGCGACGACGATCGCCCTGCCACCCTCACGCTCGGCAACCGAGATCAGGACCTCCGCCGGAACCCCCGGCTCGACGTGAACGGACACCGGCCGGTCCCCGACCACCTCGAGAGCGGCGTCGAGGATCTCGCGCGTCAGCCGATCCAGCGCGTCGGGCTGCACGCTGAGTGACGGCGTGGTCGATCGCCCGAGGTACCGCACGAACGACTTCGCCGAGCGCGGCGCATGCACCAAGGCCACGCGGCAGTCAAGGGTCCCCGCGAGATCCGCCGCCGTCCCGACTGCTGCGAGCGCATGCGCGGAGCCGTCCACCCCGCACACGATCGCCGGGTCAGGCCGTCCGGGTGTTCCCGTCAAAGCCGACGCGCCGCGGCGAACGATCACGAGCGGGCAGACCGCCTCCTGCACCAGCTTCCGCGGGACGCTCCCGAAGATCCCTGCGCCGAAGGACCTCGTGCCCTGAGCACCGACGACGAGCCACGCTCCGCGCTCGGTTCGCGCAAGCTCGAGGATGCGGTCGGCCGGAGACCCTTCGACCACATGGATCTCGGCAGACCGGTCCGCCTCCGTCCGCAGCCGGATCGCCGCCAGCACATCCTCCGCCTCCGCGACCGGCTCGTCGAACGCGTGCACCACGAGCAGCCGCGCACCGTAGGCCGCCGCGAGCTGCTGTGCGTTCTCGAGCACGAACGGCAGAGACTCGATCGTGTCGACCCCGCAGATCACCGGTCCCGTCTTCTCCGAGCGAACGGCGGCGGCGTTCATCGCTACGCAGCAGCCGTCGGCTCGGAATTGAACTCGCGGAGGTCGAACGCGAACCAGATCGCGGCGATCCCGCGGCCGAGCGCCGCGAATCCGACCCACACGACGAGCAGAATCGACCGACGGCCGAAGTCCCCCGCCGCCCAGAACCCAACACCTACCTGCAACAAGCCGAGGACGAAGAGGGGTGCCCAGGAGTCCTTCTCGTGCCGGGAGACGATCGCCTCGATCATCTCTCCTACACCGATGACCACGAAGTAGAAGCTCATGACCGCGGCGAGGGCGGCGAAGGTGTGTCCGATCTGGAAGAACGCGACGACCCCGATGATGATGCACAGGGTCGCGAGAAGTAGGCGCCCGCCCGTGATCCAGCGGCTCCGAGCTCCTCCAAACGCGGTAATCGCTTCGCCGATACCGGCGACGAGCGCGAAGACCCCGAAGAGGATCGAGATCGACGACACGCTGCGCCAGTCGAAGCGGAGGATGGTGATCGCGAAGATGATCCACGCGATGCCGATGACGAGGAAGACCCACCAGAGGCGAGCCGCACCGGCGAACGAATCTGCGGCCTCCGCGTCGGTCGTAGCGATCGTCGTCGTCATCCGTCGACGCTCCTTCCCGTTAGAGGATCACTTCGAGTGCCCGCTGCGCGCGCCTTCGTCGGGCGTCGAATGACCGTAAGGCCGCGTACTCAGTTCGCGATCAGGGCTGACTCAAGCTTGCGTCAAGCCTCTTCGCGCTGACTTGACCGAACCTTGATCGAGCGTGGAGGCCTGCCTGATCCTCCAGCCATAGCGTCCCGAACCGAGCCGTCACGGGTGACGGGCCGGAACGCGAGCCTGGAGGGAGGAGACTCCGATGAGCACGTCCACGGGCGCTGCGCCCGACGTCACCGGCCCGGAAGCGGACCATACGTTCATAGAGCGTCTGCTCGACAAGGTCGAGCGGGTCGGCAACAAGATGCCGCACCCGGCGATCCTCTTCGTCTGGCTCTGCGTTGGAGTCATCGTCCTCTCGCAGATCCTCGCGTTCGCCAACGTGAAGGCGACGTTCGAGGTCGTCAAACCGCCGCCGGTTCCGGCCGAGCAGGTCGAGTACGCCGGGTCGACGCAGAGCGTGGACGTTGCGTCGGCCGAGCCCGTGCCGCCGCAGGCGTACCACATGGTGACGGAGACGGCGAAGGTCAAAGGGTTACTGACCGGCGACGGAGTCACGTACCTCTTCACGTCGTTCGTCGCGAATTTCCGCAACTTCGCCGCCGTGGCGATCATTCTGATCGTCATGATCGGCGTCGGCCTCGCAGAGGCGACCGGCCTGATCGCGGCGCTGATCCGAAAGCTCGTCGGCGTCTCGTCGCGAGGAACGCTGACGTTCATCATCGTGCTCCTGGGCGTCATCTCGAGCGTTGCGTCCGACGCCGGGTATCTCGTGCTGATCCCACTGGGGGCTGCGGCGTTCAAGAGCGTCGGCCGAAACCCACTTGCGGGCATTGCCGCCGCGTTCGCCGGTGTTGCCGCCGGCTTCGGTGTGAACTTTCTGATCACGCCGTTGGACGGCGTGCTGACCGAGATCACAAACGACGCGGCAGGAAACGACCGGAGCCAGCACATCGATCTCGCCGCGAACCTCTATTTCGGGATTGCTTCCACCGTCTTCGTCGCGATCATCCTCACGTTCGTAACGGCCAAGCTGGTCGAGAACCGCCTCGGCGACTACGACCCCGCGGATGCCGGCCCCGGTCCGCAGACGGCCGAGGAGACGCCCGAGGTCGAGCCCGCGGCGGAGGCCCGGGGTCTCCGCTACGCACTGTGGGGGACGCTTGTGACCGTCGGAGTAATTGCGCTTCTGACGGTGATCCCGGGCGCTCCGCTGCGGAACCCAGACACCGGAAAGGTGATCGGCGACTCGCCGTTCATGGACAGCCTGATCGTGATCATCACGATCATCTTCTACGTCGCGGGCTACCTGTACGGGCGCGGCGCGGGGACGCTCAAGGGGAGCAAGGACGTCATCGCCACGATCGAGAAGTCGTGGGCGAGCCTCGCGAGTCTCCTGCTGCTCTTCCTGTTGATCGCGCAGTTCATCGCGTACTTCAACTTCAGCAACATCGCGGAGGTCGTCGCGGTGAAACTCGGCGACGTGCTCGAGCGAATGAATATCGGAGCCGTGTGGCTGCTCATCGGGTTCGTCATCGTGACGATCATCGTCGATCTGATCATCCCCGCAGCGATCGCGAAATGGGCGCTGCTCGCGCCCATCTTCATCCCGCTGTTCATCCGTCTCGGGGTCGCGCCGCAGACCGTGCTCGCCGCGTATCGCGTCGGCGACTCTCCTGTAAACGTGATCACACCGCTCATGGCGTACTTTCCGCTGATCGTCGTGTTCACGAAGCGCTACAAGCGCGACGCGGGTATCGGCACCGTCGTCTCGCTGATGCTCCCGTACGTCGCCATCCTGTCGATTACCTGGACGCTCTTCTTCGTCGCCTGGTACTTGATCGGGATTCCGCTCGGCCCAGGCTCGCCTGTGCACGTGCCCTGACGCAATCGCGTGACCTCGATCGAGGCCTGGAGAGATGAGCGACTCGACGATCACGTTCCTCGTCCTGGGCATCGTCGTTGTCGTCTTCGCCCTCGACAAGCTGCCGATTGCGGTCGTGGCGATGGGGACGGCGCTCTCGCTCTGGGCAACGGGCGTCCTCGATCTGCAGCAGGCGCTCGGAGGCTTCGGCGACCCGACCGTCATCTTCATCGCCTCGCTCTTCGTTGTCAGCGAGGGTCTCGAAGCCTCTGGCGTCACGGCGTGGCTGGGTCAGCAGCTCGTCGCACGGGTGGGGGAGAGCAGGAAGCGGCTGATCGTCCTGACGATGGTGCTCGTGGCGGCGCTCACGGCGCTGATCAACGTGAACGGCGCGGTAGCGGCGCTCGTCCCGGTGGCCGCGGTCACGGCCATCCGCGTCGGCCGGTCGCCCGCGCAGCTGTTGATGCCGCTCGCCTTCGGAGCGCATGCGGGATCGCTCTTAGCGCTGACGGGAACGCCGGTGAACGTGATCGTGTCGGAGGCGGCGCAAGATGCCGGAGCAGGCCCGTTCGGATTCTTCTCGTTCGCGCTCGTCGGCATCCCGTTGCTCGCGGGCTCGATCGCAATCGTCGTGTTCTTCGGTGGGCGGCTGCTTCCCGACCGTCGCGTGCGGAGGAGCACACCGAACTTCGCGATGCACGCGCGAACACTCGTCGCTCAATACGACCTCGACCACGACCCGACGACGCTCCTGACGCGCCGGGCCGGCGTTGCCGAGATCGTCATTCCCCCGCGTTCGGAGCTCATCGGCGAGCGCGCATTTCCCGGGATGGTGAGCGACCGGGGCGATCTCGTCGTCCTCGCGGTTCAGCGGCACGGCGACGATCAGAACGGCGGCGAGACGATGCTCGCCGGCGGCGACACCCTGCTCCTGCAAGGCCCATGGGCTGCGCTCGAAGACCGGCTCGACGAGCCGGATGTCATCGCCGTCGACGAGCCGGCTCTCGTTCGCCGTCAAGCGGTCCCACTCGGGTTGGGAGCGTGGGAAGCGATTGCGCTGCTCGCGCTCATGGTCATCTTGCTCGCGACCGGCGCTGTGCCTGCGGTCGTCGCGGGTCTGCTGGCGGCAGGCGGGATGGTGATTGTCCGTGTTCTCTCGATCGACGAGGCGTACAACGGGATCTCGTGGACGACGGTGATTCTCGTCGCCGGGATGATTCCGCTCTCGACTGCGATGACCGAGTCGGGAGCGGCCAAGACCCTTGCGGACGGCCTCGTTCGCATCGTGGGGGACGCAGGCCCTCACCTTCTCCTCCTCGGCCTGTTCGTGCTCACCGCGGCGCTCGGGCAGCTGATCAGCAACATGGCGACTGCGCTGATTGTCATCCCGATCGCGCTCTCGGCGGCTTCCGACCTCTCGGTCTCGCCCCGTCCCGTACTGATGTGCGTCGCGGTTGCCGCAGCGGCGTCCTTTCTGACGCCCGTCGCGACGCCCGCGAATCTCATGGTCATGGGGCCGGCCGGATACCGCTTCGGCGACTACTGGAAGCTCGGCCTGCCGCTGCTCGCATTGTTCGGCGTCGTCAGCGTCCTGCTCGTGCCAGTCTTCTGGCCCTTCTGATCTCTTGTAATGGGCGGAGCGATCGGAGACGTGGTGCCGCTGGCCGTCGCGGTCGCCATCTTCCCGGTTCCGATCATCGCTGTCGTGCTGGTGCTCGGGTCGGCGCAGGGAACGAGGAAGGGCCTCGCATTCGTCCTCGCCTGGTCGATCGGCCTCGGGGCCGTTGGCGCTCTCGTCCTCCTCTTCTCCGGGAGTTTCGAGCCTCGCGAGGCGGGCGCTCCTGCGACGTGGCTGAACATCGTGCTCCTCGCACTTGGAGTGCTTCTCCTCGCCCTGGCCGTCAAGCAGTGGCGCAATCGTCCGCGTCCCGGTGACGAGCCCTCCATGCCGGGTTGGATGCGCTCGATCGACGCCTTGACGATTGCGAAGGCAGGAGCAACAGGCTTTGCGCTGACCGCGCTGAATCCGAAGAACGCGCTGCTCACAGTGGCGGCGGCGTTGGAGATCGCCGGGCGAGACCTTCCGCCGACTCAGCAGGCGGCAGTGCTCATCGGCTTCGTTCTGATCGGGTCGATCGGAGTCCTCGCGCCGCTCGTGCTCACGCTGCTGCTCGGCGACCGGTCGCACGACCTGCTCGAACGGCTGCGCGACTGGATGACGCGTTACAACGCGATTGTCATGGCGATGCTTTTCCTCGTCATCGGCGCGAAGCTGATCGGCGACTCGATCACGGGCTTCTCCTAGGCATACCGCGACTCGCAGAAATCAGTGAAACTCGTGCTTGAGCAGCACGAGCCCTGTGGCGAGCGCCACCAGGAATGCCGCCGCCGCCACGCTTCGCGCACCCGAGAGCCCGGCCCGGCGGTTTGCCGCGAAAGCGTAGGCACCGATGACGGTTACACCCGCGGCCTTCGCAGCGGTGAATCCTGCATCGAGCCCGATCGCGCCGAACACGCCAAGCATGAGAAGAAGGATCGGCGGGATCACTGCCACGAGCGATCCCAGGGCCAGAGCGATCGCCGACTGCAGTTCGGGCCAGGTCGGACGACGGCCCGTGCCGATCATCGTTCCGAGGTAATCGGCGTACGCCTCGGCCAGCAGGACTGCCAACAGGGCGCCGAAGATCGTGGAAACGATGTCCGCGTCGGAGCGCTTTCCCTCGAGGGCGAGGATCACGGCGAGGACGATGATCTCCGCGTAGATCCCGTGCGTGGCCTGCTTCTCGCCGAACTGGGCCGTGAGCCACTGCCGCACAGGCTGCACGGACGGCGATTGCCCTGCCCCGAAGTCACGGGCCATTGCAGCAAGGATGCGGCACGCGTCGGTTGACGCGATCGCATTCCACGATGACTCCTGAACCGGCCCGGATGCGCGACACTTCGGCGATGCCCTCAGCGCTGGAAGCCATGGCAGCGAACCTCGAGCAGGCCCTCGAACACGTGAGCGTGCCGAGTTATGTCATCGACCCTGCCGGTGTCGTCAGGTGGATGAACGCCGCTGCCATGCACCTCGTGGGCAACCAGACCGGGCGGCAGTTCACGGCGGTGGTCGCACCTGAGGATACGCGCCGCGCTCGTGAGGTCTTCGCACGGAAGGTGGTGGGTAACACAAAGGTCACGGATGCGAGTTTCGTCGTCCTCGACTCGACGGGTGAATACGTCTCGGTCGAGATCAGTTCGGTACCGTTGCACCGCGGCGAGCATCTGATCGGCGTCTTCGGGCAGGTGTCCGACGTGCAGGAAGAGCCGGTCCCTCATCCGGAGTTGCGGCTGACCCCGAGGCAGGCCGAGGTCCTGCGTCTGCTCGAGTACGGCCGCACGACGACGCAGATCGCGGAGGAGCTGCACCTCAGTCGCGAGACCGTTCGGAATCACGTGCGTCACCTCCTGCACGCGGTCGGCGCCTCGTCGCGCCTGGAAGCGGTCGCCCTCGCCCGCGGCGATCTGCCCGCTCTCCGCCGTACTTGACGCATCTGCGTCAGCAAGGCCGCGATCCGCGGCGGCCACGATGGCGGTATAGAGAGTCTCGATCTCGATCTCGACCACGTCGTGATGTTCGAATTGCCGGCGTTCGAGGACGTGGAAGCGTTCTGTGACCGGTTCCGGCCACGCTGGGAAGGATGGTCGCACGCCGACGAGCATGTCTGGCTCTTCGCCGTCCGCCTCAGAACCGCCGGCGACAACGTTGCGTGCCTGCTTCGAGAATCCCAAGAGCTGCTTGCCGAGCTCGGTCTGGCGAGCGTCCGATTTTGCCTCGACGGCAGAAGGTACGCCCTCGACGCAGCGCACACGTCTGGCGCTTGCGCGTCGACCTTGACCGAAGCTTGACGCATCGCCGACGGCCGCATGACCTGAGCGTCCTAGGGTCGCGGGCAAGGAGGCCATCGGTCGATTGGACGTGTACGAGCTCGCACCGACGTACCCCGCGCCGCGCCAGATGCTTCTGGGCGTCTTCCAGTCAGCGGGGCGTGCCGAGGCAATCTGCAGCCTGCTTCGCGAGTCAGCACGTCAGCGACTGATCCGCGTCATCAGTCTGACGCAGATCAAGCGTGACGCGCGCGGCCGGCTCGAACTGCTCGAGGCGCGAAGCGGTCACCGTGGGGGTCGTGAGGTCGCGGGCTCCCTGCCGGCGATCTTTCGCATGCTCCTCGGGCCGAGTGATCGCGTCTCCGTGAGCGCTCGCCTCTCCTCATTGGCCGACGCTCTCGAGCCTGACACATCGGCGATCGCTGCGCTCATCGAGCACAGCTGGGTCGACGACGTCCGCGCGCTGATGGAGGAGGCCGGCGCCGAGGCGGTGACCGACGCGGTGCGGGCGGAGATCGCCGACGCGATGGCGTCGGGGCGGGACCTGGTGTTCACGGCCGGGGCGACGGAGTGGGGTTCAGCGCCGCTGGAGCGCCTTATGCGAGGCGAGGCAAGCGGAGTGAAACGGGGATGACGAGATGACTGCCGCCGGCGCCTCGCTATGAGGGACGCCGGAGTGATCCTCTGCGGCGTCGCCGATAGCGACACGGCCGGGCCGGTAATCGCCCTCGGCCGCCGCTTTGCCGTCGCCTACGGCGCGCAGATCAGCGTCGTCCATGCATTCGACGAGCTTGCTGCCGACGCCGAGCAGACGATGGAATCGATCCGGGCCGACACCGCATCCGACGGGTGGATCGAGATCCGGCTGGTCGAGGGGCCATCCGCCGACTGCCTGATCGAGATCGCAGAGAGCGAGCGGGCGGAGTGGATCGTCGTCGGCTCCCGCTCGCGCAGCACGAGCTCCGGAGCCGTTGGGAACGTTCTCCCGCAACTCGCGCGGAGAGCGCCGTGTCCGGTGGTCGTCGTACCACTCGCCGTCGGCAACGGAGTCTCCAGCCGTCTCGCCGGCCCGGCGTCGATCGTCTGCGGGATCGATGGGTCCGAGCATGCCCTCGCAGCCGCGAGACTCGCCGGTGAGGTCGGCAGTTGCTTCGGCCTGCGCGTGCTTCTCGTGCACGCGCTGACATCCTCGCCCACAGTCTCGGACGCTGTGGCACCCGACACCGAGCGAATCATGGCGCGGGCGACGGAGGCGGTGACGAATCCAGGAACCGAGGTGATCGTCGAGCGGGGGCGGCAAGATCACGTGCTCGCGGCGATCGCAGAGCGCGAGAACGCAAGGCTGATCGCGATTGCAGCCCACGGAACGAGCCGGCTCGAGGCCGCGCACATCGGCTCGGTCGCGAGCTTGCTCACCGCGTCGTCGCCAGTCCCTCTCATCCTCGTGTCGCAACGGGCAGAGAGGAGGATCGTCGATCGGCGGACTGCTCCTTCAGCGCACTAGGAAAGCGGACAGATCCAGCGAACGATCGTCCCCGCGCCAGGGCGCGCGCGAACGCGGATCGAGGCGCCGCTCGCCGCAGCTCGCTCGCGCATGTTCGCGAGCCCCTTCCCTTCGACAACCTCACCGGGGACGAAGCCCACGCCCGAGTCCTGAACAAGCGCAACGACCCGTCGACTCTCCCGCCGGAACCGGATTCGCGCCACTGCGTCGGGACCGGCATGTTTCGATGCGTTCTGCAACGCCTCGACGACGACGTAGTAGAGACCATGCTCAGCTGCTTCGTCGAACCGTCCGGGATCCCCGTCGATTGCGATCTCGAGCCGAGCAGTCACGGCCACGTCGCGCACCGCCCCGGCGACGCCGGCTTTCGCGAGCAGGCTCGGGTACCTGCCGGAAACGATGTCACGGAGATCGGCCGAGGCCGACGAGAGCAGCGCCGACAGTTCTTCCAGGAGCACGTCGCCGCCGGCGGGATCGTCGGGCGGTGGGTCACGCATGAGCGCCGTCACGAGTTGTGCACCCAGAAGCTGGCGCTGGATCGAGTCGTGGAGATCCCGCTCCATGCGCTTGCGCTCGGCCACAACCGCCCGCGCGCGTGCTTCCTCACGCTCGTCCTCACGGGCAGCAGCGTCCGTCGCAGCGGCGGCGACGTGTCGGCCGACAAGGCGTGCGTACTCGCGCTCGCTCTCGCCCGCCTTCCGGAGCGGGCTGAAGGCGAGAACCAGCACCGGCACTGCGTCCGGCAGCGCATTCGTCGGAAGACGGATGCAGAGGACGGACGCATCGGCTCCGCCGTCGATGCGCGCTCTCGCAGCCACGGGCTCGTCGTGGATCTCAAGTGCCGCGGCGACAGCCGGGTGGATCGGCCCAAGTGTCAGCGGCAATGGCGTTCCTCGACCGCACGATGCCACGCACGTCGACGTACCTCCACGCACGAGGTGAATCTCGGCGACTGCCACGTCATCGTCCTCGACGACGGTTGCGACTGCCGTTTCCAGTACTTCGTCGAGCGGCAGGTGCAAGAGTCGCTCATCGAGGGAGTTGAGACACCTCAGCCGGCGTTCGCCGATGACCCGCCTCGTCGTCTCGGTGGAGACGAGCAGCACGCCCTCTGGTGTGCCACGGTCGCCGAAAATCGGGCTGTAGGACCAGGAGAAAAATGCCTCCTCGAGCCCCCGACCCCGGTCGAAGACGAGGGGCGCATCCTCGGACCACGTCGACTCGCCACGAGCGAGGACGGTCTCGAGCACCGGCCCGACGACGTCCCAGATCTCGGCGAGGACGACCCGAGCCGGCTGACCGAGGGCCGCAGGGTGCATGTCGCCGAGCGGCTTTCGCTCCGCGTCGTTGTACAGGAGGATGAGCTCCGGCCCCCAGTAGATCGCGAGCTGAGAGGACGAGTGCAGGATCATCGTCAGCGCCTGCCACAGCGCCTCGGGCCACTCGTCCAACGGCCCGAGTGCCGTCGTGCTCCAGTCTCGAGCCGCGATCAACTGCGCAGTCTCGCTCATGCCGAGCGGCGACCTCGAACGCTGCTTTCGCCGCAGGCTTGGCACCGACTCCATGGAAGGCCTCCTCGAAGCCACTATGCGCCTTCGCCCGAGGCTCCGCAATCGCGCGGGCGGACGTCTAGTCCGGTGGCGTTTCGACAATCCGGAAGCCGAACCCTCGAACGGTGCGGATGAAGCGAGGCCTCTGCGGATCGTCGCCGAGCTTGCGGCGCAGGTTCGACATGTGGACGTCGATCACGTGGTCGTCGCCGAACCAACTCGGCCCCCACACCTGCTCTAGCAACTGCTGTCGGCTGAGCGTCAGCCGCGGATTCCGCGCGAGTGTCTCCAGCAGGCCGAACTCCAGTCCGCTGAGTGTGACGGCCTCGCCGGCGACCCGGACTTCACGGCGTCCGGTATCGATCTCCAGGTCACCAAGTTGGAGGACGTTCGGCGTCGAGCCCAGATACCGCGGCCGTCGCAGCATTGCCTGGACCCGTGCCATGAGCTCTGCCGTCCGGACGGGCTGCGGCATGAAGTCGTCCGCGCCGACCGAGAGGCTGAGCACGGCGTCGAGCTCTGACCTGCGCTCGCCCACGGCGACGATGTAGGCATTCGTCGTCGAACGAAGTCTCCGGCAGATGTCGATCGGGTCCGCGGTCGGCGCAGCGACGTCGAGGACGATGACGTCCACCACCGGCGCGTTTGCCACCGCGTCCTCGGGGTCGACCTCGGACTCGACCGCGAACCCGTGATCTGCCAGAACCACCCGCATCGCGTCGTCGATCGCTTGCCCGTCGCCGACGAGAAGAGCACGGTGTGAGTAACCGGTGGCGGCGCCCGTATCGATCACGTAGCGCCGATGGTAGGCAGGCCTCCCGCGTCGGGCCAGGTGGCGCTCACCGGACACCACCCCGTACGTGCCTGGACGGGCAACACGTGCGTGCACCCCCATGCGGCGGCGTATCGTCTGTCAGATGGCCGTGCGCGTCGTGCTCGCGGAGGACGACCTCCTGATCCGTGAGGGTGTGCGGCGGCTGCTCGAGGGCGATGAAAGCGTCGAGGTGGTGGCGGCATATCCCGACGGTGATCACGTGCTCCGAAATCTCGCCGAGGACTCTCCCGATGTCGTCGTCACCGACATCCGCATGCCGCCGACGCGGGTCGATGAAGGGCTGCAACTTGCGCGCTCGCTCGGCGAGCAGGCGCCGGAAGTCGCAGTCATCGTCCTCAGCCAGGTGGCGAGCGCCGAATACGCGGCTCAGATTTTTGCGCCGGCGTCCGAGCGTCGCGCATATCTCTTGAAAGAGCGGGTGACGGACCCCTCGATTCTCGTGCGGGCGATAGCGGACGTCGCCGCCGGCGGGTCATACGTCGACCCCGAGATCGTCGTCTCGCTCGTTGCCGCTCGTCGCGAGGAGCCGTCGGCACTTGACGACCTCAGCGCGCGAGAGCGCGAGGTGCTCGCGCTCGTAGCCGAAGGGCTCAGCAATGCAGCGATCGCGCAACGTCTCCATCTCACGAAGCGGTCGGTCGAGGGACACATCAACGCGATCTTCATGAAGCTGGGGCTCCCCGATGAGCACGCGGTCAGCCGACGCGTGGCAGCGGCGCTGCTCTTCCTGTCGGAGTCGAGGACATGACACCTTGACTCGCGCCGATCACGAGCTCGCCGAGAGCCCTATCTCTGCCGGCAGAAGGTCGGAGGACGGCTCACCACTGAGCTCGTTCCGCACGCGGCAGTCGAAGTAGACGTACGCGGTGGTGAGTGCAACGAACGGCATGGTCACCGCGTAGATCGCGCCCGCGACCACGTTCACGAGCCAGAACGGTGCGCTCGTCGCGAGGATCAGCAGGGCGCCGACGAGCGGCCCGAGCACGAGCACGAGCGCCCCGACGGCCACGATCAGCGAAGCAACCTTCAGCCAGTGGCGGTTGACGAGGCGGCGGCTGCGTCGGAGGCCGTCGAGGGCTCGGGCGTCCTCGATC
Organism: uncultured Actinomycetes bacterium; assembly: GCA_963794045.1. Lineage (GTDB taxonomy): Bacteria > Actinomycetota > Thermoleophilia > Gaiellales > Gaiellaceae > Palsa-739. Next base: position 210,083 of record CAWCCJ010000007.1, read on the forward strand.
TCGATGACAGGTACGACGAGCGCCCAGCGTCCGGCCACCCAAACAGCGATCGGGAGCAGGTAGAGCGAGCTCGCGAGTAGCGAGACGACGACTGCCGCGATGAGCAGCGCGCCGAACAGACGGCCTGCGTGCACCACGGTCAGCCGGTAGGCCTGGAGCGGCCCCACGCGGCGGCCCGCGTCGAGCTCGAGCAGCGCTCTCGCCGTCGCCGCCTGCACGAGTCCAAGCGCGAGCAGCGTGAGGGCCGTACCGAGCGCGAGCGCGACGAACGCGACGACCCCGCTGCTGCCGCGGCCGACCTGCACCCCGAGCATGCTCGTCGAGTGCAGGAGCAGTGCCTGGAGGAGTGAGACGAGCAGACCGATCGGCACGAACAGGACCCCGAGGCCCACGAAGAGCGGGAGGCGTGCGACGTACATCCGCCCCGAGGCGGCGAGTATCTGCCCCCATGCCCGACGGTGCGCCAGGCGAAGCGGCGCCGTCGGGCGCCAGGCAGTGCGGGAGAGCAGGAACGCTGCGACGAGGAGGAGCCCGCCGACGATCAGGCTGAACGTAACGGGATCGTGTACGAGTTGCACGAGCGACCGAGAGGCGTGCGCGACGGCGCCGCAGAAGAAGCCCGTCGCCTCGTGCCCGAACACGCTCCCTCCGGGCACCGTGTAGCTGCGGCTGCGCCACCCCTCCGCCCATGCGAGCGGCTGCGTCCACTGAGCCTTGAGGTTCGGCCCGGTCGGCCCGTTGAAGAAGGCGGGCCGGAGCTCGCCCCAACGCCCCAGGAACGCTATCCACGGCTCCCGAGCGCGCGCTGACGCGGCGTCGCTCGGAATCGTCACCACTGCAGGGCGCAGGTCGACGGTCGGCCCCCGCGTGTCGTCGCAGCCGACGCCCTCCTCGGCCGAGCTGCCGAGGTAGAGCGCCTCCCCGTAGAAGTTCGCGTGCGAGCCCTCGGCAGGATGGACGACGGGGTGGGTGCCGTCGACACGCTCGAGCTTCGCGTCGTGCCATTCGGCGCGCTCGGCGCCCTCATGCTGGCTGTACCCGATCTCGACCGGTGGCCGCTGGAGCGCCGCCGCGACAGTCGGTGCATCGAAGACCAGCTGGATCATCTCCCAGTCGCCCTCGTGCAGGTTGTTCCAGTCGTTGAACACGTAGAAGAACCAGTACTGCAGCGCGAGTCGCCCCGCGTACGCAGGATCCGTTACGACGTGTGCGTACGCCGTCGGAGTGCGCTCGGCGCGGAGGTGCTGCTGCCAGTGCAGATAGTCGCAGCCCGGCTGGAGTGCGTTGCCCGGGAAGTCGAGGTGATAGCCGTAGAGACCGCGCCCGAGCTCGCTCGCCGGCGGGCCGATCTCGACGAGATCGTTCCCCCACGGCCCCCGAAGCGCCACCGTCGGCTCGTCGAAGAGCAGGTCGACGTCGATCGGCACGTATCGCGCGTCGGGGCCGCAGCCCTCGCCGCCGGCGACGAGTCGGACGACCGGCGCGTACCGCGCTGCGAGAGCCCGCTCCTGTCCGAGGTCGGCACGAGCGGTGCCCGCGCAGGCGAGGAGCCCGGCGGCCGCTGCGACCAGAACGAGGAGCGCCCTCATCGGTAGATCCTCGGCGTGCCTCCGCCGAAGTGCAAGTCGGCGAGATCCGCGCCCTTGACGCCCGCTGCGAATCCTGAAAGCGTGCTCATGTAAACGTTTACACGCGGCTCTACCAGGGCCGCTCGACAAGGGGGTTCGCTGGTGCACAGCTTCATCCGTCGCCTCGCCGCGGCAGCCGTCATCGCCCTTGCACTCGGCGCGGCGGCAACCGCCACCGCGGCGCCGCGCCCGCTACCGGTCGGCACTCGGTTCTTCGTCCCTGCGCCGGACACGGCCGCGGTTCAGCAGGAGCTCCAGCTCGTCCTGCACGGGAACCTCGCGGGCGCGGTAAACCTGGGGGCGCTTCTTGCGCGGGGCCACGCCGTCTGGCTCAACGGCGGCACCGCGGTCTCGGCGCAGAAGACCGTTCGACAGACGATGACGGCCGCGGCGCTCGAGCGTCGCGTCCCCGTGTTCGTCATCTACGACGTCCCCTTCCGTGACTGCGGTCAGTACTCCTCCGGCGGGGCGAGGTCGACCGCGGACTACCTTGCATACGTCGACGGCGTCGCGCGCGGCATCGGGAGCGGGACCGCGGTCGTCGTCGAGGAGCCCGACGGGCTCGGTCTCATTCCAGGTGAGGGGTGCACGCCGAGTGATGCGGACCTCGCCGCCGCCGGGCTCAGTCTCGACCAGGCGAACCAGGCCCGGTACGACCAGCTCACCGGAGCAGTGAGCCGGCTCGAGCAGAATCCGCACGCGAGCGTCTACCTCGACGCCACGCATCCGGGGTGGCTCAACGTCGGAGACGTGACGAAGCGGCTGCTCAAGGCCGGCGTGCAAGCCGCGCAGGGCTTCTACCTCAACGCGTCCAACTACCAGTACACCGCCAACGACGTCTTCTACGGGACGTGGATCTCCGACTGCATCGCGTTCGCCACGCAGCTTGGTGGCTCAGCGGACGCGTGCCCCAACCAGTACTGGGACGGCGGCCCCGCCACGAACTGGGACGGCGACGCGCTCGACACCTACCAGGTGTGGCGCGATCAACCGTACAGCGGTGTTCATTCCGATCTGAAGTGGAACACCGTGGGGATCGACTCGCGCTGGGCGCAGATGCTCGGGAGCGTGGAGCCGACGACGCACTTCGTCGTCGACACGAGTCGTAACGGGCTCGGGCCATGGAACTGGGCGGCCGCCGGGTACGCAAATGCGGGCGTCGCGCAGGACTGGTGCAACCCTCCGGCTCGGGGTGCAGGCATCGGGCCGACGACGAGCACCGGCAACGCGCTCGTCGACGCGTACCTCTGGATCAAGACACCAGGCGAGTCGGACGGCTCGTGCACGCGTGACGGCTCCGCCGGCACCGTTGATCCGGAGCGCGGCGTCGTCGACCCGGCCGCCGGCGCGTGGTTCCCGCAGCAGGCGCTCGAACTGGCGATGCTCGCATCGCCTTCGCTGCGCCCGTAACCGCGAGAATGGGGACGGCGGCGGTGCCGCCGTCCCCAACGCCCCCGGAGGAGAAACCGATCGCGAACATCCGCGAGATCGCGAGGCTGAGCGGCGTCTCCGTCGCCACGGTGTCACGCGTCCTCAACGACTCGGCGAACGTGAGCGAGGATGTCCGCGAGCGCGTGCTCGGGCACGCGCGGCGGCTCGACTACGTGCCGAGCGCAGCAGCACGGACGCTCGTCGGCGGCCGGTCGCAGCTCATCGGCGTCGTCGTCAACACGGGCAGCGGCCACCCCGATCTCAAGCACCCGTTTTTCCAGGACGTGCTCGTCGCGCTGAAGGATGAGCTCGGCGCACACGATTACGACCTGCTGCTCGCCTCGAAGCAGTCGTTCCTGCGTAGCGCGCTCGAGCATCGCGTCGACGGCCTCGTGCTGATGGGCGTCGACCGGAACGCCGACGAGGTCGGGACGGTGCTGGAGCGGCAGATCCCGACGGTCTTCGTCGATCTGCAGCTGCGCGGCGAGCGCGCGGGCTACGTCACCTCGGACAACGTCATGGGTGGACGGCTCGCTGTGGAGCACCTCGCGGCGCTCGGTCACACGCGCATCGCGACGATCACCGGACTCGCGCACACAACCCCTGGCGGCGACCGGCTACGCGGCTACCGCGACGGATTGCGCGTGCACGGGCTCCCCGAGCGGCCGGAGTACGTGCGCGAGGGCGATTTCTATCCGGACAGCGGCTCGGTACAGATGCAGGCGCTGCTCGCGTTGCCCGGGCCGCCGACTGCAGTGTTCGCGGCGAGCGACGACATGGCGATGGGCGCGCTTTCCGCGATCGCCCAAGCGAGGTTGTCGGTGCCGGGAGACGTCTCGCTCGTCGGCTTCGACGACGACGAGGTCGCACCGCTACTGCGGCCGCCGCTCACGACGGTGCGGCAGAACAAGCCGGCGCTCGGCGCTGCGGCGGGGGCGGCGCTGATACAGCTGATCGAGTCGGAGGACGCGACGCCGCCCGAGCTCGTCCTGCCGGTCGAGCTCGTCGTCCGCGAGTCGTCGGCGGCACCGGCAACTCCTGAGTAGCCGTACGCGGGGCATTTGCGTCAGCCGGGCGCTTCTGCAATACTGAACTCAATGGTTCAGTATCTGACCGTCGACCGCATGTTCAGCGCCCTCGCCGACCCTACGCGGCGCGCCGTCGTCGAGCGGCTCGGCAACGGGAGCGCGACGATCAGCGAGCTCGCCGAGCCGTTCGGCATCTCGCTGACCGGCATGAAGAAACACGTGCTCGTCCTGGAAGACGCCGGTCTCGTCACGACGACGAAACTCGGGCGAGCGCGGCACTGCGAACTCGCGCCGCATGCACTCGACGGCATTCAGGCCTGGCTCCAACGACTCGACCGATTCGCGGAGGTGCTCAAGCAATGAAGACCGAAGTGACGACACCGAACGACCTGGAGATCCGGCTCGAGCGCGTCTTCGACGCGCCGCGCGAACGGGTCTTCGCGATCTGGACCGACCCCGAGCTGATCCCGAAGTGGTGGGGCGACGGCACCGTTGTCGAGGAGATGGAGGTTCGGAACGGCGGCCGCTACCGATTCCGAACCGCGAACGGCGTGCTCGCGGGCGACTTCCACGAGGTGGTGCCGCCGGAGCGGATCGTGCAGACGTTCATGAATCACGTGCAGACGCTCGAGTTCGAGGATCTCGGCGACCGGACGAAGCTGACGCAGACGATGCGCTTCGAGTCGTCAGAGGCGCGCGATCAGACGATGCAGTACGGCGTCGAGGCGGGAGCGGAAGCCGGCTTCGAGCGGATCGACGCGGTCCTCGAGTCGATCGGAACGGCGGCGGCGAGCTAGCGGACGGGTTCCCTGCCCGCGGTCATTCGGTCTCGTGCTGGATGTCCGCGGGCAGGTGCACCCACGGGTGCTGCCGGTTCTCGTAGATCGACCGCACCGGCGGCGGGAACGACGGATCGGCGAACGCGCCTACCGGGATCGCGACGACGTCGGGCGCATCCGGGTAGCCATAGAAGACCGTGGCCCCGCACTCGGGGCAGAAGCGGAAGTTCCGTTCGTCGCCGTCGTCGGAGACTCGCACGTACTCCTTGAAGCGGCCCTCGATCCGGACCTGCGCCTCGTCGAATCGTGCCTGCACGCCGAAGACGCTGCCTGTCCGCTGCTGACAGGCGAGGCAGTGGCAGATCGACACGCGGACCGGGTCGCCGTCGGCGACGAGCCGCAGCTGGCCGCAGCTGCACGAAGCCTCGCGTTGCACGCCGCGATCGTACGCAATCAACGATTCATCGCGAGCGGCTGTTCGGAACGAGCCGCTTACGCGCGCCGTCCAGGCCGCAGCCTCGCGATTCCCGCAGCGGTGCACGCGACCAGCACGAGCGCGGGGATGAGCAGGAGATACACCTCCATCGCCAGCGCGACGAAGAACACGTAGATCGCGAAGGCCAGGCACACGAAGGGGACGAGCAGCGGCCGGAGCCGCGGTGCAGGTTCGGTCGTCAGAGTTGTCATGGCCGCAGGATCGTGCGCCACGCAGCGCGTGAAATCGGGGCATGGCCACAGATCGCCGTCGGCTTTCTACTGACTAGGCTGCCCCCGGATGGAGAGCCGTCACGTCGTCGTCACGGGAGCGGGTCGCGGCATCGGCAAGGCGATTGCGCTCCGTCTCGCGCGCGACGGCGCGTGTCTCAGCATCTTCGCACGTGAAGAAACCACGCTTCGAGCGACGGCGGACGAGATCGGAGGCGCGTTCATCCGCGGAGTCGACATTCGCGACGCGCGACAGGTGGACGACGCGTTCGCGGCTGCAGCAGCGAAGAACGGCCCCATTGACGCACTCGTTGCGAACAGCGGCATCGGCGGGCCGAACGAGTCGGGACCGGGCGACCGTTTCGACGACCTCGTCGCGACGAACCTCGTCGGCACGTACCGCTGCATTCGCGCCGCGCAGCGTTCGCTCGCCGCCGGGCCCGACCGCCGGGACATCGTCGTGATCTCGTCGATCCTCGCGCGCATCGCCGTGCCGGGGTACACCGGGTACAGCGCCTCGAAGGCCGGCCTCCTCGGGCTCGTTCGCTCGCTCGCAGCCGAGCTCGCCGGCGAGAACGTCCAGGTGAACGCGATTTGCCCCGGCTGGGTCGACACGGACATGGCCTGGCAGGGCATCGGCCTGATGGCCGAGGGGATGGGCATCAGCACGGAGGCCGCGTACGACAGGGCAATGCAGGAGGTGCCGCTCCGTCGCATGTCCCAGCCGGCCGACATCGCCGGAACGGTCGCGTGGCTACTCTCGCCCGACTCCCGCGGGGTCACCGGGCAGGCGATCGATCAGAACGGCGGCGCGTTCGTTGCCTGAGCGGCGCGCGAGCGCGAGCCCGGTGGCGCAGAGAGCTCCCGAGAGCACGAACGGCATCCAGTCGCCGGTCGCGCGAGCGAGCGCGCCTCCGGCGGCAGGCCCGATCACCGCACCGACCGCCCAGGCCGCGTTCATGAATCCGAACGCCATCCCCTGCGCGAGCCGCGACCGTTCCGCACCGTCTGCGATGAGCGCGAATGCCGGCGTGAAGAGAATCCCGTAGGCGAGCGACCCCACGACGACGAGGGGCACATACACCAGCGGGCGCGCGTCGAACGCGAGGAGAAGAGAGACGACTGCACCTGCTGCCAGTGAGATCCGGACAGGCAGCAGGCGGCCCCGTCGATCGGAGAGACGGCCGATCAACGGCGCCTGCAGGGACTCGAGCGCCGCGCTGACGAGGAACACGCCGCCGATCGCCGCTGCTCCCCAACCCGCCGCTGCGAGGTGCAACGGGGCAAGGACGCCGAGCACGCCGAAGAGGAGCGAGGCAACGGCCATCAGCGCGAGACCCGCGATGTAGAGCCGGCTCCGGAACGCACGGACGATCGCCTGCGGCGACGGTCGCTCGCCGGGCGGCGCGTCTCCGAGTCGCAGCGTCCAGATGCCGAGGACGACCGCGAGGCCGGCGAGCGCGCAGAAGACCGGCGTGCGCCCGACGAGCGCCGCGAGCGCGCCGATCACCGGGCCGAAGAGCGCCCCGAAGATCGCCGCGCCCATTGCGCTCCCGAGAAGCTGGCCGCGCCGGTCTCGCGGGGCCGCCGCGAGGAGCCAGGCGAACGCTCCCGCCCACGTGAACGCGCTGCCCATCCCCTGCACGAACCGCGCGGCCACGAGCGTCCAGAACGACCCGGCGAGCGCGAAGCCGACGCTCGCGAGGCCCATCCCCGTCAGCCCGACGAGGACCGCGCGCCGTGCGCCGAGCCGCACCGCCGCGAGGCCGCCGGGGAGGCCGCCCACCAGGGCGCCGGCTGCATACGCCGCGACGAGCATGCCGGCCCGTGTCTTCGAGAGCCCGAACTCGTCGGCGAAGCGCGGCAGGAGCGGCGTCAGCGCCGCGTAGAGCATCGTGTCGACGGCGACGAGCGTCGCGACGAGGGGCAAAAGGCGTCGCATTTCCGAGACGCTATCTACGCTCTTCATGTGACGATCGACCGCGGCGGCGCCGTATGAGCGACGTGAATGCCGTCACGTCGTCGGTCGACTCGCCGCCGCTCTTCGGCGGCCGGCCCGCCTTTGCCGAAGTCGCGGCCGAGCAACTGGACGCGGTCTATCGCTACCTCGTGTATCTGACGGGCGACCGCTCCGCGGCCGAGGACTTGACCGCCGAGACATTCGAGAAGGCCTTCCGCTCCTGGCGGCGGTTCGACCCGCGCCGTGGATCGCCGCGCACGTGGCTCTGCCGCATCGCCCGGAGCGTCGCCGTCGACTGGTACCGGGCAGAGACACGGCGCCGGAAGCGGGAGGACACCTATGCGCGCGAGATCCCGCTACTCGACGAGCTCGGCGAGGGGCTGCCCGGCCCGCTCGAGGCCGCGCTTCGCGAGCTGTCGCCCGCAGAGCGCGAAGTCGTCGCGCTGCGCGTGCTGCTCGAGCTGGACGGACCCGAGTGCCGCGCGCGTGCTCGGCATCAGCCAGACCGCCGTCTCCACACGGCTCAGCCGTGCACTCCGGAGGCTCGAAGAGAGGATGAACGATGTCGACGAATGACCTGAGCATCGAGACGCTGCTGCGCGCGCACGCGCCGCACGCGCCCGAGCATCTGCGCGCACGCGTGCTGGCGCTGCAGCCGCCGGCGACACGGCCGCGCTTCGCTTTGCCGTCGCGCCGTCTCGCGCTCGTCGTGATCCCCGCGGCGGCCGCGCTCGCGCTCGTCGCGGCGGTGATCAACGGCGCCGTGCGCTCCGGTGCGCGGCAGCCGTTGTCGGCGGCCGTCACCACCACCGCCGACAGCGCGAAGTCGAAGTCCTTCGCGACCGGAGAGTCGAGCAGTGGCGCGCTCCGTCAGGCAGCGACGCCGAGCATCGCCTCGTCGCGGCTCGCACACACGGATGCATCGCTCGAGCTCCGCGTCGACGACTCGGACGCGCTGTCGCAGGCGACGACTCGCGCGACGCAGATCGCAAACTCGCTCGGCGGCTACGCGAAGTCCGTCAACTACGACACGCTGGCGGCGGGGCAGGGGCGATCGGTTATCGAGCTGCGCATCCCCGCGCAGAACGTCAAGGCGGCACTCGCACGGCTTGCCGGGCTCGGGACGATCGTCTCGCAGCAGCTGTCGGTGACCGACCTGCAGGATCGCTTCGCGACGGAGTCCGCACAGATCGCGCAGCTCCGCCGCCGCGTTGCCGCGCTGCGTGCCGCGTTGGGCTCGCCGACGCTCCAGGACGCCCAGCGCGTCCTGCTTCAGATCAGGCTCGCGGAGGCGAAGCGCGCGCTCGCCCAACGGCTGCACGCACGAAAGGGCACGGTAGAGGCCGCGGCGAACGCGACGGTCTCGCTCGTCATCGGCACGAAGGAGGCCGTCGCGCCCGTCCCGCGCGAGCGTGGCCGCATCGGTCGCATGCTCCACTCGGCGGTCGGCTTCCTCGCGCTCGAGGGAATCGTCGTCCTCTACGCGCTGATCGTCATCAGCCCGTTCGCGCTAGCCGCCTTCCTGCTCTGGCTGTGGCGCCGGCGGTCGGTCGACCGCCTCTTCAGCCGGATCTGATGGAATACCGGCCATGCTCGCCGGGCTCAGCACGGGACATATGGTCGGCCTGGCCGTCGTCGCCGCGATCTTCATCGCCTTCGCGCTTGCCTCCTCGTTCCTCGCGCCGCGGCACTGGCCGGACTTCCCCGGCGAGCACGGGCTGAGCGTCTTCATGATCGCCTGCATCGTGATGTTCGCCGCGATGCTGACGGCGGTCGCGGTGTTCGACGTCGAAGAGCCGGAAAAGGAGACACCGAAGCAGCAGCAGAAGACGTCGAGCCTGCCGAATCAGCAGAGCCGGCTCGCGCGCGTCTCCCTGCCGACGCTCGGCGCCTGAGGCTCCCCCGAAAAAGGGCCGTTCAGATCCTCCCGACACAGAGGGATCTTGCGCGCGCTGCGATACCCTGTCGCGCACCCGGAGAAGTGGCCGAGTGGCTGAAGGCGGCGCCCTGCTAAGGCGTTAGGTGGCTGAATGGCTGCCTCGAGGGTTCGAATCCCTCCTTCTCCGTCACGAGAGCCCCGCTTCGGCGGGGCTCTCTCTTTTCGGGCACCGGGCGAAGGTGGGCGATGCAGAGCGTCGGCTCGACGAACGGGTCGAGGCGGTCGACCTCCCGGCCCGCCGCGGAGGCCTCGAGCGCGCCGTCGATGATCCCGCGGTGCAGGCTGCAGATCACGTGTGGCGCACCTTCGGCAAGTGCGTAGAAGGGACACCGCCGCATCTCGATCCGTTGGCCCGTCTCTTCTGCATCGAAGCCCTCTCGGTCGAGGAGCTCCGCTACAGAGGAGCCCGGGCTCGCCTCGTGCAGGTGGCGGCCCCAGCGGGCACCGCTCTCGTAGACACGCCCTTCGGCGGCAGAGTCGCGAGCCAGCGTCTCGGTGAGCATCATCGCGAGCAGCCGGTACTCGTCCCGGCCTGCGACGACGCCTTCTGCGGTCAGTCGGAACACGACGGCGGGCCGTCCGCGACTCGCCCGCCGCTCGGGCGCCGAGCGGAGAAGACTCGCTCCCTCGAGCCGGCTCAGGTGCCAGCGAACCGTGTTCGGATGCAGCCCGACGAGCGCCGCCACCTGTGCGGTGTCGAGCCCGTCCGCGCTCTCCCGGATCGCGCCGAGGATCGCGGTTCGCTGCTGCTCGCCGTCCATGGATCGAGCATGCACGCCCTTTTGCACGAGAAGACTCGTAGAAAACCCTGATCGTGGAGCAGGGAAAACCCAGATTTGGCCGGCGCCATTTCTTCCTACGTTCGTTGGAGAAAACCAGACGACCGGAGGAGCAATGAGCTCGTACAGCGCAGGTGGCCACGAATCCGACAACAGTGTCCTTCTCAAGCTCTTCGCCCTCTTCGCGGGGATCACCGTGCCCGTCGTGATGATCGTCGGGCTGTTTCTCGCGATCTCGGCGCACAACGCCCGGGATGACGCGCGCCACGCCGCGGCGACAGCCGCCAAGACGTCTGCTCCTTCAATGCCGGGAATGGCGATGCCCGCAGCAAGCTCAGCCGCTCACGGCGCGGTCGCCACGCCAAGCTTCGCCGGCGTCGCCCCCGAGAACGCAGACGCTCTGGCGATGAGCCATGCGGCGTTCCCGGCGACGCTCCCTGCCGCCCCCCCAGGCGCAGTCGCGAACGTCCGCCTCGACATCAGCCATTCGACGGTCTCCATCGCTCCGGGGATCAAGTACGAGGCCTGGGCGTTCGGGAGCACTGCGCCCGGCGCCGTGATCCACGTGCGCGTGGGGCAGACGGTGCGGGTGACGCTGCACAACGCGTCGCCGATGCCGCACTCGGTCGACTTCCACGCCGCCGAGATAGCTCCGAACGTCGCGTTCTCCGACGTGCTGCCGGGGAAGAACAAGACGTTCTCCTTCGTCGCGAAGGTGCCGGGTGTGTTCATGTATCACTGCGGGACCGCCCCCGCCTTCATGCACATCGCCAACGGCATGTACGGCGCGATCGTCGTCGAGCCCGCGAACATGCCGAAGGCCGACCGCGAGTACGTCCTCGTCGGCAGCGAGTGGTACCTGAACAAGGCCGGCCTCGGCTCGCCGGCGAGCCTCGACCTGACGAAGGCCGAGCAGATGACGCCGGACTGGGTCACCTGGAACGGGTACGCGGGGCAGTACAAGACGCACCCGCTCACTGCAAATCCCGGGCAGATCGTCCGCTTCTGGGTTGTCGACGCAGGCCCGAGCCTCAATACGGAGTTCCATGTCGTCGGGACCGTGCTGTCCCGCGCCTGGATCAACGCGGATCTCGTCGATGCGCCGCAGCACGACATCCAGACGGCGGTTGTGCCGGCCGGTGGCGGCGGCGTGTTCGACGTGAAGATAGACAAACCCGGGATCTACCCGTTCGTGTCGCACAGCTTCGCGAGCGTGCAGATGGGCCAGGTCGGCCTCCTCAACGTCGGTCACGTGCCGGGCACGATGAGCCACTGATTCTGCGGGTCGCCGAAAAGGGAGAAGCCCCGCCGGAGCGGGGCTTCTCCCTTCTGATTTCAAGCGCTCGAACACAGCGAGCGGAGAGGGCGGGATTTGAACCCGCGACGCACCTTTCAGCACGTACGCGATTTCCAGTCGCGCTCCTTAGACCACTCGGACACCTCTCCGAGCGACGCGCAGGGTACCGCCTCACGTGTCGCTCCTCGCTACCATCGGGCCGCCGGAGGGGTGGCAGAGCGGTCGAATGCGGCGGTCTCGAAAACCGTTATCCGTCGTTAGGCGGATCGAGGGTTCAAATCCCTCCCCCTCCGCTAAATCTAAGAAGGTGCAGGGCTTCCTCCGGAGCTCCCTCAGTGTGGCAGCCGGATGAAAGTGTCGTGGCCAGATCTGCAAACGCCCCGCAAACATGGGCCGTCCCGACCGCGAGCCACGCAACACACGCACCGTCGCGAAGGGGTCGGGTCGGAGGCGCAGAGCACTCGTGGCCGGTCGCGTCGCACCGGGTTCAAGGGATAAGCATGAGCCGGAGCTGCTCGGGGTCTGAGACGAGAGGAGGCGCCGGGGGTCGCGGTCGCGTGTTTCCGGTCGGGTATGCCACAGCGCGGAGCGAGCGTGATGAATTTCGTACGCCGGGCGTATACGTGCTGGCAGGGGCGTCGGAGGATCCCAAATTCGAGGCGCGCGTTTACGTCGGCGAGGCAGACGACCCGCGGAGCCGGCTTGACAACCACAGCGCCAATAAGGACTTCTGGAACCGCGTCGTCCTCTTCACGAGTGTTGGCCAGAGCCTCAACAAGGCGACGGTGCGCTACCTAGAAGCGCGGCTACTCCAACTGGCGTCTGCCGCCGGACGCGCGCTTCTCGACAACGGGAACGCGCCATCGCTTCCGCCTTTATCGGAGCCTGATCGAGTGGACGCAGGGTCATTCCTCGGCGACATGCTCGTGATCTACCCACTCCTGGGCCTAAACGTCTCCGAGCCCGTGGAATCGCTCCTGCCGACTGCTCTCCGGCTCTATCTCAACGGCCCAGAGGCATCGGCAGAGGGCGCGCAGGCTGAAGACGGGTTCGTCGTCTTCGCGGGCGCAACGGCGCGAACCGCGATGGTCGACTCAATGCCGGATTGGGCTGCGGGCATTCGGCAGGCTCTAGTTCAGTTGGGCGTATTCGTCCCCGACGTGAATCCGGCACGGTTGCGCCTCACGCAAGACCATGTCTTCAACTCCCCCTCGGCCGCTGCAGCCGTTCTCCTCGGGCGATCGGCAGCCGGGCCGGTCGAGTGGAAGGACGCTTCCGAAGAAACCCTTAAGAGTCTCCGAGAAAAAGCGATCCTGTAGCGCAGAAGCCGCCACGAGCCGCGCTGCCTCGTTCAAGCGCCCGTCAGCGCGTCGGCGCGAGCTCGCGCGCCGCGGTGAGCGACTCGCCGGTGACGGCGTCGAAGAAGTGCAGCCGCGACGTGTCGACGTGGAGGCGCGTCTGCTGACCCTCGCGCGCGACAGCGCCCCGCTCGACGCGGGCGATGAACGGTGCTGCCGTGATGGTGCGTCTGCTCGTCTGCCGCCTCGAGCGCCTCCTCGCCGACGATCTCCACCAGCTCCGCCGCCGTCACGGGGGGCGCGTCGACGGCGAAATGGAGGTACACCTCGGCGCCCATGTCTTCCTTGATGTCGACCGTGACGTCGAGGGGCGCGCCCTCCCCGGGCGGTGCGTGATGTCCTCGGGGCGGATGCCGAGCGGCGACCGCGGCCGCGCGCCTCGAGCCCGCGGCGGGCACGGGCAGCTCGTGCGGCCCGAAGCGCACGACGAGGCCGCCGCCGCGCTCGACGAGCTCGGCCTCGACGAGGTTCATCGCCGGCGAGCCGATGAAGCCCGCGACGAAGAGGTTCGCCGGCGCGGTCGTAGAGAACCTGCGGCCGGTCGACCTGCTGGAGGAAGCCCGCCGCGCATCACGCAGACGCGGTCGCCGAGCGTCATCGCCTCGCTCTGGTCGTGCGTGACGTAGATCGTCGTCACGCCGAGGTCGCGCTGGATCCGGGCGATCTCGGCCCGCATCTGGACGCGCAGCTTCGCGTCGAGATTCGAGAGCGGCTCGTCCATGAGGAAGGCCTGCGGCTCGCGGACGATCGCACGGCCCATCGCGACGCGCTGCCGCTGGCCGCCGGAGAGGTGGCGCGGCCGCTTCGTCAGCACCTCGCGTGAGGCCGAGGATCCGCGCCGCGGCCTCGACGCGGCGCCGGATCTCGCCCTGTCGATCGCCGCGCATCTTCAGCCCGAAGCCCATGTTGTCGTAGACGTTCATGTGCGGGTAGAGCGCGTAGTTCTGGAAGATCATCGCCATGTCGCGCGCCTTCGGCGGCAGGTCGTTGACGACCTCGCCGCCGACGCGGACCGTGCCGCCGGTGATCTCCTCGAGACCCGCGATCATCCGTAGCGCGCTCGTCTTGCCGCACCCGGACGGCCCGACGAAGACGACGAACTCGCCGTCGGCGATCTCGAGGTCGAGCTCGTGGACGGCGCGCGTGCCGTCGGCGTAGACCTTCGTCAAGCCGCTCGAGCTCGATGGCCGCCACGGGCCGGAACCCTAGACGGCCCGCCGCGGGTTTGCAACGACAGGCCGACCGACCACATAGAGTCCTGCCGCACATGGCAGCGGTGGCGGCCGCACGGGGAAGCCGGACGCGATCGGCTCCGGTACGTCACGGAGCGTCGCGGGTTCCTCGCGACGCTCCTCATCTCCCCTGCCGTTCTCTTCATCGCCGCGCTCGTCGGCGTCGCCGCTCGTGCTCGCCGCGTACCTCAGCTTCACCGACGCGCAGGCCGGCTCGCTCACCGGCAGGTGGGTCGGCCTCGCCAACTTCCGCAGCGCGCTGCACGACCCGATCTTCCGCGGCGCGCTCTGGCACACGTTCCTGTTCACGCGTGATCTCCCAGTCGTCGTCGATCGTCTGCGCCGGCCTGCTCGCTCACGCGCTCGTGCGCACGTTCCGCGGGCGCTGGCTGCTCCGCTTCTCTGATCCTCCTGCCCTGGGCGGCGCCGATCGCGCTGACCGCATCGGCTTCCTCTGGTTCTACGACCCGCAGGCGTCCATCTTCAACTGGTTCCTGATCAAGCTGCACATCGTCGACGCCGCTGAACAAGCCGAACTGGCTCGGCACGCCGAAGGTGCGATGGCGTCGATCATCACCGTGCAGGCATGGCGGACGATCCCGTTCGCGACGGTGATCTTCATCGCCGGAATCTCTTCGATCCCGCAGGAGGTCGACGACGCCGCCGCGATCGACGGCGCGACGGGGTTGCGCAAGTTCTGGTACGTCTCGCTGCCGCTGCAGCTGCCGATTGCGCTCGTCGCGGTTCTCTTCGGAATCGTGTTCACGGCGACCGACATGGTCGTGCCGTACATCCTCACGAACGGCGGCCCGTTCAACTCGACGCAGATGATCACGACGTGGGCCTTCCACGACGGGCATCAACTCGGGGAACATCGGCGAGGGCGCGGCGATCTCGCTCTTCCTCCTGCCCGTACTGGCGGTCGTCGCGATCGGGATGCTCTTCTTCGCGCGCAGGGCGGAGGTGACGTAGCTCGTGGCGCTGCGCCGTCACCTGTTCACGTACGGCATCGCAATGCCCTTCGCGATCGTGCTCGCGTTCCCGTTCTTCTGGATGGCGGTCACGTCGTTCAAGCCCGAAGCCGAGGTCTACGACCCGACGAAGGCGTGGCGCTTCCACCCGACCCTCGCCAGCTACCGGTTCCTCTTCCAGCACACCGATTACGTCCGCTGGATCGCGCAACTCGTGCTTCGTCGGGCTGCTCGTGGTCGCGATCACGCTCGTGGTCGCGCTGCCGGCCGGCTACGCGCTCGCGCGCCTTTCGGGCCGCGTCGGGCCGGAGCATGGGCGTCGCCATCTTCCTCACCTACCTCGTGCCGCCGACGCTGCTCTTCCTGCCGCTGTCGCGCGTCGTCGCCCAGTACCTGCACCTGAGCGATCGGCTCTGGGCGCTCGTGATCGTCTATCCGTCGTTCACGATCCCGTTTGCGATCTGGCTGCTGATGGGCTTCTTCAAGACGATTCCGCAGGAGCTCGAGGACGCCGCCCTGATCGACGGCTGCTCGCGGCTCGGCTCGCTCGTGCGCGTCGTGTTCCCCATCTCGGTTCCGGGGATCCTGACGGTCGTCATCTTCACGTTCTCCCTCGTGATCAACGAGTTCGTCTACGCGATCACGTTCATCTCCAGCGCCGCGAACCGAACGCTCACGGTCGGCGTGCCGACCGACCTCATCCGCGGCGATCTCTTCAACTGGCCCGGGATCATGGCCGCGATCCTGATCCCGAGCATCCCACTGGCCCTGATCTACAACGCGTTCCTCAACCGGTTCATCGCCGGGTTCACAGGCGGGGCATTCCGCTAGAAGGAAGGAGGCAAGTCACGTGTCAGTGGATGACAGGAAGATCAGCAGACGCGACCTGCTGAAGAAGGGAGCAGCCGGAGCGGCCGCTCTCGGGGTGTCGGGCGCGGCCGCGCCGTTCTCCTTCGCCGGTCCGATGAAGTTCAAGAACAAGCACCTGAAGGGCGATCTCTCGATCATCCAGTGGGTTCACTTCGTGCCGGCCTACGACGACTGGTTCGACAACACCTGGGTGAAGCAGTGGGGCGAGAAGAACGACGTCCAGGTCAACGGTCGAGCACATCAACAACACGCTGCTCGACACGCGCGCAGCCGCCGAGGTCGCTGCGCAGAGCGGGTCACGACCTCTTCATGAACCTCCACCCGATGGCCGCGTACGAGGACCAGGTGATCAACCACGCGAACATCGTCAAGGAGATCCAGAAGAAGGTCGGCCCGTACAGCCAGCTCGGGAAGCTGAGCACGTACAACCCGAAGACGAAGAAGTACTTCGCCGTCTCCGACAACTACGTGCCGGACCCCGTCGTCTGGCGGCAAGCGATCTCTGGAACGGTGTCGGCGAGGCTCCGTACACCTGGGATCACGTCCGCAAGGCGGCTCCGAAGCTGAAGGCCGCCGGCCATCCGATCGGGATCGGGCAGTCGCAGGAGCTCGACTCGAACATGGCGCTGCTCGCGTTCATGATGTGCTTCGGCGCGTTCGTGCAGGGCGCCAACAACCGCCCCACGCTGAACACGAAGAAGACCGTCCAGGCCGTGAAGTTCATGGTCAACATGTACAAGAGCGGCGAGGACCCGGCGATCTTCGGCTGGAACCCCGCGTCGAACAACAACTATCTGTACTCCGGTACGGCGTCGATGATCCTCAACGCGATCTCGGCGACGCGCACGCCGGAGGACCAGAACCTGCCGTTCTCGGATCAGCTGCAGATCTGGCCGATCCCGATCGGGCCACACGGCCGGTTCGGCCTCGAGCACGTCATGGGCTGCTACAGCATCTGGAAGTTCGCGCAGAACAAGGAGAACGCGTCGCAGTTCCTCATCGACCTCTGCGTGAACTACAAGCAGGCGACGCTCGCGTCGAAGCTCTACAACTTCCCGAGCTTCCCGGGTGCGTTCCCGTTCAGACAGATCCGCAAGGCCGCCGCGGCCGACGCCCACAAGCCTCGCGGCAAGTACACCATCCTGACGACGATCGCCGAAAAGTACACGCACAACATCGGCTACCCGGGCACCTACAACGCTGCCATGGACGAGGTCTTCACGAAGTACCTCATCCCGCAGATGTTCGCCCAGGTGTCGCAGGGCAAGCTGAGCGCGGAGGACTCCGTCAGGCAGACGGCGTCGGCCGTGAACCAGATCTACGCGAAGTGGAAGGGCGCAGGCAAGATCTAGGCGCTAGACGACGACGACCGACTTGCCGCCGCGCTGGTTCTGCCACGCGGCGGCAACGGCGTTCAGCTCGAACGTCTGGTAGTCCAGCCTGATCCGCCCCGCGGCGAGGTGGTCGAGCAGCTCGAGGTAGGCGCGGTCGCGCTCTTCCTTCGAGAGCGCGAAGTTCGAGTGCCCCATGACGACGAGCTCCTTGCCGCGCACGTCGGTCGACCGGAGCGGCGCCTGGGGGCCGGCCGACTGGCCGAGGTGGACGACCCGCGCGTGCGGCTGCGCGTACTGCAGCGCGTCGGCGAGCGGCGCGCCCCAGACCGGGTCGATGCAGACCGTGAAGCCCTCGTCGCCGAACTCCGCGGGGATCCGGTCGAGGTCCTTGCTGCCGACGGCGACGACCGTCGCGGCGCCGAGCAGCTCGGCCGCCTGGGCGGCGAGCCTGCCGACGCTGCCGGTGCCTCCGAGGACGAGCACCCTGTCGCCCGGGCCGACCTTCGCCTTCCACGCCACCGGCACCCACGCGGCGATGCCGGCGATCCCGGCGGCGACGGCGAGCGCAGGGTCGGCGCCGTCGGGGAGGCGGAGCGCCAGCTCGGCGGGCACGTCGACGCGCTCGGCCATGAATCCGTCGCGGCCGATCCCGCGACCCTCGCCGAAGAGGTAGACGAGCGCGCCGTCGCCGTCGCGCGCGACGGCCTCGCAGCCCGGCACGTACGGGAGCGGCGGGTGCCCGCCGTAGAACGTGCCGTTGGCGACGGCCAGGTCGAGTGGGTTGAGCGCGACGGCCACGATCGGCAGCCCTGCCACGTCCTCGATCTCGACGGGCGCCGGCGGCGACTTCAGCTCGGTGACATGCGCTGCTCGCACGCTGCGACGATAAACGCGCCAGCGTCTGGGGCAGCACTAGGGTTGCGCGGTGCCCCCCGAGGCCTGGACACCTGCCAACCGATCCTCGCCGATTTCCGGTCGACGCCCGGCACCCAAGAGAACCGGACGCCCTGAAGAGCCTTCTTATGGGCTAGGCGGACAAGCGTACGGCTAGGCAAAACGCTCGGTTTGGGTTCCCCTCGCGCGCGCGAGGACGCGGGGTTACGCGACCACGTGGATGAAAGCCACCGAGCGCGATCGTGGCGTTAGAGAGCCTCTGAGCGCTTCGCGGAGCGATCTCTTGTGACCAACCGAATCTGTTAAGAGCGCCTCGGCGACCGCTTTCGTTCCGTCGTTGCCTGCAGCTGCGCTCGGTCTCCGCTCAAGTCCGCCAATGACCGCTTGGTGAGCTGCATCACTGGCGCGCAACTCGTGATTGGACGCATCGCGCGGGTGGGTGCCGTTCCGCTTGCAGCCGGTATCTAGAACGGAATGTAGTTCGGGTTGTCTGGGTCGTACGTTGAAAGCCGCTTGCGGATACGCCCGTAGTCGAGAGCGGATCGCTCCACGCCAAAGTTGCCGACGAGTTTCTTGAAGTCATCCGGCTCGGCGTTGTTGATTTCGTAGTTGCTGAACCTGTGTATCTCCCATCCCTGGCGACGCAGTGAGCGTTCGATACGCAGATTCCGCGTGTACCGCTCCTCGCTGACGTTGTAGCGGCGTTTCACTTCATCAAACGTCGCCTAGTGGCTCGGGCCATCGATTTCGATGACGCACTTACGGCGGCTTGCGAACAGGACGAAATCCACTCGCTGTTCAAGCGGGGCGCGCCGGTAATGAGGCGGCTCACCGCTTCCAAGCATCCGCGCGACCGTCCGACGATTGATCCCGAGCCGGTCAGCGATCTCTCGCTGCGAGAGCCCATCCGCCGCCAACGCCCGCGCCCACTCCAACGCGCTCCGCACCTCCACACCTCTCGCTCGACATCGCCGACCAGTCGAGCCTCAAAGACGAGGCAGACAGCTCAGCGACGCCGCACGTGGTGCACCTTTCGACTGCCGATCCTGGCGCAGTATTGGGCTGCCGACATCAACAACGCCAGTTCGTCACCGACAGCTCGCGCAGCAGTTCGCGACCGAGGCGCATCAGAGCAGTCGTGAGCGGGACGACCGCACCCTCGCCCAGGGTCGGCAAGCTGCTTGCGAACGATCACGCGGCCGCACGTCCGCGTCTCGGACAGGGCTGGCCCGCGCAGAGGTGACGCGCTCACGGTCGCCAACCAATGGCCGATGGTCGGAGCGATCCTCTTGTGTACGCGAGCCGCATGCGCACGCCAGGACGCCCTTTGGCGGGTGGCCGCTACCGATCCCCTCGGCCGCGTGCGCCTGATCGACCGGCGCGCGAGGTAGAGCATCTCTGGCGCCAAGTCAGTCGCAACTAATGATCGAACATGACGCGACACCCGTCTGGTCACTAGACCCGTTCCTGCTCCAAGCTCGAGAACATCATCCTTCTGACGCGGCCGCGCTGCTGCAACCAGCGCGTCGGCGATTGGCGTGTACCCCGGCGCGATCAGCTCAGCGTAGGCTGCGGCGCGTCGTATCCCATTCCCACTCGGGCCTGCCCACAGCACCGCGCTCACCAATCGAGAATCCTGCGCCGCCAACGAGGTAACCCCGACGACCGAACCACAGGTCAGACAGCGCCGAAACAACCTGTATCGGTGCATGCGGTCCGCGCCACTCGGTAGGGTCGCCGCAACCAAATGGCAGCCACCGGACGCAGGCGGGCTGCGAATATCCGCCCAGCCGAGTCCCGTCTAACGATCTTCGAGAAAGAAGACGTCGGCGCGGCTCGGTTTCACTGCCTCGGCTCGGGGCGCCTGAAACGCGAATACGTCCGCCAGCAGTTCGAGCGTCGCCTCGTCGTGCGTTGCACGCTCGGCGTCCCGCTGGGCCTGCGCCAACTGCCACCGGCGGAGCAAGCGGTCGTCAACGTTGCTCATCCCGGCGATTATCGGCTCGTTTTCCCAGCTTCTGAAGGGCGTCTTGGCTTGCTGCTGGGAACAAGGAGGCACGGTAGAGAAACCGACTTGACGGAGGCGCTAGCTTCCGCCGCGGCTCGAATCCGGATTAGGTTCGACCAGGCCGATGCACCTCGGTCTTGCCCCGGCTGTCTGAAACCCAGGGCGCAAAGAAACGATCCACCCCGACCGGGAGCTGATGCGGAATCGACTGCCCAACAGGCAACCGCACGGTGTCCCGATGGTTCTTTTCTGCTCCGAAGGGAATCGTCGGCTCATGTTTGCGCGGATCGAATCGTTTCGGGCGGGGCCGGACGATATGGACGAGCTCCTATCGGCGCAGCATCGGGCTGTCGGTGTCGTTCGCACCCTGCCCGGAAACATGGGCGGCTATGTCCTTGTGAATCGTGACGTCGGTCGATTGCTGAGCGTCACGTTCTGGCGGTCAATCGACGAACGACAGGCTGCCGAAGACGAATTCGCTGCCGCGCCGGTCGCAGGCGAGGTGGACGAATACGACATCGCCATGCAGGAATCGCTCGGCTAAGGCTAGACCAAGGCGCGGTCGGCCGCAGCAAAAGCATCGCTGTTAGAGCGCGTAGTCATCACGGAGTTGCGTCTCGTCCGCGTTTGGCGCGGGGATCATCCTCCTCGGCAAGTTCGCCTGATTCGTCGATCTTCTCGACAACCCAATAGCGCGAGCTGCTCATATCGACGACGCTTTCGATCTCGTCGGTGAGGACCTCGGCGTACGCGAACGAACGCGGCCAGCATCGCCTCACCTCCAGGACGCTACGTCGCATCCTGTGAGCAAGACAGGAGGGTGTCCATCATCCATCGCACCACGATCGCTTTCACCCTCCCGCAAGCGGGCGTCGACAGATAGGGAACGCACACTGCACGACGGAGCTGCGTCGCGCCCTTGCTGCGATGGAGGCCCGCTTCCAAGCACGGGCCAAGCACCCCCGCTCCGAAACAGATCTTCCCACCCCGCTCCGCGGCGCTTCGTTTTTCCTCAAGCGACGTCGCTTGAGCAAACTGTCGCGCGAAATGTCGCGCAGCAGCCGGGAACGGCTCAACCACGCCGTTCCGGCCTTGTCTCGAAAACCGTTATCCGTCATTAGGCGGATCGAGGGTTCAAATCCCTCCCCCTCCGCTCAATGAGCGAAAACCCGTGCAGGCGCACGGGTTTTCTTGTTTTAGACGGCTGCCGCGTCTTCCGCCCAAGGCGCACTGCAGGACGTTTTTCTGCTCTCGGCGTGCAGGCGGAGCCGGTCATCTTCGGCGACTTCGGGCTGGAGACGGTGCGTGAGCAGCTCCTCGCCTTGCATGGCGTCTCGTCTGGGTGAACCCGATCGAGCAGGGGCTGGATCGCTGGAAGCTCGACCCACTGCTGCGCGAGGTGGCGTGCGCGGGCGTCTGGGTCGAGCGCGCACCCGGACCTGATCATGCGCATGGCAACCAAGCGCGTCCTCTACGACACGCGCGAGATGAGCTGGGGCACGGACACCCGTCTCTATCTCTCCGTCGACGAGTTGCGAGACGGCCTCGCGTCGCGTCTCGACGACTCCGCCGCGCGCGTGCTCAAACCGCAGCGCGGGATGGGCGGGCAGGGGTCTGGAAGGTCGAACTCTCCGAAGCAGGCGACGACCAACTTCTGCGGGTTCAGCACGCGACGCGTGAGGCACCGATCGAGACGATCCACCTCGGCGAGTTCGCCGATCGTGCGCTTCTTACTCGAGGACGGCGGTCTGATGGTCGAGCAGCCCTTCCAGGAGCGGATCGCCGAGGGAATGATCCGCGTCTACCTCACCCACGACGAAGTCGTCGGTTTCGCGCATCAGTATCCCGCCGGGCTCCGTCCCGCATCCGCCGGAGAACCGCCGCCCGGGAAGCGGTTCGAGGTCGCGAGTGCCGAGCAGTTCCGGTCGCTGCGCGAGCGGGTCGAGTCTGAATGGGTGCCGGAGCTGCAGCGCGGCTCGACCTCGACGGGGAGTCCTTGCCGGTCGTCTGGGACATCGACTTCCTCTATGGGCCGAAAACCGACGGCGACGCGGAGAGCTACGTCCTCTGCGAGATCAACGCCAGCTCCACGTTCGCCTTCCCCGAACACGCGATGCCCGGCGTCGCCGCAGCCGCTCTCAACGGATCGGAGCGAAGGCCTATCTCAGCGATGCTCGATGCGGGCGCCGAGCCGGGAACGTGATGGCCGAAGCGGAGACCTCGAGAGGTCGGATGCCGCTCGCCGAGGCTGAGGACCGCCTCCGGCGGGACCCGCTCGCTCGTCAGCTCGACACCGCCTGCGCGTGCGATCGCATCGTGCAGCGGCCGGAGCCACGTGTGCTCGAGGAGGACGACGGCGGCAGAGGTGTCGTTCCAAGTGCCTGCGTGATCCGGAAGAGGTCGTCGTCGTCGAAGATGTGACCGTCTGCCATCTCCGCGGCACCGGCGATCGCGCCGCGGTCGAACCCGTCCGGCCCCTCTGACAGGAAGCCCGCGAGGCCGCCGAAGTACGAGCCGAGTGACGTCGCCTGCTCCCAGTCGAGATCGCTCCCGGTCGTCACCATCACGTTTCCCGTCGCGTCCTTGCGCACGAGCATCAGATCGAGGACGCGGACGATTCCCTTCCGCTGAGGTCCTCGAGCTCGGGCAGGATCTCGCCTCTGAACTCGATTGCCCGGGAAGGCGAGCGCGAGCATCTGGATCGGGCAGAGATCCTCGGCCGGTTCGTCCACGCTGGATAGCGAACAGCCTCCGAGGCCGCCGACCATCGCCCGATCGGGATGAATTCTCCGTTAGTCGTGGATGCGCGCGAGCAGCTCGTGCCGCCGCACGACCTTCGTCCGCGTGCCCGCGAGCCGGACGTCGTAGCCCGCCTCCTTGAGGAACAGGACCTTGTCGCCCGGCGCGACGCCTTCGGCGTCGGGCCGACCGCGGTCACGATCCCGCTCTGGCATTGCGTCTCCGCGCTCGCCGGCAGGATCAGGCCCGCGCGCGTCTCCGCCTCCTCATCCGACGGCTCGACGACGATGAAGTCGTCGAGCGGCTCGAGCGTGAACGGATCGGACGCGGATCCTCCGCACGCTTTCACGATACTCCGGTCATGCCGTCGCCGTTCGTCGAGCTCGAGGTGGGGGATCGGGTCGTGAAAGTCACGAATCCGGACAAGGTCTATTTCCCGGCGCGCGGCGAGACGAAGCGGGATCTCGTCGAGTACTTCATCGCCGTCGGCGACGGCATCGTGCGGGCTTTGCACGAGCGTCCGTGTCAACTGAAGCGCCAGCCGGAAGGCGTCGGCGGCGAGGTGATCTGGCAGAAGCGCGTGCCGCAGAAGCGGCCCGACTGGATCGAGACTGCACGGGTGACGTTCCCCTCGGGGCGGCATGCGGACGAGCTGTGCGTGACCGAAGTCGCGCACGTCGTCTGGGCCGCAAATCTCGCGACGCTCGAGTTCGGCGCGTGGCCGTCGCGCCGTCGCGATCCGGAGAAGCCCGACGAGCTGCGCATCGACATCGACCCGCAGCCCGGCACCGGATTCTCCGAGGCGAAGCGCGTCGCAGCCATCGTCCACGAGGTGCTGGACGAGATCGGCTTCGTCGGCTGGCCGAAGACGAGCGGCAACCGTGGGATCCACGTGTACTGCCGCATCGAGCCGAACTGGGAATTCCGCGTCGTGCGCCGAGCAGCCCTCGCCTTTGCGCGTGAGATCGAGCGCCGCGATCGGACGCTCGTCACGACCGCGTGGTGGAAGGAGGAGCGAGGGGAGCGCGTCTTCGTCGACTACAACCAGAATGCGCGCGACCGGACGATCCTCTCCGCGTACTCGGTGCGCGGCCGGCCGGATGCAACGGTCTCGGCGCCGATCACGTGGGACGAGCTTCCCGAGGTCGAGACCGAGGACTTCACCATCGCCTCGATGCCCCCGCGCTTTGCGAGCCTCGGCGACCTGCACCGAGGGATCGACGAGGCCGTCTGCGACCTTCGCGTGCTGCTCGAGTGGGTCGAGCGCGAGGAATCCGAAGGTGTCGGCGAGGCGCCGTACCCGCCGAACTTCCCGAAGATGCCGGGCGAGCCGCCGCGCGTGCAGCCCTCGCGCGCTAAGAAGAAATGGAGCAGTTGCTCGACCGAGAGGTCGTCGGGCCGACGCGGCGGCCGCACTTCGCGCCACGTGCACTGATCCGGCTCCTTGTCCGGGCGGAAGCGGACGAGCTTCGTCCCGTGCCGGAAGCGAAACTTCTCGAGCTTGTCGAAGCGCACTTCGACGACGAGCTTCGGCTCGAGCGCCTGCTCCTCGAGCTCGCCCGTGCCCCAGCGATTCGGCTCGGAGAACCGCCGGTCGTTCTTCGTGTCGACAAGCGGAAGAACGAGCCCGGCGATCTCGTCGTGGCGCTTCGCACCGACCGCCGCGGAGCCGACGTAGTCGAGATGGCCGTCGTCGTTGTACAGCCCGAGGAGAAGCGTCGCGATCGTCCGTTTGGGGCCTTTCTTGAACCGCACGCCGGCGACGACGCAATCGGCCGTCTTGTACGGCTTGATCTTCACGACGCCGTCACGTGAGCCCGGCAGATACGGCAGGCCGAGCCGCTTTGCGATAACACCGTCGAAGCCTGCGGCCTGCAGCGTCTGCAGCCAGTCGCGCGCCTGGGCCGGGTCGTCGCTGACCGGAGAGAGGTTGAATCCCTTCGCGACCTTCTCCAGCTCCTGGCGGCGCTTCTCGATCGGCTGCTCGTGGGTCGGCTTGCCCTTCCAGAGCAGGAGGTCGAAGGCGACGAACGTCGCCGGGATCTCGGCCGAGAGCTTGCGCACCCGGCTCTCTGCCGGATGGAGCCGCATCTGCATCGCGTCGAAGTCGAGCTTGCCCTCGCGGGAGATCACGATCTCGCCGTCGAGGGCCGAGTGGGGCGGCAGGAGCTCTCCGACCTCGCGAAGCTCCGGGAAATAGCGCAGCAGGGGCCGGCCGTTCCGCGACCAGAGCGCGAGCTCGCCGCCGTCGTTCTCGAGAATCCCCGGAACCCGTCCCATTTCGGCTCGTAGCGCCAGCCGCCCTGCTCCGGCACCTCCGAGACGAGCTCGGCCTCCATCGGCGGGAAGGGGACGTTCGATCCTGGCGAGTCGGGCATGGCCGTGCGAGCCTATCCACCATGAAGTGGGCCGTCGTCACTCGTACTCCTCGCTGCCGGCCGCGGGTTGCGGCGGTGGAGGGAAGACGGACTCGCAGCCGGCGTTGCTCACGGACGTCCGTACCAAGGGCGACTCCGTCCGCTTCGAGTTTCGGGGCGAGCCGAGGGACGTGAAGGCCCGCTACGTCGCGAGGCGCGATCTCGTCGAGTGCGGCTCGGGGGCGCCCGTCGCGCTGAAGGGCAGCGCCTACGCGGTTGTCCATTTCACCCCGGCGCAGACCGCCTCGATCGCCGACGACGGGACGGTGACGCCCACCTACACAGGGCCGAGAAGGCTCTCGGGCGAAGGCCCCGTGCTCGAGGTCGCGAAGCTCTGCGACTTCGAGGCGGACGTCGGCTGGGCGATCGGGGTCGACGGCCGTTTGCCGATGGACGTTTCCACCGACGCCGGGACGGTCACGATCACCTTCGGATGACCGAACTGGACGGCATGTGGAACGTCAGGCGGGTGAGCGGCGCATTGCCGCCCCTCGTCGGCGTCCGCAAGCGCATCGACGGGGCGGCCGGCGAGACGATCGTCGTCGGCGGGCGCGGCATTCCGTTCGACGTGCGCGGACTGGAGCTTCGCTACCAGGCGCCGCTCGCGTTTCTCGTCGACGTCCTGGAGCCGGACAACGGGGGCTTCCACGGGCGCGCGACCGCGTTCGGGCGCACCTACGGAGAATTCGAGCTGAGGAGAGTTGGGATGGCGGACCTGCAGTCGCAGTTGATCAAGCACATCGACGAGGCGCACGCGCTCGAGCAGACCGTTTCGCGGATGCTGGACGGCCTCATCGCAAGCGCAGACGATCCCGAGGTGATCGACCGGCTCGAGCATCACAAGCTCGAGACGCAGCAGCACGAGTCGACGATGCGGCGCCGCCTCGAGGCGCACGGTGCGCAGCCGTCGATGGTGCGGCAGGCCGCCGGCATGCTCGAGGCGATGCTCAAGATGCCGCTCGACCTGATGCGCGGCGAGAAGTCGGGGCGCACGGCGCGCGACGCGTATACGACCGAGCATCTCGAGATCGCGAGCTACGAGCTCCTTCGCCGGGTGGCCGAGCGTGCCGGCGACGAGGAGACCGCGGCCGCGTGCCGCGACATCCTCGAGCAGGAGCGGGCGATGGCGACCTACATCGAGGAGAACTGGGACCGGTTCGCCGAGCTGTCGCTGCGGGAGCAGGGCGTCCCCGTCTGAGGAACGAAAACGGGGCGGCTCGCGCCGCCCCGTGGCTCGCTTACCTCCTCGTCCGGCCGGCTCTACTTCAGCCAGGGAGCGAGGAAGTTCTCGATCTCGCGGCAGCCGCGCGGGCGCTCGAGCCGAGCGCGCACGATCTTGTCCTCGACGACGACGAGCGTCGGCATCGTGCCGATCTGGAAGCGCTCGACGAGGTCGGGCCGCTCCGCCTCGTCGACGCGGTAGAGCTTGAATGTGCCGTGATTCCTCCGGCGCTGCAGCACCTGCGCGAGGAATCCTTCGACGCGGCGACACGAGCCGGACACGGGCGAGTAGAAGAACACGAGTCCAGGCTGCTGGGCGTTGGAAGCCGCGGTGGATATGGTCTACCTCCTTGGTGCGGGGGCGCCTTCGCGGGGTGAAGGCTGGACATTTCTTTCCCCGAGCCGCGGTGCCACCTAACCAACCTTTGCTCAGGAACCGCCAAGATTCAGCGCAACCGGAGGAGCTTTCGTTCCGTCTAGATTCGTGAGATGAGGCGAGTCGTGGTGACGGGGCTCGGCGCGGTGACGCCGATCGGGAACGATGCGCGGACGACGTGGCAGTCCGCGGTCGCCGGGCGGAGCGGCATCGACTTCATCCGCTCCTACGAGCCGAACGGCCAGGCGGTGCGGATCGCGGCCGAGGTGAAGGACTTCGACCCGAGCGGTGTCGTCTCGCACAAGGAGGCCCGGAAGCTCGACCGCAACGTGCTGCTCGCCGTCGCCGCCGGCAAGGAGGCGGTTGAGGATGCAGGGCTCGACGGCGTCTACGAGCCGAGCCGGGTCGGCATCCTCTTCGGCACGGCGATCGGCGGTTTCCTCGGGATCATGGAGCAGGCCGAGATACTGCGCGAGCGCGGCCCCGATCGCGTCGCACCGACCTTCATCCCGAGCGTCCTCCCCGACGCGGCGAGCGGTCAGCTCGCGATCTCGCTGGGGTTCCGCGGCCCGAACTATGCGCCGGTCTCGGCGTGCGCGACCGGTTCACACGCCATCGGGGAAGCCGCGGAGATCATCCGCCGCGGCGACGCAGACGCGGTGCTCGCGGGCGGCGCCGAGGCGTGCGTCCACCCGTTGATCTTCGCCGGCTTCAGCGCGATGCGCGGCCTCGTCTCCGAAGAGGAGCATCCGCCGCGCGCGTCGCGGCCGTTCGACGCGACGCGCGCAGGGTTCGTGATCGGCGAAGGCGCATGCGTCCTCGTTCTCGAGGAGCTCGACGCTGCGCGCGCCCGCGGTGCGACCGTGTACGGCGAGATCCTCTCCTACGGAGCCTCGAACGATGCGCACCACATGGCACAACCCGATCCCGATTCGGTCGGCGTGATCGAGATGATGCGGCGCGCCCTCGAGCGCGCCGAGATCTCACGAGAGCGTGTCGGCTACATCAACGCCCACGGGACGTCGACGCCGCTCGGCGATGCAGCAGAGACGCGAGCGATCAAGGACGTCTTCGGCGACCACGCGTACGACCTCGCGGTCTCGTCGACGAAGTCGGTGACCGGGCATTGCTTCGGCGCAGCAGGCGCGATCGAGGCGATGATGTGCGTGCTCGCGATTCACCACGGCATCCTGCCGCCGACGATGAACTACGAGCATCCGGACCCCGAGTGCGATCTCGACTACGTGCCGAACGAGGCTCGCGAGGCGCGCATCGATGTTGCCCTGTCGAATGCAATGGGCCTCGGCGGCCACAACGGCTGCGTGCTAGTCGGCCGCGTGGACTGAATTGGTCGCAGCGCCGGAATCCGCTCGCGCGGATTCCGGCGCGCGCAAAACCCCTGAAGCCGGCCGCACGCGGCCGGGCATTTCGTGCCGTCAGCCGGCGACGAGATCGGGCGTCAGTTCGGCGAGTGAGCGGACGATGACGTCCGCGTGCGCGAGCGACTCCTCGTCCGGCGGATACGACGGGTTCGGGATCGCGATCACGCGCATACCGGCGGTCTTCGCGGAGCGGATGCCGCCGTGCGAGTCCTCGATCGCCGCGCAGCGGCCCGGGTCGGCGTCGAGCCGTCGGGCCGCCTCGAGGTAGACGTCGGGAGCGGGCTTCCCGCGTTCGACCTCTTCCGAGGAGACGGTGGCTTGGAAGTACTGCGCGAGGCCGGCGACGTCGAGCACCGTGTCGATCAGCGGACGGTTCGAGGACGATGCGACGGCGAGCGGGTAACGGCCGGCGAGCCGTCGAACCGCATCGGGCGCGCCGTCGATCAGCGGCAAGTGGTCGCGGTAGGCAGCGAGCATCCGCCGTACGACCTCGGCGTTGATTGCTTCCGGGTCGTCCGGCACGGAGGCGGTCTCGTGCAGGTAGCGCGACCACTCGGTCGAGCTCATGCCCATCATCGCGCGCTGCACCTCGGCGTCGTAGCGGCCGCCTCGCTCGGCGACGTAGCGCTCGCGGACCTCGTCCCAGACTTCCTCGGATTGGATCAGCACGCCGTCCATGTCGAAGACGATCGCGTCGATCACAACGAGTGGTAGCTGCGGTCGCGGTACATCAATGCGCTCGGCGCCGGCCCGCGCTCGACCGCATCGACGTGCGCGATGAAGAACGTGTGGTCGCCGGCATCGTGCTCGGAGAGGGTCGTCGCCTCGATCCAGCCCGAGCGCGCCGGCGATGCGCGGGGCGTGGTGGCCCTCGATCCGATCGACGCCGTCCCAGTGGATGATCGGCGGGTGCCCGGCGGCGAAGCGGCGGGCAAGATCCTCCTGCCCGTCGCCGAGGACGCTCACGGTGAAGGTGCCGGCTGCGCGGAGGAGCTCGTAGATCGACGCCTGCTTCCCGATCGAGATCCCGACGAGCGGCGGCTCGAGCGAGAGCGAGACGAGCGACGAGATCGTGACGCCCATCTTGTCGCGCTCGTGGTCGACCGCGAGCACGGCAACGGGATGCGGCACGAACCGCATCAGGCCGCGCAGGTCCTCGCCCTCGACCATGCGCGCGATCATAGGGTTGCGTGCACGCGGTAGCGGCGGGGGTGGGATTCGAACCCACGGGGGCGTAAGCCCCAGCGACTTTCAAGGCCGCCCCGTTCGACCGCTCCGGCACCCCGCCGCGCGGCCGAATAGTACGGGTCAGTCGCGCGAGATCTGCGCGGGCGCGCCGTACTGCTGCAGCACGTCCGGCACGCCGCCCTGGAAGTTCTCGAGTATCGCGAGCACCGCGCGGTCGGTCACCGCCGTCCCGTTCAGCGTGTGCACCGGCTCGAGATTCTTGCCGTCGCGGTAGCGGATGCCGAGCCGGCGCGCCTGGAAGTCGGTCGTGTTGGACGTCGATGTCAGCTCGCGGTAGCGCTGCTGGTGTGCGAACCAGCCCTCGCAGTCGTACTTCTTCGCCGCCGGCGCGCCGAGGTCGCCTGCCGCGACGTTGACGACGCGGTACGGCAGCTCGAGCGACTGCAGGATCCGCTCCTCGACCGCGAGCAGACGCTCGTGCTCGTCCGCAGACGTGCTCGGCTCGCAGTAGACGAACATCTCGACCTTGTTGAACTGGTGGACACGGAACATGCCGCGCGTGTCCTTGCCGGCGGCGCCCGCCTCGCGGCGGAAGTTCGTCGAGTACCCGGCGTAGCGAAGCGGCAGCTCGTCGAGGATCTCGCCCATGTGCAGGCCGGCGAGCGCGACCTCCGAGGTGCCGGTCAGATAGAGCTCGTCCTCCGGGAGCGCGTAGATATTGGAGCGTTCGGTGGGGAAGAAACCCGTGCCGTACATCGCCTCCTCGCGCACGAGCACCGGCGGCAGGACCGGCAGGAAGCCCTCGGCGCGCACGGTCTCGATCGCGTGGCGGTACACGGCGAGCGCGAGGAGCGCCGTGTCGCCGATCATGTAGCCGAACCGGGCCCCGGAGAGGCGCGCCGCGCGCTCCATGTCGAAGCGGCCGATCTCGGTGTGCTCCTTGGGGTCATCGAGCTTGGCGGGCTCCCCCCAGCGCCGGATCTCCTCGGCGTCCTCGTCGGTGTCGCCGTCGGGCGCTGCGTCGTCGGGCGGGTTCGGAAGCTGCGCGAGCGCGGCGTCGCGCGCTGACTCAGCGTCCGCGAGCTCGGCCTCCGCACGCTGTAACTCGTCCTTCACGCCGCGCAGCTCCTCCAGCTGCTCCGGCGTCGGCTTGCCTTTCAGCTTCGTCTTCGCGCGCAGGTCGTCGACGCGCGGAACGACGGCGCGCCAGCGCTCGTCCGCAGCAAGCCAGACGTCGAATGCCTCGGCGGCTCCCTTGCGCGCGAGCATGCGACGGTACTCGTCCGGATTTGCGCGGGCGGCGCGTGCGTCGATCACGTGCGTGAGTCTAGGTATGCCTCGAGGAGGTCGGCGACGCCCTCGTGCTCGACGTCCGCCACGACGAGGTCGGCTCGGTCGAGGATCTCGCGGTGCGGCGTTCGCGACGGCGACGCGGTACCCCGCCCAGTCGAGGAGCTCGCGGTCGTTCTCGCCGTCGCCGCACGCCACCGTCTCGCCCGGCGCGAAGCCGAGGAGCTCGGCGACGAATGCGAGGCCTGCGCCTTTGCTCACGTCGGGATGCGCGAACTCGAGGAAGTAGGGCAGCGACTTCGAGACGAAGAGCCGGCCGGCGAAGCGCGGCTTCAGCTCGGCCTCGAGCACGTCGAGCTCTGCCGGGTCGCCGACGGCGACGAGCTTCGTCGGGTCGTCATGGAGCCACCGGCGGAGCGGGCCGACGGCATGGATCTCGAGGTTCTGGAAGTCCGCGTAGGCGCGCGCCTCGGGCGTCACCTCGGCGACATAGAGGAGGTCGTCGACATAGCAGTTGATGTGAAAGCCCGCCCCGACGACCGCGTCGATCGCCTCGAGCGCAGTCTCGCGCGGGATCGGGACGTGCCGCAGGAACTCGCCGGTCACCGGGTCCGCGACGACTGCTCCCTGGTAGCAGATGACGGGATCGTCGAGCCCCGCTTCCTCGAGGTAGGGCCGCACGGCGCGGAACATCCGGCCGGTGACGACGATCACGTGGACGCCCTCAGCGCGGGTCCGGCCGATCGCGGCGCGAGTCCGCGGGCGCAGGATTGCGTCTTCGGCGATGAGCGTTCGGTCGAGGTCGCACGCGAAGGCCGCGACACGC
Organism: uncultured Actinomycetes bacterium; assembly: GCA_963794045.1. Classification (GTDB taxonomy): domain Bacteria; phylum Actinomycetota; class Thermoleophilia; order Gaiellales; family Gaiellaceae; genus Palsa-739. The sequence continues at coordinate 241,735 of CAWCCJ010000007.1, forward strand.
TCCGGAAACTGGCGCGGGAGCTCTATGGGCCGGTCTGACCCGCAGCCTGCGACGTCGACTTGACGACGAAGGTCGCGACGTCCGCGATCTCCTGGTCGGAGAGCGTGCCCTTGAATGAGGGCATGGCGCCCTTGCCGTTCGTCACGCGCGCGGTCGCGAGCCGGTAGTCCGGCTGCGCCTGGTCGAGGTTCGGGCCGACGGTGCCGGTCGACTTCGCCGCGGCCAGGGTGTGGCAGCTGACACAGCCGGCGCTCGTGAAGATCGCCTTTCCGCGGGTCTCGTTGCCCTTCAGCTTGTAGGCGGGCGTGATCGGCTCGAGGTTCTGCTTCGGCAGCGTCCCGACTACGGTCTCGGGCGTCGCGCTCGTGACGCCCTCTGAGCCGCAGCCTGCGAGGACAAGACCCGCCGCGGTGCATGAGAGCGCGATGAGAATTGCCCTGCGCACGGGGCGTGACTCTACCCAACGCGAGTACCATCGGATGCATGAAGCGCAAGTCATTCGGCAGGGACTTCCAGCTCTCGCTGCGGATGGTCGCGACGACCGGCCTCCTCGGCTTCCTCTACGTGATCTTCGCCCTCGTGCTGTTCCGCCTCTTCAACGTGGGGCTCGTGCCGATGCTCGTGATCATCGTCGGCATCGCCTTCGTGCAGTACTACACGTCGGACAAGCTCGCGCTTGCGGCCTCGGGCGCAAAAGAGGTCAGCCGCGAGCAGGCGCCCGACCTGCATGCGATGGTCGAGCGGCTCTGCGCGCTAGCCGACCTGCCGAAGCCGAAGATCGCCGTCATCCCGACCGACGTCCCGAACGCGTTCGCGACCGGGCGGAACCCGAAGAACGCGGCGGTCGCGGTCACCGAGGGGCTCTGGCGGAGGCTCGAGCCGCACGAGGTGGAGGCGGTCCTTGCGCACGAGCTCTCGCACGTCGCGAACCGGGACGTGCTGATCATGACGCTTGCGAGCTTCTTCGCGATGCTCGCGGCGTTCCTGACGCGCGTCGGCCTCTACGGCGGGATGTTCGGCGGCGGCGGTCGCCGGGATGACAACGGCACGCCCGTGTGGCTCATCATCTTCCTCGTCTCCGTTGTCACCTACGCGATCAGCTACATCCTCATTCGCATGATCTCGCGCTATCGCGAGTATGCGGCCGACCGCGGCTCGGCGCTCATGACCGGTGCGCCCGAGAACCTGATGAGCGCGCTGCAGAAGATCGCGAGCGGCATCACGCAGATCCCGCAGCGCGACCTGCGCGAGGTCGCCGGCATGAATGCGTTCTTCATTGTCCCGACGAACTGGCGCACCCAGGTCGGCGAGCTCTTCATGGATCACCCGCCGCTCGAGAAGCGGCTCGCAGCCCTCGCGGAGATCTCCCGCGAGATGGGCCGGGCCGTCAGCTAGAGCTCAGATCGGCGCGTCGAACAGCCCGAACCACTTGCTGAGGTCGGGCTCGACGGGCAGCTCTCGCTCGAGTTGTGACTTGAGCTGCAGTTCCCGCGGGTTGTCCCGTTCCTGCCCGCCCGTCGGGACGAACGGCCAGAACGTGCCGGTCTTGAAGCCGTAGATCCAGTAGGCGGGGTGGTCGCCGCCCTCGAAGCGGAACGCCGCGGCGAGGAGTTGGCCGCCGAACCCGTGCGTCGTCAGCTCGTTCGAGAGTGCGTAGACCGCGGTGACCTGATCCTCGAGATCGGGATCGTGGACGATCAGCCACTGGAACCCGAGTGAGTCCTTCTTGCGCTCGAGCGTCGAGCCGAACGACTCGGCGACCGTCTTCACGAGCTGCTCCGCGTCCGTGTCGGCCTGCGCGAACTCCCCGGCCGAGAGTGGCTTGTAGACGAGCGCCGAAACGCCGGCAGGCTTGAGGCCGCACGAGACGTCGAGGGTCACCGCCGCCGTCGTCAACGAGAAGAGGCGGTCGCGGGCCGGCGCTTTCAGCTTCTTGCGGCCGAAGAGGATGTCGCCGAGCGGCACTAGGCGGGGCCGGCGGAGCCCGGCTCGATCTCCTTCTGAGGATCGCCGGCGTCGACCGGCGCCGCGTCGACCGGCGCGGGACCGACCTCCGCCTTGAGCTTCGCGAGCTCGTCGTCGACCTGCGCCGACGAGGAGATCTGCGCGAGCTCCCGGTCGAGCTGCGTGCGGTTGTCGCCGAGATCCTCGAGCGCGCCGGTCGCGGTGAGCTCCTCGATCGCCGAGGCGCGGGCCTGCAGCTGCTCCGTCTTGTCGCGGGCGCGCTGGATCGCCTCGCCCGTGTTCGCCATCCCCTTGCCGATTCCGGTCGCCGCCTCGCCGATCTTCACCTGGGCCTGCGCTGCGGAGTACTGGGCCTTGATCACTTCCTTCTCGGAGCGGAACGACTCGATCCGCGCCTCGAGCTGCTGTTGCGAGGCGACGAGCTGCTCCTGCTGCGCCTGCAGCTGCTGCACCTGGGCGTCGAGGCCCTGCAGCTGCTGCTGCGCGGCCGCCTTCCGCTCGAGCGCCTGGCGCGCGAGATCCTCGCGGTTTGCGGCGACGGCCTGGCGGGCCTGGGTCTCGAGCTTGACGACGTTCTGCTCGATCGTCTGGGTCTGGAGCTCGAGGCGCTTCTTGGCGGTGACGACGTCGGCGACCCCGCGCTTCACGTTCTGGAGCTGCTGGATCATCTGCTCGTACGAGTAGTCCAGCGTCTCGGTCGGGTTCTCGGCGCGATCGAGCGCGCGCGAGGCCTTTGACTTGAAAATGAGCGTGAAGCGCTCCCACAGACCGGCCATCGGTTCTCCTTCTCGAGGTTCTCGTTAGCCTAGCGCCGTGCTGATCGAGCGGAGCATGCATCCGGACTGGCTCTCGAACTCCTTCGTCATCGCCGACGAGGAGGGCGGGACGGCGCTCTTCGTGGACTCGGGCGCGGACATCGAGCCGCTCGTCAGAGCCGTCGAGCGGTGGGCCGCGACACCGGCGGCGATCCTGCGCACGCACTCGCATCACGACCACGTCGTCCACGAGGACGAATTGCGCAAGCGGTACGGGCTCGAGGTCGTGGCAGAGCCCGGCGACTGGACGTGGGGCGCCCTGCCGGTTCGCGGCGTCCGCACGCCGGGCCACTCCGACGACATGGTCGCGTTCATCGTGGGGGACGTCGTCTTCACCGGCGACACGCTCTTCAAGGATGCCGTCGGCGGTGGTGACCTCGAGCAGATCCGGGCTGCGGTGATGGACGTCTTCATGGCGCTCCCCGACGAGACGCGCGTCCTGCCGGGGCACACGGACGAGACGACGATCGGGCGCGAGCGCGCGGAGAACCCGTTCGTCAAGGTGTGGAGCGGTGCAGCGCAGGAGGGCGCCGAGCGGGTCAAGGTCGGCGGCCGCGCCGCGACCCTCGTCGTGTGGTCGCCCGACTACGACGGCAAGGGCAAAGCGTGGGTTCGCTTCGACGGCGGCGAGGACGCCATCGTCGGCGGCTCCCGCGTCGAGCGGTGAGCTCCGCGGCAGCGCCGGCACGCTACGACCGGATGCCGTACCGGCAGTGCGGGCGCAGCGGGCTGAAGCTGCCGGCGATCTCGCTCGGGCTCTGGCAGAACTTCGGCGCCGACCGTCCGCTCGACACTGCGCGGGAGATCGTCCGGCGCGCGTTCGATCTCGGCGTCACGCACTTCGACCTCGCGAACAACTACGGGCCGCCGTACGGTGCGGCCGAGGAGACGTTCGGTCGTCTGTTCGCGAGCGACCTCGCGCCGTTCCGCGACGAGCTGATCGTCTCGACGAAGGCGGGTTGGGACATGTGGCCCGGCCCCTACGGGGACGGGGGCTCGCGCAAGTACATGCTCGCGTCGCTCGACCAGTCGCTCACGCGCCTGGGCCTCGACTACGTCGACATCTTCTACTCGCACCGTCGCGACCACGACACGCCGCTCGAGGAGACGATCGGCGCTCTGGATACGGCGGTGCGCTCCGGGAAGGCGCTCTACGCAGGGATCTCGATGTACGGCGCCGACAGCACTGACACGGCGGTCGCGATCGCGCGCGAGCTTCATCTGCCGCTCGTGATCCATCAGCCTGTGTACTCGATCTTCAACCGGTGGCTCGAGCGGGAAGGGGTGCTCGACGCGTGCGAGCGGGACGGGCTCGGCGTGATCGTGTTCTCGCCGCTCGCGCAGGGGCTCCTGTCGGACCGGTACCTGAACGGCATCCCGGAGGACTCGCGTGCGATGCACAGCCGCTACTTCAGCCGCGACGACGTCACCGAGGAGAAGCTCGCGAAGGTGCGGGAGCTGAACGAGATCGCGAAGGAGCGCGGGCAGTCGCTCGCGCAGATGGCGCTCGCGTGGACGCTGCGCGACGCGCGCGTCACGTCGGCGCTGCCGGGTGCGTCGTCGGTCGAGCAGCTTGAAGCGAACGTCTCGGCCGTCGAGAACGTGGCTTTCTCGGACGAAGAGCTCACGGCGATCGATCGGATCGCGCCCGTGTCCGGCTGACGCGCGCAGCCCAAAGGCGGGGGTTATCCCCTCGGTGCGGGCGAAAACCCCCATACTTGCTCTGTCAGTTGCAGGTGCTTCGTTACGGCGTTTGCCCTGTCCGGAAGGGACAGTAGGTTGGCGTGGTGCGCCTGCTCGTCGCCCGCTGTGAGGTTCGCTACACAGGACGGCTGAATGCCGTTCTGCCGGAGGCCGTTCGGCTGCTCATCTTCAAGGGTGACGGCTCCGTGCTCGTGCACGACGACGCCGGGGGATTCAAGCCGCTCAACTGGATGACGGCGCCCACGCACGTCGAGCAGGCCGCCGACACGCTGACCATCCGCAAGCTCAAGACCGAGGACGTGCTGCACATCCGGCTCGCGGAGGTGCTGAGCGACGTGACGCACGACATGGGCGAGTCGGCAGCGCTTCAGAAGGACGGCGTGGAGCGCGACCTGCAGGAAGAGCTCGCCGCTTCGCCGGCAGCACTCGGGGAGGAGCTCACGCTCGTGAAGCGCGAGTGGTCGACGGAGGTCGGCCCGGTCGACCTGATGTGCCGCGACGAGAACGGCGACTGGGTGGCCGTCGAGATCAAGCGCGTCGGCACGATCGACGCGGTCGAGCAGCTGACGCGCTACCTCGGCTTCATCCGCGAGGACCCGGCGAAGAGCGGCTGCCGCGGCATCCTTGCGGCACAGAAGCTGAAGCCACAGGCCGTCACGCTGGCCGAGTCCCGCGGCATTCGCTGCGTCGAGGTCGATCTGGCGCTCCTCCGCGGCGATCGGGAGCCCGACCTCACGCTCTTCACGGCCTGACGACCGCCTTCAGGTAGCCGTCCGGCGGTTCTGCGAAGAGCGCGGGCAGATCAGCCAGCGACACCTCGTGCGTGAGGAGCTTCTGCCACGGGTACGCACCGCTCGCGAGAAATGCGAGCGCCGCGCGCACCGTCCGCGGCGTGTGATGGAACGCGCCGCGCACGGTGACCTCGTCGTAGTGCAGCTTCTCCGCATCGAACTCGACGTCACCGTGCACACCGCCGAAGAGGATGACCGTCCCCCCGCGGTCGACGGCACGCACGGCGTCACGCCAGCCCTTCGGCGTGCCCGTAGCCTCGATGACGATGTCCGCGTCGCGCGCGTCACCCGCGACCGCGCCGAACTCCTGCGCGAGCGCACGCCGCTCCGGGCTCCCGCCCATGATCACGGGCGTGGCACCGGCATCGCGCAAGCAGGCGCAAAGCATGATCCCCATCGGGCCGGGGCCGAGCACGGCGACCGTTGCTCCGTCCTCGATGTCGGCCACGGCATGCAACGCGCACGCGAGCGGCTCGACGAGCGCGGCGACCTCAGACGGCAATGAGCGTGGGACGGGGTGGAGATTGATGCGCGCGATTCGCCGCGGGACGACGACGAGCTCCGCATACGCACCGTTCAGGAGCGGCAGAAGGTTCTCGCAGAGACTCTCGCGTCCACGCGTGCAGTACCGGCACGTGCCGCACGGCGCCGAGTTCGCCGCGACGACTCGCTTCCCCGTCGCGACGTCGAAGCCGCAGAACTCGTGGCCGAACGGCGAGGGCATCTCCGAGAGCAGGAGCGGATGGCCTCGTCGGAACGTCTTGAGATCGGTGCCGTCGGTCAGCGCGCACTCGACCTGCACGAGCACGTCGCCCCGTCCCGGCTTCGGGTCGGGAACATCCTCGACGCGCAGGTCGCCCGGCCCGTGGTAACGCGCTGCCTTCACGGGGTGAACACGACTTTCAGCGCGCGGCGCGTCGTGAAGAGATCGAGTCCCTCGGCGAATCGTTCGAGCGGGAGCACGGTCGGCTCCGGCACAGGAAGGAGCGGCAGGAGCCGCGCAGCCTCGCGCATCGTCTCCGGCGTTGCTGACCGCGAGCCGGCGACGGTCAGCTCGCGCCGGTAGATGACCTCCGCGTCGAATGACCCTGCGTCCGCGAATGCGAGGACGACGCCGCCTGCGCCGACCGCATCGAGCGCCGCGGTCCCGGCGCCTCGCGCGCAGATGACGACTGCGTCGACGGGCCCGTCCGGTACCCGCCCGGCGCGTGCCGGATCCGCATCGGCGACGAACACGTCATCGCCTCGGCGCTCGAGCACCGCGGCGAACAACCGTCCGACGAAGCCGTTGCCGATGACGAGGACGCGACCGCGCGGCACGTGCGCGGCGCCGCGAAGGACGCAGGCGAGCGGCTCGATCATCGTCGCTCGCGCGTCGTCGAGCGAGTCGGGGATCTCGACTCCGTCCGTCGCGCGAACGCGCTCGGCGAAACCGCCGGGGACGATCGTCGCTTTCGCGAACTGCTCGCACGTCGACTCGTGGCCTGCCCGGCAGCGAGCGCACTTGCCGCAGGGCCGGTGATGGACGAGCGCGAGACGGCGTTCGCCGTCGCGAACAGCGACCTCGTGGCCGAGCACGGCTCCTGCATAGAGCGGCGAACCGAGCTTCTCGACGTCGGAGCCGCAGAGGCCGCACGCAAGCACCGGGACGCTGTCGTCCGGTGCGTCGACCTCACTGAGCCGCGGCCGGCCGTCCGCGTCGAGAACCACCGCCCGCACGGGGACATCGTAGGCAGACGCCGGTCGAGCACTATCGGCGCGGTCCATACGGCGGATCCGGGAGGGCAGGCTCGAGTCCGGCTAAACTGGCCGCAACCTGGGGCTATAGCTCAGTTGGGAGAGCGCCTGGATCGCACCCAGGAGGTCGCCGGTTCGAGCCCGGCTAGCTCCACCTCGGAGGCCCCTTCGGGGGCCTCTTTTCGTCTGCCCGAGCGTCGGCTATCGTCCGGCTACCGGTCCGTTCGACGACAGAGAGGAGGGCCGATGACCACACAGCTCGTTGCAGCCCTCCCGTCCGGCCCGGCCGCCGCTCTCTAGCGACGCGGCGTCCTCGCGCGGACGCGGATGGCTGCAGTCATCCGTCGTTCACGAGAAAGGACGCCCTTTGAGGATCAATGACGAGATCCGGACGGCGAACGTCCGGCTGATCGCTGCAGACGGCGAGCAGCTCGGGATTCGCCCGCTCGACGAGGCGCGCGCGTATGCGTACGAGCGCGACCTCGACCTGGTGCAGATGGACGGGCAGGCCGACCCGCCCGTCTGCCGCGTACTCGACTACGGCAAGTGGCGCTACGAGGAGGAGCGCCGTCGCAAGGCGGCCCGCAAGAACCAGGTGCACGTGTCGTTCAAGGAGGTTCGGCTGCGGCCGAAGATCGCTGCGCACGACTACGCGTGGAAGCGCGACAACGCGCTGCAGTTCCTCCGGCACGGCTCGAAGGTGAAGGCGGTCGTGCTCTTCCGCGGCCGCGAGCGTGAGCATCCGGAGCGCGGCCGCGACCTCCTCGGGCGGTTGATCGAGGATGTGAAGGACGTCGGCCATGCCGAAGGCACGGCCGCCTTCGAGGGGCGCACGATGACCCTCGTCCTCGCACCGAACGAGGGACGCCGATGAAGAGCAGGCGCCAGCACGTCGACGCGCTCTGCCGGCTTCTCGACGCACGGCTCGCGGCTGCGCCACCCGCAGCCGCGCGACGCCTGCTCCGGCCGCAGGTGCGATGGGCCGCGGAGCGCCCCGACGACGACGAGCTCGCAGCCGAGCTCGGCGTTCTTGCTCTCGTCGACAGGTGCCGCGACGACTACCTGGCCTCGCTCGATGCCGACGAGGGCCTCGCCGTGCTCGCAATCGGGTGGGCCGAGGTCGCAGTCGCGTTCGCGGTGCGCGACGACCGTTCGCCGGCTCGCTGCTCACGGTGCGCCGCCCGGATCGCGGGCGGCCGTTGTCGCCGATGCGGACTAACCCGAGGGGTTTCGGATCGTCGAACTCGCGGGTAGCGAAGAAACGAGCTCGATCAAGGTCAACGGCCAGGTCGTTCAGGCGAGCCAGCATCGACCTCGACGCCGGTCCCCTCGTTTTCTTATGCATTCCTCAGACGGTTCTTAGGCGAACCCGAGACACTGTCGCCATGAAGCGGACTCGCGTCGTTCTCGCAGTCTTCGGTGTGCTCGCGCTTGCCGGCGGCGGCACAGCGCTCGCCGCCAAGGGGAAAGGCAGCTCCCCGCGGCTCCGTGCGGGATTCGTCGGGCACAAGTTCCACGGCCCCGGCCAGCTCCTCCAGACGGCGGCTTCGTATCTCGGCCTTGCACCCGCCGACCTCGCGACGAGGCTCCGCGGCGGGACGACCCTCGCGCAGATCGCCGGCGCGACTCAGGGAAAGACCGTCCAGGGACTGGTCGACGCGCTCGTCACTGCCGAGAAGAAAGGGCTCGCCGACGCGGTCACGGCCAAGCGGCTGACGCAGGCGCAGGCCGACGCGATCGCGAAGGAGCTGCCGCAGCGGACGACGGATTTCGTGAACGGGGCGCTCCGCGGGCCCGGCTTCCGGGGCGGGCCTGGCTTCCGCGGCGGGCCCGGCTTCCACCGCGGGCACTGGGACGACGTCCAGGTGGTCGCCGACTACCTTGGCACGCCGCTGTCGTCCGTCGTCACGCAGCTGATGAGCGGGAAGACCCTCGCTGCGATCGCGAACGCGACGTCGGGGAAGTCGGCTTCAGGCCTGATCGCAGCGCTCGTGACGCACGAGAAGACGGAACATCCGGGCGCTCCGGTGGACGACCTGACGCAAAGGGTCACGGCCGTCGTCAACAACACGTTCCCGCCGCGCCCGCAGCACGGCTTCTTCAGGCATCGCTAGCCCAGGCGGCCAGCAGGCCGCGGTAGTGGGCGACGAACTCCTCCTGCTCGAAGGCGGGGAACGTCGCCCGTACGGTGTTCACGAGCATGTGGTCGAACTCGTCGCTCGTGAACCAATCGTGCGCGGCCTCGTCGAGATGGCGTACCGGCCCGGCGCAGAACTCGGCGTACTCCTCCGCCTGGAAGTGCTCATTGGCGAGCCGCCGGTACTCGGCGAGCTTGTCCTGATATGAAAGGTCGTCGCGGTCGGCGATCGCGAACCACGGCCGCGTGTCGACGTCGATGCGCATCCGCCGCTCATCCGCGAGGCAGAACGCGCACCAGCGGACGAGCGCCGTGATCGCCCAGGGGAAGTAGTAGTGGAGACTTGTGAGCGCGACGTCCGGCGATGCATTGGCGTAGTCGATCGGGAACACCTCGCCGCCGCGGACGAGCGACTCGCACGAGTTGAACTCCCACCGGAAGAAGGCGTTGACGATCTTCGAGATGGTGACGACCTCGTCGCCCTCCTCGGTCGAGAGGAAGTCGTGCCGCACTTGGTAGCGGTCGTGCAGCGGTCTCACGGGATCGAAGTACATCGTCATGGACTCCGCGCCGATCGAAAGCGTTCGCGTGAAGACGTCGAAGCTCTCGACGGCGGCCTGCACATGCATCAGCTGCTGCCCCGACTCGTCGTATCTCCGCCGAAGCTCTTCGCGGTTCGACGCCTTCGTCACGCCGCGCCACTGGCCGCCGTCGAACGGCTTCAAGTAGAGCGGGTAGCCGACCGCGTTGCCGATGTCCGCGAGGTCGAACAACGCGTTGTAGCGCGCGGCCGTCGTCGGGAAGCGCTCGTTCCAGGGCGGCTGCTTGTGGGGGATGAGCCACGTCTCGGGGACTTTGAGCCCGAGTCGCATCATCGCGCAGTACGCGGAGTGCTTCTCCATCGACTGGAAGGTGAAGGGGTTGTTCAGCAGGTAGACGTCGTCCATGAGCGCGACCTTCTTCAGCCACTCGCGCGGGAGCAGGTACCACCAACCGACGCGGTCGAGGACGAGTGCGTAGCGCGGCCGGTAGCGGAGGTCGAACGGCTCGTTGATGACGCGCTCGGTCGCGAGCTCGTGCTCCTCGCCTCGCCACTCGAACCGGCCGACCCGGGCTGCGAGATGCTCGAACGCGGGCGGCCAGTCCTCCTCGGTGCCGAGAACGAGCCCGATGAGGTGCTTCATCGCCATACCGTTCGCAGGAGTGCAGTCAGGTGCGCGTCGATTGCGCGGCGCCACGTCGGCCAGTCATGCCCGCCGCGCGCCGCGTGGAACGCGATCGGGTACCCCTGCTCGGCGAGTGCACGCGCGACGGCGGCGTTGTTCCCATAGTTGTCCTCGTCGAGGGCGCAGGTGATCGTCGTCGGGATCGCGCGTCCTTGCGCCCGGTTGTCGAGGACGGAGCCGATGAAGCGGTCGACGCGGCGGAAGCGGGGGAACCCCGACTCCCCGGCATCCGTTCGGCGCCGGAAGTAGCTGCCCGACTGGAGGAAGAGACCGGAGAAGGCCCGGGGCTCGAGCCGGTGGGCGTGGAGGAGGGCAAGTCCGCCGAGGCTCGAGCCGAGGCCCACCCGACGCCCGCGGCCGCGGCCGGTCACCTCGTCGAGCGCCGCTGTGAGCGCCCTCGCAAAGGGCTCCGAAGCGGCGTAGGTCTCCATCCGGTCGTCGGGCCGGACGAGCGCGACCCGGTGCGGCGGGAGCTCGCGTGCCTCGACGAGCCTGCGGAGCCTCCGGACGAGCGAGACCCGTCGCGCGTACTCGGGCCCGTCGAGGACGACGAGGAGCGGCCCCCCGGCGCCCGAGCCGATTCTCTCGATCCGGAGCGCCGGGTCCATGGACGGGTTCTTCCGGGAGGGCCACCCGGACGAAACCGCCTCTATCGGCGTGCGAGATACGCCGATAGAGGGAAAGACCGGCTAACCGAGCTTCGTAGGCAGGCGTCTGAGAGGTAGAAGTACGGGACACATGGTGCAGACGATCCCCCCGAGCGAGTGCCTGAACGCCCGAGAGGCGGCCTCCGCCCGGGCGGACGGAGAGCTCTCGAGCTTCGATGCCGTCCGCCTCGACGCCCATCTCCGCAGCTGCTCGGACTGCCGAGCCTTCGCGGGCTCCCTCACCGGCCTCACCCTGCTTCTCGGTGGCGCGGACCTCGAGCGGCCCTCGGCGCCGGTCTTCGTCCAGCGGAGCCGCCGCCCTCTTCTGCGCATGAATGCCACTGCGGCTGCCGTGACGATCGCGCTCGCGGCGGCCTCCTCTTTCGCGGTCGGCCATTTCGTCGGCTCGGAGCGTGGCAACCCCTCGGCCACGGTCGGGAGCACGATCTCGGCCCGATCGCAGGAGCGGTCGCCGGTTCTCGGCATGCTCCGCAGGGTTCGGCCCGGCCGGATGTCGGGCAGCGAAGTTATTCCAGTTTAAAGACCTGCTCTAGCGTTTTTCCGCCTGCCTAACTAAGCTACCGCGCCGTCGTCTTATGAACGCACGGATGGGACGCCCCCTGCGGGCGTGGGAGCTGGCAGGCGCCCCCGATCGGTCGAAGCTCCCGGCGCAATCAAACGGAGGGAATCGATGCACAGACGCCTCTGGCTCCTCGCGGCAGCGGCGCTGGCCATTCTTGCGGTGGCCACGTCCGCGACTGCGACGACCAAGGTCGCCGGCACGGCTCAGGCAGCTGACGCCACGCCGGCAGCGGCGGCGTTCGCCCAGGCATGGGCCAACGTCCCGCGCACCGTAGCTGCGCGCAAGGCGAAAGACGTCCTGGTCTTCGGCCAGGAGCAGGACATCGTCGGCTTCAACACGAACCTGACGTGCTGCAACCAGTTCTGGGCTGGGGTCCAGACCGTGCCGGTCATCCGCGGCGCGTTCAACCTCACGAACAAGCTGCAGTACATCAAGGACCTCGTCACCGACGCGAAGGCGACGAAGACCACGCTCTCGTACACGATCAAGCCGACCGCGAACTGGAACTGGGGCGGCAAGAAGATCCCGGTCACGTACAAGGACTTCGTCTACACGTGGCAGATGCTCGTCGATCCGAAGAACGACGTCGTCGGCCGTGACGGCTACGACCAGATCACGGGCTACACGCACAAGGGTCAGAAGCAGATCACGTTCAAATGGAAGAAGCCGTATGCGGCATGGCAGCTCCTGTTCGGCGGGGTGTATCCCGCGCAGGCGCTCGCCGGCATGGACTTCAACAAGATCTGGACGAACTGCATCTGCGGTAGCGACGGCAAGCCGGTCTCGGATGGCCCATTCCTCCTGACCAACTACACCAAGGGTCAGGGCTCGACGCTGAAGAAGAACGCCCTCTTCTATGGCAAGAAGGCCAAGCTGAACGAGATCGACTTCAAGATCATCTCGGACACGAACACCGAGGTTCAGGCGATGCGCGGCGGCGAAGTCGACGCGATCAACCCGACCTTCGGCATCAACCTGCTCCCGCTCAAGAGCACCCCGGGCGTCACGTTCAACCAGGTGCCGGGCCTCTTCCAGGAGCACATCGACATCCAGTTCGGCAAGCAGGGGCAGCCGCTCCTTCGCGCGCCGTGGATGCGCAAGGCGATCATGATGGGCATCGACCGCCAGTCGATCATCAAGACGGTCTACGGTGATCTCGCCGGCAACACGGCGCCCCTCGACAGCCTCGTCTACTACCAGTCGGACGCGGCGTACAAGAACGACTTCCACAAGTGGAACTACAACCCGACGAAGGCGTTGGCGCTCCTGAAGGCCAACTGCTCCGGCGGGCCGGCGTCTCCCTCGCAGTCCAACTCGAACTTCTGGACGTGCAAGGGCCTCCCGGCGAAGTTCCGCTACACGTGGACTGCGTCGAATGCCACCCGCACGACGCAGGAGGCGATCATCAAGGCAGAGCTCAAGTCGATCGGCATCGAGGTCGTCGACGCGGCGCTGCCGGCGAACGTCGTCTTCGGCCCGACGGGTATCCCGTCCGGCAACTACGACCTCGCGAACTTCGCGTGGGTCACCTCCCCGGATCCCTCGGGCTTCGTACCGACCTGGGGCTGCGGTGGTGAGTCGAACTACCTCGGGTACTGCAACCGTGCAGCGACTCGGCTCATGGAGCAGTCGAACTCGGAGCTCAACCCGGCGAAGCGCGCTGCGCTCTTCGCGAGGGCCGATGCTCTGATGTCGGCGGACGTTCCGTCGATCCCGCTGTACTCGCGCCCGAACCCGCTCGTCTACAAGTCGGCGGTCTCGGGTATGAAGAACAACCCGGCGTCGGTCGGCTTCGGCTGGAACGCCGAGGAGTGGTTCTGGAAGTCGTAAGCGCCTGACGAGGACGGGCTAGACTTTCCGCGCCTCGAAAGGAACTCGGCCCGGGCCGCCGTACAAGGCGGCCCGGGCTGCACCTCGACGAAGGACGTCTCTCGATGCTGACCTACATCATGCGCCGAATCCTCTACAGCATCCCGGTGCTGATCATCTCGACGTTCCTGATCTTCACCTTCGTGTCGCTTGCCGGCGACCCGACGGCGAACATCCGGCAGAACCCGCAGTTCTCGGTGATCACGTACAACAACCTGCGGCACGAGTACCACCTCGATCGCGCCATCCCCGTCCGTTACTGGTTCTGGGTCGAGGACGCGGCGACGCACAAGCTTGGGACGTCGCTCGTTACGTCGCAGCCGATCTGGCCGGACATCAGGCGCACGGCCGGTCATTCCCTGCAGGTCATCTTCCTGGCGGAGATACTCGCGCTGATCCTCGGAGTGTCTGTCGGGATCTTCTCGGCGATACGCCAGTACTCCGTCTTCGACTACTTCTTCACGGGCTTCAGCTTCTTAGGCTACGCAATGCCGACCTTCTGGCTGGCGTTGCTGCTGCAGATCCTGTTCGTCGACATCTACTTAAAATTCAACGTCAGGATCTTCTACACGGCGGGCCTCAACAACCCGGGCTACGGGACGTGGTCTGTCGATCGACTGCAGCACATCGGCCTGCCGGTGATCACGCTGACGATCATCTCCTTCGCGCTGTACTCGCGATACATGCGAGCGTCGATGCTGGATGTGATCAACACCGATTACGTGCGTACGGCCCGCGCGAAGGGCTTACCGGAGAACAAGGTGATCATTCGTCATGTCTTCCGGAATGCGCTCATCCCGATCGCGACGATCGCCGCGCTGAACTTCGGCGGTTTGATCGGCGGCGCGATCGTGACCGAGAGCATCTTCAGCCTCGACGGCATGGGCTACTACTTCATCCAGAAGCTCGGCCTGCTCGACATCTACGCCGTCATGGGCTGGCTGCTCGTCGTCTCGACCTCGCTGATCGCGTTCAACCTGATCGCCGACATCATGTACGGCTATCTCGATCCGCGGATCCGGTATGACTGAGCCGCACACCGACCAGGCGCCGGTCGCATTCGAGAAGCACCTCATCGACCAGGTGAGCGACGTGGCGCACCCTGGCGTGCAGTCGGCGATGACGGATGCGACCGTCGACGCCGGGCTCGAGCTCCAGGCGCGCAGCCAGTGGTCGTACGCACGGCGCCGGTTCCTCCGGCACCGGCTCGCGATGACCGGCCTCGTCATTCTCGTTTTCATCTTCGGTGCCGGCCTGCTCGCGAACTGGGTGGCGCCGTACGGGTTCGAGGGCTTCGACCCGCTGCACATTCTCGAGGCTCCGACGACGAACGCCCACCACTACTTCGGGACGGACGAGCTCGGCCGCGACTTCCTCTCGCGAACCATCTACGGGATCCGCACGTCGATGGAGGTCGGCGTCTTCGTCGGGGTCGTCTCGACCATCATCGGCACGTTCGTGGGCGCGATCGCCGGCTACTACGGCGGCTGGGTCGACAACCTGCTCATGCGCGTCACCGACCTCGTCCTGACCTTGCCGGCCCTCGCGATCCTGCTGACGGCCGCTGCGCTCCTCGGCCAGGGAACGGTGCTGCGCGTCTCGGTCATCCTTGCGCTCTTCTTCTGGACCGGCCTCGCCCGCATCGTTCGCGGCGTGTTCCTGTCGCTGCGCGAGAAGGAGTACGTCGAGGCCGCAAAGGCCGCGGGATCGGGCGACATGCGGATCATGTTCCGGCACGTGCTCCCGAACACGCTTGGCCCGATCGTCGTGAACGCGTCGCTCGCGGTCGGCGCCGCCATCATCATCGAGGCCATCCTGTCCTTCCTCGGGTTCGGCATCAAGCCGCCGACGCCGTCGCTCGGCTCGCTCATCGCGAGCGGCCAGCAGTTCCCGCAGAAGTGGTGGATCACCGTCTTCCCGGGTCTGATCCTCCTGCTCATCGTCATCTGCATCAACTTCGTGGGCGACGGCTTGCGCGACGCCCTCGATCCGCAGCAGAGGCGAGTTCGTGCCTGAACCGTTGTTGGCGATCCGGGACCTGGTCGTCGAGTTCCGGACCGAGGATGGAGTCGTTCACGCGGTCGACGACATCTCCTACGACGTGTACCCGGGTGAGACGCTCGGCATCGTCGGCGAGTCCGGCTCCGGCAAGAGCGTGTCGACGATGTCGATCCTCGGCCTGATACCGCAGCCGCCGGGCCGGATCGCGAGCGGCACGGCGACCTTCAAGGGCAAGGACCTGCTGAAGATGTCGAAGAAGGAGCTCCGGCGGTTCCGCGGAGACGAGCTCGCGATGGTGTTCCAGGATCCGATGACGTCCCTGAACCCGGTGATCAAGGTCGGCGACCAGCTCGGCGAGGCGATCAAGACGCACTATCCGAAGGAGAAGAACAAGGCGGTACACGAGCGCGTGGTCGATCTCCTGAGGATGGTTGGCGTACCGAACCCCGAGACGAGGTACAACCAGTACCCGCACGAGTTCTCGGGCGGCATGCGGCAGCGCGCGATGATCGCGATGTCGATCGCGAACTCGCCCTCGCTCCTGATCGCCGACGAGCCGACGACCGCGCTCGACGTGACGATCCAGGCGCAGGTCCTCGAGGTGCTGAAGACCGTGCAGGAGAAGACCGACGCCGCGACGATCTTGATCACGCACGATCTCGGCATCGTCGCCGAGCTGTGCGAACGCGTCATCGTCATGTACGGCGGCAAGATCGTCGAGCACGGCGACGTGCACACGATCTTCCGGAGCCCGCGGCACCCGTACACGATCGGCCTCATGGACTCGCTGCCGAAGCTGACCGAGGACGAGGAGTGGCTGCGCCCGATCCCAGGTGCGCCGCCGTCGCTTGATCAACCGGCCGCCCGGCTGTGCGTTTCATCCGCGGTGCTTCCTCTCGCAAGGCCGCCTCCGGTGTCGCGAGGACGTGCCGCCGCTCCGCGAGATCGACGGTGGCGCCGACCACACCTCCGCCTGCCACTTCGCCGAGGAGCTGATCGGTCGTACGTCCAAGTTCTCGGGTGATCCTGTGCCGGCGGGAGGTGCCGCGTGAGCGAGCCGGAGCAGAACGAGGCCGAGCTGAACGAGCCGGAGTCCGTCGAGCTGAACGACCCGAAAGAGACGTACGTCGACCCGGTGATCCACCAGCGCGCGGGAGAGGGGCAGGAGATCCTGCGGGTCGAGGACCTCTACAAGCACTTCCCGATCAAGGCCGGGATCATGAAGCGGACAGTCGGGCAGATCCACGCCGTCGACGGTGTCGACCTCTCGATCACGGCGGGCGAGACGCTCGGTCTTGTCGGCGAGTCCGGTTGCGGCAAGACGACGCTGTCGAGGACGCTGATCAAGCTCGTCGAGCCGACGGCCGGGAAGATCCTCTTCAACGGGCGCGAGATCACCCACTTCAGCAGGCGTCAGATGCGCGAGGTGCGACGCGAGATGCAGATCGTGTTCCAGGATCCGTACGCGTCGCTGAACCCGCGCATGACGGTGCGCGACATCGTCTCGGAGCCGCTGCGGATTCACGGCCGGTACAAGGGCGATGCGGGCAAGCAGCGTGTGAACGAGCTGCTGCGTACTGTCGGCCTCTCGCCGGAGCACGCGAACCGGTTCCCGCACGAGTTCTCGGGTGGGCAGCGGCAGCGCATCGGTGTCGCGCGCGCGTTGGCGCTGAACCCGCAACTGATCATTCTCGACGAGCCGGTGTCGGCGCTCGACGTCTCGATTCGCGCGCAGGTCGTGAACCTGCTCGAGTCGCTGCAGCGTGACTTCGGGCTGACCTACATCTTCGTGGCGCACGACCTGTCGGTGGTGCGGCACGTGTCGGACCGCGTCGCGGTGATGTATCTCGGCAAGATCGTCGAGATCGGGTCGAGGCACGACATCTACGAGCGGCCGTCGCATCCGTATACGCAGGCGCTTCTGTCGGCCGTGCCGATCGAGGAGCCGGGCCAGCGTGGCCGCCGGAAGCGGATCGTCCTCGAGGGCGATGTCCCGTCGCCGGCGAACCCCCCGAGCGGCTGCCGGTTCCGCACGCGCTGCTGGAAAGCGCAGCCGATCTGTGCCGAGGAAGAGCCGGCGCTGATCGACCGCGGCCAAGGGCACCCGAGTGCGTGCCACTTCGCCGAGATCGTGAAGCCGCTCGACATCGTCGGGCAGCCTGCTGCGACTGTTTAGGCCTGGCGGACCAAAACCGGTGACAGTCACCGAGTGTCGCTATCCGCTGACCATCTGTCGGATCTGGACAAGTACGTCGTCGTCGCTCGGGCCGAAGTACGCCCGGATCGGCTCATGCTCGACGAACGGAAACGGATCGTCGAGCCCGACAAGTCCTCGGTAGCTGCTCCAGGCCCAGTCTTCCGGAAGCGCGCAGAGACCGGCGCGCACGGGGTTGCGGGCGATGTAGCGCATCGTCGAAAGCATGTGACCATCCGTGAGCACGGGCTTGCAGGCGTACCTGTCGCCGAAGACATGGCCCCACCTGCCGTGCCGTTGGTTGAACCAGCGCGCGTACGACCAGTTCAAATACTGCATCCCGACCTTGAGGCTCTCAGCCGGCGTGTCCAGCAGGAGGTGGTGGTGGGTCGGCATCACGCAGAACGACAGGCAGTCCCACTTCCATCTTTGGATCGTGCGGGCGACAAGGTTGCAGAAGTACGTGCATTCGATGTCGTCCACGTAGATCGGCGTAGGCCCGGCCGATCGGGTCGTCACGTGGTATGGGCCGTCGGCCAGATATCCCCGTGCGAGTCGCGACATGCACCGACATTGCCCGCCATCCAGGGCCCTCGCAATTGTCCGTCACACAATCGTCACGAAGCTGCGAACAAGTCGTAACCCGTGACTGTCACCGGTTTTGGAACGCGCTATCGATGCCGGGTCCGCGTCCTCGCATCCTTGGCCCGCAGCTGCCACTTCCGCTTTTCCTCTCGCCTGAGCCGGGCATCCGCACGCACGGCGATCGAGCGGAGCTCTCGCTGCAGCTTCAGCCAGCTCGCATGGCGCTCGACGGAGAGCTCTCCGGACGCGAGCGCTGCTTTCACTGCACAGCCGGGCTCGGTGTTGTGCGAGCAGTCCGAGAACCGGCACGCGAGTGCCAGCTCCTCGAGATCGGCGAAAGCTTCTGCGACGCCGCCGCCCTCCCAGAGCTGCAGCTCCCGGATGCCCGGCGTGTCGATCACGATGCCGCCTCCCGGCAGCAGGATCAGCTCGCGATGCGTCGTCGTGTGACGCCCCTCGTCGTCGTCGGCACGCGTCTCCTTCACCGCCATCAACTCGTGGCCGGCCCAACGGTTGACGAGCGTCGACTTGCCGACACCGCTCGAGCCGATGAGCACCGCGGTCGCGCCGACGCCGAGACGCGCACGCAGCGCTTCAACGCCGAAGCCGTTGACCGCGGAGACGACGTGCACCGGCACACCGATCGCCACCGCCTCGACCGACGCAACCATCTCCCACGGATCCTCGAAGCGGTCGGCCTTCGTCAGCACGATCTCCGGCGTCGCGCCGCTCTCCCAGATCGTCACGAGATACCGCTCGATCCGCCTCGGCTCGAGATCCGGACCGAGCGACGACACGATGAACGCGACGTCGACGTTCGCAGCGAGCGTCTGCGACTCCGATGTCAGCCCGGCCGCCTTCCGCACGATCGCGCTCCGCCGCGGCAGCACCTCACGGATCAGCCCGTCACCGAGACCCACCCAGTCGCCGACGGCGACCTCGACGCTCTCGTGCATCAACCTTCCCGGCAGGCGGGTACGGACGGCCTCCGCGGCCGTCTGCACGTCGAACGCAGCGCGGTGCGCCGCGGTCACGCGCCCCGGCACGAGGCCGGGCTGCAAGTTGGCGGCAAGCTCAGGGCTCCACCCGAGCGCGCCGAGATCGAACTCGGACAACACATGCTCCTTTTCGGGACGTGAAAACAGGACGGCGCGCCGGCCGTCTCCCTGAGGAGCTACGTCCGTCGCGCGGCTAGTCGGCCGAAACGGCCGGGGAGGCGACATGCACAGTCATCTGGGACAACCTCCTTCGCCGTGGACAGGACGCAGCCAGGTTAGGTGCCCCGTGCCCAGCCGTCAAGCGACACGGGGCCGCCGAACTGCCGCGCGATGTTCGAAACCGCGACGACGCGTGCGCCGTGCAGGAAGATCCACTGATCCGCGGCCGGCGCCGCCGTGACGAGCCAGCGCCCGTCAGGCGACCACGCGAGGCCCGTCGAGACGTCCCGCGCTCGTGAACAGCTTGCGCGCATCGACCGCCCTCGACGAGCGCAACCGAACGACCATGCTCCACGGCGAGCCGGCCGTCCCGCGAGTACGCCAATGCGCGAACGCCTGGAACGTCCAGCACGCGGTGCGTCCCGCCTCGATAGAGAACCACGTGCCGCGGCGTCGCGACGGCGAGCTCTCGGCCGTCGGGCGACCATGCAAGAGCGCGCGCGTTCGGCGCGTAACCCCATGCCGCTCGCATGTCGACCGTCCCGGTTCCCATGGTGGAGACGCCGCCGAGCCGGCTGACTTCCGCGAACTCCAGCCGCTCCGGCCGCCACGCGACGAGTGCGGCGATCTCGGGAGCCAGCGACCTATCGCCGCGCCCGTCACCCGCCGACGATCCGGAGATGCCCGCGGGCGAAGTACAGGATCCGGGTGTCCGTCCTCGTCCCGCCCCACGCGGGCGACGAGATGCCCCGCCGGGCGAGCGACCACCGCACGTCGCCGCTCGACGGATCGACCGCCGCAAGCTCGTTGGCGCTCGCACCGACGACGAAAAGCCCGTGCGGCGACCAGGCCGCCTGCCGCCACGACCCGAGACGGCGCCGCGAGCCGTCCGACGACACGACCCAGGTCCCGCCGGCGCCGCTCACGAGCAGCCGCCCGCCGCGCCGGCAGCCGGAAGAGCGCAGGTGACGCATGCGAGACGCCGACCGACCGCCGCACGGCATCGACCACGGCCCGCCCCGGCGGCGACAGCGCGGCCGCAACGACGACAACTGCCGCAGCCACAGCCACGATCGGCCACCGGCGCCGCGGCCGCGGTACAGCGACGCGGTCTCGATAAGCGCGCGACACAACCGCCCACGCCCGCTCCTCCGCTGCCGGGTCGACCGGCACGTCCTCGAGCAGCCCGCCTGATCGTCACGGCTCGAGTCCTTCCTCGAGCCGGTCGAGCCCACGCCGGAGACGCGAGTTCACGGTGCCGCGCGGCAGACCGAGGATCTCCGCGATCTCGCCTGGCGTGTACTCGAGCAGGTAACGCAGGACGATCACCGCGCGCTGCTCCGGCCCGAGCGACGACAACGCGACCGCGATCTCCTCGGCGCGTGAGTCGAGCTCACGCTCCGCCCCGGCGGGCTCGGCGATGCGCTCGAGATCGATCTCCCGCCGCAGCCGTCGTGCTCGTGTGAAGTCGATCGCGCGGTTGACGACGATCCGATGCAGCCACGGGCCGAAGGGCCGCCTGCGGTCGAAGCGGTCGAGGGAGCGAACCGCCGCGAGAAACGACTCCTGCGCGATGTCCTCCGCGGCAGCGGCGTCGCCGACGACGAGGAGTGCCGCCCGATACGCGCGCGGCCAGTGCGCGCGGAACAGCTTCTCGAGCGCGTCCGCGGAGCCGCGCTGCGCGTCGCGCACCCAGGCTGCCTCACTAACGGGAGACTCCTTCGCGCGCGAGCCGGCGAACCGCGCGCGCCCACTGCTCGACCGACGCAGCGCCGAGCGGGCCGGGCGGCAGTTCGACGACGAACGACGCCGTCCCCGGAAAGCGGTGGTTCTGCCAGTTCGAAGCGGTGCCGTACGGCCAGGCGATCGAGCGGTACGGGTACCCCGCGAGCGCGGCGAACCGACGTGCCGTCGCGATCGACTGGCCCCACGCGCGGACGACGCCCTGCGGCTGATGGAACCAGATCGTGACCTCCGGCCGAAGAGCCTTCACGAGCGCGACGACGTATCGGGACTCGGGCTCCGACAGCGCCTTCGGCCCCGACCACTGCAGGTCGCCCCGGTGGCCGATCGAGGACCAGTTCGACGGGAAGTTGCGGTTCAGGTCGACGCCGTGCGCGTTGCCGCGCGTCCCATGTGCGCACCCGTCGGGGTTCACCGCGTTGACGACGACGATCTCCGCTCCCGTGACGAGCCGCCGCTCGGCCACGAGGCGCCGCGTCACGGCCTCGCCGGCGGTCTCGCTGCCGTGGATGCAGCCGACCACGAGCAGACGGTGCGCGGCCGCCGGAGAGCCGAGGACGATCGGCCGGATCGCGCGGCCCTCGACGCTGTGGCCGGCCGGGAGCAGGGCGAGGAGAGCGGCAAGGAGTCGCACGTCCCCGGATACGGTGCCAGGCCTGCGGGAGGTCCGTACACTCCGTGGCATGAGAACTCGCGTATTCGCAGGGCTTTCCCTCGCTGCAGTCCTCGCGATGAGCGGCTGCGGCGGGAGCGGCGGGAGCAGCTCGACGACGACGAGCGCCGCCGGCGGCGCCACGACGACCTCGGCCTCCGACGCCTACGTCGTCCTCGTCACCGACATCAACCAGCTCAACGACCACGGCTTCAACGCAGCTCGCATACAAGGGGCTCCTGAAGGCCAAGCGCGACCTCGGAATCAAGGGCGACGTCTACCAGTCCTCCTCGGGCGCGCAGTACATCCCGAATCTCGCGACCGCTGCTCGCAAGAAAGCCGATCTCGTCATCTCGGTCGGCTTCGACCAGGCTGCGGCGATCGCGAAGGTCGCGAAGCAGTTCCCGAACACGAAGTTCGCGATCATCGACGTCGACCAGCGCGACCTCACCGGTAAGCCGAAGAACGTCGAGGGACTCATCTTCAAGGAGCAGGAGGTGGGCTACCTCACCGGCTATCTCGCGGGCCTCGTCGAGAAGTCGAGCGGCGGCAAGAACACGATCGGCTCGGTCGGCGGACAGAAGCAGCCGCCGGTCGACCGCTACATCGCCGGCTACCAGGCGGGCGCGAAGAAGGCGAACCCGTCGATCAAGCTGCTGAACACGTACTCGAACGACTGGGTCGACCAGGCGAAGTGCAAGACGGCCGCGCTGAACGAGATGAGCCAGGGCGCGGACATCGTCTTCCAGGTCGCGGGCGGCTGCGGGCTCGGCGTGCTGGACGCGGCGAAGGAGCGGCAGGTGTGGGGCATCGGCGTCGACGCCGACCAGTCATACCTCGGCAAGCAGGTGCTGACGAGCGCGCTGAAGCGCGTCGACACTTCCGTCTACTCGACGATCAAGCAGGTTCTCGCCGGCAAGTTCCACGGAGGCACGAACGCGGTGTTCAGCCTCGCGAACGACGGCGTCGGTCTCGGCAAGATCAGCCCGAGCGTCCCCAAGGCGGACGTCGAGAAGGTGCAGCAGGTCGCAAAGCAGATCGCCGACGGCAAGATCTCGAATATCCCGACCGAGGTCCTCGTCCAGCACTAAGGCCAGACGGGATCGGCGGGCCGGAGATCGTACGGCCCGCCGTTCACGCAGTCGGGGAGCCGGTAGTCGTCCGGCTCGTACGGGTAGATCTTCTTCCAGACGTAGAACGCGATCGCCTGCGCCGCTCGGAGGTCGGCGCCGAACAGGATCGCTGCCTGCGCCGTCGTCTGTAGCGCGTTGCACTCGGTGCGCGCCTCCTGGACATATCCGTGCAGATGCCATGTCTCATGCGCGAGCGTGTGCACCGCGAGCACGTCCTCGAAGATGCCGGGCGCGCAGTCGCCCAGCGTGTAGACGCATCCGAATGCCGGCGTTCGCCACTCGCGCGGAAACCGCTGCAGGGCGTGACAGATCGGCCGCTTGAGCACCATGAAGTCCTTCGGGACACCGCTTGCGTCGAACTCGACGTACCCCGCCTCATTCGAGACGTCGATCAGGGAGCTGCCGAAGCTCTGACAGTGAACGTGCACGCGGCGGCGGCCGAGCTCCGTGGCCGCAGAGCCGAGCCGGCCCTCGAGTGCCGACTTGCGCTCGTGCATGGCGAAGCCGACTCCACCGACGAGGAGGACGAGCGTTGCAAGGGCGAGCCAGCGCACAGCCAGTAGATCGGCGGCAACAATGACGACCTGTACCCCGACGAGGAGGAAGCATGGCCGAGCTCACCGCCGAGCAGCAAGAGTTCCTGCGGCAGCCCTACTACGCCGTCGCGACGACGATCCGCAAGGACGGCTCCCCGCACAACACCGTGGTCTGGGTGGACGTCGAGGCGGACGGCTCCCCGAGCTTCAACACGGCGCTACACCGCGCCAAGGCCAAGCACGTCGAACGAAACCCCATCGCCGCCCTGACGGTGATCGACCCGACGTTCTACAAGTGGGTTGCCTTCGAGGGCCGGGCGGAGCTGACGACCGACGATGCCGAGGCCCAGATAGACCGTCTGGCGCAGAAATACGACGGCACGGCGTACAAGGGCCGGACGCCCGACATGGTCCGCGTCAAGGTGCGGATCGAGCCGGAGCGCGTCACCGCGTACGGCTTCTAGCCTCGTCCGCGCAGATCGCGCATTTCGCGTGGGAAAATCAAGATGATCGACGCAATGCGTAAAAAGCTGGTAGGAATCCCACGCGTTGCGTAGCTCAGACGCCCCATCGCTGCGGATGGCGCCGACCGGCGGGCGTGGCCCCGTCACCCCGGCACAGCGGGTCGACGATCTCGACCGCCGCATCATCGAGGCGCTGCAGGAGAACGGCCGCGAGTCCTTCCGCCGGATCGCCGCACGCCTCGGCGTCTCCGAAGGCACGATCCGCGCGCGCTACGCACGGCTGACGGAAGACGGCGTCCTCCAGGTCGTCGCCGTCACGAACCCGCTCGGGCTCGGCTTCGACCAGGCGCTCGTCGGGATCAAGACGACGGGCGCGCCGAGTGAGATCGCCGACGAGATCGCGCGATGGCCCGAGGCCGACTACGTCGTCGTGACCGCCGGGCAGTTCGACCTTGTGGTCGAGGTCGTCGCAGCCGACCGCCGCGAGCTGCTCGAGCTCACGAACCGCATGCGTGCGCTCCCGGGCGTCTCGACGACCGAGACCTTTTTCTACCTCGAGATGTGGAAGCAGCTCTACGACTGGGGGACACGCAGATGAGCGCACCCACCGCCGCGCGATCGATCGAGGATCTCCAGCGCGCAGCACGCGAGCACCTCTGGCTCCACTTCACGCGCATGGGCGGCCACGAGCCGCCGATCATCGTCCGCGGCGAGGGCTGCTACCTCGAGGACGCGCATGGCAAACGCTACCTCGACGCGCTCGCGGGGCTCTTCGCCGTGCAGGTCGGCTACTCGTACGGCGAGGAGATGGGGCAGGCCGCACTCGAGCAGATGCGCGAGCTGCCCTTCTACACCAACTGGTCGTACGCACACCCGCGGGCGATCGAGCTTGCGGAGGAAATCGCCTCGCTGGCACCCGGCGACCTGAACCGCGTCTTCTTCGTCTCCGGCGGCTCAGAGGCTGTCGAGTCCGCCTGGAAGCTCGCCCGCCAGTACCACATGGCGCGCGGCGAGCGCCGCTGGAAAGCCGTCTCGCGCCGCGTTGCCTACCACGGGACGACGATGGGCGCGCTCTCGATCAACGGCATCGCGGCGCTGCGCGCGCCGTTCGAGCCGCTCGTCCCCGACACCATTCACGTCCGGAACACGAATCGGTACCACCGGCCCGTCGCAGAGACGGAGGAGGAGTTCACGGCGTTCCTGCTCGAGGATCTCGACTCGGCGATCGAGCAGGCAGGCCCGGAGACCGTCGCGATGGTGATCATGGAGCCGGTGCAGAATGCGGGCGGCGCATTCACACCGCCGGCCGGCTACTGGCGCGGGGTACGCGAGATCTGCGACCGGTACGGCATCCTCCTCTGCGCGGACGAGGTGATCACGGGCTTCGGGCGTCTCGGCTCCTGGTTCGGCTCGGAGCACTACGACATCCGTCCCGACCTGATGACCTCGGCGAAGGGGCTCTCGTCGGCCTACGCGTCGATCGGCGCGGTGATCGCAGCCGACCACATCGTCGAGCCGTTCCTCGGCGGCGATTCCATGTATGCGCACGGCATCACGTTCGGCGGGCACCCGGTGCAGTGCGCGGTCGCGCTGAAGAACATCGAGATCATGAAGCGCGAGCGCATCGTCGAGCACGTTCGGGACAACGCCGACCCGTTCCGCGCGACGCTCGCACAGCTCCTCGACCTCCCGATCGTCGGCGATCTGCGCGGGACGGGCTTCTTCTACGCACTCGAGCTCGTCAAGGACAAGGAGACTCGGGAGGGCTTCGACGAGGAGGAGTGTGCGGCGCTCCTGCGCGACTTCGTCTCGCCACGGCTGTTCGAAAAAGGCCTTATTTGCAGGGCCGATGATCGCGGCGACCCGGTCGTTCAGATCTCGCCGCCGCTCATCGCCACACAGACGGAGTTCGACCAGATCGCGGGGACACTCGGCGAGGTGCTCGCGGAGGCATGGCAGAAGATCGTGTAGCCGACATCCGCCTCGTCGAGCTCACGAAGCGCTTCGAAGACGTGGTGGCCGTCGATGAGGTGTCGCTCGACATCGAGCGTGGAAAGTTCTTCGCGCTTCTCGGCCCGTCCGGATGCGGCAAGACGACGACACTGCGGATGATCGGCGGCTTCGAGGATCCGACCTCGGGGCGCATCGAGCTCGGCGGCAACGACGTCGGGTCACTGCCGCCGTACCGCCGGGACGTCAACACCGTTTTCCAGTCGTACGCGCTCTTCCCGCATCTCACAATCTTCGAGAACGTCGCGTTCGGGCTTCGCAGGAAGAAGCTGCGCGGCAAGGAACTGAACGACCGCGTGCGCGAGGCACTCGAGCTGGTCGGGCTCGGGCACGTCGAGAAGCGGAAGCCGCGCCAGCTCTCGGGTGGCCAGCAGCAGCGCGTTGCGCTCGCGCGCGCTCTCGTCAACCGCCCGCGCGTCCTCCTGCTCGACGAGCCGCTCGGCGCGCTCGACCTGAAGCTGCGCAAGGAGATGCAGCTCGAGCTGAAGCGCATCCAGCACGAGGTCGGGATCACCTTCGTCCACGTCACGCACGACCAGGAGGAAGCGATGACGATGGCGGACCAGATCGTGATCATGGACGGCGGCCACATCGAGCAGCAGGGGACGCCCAGCGAGCTCTACGAGTCGCCGCGCACAGCGTTCGTCGCCGCGTTCCTCGGGGTCTCGAACCTCCTCTACGGCGTGATGGTGGCCGAGGATCGCGTCCGCCTCGAGGACGGCACCGAGGTACGCGTGCCACGGGAGGCGCTCGCCGGCCGTGCGGGCAAGGTGCAGATCGGCATCCGGCCCGAGAAGCTGCACCTCGGCGGGGGCGGCGGCAACGCGCTGACGGGCGTCGTCACCGAGAGCGCGTACATCGGCGTCTCGACGCAGTACGTCGTCGAGACTCCGGCAGGCTCTGTCACCGTCTATGTCCAGAACGACCGCCCAGGCGCGAACGGGGTCCACCCGGGCGACAGGCTCACCCTCGGGTGGAGCCCTGACTGCACCTTCGTCGTCGACGTCCAGGAGGCACTGTGACCCATTCCCGCTTGACCCGTGCCGACTTCCTGCGCCGCTCTGCGGTCACCGGAAGCGCCCTCACCCTGCCGGGCCTGCTTGCTGCCTGCG
>CAWCCJ010000008.1:0-8978 GCA_963794045.1 uncultured Actinomycetes bacterium
GCCATGGCCTGGCCTGACAAGTACGTATTGCTCTGCTCACGCGGCACGGCATGTACAACGGCCCGCTGGACGGCTACATGAGCCGCGCGACCGACAAGTCCCTTCGCCGCTACCAGCGACAGGTTCATCTTGTCTCGGACGGCGTCGTCGGGCCGAAGACCGTCGCCGCTCTCGTGCTCCAGAATCGGCTGCCGGTGCGCCCGCAGCGTGTCTCGGTCTCGCTGTCGCTTTCTCGCACGTACGTCGTCAAGCCCGGCGACTCGCTCACGGCGATCGCCCAGCGCTTTCATGTGTCGCTGCGGACGCTCGCGCGCACGAACCATCTCCACTCAGTCGAGTCCTGCTGATCGGGACGAAGCTGCGAATCCCGGGCTACACGCTCGCTGCCTCGACGTCGCCTGCGCTCACGGCGTCGCCGACGGAGGTGCGCGAGCGGCTCGACTACTGGGCCGGTCACTACGGCCTCTCGCCGCACCTTCTGCGTGCGCTCGCGTGGATGGAGTCCGGCTACCAGCCGAACGTCGTCTCGAAGGCGGGTGCTCGTGGTGTGCTGCAGACGCTTCCGGTCACGCGCGACTTCGTCGAGCAGGTGCTCGTCGGGCACTCGCTGCCGAAGAGCCTCGACGGCGACATCGAGACCGGAGTGCTGTACCTGCGGCATCTGCTCGGCAACTTCAACGGCAGCGAGCGGCTTGCGCTCGCCGCCTGGTATCAGGGAGAGAAGGCCGTGCGGGAGCACGGCATCTTCAAGGTGACGAAACCGTTCGTCTCGGGCGTGCTCGCGCTCAAGGCGCGGATGTAGCCGGAAGCTCGAAGGCTCCGAGCTCGAGCAGTTCCCGGCAAGCCGCGACCGCCGCATCACTCGGCTTCAGCTCACGCAGCGGACGCCCGTCGAGCTTTCGCAGCACCGATGCAACGCCGAGCGGCACGTCGAGCTGTGACCAGATTCCTTCCTCGAGCGTCACGCGTGCGCGTCCGGACCGCTTCTTCACGCGCAGCGTCTCGACGGGCTCGAGCCGCGCGTCGAGCACGTCGTAGCCGTTGAGGGCCGCCCGAGCGGCGAACGCGCGACGGATTTGAGCGTCCGCGGGATCGAGCTCGTCCTCGTCGACTTCGTCGATGCGCGTCGTGTTCGTTCCCTCGCGGCGGTGAAGCAGAATCCCGCCTTCGGTCACGACACCTGCGCCGAGATCTTGCACGTACGCGACCCAACGGCCGACTGCGTCGCGATACGCGGTGTCGTCGTCGACAAGGTGCGCGTTCCAGCGTTCCGCGTGCTCGCGCGGCGACGCCTCGTCGACGGGCAGGATCCACGCGTCGCAGCCGATGCCCTGCACCCAGTCCCATGCGCGATCGTCGGGAGCATCCGAGCTGCGTCCGAGCCAGCTCGCGAGGATCGTGGCGAAGCCGCCGTCGCCGAGGTGCTCGGCCGTCTCGCGAACGACCTGCGCCGAGAGCTCGTCTCCCTCGAGCGAGCCGTCGCGGTAGGTCCAGCGCCGCTCCGGCGAGACGACGAACGGCGGATTGCAGACGATCAGGTCGAAGCGCTCGCCGGCCACCGGCTCGAAGAGGCTGCCGCGTCGCGTCTCGACGTTGTCGATGCCACTGAGCGCGGCGTTGAGCTCGGTGAAGGCGAGCGCGCGCTCGTTGACGTCGGTCGCGACGACCTGCTCGCTGTGGCCGGCTGCAAGAAGCGCCTGGACGCCGTTGCCGGTGCCGACGTCGAGGGCACGTGCGACCCAGGGACGCGGCGTGAGCAGGTCGCAGAGCCGTGCGGTCGGCGAGTAAGTCGAGACGTAGTCGGGCGGGTCGCTCGTCGGGTCCGTCGACAGCCGGTCGGAAGCGAGGAGGATCGTCCCCACCGGCGCGATGCGTGTCAACGGCTCGATGGTGTCCTTGTCGATGCGTGCGAGCTTCGTGCGCTCGAGCGCATTCACTGCCGGTGCGCCGAGCGCACGCTCGGCGTCGCGCCGTGCGACGGGCCGTTCGAGGAAGAAGAGGCGGATGGCGGCCGCGACGTCTGTCTGCGGCAAACGTCGCTCGTATGACTCCGCGTCGTCGATCGCCGTCGACCACGCGTCCTCGCCGAGCAGGCGCTCGATCGCGCGCTCGTCATACGCGACGCGGCGCAGCGCCGCGCCGACGATTCCTGCAGCAGCCGAATCGACCCTCGTATTGACCGTCGTATTGACCCCGTGCGGCACAGGCGCACTCTAGGAGGGGACGGGCGCCGCCCGCTTCGGCGCCCGTCTGTGTGAGGGTCTGCTCTCTCGGCAGCAGCCTCTCAACCTCGCCTAAGCGGAGGCTAAGAAGACTGCTACTCGAGTGTTAAGCGGGCCTTCCCGCGGGCGGCGGTCCGAAGAGCGCCCCGCCGCGGAAGCCTCCACCACGGAAGCCGGGATGGTCCCCGCCGTGGTCGCCGAACGGCCGTGCCGGAGCCTTGCCGTTGACGAGGTCCGTGACGTGTTCCTTGAGATCCGAAAGCATCTGATCTGCCTGATCCTGCGTGAGCCGGCCGGACTTGACCGCTGCGTCGAGCTTGGTCTGCGCGTCGGCAACCAGTGCGTTGACGAGTCCGTCGACCGTCTTACCGTGGGCCTTTGCGACGGCGGCGGGAGTCTTGCCGTTCTGGAGCTCTGTCCGCAGCTGCTCCTCCGTGATGCCGAGGTACTTCGCCGCTGCGTCGAGTCCCGGGCCGTGGTGATGGCCGAAGAACGGCCCCGGCCCGGCAGGCCCCACGGGCCCCGCAGGCATCGTGCCGTTCACGGAATCCGTGAGGTGCGACTTCAGCTCGGTGAGCATGTCGTTCGCCTGCGCCTGCGTCAGGTGCCCGGCCTTCACGGCCGCGTCGAGCTTCGTCTGCGCGTCTGGCGACGAGGGCGTTGACCAGTCCGTCGACCGTCTTGCCGTGCGCCTTCGCGACGTCGGCGAGCGACTTGCCGTTCTCCAGCTCGGTGCGGAGCTGCGCCTCCGTGACGCCGATGTACTTCGCGGCAGCGTCGAGCCCGGCTCCGCCGTGGTGCCACCGCATGCGGAAGCCCGGGGCGCCGTGGCCGTCGCGAAGGCCGCCGCCGCCGAGGATCAGCGGTGCGTCTCCGGTGCCGATTCGCGCCTTGAGCGCGTCGCCTTCGGCCTTCGTGATGCGGCCGGCCTTGACCGCCGCATCGACGCGATTCTGAAGCGCCTTGGTCAGCGCGGCGCTCAGCTTCGCGGGCGCGATGCCGAGTTGCTTCGCAGCGTCGTTGATGACCGCCTGGTTCTCCTCCTTGGGAGACGAGAGCCTGCCGGCCGCGAACGCGCCGCCGGCGCCGACGAGGAGCAGCCCAGCCGCGACGCCGATTACGACCTTGCGTTTCGCATTCATGTCCATGCTCGAAGCGAATCAGATTTCACTAAGAGCGGCATAAGAGGTTGCTGAGAGTGGGTGTCTAGACTCAGCTCGATGCGTCTCTCCGACACGCTGACGCGCAGCAAGCAGGAGCTGCCGGACATTCCAGGGCCGATCCGTATGTATTTCTGCGGGCCGACCGTGTACGACCGCGCGCACATCGGCAACGCGCGGCCGTTCGTGATCGGGATGTGGCTCCGCCGCTGGCTCGATGCGCGCGGCTACGACGCGACGCTCGTGCACAACATCACGGACATCAACGACAAGATCTACGACGCGGCGCCCGGCGCAAGCGCCGAGCTCGCGGCGCGCGCGGGGCAGTGGTATCTCGACGACACGCGCGACTTCGGCCTCGGCATGCCCGACCACCTGCCGAAGGCGAGCGAGGTGATCCCGCAGATGATCGCCGCGATCGAGGAGCTGATCGCGCGCGGCTACGCGTACGAGGTCGACGGCGACGTCTACTACCGCGTCGCGAAGTCCGACGACTACGGTCGACTCTCGGGTCAGCGGCCCGACCAGGTCGAGGACCAGGAGCCGAACCCGCGCAAGGAGGATCCGCGCGATTTCGCGCTCTGGAAGGCGAACAAGCCGGGGGAGGACACGTGGTGGGACTCGCCCTGGGGCCGCGGCCGTCCGGGCTGGCACATCGAGTGCTCTGTGATGGCCGAGGACTTGCTCGGGCCAGCGTTCGAGATCCACGGCGGAGGGCTCGACCTCGTGTTCCCGCACCACGAGAACGAGATCGCGCAGTCGCACGCGCTCGGGCACCCGTTCGCGAAGGTGTGGATGCACAACGGCATGCTCAGGCCGGTCGGCCACGCGAAGATGTCCAAGTCCGAGGGGAACTTCGAGACGATCCGCGACGCGATCGACCGCTGGGGGCGCGAGACCCTGCTCCTCTTCTTCCTCACCGGCCACTGGTCGAAGCCGATCGACTACTCCGACGAGACCGTGCGCGCTGCGGAGGCGCGGAAAGAGAGCCTGCGCGAGGTGTTCCGCAATGCGTCCGAGCCCGCGCCGGAAGGCGCCTGGGAGCGCTTCGTCGACGCGCTCGACGACGACTTCAACACGCCCGAGGCGCTCGCGGTCCTGCACTCGTGGCGCGACCACGACCTGCTTCGCCGCGCGCTCGACGTCTTCGGTCTCGCGTCGCTCGCAGAGGAGGAGCGCCGCTCCGCCGGAGATGGTCGAGCTCGCGGCCGAAGAGGCAGGAGGCGAGGGCGTCCGGAGACTTCGCCGAGGCCGATCGTCTCCGCGACGAGATTGCGGGTCAGGGATGGACTGTGCGCGACGTCGCCGACGGCTTCCAGCTCGTTCGCACGACACGTGCAGCGTGATCAGGTTTACGGACGCCGCCCGGTAAGGGAGGCGCTCCGCGGCAGACGGCAGATCCTCGAGCTGTGGGCGAGCGAGCGCGCGCTCGCGGCCGAGCCGTGGCTCCGCGACGCGCCCCTACGCGTGCAGGTGAAGCAGGAGCGTGCGTTGTCCGAGGCCGCCGGCACGCGCGACCACCAGGGCGTGCTCGCGTGGACGGAGCCGTACCGCTATGCGGACGCGTGGGAGCTCGCGGCGCAGGAGCGCGCGCTGCTCGTGTGCCTCGACCGCGTCACCGATCCCCGTAACCTCGGCGCCGTTTGCCGTGCGGCGGACGGCGCCGGGGCCACCGGCGTCGTCGTTCCCTCGCACGGGTCCGCGGCCGTGACGCCCGCGGTCGCGAAAGCGTCGGCCGGCGCCGTCGAGCACCTCCCGGTCGGCGTCGTCACGAACCTTGCGCGCTATCTCGAGGAGATCAAGCGCGACGATCTCTGGATCTACGCAGCTGCCGGCGACGCGGAGCAGACGCTCTGGAAGACCGATTTCACCGGCGGCACCGTGCTCGTCCTCGGTGCGGAGGGGAAGGGGCTGCGGCCGCTCGTCAGGCGGCGGTGCGACGATGCCGTGTCGATCCCGCTCGCGGGCGGCGTCGAGTCGCTCAACGTGAGCGTCGCCGCGGCGCTCTTGCTGTACGAGGCGCGTCGCCAACGCGGCTAGGTCGCGTACGGCGGGCCCGTCATGTACTTGAAGCCGCTGTCGACGGCGAGCGTCACGACGACGTCACCCGCGTCGAGCTCCTCCGCGAGCCTGAGCGCGCCGACGACGTTCGCACCCGAGGACGTGCCGGCGAAGATCCCCTCCTCGGCTGCGAGCCTTCGCGTCATCTCGAGTGCGTCCTCGTCCCGGATCGTCCAGACGTCGTCGACGGCCGATGCATCCCAGTGCGGCGGAACACCGCCCGACCAGCCTTGCATCGCGAAGGAGCCGCGAGCGACGCCGCCGGTAATCGCAGGGGAGCCGGCCGGCTCGAGCGCGACGATGCGAACGTCCTCGCGCGCCCCCTTCAGAGCCTGTGAGACACCGATGACCGAGCTCGCGGTGCCGACGCCCTGGACGAACGCGGCGATGCGCCCGTTCGTCTGCTCCAGGATCTCTCGGCCGAGCGAATCGCGCATGCCCGCGATCGTGTACGGGTTGTTGAACTGGTCGGTCGCGTAGTAACCGGGCTGTGACGCGAGCTCGGCGGCGCGCACGGTCATCCGCCGGATGTCCTCCGCCGTCACGCGTCCCTTCGCTTCAACCGCAGGGATCACGTCGAGCTCGGCGCCGAGCGCGCGCATCAGCTGAATCCGCTCGTCGCTGAAGCAGTCCGAGATGACGATCAGCGCGCGGTAGCCCTTCGCGCGGCAGACGAGCGCCAGTGCAGGCCCGGTGCTGCCGCCCGTGTACTCGACGACGGTCGTGTCCGGCTCGAGGAGCCCGTCGCGCTCGGCCCCCTCGATCATCGCCAGCGCCATCCGGTCCTTCATCGAGCCGCTCGGGTTCAGGTGCTCGAGCTTGACCCACACCTCGACGCCCTTTGCGCGTTCGATGCTCCGCAACCGAACGAGAGGCGTGTTGCCGATCGCGTCGAGAACCGAGGACATCACGCATAGTCTGCTGAACATCGCCGAGCCGACGCTCTATCTCTTCGACGGGCACAACCTCCTCCACGCCGGCGGCTTCACCGACTTGCGCGAGCTGCGTGACACGCTCGCGAGCTGGGTCGCCACACGCGGCGCGAGAGGCGTGCTCGTCTTCGACGGGAGCGGAAGCAACGAGACGCACGGCGCGCTCGAGGTGCGCTTCGCCGAGCACGCCGACTCGGTGATCGAGCGGCTCGCGAGCGAGAACCGCGATCGCGAGCGTGTGTGCGTCGTTTCGACCGACTCGACGTTGCGAGCGACCGCCGGACGCATGGTCAAGACCGTGACGTCGCAGACGTTCCTCGCCGACTTCGAGCCGGCCACGCACGTGGAGGAGAAGCGGGCCGAGCTCGCGGATCGTCTCGACGAGGAGACACGCGCGCGTCTCGAACGCCTGCGTCGGGGACAGGACCCGCAGCAGAGCTGAAGCGAACATACGTTCCTATCAAACAAGGTCCACCGCAAGGTCCTTGTACAAGCGTGGACCGTCTGCTATGTTCTGCCTCAACCTGAGGGTGAGACTTCGTCTCGCCGACCCACGAGCGGGGGTTGAATAATGGCTGCCAAAACCGCAACGGCCACCCAGACCGCAAACAGGACTGCGAACCGGGCGCAACGAGAGCTCGAGGATCTACAGCTCGTCCTCAGGGCTCGGAACGGCGACCAGGCAGCGCTCGACGGGCTGATGCGCCGCTACACGGGCTTCGTCCGGCTGAAGGCGAGCTCCTACTTCCTGGCCGGCGGCGACTCCGAAGACCTGATCCAGGAAGGCCTGATCGGCCTGTACAAGGCGGTGCGCGACTTCCGGACCGACAAGGAGACGTCGTTCCGCAGCTTCGCGGAGCTCTGCGTCACGCGCCAGATCATCACCGCGATCAAGACCGCGACGCGCTTCAAGCACCAGCCGCTCAACCAGTACGTGTCGTTCAGCCACACGCCGGCCGGCCACGACGGCGACGGCGACTGCACGCTCGGCGACGCGTTGCCCGGCTCGGCGGTGCAGGAGCCGTCGGTCGTCGTAATCTCGACCGAGGAGCTGCAGAGCCTTGTCTTCACGCTCGGAACCGGGCTGTCCAAGCTCGAGTCGGACGCCCTACGCCTCTACCTCGAGGGCTCGAGCTACGAGGAGATGGCCGACGAGCTCGGGTGCGACACGAAGACGATCGACAACGCGTTGCAGCGCGTGAAGCGCAAGATCCTCACGCACCAGCAGGGGCGCGAAGTCCTCCAGTAGCCCGGCGCTACTCTGCGCGGCAGTGCCGGAGTAGCTCAGCTGGTAGAGCACCCGCCTTGTAAGCGGGCGGTCGTGGGTTCGAGTCCCACCTCCGGCTTCGTTATCTCCGGAGCGGGAAGGGTCGTCTCGTCGTCCAGCAACAAGGGGGATACCGATGACTCTCCGGCACGCAATTGCGGCACTCGCCGGCGCGGTGATCGCGCTGCTCGGCGCCGCAGCCGACGACGCGCACGCGGGCAGCGGTCTGACGCCCGCGCAGCGCGCCGACCTTCGCTCGATCGCGGCCAGGACATGGACGTTCTACGAGGTCGACGTCGATCCGAACACGAGCCTGCCCCGCGATTACGTCTCGGACGTCGCCGGCCCGCCGTCCGGGAACTACACCTCGCCGACCGACATCGCGATGTACCTGTGGAGCATCGTCGCGGCCCGCGACCTGCACATGATCGGCGACAAGGAAGCGCGGCAGCGGCTCGACGCCACGCTCACGGCGATCGAGCACCTGCGCAAATGGAACGGGTTCCTGCTCAGCTGGTACGACACGTCGAACGGCGCCGTGCTCACCGGCCCTGGAGGCAGCGACCTCGGGCCGAACGACTCGCTCGACGGCCAGCTCATCTCCACGGTCGACAGCGGTTGGTACGCGTCGGCGCTCGTCGTCGTCCGGCGCGCGTTTCCGCAGTTCCGCGACCGCGCGACGAGGCTGCTCGACGCGATGGACTTCGGAATCTTCTACGACGCCCGCGACCAGTCGAGTGACATCACCGCAGGGCAGATGTACGGCGGCTGGATCGTCGGGAGCGGCCCGGCCGGGTTCCATTACGGGAACCTGAACACTGAGACGCGCATCGCGGCGTACATCGGCATCGGCACGCATGAGATGCCCGGTGACGTCTGGTGGCGGACGTGGCGCACGCTGCCGCGGAGCTTCGACTGGCAGACGCAGCCGCCGCAAGGCCCGACGGTCACTGTCCGCGACCCGCAGTCGGGCAAGGCATTCGACGTCGTCGAGGGCCACTACTCCTACGGCGGCATCGATTACGTCCCGAGCTGGGGCGGAAGCGAGTTCGAGGCGCTGATGCCCAACCTCGTCGTCCCGGAGACCAAGTGGGGGCCGACGAGCTTCGGCGCGAACGACCGCAACTACGCGCTGGCGTCGATCGCGTACGCGCAAGAGGCGCTGCACTACCCGGTATGGGGCCTCTCCCCGGCGAGCACGCCCGACGACACCGGCGGCTACGACGCGTTCGGCGCTCACCAGCTCGGCTCGAACCTCGGCTGTTGCCCGTACGCGGAGTACGCGCTGACGCCGCACGCGTCGTTCCTCGCGCTGACGGTCGCGCCGCAGGAGGCG
>CAWCCJ010000009.1:0-101471 GCA_963794045.1 uncultured Actinomycetes bacterium
CGGGTAGAATAATTCCTGCAAATACCGCTCTTCCGTAAGGTGGATGAGCGTCTCGATGAGTAACGTCCGAGGCCACTCGTAGCCTTCCGGACCCCGCGTTGAGCCGGTCATGACTCAACGGAATCGGAAGAGTCGAGTTTTGGAGGGGCCGGTATGGCAAGCGTTGAGGAGACAACGGGCATGAGCGAGACGCTCGAAGAGGTGGTCAATTCGGTCGTCGACGAGGCGGCGCGCCTCGGCGTGCGCCGCTTCTTCACGATCCCCGGCCGCGACCCGTTCGACGAGATCGAGTGGGAGATCGCGCGACGCGGTCATCCCCGGCCGAACGGCCCGGCGTTCGAGCAGCGCGGCGTCGAGTTCCCGAAGTTCTGGTCGCAGACGGCGACGAACATCGTCGCCCAGAAGTACTTCCGCGGCCGCCTCTCCTCGCCGGAGCGCGAGTCGAGCGTCAAGCAGATGATCGGCCGCGTCGTCGAGACGATCGTCGGCTGGGGGAAGGCGGGCGGCTACTTCGCCGACGACGAGGACGCCGACACGTTCGAGGCCGAGCTGAAGGCGATCCTCGTCAACCAGTACGCCTCGTTCAACAGCCCCGTCTGGTTCAACGTCGGCTTCGAGGAGAAGCCGCAGTGCTCGGCGTGCTTCATCCTCTCGATCGAGGACTCGATGGAGGCGATCCTCGACTGGATCCGGCGCGAGGGCGTCATCTTCCGCGGCGGCTCGGGCTCGGGCGTCAACCTCTCGAGGCTCCGCTCGAGCTCGAAGGAGCAGCTCTCGAAGGGCGGCTACGCCTCCGGCCCGGTCTCGTTCATGCGCGGCGCCGACGCGTCCGCGGGCACGATCAAGTCGGGCGGCAAGACGCGGCGCGCGGCGAAGATGGTCGTGCTCGACGTCGACCATCCCGACATCGAGGAGTTCATCTGGTGCAAGGCGAAGGAGGAGCGCAAGGCGCGCGTCCTCGAGCAGGCGGGCTACGACATGTCGCTCGACTCGCCCGACTGGGCGTCGATCCAGTACCAGAACGCGAACAACTCCGTCCGCGTCAGCGACACGTTCATGGAGGCCGCGACCGAGGGTCGCGAGTTCAACCTGACCGCGCGCACCGACGGCACCGTCGTCCAGACGCTCGACGCGCGCGACCTGCTGCGGCAGATCGCAGCGGCCGCGTGGGAGTGCGCCGATCCGGGCGTGCAGTACGACACGACGATCAACTCGTGGCACACGCTGCCGAACACCGGCCGCATCAACGCGTCGAACCCGTGCTCGGAGTACATGTCGATCGACGACTCGGCGTGCAACCTCGCGTCGCTCAACCTGATGAAGTTCCGCCGCGAGGACGGCGAGCTCGACGTCGAGGCGTTCGAGCACGCCTGCGACGTGGTGTTCCTCGCGCAGGAGATCTTCGTCGGCTACTCGTCGTATCCGACGCCCGAGATCGAGCGGAACGCGAAGCGGTTCCGCCAGCTCGGTCTCGGCTACGCGAACCTCGGCGCGCTCCTCATGGCGCGCGGGCTCCCGTACGACTCCGACGAGGGGCGCGCGTATGCGGCCGCGATCACGGCGCTCATGACCGGGCGCGCGTACCGCAAGTCGGCGGAGATCGCCGGCCGGATGGGGCCGTTCGACGGCTACCAGGTGAACCGCGCGCCGATGATCGGCGTGATCGCGAAGCATCGCGCGGCGGTCGGGAACATCGAGAACGACGACGTCGTGCCGGCCGACCTGCTCGGCGCTGCCGCAAGGCGTGGGACGACGCGCTCAACCTCGGCGAGGTGCAACGGCTTACCGGAACGCGCAGGCGACCGTGCTCGCGCCGACCGGGACGATCAGCTTCATGATGGATTGCGACACGACCGGCGTCGAGCCCGACTTCTCGCTCGTCAAGTCGAAGAAGCTCGTCGGCGGCGGCGAGATCACGATCGTGAACAAGACCGTGCAGGCCGGCCTCGAGAAGCTCGGCTACGCGCCGCGCGAGGTCGACGAGATCGTCGCGTTCGTCGACGAGCGCAACACCGTCGTCGGCGCGCCGTACGTCAAGGCCGAGCACTACCCGGTGTTCGACTGCGCCGTCGGCGACCGGGCGATCCACTACGTCGGCCACGTGAAGATGATGGGCGCCGTCGCAGCCGTTCATCTCCGGCGCGATCTCGAAGACGGTCAACCTGCCCGAGGAGGCGACGGTCGACGACGTGATGAGCCTGTACATCGACGCGTGGAAGCTCGGCGTCAAGGCGATCGCGATCTACCGCGACAACTGCAAGGTCGCGCAGCCGCTCTCGAGCTCCGGCAGCGAGGCGAAGGCGACGCCGCCGGTGCTCGTGCACGAGCGGAAGCGGCTGCCGGACGACCGCAACGAGATCGGCCGCAAGTTCCGCGTCGGCGACTACGAGGGCTACATCCACGTCGGCGTCTACGACGACGGCAGCCCCGGCGACATCTTCGTCGACATCGCGAAGGACGGCACGACGCTGCAGGGCCTGATGAACTCGCTGATGATCGCGGTCTCGATGGGCCTGCAGTACGGCGTGCCGCCCGAGGTGTACGTCTCGAAGCTCTCGCATCTGCGCTTCGAGCCGAGCGGCATGACGAACGACGCCGACATCCGCGTCGCGAAGTCGATCCCCGACTACATCTTCCGCTGGTTCGGCAAGAAGTTCCTGACGCCCGAGCAGCAGGAGGAGATCGGGATCCTCTCGCCCGAGGTGAAGGCGATGCTCGCCGAGCGCTACGAGAACGGCGGCGAGACCGCTGCGCCGGCCGATCCGGTCGAGGCGCCGCCGCCGGGCCAGACCGCGCTCTTCAACTCGTGGGAGGACGCCGTCGAGTGCGCCCGCTGCGGCGGCCGCATGGTGCGGACGGGCTCGTGCTACACGTGCCGCGACTGCGGGACGAACACCGGCTGCTCGTAGTAGGTGGCGGCGCGCAAGCTCATGTCCGGGTGAGCGCGCACGAAATGTCCGGGTAAGACGCATCGGGCCGTCCGGAGGGCGGCCCGAGCTTCTCCCAGCGGCTGCCCGTTTCACGGCACGACGCGTCCTCAGGGGCGGTGTACCTCCAAGAGGTGATCAGCCCGGTCTGACTCGTGCGAAGTAGCCTCCAACCACGACAACGTCGGGCGAGGCTGCGATTGAATCGACGCCGCCGTCAAGCGTGACGTGTGCTCGCCAGACGCGCTTGCCTGTCGTGGTTGCGTAGCCGACGATTGTGCGCGGCCCGTTGCTCCTGTAGTCGTAGAGCGCGGTGAGAACGAGTGATCCAAGAGGTGAGAGCTCATCGACGACTTGCTGTGGCCCAGTCACGGGTGCCCGGCGTCAAGGGCGGCCGTCGCGTCGTTGAAGGAAGCGAGGTCGTCGCGGTGAGATCGGCCGGCCAGCCGCCTCCGCTCAGCGGCCCGTAGTCGGGTCCTGCCTCGATCAGGCAGACCGTTCGCGCGAGATCCTCCGAGAGCCGTGACGCGATGACGCAGCCTGCAGTGCCGCCTCCGATGACAACGACGTCAGGGCGCACTCAGGCGAGAATACGCTCGTGCCGAGGCTCGACGAGGCGCAACTGCCGTTTCGTGGGAGACTCCGCGCGTGAAGGACCGGGAGATCCGCTCGTGGCTCATGGACATGGACGGCGTGCTCGTGCGAGAGGAGCACCCGATGCCCGGCGCCGGCGAGTTTCTGCGCCGCGCTCGCCGAGCTTACGTCCCGTTCCTCGTCCTGACGAACAACTCGATGTACACGCCGCGCGATCTGTCTGCGCGCCTCGCGGCGAGCGGCATCGACGTGCCGGAGAAGGCGATCTGGACCTCGGCGCTCGCGACCGCGGACTTCCTCGAGAGCCAGCGCCCGCGCGGGTCTGCCTTCGCGATCGGCGAGGCGGGATTACGACGGCGCTGCACGCGGTCGGCTACACGCTCACCGAGCGCGATCCCGATACGTCGTCCTCGGCGAGACGCGTACGTACAGCTTCGAGCGCATCACGCCAGGCGATCCGTCTGATCCCGCCGGTGCGCGCTTCATCGCGACGAACCCGGACCCGACGGGCCCGACGCCGGACGGCCCGATGCCTGCGACAGGCTCGGTCGCCGCGCTGATCAGCCGCGCGACCGGCGTCGAGCCGTATTCGTCGGCAAGCCGAACCCGCTGATGATGCGCTCGGCGTTGAACGCGATCGACGCGCACTCCGAGACGACGGCGATGGTCGGCGACCGGATGGACACCGACATCGTCGCCGGGCTCGAGGCCGGCATGCACACGGTGCTCGTGCTGACGGGCTCGACGCACCGCGAGGAGACGGAGCGCTTTCCCTACCGCCCATCCCGCATCGTCGAGTCGGTCGCAGATCTCGTTGACGAGCTGACTCCGCTCACCTGAGCACTCGCGCAATCCGCGCGCACGGCCCCGCCGTACAACCGACACCCACAAGAGTCGTAGGAGGCACCACGTGCAAACCCCCGCACATCGACACTGCATCACCTCGCATCGCACGAAGCTCTCCTCGCAGCGCTCGCGCTGGCCGCGCTCGCGGCGCTCGTCGTCGCGCTGCAAGGCTCGGCGGCGCCCGCGGGAACGCAGGTCAAGGCGGCGAAGACACCGCTCGGGCGCGTTCTCGTCGACGGCCGCGGCAGGACGCTCTATCTCTTCGCGATCGACAAGCGCAGCGCGAGCGCCTGCTCGGGTCAATGCGCCGTGTACTGGCCGCCGCTTATCGCCGGCACGAAGGGCATCGCCGGGACCGGCGTGAAGGCGGCGCTCCTCGGCACCGCGAAGCGGGCCGGCGGCAAGCTCCAGGTCACCTACAACGGCCACCCCCTCTACTTCTTCAAGCAGGACGCGAAGGCCGGTCAGACGAAGGGCGAAGGCCTCAGCGT
Source organism: uncultured Actinomycetes bacterium (assembly GCA_963794045.1). GTDB lineage: Bacteria > Actinomycetota > Thermoleophilia > Gaiellales > Gaiellaceae > Palsa-739. Next base: position 4,859 of record CAWCCJ010000009.1, read on the forward strand.
CTTCGGCGGCTCTGGTGGGCGGTCTCGACCGCAGGCGCCGCGGTCAAGCACCCGCCGCCGCGAGCTCCAACCGCCTCCGACGACAACGGACCCGGGGTACGGCGGCTACGGGCCGTAGGCCGCGAGGTCTACCGTGGACACATGATCGTCGTCGTCCGCGGTGACATCACCGAGCAGGAGGTCGACGCGATCGTGAACGCGGCGAACTCCTCGCTCCTCGGCGGCGGCGGGGTCGACGGCGCGATTCACCGCGCCGCCGGCCCCGAGCTCCTTGCGGAGTGCAGAGCACTCGGCGGCTGCGACCCCGGCGAGGCGAAGGCAACCGGCGGTTACCGACTCCCGGCGCGTCACGTGATCCACACCGTCGGGCCCGTCTGGGGCGGCGGTCGGCAGGGCGAAGCGAAGACGCTCGCCGCTGCCACCGGAACGCGCTCGCGCTCGCCGACGAGCTCGGGTGCCGGAGCGTCGCGTTCCCCGCGATCTCGACGGGGATCTTCGGCTACCCGATCGCCGAGGCTGCAGCGGTCGCCGTGCCGGCGACGCAGGATGCGCTCGGGGAGCATCCGTCGATCGAGCACGTGCGCTTCGTCGTCTTCAACGACGAGACCGAAAGGGCGTTCAGCGCCGCCGTCAGCGAATCTCGAACCTCGTGAGGCCTTCCGGGGCCTCGTCGACCGCGATGACGTGTGTCACGTTCGCGCCGCCCGAGCCGTACTCGCAGTAGCGCACGAGCGCGTCGACGGCTTCGCCCTCACCCTCGAAGACCGCCTCGACGGTGCCGTCGTCGCTGTTCCGGACCCAGCCGCAGAGGCGGCGCGCCTCGGCGGCGCGCGCGACGGACATGCGAAAGCCGACGCCCTGGACGCTCCCGTGGACGATCACCCTGCGCCGCACGCCCCCAGTATCCCCGACGGCGGGGTCGGCGTTCCCTCTAAGGAGCGAGAGAAAGGAGAACGCATGCGCTACGCCGCAACTGCCTCGCCGCGCGTGGGCGTCAGCTGGATCGCCGCGCTCTACCTGATCATCGGCGGGATCGTCGCCGCGACGCATCACTACTGGTCGAACCTCGACACGCTGAGGGCGTGGGCCTCGGCGCTTCTCGCGACCGTTCTCTGGCCGCTGCTGCTCGTCGGGGTCGACCTTCACATCCACTGACCGCGGTCGACGTGACCCCGGGGATAGACGAGCTCCTCGACCGCATCGGCAGCCAGCCGTTCCGCGCGAAGTTCCACCTGCGAGGCCGCGACCGCGGCCTCGCCACCCCGTCTTCGTGGCCCAGCACGCGACGGGAACCTGCTGCAGGTCGTGCCTCCACCGGAATCACGGCATCGAGCCCGGGAAGGAGCTGACGGCCGAGGAGCGCGAGTATGTCGTCGGCGTCATCTGCCGCTGGATCGAGCGCGAGCTCGAGGCCTGAGCCCGAGAGCATCTAAGGCCGGGCGCCGCGCCGGCCGATGACAGGTGCATGTCGCACCGGAGAGCGGGTAGCGGGCGGCTCGCGATCGTCCACGGGGCGGTCTGCGCTGCCGGAGTCATCGTCGGAGCTGCGACCGATCACCTCTCGGCTGCGCTGGCGGTCGCGCTCGTCCTGGGCTTCGCCCTCCACATCGTCGCGCAGGCGCCTTTGCGTCGCGGCACGGTCGCCGCCGAGGTGCGCTACCGAAACCTCGTCGAAGAGCTTCCTACGGCCCTCTACATCTCGTCGGTCGACGAGACGAGCTACGCGCTCTACGTCAGCCCGGCGATCGTCGACCTGCTCGGCTACACGATCGACGAGTGGGAGCGCAAGCCGCGCCTCTTCGAGGAAATCCTCCACCCGCTCGATCGCGACGAGGTCCTCGACGGGATCACAAAAGCGAAGGCAGAAGGCTCACCCTATGAGGGGGAGTACCGCCTTCTCCGTGACGACGGTGACATCGTCTGGGTGCGCGATCGTGCGGTCACCGTGCGAGACGCACACGGGCGGCCCTTGCACTGGCAAGGATTCCTCGTGGACGTCACTGCACGCAAGCACGCCGAGGCGCGCTTCCGGACACTTGCCGAGCAGCTTCCTCTGATCACATACATCGACACGCCGTACTCCTCCGACGAGGCGGCGGCGTACGTGAGCCCGCAGGTCGAGGACATCCTCGGCTTCAGCTTCGAGGAATGGGAGTCGAGCCCGACGTTCTTCGTCGACCACCTGCATCCTGACGACCGCGAGCGCGTTCGCACGGCCCAACGCGCGGCCCGCGAGACCGGAACGCCGCTCGAGATCGAGTACCGCTTCCTCGCGAAGGACGGCGGTGTCGTATGGCTACAGGACAGCTACACGATCGTCCGCGACGAGACCGGGCGGCCCTGGTACACGCAGGGATATGCACTCGACATCACGGCGCGGAAGCAGGCTGAGGCCGACCGGGAAGCGCTCCTCAGCCGGGCGCAGCTGCAGAACGAGCGGCTGCGCGAGCTCGACCGCATGAAGGACGAGTTCGTGGCTCTCGTCTCGCACGAGCTCCGGACGCCGCTGACCTCCATCCGCGGCTACCTCGAGCTGCTCCTCGACGAGTCGGAGACGGTGGCCTTCGAGCCTCCCCACCTCGAGTGGCTCGGCGTGATCGACCGGAATTCGGAGCGGCTGGTTGCACTCGTCGAGGATCTCCTCCTGAAGGCGCAGGTGAACGCCGGCAAGGTCTCGCTGAGCGTCGGGGAGGTCGATCTCGCCGCGATCGTCGAGCAGAGCGCGCTCACCGCTGCGCCGGTCGCCGCCGCGCGCGAGATCACGCTCGACCATGTCGATCGAGTCGCTGCCGCCGGTCGCAGCAGACCCGGTTCGGATCGGCCAGGTGATCGACAACCTGCATCTCGAACGCGCTGAAGTTCACGCCGCCAGGCGGCCGCGTCGAGCTCCGCGCCCGCGTCCACGCCGGGCGCGCCGTCGTCGAGGTCGCCGACACCGGTCACGGCATCTCGGCCGACGAGCAGAGACGCCTCTTCGACCGCTTCTACCGCACGAGCAGGGCGCAGACCGATGCGGTTCCCGGGGTCGGCCTCGGGCTCTCGATCGCGAAGGCGATCGTCGAGGCGCACGGCGGCACCATCGCGTGCACAAGCGTTGAGGGCGAAGGCTCCACCTTCGCGATCGAGCTTCCGCTCGCATCGGTCGCCACTGCCGCGGCGTAACCGCCGCGAGCAGCAATGCTTGGCCCATGCTCTACGAGGCTCGCACCGGCGTGGAGACGCGACTTCCGACCGGCGCAGAGCTCCGAATCACCGGGCCGGCAGACGCGACACTCGGGGTCGTCTGCGTGAACGGCGGGCAGGCCGGCGAGGTGGAGGGCACCTGGAGCGCCACGCTCGAATGGCTCGTCCAGCGCCTCGCGCGGCGGTTCCCGGCGCTCAGCTTCGGCGAGGTGCGGTACCGCATCAAGTCCTGGCGGCGGCTCGACTGGTGCATCGAGGACGCAGCCTCCGCGATCGACGCGGTCGGCGCACCGCGGACGCTCGTCGTCGGTTTCTCCATGGGCGGTGCCGTCGCGACGCAGGTCGCTGCACACCCGTCCGTGGAGGCGATTCTCGGCCTCGCACCATGGTTCCCCGATCGCCTGTCGCTCGACCGGCTCGCAGGACGCCGGCTCCGCGTGCTGCATGGCGCGCTCGACCGGTGGCTTCCCGGCGTCCCGGGCGTGTCGCCGGCGAGCTCGCTCCGCGGCTTCGAGCGCGCGCGTGCACTCGGCGCGGAAGGCGAGTACACACTGATCCCCGGCGCCGTTCACGGGATCGCGCTCCGCGCGCACTGGGGGAAGCCCGTGCCCCTGCCCCGCGCGCACACCTGGGTGCGCCTCACCGCGGGCGAGCTCGATCGGTTTCAGGCCGGCTGAACCCGCCGCCGCCGGCGCTGGTCGGCGTCGGGCACTTTCACGTCCCAGACGAGCCCGAGCCTCTCGAGGCCGCGGATCACCCACCACGACACGTCGACCTGCCCCCGCTCGAGCCCGTGCCGTGCGGACACCGGGAAGGCATGGTGGTTGTTGTGCCAGCCCTCGCCGAAGACGAGGAAGGCGACGAGCCGGTTGTTGCGCGCCTCGTCGCGTGACCGGTAGTCCTGCCGCCCGAACATGTGGCAGATCGAGTTCACGCTGAAGGTCGCGTGCTGGTAGGCCGCGATGCGGATCAGCCCGCCCCAGATCATGGCCTCGACGCCCGCACCCCACGTGCCCCCGACCGCATAACCGATCGCAAAGGGAATCCCGAGCGTCAGCACGACCCACAGGAGGTACAGGCGGTCGATCGTGCGGACGAGCCTGTCCTCGTAGAGGTCGCGGCCGTAGTCGCGTCCCTGCTCCATGCCGAGGTTCGTGAACATCCAACCTACGTGCGCATGGACGAAGCCGCGCACGGCGCCCCACGCGCCTTCGCCGTGACCGTGCGGCGAATGCGGATCGCCGGGCTTGTCGGAAAGCGCGTGGTGCTTGCGATGGTCCGTCACCCACTGCGTGAGCGGGCCCTGCATGGTCATGCAGCCGAGGATCGCAAGTGTCGCCTTCACCGGCGTCCTCGCCTCGAAGCCCTTGTGGGTGAAATAGCGGTGGAAGCCGATCGTCGTCCCGAACGCGCACACGACGTAGAGGGACAGGAAAAGGACGAGGTCGATCCAGTGAAAGCCGACCTCCCAGAGCAAGCCCATGGCCGCGATGAGGCCGAGGGGCGGCACCACGACCGCCACGAGCGTCACGGCCTGGCTGATCCGGCTCGTCCGCGTCCGGACGGTTCCAACCGCCGGAGCCTGCCCAGTTTTGTCTAATGTTTGTCCAACGATGCTCATCGCCGCGAACCCTAGCTTCCCGAGGACGCCCTCGAACCATCGTTCGGCGGCGTGCGAATGCCGGTCGGCATGCGGATAGCGGTCATCGGCAGCGGCATTTCCGGGCTCGGGGCCGCGTATCTCCTCTCACGTGCGCACGAGGTCGACGTCTTCGAGCGCGATCCCCGGGCAGGCGGCCATGCAAACACCGTCCTCCACGACGGGCTCGCGCTCGACACCGGATTCCTCGTCCACAACGAGCGGAACTATCCGCTGCTGACGCGGCTCTTCGGCGAGCTCGGCGTTCGAACCCACGAGTCGGACATGTCCTTCTCGGTTGCCTGCCGCGGCTGCGGTCTCGAGTACTCGGGCCGCCGGCCCTTCGCCGAGCCGGCGAACGCCGCCCGGCCGGGGTTCCTGCCGCTTCTCTGGGAGATCGGCCGCTGGCTCCGCACGGCGCGCCCGTCGCTCGACGCCGCCGACTACGAGTCGATGTCCCTCCGCGAGTACCTCGATGCGCAGCGGTACTCGGCCCGTTTCCGGCGCCACTTCGTCGTGCCGCTCACGTCGGCGCTCTGGTCGACGCCTCCCGGGCGCGCGCTCGAGTTTCCCGCGGCGTACGCCATTCGCTTCTTCGACAACCACGGCATGCTCGGCTTCGGGCGCTTCCGCTGGCGCACCGTGAGCGGCGGGAGCCGCGAGTACGTGGCTGCGATTACCCGGCAGCTCGGGGACTCGCTGCACCTCGGCACCGGCGTCCGTTCGGTGCGACGCAACGCAGACGGAGTAGATGTGCGCACCGATGACGGAACCGTGCGCGCCTACGACCGGCTCGTTGTCGCGACGCACGCAGACCAGGCGCTTCGGCTGCTCGAGGATCCAGGGAACGAGGAGCTTCACGCGCTCGGCGGCTTCGCCTATCAGCGGAACGACGCGATCCTGCATACCGACTCGTCATTCCTTCCCCACGCGCGTCGTGCACACGCCGCGTGGAACTACCGGCTCGCAGACGACGGGCGCCCGACCGTCACCTACCACCTGAACCGCCTGCAGGGCCTCGATGCGCACCGCGACTACTGCGTGACGTTGAACGAGGACGTGCCGGACGAGCACGTGATCGCGAGGTTCACATATGACCACCCGCAGTACACGGTCTCGACCCTCCGTGCACAGCAGGACATCCTCCGCATCTCCGGGCAGCGCAACACGTGGTACGCCGGCGCGCACCTCGGCAACGGCTTCCACGAGGACGGCCTCGCTTCCGGCGTGCGCGCAGCAGAAGGGCTCGGGATCCGGTGGTGAGCTCCGCGATCTACACCGGAACGCTGATGCATGCCCGCCGCACGCCGCGCCGGAACGTCTTCCGCTATCCGGTGTCGAGCTTCCTGATCGACCTCGACGAGTTGCCCGAGCTCGAGCAACGCCTTCGCCTCTTCTCGTACAACCGGCGGAACCTCGTCACGCTCCGCGACGGCGATCACTTCGACGGCTCTTCGCTGAAGGGTGCCGTGATCGACGTGGCAGGCGACGAGACGATCGAGCGCGTGCTCATGCTCGCACAGCTTCGCGTCGCCGGCTTCGTGTTCAACCCGGTCTCGTTCTTCTGGTGTTATCGCAGCGACGGGTCGCTCGCCTGCATCGTCGCGGAGCTGAACAACACGTTCGGCGAACGGCTGCCCGAGGTGCTTCGCGGCCCGGAGCTCCGGTACGAGCAGCGGAAACGCCTGCACGTCTCGCCGTTCTTCGGGCTCGACCAGTCGTACGAGTACGCGTTCTCACAGCCGGGAGACGAGGTGTGGGCGCGCATCCACGTCCGCGACGAGGACGGCTCACGCCCGCTCACCGCAGTCCTCCATGGGCGCCGCGGCGCACTGACGAACGCCACGCTCGCGCGAATGCTCCTGCGCTATCCACTGATGCCGCTTCAGGTGATCGTTCTCATCCACTGGCAGGCGCTCCGCCTCTGGCTGAAGCGCGTGCCGTTCCATCACAAGCCGGAGTTCGTCCCCGGGAAGGGCTCGGTGCGCGCGTGACCGCGCTTCGCTTCGAACCGACGACTGTCCGCGGCCGCGCACTCGAAGGGATCGCGATGTCGATCCTCGGACGCGCGCTCGCCGACCTCGAAGGAGGCTCGCTCGCCGTCGTGCTGCCCGACGGCACGAGACATGCTTTCGGGGAAGGGCGTCGCGTTCTTCTCGACATCCGCGATCGTGCGTTCTTCCGCCGGGTTGCGACCCGCGGGAAGCTCGGTCTCGGCGAGTCCTACACAGCAGGCGAATGGGACACCGACGACCTCGTCGGCCTCTTCGAGCTCCTGCTGCAGAATGCCGGCGCCGCGGGCGAGCGGCACGCCCGTGTGCGCCGGCTCCTCGAGCTGCGGCCGCGCCTCAACCGCCGCAACGGGTTGTTGCGCGCGCGCCGCAACATCTCGTATCACTACGACCTCGGCAACGAGCTCTTCGAGTTGATGCTCGACGAGACGATGACGTACTCGTGCGCGATCTTCGAGTCGCCGGAGCAGTCGCTCGCCGAGGCGCAGCAAGCGAAGTACGAGCGACTCTGCCGCGCACTGTCGCTCGGCCCCGGCGACCACGTGCTCGAGATCGGCTGCGGGTGGGGCGGCTTCGCCGAGTACGCGTCAACGCGATACGGCTGTCGCGTCACGGGCCTCACGATCTCGCACGAGCAGGCGACCTATGCCCGCGAGCGCACGAAGGGCCTCCCGGTCGAGATCCGGGAGCAGGACTACCGTCAGATCGAGAGCGAGTACACGAAGGTCGTCTCGATCGAGATGATCGAGGCGATCGGCGCCGATCAGTTCGAGACCTACTTCGCGACCGTCGACCGGGTGCTTGCCCCGGGCGGGCTCGCCGCCGTCCAGAGCATCCTCGTCCCGGAGCAGCGCTGGGACCGGTACCGCACGACGCCGGACTGGATCGAGCGCTACGTCTTCCCGGGCTGCCTGATCCCCTCGCTCGAGTCGCTGACGCGCGCGCTCAAGGGGACGACGCTCTCCCTGTACGGCGTCGACGAGATCGGCGAGCACTATGCCGAGACGCTGCGCCGCTGGCGACACAATGTGCACGCGCACGTGAGCGAGTTACGTGCCCTCGGCTACGACGCTCGCTTCGAGCGTACGTGGGACTTCTATCTGTCGTTCTGCGAGGCCGGCTTCAGGACGCGCTGGCTTCGAGACGCGCAACTGCTACTCGCCCGGTCCGGATGATCGACCGTCCCATGGTCTCCGACGTCGTCGACCGCGTCGTCGCGTCCGGTGTCGTGCCGGAGCCCGTGCTGCGGGCCGGCATCCGGGCGACGTGCGCGACACGGCTTCGTCGCGAGCTCCGCCTCGACCGCAAGGATGCGTTCATCGCCTCCCTCGCGTCCGAGTCGATCGCGCGGGACGTCGAGAAGGCGAACGAACAGCACTATGAGGTGTCGCCCGAGTTCTTCAGGCTCGTGCTCGGCCCGCGCCTCAAGTACTCGTCGTGCTACTGGCCGGCCGGGGTTCACACGCTCGCCGCGGCCGAAGAAGCGATGCTCGACCTCTCGTGCGCCCGGGCGGGGATCGAGGACGGCATGACCATCCTCGACCTCGGCTGCGGTTGGGGATCCGCGACGCTCTGGCTTGCGGAGCAATACCCGAGCTCGGAGATCCTCGCCGTCTCGAACTCCCGGCCGCAGCGGGCTTACATCGAGTCGTTCGGGAAGCGGAACGTGCAGGTCGTCACCGCCGACGCAAACGTCCTCGACCTGAGGCCGGCACGGTTCGATCGCATCATCTCGATCGAGATGCTCGAGCACATGCGGAACTACGAGGCGCTCCTCGCGCGGATCGCCTCATGGCTCGAGCCGGGCGGCGCCTTCTTCTGCCATGTCTTCACCCATCGTGAGCTCGCCTACCCCTACGACGAGGGCTGGATGACGCGGCGGTTCTTCACGGGCGGCACGATGCCCTCACACGACCTGCTCCCGCAACTTGCGCACAGCCTCCGGCTCGAAGAGGCTTGGCGCGTCGGCGGCGAGCACTACGCACGGACTGCCGAGGCATGGCTCGCGCGGATGCGCGCGCATCGCGACGAGATCGTCTCGGTGCTCGGCAGCCGGGCCGCGTACAACGAGTGGCGCGTGTTCTTCCTCGCCTGTGCGGAGCTGTGGGGCTACCGCGACGGCGAGGAATGGCAGGTCTCGCACTATCGCTTCAGCGCGCGCTAGCAGCGAGACGCGTGCGGCGCAGGCCCGCGTCCGACCGCCACGGAGTCCTCCCGCGCGAGCGCGACGAGGCGCGCGCGATAGACGTCCATGTCCGCCTTCCGCCAGTCGCCGTGCGTCTGGCAGCGCCAGGGTGCGTAGAGCTCGTGGTGGAGCGGGCTTGTCAGGCTCTCGTTGTGGCCGATGACGTTCCCGAGCGGGATCCGGTAGCGGCTCATCAGCCAGAGCGTGAGCGCGAGCGACGAGCGCATCTGCGCCGCATTCCCGAGGACCTGCGCATCCGATGTCCCGACGTGCTCGATCCCGATCGCCGCCCAGTTGAGCCCGACGGTGTGCCTGCAGCGGAGCGTGAGCCTGACGAGCTGGTAGATCGTGCCGTCGCGATCGATGACGAAGTGCGCGCACGTTCCGGGCAGCTCGTGCAGCTCGACGTCCGGCGCGTCGTTTGCGAACGTCGCGTACACGGACGAGAAGCTCGTCGTCGCGGTGTAGTGCTCGACGATCGCGCGTGGGTGAAGCACCGCGGTGCGCTGCCCGTAGTGCCTGGCCGAGTACGCGGCCGTCTGCGCGACGCGGGCTGCGCCGAAGGGAACGGGCTTCCAGACGATGTGCGGCCGCGGCGGCGCGACGAGCGCAAGGACGACTGCTGCCAGCGCAAGCATCGCGTCACGGTAGCCCGAGCCGGTAGACGCCGTCGGCGAGCGTCTCGACCTCGAAGTGCTCGAGGAATCCTTTCGCGAACGGCCGTCCCGGATCTGCGATGACGATCTCCTGGCCGAGCTGCGGCAGGAGGTCGAGGAGCTGTGCGGCGTTCCGCGACTCGTAGAGCAGGTCGGCGCCGAGGACGAGATCGTACGGAGCCCGCGTGACGAGCTCGACGGGCTCGTCCCAGCGCACGCACTCGACGCGGACGGGGACGTGGTTTCGCTCGGCGTTCGCGCGCAGGAGCGCGACAGCGTCGTCGGCCCAGTCGGTCGCGAGGACCTCGGCCCCGCGGAGAGCCGCAGCAAGCGAGGGCAGGCCGAGCCCAGCGCCGAGCTCGACGACACGCATGCCGTCGAGCTCGAGCGTCTCGACGTAGCGGGCGAGCGCGAGGCCGCTCGGCCAGAGCTCCGCCCAGTACGGCAGGAACTCCTCCTCGTCGAAGGCCGTCTCGTCGATCAGCTCGTCGGCGCTCGGCGGGCGCAGGAGCGTCAGCGTCCGGCCGGCGAGCTCGAACTGCTCCTCGATCAGAGTGCGGCGTAGAGGTCGACGCCGACCCCGTCCGGATCCAGCAGTTGCGCATAGCGCTGGCCCCAGAACGCGTCCCACGGCTCCTTCTCCCCGTGGAACCCCGCGTCGACGACGCGCGCGTACATCTCGTCGACCTCGGCCGAGCTCGCGCATTCGAAGGCGAGCGAGATCTGATTGCCCGTTGCGCGCTTCCACTCCGGCTGGAAGCTCTTGATGACGTCCTCCCGGTCGAACATGAGTCGGACGCCGTTCTCGAGGACAGAGTCGATGTGGCCGCTCTCGGTAGGCTCCGGGACGTCGACCCCGAGCAGCCGGTAGAAGCGGATCGTGCGCGCCAGGTCGGCGGCGACAATTCCGATCGCGTTCAGCTGAGGCATGACGGTGACGCTAACGGATAGCGTCGGTGCAATGCGATTCAGACAGCTCGGCTCCAGTGATCTGCAGGTCTCCGAGATCTGCCTCGGCTCCTGGCTCACCTATGGCGGCGGCGTCCCGGACGATCAGGCGGAGGCGTGCGTGGCGAAGTCGTTCGAGCTCGGGATCAACTTCATCGACACGGCGAATGTGTACGCGGCGGGCAAGGCGGAGGAGTTCCTCGGCGCGACGCTCGCCGATCGGCCGCGGGATTCCTACATCCTCGCGACGAAGCTCTTCGGCCGCATGCCCGACGGCGGCAGCGGCCTCTCGCGCGAGCAGGTGCACACGCAGATCGACAAGTCGCTCGCACGGCTGCGCACCGAGTACGTCGATCTCTACCAGTGCCACCGCTACGACTGGGACACGCCGCTCGAGGAGACGATGCAGGCGCTGACCGAGGTCGTGCAGGCGGGCAAGGCCCGGTATCTCGGCTTCAGCGAGTGGCCCGCGGAGAAGATCGAGGAGGCGGTGACGATGGCAGGCGTCGAGAAGTTCGTCTCGAGCCAGCCGCAGTACTCGATGATCTGGCGCGGGATCGAGAACGACGTGATCGACGTCTGCAGGCGGAACGGCATCTCGCAGATCGTCTGGTCGCCGCTCGCGCAGGGCGTGCTCACCGGGAAGTACAAGCCGGGTCAGCCGATCCCGGAGGGGAGCCGCGCCTCGTCGGAGAGCATGGGGATGTGGATGGACCGCGCCCGCGACGAGACGCTCCTCGAGCGGGTGCAGCAGCTGCAGACGATCGCGGACGAGCTGGGCCTCACTCTGGCGCAGCTCGCGCTCGCCTGGGTGCTGCACGAGCCGAACGTGGCCTCGGCGATCATCGGCGCGTCACGGCCGGAGCAGGTCGAGGACAACGTGGGTGCCGTGGGCGTCGAGCTCTCCGAGGACGTGCTCCGGCGGATCGACGAGATCCTCGGCGAGAGCATCGTGTACGAGGGCGCCGCTTCCTGACCTAATGTGAGGGTATGGACAGGGACGTCGCGGTCGTCCTCTCCGGCGGCGCCGTGAACGGCGTGCTGATGGAGCTCGGGTTCCTGCAGCGCCTGCGCGAGAGCGAGCTCTGGCCGCGCATCGGCTGGTTCTACGGCACCTCGTCGGGCGCGCTCTCGGCGACCATGGCCGCGCTCGACCGCCTCGACGACCTCGAGGAGTTCATGCTCCGGCTCCAGCCCGAGGACACGTTCAGGCCGCACTCCCTCTGGCGGCTGCCCCTTCTCGGCTCTCACGACTACCGCCTCCCGGAGACCGTGGCGGAGCGGCTCGGTGACGTGACGGAGCTCGTCAGGGCGCTCGGCACCGCCCCCGCCGAGGTGACCGTCTTCGCGACGGACGTCTCCGACGAGAGCCACGGCGAGGGTGCGCACAGGTACGAGCTCGCGTACTCGTCGCGGTCGACGCCGCCCGAGACGATGGCGCAGGCCCTCCTTGCCTCTGCCGCCGTCAGCGCTCTGGTTCTGCCGCTGCCGGTCGGCGACCGGATCGCCACCGACGGGGCGTGGGTTCGCAACTTCCCGCTCGGGCACGCCTACGGGCAGGACGGCGTCGAGCTGATCGTCAGCTTCCGCTACCTCCCGAACTACCCCCGCATGGGCACGGAAGGGCTCGCGCGCCTGCGCCGCCGCCTCGAGCGCTTCTCGAAGATCCCTCCGGTGAAGGCGCTCATCGCGGAGCTGCGCGAGGCGGAAGCACGCGGCGAGCGCGGCGAGCCGGCGCACTGGGGCGACATGATCATCCGTCTGATGCGCGTCGCGATCCAGCAGAACACCGTGACCGAGGAGCGCGTCGCGCGCGACAAGGATCTCGCACTGATGACGCTCGCCGAGCTGCGGCGGGATGTCGACACGATCGTGAGGCGCGAAGGCGGCCGCAAGGGCGAGCGCATCGCGCGCGCCGTGGACGAACGGTTCGAGTCGGCGCGCTTCCCCTTCCTCGGCGACCGCCTGATCCCGCGCATCGCCGTGCAGTCGTCGGCGGGCGAGGTCTCGCTCGAGGCGGGACTTCGGAACCCGGTGCCGTGGACGGAGGACGCGAAACGCGCGCTCATCCGACGCGGCTACGAGCTGCTCGACGAGGTGCTCCTCGAGCAGCAGGTCGCTTAGCGGCGAACGACCTTGCCCGGATTCATGATCCCGTTCGGGTCGAAGAGATCCTTGATGCCGCGGTAGAGCGGCACGAGGTCGCCATGCTCGCGCTCGAGGTAGTCGAGCTTGCCGAAGCCGATCCCGTGCTCGCCGGTGCAGGTGCCGCCGCGCGCGAGCGCATCCTCGACGACGGCCTTGTTCAACGACGCTGCCTGCGCGACGGAGCCCGCGTCGTCGGGGTCGAGAAGGAACGCGACGTGGAAGTTCCCGTCGCCGACGTGGCCGACGATGCCGCCGCGGAGCTCCGATGCGTCGAGCGCCGTGCGCGCCGCCTCGATCGCTGACGCGAGCTCCGAGACGGGGACTGCGACATCGGTCGTCATCGCCTTCGAGCCGGGCGAGAGCGCCAGTGACGCCATCAGCGCGTTGTGACGCGCGCTCCACATCTGCGCTCGAGCGGTCGGATCGCTCTCCGACTCGAACGCGGTCGCTCCTTCGTCTTCGGCGAGCTCGCGTGTCGTCTCGAGATCGCCCGAGACACCCGCCTGCGTCCCGCCGAACTCGATGAAGAGATACGGCGAGACCGGGAAGTCCGTTCCCGCGAACGCGTTCAGCGCAGCGATCGTCATCGCGTCGAGAAGCTCGCAACGGGTGACGAGCACGCCTGCCGCGATGATGCCGGCAGCCGCGCGGCAGACTGCTTCGACCGACGGGAACGCCGCGCGCGCGACGACGATGTGATCCGGGATCGGATGGAGCCGCAGCGTCAGCTCCGTGATGACACCGAGCGTCCCCTCGGAGCCGACGAAAAGGTTCGTCAGGTTGTAGCCCGCCGACGTCTTGACCGCCCGCGTGCCGGTGCGGACGACGCGCCCGTCGGCGAGCACGACCTCGAGCGCGAGGACGTGCTGGCGCATGCCGCCGTAGCGCACGGTCGTCGTGCCGCTCGCGTTCGTCGCCGCCATGCCGCCGAGGGTCGCGTCCGCGCCCGGGTCGACCGGGAACCAGAGGCCGTTCGGCCCCGTCGCCGCCTCGAGCTGGGAGCGCGTGACGCCTGCCTCCACGGTGGCCGTGAGGTCCTCCGGCCTGACGGCGAGGATGGACGCCATCCGGGTGAGGTCGAGCGAGATGCCGCCCTCGAGCGGGATCACGTGCCCCTCGAGGCTCGTGCCGGCGCCGAACGGCGTGACCGGGACGCCGGCCTCGTTCGCGTAGCGGAGGACGGCGGAGACCTCCTCGGTCGACTCCGGGTAGACGACGAGGTCGGGGCGGCGCGGCGGGTGATAGCTGAGGTCGGCCGCGTGCTGGTCGAGCGCCGACTCGCCGTCGGTCACCCGACGCTCGTCCGGGATGAGGCGGAGGAGCTCCGTCCGCAGGTCGGCGGCGACGGCCACGAGCCGAAGCGTAGTCCGTCCGTTCGAATCGAGCTTCCGCGGGGTAGGGGCCGGGAGAGGGCACAGGTGATCGACGCGTGGTACACGGGAGTTGCCGACGAGCTTGCTCGGTGCCTGACCGACGCCGAGAGCTGCGCCGACGCCTGCGAGAGCTTGCTCGAGCGGACGTCCGAGCTCGACGACCAGAGGATCCGGAAGCGGATCGTGAACGCGGTCGTCGGCCCCGCGGCGGTCGCACGCGTGCTCATCGACCTGCTCGATCAGCCGCAGCAGCTCGTCATCGCAGCGACGAGGCTCTGCCGCGACACATCCGAGGATGCGTTCGCGGCCCTGCGGCGATTCCCGGACGAGCTCGTCGGCGAGGCGTGCGCGACGCTTCGCGCATGCAGCAGGTCGTGCTCGGCCTTGCTCGAAGCCGCTTAAGCGGCTTCTTCGCGGGTCAGCAGCACCTGATCCGCGAGGCCGTACTCGACCGCATCGTGCGGGCCGAGGAAGCGGTCGCGATCGATGTCGCGCATCACCTCGTCGACGTCGCGATTCGTGTGCTTCGCGAGGATCTCCGCGTAGCGGCGCGTCAGCGCGAGGATCTCCCTCGCCTGAATCTGGATGTCGGCCGGCTGCCCGCTTGCACCGGCTGAGCCCTGATGGATCATCACCTTCGAGTTCGGAAGCACGTACCGCTTGCCCGCGGCTCCGCCCGCGAGGATGAGCGCGCCTGCCGACATCGCCATTCCCACGGCGTAGGTCTGCACATCGGGCTTCACGAACTGCATCGCGTCGTAGATCGCGAAGCCCGCATACGCGCTGCCGCCGGGAGAGTTCACGTAGAGGCGGATGTCCACCTCGGGGTCCTCCGCCTCGAGGAAGAGGAGTTGCGCGACGATGAGGTTCGCCGACTGGTCGCTGACCTCCGTCCCGAGGAAGACGATCCGCTCTCGAAGGAGCCGCGAGAAGATGTCGAACGAGCGCTCGAAGCGGCCGTCGGACTCGACGACCATCGGAACCAGATGCGATACGCTACTCACTGGTTGCGCATCATAGTGCAACCGAGTGGTTGCGTGTCAAGTGAGAGGAGCCTCCGGTGCAGATCGAGCGCGAGATCGTCTTCCCCGCCCCGCCCGACGAGGTCTGGGAGGCCCTGACGGAGCCGGAACGGCTCGAGGAGTGGTTCGCGACCGAGGTCGAGCTCGACCCGCAGCCCGGCGGAGCGGGCGTCTTCCGCTGGGGGGACGGCGAGGAGCGCCGCGCGGTCGTGCGGGAGGCAGAGCCGGGCGAGCGGCTCGTTCTCGACTGGGACGACGACGGCGCGACCGTCCTCGAGCTCGAAGAGGTCGACGGCGGCACGCGCGTGCACGTCACCGAGACGGCGCCGCACTTCGCCGCCGCGCTCGCGCTGCACGCCCACGCGCTCGCGTGCGTCCGGTAGATCTCGTCTTCGACGCGCTCGGCGACCCGAGCCGCCGCGCGCTCGTCGAGTCCGTTGCGGCGCGCGGGACTGCCACCGCGACGCAGCTCGCGGCCGACCTGCCGGTCACACGCCAGGCGGTCGCGAAGCAGCTCGCGCTGCTTGCGGACGCCGGCCTTCTTCGCGCGACGCGTGCGGGCCGGGAGACGCGCTACGAGGTGACGCCGGAGCCGCTCGGCGAAGCGGTCGCGTGGATGGTGGATGTCGGCGCGGCCTGGGACGACAGACTTGCACGGCTCGGTGCCGTGCTCGCTAGGGGAACAGCCGCTCGATGATCCAGCCGTCGCCGTCCCGCCGGTAGCGGAAGCGGTCGTGCAGGCGATCGTCTCGGTGCTGCCAGAACTCCCACGCGCGCGGGACGACGCGAAAGCCTCCCCACGTCTCCGGTCGCGTGAGCTCACCCCGCTGCGCCTCGGCAATGCGTGCGTCGAGCGTCTCCCTGTCCGTGAGCACCTCGCTCTGCCGTGAGGCGATCGCTCCGGCGCGGGCGACTGCCGGACGCGTCGCGAAGTACGCATCGGACTCCTCCGCAACGACCTGTTCGACCTCACCCTCGACGCGCACCTGCCTTCCCGGCCCGTCCCAGTAGAGAAGAAGGGCGGCCCGCGGGTTCGTCGCCAGCTCGCGCCCCTTCCGGCTCGTCGTGTGCGTGAAGAAGACGAGACCGCGCTCGTCGAACGCCTTGAGCAGCACCATGCGAAGCGACGGCGCGCCGTGCTCGTCGGCGGTGGCGAGCGCCGTCCGCTCGGGCATCGCCGTCGCGGCGGCCGCCTCGGCGTACCAGCGCTCGAACTGCCGGAGCGGATCCGGATCGAGGTCGCGGCGGCGGAGCTCCATCAGGAGATGATGGATTGCCGGAGCGCGGTCGCGACGGCCTGCGTGCGCGTGTCCGCCTCGAGCTTCGACATCGCCTTTCGCACGTGCGTGCGCACCGTCTCCGGCGAGATGTGGAGCCGCTTGCCGATCTCCTCGTTCGACAGCCCGTCGGCCAGGAGCCGCAGCGTCTCCCGCTCGCGCTGGGTGAGCGAGGGCGTGCGATCGGTCAGTTGGCCGCTGACGAGCGCCCCGGCGAGCACGGGGTCGACGTAGGAATCGCCGGCGGCAACCCACTCGACGGCGCGGACGAGGTCGACGAGCGGAGCCTCCTTGAGCACGAAGCCGCGAGCCCCGACGTCGAGCGCCTCGGAGAGGAGAGCCCGATCGCCGAATGCTGTGTAAAAGACGATCGCGGTGTCCGGCGTCGTCACGGAGGCGCGCTCGGCGACTTCCATCCCGGACATGCGCGGCATCCGGACGTCGACGAGCGCGACGTGCGGCCGCTCGGTCTCGATCAACGCCAGCGCCTCGGCGCCGTCCCGGGCGCGGCCGAGGACGCGGAACCCGCTCCGCACGAGGAGGTCGGCGACGGAGCTCAGGACCGCGGGGTGATCGTCGGCGACGACGCAGGTGATCTGATCGGTCATGCTCTCCGAGGTGCAGGGTCGGGATGGTCTTTTGTCAACGATCGACGCATTGCCGGACGGCCGCCGGGCCGAGGCGGAACGCGACCTCGTGCCGCTCGCGCGGGAGGCGGCGCTCGGCCGGCTTGCGGCCGACGTCGCGCACGATGTCGCGAATCCCCTCTTCGGCGTTCTCGGCCTCGTGGATCTCCTGCTCGAGGATGCAACGCCCGGCTCGGAGGACGAGACGCGGCTCCGGCTCCTGCACCAGACGACGGGTGAGATGAAGCGTACCCTCCAGAGCCTGCTCGATTTCGCGCGCTCTACACCCGGCGAGCGCACGTCCGCGGATCTCGTGGCGGCGACCCGGGCAGCGCTCGCGCTCGTTCGGCACGGGGCCGGCAAGTCGCTCGCCGTCGACGCGCAGTACGAGGCCCGCGAGCTTCGCGTCGCCTGCGACGGCGCCGAGCTGATCCAGGCGGTCCTCCACCTCGTGCTTGCCGCGCGCTCGCAGGACGCACCGATCCACGTCGTCGTCGGCGACGGCGTGGTGCGCGTCGCTCCCGCCGCGGCGCGGGACGGACTGGACGTCGTCGTCGCCCGGCGAATCGCCCTCGACAACGGCGGCTCGCTCGACGAGGTCGACGACGCGTTCGAGCTGCGGCTTCCGGCCCCGGGGTAGCGCTCAGACGATGAGCTTCGCGCGCAGATCCGCCGGCCGCAGCAGCTTCGAGCCGAGCTCGGCGTCAGTCGGCACGAGCTCGCTGACGACGCGGAGCACGAGCTCGGCGTCGTCGCTGAACGGGCTGATGATCTTGTTGCCCTTGAGAAGGGCCTTGCCGCGCGGACCTGGATGCACCGCGAGGTCGCGCTCGACGTAGCCCTTGTCGCGAAGCACGTCGTTTGCAGCTGCGATCGCGTCCACCTCCCTTGAACCTAACCGAAGAGGTCGCGCTCGGGGGGAATCGGGATGTCGGTCGCCCGTCCGCTACCGCGAAGGTCGAGGCCACGCACGATCGCGACGGGAACGCGGTCGAGCTTGCCGCTGACGAGCTGCGCGGCGCCCGCGAGCTCGTCGGCTACAGCGATGACGGTCGCCTTCAGCTCATAGCCGACAGGGTCGCGCTCGCCCGAGAGCTCGCGCATCACCTCGACCCCAGCAGCGCCGATCGCGACGTCCGTCGTGCCCTGGCGCCACGGACGGCCGAAGGAGTCCGTGACGATCACTCCGACCTCGCGGCCCGTCCGTGCACGAAGCTCGGCGCGAAGGCGCGCAGCCGAGCCGTCCGGGTCGACGGGCAGGAGGACGAGCGTCCCCTCCTCCGGCGTGTTCGACTGGTCGACCCCTGCCGACGCGCAGATGAAGCCCTGGCGGGTCTCGCAGATGACGAGCGGAGAACGGACGCGGACGACCCGCTTCGCCTCGCGGAGAATCCACTCGACGCGGTGCGGATCTCCCTCCTCGCCCGCAATCTCCCGTGCGCGCTCCGACGGCTCGACATCGTCGAGCCGTACGACGCGTCCCTCGATCTTCGAGATCGCCTTCTGCACGACGAGGACGACGTCCAGATCTTCGAGCGCGACGCGCTCCGCGATGAGGGCCGCCAGGTCGTCGCCCTCGCGAAGCTCGGGGATGCCGCGAAGCGGGAACACGCGGAAGCCGGCCTGAACCGCCTTGACGAGCTGGAGCGCGGGGTTGCTCGGATGCCAGAGCTCCGGGAAGACCTCGAGCGGCACGAACCCGACGGTCTCGTAGAAGGCGCGGGTGCGCGCGTAGTTCTCGTCCGGTCTCGCCGGCGCAAGCGTCTTCACCTGCAGGTACTCGATGCCGCCCTCCGCGCACCACGCCTCCGCCGCGCGCACGAGCGCGCGGCCGATGCCCTCCCGGTGCCTGCCCGGCAGGACACCCATCACATGGATCTCCGCCGACCGCGGCGTGTGCAGCTTCAGCGAGAGGAAACCGGCACCGTCTTCCGCCGCGAACTGTCTGCATCCGCGCAACGTCGTCGATGTAGGCACGGGTCGCCTCTTCGATCCCGAACCAGTCCGGCAACTCCCGCAGGATGGATTCCGCGAGCCGCGATCGCTCGCCGGGCGCCTCGACCTGGACGACGTTCACGGCAGTCCGGTGACCTGAACGCCTGCATGCGCGCGGTAGCGCTTGTTCAGGTTGACGATCACCGCAGTCATCCCCTCGAGTGCGCGCGCGCTCGCGAGCGGGCCGGCATCGAGCGCCCGTCCGGTGACGATGTCGGCCGCGAGCTCGAGCACACGCTCCTTCGCGGAGGCGTCGTCACCGCAGACGAGCGCGTCTCCGGCGGCCTTTCCCTGTGCGAGCGATGCAGCGGCGAGCGAGTGCAGGCCGGCGATCACCGGCGCCGCGAGGAGCTTCTGCGTGCGCTCGGCGATCGAGCTCGGATTATCGCCCGGGAACACTCCCTGCTTCGTGAACCGCAGCTCGCTCGCGACGCTCAGCACGGGCGTCTCTGCGATCGCATCCCGGAGAGAGGCCGCGGTCTCGAGCGCCGCCTCGGCCTTCACGGCCAGCACCACGATGTCGGCGCCGCGCACGGCGTCTTCGTTCGCCGCACCCGACGCGCCGACCTCCTCGCCCTTGGCCGCTGCCCGTTCCGCGTCCCGCGAGCCGACAACGAGGTCGTGTCCCGCGTCGACGAGCTGACGGGCGAGTGCGAGGCCGAAGTCGCCGGTTCCCCCGACGACGGCGACCCTCACGCGGCCACGGCTCCCAGCGCGACCTCCGCGACGCGCCGCCGTGCATCCGCGCCCGACATGAGCGTGTCGGTGGCAATCGTGCGCACACCTGCGGGGTCGCGCGGCGTCCGCGAGGTCGATCACGAGCGCATCAATGAGCCCCTCGTAGCACTCCGCCACGTGCCGCGGCCCGGTGCCGCCCGCAAGCCGCCGCGAGCATGCGGTCCGCCGGCCCTTTGACGGCGCGTCCTCCGATGAGCGGGCTGACGGCGACGCACGGAACGCGCCGGCATTCGAGCGCGGTGCGGACCTCGGCGACGGCGAGGATCGGCGCGATCGACACGTACGGGTTGCTCGGCGCGATCAGCAGGAGGTCTGCGGCGTCGATCGCCTCGAGGACGCCGGGCGCAGGACGGGCGGTCTCGGCGCCCTCGAAACGGAGCCCGTCGACCTCGTCACGATGACCGCGCGCGACGAACCATTCCTGAAAGTGGAACTCGCCGTTCGGCGTCGCGATCCACGTCCGCAGCGGGTCGTCGGTGACCGGGACGAGCGTGGCCTCGACGCCGAGCGCGCGCGCGAAGCGCGCCGTGACGGCCGACAGCGCAACGCCGTCTCGAAGCGCGGCGGTGCGAAGCAGATGAAGCCCGAGGTCGTGGTCGCCGAGCCCGAACCACGACTCGCCGCCGAGCTCCGACACGGTTCCAAGCGCATGCCACGTCTCGTCGGCTCGCCCCCAACCTCTCTCCTCGTCGTTGAGGCCCGCGAGCGCGTAGAGCACCGAGTCCAGATCGGGCGAGACGTGCACACCGAGCACGTCGATGTCGTCGCCGACGTTGCCGACGATCGTCACGTCTGACGGCGCGACGACATCGACGACGCCTTGCACGAAGCGCGCGCCGCCGACGCCGCCCGACAGGACGGCGACCTTCACTGCGGTGCCCCGGCGGGGAGCGATGCGAGCGCCATCTGCGAACGGGGCCCGAGCCGAAGGTGCAGGCGCTTCAGATCGTCGATCGTGTCGACGTCGTCCGCGACGTTCGGCAGCGCAACGGCGACGCAGTCGACGCCGAGCGCCTCCGCACGTCCGCGAAAGCGCTGCGCGCTGTCGATGCCGTACAGCGACTCGAACTGCTGCGGCGCGGAGATGCTCAGGGCGTTCGTCGTGCCGTCGAGCGCTTCGACAAGCGCGATCCCGCCCGCGGGGGTGGCGACGAGAAGCGCGCGCAGATCTTCGGGGACGACACAGGGCACGTCGGCGTTCACGATCAGGATCCCTCCAGGCTCGAGGCCCTCGAGCGCGGCCGCGACTGCGCCGCCCTGGCCGTCGCCGGGATCGGCGACGATGGCGGCGCCTGCCTCCTCTGCCGCTTGCGCGCCGGTCGGGTCGCTCGTCGCGACCCGCACGGAGCCGACCGCCCGCGCGGCAGCGAGGACGTCGCCGAGCATCGCGATCGACAACTCGGCGCGAACCTGCCTCGAGGTGTGCAATCTGGTCTTGCCCGTGACGCCGGCGAACGGAATGACGACCGTCGGCATGGGAAGAGACTAGCCATCGCATGGGGAACAGCGAGATCGCGCAGACGCTCGAGGCCTACGCGGCGCTGCTCGATCTCGCCGGGTCGGGCTACTACACGGTGCGCGCGTACCGTCGCGCCGCCGAGCTCGTGCGGGAGACTCGCGCGCCCGTCGCCGACCTCGTCCGCGCCGGGCGGGTGCGCGAGCTTCGCGGCATCGGCCCGGGTATCGAGCGGCGGCTGTACGAGCTCGTCACGACGGGACGCCTCGCAGAGCTCGAGGAGCTCGAGCGCGAGGTGGAGCCGCAGCTCGTTGCCCTCGGGCGCTACGTCGGTCTCGGTCCGCAGCGGATGGTTGCGCTCGGGCGGACGCTCGGCATTCGGAGCGCAGACGAGCTGCGGGCGGCTGCTGTTGCGGGCCGCCTGCGAGAGGCGCCGGGAGTCGGGCCGGTAACCGAGCAGAAGATCCTTGCTGCGCTCTCGCAGGAGCGGCCGCAGCGACGGCGCACACTGCTCATCAACCGCGCCCGCGCACTCGCGCACGCACTGGCCGCCGAGCTCGACGCGGAGGTCGCGGGCGAAGTCCGCCGATGGCGCGAGACCGTGAGCGGGCTCTCGCTCGTCTCACGCGCACCGGATGGAATCCCGCGGCTCGAGGCCTCAGCGACGGTCGTCGCCGTCGTCGAGCGCGACGCGTCGCGTGCAGTCGGCGTCACCGTCGAGGGCATCCCGGTCGAGGTCGTCGTCGCGCCGGTGGAACGGTTCGGCACGGAGCTTCTGCGGGCGACGGGAACGCGCGCATACGTCGACTCGCTCGGTCCGCTCCCCGACGACCCCGATGAGGAGTCCGTCTACGCGAAGCTCGGACTGCCGTGGTGCCCGCCCGAGCTTCGCGAGCATCCGCTCGACGGCGACCCGCCGTCCCTCGTCGAGCTCGCCGACATCCGCGGCGATCTCCACTGCCATACGACCTGGTCCGACGGCAAGGCGTCGGTCGAGGAGATGGCGACGGGCGCGCGAGAGCTTGGCTACGACTACATCGCGATCTGTGACCACACGCCGAACGTCCGCGTCGTGCCCGGCCTCGATGCCGACGCGCTTCGAGCCCAGGGCGAGGAGATCGCTGCGGCGAACGCGCTGCTCGCCCCCTTCCGCGTCCTGCGCGGCACCGAGTGCGACATTCGCGCCGACGGCTCACTCGACCTCCCGGACGACATACTCGACGAGCTCGACTGGGTGCAGCTCTCGTTGCACGCGGGACAGCGCGACGACGCCGATCGCCTTACGAAGAAGGTGACCGAGGCGATGCGCCACCCGGCAGTGCGCTGCCTGAGTCATCCGAAGGGGCGCATCATCAACCACCGCCCGCCGAACGCACTCGTCCTGGAGCGGGCCATCGAGGTCGCACTCGAGGAGGGGGTCGCCCTCGAGACCAACGGGTTGCCGGACCGGCTCGATCTCCGTGACGATGAGGTTCGGCTCGTCGTCGAGTCCGGCGTGCCCGTGGTGTGCTCGACCGACGCGCACTCCGTGCGCGGTCTCGGGAACATGCGGCTCTCGGTCGCTACCGCGCGCAGAGGATGGGCCACCGCCGCGAACGTGCTGAACACGCGTGGTCTCGACGAGGTGCTCGCGCTACGACGGCGATAGAGTCGCCGTCGTGCGCATCGTTGCGACGCGGCGACTGCCGGGCCCGGCCTGGGACGAGCTCCCTGAGGTAGTGGTCGGCCCCGCGGAGGGCGACGCGGAGATCCTGATCGTCACGAACGAGCCGGTCGAGCTCGAGCGCTTTCCGTCGCTGCGGTTGATCGCGAACTACGGCGTCGGCTACGACCGCATCGACGTCGAGGCCGCTCGCGCACGCGGAGTCGCGGTGACGAACACGCCCGGGTCCTCGACGCCGCGACGGCGGACCTCGCCTTCGCGCTCATCCTCGCAACGCGGCGGCGGCTCGTCGAGGGCGACCGGCTCGTCCGCGACGGCGGCTGGGAGACACCGTGGTCGCGCGGCCCTTTTCTCGGCAGGGAGGTGACCGGAGCGACGCTCGGCATCGTCGGCATGGGCCGCATCGGCTCGGCTCTGGCGCGGCGGGCGGAGGCGTTCGACATGCGCGTCCTCTATCACCGCCGGACGCCCGAGGGCGAGGCCTGGCGGGAGCTCGACGACCTGCTGCGAGAGGCCGACATCGTCTCGGTGCACGCCCCGCTGAATGCGGAGACGACGGGGCTCATCAGCCGCGAGCGGCTCGCGCTTCTTCGCGACGGTACGACGCTCGTGAACACCGCGCGCGGCGCGATCGTCGACGAGGAGGCGCTCGTCGACGAGCTCGTCTCCGGGCGAATCAACGCCGGGCTCGACGTCTTCGTGCACGAGCCGCACGTGCCGGCTGCACTTCTCGATCTCCCGAACGTCGTGCTCGCCCCGCACATCGGCAGCGCGACGGTCGAGACACGCGCGGCGATGACGCGCGTCGTCGTCGACAACGTGCTCGCTTGCGTGCGCGGCGAGCCGCTTCCGAGTCCCGTCTAGTAGGCCTGCCCGGGGCGCCCGGCGGCGACCCACTCGCGGACCTCGAACCAGTGGCTGCCCTTGAGGGCCTCCGCGAGGTTCGCGTCGGTGTGAACCGCGTAGAACACGTTGTGGTCGAGGTCGCAGCAGAGCGCGACGTCCGAGAGCGCGACATCCGTCACGTGCATGAGGACGTCGGCCGGGAGCTGCGCCTCCCCGGCGGTGTAGTGCTTGAACTGGAGCTCGGGTGCGATCTCCATCAGGTCCGGCCAGTCGGGGCAGCTTCTGGAACTCATGCCCGCTCCAGTTCGGCGGCGGCTGCCCATCGTCCTTCAACGCGGACGAGCCCGCGTGCGTCGTCGGCCGGGTAGACGACGAAGACCAGCGCATCGTCGAGTGAGTGGTACTGCGTCTCGCCGCGCTCGTCGGTGAGGTCGACACGCAGGTGCAGCCGCCCGTCCGAGAACGGCGGCCGCTCCACGTCGAAGCGGAGCTGCGCGCCGCGGTTCCAGCCGAGGTCGGCGGTGGGGACGGCACCGGCCGCGACGAGGATGCCGGCGTCGTCGCGAAGCTCCCAGCCGAGCCGCGGCGCATCGATCTCCCGCGTCGTGGTGACGTCGACGGCGATCGCGAACGGCTCGCCGGCAAGGAGCTGCTTGCGCTCGTCGCCTGCCGGGCCGAGCAGCCGCACACGCTCGACGCGTGCGACATCGCCGCCCCACTCCTTCAACCCAGCCGCGCGCTCCTCCGGGTTGCGCTCGCCTGCGAGCAGCTGCCGGTAGGCGACGATCGCATCGTGTGTCGCGCCGTCGAAGAACACGGCGCCGTCCTTGAGGAGAACTGCGCGGTCGCACAGGCGCTCGACGGCTGCAGCGTCGTGCGAGACGAAGACGATCGTGCCGCCGCGCTGCTTGAAGTCGAAGATCTTGCCGAAGCACTTGCGTTGAAACGCCTCGTCGCCGACCGCGAACACCTCGTCGAGGAGCAGGACGTCGGCCTCGATGTGCGCCGCGATCGCGAAGCCGAGGCGCATGTACATCCCCGATGAGTAGGTGCGCACGGGCAGGTCGATGAAGTCCTCGAGGCCCGCGAACGTGACGATCTCGTCGAACTTCTCGCGGATCGTCGCGCGGGGAAGGCCGTGAATCGAGCCGTTGAGGTAGACGTTCTCGCGGCCGGTCATGTCGGGGTGGAAGCCGGCACCGAGCTCCAGAAGCGAGCCGATGCGGCCGCCGACCGCGACGCGCCCGCTCGTCGGCTTCACGATCCCGGAGAGGAGCCGGAGGAGCGTCGTCTTGCCCGATCCGTTCCGGCCGACGAGCCCGACTGCGCTGCCCGGCTCGACGTGGAACGAGACGTCGCGAAGCGCCCAGACGTCCGAGCCGCGCGCCTGCCGGCCGAAGAGGAGATCCTTCAACGCGCGGCTCTCGCGCGGGTAGACACGGAAGCGCCGCGCGGCGTGCTCGACCGAGATCTCGCCGGGCGTCACGCGGGTGACGGTACCGACAGCTCGCGCCGGACGATCGTCGCGAGCGCCTCGACGAAGGGCGCCTCGTCGTTCGGCATGTCGATGCGCTCGAGGTCGAGACCGAGCTCGGCCGCGAGCTCCTTCGCCTCGACGTCGAGATCCCACCGGATCTCGAGGTGATCGGAGACGAAGCCGACCGGGCAGACGAGGACCCGCTCGACGCCTTGCGACCGCAGCTCGCGAAGGTGGTCGAGGATGTCCGGCCCGAGCCACGGCTCGCCCGTCGGGCTCTCGCTCTGGAAGGAGAACGACCAGGTCTCCGTGAGCGCCGCGCGCTCGGCCACGAGGCGGCTCGTCTCGAGCAGCTGATCCTGGTACGGGTCTCCCATCGAGAGGATTCGCTCGGGAAGCGAGTGCGCGGTGAAGACGACGTGGCGGTCGGTGCCACGCACCTTGTCGGCGAGCACGTCGATGAACGCCGGCTCGTCGTGCCAGCTGTCGACGAAGCGGAGCTCGGCGCGGTGTGCGACCGCCTGCTCGAGCTGGTCGCGATAGCCCTTGATCGAGAGCGCCGAATAGTGGGGCGCGAGGACGAGCCCGACGATCCGGTCGGCGCCGCCCGCGAGCGCTGCCTCTGCGGCCTCGGCGATGCGCGGCGGCCAGTGCTTCATGCCGGTGTACACCGGCAGCCCGAGCTCGCGTGCGAGCGCTGCACGTGTCCGCTCGGTGATCGCATTGAGCGGCGACGAGTCCTCGATGCCGAGGCGCCGGTAACGCTCGACGAGATCCTCGAGATTCTCGGGGGCGATCGGCCGTCCGCCGCGGATGTCGGCGTAGTAGGCGGGGACGTCGGCGAGCCGCTCCGGCGAGCCGTACGCCATCAGGACGACTGCGTCAGACACGGGCCTCCACCGTTCGCTCCTGCACGAGGGCGGTCAGGCGCGTCAGCACATCCGGATCGGTCTGCGGCAGGACCCCGTGGCCGAGGTTGAAGACGTGCGATCGGCCGTCCCCCGCATCGAGGACGCGCAGCGCCTGCTCCTCGAGGCGGTCCCACGGCGCGAGGAGCGCGGCAGGGTCGAGATTGCCCTGCACCGCGCGATCATCGGGAACGGTGTCGAGCGGCAGCCGCCAATCGACGCCGACGACGTCACCGCCTGCTGCTGCGAGCGCGAGCAGCAGCCCCTCGGTCGCCCCGGTGCCGAAGTGGATCGTCGGCGCCTCGACCGCTTCGAGGATGCGTGACGAGTACGGCTGCACGAACTCCTCGTAGTCCTCGACCGAGAGGGCACCCACCCAGGAGTCGAAGAGCTGGATCACGTCTGCGCCCGCGTCCACCTGCGCGGCGACATAGCGGGCGAACTGCTCGGCGAGGATGTCCATCAGCGCATGCCAGGTGCCGGGGTCGCCGTACATGAGCGCCTTCGTCCGTGCGAAGTCGCGCGAGGGTCGTCCTTCCACGAGATACCCCGCGACCGTGAACGGCGCGCCGCAGAAGCCGATGAGCGCCTTCTCCTCGGCGAGCTCGCCGCGCACGATGCGGATCGCCTCGAGGATCCGTGCGTCGGGCTCGGTCGTCCGGAGCGTCTCGACGTCGGCGCGCGAGGCGATCGGCCGTTCGACGACAGGCCCGACTCCCTCGACGAGCTCGACGCCGATGCCCATTCCGAGGACCGGCGACATGATGTCGGCGAAGAGAACGGCGGCGTCGACGTCATGGCGCCGCACAGGCTGGAGCGTCACCTCGGCGCAGAGCTCCGGCGTCTGCGCCACGTCGAAGAACGAGTGCCGCTCGCGAATCGCGCGGTACTCGGGGAGCGAGCGGCCCGCCTGGCGCATGAACCAGACCGGCGTGCGCTCGGCCGGCTCGGCGCGCGCGACGCGGACGAGAAGCGGCGCGGTCACGCGACCTACACTAGTGCGCGCATGAGCGCCTCCGGTGGTCCCCTCGTCGCGCGCTGGCGGTCGCTCGAGCACGACACGGTGGAGGCCGGCGCGCTCATCGAGGCGACGGTCGTCGTCGAGAACGCCGGCACAGCGCCGTGGCGGACACGCGGCCCTGAGGACGGCCTCTTCCTCTCGTATCACTGGCTCGACGAGCGCGAGAACCCGATCGTGTGGGACGGCATCCGGACGCCGCTCGACCGGATAGTCGAGCCGACCACGGAGCTGCAGCAGCTCCTGCCGATCCGCGCGCCGATCCCACCGGGCCGGTACCGCCTCGCGGCTCGACCTCGTCGAGGAGCACCGCTTCTGGCTCGCCGAGCTCGGCAACGCGCCGTACGCCGAGGAGGTCGACGTCGTCGAGCGCGATGCGAGCGCGGCGCGTGTCTTCGGCGCGGAGCCGGACGATGCGTGGCTCGAACGGGCACGCGCGCTGCACCGGGAAGGCTACGCCGCGGTCGGCGGCGCGATCGACGCGCGAGGCTTCGACGACTATGCGCCCGGGCGGCGGCCGCCATCCGCGATTCCCCCACCCGCTCGTGTGCCCGTCGCTTCTCCCGCCTCTCGAGGCGAACGACGAGGTGAACGGGCTCCCGGCCTACCGGCCGGCGGGCGACGAGCCGTTCATGTTCGACGGGCGGCTCGTGCTCAGACTTCGATCGCGATCTGGTCGTCGATGGCGTTGAACACCCACGCGCCGAGCGCGAGAGAGACGACGCACGACACGACGAGATAGAGCGCGTCGCCCCAGAAGGGCAGCGTCCCGTCGAAGAGCGGCGCCCGCACGGCCTCGACCGCAGGCGCGAGCGGGTTCGCCCAGTGGATGAACTGCACGACCGTGTGGTGCGCGTTCAGGGGCGAGCCGGTCAGCGGATAGAGGATCGGCGTCAGGAAGAACAACGGGACGAGGAGCGCGGAGACGATGAACTCGACGTCGCGAAAGAGCACGTTGAGTGACGCGACGGCGAGGGAGATCCCGCACACGAACCCGACGAAGAGCACGCACAGCGGAACGGCGAGCCACTCCGTCGCGCGCACGCGCGCGAGCACGATGAAGTTGAGGACGAGGAGCAGCGCGAGCATCGCAGCGAACGAGACGAGATGCGCGAAGACGACCGAAAGCGGCACGAGCTGCCGCGGGAAACGGGTCTTGCGAATCAGGTTCGCGTTGTCGAGCATCGAGCGCGAGGACGACTGCACGGCGGCGGCGAAGAACGTCCAGAGCGCGAGCCCGCTGAGCAGGAAGAGCGGGTAGTGGCCGCCCTGCGAGAACGGCGACTTCCAGACGACGCCGAAGACGAGCAGGTAGACGCCCATGAGCATGATCGGATTCGCGACCGTCCACAGCACGCCGAGCGCGGAGCCGCGGTACTTCGCCTGGAGGTCGCGGCGGAAGAGATTGCCGAGGAGCTCGCGATACCGATAGACGTCGGCGTAGGTGCTCACGGCCGCTTGCGCGCATAGATCGACACGCCTGCGTAGCGCGCCGCGGTCAGGTGCACGACGGTGCCGGCCGTCATGCCGATCTTCGGCACGCGGGAGAGGAAGTAGCCGAACGGCACCGGCGGCCAGCCGTCGCTCCGTTCCATGCGCCGTACCGCGAGGCGGGCGCGCGCGAACGCCGCGAAGTACGCGAGCGGCGTGTGCACGTGCTCGTTGATGCCGACCTCCTTCTCCCCCGCCTGATCGGGGTTGTCGGCACTACGTCCGAGCCCGCGTGTCCCCTCGTTCAGCCCTGCGACGACGCCGCCGCGCTTCGTCACCCGCGCCATCTCGCGCACCATCTTCGGCAGGTCGAGCGCGTGGTGCAGCGTCGCAACGCAATACGTCACGTCGAAGGTCTCGTCGTCGAAGGGCAGGTTCTCACCGTCGGCCTGGACGCGGCCGAAGTCGCCGTAGAACGCCCCGCGGCCAAGCCCGATCTTGTCGTCGACGAGGATGTCCGTCGCGACGAACTCGCACTCGCGCTCGAGCCAGAAGCGCGCCGCCCACGCTTTCGCGGCACCGACCTCGAGGACGCGAAGGCCACGCTGATCCTTGATGTATCGGTCGAGCAGCACCTGGAATGAGTGGCCGTTGGCGAGCCAGTTCGGGTCGTTCCAGCCGAGCTCGCGGTTCACGAACGGGAGGACGCGGTCGACGGCGTCGTCGGGCTCGTACCAGCCCTCGGACTTCGCCTTCTCGAGCCAGCCCTCGGCTTCACGGAGCTTCTCGGGGGCGCCCGGCAGCTCCTCGTGGAGCATGAGCGGGATCCCGTTCGCGGCCCGCGCGAAGGCCCGCGAGCACCCGGTGCAGCGGAGGCCGTCGCCGTCCTCGGCGAGGCGGCTGCGGCAGAACGGGCAGCGGAGGGTCTCGAGGAGGGCCGCCATGCGGGTCGCAACCTAGCGGCCGGGCACCCAAACACCGCTTTTACAGCGCTTGGTTACGCTTCCCGCGTGACGGTCGCCGTGGCTGCCCTTGCCGCGCTGCCGGCGAGCTTCCTGACGATCCGGGGCCTCCTGCACACCCCGGCGGCGCGCCACGTGGTCGCCGCTCCGCGCGAGGACCGCTGGCACACGCGCTCGACCCCCCTTCTCGGCGGAAGCGGCATCTTCGCCGGCATCCTCGTCGCGGCGGGCATCGCCGTTGCGGCAGGCCTGATCCCCGCGTCGCATGAGCTCGCGGGCATCCTCGGCGGCGCCGCGATCCTCTTCCTCGCCGGGCTCCTCGACGACGTCTACCGCCTGCCGCCGCTCGCGAAGATCGCCGCGCAGGGCGCCGCGACGGCGCTCGTGCTCGTCTCGGGGATCCACGTCGAGATCGTCTCCAACGACCTCGCCGCCGCGGTGATCGGCGTCGTGTGGCTCGTCGGCATGACGAACGCGTTCAACCTGCTCGACAACATGGACGGGCTCGCGGCGACGCTCGCCGCGACGGCCGGCGCTTTGTTCGCGATCGACGCCTTCACAGTCCACCCGAGCGATCTCGTCGCGACGCTCTCACTCGCCATCTGCTTCGCGTGCCTCGGCTTTCTTCCGTACAACCTGCGCCTGACGCGGCCCGCAGAGGTGTTCATGGGAGACAGCGGGAGCCAGGTGCTCGGATTCACGCTCGGCGCGCTCGGGCTCGCGTCGAGTTGGACGGTTGCGGGCTCGACCGGAGCGACCCTCCTCCTGCCGATCCTCGTGCTGGCGGTGCCGATCCTCGACACGGCTCTCGTGACGATCGTGCGGCTGCTCGAAGGCCGGCCGATCACTCAGGGTGGCCGCGACCACACGTCGCACCGTCTCGTCTATCAAGGTCTCTCCGACAAGCGCGCCGTCGTTCTGCTCGCCGTCGTCTCCGCCGCGGTCGGCCTGACGAGCCTTGCCTACAAGAACCTCGACGACACACGCATCACGCTCGCCGGAGTCCTCGTCACCTTCGCGTTCCTCCTCCAATTCGGGAGCTACCTCGCCGATGTGAACCGAGCGCCCACATCGCCCGAAGCGACGTCCTTCCTTCGCTCGCTGCTCGTGCATCGACGGCGACTGATCGAGGTCGTCGTCGACTTCGCTCTGATCACGGCGTCGTTCACGGTCGCGTTCATCATCCGCGCCGAGGGCACCGGCGCCGTGTGGGACCGGCACGTCTTCAACCTCGCGCTGCCGGTCATCCTCGTCGCCCGCTACATCACGTTCATGCTCTTCGGCCTGTACCGAGGAGTGTGGCGATATGCAGGAGCCCGCGACGCTGCCGGCGTCGTCGGCGCCGTCGTCGTCTCCGAGATCGCGGCGTTCATCTTCATCGGCCTGACGGTCGAGTGGCACGGCTTCCCGCGCGGCACCTTCATCATCGACGCGCTTCTCTGCTCACTTCTGATCGGCGCGTCGCGTTTCTGGGAGCGTGGCATCGCACACGCGTTGAGGACGTTCGTCGGTCGCGGCGATCAGGAGCGAACGATCATCGTCGGCGCGGGCAAGGCAGGCCGGAGCATGCTGCGCGAGCTCCGCGAGACGCGGCGGTGTCCGCGTCATCGGCTTCGTCGACGACGACCCGGCATTCCGGCGGCGGCGCATCCAGGGTGTGCCCGTCGTCGGCTCACTCGACGAGATCGGCTGGGTTCTCGGGCGCTACGACCCGGACAGCGTTCTCGTGACGATCCCGAATGCGGCGCGCGAAGCGAGCTCGACGGCGTGGTCGAGGCATGCCGGCGCGCCGACATCAGCTGCCGCTTCGTCCGCAAGCAGATCGATCTCGACCCCAGCGCGATCCTCGGGGTCTCCGCAGAGTGAGCGCCGTCGCGGCGGTGCCGCAGAAGACGACGACGCTCGCAGACCGCATCCTCGCCGCGGTCCCGCTCGCGAGCATCTATCTGTGGCTCTGCATCGTCTACGCGATCGAGGCGTGGAGGCGGATCACGCCGTGGCTCTTCACGGACGAGCTCGAGATGACCCAGATCTCGCGGTCGATCGCGGCGACCGGCCACGCCGCCCGCCGCGGCGAGCCGTACACGTACCGCTCGCTCTATCCCGTGCTGACCGCGCCCCTCTGGTGGATCAACGATGTCGCAGCCGCGTACTCCGGGATCAAGTACCTCGACGTCTTCGTGATGACGTCGGTCATCTTCCCGACGTACTTCCTCGCCCGGATGCTGCTGCCGAAGTGGTGGGCGATCTTCGCCGCCGCCGGTGCCGCTGCGATCCCCTCGCTCGCGTACTCGTCGTGGATCGTCGAGGAGACGCTCGCGTACCCGTACGCGGCGCTCGTGCCTCTTGCTGATCGCAAAGGCGCTCGTCGCACCGCTCGCGCGGCTGGGTGATCGCGGGGGTTGCGGCGTCGCTGCTGGCGCCCGCGGTGCGCGGCGAGCTGATCGTCATCCCGATCGCCGCGATCTTCGCCGTGCTGTTCGCGATCTGGTCGAGCGAGTGGGGACGCGCCCGCCGCGAGCGCGTGGTCGAACGGACGACTGGCTCGGCGTCTTCGTGCTCCTCGCCGGCGCGATCATCCTCATCAGCGCGATCGCTAGTCACCACGTCGCCAGCAGTGGTACGACGGTCACGCAGTACTGGAAGCACCGCATCCTCGTGCTCGGCAACTGGGCGGTCGGATCGCTCGCGATCGGGATCGGCGTCGATCCCGCTCGTCGCTCGGCCTCGCCGGGCTCTTCCCCGCCCGCGGCGAGGAGACGATCGCGCGAGCTGCGGATGTTCCGCTGCGTCGCGATCGGCGGGATCATCGCGTTCGGCCTCTACACCGGGATGAAGGCCGCGTATCTCTCGACGGCGTTCGCGACGCGCGTCGAGGAGCGGAACCTCATCTACATCGCGCCGCTCCTCTTCATCGTCACCGCCCTCGTTCTCGACCGCCGGCGCGTCAATCTCGTCGCGCTCGCGGCCGCCGTCGCTGTACGGCTTCTACCTCGTCGTCGGCACGCCGTTCCACATGGACACGCAGCTCTACTCGGACGCGCTCGGCTTCGCGATCCTCCAGCAGGCGAACCGATTCTTCGAGTGGACGCCGGCGTTCGCGCAGTGGATCCTCCTCCTCCTGCTCGCGCTCGGTGCGGCGTTGACGGTCGCGATCCTCGTTCTGCGCGACCGTGTCGCGCATTGCGGCCGGGATCGGCATCGCGGTCGCGGTCGGCCTCCTCGCCTGGAACGTCACGGGCGAGATCGCCGCCGCCGCCGGCACGGCATCGATCGCACGCGGACGAGCAGCGATGCGCTCTCGCATCCCTTCACGTGGGTCGACGACCACACGGGCGGCAAGCGCGACGCTCTACCTCGCACAGGGCGTCGCCGACCCGACGCACGAGTGGCTGCTCGAGTTCTGGAACCGATCGATCCAACGGGTCATCGAGCCTCGACTCGACGCTCGGCGGCCCGGGCCCCGCGGCGCGCCGAACATCACAGCGGACGGGCGTGTCTACTGGACGCGCGAAGCCCGAACGATCCCGTGCCGGCAACGGGTCTACGACTACGCGGTCGAGGACTGGCCGTGCGTCGACTTCGCCGGCACGCTCGTCGCGACGCACGGCTACCACGCGGGCGCGCACGCTCAAGGAGTGGCGGCTGGTGCAGCTCACGAAGCCGAACCGCCTTCGCGCGGCGTGCAGCGGGATCTACGCGGACGGCTGGATCGGCCGACAAGGACAGCACGTACTTCCGCTTCGTCGCGAAGCAAGCCGCGGCTGGCTGCGCATCAGACCTCAGCCGCCAGAACTGGGGCCCGAGCCCGGTGCACATCGAGCTCGGCATCGCATCGCAACCGAGCACAAGGAGCCGGTCGTCGGGAAGGTCGAGCAATCGCGACAAGCTTCATCGTCGAGTCGAACAAGCCGAGGACGCGTCTGGCTGCGCACGCCGGCGCGCCGCTTCGGCGTCCGCGTCGGTCGTGGACAAGAAGTTCGTCCCGCGCGAGTCGAACCCGAGAGCTTCGGCGATCCGCGCACGCTCGGCGCGCTCGTCGACTATCGCTTCTTCACGAAGAAGTCCGCGCAGCAGCACCGGTGAACCGGTAGCGAAGCAGCAGCTGCGCGAGCGGGCCGCTCCGCTCGAGCGCCGTGCAGGAACGGAACGCTGCGCGTCTGCGGGACGAAGAACGGGCTGCGTGTCGAGCCGGTCGAGAAGCCGGCGGCCTCGAGATCTGGCGCGGATGTCGTCGAGCCGGTACTGCCGCGGGTTCAGGTCGAAGACGAGCTTCTTCTCGGTGTAGCCGCGGATGCGCGTGAAGCAGCGCGCGGCGGTCGTTCGCGTAGTAGATCGCGCGGAAGATCGTCGTCGCCGTGCACGGGCGCGGCGGGCACGTAGTCGTTCAGGTCGGCCGAGCACGATCTCGCGGCCTCGTGCGCGGCCGGCCTCGACCATCTCCTCGCTCGCGTCCACGCCGACGTACCGCTGCTGCGGGAGGAAGTCGCCGAGCGCCGCCGTCGCCGCAGGCGAGATCGAGCACGACGTCGCCGGGCGCGAGCGGCGGGCCGAGCGTGCGCACGAGCTCGCGCGCGGTGGCGGAGGTAGGCCTCGCGCGTCCGCGTACTGCGCGCTCGCTCCAGTCGCGAGCCTTGTCCGACGTACTTCGTCCCAGCTCGTCATCGGAGCGCGAGCAGCCGCTCGGGATGCTTGCGCAGGAAGCGCAGCATCGCGCGCGCGTGCCAGAGCGTGTGCCGCGTCAGGAACTTCTTGTCGATGACCGCCGCGTACTCGTGGTGCACGACCGCCGCGGGGACGTACCAGCGCTCCCAGCCGGCCTTCGCGGCGCGGTAGTTGAGGTCGATGTCCTCGCAGTACATGCGGTAGCCGGGATCCCAGCCGCCGATCTCGTCGAGCATCGTCGCGGCGCAGCAGGAGGAACGCGCCGAGCATCGTGTCCGTCTGCACGGGCTCGGTCGGGACGCTCGTCGAGAAGGTAGTGGCTGCTGCTGCCAGCGGAGCGGCGGGAAGAGCAGGCGCAGCGGCGTCCGCCGGACGAGCGTCGCGCCGACGGTCGGGAAGCTTCGCCGCGACGCCTGCCAGCTGCCGTCGCTGTAGAGCATCTGCGGGCCGGCGGCGCCTGCGCGCGGATGCTCTTCCATGAACGTCGCGCAGGATCGCGACCGCATCCGGCTCGGGCACGGCGTCCGGGTTCGCGATCAGCACGAGCTCGTGCTCGGTGTTCGTCGGCGCCGAGGTTCGCGTTCGCCGCGAACGAGAGCGGCGCGTCGTTCTCGAGCACGCGCGTGCCCGGCGGGCAGGTCGCTCGGGACGCTGCCCGGGATGTTCGCGATCACGAGCAGCTCGTCGACCTGCGGCGCGAGCGCGGGCAGCGAGCGCTCGAGCTCCTGCGCGTGCCCGTGCGAGATGACGACGGCGCTGACCTTCACGCCGAGCACCTCACGGTAGACGCCGGCGGTGATCTCGCGCCGTCGCGCTCCCACGAGTAGCAGCTGCGCCCGCTCGAGACCCGCCCGCGACCAGCGCTCCGGGTCGGCGAGCACGCGGCGAGGACGTCGCGCCGAAGCTCGCGCGGCTCCGCGTACGCGACCGCGTCGCCGCCGACCTCGCGCACCGCCGGATCGGGCGTCGCGACGACGGGCGTGCCCGCACGCCATCGCCTCGACGACGGGCAGGCCGAACCCCTCGTGCCGGGTCGGGAAGAGGAGCGCCGCCGCCTCCTGGGCGAGCCGGACGAGCTCGTCCTTCGGCGACGAAGCCGCGCACGTCGGCGCCGCGCGCGCGAAGCTCGGCGGCGAGCGCGGCGTCGCGCTCGGGGCCGACGACGACGAGCTTCCTGCCGGCGACGCGCGCCGCCTCGGCCGCGAGCAGCGGGTTCTTCCGCGGCTCGATCGAGCCCGACGAGCAGCACGTAGTCGCCGCGCGTCCCGCCCGGGCGGAACGCGGGGTCGGCGGCGAGCGGCGTGACGACGATCTTGTCCGGCGGCGAGCCCGTAGAGCTCGACGAGGTCGTCCTTCGTGCGCTGCGAGATCGCGAGCACCCGCCGTGCCCGCCGCGCCGAGCGCGGGACGACGAAGCGGAAGATCGCCGTCTCGCGCGCACCCATGAGCGAGGCGTCGCGCTCGAACGAGAGGTCCTGCACCGTGAGCACCGCCGGGCACGCGCAGCGCGAGCGGCAGCGAGTGGACGAAGTGCGCGAGCGCGGGCCGCAGGCGGCGGAGGAGGAGCGGCACGCGCACGGCCATGCGGAGCTCCTGGCTCCGGGCCGGCGAGCTCGATCGGCTCGACGCCCGTCGGGCACGAGGTCGGGGCGGCGCGTGATCGCCGCGAAGCGGAGGCCGTCGCCGACGCCGGGGAGCGCGCGAAGCAGGTTCTCGACATACGTCTCGTCGCCCGTGCGCCGGCGCCCGAGCACGTCGGCGTCGATGACGACGAGCGGATCGCTCATGCCAGCCTCCTCGTAGACGGCGCGCGTGCGGCGGGCCGTCTCGTCCCACGTGAACGCGCGCCGCGCGGTGCGAGGCCGCGCTCGCGGAGGCCTTCGTGGCTCGTCACAGCCTGCTCCATGCCGCGGGCGATCGCCGGCGATGTCGAGAGGGTCGACGAGCACCGCCGCGCCGCCTGCGATCTCCTCGCATCGCCCCGCGGTCGGAGGTGACGACCGGGGTGCCGCACGCCATCGCCTCGAGCATCGGGATCCCGAAGCCCTCGTACAGCGACGGGTAGACGACGCAGTGCGCGCCGCGGTACTGCTCGGCGAGCTCCTCGTCGGCGAGCACGCCGAGCCAGCGGACGTGCGCGCCGCTCGGCTCGACGCCGCCCCAGCCGCGCGCGCCGACGACGCGCAGCTCGACGCCGAGGCGCTCGGCGGCGCTCGATCGTCCGCGCGAGATTCTTGCGCGGCTCGAGCGTGCCGACGGCGAGCACGTAGTCGCCGTCTGCGCGCGGGCCGTCGGGGGTGAAGATCGGGTCGACGGCGTTCGGGACGACGACGATCTCGCTCGCGCGGGATGCGACAGGAGCTCTCCGAGCTCCGACGGCGGTGAACTCGGAGACCGCGATGACGCGCGCAGCCGCGCGCAGCACGCGCGGCACGGCGCGCGGGACGTAGCGTCGTGTCCAGCGCGGGAACGCCTCCGGGTGGCGCAACACCGCGAGGTCGTGGACGGTGACGATCGACGGCAGGCGCGGCCGCACCGGGCCGTAGTAGGTCGGGCAGTGCAGGAGATCGGCGTCGGCGAGGAGCGAAAGGCGAAACGGGTACCACCAGAGCTCGCGCCCGAGCACTGCCGGCGCGGCCGGCGCCGCCGAAGGCGAGCGGCTCGAGGACGTCGATGCCGGGCAGAGCAGATTGCGGATGTACCGCGCCGTTCCCGCCTGCGTCAGGCGAAGCGGCGACGTGTCGAGCACGACCCTCATCGGGCGACTGCCAGGCCGCTAGATGGGCACGCCCGTTCGCGGCCCAGGTGAAGCGCTCCGCGTGCGCGAGGCCCGCTCGGGACGAGCTCGTCGCGCCGCTCGAGCGCAGCTCGGATCGCGGCGGCGATCGCGCCGGGGTCGAGCGGGTCGGCGCGCACCGCGGCATCGCCGCACGCCTCGTCGAGCGAGGCGTGCGACGAGGCGACGACCGGCACGCCGCAGGCCATCGCCTCGACGACCGGCATCCCGAAGCCCTCGAAGAGCGACGGGTAGACGACGACGCTCGCACCGCGATAGAGGGCGGGCAGCTGCTCGTGCGGCGTGTAGCCGAGCCGGATGATTCCGTCGCGGTCGAGGAGCGGCTGCTCGCCCCAGCCGGCCGCGCCGGCGACGGCGAGCGCGAGGCCGGTGTCCGTCGAGCCGTGCATGCGCCTCGATCAGCGTCGCGAGGTTCTTGCGCGGCTCGAGCGTCGCGACGGTGAGCACGTACGGACGGCCGAGGTCCGCGCGCGGGCCGACCGGCGCGAACGCGCTCTCGAGGCCCGGGTAGGCGACGTGGACGCGCTCCGGCGGAACGCTCGAGCGTCTCGGCGACGTCGTTGCCGGTGAACCGCGAGTTGACGATCACGACGTCGCACGTGCGAGCGGCATGCTCGTACTTCGCGCTGTGCATCCGGCGCG
Organism: uncultured Actinomycetes bacterium; assembly: GCA_963794045.1. Taxonomy (GTDB): domain Bacteria; phylum Actinomycetota; class Thermoleophilia; order Gaiellales; family Gaiellaceae; genus Palsa-739. The sequence goes on from CAWCCJ010000009.1 coordinate 42,526, forward strand.
TTCGCGGGTGCACCCACTCCGGATGGTGGAGCGGCACGAGGTCGTGGACCATCGTCGAGCGAAGCCCGCCGCGCTGTTGCGGGTACATCCAGTCGCTGAAGTGAAAGACGTCGAGCGCGCCGACGACGCGTTCGACCGGCGGCCGGCCTGCGCGACTCCAGGCCGTCCGGAGCGCGTGCGCAGCGGGCACGACCGGCAGCCTTCGCTCGACCGCGGCGCCGTCGAGCGCCTCCTCGATCGAACGCTGTCCTGCGCGGCTTGCGGGAGCGAAGGCGACGACGTCGTCGGCGCCTGCCTCGACAAGGCCGAGCAGCGAGCCGCGGATGTAGTTGCCGACGCCGGTGCGCGGGTGCGACAGCGGCGACACGTCGACGACGATCCTCACCCGTTCGCGGCGGGAACGTACTGGAAGCCGTCTGCGAGAACACCGAGCGTCCGCGGGTCGCCGACGGCTCGGCGCACGGGGCTGACGTCGAACGTCACGTGGCACACGCCGCCCACCGGCTGCAGCCGCACGACGAGCGTCGTCGGGGCATTCTCGCTCACCTGGACTGACTGCGGTTCAGCCGTGCCACCGATCATGACGGTCTGGGGCGCACCGGCGCTCGTGCGCAACGGCACGCGCAGCAGTCCCGGCGTGCAGTCCCGCCGCACCCACTCCGCGTGCGGCGCCGTCCACGTGTCGGGGTACCAGCCGTCGACCGAGACGAGCGTCCGGACGACGCCGTCGGTGCGATAAAGGCTCATCTGCCTGCCCTTGTCCTCGGCGACCTTCTCTCCCACGATCTGCTGCGCGGAGTCGGCAAGGACGTAGCGCGCGCGCAACGGCTTGCCACGCGGGTCGAGAAGCGTCCCGGTCTGCCGCTGGATCGTCAATCGCGGCTCCCTCGACCCGGCGAGAAGCGTGTCGCTCCCGAGGTCGTAGACCCGGCGCACGCTGCGATTCCAGAACTCGTTCTCCCAGCCGCGGTAGGGGTTGTCGCCTGTCCAGACCAGCGCCACGTCCGCATCGCGCCCGACCGCGTTGTCGACCCAGCTCCGCTCGCGTCCGATGCCTGTCGAATAGGCGCCCGCGGACAGGCGCGGGAACGAGTACGTCCAGAGCTGCAGCGGCAGCCAGGTGAGGAAAAAGCCGATGGCGACGAGCGCCGGCAGCAACGGCGCGTAGCGCGGCGAGAGCCAGAGGAAGGCCGCGGCGAGGCCAACGGAGACGAGCACGACGAGGAGACCGACGTTCTCCCGTCCTGCGACGCGGTCGCCGAGGTACCACCACGGCTGGATGAAGAGCGTGTCGGAGGTCGCGTTGATGTTCATCAGCGAGACGAAGGGGATCGCAGCAGGGAGCGCCGCCGCGACGCCTGCGGCCGCGACCACCGCCCGTGCAGGCCGGGGCTGGCCCCGCTCGACCCAGGCGAACATGGCGATGAGGAAGAGCGGCGCGAGATAGAAGAGGTTGCGCTCCTCGATCCGGAACGACCACGCGGATGCGAACACGCCGACCTCGAGCGTCAGCCACACGACGAGCGGTGCGGCGGCGGCGCAAAACACGCGCAACGCGCGGTCGAGATGCCGGGCGCTCGCAACGAGCAGGATGAAAGCGGCGAACGGGATGACGAAGAGGGAGAGGTCGAGGGCAGCGACGTGATAGAGGATCCAGCGGATCGACGGCCAGAGGTGATACGTGCCGTTCTCGGTCGTCACGCTGTAGCCGCCAAGGAGCTGCGACGGGGACTTGCCTCGGACGACTTCGACGAGCATGACGGCGATGCCCGCACCGATCGCGATCCCGTACAACCACTTCCACGCCGAGAGCCGACGCGGGCGCCCTCGCTCGATCCACGCCAGGACGAGCGGCGCGCTGAGAACGGCGGCGACAAGAGCGACCGCCTGGGCGCGCGTCAAGAAGGCGATCAGGCAGAGCGCGAGGAGGACGACTTGCCGACGCAGGGTCGGCCGCTCGAGGGTCGTCACGAGCGCATACGCGAGCCACATGAAGACGGGGTAGAACGCGCTCTCGGTCATCAGGGTGCCGACGTAGACCATCGGCGGAACCGCAACCGCGAGCGCCGACGCGGCGAGCGCGTAGCCGGGCCTGACGACGCGTCGCGCGAGGAGGTACGTCGGGAAGACGACGGAGCACATGACAAGCGCGTTGATCCCCTGCGCCGCCTGGAGCGAGCGCCCGACGAATCCGAAGACCCAGAAGGCCGGTGAGATCAGGAGCGGGTAGACGAAGCCGTAGTCCGCGCTCGCGCCGCGAATGAGGAAGCGACCGTGCTCGGCGAAGCTGCGTGCCATGTCGGAGTACAGGAGCTCGTCCGCCATGATCCACGGCGAGACAAGTCGCACGCCGAGCGCGAGGTGGACGCCGACGGCGGTGACGTAGAGCGCCCCGAGCCACAGCCACGAGGGCAGGGCCCGGAGGGTTCCCTGCGTCGCCGACGGGATCGGCGCGTGACCGTTTCGGCTGAGGAGGCCGAGCTCCGCGAGCTCGGGCGCGAGCGCCTCGGCCGGCAGCCCGGCGTCCGCGGCCGCAGCGGCGACCGCCCGTCCGATCTTCGCGTCGACGGCGGATCCGCCGGCAGCCTGCTCGAGGGCGGCGGTGTACTGATCGGCGACCCCGTCGAGGTCGTGCGCGCTCGCGACATATTGAGCCGACGCGGCGCCCATGCGCGCCGCGACACCCGGTTCCGAGAGCGTGCGCAGAGCACCTACCAGGCGATCGACCTCGTCGTCGCCGCCCGCCGGCACCTTCAACGCCACGTCGTCGGGCAACTCGGCGAACCAGCCGAGGTCGTTCACGAGGAGCGGCTTACCGAGCGTGAGCGACCGGATCGCGCTTCCCGAGGTCTCCCCCATCGTCGGCGAGCGCAGGAGGACGACGGCATCGCACGCGGCCATGAGCGACCAGAGGCGCTCCTCCTCGACGTAGGGCTCACGGATGACACCGTCGTCGTCGAGGCCGAGCCGCTCGAGCCGCCCTGCGAGATCGAAGCCCGGTGACTCGGCGCCGACGAGCAGCAGTCGGGCGCCCGGGTGCGTATCGCGGAGCTGCGCGAACGCGCGCAGCAGCTGCGGGATGCGCTTGTTCTCGTTCAGGTGCCCGAAGCAGCCGAAGAGCGGCGCGCCCTCGACCGCTGCGGCTTCAACCTTCGGGGCAGGCCACGCCGGGTGCGGGATGCGCCAGAGCGGCCCGTCGTACCCGTGCTCGCGGGCAAGCGTCTCGACATAGCGTGAGTGCACGATCACCCCCGTCGCCCGATCGAGGACCTCGCCGGCCATCGGGAACTCCGTCGGGCGCACCTCCCAGAGCGGGGGCACCCGACCTTCGAGGACGCCCCAGCCGAGCATTCGTCCTGCAACGCCGGCCTCGCGCTCCATCGCCGCGAGATACGCGTGACCGTCGTTTCGCCCGATGGTCATGCCTGCGACGAGGTGATGGATCACGAAGTCGTGGAGCACGACGACACCGGCCCGCCGCCGAAGTGCATCGACGATCCACGCGTGTGCGTCGGGGTCGTTGCCGACGTGATAGAGCGAGACGTCGGCGTCGGAGACCGGACGCGTGCGGCCCGGCCGCACGACCTCGACCTCGAGCCGGCGCTCGAGTGCCGGGAGGAGGAGCGCCGAGTAGTCGGCGATACCGCTCGTGGAGGGCGGTAGCGGCGAGAAGTACGCGACCTTCATGCGACCGCCGCGAGCAGGCGGTCGATGCACGAGTCCCACGTCACCGCACGTGCAACGTCGCGACCCGCACGCCCGAGCGACTGTGCCGCGTCCCGATGCTCGCGCAGCCACTCGCACGCCCGTGCGAGCTCCTCGACCGTCGGCGCGACGACGAGGCCCGTCTCGTGGTCGCGCACGATGTCGAGCGGGCCGCCCGCATCGGTCGCCGTGATCACCGGCTTCTGCGAAAGAAAGGCCTCGTACGGGACGAGGCCGTAGTCCTCGTCGACGGGCGCGTAGTAGACGCCGAGGCAGCGTGCGTAGAGATCGGCGAGCTCCGTATCGGTCACCCGCCCCGTGAAGCGCGCGCGGCCGTTCAGCCCACGCTCGCGCGCAAGCTGCTCGAGCCGCTCGCGGTCGGGGCCGTCGCCGGCGATGACGACGCTCACCTCGTCGGTCTGCGCCGCCGCCTCGATCAGCAGGTCGATCCGCTTCGCGCGGTCGAGACGATTGACCGAGAGGATGAAGTCCTCGTACGCCGCGCAATGGAAGTCGAGCGGCGCGGGCGGCGGCGCGAGCACCTCTGCCTCGAGGCCCGTCGAGTCGCGCAGGCGCCCCGCGACGATCGACGACGTCGTGAAGATCTTCCGCGCCTCGCCGAGCGTGACCTTGTCGAAGTCGAGCACCTTGCGGCGCAGTGCGCGATCCTCCGCCGACTCCGAGAACTGGCCGAGCTCGGTGCGGTCGAGGTCCCACGCCTGACGGAACTGATGGAGCAGCCAGACGACCTTGTTCGGATGCCGGATGCCGTACGACGGGAACTTCGTCGCGATCACCGCGTCGATCGGGCGTCCGTTGGCCTCCTCGAGATCGAGCAGCCGCCACACGAATGCCTGGACGAGGACCTGCTCGCCGGGGTACCACTTGTACGGGACGGTGACGAGCTCCGTCTCGTGATCGTGCTCGCGCAGCGCCTTGACGAGCCCGTCCGCGAAGATCTCGGTACCGCCGCGCTCGAACGGCACCTGCGGCATGCACACCGCGATCCTCATCGCCGCTCGAGCTCGTCGACGCGACGTGCGAGATCGTCGACGAGTCGCAGCAGCGCGTCGTTCACGATCCGCTGGTCGGCGAATGCGGGCTCGACGTACCAGCGCATGAACTTGCGGAGAACGCGCTTCACCTGGAACGCGACCCAGCCCTTCGCGCCGGGCCGCCGCTCCAGCGGCTTGTCGGCGCTGACCGGCCAGAAGCGCTCGGCGAGGCCGCGCATCGCCGCCGGGTCGCGGGTGTCGCGGTCGATGGCCCGCTTCAGCTCCTCGTAGACCTGGTCGACGGCGACCCCCCTCTCCAGGTCCGCGTCCGGCATCGCCGCGGAATTCTAGTGCCGGGCTGTTACGAACTGGTTTGGGCGACCGCGACCCACTGATAGGCGAAGAGCGGCGGCCGGAGGCGGCCGACGGCGTAGGCGGCTCCATCGAGGGCATCGGAGTCGCCCGGCACCGGCACCGAGAAGTCGACCTCGACCCGCTCGTAGCCCGCGCTCCGAAGAGCCTCGACGAGCGTCGCGCGGGTGAACAGATGGGTGTGGGACCGGTCGAGGATGCCGCGGTCGGTGTACCGCCAGCGGCCGCCGAGGAGCGAGAGCCGGATCGCCCAGTTCGCGACGTTCGGCGTCGAGACGACGAGGCGGCCCCCGGGCTTCAGGAGCGGCCGCAGGCGTGCGAGGGCGGCCACCGGGTCCCGCAGGTGCTCGACGACGTCGCCGCAGAGGACGACGTCGAAGGACGCAGGCTCGAGCGGCAGCTCCATCGTCTCGACGTCGCCGACGAGCACGCGCTCGCAGAACTGCTCGGCTTCGCGCGCGGCGCCGGGATCGAGCTCGATGCCGACGATCGTGTTCCCCCGTTCCGACAGCGGCTGCGCGAGGTAGCCGCTCGAGCAGCCGACGTCGAGGACGTGCTTGCCGGTGCCGACGGCGGCGAGCAGCTTCGCGTGGGCGCGATGCCGGCGCTCGTTCAGGGGCACGTAGCCGCTCATGCCGCGGCGGCCGCGTCCACGAGCAAGGCGACGAGCTCTTCGAAGCTGACGGTTCGCTGCCAGCCGAGGCTTGTCTGCGCGCGCGAAGGGTCTCCGACGAGGCGGTGCAGCTCCGCCTGCCCACGTTTCAACGATTCGTCGATGCGCACGTGTGCGCGCCAGTCGAGCCCGGCATGTGCGAAGGCGGCCTCCACGAGCTCGCCGACACTGTGCAGCTCACCTGTTGCGATCACATAGTCGGCGGGCTCGTCCTGCTGAAGCATCGCCCACATCGCCTCCACGTAGTCGCGCGCGTAACCCCAATCGCGTTGCGCGTCGAGATCCCCGAGCGTCAGCTCTGTTGCGCGGCCCGCTGCGATCTCGGCGACGCCGTGCGCCACCTTGCTCGGAAGGAACGCAACCGGCCGGCGGGGCGACTCGTGGTTGTAGAGGATCCCACAGCTGGCGTGCAAGCCGTAGCGGCGTCGATACGAGCCGACGATGAAGTGGCCGTAGGCCTTGGCGACGCCGTACGGTGTAACCGGAGCAAGCGGCGTCGACTCGCTCTGCGGCGTTTCCACGGGCTCACCGAAGATCTCGCTGGACGAGGCCTGGTAGACGCGGATCGTCGTCGTCGACCTCGCGCACGGCCTCGAGCAGCGCCGTCACGCCGACTGCGGCGAACTCCGCGGTCTCGACCGGGTGATCCCACGACCGCGGCACGAATGACGGCGACGCGAGGTTGTAGACCTCGCCAGGTCGATGGTCGCGCAGGAGCTGCGTCAGCACGCGAGTGTCGAGGAGGTCGGCAGAGACGAGCTCGACGCGATCGCGTACGGACGAGAGGTTCGGGTAGTCGGTCGCACGGTCGCGGACGAGGCCGACGACCTCGTAGCCGCGCTCGAGCAGGAGCTCGGCGAGATAGGAACCGTCCTGCCCGCCCACGCCGGTGACGAGCGCGCGACTCACTGCAGTCCCCGCACGTACGCCAATGCGTCGCTCAAGCCGAGCGATCGCGTGGAGTACACGATCATCCCGTAGGCGACGACCCCGAGCAACGCCGCCGCAGCATCGGGAAGCGCAAGCGCGAGGCCGCCGAAGGTCAGTGCAGCTGCTGCGCCCAGCACGAGCGAGAGCCGGGCAAGTCCGACCGCCGCAATCGCAAACGACCGCCACGAAAGGGCCGCCATCAGACCGAGCGTCATGACGAGGGTCGCGAGCCCGACGGCGATCGCGATTCCCGGGAGGCCCCACGCAGCGCGAAGTCCGAGCCCGAGCGGGATACAGAGGAGGAAGCCGAACGCGGCGAGCGGGAGGAGGGCCCTTGCGGCGGCCGGCGACGAAAACGAGCGGGAAGGTGACGGCGAAACCGACCCACGCGACCATCCACGGCGAGAGGTACGCAACGAGATGACCGAGCTCCCGCCCGACCTGTCCTCGATACGCGTCGCCGAGGACGAACTGCACGATCGAGCCGCCGATGAGCGCGAAGACACCGGCGGCGGCGCCGACGAGCGACAGGCTGACCCACGCCGCATACACGATGTGCCGTCCTGCAGCCTCCTCGTCGAGACCCCGGCGCGTCAGGGGCGCCGACGAGATCAGGCCCAGGCTGAACGCCGTCGCGGCGACCAGCGTCGACGCCGCAAGGTATGCGTACGAGAAGCTCGTGACGCTGCCGACTCCGAGCTTCGCCGCGAACCGCAGTGCGAGGAGATAGCAGCCCTGAAGCGCGATCGGGACTGCGGCGCCCTGGAGAAGGTGCGCCAGGCGCGCGACGATGTCCCACCGGACGGGCGGCGGGCCGGCGAGAGCGCCGCGCCGCCACAGCGCAACGAGCGGCACCGCGAGCGCGACCGCGGCATTCGCCGCAAGACCCCAGGCGAGAGCCACGATCCCGAGACTGTCGGCGAGCGCGGCAAAGACGATGACGCCGACGATCGAGCCGAGAGCAAAGCCTCCCGCCGCCGTGCCGTAGCTGTCGAGCGAGGCGAGCGTGCTGGCCGCGAGCGCGGCGAGGAGCTGCACGAACGCAGCCGGGACGAGTACGGCGAGTGCCCTGCCGGCGATGTGAGCCGATCGCGCCGGAAGGGAGCCGGTGATCAGGTCACCGAGCGGGCCCGCCAGGACTGCGACGACGATCGACACCGGCAGCGCAAGCCCGAGAAACGCAGCGGCGTACGCGCGGCTCTCACCCGCAAGGCGTCCGGCCGACGCCGCCCGCGTCAGATCCGGGACGACGACCATACGGAACGACTGTGCCGCGAGCACGAGCACGAGGTAGACGCCGTACGCGGCGAAGAATCCGTCCGTCTCCGCTCCGCGTCCGAACTTCTGCGCGAGCAGCGCGCCCGCGCCTGCCGCGGAGAACGCAATGACGATTTGGGCGAGCCCGGTGAGCGCGCCGCTCCGTAGCGCGCTATGTCTCATGACCGCCGTTTTCATCATGGGCCGACGCTACTCTAGGCCGGTGCGCGTCCTTGTCACCGGCGGCGGCGGCTTCCTGGGCTCGCATCTCGTCGAGCGGATGCGCGAAGACGGCGTCGAGCCGTTCGTCGCTCGGCGCCGCGACTACGACCTCACGGTCACCGAAGACGTCAAGCGTCTGTTCGGAGACGCCGAGCCCGAGCTCGTGATCCACCTCGCCGCCGAGGTCGGCGGCATCGGCGCAAATCGGGAGAACCCGGGGCGCTACTGGTACGCGAACCTGATGATGGGCGCGCACGTGCTCGAGCAGAGCCGCGTCTCCGGAACGGGCAAGCTCCTCCTCCTCGGGACGATCTGCTCGTACCCGAAGTTCGCGCCGGTGCCGTTCCGGGAGGACGACCTCTGGAACGGCTACCCGGAGGAGACGAATGCCCCGTACGGGGTCGCGAAGAAGGCGCTCCTGACCGGCGCGCAGAGCTACCGCGCGCAGTACGGCCTCGATGTCGATCTATCTGCTGCCCGTGAACCTGTACGGGCCGCGCGACAACTTCGACCTCGCAGACCTCCCACGTCATCCCTGCGCTGATCCGGAAGATGGTCGAGGCCAAGGGGAATGGAGACGCGCAGATCGTCCTCTGGGGCGACGGCTCGCCGACCCGGGAGTTCCTCCACGTCGAGGACTGCGCGGAGGGCATCTGGCTCGCGGCGCAGCGCTACGAAGGCGAGGAGCCCGTCAACCTCGGCACCGGCGAGGAGATCTCGATCCGCGACCTTGCCGAGCTCGTCGCCGAGCTGACGGGATTCGACGGCGAGATCGTCTGGGACGCGATCGAAGCCCAACGGCCAGCCGCGGCGGAAGCTCGACACGACTCGCGCCGAGAACCTCTTCGGCTTCACGGCGAAGCGGACACTGCGCGACGGGCTCGCCGAGACGATCGAGTGGTACTCCGCGAACGCCGGCCGGCCGGTGGCCCGATGAGTAGCCGCGCCGCCCCGGCGACGCCGGACATCCTGGCGCGCACGCGCGAAGGCGTAGCGCGAGCACGCGGAGCGATCGACGCGCTGCCGATCGGCCGCGTCCTTGCGGCCGCTGTCGTGATCGAGTGGATCCTCGTCATTGCAACCGCACTCGTCGTGCGCCACAGCGGCTGGATCTACTACCAGGGCGGCGACCAGCTCTGGTACTACACGCTCGGCTGGCTCCTCGGGTCACGGCGAGATCAGCCAGACGCTTGTCGGCTACGGCTGGTCCGCTGCGCTCGCACCGATCTCGTGGATCGCCGGCCCGAACCTCGTTTCCGCATTGCCCGCGATCGTCGTGCTGCAGGTCCTCCTGCTCATTCCGATTGCCATGTTCGCGTTCTACGGGATTGCCGCCCGGATCGGCGGCAAGCTCTTCGGCTACTGGGCGCTCCTGCTGTGGCTCGCGCTTCCGTTCGTCGGCGTCCTGTACGCGAATGACGGCTACCACCAGAGGTACACGGAGTTGCTGCTTCCTCAGGCGTTCGGTCTCACCGCGATGTCGGACATGCCCACAATGGTCGCCACACTCGTCTCGATCTACTTCTGCGCCCGGCTGCTCTTCGATGCCGAGCCCACTGCCCTCGATGCCGTTGCTGCAGGAGTAGCGGCCGGCATCGCGATCGGGATCAAGCCTGCGTCGGTTCTGTTCATCGCCGGCCCGGCACTCGCGTTGCTCGTACGCCGACGGTTTGCAGCTATCGGGCTCGTTGCCGCGGGTCTCGCGCCGGCCGTCCTGACGTTGGTCGTCTGGAAGGCTCGAGGGCTCGGGAACGTGCCCGTTCTGAACGGCTCCGCGTCGCCCGCTGATCTTGCCTCGGCAGCGCCGGTCGGGGGCCTCAACCTCGAGCGGTACTTCCATACCTGGACTGGTCGCGCCTCTTGAACAACATCGATCTTCTCCGCGAGCACTTCTGGAGCGGACGCTTCATCGTCTGGATGATCCTCGCCGGCGTCGTCGGGCTCGCACGACGTTCCCTGAGTGCTGCGCTTCTCGTCGGCGGCTGGTTCTTCGCGTTCGCGATCGTCAAGGGCAGCTTCACCGGCGCGAGCATCGACGACGCGAGCCTCTTTCGGATCATGATGCCGTCCTATCCAGCGTTCGTCCTCTTGATCGCGTCGCTCCCGCTCCTTCTTCCGGGCGTCCCGCGACGATTGACGGCCTACGTCGCGCCCCGTCGGCTGCGGCCCCGCAACGGGTGGATCGCGATCGGCACGGCGATTCTCGTGACGGCAGTCGTTCCGCTTGCCGCGATCGCCGCGGCCTCTCCCGAGCCGGGCCGTGACCGGGCGACGCTGAATGCGACGAACATGCCCGTACCGGCGAACGTGGACATCGCGCTCACCGCGTCCGTCCGTGGACATCGAGTCAACCTCAGGTGGAAGGACTCCCAACCCGCCGGAGGGCCGGTCTTCTATCGCGTCTGGCGTGCTCGAACAACGGGATTCTCGTGCCCGCCGGGACAAACGGGGGCAGCCTTGTGCAACGTGACGATGCCCGAAGTTGGCGTGACGCGGCAGGGCGCATTCGTCGACAAGCCGCGGAAGGGCCGTTGGTTCTATCGCGTCGCCGTCGCAGCGAACTGGCTTAACGATCCCAACTACGGCGATCCGTATCTCATCAGCCGTCCCGTCGTGGTCACGATCAAATGACGAGCCGACGGGTCGGCGCCGCACTCGGCGCCGCGCTCGTCGCCTGCATCACGCTCGCAGTCGTCGCGGCACGCCATGCCGACCCGACCGAGGTGTCGCCGGTGACGCCCCGCGGCACATGGAATCGCGTGTGGGTCGCCGCACTCGTCGCGGCCTTCGTGCTCGCCGGTGCGGGCGCACTCTGGGCGCGGCGCGGCGACCTGCGCATCGCGCTCGTCGTCGCCGTCATCGTCCAGCTCATCCCGCTCGCAGCGCCTCTGCTCCTCTCGAAGGACGTCTACCTCTACTGGTCCCAAGGCCGCCTGCTCGTCGCACATCACGCGAATCCGTACCGCGCAGCACCTGCCGACTATCCGCGCGACCCTGCGCTTCCGTACGTATCCGAGGCATGGCGTGCTGATTCGACGGTGTACGGCCCTGCGTGGGAGACCCTCGCGGCGGGGCCGGCGGCCGCCGCTGGTACTCACCCACCGCGGCGGCATACCTCTACCGCGTACTCGCGGCCGCGAGCGTCCTTGCGACGCTCATCATCGTCGCCTTCCGCACCCGACGCGCCGCCGGGGTTGCACTGCTGGGCTGGAGCCCGCTCGTCGCGATCCACTTCGCAGGCGGCGGCCACGGCGACGCGGTGATGATCGCAGTGCTCGCCGGAGCGATCGCCGCCGGCGGAACCGCGCTCGGCGGTGCGCTCTGGCCGGTCGCCGGAGCGTTCAAGCCACTCGCCCCGGTTCTCCTTCCGCTCGAGCTCGCCGCCCGGCGGCCCGGGCCCCGCTGGTGGCTCGGCCTCGCCGCCGGGCTCGTCGCAGTCTGCGTCGTCGCGACGGCGCTCTTCGGAACGGCGTGGGTCACGGCCTCCGCGGCCGGAGCCCACCAGACCTCGCCGCTCGGCGGCGTCAACTGGCTCACGGACGCAGGCCTCCGGCACCGGAACGCGGTCACACTCGCGGCCCTCGTCTTCGTCGGCGTCTACGCTCTTCTGCTCCGGTCGGCCTGGCGGACGAGGCGGCCCGGGTACGCGCTCGCGGCGACGGCCCTATGCCTCACCTCGAGCTTGCTGCGTCCGTGGTACGGGCTCTGGGCCCTGGCGCTCGCGGCGCTCGAGGACGATGCTGTGGCAGCCATGGCTGCGTTCGCCTTGTCCGGATACCTCCTCTTCGGAGACGCTGTGCGGCTGTGAGCCCTCCGGTTCTTTCGATCGTCGCCCCGGTCTACAACGAGGTCGAGACGCTGGAAGAGCTCCATGCGCGCGTCACGGCGGCTGTCGCGCCGCTCGGCGAGTACGAGCTCGTCCTCGTGGACGACGGCTCGACCGACGGCTCCTGGGATCGACTCCTCGACCTCGCGGCGCAGGATCCGCATCTCCGCCTCCTTCGCCTCTCCCGGAACTTCGGCCACCAGGCGGCGCTCTCGGCAGGCCTCGACGCCGCGCGGGGCGACGCCGTCGTCCTCATGGACGCCGACCTCCAGGATCCACCCGAGGTCATCCCCGAGCTCGTCGCGAAGTGGCGCGAGGGCTTCGACGTCGTGTACGCGGTGCGCGAAACCCGTGAAGGAGAGCCGAGGTTGCGGCTCGCATCCATCTCGCTCTTCTACCGGCTGCTCAGCCGGATGACTCCGACCCCCATCCCCGAGAACGTCGGAGACTTTCGCCTGCTGTCGCGCCGCGCCGCAACAGCGATCTCTGCAATGCCGGAACGCGCGCGATTCCTCCGCGGAATGACGAGCTGGATCGGCTACCGACAGACGGGCGTCACATACGCGCGCGACGCACGCTTCGCAGGCACTTCGAAGTACTCACTGGCGAAGCTCATCCGCCTCGCACTCGACGGGATCACCTCGTTCTCCACCGCGCCGATCAAGCTCGTGACCGCACTCGGGTTCGCGCTCGTCGTCTTCTGCGTCGGCGTCCTGGCATGGACGGGATACGTGCGCTTCTTCACGTCTCATCACCCGCAGGGCTGGACGTCCGTCATCGCCGTCGTGCTCCTCCTCGGAGGCGTGCAGCTGCTGAGCCTCGGAGTGATCGGCCAGTATGTCGGCCGCATCTTCGAGGAGTCCAAGCAGCGGCCGCTCTACCTCGTCGACGAGGTCGTCGACAGCGTCGTGCGCGAGACCGAGCAGGTCTAACCCTGACGCAGCTCCTCCTCGAGCAGCGCGAGCCGCTGCGCAAGGACCACGTTCTGGTCGGAGAGCCGCGAGATGACCGTCGAGTAGTGCAGGAGCACCGCGAGGATGAAGAGGATGCCGACGGCGAAGAGCACGGCAGGCGGGTAGCTCTGCACGCCGAGCCAGCCGGCGATCGTGTTCAGCCCGCCGCGCCACGCCGACAGGACGGTGAGGACGATGCCGGTCACGAGCCAGAGGAGTGCGTAGCGCTCGCGCAGACGGTGGCTGCGAATGAGCTCGAGCACGACGAGTACGAGGACGAAGCTTGCGATCGCACCGGCGATCGAGACGGCGATCGGAGTCATTCCCTGCCCTCCTGCGGGACGACGTTGCGACGAAAGAGCCCGACGAAGATCGCGAGCAACACCTTCACCATGTAGTAGATCGAACGGAGCGCCGTGATCGAGGAGCGTCCGGCGCCGCGCTCGCGCATCTCGACGGGCACTTCGAGCAGGCGAAGCCGGTGGCGGAAGACCATGACGGTCGCCTCGACCTCCGGGTAGTCGTGCGGGTAGTCGCGCGCGAAGAGCGCAATCCCCTGCCGGTTCAGCGCCTGGAACCCCGAGGTCGTATCGGTGAGGCGCTGGCCGACGATCCGCGAGACGACCCAGGCAAGCAGGCGGATGCCCACGCGGCGCGAGCGGGACGACCGATAGCCGGACGCATCCTCGCGCAGCGAAGCGCGAGCCCACGGCGATGTCCGCGTCGCCGCGCAGCACCGGGTCGATCACGCTCCCGAGCTGCGCAGGGTCGTGCTGGCCGTCGCCGTCGACACGCACCGCAAGGTCGTAGCCGTTCTCGAAGGCGAAGCGAAAGCCGGTCTGCACCGCGCCGCCGATACCGAGGTTGAACGGCAGCCGCAGCACGCGCGCACCCTTGCCGCGCGCGACCCGCGCCGTCCCGTCGACGGAGCCGTCGTCGACGACGACGACGTCCAGCCCGGAATCGAAGGCGCGCAACTCGTCGATCACGCGTCCGATCGTGTGCTCCTCGTTCAGCGCGGGGACGATCGCGACGCGCTTCAGCTCACGGAGCTTCGGATCGGCAGGCGGCGGAGCAGCTGCGGCGATGAGCTCGCTCACCGGGCTGAGGGTAGCGCCGTCACAGGAGGGCGCGGACGAGCCGCCACCAGGCGGCGATGAGCAGGTTCGCGGCGCCTGCGCCCGGAGGAAGCTCGAGCATCCGCGGATCGAGCGTCGCCGTGAGGTACCGCGCGAGCTCGCGGTCGTGCACGACGCGGAGCTGCTGCGTCCGCCGCCGCCGGTCGGCGAGCCACGACGCATGCCGAGCGAGCCACAGCCAGCCGCGGGCCTTCTCGCGGAGCCACCCCTCGCGGAGCGCCAGGAGCGCGAGGCCGAGCTCCGCCGCGACGATCACCGGTGTGAGGAGCGCCAGGAGCCGCGCGGAGTACGCCGTGAGCAGGAAGACGAGCCGGTTGCGCTCGAGGTAGTACTCCTTCCGCCGGTCCGGCCGCTCGAGGACGTAGTCGTGGAGGACGTCGGATTCCGGTGTCACAAGAATGCGCAGACCGGCGAGGCGCGCGCGCCAGCAGAGCTCGAGGTCCTCCTGGTAGAGGAAGAGCTCCGGCGTGAAGCCGCCGAGTCGCCGGAACACGTCGGCACGAACCGCGCACGCGGCGCCGCTCGCGTAGGCGATCTCGCGCTCCTCCGAGAGCGACGCCGCGCGGATCGCGATAGCCGCCCGGCCACGCGAGCGCGCTGACGTGCAGCACGTTCCCGCTCGAGTTCAGGAGATCGGGCTCGTCGAGCAGCCGCAGCCGGGACTGCACGACGCCGACGGTCTCGTCCTCGAGCACGTGCGCCAGTGCGGCCACGGCGCCCGGCTGCGGGACGGTGTCCGGGTTCAGGAAGACGAGCACGTCGGCATCGGTCGCCGTGGCGCCGAGATTGCAGCCTGCGCCGAAGCCGATGTTCCCGTGCCCTTGCAGGACGCGCACGCCGTCGAGCTCGAGCGGCGAGCCGTTGTTGACGACGATCGTCTCGACACCGTCGTTTCGCAGTGCATCGATGCACCGCGCGAGTGCGGCGCCGTTCTCGTACGCGACGACGATCGCGGCCGGTTTCACGGGCTCAGTCTGCGTGCGACCCGTGAAGAACTAGTAAGCGCCGCGCCGCGCGAGCACGGCCGGGAGCGTCTTCGCAAGGATCGAGATGTCGAGCCAGATCGACCAGTTCTCGAGGTAGTAGAAGTCGAGCCGGACGAGGTCGTCGAAGGTCAGCTCGATGCGCCCGGAGACCTGCCAAAGGCCCGTCATGCCGGGAAGAACGAGGTAGCGCTTGCGGTGCCAGTCCTCGAGCTGCACGTAGTCGCGAAGCGGAAGCGGTCGCGGGCCGACGAGCGACATCTCGCCGCGCAGCACGTTCAGCACCTGCGGCAGCTCGTCGATCGAGTAACGGCGCATGAACCGGCCGATACGCGTCACGCGTGGATCGTCCTTGATCTTGAAGAGCGGCCCGGAAGCCTCGTTCGACGATTCGAGCCCGGCTTGACGCTCGCCCGCGTCGACGTACATCGAGCGGAACTTGAACATCCCGAACTCGCGCTCGCCGAGACCGACGCGGCGGTCGCGATAGAAGACGGGGCCCGGCGAGTCCAGCTTCACGGCGAGCGCGAAGAACGCCCAGACCGGCAGCGCGATCAGGACGAGCAGCGCGCCGGCGGTGATGTCGAACACCCGCTTCACGGCCCAGTCGAGCCCGGCGAAGACCGGCGGCCGGAGCTCGAAGAGCGGCACGCCCTGCCCGGGCACGTACTCGGCGCGCTGGGTCAGCAGCTCGGTCGTCGTCGGAGCGAGCCTGACCTTGACGCCGTGACGATGCGCCTCCTCGACGAGATCGAGGAACTCGTCGTCGGCGAGGTCGACGCCGCTGACGATCAGCTCGTCCGGATGAAGGTTCCGGAGCAGCTCCGGCAGCTCCGTCGAGACTCCCGAGGATCGGCAGGTCGAGGTCGATCGACTCGTCGGTGACGGCGCCGACGAACTCGTAGTCGATGCCGCTGCGCCCCAGGCCGAGCCCGCGGCGAAGGTCGAAAAGACGGTCGCTCGGGCCGAGCAGGATCGCGCGACGGCGCACGCCTGCGACGCGCCACACGTCTTGCGTCACGACCTCGTACGCTCCGCGTAGTCCGCCGATGATCACGACCGAAAGCACGAAAGCCGTTGCGTAGAGACCGAACGTGGTGTGCTGGTACCCCGTTCCGACGACGAACGCAAGCGCAATCACGGTCACCAGAAGAAGCGACGACACGACTGCGCCGAGGCCGGCACGTCGCTCCCGCGGCGCGTAGAGCCCGCCCCGCCAGAACACGAGGACCGTGACGATGACGAGGAAGGGGAGCCACTCGGCCTCGGCCTGCCAGGGCAGCCCCCACAGAACCGGTCTCTCGTCGTAGTAGAGCTCGCGGAGGACGAGCGCGAGGTAGATCGCGACCGCGAGCCCCCCGACGTCGATCGCCGCAAGCGCAACGATGCTCACGAGCCGGCGGACGAGGGCGCGGACCTGGATCGGCGACGGGACGATGCGCGCTCGGCGAATGTCGCCGGGCTCGTCCTCCTTGACACCGACGATGATCTTGGTCGCCACGAGGACAACAATTGTACTCGGCTAGGCTTGCCCCTCCGTGCGCACGCGCAGTGCCGTCCTCCTCCTCGCGGCCGTCACCGCGCTCCCGCGACTCGCCGCGCTGCTGCACGAGCGGGGCGCGATTCTCGCGTCGTTCACCGACAAAGGTGACGATTTCGCGCGAACGTTCCTCGCGTCCGGGACGTACGGCTTCATCCCGGGCTATCCATCGGCGTATACCCAGCCCCTCTACGGCTGGTTCCTCATCCCGCTCTACTGGATCTTCGGCCGCCACTGGCTCGTCGTCGGCCTCGCGCACGTCGCGATCGCAACCTGCACGACGCTGATCGTCTGGCAGATCGGCAAGCGGTGGGTCTCGCCGACGGTCGGGTTCATCGCGGGGATCCTCGTCGCAGTCCATCCGTACCTCATCTGGCACGACGTCCACATGAACCGCGAGATCCTCGATCACTTCCTCGCCGCGGCGATCGTGTATCTCACGCTGCACGCGAGCGAGCGGCTCGGCTGGCAGCGGGCGCTGCCGCTCGGGGCGGTGATCGGGCTCGGCGTGCTCGGCAACGTCCGTCTCGAAGGCCTGCCGTTCGTCCTCGGCGCGTACCTCCTCTGGCGCGCACGGGTCTCCCGTCGAACGATGCTCGGCGTGGCGGCGCTCTTCGCCGGCGCGGCGGTCGTCGTGCTGCCGTGGATCGTGCGAAACGACGTCAGCGTGGGCTGCCTCGCCGTGACGACGGACGCGCGCGCGTTGTGGAAGGCCAACAACGTGAACACGTACGACACGCTCAAGCACGGCGGCTGGATCGATCACGTGCCGCAGCCGAAGTCGTTCCCACCGACACCGCAAGACGTCTTCGACCACTGGCGGCAGACGGGCGTCGTACTGCCGTACGACGAGTGTGCTCAGATGAACGAGTTCCAGAGCAAGGTCGTTCACTTCTGGATCGATCATCCGGGCGAGAAGGCGCGGCTCATTCCGCTCGACGCGCAATGGCTCTGGCAGCCGGATGTCGTGGAGACGCGCGGGCGCCCGGGCGCGGGAAGCTGGCTCGACACGCTGCGGAGCTCGGCGGAGCCCGCGTACATGATCCCGCTCTACATCCTTGCGTTCGCGGGCCTCTTCTTCGTGCCGCGATTCCTCTCGGTTCTCTCGGTGCTCCTGCTCGGCTACCAGACGCTCGTCGCGATAGCCTTCGTCGGGGAGACGCGCTACCGCGTGCCGTGGGACTTCCTGCTGGCTCTGCTCGCAAGCACCGCGATCGTCGAGCTCACTGCGCGAGTGCGAGCGCGTCGGCGCGTTGGGAGCGCCGGCCGAGCACCGTCAACGACATGACGAGAGCGACGCGACGCTGCGTCTCGAGCAGGTCGTAATCGTGGAAGTACGCATGGATGTACTCCGGGAGCGGCCCGAGCACGGCGCGTGCGAGCTGCCCGAGTGAATGCGTCGTCGGCAGGACGCCCGGACGCGGCCGGCCGCCGCGCTCCGTGCAGTCGACGAGCCCGATCTCTCGCACTGCTTCGCGAACTGCGTCATCCGTGTACCAGCCTCCCCCGCAGAACCAGCGCGGCGTGAGTCCGCGCTCGTGCAGCCACGACGCTTCGTCGCGCACCCGCTGTGCGGGGTCGCCGGATGTCGGACGCGCATGCGTCGGGCTCGTCCAGTGCGTGTGGAGGCCGAGATCTCCGAGTGTGCGTGCGCGCTCGAGCCACCGCTCCTCGTCTTCGCCGAAGGACGGATCGGGAGGACGGATCAGCGCGACAATGTCGAAGCCGCCCGGGCGCGAACGCCGAAGCGCCTCGAAACGACGCCATGCCGCATCGTCGAGCGGCTGCTCGAGGTGACAGGAGACGACAGCCGCGCTAGGCACACTGCGGCGGAATCTACGTGAACAGACGACTGTCGTATTCGATCGTTGCAGTTGCGTGCGTCGTGCCGCGGCTCGTCGTCATGTTCCACGAGCGCGGGGCGTTGACGTCGAGCTTCACCGAGAAGAGCGACACGATCGCGCGCATGTACATCGACCACGGGACATTCGGCTTCGTGCCTGGCGCCCCGTCGGCGTACACGCAACCCCTCTATGCCTGGTTCCTCATCCCCATCTACTGGGTAGCGGGCGCAAACTGGTGGTCGGTGGCACCGGTGCAGATCGCCGTCGCACTCGTGACCGCGTGGCTCGTGCTCGAGATCGGGCGCCGCTTCCTCTCGACCCGCGGCGCGACGATTGCTGCGGTCATCTCGACGCTCAACCCGTATCTCGTCTGGCATGACGTCCATGTCAATCGCGAGATCGTCGACCAACTCGTCGCCGCGGCCGTGGTCCTCCTCACGCTGCTCGTCGTCGAGAAGCCCAATGCGCTCCGGTCGACGCTCCTCGGCCTCGCAGCCGGCGTCTCGATGCTCGGGAACACGCGCCTCGTCTTCCTGCCGATCCTCTGTGCGCTCTACGTCGTCTGGCGTCTACCGCGCACGCGGATTGCGGCGGTCTCGGCCGTCGTCATCCTCGCGGGCTCCGCGGTCGCCGTCTTCCCCTGGCTCGTCCGGAACGAGGCAAGCGTCGGCTGCTTCACGCTGACGACGGACGGCCGCGCGATGTGGAAGGCGAACAACCCTCGGACCTACGATCTCCTGCGCTCGGGGCAGTGGATCGACAACATCGGGCAGCACCCGCCGCGCCCGCCGGAGCCCGGTCACCTCACGCCGGAGGAGGCGAACGGCATCTACATCAACAAGCACCGCATCCTGCATCCGGACGAGTGCCTCCAGATGCGCTTCTACCAGGACCTCGCCTTCGACTACTGGCGCGACGACCCGGGCGGGAAGGCGAAGCTCGCGCTCTACTCCGCGAAGCTCCTCTGGCAGCCGAACGTCCTCGAGACGACCGATCGGCCCGGCGAGGGGACGCACCTCGACGTCGGCCGGCGGGTCGTCGAGCCCGCGTACATGATCGCCCTGTACGTGCTCGCTGCCGTCGGGGTCTTCCTCGTGCCGCGCGCGTTCGCCGTGCTCGCGGTCCTGCTGCTCGCCTACCAGACCGCCGCCGCGCTCGCGTTCGTCGGCGCCACGCGCTACCGCGTTGCCTGGGACTTCCTGCTCGCACTGCTCGCCGCGGCGACGATCGACGCGGTCATCCGCCGCGTTCGCGCCCGATGAGAGTCGCGCACGTGCACCGCATGCGCGGGATCGGCGGCTCCGAGCGCCATCTGCTCACGCTGCTGCCCGCGCTCGCCGAGCGGGGGATCGAGCCGCTCTTCGTCGGCCTCGACGACCCGGCGTGGGACCCGTCGGACTTCTACGGCGCGCTTCGCGTCCCTTCCATCCGCATCGAAGCGCCTCGCGACGTCGATCCGCTGCTCGCTGCGCGCCTCGTTCGCGCGCTCGACGCCGACATCGTGCACACCCATCTCGTGCACGCGGACGTCTACGGCGCGCGTCGCAGCGAAGCTTCGCGGGCGGAGCCTCGTCTCGACGAAGCACAACGACGATCCGTTTCGCGCCGGCGCCGTTCCGCTACGTCGAGCGGACGCTCGCGCACGCCGCCGATCGCGTCATCACGATCACGGACGCTCTGCGCCGGTTCACCGTCGAGCGCGTCGGCATTCCGCCGGCGAAGGTCGAGACGATCCACTACGGACTCGACGACCTGCCGGAGCCGTGGGGCGAGAACGCGCCGGATGACGTCCCCCGGACGCACGCGTGCTCCTCGCCGTCTCGCGCCTCACCCGCCAGAAGGGACTCGACACCGCGATCGAGCGCGCTGCGCTCGCTGCCGGACGACGTGGTGCTCGTCGTCCTCGGCGAGGGGCCCGAGCGCGCGGCAGCTCGAGAGCGCGCGGAGCCCGGCATAGCGCCGCGTCTTTCTCCCCGGCCGCGTCCCGGACGTCGCCGCCTGGCTTCGCCGGGCGACGGTGTTCGTGCACCCGGCGCGCTGGGAGGGATTCGGGCTCGGCGTGCTCGAGGCGATGCTCGCCGGGCTGCCGGTCGTCGCAACGGACGTCAGCTCGCTGCCCGAGCTCGTCGTCGACGCGGACGGCCTCCTCGTCGCGTCCGACGACCCGCGGCGCTCGCGCGCCGCGATCGCGTCGGCGCTCGAGCGAGCCGCAGCTCGGAGACGGCCGCGCCGCGAGCGCGCCGTCCGGGAGTTCTCGGTCGCCCGGATGGCCGACCGGACGGCCGCGCTCTACGAGTCGATCCGCAGCTCGAGGAGCTGACCCTGCCAGTCGCCGACCGCGAAGCCCTCCGTGGCGACGAAGCCCTGCGCCTCGTACCAGCCGACGAGCGACGGCGCGCCCGCCCCAGCAGTCGACCCGCAGCAGCTGGACGCCCGCCGCGCGCGCCTCCGTCATGGCATGCTCGACGAGCTCCGAGCCGATTCCCATGCCCGCGCGGCGGCGCGAGGTCACGAGCAGGATCACGTAGAGCTCCGGCTCGTCCGCGGGCGGAACGTAGGGCTGATGCGGGCCGACGATGAGCGCACCGACCGGCTCCCCCGCGGACTCCGCGATCCGTAGGCCGCCGTCTCGCACCCAGCTCTCGAGCTGCGCGACGAACGATCCTCTCCCGGAGATGGGCTCCGTCCCCCATTGCTCGGTCTGTCCTCGCTCGACGAGCCACTCCACCGCCTCGTCCATCAGCGCGAGAACGACCGGGACGTCGGCCGCACCGCCCGGCCGGATCTTCACGCGACGCGCTCGAGCGCGCCCTCGTAGAGCAGCTCGGTCCGCTCGGTGCACGAGATCTGAAGGAAGCGGGCGAGAGCGCGGCGGCGGCCGGCCTCGCCCATCTGCCGGGCGAGGTCGAGATTGCCGGCGACGCGGACGATCGCATCGCGAAGCGGCGCCGCCTCTCCTGGCGCGACGAGCACACCGGTCTCGCCGTCGCGCACGAGCTCGCCGAGGCCGCCGACCGACGGCGGCGATGACCGGACGCGAACGCTCCATCGCCTCGAGCGCGACCATGCCGAAGCCCTCGCCCATCGACGGCACGACGACGACCGCCGCGCGTTCGATCGCCGCCTGGATCGGCGACGACGTGACCGAGGAACGCGGACCGAGTCGGCAACGCCGAGCTCGCGCGCGAGCGCCTTGCAGCGCCGGCTCGAGCGGCCCTCGGCCCGCGATCTCGAGCTCGAGGCCGGGAAGCTCCCGCTTGGCCTCGGCGAACGCGCGCAGGAGCACGATGTGGCCCTTGATCGGGATCAGGCGGCCGACGCAGAGAAGCCGCGGCACGCCGTCCCGCGTACGGCTTCGGCTCGCCGTCGGGGTCGATGCCGTAGTGCACGATCTCGAAGCTCTCGCGGTCGAACCCCTCGACGTCCTCGAGGTAGTGCGCGAGGCCGCGGGAGATCGCGATGTGCACGTGCGCGAGGCTCGCGAAGGCGCGATCGGCGACGCCGAAGTACGGGGCCTCGCGGAACTCGTTGAAGCCGTGCTTCGTCGAGAAGCGAAGCGGGCACGCGCGCGACCGTCCCGGCGAGAAGCCCGTAGGCGTCGGCATGCACGAGGTGCGTGTGCAGGATCGCCGGCCGCATGCGCACGAGATACGCGGTGAGCTGCGCAAAGGCGATCGGGTCGACGTCGGCACGAAGCGGGATCGCGTCGAGCGGGACGCCGCGCGCCTCGAGCGCGCGCGCGAAGTCCCAAGCCCCCGGCTCGTTCTCGTGCAGCATCAGCATGCGGACGTCCCAGCCGCGCTCGCGCAGCGCGCGGCAGCAGCGAGAGGAGATGCGCCTCCGAGCCGGAGATGCCGGCGACCTTCTGCAGATGGAGGATCGTGCCGCTCGGCTTCATCGCGCGGAAACGGTAGCGAGCGAGCTCGTCGGCCCAGTGCTCGACCGAGTGGCGCCTGCGACGACGGTCTCGCGCAGCTCGGGCCGGCGGCGCGCGATCGAGCGTCCGCAGCCGCTCGGCGAGGCCCTCCGCGATCGTCGCGCGTCGAACCGGAGCTCGGCGGGCAGCAGATCGTCGAACACCGGATTCGACGCGAGCACGGGGAGGCACGACGCGGCCGCTTCGTAGACGACCTTGTCCGGCGCTCCCGGCGCGCATGTTGTTCACGAGCACGTGGCTGTCGGGCGAAGAGCGCGGGCACCTGCGCGCGCGGTACGGGCCCGCCGAGCTCGGCGCCCGGGAAGCTCGACTCGAGGCTCGCGCTTGTACTCCTCGAACGTCGCGTCGGAGCCGTGCGCCGTCCACGTGCACGCCTGCGAGCGCCGCTGCCTGCAGGATCGTCTCGAGCCCCTTCGCCGGCGAGTAGCGGCCGAGCACGAGCGCGCGCGAGGCGGCCCCGCGGGCGGCTCGGAGCACGCGAACTCGCCGACGTCGATGCCGTGGCCGATCGCCGCGCACCTTCCGCGAGCGCAGCGGGAACGAGCGCCCGTCGACCGACAGGATGTGCGTGCAGACCTTCTCCGCGGCGCGGACGACGGCGTGCGCCTTCCAGTGCGTGTACCAGAGCGCGAGCGGGATCCGGCGCGGCCGCACGAGCGGCGCGGCGAGGACCGCGTAGAGCGGCACCATGTGCGCGACGACGCCGATCGGCCCGCGCGCAGCTCGCCGGCGAGCGCGCGCTCGAACCGCGCGCCGCGCTGCAGCCTGCGTCGGCGCGCCGAACTCGTGCACGCGCGCGTTTCCGGCACGCTCCGTCGACCGCCGTGTCGCAGAGGACGACGAGCTCGTCGACGCGCTCGGCGAGCGCGCGCACCATCGGCACGGTCGCGGCGAGGACCGGGTCGCCCGGGTCGAGCCTCTGCGTCGCGAAGATCAGCTTGCGCATCAGAAGAAGTCGAGGTCGCCGAGCGTGAAGTGCCACGCGTCGCGCCGCTTCGGCAGCTCCGGCGCGTCCGTCGGTGAGGCGCTTGCCGATGAAGCGGATCGTGCGCGGCGTCGGCACGAAGCCTGCGGCGAGGAACGCGCGCTCCTCGCCCGGGTTGACCATCGCGACCGCGATGTCGGCGTCGACGAGCGCGACGCAGCGGCGCAGCAGCCGAGCCCGCCGACCGTGCTCGCAGATGACCGCCGACGAGAAGCCGTGCCAGACGGCGTGCGTGACGACGCCCAGCCGTCGCCGCCGTCGACGCGTACGGGCGCGGCGAGTCGGCGTAGCGCCAGTTCAGGTACTGCGGCGTCGCGGACGATGTGGTGTCCGCGGAACGCACGCGCGTCGGCGGTCGAACGGCGGCGACGCCCGGGCGCGCGTAGCGCGCCCCGCCCGCGCTTCGGCGCAGCCGCTTCGGCCGAACCCAGATCCGGAGCGACGTCACGTCCTCCCAGCCGAGCTTGCCGACGAGGATCGGCCCCGCCATCGGGTTCGTGAAGCCGAGCGCCCACGTGCGCGCCCGCGCGCCGCGGCCTCCTGCTCGTTGTGCAGCTCGAGCGTCGAGAAGACGCCGCGGCCGCGCGCCGCCGGCGTCGTCACCGCATGCACGGCGAACGCGGCGAGCCCCTGGCTCATCCGCGCGAAGCGACATCGCGAGCACGCCGAGCGACGTCGCCGTCGTCGTCGCGCGCCTCGTTCAGGATGCGCGGCCCGGCGGGATTGCGGTCGAACCACCAGTCGAACTCGGCCGGCGACATCGCCGAGCCGTAGGTCTCCTGCATCAGCGCGAGAAACTCGTCGCGCCCCGCGGGCTCGACGATCACTTCGACGACGTGCCGAGCGCGGCGTTGAAGACGCGCCGCGCGCGCGTGCCGGTGACCGTGTCCTTCACCGCGATCAGGTCGCACGCGCCGGCGAGCACGAGCTCGAACGTGCGCGGCGAGTACGGCTCGACGTTGTAGCGGCGCAGCTGGAGCGGATCGCTCGACGGCGTGTTCGCGCCGGAGACCGCGGTGAACGCGACGTCGTAGCCCGGCCTGCCGCACGAGGCTCAGGTGCACCTGCTTGTAGTGCGCCTCCGAGCCCTTCACGTACGAGAACGCGCGCACGGGCCGCCCGAGCCGCTCCTCGAGCCGCAGCTTCGAGATCGCGATCTCGCGCGCAGCCTCGTCGAGCTCGAGGTCGGCGAGCGGGCGGTGGCTGATGCCGTGCGACTCGATGCGCACGCCGAGCTGCTCGAGCTCGCCGAGCTCCTCCCAGTCGACGGTGCGGTTGATCACGCCGCTCGCGGCGAGGTGCTCCTCGTGCGGCAGCGGCTGGCGGTCGCCGACGTACGCGAGCGGCACGAACTGCACCGCCGGATAGCCGTGCCGGTGCAGCACCGGCGCGGCGTTCTCGAGGTTGTCGCGGTAGCCGTCGTCGAAGGTGATGAGCACCGCGCCGTCGGGCAGCGGCGCGCGCCCTCGACGTAGTGCGCGAGCACGGCGTCGAGGTCGACGACGGTGTAGCCGAGCTCGCGCAGCTGCGCCATCTGCTCGTCGAAGAGCGAGACCGGCATCGACATCCGGTTGCCTTCGGCAGGTCGTTGACCTTGTGGTACATGAGCACGCGCAGGCTGCGGCCGTCGCCGTTCACGGCGCCGATGCCCGTTCGCCGTCTCGCCGATCGCGCGGTAGACGGAGTTCTTCAGCAGCTGCTTGATCTGCTCGCGCACGCCGGTTCCAGGTTAGCCCGCGAGTAGCCGGTCGACGAGCGCGCGCACCTTCGCGGCGTACTCGGCCGGCGTCACGCCCCACTCCTCGCCCGTGCGCCGCGCGGCGGCCCCGTAGCCGCTCGGCAAGCGGCGCGGTCGGAGAGGATCCGGACGAGCGCGTCGGCGAGCTCGTCGGGATCGTCGGGGTCGACGAGCAGGCCGTTCACGTCGTCGCTGCACGACGTCGGGGATGCCCGCGCGGTTGCCGCCGACGATCGCGCGGCCGCGGCAGGCCGCTTCGAGCGCGACGCGCGGGAGACCCTCGGAGCGCGAGGGCAGGCAGACGAGCCAGGAGGCGTCCATCGCGGCGGCGACCTCCTCGGCGGCGAGCCGCCGCGACCACTCGGTCTGCTCCGGCAGGTCGGCGACGAGCTCCTCGGCCCGGTCGCGCGAGCGTTCCTTCGCCGACGATGTGCAGCATCGCGTCGGGCACGCTGCGGCGCGGCGCGCCGCCACGCCTCGACCAGGGTGTCGAACGCCTTGTAGCGCTCGAGCACGCCGACGAAGACCGCGCGCGGCCGCGTCGGGCAGCGCCGCCGGGCGGTCGTTCGAGGAAAGCCGTCGGCGTCGACATACGACGGGAAGATCGCGGCCGGCGTCGACGCCGAGCGACTCGACGAGGCCCGTCGTCTGCGTCGACACGGTGCGCACTGCATCGGCGCCGCGCACCGCGTACGGCGCGAACGCGTCGTTCACCGGATTGAGCAGCCGACGGAACGGCGAGCCGTAGAGCCGGGTCGCCTCGTGCCAGTCGCCCTGCACGTCGAGGATCACCTTCGTCGGCACACGAGCGTAGCGAGCGGGCGGCGAGAAACGCGATCGACCTCGTGGACGCCCTGCACGAGCGCGGCGTCGGGCCGGAACGCGCGCAGCTCGCGCGCGATGCGAGACGGCAGCAGCAGGTAGAAGAGCGCGCCGTCGAGGATGCGCGGCCGCGCGGGCCCGACGAGCCGGAAGCGCTCGTCGCCGCGTCGGCCAGCCCTCGGGTGCCGCCGCGAGCACGCGATGGTCGACGACCGCCGCGACGGCGTCCCACTTGCGCTTCTGCGCACCGTCGAGCGGCAGGCGGAAGCGCTCGCGCGAGACGAAGAGCACGCGCGGCTGCTCATGCCCGCTCCCGGCCGGCAAAGCCGGCACCTTCGCTCCTTGACGAGTCCTCGAGCCCGCTCTAGCCCGCTCGGCCCAGTGGCCGACCGAGTGCTCCGCTTCCACGATCGCGCGCAGCGCGCGGGCCGGCGCCGCCCTCGTAGCTGCGAATCTTCTCGGCGAGTGACGACGGGTAGTCGCCGTGGAAGCGAAGGCCCTCCGGCAGCAGCGTGTCGAAGACCGGCGACGCCGCGAAGACGGGCAGGCAGGCGGCGGCGGCTTCGTAGACGACCTTGTCCGCGGCATTGCCGCGCGTTGCGTTCACGAGCGCGTCGGCGAGGCCGAAGAGCTGCGGCACCTGCGCGTACGGGACCTCGCCGCCGAACGTGACGCGATCGCCGACCCCGAGCTCCGACGGCGAGCCGCTCGAGCCGCGGCACGCTCGACCTCGTCGCCCTCGGTGAGCACCGGCCCGTGCAGCGAGAGCGTCGCGTCCGGGAGCTCGGTCAGCGCGCGCAGCGCCGTCTCCCAGCCCTTGACCGGCGCGTAGCGGCCGAGGCCGAGCAGGCGCCGCAGCGGCGGCCGCCGCTCGGGCACGCACTGGAGCGCGGCGACGTCGATCCCGTGCCCGATCGCACGGACCTTCGCCGAGCGGAGCGGCACGCTCCTGACGTCGACCGTCAGCAGCTTGTCCACGACGCGCTCCGCCGCCTGCAGGGCCGGCCCGCCCGCCTGCTGGGTGAACCAGAGCAGGAGCGGCACGCGGAAGGGCCGGGCGACCGGCGCGGCGAGCACTGCGAAGACGGGCGCCATGTGCGCGACGATCGCAACGGGACGCTGAGCAAGCTCGGGCGCGAGCGCGGCGAGGTACTTCGCACCCCGCCCGGCCTGCGAGGTCGCCGCGAAGCTCTTCGCGCGGCAGTTCGCCGGAAGCGCATCAGCGACGACCGAGTCGCCGATCACGACGACCTCGTCGACGCGATCTGCGAGCGCGCGGATCTTCGGCAGCGTCGCGCGCGAGCACGGGATGCGCCGGATCGGCTGCCTGCGTGACGAAGACGATCCTCATGCGACGACGAGCTCTCGCATGCGGTGCGCGTACTGCTCCGGTGTCTGCAGCCACGGCGCCGCCGCCTCCCGGGCGCCCGCGGCGAGCCGCTCGGCGAGTGCGCGGTCGGAGAGGACGCGCGACGATCGCGTCCGCGAGCGCGTCGTCGTCGCCCGGCTCGACGAGCACGCCCGAGCACCCCGTCCGTGACGAGGTCGGGAATCGAGCCCGCGCGCGTTCCGATCACGCCTCGGCCGCGGCAGAACGCCTCGACGAGCACGCGACCCATGCCCTCCGAGCGTGAGGGGAGGACGAGGACCCAGGCGTCGTCGAGCGCCGCGCGCAACCTCGGCGGGCGTGAGATCGACGTCCCAGCGTGCGCCCGTCGCGCGACGAGCGCCTCGGCGACGTCGGTGCGCGTTCCCTTGCCCACGATGTGCAGCGCGGCGCGGGTACGCGAGGGGCTGCGAGCCGCCACGCCCGCGCGAGCCCGTCGACGTTCTTGTACGCCTCGAGCACGCCGACGAAGAGCGCGACGGGCTGCTGCGGCAGCGGAGCGGGCTCGACGACGAACGGCTCGAGCTCCATGTATGCGGGAAACTCGTCGGCCGGCTCTACGCCGACTCCTTGCACGAGACCGGTCGTGAACGGCGACACGGTTCGAACCGCGTCGGCGCGACGGAGTGCCGCGGCCGCGACGCGATCGGCGACGCCGGAGACCAGCCGCCGAGCCGACGAGCCGTAGAGCCGGGTCGAGGTGCGCCAGTCGCCGTGCACCTCGACGACGACCCGTGCCGGCAGGCGTGCAATGCGGCGCGCGAGCAGCGTCGCAGCCGCGTCGTACGCGGTCTGGCACACGACCGTCTGCGGGCGGAACGCGCGCAGCAGTCGCGAGACGCGGAACGGCAGCGCGAGCCAGAACGCGATCCCGTCGAGCACGTGCGGCTGCAGCGGAGGCACGAGCGTGAACGTCGCGTCGGCGATCGGCGAGCCGGGCGCAGCGGATGCGAGCACGCGCACGTCGATCTCCTCTGCGAGCGCGTCGAACTTGCGCGCGAGACTCGGCGAGAGCGGCAGCCGGTAGCGCGTGCGACCGACGAAGAGTACGCGTGGCTTCACGACTGCCGCCTTGAATGGGCAACCTCTGCCAGCACGACCTCGAGGTCGCGATAGACCACCTCGGCAGAGAACCGGTTTACGGACTCGGCCGCTGCGGCCGCCAGCTTTGACCGTA
Source organism: uncultured Actinomycetes bacterium (assembly GCA_963794045.1). GTDB lineage: Bacteria > Actinomycetota > Thermoleophilia > Gaiellales > Gaiellaceae > Palsa-739. The sequence continues at coordinate 71,011 of CAWCCJ010000009.1, forward strand.
GGTCGACATCCGACAGGAGACGATGGATGGCAACGGCGAGCGCATCGGGGTCGTGTGGCGGTACTAGCAACCCGTTCACGCCGTCGGCGACGATCTCGGGCACTCCGCCGACCGCAGTTGCGATGACCGGTGTTCCGACGGCAAGCGCCTCCACGAGGACGTGCGGGAAATTCTCCCATGCCGAAGAGAGGGCCACTGCGTCGGCAGCGGCGAGCAACTCGAGAACGCGCTCACGCGGTAGCGCACCGAGAGTGTGCACACGCGGACCGTAGAGCTCGCTGCGCTCCTCCCCGTCACCGGCAGCAAAGAGCGACACCTCGGGCACGATCTCGATCGCCTTGCGCAGGACATGCACGGCTTTCGCCTGGGTCAGACGGCCGGCAAACGCGACGGATGGACCGTTCATGCCGAACGAGGCCCGTAGCTCGGCCCGCCCGCGCAGAGCCGGAATCGCCGGTGTTGCGTTCGGGAGGACGGACACCTTCGCCGCCGGGACCCCCCACGAGATGACGACCTCTCGGAGGAACTCGCTCGGACAGAGTACGTGGACCGACCTGCCCACGACGAGCGATCGCCAACGCCGCAAGAAGCTCGCGCGATATCCGAGATCAGCCTGTGCGAAGTCGGCGAGACCACCGGCATAGAGGCCGTGCCGAAGCGCGCGCTCGAACGCAGCGTCTCCCGCGACCTTCACGACGAGCGGCGCCCGTGCTACGAGCGCACTGCGACCCACCATGCTCGTCGCGTACACGACGTCGGCGGCCGCCGAGCGACGAGCCACCAGGGCGCTGACGGCAGCGTGACGCAGTCCCGGCGGTAGCGACCGCGAGACGAAATCGATCGGATACTCCCGCGGCTCTGGCGCTTGATGCGCCGTGGTGATGACTCGCACCGAGTGACCGTGTGCAGTCAGAGCCTCGGCAACATCGGGTGCATGACTTGCCGGACCTCCGATATCCGGCGGCCAGATGCCCGAGACGATGAGAATGTTCACTCAGCGGCTCCGAGAAGGATCAGTTCGAGGTCGTGGTATACGCGCTCGGGCCGATATCTCTCGACGGAGCCGGCCGCCGCCGCCCGGAGCCGCCCACGCAGCTCATCGTCGGCGAAGTAGCGCCGAAGTGCGGCGGCGAACGCTTCCTTGTTGTTCGCCGGCACGAGAAGACCGTTCACGCCGTCGTCGACGACCTCGGGGACTCCTCCAACTGCCGTCGCGATCACCGGCGTGCCGACCGACAAGGATTCGACCACCGTGTGCGGGAAGTTTTCCCACGTCGAGGCGAGTACGCTCGCGTCGGCCGCGGCGAACAGATCGAGCGTGCGGCCTCTCGACAGCGCGCCGAGAATGCGGACTCGCGGGGCCGCGGGAGGCGGGACACCGTCACCTGCGAGGAAAAGGACGACGCCGTCGACGGATGCGACCGCGGCAACAAGAGCATCGAGCGCCTTCTGCGGACCGAAGCGCCCCGCAAAGACCACGGTCGGGCCGTCCATGCCGAACTCGCGACGCAGTTCGTCGCGACTCTTTCTGTCGGGTTGGAGGATCGGAAGCGCGTTTGGGATTACGGTCAGGCGATCGGGAGACCCGCCCCAGTCGCGCGCGAACTCCTGCAAAAAGGCACTGGGGACGATGACGTGCCGTGCGCCCGCAACGGTCATGTGGCGCAGCGTGCGTAGGGGCTTGAGCCGCCAGTCGCTCTCTAGGCTGTCGAACGTCTCGATCGTGCCGTGGGCGATCCCGCGCGCACGCGCTCGCTCGAACGCGGGATCCCCGGTCAACTTGAGAACGTACGGGCGCCGCGCGGTCGTGGCGCCGGCAGCGGTTCGCGCGAACATTCCGGTCGAGTAGACGACGTCCGCAGAGTGCGCAAGTCGAGCGATCTCGAATGTGGCCGCAGCATGTCTGACCCCCAACGGATACGAGCGGCGTATCCAGTGCACGGGGAACGGCTCTTCCGCGGGCTTCGCGTCCGCCGTTACGACCGCTCGTACTGAATGCCCCTGTTCGAGAAGGTATCGAGCGACCTCGGGTCCGGTGCGATGCTGGACCGCCTACGTCCGGTGGCCAGATACCGGAGACGATGAGCACGTTCATCGGAGAAGCACTCCCGCCTCCGCCTCCTCCTCAGCCAGCGCCTCATCGAGCGCCACTGGACCGACGTCGTCTGGACGCACTCGAAGGAAGATCACAGTCCACGCTGCGGCGAAAGCGCACATTCCCGCGAGCACTGCGGCCGCTGCTCCCTCCGCCCCCCAGATGCTGCCGAGGACGACCACGAGCGGAAGCACGACGAGCGTCTCGAGGCCGTGGGTCCATACCCTCAGCCCGGGTCGCCCGATGGTGACGGGGAAAGACTTCGTCCACCCGAAGACGAGCTGAACTGCCGCTGCGACGATGAACAGTCGCGCGGCAGTCGGACGCTCCGACGTACTCCGGACCGTTGATCCAGCGGATGAGGTCCGGGATGAAGATCAGCAGAGGCGGGGTGATGACGATCGGCCGCCAGCAGCGCAACCGCGCTGTACCGCCTGACGCCGCGCAGCACCGCTGCACGATGCCCGCGCTCCCACTCGCGCGTCTGCTCGGTCAAGCAGCACCATCCGTGCAGGCGCCGACAGCGCCTGGAAACCCGACTGCGGCGACTGAGCGACCTTGAAGAGACCGACCTGGGTGGTCGCTCGTCGACGGCGCCGAGGAGCAGCGGCGCAAGACCCGTTCGCGCAGCGACAACACCCCGGTTGCTGCACTCGACTGGAGGATGAACGAGCCGATCTCCCGTCGGTCGTCGCCGAGCGGGCGCGTTCGGCGCTGCGGGGAAGCGCCGGAAAGCAGCGAGGCCGACGACGCCGACGACGCCGTTGCGACGACCTGCGCAACCAGCACGCCCGCGACGCCTGCCGCGAGCCCGTAGTGCGCGCCGACCGCGATGCCCGCGAGCCGCAGCGCCATCGACCAGCCGAGAAACAGCGAGCGAATGTCGTAGCGGCTGCGCAGGTAGAGCGCGGCGCCGGCGAGGCCCTCGAGCGACTGGCCGAGCGGGAATCCCGGCGGCGAGCAGCAGCGGGGTCTCGAGCCGGGACGGCGCGAGCTGCGAGAAGACGACGAGCCCGATCGCGCCGACGGCGGAGCCCGCGAGCTTGAACCGACAGCGCGCTCGAGAAGAGGCGGCGCAGCCGCCCCCAGTCCTCCGCGTGCGACGTAGCGGAAGCCGTACTTGACGAGCGCCTCCTCGACCGTGAGGTCGAAGAGCGACTGGAAGAAGCCCGTCGCGAAGATGACGGTCGCGTAGTCGCCGAACGTGCGCGCGAGTGCGAACTCGCGCGTCGCGACGACGGTGCCGAGGAAGCCGAGGACGACGGACGAGTAGATGCCGACGGCCGTCAGGGAACGGCGGACGAAGAGCCGGCGCATCAGCCGAGGGTATAGTCGCCGTCCGTCGTGGCGACCAGGTTGTCGAGCCGAGTCGTCTCGCCCGGCGCGGTCGTGCTCGCGGCGGCGATCCCGATCCTCTTCCTCCACGTCTCGTACCAGCCGGGCGTCGCCGTCGGCTTCGGCTCGACGACGGTCAACGCCTATCTCTCCGACTTCGCCGTGCTCGCGGTCGTGGCTCGCGGCGCGCGCGACGGGCGTCCGGCGAGGGCTTCGCGCGCGCTCGCGCCGGGCCGGCGGCTCTGGCTCGCCGGTGCGCTCTTCGTCGTCTGGATGTTCGCTCGAGGTCGCGCTCGGCCACGCAGCACGCCTCGTCCTACCCCTGGCGGACGCACGGCGTCACGGCGGCGAAGTTCGCCGAGTACGCGCTGCTCGCGCCGTCGGCAGCGCTCCTGCTCCGGCGGACGGCGCGACGTGCGCGCTGCCGCTCTGGTCGCTCGTGCTCTGGAGCGCGCTCGCGACGGTCGTCGGCATCGCGCAGTTCTTCGGCGCCGAACATCTTCCTCGCGGGCACCGTCGGCCGCCGGCAGGCGTCGTTTCTCTCCTCGGCCGACTTCGCCGCGCTCTCGGGCGCGGCGCTCCTCGTCGGCATCGTCGCGCTCGCTGTACCGCGCGTCCGCGACACGCGGCTCACTGCGGCGTCGCGACCGTGACGCGGCGTGCTCGGGATGATCGTCGCCGGCGCGATCGCATCGGTGCTCGGGCTCGCGACGGCGCTCGTCGCGCTCGGCGTCGTCCTCGCTCGTCGCGGCGCGAGCTCGACGTGCGCGACGACTCGGCGCGTCATCGGCGCCGTCGCGCTCGTCGTCGCTCGGCGGCGCGATCGCGATCCGCGGCAGCGACCTCGATGCGTTCGCGCGCTTCCTCGGCGCGTCGCCCGGCAAGCACGCATCGCAGCCGACGAAGGTGCAGACCTACGCGCACCGCACGCTCCTCGCCTGGATCGGCTGGCGAGATCTGGAAGGACCATCCGGTTGCTCGGCGTCGGCTGGGAGGGATCGGCGGAGCCCGCGAACTTCGAGCCGTACCTGCCGGCGGCGCACCGGCGCTTCCCGGACGAGGCGCCGCTCGCGTTCCCGTCGGCGGCGCCGGACCGGCGCTACGGCGTGCAGAACTCGTGGCTTCAGGCGCTCGCCGATCTCGGCGTCGTCGGGCTCGCGCTCTGGGTCGCGCGTGTTCGCGAACCGCGGCCTGGCTCGCGGTGCGAGCGGCTGACGGCGCGGCGCACGGCGCTCTACTGCGCTGCTGGCGACCGCGCTCCTCGTCTGGCTGTGGACGGCGCAGGGCTTCGTTGCGGGCATCCCGCTCGACGCGCTGACGTGGCTCGCCTTCGGCCTCGCAGCGACGAGACTGATGCGACCGAATGAGCGAGCGCCTGCGAGCCGACGCCGCACGTCGGTGCAATACGCCGGTGCGCAAGCCGCTGCTCGACTGGCTCGCGCGCGCAGGACGTCGCGGGCGCGCGTGCTCGACGTCGGCTGCGGCGACCGGCCGTACGAGCGCGCTGCTTCACGGGCGCGGCGGAGATCGTCGGCTTCGACGTGCCCGGCGAACGAGCACGCAGACCTGCACGGCTCGATCGAGCGATCCCGGTCGAGGACGCGAGCTTCGACGTCGTGCTCTGCCTCCAGGTGCTCGAGCACGTCCCCGACCCGGCCGCGGCGCGTCCGCGAGCTCCGGCGCGCCGTGCGGCCCGGCGGCCGTGTCCTGCTCGCCGACGCACGGCGTCTACCCGTTTCACCCGAATCCCGATGATCTCTGGCGCTGGACGCACCACGGGCTCGAGCAGCCTGTTCCGAACAAATGCCGAATGGACGTCCGTTACCGTCACGCCCCGGCGCCGGGACCGCCGCCACCATTGCAATGCTCGTCAGCCACGGAATCGACCTCCTCGCAAAGCGCGCGCATGCGCGGCCGCTCGCAGTGCCGTTCGTCGTGCGCGCTGAACGCGCGTCGGCGAGGCGCTCGACCGTGCGGTTCCGCTCCTGCGCGACCGCTCCCGGAACGCTTGCACGCGAACTACCACGTGGAGGCGGTCGCCTGATGGCCCGCGTGCTCGTCACCGGCGGCGCCGGCTTCATCGGCTCGAACCTCGTGCGCGGGCTGCTCGAGCGCGGCGACGAGGTGCGCGTGCTCGACAACTTCTCGACCGGCAACCGCGCGAACCTCGAGGGGCTCGACGTCGAGATCGTCGAGGGCGAGCTGCGGAGCTACGAGCGCGTGCACAACGCCGTCCGCGGGGTCGAGGTCGTCTACCACCTCGGCGCGCTCGGCTCGGTGCCCCGCTCGGTCCAGGATCCGCTGACCTCGAGCGCCGTGAACATCGAGGGGACGCTGAACGTGCTGCTCGCCGCGCGCGACGAGGGCGTGCGCCGCGTCGTCTTCTCCTCGTCGGCGTCGGTCTACGGCTCGAGCCGCGCAGATGCCGACGACGCGAGGAGATCGCCGCCCGACCCGGTCTCGCCGTACGGCGTCGCGAAGCTCGCCGCGGAGCGCTACTGCGTCAGCTTCTCGCGCGTGTACGAGTCGTTCGAGACGCGTCGTGCTTCGCTACTTCAACGTCTTCGGCCCGCGGCAGAGCCCGTTCTCGCAGTACGCGGCGGCCGTGCCGCTCTTCATCACGAAGATCGCCGCCGGCGAGCCGATCGACGTCTACGGGGACGGCGAGCAGTCGCGCGACTTCACGTACGTCGGCAACGTCGTCGACGCGACGATGCGGGCCGGCGAAGCCGACGGCGCGAGCGGGGAGATCTTCAACGTCGCCGCCGGCTCGCCGGCAAGCGTGAACCACGTCGCGGACGACGATCGGAGAGATCCTCGGCAAGCCGGTCGAAGCGCCGCGAGCACCCGCCGCGCGCCGGCGACCTCCGGGACTCCTGGGCCGACCTCTCGAAGTCGGAGCGCATGCTCGGCTACAAGCCGGAGACCCCCCTCGAGGAGGGCCTCCGGCGAACGGTCGAGTCCTGCTCTAGGTCCGCGCGGCACCTTGATGTACGCGTTCCAGGCCGGCTTGTGCTTGCCCGTCTTCGTCGCGAGCCCCGACTGCCAGCCGCCGAGGCCGGGCTCGTCGCGGACGAGGAACCAGAGCATCATGTCGATGCGGGGGTTCTTGCGCGCGATCGCGTAGGACTGCGTCAGCCACTTCGCCTGCGTCGAGTACGGCACACCGAACGTCTTGTCCGGCGGGTTCGTCTGGTAGCCGTACTCGGTGATCCACAGGTGCTTGCCGCCGTAGTACTGGCTGATCAGCTTCAGCAGCGTGTTGATGTTGCCGAGCTGGACGCGCCGCTTGGTCTTCCCGTCGGGATGAACGTCGGCGACTCCCGCATCCCGATGTCTGCGTACGGATGGTGCGCGTAGACGTCGAACTTCTTCATCCCGAACTTGTGCGCCTGCGAGAGGAACGTCAGCGGATCGACACTCGCACGCTTCGTCGCCGGCGCGTCATTGCCCTTCGGGCCCGTGACGCCGCAGGCAACCTGCTCGCCCGGCACCGGACCGCGCTCCGGCGAGATGATCACGTCATGGATGCCGCTGTAGACGGCGTTGCAGATCTTCGCGTACTGGAACGCGCTCTCGACGCGCCACGTCTTGCCGACGCGCTTGTACTGCGGGGTGAGCCAGATCGGGTTGTTCGGCTCGTTCCAGGCCGTCCACTTCGAGACCTTCGGCAACGGCTGCGTTGCTCGTCGCGTTGTTCGGGTCGCGCTGCCACTCCGGCGGCGTGTAGAAGCCCGAATACCGTGACGCAGCGGCGTACGCGAAGTCGTGCAGCGCCTTGAAGTTCTTCGGCGCGACGGTGCGCGCCTTGCCCCCATTCGCCCACGCCGGCGTGAAGAGGATCGAGAACACGACCTGGATGTTGTTCTGGTTCGCGTACCGGACGAGCCGGTCGTAGACGGCCCAGTCGTAGGACGGATCGCCGGAATCGGTCGGGATCGGTCGGCTTCTTCGCCGCGACGGCCCACTTCGTCCCGCCCCAGTAGAGGTTGACGCGGATGGCCTGCGCCTTCAGCGTCTTCAGCGTCGAGAAGGCGACGTTCGGGTCGTTGTACAGCGAGAACGCCTCGTCGTTGATGCCGACGATGAGCCTGCTGCTCTTCTTCGCGGCTTTTGCCGCGGGTGATGCCCCTGCCGCGGACACGGCGAGGCTCGCGACGGCAACGATGGCCGTCGCGATCAGCGCGATGCGTTTAGACACTCAGTGACTCCCGTGTATTCGCTTGCAATGTTCGCCGCAGCCCGTCCTCGAGGGTGACCTGCGGCTCCCAGCCCAGCAGTTGCCGGGCGCGTGTGATGTCTGGCTGGCGGACTTTCGGGTCGTCGACGGGCAGCGCCTCGAAGACGATCTCGCTCGTGCTGGCGGTCGTCTCGAGCACCTTCTGGGCGAGCTCGAGCAGCGTGTACTCGGCCGGGTTGCCGATGTTGACCGGCAGATGCTCGTCGCTCCCGGCGAGCGCACGCAGGCCCCGGATCAGGTCCTCGACATAACAGAAGCTCCGCGTCTGCGACCCGTCCCCGAACACGGTCAGCGGCTCGTTCGCGAGCGCCTGGCGGATGAAGGTCGGGATCGCGCGCCCGTCGTGGGGGCGCATGCGCGGCCCGTAGGTGTTGAAGATCCGGACGATGCAGGTATCGAGGCCCTGCTGGCGGTGATAGGCCATCGTCAACGCCTCCGCATACCGCTTCGCCTCGTCATAGACGCCCCGCGGGCCGATCGGGTTCACGTTGCCCCAGTACGTCTCGGGCTGCGGATGGATCAGCGGATCGCCGTACACCTCCGAGGTCGAGGCGAGCAGGAACCGCGCCCGCTTCCACTTCGCCAACCCGAGCGCGTTATGCGTCCCCTGCGAGCCGACCTTCAAGGTCAGAAGCGGCAGCCGCAGATAATCGATCGGCGACGCCGGCGAAGCAAGGTGATAGACGACATCGACCGGCCCCTCGACCTCGAGATGGCGCGTGATGTCGTGATTGACGAACTCGAACGACTCACCCCGCAGATGCTCGACGTTCTGCAACGAGCCCGTCTCCAGGCTGTCCACACAGACCACCCGGTAGCCGTCAGCGACAAGCGCATCGCACAGATGGGAACCGAGAAAGCCTGCACCTCCGGTAACGACGGCGGTCGGCATCGGATCGATGCTAGCGACGCCTCCGGAGGCCGGTTGCTCCCTTCACAAAGGATTTACCGCCCTGCCGCGTAGTATCGGCCGGTGCGCTGGTGGGCTCCGCTCGGCCTCCTCGCGGCGATCCGCGTGGCGATACCGCTTGCCGCGTACGCGGACGAGGGAAATGCGCTGCCGGGGATGCCCCGCTTCGACCGTCCCCACCGTGACGGAGGGCTTCAGGGCGACGCCACCGGGTTCTACGCGGCAACGCGGGAGTTCATGGCCGCGTGGGGCCGGATGCCGCGCCCAGTGCTGGCGCTCGACGCGCTGTTCGTCCTCACTGCGGCATTGGCGATCATCGTGCTCTGGCGGCGCCGGCCCGACTGGCGCGCGTGGCTCGTCGCCGCTGCCTCCCTCGCGTTCGGGCTGGCCGTTGCAGTCGACGTGCACTGGATGAACCCGAGCGGCGCCGCCGTCTTCGGCTGGCCGCTCCTGTGGGCGCTGCCGCTGACGGTCGTGCGAGTCCTCTTCGGGCTCAGCAAGCACGTCGCGTGGGACGTCGGCTTCGCGCTCTCGCTCGCCATCGTGGCGCTGACCGTGGTCGCGGTCGCGTACCTCGGCCGGAACGCGACGGGTCGTCGCGCGCTCGGCCTGCTCGCTGCGGCGTTCTTCACCGCGTGGCCGTTCCTCGTCGGCGTGATCGCCGGTCACGGTGCGTGGGCGAACGCGCAGTGGGAAGTCGAGGTCGGTCTGCACAACTACACCGAGCCGCTCTCGACGCTGCTCGTGACGACGGGCGCGGCGCTCGTCCTCGCACCGGGTCTCACAGACGTTCGGCTCGCGCTCGCCGGTTGCGCACTCAGCTACGCGACGCTCGTGAAGGTCTCGAACGCCCTTCTCGCCGCCGCAGCGTTGCTCATCGTCTTCCTCCGCGGTCGCACGCGCGAGGCGCTGCCCTATCTCGCGGGTGCGCTGTCACTCGTGCCGCTCGTCGCGGTCTACTGGCCGCTCTCGTATCCGAAGCTCTTCGACAACCCGCAGTCGTGGCCGCGCGATCCATTCGATCCTGCGCACATCGGCTCGTCGTGGACGCACTCGTCGATCTTCGACCTCCGCACGCTCGCGATCATCTTGCCGCTGGCCGTGATCGGCGCCTTCGCGGTGCGAAGGCCGTGGCCGCTTGCGCTCGTGCTCGCGTTCCTGCTGATCAACCCGGTCTTCTACAGCTTCTACGCCAACACGGTCGACCATCCGCGGTTCCTGTACGCGAGCTTGCCCGAGCTCTTCGTGCTGTGGGCTGCGGCGTTCGGGCTCATCCGGCGCACGACATGACGCGCGGCCGGGCTCTCGTCGCGCTCGCCGTGCTGGCGGGCATCGGCCTGCGCGTGTGGGCGGCGCTCCTGCCGCAGGGCGCGCTCGACGCGGACGAGGCCGTCGTCGGGCTCCTGACACGCGGGATCCTGCACGGGACGTTTCCCGCGTTCTTCCCCGGCCAGGGCTACGGCGGGACACAGGAGGAGTTCCTCGCGGCGCCGCTCGTCTCGGTCTTCGGGCTGCACACATGGGCGATCCGGACCGTCGTCTGCGTGCTCTGGGCGATCGCCGCCCTCCTCGTGTGGCGCATCGGCCTGCGCGTCCTCGACGAGCGTCGAGCCGTCTACGCGGCGCTCCTCTTCTGGCTCTGGCCGACGTACTTCGTCTGGAAGTCGACGCGCGCGCACGGCTTCTACGGCTCCGAGCTCGTGCTCGGGCTCGCGGTCCTGCTCCTCGTGCTCCGGCTCGCCGAGCGCATCACCCGGCGCGACCTCGTCCTGCTCGGGCTCGCGCTCGGGTGCGGCCTCTGGTCGAGCCCCCAGGTCGCGATCATCGCGGTACCGGCACTCGGCTGGCTCGTCCACCGGCGGCGCGAGGTCGTGCGCCACGCGCCTCTCGTCCTCGCCGCCGCGATCGTCGGCGGATTGCCGTGGCTCATCGGCAACGTGAGGCACGACTGGTACTCGCTGCATCCCGGCGCGAACGAGGGCAGCTGGACTGCGCACCTGCACAACCTCGTCGTCGCGACGCTCCCCGAGGCGATCGGCGTCCGTCTCGCATGGTCGTTCGAGTGGCTCGGCACGCCTCTCGTCGGCTACGCGATCTACCTCGCGCTCGTCATCGGCTTTCTCTGGCTTCTGTGGCGGCGACCGCCGCGACTCGCGCCGATCCTGCTCATCGTCGCGGTCTTCCCGCTCTTCTACTTCATCTCGCCCTACACGTGGCTCCAGTCGGAGCCGCGCTACCTGACTCTCGTCGTGCCGTTGTTCGCGATCCTCATCGCCTACGCACTCACGACGACGACGCGCGCGATCGCAGCGTTCGCGGTCGCGCTCGCCTTGACGGTCGGCGGCCTGGTGGAGCTGGATCGTCATGACGTCGTCGCGTTTCGTACGGAGGGCACTGCGGTGCCGGAGAGCATCACCCCGATGCTCGACACGCTTCGCGCCCACCACATCCGCTCGGCCTTCGCGAGCTACTGGGTCGCGTGGCGGATCAGCTTCGAGTCGGATACGAGGATCCTCGGTGCGAAGGCCTCGTACTCGCACCCGCTGGTGCGAGACGGGCGCGTGCTGCCGGGCGATCCGCACGACGATCTCGGGATCGACCCGAAGCCGTACCTCGAGGCGGAGCGGCAGCGCGACGTCGCGCATGTCTTCGTACGCGGCGGCGACGTCGAGCGCGGCGTCGCGCCACTTCTTCGCCGCGCCCACTACCGCCGCGTCGTCAGCGGCGGCTTCGCAGTGTGGCTTCCGCCCGGAGCCTGAACGCGAGCATGGCAAAGAGGCCCACGAGCACGAGGTCGCGCACGAGAATCCACGGGCCGAGAACGCGCCCCCAATTCTCGACGCTGCCATGCGGCCTCGACGAAGCGGTCCCACTCGAGGTGGGTGAGCACGAGGGCGAGGGCGAGCGTGCCGGCCTCCGCGATCCCGGCTCGCGGGCACGAGCGGCACGAGCCAGGTGAGGTACTGGGGCGAAAGCACCTTCGCGAATGCGACGAACCCGGTGACGGCCGCCGCACAGGCGACGACTCGGTCGCGCCCGCCTCGGATATAGAGCCAGGTGACGAGGGCGATCGCTGCGATCACGAGCAGGGTCGAGATGACGCCGGCGGCATCGCCTAGCGTGCCGACGACATCGCGTGAGCCCGGCGCCTGGTCTCGCAAGCGTGACGGAGTGGATGCCGAGGCGGTCGAGCACGAGCAGGATCCCGCCGCCGAGGCTCTCCGACTCGAGGTCGCGCTTCACCTGCAGCCAGTAGCTGAAGCGGAGACCGCCCGGGCCCATGACGGCGAACGGCAGGTGCACGAGCACGAGAACGCCTGCGAGCCACGCAACCGCGCGGCGAAGCGCGCCACGCGTCCATGCCTCGTAGAGGACGATCGGCGCGATCGCGACCGGATAGATCTTCGCCGCGATCGCGAGCGCGAGCAGGACGAGCGTCGTCCGCTCTCTGCCCGCGACGAAGGCGGCGACTGCGGCGACCGTCAGGAGCGCCGGGAAGAGATCGTAGGTGTTGAGGAAGACCGGACCCATCAGGAGCGGTGAGAGCCCGGCAACGGTCACCGCGGCCGCAAGCCGGCCGGCCGACTCGCGCATCATCGAGACCATCAGGACGATCGCGGCGACGCCGCATGCAGCCATCAGCCACTTGAACGAGGTCGCGAACGGGCCGGGAAGGATGCGCACGAAGGCGAAGAGCGGCTGGGCGAGCACGGGGTACTCGTCGTAGAAGTCGCGATACGGCCAGTGCCCGCTCGTCATCTCGTGCGCGTAGTGGCCGTAGAGCGCGACGTCGCCGTAGCGGTGGTGGTCGAAGAGGCCGCCGCGCACGAGTGCACAGCTCAAGAGGAAGAGCGCCCCACCGGAGGCGGCGGCGATGCGCTTCATCGCCGCACGACGGCAACGCCGAATGCCGCGAGCGCTGCCGCGAGCACGAGCGCAGCGCCGAGGTCGCGGTGGAGCCCGGCGACCATCCAGATCGTCGCCATCACGTCGTTCTTGCCGGGCAGGTAGGCCGTGTCGAGCTCGTTGCGAACGCCCCAGCTCAGGGCCTGGATCGTCATCGTGAACACCGACACGAGCCCAAGGACGAGCACGGGGATCCGGAACCGGGCGAGGGCCGCCGGGATACCGAGGGCGAGGAACGGCAATGCGGCCCCCATGAACCGCGGCCCCGGGGAGCCGCCGCCGTACGGGAGGAAGTAGCCGGCATCCGCAACGGCGAAGCCGGCGACGATCACACCGGCGGTGACGGCTTCGGCTCGCAACCCTCGCCCCCATAGGAGGACGAGCCCGACGAGCGCGGCAATGCAGAGCGGCGACCAGACGAGCAGTCCTCGGTGGCCGAGGAAGACGTACCAGAGGCCGTGGAGCGAGGGCGCTCCGATGCCGAAGAGCCCAGCGTGCTGCTCCTCGGTATACGCATTCGCGACGAACTGATACGAGAGCCGGAACGGCGAGTCGAACGCCGTCCAGTTGTAGAAGCCGAGAGCGATCGCGGGCGGGACGCCGCCGAGCACGAACCAGAGTGCACCGCGGCGAGCGGTGGTCAATGCGTACCCGAGGAGCGCGATGACGATGATCGCCGACTGGTAGTTGAAGATCACCGCGGTTCCGGCGCAGAGCCCCGCGGCGAAGAGCGAGCGGCTGGAGCGCCGCCCGCGCCAGAGGAGCGCGAACGAGGAGATACCGAGCGCGCCTGCGGCATCGTGCTCGAAGAAGGTCGGTGCGAGCGGTGCGGCCATCGTCGCGACACCGAAGAGCGCGGCAGTGATCGCACCGGTGCCTGCGGCGATCGTCTCCGCGAGACGGCCGACGACGAACACGGCCACGAGGAAGAGGAGACCCGATGTCAGGACGCGCATCAGCCAGAGGGACGCATCGCCTTCGGCCTTCCACTCGGTAGGCGGCTTCGCGATCCCGAGCGCGCGCTCGACCTCGAACCAGGGCACGGCGAGGAACGACATCCCCGGCGCCTTGTCCGCGTACGTGCGGCCCTTGTAGAGAGCGCGGTCGAAGAGCGTGTTCTCGAGCTGAATCGAGCCGTGCAATGCGAGGTGGCGCGTGAGCTCGTAGCGCGTCCGGTCCTGAGGGCCGGTCAGGCTGATCGGCGGCAGCGCGGCCAGCGCGACGAGCGCGAGGACGACCGGCTCGAGGCGGTAGCCCCGCACGAGGGGAACGCTACGCGCTGGCTCGGAGCGGCGAGCCGTCCAGGCATCGGCCGCGGGCCAACGCCGAGAGGAACTTGTCGCCGAGGATCCAGGCCCAGCGGCCTTTCACGTTCACCGCGTGCATGCGATAGGTCAGCCCGTTCTGCTTGCCGGGGTGGTGGAACGTGACCGTGACGAGCTTCGACACGCGCTCGGGCACGCCCCTGACCTCGATCTTCTCGGTCCGCACGTCGAGGACACGGAACACCTCGTCGCCGGTCGCGAAGTCCGTGCCCATCCGACTCGAGCACGCGACGTACTGCGCCTCGGAGATGAGCTTCTGATGGGCCGGATGGAGGGCCTTCCATTGCAGGCCCCACTGGCCGTGGATCTCCTCCCGGAGGATCCGGGTCATGAAGACGCCGGGGCTCCCGACCGAGCTCGTCCTGGGCGGCGAGGCTGCCGTGGCGGCTCCGCAGCCGGCCACGACGAGCACGATGCCCGCGAGGGCGAACAGGACTCTCATCGGAGGTCCTTGTTCGACTCCATGTCGAACCACATGGCGAAGAGTGTGAACTGCGAGCCTGAGATGAGCAACAAGGCAATCAGGACAACGGTGCCCACGCTGACGTCATTCCCGGCGATCCGATACCCAATCTCGATTCCCCCGAGGACGAGGCCTGCGAAGGTCGCGAGGAACCCGAAGGCGTAGAAGAAGACGAGCGGGTGGAAGTCGCGGATCACGTACTTCTCACGCAGCCGCCAGAAGAACCCCTTCACGAGGAGCCAGGAGATCCTTGGAACGACCTTGTGGTAGCGAATGCCGGATCGCTCCCCCACGCCGTAGATCGGGCGCGACGGGAAGTCCCGCACGCGCGCATTCCAGACGTTGAGATGGACGAGGAAATCGTTCGGGAAGCCGTAGCCGGTGTACACGCGCTCGAGGTCGAGCACGTGGAGCATGCGACCCGACAACGCCGTGTATCCGGACTGCGAGTCGGCGACGTGCCAGTAGCCAGAGGCGATTTTCGTCAGCATCGAGAGGATCGCGTTACCGAGGTAGCGGGTCCGCGGGATGAGTGTCCACGCCTCGCCGGTGACGAGCCGGTTCGCCTTCGCGTAGTCGAGCTCGCCCCGCGCGACCGGCTCGACGAGGGTCGCCAGGTCGGCCGGGTCCATTTGGTTGTCGGCTGCCATCACGCACGCCACGTCAACGTTCTCCTCACGCGCGCGCTGGTAGCCGCTGACGATCGCGGCTCCGACGCCACGGTTGCGCTCGTGTGAGACGACGACGACGCGCGTGTCGCCGAGTCCCTGCACTCGCTCGACTGTTGCATCCCGTGAACCGTCGTCCACGACGTAGATGCGGTCGACGAACGCCGGGATGCCGCGAAGCGTCGTCTCGATCAGCTCTTCCTCGTCGTGCGCGGGCACGACGACGCCGACGCTCTTCCCCTCGAGCATCAGCCGCGAATGCGCGCGGCGACGCTGTCCCACGCAAGCGCCGCGAGCGCGCCGAGGATGAGCCCGATGAGCGCAGCGACGACGATCGAGTTGCGCTTGCTTCGCGCCGTGATCTTCGAGGCCGAGGCGCCGACGAGCACCGACGGCTTCTCGACCACCTTCGCCTGCAACAGGAGCTGGCTCGTGCTGGAGAGATCCTGCTCGGCCTGGAAGAGCCTGCCCTGGATGACGAGCTTGTCGGTGACCGACAGCGCCTTGCTGCTCAGAGCCTCGTTGAAGGCGTTGATCTGCCTCTGGTCGTTCGTGACCTGCCGGCTGAAGTTGTTGATCTTCTGATTCGCGAAGTCCGACACCTTGTCGACGACGGACTTCGAAAGCTCGTTGGCGGTGCACGCGGCGATCCGGCGTTTGGCCGCCTGCACGCTGACGGTGACAAGCGGCGTCTGTCCGTTCTTCGCGATGTTCCCCGCGACGTTCTGTGTGGAGATCCCACCCCGGAACGCTGCCGCCTTCGTCTTGCACGCCCTCGCCGCGCGCTGGACGATCTGCTCGCCGTGGGCGATCTGCCGAACCGTGCTCGGGTTCGTCTGCGCCCCCTGCAGCTGCACGTTTCCACTCGCGGAGTAGGGCTGCCCGAGGTACAGCGTCGCGGTCGCCTTGTAGCGCTGCGTCCCGCCGACCGTCAACAGGTAGCCGATGATCGCCCCGAGGACGAGGCCCGCCACCGGTAACCACCATCGCTGCGCGAGCTGGCGCCCGTAGCGGCCGAAGTCGACCTGCTGCTCGGCTTCGGGATCGACGCTCATCGCGCGGCGACTCTAGCTGCTGCCCAGGACCACATCTCCTCGAGACCGCGCGCGAGCGACGTCTGCGGAGACCACCCGAGGACGTCGCCGATGCGTGTCACATCGGCGCTCGTCCGCGACACGTCGCCCTTCGCCGCGTCGACGTGCTGGACGTCGAGCGTACGTCCGGACGCGCGCTCCAGGAGAGCGATCACTTCGAGCATCGTCGCCTCTTCCCCACCGCCGACATTCAGGACTGCACGGCGCGGTGCACGCTCCATGGCCGCGATCGTTGCGGCAACGGCGTCGTCCACGTAGGTGAAGCTTCGTGACTGCCCGCCGCTTCCGTAGATCTGGAACGTGCCGCCCGAGAGCAGCAGCTCACAGACGCGGCGGAAGAACATGTCGGGCCGCTGGCGCGGGCCGTACACGGTGAAGTAGCGCAGGACGACGGTGTCGAGCCGGAACGCACGCTCGTATGCGTAGGCGAGATGCTCACCCGTCAGCTTCGTCACGCCGTACGGCGAGATCGGGCGTGGCTCGGCGCCCTCCGGCGTCGGGTAGGCCTCGGTGTCGCCGTAGATCGACGACGAGGAGGAGAAGACGACGCGGACATCGGCCCGCGCGCAGGCCTCGAAGACACGCTGCGTCGCGAGGACGTTCCCGCGCACGTACGACGGGAAGGCCTCCCCGAAGCTGCGCACGCCCGGCTGCCCCGCGAGGTGAAACACGCCGTCGATGCCGTCGAGCTCGAGGTCACTCTCGGCGAGGTCGAGGCGTTGCACCTCGAGCCCGTCGGCGTTCGCCTCTTTCTCGGCGACGTCGTAATAGTCCGTGAACGCGTCGACGCCGGCGACCTCGTGGCCCTGCGACTCGAGCGCCCGCGCAAGCGTCGAGCCGATGAAGCCCGCTGCGCCGGTGACCACGTACCTCACCGGGGCACCATCCCATAGACCTTGCCGTACCCGACGAGGAACAGGCGACCCTTCGCCGCGACCACCGGCGAGTACTTGCCGTCGGGATACGTCCAGACCTGCTTCCCCGTGCGCGCGTTCAGCGCGTACGTGCGGCCTTCCAGCGTGGCGAAGTAGACGATGCCGCCGATCACCGTCGGAGAGCCGGAGATCTTCCCGTTTGCCTTGAACGTCCACCGAGTCTCGCCCGTCGCGGCGTCGAACGCATAGAACTTCTTGCTGTACGACCCCGCGAAGACGAGCGCGTTCCATGCGGCCGGGGACGCGTAGACGTAGTTGCCGGTCTGGCGCGACCAGATGAGCTTCCCGGTGGTTGCGCCGAACGAGTACACCTTGCCGTCGGTCGAGCCGATGTAGACGCGCCCGTACGCAAGCGTCGGCGTCGAGTAGAAGCGCGAGCTGCCGAAGAGCCTCTTCTGCCCGCGGTTCTTCCACAGGAGGCGGCCGGTCTTCGCGACGAAGCAGTAGACGTGGCCGTCGTAGGAGCCGACGTACAAACGGCGGCCCGAGATCGCGGCGCTTCCCTTCACCGCGCCGCGCGTGCGGAACTTCCAGATCGTCGTGCCATTGCGCGCATCGAGCGCGTACACCCAGCCCTTCCAGTCGCCGACGTAGATCCGGTCTCCGTCGATGAGCGGCGATGTCTCGGACGGGCCGATGGTCTTCTGCCAACGGATCTGCCCGACGCCGGCAGAGAACGCCACGACCTTCCCGTCGCGAACCTTCTTCGTGTTGCACGGGGGCTTGTTCAGGAAGGCGGCGTACACCGTGCCGTGCTTGTACGGCCCCAACGCCGGCGATGCGGCGACGCATCGGTTCGAGAGGTACTTCCACGCGCGCTTGCCGGTCTTCATGCTCACGGCGACGAACTTGCCGGAGTTGGTCGAGAAGTAGAGGCGCCCGAAGCCGATGGCCGGCGGGAACTCCACGAGGCTCCCGGCGCCGTACCACCAGACCTGACGGTACGGCGGGCGGAGACCGAGCGAGACCGAGCGGGTGTGCTCTCCGTCGAAGCCGTACTGGGGCCACTGGATGTGCGGCGTCGACGGCGGCGGCGGAACGGTCGTCGTCGGCAGGGAGAACTCCTCGGTCGAGGAGCCGCGGATGTCGGGCTCGCTCTGCAGCCGGTGGATGACGATGGCCGCGACGACGCCGGCAATGAGCACGGCGCCGACGGCGAGGGCAACGAGAAGACGCCGCATGCGGCGGCTCAGGTTATCCGGGTGATGTGAAGATTCCGAGCGGCTTCGTCGTCGTCAGCGCCGCCGAGTTCGAGGCGCGGAGCGTCACCTGCCACGTCCCCGCAGGAAGCGCCACCACCGTGCTGCCACTCGTGCCTTGCCGGCCGAGGTCGAGCGTCTGCGGCGGCTGCACTGCGGCCGGGTCGACGAGGTCGAGCGCGAGCGCGAGCCACGGGGTGCCCGGGTCGTTCGCGGCCCAGGTGAGCGTCGAGCCGTCGAAGCTCGCCTCGACGGGCGGAGGCGCCGTCTCCCAATGGACGACGACCGGCGCGAGCGCGACCGTGCCGCGGTTGCCGGCGTAGCTCACGGCCGAGACCTGCACCGGGTAGGTGCCCTGCGCGATCCCTGCCGGCGGCTTCCACGTGATCGTGTGCGTCCCCGGTCCGAAGCGGTAGGTCGTGACTTTCCCGGCGATCGCGACAGAGAGCGTCGCGCGCATCGACAGGGAGACGGAGAACGTCGCGGTGTCGAGCCACCCGTCGAGCGGCTGCGGCCAGATCTCGGGCGGAGGCGCCGTCTGCATCACCACGGGCGGGTCGAAATAGTAGGCGTGGAAGCGCTGCGACGTCGCCGCCCAGAACGGCTCTCCCGTCTGACGCGCGAGCTTTGCCAGCAGGTCGGTGACGAACTTCTGGTACTCGCGAGTCGCGTACGCGCCGCCAAGCTGGTACCGCGACCAGTCGCCGGTGTCGAAGCGCGAGAACAGAGCCTGAGTCGTCGTGTCGAGCTGCCGCGCGAGGTCGGCGGCTTCCTCGTCGCCCGACGTGGTCGAGTACTCGAGGAGCGAGAGGATCGCCTGCAGCTGCGCATTCAGGACGATCTGTCCGCCGAACCCGTAAAGGCGAATCCACGGGCCGGTCGGCAGGTCGACGAGCAGCGAGGGCACCGAGGCGTACGCACGCACCGACGCGGCCGCGAGATTGGGATCCTGAAGCAGCACGGACGCACGCGCGAGCGCCTGGGTTGCGACGGCCTGCGCCATACCCGAGGCCCACGGCGGCCGGCCGCCCGCAAAGCGGAACTCGTACTCCCAGATCAGCCGGTCGCTCCGCGGAATCGCCCGTGCGAGAAGCGCGTCCGCAAGCGCTCGCGTCGCGTCGGCGTCACTCTTCGCCGCGAGGTTGTTCAACACGCCGAAGTTCGCGAGCGGGTGGAACTCGAGCCCGAGGCGGGGGAACCAGCGGTAGACGACACCTTCGTCGTCAGGGACGTCGATGCGCGCGTCCGGGAGGATGTGCGTCTCGAAGTAGTCGAGATTCAGCTCGAGTTGCGAGAAGAGCGTAAGCGCGCGCGGCGACGTGTACGAGTCCCACAGGGGAGTCAGCTGTGAGAGCTGCGCCGCGATGAGCCTCCGCGAAGCCTCGGAAGGGTGCGGACATCACGAAGCGCACGCGTGACATCGGCGCGGTAGCGCTGCGCGTCGGGGGCCTTGACCCAGTGCCGCTTGACCGCGTTGTGATGCCCTTGCGTGCGAGCGCGGCGTCGTGGGCCGTCGTCGCGTGTGCGACGGCTGGAACGACGAGCGCGATCACGGCGGCGGCCCCGGCCGCCGCGCGTCTCATCGCGGCTTGTGCCGCAGCTTGTGGTGGTTGCAGTCGTTCGTGTCACGGCACGCGGCTCCACTGCATAGAGACGTGAATACCCGTGGAAAAGTAAGCGCATCCCGTTCCCGGAGACCGGGACGTAGTGCCCGTGGCCGAAGCGAAGGAGGACGCGGCCGCTCCGCGCATCGACGCCGACGATGCGGTGGGAGAAGCTCCCTGCGTAGGCGACCCCGTCGACGACGACGGCCGCGCCCGAGATCGGCCCACCGGTGCCGACTTCCCAGGCGATGCGGCCGCGTGACGCAGACACCGCGTAGAAGACGCCGTTGTAGGAGCCGAAGAACACGCGGCCTCCCCAGGCGGCGGGCGACGAGTAGACGTAGGAGCCCGTGTTCACGCGCCAGAGCGTGCGCCCGGTGACCGAGAACGCCGTCACCGAGCCTCCGGTCGAGGACGGCACGAAGACACGGCCGCCGGCTACGGCGGGCGTGCCGTAGACGCGGCCGTTCACCCCGGCGACCCAGCGCGTCGCACCTGTCCTCGGCGCGATCGCCCACACGCGGCCCGCGTAGTCGCCGATGAAGAGGCGGCCGCCGGCGATCGCCGCGCTCGAGGTGATCTTCGCGCCGAGGGAGCGCGTCCACCGCAACCGGCGTGTGTCGAGATCGAGCGCATAGAGCCTGCCGTTCCACGCCCCGAAGTAGTCGATCCCGTGCCTGACGATGGGCGACGACTCGATCGGCGAGCCGATCGTGTAGTGCCACCGCAGCCGCCCGCTCGCGCGGTCGAGGACGTACACGTGGCCGTCCATCGTGTGATAGACGAGGTCGCCGCCGACGACGGCGGGCGAGGACGCCATCTTCCCGTACGGCGTGTCGTGCCGCCAGAACTCACGGCCGTTCCGCATCGAGAGCGCGCGGATCGTCGCGTGTGCGTTGCCGATGTACGCGACTCCGTCGTCCACCACGGCGGGGAACTCGATGAGGGTGCCCATCCCGCGCGACCACACGGTGCGGAACGGCGGACGCAGACGGATGTGCGACTGCGCCTGCGTGCGCTGCGGCGTCGCGCCGTACATCGGCCACTGCAGCTCCGGCCTGTAGATGCGAACCGTCGCCTTGCGCGAGGCGGCGAAGTCCTCCGTTACGACGCGCGTGCCGAACCCTCGGGCGCCGACGGTGACGTCGAGAAGCCGGCGTCTCGGCACGAGGATCTGGGCGACGCCGTGCGTATCCGTGTGGGCGCGCTTCCCCCAGAGGCTCACGGAGGCGCGGCGGACGCGCGTGCTCCGGTCGCCGTCGACGACCGTGACCACGAGGCGCGCCTGGCCGTGCTGCACCGGAAGGTCGCGGTTGGAGCGTGGGCGCGGGGCCGAGGTCGAGCGGCTGCGCGGCGTGGGAACCGCCGCATGCGGCGGCCACGCAGGCGATCGCTACTGCGAGGAGGGCTCGACGAGCGGTTGTGGCAGCTCTTCCGCGAACGGCTCCAACGTACCGTCTGGTCCGGCCGACAAAACGAGCTCGGAGAAGAAGCGCGTCATGTAGAGGCCCGCGCGGAAGTCGCCGAGCCGCGGCTCCGGGCGCTCACCGGAGGCGATCGCGAGGGCGAGCTCGGGGTATCGGCTGCCGGCTGCAGTCGGCAGCGGGAAGGCGCCGCCGAAGCGCGGGTTGATGTCGGTGACGCGGTGGGTGCCGTCCGGCTCTCGGAAGCACTGGACGTTCGCGGGCCCGACGAGCCCGACCGTTTCCGAGACGTGGCGGCCGACCTCGATCAGCTCGTCGTCGGCGATCGTCATCCCCTTGATCGACTCGCCGCCCTTCGACTCGATCATCGTGCGCGGCACGGCGTTGAGGCAGCGGGAGTCGAGATCGCAGAAGACGTCGATCGAGAACTCCTCGCCGCGACAGACGCTCTGCACCATCGACTCCTCGGTCGCGTAGGCGAGGAAGAACTCGAGCTGGGCCCGGTCTTCGCAGCGGTAGATGCCGCGCGAGCCGAAGCCGTTCCGCGCCTTCACGAGCACGGGAAACGTCGACGTCGGCGGGTAGGTCCTCCGGCAGCCACGTGTCCGGCGAGCCGATGCCGCGCTCGACGAACAGGAGGTGCGCAAGCCACTTGTCGGCGAGCGCGTCGACGATCTCCGGCGCGGGGAGCAGCACGAGCGCGCCGACCTCGTCCTTCGCGCGCGAGAGGACGCCGTGGTCGAGATCGGTGAGCGGGACGATGAGCGACACGTCGTGCTCGTGCACGAGCGCGCGGAGCGTGGGCACGTACTGCTCGTCGTCGACGCGCGGCACGAACGCGTGCGCGTCGGCGTGGTAGAGCGCCGGTGCGAGCCGGTTGACGTCGGCCGCGATCGTGCGGGCACCGGCGCGCTTGAAGGCGGTGACGATGTCGACCCGCTGGCCGGCGCAGGTGAAGAGGACGCCGCTGCTCACGGGCGGAGAGAGTACCGTCGCGCTGTGCTGCGCCGTCTCCTGCTCGTCGCCGCGATCCTTCTGGCGGCGGCCTGGCTCGTCCTCTGTCTCGTGCTCTTCGTCTGGCCGCCGGCGGCAGACGGGCGTCCCCGCGCATGCAGATGCCGTGGTGGTGCTGTCGGGGAGCGGGCACGGCTCCCGAAAGCGCTCTCGCTGATCCGGCGCGGTGTCGCGCCCGTCCTGGCGATCTCGAGCGTCCAGAAGACGCCGAAGTGGCGGCAGGCGCGTGAGCTCTGTGCCAAGGGTCGGTACGAGCGGGCCCGAGTCGTCTGCTTCCTCGCGCAGCCGTACTCCACGCGCGGCGAGGCGCGCGCGATCGCACGGCTCGCGCCCGCGCACGGTTGGAGGTCGCTCGTTGTCGTGTCATCGACTTTCCACCTGACACGCGCGAAGATGCTCTTCCGCCGCTGCTGGCACGGGAGGCTCTACTTCGTCGGATCGGACACTCCGTGGTGGCGTCTGCCGCTGGACTGGGTCTCGGAGACGGGGAAGCTCGCCGTGCAGCTCACGGCCCAACGCGGCTGCTAGCCGGGCTGCTTCCAGCCCCCGGTCGCGCCCTTGTAGGTGCCGCTGAAGAGCGCGAGCGGCGTGCGCAGCGAGGATCTTCAGGTCGAGTCCGGGCCGAGCGGTGCTCGACGTACCAGACGTCCTTCTCGATTCGCTCGGGCCACGAGAGCGATGCGCGGCCGTGGATCTGCGCCCAACCGGTGATGCCGGGCTTCACCTCGAGCCGCCGCCGCTGATGCGGCGTGTACTGCTCGACCTGATAGCGAAGCGTCGGCCGTGGGCCGATGACGCTCATGTCGCCGCGCACGACGTTCCAGAGCTGCGGCAGCTCGTCGAGCGAAAGCCGCCGCAGAATGCGCCCGCTGCGGGTGATGCGGGAGTCGCCCTTGTCGACGGCGAAGCCGGCGCCATGGTGCTCGGCATCGACGACCATCGTGCGGAGCTTCAGTAGCTCGAAGTCCTCGCCGTCCTTTCCGACGCGCGTCTGCCTGTAGAGCACCGGGCCGCCGTCCTCGAGCTTGACCGCGAGAGCGGCGATGCCGAGAAGCGGCGACGTCACGACGAGTGCCGTGCCGGCGACGGCTACGTCGGCGGCACGGTTCAGCGTGTCCCCTCCGCGATCTCCCACGTCGCCGGCACACCGCGCCGAGCGTAGTTCCAGAGAGCGACCACGGTCGCCCAGGTGACAAGGACGTAGTAGCGCGCGATACCGACACCGAAGAGCGCGGCGAGCAGCAGGCCGAGCTGCATCCCGAGGGTGACGCCGTAGATCGACGCCTTCGCCCGAGGAGCAGGAAGTTCAGCAAGAGGGCGACGAGATGGAGCACGCCACTCGCGTAGCGGAGGTGACGGTGCGACAGGATCGCGACGAGATAGAGCGGCCGAAGCCGATGCAACATCTTGCCCTCGACGACGATCGCCCAGCAATGCTCGAACATGCGCACCTTGCGGCGATACTCGTCCTCCGTCGTCGGCGTCGCCTTCTCGAAGGCGTTCGCCTCGGGCTCGTAGACGGCGCGGTGGCCTCGCTGAACCATCAGGTACGGGAAGGCCAGATCGTGGCCGAAGCGGGGATCGACCTCGACGTACTCCGAGCGGCGCACAGCGTAGATCGATCCGTTGCCGCCGGTGACCGAGTCGAGGCGCGACTCGTCTGCGCGCAGCGCGAGCTCGTAACGCCAGTAGATGCCCTCCTTGTTCGCGCCGTCGCCGTTCGTGATGTTCAGTCGGCCGCAGACGTACGCGACGTCGGGATCGGCGAAGTTGCGGACGAGCATGCGCAGCGCCGCGGGCTGCCAGGTGCAGTTCGCGTCGGAGAATGCGACGATCTCGGCGTCAGTCTGGCTGCACGGCATTGTTCTGCGCGGCAACCTTGCCGCCGCGCTCGTTGCGGATCACCCTCGCCCCCGCTGCGGCAGCAAGTGCTTCCGTCCGGTCGGTTGAGGCGTCGCTCGTCACGACGAGCTGGAGCTGCTTCTCCGGATAGTCGAGCGCAGCAGAGGTTCGCGAGCCGCTGCTCGATGACCGGCTCCTCGTTGTAGCGCGGTGACGATAACTGCGACCTCGGCAGGTAGGCGTCGTCGCGCGCGATCGAGCGGGTGCGGATGCGAGCGGCGACCATGGCGCCGAGCGGATAGCCGCATGCGTCCAGACGAGCGCAGCGACGCAGGCCCAGAAGCTGATTCCGAGCACAATCACAGGCGCCGAGGTATTATCGACCAATCCCCTACGCCGAACGAGAGCCGGAGAACGCCGTCTCCGTACGATTTCGTGGATGTGTGCGGAAACTGACGGCTGCGAGTGCAACCGCGACGATCGCGAAACACACGCAGATCGCGACACCCCCCGCCCGTGATGTTCCTCCAAGGCTCCACACCGTAGCCGAAGCTGATCTAGGGTCAGGCCGTCGTTGGGCCCCCACCGGAACGCGTTGAACATTGAAAGTGCGACGACATGTGGCCACGAAGCCGGTCGCTCGTGTCCAGCGCGCAAATGCAAGCGGAAATCCGATGAGGAGAAACCCGAGTCCGGTCGCGGCGAAGCGTGGCCCGGCGATTGTCCGCCATATGGCGCGAAGTACCCGGCGTCCCAGACGATGAAGCTGCTCCCACGAAAGCGCATACCGAAGCCTCTAGCCGATTGCCCTGACGCCAGAGCAAGAACAGTCCGAGCGCGGCAGGAATGAGCACCGGCGACAACGCAAGGAGGCCGGCTCCGGGCACGAACCCCGAGCCACCAAACAACACCGAGTGTAGATCGGTGAAGGACGGTATTCCGATGCCGAAGAACCCGGCCTGCTGCTGTGCTGTGTAGTCGTTCGCGACGTAGCGGTAGGAAAGGTGAAGGGGTGATCCAAACGCAAAAGTGTCGTACACGGCGAGCAGGCACAAGGACGGCGCGATCCCGAACGCGTACTGCAACAAGCCGCGTCTTTCGCGAAGGAGTATGTATGCGCCCACGGCGGCGACCGCGATCGTGGCCTGATACTCCCCAGGATGCAATACCGCCGAAGAGCCCGGCGGGCCCGGTAGCGTCGGTTCCAGGCGAATAGGAACGTCCCCAGGGCGAGGAGTGCGGCGCCGACATGCTCGAAGAGCACGCCCGACAGAGGTCCGAGCAGCGTTCCGAGTGAGGCGGCAACCGCAACGACGGCGCCTGTGCCTTCGCGGAGCCCTTCGGCGACTCTGCCGAGGACAAGGGCGAGTAACAGGAGCATAGCCCGTAACCGTCGCTCGAACGAGCCAGCGTCGCCAAGTGCCCGCCCATGGCGCGTCACCATGTACCACCCCGCTCGCTGCAACGTGGGGCAGAGCGAAAAGCGAGAGACCCGGAGCCTTGTCCGTATACGAATGTCCCATCGTAGAAGGCTCGGTCTCCAGCCGGCCACGGGTCGATGTTGAGGGAACCTCGCTCGACGATCGACCTGCTGAGGGCAAGGCGAGAGTGGTCCTGGACGTTGATCGGCTTCACAATCGTGATCAATGCAAGGCCGATACACAGGAGAATTGGGCCCTCGAGTCGGAAGCGGCTCCACGGAAAGTCAGGCACGCCACACCCGCTGACTGGGGCGAGCGTGACAGATCGTCAAGCGCGCAGGCGGGATCCTCGAAGTCCGGTCTGTGGGGCGATCCCAGGTCACGACCGGACGACGCCGGAGAGCAGGCTCGCGATACCGCTCCACTGCGATCGCCCGATCCGCCTGCGCCTCCGCGTACCGCCGAGCCCGGTGCCCCATGTCCTCCCGGTCGTGGTGACCGTCGTAGAACGCCCTGATCGTCTCGGCGAGCCGGAGCGGATCCCCCGGCGAAACGACGACACCGCATCCGATCGCGCGCACGAGCTGAGCCGTTTCGCTCACGGGCTCTGCGGCGGCGATCACAGGACGCCCGGCGGCGAGGATGCCGTAGAGGCGGCTCGGGACGATGTAGCCCGCAAGGCCCCGTGCCAGTCCCACTACGTGGACGTCTGCTGTTGCAAGCGTTGCGACAGCAACTCTCGAGGCTGGAACTCGAGGAATTGCACCTTGTCCGCCTCGAGCGTGCCCGCAAGCTCGACGAGCTCGGCGTGACGCGCACCCGTACCGATGATGACGACGCGAAGGCGGTCGAGAGGTCACGAAGCAGGGTCGTGGCCCGAATCAACGTATCGAGGTCCTGCGCGTGCCCGACGTTCCCCGAGTGCATGACGACGAAGGCAGAGTCGAGGTCGTGCCCCGAAGACCAATCATTCTTGCGAGGACTCGGGCGCACGGCCAATACGTCTGTCCAGTTCGGGATCACGCGCACTCGCTCCGGGCGCGCGCCCTTCTCCACCAGGCGCGCGCGCATCGTCTCTCCGATTGCCACCACGCGATCGGCGCGCCGCAGGTACGCGTTGACCAGCATCTTCAATACACCGACGACAACCGGGTTCTGCAGGCGATGAAGGGCAACGGCAATCTCCGGGAACACGTCTTCGCTGATCACGACGAGGGGAGCGCGGTGCCGGAGCGCGATCACAAGGCCGAGGTCGCCGGCGACGGGCGGGTCTGTCCCGCACAGGACGACGTCTGCCCGGCGGAGCCAACAGTCCGGCCCGAAGGGCAGCCCCATATAGGTCAGGTAATTCAGTCCCCGCTGAAGCAGGACAGCGCGATCGTACACGGTCGACTCTACGCGCACGATGCGCACGCCATTGTGAATCTGATCGTGCGGAAGATCGGTGCGGTTCCTCAGCCGTCCAGTGATCACAGTGACGTCAAAGTCGTCCGATAGCGCCTCACAGAGCTCGGACAACAGATGTGCCGTCGCTTCGACGCCCGGCCAGTAGTACTGATTGAGAACGATCAGCCGAGGTTTGCCATGCATCTCGTCAAGCTACCGTTTCCGCTATCCGCATCCTTTTTTCAATTCCGGCGTACTACCCTGCGGTTGCATTCGGCGGCCCGATCATCATGGCGCGGGAGCTCAGCGAGGGATTGGTACGCCGCGGTCACGAGGTCGACGTCGTCACTACGACTCTGACCGACGTCCGCAGCGGACGAAGTCGGCGCGGCGTTACAGCGGACCTACTGGGCGTGCGCGTCCACTACCTCGCCACGCCTCTCCGCTATCGCTGGATGGGGGTAACGCCGAACGTCTTCGGCGAGTTGCGGGGCATGGAACGTCCTGAAGTGGGACACATTTTCGGCTTCCGCGATCCGATCGGGACCGCGGCGGCGGCCTGGTGCCGTCGGCGCGCCATTCCCTACGTTTTCGAGCCGCTCGGCATGTTCGCCCCACGGGTTCGAAAAGTCCGACTGAAGCGCGCACTCGACCGCAGCGTGTTCCGCGCAGTCACGGACGCTGCTGCGCTGATCATCGCGACTTCCGAAGTGGAGCGCGAGACGATCGTCGCCGCCGGAGCGGATGCGACGCGTGTCGTCGTGCGAGGCAACGGATTCCCCTCGCCCGATCCACCCGTACTGGCGAGCTCCGCCGCGAGCTCGGGGTCGCAGCGAGCCGGTAGTCCTCTACGTGGCCGGCTCGCTGCCGGGAAAGGGATCGAAGCGCTTCTCGAAAGCGCGCGGAAGCTGCCCGACCTGCATCTCGCACTCGTGGGTCCCGACGACGGCCACGGCGTCGCGACGATGGTACGCGCGGCGCAGCAGGACCCGGCTACCCGAGGCAGGATTCATCTCCTCGGTCCCAAGAAGAATCCCCGGCCCGCTCTACGGTGACGCTGACCTCTTTGTGCTGCCGTCCGACGGCGAGAGCTTCGGCATGGTTGCGGCCGAGGCAGCAGCGGCCGGAACGCCGGTGATCGTGACCGACCGGTGCGGCGTCGCCGAGTACCTCGGCGACGCGGCAGTCGTGGTCCCGGCCACGCGAGAGGCAATCGTGACCGCGATACAAGAGACGCTCGCTGATCCGGCCCTTCGCGGACAGCTGGCGGCCGCCGCACTCGAAGCGGCTGCTGCGAAACTCTTGGGCGCACGTCGTCGAGCGACAGGAGGCGCTGTATCGCGGAGCGCTTCGCGCGCCGTGACGGACGTCGCGATCATCGGGCAGGATCCGCGTTTCGGCGGCGGCGCGTTCGCGCAGATGGCGGCGTTCTGGAACGCTGTGGAGAGCCTGGGGCGGAAGCCGGAGCTCTTCTACATGCTGCACCCGTCGCTGTCGGGCACTCCCGTTAGAGCGCCGCTCACCGCACAAGGCATCTCCGCGCCGACGCGACGCCTCGATGCGGCGAATCAATGGCATGCGGCCCGCCGTCTCGCGCACCAAGTCAAGGATGCGCGAAGCCTCTGGGTGGTCGCAACAACGGCACAATACGGGGCAGCCGCCGCTAGGGCCGGGCGTCGCTACGCCTGCTGGGTCGGACGTCGCTTGACGACGAGTGGCAACCGCAATTGCAGCTGCTCCCGAGGTCCCGCCGGGTCGCACGACAGATCAACGGTCCCATCCTGCGCCGGCTCGAACGTCAGACGCTGCGAGGGGCAGAGCTGGTCTTCGCGACGTCGGAGGCTTCGCGTAGGCAGTCTCGCTCGCCGCCGGTCTGCCGAGCGATGCCATCGGCATCATCCCGCTACCCGTCGACACGGAAGCATTCATGCCGACATCGGACGAAGAATATGAGGCGGGGCTAGACGCTCCTCGGATCGTCTTTCGTCGGATGGGCGATGATCCGAGAAGAACGTCCGCCTTCTGCTCGAGGCATGGCGGCTTGTACACCGTCAGAGCGCCGGAAGCCGTGCTACGGCTCATCGGCGCTTCGTCCCGCCTCGCTCGGCGCCGCGGGGGTCGAGGTCGCCGGCGAGGCGGCGTCCGTCGCCGTCGAGCTCCGTAGAGCCTCTCTTCTCGTCGTGCCGTCGGTGCAGGAGGGCTTCGGAATCGTGGCAGCTGAAGCGCTCGCTGCCGGCGTGCCGGTGGTCTCGACCCCCTGCGGGGGCCCTGCTAGATTCTCCGGCCTCAGGGGGCGGCGAGATCGTCGAGGACTTCGCCGGCCGGAGACTCTCGCGGCCGCGATTCTCTCGGTCTTTCGGATCCCGGCAGGTGGGAGAGATGCGGATCAGCGGCCGCCGTTACGTCGTGGAGAAGCACAGCATCGAGCGGAACGCGGGAGCGCAGTCGGGCGTGCACTTGCTTCGTTGGACGTCGGCGGCCCGAGCTAGGCTGACGCCCCGCGTGAGCCGGTCCTCGTACGCCGATGCCCGCCGCCCACCGCTTCGGACGAGGGCGACCCACTACTGGCGCGTTCTCGCCGTCATTGCGGTTAGGAGTTCAAGCTCAAGTACTGCGGACTCGAGCCTCGGTTACGTGTGGTCGCTCGTCAAGCCGCTCTCCTACTTCGGCTATTCTCTGGGTCGTCTTCTATTCGGGCGCTTCTTAAGTCGACGCGGTTCCGAACTACCCGCTCTATCTCCTGATCGGAATCGTTCTTTACACGTTCTTCGTCGATGCCGTGGCGGTAGCGCTGCCATCGGTCGTCGTCCGTGGGGAAGTCTTGCGACGGCTTGCGCGCATCCCACCGATGGTGATCCCTATCGCAGGAACCCTCACGTCGGCGATCACGTTCGCCGTGAACTCGTGTGCGGTCGTCGTGTTCGCGCTCGTCGCGAGGCCGGAGCCGCGGATCGGCTGGCTCCTCATCCCGCTGCTCCTTCTCGAGCTCTATGTGTTCATCCTCGGCCTTGCTCTTCTCCTCTCGGCCTCTTTCGTGCGCTTCCGCGACGTCTCGCAGCTATGGGAGCTCGTCGCTCAGCTACTGCTCTTCGCCTCCGCCGTCATGTTTCCCGTCGCGTATCTACCGCCCTGGTTCCAGGTAGTCGCCTTTCTCAACCCGTTCTTCCAGGTGATGCAGGACATCCGCGCCTGCTGCTCGGAACGAGACCGGCCGGCGACGAGACCATTGCCGCGGTGTGGGGAAGCGGCTGGGCGAGGCTCGTGCCGATCGCGATAGCCTCTGTGCTTTTTCGCCGGAGGAGCGGCGTATTTCCGGCGCGCCGCGCCGACTTTCGCGGAGAGGGTGTGATGGCGGGCACTCCGGCGGTCTCTTCGACCCGTTTCGAAGTCGTTCGAAATCCCGCATGAGCAGCGCACGACATTTAAAGAGCTGTTCCTACACCCGTTCCAACACGTCGACTACGAGGCGAACGTCGCTCTGGACAACGTCTCCTTCGAGATCGCAGAGGGTGAAATGTTCGGGACCTTCGGGCCGAAAACGGAAGCGGGAAGTCGACATTGCTCAAACTGATAGCCGGCATCTACCGGGCCGACAGCGGG
>CAWCCJ010000010.1:0-739322 GCA_963794045.1 uncultured Actinomycetes bacterium
CTGGGTCAACAGTGCAGCGTTATTCCCGCCCGCGTCAGATCACGGATAGCCTGCGGCGTACGTGGTACTCGTCACGGCAGAAACGGCTGAACGAGTGGACCAGGACCATGTCAAACGGCCGGGGTTTAGTTCTCGCGTCACCAAGCATTTCCTGGAAGATGGGCCGATTTTCATCAGTGCCTGAGGCGCCGGGCTCGATGTAACGGCGCACCAGCGTCATGCCGTTCTGTTCGCACCAGGTTAGCCTGCTAAATCTGATCTGGTATCGACAACTCGGCTTCCGCCTGACGGGTGGTGGACACCCTGGCATAGACCGCCACGCGCTTGCCTGTACTTGATGGAACGGTCACTGGGGCTCCGCAGAGATCTGATTGATCAGGTCGCCAAGGTACGCTGCAACGAGACGCAGTTCAGCATCGGTGACCGGCAACGCCAAGGGCAGGTCAACGGATACGGCAGGAGCGAAGCGGTCTGCCCCTGGGGATCTGCTGTCAGAGCTCCGCCGACTGAGTTCGGTCCCGAATGTGCTCGCTCGCTCGGCGGTGCTGGTGACGGCGCTGACGGGGAAGCGCTGGTTGCCATTGACCGACGCCGGTACACCCAACCGACCAGCCATCCGGCGGGTCAGAGCGGACTGGCGCGCGCAGCCGTGCCAATATCAGCATGCCGTTGATTGCACGCGGTGCCGGCCGGCTCATCATGTGGATGGCGTCGCCCCCCAGCGCCCACCGCATATCGAGAATATGAGGGTTCAGGCCGTAATCGCCGGGGACCATCGTGTGGAAGCCGTGGGTGACCCTGCGACCGGCGCCAATGAGGGGCTGCTGTTGGCTGCCGGCCCTGTGCTCGCCGGCAAAGGCGACGACCATGCGCTATCGTGCTGGAAGGCCTCGATGTCTTGCTGGCGCTGGCCGAGAGGAACGTCATGTTCACGATTGTACAAGAAAGCGCAGGCTTACACGCGGCTTAGAGCAGGGTTCTCTGCAGCTGGCGTCCCATCCAACGGAGGCGGCCTCTGACCCTTTCTGTCAGAACTTACCAAAACCTGCCGCCCGTCTCATCTCTTTGCCGTCGCGCCGGGCGCCCACAACGTGGTAGTTCCGCGACTGCAAGATGGTGCCCCTCGCTGGCGCGCACAGGACAACGACATGTCCACACCCGTCCCGTTTGCCGATGACGGCGGCACTCGCGTCCACCGTGCGAACCTTCAGACATGGCATACCGTTCCACCGCCACAATTCCTGATCTGGCGCTTCCTCTTCGCCGCGGCTGCGCTACCGCCCTTGCTGGCGTTCATGGCAGCGGCTTCCTGGCTGACCTGGATGTATTTCCAGGGCGCTATGGGAACACACCGGGCGCCGTCATTGCCCTGGTCGGCATAGCGGCCCTCGCAGCACTTATACGTCGGCACTCGGGCATGGAAGTCGGCGTGCGCGCTGTCACTCATCGCGATGGTCGGACTTGTCGTGCTGGTGTGGGTTGTGTTCGCGTTCGTGGTGTTGGCGCTGGTTACGGGCGGGTGAGGCAGAGGCGTGCGTCAGGTCGCCCATTCGACGCGGCGGCTGTCTGACGTAATTGCTGGCCGTCCGTTATCGTGGTTCGGACACCGTCTTCGGACAACTTCGCCCTCATCCGTCACGTAGTGGCGGCCGCACCGGGAACACCACATCACGAAGCGAATGGCCGGCTCACCTCGGATCGTGGCACGCGCAATGATTCGCTGATGGTGCGCGTTCATATACCCGACCTGTCGCCCCGTTTCCGACATTGGCGAGTATCTCCCTGAGCTTGTTATTATGTAACAGACTGTCGCGCTCGATATTACGGTTCGTCAAATCACAAACTCTGGGTTTGAGGATGGGAGTCGAACAGCTTCACTCACACGACGCGGCCTGAACGCCGGTGCGATGGCAGCTGAACGAAGCCACCGCCGATGATGGACGCTCCCCGTCACGCTCCCGCTCCGAAGTCTTCTGCATCGAAAACCCGATGGCCAATGACCGACCTTGGCAATCCGCTGCCCGCAAGGCGCACGACCAGCAGCGTCGCTTATTTTTGCGGCCCGACCGGGGTCGGTCGGGAGTCGCTCGCTGCAGGGTTCCGCGGAACACGAAAGCTGGCAGGCGTTCCGCCGGACCATCGTCAGACCCGTCAGGCCCTGCCCCACGCAACCCGTCTTGGTCCCGGCCGGGCGTTCGCCGTCCCGTCGGCCGACGACGGGAGCGGCGATCGCCGTGAGGCCCACCTTGAGCTCGTCGACCGACGTCGCGTAGCCGCCCGCCCGCACGTCGGCGAGCTTCGGCGCGCGGGTGTTGAAGGCGAGGAAGACCTTGCCCCCCGCGGCGCGTCGAAGTCGACCCGGCGCCCGACCCAGTCGGTGATCCCGACGAAGTGGGCGGTGTCGAGCTGGGCGAGATGCTCGACCCCCTCGGGGCCGGGGACGGCGAGGTTGATCGTCTCGCCGGAGGCCTCCGCGAGCCGCTGCAGGCTCGGCTGGGCGAGCTCGACGAGCGTCGCCGCCGAGTCGCGGCTCGCGAAGCGGAGCAGCACCGGCCCGGGCCGAAGGCGCCCGCGCTCCCCGAGCCGCTGGACGAGGCCCTGCCGCTCGAGCGCGGAGACGAGCCGGGAAGTCGTGCTCTTCGGCAGGCCGGATCGCTCGGCGAGCTCGCCGACCGAGGGCGGTTGCGTCGATTCGACGACGCGCACGAGGAGTGCGGCCGCGCGGTCGATCGCCTGGGTCCCGCTTGTCTGTGTCCCGCTCACTGCGACATCTCACATAGTGGAACGGTCGTTCCACCTGGATTCTGCACGCTGCAAAACGGCCCGTCAACAACCTCGTCATCGACGTGCCCCTCTACGTGGTCGGCGCGCCGCTCCCGCCGAACACGGGCGTCACGCTCGGCCTGGTGATCGACGTCTTAGCGGTACGTCAGGCCGACAGCGCCGATGTCGCGCGTGAGGCGCTTCACGTTGCCGCCGTTCAAATCGAACGTGTAGACGTCTGGGACGGCTGTTCCGTTCGCGCGCGCAACGGCGGCGAAGCGGGTGCCGTCCGGCGCCCAGGCGATCCCCGCGACCGCGGTGAACGGCGACAGAACGCGCGCCGGGAGCCCTTGCACGTGAAGCGAAGGCGTACCGCCCTCCCCGGGAGTCGTCAGCCACGCGAGCCGCCCGTCTGCCGACCACGCGGGCGCGTACACATCACCGGAGGCGATCTTCACCTTGTCGGTGCCGTCCGGCTTCGCCGTCCAGAGGCCCTGGCTCCCGGTCCAGGCGGTGTAGGCGATTCGCGACGGACCCCACGCGGCGAACTGCGCCGGGATGTGCAGGTCGCGGGGCGGACCGCCTCCGGGCGGCGCGACGAAGAGCCCGATCTCGTTCGGCGTGCCGTGCGAGTAGAGGATGCTCGCCCCGTCCGGCGACCAGGTCGCCCCCGTGTTGAAGTTGCCATAGTCCTGCGTCGTGAGCTGCCTGATCGTCGTCCCGTCGGCCCTTGCGAGCACGAGGTTCTCCGGACACCCCTTGCAGCTGAGGCCCGTCGCAGGAGCCGCCGAATAGACGAGCGATGTGCCATCGGGTGAGAGCGCCGGATCCGTTTGCTGCTGCTGGACCGTCGTGAGCCGACGAAGGCCGGTTCGCGTCCGGCGCGATCGCATAGAGGTTCGCGAACGGCTCGACGCAATAGCTCTCGTAGACAAGCGATCGCGCGTCCGGCGTGAACTGCAAGTCGAGGACAGCAGGTTGCGGCCCCCGTCGTCGGTGCAGCCCGGGACGCTCGTGACCGTCCGGCGCGCGCCGCCATCCATTCGGCCGACGGTGATGCCGAAGCCCGATCCCGTCTTCTCCGCAGTCGCGACGAGGCGCCCGTCGGGCGAGAAGGCGCGCGCGCGGAAATAGGTGACCGAACCGGTGACGACTTTGCCCGTGCGAACGTCGACCGTCTTCTGCCGGTCGTCGTCGGTCGCCACGCTGACGCGCGAGGGCGTCTGCCAGGTGAGGTAGCTCGTTTGACCGAGCCCGGTCACCGTCCGGACCACGCGACCACCGGGCGTGAGCACGTCGAGCCGCCCGCCCCGAGCGGCAGCGAGATATGCGCCGGTGGGCGACCATGCGGCGAGATCGGCGCGAAGCGTGAAGATCACACGGCCTCGGAGATCGACCACCGGGATCTTCCCGCCGAGCGGCGCCGGGGCGAACGCACCCTGCTTCGACCAGCCGATCGGCGTGTTCGCCGCGGCGACGAGCCAGGCGCGGCGCCCGGTCGGAGTCAGTGCGCGCACCGTCTCTCGATCGGAGACGGTGATGAGCCCGCCGTCCGGCGACCATCCCGGTGCATAGAACGGCGCGCCGCGTGCGATCGTCCTCTGCTTCAGGCCCGGGCCGACGAGGAGCACCGAACCGCCCGAGCCGATGTTCTTCGCCACGGTCACCGCGAGCCGCTCGCCCCTGGGCGACCAGGCAAGCTCCACCGAGCCGCCGTCGGGTGTCGGCAGCACACGCGAGACGCGGCGCAGCCCGGTGCCATCCGGATGCACGACCCAAACGGTGCGCCCGCCGTTGCGAGAACTGAGGAACGCGACCCAGCGGCCGCTCGGAGAGACATGTGGATCGGAGTCCTCGAACGGGCTCTTGCTCAGGTCGATGCGCGTCCCGGCGAGCGTGACGCGGTAGACCTCGAAGGAGACGGCCGCACGCTGGTCGGCCGAGAACACGATTCGGGTCGGCGTCGAGGCACCGCGCGCAGAGGCGGTCGCGGAGACCGCCGCAAACAGGAGCACGACCCCGAGCGCCCGCTTCACGGATCACACGATACGCGCCGCTTGTATGGCCCTCGTTAGCGGAGTGTTGCGGCCGCGGCGGTCCTGGTGTGGACGTCGAGCCGCTCGTAGATCTGCTCGAGATGCTTCCGCACCGTCGCCCGAGAGATCTCGAGTCGCTCCGCGATCTGGATATCGGTGAGACCTGCGCCGACATGCGCGAGGATCTCCCGTTGGCGCGGTGTCAGGCGATCGACCCGCGCGCTCTCCTCCGAGAGGAGAAGCACGAACAGGCCGCCTGTTCGTGTCGCGCGAACGGTCAGACGGCTGTCGCCGCTACGGCTGACGATCGTGTGCTCCGAGGAGACCGCTGCAGCGAGTTGCTCCGGAAGCCGGCCGTTGTGCTGACCGAAGTGCCGCCGGAGAGCGTCTCGGGAATGTGCCGACGCGAACTCGATCGCACCGTTCGTGGATGCGAGCACCACGTCGTGCACCTCCTGACTTGCGCCATGCTCTACGTCGGCGAGCCCGGCCGCAGCTTCGGCTGCCAGTCGCACCTCCTCGGCACGCCGCTCGAGATGCGGCTCGAGCAGGTCGAGGATCAAACGCTCACGCTCGCCGAAGTCAGCGTGTTCACGCGTGAAGAGAAACACGCGCGTATTGCCGTGCTCGGGCTGCAGCCCGATGTCGAGCCAGTAGTTGACCCCCGTGTGCCGAAAGACCTCGTCCCAGATTGCGGTACGGCGAAACTCACGCGCCGACGCGAACTGCGAGACCGTATGTGCCCCGCTCCACGTCCACTGACGCTCGCGCCACGAGCACAAGGGATGCGAGTGGCGTAGCTCCCAGTAGCGGTCGTCGCTCGCATCGTCCGCCACCATCCCGACATCGCCGTCGTCCCACCATGACGCGAAGACGGTGACCTCGTTTCGACGATCGAGCACGCTGTACGCCGCGACATCGCAGCCGACAAGCTGACCCAACGTCCCCACGAACTCCGGCGGGAAGGCGACAGGCGCGTCGAGTCCGGCGAGCTCACCGACGACGGCGAGCAGCGCCGCCACGTCACGCTCGGGCAGCACCCGCACGAGCTCGAGCGTACGGCAAATGCCGTATTGCATCAATGCTGCAGACGGAAGAGCCTCCCTGGGACGACTCCCGAAGGAGGAAGGAATGAAGACGACCGCAAGGCTTGCCCTTGTCGCTGCCGCAATCGTCGCGGTAGCCGTCGTGGGCGCGACTGCTGCACCGCGTGCGGCAGCGCTTCCGCCCGGGAACGCGGCGCAGCAGTGGAACAAGATCGCCGAGGACACCGTCGTCGGCTCCGGCGCGTTCCAACTCGAAGGATTCATCTACATGGCCTACGTCTCGAAAGCCATGAACGCCGCCGTCAATCCGGGCGAACGGAACGGACAGTCACCGGACGCGGCCGTCGCGCAAGCCGCGTACGACGTGCTCGTCCACTACTTCCCGGCGCAACAGGCGTTGCTGACCGCCTCGCACGATGACGCGCTCACCGCGATACCCGACTCGGCGGCCAAGCGCAACGGCATCAAGTTCGGAGGGCTCGCGGCCGCGAAGGTCATCCGTGACCGTGCCGACGACGGGCTCCAGACGCCCATCGGATCGACGTCGCCGTTCGACCTCCTGGCTCCCGGCCCCGGCGTGTGGCGATTGGCGCCGCCGTACGCAGCTCCGCAGACACCATGGATCGGGAATGTCCGGCCCTTCGTCCTCGAGAGCGCCGTACAGTTCGAGCCGCCGCCACCGCCCTCGCTCTCGAGCCAGACGTGGATCGACTCGTTCAACGAGGTGAAGGCGTTCGGGCAGGACACGAACGCAAGCGGCATGCGTACGACCGACATGACCACGGTGGCGAGATTCTGGACCGCAAACACGGTTCGCCAGTACAACAGCGTGACGCGGTCGATCGCCGGCTCGCTCGGGTACGACGTCCCCGAGACCGCGCACCTCGTCGCGGTTGTGAACGAGATCGCGGCCGACACCGGGATCACGCTCATGCACGCGAAGTACCACTACGCGTTCTGGCGCCCCGTCTCGGCGATCGATCCGTCATCCGTCTCGAACGATGGCTTCGGATCGGTTCCCGGCGTCTCCGACGGAAACCCGGCGACCGTCGAAGAGCAAGGATGGCGGCCGCTCATTCCGACGCCGAACCATCCGGAATATCCGAGCGCGCACTCGTCGGTGTCGACGGCACTGTCCTCGGTCTTCACCGCCGTCCTCGGCACCCCGAACATCGATCTCGACATCGCGGGAGGGCCGACGTTCGCCTCCACGCGGCACTTCGCAACGGCGGATGCACTTCGCACCGAGGTCGCGAACGCGAGGGTCTGGGGCGGCATCCACTACCGCTTCTCGACCGATGCCGGCGCGGAGCTCGGGACGGCCGTTGCTCGATACGACCTCGAGCACTTCGGGAACTGACGAAGGCTGAGCTCAGGCGAGCGTGACGGGCGGCGCAAGCCGCCCGTCGCGGATCGCAGCGGTTAGAGCTGCTCAGAGCGACTCGGCGAGGAGCGTCGCAACATCCGCGACGCGGAGCTCGGCGCCCGTCTCTCGCACGCCGTCGTCGAGCATGACGGTGCAGAACGGACAAGCGACTGCAAGCGTCTCCGCGCCCGTCGCAGCCGCCTCGTTCGCCCGCGCGACGTTGATCGGGCTCCCCTTCTCCTCCATCCACATGTGCGCGCCACCCGCGCCGCAGCAGAAGGTCTGCTTGCCGCTTCGTGCCATCTCGATCGGCTTGCCGACGGCCTCCACGAGCTTCCGCGGCTGGATCAAGACGTCGTTGTGGCGGGCGAGGTAGCACGAGTCGTGGTAGGTGATCGGCGTCTCGCCCGCGACAGGCTGCAGCCGGCCCTCCTCGACGAGCTGAGCGAGGAGCTCGGTGTGGTGGACGACCTCGTATTCCCCTCCGAAGTCGCCGTATTCGTTCGCGAGCGTGTTGAAGCAGTGCGGGCAGCTCGCGACGATCTTGCGCACACGGTTCTCCTTCAAGGTCGCGACGTTCTGCTCCGCATAGGCCTGGAAGACGTACTCATTGCCCATGCGGCGTGCAGGGTCGCCGGTGCACGACTCGCGCGGGCCGAGGATCGCGAAATCGACGCCGGCTGCCTTCAAGAGCTTCGCCGTCGACTCGGCGCTCTTCTTCGCCCGTTCGTCGAAGGACGCGGCGCAGCCGACCCAGTACAGATACTCGGGCGCCGGATCGCCGGGCTCGAGGACGCGCACGCCGAGCTCCTCTGCCCACGCAGCCCGCTCGGTCTGCGGCTTCCCCCAGGGGTTGCCCGCTCGCTCGATGTCACGCAGCATCGGCTCCGCTTCGGCCGGGAACTGCGCGTCGACCATCACGCGGCTGCGTCGCAGATCGACGATGTGGTCGATGTGCTCGATCGAGACGGGACAGGCCTCGACGCAGGCGCCGCAGGTCACGCAGTCCCAGATCATCTGTTCCGGTATCTCGTTGCCGAGGATCGGCTCCGCGCTCTGCGCAAGCACCGCGTCGCGCACTCCCATCACGACGAGCTTCGGCGAGAGGATCTTCCCGGTCGCCCACGCAGGACATTGATCCTGGCAGCGGCCGCACTCGGTGCACGAGAGCCCGTCCATCACCTCTTTGCGCGTGAGGTCGGCGACCGTCGCGACGCCGAACCGAAGCTCGTCGTCGGGGACGTCGAAGCGGAGCGGCTCGAGGCGGCCGCGCGAGCGTGTCCGCCCGAGCCACACGTTGACCGCCGCGGTGGCGATGTGAAGATGCTTCGAGTACGGCAGGTAACGGAGGAAGAAAAGGACGAAGGCGAGGTGTGTCCAGACGAAGATCCGCTCGGCGTTCCCACTCGAGGGGAATGCGCGGGCCAGAAGATTCGAGAGCGGCCCCGTGTGGTCATTCAGCCCCTGCGCATGCGCGGCCGCGTGCCAGAAGAGAAGCGTCACGACGACGCCGGCGATCATGAAGAGGATGAAGTCGGCCTCGCCGAGGTGCGAGCCCTGGAAGCGCGGCGGCCGCACGACCTTGCGGATCCAGAAGGCAGTCGCCACGCCGACGAGCACGAGCACGCAGAAGAGATCGACGAGCCAGCCGAACCAGGTCTGGCCGCCGAGCCACGGGAACTCGGCGTTCTTGTCGACTGCCGCGATCATCGCCATCACGATCGTCGGGAAGAGCACGAGGAAGCCCCAGAAGATGAAGGCGTGCATCAGCCCCGGGACGAGCCGCTTCAGGAGCTTCCGTTGGCCGAGGACGATCTCGACCTCGTTCCTCACGCGCACCGGCAGGTCGGCCGGACGGTCGTTCGGGTAGGCCGCCCTGACCTGCGCGGTAAGGAAGGCAGCGCGCCGCCACGTGCTCGCACCGACGAGAGCAAGCGCGACGGCGAGGACGACGGCGCCTATGTGCCCCGAACCCTTCTCAGCTCGGCGCTGATCGCCGGGACGATCTCGTGCAGGTCGCCGACGACGGCGTAGTCGGCAACCGAGAGGATGGGCGCCTCGGGGTCGCTGTTGATCGCGAGGATCTTCTTGGCGCCCTTGGCGCCCGCGATGTGCTGGGTCGCACCGCTGATCCCGCACGCGACGTACAGGTCGGCGGAGATCTTCGTGCCTGTCTGCCCGACCTGGTCGGTGTGGGGTCTCCACCCCGCGCTCGTGACGACGCGCGAGCAGCCGACCGCGCCGCCGAGCAGTCCTGCGAGCTCTTCGATGATCGCGAATGCCTCCGAGGAGCCGACACCGCGACCGCCGCTCACGACGACCTTCGCGTCCCGGAGCGAGACACCGCCCGCCGCGTCGCTCACCGTCTCGACGACGCGTGGATGCTCGCCGAGCTCTGCCGTGAGTGCCTCGGCGGGGACTGCGTCCGCGGCAGGCTGGGTGTGCGGCGCGACGGTGAGGATCAGTCGGTGACCCGTGCAAGCGCGCTTCCTCGAGGAGCGACCCGCCCCAGCGGACGCGCGTGACGACATCGCCGTCGACTGACGTGACGTTCGCCGCGAAGGGCTGGCCGAGGGTCGCCGCGACATGCGCGAGCAGCTCGTTGCCGCGGTCGCTGCCCGCGGCGACGAACGCATCCGCCGGCTGTGCGACGAGCGCCGCCGCCCATGCCGCGGGAGCGTACGGCCCCTCGATCGAGACCGCGCGGACGTCGCCGAGCCGTCGCGCGAGCGTGAGCGCCTGCAGCGAGAGCTC
Organism: uncultured Actinomycetes bacterium; assembly: GCA_963794045.1. Classification (GTDB taxonomy): domain Bacteria; phylum Actinomycetota; class Thermoleophilia; order Gaiellales; family Gaiellaceae; genus Palsa-739. The sequence continues at coordinate 9,966 of CAWCCJ010000010.1, forward strand.
GTCGCCCGGCTCGGTGAAGAGCACGACGTTCATCTCGTCTTCACGCGCACGGTTGCAGCCCCGAACATGACGAACGCGTTCACGCGGACGAGCGGAGCCGCCGGCCGGAGGACTCCCGGCTCTCCTCGCGTCTCCTTCGCGCCGAAGATGGCGAGCCCCGTCAGGTCCGTCTCGACACCCTCGGGGACGATCACGTCGAGACCGCCGAACATCGTCACCGAGTGGATGTTCACGACGTCGCCTTCGAGAAGGGCGCCGCGCAGGTCGAGCGTCGTGCCGCCGAAGAGCGTGACGGTGACGACGTGCTCGCGCACGCGAAAGCTCCCGGCCCGCTTCGTGCCGCCAAAAAGCGCGAGCAGGAAACCCGTGGCACGACGCCTGCGCTCCGGCAGCGCCGGCGCGGCGCTTGGCAGGTCAGACTCGAGCGCAGCGAGATCGGCCGCGGTCGTTGCGACATAGGCGGACGTCATGCGGTTCGTGAACTCCTCGAGCGAGAGGCGCCCCTGCACGAGGTGCTCGCGGAGCGCGGCGACGGAACGTTCCCGCTCGGCGTCGGAGACGCGGACGAGGTCGCCTCCGCTCACGCGACGCCCAGCTGCTGCATGACCTCGACGACGCGCGGCGCGGCGTCTGCACCGGTGCCGAGAACCTCCGCCTGCTTCCCCTGCCCTTCGGGCACCACGAGCCGGAGCTTCTCGAGCTTCGCCTCGGGCCGCGCGGGCTCGAGCACGGCGAGCGGCTTGGACTTCGCGCGCAGCCTTCCCGGCACCGACGGGTAGCGCGGCAGGTTCAGCCCTTCGAGGACGCCGAGGACGGCCGGCAGCTGCACCTCGTACACGTCGCGTGCCCCGCCCACGTCCCGCTCGACCCGGGCTCGCCCTCTGCAGCTCGATCTTCTTCAACCCGGTGACGACCGGCAGGCCGAGCGCGTGAGCGACGCGGATCCCGACCTGGTAGTTCCCGGCGTCCGCCGACTCGTTGCCGAAGAGCAGAAGGTCGAACTGCCCACCTCCAACAGCAGGGTCCCTCACCGCATCGACGATCGCGTGGGCGGTCGCCTGCGCGTCCCATTCCGTCCCATCCGTCTTCAGGAGGATGCCGCGGTCGGCGCCGATCGCCATGCAGTCCCTGAGCTGCTCCTCTGCCTCGGCAGGGCCGAGCGTGAGCACGACGACCTCACCGCCGCCCGCTTCGACGATGCGCACGGCCTCCTCGACGGCGCACTCCTCGTGCGGGCTGATCGTGAAGCCGAGGTGCCTCGTCTCGAGCGCCTGCGCGTCGTCGGTCAGGACCATGCGCCCGCCGGTGATCGGGACCCGCTTGACGGCGCAGAGGATCTTCACGAGCGGATCCTGTCGTTGTCGGGATCGAAGGGGGCGCGCGACCCCACGATGTCGACGGTCACCGGGTAGAGCTCCTCCATGTACTGCACCGCAAGCTTCCGGCCCTCTTCGCGTGCGTCGGAGGCAGGTAGGCCATCAGCACGTGCTTACCGATCGACGGGCCGGCTCCTGCCGATGTCACGTACGACCGCCGTCCGTGCGAGTCGGCAAGCGGCGTGCCGTCGGCCTCGACGATCGGCTCGCGTCCCAGGGGATAGCGCTTGACGCCCGAGGCCGAGGTGTGGTCGTCGATCGTGAGCGTGCAGAGCTTCGCGGCAGGCTCCTCCTCGCGATGCCGCAGATGTGCCTCTCTGCCGACGAAGTCCTCGCCCTTGACCTTCCACCACGCCATGTCCGCCTCGACGACGGTGTAGTCGGCGTCGAGCTCGAAGCCGAACGCGCGGTAGGCCTTCTCGAGCCGGCCGGTCGTGCCGTACACGCCGATGCCCGCGGGCACGACGCCGTGCGGCCGGCCAGCCTCCAAGACGGTGTCCCAGAGATCGAGACCCTTCTCCATCGGCACGTAGAGCTCCCAGCCGAGGTCGCCGACATACGAGATCCGCGACGCGATCGCGCCGTTGTCGAGCTCCCGCCATGTGGAGAACGGGAATGCATCGTTCGACACGTCGCTGCCGGTGATCGCGGCGAGGATCTCGCGCGCGCGTGGGCCCCAGAGCCCGAGCGTCGTCCAGTCGAGGTCAGATCCTCGATGCGCGCGTCACCGACGAGATGGTCGGCGAACCACTTCTTGTCAGCCATGCCGTGCGCGCCGCCCGTGACGACGCGGAAGCGGTCGTCGTCCATCTTCATGATCGTCAGGTCCGACTTGAACGTGCCGCTCGGCGAGAGCACCGGCGTGTAGACGACGCGCCCGTTCGGCACGTTCATCTGCCGCGCGGCGACCTGCTGGACGGGAATCGAGTGCGTTCGCGCCGACGACGTCGAAGATGCTGAACGCGGTGAGGTCGAACATCGCGGCGCGGTCGCGCATCGCGAGATGCTCGGCGTTGATGATCGGCGACCACCAGCGCGCGTCCCATTCGTGCTCGCGCGGCTGGGCGCCGTACTCCTCGACGAGCCCCGTATTCGACTCGTACCAGTGCGGACGCTCCCAGGCTGCGGCCTCGTAGAAGACTGCGCCCAGGGACTTCTCGCGCTCCCAGTACGGCGAGCGGCGAACGTCGCGGTTCGACGCCCACTGCTCGGCCGGATGGACGATGCCATAGGTCTTGTTGAAGCCCTCCGACGCGCGGGCCTGGACGTTCTCGAGCGTCTTCTGCTCGTCGTAGAAGCGCGCGATGTCGGACGACTGCAGATCGATCCCGGACTCGCCCTTCGTCATCCACTCTGCGACCGCGCGGCCGACACCCGGTCCTTCCTTTACCCAGACCGCGGCCGCAGACCACAGCCCGCTCACCTCGGGCGTCTCGCCGAGGAGGGGCAGCCCGTCCGGCGTCAGCGAGAGGAGGCCGTTGATCGCGTACTTGATCCCGACGGACTCGTCGCCCAGCACCTCGGGCACAAGCTCGAGCGCGTCCTCGAGCTGCTGCTCGAAGTCCTCCTGCGTGAAGGGCAGCTCTGTCGGCGTCAGCGACGCCTCTTCGATGGACGGAATCTCGTCCGGGTCGTGAAGGATCGGCCGGTGTGCGTAGGAGCCGACCTCGAGCCCCTGCCCGTCCTGGCGCTCGTACATGTTGGTGTCCATGTCGCGGACGATCGGATAGTCGACCGCCGTCTTCGAGGTCAGGAACCGCGGGACGGGGCCGACGTCGATCATCTGGTGAACAGCCGGTGTCAGCGGAATCGACGCACCTGCCATGCGCGCGATTCGCGGTGACCACACGCCGCATGCGACGACGACGATGTCGGTCTCGATGTCGCCGCGACTCGTGCGAACGACTCGTACGCGACCGTCCTCGACGTCAATGCCGGTCACTTCCGTGTTCGCGAAGACCTGGACGCCTTTCGCCTGCGCGCGCTCGCGCATGACCGTGCCGAACCGAAGCGAGTCGACGACCGCGACGGACGGCGAGTAGAAGCCGCCGAGCAGGATCTCCTCGTTCACGAAGGGGACGAGCTCCTTGATCTCCGCGGGCGTCACGAGCCGGCAGCCCTCGACGCCCCACGACTTCGCCGACGCCATGCGGCGGCGCAGCTCCTCGAGTCGCTCCTCCGTGCGTGCGACCTCGATGCCCCCGCACTCGTGGAGCGTTCCTGCCTCGCGGTACTGCTTCATCGAGTCGAGCGTGAGCTGGGTCATCTCCTTCGAGTGGTCGACCGGGAAGATGAAGTTCGAGGCGTGGCCCGTCGAGCCGCCCGGATTCGGGAACGGCCCCTTGTCGAGCTGGACGACATCGGTCCAGCCGAGCTCGGCGAGCCAGCCGGTGACCGAGTTGCCGACGATGCCGCCGCCGATGACGACACACTTCGCACTGTCCGGAAAGTCAGTCATCAGCCCTCACACCATCAGGAGCACGCGATGCATCGCCTGCTCGAAGTTCTCGACATGGGCGCGCATCGTTTCGGCGGCACGCTCGCCGTCCCCGTCGACGACCGCCTCGAGGAGCGCGCGGTGCGCATCGACTGCCTCCTCGAGCTCGTGTGCACGCTCGCCGGCGATCGACCAGATGCGAAGCGCGAGCACGTAGTACTGCTCGAGCGTCGCTTCAAGGAGGTCGTTGTGCGCGGCGCGGTAGACCGCGCGATGGATCCGCTCGTCGAGTCCCATCAGGTCGTCCGCGGCCGTGATCTCGTCCACGAGCGCCGAGAGACCCGCCCGCTCCGCGTCGGTCGCCCGCACGGCGGCGAGCCGCGCGGCCTCCGGCTCGAGCACCGCACGCACCTCGGAGAGCCGCGCCAGCTCTCGCACATCCACGCCGGTCACGAACATCCCCCGGCGGGGATACACCTCGACGAGCCGCTCCTGCGCGAGCCGCATGAGCGCCTCGCGGACCGGCGTGCGGCTCATGCCGAGCTCGTCCACGAGCGCCCGCTCGTCGATCAGCGCACCGGGAGCGAGCTCCAGTGAGACGATGCGGTCCCGAATCGCGAGATAGGCCCTGTCCGCGAGGGACTGCACAGAGATATATTACCAATATTCGAGTCGTCTACCAGGAGCGCTGACCGTGGCCACGCACATGCCCTCGTCGCTCGAGATCGCGCAGGACGCGCGGCTTCGCCCCATCGCCGACCTCGCAGCCGATATCGGGCTCCTCCCCGAGGAGGTCGACCTGTACGGCCGCTACAAGGCGAAGGTCGACCTCGGCGTCATCGACCGGCTCGCCGGCCGTCCCGACGCGAAGCTCGTGAACGTCACGGCAATCACGCCGACGAAAGCCGGCGAGGGGAAGACGACGACGTCCGTGTCGCTGACCCAGGGCCTCGGCTTCATCGGCCGCAACCCGGTGCTCTGCCTCCGGGAGGCCTCGCTCGGCCCGGTGTTCGGCATCAAGGGCGGCGCAGCGGGCGCGGGCTACGCACAGGTCGTCCCGATGGAGGACATGAATCTCCACTTCACGGGCGACATCCATGCGATCGGCGCCGCGAACAACCTCCTCGCGGCGATGGTCGAGGCGAGCATCCTGCACGGGAACCCGCTCGGGCTCGATGCGCTTTCGATCAGCTGGCGCCGGTGCGTTGATATCAACGACCGGGCGCTGCGCGACATCGTCGTCGGCCTCGGAGGCAAGGCGAACGGCTACACGCGCCAGACCGGCTTCGACATTACCGCCGCCTCCGAGGTGATGGCGATCGTCGCGGTCGCGCGCGACATCTTCGACCTTCGCGAGCGGCTCGGCGGCATCACCGTCGGCCGAACGTTCGAGGGCGAGCCGGTCACGGCTGAGGATCTGAAAGCGGCAGGGGCGATGACGGTTCTGCTGAAGGAGACGATCAAGCCGAACCTCGTGCAGACGCTCGAGGGCCAGCCTGCATTCGTCCACTGTGGCCCGTTCGCGAACATCGCGCACGGCAACAACTCCCTCGTCGCCGACCGCGTCGGGCTGAAGCTCGGGGACTTCGTTGTGACGGAGTCCGGGTTCGGTAGCGACATGGGCATGGAGAAGTTCATGGACATCGTTGCGCGCGTGGGCGGCCTCACCCCGAGCGCCGTCGTGCTCGTCGCGACGGTGAAGGCGCTCAAGCACCACGGCGCCGATCCGGACGGCGGCGCCGAGGCGATCCACGAAGGAGCCGCGAACATGATCCGGCACCTCAAGATCATCCGGGAGTTCGGGCTCAATGCCGTCGTCGCGATCAACCGCTTCCCCTTCGACACGGATGCCGAGGTCGACCTGGTGCGGGAGCTCGCGCTCGAGAACGGCGCCTTCGCCGCAGAGGCAAACGAGGCCGTTTCGAAGGGCGGCGAGGGCGCCGCCGCACTCGCCGAGGCCGTCGTCGCCGCCACGGAGCAGGAGTCGCACTATGCGCCGATCTATCCGCTCGACGCGCCGATCCCGGACAAGATCGAGGCAATCGCGAAGCGCGTCTACGGTGCGGACGGCATCTACCTTCTGAAGACGGCGAAGGACAAGATCGCGCAATGGCGTGGGACGCCGATCGAGCACCTGCCGATCTGCATGGCGAAGACCCACCTCTCCCTCTCCCACGACGCCGCCTTGACGAACGCACCGAGCGGTTTCACGGTCACCATCCGCGACCTGCGCGCGTACACGGGTGCCGGCTGGATCGTCGCGCTCTGTGGGGACATGCAGACGATGCCGGGCTACGGGAAGACGCCCGCCGCGACCAATGTCGACATCGATTCCGAGGGCCGGACGGTGGGCCTCTTCTAGCCTTGGCGGCTGCCGAACAGCGGAGTACGCTCCAACGGTGACAGCGGTGGCCGAGACCGGCGAATCGACCGGGCACGCCATCGACCGGAGCGCGAGACCGCTCATACGGGTCGGCGGGGTCTGGAAGATCTTCGGTCGAAATGCCGACCGCATCGTCGGCACGCCCGATGCCGAGCTCGGCCGGGCGAAGCTCCGCGAAAAGCACGGGTGCGTCGCCGCAGTGCGCGACGTCTCCTTCGAGGTCTGGCCTGGCGAGGTCTTCGTCGTCATGGGCCTCTCCGGCTCGGGCAAGTCGACGCTCGTGCGAACCCTCATCCGCCTGATCGAGCCGACGGCAGGCGAGATCGAGATCGACGGCCGCGAGATCACGGCCTGCAGTCAGGCCGAGCTTCGGCAGCTTCGCCGGCACACGTCGTCGATGGTGTTCCAGCACTTCGGCCTCCTCGCACATCGGAGCGTCGTGGACAACGTCGCCTTCGGTCTCGAGATCCAGGGGGTCTCGAAGAGCGAGCGGCAGGCACGCGCACAGGAGGTGCTTCGTCTCGTCGGGCTCGAGGACGTCGCCAACTCGTTTCCGGATCAGCTTTCGGGCGGCATGCAGCAGCGCGTCGGGCTCGCGCGAGCGTTCGCCGTCGAGCCGAAGGTGATGCTCTACGACGAGCCCTTCAGCGCGCTCGACCCGCTCATCCGGCGCGACATGCAAGACGAGGTCATCCGCCTTCAGCACGAGACCGGAAAGACGATGGTCTTCATCACGCACGACCTGCCCGAGGCGCTGCGGCTCGGCGACCGCATCGCGATCATGCGTGACGGCGCGATCGTGCAGCTCGGGACGCCGGAGGAGCTCGTGGGCTCGCCGGCGGACGAGTACGTCACGAACTTCGTCCGCGACATCCCGCGAAGCCACGTGCTGACACTGCGGTGGATCATGCGCGACGCCCGCCCCGGCGAGGAAGACGGTCCGACACTCGACGTCGGGACGACCGTGCGGACCGCGACGCCGACGATCGCGCAGAGCGAGAAGCCGGTCTGCGCGGTCGAGGAGGGCCGCATTGTCGGCGTCGTCGACAAGGAAGCCGTCCTCACGGCGATCGCGGGCGAGCTGGCCTGATGGCGATCGCGCACGCCGACGCGCGGGCACCGGCCCAGGCTACGCAGGCGTGGTGGCGGAACCGGATCGTCCTCGTGCTCTTCGTGATCGCGGGCATGGCGATCGCGTTCATCGGCTGGCGGAACGAGGTGCCCTGGCCGGCCGCGCTCACCTGGAACTCGCTCGCGCCGCATCTCGACGACTTCCAGTCCTGGCTCTCCGACAATCGCAACGTCGCGAACCCGAGCGCGTTCTTCACGATCTTCAACGGCATCGCGAACTTCCTCGACAACCTCGTGGGCTGGATCACGAGCTTCTTCTTCAAGCTGACCTGGGTCGGCACAGCGGCGCTCGGGGTGCTCACCGTCCTTCGGTTCGGGGGCCGCCGCGCTGCGCTCGGGACACTGGGCGCGTTTGCCGCGTTCGCGGTGCTCGGCCTCTGGGAGCCCGCCGTCGAGACGTTCGCGCTCACGATCGCCTCCGTCGGGCTATCGCTCCTCATCGGCCTGCCGCTCGGCGTCATCGCCGGCCGCTCCGACCGCTTCCTGCGCGCGATCACGCCGGTGCTCGACGCAATGCAGATCGTCCCGGCCTTCGCGTACCTCATGCCGGTCGTCCTGCTCTTCTCCGTCGGCGCGGGCGCAGCGGTCGTGACGACGATGATCTACGCGATCCCGCCGGCTATCCGGATCACCGCGCTCGGGATCCGCGGCGTCGAGACGAACACCGTCGAGGCGGCGACCGCGCTCGGCGCAACGCGCATGCAGACGCTCTTCAAGGTGCAGCTGCCGCTCGCGCGCCGGCTGCTTCTCCTCGCCGTCAACCAGACGATCCTCTTCGCACTCTCGATGGTCGTGATCGCCGGCCTGATCGGCGGACAGGGGCTCGGCGAAGTGGTCACGAGCGGGCTGTACTCGAACCCGGCCCAGGCCATCCTCGCAGGCTTCGCGATCGTGATCATGGCGATCGCCATCGACCGCGCGATCGAGGCGATGGCGAACCGCACCGATCCTGCGCACCGCCACCTCACGGAGGGCAAGCAGCGCCGCCTCCGCCTCTACACCCTCGCGTGCGCCGCGGGCGTCGGCCTCGCGGTCGGGCTCGGCCACGTGTTCGGCGCGGCTGCGTCGTGGAGCGGTACGAGGGCGGCGACGTGGTGCCAGGAGCAGGTACAGCGGTGGCTCGACTACGTGCAGAACCCGGACACGTTCATCTTCCACATCACGAGCCCCGTCGGGAACTTCATCGTCCAGTACGGGCTCGTCCCGCTCCGCTCGTTCTTCGTCGAGATGCCGTGGCCCGCGATGGTTCTCGGCGTCGCCCTGATCGCGTTCATCATCTCGGGGCTTCGTCCCGCGATCACCGTCGCCGTGATGCTCATGTCGATCGGCGTCGTCAACGAATGGGGCGCAGCGATGGACACGTTCTCGCAGGTGATCGTGGCGACCGGCCTCACGCTCGCGCTCGGCGTGCCGCTCGGCATCTGGGCGGCAGAGAGCGACCGGGCGCGGCGCACGATGCGCCCCGTTCTCGACGTGCTGCAGACACTGCCGCAGCTCGTCTACATCATCCCGTTCATCTACCTGATGCCGGTGTCGATCGTGCCGGGCATCATCGCCGGCGCGCTCTACGCCGCCCCCGTCGTCATCCGGCTCGTCGACGCGGGCGTCCGCGACGTCTCGCCGTACTCCGTCGAGGCGGCCGACGCGTTCGGCGCGACCCGGGCGCAGACGCTTCGCAAGGTGAAGCTCCCGCTCGCGCGCGAGGCCGTCATGCTCGGTGTGAACCAGGGGATGATCATGGTGCTCGCCGTTGTCGTCATCGGCGGACTCGTGGGCTCGGGCGGTCTCGGCTACGAGGTGGCACAGGGCTTCGTGCAGGGCTCATTCGGACAAGGCGTGCTCGCGTCGTTCGCGATCCTGGCACTCGGGATCGTGCTCGACCGGGTCACGCGAGGACGCCGCCAGAGGCGGCTCGAGGACTTGGCGTGAACCACAAAGGAGGGCTGGGAATGAAGGTCCGGGTCGGAGGAATGATCGTCGCGGCGGTCGTCGTCGCGTTCGCGTTGACCGGCGGCGCGTCCGCGGGGTCGAAGGCGTGCGGGACGGTGACGATCAACGAGCAAGCGTGGGCGGGGTCTACTGCCAACACGTACGTCGTGAAGAACGTGCTCGAGAAGAACCTCGGTTGCAAGGTCAACATCACGAAGGTCTCCGAGGTGCCGGTCTATCAGGCGATGGCGGACGGCAAGACCGACGCGATCCTCGAGGACTGGGGCCACGTGCCGCAGTGGAATCAGTACGTGACGAAGCAGAAGACCGTCGTGCGTGCAGGCCCGAACGGCGTCACCGGCGTCATCGGCTGGTACATCCCCACGTATCTGATGAAGCAGCACCCTGAGTTCAAGACCTGGAAGGGCCTGAAGGGCAAGGAGACGCTCTTCAAGTCGCCGGAGTCCGGCTCACAGGGCATGTTCCTCGGTGGAGACCCGTCGTACCAGCAGAAGGACGCGACGCTGATCAAGGCGCTCGGGCTGAACTTCAAGTTCGTGAGCGTCGGGGCCGAGCCCGCACAGGTTGCGCGCTGGGAGCAGCTGTACAAGCAGAAGAAGCCCGTCATCTTCTACTGGTACGACCCGCAGTACCTGAACGCGACGTATCAGCTGTCGCGCATCCAGCTGCCCCCGCGCTTCAAGGGCTGCCAGGACGACGAGAAGCAGGGCGGCAACCCGAAGAAGTACGCGTGCGAGTACCCGAGCTACACCTTGCTCAAGTTCATGAGCAAGAAGTTCGCGACGAGCGGCTCGCCGGCCGTGAACGTGATCAAGCGGTTCAAGTGGTCGAACGCCGACCAGAACCAGGTCGCCGGCATGATCGCCGGGAGCCACGTGGATCCCGACAAGGCGGCGCAGGCGTGGATCGCGAAGAACCAGGCAAAGGTGAAGCTCTGGCTCAAGAAGTAGCGGCAGGCCGATCGGTTCGGAAGAGAGGGGCGGCGCGAGCCGCCCCTCTGGCTTTCGCCGCTACGGCCGTCCGGATTCGGTGCTGAGGTAGTCGTAGTTGGCGTCGACGTAGACGGTGACCGGGTGGCCGCTCGCGTCGGTCATGTGCGCCTCGTACTTCGCGTTGCCGTCGGCGTCGGTCTCGACGCGGACGACCGTCCCGTCCGGCACCTTGGCCTGGGCGACGGCGGTGACCTTCGCAAGGGCATCACCGCTGAGCGGCGTCTCGTCGCTCCGTTGCCTCCCCCACGGCCGACCGCTCCCTGCAGGCGGCGCGGGGGCGGACGCAGCGGGCGTCGTGGCGGTGCTCGAGCCCGAGCTGCCGCCCGCAGCGCTCGCGATGCCGTAACTGCCGAGACCTGCGCCGAGCACCATGATGGCAGCGACGAGTGACTTCGGAACCTGCATCTCTTGCTCCTTTCATCGGGGTCGGCCTCTACGGTCGCCGCCCCCGCTGGGAGCCTCCTGAGAGGAGCGTCAGAGAGCGGTGGGAGTCATTTCGGGGGCAGTGTGCGCGCGTACGCGACGCCGCGGTCCACCCACTGCGCCAGCTCGTCGTCGGTCGTCACCTCGACGCGGAGCCAGCCCGCCATCCGCCTGCCGCGCATCTCCATCGGCTCGGCCGTCGTCGTCTCGACGAGGCGCGCGCCCTCGTCGGGATCGACGCGAACGAGCAGTCCTCCCTGACCGCTTGCGGCAACGGCCATGTTGCCGCCGACGAGGAATGCAAGCCCACCGAACATCTTCTTCTCGGTCGCGCCGCTGATCCGCTGTCGAATGCGCTCGGCGAGCTCTTCGTCGTAGGCCATCTACGAAAGGGTACGCCTGACGGCGTCGTTCCAGCCGCTGCGGTCGACGCTCCTCTGCGGCTCGAACGTCTCGCCGACCGGTGAAGGCCGGCGTTCGCCGAGCGCGAGGAGCGCCGCACCGAGGGCGGTTTGCTCGGCCTCTCGCGCGACGGCGACGGGGATGCCGAGCACGTCCGCCTGGAATTGCATGAGCCACCGGTTCCGCGTCATCCCACCGTCCGCGCGGAGCCGCTCGAGCTTCGGCATCGCGTCGAGGACGTCCGCGGTCTGATACGCGGCAGCCTCGAGCGCGGCGCGCGCGAGGTGCGCGCGGGTTGCCCCGCGTGTGAGGCCGGTGATCGTCCCGCGCGCATCCGCACGCCAATGCGGAGCCCCGAGGCCCGCGAGCGCCGGGACGAAGTAGACGCCGCCGTTGTCGGCGACCGACTCGGCGAGGCCTTCGGTCTCGCTCGCATCTCCGACGAGGCCGAGGCCGTCGCGAAGCCACTGCACCGCCGCGCCGGTGACGAAGACGGCACCCTCGAGGGCGTAGGTCGGAGGCTCGCCCTCGAGTCGCGCGGCCGCCGTTCGCAGCACGCCCTCACCGGCGTCCTCCGCCGTCTCGACGAGCACGAACGAGCCCGTCCCGTAGGTGGCCTTCGCTCCACCGGCGGCGAAGAGCGCCGCTTGCTGGTCGCCTGCGATGCCGCGGATCGGAAGGGTGCGACCGAGGATCTCGCCGTCGCCGAATAACGATCCCGACGGCCGGATCTCGGGCAGAAGCTCGCGGTCGACCCCGAAGAGCTCGAGCAGCTCGTCGTCCCAGTCGAGCGTCTCGAGCGAGGCGAGCAGGGTGCGCGAGGCGTTCGTCTCGTCGGTCGCGTGCACGCCGCCGCCGGTGAGCTTCCAGACGAGCCAGCTGTCGACGGTGCCGAACGCAAGCCCGCTGCGCCCGTGCTCGCGCAGGAGCCATTCGAGCTTCGTCGCCGAGAAGTACGCGTCCGGGACGAGACCCGTGCGCTCTCGGATGAGCTCGCCCGGAAGCTCGGTGCAGCGGTCGGCCGTCCGCCTGTCCTGCCAGACGATCGCGTTGGCGGCGGGCATGCCGGTCCTACGGTCCCACAGAACCGTCGTCTCACGCTGGTTCGTGATCCCGATCGCATCCGGCTCCTCTACGAGCGCCTGCTCTGCAGCGGCGAGGACGCTCTGCCAGATCTCCTCCGGGTCGTGCTCGACCCAGCCGGGCTGCGGGAAGTGCTGCGGCAGCTCGGCATAGCCGCGCCCGACGATCGCGAGATCCTCGTCGACGAGGAGGCACGTCGTGCCGGTCGTGCCCTGGTCGATCGCAAGAATCACACGGCATCCTTACATCGTCGTCATGGGCGCGCTCCTACCGTGGTCACGTGAGACGCCTGCTCGTCCTCGTCTTTCTCGTGCTGCTCGCCACCACCGGCAACGCGGCGGCGAGCTCGAACGCCCGGATGGGGATCCAGGACGACGCCTGGCTCCGTTGGGGGCCCGGCACCCTCGATGAGCGGCTTCATACGCTCGACGCGCTCGGCGTCGAGACAGTGCGCTTCACGCTCCGCTGGAGCGACGTGGCGACCCGGAAGCCTGTCGCGCCCACGAACCCCGGCGACCGGGCCTACGACTGGTCGCAGTTCGATCCCGTGCTGAATGGGCTGCGCGCGCACGGCATCACGCCGGTGATCACGCTCTACGGCTCGCCGCGCTGGGCGAACGGCGGGCGCGCGCCGAACTATCTCCCACGCAGTGGGTTTGGCACCTTCGCGTACGCCGCGTCGAAGCGTTACCCGTGGGTACGGCTCTGGACCGTGTGGAACGAGCCGAACACGCGAGTCTTCTCGGTGCCGGTCTCGCCGAGGATTTATACGCAGCGCCTCCTGAACACGGCCCACGCCTGGCTGCACAAGGCAAACCGCGCGAACGTCGTCGCGGGCGGGGTCACCTCGCCGAGGAAGACGCCGAGCGGCCTGTCGCCCGTCGACTTCATTCGCGGCATGCACGCAGCGCACGCGAAGCTCGACGCGTACGCAGCGAATCCGTATCCGTCGTCGAGGTTCGAGACGCCGACGTATTCGCCGTGCGCAGAGTGCTCGACGCTGACGATGGCCCGCCTGGCCGACATCCGGTCGCTCGTCACGCGCACCTTCGGCCCGAAGCCCCTCTGGCTCACCGAGTACGGCTACCAGACGAATCCGCCCGACCGCATCCTCGGCGTTTCTCCCGCACGTCAGGCGCGGTACATCGGCCAGGCTGCGTTCCAGGTCTGGCGCGCGCCCGGTGTGACGATGCTCATCCAGTTCCTCGTCCGCGACGAGCCGAGGCTCGGAGGCTGGCAGAGCGGCCTCTTCACGAAGACGGGCGGCGCCAAGCCTTCGCGCCGTGCGTTCTCCCTCCCACTCGCGCGGCAGTCGCGAACGGTCCTGTGGGGCCAGGTGCGGCCCGGCTCGGGTCGTCGACCATATGTGATCCAACGGTGGACTGCACGCGGCTGGGCGACGATCGGCGGCACGAAGCTCACCGCGAGCGGCGGGACGTTCCGCACGGTCGTGCACGTTCCGCGCGGGACGAAGGTCCGCCTGTTCGCGCCGCAGCTCGGCTACGCGAGCCCGCTGCTCGTCATGTCCTGACCCGGTCGCCTCTCGGGTCGTACAGCGGCTCGGCCCGCACCTCCGCGCCGACCCATTCGCCGAAGATGTCGACCGCGAGCCGCCCGCCGACCGCCGCATGCGTCACGGGCACGTAGGCATACGCGATGCTCGCTCCGACCGCGTAGCCGTAGCCGCCGCTCGTCACACGCCCGACGATCTCGTCGCCGGCCCGCACCGGCTCCGATCCGAGCGCGATCGCACGCGGTTCGTCGAGAGTCAGGCAGACGAGCCTCTGCACCGGCTGCTCGTCGAGAGCGTCGCGACCGATGAAGTCGCCCTTCTCGCGCTTCACAGCGAAGCCGAGGCCGGCCTCGTAAGGCGTGGTCTCGGCGTTCAGGTCGCTCGCCCACGCGCGGTAGCCCTTCTCGAGACGAAGCGAGTCGATCGCGCGATAGCCGCCCGGAGTGACCCCGTCCTGCAGCAGCAGATCCCAGAGCCGAAGCCCGTACTCCGGCGGGCAATAGAGCTCCCAGCCGAGCTCGCCGACATAGGTGACGCGCGAGGCGATCACCGGTGCGTCTCCGACGAAAAGCTCCCGGGCGCTCATGTACGGGAAGTCGAGGACCGTTCGCGTCAACGGTTGCAACACTTCGCGAGCCTGCGGCCCCCAGAGGCAGAAGCACGCGAGCGACGACGTCACGTCGTTCAGATACACCGAGCCGTCCCGCGACATGTGCCGCTCGATCCAGGCACGATCGTGATTCCCGAACGCGGTGCCGGTGACGAGGAGAAACCGGTCGTTCGCCCTTCGCAGAACTGAAAGGTCGGACTCGATCCCACCGCGGGGGTTCAGGAGCTGCGTGTAGACGACGGTTCCGACCGGACGGTCGATGCGGTTGGCACACAGGCGCTCGAGCAGCTCCAGCGCCCCCGGGCCGACGAGCTCGAGCTTGGAGAAGCTCGACTGGTCGAAGAGCGCGCATGACTCGCGCGCCGCCAGGGCTTCCACCTCGATCGCGGGCGACCAATTCTCGCCCGCCCAGCCCCGCGGCCGGAGCGACTCGTCACCGGCGGCGGCGTTCGGGTCGTACCAGTTGACGCGCTCCCATCCCGACTTCTCGCCGAAGACTGCGCCGAGCTCCCGGTGGTGCACGTACGCGGACGACACCCGGAGCGGCCTGCCGGACTGCCGCTCCTCACCCGGGTACTTCACGTCGTAGTACTTCGAGAGAGCCTCGTACGAGCGGGCAAGCGTGTACGACTGGTTGCGGTAGTCGCGGCCGAAGCGGCGAACGTCGAGCGGCCACACGTCCCACTCGGGGCGGCCGTCGACGATCCACTCTCCCATGATCTTCCCGATTCCGCCGGCGCCGGCGAGCCCGTGCGCGCAGCCGCCCGCCGCGACCCAGAGGCCCGGCACGTCTGTCTCACCGAGCAGGAAGTCTGCGTCGGGCGTGAAGGCCTCCGGGCCGTTGAAGAACATCTTGATCTGTGCGTTCTCCATCGCCGGGACGCGTGCGATCGCGTTCGTGAAGAGCTCTTCCATGCGGTCCCACTCCTCGGGGAGGAGCTTCGCCTCGAAGTCGTCCGGGATGCCGTCGAGCGCCCACGGCGCAGGCTTGCGCTCGTAGCCGCCCATCACGAGGCCGCCCACCTCGGTGCGGAAGTAGATGAGGTTGTCCGGGTCGCGGAGCGTCGGCAGCGGCTCGAGCGTTGGCTCGAACGGCTCTGTGATCAGGTACTGGTGACCGTACGGGATGATCGGCAGGTCGACGCCGGCAAGCCGCGCCACCTGCGGCGCATACATGCCGGCCGCGTTCACGACGACCTCGCACTCCATCGCACCCTGGTCGGTCTGGATACCGGTGACGCGTCCATTCTTCGTCGTGATGCCGGTCACCCGAACGCGCGTCTCGATCTGCGCGCCGAGCCTCCGCGCCGCGTCGGCAAGCGAGAACGTGAGCTGCGAGGGATCGAGATACCCGTCATCGGGGATGAAGGCAGCCGCGAGGACGCCGTCGGTCGACATCGGCGGGAAGCGCTCCTGCGCCTCCTGTGCGGAGACGATCTCCATCGGCAGCCCGAACGTCTTCGCCCACGCTGCCTGGCGCCGTATCTCCTCGAGACGAGCCTGCGAGCCGGCGAGCCGAAGGCCTCCGAGCTGGCGCCACCCCGGATCGTTCCCGGTCGCTTGCTTCAGCTCGGCGTAGAGCCCGACGGAGTACTGCATCATCCGCGTCAGCGAGATGGACGATCGCAGCTGCCCGACGAGGCCGGCCGAGTGCCAGGTCGACCCGTGCGTCAGCTGGTACTGCTCGAGGAGGACGGAGTCCGCCCAGCCCTCCCTGGCGAGGTGGTAGAGGACGGAGCAGCCGATCACCCCTCCGCCGACCACAACCGCACGCGCGCGCTCCGGGATCACGAGCGCGATTCCATCACACGACATCTGAGAGGATCGTCGGATGGCACTCGAGGACGTCCTGGCTGCAGTGCCGGAGCTTCACGACGGCGAGGTCGAGCCTCTCTCCGGCGGCCTGACGAACACGAACTACAAGGTGACGACCCCGGCGGGCGCGTACGTCGTCCGCATCGCGAGCAAGGACACCGGGCTCCTCGCAATCGACCGCGAGAACGAGATCTACAACACGATCGCGGCTGCCGAGACCGGTGTCGGCGCACCGGTCGTCGCGGCCCTCCGTGAGCACGGGGCGCTCGTGCTCGAGTTCCTCGACGGCGAGGTGCTGGACGCCGAGAAGCTCCGGCGTGGCGACCGGCTCGCGGCGATCGCGTCCGCATGCCGGCGGCTGCACGCAGGCCGGCGGTTCCTGCACGGGTTCGACATGTTCCAGATTCAGCGCCGCTATCTCCAGGTCGTCCAGGATCGCGGCTTCCGCCTTCCGGATCGCTACCTCGAGCTCGAGCCGAAGATCCGGCGGCTCGAGGGAGTGATGCGCGTGCGCTCGGAGACGACGGTGCCCTGCAACAACGATCTTCTGGCCGCGAACTTCATCGACGTCGGGGGCTCGATCCGTTTGATCGACTACGAGTACTCGGGGAACAACGAGCCGTCGTTCGAGCTCGGCAACCTGTGGAGCGAGTCGGGCATGTCGCTCGAGCAGCTCGACGAGCTCGTGCTTCGCTATTACGGGCAGGCGACGCGCGCGAAGATCGCACGGGCCCGCCTCTGGGGCCTCATCGCGAAGTACGGCTGGACGCTCTGGGGATCGATCCAGGCGGGCGTGTCGGAGATGGACTTCGACTTCTGGGCCTGGGCAATGGAGAAGTACGAGCGCGCCGTCGCCGAGCTCGAAGGACCGGACTTCGAGCGGCTCCTCGACGATGTGAGAGGCGACCAGGATCGCCCTCGCGCGTGACCTCTACGTGAGGGAGAGCAGAGCGATACCGCCCGCCACTGCAGCGGCACCGGCGAAACGCGGCCAGCGAACCGGCTCTGAGAGGTAGCGCGCTGCGAGAAGCGCAGTGATGACGACGCTCGTCTCGCGCACGGCGGCGACCGGCGCTGCCGGCGCGCGCTGCAGCGCGAGCAGGACAAGGCAATACGCGCCGAAGGTCGCGATCCCGGCGACGAGGTTCGACGTGCGCAGCTCACTGCGCAATGCGTAGGCGCCCTGCACGCGCGCCACGGCGGCGGCGTAGACGAGCGCCGGAGCGAGCATCGCGACCTCGAGATACGGGAGTGCACCGGCGTGCGAGACGCCGCGCTTGTCGACGAGCGTGTACGTCGCGATGACGCAGGCAATCGTGAGGCCGAAGGCAACGCCCCGGCCGACGCTCGGCCGAAGGCCGCGCACGAGGAGGACGCCGGTGCCGACGAGGCAGACGCCGATGACCTGGCCGGCGCTCGTCGTGTGGCCGAGGACGGCGACGCCGATCACCAGCACCAGCACGGGGGCGACTCCGCGCGAGATCGGGTAGACGACCGAGAGCGGCGCCCGCGCGTAGGCGGTGATCAGGAGCGCGAAGTAGAGGAGCTGCAGCGCGGCGCTCGCAACGATGTAGGGCCAGGCTTCGCGCTCCACGTTCCAGACGAGCCATGCCGGCACGACGAACACGACCTCGGCGGCGACAAGGGCCACCGCTGTCGCCGCGTACGGATTCTCTGCGCGCGCGAGCAACACGTTCCAGAGCGCATGCACGAATGCGGCGGCGAGTGCGAGCGCGAGCGCCGACGTCGGCATGGGTGGACTCTAAGAGGTCGAACCAGAATGAAGTTCGTCGAGCGGGTGCGATAGGCGAGTGCAGCGCAAGGACGCAGGGAGCGCCGGTAGCACCGCTACCGGCGCGACTGAGGACGCAGCGATGTGCTCGTCTAGCGCGGCCGCGCGGCACAACCTTTCGTTCTGGTTCGGCCTCTAAGCTGGCACTCCGATGGCCACCCGCGCGATCGTCTTCGACTTCAACGGCACGCTCTCCGACGACGAGCCACTCCTCTATGCGGTCTATGCCGAGCTCTTCGCGAAACAGGGCCGGCCGCTCACCGAGCAGGAGTATCTCGACGAGCTCGCCGGGCAAACGGAGGACGAGATCATCCGCCGGTGGCTCGGGCGCGTGGACGACGAGCTCATCCGCGAGCGAATCGACCGCTACGTCGCACACGCGAGTGACGGCTCGACGATCGACGAAAATGCCCGCGCCGCTGTGCGGCTCGCCGCGGAGCATGTGCCGGTCGGCATCGTCTCGGCTGCCGCGCGCCGCGAGATCGAGCCTGTGGTTGCCGCCGCCGGTGTTGCGGAGCACATCAGTGCTCTCGTGTCCGCGGATGACGTGACGAACGGCAAGCCCGACCCCGAGCCGTACGAGCGCATGGCCTCCCTTCTCGGGCTCGACCCGGGAGACATGGTCGTCTTCGAGGACACCGAGGCGGGTGTCGCATCGGCGAAGGCCGCCGGCTCGTACGTCGTTGCGGTCACGCGCACGCTCGGCCGCGACCGGCTTCGCGCCGCCGACGACTTCGTCCCGCGGCTCGGCGCGGACGTCATCAGGCAATGCTTGTAATCGCCCACCGCGGCGCATCCGCGGAGCTGCCGGAGAACACGCTGCCTGCGTTCGAGCGCGCGATCGAGGTCGGCGCCGATGCGATCGAGCTCGACGTCCACGCCGACCGCGCGGGGCGCCTCGTCGTCACCCACGACGCCCCGCGGAACGGCGTGGCCTACCCCACGCTCGAAGAGGCGATCGAGCTCGCGCGCGGGCGCATCCAGCTGATGGTCGAGCTGAAGACGCCTTCGCGCTACCGACGGCACGACGTGGTTCATCGCGCAACGCGACTCGTCGGCGACGACGACGCGATCGTCTGCTTCCAGAAGGCCCCGCTCGAAGAAGTACGGAGGCTCCGCCCTGGGCTGCGCACGGTGCAGCACGTGGGTCTCTCCGTCTCGATTCGGGGTGCACGAGGCGCGTGGGCCGCAGGCTTCCGCGATTCCCGCGTGACGCGGCGGGGGTTCGCCGCGGCCAGTTCTTTCGGGCTCGTGCCCCTCGTCTACACCGTGAATGCCGAGCGCCGGATGCGCGACCTCGTTGCACTCGGCGTCGAGGGCATCTTCACCGACCGGCCGGAACTTCTTCTTCGGCTACGACGGGAAGGTCTTCTGTGAGCTCGAGCAGGCGAGCGCCTTCCGCCGGCAGCGTCGCGGCTACGCGTGTGCCGACCGGAAGCCCGAGCGCCGTCTGCGTCGGTACGTCGGCGATCACGTCGACGCCGTCCCCGACGATCTTCAGCCGCGTTACCGGCCCGAGGAAGGTCTGCGTGACGACGTCGCCGACCAGTGTGTTCACGCCACCGGCCCCGTTCGCCTGCGTGACCTGAACCGTCTCCGGGCGAACGAGCACGAGCACACGCTCGCCCGCGGCCCGGCCGCGCGCAGCGTCGACGTGGAGCATCGTCTCGCCGTGCTGGACGCCGCCGTCGACGACAGTGCCCTCGAGGCGGTTCATCGTGCCGATGAACTCCGCGACAAACGGCGTGGCAGGGGAGCTGTACATCTCCGCAGGGGAGCCCATCTGCTCGATCCGGCCGCCCCACATGACCGCGACGTGGTCGGAGACGGAGAGCGCCTCCTCCTGGTCGTGCGTGACGTAGAGCGTCGTGATACCGAGCTCGAGCTGAATCCGCCGGATCTCCTCACGGAGCTGGACGCGCACCTTTGCGTCGAGAGCCGAGAGCGGCTCGTCGAGCAGGAGCACCCGTGGCTCGATCGCGAGAGCCCGCGCGAGCGCGACGCGCTGCTGCATGCCGCCTGAGAGCTGGTGCGGGTACCGGTCGCCGGCCTGCCCGAGGCCGACGAGGTCGAGAAGCTCCGTCACGCGCTGTCTCCGTTTCCCCTTTGCGTGCCCACGGAGCCGCAGGCCGTACTCGACATTCTGCGCGGCGGTCATGTTCGGGAAGAGCGAGTACGCCTGGAAGACCATTCCCATGTCCCGCTTGTTCGGCGCGACGTTCGTCACGTCTTTCCCGTCGACGACGACACGCCCTGCATCCGGCCGGTCGAAGCCCGCCACGATGCGGAGCGCGGTCGTCTTGCCGCAGCCCGAGGGGCCAAGGAGCGACAGGAACTCTCCCTCGCCGAGCTCGATCTCGATGCCGTCGAGCGCCTTGACGGTGCCGAAGTCCCGGTGGAGGTTCTGCAGCTCGAGGAACGCCATCAGTGCTCCTCGCGGTGGTCAGACCACGCTCGCGGGACGCGAGCACCAAGCGAGGCAAGGACGCAGGGAGCCTCGATAGCGGTGCTATCGAGGCTCCCGAGGACGCGGCCGCGCGCAGCGTGATCGCGTTCCGCGGGCCTGCGGATGACCGCCGCGAGGGGCACTACCGGGTGGTCGGGACGACGGCGCCCCGCACCCCTCGCTTACGGCCGACGAGCAGAAGCGACGCCATCGCCGCCCACGTTATCCCGAAGCTCATCAGTGTGAGCGCCCCGGCCGGGAAGCCCTGCGACTCGTTCACGTACTGGATGAAGATCGGGAACGTGTTGAAGGCGGCGAGGTTCGCGATCGTGAACTCGCCCATGACGATGGCGAGCGTGAGGAAGGACGCGGCGAGTGCGGCGGCGCGGATGTTCGGAAGAATGACCTTCACGAGCGTCGTCGTCCAGCGGGCTCCGAGACTCTGCGATGCCTCGGTCAGCGTGTGAACGTCGATCGAGCGGAAGCCGGCGTCGAGCGAGAAGAACATGTACGGGAACGCGAGGATGACGTACGCGCCGGCGAGGAAGCCCCACGGCTTCGCGTAGAACCAGCTCGGCGTCCCTTTGAAGACATGCAGCAGGCCGACCACCATCACGATCGGCGGCACGACGAACGGGATCAGCGCGAGGAACGCGATCACCGGCCGCAATCTCGGCAGCTTCAGGTGCACCCAGTAGATCGTGGGGACGAAGAGCAGCAGGCTGATCACGATCGTCTCGAGCGCGAGCAGGAACGAGATCTTCAGCGTGTGCCAGAAATCGCCGTTGTGGATCACCCAGCTGTAATTCGCGAGGGTGCAGCACTTGCCCGTCTGGTTGCTCTTCAGGCTGAAGATCAGCGTCGCGATCAACGGGATCAGGAAGTACAGCGCTGCCAGCAACAGCCAGACGACGGCCGAAGGTGCGATGTGGCGCCGCGACCTCACTTCGACCACCGTGCGGAGCGGCGCTGCAACGGCACGTAGACGAGCATCATCACCGCGAGCACGACGAACATCCCCAGAGCCATCGCCTGAGCGAGGTGCGGGTTGTCGAGGACGTTCCCGCTGTAGTAGGCGCCGATCAGGATCGGCACGATGTTCACGGTCCCCGATGTAAGGCTGTACGCGGTCGCATATGCGGCAAACGCATTGCCGAAGAGCAGGATCATTGCCCCGAGAAGCGAGGGCATGAGCACCGGGACGCCGACGTAGCGCCAGAACTGCCACGACGAGCCGCCGAGATTCGAGGACGCCTCGCGCCACTCCTTTTTCAGCCCGTCGATCGCCGGCGCGATCACGAGGATCATCAGCGGCAGCTGAAAGTACATGTAGGTGATCTCGACGCCCGTCTTCGTGAACAGGCTGAACCCGTGCGCCGACGGGTCGTATCCGTGCTCGCGGAAGAAGACGGTGACCACGCCGAGCGGGCCGAGCGTGGCGATGAACGCGAAGGCCAGCGGAATGCCGCCGAAGTTCGCGGCGACGCCGGAAAAGGTGGTGAGGCCGGAGCGGATCCACCGCGGCGTCCCGTCGCGAATCGCGGCGTAGGCGATGAAGAGCCCTGCCGCGGCGCCGATGAGCGCGGTGACGAGGCTGATCTCGATCGACGTCTTGAACGCGTCGCTGTACGGGCGAGTGGAACATCAGCCGCACGTTGTCGAGCGTGTAGCCCCCGTGCGGAGACTCGAACGCCCCGATGAGCACCGACCCGGCGGGCGCGAAGAGGAAGAGAATCGTGTAGGCGAAGAACGGCAGCGTGGCGAGCCACGCATAGGAGAGGCGCCTCCGGCCGGACGAGACGTCCGGCCGGAGTGCCTCAGATGCTGCGTCGGTCGTCAGTTCCTACGAACCCATCTTCGCAGGCCACTGCTGGGCGATGACCGCCTTCGCCTGCGACTGCTGATTCAGGCTGGCGAACTTCGCCTTGGAGTAGAGCGAGGCGGCGGGCAGCGCGTTCAGCAGTGCCTTCGGGAGCTTCTTGCGCCTCGCCAGGTCGGTGAACCGGGCCGGGTGCGCAAAGCCCTTCAGGTAGAGGATCTGCCCCTGGTCGGAGTAGATGAACTCCTCCCAGAGCCGCGCGGCCCACGGATGCGGGGCGCTCGCGTTGATTGCCTGCGCGTAGTACCCGCCGTAGACGCCGTCGCTCGGCACGGTGACCTTCCACCGAGCGGCAGGGAACTCGGCCACATAGGCGAGGTTGTTGTAGTCCCAGTCGATCGAGATCGGCGTCTGACCCGAAGCGACGGTCTGCGGCGTCGTTGCCGACCGGGATGTAGTTGCCGTTCTGCTTCATCTTCTGGAACCAGTCGATCCCGGGGACACGTTGCTCGCGCTGCCGCCGTTCGCAAGCGCGGCGGCGAAGACTCCGCCGATCGCAGAACCGGACGTGAGCGGGCTGCCGTTCAGCGCGACCTTGCCCTTGTACTCGGGCTTCAACAGGTCGGCAAACGACTTCGGGGGATTCGAGACGAGGCTCTGGTTGTAGCCGATCGAGATCGCGCCCCAGTAGTCGCCGTACCACAAGCCGCGCGTGTCCTTCATCGCGCGCGGGATGGTGGAGAACGTCGAGGGGAAGTACCTGCCGTACAGACCCGCCGCGGCACCGGACACGGCGAATGCCGGCGAGACGTCGACGACATCGGGGGCACGCGAGTCGCCCTTGAGCGAGCTGATGGCCTCGTTCTCCTGCGCGGAGCTGCCGTTGGGGTTCGAGTTGGTGATCGCGATGCCGTACTTCTTCGAGAAGGTCGACATGACCTCGCCGTAGTTCGCCCAGTCGGGTGGAAGGGCGATCGTGTTGAGGTGGCCTTCCTTCTTCGCCTCCTTGATCATCTCCTTGAGCGAGAAGCCGCGGCCCTTGAGGGGCGGGTTCTTCTCGCCACGCGCGCGCGCCGCAAGCGCCGCGCTCGGGCTCGCGAGGATGGTGAGGCCCGCCGCTGCAGCGAGGCTCCGCTTCAGCATCTGCGAGCGGCTCATGTCCATCTCTGCGAGCTTGCGCATGAACTCCTGCTCTTGCGCCTCGTAGTCCTCCATCGACCCTCCCGGTCCGTGTAAATGTGAACGAATGGTGATCGAAGCACGATCGTGCCTCGCTTGCAATGGGACTTTCCAACTTGAGACGTCGCGTTCACCAGACCGTTAGTCCTACGCCTTGACGCCGTTCGAGGAGGACGGCGTCTGGCTGCGGTGCGCGCTCCATGCGCACACGACGAACTCGGACGGCGAGCTGGCCCCTGACATGCTGGTCCGGCACTACGACTGGGCGGGCTTCGACGTCCTCGCGATCACCGACCACTGGGTTCGGACGGCGGAGCCCTCGACGAGGCGCCTGCTCGTCATCCCCTCGACCGAGCTGAATGCCGTCGCGGGAGGGCACGATGCGCACGTGCTCGCTCTCGGCGTCGAGGCGGATCCCGAGACGCCCGACGATTTCGCGCCGCTCTCCGACGTCGTGGCCTGGATCAACCAAAACGCTGGTCTTCCGTTCCTCGCGCACACGTACTGGAGCGGGCTCCGGACGTCCGACTGGGAGGGTTGCGACGGCCTTCTCGGGATCGAGGTCTGGAATGCCGGCTGCGAGCTCGAGATCGGCCGGGGCGACTCGTCGCTTCACTGGGACGAGGCGCTCGAGGCCGGTCACGCCTTGACGGCGCTCGCGACGGACGATTCGCACCATCCGGGGTACGACAGCGGGTTCGCCTGGACGATGGTGCGCGCCGCCGAGCGGTCGCAGCCGGCGGTGCTCGACGCGCTGCGCCGGGGTTCGTTCTACGGCTCGTGCGGCCCCACGATTCACGACGTGCGGCCCGACGGGGAGAGCATCGTCGTGCGATGCTCTCCGGCCGCGAGCGTGACGCTCGTCTCGAGCCGGTACCGGGGCGCACGCGCGAACGCCGGGCGGCTCGGGTATCCGAATGCGTCGACGATCCTCGAACGAGATTCCGACGGCCTGATCACGGCCTGCCGGCTCGAGAAACCGACCCTCGCGCCCTACGGGCGACTCGAGGTGGCCGACGTGCATGGGCGCCGCGCGTGGACGAACCCCCTGTGGACGAGCGCCTGACCTCCGTCGAGCAGCTCGCCTCGCGCGAGTTCGACCTGCTCGTGATCGGCGGCGGCATCATCGGCGCGGGCATTGCCGAGGCTGCGACGGCGCACGGGATGTCGGTCGCGCTCGTCGACAAGGGCGACTTCGCAGGCGCGACGTCGAGCGCGTCGTCCAAGTTGATCCATGGGGGGCTGCGCTATCTCCGCCTCGGCGACGTCGGCCTCGTGCGAGAGGCGCACCACGAGCGCCGCGTCCTCATGCGCGTCGTCGCGCCGCACCTCGTCCGCCGGCTCCCGTTTCTCTTTCCACTCTACGAGGACGGCCCCTATCGGCCTTGGTTCGTCCAGAGCGGGATCGTCGTCTACTCGACACTCGCCCGCGCAAAGCTGAACGGCCTCGTCGATCTCGAACGCGCACAGCGTCTCGTGCCCGGGCTCCGTGGTCAGGGACTGCGGTCGTGCGCACTGTACGAGGACGCATGGACGAACGACGGGCGCCTGACGCTCGAGAACCTGCGCGCGGCAGCCGGACGCGGCGCCGTCGTCCTGAACTACGCCGAGGTGGTCTCGGTTGCACCGCTCGAGGTACACGTCGAAGGACGAACCGTGCGCGTGCGCGCCCGTTCCGTCGT
The DNA here is from genome assembly GCA_963794045.1 of uncultured Actinomycetes bacterium. GTDB lineage: Bacteria > Actinomycetota > Thermoleophilia > Gaiellales > Gaiellaceae > Palsa-739. Next base: position 34,999 of record CAWCCJ010000010.1, read on the forward strand.
GAACGCCGGAGGACCGTGGGTGGATCACGTCCGCCGCCTCGAGGATCCGAGAGCCAAGCCCTCGATGCGGCTCTCGAAAGGCGTGCACGTCGTCGTCGACGGCGGCGCGGACTGGAACGCCGCACTCACGATCCCGCACGACAAGGTCCGTGTGAGCTTCGCAGTGCCCTGGGAGGGGATGCTCCTCCTCGGCACGACGGACACGGAGTTCGACGGCGACCCCGCGACTGTGTCGGTGACCGACTCCGACGTGAGGCAGGTGCTCTCGGAAGCCGCGATAGGAGCCGACGGCCTGGGAGAGCCGTACGCGACCTTCGCAGGCTTGAGGGTGCTGCCGGGCGGCGACGGCTCGACCGCGAATGCGAAGCGGGAGACGGTCTTCTCCACCGGCCCGAGCGGGATGGTGAGCGTCGCGGGCGGCAAGCTGACGACCTACCGGCGCATCGCGCTCGACGCGCTCGACCACCTCGGCGTGCGCGGGCTCTCGCGCCGGCCGCGCCCGCTTCCCGGAGCAGCGGGTCTCGACCATGTCGACTGGCCGGTCGAGCTCGACGCGCCGACGCGCGCGCACCTGCTCCATCTGTACGGGTCGCTCGCGGTCGAGGTGCTCAGGCCGGCCGTCGAGGATCCGCGGCTCCTCGAGCCGCTCGTCCCGGGTCGCCCGGATCTCCGTGCGCAGGAGGTCTACGCGCGCGCCCACGAGTGGGCGCGCACGGACGACGATGTCCTCCGTCGCCGGACGACCGCGTGGCTCGGCCTCCACGTCCCTGTGTAGGCGAATCCGCAGGACCGCACGGGCGGCGGCATCGGGCGGGCGCCCGGAAACGCCCGCAGCGAGAAGATTCCGCCTTTCGCGGCGAAGTCGGCACACACGCGTTTTGGGGGTAACCCCCGTTTCCGGGTTTTCCGCGTTGTGGGCCTACCGGATACCCGTCTAGAGTGGGACGCATGACGCGGTACAGACGGCTGACGCAGCCCCTGGTCCGCGACGGCGGTGAGCTCCGGCCGGCCGGCTGGGACGAGGCGCTCGATCGCGCCGCGGCCGGCTTTCAGCGTGCGCTCGACAAGGGCACGATGACCGGCCTCTTCAGCTGCTCGAAGACGACGAACGAGCTCAACTACGCCGCGCAGAAGTTCTCCAGGGTCGCGCTCCACTCCAACAACATCGACAGCTGTAACCGAACCTGACACGCGCCCAGCGTCGTCGGTCTGGCGACAGTGTTCGGTGCAGGTGGCGGGACGAGCTCCTACGAGGAGACCCGAAGCGCGGACCTGATCATCCTCTGGGGCTCGAACGCCCGCGAGGCGCACCCGATCTTCTTCCATCACGTGCTGAAAGCCGTAAGGAACGGCGCGAAGCTCTACGTCGTCGATCCGCGCCGCACCGCGTCTGCGCGCTGGGCCGACCTCTGGCTCGGGCTCGACGTCGGCACCGACATCCCACTTGCGAACGCGGTCGGGCGCGAGATCATCGAGACCGGCCTTGCGAACGAGGAGTTCGTCGGGCGCGCGACGACCGGCTTCGACGCCTACCGCGAGTCCGTCGAGCCGTGGACACTCGCGGAGGCGGAGCGGGTGACCGGCGTCCCCGCGGACGCGATCCGCGAGCTCGCGCATGCGTACGGCGACGCGCAACACGGCGCAGCTCTGCTGGACGCTCGGCATCACCGAGCACCACAACGCCGTCGACAACGTCTTCGCGCTGATCAACCTGTCGCTCCTCACCGGCCAGGTCGGCCGTTACGGCTCCGGCGTGCAGCCGCTGCGCGGGCAGAACAACGTGCAGGGCGGCGGTGACATGGGCGCGATCCCGAACCGTCTCCCCGGCTTTCAGGACGTGGAGGACGCCGCCGTGCGCGCGAAGTTCGACGCCGCGTGGGGCGCGACCATCCCACCCAAGCAGGGCTGCACCTCACGGGGATGTTCGAGGCGATGGCGCACAGCGAGCTGCGGACGCTGTACGTCATCGGCGAGAACCCCGCACAATCGGAGGCCGACCAGACACGCGCCCAAGAGCTCCTGCGTGGGCTCGACACCTCGTCGTGCAGGACCTCTTCCTGACGAAGACGGCCCAGCTCGCGGACGTCGTCTTGCCGGCCGCCGCATGTCTCGGAGAGTCGGAGGGAACGGTCACCTCGAGCGAACGGCGCGTGCAGCGCGTGCGCAAGGCATTCGACCCGCCCGGCGAGGCCCGTGACGACATCGAGATCCTCTACGAGCTCGCGCGGCGGCTCGGACACGACTTCGGCTCCCCGGCCGCCGAGGACGTCTGGAACGAGCTGCGACCGCTTTCGCCGATGCACGCGGGAATGTCGCTACGCGCGACTCGAGGAGCTCGGCGGTATCCAGTGGCCGTGTCCCGACGACGGGCACCCGGGCTCGCAGTTCTTGCACGCGCGTCTGTGGGACGACGCGTCGAGGAGCCCGCGCCGTTCCAGCCGGTCGAGCACTCGCCGCCGGTCGACGTGCTCGATGACGACTTTCCGCTGCGCCTGACGACGGGCCGTCGCCTGGAGTCTTTCAACACGGGAGTGCAGACGAACGGCTTCTCGTCGCCGCTCCATCGCGGAGGTGAGGCGATCCTCATCGCACCGGAAGACGGTGAGCGTTTCGGTGTGGCCGACGGGTGCCCGCGCGCGCATCGTCTCGCGACGAGGCGAGATCGAGGCTCCCGTGCGCTACGACACGGCGCTGCGACCCGGGCTTGCTTTCATGAACCTCCACTTTCCCGACGCTGTTGCGACGAACATCCTCACGATCGACGCGACCGATCCGAAGTCCGGCACGGCCGAGTTCAAGGCGACCGCGATCCGGGTCGAGGCGGTGTAGGTGGACCTGAAGCTGCTCGATGCCGACCCGACCGAGTCGGAGCGTGCCTGCAATCGACGAGGCGATCGGCATCCCGGAGGCGAACGGCCACCGCACGGCGCGCGCGAATCGCACAAGCCGGCACCTCCTCCTCCCCGCACTCCGTGCGGCGCAGCGACGCGTCGGCTACGTGAGCGAAGGCGCGCTCGGCTACGCGTCACGCCGGCTCGACGTCCCGCCGGCGGACGCGTACGGCGTCGCGACTTCTACGCCCTGCTCGCGCTCGAGCCGCGGCGAGCCGGATGCGCTCTCACGTGTGCACCGATCTCTCGTGCCGCCTCGCGGGGCGACCGTCCCTCCCGGCGCGCATCCGTCGCCGTGTCTCGGATTGTGCGAGCGCGCGCCTGCGTCATACCGACGATCGCCGGCGAGGAGCCGCGCGAGGAGCACTGCCGGCTGACGGCACCGCCCTACCGCAGGCAGGCGAGCCGGGTCTACGGCTGCTGCGCCGCATCGCCGCCGGGCTCGATCCGGAGTCGCTCGACGACTACATCGCGCACGGCGGCTACACGGCGTTCGAGCGCGCACGAACAATCGGGCCTGAGGAGGTCGTGAAGGAGGTCGTCGAGTCGAAGCTGCTCGGCCGCGGGGGCGCCGCTTTCCCGACCGGGATCAAGTGGCAGGCGGTCTTCGCGCAGCCGACACAACCGCACTATCTCGTCTGCAACGCGGACGAGTCGAGCCCGGGACGTTCAAGGATCGCGTGCTGATGGAGAGCGATCCGTTCGCGCTCGTCGAGTCGATGACGATCGCCGCGCTTCGCGACCGGCTGCTCGCGCGGGTACGTCTACGTCCGGGCGGAGTATCCACTCGCCGCATCACCGCCTCGAGAACGCGTTCGCTCAGGCGCGGGCACGCGGTCTTCTCGGCGAGGTTTCGACATCGAGCTCCGCATCGGCGCAGGCGCCTATGTCTGCGGTGAGGAGACGGCGCTCTTCCAGTCGCTCGAGGGCTACCGAGGCGAGCCGCGCTCGAAGCCGCCGTTCCCCGTCGAGGTCGGCCTTTTCGGGAAGCCGACGGTCGTGAACAATGTCGAGACGCTCTTCAACGTCCTCGAGGTGCTCGGGGGGCGGGTACACGTCGGTCGGGACGGGCGAGTCCACGGGCACGCGCCTCTTCTGCGTCTCGGGCCACGTCGGTCGCCCCGGTCTCTACGAAGTGCCGTTCGGAATGCCGCTGCGCGCGCTGCTCGAGCGCGCCGACGCGCGGCCGCCGAAGGCCGTGCTGCTCGGCGGCGCTGCCGGCTCCTTCCTCGCGCCCGGATCAGCTCGACCTCCGCTCACGTTCGAGGACACGCGCGCGGCGGGCGCGACGCTCGGCTCGGGCGTCGTGATCGTGTACGACGAGAGCGTGGACCTCGTCGACGCCGTCCTCCGCATCGCCGAGTTCTTTCGCGACGAGTCGTGCGGCCAGTGCGTCCCGTGCCGTGTCGGGACCGTCCGCCAGGAAGAGGCGCTGCACCGGCTGGCGAGCGGCCGATGCGAACGGGGACGAGCTCGAGGTGCTCGACGACCTGACGCAGGTCATGCGAGATGCGTCTATCTGCGGTCTCGGCCAGACGCGCTGCGAACGCCGTCGCGTCCGCGATCGAGCGTCGTCCGAGAACTCTCGATGCCCGTGGGACCGCCGTTACCCCGTCCCCCTCTCCCATCGGGGTACCCGCCAGCATCGCGCCGTGCCGCCGAAGCTCGACGATCGACGGCCGCTCGGTCAGCGTCACCGAGGGCTCGACGATCCTCGACGCCTGCCGCAGGCCGGGATCGACATGCCGACGCTCTGCTACTGCGACACGCTCGACCCGGTGAACGTCTGCCGCGTCTGCGTCGTCGAGCTCGAGGGCGCGCGGACACTCGTCCCTGCATGCTCGCGCAAGGTCGAGCCGGGAATGTCGATCCTGACCGACTCGCGCTCGCGTTCGGACGAGCCGACGGCTCGTGATGGAGCTCCTCGGCTCGTCGGTCGACCTCTCGACCGCGCCGGAGGCCTCGCCTACATCGAGCGCTACGACGCGAACCCCGAGCGGTTCGGCCCCGGAAGCGCAACCGTCGCGCAGCCGGCGAAGCTCGACAACGACCTGTACATGCGCGACTACTCGAAGTGCATCCTCTGTTACAAGTGCGTCGAGGCGTGCGGCGAGCAGTACCAGAACACGTTCGCGATCGCGATCGCGGGCCGCGGCTTCGACTCGCACGTCTCCACCGAGCTCGACGTTTCGCTGCCGGAATCGGCGTGCGTGTACTGCGGGAACTGCATCGCCGTCTGCCCGACGGGCGCCTTGATGCCGACGCACGAGTACGAGCTGCGGCAGGCGGGAGAGTGGAAGCCGAGGAGCAGACGCAGGTCGATACCGTGTGCCCGTACTGCGGCGTGGGTTGCAACCTCACGCTGCACGTTCAGGACGACGCGATCGTCAAGGTCTCCTCGCCGGACGACCACGACGTCACCCGCGGCAACCTCTGCATCAAGGGCCGCTTCGGCTTCGAGTTCGTCCAGAACAGGTAGTGGCCCGGTAGTGGCCCGCTTCCAGATCCTGTACTGGCAGGACGTGCCGTCGCTCGTGAAGGTGTTCGCCGAGGACGGGACGGAGCTGAAGCGCCAGCTCCCGGACTGGTTTCAGCAAGAGATCGACAACCGCGCGATGGTGCAAGGGCTCGCGGCGACCGACGCGTATCTCGAGCAGTGGCACTGGGGCGACATCCAGGAGCGTCCAGGGCTCGCGTCCGACGTCCTCGACGACGTCGCGCGCGAGCTCGAGAGCGAGTACGCGTGAACCGGCGCCTCGTCGTCAGCGTCGCTCTCGTCGCCTCGCTTGTCGTCGTCGCCGGCATCGCGAGCCAGGGGCGTCCCCTGTCCGCACGGCGGGGCTCGGGGCCAACGGCGACGTTCTTCGACTACCTCGCCACGACGCTCGTGCTCTTCGTCGTCTTCATGGCGGTCGTCGTGGTGATCAGCCTCCTTTCGGAACGGCTCAGCCCCAACCGGCCTCCGCGAAGCCCGTGGTATGTGTTCAGCACCCTCTTCTCGATGGCGATGGGACTCGCGGTCGCGTTCCTGATCCTGCACAGCGGCTTCGAGAAGCGTCTCCGCAACCTCACCCAGAAGGCCGTGCAGCACCAGCCGACGAAGACGGGCGCGCAGCGCGCGCCGGCCGCCGGCGGCATACGTAACGCCCACATTCGCTGGGACGAGGTCGCGATCGTCCTCGCGCTCGCGGGCGGTACGGTCGTCCTCCTCCTCGCCTCGCGTGGGACGCGGCGAGCCCCTCGCCTCCCCAGCCTGCGCCGGGAAGAGCTCGTCTCGCTTGCCCTCGACGAGTCGCTCGACGATCTTCGGAACGACCCTGACATCCGCCGCGCGATCATCGCGGCATATGCCCGCATGGAAGGCGTCCTGGCCGGCGTCGGCCTTCCACGGCACCCGTCGGAGGCGCCGTTCGAGTACATGGAGCGGGCGCTCCAGAGTCTCGACGCGAGCGCGGCGGCCGCAGAGCGCCTCACGGCGCTCTTCGAATGGGCAAAGTTCAGCCAGCATGAGCCCGGCCCGAAGATGAGGGACGACGCGATCGCGGCACTCGTCGCGATCCGTGACGAGCTGCGCGAGCCCGCTCGGGTATCGGCATGAGGCCCGAACGGCGGCGGGTCGTGAGCGGGATCGTCGGCGCGACGCTCCTCCTCGGCGTGCTGCTTGCCATTCGTCCGATCGCGACGAGCACGCTCGTCGCGGCCTACGTGCTCGTCCTGGCCGCGATCGGGGTTGCATCGCTCACCCGCGTCCTCGCGGGAGAGCCCGACCTTCGGGCGTCGGCATTCGAGCGCGAGCTCTCGCTCGAGCCCGTCACGCCGAACCGGCCGCCGGACCTCGTCCGCGTCGAGCGCGAGATCACGCTGGGCATCTCGACCGCAGGTCATCTCCACCTTCGCCTCCTCCCGCTTCTGCGCGAGGCGGCCGCGGCGCGACTTGGCTACGAGCTCGACCTCCGCCCAGCGCTCGCCCGCCAGCGCCTCGGCGACGACCTCTGGAAGCTTCTGCGCCCCGATCGCCCCGAGCCCGAGGACCGGCACGCGCCGGGTGCCTCCATCGCCGAGATCCGGCGGGTCGTCGACCGCCTGGAGACACTCTGATGGAGCTCGCCCAGGTCAGGAATCACGCAGACCTCATCGTGGACGAGCTCGAACGGGCAATCGTCGGCAAGCGTGATGCGCTCGAGCTGATCGTCGCGGCGGTCATGAGCGACGGGCACGTCCTTCTCGAGGACTACCCCGGTCTCGCGAAGACGCTGATCGCGCGCTCGCTCGCGCAGGCCACGTCGCTCGACTTCGCGCGGATCCAGTTCACGCCGGACCTGATGCCGTCGGACGTCACGGGCTCCTCGATCTACGACCAGCAGCGCGCTGCGTTCTCGTTCCTGCCCGGCCCCATCTTCACGAACCTGTTGCTCGCCGACGAGATCAACCGGGCCCCGCCGAAGACCCAGGCCGCGCTCCTCGAGGCGATGCAGGAGCGGCAGGTGACGATCGAGGGCGAGACGCGCGCGCTCGAGCGGCCGTTCATCGTGCTCGCCACCCAGAACCCGATCGAGTACGAGGGAACCTATCCGCTTCCCGAGGCGCAGCTCGACCGGTTCATCGTGCGGATCGGCGTCGGTTATCCGAGCCGCGAGCACGAGATCGAGATGCTGCAGCGCAGACTCGACCGCGCAGAGGACGAGCTTGCCCTGCGGCCGGTGGTCGACGCGCCGACACTCCTCGCGATGCAGCGCGCGCTCGAGCAGGTACACGTCGCGCCCTCGATCGAGGGCTACATGGTCGATCTCGTCAACGCGACACGCACCTCGAAGCGGCTCGCGGTCGGCGCGAGCCCGCGCGGGTCGCTTGCGCTCCTCAAGCTCTCGCGCGCGAAGGCAGCACTCGACGGACGCGACTTCGTCGTGCCGGAAGACGTGAAGAGCGTCGCGATCCCGGCGCTTGCACACAGGCTTACGCTTCGTCCCGAGCTCTGGGTTCAGCGCATCCGCGGCGAGGACGTCGTCGCCGAGGCGCTCGAGACGGTGCCGACCCCGCCCGCGGAGGACGCACTGCGCGAAGCCGGATGAGTTGGGCCGGATGAGTTGGGCCGGATGAGTTGGGCGGCATGACGCGGTTCGACTCGCCGCGCATCGTCACCTACGCCGGGCTCGCAGCGGTCGGTCTGCTCGCAGGGCTCGTGCTCGGTCGCGTCGAGCTCGTCGCCGTTGCTGCACCGTTCGCGCTGGCGGCCGCCGTCGGTGCGGCGCTTGCCCGGGATCCGGCGGTACGAGGGGCGTTCGAGCTCGATCGCGAGCGCGCACTCGAGGAGGAAACGGTCCAGGCGACGTTGACACTCAACGGCCGCGCCGACCGGATCGAGGTTCTGCTGCCACTTCCCGAGGAGCTGCATGCCGTTGGCCCGAACCCGCGCGCCCTTCGCATTGCGGGTGAACGGGAGCTGGCGATCGACATCGAGTGCGCGCGCTGGGGCGCCTTCGGGATCGGGCCGGCGATGGTTCGCGCGAGTGACCGGTTCGGCTTTCACCGCTACGAGGCCTCGGTCGGTCTCACAAAGCAGCTTCGCGTCTATCCCGCCGTCGAGACGCTGCACACGTTGCTCGCCCCGCTTGACACGCAGGTGTTCGTCGGGAACCAGGTCTCTCGCGGTCGCGGAGAGGGCGTCGAGTTCGCCGACCTGCGCGAGTGGGCGCCGGGCGATCGGGTGCGGAGCATCAACTGGCGTGCGACGGCGCGACGCAACACGCTCTGGGTGAACCAGCAGCACCCCGAGCGAAATACCGACGTGATCCTCTTCCTCGACACGTTCACCGACGTGCGCCACGGGATAAGAGGCACGCTCGATTCCACCGTTCGCGCAGCGACGTCACTCGCCCACCGCTATCTGCAGCGGAAAGACCGTGTCGGCGTGGTTTCGTTCGGCGGGTACCTCTCGTGGCTCTTGCCGTCCTCCGGCACGCGCCAGCTGTACCGGATCGTCGACTCGCTCCTGCACACCGACGCGGTCCTCAGCTTCGCCGCAAAGGGCATAGACGTTCTGCCGCGCCGCACGCTTCCGCCGAAGGCGCTCATCTTCGCGATCACGCCGCTACTCGACGCTCGCTCGGCGGCCGCGCTCCTCGACCTCCGTGCACGCGGCTTCGACCTCGTGGTCATCGAGGTCTCGCCCGTGCCCTTCGTGCACCCGGCGCGAGACGAGCTCGCACAGCTCGCCTACCGGCTGTGGCGGCTTTCGCGAGAGTCGCTGCGGCGACGGTACGAGCAGGCCGGAGTCCCCGTGGTCGAATGGCAGGACGACGAGCCGCTCGACGCCGTCCTCGAGGAGGTGACGGCATTCAGGCGCTACGCCCGGCCCGCACGCGCGTGACACTCGCGCTCGCCGCCGCACTCGCATACGCGGGCGTCCTCGCGTATTCGGTCACGCGGGAGCCCACGCTCGCACCACTCGTGGCGCCGGTCGCAGCCTTCGGCGCGCTGCTTCTCGTGTTCGTCCTCATCCGGAGGACCGACGACCTGCTCGGCTGGGCCATCCTCCTGAACGGCCTCGCGTACGCCGGCGCGACGATCGCGCACGGGACACACGTCGACGAGGCAGCCCCGCTCGTCGGGGTGGCGCTGCTGCTGTGCGCCGAGCTCTCCATCTGGTCGCTCGACGAGCGCTGGTCGATCGAGGCCGAGCGAAGCGTCCACGCCACACGTCTCGCGGGCGTCGCCGCACTCGGCGTCGCGAGCCTCGCGGTCTCTGCGCTCGTCGTCGCACTGGCGACGGCCTCGATCGGCGGCGGGCTCGTGTGGACGATGCTCGGAGCCGCAGCCGTCGTCGGCGTGCTCGCGGTCGTGCGCTTTGCGTGGACCTAGCTGCGGTCGCGCGCGCGCCGCTCGTCCGGCGAGAGATTCTCGCTGAGGGCGCCCCCGGGACCGCTCATCGCGACGCCCTCCGCCTCGACGACGTCCGTCGGCTCTGCGTGCCGGTACTCCTCGTCCTGCACGCCGCCGCGCGGGTCGCCCTCGACGTCGAGGGAGTGCACGTCACCTTGCTGTTTGTCGGCGCGATGCTTCTCGTCCTGCTTGCGCCACGGGCCGAGCCTGCCGAGGTTCACGAGCGGCTCTTAACCGGATCGCGGCTACACTAACCCCCGGTCCGGGCGCATTCGTCTAGTGGCCTAGGACGCCGCCCTCTCACGGCGGTAGCACGGGTTCGAATCCCGTATGCGCCTTTCTAGTTCTGCCTTACTGCGTAACTCGTGGAGTTACGCCTGTCAGGCGTGCCAGAGATGCCGCGAATGCTCGCGGCGTGCTACCCCCGGTGACGACACACTCGTGCGTCGCTGGCACACGCCGCTGGACTTCACACGGACGATTATCCCCAAGGAGCGCTTCCGCTCCGTGTATGCCCCGGGAACGCGCCAGAACCGCGCCGGCCTCTATCGCTTCTACCTCGCCCACACGTGGAGCACCGACCTTCTGCCCAATGCCCCTTCTGCCCAATGCCCGATGAGTTCTGACGCGCAGGTCGGTCTATGGCTCATGACGTCTTCAACGCCCGAGTGCTATGCCCTCTCGACGGAAAGGATCGAGCATGAGTCCTACGGCTCCCGACGACCGCCCATGCGAGCGGATCCGGCTGCACGTCACCCTCGAGCTCGCCGGCAAGACGGCCACCGGTTTCGAAATGCCGCCCGAGGCAGTCAGCAATCTCGGCGCCGGTAAACGGCCGCCCGTCCGGGTCACGATCGGCCGGCACACCTACCGCACCACGGTCGGCAGCCGAAACGGCCGCTACCTCATCGGCGTCAGCGCTGAAAACCGCGCTGCAGCCGGCGTCTCCGCAGGCGACGAGGTCGACGTAACGATCGAGCTCGACACCGAGCCCCGCGAGACCGACGTGCCCGACGACTTCGCCACAGCGCTCGCCGACGCCCCTGCCGCAAGGCGCTTCTTCGAGGGCCTGAGCTTCAGTCAGAAGCAGTGGTACGTCGTAGGTATAAACGACGCCAAGGCACCAGAGACCCGACGGCGTCGGATCGAGAAGGCGATCGAGCGCCTCTCCGAAGGGCGCGCACAACGCTGAACGACAGCCGCGTCCGTGCCGAATTGTCGCCGGTACTCGTCAGCGCAGGGAGGCACTCACACCGTGGCCGCTGTTCCCGACGTCGCGGTACAACGCTTCGACGTTGTTCCCATCCGGGTCGAGCAGGTAAGCCGCGTAGTAACCAGGAGAGTAGTCGCGGTACCCCGGCATACCATTCGACCGAAACCCGGCCTCGACTCCGGCACGGTGGAAGGCGTCGACCTGCGCTTTAGCCCGCGCGTAGAAGCAGAGATGCACATTGGTCGTCGGCGGTTGCCGGTCCATGACGTTAAGGTTCGCGAAGTCAGTCCAGGCCGAACTCCACGTTCCCTCCTCGTGCTCTTCGAGCTTCGGGATCCCGAGCTCCGACAAGACGGTCTCGTAGAAGCGAACCGACTCCCGGTAATCGCCCGCGCTGAGGTCGACGTGGTCGAAGACCCTGAGCGACCAGTCCCACTCGCCGACGGTCATCGGGGCGACGCGGATCTCTGCGCGCTCCTTGGGGCATCGCGGGGAGGGAGGTACGGCTCGCGGTCTTCGGGCGCGCCCGCCGCTATCGAGCGGCCGCGGGCAATTTCGGCGTTGAGCTCCGCTCCGAAGAGGATCGCGAGGTTCGAGAGCCACAGCCAGACCAGGAAGATCACGACAGCACCCAGACTCCCGTAGGTCTTGTTGTAGGAGCCGAACTTCGCGACATAGAGCGCAAACAATGCTGAGGCAACGATCCAGAGCACGACTGCGACGATGCCGCCCGGCAAGATCGCGCGGAAGCCTTCGTGGCGGACGTTGGGGGCGGCATAGTAAAGGAGCGCGAACAGAAGGCTCGCGATCAGGACGAGGACAGGCCACTTCGCGATGTCCCAGACGGTCACAGCCGTACTTCCGAGGCCCAGCAGCTGTCCCGCCCGCTCGGCCAGTCCGCCTGTTACGACCACGGCTATCGCCGAGGCAGCAAGCAGGACGATCGAGAGCAGCGTGACGCCGACGCGGAGTGGGAGCGTCTTCCAGATCGGCCTCCCCTCCTCGACGTCCCAGACGACATTGGCCGCTCTCATGAACGCCGCCACGTATCCGGACGCGGCCCACACAGCGCCTGCGATTCCGGCGAAGAAGAGGAGACCTGCCGAGCCCCTCCCGTGCGTAAGCCCGTTGACCGCGCTCTCGAGTATCTGACGCGCCGCTCCCGGCGTAAATTTCCCGACATTCGTCAAGAGCGGTTTCGTCGCCGGCTGGCCCACCAAGCCGACGACAGACACCATGGCGATCAACGCCGGAAAGATCGACAGAACGCCATAGTAGGTGAGCGCCGCCGCGCGGTCGGTGATCTCGTCCGCCCGGAACTCTGCGACCGTGCGTCGCAGCACGTCCCGCAACCGAGACGCGTCCCTTCCGGCATGCGCATCTCGGCGCGCGCTCATCTCTGTCCGCATGACGGGGACCTGCTATCCGGTGAGCGCATCCGGAAACCCTTGCGATGCCGCCGCGGCTACGCGCAGCCGGGGGCGACGTGCGTCAGCGTTGCGGGTCGAGGCGAACCACCACGCCCGGTTTCAGCCGTACCGGAGCGAGGCCCGCCTGGGCCGTTGTGATGTGCGCGAGGAATGCGAGCTCGGGGTCAGGCTGACGTTCCGCCGCCTGAATCACCTGTGCCGAGCGACCGACTGACAAGGTGGCGCTGCTCGCTGAAGGAGTCCGTGGTGCCGGCTACGTGTACGACCTCGTGCGTACGGGCGTCGACGCAGCTGACGAAGCCGACATCGCGGCGATAGTCACGAAATCTCACCGCATCAAAAGCGCAATTCGCCCGCAGCCGCATACCTAGCCGTTCGGTCGATGAGTGGTCGACGCTCATCCCACGAGCGGCGAAGCGGCAGCCGAGCGACGTGCCGTTCACCGGTCTTGACAAAAGCAAAGGCGACCGCCGGGGGGACGATCGCCTTTGCCGAGACCGAATCCGCACTGTGCCCCCGCGGCACCAAGAGGTCTCTCTAAGCCTCTGCCCACAAGCGCAAGAAATCCAAACAGATTGAACGGTCAGTCACCGATTCTTGCCGCCAGTTCTGGGGCCGACGGAGACCTCATCGTCGACGTCGCCGCCCGCGAGCGCCTGTCGTCGGACCGGAGCGTCGCCTCGTTCGCGGCGCTTGCACACATCGCCGAGCGCTATGACCGGCTGATCCTCCACGAATCGCACGGCAGCCGGCACTCGTACCTCGTCGAGGATGCGGGGGCCGTCTTCCGCTACGACATCGGGACGGTCGACGAGGAAACGCTCGAGCTGGCGCCCCCGCCACCCACTCGGCTCCGCTCAGTCCGGCGATGACGATCCGCGCCGCCGTGATCGCGGTTGCGATCGCGATCGTCTGCACGCTCGCACTCGTCCTCGCCGCTGCCAACATCGTTCCCTCGACACACGTCGGCAGCTCCCAACGAGGAGTCGGCGTGCAGGATCTCGCACCGCCCGAATGCGTCGGCATGTGGCTTACGACCCTCGTGACGAACGGCAACGGGACGAACGGCAACGACCTCCTGCTGGGGAGGGCGGCGGTCGACACGCTTTCGGGCGGCAGAGGTGACGACTGTCTCGTCGGAGGCGCCGGCAACGACACCCTTCGCGGCCAGACCGACCACGACGTCTGCATCGGCGGCCCGGCACCGACACCTACCAGCGGTGCGAGACGCAGTACCCCTGAGCCGGATTACCCCAAACGACTATGACCAAGCCCTCATTCCACCTCCGCCTGATTGTCGTCGTCGTCCTCGTCGTCCTTGCTGCGACCGGTGCGTACGTCTTCACCGCGTCCAACAACGTCCCCGCCACGAACGCCGGTTCCGGCTCGGGAGTGATCAGCGGCTACACAATCACGAACGTCGCGTACAACCTGAGCAACAGCAACCCGAACAACATCGACACCGTCACCTTCGGCATCAGCCCCGCGTCGGCCAACACGGTGAAGATCCAGCTTCTCGGCGGCGGCACGTGGTACAGCTGCGTCAACGCCACGGGCAGCGTCACCTGCAACACGACCGTCGGTACCCAGGCGACTGTCTCGCCGGCGGTGCAGCTGACGGTGGTCGCGACCGACTAGCACCACTCCCTGCGAGCGACTCGGACGGCGGCGCCCCGGCGCCGCCGTCCGTCGTTCGTCTCTCGATTTAGGACTCCCGCCTGAGGGCACGAAGCCGGGCATGGCGAAAGCTCGCTCCCGTGAACCGCGGCCACTGGGCGAGCTTCAAGGCGCTCGTCGATCTCTGGGTCGACCTCTTCAACAGGCACAACCTGCTCACGTACGCGAGCGCGATCGCATTCCAGACGTTCGTCGCGGTTGTTGCGCTGCTGCTCCTCGTTCTCGGCGTCCTCAGCGAGATCGGGCGGCAGGATGTCTGGACGAAGCAGATCGCGCCGGAGATCGAGCCGAGAGTCCTGCAGCAGGTGTTTGACGGGATCAATGCGACGGTGGACAAGATCTTCGGCTCGAGCAGCATCGGCCTGATCGTGTTCGCGGCCGTGCTGACGATCTGGGAGACGTCGGGCGTCGTGCGCGCGTGCATGGGCGCATTTGCGCAAATCTACGAAGTCGAGGAGACGCGGCCGTGGTGGATCCGCTTCCCGATCTCGTTCGGCATCTCGCTCGTGTTGACGGCAGGCGTCCTCGGCGCTCTTCTCCTGACGACCGCCGCGCGCACAGCCGTCCACGGCGCCTGGGGCATCCCGTTTGCGATTGCGCGCTGGCTCCTCGCGCTCGCCCTGCTCACACTCGCCTTCGGGATCCTCGTGCGGTACGCGCCCGTCAAGCCGCGCACGAGCCGCTGGGCGAGCGGTGGCGCCGTACTCTGCGTCGTCGCGTGGACCGTGCAGTCGCTCATCTTCACCGAGTACCTGCGGACGTTCGCGAACTACAAGACCGCAGCCGGCAGCCTGCTCGGCATCTACTTCGTGACGACGTTCCTGTACGTCGCCGCAATCATCCTGATGGTCGGCATCGAGCTCGACGAGCAGCTGCGCGAGGACGTCAGCGAGGGCGAGGGGCGCGGCATCCTCGAGCTCGTCAGGGACGTGCTCTAGGCAGCAGAGAGATCGTCGACGAGTGCAGCGGTGTCGAGCGGCTCGAAGCCGAGGCGCGCCGCGATCTCCTCGGTCGTCGGCCGCGTCCCCTCGAGGAAGAGCTCCCGGAGGATGTCGCCGGTCTGCGTGCTCCGCCACCAGTCGTCGCCGACCTCGTGCAGCAGGAACCGGCGAAGCTGCGCCGACCGGATCCACGCACGAAGGTAGTCGGCGGAGTAAAACCCGGCGTCCATGTCGGAGAGGTAGTTGCGCGGGTCGTAGCGAATGCCGGTCGCCTCGGTCAGAAGCGCCGAGTAGTCGCGCTCCGACCTGCCGCGCTCCTCGGCGAACGCCGACCAGAATCCAAGCTCGTACTGCAGCTTCGCCGTGTAGCGGCGATAGAGGAGCGCCTCGAGGAAGAGGGTCGCCTGCGCGTTCTCCTCGGCCAGGGAATCGGACAGCCGGAAGTACTGCGCGTGCCAACCCGGCTCCCGCGTAACCGCCTCGAAGATGTAGGAGTAGATCTCGGTCAGCGCGTGATCCCGCGAGATCGAGCGGAACGTGTACGGAAGACGCGGATCGACACCCGCATAGTGGAGCGCGTGCCCGGCCTCGTGCATGAAGGCCTGGTAGTCGGAGAGCCCACCTTGCGCGCGCGTGATCAGGTGAACGACGTCCGGCGGGTTCGACGGAATCACACAGGCGCGGGGATTCTTCTGCGGCCTGTCCTCGACGTCGAGGTGGATGTTCGGGATGGCGGTCATGTCGAATCCGAGCGCGAGCGTCGTCGAAAGACAGATCTCGACGGCGCGCTCCTTCGTATAGGTCGACTCGAGCGGCGAGAGGCGGCGCAGATAATGCACATGCGCGTTCGTCGGCTCGGCATCCCGCTCCGGGCCGAGCAGCCGCTCGAACCACGTGTCGCGCAGGCGGTTCCACGGCTCTGTTGTCGCACCTGCGGCGGCAACGAGCACGCGCTCGAGCTCGAGCAAGGAGATGCCCTTCTCCTCCTCGTTGCGCGCGATCGGATCCGCATCGCCGGTCACCTCTGCATCGAGCAGCTCGCGCGCCTCGAGCAGGGTGCGCCGGTCGGGGTTGAACGCCGCGGATGCGTCGCGCTCGAGGGCGCCGAGCTCCTCGCGCTCGTCGTAGGCGTCGAGTACGGCCAGCCGCGCCTGCGCCGCGCGCAGTGGCATCTCCTCGTCGCGCCAGCGGACGCGCGCGCTCAGGATGGCATTCTCGAGGGCATCTTCCTGCTCGGCGATCTCGGCGGAGATGACGCCTGCCTCGCATGTCTTCCGCAGGCGGTAGAGCCGCTCGCCGTCTTCGCCCGAGGAGGCCTCCTCCGCCGCGCGGAGCGCCTCGATCTGCGGGCGCGTGAAGAGGTCGCGATAGCGGGCGACGATCGCCGCCTGCTCGGACGTCTCCTTCTCCCCGACGCGGACGGCGCGTGCCTCCTCCGCGCGCTCGAAGTAGTACTGCTGGAGCCGGGACTCGTAGTCCGCCGCGTCGCGGATCGCTGTGGCCGACATGCGAAAGAGCCTAGCGGGCTGCCAGCCGGGCGACGGTCGCTTCGAGGTCGTCGATCGTGAACGGCTTCGGGAGGACGGCGTCGGCGACCCCCCTCAGGTTCGCGACGTCCGTCGACCCCGTGACGGCGGCAACGGGCGTGCCCGCCTCTTTCAGCTCCCGGAGCAGCGTCTCGCCGCGCTCGAGCCCGACGTGCATGTCGAGGAGCACGACGTCGACCGTTCCGCCTCCGAGCCGCGTCCGGGCCTGATCGAGGGTCGCAGCCTCGTGAACCTCGTAGCCCGCGAGCTCGAGGTTGACCCTGCAGAGCAGGCGGATCGCAGGCTCGTCGTCCACGACGAGCACCACGCGTTTCCCTCCCCCCTGCACCACGAGGCGAAAGTCTAGTTGGCCGTAACTCGAGCCTGCTGACGCGCGTTGATCAATTGAAGATGAGCAAGGACACGAGCCCAACGAGGGCGCTCGTGAGCCGGGGGGGCACGCAGCAGCACCTTGAAGAGTTTCCGACGCCGTCGATGCAGTTCCGGCGACGCGCGTGGCTGGAGTTCCAGCGCGCGCTCGATCCGCTCGCCCCGCCGAAGCGGCTGCCTACGAGGCAGCCGCGCTGAGACGCTGAAGCGTCCGCTCGCGGCCCAGTAGCTCGATGCTCTCGAAGAGCCCGGGCGAGATCTTCGAACCGGTGACGGCAATGCGGATCGGCTGAAAGCCCTGGCGGGGCTTCAGTCCCAGCTGCTCGAGCACAGCGCGAAGCGTCGACTCGATCGACTCCGCCGTGAACGGCTCGAGCTCGGAGAGCGCATCGCGGGCGGCTTCGACGACGTGGCGGTCGCCGTCGACCTCCGCCTGCACGTCATGGAAGAAGAAGCCCGCGAACTCGGGGAACTCGCCCAGCCGCTGGATCTTCTCCTGCACGAGCGGTGCCGAGGCGCGGATCAGCTGCTCGTTCCAGTCATACCCCTGCTCGCGGAGGTAGGCCACGAGCGTGTCCGCATATTCCTCCGGCGGCAGCGCGCGGAGATAGACGCCGTTCATCCAGTCGAGCTTCGCGTAGTCGAACTGGGCGGGGCTCGGCGTGACGCGCTCGAGTGAGAACCGCTCGATCAGCTCCTCGCGGCTCATGATCGTCGTCTCGCCGTCGGGCGCCCAGCCGAGGAGCGCGAGGAAGTTCACGAGGGCGTCGGGGACGTAGCCCGCGCGCCGAAACTCGTCGACCCCTGTGGCGCCGTGCCGCTTCGACAGCTTGCGTCCGTCGGCCCCGTTCACATTCGGGACGTGCGCGTAGGCGGGCGGCTCGGCCCCGACCGCGCGGATGATGTTGATCTGCTTCGGCGTGTTCGAGATGTGATCCTCGGCTCGGATCACATGCGTAATGCCGTCCCACACGTCCTCCATCGGCGAGGCGAAGTTGTACGTCGGCCGGCCGTCGCCCCGGACGAGGACGACGTCCTCGAGCTTCTCGTTCGGGAACTCGACGTGGCCTCGCACACCGTCCTCCCACGCCGTCACGCCCTCGTCCGGCATCCGGAACCGAATCGCTCCGCCGTCTTCGTAGGCCTTGCCTTCCGCGACGAGTTGATCGGCGACGCGTCGGCAATCGTCCATCCGGTCGAGCTGGAACGTCACCTCGCCGTCCCAGTCGAGACCGAGCCACCGAAGCGACTCCTGGATCTGCTCGACGGCCTCCGCGACCTCGCGGCTCGTATCGGTGTTCTCGATCCGCAGCCGGAAAAGGCCATTGTGGTGGCGCGCGAACAGCCAGTTGAAGAGGAACGTGCGCACGCCCCCGATGTGGAGGAACCCGGTCGGGCTCGGAGCCATCCTCACTACGACCGGTTTGGCAGTCACACTCATCCCGCAAATATCGTAGTCCCGTGGCCGAGCGAGTCCTGACGGTGAAGGAGCTCAACCGAGCGACGCTTGCGCGGCAGCTGCTGCTCGAGCGCCGGCGACTCGGCGTCCTCCCCGCGATCGAGCGGCTCGCAGGCCTGCAGGCCCAGTGGCCGCCTTCGCCGTACATCGGGCTCTGGTCACGGCTTGCCGGCTTCAAGCGAGCGGCGCTCGAGCGCGCGATCCGCGCCGGCGCCGTTCTCAAGCCGACGGTCATGCGCGGCACCCTCCATCTGATCACCTCGCGCGATTACGCCGTCTTCTGGTGGGCGCTCCGCGACATGCCGACCTGGTACGACGAAACTCACCTTGCGCACGCAGAGCGCTCGCTGCGGCGAATGCGCGCCCTTGCCGAGCAGTCGCCGCTCGTCCACAACGACGCGATCGCGCTGCTCGTCGCCGAAGGGCACGACGAGCTCGAGGCGCGCCGAATCTTCCACGCTGTGCGGCGGCGGGCGCACCTGCTTCATACGGGCGACTCCGCGCTCTGGAACGGCCGTCCGCGCGCGATCTTCCATCCGTACGCCGAGCCGGAGCCGATGGAGGTGCTGACGGCGCGCATCGAGCTCGTGCGCCGCTATCTGCTGGCGTTCGGCCCGGCGAGCCGCGCCGACATCGCCGACTGGTCGGGGCTTCGCGTCTCCGACTTCGCGCCCGCGCTCGACGCGCTCGAGCCCCTTCGACGCTTTCGCGACGAGAGCGGCCGCGAGCTCCTCGACCTGCCGCGTGCCCCGCTCCCGGCCGCCGAGACGCCTGCCCCGGTCCGTTTCCTCCCGAAGTGGGACAACACGTTGCTCGCACACGCGGATCGAAGGCGGGTGCTACCCGAGGATCTTCGGAAGGCCGTGATCGGCAAGAACGGCGACGTCACGCAGACGTTCCTCGTCGACGGCGTCGTTGCCGGCAGCTGGAGCCACGACAAGAAGGGGAAGGTCACGGTCGAGCCCTTCGCACCGCTTCCTCGTGCCGCGCGGCGCGACGTCGAGGACGAGGCCGGCAGGCTCGAAGCCTGGCTCAAGTAGATGTACATCGGCGCGCATCTGTCGTCCTCGGGCGGTATCCACACTGCGATCGACCGTGCAGAGACCGTCGGCGCCGAGTCGCTGCAGGTGTTCACACAGAGCCCCCGCACGTGGCGACCCACGAATCACGACCCGGAGACCTTCGACCGGTTCCGCGAGCGGCGCGAGGAGGTGGGGCTGCAGGGCGTGCTCTGTCACGCGCTCTACCTCTGCAACTTCGCGACGACGAAGGACGACATCTACGAGAAGTCCGTCCTCGCGCTGCGAAACACGATGCAGGTCGCGTGCGCAATCGGCGCAGACGGCGTCGTCGTGCATGTCGGCTCACACCTCGGGGCAGGCCTCGAGGCGGGCCTCGAGCGAGTGCTGCCCGCCATGGAGCTCGTACTGGAGCTCTGCAACGACTCGACCTGGCTCCTGATGGAGAACTCGGCAGGCGCCGGCGGCACGATCGGGCGCTCCGTCGACGAGCTTGCGACGATCTACGAGCGCCTCGACAGGCATCCCCGCCTCGGGCTGTGCCTCGACTCGTGCCACCTCTACGTCTCGGGGATCGACGTCACCGACGAAGCGACGCTCGACGCGCTCCTCGACGAGGTCGACGCCTCGATCGGGCTCGACCGGCTCCGTGCTCTCCACGTCAACGACTCCGCGGCGCCGCTCGGCTCGAACCGCGACCGGCACGCGAACATCGGCGAGGGGCTGCTCGGCGAGAAGCTCGGCGTCTTTCTCGGCAACGACCGCCTGCAGGGGCTGCCCGCGGTGCTCGAAGTCGCCGGCCCCGAGAACAAGGGCCCCGATGCGAACGAGGTCCGCAAGACGAAGGAGATGCGGGAACGCGCTATCGCTGGGTGATCCTCGGCGCGGGGACGCTCGCGCAGGCGAGCTTCTCCGCGCTCGCCGTCGGCCTGCCGGCGCTTGCGCCGGCGCTTCGCTCTCACTACGGACTCTCGCTCGGCGAGACCGGCGTCGTGCTCGGGGCGGTCGGCATCGGCATGCTCTTCACGCTGCTGCCGTGGGGCCTCCTCGCCGACCGCTGGAACGAGCAAACGGTCATTGCCCTCGGGCTCACGTTCGCCGCTCTCTCCCTCGTCGCCGCGGGATGGACGACCTCGTACGGAGGGATCTTCGCCACGTTGCTCTTCGCCGGGGCGTTCGGGGCAAGCGTGAACGCGGCGAGCAGCCGTGCCGTCATGGGGTGGTTCCCCGCCGACCAGCGCGGGCTCGCGATGGGCGTACGGCAGACGGCGATCCCGATCGGAGGCGCTGCCGCGGCCGCGGCACTTCCTTGGCTCGCAGATGCGGGCGGGACGAAGCTTGCGTTCGTCGTCCTCGGCTGCTCGTGCGGTCTCGGCGCCATCGTCGCCGTCGTGTTCATGCGCAGCGCGCCCGCGCCCGGTGCCGACCTTTCGAACGTCAGCGGGCCGCTCCGCGACCCGCGCATGTGGTTCCTCGGCATCGGCGCGGGCTTCTACCTCACTGCGCAAGTCGGGATCACGGGCTTCCTCGTTCTCTTCCTGCACGAGCATCGCGGCGTCCCCGCCGGGCAGGCGGCCCTCCTCCTTGCCGCGATCAACGTGATCGGGATAGGGGCGCGGATCGCGTCCGGCCGCTGGTCCGACCGTCTCGGGACGCGGCTGCGGCCGATGCGCCAGATCGGCGTCGTGCTCGCAGCCGCGACGATGCTCGTGGCGATCCTGACGGAAGCCCCCCTGTGGATCCTCGTGCCGGCGATGCTCGCCGCGGGCGGTCTCTCGATGTCGTGGAACGGTCTCGCGATCGCGGCTGCTGCGGAGACGGCAAGCGGCGGCCGCGTCGGTGCCGCTGTCGGGTTGCAGCAGACCCTCCTGGGCGTTCTCGTCGCCGCGGTGCCTCCGGCGTTCGCCGCCGTGGCAACCCACTCGTGGCGGCTCGCGTTCGCCTTCGCCGCGGTCGGGCCGGTGATCGGGCTCCTCGCTCTGCGCCTCGTGCCGGAACCTAGTCGGACAGGTGCGCTACCACCCGGAATGTCGGCGATCCCGCCGGCAGCTCGTTGAACTCCGGGTTGACGCAACCGAGCTCACCCGCACGGTGCGCGAAGCACGCGTCGACTTCCGAGCTGCACATCGGCAGGGGCCGGCGCGTCGCGCGGACGGCTCCGAAGCCCTCCCGGCGCCGCTCCGCCGAGCGCAGCATCTGAACGTCGATCTCCGCCTCGAACACCTTCTGCATGCAGCCCATGAACGTGTGGCCGTGCTCCTCGTACGAGTAGACGAACGGGCACGAGCGGTCGAGGCACGCGGAGGGATAGATGACCTTCTCGCAGTGCACCTCGCACTGCCGGCACTCGACCGCGTCCTGCGGCCGCAGTGTGAATGGAAGCGAGAGCTCGGTCATCCGGTCGTATTGTGGGGTCGCATGCGCAGGGCACGCAAGACTTGACTTCTAGCCGAGTTGGTGCTTGCAGAAACGGAGCGGCGGCTCAGAGGTCGAGCCGGAATGACGCTCGTCGAGCGGGTGCGATGGGCGAGTGCAGCGCAAGGACGCAGGGGATGCAAGCTCGCTGCGAACGAGCTGCTGCGCGCCTACGTGCAGGAGCGGCTTGCCGGCGCGATCGCCAAGCCCGACGGCGGGCCGGTGCCGGGGCCCGAGGCGCGCTGGGTCGGTCGTCGCCATGGTCGCCGCCGCGACCGGCGCTGGGCGAAGGCGTGGAGTCCCGAGCAGATCGCGAACCGGCTCCGGATCGACTTCCCCGATGATGCGGCGATGCGGATCTCGCACGAAGCGATCTACCAGGCGCTCTACGTCCAGGGCAGGGGCGCGCTCAAGCGCGAGCTCGTCGCTTGCTTGCGCACCGGACGGGCGCGGCGGGTGCCGCGCGCACGCAGTCGGGCGCGTGGCAAGCAGTTCGTCAGCTCCGAGGTGATGATCAGCGAACGTCCGGCCGAGGCCGCCGACCGCGCGGTACCGGGCCACTGGGAAGGCGACCTGATCCTCGGCCTCGAGAGCTCAGCGATCGGGACACTGGTCGAGCGGACGACTCGCTTCACGATGCTGCTGCACCTGCCGCGCCTGCACGGCCACGGCGAGCAGCCCCGACAAAAGAACGGGCCGCCGCTCATGGGTCACGGCGCCGAAGCCGTCCGTGACGCGATCACCGCCACGATCACCACCCTGCCCGAGCAGCTACGCCGCTCCCTGACCTGGGACCAAGGCACAGAGATGGCCCAACACGCCCAACTGCGGATCGACACCGGCCTCCAGGTCTACTTCTGCGACCCGCAGAGCCCCTGGCAACGAGGAACGAACGAAAACACGAACGGGCTACTGCGCCAGTACTTCCCCCGCGGCACCGACCTCACCCGACACTCTCGCGACGACCTCGACGCCGTCGCGAACGCCCTCAACAGCCGACCACGCAAAACGCTCGCCTGGAAGACACCAGCAGAAGCCCTCGACCAGCTCCTATCCTCAACCCAACAAGCCGGCGTTGCCACGACCCCTTGAACCTAAGCAGGGAGCCCCGATAGCCGGCTATCGGGGCGACCGAGGACGCGGCGATGCGCCGCCCAGCGCGGCCGCTCGGCACAGTCGCTCATTCCGGCTCGACCTCTACTCCCGACCGAGGCGCACAACGATCGTCAGCACGTCCATCTGCGTGAACGCGCGGAAGTCCGGCTCCGGCCCGTCGTCGCTGTCGGCGCGGAACCAGAGCGCCTGGCACGTCTTCATCCCGAGCGCCGCCGCACCGGCGATGTCGGTGGCGAGCGTATCGCCCACGAAGAGCGCGCGCTCCGGTGCAACGTCGAGTCGCTCGAGTGCTTCTCGGAAGATCATGGGGTCCGGCTTCCGCGCACCGAGCTCGGACGAGAAGAGCGCCGTGTCGAGCCGGTCGGCGACGCCCAGCGTCTCGAGATCGCGGTGCAGAAGTTCAGGCGGATCGAATGCGTTCGACACGAGCGCGAGCTTGTAGCCCCGTTCGCGCAGCGTCTCGAGGAGAGCGTGTGTCGTGTCCGCGAGCTGGTGCGCGGGCGCCCACACAGCATGCTCCGCTGCGAGGAAGCGCATCAGCTCGTCGCCGCCGACCTCGACGCCGAACTCTGCGAGCAGCGCACGCACCTCGGCCGGATACTCGATCTCCTCGATCACGCCGGGTGCGAAGAACCGCGTGAGGTAGGCATCGCGAAAGCGGTCGGTGATCCCCGGGCTCGGCTCTCGGCCGATCGCGGCGAAGCCGGCTGCATGCCCTGCCTCGAGCATGTCGTCCGAAGGCGACCAGCGCATGAGCGTGTCGCCCCAGTCGAACAGAACTGCATCGAGCACCGCCCGCTAACCTAGCTCGCGCCTTGACCCGCCGGATCCTCTGGGCGCTTCTCGCCCTCGCGCCCATCACGATCGGCGTCAACTATTTGACGGATGCGAGCGAGACGGTGATGTTCGTCCTCGCGTGCAGCGCGCTCATCCCGCTCGCGTGGCTCATCGGCGAGGCGACGGAGCACGCGGCGGAGCACACGGGCGCCGGCGTCGGCGGGTTCCTCAATGCAAGCTTCGGGAACGCGCCCGAGTTGATCATCGCCCTCTTCGCCGTCTCGAGTGGGTTGCCTCAGGTCGTGAAGGGCTCGCTCGCAGGGTCGATCGTGTCCAACCTGCTGATCGTCTTCGGCATCGCCCAGCTCGTCGGGCCAGACCGGCGTCCGATCGACCGACGGTCGCTCACAACGCAGCTCGCGCTCTGCGGCGCGATGATCGTGCTCGCGCTTCCGGTGGTCGTGCTCGGATACACGGGAAGCCCGGACAGTCGCACGGCGATGGTCGTCTCGATCCCGATCGCAGCGATCCTGCTCGCGCTCTATCTCGCCGTGACGTCGCGCAACCTGAAGCGTCACCGCGAAGCCGAGAGGTCAGAAGCATCGGCGACCGCATGGTCGCTGCCGCGCTCGCTCGTCGTGCTCGGAATCGCAACGGCGTTGACGGCGATCGTGAGCGAGATTCTCGTGCACTCACTCGACGCATTCGCGCATGCGGTCGGTCTGAGCGAGTTCTTCATCGCAGCGGTGATCGTGGCGATCGTCGGCAATGCTGCCGAGCACGGCGGCGCCATCGTCATCGCGCACGCAGGGAAGATGAAGCTCGCGAGTGAGATCGCGATCTCGTCCAGCGCGCAGGTCGGTCTGCTCGTCACACCCGTTGTCGTTCTCCTCTCGCTTTTCTTCTCGCACCATTTGCCGCTTACCTTTCGCTGGGAGGAGATGCTGGCGATGGCAGGGGCCGTCCTCCTGACGATCGTCATGGTCCGCGACGGGGTCTCGAGGAAGCGGGAAGGCGCGATCCTGCTGCTCGCGTATGCAGGCGTCGTTGCAGGCTTTCTCGTCGCGGGCGATCGGTAACCTGTTCTCGATGGCAGTGGTCGAGGAGGGCAGTCCCGCCCCAGCGCAGCAGGGAATCGTGGTCCAGGCCGCGGAGGTCACTCGCCGCTACGGCGAGGGCGATACCGCCGTGGATGCGCTGCGCGGCGTCTCTCTCGACGTGGCCGCGGGCGAGCTCGTGGCCGTCATGGGCCCGTCAGGCTCGGGCAAGTCGACGCTCATGCACATCCTCGCGGGGCTCGACAAGCCGACGAGCGGCAGCGTCACGATCGCAGGCCAGGACATCACGCGGCTCGACGACTCTGACCTCACTCGGCTTCGCCGGAAGCACATCGGCTTCGTCTTTCAGTTCTTCAACCTGCTGCCGATGCTGACCGCGGAGGAGAACCTCGTGCTGCCGCTCTCGATCGCCGGCGTGAAACCGGAGGAGCAATGGCTCGAGGAGCTGCTCGGGACGATGGGGCTCGCGGACCGGCGCACGCATCGGCCGGCAGAGCTCTCCGGCGGCCAGCAACAGCGGGTCGCGATCGGGCGGGCACTGGTCTCCCGGCCTACGATCCTCTTCGCGGACGAGCCGACCGGCAACCTCGACTCGAAGACGAGCGCCGAGATCCTCGACCTCCTCCGGAGCTCCGTCGATTCGTACGGCCAGACGACGGTGATGGTGACCCACGAGCCGCGCGCCGCTGCGATTGCAGACCGTGTGCTCTTCCTTGCCGACGGGCTCATCGTTCGCGAGATGCATCACGCCACGGCACCGCAGGTGCTCGACGTGATGGCCGGCCTCGGCGAGTAGCGCGGCGCGTCAGGGCAGAACGGCGCTCCTCAGCGGAGAGGACGCTCGTCCATCGGAGGGTGCGCTCGCTAGGCGGCGTAGGCGAGCGCCGAAGGGGTCTGGCGGCCGACGATCGCGGGGGCCTTGTGAACAAGTTCGTCGTTGTCGAGAGCCTCGACCATGAAGAGGGCGAAGTCGACGCGGCGCGTGATGTTGCTCTCGAGAATGGGATCACCCACGTGCCTGCTCCACACGGGCAGGCCCTGACTCTCGCCCTCCTCGAGGTCGCTGCCGCGTACGACGGTCCACCGCGTGTCGCTGGCGAAGATCCGCCGGGCCGCCTCCACCTGGTCGTCGAGATCGGCGAAGCGAGCGAGACGCGCGAGCGGTCCGAAGACCTTCACGAGGGTTTTGAGCTTCAGCGAGTACACGTCCTGGCCGTCGAGGGTGATGTGCCACCCGCACGAGAAGATAAGGCGCGCACCCGGAGGCGCATAGTCGAGCACCGCCTGGGTCGTTCCCGTCGAGTACCCGTGGACGCCTCGCGGGGTCATCACGACGAGAACCCCGCCGCATCCCGCGACAGCGCGCTTGATGACCTCGCGGTCGTCGGTCGCTCCCGGGATGACAGTGATGCGTCCCTTGAACGCGTCGAGCTTGCCCACGCTTTGCTCGCGGCACACGCCAACCACCTCGTCACCGCGATCCAGCGACTGCTGGACCATGTACTGCCCAAGCTTCCCAGAAGCCCCGACGATGCACACTCTCATCTCTTCCTCCCATCAGTGGACAGGCACTCAAATTGGCCTGCATTCCGGGCACGACCACGAGAAAGGACGCTGGCGTCACCGAGGCTCAGCAGGGTCGACCTCAGGGCAGCGGCGTGAGCGAAGGCTTACCCGCGTTTGTATCGAGCTTCACCATACTGCGCGCCGACATGAAGGCGTAGCACCCGGCCCCGAAGGCGATGACTCGGCGTCGTTCGCGAACACTGGCGCAGGGAGCGATGCTTCCGGCGCGTCTCGGCGGTTCGTTGCCATCCGCCTTCTTGAGTCTCTCCAGGAGCCTTGACTTGTTGGCGCAGCGAACTATCATCGTGACGCTAGTCACAAGAGAGGGTCGCCACCACAAGGGACGACTCGAAACCCCACGGAATAAAGCAGCCGACCTTTGCGGTTGCTATTTGCTCCCCTGTTGTGGCGTTTCGATTTGGCCGAATTTGAAGGAGAGGGCTCATGAAGCGACCTGTCGTGATGCTGATCGTCTTGCTTTCTGCTGCTGCGACTGCGGCGGCGGTGTCGGCGGGGAATGGCGACCCGATCGACACGGTATCCGCGAACGCGCTCACGCTCGCTGTCTACGGTGACAGCCCCTACGGAACGTCAGTCGGGGACCAGACGCAAGTCAGCGCGACCCCGGCGTTTATCAACACGGTCAACGCCGACTCGAAGGTTCGCCTCGTGCTCCACGTCGGGGACATCCATTCGGGCACGGGTCATTGCTTGGCGTCCTACGACCAAACAGTGGCTGGTCTATGGCAAGCGTTCAAGGATCCGCTCGTCTACACGCCGGGCGACAACGAGTGGACGGACTGCCAGAAAGCGAAGCAGGGCGGCTGGACGTCGACAGCGACGACGCCGTGGCCGTGTCTCACCTTCGCCGCGCAGACGAACTGTGACGGCTTCTACGACGCGGCGGCCGACGGCGGCACACACCGGCCCGGCGATCCGCTCGACAACCTGACCCTCGTGCGAAGCCTCCTTTTCCCGACCACCGGTACGACGCTCGGCGGGCGGAAGAAGCAAGTCCTCTCACAAGCGGAGGTCGGGGAAGGAACAGACGCCAACTACGTCGAGAATGTGATGTGGGAACAGTCCAAGGTGCTGTTCGTCACCGTCAACATCCCTGGTGGATCCAACAACGACGCCGACCCGTGGTATGGAATCACACCGGAGTCCTCCCGCCAGACCCAGGAACGGACGCAACGCACATACGCCGACCTCCACTGGCTCGACGCGGCGTTCGCGCAAGCAACGGCAGACAGCGTCCAAGCGGTCGTGATCACCACGCAGGCCGACATGTGGGACCGTGACGGCAACACCGTGGCGCATCTCTCGGGCTACGAGCCGTTCATCGACAACATGGCGCAAAACACGACCGCTTTCGGGAAGCCCGTACTCCTCCTCGACGGCGACTCACACATCTACAGGTCCGACAACCCACTCAAGCAAGGCGAAGCCTGCGGGAGAGAGAACGGAGCAGCCACCGTTGACTGCACCACAACCCCCGAGAGCGCGACCTGGACACAGGACGCCTGGAACAACCACAACGGCATCACCGCCGAGCGGCCAAACGGCTATGACGTCCCAAACTTCCATCGCCTAACCGTGCACGGCAGCACCCTTCCTCTCGAATGGGTCAGCCTGCTCGCTGACCCCAGCGCAAACAACACGACGAGCGCGACCAGCTTCGGCCCATTCAGCTGGCAGCGAATGATCGCCTCCTAACCAATTGCCGCAGTAGCCGGGAGCGAACTGCTCCCGGCTACGCGCAGGCCTTGAGGCTTATCGACGAGCACGCGCCAGGCCGACGCGCGTTTGTAATCGAAGACACCGTGTCCTTCGGCGCCGGTCTGACGTGCTTTCTGACCGGTCTCCGTGAGCGGGTGCTCGAGGTAAGCGGGCTCCGGCGGGAGCGCCGTTCGGGCGGCAAGACCGACGCGCTCGACGCGATCCGCGCGGCCTGCAGCGGCCTCACCCAGAAGCGCCGTCAACGCCGCGGGCCGGCGGCGAACGCCAAGCGTTGCAAGCGTTGGTCGCCGCACGTGAGGGCGCGGTCACCGTCAGACGCGCCGGTCTCCGCCTCCTCCGGCCAAACCGTCCGCTACCGGCTCGACCGATCAGGCGACCGCAAGCTCAACCGCGCAACTGCACATGAGCCTCGTCACACGCAAACGCACACACACCCCGCCACGATCGCCTACATCGAACGTCGAGCCGCCTAGCCCCTCCGCCCCGTTAGCGAACGAAGCGGAACGATCGACGTGCGGCCTCGAAGACGGCGCCGTCGGCGGTCGCGGAGTTCGCACTGGGCGAAGCCAGTGCGAACGCGTATCCACGACCACGACGAACGGTCAGCTCCACGCTGATGTCGTGAATTTCGCAATGACCTGTGAAGGCGAGCGCCGGCACGCCTCCGAGCACGGTGGCGCGATAGCCGCGCGACTTCACGCAGAAACTCGGGACGGCTGCGCCGACGTAGGCCGTGGCCCATTCACGCAGCGTCATCGTCCGCGGCACCGACCGCGCCGCAACGGCGAACGAGCGTCCGTCAGCGGCTTCGTAGAGGTCGACCTCCGGCGGATCCTGGAAGGGCGGCCCTCCTTTCCAGCTGATCGAGGCGAGGCTCGACGCCCAGGTCGCGGGTAGGACGATCGAGTAGCTGTACCGCTTCGAGACGAACCTCTTGCTCGAAGTCGCGTCGGCAGCCGCTGCGAGCGTGGCTACGACGGCGACAAGCACGAGAAGCGCCCGCATCCCAAGGAGGCTACTCCTCTGCCGACATAGCCAACAGCGGCCGCTCCTGAACGTTGGCCCAGCGAATGGTCTCTACTCGGGTGAGTGGGAGTCGCGAGCGGGCAGAGAAAACTCATCGGCTCCGGCCAGATCCAGCGTCAAGTCTGCACGGGTCGTTGCTGGACACTGGCCCAGGCGAGCGGTACGACGGCAAGCCGTAGTCGAGAGCCGGCCCCATCGGGGCTGAGTCGTTCCTAGACCCAGACCTGCGGCTTCCGTGTGACCGGGTAGCCGGCGAGCACCATGCGGTCGTCCTCGATGCGGAGGGCCTCTCCCTGCTCCCAGCCGGACACGATGCGCCAGCGTCCGTCGGCGCCGCGCTCGAAGACCGCGGGCTCCTCCCACGGTTCAGCGTCGGAGAACTGGGCCTCGAGCGTGCCTTTCCGCCAGCGGAAGACGAGCTGGGAGCCCTCCATGAACCAGATGCCGAGGAGCGGCGCGACATCGTCCGGGGGCGGCTCATCGACGCGCCAGGCCTCGGGCGGGACGGGGAAGCGCGCGACGGTCTCGCGGATGAGGGACTGCGTCAGCGCTCCGAGGCGCGCCTCGCTCGAGTTCGTCAGAGTGGCGGCGCCGATCTTCTCGGACGGCGAGACCATCAACGCGGCGATGAAGCCCGGCATCGAGCCGCCGTGACCGGCGAGGATGCGCTCCCCGTCCCGGAAGAGCTGCAAGCCGAGGCCGTATCCCTGCGTCCAGCGCGAATGGTCGGAGAGCGTTAGTACGGTGCGCATCTCCTCGACCGTCCTCTTCGCGAGCACCGACTCGTCCGGCGTCGCGAGGAAGGCCGCCCAGCGGCCGAGGTCGCCGACCGTGCCCCACATCTGCCCGGCGGCGATCCACGCGCCGGTCTCGACCGGTGCCTCGTCCCACACGGCTTCGGTGTACGGCTGGACGAGGTACCCCGTTGCTGCGGGATCGACGGAGTCGAAGGTGATGCGCGTCAGGCCGAGCGGCTGCAGGAGCCGCTGCTCGACGTAGTCGCGGTACGGCAAGCCTCCGACTCGCTCGACGACGACGCCGAGGAGGGCGAACGCGAGGTTCGAGTAATGGAAGCGCGCGCCCGCAGGCAGGACCTGCTCGGCGCGGTCGAGCGTCTCGAGCAGCTCGGGTACCGCGGCAAAGCGGGCGTTCAGCCAGGCGTCGTCGTGCGTCTCGCGCTGCATCCCCGAGGTATGCGAGAGGAGCCGTCGGAGCGTCGGCGTGTGCGCAGCGCCTTCGACGTGCTTCTCGAGCGTGTCCTCGAGGTCGAGCTTCCCGGCGTCGCGCAGCTGCATGATCGCCGCCGCGGTGAATGTCTTCGTGATCGAGCCGATGCGGTACTGCGTCTCGGGTGTCGCCTCTACCCCGGTCGTGACGTCCGCGGCACCGACCGCGGCTTGCCACATCGTCTCGCCGTCGCGGACGACGGCGGCGGCGATGCTCGGGAGGCGCTTGTCCCGCTGCTCGGTTGCGATGAGGCGGTCGAGCTCCGCGCGCAGGGACTCAGGCGTTGACACGAGCTCCGATCACCGCCGGGATGATCTCACCTGCGCGATCGATGTCGTCGTCCGTGACGCCGAGATATGTCATCGCGCGGAGCATGCCGGGCTGAAGAGTGCTGACGAGAACGCCGCGCTCGCGAAGGCGTGCGATCCCATCTCCTGGGTCGGGGATGGCGACGAAGTTCGTCTCCGGATCGCCGGCGCCGACCGCGGCAGCGAGCCGGCGCGCACGCTCGTGATCGTCCGCGAGACGCTGGACGTGATGGTCGATCGCGTACGATGCAGCCGCAGCGAGGACGCCCGCCTGGCGCATCGCGCCGCCGAACAGGTACTTGCTCTCCCACGCGCGCTCGACGAAGGCATGGGAGCCCGCGACGACCGCGCCCAACGGGCAGCCGAGGCCCTTGGAGAAGCAGATGGTGACGCTGTCGGCGTGCTCGGCCCAGACGCGAGGCTCGAGCCCGGCGGCGACCGCGGCGTTGAAGAGGCGCGCTCCGTCGAGGTGCACCCTGGCACCACGCTCGCGCGCCGCATCGACCGAGGCGCGGAACTCGTCCACCGGCCAGACGGATCCGCCGGAGCTTCGGTGGGTGTTCTCGAGCACGACCACTCCGCCCTCGGCGAGCTCGTGCGCGCCGCGAATGTGCGCAGGGGTGACACGGCCGCGCTCGCTCGCGATGGCGTGCATGACGAGGCCGCTGTGGATCGCAGGGCCGCCCATCTCGTAGACCATCACGTGCGTCCGCTCCTCCGCAAGGAGCGTCGCACCGGGCGACGAGTGCGTCCGAAGCGCAACCTGGTTCGCCATCGTCGCCGTCGGCAGGAAGAGCGACGCCTCGTGCCCGAGGAGGTCGGCCATGCGCGCCTGCAACGCGTTCACGGTGGGATCCTCGAAGTACTGCTCGTCGCCGACCTCGGCGGTGGTCATCGCTTCGAGCATCGCCGGCGACGGCTTCGTGAGCGTGTCGGAGCGGAGGTCGATCACCTCGCGGACGCTACCTGCTTGTACGCGCGGCTCTCATGCGCTACGGGAGCCGCTACCGTGACTCGGTGGACCTGACGCTCCTCGAGACGACGCTGCGTGAGCGCGGCGAGCCCGGGTACCGCCCCGAGCAGGTCTGGGAGTGGACGGCGCGCGGCGCCGCCGGCTATGACGCGATGACGAACCTGCCGCGGCCCCTGCGCGAAGCTCTCGCCGCGTCGGTGCCGTTCTCGACGCTCGAAGTCGTCACCGAGCGCACCTCGACGGACGGCACCGTGAAGACCCTCTTCCGCACGGCCGACGGACATCCGGTCGAAGCAGTGCTGATGCGCTACCGCGACGGCAGGCGGTCGCTCTGCCTCTCGTCGCAGTCCGGCTGCCCGCTCACGTGCACGTTCTGCGCGACCGGCCAGATGGCCTTCGGCCGCAACCTGACGGCGTCGGAGATCCTCGATCAGGCGCTGCACTTTCGGCGCATCGAGGAGGTCGACCATTGTGTCTTCATGGGCATGGGCGAGCCGATGCTGAACTACGAGGAGGTGCTCGCGAGCGCGCGTCGGCTTCCCGGTCTCGGAGTCACGCACCGGCGAACGACGGTCTCGACCGTCGGTTGGTTGCCCGGTCTCCGCCGCTTCGTCGACGAGGTCGACGAGCCGATCCGCCTTGCGCTGTCGCTCCACGCACCCGACGACGAGTTGCGGTCGCGGATGATGCCGGTGAATGCGAAGTACCCGCTTGCAGACGTCCTTGCAGAATGCCGACGCCACGTCGAGAAGACGAACCGCCGTGTCTTCGTGGAGTACGTGATGCTCGACGGTGTCAACGACTCATTGGAACAGGCACGCTCACTCGCGAAGCTGCTCGGTCGCGACGACTTCAAGGTGAACCTCATTCCCTACAACCCGACCGGGATGTACGACGGATCCTCGCGCGACCGAATCGCAGCGTTCCGGGCGCAGCTCGAGCGTCGCCGCGTTCCGGTGACCGTACGCCTCACGCGCGGGCGCGACATCGAAGCTGCCTGCGGTCAGCTCGCCGCGGCGCCGAAGGCGCGACGGCCACGCGCCGCATCCGCGATCCGTTAGCGAGCGCCGAACGCACGCATGCGGTCGGCCTGCGACCGGATGTCGGTGCGCGTCAGGATGTCCCATCCTGCGATCCGCCCGACGGCGAGCAGTCCGATGACCCACGGAGCCACGATGCACGTTGCGATGAGCGCATGCTTCATGTGTTGAATTGAAGCAGTCACGCCTCTGTCGACAGAGTGGCGTTTACGACGTCGTTACAACAGCCGCTTCGCGCGCGCGCAACTCGAGCGTCCCGTCGATCGTCTCCTCGTCGCGATCGCGGTCCGTGCAGATGACGAT
Source organism: uncultured Actinomycetes bacterium (assembly GCA_963794045.1). Lineage (GTDB taxonomy): Bacteria > Actinomycetota > Thermoleophilia > Gaiellales > Gaiellaceae > Palsa-739. Next base: position 67,973 of record CAWCCJ010000010.1, read on the forward strand.
CGCCCCTTCGACGGAGATGCGGGCGGCGCGATCACCGAGATTGATCACGACGAATGCGCCTCCCTCACGCTTGAATGCCCAAACGCCGTCGGGTACGTCGTTCACCGGTTCGTATGCGCCGTGCAGCAGGCCTCGATGCTTGCGCAGGGAGATCAGGTCCCGCGTCAGCCGCAGCGGCGACTGGGGATCCTCCCGCTGGTCGGCCACATTGCGGTCGGTCGGGCCGATGGGCAGCCACGGCTCGACAGCGTCGTCGGTGAAGCCTGCGCCCGGCCGGTCCTCCCACACCATCGGCGTGCGACACGGGTCGCGCCCGCCGACATCGCGAACGCGCTCGGGCGGCACGGCCGGCGCTTCCATCGCAATCTCGTCGCCCTGGTAGAGGAGCGTCGTCCCGCGAAGGCACATGAGCGCGAGGAGACCGCACTTCGCTGCAGCAAGGTCGCCGTCGCACCAGCGCGTCGCGAACCGCTGGTCGTCGTGACTCGACGCGTGCCACGCGGGCGTCGAGCCTGCCGGCAGCAGCGACTCCGTGCGCGCAACCACGTCCGCCAGGCGATCCGCCGAGAACGGCGTGTGCAGGAAGGCGAAGTTCATGCAGAGCTGCAAGCCGTCGGGCACGACGTACCGCATGAGTGTGTCGAGCTCCATGACGTAGGTCTCGCCGAGGAGCAATGCCGGTGGGTCGAACTCCTCCGCGACGCGGCGGAAGCGCCGGTGTACGTCGACCGCCTCGGGAAGGCCGAGGTTGTACTTCGGATGCTGGCCGATGCGCTGCCATGTCGGAGAGTCGGTGGGTCTCGCCGGCGGGTTGTCGCGCAACTGCGAATCCTTGATCAGCGCATGCGCGACGTCGATGCGAAAACCGGCGACTCCACGCTCGAACCAGAAGCGGAGGATCTCGTCGAACTCGGCGCGAACCTCCTCGTTCCACCAGTCGAGATCCGGCTGCTCCGGGAGGAAGTTGTGAAGGTAGTACTGACCGCTCTCGTCGTCGAGCGTCCAGGCGCTGCCGCCGAACGCCGCCATCCAGTTGTTCGGCGGCGAGCCGTCCGGCTTCGGATCGCGCCAGACGTACCAGCCGCGCTTCGCCGGATCGTGGAACCATTGGTGCTCGTTCGACGTGTGGTTCGGGACGAGGTCGAGCATGAGGCGGATATCGCGACGGCCCGCCTCGAGGATGAGCTCCTCGAGGTCGCGCATCGTTCCGAAGTCCGGGTGCACGCCGCAGAAATCGGCGACGTCGTAGCCCCAGTCGTGGTCAGGCGAAGGAAAGGTCGGGCTGAGCCAGAGCGCGTCGATCCCTAGCCATTCCAGGTGGTCGAGCTTCGACGTGATGCCAGGCAGGTCGCCGATGCCGTCGCCGTTCGAGTCGGCGTATGACCGCGGGTACGCCTGATAGATGACGGCGTTCTCCCACCACATCAGACGCGCGCACCGAGTCGGTGGCGGTGACGGGCTGCGTGGGCTACCGCACCGCCGATCAGGAGCGCGTCACCGACGACGATCGCGACGTCGGCGACGTTGAAAGCGATGCCGTTCGCGACGAGCGGGTTCGGCACACCGTCGCTCCAGGCGAGCCCACCGACGAGCGTCGCAAGTGCGCCACCCGCCGCGATTCCGGCCCCGGTGGTGACGACGAGTGAGCCCGCGCGCGGTGCGAGGGCGAGCAGGGCGGCTGCGAGGGCGAGCGCACCCGCAAGCACGATCCACGGACGGGGGTGCGAGAGCCTGCTCGGAACGACGAGATCGTCGAGCACGGTCATGCCGACGACCGCGGCCGCTAGTGCGCCCGCCAGGCGCACTAGACGCCCTTGGGAGCTTCCGCGACGACGGGCGGGCGCTCTGCCGAGATGCTCGGGTGCTGCTCGAACCCGTACTTGACGACCGGCTGCTTGGCGGCGCGCACCTCGTCGAGACGCTGCACCGGCCGATGATGCGGCGCGCCCTTCAGAAGCTCCGGCTGCTCTCGCGCCTCGTCCGCGATCGCCAGCATCGCGTCGCAGAATGCGTCGAGCGTCTCCTTCGCCTCGGTCTCGGTCGGCTCGATCATGAGCGCCTCCGCGACGATGAGCGGAAAGTAGATCGTCGGCGGGTGGTAGCCGTAGTCCATCAGCCGCTTCGCCACGTCGAGGGCGGTCACGCCGTGTTCCCGCTTCATGCTGCGCGCGGAGAGCACGAACTCGTGCATGCAGAGCCGGTCGAATGGAAGCTCGTACGTGTCCTCGAGCCGGGCGCGGATGTAGTTGGCGTTCAGGACGGCGGTCTCCGACATCTCCCGCAGGCGCGGCCCGTACATGCGGATGTACGCGTAGCTCCGGACGAAGACGCCGAAAGGACCGGTGAAGCCGCGCACCTTGCCGATCGATTTAGGCCGGTCGAAGTCGAGTCCGTACGCGTTCTCCGTCTCGTCGCGGCGGACGACCGCGGGCACGGGTAGGAACGGCTCGAGCATGTCGCGTACCGCGATCGGGCCGCCGCCCGGACCACCGCCGCCGTGCGGTTGCGAGAACGTCTTGTGGAGATTTATGTGAACGATGTCGAACCCCATGTCGCCCGGACGCGAGATGCCGCAGACGGCGTTCAGGTTCGCGCCGTCGTAGTACATGAGGGCGCCGGCATCGTGGAAGATCGCGGCGATCTGCTCGATGTTCTCGTCGAAGAGCCCGAGCGTCGAGGGGTTGGTGAGCATCAGCGCGGCGGTGTTCTGATCGACCTTCCCGCGTAGGTCTTCGACGTCGATGTTCCCGCGTCGGTCCGTCTTCACGGGCGTCACCTCGTAACCCGCCATTGTCACGCTTGCCGGGTTCGTCCCGTGCGCAGTGTCGGGGATCACGACCTTGCGGCGCTGCTCGCCCTCGCCCCTATCCGCGAAGTACGCGCGGACGAGCATCAGGCCGGTCAGCTCGCCCTGCGAACCGGCCGCCGGCTGGAGCGAGACGGCGTGGAGGCCCGTCACTTCACCCAGGATCTCCTGGAGCCTCCATTCGAGCTCGAGCGCGCCCTGAACCGCGTCCTCGTCCTGCAGCGGATGGATGTTGGCGAACCCGGGCAGCGCGACGAGCCGCTCGTTGACGCGCGGGTTGTACTTCATCGTGCAGGAGCCGAGTGGGTAGAAGCCGTTGTCGATGCCGAAGTTGCGCGTCGACAGCTCGGTGAAGTGGCGGACGAGCGTGAACTCCGGCACTTCCGGTAGCCGCGGCGGGTCGGACCGGCGCAGGTCTTCGGGCACCTCCGGCGCCGGGAGATCGTCGTAGCGCGGGATCGCGCTCGCGCGGCGCCCGGGCTGCGACTTCTCGTAGATGAGCCTCACTGCTGCTGCCACCTCATCGGATCCATCTCAGTGGGCCACCTCGGCCAGCACCTCGGCGAGGCGGTCGATCTCCGCCGGCGTCCGCTTCTCCGTCACTGCGACGAGCAGGACGTCGTCCATCCCCTCGTAGTCTCGGCCGATGGCGTACCCCGGATGGACGCCGCGCTCGCACGCTGCTCGTACGACGTCGCGCGCGTTCCGTCCGACGCGGACGGCAAACTCCTTGAACGTTGCCCGATCTGCAAACAGCGGCTCGAGCCCGGCACGCTCGTGCAGCTGCTGCTTTGCGTAGGCCGAGAGCGAGAGACAGGTCTCCCCCAGCTCCCGGAGTCCCTGCGGCCCGAGCCACGTGAGATAGACGAGGCCGCCGAGCGCGAGCAGGGTCTGGTTCGTCGTGATGTTCGAGGTGGCCTTCTCGCGACGGATGTGCTGCTCGCGGGTCTGCAGGGTGAGGACATAGCCGCGCTTTCCGGCGGCGTCTACGGTCTCGCCGACGATCCGGCCGGGCATCCTGCGGATGAAGTCCTGGCGTGCGGCAAGGAACCCGTAGTGCGGGCCCCCGTAGGCCGGGAAGTTCCCCGCCGGCTGACCCTCGCCGAGCGCGATCGAGCACCCGTACCGACCCGGGGCCTCGAGCACGCCGAGCGACAACGGATCGACATGCGCGATCGAGAGCGCTTCCGCGTCGTTTGCGGCGGCAGCGAGGTCGGGTGCCGGCTCGAGGCAGCCGAAGACGTTCGGCTGCTGGAAGATCACGGCCGCGGCGCCGTCCGCGACGCGCCGCACCTCGTCCGGGTCGGTCGTGCCGTCGCGATGCGGCACCTCGACGACCTCGAGCCCGAATCCCGGCGCGTACGTCTTCACGACCTGTCGCACCTGCGGGTTCGTCGCCTCGGTGATCACGATCCGCGACCTGCCGGTCGCGTGCTTCGCGATGTAGCAGGCGTCCGCCGTGACGGTCGTACCGTCATAGCCGGAGGCGTTCGAGACGTCCATGCCCGTGAGCTCGCAGATCGCGGTCTGGTACTCGAAGATCGCCTGGAGCACGCCCTGGCTCATCTCGGGCTGGTACGGCGTGTAGGCGGTCAGGAACTCGCCGCGTTGCAGGACGGTGTCGACGACGGCCGGCACGTAGTGGTCGTAGATCCCCGCCCCGAGGAAGGAGAGCTCGCGCGTCGAGTCGACGTTCCGCGCCGCGAGCTCGCCGAGATGGGCGGCGAGCTCCTGCTCCGAGAGCGCCGGCTCGAGCTGCAGCTCGCGGTCGAGCCGCACGCCCGCGGGAATGTCCTTGAAGAGCTCCGCGACCGACGCGACGCCGACCGTTGCGAGCATCGCGTCGCGGTCGTCATCGGTGAGCGCGAGGAAGGGGTGCGTCACTGCTCGGCGACGACCTGCTTGTACGCGGCCGCGTCGAGGAGGCCGTCGACCTGCGACGGATCCGACATGCGGATGCGGATGAGCCAGCCGTTCCCGTACGGCTCGTCGTTCACGGTCTCGGGTGCGTCGACGACGGCGTCGTTCACCTCGAGCACCTCGCCCGAGAGCGGTGCGACCACCTCGGAGACGGCCTTCACCGACTCCACCTCGCCGTACGACTGATCCTGCGTCACGGACGCGCCCTGCGCAGGCGCCTCGAAGTGGACGAGCTCCCCGAGCGCGTCCTGGGCGAACCACGTGATGCCGAGGACGGCTTCGTCGCCCTCGATCCGCGCCCAGTCGTGCTCGCGGTGGTACCTGAGGTCGTCGGGATACGACTCCGCGGCGGCCAACTCAGCCCTCCCTCCTGTAGATCGGTCGTTTCACGACTCGTCCGCGGCGCTCTCTTCCGCGTACGTCGATCGTCAAATCCGTTCCCGGCCGCGCGGCGGCGGAGGGCACGTAGCCCATGCCGATGCCGACGTCGAGCGTCGGCGAGTGCGTCCCGGAGGTCACCTCGCCGCCGCCGTCGATCCGCATCCCCTGCCGCGGTATCGCCTTCTCCTCCATCACGAAGGAGACGAGCTTCCGCTCCGGCCCCTGGGCCTTGATGCGCCGGAGCACGTCGGAGCCGGTGAATTCCTTCGTGTCGAGCGCGCACGTCCAGCCGAGGCCGGCCGAGACGGCGTCCGTGTCCGGGGTGATGTCGTTCCCGTGGAGGGGTAGCGACGCCTCGAGCCGGAGCGTGTCGCGCGCGCCGAGACCACACGGGATGACCTCTCGAGCGAGGACTGCATCCCAGAGCGCTGCGCCGTCCTCGGCCATGCAGAGAATCTCGCAGCCGTCCTCGCCGGTGTAGCCCGTGCGATTGACCATGCACTCGATCCCGTCGAGGCGCTCCTCGGCGAAGGTGAACGGCGGTGCCGGCTCGAGGTCGAGCTTCGCGATCGCAGTCGGGCCCTGGACCGCGATGAGCGCGTACTCGCCCGATACGTCCCGCACCTCGCTGCCGCTGATCTCGCGTTCCTTGAGCCAGCGGAAGTCGGCGTCTGCGTTCGATGCGTTGACGACGAGGAGGTAATGGAACTGCGATAGCCGGTAGACGATGAGGTCGTCGATGATCCCGCCGCGCTCGTTCGTGAGCAGCGTGTACTGCGCCGTCCCGTCCTCGAGCTTCGCGAGATCGTTCGAGAGCAGGCTCTGGAGGAGCTCCTGCACGCGTGGCCCCTCGACGTCGATCTCTCCCATGTGCGAGACGTCGAAAGCGCCGGCGTCGGTGCGGACGGCGCGATGCTCCTGGATCACGCCCTCGTACTGCACCGGCATCTCCCAGCCGGCGAAGGGGACGAGGCGTGCGCCGAGCGCGACGTGGCGTTCGTAGAGCGGCGTCCGCAGGAGCGTCTGGGCCACGAAGGACGATCCTAGTGTCTTGCCGCTGCGTCCCGGGCGGGTCGACCGTCTCGAAAAGCGTCCCCAGAACGGGGCCGACCCGGCTTCATCCGAGGATGGGCCGGGTCGGCGGACCGGGTCGTGGGGTTGACTCTGAATGGTCAACCCTTTGAGGGCACCCGTCCTGTACCGCAGGCCTTCCGGGGCGAAACCTCAGGGATTGCTATTCGTCGCGGAGGAACGACGGCACGTCGAGCGCCTCGTCCGGGATCTCGAACGAGGTGCTGCCTGAGCCTGGGACGGGTGGCGCCGGGACCGGCGCCTCGCCGATCGCGGAGCGCCGCCGGCGGCGGTTGCCGCCGAAGCCGGTCGCGATGACCGTAACCCGTACCTCGTCGCCGAGGGCGTCGTCGATGACCGCGCCGAAGATGACGTTCGCGTTCTGGTCGGCGGCGGCTGTGACGACCTCCGCGGCCTCGTTCACCTCGAAGAGACCGATCTCGGGGCCGCCCGTGATGTTGAGGAGGATCCCGGTCGCTCCTTCGATCGTCGTCTCGAGGAGCGGCGAGCTGACAGCGGAGCGCGCCGCCTCGGCGGCCCGGTTCTCACCCGAGGCGCTGCCGATCCCCATGAGCGCCGAGCCCGCCTCGCGCATGATCGTGCGCACGTCGGCGAAGTCGAGGTTCACGAGGCCAGGGACGGTGATCAGGTCGGTGATCCCCTGGACGCCCTGCCGGAGGATGTCGTCCGCCATCTTGAACGCGTCGACGACCGAGGTCTTCTTCTCGACGACCTGAAGAAGCCGGTCGTTCTCGATCACGATCAGCGTGTCGACGGTGTCGCGAAGGCGGTCGATACCCGACTCGGCCTGCTGTGCGCGCCGGCGCCCTTCGAAGGCGAAGGGCTTGGTGACGACGCCGACGGTGAGCGCGCCGATCTCGCGTGCGAGCTCCGCGACGACGGGTGCGGCTCCGGTGCCGGTTCCGCCTCCTTCGCCTGCGGTGACGAAGACCATGTCGGCGCCCTTCAGCGCTTCCTTCAACTCGTCGCGGCTCTCCTGTGCGGCCGACTGGCCCACGACGGGGTCGGCGCCGGCGCCGAGGCCGCGCGTCGCGGCGGAGCCGATGTGGAGCTTCATGTCGGCGTCGCTCATCATGAGCGCCTGTGCGTCGGTGTTGACGGCGATGAACTCGACGCCTGTGAGGCCGGCGTCGACCATGCGGTTGACCGCGTTCGTGCCGCCGCCGCCCACGCCGACGACCTTGATCACCGCGAGGTAGTTGCCCGATTGGTCACGCATGCTCATAGGGCTGATCCCTGAACCTGAGGAAGAGGATTGGGGCCTGAAATCGAGGTTCGCGACGCAGGGTAGTGAGGCCGAATCTCGCTGTCAATCGAACATTGAGGCCTCATAGGGTCAACCTCCAGTTGAGAGTTGAGGGTTTGCGTCCGCGACGGGACGCCCGGGAACGCTGAGGTCGAGGTACGTCGACCCGGGCGGGACCGCGCGGAGAGCGCGGCGCGCGATCGCGAGCTTGAGCCGCAGGTCGGTCGGCTCCCCGAGGCGGAGCTCGAGCCCCGACCGGAGCTTGAAGAGGAGCTGGCCGTGCGCCACCGCGGCGACCGCGATCCGCGCGGGGAGCGCGTCGGCGAAGGCGAGTGCCCGCGCAGGCGAGCCCCCGTCGGCGTCCGCGAGCAGATCGCCGGGCGCCAGCTCGGTCGCTTTCGCAACCCAGACGCGCGCGAGGCCGCCGTCCTCCCCCCGCGCGACCCGAGTGATGACCCGGCCGCGCGCCGACACGAGCCACGACTCACGGCCCTTGCGGACGACGGCGACAGGCCGCTCGGGTACGACGGTGAGCTCGAGGGTGTGCGGGAAGGCGCGGTCGTAGCGCACGGAGACGACGGTCGGTAGCGCCTCGATCCGAGACCGCACCGCTTCCCCATCGAGTGCAAGGAGGCTCGTACCGAGAAGCGGCGCCGCGGCACGGCGGACCTGCGTCCGGATCGGCGCCGGCGCGCCAGTCACCGTCACCGTCGTGACCGCGAACATGGACGTCTGACGGGCCGCCGCGTACGCGCCGACCGACACGGCGAGGAGCCCGGCGCCGATGAGGATGGAGCGGGCAGAGGGATGAAAGCGCCAGGCCGGCGTTCGCAGACGTGGCAGCGTGGCGACCGCCGCGCGCGCACGCGGCGGACTGCGTTGCGCGCTTCCACGCCGGCGGGCCACGCGCGTTCCTTCCACGCGGCGGCCGAAGCTCCTACGTCGAGGGTACCTCGATGTCGCCGAGAAGCTCCACCTCGTGGACGAGCTCGACACCGAAATGCTCCCTCGCGCGGCGCCGCGCCTCCCCCATGAGTGCAAGGGCGTCTGCGGTCCGCGCTCCGCCGGCGTTCTCGATGAAGTTCGCGTGCTTGGGCGAGATCTGGGCCCCGCCGATCCGGTGGCCCCGGAGGCCGCACGCCTCGAGTATGCGCCCGGACGAGAGCTCGTGCTCCGGGTTCTTGAACACGCTGCCGAAGGTGCGCCTATTCGTCGGCTGGGCGTCCTTGCGGCGTGCGTTCAGCACGCGGACCTCTGCCTTGATCTGATCGGGGTCGCGCGGCCTCAGCGAGAGCTCCGCCTGCACGACGACCTGCCCGTGGCGAAGGTTCGAGTGGCGGTACGAGAGGCCGAGCTCCGTGGGGGTGAGCCAGCCCGTCCCTTCCGAGGTCGCGACGAGCGCGCGCCTGAGCACCGTCGAGAAGTCGCCGCCGTAGGCGCCGCCGTTCATCCACACTCCGCCGCCGATCGTGCCGGGGATCGCGCAGGCGAACTCGAACCCGCCGAGCCCGGCAGTTCGGGCACGGTGGAGGACGACGGCGTTCGCCGCTCCGCCGCCGACCCGGGCGCACTCACCGTCGATCTCGACCGAGGCGAGCTCGCCCTCGAGGCGGAGGACGAGCGCATCGACGCCGGCGTCTGCCACGAGGAGATTCGAGCCGAGGCCGACCGTCGCAACCTGCAGGCCGTGGTCCCGTGCGTGCAGAAGGAGCTCCTCGACCTCCGCGACGGTCTCGGGCCTACCGAACGCGCGCGCAGGCCCACCGGTGCCGAGGGTCGTATGCCGGGAGAGCTCGACCCCCTCCCCGATCCTCATGCGAGCTCCTCGAGGAGCGCAGGCCCGAGGCGGTCGACGTCACCGGCGCCGAGCGTGACGACCGTGTCGCCCGGTCTCACCCAGCTGCGCACGATCCGCAGCGCGTCTGCAAGCACAGGCGCCCAACCGAGCAGCATGCCGGGACGCACGCGAGCGAGCTCGTCGACGATCAGGCGTCCGGTCACGCCGGCGATCGGCGACTCGCGTGCGGGGTAGATCTCGGTGACGCAAACGGCGTCGGCGCGTGCGAGCTCACGCGCGAACTCGTGCACGAGGAAGCGCGTCCTCGAGTAGAGATGCGGCTGAAAGACGGCGATGATGCGGCCGCCGTCGTGGAGGGCCGCGAGGTCGGCCGCGAGCTCGGCGGGATGGTGCGCGTAGCTGTCGACGACGCGCACACCCCCCGCTTCGCCCTTCGGCTCGAGACGGCGGCCCGCGCCGGTGAACTCGACGATCACGCGCTCCGCTCGGGCGCGGTCGACTCCGGCGAGCTCGAGCGCCGCGAGTGCAGCCGCCGCATTGCGGCGGTTGTGCTCGCCGGGGATCGCGAGCTCGAGCGAGACGGGCGCGAGCTCCTCTGCCCGGACGACGTGGGGCACGTGCGAGAGCCACTCCTCGAAGAGCGACTCGACCTCCGCGATCGAGCCGAAGGTCGTGTGATGGTCGAGATCGACGTTCAACAGGACGGCGATCTCCGGCCGGAGTGCGGCAACCGACCGGTCGGACTCGTCTCCTTCGACGACGAGAAGGCCCGTGCCCGCCCGCGCGTTGCCGCCGAGCTGCGGGATCTCGCCGCCGATGAGGAAGGAAGGATCGAGTCCGAGGCGGTCGAGACAGAAGGCGATCATTCCCGTCGTCGTGGTCTTGCCGTGCGCTCCGGCAACGACGATCGACCGCCTGAGCGCGACGAGCTCTGCGAGCAGGTCGGCGCGCGGGCGGCCCTCGACACGTCCCGCGTACGCAGTCGAGATGTATGCCTCCCATCCGCGCGGCGGCTCCGGTGGCTCCTCGGCGATCGTCACCTCGACTCCTTCGAGGTGATCGAGGTAGGGCGTGCGCGCGCGGTCCCACCCGGAGACGTCGGCCCCCCATGCGCGCGCGACGAGGGCATATCCGCTCATGCCGGCACCGCCGATACCGGCGATCCAGAGCTTCCTACCGGCGAGCGGCTGCGAGTTCGACGAGCTCATCGGCGATCGTGTCGGCTGCATCCGGCTTCGCGGCCGCGCGCATCGCGCCGGCCATCGCATCGAGGCGGGCCTGGTCGGCGAGGAGCTCGTCGACGACCCTCGGCACGCGTGCGACCTCGCTCTCCTTCACCACGACCGCGCCGCCCGCGTGCTCGAACCACGCCGCGTTCTTCGTCTGATGGTCACCGGTCGCGAACTCGCCGGGCACGAGCACGGCGGGCAGCCCTGCTGCTGCGAGCTCCCACACGGAGCCGCCGGCGCGTGCGAGGGCGAGGTCGGCCGCTCCGTAGGCCGCGCCGATGTCGTCTATGAACGGAAGCAGGTGGTAGTCGTCGCGGGTCACGCGAGGGCGGAGCCGCTCGAAGTCCCGCTCGCCGCAGAGGTGCAACAGCTCGGGGCCGCTCGAGCCCCAGGCATCGACGGCAAGGTCGTTCAGGACAGCGGCCCCGAGCGAGCCCCCAAAGACGAGCACGACCTGCCCCTCCGCGCGCAGCCCGAGCCGGCGGCGGGCCTCCGACCGTTCGACGCCCCGTGACGATGTCGGCACGGGCCTCCCGATCACGCGGTACTTGTCGCCGGTGCGCCCGCTCACGGGAAGCGCAAGGAACACGCGGTCTGCGAATGGCGCTGCGAGCCTGTTCGCGAGCCCGAGGTGCGCGTCCGCCTCGGTCAACGCGGCGGGGATCCTCTCCGTCCACGCAGCGAACACCATCGGCCCGGCGACGTAGCCTCCTCCGCCGAGCACGACGTCGGGCCGTCGCCGCTCGAGGATGTGACGGCAGGCGAACGGTGCCGCAGCGGCAAGGCCGACGGCGCGTGCGAGCTTCATGCCCGGGCGGCGCGGGAAGCCTGCGACGCGGAACGCGTCGAACTCGTAGCCACGCTCAGGAACGAGCTGCGCCTCGACGCGATCCGGCGACCCGGCGAACGTCACCGCCACTCCGCGCTCGCGCAGCGCTTCCGCCACCGCGAGCGACGGGGCGACGTGCCCGACCGTTCCCCCGGCTGCGATCAGGCACCGAAACTGTCTTTGCTGCTCCATGGCCACGCGCGATGTTAAGGAGGATGCCGACGGAGAGGAGTGCGACAACGAGGCTCGAGCCGCCGTACGAGACGAAGGGCAGCGGAATCCCGGTGAGCGGGGCGAGGCCGAGCACGGCGGCGAGGTTGATCGCCGCCTGGCCGCAGATGAGCGCGGTGATGCCCGCGGCGAGCCGCTTCCCGAACGGGTCTTTGCACATGATCGCGAGCCGGATCCCTGCGTACGCGAACGCCGCGTAGCCGAGCATGAGGAGCGCGCCGCCCACGAGGCCGAGCTCCTCGCCGATCACGGCGAAGATCATGTCGGTGTGCGCTTCGGGGAGGTAGTGGATCTTCCCGATACCCTCGCCCAGGCCGCGGCCGAAGACCCCGCCCGAGCCGAGGCTGATCAGCGCCTGCACGTTCTGCAGGCCGTTGTTCGACGGGTCCTTCCAGGGATCGAGGAAGACGAGCAGCCGTGCGCGGCGATACGGCGACGCAATTGCGGCAAGTGATGCGAGCCCGATCACGATCCCGTACGCGCCGGCGAGCGTCGGCAGCGGCGTGCCGGCGACGAGGAGCATCGCGCCCACCATGACGACGATCGTGATCACCGTGCCGAGGTCGGGCTCCACGAGGATGACGAGACAGAAGATGCCGACGAGAAGACCGATCGGACGGGCGAGCTCGCGGAGCGATCGCGGCGGCGGCCTTCGTGCGAGGTAGCCCGCGCACCAGACGACGAGCGCGAGTTTCGCGAGCTCGGAAGGCTGGAACGCCGCCGGGCCGAAGCCGATCCACCTGCGGGCGCCGTTGATGCGCTCGCCGACGACGAGCACCGCGAGGCAGAGCACGAGCGCCGTGACGACGAGACCGGGTGCGAGTGCGCGCAGCTTCCGAAAGTCGCTCCGCGCGGCGACGATCATCAAGATGAACCCGAGCGCCGCGTAGGTCGCCTGACGCTCGAGGTAGCCCATCGGGTTGCCGTTACCGAGCGCCGCGGACGCAGACGTTGCGCTGTAGACCATGACGAGCCCGAAGGCGGTCAGCGCAAGCGGGACGAGAACGAGCAGCTGCCACTCCAGCGTGTGGTGCTTCGTGCGTTGGGTCATCGGAGATCCCCGACAAGCTTGCGGAACGTGTCGCCGCGCTCACGGAAGTTCGCGAACTGGTCGAAGCTCGCGGCAGCCGGCGAGAGCAATACGACATCGCCCGGCTCTGCATCGCCGCGCGCGTGCGCGAGCGCGCGTGTCAGGTCGTCGTCGCGCGAGTAGCTGCGCCCGGCCGCGTCGAGGGCGGCCGCGAGCTCGTCCGCCGCCTCGCCGATCAGGTAGATGGATCGGACATTCGACGGCAGATCGCGCGCGAACGGGCGGTAGTCCTCTCCCTTCAGCGAGCCGCCGAGGATGAGCCGGATGGGTGCGTCATAGGCGGCAACCGCGCGCCCCGCTGCCGAGGTCGTCGTCGCCTTCGAGTCGTTCACGTAGCGCACGCCGTCGAGCTCGCGCACGAGCTCGAGCCGATGCTCGACGCCCGGGAACGTCTGCAGCGCGGCGGCGATAGCGTCGTCGGGCAGACCTGCGGCGCGGGCGGCTGCGGTGGCCGCTGCCGCGTTCGCGCGGTTGTGCATCCCTGGCAGAAGCGGCTCGGCGGGGAGCGGATCTCCGGACGAGAACTCGATCCCGTCGAGACCCATCCCGCGCGGGACGATCTTCGTCCGCGCGCGCTCGAAGATGCGGAGCTTCGCGGCGCGGTAGTCGTCGAGGCTTGCATATCGGTCGAGGTGGTCGGGCTCGATGTTCAGGAGGACGGCGATGTCGCACGCGAAGGCGTGCACGTCCTCGAGCGCGAAGCTCGACAGCTCGCAGACGATCCACGTCGCGGGGTCGACCTCGTCGACGACATCGGTGAGCGGCCGGTGCTCGTTCCCCGCGAGGACGTACGGCCGCTCGGCTACCTCGAACATGGCACCGAGAAGCCGGACGACGGTCGTCTTCCCTTTCGTCCCGGTCACGCCGAGGATCGGCGTGCGGTCGAGCAGCCGGTAGCCGAGCTCGACCTCGCTCCAGATCTCGACACCGCGGGCGCGCGCCGCCGCGGCGAGCGGCGACTCCGCCGGCACCCCGGGGCCTTTCACGACGAGCTCGACTCCATCCAGCAGGGACTCCTCCTCCGATCCGAGACGAACTTCGACGCCGTCCTCGGCGAGCCTCCCCGCATCCGCAGCGGCGGACCGGTCGACCGCGAGCACGCTCGCTCCGATGCGCACGAGCGCCGCCGCGGCAGCGCGTCCCGTCTCCCCGAGCCCGAGCACGAGCACGCGTCCCGTTGGCGGCAGCCACGGCGGCCGTTCGCTGCCGGCGGCCCCCATCAGACGCACGAGCTCCCCCCGGGGGGAGCTTGAGGGCCCCTGCAGTGACGGTATCGAGCGAAGGCACGCATCTTGGTGCCGATTTCGCGCCGGAAGGCCGACTTCCTCAGGGCGACGTCATCACGCCGGCGGTCTCAGGGCCGCCGGGCGGTGATCCAGGCCTGCGGCCGGCGGAAGGTCAGCGTCTGCCCGGTGAGGCTGTGGAGATGCGCGACGAGGGCGTCGACCTCGGCCGGCTCGAACGCCGCCGCCCAGCGCTCGCGCAGTGACGGCTGGCCGGCCGCGCCGACCGCATCGAGGCGCATGTCCGCCGAGCGCTCGTCGACCGTCCAGAGCTCCTCGATCTCTTCGAGCTCGACGACGACGTCGGCAAAGCCGGCGTCTGCGAGCGCGCGCGAGAAGGCGCCCTCGTCGAGGCGCATGAGCTGCGAGGTCGATGCGTGCGCCTCCCATTCCTCCGCGACGCGCTGCGCAAGGTCATCGCCGACGGGCGACCAGTCGACGGTCGTCGCGATGTAGGTGCCCTTGCGGTTGATCGGCTCGAAGCAGGAGAGCCGGCCACCACCGCCCTTCAGCACGCGTGCGAGCTCGTCGACGGCGCGCTGGAGCTCGGCGACGTACATCAGGACCGAGCGCGTCATGCACACGTCGACGCTCGCGTCCGGCAGCGGAATCACCTCGGCGTCGCCGACGAGATACATGACGCCTGCGACATTCGTCTCGTGGGCGACACGGAGGAGCTCCTCGAGCGCGGAGACGGACGGATCGACTGCGAAGACCCAGCCGTCGCCGATCCGGTCGTGCGCACCGAACGTGAGCAGGCCCGTTCCGGCGCCGAGGTCGAGCACGGCGTCTCCCTCTCGCAGGGCGGCGCCGTCGATGACGCGGTCTCGCGTCGCGGCGAGCCCGCGAAGCGCCTCGTCCCGCTCGGCGTCGGTCATGCCGGCGAAGCGGGTCCGTGAAAGCCACTCGGCCCAGTCAGCGGCGGCGCTCATCAGTGGCGGAAGTAGTAGCGGTAGAAGAGCGCGAAGCCTGCGGCACAGAGAATCCCGGCCACGATCCAGAAGCGCACCATGATCTTCGTCTCCGACCACGCCTTCATCTCGAAGTGGTGGTGGATCGGCGCCATCAGGAACACGCGTCGCCCTGAGTACTTGAAGCTGAACACCTGGATCATCACGGAGAGCGCCTCGATCAAGAAGATGCCGCCGATCAGGAGAAGCAGGAGCTCGGTGTGACGCCGCGTCATGATCGCGAGGCCGGCGAGCGCGCCGCCGAACGCCATGGAGCCGGTGTCGCCCATGATCACCTCGGCCGGGAACGCGTTGTACCAGAGGAAGCCGATCGCGGCACCGACGAGTGCGGCGCCGATGATCGCGAGATCGAGGTCGGTGAGGTTGCGCGCACCGACGGATCCCGAGCGCACGTACGAGACGACGTTCATCGCGGTGAAGGTGAAGAGTGCGATGATCCCGGTGCCCGCCAGGAGCCCGTCGACGCCGTCCGCGAGATTCGTGCCGTTCGCTGTTCCGGCGATGATCAGGAAGATGAACGGGTACCAGGCGTACCCGAGCGGGATGTTGACGTTGACGATCGGCAGGTAGACCTCGTGCGCGATCTGCAGGTGCTGGGCGACGAGGCTGACGATCGCCGCCACGCCGAGCAGCAGCAGCAGCTTCCAGCGGCCGGCGAGGCCGAGCGAGCGGCGGTGCGTCAGCTTGATGAAATCGTCGAGAAAGCCGATCGCTCCACACGCGAGGGTCGCGAACAGCACCGTCAGGCCCTGCAGCGTGAAGTGCGTCAACGGCAGGAACGCCACCGTCGCCGCGAAGAGGATCATCAGGCCGCCCATCGTCGGCGTCCCCTGTTTGGCCTGGTGATGCTCCGGCCCCTCCTCGCGGATGTGCTGCCCGAACTCGTTCGAGCGCAGGAAGGCGATGAACCGCGGCCCGATCAGGATCGAGACGATGAGCGCGACGAGGGCGGCGATGAGAACCCGGGTCACGCCGCGACTCCCGCCAGCGCGTCCGCGACGACCTCGAGGCCGACGGAGCGCGAGCCCTTCACGAGCACGACGTCGCCGGGACGGACGATCTCTCGCACGAGGCACAGGGCGTCCGGCGCAGAGGCGGCCCACTCGTCCGGCTGATAGCCGCGTGCGAGCTCGCCGACGCCGACGACGACGTCGACGCCGCTCGTGTCGACCTCCGCGTGGTACCGCGGGGCGTCGTCGCCGAGCTCTGCCATCGAGCCGAGGACGGCAACGGTCCGGCGGCCGTCGGCACGGTCGCGCAGGTACGCGAGGGCGGCCGCCATCGCCACGGGGTTCGCGTTCCACGCGTCGTTGATCAGCAGTCCTCCGCCCGGGAGCTCGCTCTCCTGCGATCGCCAGCGCGAGAACGCCACGTCGACGACGTCGTTCGGGAGCCGCACCCCGAGAACCTCGCACACGGCGAGCGCGGCTGCGGCATTGACGGCCTGGTGACGCGCGGAGAACGAGAACGCGACGCCGTCCACGTGCACCTTGCCTTCGCGCACCTCTGTGTCGTGCGCGGAGAACCGACGCACCTCCACGCCTGCGGGGATGTACGGCTCGAGCTCCGGAGCGTCCTCCGGCAGCACGGCGATGCCGTCGGCCGGAAGCGCATGCAGGAGCTCGGCCTTCGCACGCGCGATGTTGTCGAGCGAGCCGAGAAGCTCGAGATGGACGGGCGCGATCGACGTGATCACGCCGATGTGCGGCCTCGCCGTCGCCGCGAGCGCGGCGATCTGCCCGAGCCCGCGCATGCCCATCTCGGTGACGATCACCTCGGTGTCGGGCTCGATCCGACAAAGCGTCAACGGCACGCCGATCTCGTTGTTGAACCCGTCCTCGGCTGCGACGAGGCGTACGCGCGGGCGCAGAAGCGCTGCAAGGATGTCCTTCGTCGACGTCTTGCCGACCGAGCCTGTGATCGCGACGACACGGGCGTCGGTCTTCGCGCGGACGGCGCTGCCGATCGCAGCAAGCGCCGCGAACGCATCATCAGGGACGAGCGTCGCGGTGGCGCCGCGCGAACGCGCGTCGGCCAGATACGCCTCGCCACCGCCGACCACGACGAAGAGGTCGCCGGCACGCACACGGCGCGAGTCGACCTGCACGCCGGTGACTGCATCCGCGTCGCCGTCGAGCCTGCCGAGGTCGAGCGACCGCAACTCCTCGAGTGCGAGCGGGATCAGGCTCGTGCTCCCAGCATCCGCAGCGCCTGCCGCGCCGACTCCCGGTCGTCGAACGGCACGATCCCGTCGGCGAACTCCTGACCCTGCTCCGCGCCCTTCCCCGCGATCAGGACGACGTCGCCTTCGCGCGCTGCTTCGATCGCTCGTTCGATCGCGCGGGCGCGATCGAGCTCGACCTCGACCTCGCCGACGACGCCGGAGAGGATCGCGTCGACGATCGCCTCCGGAATCTCGCTCCGCGGATTGTCGTTCGTGACGATCACGAGGTCTGCGAGCTCCGACGCGATCCGTCCCATCTGTGGGCGCTTCTCGCGGTCGCGGTCGCCGCCGCAGCCGAAGACGCAGATCACCCGGCCCGGCGCGATCTCGCGAACCGCCCGCAGGAGCGTCTCGAGCGCAAGCGGCTTGTGCGCGTAGTCGACGATCACCTCGAAGGCCTGGCCCTCCTCGATCGACTCGAACCGTCCCGGCACTCCGCGCACTGATTCGAGCCCGCGCTTGATCGTCTCCCGCTCGATCCCGAGCAGCGTGGCCGCAGCGATCGCTCCGAGCGCGTTCTCCGCGTTGAAGCGCCCGCGCAGCTTCAGGTCGATCCCGTCGAGCGCCGAGGGGCCGACCGCCGCGTCATCCGCAAAGCCGAACGTCAGTGGATCCGGCAGCTCGGCGGCAAGCCGGCGGCCGTACTCGTCGCCGACGTTTACCGCTGCAGGCGGCGTGCCTTGAACGAAGAGTCGGCGTTTGGCCCGAAAGTAGTCCTCCATGTCGGCATGGAAGTCGAGGTGCTCGTGGCTCAGATTGGTGAAGACGAGCGCCGAGAACAGCACGTTGTCGAGGCGGTGCAGCGCGGACGCATGCGACGATGCCTCGATCGCGACGGACCGGTCGCCGGCGTCGAGCATCTCGCGAAACAGGCGCTGCAGGTCGATCGCCTCGGGAGTCGTGCGCTTGACGCCGCGCCGCTCGCCGCCGACCCGCGCCTCGATCGTCCCGACGAGGCCGGGACGCCGGCCCGCCGCGGCGAGGATCGCGAACAGCAGGAATGTCGTCGTCGTCTTCCCGTTCGTGCCCGTGACGCCGGCGACCTGGAGCTGCTCGCTCGGGTGCTCGAAGAACGCATCGGCGGCGGGAGCCATCGCCGCGCGTGCGTCGATGACGACGATCTGGGGCACTGGAACGTCGAGTGCGCGCTCGACGACGAGCGCAACCGCGCCGGCGGCAACCGCATCGGCTGCGAATTCGTGGCCGTCGACGTGGGCGCCGGGCACGCAGAAGAAGAGCGACCCCGGCCCGGCGGCGCGGGTGTCGTACGCGAGGTCCGTGACCGTCGCAGGGCCTTCGTTGACGAGTTCGACCGCCCCGACCGCGGCGGCGAGGCGCTCGAGATCCATCATCGAACGGCGAGTCTACCGCCGCTACCGACGCGCAAGATCGGGTGGAACCTCGAGATACTGGAGGTCGAACGAGGCAATCTGTGCAAACGCGGGCGCGGCGACGACGCCGCCGAAGATCGCGCCTTTCGGCTGGTCGACGCTGACGAGGACGACGAGCCGCGGGTCGCGCGCAGGCACGACGCCGACGAAGGTCGCCACGTACTCCCCTGGCTCGTAGCCGTTCGGGCCGGGCACCTGGGCGGTGCCGGTCTTGCCCGCGACCGTGTACCCGGGGATCTCGGCGAGCTGCGCGGTGCCGGTATCCGAGACGACACCCTTCAGCATCTGCAGAAGCGTGCGGTCGACGCCCTTGGAGAGGATGCGCCGCTTCTTCGGCGCCGGCGGCTTCTCGCCTTGCACGTGGTCGACGAGGTGCGGCTGCACCCAAAGCCCACGGTTGGCGATCGCGCCGTACACCGACGCGAGCTGCACCGCGGTCACCGACACGCCCTGGCCGATCGGGACGTTCCCGATCGTCGAGCCCGACCAGTACGACGGTAGAAGGCCCGCGCTCTCCCCGGGGAAGTCGATTCCGGTGCGGTGCCCGAAGCCGAACTGCGCGATCCATTTCTTCAGCCGCGTCTCGCCGAGCAGCTGGCGAGCGATCGTCACGGTGCCGATGTTCGAGGAGCGCTGCAGGATCTGGGACACCGTCATCGTCTCGGTGCCGCGCTCCTCCGCGTCGTGGATGACGCGGTCTGCGACCTGGAGCGAGTACGGGAGCGTGAACTTCGTCTGCGGCGTGACGAGGTGCTCGGACAGCGCCCCGGCGATCGTCACGACCTTGAACACGGACCCCGGCTCGAAGACGTCGGTCACCGCGTGGTTCGTCTGGATGCCGCGCATCGACGACGCGTTGTTGTCGAAGGTCGGCGCCTCCGCCATCGCGAGGATCGACCCCGTCTTGGGGTCGAGCACGATCGCGGTCGCGTGCTTCGCGTGCCACTTCCAGAGCGTCTGCCGGAGCACCTGCTCGGCATTCGCCTGGATCGTGTGATCGATCGTGAGGAAAGCCGCCTTGCCGGGACGTGCAGGCACGGTGTGCGTGACGCTGATCGCGCGTCCGAACGGATCCTGCACGACCGTCTGCTCGCCCGGGCGCCCCGTGAGCTCGTGGTCGAGTTGCAGCTCGAGGCCCGAGAGCCCCTTGTTGTCGATGCCCGCATAGCCGAGCACGGGCGCGGCGACCGTGCGTTGCGGATAAGCACGGCGCTCCTCCCCGTAGAAGTGCAGGCCGAGGAGCTTTCTCTTCTGGAGCTTCGCCGCCTTCGCCGGGTCGGCCTTCCGTGCGACATAGGAGAAGTGGGTTCCCTTCACCATGAGCGCGCGGTAGACGGCGCTCGGCTTCAACCCGAGGATCCGCGCTGCAGTGCGCGCGGTCGTCGCCGGGTTCTTGACCTCGCCCGGGTCGGCGTACACCGTCGTCGCCTGCTCGCCGAGCGCGAGCGGCGAGCCCATGCTGTCGAAGATCGTGCCACGGGCGGCAGGCAGCACGACGGGCGCTTTCGTCTGCACCTGCCCCATCTCGGCGAGCGACGATGCGCGGACGGTGGAGATCCAGGCGGCGCGCGCAAGCAGCGCGCCGAACGCGAGGAGAACGCAAAGCAGGAGAAGCCGCAGCCGCGAGTTGACAACCCGCGTCACGGGCTACCCCCGGCCGAGATCGACGTAGCTCGTGTCGGTGGCGGGAGCGGGAACGAGACCGAGGCGGCGCGCCGCCTGCTCGATCCGGATCGACGAGCCTGCGCTCGAGAGCTGCGATGCAAGCGCCTGGTTCTGCGCCTGCAGTTCGGCCTGTTGCTTGCTGAGATCGTTGACATTGATGTTCACCCGGAGCACCGCGACGTTCAGCGCGACGACGCCGGCGAGCAGGACGGCGAAGGCCGAGATCCAGAAGATCCCACCCGTGAGCCGCACTCCCTGCGTCCTGCGACGTGCACGCGGGACGGATTGTGGCTTCGGGCGCGGACGGCGCGCCGGGGCAGGGGCGGCGACGTCGGTTGCGAACCAGTCGACGGCGGCCACTAGCCGGTCACGTCCGTCTTCACGGCAGCGCGAAGACGCGCCGACGCGGCCCTCGGATTCGCGGCGATCTCGGCCTGGGCCGGCTTGATCGGCCGTCGCTCGATTGCGCGCAGCTCCGGCTGGTGGCCGCAGATGCAGACCGGGAAGTCCGGCGGGCACGTGCAGCCGCGCTCCTTGTCGCGCAGGAACTGCTTGACGATCCTGTCCTCGAGCGAGTGGAACGCGATCACCGCGAGACGCCCGTTGGGGCGGAGCATCTCGAGCGCAGCGGGGAGTGCGGCCTCGAGCGAGCCGAGCTCGTCGTTCACTGCAATCCGGAGAGCCTGGAACACGCGCTTCGCGGGATGCCCTTCGCCGAACCGCGCAGGCGCCGGGATCGCCGACTTGATCGTGTCGACGAGCTCACCGGTGCGCTCGAACGGCTCGTCCTTGCGGCGGCGGTCGATCGCGCGGGCGATCTGCCTCGCGTAGCGCTCTTCGCCGTACCGGCGGAAGATCGAGGTCAGGTCGCGCTCGGCCCAGGTGTTCACGACCTCGCGCGCGTCGAGCTCCTGTGTCGTGTCCATCCGCATGTCGAGCGGCGCGTCCACCGAATACGAGAATCCACGCTCCGGCCGGTCGAGCTGCATCGACGAGACGCCGAGGTCGAGCAGGATCGCATCCGCCCGAACACCGTTGTCGGCGAGCTGCTCGAGGACGACGCCGAAGTCGCCGCGCAGCAGGCGTGCCTGGACGCCCGCGCGCTTGTCGAATCGCTCGAAGTACGTCCGCACGGTCGGGTCGCGGTCGATCGCAATCAGCTTGCCGCGTCCCTGGAGGTCCGAGGCGAGAAGCGTCGCATGGCCGCCCGCGCCGAACGTCGCGTCGACGATCGTCGCGCCCGGTTGCACGGCGAGGCTCTCGCGCACCTCATTCGCGAGAACCGGGACGTGATCAGTCGCGCTTGGCTGCAAGACGTTCGGCAACATCTTCTGCACTCCCTTCGACCTCGGCGAGCTCGCGTCGCCAGGCGTCGCGATCCCAGATCTCGAGGTGGTCGTGGACGCCCGCGACGACGACGTCGCGGCCGAGCTTCGCATGCTCGAGGAGGGCCTGCGGGATCCCGACCCGGCCCTGCTTGTCGAGCTCCGCCTCCGTCGCGCCGGAGAAGAAGAAGCGCTGCATCCGGCGGCCCTCCTGGCTCAGGAGGTCGAGCGCCGAGAGGCCGGCGTCTCGACGAGACGGTCCCAATCCATGCGCGTGTACGCAAAGAGACAGCCGTCCATGCCCCGCGTCACGACGATCCCGTCCCCGAAGAGGTGCCGCAAGCGGGCCGGCAGCGTGAGCCGGTTCTTCTCGTCGAGGGTATGGGCGTGTTCACCGAGGAGCATCGTGCGGCCGTTCCAGTCTCTACCACTTTGCCCCACGATAAACCACCCCCTCCCACTTGTCCACCCCTCGGAGGGGTACGTCGACCCCTTCGGCGGAGACGAGAGCGTGCCGGCTAGGCCGTCAGCTGCCCGGCATACGGCGCCGCGGCCCGTGAGGACGGCGGCCCCGCAGCGCGCGCCGAGCGCGACCGCGTCCTCGATCGAGTCGCCCGCGGGCGAGCCCGAAGGTGAGGCCCGCCGCGAAGCAGTCGCCGCAGCCGTAGGCGTCCTCGACCGGGCCGGGAAGGGGCGCGGCGCGGAAGGGGCCGCCCGGGCGGATCCAGCCGCCGAGCGAGCCGGAGGTCGTGACGACCGATTTGCGGCGGCGGCTCGAGCGTCGCCCGCCTCGAAGCGCTCGGAGGCGTCGTTCTCCGCTCCCGACGAGGACGTCGAGCTGCTCCCCGCCGCGGCGCAGCGTCTCGAGCTCGCGCGAGGTCGCGACGAGGACGCGCGACCGGCGCGCCGCGCGCGAGTGCGCCGATGTCGCCGCTGACGAAGAGCACTGCGTCGCAGCGGGCAAGCTCCTCCCAGGGCAGGCTGCCGATCCTCGCCCGCCGGGACGCTGCTTTCGGCCGAGGACCGTGATCGTCCGCTCGCCGTCGCCGTCGATGTAGGTGAACGCCCGACGCTGAGGCTCGGCGACCGTCGTCGCGTGGACGGTGACGCCACGCGGCCTCGAGCTCGGTCGCGGGCGCGACGGCCGAGCTCGTCGTTGCCGAGGGTCGTGAAGAGATGCGCCGAGCCGTTCAGGTTCGCGAGCTGGACGGCAGCAACCGCGCCCCCGCCGGCGGGCTCATCCCACGTCTCGACTGCGTGCACGATCTCGCCCGGACGCGGGAACGCGCTCGACCCGGACGAACTCGACCCACTCGACGTGACCGACGACGGCGACGTTCACATCTCACATCTTGGACTGGGAGTACGTTTCGACTGCGTAGTGATCCCGCCCTTCGAGACCTTCTACGAAGCGCACCGCGAGGAGGTCTACCGCTTCCTCGGGCGCCGGCTCGGGCGCGAGCGGGCCGAGGACGCATTCCAGGAGACCTTCCTGCGGGCGCTCCGCGCGTACCCGCGGCTCGAGCACGGCGACCACCTTCGCGCCTGGGTCTTCACGATCGCGAGCCGGATCGTCGTCGACGAGGCCCGGAAGTCACGTCCCGCGGCCGAGCTGCCCGAGCTCTCCGCCGAGGACGGGCTTGCCGGCGTTCGAGGATCTCGCGCCGCTGACCGGCGACCTGCCGCCGAAGGAGCGCGCGGCCGTCGTGCTGCGGTACGGCTACGACCTCGGCTACGACGAGATCGGCGCGGCGCTCGGCTCGACCGAAGAAGCGGCCCGCCAGGCGGCCTCCGCCGGCGTGCGACGGCTGCGAAAGGAGCAGCGATGACCATCTCCCCCGCTCTCGACGAGCGCTTCCGGGCGGCCGCGGCCGCAGCCGGCCTGCTCGACGTCGCCTTCGACGTCGTCGACGGACACGCCGATCGGGCCGCTGCTCGTCGGCGTGACCGATCTCGGCGTCTGCCGGATCAGCTTCGATGCCGAGCCGGAGCACCACCTCGGACGTGCTCGCGCGGCGCTTCGGCCCGCGCGTGCTGCGGTCCGCGAAGCCGGTCGACCGCGGTGCGCCGCGAGCTCGACGAGTACTTCGCGGGCAAGCGCCGCCATTTCGACCTCGAGCCCGACGTCCGCTTCCTCACCGACTACAACCGTGTCGTCCTCGAGGAGCTCGCGCGCGTCGAGTACGGGACGACGACGACGTACGGCTCGCTCGCTGCTCGCACGGGCAATCCGCGCGCCGCGCGCGCCGTCGGCACGGTCATGAACCGTAACCCGATCCCGATCGTCCTCCCGTGCCACCGCGTCGTCGGCGCGTCGGGAAGTCTCACGGGCTATGCCGGCGGGCTCGAGCGCAAGGAGCTGCTGCTCCGCCTCGAAGGCGTGCTCGGTTAGTCGAGGATCCAGACGGTGAGATCGCCGAGCCGGGTGGAGCCGGCCGGCGGCTCGGTTTCCCAGCAGACGACCGGCCCGCCCACGAATGCTGCGGCGGCGCGCCACGCGTCACCTCCGAAGACGTTCGTCAGCCCGCTGACGCCGGCTGCGCGATTCGCAATTGCTCCCGCGACGATCGCGTCGTCCTCGACGCACGCGAGCACGCGGATCGCGTCGTCCTCGAGGAGCGACGGCCTGAAGAACGACGACGGCTCTGTTCCGGACCACGCGCGCTCCCACGCAGGTAGCTCTGAGGGAGCGACCTCGCGCCAGCCGGGCGACGGCTCGGGTGAGAGCGCGAACCACGCGCCGCGGACAAGCGGGCGGAATCCGTGCGCGTGGAGCGCGAGAGCGTCGAAGCTGTCTTTCACCGAGCATCCCGCTCCACCTTCGATTCGGGTCAGCACGGACTCTGCCGTGGCGTCGGGCCGCAGCGTCACCGCATCGGGGTAGAACGGCGGCGTGCGTACGCTGCTCACCCATGCGTCGTCGGCGAAGCTGCCGACGACGCCGTGACTCGCACAGAACGCGTGACACCACGCGGCATTGTTCGCCGCGGCGTGGAGAGCGTCTATGGGCGGACGCCGTAGCGGACTGCGATCACGAACAGCACACCGCCTGCGGCGAGCGCCGCGCCGCCGAGAAGCTGCCCGAAGCGGCGCATGAAAGGCGTCAGCACGCCGAAGAAGAACGCCGCTCCCGCGATCGCTGCGAGTGCGCCTGCGATCTCCTCGAGACGTAGCGTGTCGTGTGCGTTGAAGCTGAGTCCGAGGATCTGCACGCGCGGAAGTCTACGACGGCCGCAGGCCGGCGAGCGCGAAATCGAGGTAGCGCTCCCAGGCGTCGGCCGGCGCGGCACGCGCGACGCCGAGTACGATCACCGGCACGTCATCGACGGTGACGTCTTCTCGTACCTCGCCTGCACGCTGCGCCCGCCGGAGCAAGGCACCGACCGCCTCGCGCGCCTCGTCCCGCGCAGTGCGGAGCTCGGGTCGGTCGAACACCGTCGTGCCGACCGACTCGCAGAGACAGCGGTCACCGATGTGCAGGCGGACGGCGTCATGCATGAACTCGCTGAACGTGGATGCGTCGCGCGCGAAGGAGACGATCTCCGAGACACGAGCCTCCACGATCGCAACGAGGAGATCCTCCTTGTGCGGAAAGCGCCGGAAGATCGTCCCGACCCCGACGCCGGCACGCTCGGCGATCTCCGCGACACCCGCGTCGAGCCCCTGCTCGGCGAACACCGAGCGCGCGGCATCGAGGATGAGGCCGCGGTTGCGCTCGGCGTCCGCACGGAGGACAGTCGTCACGCGGCGATCGCGATCGGCTCTTCGGCGTTGATCGCCGCGACGTCCTGCTTGCGGAGGAGCGTCGCGAGGACGACGATCGCGGCCACCATCAGCATCGCGCCGACGAAGAAGGCGAGGTGGTAGCCCGACAGCGTCGCGGAGTCCTTCGCCGCACCCGCGTCGATCCGGGACGAGGTGCGCGACGCCGCGATCGTGGAGAGCACGGCGAGGCCGAGCGCACCCGCGATCTGCTGCGACGTGTTGAAGAGGCCCGATGCGAGACCCGCATCCTCATGCGGGACGTTCGTCGTCGCGAGGAGCGTGACCGGCACGAATGTGAGGCCCATCCCGATCGACGTCACCATCACCGCCGGGAAGAGCTCGCCCCAGTACGTTCCCGTCAGCGAGAGCTGCGTGTACAGGAACATGCCGACGACGGCGATGGAGAGACCCGTGAGCGTCACGGCGCGCACGCCGATTCGCCGGATGAACTGCTGCGCGAGCGCCGCACCGATGATGATGCCGAACGTGAACGGCAGGAACGCGAGGCCTGCCTTGATCGGGCTGTAGCCGCGCAGCTGCTGGACGTACAGGGTCGTGAAGAAGAACATCGCGAAGAGCCCGAGTGCGACGAGGAACATCGCGGTGTTCGCGACCGACAGCGACCGGGTCCGGAAGATCCCGAGGCGGATGAGCGGCGCACGCGAGCGCAGCTCGATGACGATGAAGCTCGCGAGCAGGACGATCGCCACCGCGAAGAGGGCGAACGTCTGCCACGAGGCCCAGCCATATGCCGGCGCCTTCACGATCCCGTAGACGAGCACGAGCAGCCCGCCGGTGACCGTGACCGCCCCGGCGACGTCGCTCGTCTCCGGCTCGTTCTCGTCGATCTCGTTGTGGATCATCCGCAAAGCGAGCAGTGATGCGGCTATGCCGATCGGCAGGTTGATGAAGAACACCCAGCGCCACGTGAGGTACTCGGTGAGGAGGCCGCCGAGGAGCAGGCCGGCCGCGCCGCCGCCGGCCGCGATCGCGCTCCAGACGCCGAGGGCCTTCGTCCGCTCGACCCCCTCGTCGAAGGTCCGGGTGACGATCGCAAGCGCGGCCGGAGAGACGAGTGCGGCGCCGAGCCCTTGTAGGGCGCGGCCGCCGACGAGCATGGCCGACGAGGTCGCGACGCCGTTGATCAACGAGGCGCCGGTGAAGATCGCGAGGCCGGCGATGAAGAGCCGCTGCGTGCCGAACAGGTCGGCAGCGCGGCCGCCGAGGAGGAGGAAGCCGCCGAACATGAGCGTGTACGCATTCACGATCCACTGGAGACTCGTCGGCGTGAAGTCGAGATGGACCTGGATCGTCGGCAGCGCCACGTTGACGATCGTGGCGTCGAGGATGACCATGAACTGGGCGACGCAGACGAGGCCGAGGACGGCCCAGCGGTTGTGATGCGCATGACTCATACGGCGGTTGGCTCCTTTCGTTCGATTCGGCCAACCTAGCCAAAAACGGAGCCGTCACTCCGGTTATTCCCCGCGCTGCTAGAGGCGAATTCGGTCGTACGTCGTCCCGTAGATCAGTCCCCGGACGCCGTCGGATTCCAGGAAACTGCGCGGAAAGCCGAGCTGCGGCCTGCCCGCCTCCTCGATCGCCGCCCGCTGCGAATCGTCGAGTTGCACGGTTACGGCGCCGAGGTTCTCCACCATCTGCTCCGCACGACGTGCAGCGACGATCGGGACGATCGCCGGCTCGTCACGGTGCAGAAGCCACGCAATCGCAACCTGGGCCGGCGTCACGCCGAGCTCGTCGCCGACCCGGCGAAGCTCGGCGACCACGCGTTCCGTCGTGGGCGAGGTTCCCTCGTCGGGCCAGCGGCGCTCGGCGGCAGGCTTCCCTGTGAGCGCACCCGCCTGGAGCACGCCCCACGGCGTGACGGCAAGTCCGAGCGCGGCCGCCATCGGGAAGAGCTCGCGTTCCGGGTCGCGGCCGGCCGCGCTGTAAGGCACCTGCAATGCGACGAACGGGGACCAGCCGCGTAGCTCGGCAAGCGTGTTCGCGCGCGCCGCGATCCACGCCGGCGAGTCGGAGATGCCGACGTGCAGCACCTTCCCGAGCCGCACCTGGTCGTCGAGCGCGCGCACCGCATCGTCGATCGGCGTGAACGCGTCGTGCATGTGCAGCCAGAGCAGGTCGACATAGTCGGTGCGCAGCCGGCGAAGGCTCCGCTCGAGCGACTGCACCAGGCTCTTGCGGTGATTGCCGCCCGAGTTCGGGTCGGCGGCTCTGGTCGAGAGCGTGTACTTCGTGGCGAGCACGAACTGCTCGCGCTCCGGCTCGGCAAGCTCGCCCACGAGCGTCTCGCTCGTCCCATCCGTGTAGTTGTTCGCCGTGTCGACGAAGTTGCCGCCGGCGGCGGCATAGGCGGCGAAGATCCGCCCGCTCTCCTCGCGGTCGGCCCCCCAGCCCCAGTCGTCGCCGAAGGTCATCGTGCCGAGGCAGAGCTCGGACACCCGCAGGCCGCTGCGGCCGAGGATCCGATAGCGCATCGTCATCCCTCCCGATTCGAATTATTTCGAATGCTCTACTATCAGGACTGGATGAGCCTCCGCAACCTCCACTCAGCCGAGCTCCCGGTCGCGGTTCGGCACGGCCCCGCCTTCGAGCTTCTGGCGGGCCTCTACGCGACCGGCACGCCCGACGAGGGAGCTCCCTCCGCCTGGGCCCCGTCCGAGCACGAGGCGCTCGCCGCGATCGGGCGAGAAAGCGGCGAGCTCTGGCTCCACCTGCTCGGGCTGGCGCTCGAGCTCGACGCGGAGCGTGCGGCCTCGTGGATCGAGCAAGTGGCCGCCCTCGACCCACTCGAGCTCCGGCGGCACCTCGTCGGCGTGCACGTCCCCGCCTGGAGGACGGTGGCCGGCGTGGAGACCCTCGAGCGTGCGGCGGCGGGCGACGCCGAGGCAGCGCGGGCGCTCATCGCCAACGGCCGCTATTACGCCGGGCGCGCGCGTCCGTCGCTCGCTGTCCTTCTCCCCCTCGGGGCCGACGCGACGCGGCAGCTCGTGCTCGACGCGCTCCGCCTGTACGAGCGCGACGCGTTCGCGCCGCGAGAAGTGGAGATCGCGGCGCAGCTGACTGCCGACGTCGAGAGCAAGCGCGGCTACCGCGGCTACGACCTCGTCGACCGTGCAGCCGGCGGTTATCGGTACGAGACCGAGCGCGGGTTCGAGCGCGTCGTCCTCGTCCCGCACCTCGCAGCGCGGCCGAGGCTCCTCCTCTGCCAGCACGAGACGACGCGCATCATCTGCTACCCCGCTCGGACGCATGAGCGTGCCGCCGATGAGCGCCTCGTCGCACTCGGCCGTGCGCTCGGCGACCCGAAGCGGCTCACGCTGCTGACGCGACTTCGGACCGGCGACGCCTCCCTCGCCGAGCTCGCAGACGAGCTCGGCCTCGCGAAGTCGACGACGCACCACCACCTCGGACAGCTGCGTGCCGCCGGCCTCGTCGCGCTCGCGGGCAACGCTGCCGGGTACCGTTACACGCTCGCGACCGAGGGCTTCGCGGACGCCGAGGCACTGCTCGCCCTGTTCGCCGGCCGCAGCTTGTAGCCCACGCCCCAGACGTTCACGACCCAGTCATGGAGGCCGGCGGACTCGAGCTTGCAGCGGACGCGAGACGCATGCGACTCGACGGTGCGGGTCGCCGCAAAGCCGGGATAGCCCCACACATCGCGGAGCAGTTGCTCCCGCGTGAAGACGCGGTCGGGCTCGGTCGCGAGCTTGACGAGGAAGGCGTACTCCTTCTGCGAGAGCGGTACGTCGTGCCCGCGCGCGAGCACACGCCGGGCGGCACGGTCGACGACGAGGTCGCCGAGGTCGACCAGGTCGCTGCGCGGTGGGCAGCGACGCAGGACCGCCCGGATACGCGCCACGAGCTCCTCGTACACGAAGGGGCGAGAGAGGTAGTCGTCGGCGCGCTCGAGCGCACGCACCTTCGCAGCGGGATCGGCTCGGCCGAGGACGATCACGGGGCAGTCGGGAACGCGGCACCAGTCGAGCGAGTCCGGGTCTCCGAGGACGAGCACGTCCGGCTCGGCGGCGGTCGGCAATTCCTGCGTGCTCTGAAACGAGAGGACGTCGAAGCCGTCGCTTCGCAGCTGCCGCTCGAGGAAGCCGCGCATCGCAGCTTCCGGCTCCGTGAGCACGAGTGCCGTCATCGCCCGACGACGGTAGACACCCCGGCGCGGGCGCGCCAGGTGTCCTTTCACGCAAAAGTGTGACTTCTCGTCTACAGGCGGCCGGAGCGGACGACGCCCCAGAAGAGCCAGATCCCGAGCGCGGTCGAGAGCGCAAACCCGATGACCGAGATGACGTTGACGCCGAGCACGTGAGGGCCGCCCGTCGCGAACGTGCCGATCATCGCCGAGCCGATGAGCCCTCCGACGACGACGAGCGCGATCACGAGGCGGTTGAACACCCGCTGCGTCTGTTCGAGAAACTCGTCGAGCCCCTTGTGCACGAAGCCGACCTCGACCTGTCCGTCGCGCACCTGCTCCAGCAGGTCGTGAATCTGGTACGGCGCCTCCCGCACGATCTGCCCGTACGCGATCGCATCGCGTCGCGCCCGGCGCGCGACCCGTTGCGGCGTGAAGCGCTCGATCAGCAGGCTTCGCGCGTACGGCTTCGCAACCTCGAAGACATTGAAGTCCGGGTAGAGCTCGATGCCGACCGATCCGAGCGTCGCGATCGCGCGGTCGAGCAGCAGATAGCGCGTCGGGAGCTGCAGGTTCATCGAGTAGATCAGCTGAAACGCCTCCCTGATCACCTGGATCGGGTCGATCTCGCTCAGGCTCGCGCCGTAGTAGCGGTAGTAGAGCTCGCGGATCTCCGCGAGGAACTCCTCCTCACGCTCCTTCGGGTAGCGGACGCCGAGATCGGCGAGCCGCTTCGGGAGCACGTCGACGTTCTCGGCTGCGGCGTCGATGAAGATCCGCGTCAACTTCGACATGTCGTCGTCTGTGAGCTTCCCGACTGCACCGAAATCGACGAGGCCTATGTCGCCGTTCTCGTAGACGAGGATGTTCGCGGGATGCGGGTCGCCGTGGAAGAACCCGTACCTGAAGATCATCGCCATCCACGTCTCGGCGATCCGGTACGCAAGGTCACGCCGCAGCTCGAGCGAGAAGCCGAGCCCGTCGATGTCGGCGAGCTGCGCGCCGTCGAGCCACTCGAGCGTGAGCACACGCGCGCGCGTGTACGTCCAGTACACCTTCGGCACGTGCACGTGCGGGTCGGCGGCGAAGTCGCGGTGGAAGGTCTGCGCGTTTCGCGCCTCGAGGCGGTAGTCGAGCTCCTGCCGGATCTGCCGTGCGAACTCGTCGACGAGGGCGTGCGCGTCGATGAAGTCGAGCGCACGCACGCGCTCCTTCACGAGCTTCGCCGCCTGGTACAGAAGGTTGAGGTCCGCATCGATCTTCTGCGGCGCGCCGGGCCGCTGGACCTTCACAGCGACGCGCTTGCCGTTCGGGAGCGTCGCGCGGTGCACCTGTCCGATCGACGCCGCGGCCACCGGGATCGGGTCGAAGTCGAGGAAGAGCCGCTCGATCGTGTTGCCGAGGTCGTCCTCGATCACGCGTTCGGCCTGCTCGAACGGGAACGGCCGCACGTCGTCCTGCAGGCCGCGCAGCTCGGCGATGATGTCCGGCGGCACGATGTCCGGCCGCGTCGACAGCAGCTGCCCGAATTTCACGAACGTCGGACCGAGCTCGTCGAGCAGCTCGCGGAGGTGCTGACCCCGCGCGGACGTCCCGTCGTCGTAGACGGCCGCGAGGCGTGCTTCCGCCGAGCGCCCCGGGAGCAGGTCGGTCAGCTTGTGCGCCTCGAGGAAGTAGCCGAAGCCGTGCCGGACCATCACCTGCGCGATCTCCGACAGGCGGGAGAGGCTCCGCGTCGAGGACTGTGTCACGCCTCTAGTGTGACACCCGCTCGCGTCGGCGCCACGGCGCCGGCGGCGTCAGGAGCTGCTCGGCGTGGAGGTACGCGAGCCCGACGAGGGGCAGGTCGGTGATGCGCTCGACGCACAGATAGCGGGGCCGCCACTCCGGATGAAACTTGCGGCTGAAGGAGTGCAGCCGCTCGAGCTGGAAGACCTTGTCCGCGGCGAGAAGGGCGCGCCGGAACGCGCGGCGCGGGATCGTGCACGCGTGCTCGCGCTCGATGAAGTCTGCAAGCGCGCAGAAGTTGAGCGCGACCTCCTCCACCTCACGGTCGCGCGCCCACGCGAGCGTCTCGACGATAAGGAATTCGGTCAGGCCGTTCGGCGTTTCTCGTCGTCGGCGCATCGTGCTGAGAGACCAGCCGCCTCCGGCGGGCGAGGGTGCAAGGTGGAGGAAACCGTCGATCTCACCGTCTGGAGCCGACGCGATCGCCAGGCGCGTGCCGGGCGCGTAGAGGTCGTCGAGCGCCATCGAGAACCCTCGCTCGGCGCTCGCGCCGAGCCACTCCGCCGAGACCGAGTCGATCGCTGCGCGATCGGCGGTCTCCTCCGCGCCGATGACGCGGAAGGTGTACCCCGCCTTCGTCAGGCGTGTGAAGGACTGGCGCACCTTCCGGATCGACCGTCCCTCGAGCGAGAACGACCCCGGGCGAAGGACCGCCTCGTTCCCCATCGAGATCGAGCGCATCCCGAGCCGGCGGTACCGGCCCAACGCGTCCGCGGACGCGCCGACGATTGCGAGCCGCCAGCCCTGCGCGTGGACGACACGGCGGAACTCGGCGATCAACGCGTCGAACTCCTCCTCGTCCCCCACCGGGTCTCCGCTCACGAGCGCGGCACCCGCGACGACGCGATAGGCAAGGAACGCGCGCCGGGACGGGGAGAAGAAATACGTCTTGTCCGCGCGAAGCGCGAAGAAGGACAGGCTGTCGCGGCCGTAGGCGTACACGAGCTCGCGGGCGAGCTTTCGCTCCCCGACGGTCTGCGCGACCGTGTGCGACAGCGGCCTGAGCCAGAGGTGAAGTGCCGCGAGTCCGGCGAGGAGGCCCGCGGCAGCGACGAGATCTGCAACACGGTCCGGGAGCTCGTGCCCGCGTAGCTCGACTCCGATCGTGAGCGCGATCCCGGCAAGGGCCGCGGCCGCGAGCCCGAGGAGCGGCGGCACCGAGCGCGGATCGCCTGGTGCGACGAACCGGTGGCGGTAGCGGAGGAGCGCAACGAGGAGGACGAGCGACAACGTCGCCTCCTCGAAGTCGAGCCCCTTGACGAGATGCGCGACGGCAGACGCGATGACGACGGCGACAGCGAGCTGCCAGGCCCGGCGGCGCCGGCGGCGGAGCGACCGCGACAGCCAGATGAGCGCAATGCCGAACGCGAGCGCTACCACGCGCGCAGCCGCGGGAACCCCGGGCGGAAGCACCCCGTCGACGAGATCGAGCCGGTCCGCGAGCTCGGGCGTGAGGGCGGACGCCATGCCCACGATGCCCACGGCTGCCGCGGCCCAGGCGAGCAGCACTTCGGGCTGCGGGAGGCGCAAGCGCACGCCGTCAGGGTACAACCGGTTCATGGCCCTTCCCCGCTGGTTCACGGCGCTCCTCGCCTTGACGTCGATCGCCCTCATTCCGTGGATCCTCTGGCTGACGTTCTCGCTGCCCTCCAAGCACGTCGCCCATCACTACGACCTCGCCTGGGTGGGCTTCGACATCGCCCTCGCGACCATGTTCGCCCTCACTGCACGGGCCGGATGGCTCCGGTCACCTGCTCTCGCGCCACTCTCGGCCGCGACCGCGGCGATGCTCGTCTGCGATGCCTGGTTCGACATCACGACGTCGACTCCCGGCGAGCGCCTCGAAGCCGTCCTGCAAGCCGTCCTCGCCGAGCTCCCGCTCGCCGCGATCTGCGGCTGGGTCGCTTACGACGTCGAGCGGGCGCAGGCCTCCGTGTCGCGGCTACTGCGGCGGCCGTAGATCCTGTGCGGCCTCCGCGAGGCGGAGCCGGTGCTCGAGCTGCGCGACGCGGAGCTCGAGCTCGTCGAAATCGTCGCGGGTCACGAGGTTCAGCTCCTCGACGAGCCTCCTCACCCCATTGACGGCGCTCTCGGAGAGGCGTGCGCGACCACCGCGCAACTGGGCGGGCAGCTCGACGAGGAGCTCCTCCAGGATGTCCGCGAGACGCGCGCTACCGGGCGCGGCCATGCGGCCTCGTCCGCCGGCGCTGGCGGCGCTTCTCGCGCCGCGCCTGTGCATCCGGGCTAGACGGCGAGCCCTGTAACACGTCGACGAGCTCCGGGGTCGGCTCCGCGGCGAGCGCCGCCTCCGACTCCTCGAGCGCGATCTCGCCCGCATCGATCTTCCCGCCGCGGCGGCGGCCGTCGAACGCGACTGCCTCGTCAGCTGCAACGTAGCGCTTGCGCTTCGCGAACTCGGGCTCTCGGCCCTTGAGCCAGTCGAGGAGCGGCGCGGCGATGAAGATCGACGAATAGGCGCCCGAGGTCACGCCGACGATCAGCGCGAACGCGAAGTCCTTCAGCGTCGAGCCGCCGAGGCTCCAGAGCACGACGATCGGCAGCAGCGTGATGAACGTCGTAGCGAGCGATCGCCTGATCGTCTCCCACAGCGACACGTTGACGATCGTCGAGAACGATTGCCGGCGCATCAGCGGGATGTTCTCGCGCACACGGTCAAAGATGATGATGGTGTCGTAGATCGAGTAACCGAGGACTGTCAGGACCGCGGCGACCGTTGCAACGGAGACCTCCTTGTGCCAGAGCGCGTAGACGCCGACCGTGATCACGATGTCGTGCAGTAGCGCCACGATCACCGGCAGCGCGAATTTGAAGTCGAAGCGCAGGCCGATATAGAGGACGATGAGCGCGAGCGAGACGATGATCCCCCAGATCGCGTCGTACGCGATCTGCCGGCCGAAGCTCGAGGAGACGTTCTTCGTCCCGGCCGCGTACGCGCCGACCTTTTCCTTCAGATCGGTCTGGAACGCGTTCTGCTGCGCCTGGTCCAGCGAGCGGGTCCGTACCTGCCAGGTGGTGTACTCGCCGTTCACGGCCTTGCCGCGGCCCTGGACGACGGCGTCGGGACGCTCGACGTCTGGCGCCGCCGCGATCTTGCGGATGTCATCGGTCGAGTACGCCTGGTGAGTCTTGAACGTGAGCTGGGTGCCGCCCTTGAAGTCGATCCCCCAGTTCATGCCTCGGATCGAGATGCCGAGGATGCCGGCGATGATGATCGCGCCCGAGATCGCGAACCAGAGCTTCTTCTTCGACATGAAATCGATCTGGAGCCACTTCGCCGTCTGCTGGCCCTGCGCGCCCATGAAGCGCGGGTTGTCGAACCACTTGAAGCCGCTCAGCAGGTGCAGCATCGCGCGCGTCGCGACGACTGCCGTCAGCAGCGAGATCGCGGTACCGACGAGCAGCGTCAGCGCGAAGCCCTTGACCGATGCGACCGCGATCAAGAAGAGGATGAGGGCGGTGATTGCCGTTACGACGTTCGCGTCGAGAATCGTGTGGAAGCCCTTGCCATAGCCGGCGGAGATCGCGGCGCGCACGGACTTCCCGGCGCGCACCTCTTCCTTGATGCGTTCGAAGACGACGACGTTCGCGTCGGCCGCGACACCGATCGTCAGGATCGCGCCGGCGAAGCCCGGCAGCGTCAGGGTCACGCCGAAGAGCTGCAGCGCGGCGTAGTAGAGGAGCGCGTAGATCGCGAGGCCGGCGACCGCGACGAGCCCGAGGAAGCGGTAGAGGACGAGCAGGAAGATCGCGACGAGGATCAGCCCGACGAGAGCGGCATGCCACGCCTGCGTGAGCGAGTCCTTGCCGAGCGTGGACGAGACATCGGTGCGCTCGATCTGCTGGAAACTCACGGGCAGCGCACCCGTCTGCAGGATCAGTGCGAGATCCTTCGCCTCCTTGATCGTGCCCCCGTTCCCGAGATCGATCTCGGCGTTCGGGCCGGGGATGCCGTTCGGGTTCTGCTTGAAGTCGATGTACGGCGTTGACTCGAGCTGCCCGTCGAGCACGATCGCGAAGTGCTGGGCGTAGTTCTTGTAGTCGCCCTGGCGCCCTGCGGTGTTGAAGCGGATCTCGCCGCGCGTCGCCTCCTCCTTCGTGATTTTCTGGAACTGGTTCGAGCCGTGCCCGGTGAACTCGAGGAGCACGACCGGGTTCCCGAACTGACCGAAGTCGGCGCGCGTGCCCGAGAGCTTCAGGTCGCGGCCCGTCATCTCCGGCACGGGGCCGTTCCCGCCCGGCTTCCCGTCCGGGTAGTAGTCCATGAGGTAGTAATAGGTGCCGGTCGGTGACGCGGCGGCGGCGCCGAGACAGCCCGTGTTGGCGGCGCAGCGCACGACGAGGGAGTGCGGCGGAACCTCGAGCACCTCGGCGTTCTCCGGCACCTTGCCGCCATACTTCTTCAGCAGCTCCGCCTTCGTATCCGCCTGGCCGAGCAGCGTGTGCTTCGTCGTCGTGACCGGCTTCGCGCCCTTTTTCTTCGGCGTCGTCGTGTTCTTGACCGTCTTGAAGAGCGCATACGACGCCGGCGTCCCCTTCGCGCCGGTCGTCTGCACCTGCTTCAGCAGCTCGTAGAGGCTCGGCGTGGCGACCGGGTTCCCGTTCGCGTCCCGTGAGGGGCCCTTCAGGTCTGCTTCGAAATCGAAGAGCTGGAGCTGCGCCGTCTTGCCGATGAGCGACGCGGCCGCCTCCGGGTCGTGGACGCCCGCGAGCTGGATGACGATCTGATTGCTCCCCTGCTTGCGGATCTCCGGCTCCGACACGCCGAGCTTGTTGATCCGGTTCTGCATGATCGAGATCGACCGGTCGAGATCCTCCGCCGTCAGCTTGTGCCCCTTCGGGGGCACCGCGCGGAGGACGACCTCGAGGCCGCCCTGAAGGTCGAGGCCGAGCGTCGGCTTCTTGTAGATCGGTGAGCCCGGGACCGCGAGCAAGAGCGCTCCGATGAGCGCGGCGACAATCGCCAGGGCAAGGAGGAGGTACTTCCGACGGTCGCTCACGAGTCCGGAAAGGGTAGCCGCACTAGGTTTCCGCAGTTGGCTCGGAGGGGCTCTCTTCCTCCTCGGCACCGTCGTGCTCGGTCAGGTTCGCCGCGACTGCGCGTCGGTCGAGCTCGACCTCGACGGTCGGTGCGATGCGCACGCGGAGCACGTCCTCGCCGAGCTCCGTGATCTCTGCATGGAGCCCACCCGCGGTAATTACCTCGTCTCCGACGCGGAGGTCGTCGAGCATCAGCTGCTGCACGTTCTGCCGGCGCTTCTGCGGACGGACGAGCACGAGCCAGAGGAAGAAGAACGCGAGGATGATGAGAAGGAAGCCGAAGCCGCTCAAAAAAATGCCCCTATTGCGTCAGCCGGGTGAGCGCGTCACGACGCCAGCTCTCGAACGCGCCGCGCTCGATCGCCCGGCGCGCGTCGCGCACGAGGTCTATGAGGAAGCGCAGATTATGCAGGCTGAGGAGGCGGATGCCGAGGATCTCCTGCTGGTTCACCAGGTGCCGGATGTAGGCGCGGCTGAAGCGCCTGCACGCAGGGCAGCCGCAGTGCTCGTCGAGCGGGCCGGGGTCGCGCTGGAAACGCGCGTTGCGGAGGTTGAGCCTTCCCTCCCACGTCAGCGCGCTCCCTGTTCGCGCCGTGCGGGTCGGTAGCACGCAGTCGAACATGTCGACGCCACGGGCGATCACCTCGATCACGCCCTCGGGGTCGCCGATCCCCATGAAGTAGCGCGCCTTCTCGGACGGCAGGTAGGCGGCGGCCTGGCTCGTCGCCTCGAACATCGCGGCGCGGTCCTCGCCGACGGAGAGGCCTCCGACCGCGTACCCGTCGAAGCCGAGCGGGACGAGCTCCTCGCTCGAACGCCTTCGAAGCTCGGCGTCGAGGCCGCCCTGCGTGATCGCGAAGCGGAGCTGACCCGGCGCGCGGGCGAGGTCCCGCTGCTTTTTCGCCCAGAGCGTCGTCCGCCGCACCGCGCTCTCGAGCTCGGCGCGCGGGACGCCAGCGGGCGGGCAGATGTCGAGGCACATGGCGACGTCGCTCGCGAGCTCGGTCTGGATTCGTGCTGCCAGCTCCGGGGTGAATCGCTCGGGCCTCCCGTCATAGACGGAGCGGAACGTGACGCCGTCGTCGTCGGAGGCGATCAGCGTGTCGCGGAGGCTGAACACCTGGAAGCCGCCACTGTCCGTGAGGATCGGCCCGTCCCAGGCCATGAACCGGTGCAGGCCGCCGAGCTCCGCGATGACCTCCTCTCCCGGGCGGAAATGGAGGTGATACGTATTGCCGAGGATCATCTGCGCGCCGAGGTCGCGCAGCTCCTGCGGGTCGACGGTCTTGACGGTCGCCTTCGTCCCGACCGGCATGAACATCGGCGTGCGGACGTCGCCGTGCGCGGTGTGAAGCGTGCCGGCGCGCGCGTCCCCGTCGGCCGTCTCGAGCGTGAACGGGTTGCTCATGCGTGGGCGAACCAGTCGTGAATGCGTGTGGCGATCTCGTCGTCTCGCTGCATGTCCGGCCGCGCGTGAAGCTCGTGCTCGCGGATGCGGCCGAGCTCTGCCGCGAGCGCCTCGCGAGGCGCACGGCTGCCGAGCAGCGTCGCGATACGCGTCATGTGCGGCTCGAACTCGGCGAGCTGCCCCGCCAGCTCGCGCTCGCCGCGGTCGCGCCAGAAGTCCCGCCACTCGCTCGCGCTCCGCGTCCTCACAGAATCAGCATCGCATCGCCGAACGAGTAGAAGCGGAAGCGGTGGCGAACCGCGTGCTCGTACAGCCGGCGCGTCTCCTCGATACCCGCGAACGCCATTACGAGCGCAAGGAGCGTCGAGCGCGGCAGATGGAAGTTTGTGAGCAGCGCGTCGACGCGGCGGAACTCGAAGCCGGGCGTGATGAAAAGCTCGGTGCGGCCGGTGAGCGGGCATCCGCGAGCAATCGTCTCGAGCACCCGCGTCGTCGTCGTGCCGACGGCGAGTACGCGGCCGGCTCGCTCGATGCGCTCGGCGGCATCCGGCTTCACGCTGTAGCGCTCGCCGTGGATCGCATGCTCCTCGAGCGTCTCCTCGGTGACGGGACGGAAGGTGTCGAGCCCGACGTGGAGCGTCACGCGCTCTGGGCTCAGCCGCTGCAGGAGCTCGGGCGTGAAGTGGAGGCCAGCGGTCGGTGCGGCCGCGGAGCCGGCGTCGGTCGCGTAGACCGTTTGATAGCGCTCGGGGTCCGCGAGCGGTGAAGTGATGTACGGCGGCAGCGGCGTGTCGCCGTGCGGCTCGCCGTCGAGGCGCAACCGCCAACGACCTGCTCCGAGATGCTCGACGAGGGTCACCGCTCCGTACGTGGCGCCCGCTTTGAGGCGTCTCGTCGGCCGGGCGAGACCTTCCCACAGGTCGCCGTCGATCCGTTCGAGGAGGAGCACCTCCCCGCGCGGGCGCTCGATCGGGATACGCGCCGGCACGACGCGGGTGTCGTTCACGACGACGAGCTCTCCGTGCAGCTCCTGCGGCAGCTCCGCGAACGTGCGCTCCCGCGTCTCCCTCGTCGAGCGGTCGTAGACGAGCAACCGCGACGCGTCCCGTCGCTCCGCCGGCTGCTGCGCGATCAGCTCCGGCGGCAGCTCGTAGTCGAGCTCGGACACGTCCATGCAGGCGTCACGGTAACGTCACGCCTTCCACATGTGTCTGACACCGGGACATGTCGGAACCGGAGAGCTGCAGCCGCGTCTGCAGGCGTTTCGCTTGTTGGTGTCTGACACCAGGAGATGTCCGTCCGAGGCACGGCCTAGCGTTACCGGTCGATGGATGCGGACGCGATCAAGCGCGCGCAGGAGCGGATCGACCAGGCGTCGAGCGGACGGGTCGAGCCGGCACAGGTCGACGCGACGCTCGAGCGGGCACGCGAACAGGTCGAGGCGCTCGCCGCGACCGCGGCCGAGCTCGAGGCGACGCTCCCGAGCCGCGTCGGCGAGGCACTGCAGGACGGCCTGCGCGAGCAGGTCCGCCCCGTCGGCCGGAACCTCGCCGAGATCCGCGGGCTGATGAACCAGGTGATCCGCCGGCTCGAGCGCGTCGAGGGCGACCTCCTCGCGGAGCGGCACGCGCGCGTCGACGATCTCGCACTCCTCGTCGACCTGATCAGCTCCGGCTGGCGGAGCGTCGAGCGGAAGCTCGCCGAGGACATCGACCAGCGGCTGTCGGCGATCGAGGGACGTCTCCCCGCCCCGAGCGGCGAGGTCCTCTCGATCGACCGCGCCGCCTAGGCTCGCGGCGCTTCGCCTCTCTCCGAGTGGTCACGCCCTCAGAGCCGACGCGAGCAGGGCGCCACGACTCGTCGTAGGCTGCTCAGCGCGCGTGGAGAGCTCGAGCCGTCTCGAACATGCAGAACGACTACTCGACGACCGCGGCCGCCGGATCGGCCCCGTCCGAGTTGCAGCTGGGCGGAGCGGCCTAGCCCTTGCATTCCCCCGTGACCCGATGCTGCACATCTCCTGGCCGGCGTTGGCGGCGGCCGCCGCACTGATCGTCGCGATCACGCTCCGGCGCTCCGAAGCCAGGTAGCGGACTCGAAGAGCCTCCTAGTTCGCCGGCAGCACGAGCTCGAACCGCGAGCCGAGCCCCGGCTCGCTCTGGAGCTCGATCCGGCCGCCGAGCGCAAGCGCGAGCTCGCTCGCGATCGCGAGGCCGAGGCCCGTGCCGCCGCCGTCTCGCGACCAGAACGGCCGGAAGATCCGGTCACGCTCCTCCAGCGAGATCCCCGGCCCGGAGTCGGCGACGCAGACCGACACCGACCCGTTCTCGGCGCCGAGCCGCACCTCGATGCGTCCGCCCTCGGGCGTCCAGCGGAACGCGTTCGAGAGCAGGTTGACGATGATCTGCAGCACGCGGTCGCCGTCGGTGACGATCACGGGCTTCGCGTCGACCTGCAGCTTGTAGTTGATCGCGCGCCGGCGGGCCTCCTCCCCGAACGCTGCATACGCACGCTCGGAGAGATGCTCCATGTCGACCTCTTCTTCCAGCACCGTGAAGCGGTGCGCGTCGAGCTTCGCGAGATCGAGCACGTCGCCCACCAAACGCTCGAGGCGCATCGCCTCCTCGCTGATCACCGCGAGCGATGCATCGCGCATCTCCGGGTCGTCGATGACCCCTTCGCGGACTGCGGAGACGTGCCCTCGGATCGCGGTGAGCGGCGTG
Organism: uncultured Actinomycetes bacterium; assembly: GCA_963794045.1. Lineage (GTDB taxonomy): Bacteria > Actinomycetota > Thermoleophilia > Gaiellales > Gaiellaceae > Palsa-739. The sequence continues at coordinate 108,358 of CAWCCJ010000010.1, forward strand.
CGCAACTCGTGCGAGACCGACATCAGGAAGTTCCGTGATAGCTGCTCCGACTCGGCGAGCTTCGACGCCATGTCGGAGAACCGCGCCGACAGGTGGGAGATCTCGTCGGAGCCCTTCGGTGGCGGCAGCGCGACCCCGTAGTTCCCGCCCGCCACCTCGTCGGCCGCCTCCGACAGTGCGAGCAGCGGCCGCGTGATCCTTCGCGTGAGGTAGAGGCTCAGGAGGCTCGCCGCGATGACGCCGCCGCCGAACGCGATCGCAAGGCGCTCGATCAGGGTGACGAGGCGGCTGCGGAGCTGCGACTCCGGCTTCGCAACCACAAGTGCACCGAAGAGCTGATTACCGAGCCGCAGGGGGCGGGCGACGGCGATGTAGTCCGTGCCCTTGACCCTGATCCTGAGCGTCGTCGGCCGCTTGATCGAGCGCACCGTCTTCCGGTCGAGGACGCCCGGCGGCAGGTCGCGGATGTTCTGCAACAGCGTCGCCCCTCTGAACGCCGGCGCCCAGTAGACCCGGTCACCGCCGAGCGCGCGGATCAGGTTCTTGTAGGGAACGCCCTCGACACCGGCCTGCCGCGCGTAGAGCGCGACGATCCCGACCGACTCCGAGCGCAGCTCGTCAACGGCACGCGCACGGTTGTAGTTCTGGAAGAAGCGAATCGAGATCAGCGCCGAGACGAGGCCCGCGAAGACGATGCCGAGGAGGAAGAGCGCCGGCAGCCGAAAACGGAGCGACCCGAGCATGGGCCGAGCCTACTCCCGGGTCAGGCGGGCGCAGCCTCGCGGGCCGGGCTCACCTTGTAGCCGACGCCCCAGACCGTGACGATCGGCGACGCATCGCCCAGCTTTCTCCGCAACTGGCGGACGTGCACGTCGACCGTACGCGTGTCGCCGGCAAACGTGTAGCCCCAGACGCGCTCGAGAAGCTGGTCGCGCGTGAGCACGAGCCCGCGGTGGTCGAGCAGCTCCCAGAGAAGGTCGAATTCCTTCGGCGCAAGCTGGATCTCCTGGGCGCCCACGCGCGCCTCGCGACGGCCGGCGTCGATCGAGAGATCGCCGTGCTTGATGACGGCGCTCTCCCGCTTGTCGGACTCGGTGCTCGCCCGCCGGAGGATCGCCTTCACCCGCGCCACGAGCTCGCGCGGGTTGAACGGCTTCGTCATGTAATCGTCGGCACCGACCTCGAGCCCGATGATCTTGTCGACGTCCTCGTCGCGCGCCGTCAGCATCAGCACCGGTGTGTCGGTGCGCTGGCGGATGCGCTTGCACACCTCGACTCCGTCGATGTCGGGCAGCATCAGGTCGAGCACGACGAGGGCGGGCTTCTCGGACTCGACGAGCTTCAACGCCTCGTTGCCGCTCGCCGTGGTTCGGACGGCATAGCCAGCGTTCTTCAGGTAGGCGGCGACGAAGGATGCGATCGACGACTCGTCCTCGACGACGAGCACGGTCTGCGGCTTCGCGGACACCTGCTCCTAGCTCCCGTCACCCACGGACAGCTTCGCCGTCTGGGTGCCGGGGAGAGACTTGAAGTCGCCGTCGTTCAGCGAGTACTTGCCGTCGCCTGACGGCGTGTCGGGCATGCCCGCGAGCCGGACAGTGCCGTGGCCGGCCGCCACGAGGTTCACGTGGGAGCCCCAGATGACGACCGTGAACGTGCAGCCGACGGCGCGGAACGTGAAGTCCGTGCCGACCCACTTTTGCGCCGTGTCACTCTGCTTCACGGCGAGCGGGCGGCCCGCCCCGACGACCTGCGGCTGGGGAACGTTGTCGCAGTTCGCGCCGGCGTCGATGATGATCCTCCCCGCGTCGGCGACACGGCCGATCACCGAGCCGGTGATCCGGAGCGAGACCACCGGCATATCGTCGGCCGCCATGACGACGCCCGGGGGCGTAAACGGTGCGGCGCCGTTGCGAACGACGACCGAGCCGTCGCCGGCCGCCTCCGCCCCGCCGGCGAGCGAGCAGGCGACGAGGACAGGCAAAAGAAAGGCGAGGCGCCGCATTGCTTTCAAAGTATCGCCCGTTGCGGTTTCCGCCGATTCAGGGGTTCGTAAAGATTCCGTAACGGAACAAGCCCCGGAGGAGGAGTCCGAAACCCACTATTCCACACGGCGATACCCTCCCGCGATGCGCCGCGTCGCTCTGCTCGCGCTCCTCCTCGCGGCGTGCGCCGCGATGCCGGGGACTGCCGCCTCCGCCGCCCCGCAGCTCCTGGGGCTTCGCCTCACGAACGGCTCGACGCCGTACCGCGGCGACACCCGCCTGCTGACGACTGTGAGCCCGAACGGCGACGGCTTCCGCGACGCCGCCTACCTCCAGTTCCGGCTCGAAATGCCGGCGCGGGTCTCGCTCGAGATCGTCCAGACCGACAGTGCGACGTCCGACCCCGAGGCGTCGACCGCGAACGTCATCCAGCGACTGACGGCGCGCACCCTGCCTCGAGGCGCGAACGTCATCGTGTGGAAGCCGCGGCGCGACACATCGCCGCGAACCTATGTCGCGCGCCTGACGGTCTCGACGCTCGCCGGCCGCCGCGTGTATTCGAACGCCGTCGTTCGCGTTCAGGGAATCGAGGCGGGCTTCCTGAAGCCGAGCTACGCGCCGGGTGAGGAGGCATCCGTGACCGTCGCGACCGACGCGAAGACGCTGACGTTTCAGGTGTTCGCGTACGGCGGCGGCGCCTTCCCGTCGATCCGCGACCTTCGGACGAGCGGTATCGCCATGACAGGCGCCGCGCGCGTCGACTGGCGCGCCCATCGCGACGCGCCTTCGCAGATCCAGTTCGTCCGCCCCGGGGACTGGCCGAGCGGCCTCTACTTCCTCCGCATCACCGCGGCGGACGGGCGCGTCGGCTATGCGCCGCTCATCGTCCGCCCTCGGCTCCTCGGCAAGCAGCGCGTCGCCGTCGTGCTCGCGACCCAGACCTGGCAGGCCTACAACTTCACCGACGCGAACGGCGACGGCTGGGGCGACTCGTGGTACCTGAGCGGACGGACGCACAGCGTCGACCTGATGCGTCCTTTCCTCGACTTCGGGCTCCCGTTCCGCTTCCACGACTGGGACCTGACCTTCCTCACCTGGCTCCAGCAGGCCGGCAAGCAGGTCGATTTCCTGAGCGACGAGGATCTCGATGCGGTCCCGACCGGGGACGAACTCGCGCGGCACTACGACCTCGTCATCTTCCCGGGCCACGAGGAGTACGTGACCGACCACGAGTACGACGTCCTGACGCGCTACCGCAACCTCGGTGGCAATCTCGCGTTCCTCGCCGCGAACAACATGTTCTGGCGCGTGCGTGTCGCGCCGCCGGTCATGACCCGGGTGCAGAGGTGGCGCGACGCCGCACGGCCGGAGGCGGCGCTCGTCGGCGCCCAGTACATCGGCTCGAACCACGGCGCCGTGCAGAAGCCGTTCGTCGTCGCCGGCGCGACCCAGGCACCATGGCTCTTCGCGAACACGGGGTTACAAGACGGCTCGACCTTCGGGCGCTACGGCATCGAGATCGACGCGCGCGCGCCGTCCTCGCCGCCCGGGACGATCGTGCTCGCGCGGATTCCCGACCTCCTCGGGCCCGGAAAGACGGCAGAGATGACCTACTACGAGACTCAGGCAGGCGCGAAGGTCTTCGACGCGGGGGCGATCAACTTCGCGGCGTCGGCGACGTCGGCACCCGTCTCGACCATGCTCGCAAACCTATGGAATCGGCTGAGCGTTCCGTAGGAGCGAGCAGACCAGAAGGCCGTCTAATAGCTGTAGAAGCCGCGGCCTGACTTGCGGCCGAGCAGACCGGCGTTCCGCATCGCGACGAGCCGCGGCGGCGGCGCCATGCGCGGCTCGCGCGTCTTCTCGTAGAGCGCCTCGCTCGCGTGCACGTGCACGTCGATGCCGACGAGGTCGAGCAGCTCGCACGGGCCCATCGGCCAGCCGGCGCCGTGCTTCATCCCGGCGTCGAGGTCCTCCGTCGTCACGCGTGCCTCGTCGAGTACCCGGACGCAGTCGTTCAAGAGCGGGATCAGCACGCGGTTGACGACGAACCCCGGTGTGTCATGGCAGCGAACCGGATGCTTTCCCAGCGTCTGGGCCAGTGCATAGGCCGCATCGAATGCCGCGTCGCCCGTCAGCTCGGCGCGAATGATCTCGACGAGCGGCATCAGCGGCGCGGGGTTGAAGAAGTGCATGCCGACGACGCGCTCCGGCGTCGACACCGCGGCCGCAATCTCCGTCACCGAAAGCGCCGATGTGTTCGTCGCGAGCACCGTGTCCGCGCGGCAGACCCGCTCGAGATCGGCCAAGAGCTCCTGCTTCGGCGCAAGATCCTCGACGATCGCCTCGATCACGAGATCGCAGCCGGCGAAGTCCTCGAGGTCGGTCGTGAGCGTGAGGAGGCCGATGTCGAACGTCTCGATCTGCCCCTTCTCGACCTTGCGCGTGAGGAAGTGAGAGATCCGGCCGCGCGCCTTCTCGCCGAGCTCGAGCGAGACCTCGCGCCCCACGGTCTCGAGACCTGCCTCGACGCAGAGTTGCGCGATTCCCGCACCCATCGTCCCGAGACCGACCACGCCGACCTTCATCGCGCGGACCCTACGCGTTCGAGACGCGGGCCGAGAACGGCAATGAGCGCACCGCCGACGCCGATGAGGGACATCGCCGCGGTCAACCCGACCGCGCGCGCGAGGAATCCGATCGCCGGTCCGTTGACGACGCCGCCGAAGTAGCCCGCGGTCGCCACTGCTGCGATGCCGGCGCCTGCCGAGACGCCCGGGACAGCGGCGGAAGCGCGGAAGAGCGCCGGCACGATCGCGGCGCAGCCCGCTCCGACGAGCGCGAACCCGATCAGGGCCGGGACCGAGGACCGCGTGACGAGCGCGAGCGAGATGCCGATGACGACGAGCGTTCCGCCGCGCCGCGCGATCCCCCCGACGCCCCAACGGAGGCTCAGCGGATCGCCGGCAAAGCGCGCGACCGCCATTGCGATGGCGTACATGACGACGCCCCCCGCGGCGACCGCGCCGCTCGCGCCGGCGGGACCGACGAGAAAGACCGCCGTCCAGCTCATCGTCGCCGACTCGAGGAAGAACGAGCAGAACGTGAGAAACGCCGGCAGCGCAAGCGCACCGCGCGGCAGCGCGAAGTGCGCGGCATCAACGCTGCGCGTTCCGCGAAGGAGTTGCGGCACGCAGGCGAGCCCCACGAGCACCACGGCGAGCGCGACGAGCGGGAAGTGCACTTTCGTCGACACCTCCAGCGCCGCGGCGCCCGCGGCGATCGCGGAACCGGTCAGGAGGCCGATGCTCCAGAACCCGTGGAGCGAAGAGAGCACTGGGCGATCGATGCGACCCTCGACCGCAACGCCGTGTGCGTTCGCGCCGACGTCGAGGACGCCGGTGCCGACGCCGAGGAGCGCGGCGGACGGCAGCAGCGTCGCGAACGAAGGCGCCACGCCCGCAGATGCGAGGCCCGCGCCGATGATCACGATCCCGGCCGCGGTCGGGAGGCGGCTGCCGTAGCGCGAGGCGAGCATCCCCGCGACGGGAAGCGACAGCATCGAGAAGAGCGTGGCCGCAAGGATCGCGATCCCGAGACGGCCGCTGTCGAGCCCGAGACGATCCTGGAGGGCGGGCAGGCGCGCCGCCCACGTGCCGTCGACCGTGCCGAGGCAGACGAAGACGATCGCGATCGCGATCAGCGCCCGGCGGGCTGTACCCACCGCTACTGGAGTCAGAATCGTTCGACGACGCCGGCGATCGCCTGGCCGAAGCCGATGCACATGGCCGCGATGCCGTAGCGTGCGTTCCGGCGCTCGAGCTCCGAGACGAGCGTCGCGGTGATGCGGGCGCCCGTCGCGCCCAGCGGGTGGCCGAGCGAGATGCCGCCGCCGTTCGGGTTCACGTCGCCGGCCTCGTAGCGCTCCTTCAGGCCTGTATCGGCGAGGAACTGCAGGACGACCGACGCGAACGCCTCGTTCACCTCGATCACCTCCATGTCGTCCCAGCCGAGACCCGCCTTCGCGAGCGCGCGCTCGCAGGCCTGCGGATTGCCGTGCAGCATCATGTGCGGGTCGACGCCCGCGATGCCGAAGCCCAGGAAGCGCGCCCGAGGCTCGAGCCCGAGCGCGGACGCTTTCTGCTCGGAGGCGACCAGCACGGCGGCTGCACCGTCGACGATCTGCGAGGAGTTCCCTGCGGTCACGACGCCCTCCGGGATGAACGCCGGCTGTAACGCGGCCATCTTCTCGAGCGTCGTCTCTCGAATCGCCTCGTCGACGGCAAAGCGCGTGCGCACGAGCGTCGCGGTCGAGCCCGCGTCCGGCGCCGGTGAGTCGGCAGGCACGTCGAGCTCGACCGGGATTATCTCCCTTTCGAAACGACCTTCGTCGCGTGCGCGCGCGGCCCTCGCGTGCGACTCGTACGAATACTGATCGAGCTCCGCGCGCGAGAGCTTCCACTCCTTCGCGATCTCCTCGGCCGAGATGCCCTGCATCACGATGTCGAAGCGCTCGTGCACGAGATCGGACATCGAGCCGCGGTTCGAGCCCATCGGGACGCGCGACATCATCTCGACGCCGCCGGAGATGACGAGATCGAGCTGCCCCGACCAGACGGCGGCCGCGGCGTTGAAATTCGTCTGCATCGACGAGCCGCACTGGCGGTCAACGGTCGTGCCGCACACGGAGACGGGCCAGCCCGCGGTGAGCGCGATGTTCCGGCCGATGTTCCACGCCTGCTCCTCGATCTGCGTGACGCAGCCCCACTGAAGGTCCTCGATCTCGGCGGGGTCGACGTCGTGCCGCGCGAGGAGACCGTTCACGACCTGCGCCGAGAGCTCGTCGCCGCGGATGTGCGAGAGCGTCCCGTTCTTCTTGCCGATCGGGCTGCGAACGGCGTCGACGATCAGCGCCTCGGTCTCGCGTCTGGACATGCGCGCATCGTATCGGGGAGAATCCAGCCTGTGCTCCGAAAGAACGCGAAGATCGAGTTGATGAAATCCGTGCCGCTCTTCGCGCGGTGCTCGAAACGCGAGCTCGACGGAGGTGGCCTCGATCGCCGACGAGCTCGATCTCGACGCGGGAAGCACCCTGACGAAGCAGGGGGCGCGCGGGCAGGAGTTCGTCGTCATCGCCGAAGGGGCCGCCGATGTCGTTCGCAACGGCAAGAAGGTGAACACCCTCGGCTCGGGCGACTTCCTCGGCGAGATCGCGCTCATCACCGCGCAGCCCAGGACGGCAACGGTGAAGACGACGGCCCCGACGCGGATCCTCGTCATCAGCGCCTCGCGATTTCCGCCGACTCCTGCGCAGGACGCCGTCGATCCAGGAGAAGGTGCTTGCGGCGCTCGCCGAGCGTCTGCCGCCCGAGGTCGGCTAACCCGCTCCGAATAGACTTCCACGGTGGCGACGACGGCAACCGAGCGATAGCTTCTGATCGACGGCGAGTGGGTCGAGACGGGCGACTGGGTCGAGGTCCGCTCGCCGTACTCCGGAGAGATCGTCGGCCGCGTCGCGAAGGGCGGCCGCTGCAGAAGCGCAGCGTGCGGTCGACGCCGCCGCCCGCGCGCTCGAGTCCCCCCTCCCGGCCCACAAGCGCGCCGAGATCCTCGTCAGGGTCGCGGGGCTGATCGGCCGGCGCCACGAGGAGGTCGCGCGGACGATCTGCGAGGAGGCAGGCAAGCCGATCAAGACCGCGCGCGTCGAGGCTTCGCGCGCGATGTCGACATACACGTTCGCCGCCGTCGAGGCGCGGCGAGCTTGCGGGCGAGATGGATCCCGATGGACGCGGCGCAGGCCGGTGAGGGCAAGCTCGCCTTCACGGTGCGCAAGCCGATCGGCGTCGTCGGGGCGATCTCGCCGTTCAACTTCCCGTGCAACCTCGTCGCGCACAAGCTGGCGCCCGCGCTCGCCGCCGGCTGCCCGGTCGTGCTCAAGCCTGCGTCCGCGACGCCGCTCTCCGCGCTCCTTCTTGCGGAGCTCGAGCTCGAAGCCGGTCTGCCGGCAGGCTGGCTGAACGTGCTCGTCGGCCCGGCGTCCGAGATCGGCGACGTCCTCGTGGAGGACGAGCGCGTGAAGCTGATCACGTTCACGGGCTCGGGCGAGGTCGGCTGGAAGCTGCAGGAGCGTGCGCCGCGGAAGCGCGTGAAGCTCGAGCTCGGCAACTCGACGCCCGTGATCGTCGCCGAGGACGCCGATCTCGAGACCGCGGCGGCGAAGCTCGCCGCGAACGCATTCGCCTTCGCCGGCCAGAGCTGCATCAGCGTGCAGCGGATCTACGTCGCATCGTTCGCGGTTCGACGCGTTCCTCGACACGTTCGTGCCGAAGGTCGACGCGCTTGAAGGTCGGCGACCCCGCCGACGACGACACCGATGTCGGCCCCGTGATCGACGCCGACGCCCGCGCACGCGCATCACCGAGTGGATCGCGAGGCGACTCCGGCGGCGAAGTGCTCACCGGCGGCGAGCAGGACGGCCTGCTCAAGCCCACGGTGCATCGCAGACGTCCCCGACGACGGCGAAGGTGAGCTGCGAGGAGGCCTTCGGGCCGGTCGTCGTCGTCAATCCGTTCGACAGCTTCGACGAGGCGGTCGACCGCGCGAACGGCACACGCTTCGGCCTCCAGGCGGGCGTCTTCACCGCGCTCGCTCGACGCCGCGCTCGACGCTGCGGACCGTCTCGAGTTCGGCGGCGTCGTCGATCAACGAGGCGCCGACCTTCCGCTGCGACCAGATGCCGTACGGCGGCGTCAAGGCGTCCGGCAACACGAAGGAAGGCCCCGCCTGGGCCGTGCGCGAGATGACGGAAGAGCGCCTCGTCGTGATTCAGCGCTGAGCGGTCCGGGTACGCGGGCTGCATGATCGGAGTCGGACTAGCGCTGCTCGTGCTCGGGGTCATCTTTCTCTTCGTCATTCCCTGGGTCGGGATCCCGGTCGGGATCATCGGCCTGCTGCTCGCCGCTGCGTGGCTTCTCGGCTTCGGCCGCCGCGCCGCGGCCGGCGATGAGCCCGCCCGTCAGCGCCCATAAAAATCAGCGCCCATAAAAATCAGCGCCCATAAGACGTCAGCGCCCATAAATAGGATCGGGGGATGCGGATTCGCCGCACCCCGCACCCCGAGGCAGTCCCCGCGGCAGCGGCCGCCCCGCCGCCGACGGCGCGGGCCGTTCGCCGGGCTCTGCCGCCCGCGGGGCAGCTCCGGCGCGAGCGGCGCTCGCTGCTGCAGCTGCGCGAGATGCGGCTGCGCGACCTCGGCGGCCTCATGCTCGAGATGTACCGGCGCGACCAGTTCCGGCAGGACCTACTCGTCGATCGCTGCGTCGAGCTGCAGCGGATCGAGGAACGTGTCGCCGACCTCGACGCGCTGCTCGCGGCCGCCGTGTCGCGCGGCCGCACGAGGCCATCGGCACGCTGCGCGAGCTGCGGCGCGCCCATCTTCTGGGGCTCGAAGTTCTGCCCCCAGTGCGGGAGGCCCGTCACCGACGCGCCGCCGCTCCCGATCGAAGGCGCATGACCGCACCGCACGAGCCGCGCGACTACTGCCCCCGCTGCGGCGTCGCCTACGAGCCGCTTGCAGGAGTACTGCCTCGAGTGCGGCGCGCGCCTGCCGACGAATCGCGGCGTCGTCGGCGTTCTCGCGTCGTCGTGGCAGCGCCGTTTCGCCTGGTATCCGGGCGACTGGATCTGGCCGGTCGGCGCTCTTCTTCCTGCTCACGATCGTCGCGACGACGGTCGTCGCTGATCGCGAACAGCACCCGCGCGAGCTCTGCCGGCGCCCGCGACGGCGACCGCGAATGTCCCCGTCGGCCCCGGCCAGACGCAGGGCACCGTTCCGGTGGTCGTCGACCGCGACCGTCCCGAACGCGCCCGCGGTCACCGTCACGACCGGGCCACTGCCGACGCGCGCCGGGCGTCACCCGTGACCAAACCCGGTGCCACGACTCCGACGCCGAAGCCGAATCCGAAGACACTCGCCTCCTGGCCGGCGCAGAAGAGCGGCTACACGATCGTCCTCGAATCGCTGCCCGTCGACCGGCGGCAAGGCGAACGCACTCGCGCGGGCGCGGCGCGGCGAAGCAGAACGGGCTGAAGGACGTCGGCGTCCTCACCTCCTCCCAGTACTCGAGCCTCCACCCCGGGTATTACGTCGTCTTCGCGGGGATCTTCGGCAGCGCGGCCGAGGCGGCGGCCGGCCTCTCGTCCGCCCACGCCAGGGGCTTTCCGGACGCCTACCAGACCCGCGTCACCCATTAGCGAATTCCAGGTGTAAGCGCTGCCCGGAACGCGGGCAGGGCGAGGAATGTTCGCTGCAAAGGCAACGATTCGGCCCGACTTTGTGACAGGCGCCCGGATCGTGTAGGATCGGCTTCTGGAGGAGGGGCCGAGGACCGTTAACCCGCCGCTAACAAAGCCTGGCGGGAACTTCATAGGAGTTGACGAGACTGTGATCGAAGAGCGCACCCTCCAACTGCAACACTGCATGTATCAGTACTCGCGAGCCATTTACCGGTCGGTCAAGGACATGATCGACCCGTACGGCGACCGCGACTCGCAGATCGAGTCGCGCCGCGCGGTGCTCGAGGCGTGCGAGCACACGATGGAGCGCCTCGCGGACGACCCGCTCTATTTCGCGAAGCCTGACCGGGCGCTCTTCCAGGACATCCGCCGCTACTTCCCGATCACCTGCCAGTCGGACGTGGCCTGGGCCGTCACCCAGGGCGTCCAGGCCGCGCAGAGCTTCATCGAGGACCAGATCGAGGCCGGCGCGCTCGACGGCGGCGTCGCCCGCTGCCGCGCGACGACGCGGAAGGGCAAGCCGTGCCAGCGCACGCCGCTGCCCGACCGCGACTACTGCCCGTCGCACCAGCACCTCGAAGCGAAGGCAGCCGCGTAGCCCAGCCTTCTCCCCAGGTTTTCCCCGTCGCGTTCCACATGGAAGCGTGTGTAGGGTGATCCAGGGGTGTCGCACGATACGGACAAGCTGATCCGCCAGCTCTCGCTGGTCGCCTTTCTCATGGCGGAGCGGCGCCCGATCACGGCGCGCGACGTCAAGTCGAACGTCGAGGGCTACTCGGAGATGTCGGACGAGGCATTCGCGCGCCGCTTCTACTCGGACCGCGCGGAGCTCCTCGCGCTCGGCGTGCCGCTCCAGTCCCAGCGCGACGAGTTCACCGGCGAGGAGCTCTACACGCTCCGCTCCGAGCAGTACTTCCTGCCCCAGCTCGAGCTCGAGGACGAGGAGCTCGCGGCGCTCCAGACCGCGCTCTATCTCCTCGAGGGCAAGTTCGCGTACGCGGAGCCGCTTCGGCTCGCGCTGCAGAACCTCGCGCTCGGGCGGCCCGGCTTCATCGAGACGACGAGCGACGACCGCGCAGCGGGTCGAGGTGCTCGACCCCGACTACTCGCCCGAGATGCCCGGCCGGCTCGCGAAGCTCGAAGGCGCGATCTCGAAGCAGCGCACCGTGAAGTTCGAGTACTGGTCGATCTCGCGCGACGAGGTCTCCGAGCGGACGCTCAACCCGTACGCGCTCCTGCCCGACAACGGGGTCTGGTACGTCGTCGGCCACGACCTCGACCGCGACGACATCCGCACCTTCCGCGTCTCCCGCATCCGCGGCGAGATCAAGTTCGCGACGCGCCGCGAGCGCGACTTCCGCACGCCCGATCGAGTTCGACATCGAGCGCATATCGCGGCCGGCCGCCGTGGCAGGTCGGAGACATCGTCGGCGAGGCTCGCATCGAGGTGCCGGGCGAGACCGCCTGGTGGGTGCAGCGCGCGTACGGCTCGACCGGCCGGCTCGAGGACGGCGTCTTCGTCACCGAGTACTCCTCGCTCGGCCAGCTCGCCTCGTGGGTGCTGCGCCAGGACGGCCGCGCGGTGCCGCTCGAGCCCGACGAGCTGCGCCGCGAGGTCGCTGCGTCGCTCCGGCGCGTGCGCGAGGGCCACGAGGGCGCGGCGCCGGAGCCGGCCCGCGAGGCGCCCGCGCCGCGCCGCCGCCGAGGCGCACCGAGCGCCCCGCCGGGCCCGTCGCGCCGGAGCGGTTCGCGATCCTGCAGGCGCTGCTCGCCTACCTCCTCGCCGCCTGCGGCGACGAGAAGGAGGCGGAGATCCCGGCCGCCGAGCTGCTCGAGCGGTTCCCGTCGATCCCGGCCGAGGAGCTCGAGGAGCATCTGTCGCTCCTCAACCTCGTCAACTTCGGCGGCGGCTGCTACACGATCTACACCGAGCTCTCCGACGGCCTCGTGCACGTCGACAAGGAGCTCTGGGGCGACACGTTCCGCATGCCGCCGCGGCTGACGCCGCTCGAGGCGCGCGCGATCCGCCTCGCGCTCGAGTACGTCGGCCCGATGATCGCCGCCGACGCGCACACGCCGCTCGACAAGGTGCGGCGGAAGCTCGAGGAGACGTTCGGCGCAGTTCGAGCTCGCACAGACGCCCGAGCCGACGATCGAGTCGCGCCGAGGAGGACCTGATCGGCACGCTCGCGCGCGGCCGCGACGAGCGACGCCTCGTCGAGATCGAGTACCAGAAGGAGGTCGACGCGCAGCCGTCGACGCGCGTCGTCGAGGCGTACACGATTCGAGCGCGCGCTGCCGCACTGGTACGTGCACACGTGGGACCGCACGAGCGACGGCGAGCGCTCGTTCCGCCTCGACCGCATGCGGAGCGCGAAGCTCCTGCGTGAGAAGTTCGAGCCGCGCGAGGGCTTCGAGCCGACGCGGCTCCGCGGCGCGCGCAGTCGCGCGCGTCCTCTACACGCCGGAGATCGCGCGGTACGAGATCGAGCGCGGCGCGCGCAGGCTCGTCGGCGGCTGCGCGTTCCGCGAGATCCCCGTCGGGAGCGACGAATGGCTCGAGAGCGACATCCTCTCGAAGCGCGGCGAGGCCATCGTGCTCGAGCCGGCCGAGCTGCGCTCGCGCATCGCCGCGCGCGCTCGCGACGCTCGCGAAGCAGCTCGGCGTCGAGCGGCTTCGCGTCAAGGCGCTAGCGCTACAGCGGCAAGATCAGCCGTGAACGTCGTCGCCCGCGTCGGGCTGCGAGCTCGACGTCGAGCGAGCCGCCGTGCGCCTCGGCGATCGAGCGCGCGATGAAGAGCCCGAGCCCGGTACCCGGCTTGGAGCTCCCGGGATCTCGGCCCGGCCGAACTTCTCGAAGATGACGCGCTGCTGGTCGAACGGGATCCCGGGTCCGCGGTCGCGGACGGTGATGCGGACGACGCCGTTCTCGCGCGCGGCGCGTCACGTCGACCTCGTCTCCGCTCGGCGAGTACTTCACCGCGTTGTCGATCAGGTTCGAGATGACCTGACGCAGGCGCTCGCCGTCGCCGCGGATCCGCGGAAGCGGCTCGACGATCTCGGCGCGTACGCGGACCTCGTCCTGCCCGACCGAGGCGACGGAGACGGCGTCCTGGACGACGCGTCCGAGGTCGACGTCGGTGAAGCTGAAGGAGAACGTGCCGGCCTCGATGCGCGAGGTGTCGAGCACGTCGCCGATGAGCGCCGCGAGACGGCTCGTCTCGTCCGCGATGAGCGCGAGGAATGCCTCGCGCTGATCCGGTGTCAGCTGGCGCCAGCGGTCCTGGAGCGTGCGGGCTGCGCCGATCACGGCCGCCATCGGGCTCCGAAGCTCGTGCGAGACGAGCGAGACGAAGTCTGCACGGAGCGCGGACAGCCGGCGCAGCTCCTCCACGGTCTGACGCTCGGTCTCGTACGACGCGGATGTTCTGCACGGTGGTTGCGACGAAGCGACCGAGGAGCGCTACGAGCTCGACTTCCTCCGGGGTGAAGCTCCGCGGCGCGTCGCGTGACAGCGAGATCATCCCGATCGGCCGGGCACCGATGAGAAGGGGTGCGAGCAGCTCGCTCCGGATCCCGAGCTCGACCAGGTGACGATCCTCGGGGTAGTTCTCCTCGCTCATGTCCTCGCGCACGACGACCTCGCCTGCCGAGCACGCGCTCGAGGACGCTCCCGCGAATTGGGCCGCTGCTTCCCGGTGGGAAGATCTCCCGTGCACCTCGGCCCGCGGTCGCGATCGTGCGTGCGCGATCTCCTTCGACGAGGACGATCGCGGTTCGGTCGAACGGGACGAGGCCGCGCACCTCCCGGATGAATGCGCCGAAGGCTTCCTCGATCTCGAGCGACGAGCGCGAGCGCGCGCGCCGAGCGGCTCGTAGCCTCGAGCATGTCGACGCGCCGGCCGAGCTCGTCGCGAAGCCGCTCCGCCTCCGCGGCCCGCTCGGTGCTCGTGCGCACTTCGGCGTCCAGACGGCGCACGAGCCAGCCGACGATGAGGCCCGTCAGAAGGAGGACGCCCGACGGGAACGTCACCCGGTCCCAGAGGAAGGACGGGCCGGGCGGCGAGAAATTGCGCGCACGCCACCATTCCAGGAACCACCAGACGGGGATCAGCAGCAGCGGGCAGGAGCACGCCCCCGAGCAGGCCGTAGCGGAGAGCTGCTTCCGCGACGACGAACACGAGCGCCCAGCGCGTCTGGTTGCCGTACTCGTACGAGAAGATCATGCGCGTATGCGGCGATCACCGCGGTGTCGAAGACGAGCGCCGCGAAGCCGATCGCAGGGAGCAGGTCGTCGCGCTCGAGCCGCGTGAGCACGAGCAGCACCACCGTCCCGAACGCGAATGCACCCGTGAGCGCCCAGGCCGCGGTCAGATAGCCAGGCGGGAAGCGCTTCGTGAGGAACGCGAGCTCGACGACCGCGAAGGCGACGCCGCCCAGGCGGATGCGCGACACCCACGTCTCGATCTCTCGGCGACGCCCAGCGTCAGGAAGCGCGCGCATCGATCTCTTCGAGCGCCCACCGCGCGTGCTCGGCGAGCAGCGCGTCGTCTGCATCGGCATAGGCGGCGACCGCGTCGCGCTCTGCGAGGCCGCCCACGTTTCCCGCTGCGACGAGCGCGTTCCGCTTCAGGTAGCGGCCGTCGTTACGCGGCACGTACAACCGGTCGAAGCTCCGGCGCAGCTCGTTGTCGTCCATCCCCAGCCAGTCGACGAGTGACACGTGAGGCGCGCCGCGCGGAGCGGCTCCCGCACGGCGCTTCTCGATGCCGCGGTTCCACGGGCAGACGTCCTGGCAGATGTCGCATCCGTACACCTGCGACCCGAGCTTCGCCCGGTAGTCGGGCGGAATTGCCGCGGGTGCCTGCGACCAGTACGAGAGGCACTTCGTGGCATCGAGCGTTCCGGCCTCGGCGAGCGCGTCCGTCGGGCAGGCGTCGATGCAGATCCGGCAGTCGCCGCACCCGGTCTCGAGCGGGGACGTCGGCGCGATCTCCACGTCCGTGACGACGGTGCCGAGCACGACCCACGAGCCGTGACGTCGCGTGATCAGCATCGTGTTCTTGCCGTAGAAACCGACTCCGCTCCGGGCCGCAGCCTCGCGGTCGACATGTGGTTCGCATCGACGAGGACGCGGTAGTTCCCGCCGAGCTCTCCGCGCCGAGTGCGTCGAGCTTCGCCCGGAGCTCTGCATACGCGTCGTCCCACGTGTAGCGCGGCAGCCGACCGTGGCCGAGGGCCGTTCCGGCTCCGGCGCGAAGTAGCAGAGCGCCGCCGAGATCACGGTGCGCGCATTCGGCAGCAGCCCCTCGGGATGGCACGAGCGCTCCGGCTGCGCCATCGTGAACTTCATGTCCGCGAACAGGCCGCGCTCGCGCCGCTCTCGGATGTGACGCTCGGTGCTCGCGTACGGTGCCGCGGGCGTGGCGCCGACCGCGTCCAGGCCGAGCTCGTCGGCAAGTGCCTGCAGTCCCCGCGTGTCCACCCGGGTAGTGTGCCGCCGATGCTGGCGGTTCGGATTCACGACGACGGCGGCCCGGACGTGCTCGTCCTCGAGGAGGTGCCTGACCCGGTCGCAGGCCCGGGGGAGGTGCTCGTCCGGCTTCACGCATCGGCGCTCAACCACCTCGACATCTGGATCCGCAAGGGGCTTCCGTCGGTGCCGAAGCCGCGCATCCTCGGCGCGGACGGCGCAGGGGTCGTCGAAGCGCTCGGGGTCGGCGTGACCCGCTTCGCGCCTGGTGACCGCGTCGTCATCAACCCCGGCGTGGAGGCCCCGGGCGGCGTGATTCACGTCATCGGCGAGCACGGTGATGGAACGAATGCGGAGCTGATTGCGGTTCCCGCGACGAACGTCTACCCGATCCCGCACGGGCTCTCATTCGAAGAGGCGGCGGCGTTCCCGCTCGTCTTCGAGACCGCCTACCGGATGCTCGTCACGCGCGCACGGCTCCAGAAGGGCGAGTGGGTGCTGCTCTGGGGGATCGGCAGCGGGGTCTCGACGGCCGGACTGGCCGTCGCCCGCGCGCTCGGCGCGCGAACGATCGTGACCTCGTCGAGCGACGCGAAGCTCGAGAGGGCGCGTGAGCTCGGCGCCGATGTCGTCGTCAACCACGTCACGGGTGACGTGAAGGCCGCCGTCAAGGACGCGACTGCCGGTCACGGGGCAGACGTCGTCGTCGAGCACGTCGGCGAGGCGACCTGGCGTACATCGCTCGACGTCGCCGCCCGTGAGGGCCGCATCGCAGTCTGCGGGGCGACGAGCGGGCCGAATCCGCCGGCCGCGTTGCACCGTGTGTGGTGGAAGCAGTTGACGATCCTCGGCTCGACCATGGGGATGAAGGTCGACTTCGAGGGCGCGTACGACCTGATCGAGTCGGGGCGCGCGCGTCCGGTCGTCGACGAGGTGCTGCCGCTCTCCGAGATCCGCCGAGCCCACGAGCGGCTCGAGGCCGGCGAGCAACTCGGGAAGATCGTCCTCAGCATCCCCGCGTAGGAAGAGGAAGAGCCGACGGGCGAAGGCTGCGGCTCCCAGCCCGTCGGCTCTTTCAAGGGAGATGGGCTGCGGCCCGCCATCCCCTCGTGGTTGAGATATCGGCAGCGCCCGCGCGGGCCCCGGCCCCCATCCGAGTGAACCGTTCGAGTGAACCACCGGTTCAGCGATCCGTGAACCGGCCGCCGGAAGTCGATGACTCTCTCAGCGCGGGGCCCCGATGCGGCGGGGGCCGGCGGCTCTGATCACGCGGTGGGCACTCCGATGCGGCGGGAGTGCTCACCGCCCTTTCGATCTAGGCGAGGATCACCGTGCAGCCCGGCGCCTCGCGCTGGACTTCGGTGTCGACGTCGCTCCCGAAGAGGCTCGAGAACATGCCGTGGTGGTGCTCGCCGAGGATGATCACGCGCGCCCCGACGCGCTTTGCGGTCGAGACGATCTCACGCGCCGGGAGGCCGGCAGCCCACGCGAGATCCGCGTCGAGCCCTGCCGCCGCGAGGTGGTCCCGAGCCTCGGTCAGGTGGTCGACGACGTCGGGCGGGGGCGCGAGTGGGTCGCCCTCGTTGTCGGCGAAGTCGTCGAGCGTGCCGTAGAAGCGAGGCTCGTCCGGGTTGAGCGGCATCTCGGCGACGTCGACGACCGTGATGTGCGCGTGTGACGAGCGCGCCTCCTCGATCGCGCGGTCGAGCGCGCGCCTGCTACTCGTGGAGCCGTCGTATGCGACCAGGATCCGTGACATGGCGCGAGCCTATGCGGATCGAACGGGTGCGCCACCATCCACTTGAGGTGATGAGGGGTGAACGAGGGTTCTTTCCGGCGCCCGGCGGCGCCGGAAAGAGCCCTCAGGCGCTACGCGACGATCAGCGGTTGGCCTTCTCGTTGATGCCGGACTTGAACATCCCGCCGGTCGCGATCTTCGTCAGCAGCTTGTCGGCGTTGCTCTCCTCATCGAGCGTCTGGTCGAGAAGATCCTTCGCCTCGCTGTGATCGAGCGAATCCGCGAGTGAGCGGGCTGTGCCGTACGCGGCGATCTCGTAGTGCTCGACACGCTGCGCCGCGGCGATGAGTGCGGCGTCTTTCGCAGCACGGTCACCGTTGGTCCTGATGACTTCCTCGCCCTCCGCGATCAGGCCCTGCATTGCCTTGCACGTCTCACCCGACGCCGTGCGACCGAGCTGACCGAAGATCTCCTGGAGCCGGTCGACGTGACCGCGCGTCTCGGCGAGATGCTCCTCGAACGCGGTTCGCAACTCGTCGTGGAATGCAGCCTGCGCCATCTTGGGAAGCGCCTCGACGAGCTGCTTCTCCGCGCTCATCAGGTCGTCGAGTTGGTGCTGGAAGACGTCGTCCAGTGACTGCAAGTTCATTTGTCTCTCCTCCCGTCGGAAACCTCTACGAAGAAGGTCTTGCCGCTTCCGCGGAAGCCAAACGGGGCGAGCGCCGGGACGTGCCCTCGTGTCCTCTCGCGGGCTAGAAGAGCCAGAGAAGCAACAGGATGATGATGATGACTGCGATAACTCCGCCGCCGATATACATGATTTAGACCTCCATTTTCGGTGTACCGAGGTCTAACGGTCGACGCGGGCTGTGAGGTACTGCGCTATGGCGGCCGCGCTCGTGCCACTCTGCGGGTTTTTCCGAATGCCTCAGCCGATCCTGCGGGTGAAGAGGCGGACGGGCCGGTAGCTCAAGTGGCAGAGCACCCCGTTCTTGCCGGGGCAGATGGGGATCGAAACCTCCCGGCCCACCATGCGAAGGAGGAGGCTGTGGACCTGGCTCTGCTCCATCGTCGCCGACACGCCGTCGTGGCGGCAGCGCTCATCGGGAGCGTCCTCGCTGCGTTCCTCGGCTGGAAGGTGCTGCGCACGCCCGACTCTGCGGGAGCTGCTTCGACCAGGCTCAATCTCGTCGTGATCTTGGCCGACGACGAGCGCTGGGACAGCAGCGTGCGGATGACGAACGTGCAGCGACTGCTCGCGGCGCATGGGATCACCTTTACGAACGCGTTCGTCACCACGTCGGAATGCTGTCCCTCGCGAGCGTCGCTGCTCTCGGGGCAGTACGCGCACACGACCGGTGTCGTCCAGAACTTCGGGCCGAATAGCTACCCGCACTTCTACGAGCGCTCCAACCTCGCCGTTTGGCTACGCGACGCCGGGTACGACACCGCTCTCATCGGCAAGTACCTGAACGACTACACCGTCTACGGCAACCACCACATCCCACCCGGCTGGTCGACCTGGGTCGCGATGGACTCCGTCCCCGAAGAGCGTTACTACGACTACACGCTCAACGAGAACGGGAAGCTCGTCCATTACGGGACGCGGGTGTCCGACTACTCGACCAGTGTGCTCGGACGGAAGGCGCGTGCGTTCGTTGCCTCGGCAAAGGAGCCTTTCTTCCTCTACTTCACACCGATCGCACCGCATCTCCCTGCAACCCCGCTGCCGCGCGACGCGAAGACGGTACTGACGCTGCAGAACCCGCGGCCGAACTTCGATGAACGCGACATCTCTGACAAGCCCTGGCACGCGATCTACCGGCGCGTCCTGCAACCCGGCGCGATCCACTACCTCGATCACGAGATCGAGGACGACCAGCTCCGCTCGCTCCGCGACCTCGACCGCCAGGTCGGCGCTCTCGTGGCCTCCCTCGGGAAACGCGGCGTGCTCGAGCGCACTGTCGTCCTCTACGCGAGCGACAACGGGTTCCTCTGGGGGGAGCACCGTCTCGGCGGGAAAATCTGGCCCTACGAGGAATCGATCCGCGTCCCGCTCGTCATCCGCGTCCCCTGGAAGAGCGCCTGGGGGACAACGAGCGACCCGTACGTTCTCAACATCGACTATGCCTCGACCCTGGCCGAGCTCGCGGGCGTCAAGCCGCGTCTGCCGCAGGACGGTCGCAGCCTCGTTCCGCTCTTGAAAGGCAGAGCCCCTCCCTGGCGCGAGTCCTTCGTCGTCGAGTACCTCGGCGCCAGCCAGTACTACGACGGAGGCCCGCCCCCGTTCCGCGCCCTACGGACGACCCGCTGGCTCTACGTCGAGTACCTCAACGGCTGGCGTGAGCTCTACGACCTCCGTGTCGACCCGTACGAGGTCCGAAACCGCGCCCGCGACCCGGCAACGGCGGCGATTCGAAACCGCTTGAACCAACGCCTCGCAGCACTCAGCGCCGGCTGACACGCCTCCCGCTCGGCTACTGCGCGGGGGTCAAGTGGTTCAGCGCAAGTCGAAGCCACGCGGACGCCTGGCCGGCCCAGAGCGACTGCTCGTGGCCGCCGGGATAGAGACGGAAGACGTGGTCGATTCGGGCGGACGAGAGCTCCTGGTTCAGCCGCTCGTTCTCGTCGACGAACAGCGGGTCGCTCCGGCCGACGTAGAAGGCGATGTAGAGCGGCCGGCTGTCGAGCCGCGCCTCGAGCGCCTGCCGGTGAACGTTCGCCTTCGCGTTCTTCGCGGGCGAACCGCGGTCGAGCGCCTGCGTGCCGGTCGGATCGGTCGGATGGAAGTAGCCGCTCCATGATTCGACGGCGGCGAAGCGCGGCAGGTACTTCAAGGCCAGATGCATTGCGCCGTAGCCGCCGGCGGACAGGCCGACGATTGCGCGGCCGTGACGTGAGGCGATCGTCCGGAAGCGCGCATCGATCGCGCGCGGCAGGTCGACGCCGATGGCCGTCGCCCAGTCGCGTCCACGCCCGTGGTCGAGGTATTCGGGGTCTGACTCGTTCCCTCGTGCGCCCTGCGGGAGCACGAGGATCGCCTGCATCGTCGACGCGTCCAGAGCATGCTCGAGCCAGCCGAAGCTGCGGAAGGCAGTCGGGCCTGCCGGCAGCCCATGCAGGAAGTACACGACGGGGTAGCGCAGCGCGCTCGTGCCGTAGTCGGCCGGCAAGTACACCTCGTAGTGGAGCGGGCCGGCATGCGTTCGCAAGACGCCGTCCTGCGTCCGCGTCGCGCGGTGCGACCCGGTCGCAGCGGCAGCGGCAGCTCGCGGCAGCGGCCGCGAGAAGCGAGATGACGAGAACCTTGCTGGCTGGGCGGAGTCTCATGTCCTGCTTAGCCCCTGACGGTACCGTCGCAGCGTGACACTCGGGCGTCCCGGCGTCCTTGCGGTGAGCATGGGTGCGGCACTCGCCGCGTTCCTCACCGTCGGCCTGCTCGGCGTACGCGGGTACGTCAACAACTTCCTTCTGTATCGCGGCTTCGCGCCGCCGCGCGAGCCGGCGTTCGTGAAGCAGGACGGGACGCTCGTCAAGCTCGCGATCCGGAGCAGCGCGCTCGGCGGGCGCAGGCAGGAGACGTATGTCTATCTCCCACCCGGCTACGCGGCACATCCGCACGAGCGGTACCCGGTGCTGTACCTGCTGCACGGGTTCCCGGGCCGGCCGCTCGCGTTCATTCAGACGGTGCAGATGGGGATCGTCGAGGATTCGCTCGTCGCCCGCGGCCAGGCCGCACCGTTGATTCTCGTCATGCCGTTCGGGTCGACGGGGACATTCAACGACAACGAGTGGGCAAACGCATGGAGCACGTTCGTCGCGCGCGACGTCGTTCGGTACGTCGACACGCACTACCGGACGACGGCGGCCGCGCGCGGGCGGGCGATCGGCGGGCTCTCCGAAGGCGGCTACGGCGCGATCAACATCGCACTCCACTACCCGCGCGAGTTCTCGGTCGTCGAGAGCTGGTCCGGCTACGTGAAGCCTGACCCGATCCGCAGCATCTTCGGCAGCAGGCTCCAGTTGTTGGGGCAGAACGATCCGCGACTGCTTCTACCGCGGGTCGCACACGACCTCCATCACACGTACTTCTGGCTCTACTCCGCAACGGAGGACAGGTTGCACGTGCAAGATCGCGCCTTCGCGGGGACATTGACGCGGCTGCATGTGCCGAACCGGTTCTTCATGGACTACGGCGGCCACAACTGGGCGCTCTGGCGAAAGAATGCGAGGGCGGCATACCTCGTGGCGGCGGGGAGACTCCGTGCGTAGCCTCACGCGCTCGCTGGCGGCGAGCCTGCTCGGGGCGGCGACGATCGTCGCCGCTACGGGCTGGCTGTACATCCTGCGCCCGCGCGTCGGCGGCGCGCTGCCGGGCCCAGGCGTCCATGACGCGCTCGCCCTCGACGAGCTCCCGCACCGAGCCGGTGTGCCGCTCGTGCTCTATGCCGCAGTGTGGACAGCGGCGGCCGTGCTGCTGGCCCTCCTCGCTCGCTGGGCGCGCGCAGACGCGCTCGTCGCGGCTCTCGTGCTCGGCTTCGTCGTCGGCGGCTCGCTTTACGCGCTGAACGGCGTGTCGATCCTCGTGGTGCGGCAGATCTCGGCGCATAGCGCCTTCCGGGACGCCGGGTCGCAGCAGGCGGTGATTCTGCCCGCCGTCCTCGTGGGGGTGGTTGCTGCGATGCTCGGACGATCGCACGCGTCGAGCCGCGCCCGTGCACGGACGATTCTGTCGTGGCTCGTCGCCGGCGTTGCGGGGCTTGCGATCCTCGACGCGATGCTGCCCGAGCACCGCCAGTCGGTTGTCGCGGCATTCGACCCCTCGCACATGCACGGCGTCTCGAAGGCGCTCGTCGTCCCGGTGGGCGGGGCGCTGCTCGTCTCCGCGCGCGCTCTGGCGCGCGGCAGCAAGCGCGCGTGGCACGTCGCTGCGGTGCTGCTCGCGGCTCTGCTCGTGCTGCATGTGGGGCGCCGCTTTGACGAAGGCGCGATCGTCACTGGCGTCACTCTCATCGCGCTCCTAGCGCGTCGCGCCGACTTCCGCTCGCCGGGAGATCCGACGACCCGTCCGCGAATCCTCTTGCATGCGCTCGTCGGGGCCGTAGGCGTCGTCGTGTACGGGATCGTGACACTGTGGCTCAACCGGCTGATGGCAGACCAGCCGTATACGCTCGGCTTCGCAGTGCGCCTGACCGGAGACGCTGTCGCGGGAATCCGCTTCGGCGGCGAGAACCATCTGTCGGGCCCTGTGTCGGACTGGTTCCCGCTCTCGGCGTTCTTCCTTGCCTGGGGAGCGCTCGCGCTCGTACTCGCGGAGTGGGTGGCACCGTGGCGTTACCGCCTGCGCCGCGACGTGTCCGAGCATTCGCTTGCTCACCGGCTCGTCGCGACGTGGGGCACGGACACGCTCGCCCCCTTCGCGCTGCGGGCGGACAAGTCGTACTTCTTCTCGACCGACCGCCAGGCTTTTCTCGCATACCGCGTCGTCGGCGGCGTCGCGATCGTCGCCGGCGACCCGGTCGGACCTGCGGCGGTCATGCAAGAGCTCGTCCGCGGCTTCCTCGACTTCGCGCACGACCGAGGATGGCGCGTCGCCGTCCTCGGCGCGTGCGAGACGTGCGTCGAGACGTATCGCGAGCTCGGTCTGCGTTCGCTGTATCACGGCGACGAGGCGGTCGTGCACGCGGCGTCGTTCTCACTCGAGGGCCGCGGGATCCGCAAGGTGCGGCAATCGACGCACCGACTCGTGAACGCCGGGTACACAGCCCGCATCATGCGGCCGAGCGAGTTCGACGGCAATCTTCGCTCGGAGCTCGAGTCGATCGGCGGCGAGTGGCGCGGCAGTCAGCCTGAGCGGGGCTTCGTCATGGCGCTCGACACGCTCTTCCGCCTCGGCGACGACGACTCGCTCTTCGTCGTCGGCTTCGACGCCGAGGGTCGTCCCGGCGGCTTCCTCCACTTCGCATTGTCACGACCCGGCTCGGCGCTCTCGTTGTCGTCGATGCCGCGAAAGGGGAACGTCCCGAACGGCTTCAACGAATGGCTGATCTGCGAGGCGATCCAATGGGCAAGCGCGAAAGGCTTCGAGCGTGTGTCGCTCAACTTCGCCCCGTTCGCGCAGCTGTTCGAGCGCACGGACCTGACTCCGGCGCAACGGGTGCTCCGCGCGGTGCTGACGCGGCTGAAGGGCTGGTTCCAGCTCGATAACCTCCTCCATTTCAACCGAAAGTTCTCACCCGACTGGCAGCCGCGCTTCGTCGTCTATGAACGGATGCGCGACTTGCCGCGGGTGAGCCTCGCGGCGCTCGCGGCCGAGTCGTACCTCCCGTTCCAGTGATCCTGCTCGGCCTCCTCCTCGGGATCGCGTCCGCCGTCGCGATCAACGGCGGCTATGCCCTGCAGCACGACGCCGCGTCCGAACTGGCGCCGCTAACGCTCCGCCGCCCGCTCCATTCGTTGCGCACGCTCTTCGCGAACCGCCGCTGGCTCGTCGGCTTCCTCGGGGGCATCGGCGGGTGGGTCTTCTACGTCGTCGCGCTTCGCGTCGCGCCGCTCTCACTCGTCCAGGCCGCCGCGGCGGCCGGCATCGGGGTGCTTGCCCTCGGCGGCGGGCGCCTCTTCCCCCGGGAGCGGCTCGGCGTGGCCTTTGCGCTCCTCGGGCTCGTTCTGCTCGGCTCGTCGCTCGGCTCGCACACGAGCTCGAGCCACGGGTCTGTCGGTGCCGTGGCGGTCTGGCTCGCGGTCTCGGCCGTTGCCGCCCTGGTTGCGGCGGCGGTCCTCCCGGGCGGCGCCGGCCTCGGTAGCGCCGCCGGGATCCTCTACGGGGCCGGCGACGTCGCCACGAAGATCGCTGTCGTCGGCGGCGCACGGGTCTGGTTCGTGCCCGCGCTCCTCGCCTGCCATGGGCTCGCCTTTGTTGCCTTCCAGCTTGCCCTGCAGCAGGGCCGCCGTCTCGCGACGGCGGGCGTCACCGTGCTCTGGACGAACGCGCTGCCGATCGCCGCAGGCATGGTCCTCTTCGCCGAGGGCTTGCCGGGCGGGTGGCGCGGTGCTGCGCGCGTGACCGCGTTCGTGCTCGTGCTCGTAGCCGCGGTGGCGCTCGGCGGCGGCGAGCGCGCGTCGGCTCCGCCGACGGACGAGGAGGCGCCGCTCGCGTCGACGTTCTCAGCGACCGGCTAGGAACTCGGCGAACGCTCCCTCACGGCGCCGAGTGAAGGTTGCGGCAGTTGCCCCTCGACCCAGAGCGCCGTGAGAGCAGCACGCGGGAGGTTGAGCATGCCCTCGTAGAGGAGGTAGCGCGGCTCCCACCTCGGGAAGAACTTCGCGTTGAAGCGGTAGAGGCTCTCGATCTGAAAGAACGTGTCGGCGAGGCCGAGCAGCCGCCCCAGGAGACGCTGCGCGTGGCCGCGGGGACTGTGGATCAGCTGCGCGAACGCGGCGAAGTTCAGCGACAGCTCTCGGATCCCGCGCTGACAGAGCAGCTCAATCGATCGTACGACCAGGAATTCCGTCAGCCCGTTTGGTGTCTCGCGATCGCGCCGCATGAACGAGAGCGACATCGCCGGTCGTCCGTAGCTCGGAACGAAGTGGAGGAAGCCCCGCGCGCCGCCGTCCGCGTCCCGCGCAACGACAACGAACGTGTCGCCTTGGTCGTCGCGGCGCATCGCGTCGAGCGCCATCGAGAAGCCGCGCTCGGCCCCTCCCTGACGCCAGCTGCGGGAGATCGCTTCGAGCTCGCTCATCGTTAGATCGTCGATCGACGCGAGGTCGTGGATCTCCGCCCGGTAGCCGGCCCTCTCGAGCCGCGAGACCGATTGGCGCACTTTTCGGACAGCCCGTCCCTCGAGCGAGAAGCTCTCGGTATCGACGATGGCCTCGTCGCCCATGTACAGCGCATGCAGGCCGAGTTGCTCGAACGATCCGCGCATGCCCTCGCTGACGCCGAGTGCAGCAATGTGCAGCGCGCGCCGTTCGGCAAAGGCGCCCAGATCCCTGAGCAGGGAAGGAATCGCATCAGGATGTCCAACCGGGTCGCCCGAGACGAGCAAGACACGGTTCTCGATGCGATAGCCCACGAATGCCCGACGATCCGAGGAGAAGAGGTAGTGCTTGTCGCGTCGCAGCTTGAAATACGCGAGCGTGTCGGTGCCGTGCGCGCGCACGAGTTCGACGGCTGCGTCGCGTAGCTCCGCGTCTGGGAGGCTTCGCGGCGCCGCGAGCGGTCGGAAGAGGAGATACGCGCAGGCGAGGAGTGTGAGCACGCCCAGTGTCCCGATTGCGAGGTCGAGGCGCGCAAGCTCGTCGCCGAACGTCAGCGGACCCGGCTGCCAGACAAGGAGATCGCCTGTCTCACGAACGATCGCCCCGAGGCTCGTAGAGGCCGGCGCGCCGATCCACACCATCGCGCCCCCCGCGACGACGCACCCTGCCATGAGTGCGGGGATGCGCAGCAGCGAGCCGCGGCGGCCGACGAGTGGGTCGTGATGGACGTAGAAGGAGTCGCGCCCGACCCAAAGCAGGGCCGCGGCGACGAAGTCCACCGAGGCCTCCTCGAAGTCGAGGCCTTTCGTCAGGTTCAAGAATCCCAGGGCAAGGAGGAGCGCGAACGCGAGGTATGCCGCGCGGCGCCGTCGCCGGTGGAGGTAGAAGGCGGTCACGAGCAGCATCGCCGCAGCCGGGATCGCGAGCGCATGCGAGACACGCAGGGCGGCGATCGACTCGACATGGAGCAGCGCGTGCCGCCGCCAGGCGATGTTGGGTGTCAACGCGGAGGCGAGGTTGATCGCCGCGACCAGCACCGCAGCGAGCGCCGCAACCGTCGGCAACGGGTCGGCGCGATGCAACGCCCGGAGCGGCTGCGGCCGTCGGTGCAGGCCGAGCCGCCACGCGGCCGTATCGCGGCGGGACGGGATCAGATCGTGCCAGTCCTTGGCGATCAGCCAGACGCCGGCGATCGACGCGAGGATCGACGGCAGCGTGAAGTGGACGAGACCCAACAACGCGCCGACGAGCAGAACGAGGACTATGGCGCAACCGAGATGCCACTCGTGGAGCCGGACGCCCAGCAGGTAGACGCGAACCCCGAGCCGGTGGCGTTCGATGCGCAGCACCGCGATCTACGGTACAGCCACGCGTCGGCCGCACCGTTTGCGAGACCACCGGTCTACCGATCGACGCGAGAGGCGGCGTACTGAGGCTTCGCCTCGAGGTCGCCGGTCGGGTGCGCGCCGAACGCCTCTTCCGGGCGCCGCTGGGGGATCGCGAGCCCCATGAGAACGGCGATGACGAGCGCGCCCGCACAGAGCGCGAATGCGGCGGTGTAGCCGTTTGCCGTCGGATAGCCGATCGTCGCCGACGGTCGCCGCGAGCACCGACGCGGTGGCAGCGCCGCCGAAGGCGCCGCCGACCGTGCGCGTGACGGTGTTCATGCCGGTCGCGACGCCGGTTTGAGCGGGCCCGACGTTCTCGATGATCAGGTTCGCCATCGCGGCGAACGACAGCCCGATCCCGGCGCCGAGGATCGCGGCAGCGAGGTAGATCTCCCAACGTTCGTCGCGTGACAACGTAAGCAGGAGGAACGAGAGCGCGGCGAGCGTTCCCCCGGCGAGAAGCGGCGGCTTCGATCCGAACAGGCGCTCGAGGCGGCCCGTCAGCGACCCCATCACGAGCATCGTGACCGTCGAGGGCAGCATGAAGAGCCCGGCCTGCGTGACGGAGGCCCCGAAGCCGTAGCCCGCGCGCGAGGGTGTCTCGACGTACTGGGGGAGCAGGATGAACGACGCGTACATTCCGAAGCCGAGGAGCAGCGCGACGGAGTTCGTCGTCCACACACCGCGGATGCGCATCATCGCCATGTCGACAAGCGGCTGCCTGGAGCGCAACTCGCTGCGCACCCAGAGCACGAGGAAGACGACGCCGGCCGCGATGCAGCCGAGCGTCTTCGCCGAAAGCCAGTGCCAGGAGGACGTCTCGCTCACGGCGAGCAGGACGAGCGCAAGCCCGAGCGACATGAACGTCGCCGCAGTCCAGCTGACGCGCCCCGGCGTCCGCACCGGCGACTCCGGCACGACGATCTGCGTCGCAACGGTCGCAATCACGATCGGGATCAGCGGCAGCCAGAACAGATAGTGGTACGACAGGTGGTCGACGATCGGGCCCGCGAGGACGACACCGGCGCCGCCGCCGACACCGAGGAGGGCCGACATCAGGCCGATCCTCGCTGCGACCTGTTCGCGTGGGAACTCGTCGCGGATGATCCCGAACGCGAGCGGGAAGATCCCGCCGGCGGCACCCTGCACGATCCGGCCGACGAGCATCAGCGTGAGCGTCGTCGCGAGAGCGGAGACAAGGGTCCCGACGGCGAGCAGGGCGAGCACGATCACGAGCAGGCGCTCCTTGCCGTGGATGTCGCCGAGGCGGCCGATGATCGGGGTCGCGATCGACGCGCTGAGGAGGTACGAGGTCAGCACCCAGCTCACCGAGGCCTCGGAGGTGTGAAGCGCGTGCTGGATATCCGGCAACGCAGGCGCGACGAGCGACTGGAGCAGCGCGTACGAGACGCCGCCGAGCGCGAGAACGGCGAACGTGATCCCGGGATGCTGGCGGTCTCCCCCCTCCTGCATCAAGGAATGAGTACCGGGTCCGCACGGAGGACTGCGGCGCTTCGGACAGCGACGAGCGCCTTCCGCGCGCCGCGGGGCGACACGGCGCAGGAGGCCGGGGGCGAGCGCCGGCGGGCTGTCAATGACGCTCGCCC
Organism: uncultured Actinomycetes bacterium; assembly: GCA_963794045.1. Taxonomy (GTDB): domain Bacteria; phylum Actinomycetota; class Thermoleophilia; order Gaiellales; family Gaiellaceae; genus Palsa-739. Next base: position 136,606 of record CAWCCJ010000010.1, read on the forward strand.
CCAGCCTTGGGGAGGTGGGAAAGGGGCAGGCGCCCAAACCGGAGTTCGCCGTCAGTCGAGCGCCCACCCGCCCCCAGGGTGGGGCATCTATGACGATGCGCCTTCTAACCCAGGCGGGCTAGAAGGCTCAGCGTTTACACACATTCGCGAGATGCGCGAACGGCGGTTCGAAGGCGACGCCGGGCCGTGTCGGGCGGGATGCCCGATCGGCCCGTTAGCCGAAGCCGAGGATGAACTTCGCGTCGTCTGACATCTTGTCGGGCGTCCACGGCGGGTCGAACGTGAGCTCGAGCTCGACCTCCTCGACCCCGGGGACCTCGAGCGCCGCGCGGTCGATGTCCTGCGCGATCAGAGGCCCGGCAGGGCAGCCCATCGACGTGAGGCTGTAGACGACCTTCGCCTTCTCCCCCTCCACCTCGACCTCGTAGACGAGCCCGAGATCGACGATGTCCATCCCGAGCTCGGGGTCCTCGACCTGGCGGAGCGCCTCGAGCACGTCGTTGCTACTGGCCACAGGGCAAGTGTAGAGACAGCGGCCCGAGGAGCCACGTCCGGTGCCAGGCCCCGTGACGAAAGCGTCACGACATCGTCACGGGAAAGACGAAACGCCTGCAAGGACGTTCACAGTCTCGTATGGAACGAACGGCTGGTGCCTGGCACCGGCCGTGCCCCGAAACGCCTAGTCCTCCGAGCCGGGGACTCTGGCGGGCGCCTCTCGAGCGAGCTCGCCTCGAAGCTCCTTCTCTGCTCTGGCCCAGTTCTCCTCGGGCGTGCCCGCGTCGGGCCCCTGGGAGATCTCGTAGGCGCGCTGGCGGATCATCTCCGCGATCACGCCGCTGCCGTTGAACCCACTCACCCCGAGGACCGAGTCTCCGCTTCCGGCCCGCGGCAAACGATCGCGCGGCGTCTACCCATGGAGCCGCACCTCCTCGCGCCGCTCCCTGGCGAAGAAGTGGATCCCGTCCACGAACCGCACCCAGTTGCAGCGGGTGCACATGAGCAGCGAGTGTGTCCGTGCGCTGTCGGTGAGGAAGCGAACACCACGGAGCAGGTCGCCGTTCGAGACGCCCGTCGCGGCGACGATCATCTCCCCGGGCGCGAGATCGTCGATGCCGAAGATGCGGTTGTAGTCGTCGATCCCGAGCTCGCGGAGCTCGTCGATCTCCCGGCGCGCCGTCGGCCAGAACTGGGCCTGCAGCTCGCCGCCGAGGCAGCGGAGCGCCGCCGCCGAGAGGACGGCCTGTCGCGTGCCGCCGATCCCGATTGCGAGGTGGTCGTTCGTCCCGCGCACCGCAGCGGAGATCGACGCGGTGACGTCGCCGTCCGGGATCAGCTTGATCCTCGCCCCGGAGTTCCGGATCTCCTCGATCAGGTCGTGGTGCCGCGGCCGGTCGAGGATGATCGTCGTGATGTCGTTCACGCGACGGCCGAACGCGTCCGCGATCGCCTGCACGTTCTCCGCGACCGGCTTCAGCAGATCGATCGACCCGCGCGCCTGCGGCCCCACGGCCAGCTTGCGCATGTACATGTCGGGCAGCGTCATGAGCCGGCCGGACTCGCCGACGGCGATCATCGACATCGCGCCGTTCCCGCCGCGCGCGACGACGCCGCGCCCCTCGAGGGGATCGAGGGCGAGGTCGACCTCGGGTCCGCCGCTGCCAACGGCGCTGCCCGGCGTCAGCCCACTGCCTTCGCCGGACGAGCCGAACACGATCCGGCCGCTGATCGGGAGGATGTTGAGCGACCAGTGCATGCCGGCGGCAGCGGCCTCTTCCGCCGCCTCCTGGTCCGCCCGCCCGAGCCAGCGCGCCGCGCGGAGCGCAGCGTGCTCGGTCGCACGGAGGTACGACTGGCACATGCACGGCTGGCCCATCTCCTGGCCGTGATCTGCGTGCATCTCCTCGGCTGTCTGCGTCACGCGTGCTCCTTGATCCGCTCTGCGGCGGAGAGTACGAGTTCCGCGACCGCCGCCGTCGCCCGCTCGGCGCTCTCGTTCTCGATCACTGCGACGTCCTCGCGCCTCGCGCGGCCGACGATGAAGTCCTGTAGGCGCCTGATCTCGTGGAAGCGATCGAGGTACTTCGTCATCGGCCGCGCCTCGCCCGCGTCGCGCGTAAAGAAATGCTGCGCGTGCGCGGTCTCGTCCGAGATCTCGAGGACGCAGGCGCTCACGACCGCCGGATCCAGCGGCAGCGGCATCAGGCCTGGGACGAGGTGCACGCCTTCGAGCACCATCGACCAGCCCTCCTGGAGCGCGCGCTCGATCGACGCGCGCGCACCGACCATCACCTGCCGCGCCTGGTCCATGAAGCCTGCGACGAGCGGATCGTCGGCATCGGGGACGGCGAGGCCGGCCTCGAAGCTCGAATAGTGGATGGCCGGCATGAAGTCGTCGGCGAAGAAGGCGCGCATCGTCTGGCGGATGAAGTCCGTAGACGTCACGCGCGTGATGCCGAGCCGGTAGGCGATCTCCGTCGCCACCGTCGACTTGCCTGTTCCCGTGGCGCCGCCGACGAGGATGACGATGGGCCGATCGAGCTCGCGGAGATCCTGATATCGGCGCAGCTGGCGGAGCGCCTCGCGGCCCTCGACCTCGCCGAGGCTCTCAATCGCGTGCGACTCGAGCCGATCGAGCTCGACGACGTCGCTCCCGCGCGACGCGAGGTCGTCGCCGACGCGCCGCGCGAGCGCGTAGGCGCGATCGGGCGCGACGCCGACCGCCATCAGCGCGCGCGCCATGAGGCCGCGAGAGTAGGGAAGCCCGTGCTCGCCGCCGAGCGGCAGCGGCATGATCCGACGCGGCTGGCTCATGCGGCGACCTTCGCCGGCAGAAGCGAGAGGATGCGCTCGTCGAGACCGTCTGCGACCACCTCGTTCTCTGCGAGCACGATGCGGGCACCGCGCGAAACCGCATGCTCCGCGACGACGTCGATTGCGGCGGCCTTGACCTCGACGAGATACGTGTCCGCGTCGATGCCCGCCAGCTCAGCGACGAGGAGGTCGCGCTGCGCGAGGTTCCGTGACACGTGCACGACATCCGCGTCGAGGTGCTGCGTCGGAGCAGCGCCCGTCGTGAAGACAGCGACGCGGCCGTCGAGCGGCTCGCTCGGCCGGAGCCGGAGCGTGAAGTCCTCGCCCAGCGTGAGCACGATGTCGCTGATGAGCGCGCGGTAGGCGTTCAGGCCGCTGCGGTCGTGCGCAACGAGGATGCGCGCCGTCGTTGCGATCGGCGGGATCGAGGCGCCGCTCCCGTCGAACACGACGGCATCCGGTTCGAGGGACGCGGCGAGCCGTGCGCCCTCGAGCACGTTCGACGCGAACGGCGCGCCGGCCATGCCGCCGCCGGCGCGCCGGCAGCCGATGGTCGGCACGCGTATGAGGGCCGCGGTCTCGAGATGATCGGACGCCGCATGACGGCCCGACCGCGACAACGCGACGAGCTCGTCGACGGTCGGCGGCGTCTCCACGAGCTCGGGCTCGCTCGGGCCGCCGCGGCCCATCGCAACGACGACGACGCGGCGGTCGCGTGCAAGGAGGCGTGCGACATGACCCGTCACAGCCGTCTTCCCGAGGCGCTTCCCGGTGCCGATCACGGCGATCGACGGCAGCTCGAACGGATGGAAGGTCGGCGGATCGAAACGGAAGTCGGCGCCGACATACGGCAGCCCGAGAGCGAGAAAGCGTGACGCGAGCTGCAGCCGGAGCTCCGGAGTGAGCACCGGCTCGTCGGACAGGTCGACGACGATCTCTGCCCCGTGTGGATCCTCGACGATGGGGACGCCGTACTCCGGCGTGCCGCGCAGCTTCTCCGTGCCGCCGATCAGCATCACGCCGACGAACTCGTAGGGCAGCGACGAGAGCGCGTCGCGCACGACGTCGGGATAGTGCTCGCCGTCCACGATTGCGATCGCTCTCACCTCTGCGACGTCACCTCTCCCTCGATCCGCGCGGTGTACTTCTCGTAGGTCTTGTCCTCTGCGTTGAACTGAATGATGCGCTCCTGCCCGTGGAACGGGTACTTGCGCCAGACGTCGACGTGCGTCCCGGAGATCTCGACGATGTTGTAACAGGGCCTGCCGTTCCCACGGAGCCGCGATGAGGAGACCGTGCCCGCGTTGACGACGAAGAGATCCTCGAGACGCCATGCATACGGAACGTGCTTGTGCCCTGACAGGACGAGATCGACTCCCGCGCGCTGGAGGCATTCGAGCGCGTCGCCGGCGTCGTTCACGATATTCCGCTCGCGGCCGGTTCCGGGTACCGGGAGCAGGTGATGGTGGACGATGAAGATGCGCAGGTCGGCCGGGTCCGCGAACTGCTCCTCGATCCAGCCGTAGCGGCCCCGGCCGATCTGCCCGTTGTCGAGGTCCGGCTCGGTCGAGTCGACCGCGACGAGCGTGACGCCGTTCTTCCGCATCACGGAGTTACGCGACCCGAAGAGATCCTCGAAGTGGACGTAGCCGACGTTCCGGGAGTCGTGGTTGCCCGGGATGATGATCATCGACTCGCACTCGATCTGGTCGAGGTAGTCCCGCGCAACCGCGTATTCCTCCTTGAACCCGTGCGAGGTGAGGTCGCCCGAGATCACGACGACATCCGGCTCGATCTCGTTCGTCTCGGCGATTGCGCGCTCGAGCAGGCTCGGCAGGAAGAACTGCGTGCCGCAATGCAGATCGGAGAGCTGCACGATGGTGAAGGGGCGGCGTCCGAGCCCTTCGCTCATGCCCGCAGCCTAGAAGATCCAGGTCACCGGGTAGTAGAGCGCAGCCGCGACGAGCGCAGCCGCGGGCAGGGTCAGAAGCCAGGCAACGGCGATGTTGCCGGCAACCCCCCACTTCACTGCGCTCAGCCCGCGGACGGCGCCGGCACCCATCACCGACCCGGTCACGACGTGCGTCGTGGAGATCGGGAAGCCGAAGCGGGTCCCGGTGTACAGCGTCGAGCCGGCCGCGAGTTGGGCGGCGAAGCCGTGCTCGGGCTGCATCTTGTAGATGCGCTGGCCGAGCGTACGGATGATTCTCCAGCCGCCTGCGTAGGTTCCCGCCGCGATCGTGAGCCCGGACACGACCTTCACCCACGTCGGGATGTAGAAGCTGTCGATGCTTCCGTGCGAGAAGAGCGCGAGCGCGATCACGCCCATCGTCTTCTGCGCGTCGTTGGCGCCGTGCGTGAACGCGACCCACGTGCCGCTCAAGAGCTGCCCGTAGCGGAAGCCACGGTGGGCGACGCCGGGCGCGACGTGGAAGAAGACGCGATAGATGACCACGATCAGGACGAAGGCGAGGACGAAGCCGACCACGGGCGAGACGGCGCCCGGCACGATCACCTTGTCCCAGAGGCCGTGCCACTGCACGCCGGCCGTCCCGGACTGCACGAGCGCAGCACCGACGAGGCCGCCGATCAGCGCATGCGTCGAGCTCGACGGCAGGCCGAGCCGCCAGGTGAGGAGGTTCCAGACGATCGCTCCGAAGAGGGCGGCAAGGATGGTCTGCTCCGTCGCAAGCCCGCTGTCGATGATCCCCTGGCCCACGGTCTTCGCGACCGCGGTCGTGACAAACGCGCCCGCGAGGTTCGCAACTGCAGACACCGCGACGGCCGTCCGCGGCGAGAGCGCACGCGTGCCGACCCAGGTCGCGACGTAGTTGGCGGTGTCGTGGAAGCCGTTCGTGAAGTCGAACGCCAGAGCGACGACAACGACGACGACGAGCAGTGTGGTGGCGCTCAACGGTTCTTGACGAGAATCGCCTCGAGCACGTCCGCGGCGTTCTCGCAGGCATCGACCGCTTCCTCGAGCTGCTCGTAGATGTCCTTCCAGCGGATGAGCGCGATTGCGTCGATCCCCACGTCGAAGAGCTGTGCGATCGCCTCGCGCGCGATGCGGTCGCCCTCGTCTTCCAGCTCGCGCAGCTCGATCAGCTGTCGCTTCGAGTCCTTGAAGCCTTCGAGCATCCCGATCGCCTCGCAGAGCTTCGATGCCGCGCGATGGATGACGTCGGCCTGTCGACGCGCGGGCTCGCGGATCTCGCGCGCGCCGTAGCCGGTGATCTTCTCCGCAGTGTCGTCGATGTGGTCGCAGATGTCGTCGAGGACGCCCGCGAGCCGGTACATGTCGTCGCGGTCGAACGGCGTCACGAACGTGCGGTTGATCTGGTCGACGAGCTCATGCGTGAGCCGGTCGCCGTGGTGCTCGAGCTCCTTGATCTCGGCCATCCGGCTGCCGGCGCCCTCCGGGAACTCGTCGAGGAACTCGATGAGCTTCAGCGACATGTCGACGGCATTCGTCGCTGCCCGGTTGAACAGGTCGTAGAACTCGCGCTTCTGCGGGACGAAGCTCAGGCGTGGCACGCGGCGGTTGTTTACCACTCCGGGACATTTCAGTCTTCGATAACCGCCGTTTCACCGTCCGGTGCGGCCGGTACCGTGCTGGACAGATGGGGCTCGATATCCCTGATTTCCAGGCATATCAGGGCACCGAGCCGCCGCGCTTCGCCAGCCGGGCCGAGCTCGAGTGCGCGAAGGTGCTCGACTACTACGGGATCCCGTGGCTCTACGAGCCGCGGACGTTCGTCCTGGAGGAGGACGAGGACGGCCGCGTCCGGGAGGCCTTCGCACCGGACTTCTACCTGCCTCAGCAGGACCTCTACGTCGAGCTCACCGTCATGAAGCAGTCGCTCGTGACGCGCAAGAACCGGAAGCTGCGGAAGCTCCGCGAGCGCTATCCGGACGTCAAGATCAAGCTCTTCTACAAGCGAGACCTGGAACGGCTAGCTCAGCACTTCCGTCTCGATCTGGCGTCATAGACCCGCGCTCTACCGATTCAAGGATTGGCGAGGTCTATCTCACGGCGGCCGAGATCGCGGCGCGCGTCGGCGAGCTCGGCGGCGAGATCGCCCGCGACTACGAAGGCCGGGAGCCGCTCCTCGTCGGCTCGCTCAAGGCGAGCCTCGTCTTCCTCACGGATCTCTCGCGCGCGATGCCGATGCTGCACGCACTCGACTTCGTCGAGCTCGCCGGTTACGGGAGCGCGCAGATGGGAGGGCACGAGCAGATACGCGTGCTGAAGGACCTGGACGCGGACATCGGCGGCCGCGACGTGCTCATCGTCGAGGACGTCGTGGACACGGGGTTGACGCTCAACTACCTCGTGCGGACGTTCGAGCTCCGAGAGCCCCGGTCGGTCGCGGCCGTGACCCTGCTCGACCGGCCGTACCGCCGGCTCGTCGACGACCTCCCCGTGCGTTACGTCGGCTTCGTCGTGCCTGACGAGCACTTCGTCGGCTACGGCTTCGACCTCGACGAGCGCTGGCGCGAGCTGCCTGACCTGAGACTGCTCAAGTTAGGCTAGTCTAACTTTGTGACATCGAGTGAGGCAGCAGTAGACCGCGGCGAGCGCATGCTCCGCGGCACGACGCGCATGCGCCTGCTGCCCTTCCTCGGGCCGGCATTCATCGCGGCCGTCGCGTACATCGATCCGGGCAATTTCGCGACGAATATCGCCGGCGGCGCGAAGTACGGCTACACGCTCCTCTGGGTGATCGTCGCCTCGAACCTGATGGCGATGCTCATCCAGACCCTGTCGGCGAAGCTCGGAATCGCGACCGGCAGGAATCTCGCCGAGGTTTGTCGCGACCGCTTCCGGCGACCTGTCGTCGTCGGGCTGTGGGTCCAGGCGGAGGGGATCGCGATCGCGACCGACCTCGCGGAGTTCCTCGGGGCCGCCATCGGCATGCACCTCCTCTTCGGCATCGCCCTCTTCCCGGCCGCGATCATCACGGCGTTCGCCGCGTTCGCAATCCTGGGCCTGCAACGATTCGGCTTCCGGCCGCTCGAGGCGACGATCGGGATCATCGTGATTGCGATCGGCGCGTGCTACGTCGTCGAGATCTTCAAGTCCAATCCGGACTGGTCGTCAGTCGGCCACCATGCCGTCATTCCCGGCTTCGAAGGGGCCGACTCGGTGCTCCTCGCGGTCGGGATCCTCGGGGCGACGGTGATGCCGCACGTTATTTGGCTGCATTCCGCGCTCACCCAGAATCGGATCCGCCCGGAGAACGACGACCAGGCGAGAAGGCTGATGCGCCTGACGAAGATCGACGTCATGATCGCGATGGCGATCGCCGGGCTGATCAACATGGCGATGCTCGTCATGGCGGCAAGCACGTTCTTCACGACCGGCCATCACGGGGTCGAGTCGCTCGAAGGCGCGCACGAGACGCTGAAGCCGCTGCTCGGGGGCGCGTCGAGCGAGCTCTTCGCGATCGCGCTCCTCTTCTCAGGGCTCTCGAGCTCGGCGGTCGGGACGCTTGCGGGCCAGGTCGTGATGCAGGGCTTCATCCGCCGTCAGATCCCGATCTTCGTTCGCCGGGTTGTGACCATGGCGCCGGCGTTTGTCGTCATCGGGCTCGGCGCTAATCCGTCGCGGACGCTCGTCCTCAGCCAGGTCGTCCTCTCCTTCGGGATCCCGTTCGCCCTCGTGCCGCTCGTGATGTTCACCGCGCGGCGAGACGTCATGGGCGCGCTCGCGAACGCGCGCAGCACGACTGTCGCTGCCATCGTCGTCGCGGCGGGGATCATCGCGCTGAACGTCTTCCTGCTCGTTCAGACGTTCAGCCCGTAACCGGCGGCGGCCCGCTGCCGTTTACACGTTGTAATTGGGAAAGGGGCGGCCGGGCCAGCGGCTGCTCGTTTCCACGAGGTCGTCTCCCGACGACGCCGGCCGCCTCCCCCCGGGGCGGCCGGTTGCTTTGCGGCCAAAACCGGTGACTGTCACCGGGTTTCTGGTTCCGCCCGGAATCGGACGGGCCGGGAACCCCGGTGACAGGCACGGGTTACGACTTCGTCACGGCCGCGGGCTAGGGGAGGTAGCCGAGCGGGTCGACCGGCGTTCCGTTGACGCGCACCTCGAAGTGGAGGTGCGGGCCGGTGCTGTAGCCCGTCGAGCCGACATAGCCGATGACCTGGCCCTGCGAGACCTGCTGGTTGCAGCCGACGGCGATCCGGGACTGGTGCCCGTAGGCCGTGGCAATGCCGCCGCCGTGGTCGATCATCACGAGGTTCCCGTAGCCCGACATCCACCCGCACCAGACGACGGTGCCGCTCGCCGCCGCGTGGATCGCGCTGCCGTACGGCGCGCCGAGATCGAGCCCCGGGTGGAGCGTCCCCCAGCGCAGCCCGAACGAGCTCGTGATCGGGGCCGACACGGGCCAGATGAAGCCGGAGCTCGACGACGGCGCCGACGACTCGCCAACCGAAGAGCCTGAGCTCGAACTGGAGCTGGAGCTCGGCACGTCCGAGCGCGCGCGAAGCTTCGCGGCGAGCGACGCGCTCGCGCTCGCGAGGGCCTGCGACTCGTCGATCTCGTCCTGGACCTGCTTCTTCGTGATCACGAGCGTGCGGCTCTTGTCCTGCCGTGCCGACGCGAGCCGGCCCTTGTTCGAGAGCAGCTCGCCGCGCAGGATCGCGGCCTGTTGCGCGCGCGCGCTGATGACGTGTGCCTCGTGCTGTACGCCCGTGCGGACGATTGCCGTCTGCTTCCGGGCGACCTTCACCTGATGCTTTGCCGTCCCCACCTGCGCCGCGACGTTCTTGTCCTGCGTCGCAACCGCACCGAGGTAGTCGAGCTGGTCGAGTACGTCCTGGAAGCTGCGGGCTGCAAGCACGACGTCGACCGTCGTCGGCTCGTTCTGCTTGTAGAGATCGACGAGGCGGAGATTGAGACGACGAAGCGCGAGCTTGTATTGGTGCTTCAGTGTGTTGAGACGGACCGTCTGGAGCTTGAAGAGCTCGTTCAGCTTGTCGAGCCGGCGCTGGTGGAGCGCCAGATCCTCCTGGAGGGCCGAGAGCTGCGTCGAGACGTCGCCGACGCGCTTCTGCAGGCCTTCGATCTGCGACGTCAGGCTTCCGATCTGCGACTGGAGGTGTGAGGCCCTTGCCTTCTGCTGCGCGATCTTCGCCTGAACGTGCGCGAGCTTCGCATCGACCTTCGCCTTCTGGTCGCCGAGACCGTCGCCGGCGAGCGCCGGCGTCGCGATCACGCCCGCAAGCGCGAGCAGGAGCAACAGCCGCTTGGCCATTGCCACCGCTCTTCGCCCCGACCTCGGCCTTCCCTGCACCTGCGGCGCAGGGTAGCCCCGTCAGCGGTCGTCCGTGTCCGGGGCGGGCCCGGGATCCGGCCCGGGCTCGGGCACGCGCGCCGGCTGCGGCGGCGTCCCCTCGTCCGGCGGCGGGTACGGCTCCGGGACGACCGCGGGCTGCGGCGGGGTCGCCTCCCCTGGCGGGGGCGTGGGCTCTCCTGGAAGCACCATCATCGTCTCCTGTACCGGAAGTTGGGCCCGGCGAATCCTCTCGTCGGCGTGTGCGAATACCGCGTCGAGCTCGCCGCGGACCTGCGCTTCGTGCATGTCGAGCTCCGAAAGCTCGGCCCGGATCGCGGCCTGCGCCTCCACGTCGCCGAAGTGCATGGCGGCCCCGAGGTCGTGGAGGAGCGCGCGGCGGTCGGCGTCGAGCTGGATGAGCACGCGCCGGACGCGCCTGGCTTCTGCAGTCGCGAACGCTCGTGCACGAACCGTCTCGACCGTCGACTGGGCACGCTCACGCGCAGCGACCGACGGGCGACCGAGTCCCTTCGCAGGTCGCCTGCGGGCAGCTTCCAGGAACGCGGCAACGAGAAGTGACGCTGTGCCGAGCGCGATCAAGCCGTGGGGCCAATGCCCCGACGCGAACAACACGATCGCGACGATGAAGAGCACAACGGCGAGGCCGAGCAGGAGAAACGGCGGGGTGACGCCGAAGAACCGCGGTTCGGCGATGTCGTACGACACGGGCACCTGCCCGGTCTCGTGCATCGGCACCTCTTCGCGCACGGTCTCGCCCGCGTCCGTCGGCGTCCCGCACGACGGGCAGAAGCGGGCGTTTTCGGGCAGCGCTTCGCCGCAGTTATCGCAAGACGCGCTCATGTCGCGCTTCTGCCCTGGGCTCGAGAGCGCGTAACGCCTCGGCCGCACTCCGCCGCAGCGGCCCGACGAGCGCACGGTAATCCTCGTCGGTCACCTTGCCGGTTCGGTGGTCGAATTCGAGCTCTTTCAGCGCTGCGACCGCGCGGTCTCGTCGTTCGACGAGATCGAGGCGCCGCCGTTCGAGCTCGCCCGGCTCGTCGAGGCGGTCGCTCGCAGGCTCGGGCTCGCGCAGGAACGGTCGCGCGACGAAGATGACCGCGCCGACGGCGAGCACGCCGCCGAGGACGAGTGCAAGGGTCATGCGACCGCGGCGCCCGCCGCGTAGCGGTCGGCGAGCCGCCGCTGCTCGACCGCGTCTGGCCACATCGCGACGAGCGCGCCGAAGACGAAGAGGAAGCCCGCTGCCCAGATGAGGTTGACGAGCGGCTTGACGAACACTTTCAGGTAGAGCGTCCCGTCCTTGTGGATCTCGTCGGCGATCGTGAAGAGATCGCCGAGATTGCGCGGGTCGTGGTAGATCGAGACCTCGTTCGACACGGTTTGCTCGACCGGGTACGAGTTCTTGCCCGGATGGAGCGTCGCGACGTGCGAGCCGCCCTTCGTGACCTCGACCGTCGCGCGCGTCGCAAGCGCATTCGACTCCTGCCTCGAGCCGAGCCCGGTATAGGTGAACGTGTAGCCCGCGAGCGCGAGCGATTGCCCCTGGCGGAGCGGTTTCTCGGCGACGCTCTGATACGCGCTCGAGCCGGCGATGCCGATCGCGAGCAGCACGATTGCCGCGTGCACGAGGTAGCCGCCGTAGCGTCGCCGGTTCCGCGCGACGAGCCTGAACACGGAGCCCGTGGCACGCGTCCCTCGCACGAACTCCAGCACGATCGAGGCGGCGACGAATGCAGAGAACGTATACGCGAGGAGGCCCGGCAGCGAGTCGCCGAACCCGAGCGCAAGGAGCACGACGCCGGTCACGACGGCAACTGCAAGCGGTATGACGAACATCCGGCCGACCGCACGCAGCGAGGCGCGACGCCAGGCGATGAGCGGACCGATTCCCATCAGCAGGAGGAGCGGGAGCCCGAAGCTGTGGAGGAAGAAGTTGTAGTACGGCTTCGACACGGACCGCGTCTCGCCACGCAGAGCCTCGGTGAGCAGCGGGTAGGTGACTCCCCAGAGGATCGTCAGGCAGAACGCGACGAGCAGCAGGTTGTTGTAGAGGAAGGTGGCCTCGCGCGAGACGAGGGACTCGAGCTTCGTGCGCGCGCGCAGGAGCGGCAGCCTGATGTAGATCAGCGTGACGCTGAACGCGATGCAGACACAGATGAAGCCGAGGAACCAGCCGCCGAGCGGGCTCTGCGAGAACGAGTGGATGGAGCTGATGACGCCGGAGCGGGTCAGGAAGGTGCCGAAGATCGAGAGACAGAACGCGAGCGCGACGAGCACCATGTTCCAGACCTTCAGCATCCCCCGCTTCTCCTGGATCATCACGGAATGGAGGAAGGCGGTCGCGGCGAGCCACGGCATGAGCGCGGCGTTCTCGACCGGGTCCCAGGCGTAGTAGCCGCCCCAGCCGATCTCGACGTAGGCCCAGTGTGCGCCGAGCAGCTGCCCGACCCCGAGGAACGTCCATGCCGTGAGCGTCCACCGGCGCGTCGCGACGATCCAGCGCTCGTCGGTGCGGCGTGAGAGCAACGCACCCATCGCGAACGCGAACGGGATCGTCAGGCCGACGTAGCCGAGGTAGAGAAGCGGCGGGTGCGCGAGCATGTACGGGTTCTGCAGGCTCGGTGTCATGCCCGCGCCGTCCGCAGGCGCGGGAGCGGTCGCGAAGGGCGACGAGACGAAGCACAGCATGAAGGCGAAGAAGAACGCAACGCCGGCGAGCACGGGCACCGTCCAGGCGACGAGCTCCTTGGTCCGGCGGTTGAGCCACACCGCGAGTGCCGCGTAGCCGGTGAGGATCAGGAGCCAGAGGAGAAGCGATCCCTCCTGGCCGCCCCAGAACGCTGCCAGCTTGTAGCCGAAGGGCAGGGCGCGGCTCGTGTGCTCGGAGACGTACGCGAACGAGAAGTTGTCACGGGCGAGCGCGACCCAGAGCACGATTGCGGCGACGAGCGTCGTCCCGAAGGCAGCGAGGAGCGCGTTCTGCGCTGAGAGCGCAAGACGCCGCCTCCTCTTCCATGCCGCATACGAGCCTGCCACCAGCGCGTACGCGACGAGGCCGAGGCTCAGAAGGAGCGCCGCGCGGCCGAGCGCAGCCACTTACGTCGTCTTTTTCGCGGGTGCGTACTTCGACGGGCACTTCGTCGTCAGCGAGTTCGCGTTCGCGACGAAGACGCCGTCCCGGACCTTGCCGGTGACGACGACCTCCCGGCCCACGCGGTACGGGTCGGGGACAGAGCCGTGATAGACGACGGGCGTCCGCACGCCGGAGTCGCCCTTGACGTCACGCAGCGTGAAACGAAGACCGCCGGCGCTGTGGGCATCCCCGGCGCTTCTCACGACTTTGCCGACGAGGAGCACCTCGGTGCCGTGATGCTGCGCGAGGTCCTTCGGCTGGATCTGGGGTGTGCCCGCACCGGCGATCGAGGTGTAGAGGACGAAGACGGCGAGCGCCGCTGCGACCGACAGCGCGATGACGAGCCGTGCGGGACTACGCCTCACGGCCTGAAGCGTACCCGTGCGCCGAACGGTTAGTGCTGCTCGGTGACGTTCGCCGGGAGCGCTCTCCGGCCGGGCACGCGGTAGCCGTGGTCGTGGCAAAGCGAACCAGGCGACTCCTCGGTCAAGGCGTCGCAATACCCCTTGCCGTACGCCGCCCGCATGAAGGCGGCGACGACGTCGAGGTTCCACTCGGCGATCTCCCCCGCCTCCCGCCAGAGGTCGGCGAGGCGGAGGTCGATGTCGAGCTCGAGGAGGTCGATCCGCGAGGGCTTCTTGGCCATGCGACGAGGGTAGAAAAAGCGTCGGACGACATACTGGAGGGGTGGGAGATGTTCGCGTAGGCCCGTCCGGACTGCACGCCGCGGGCGGATTCGAGGAGGACGCCGCCTGGCTCGCGAAGCGCGGGTACCGCGCCGTCGAGATCGGCTTCGCCGGCGGGTTCTGGCTCGACTACGAGACCGCTCCGCTCCTCGGCGAGGCGATGCGAGCGGCAGACGTCCTGATCTCCGTCCACGCCCCGCTCGCCGCGTTCATGGGCCATGTGGAGCGCGAGAAGAAGTTCAAGATGGCTTTGGGAATGCTCGACCACACCGCCGGGCTAGCCAAGGCGGTCGGCGCGGAGGTGATCGTCTTCCATCCCGGCTTCCTCCTCGGCCGCGAGCGCGGGCAGGCGATCGACGACGTCGTCGACCAGCTCGGCGACCTGCGCGAGCGGCTCGAGAAGAAAGACAGGCTCGTCCCGTTCGGCGTGGAAGTGATGGGACGCGTGCGCGAGCTCGGGACGATCGACGACGTGCTCGAGATCGCCTCTCGAGTCGACTTCGTCCGGCCGGTGCTCGACTTCGCCCACATGCACGCGACCTCGGACGGCGCGTACGTCGACGTCGACGCGTTTGCGTCCGCGCTCGAGGCAACGGACGACGCGATGCGCGACGGCGAGCCGTTCCATATTCACTTCTCGGACATCGCGTATGCCAACCGCAACGAGACGAAGCATCTCCCCTACGGCGAGGGAACGCTCCGCGCGGAGCCGCTTCGCGACGCACTCGAGCGATTCGACCGGCCGGCGACCGTGATCAGCGAGTCGCCGGACGACGAGTCGACTCAGACGATCTGCGCGGTGCTGCTCGGGGCAAGCGCCGCGCGGCGTTCCTCGTAGACGGCCGCTTCGTCGTCACGACCGCGCGAGCGGAGGAACTCCGCGAGATAGCGGAGCGCCCAGTGCTCGAGCGCGCGGATCTCGTAGAGCGCGAAGCCGTCGACGGCCTCACGGAGGAGCTGCTCGGCCTCCTCGTCGCGTCTTTGTGCAGCGCGGACGAGCCCGAGCGCGAGACGGGTCGTGGAGTCCGACACACGGTCGTCGGGACCGACCGTCTCGCGCGCCTCGAGGGCATGACGTTCGGCCTCGTCGATCACGCCTTTCTGGACGAGCACCATCGCGAGCGCGCGCTGCGCCTCGCAGAGCGAGCCGCGATCGCCGATTCCCTTGAGCTGGCGCACCGCGTCGCGGAGGAGCTTCTCGGCCCGGTCGAGGTCACCGAGCGCGAACGCGGCCCGCCCGACCATCATCGTCATCTTCGCCTCGTTCGTCGTGTTGCCGAGCTCGGCATAGAGCTCGCGCGCGGCAGTGAAGTCGGCCTCGGCCTCGGTCGGGCTCTCGCTCACGAGCTCGAGCCAGCCGCGCACGCTGAGCGCAGACGCGCGGCTGAAGAGGCTCCCGCTCGCGTCCGCGAGCTCGAGCGCGCGCAGGAGGAGCGGCGAGGCCGCCGGCAGGTCGAGGCTCATCACGTACGAGGTCACAAGGCCGTGGAGGACGACGGCCTCGAGGTCCTTCCGCTCCGCCTCGCGCGCGGCGTCGAGCGCGGCCTTGGCGTGCTCCTCGAACGCCTCGGAGTCGCCGAACCACGATGCGACGCTCGCGGCGACCCAGTGCGGCTCGAAGCGCACTCCGGGCTCCGCGTCTGCGAGGACATCGATCGCGAGAGCCGCGAGCCGGCGCGCGTTCACGGCATCGGCGCGGTGCTGGAGCGTCGCCTCGGCGAGCGCAGTGAGCGCTCGCCCCTGGAGGAGCGTGTCCCCCGTGCGCTCGGCATCGCTCGCCACCTCCCCCATCTCGACGAGAACCGCCGGGAAGTCGGTCAGGCGCCAGGCGGCGCGTCCGGCGAAGTAGCGTCGCTCGAGGGTCGGGGAGAGCTCGACCGCGCGCCGCAGGAGCTTCCTCGCGCTCCGGTACGACTCGCGGGAGAGCGCTCGGCGCCCCGCCTTCTCGAGGGCTGCGGCGGCGGTCTCGCGGAGCTCGGCCGGGGCGGTACCGTCGAGCTCGGTGAGGAGCGTCGTCGCCTGGTCGAGGTGGAACGCACGGATCTCGAGCAGCTCGTCGCCGGTCCGCTCTCCGAGCCATTCCGCATAGCGCTCGTGCAGCTCGGCGCGCGATCCCTTCGTGAGCCCCGCGTACGCGACCTCGCGGATGAGGACGTGCTTGAACTTGTAGGCCGCCTCGCCCGTGATCGTCGCGCGCGGCTCCCGGACGACGAGGTCGCGCAGCAGCAGCTCCTCGATGCAGGTCGAGTGATCCTCGATCTCGGGTGAGAGGTGCGCGAGGGCGCCGGCCATGAAGATGCGCCCCATCACCGACGCGCGTTGGAGTGCAATGCGCTGCGGCGAGGGCAGGCGGTCGATACGAGCGGCGATCAGCGACTGCAGCGTGTCCGGGATGCGCGCGCTGTTTCCCTCCGCGAGCATGCGGATCGTCTCCTCGACGAAGAGCGGGTTGCCCTCGGTCTTCGCGAGCACGGTCTCGACATCGATCGGAAGGTCGAGGTCGGCGGTCAGCGCCTCGACGAGCTCGGCGCTCTCCTCTGCTGCGAGCGGCTCGAGCTCGAGGGTGGTCGCACGGACGCGGCCTCCGCCCCACGTCGGGCGGACGTCGAGGAGCTCGCTCCGTGCGAGGCAGAGGAGGAAGAGCGGCGCCTCCCGCACCGAGGCTGCGAGATGCTCGATCAGCTCGAGGAGCGGCTCCTCGCCCCAGTGCACGTCTTCGAACATGAGGACGAGGGGCTGCGCCTGCGCGAGCTGCTCCGCCCATTCGCGGGCCGCCCAGGCGATCTCCTGCTGGCTCCGCTCGCCTTCGACGGCCTCGAGAACGCCGACTGCGAGCCCGAGGAGATCCGCAACGGCGTCGTCCTCGCAATAGTCGCGGAGCTTCTTTTGCGCGTCGTCGAGCGGGTCGTCGTCGCTGATACCGGAAGACGCCTTCACCATCTCCGCGAGCGGCCAGTAGGTGACGCCTTCGCCGTACGGCAACGAGCGCCCGATGAGGACGGTCGCACCCTCGAGCCCGGCGACGAACTCGCGTGCGAGGCGGCTCTTGCCTACGCCGGGATCGCCGTAGATCGTGACGAGGCTCGCGCGGCGGCTCCGCACGGTGCGCTCGTAGGTGTTCTCGAGAAGCTCGAGCTCGGCATCGCGGCCGACGAGCGGCGCCGCGAGGCCGCCGATCGCGGCGGCGTCCTGCGGCGCGACGCAAATCACCTTCTGCGCGGCGACCGGCTCGCGCCAGCCGCGGAGCTCGATTGGGTGCAGCGGCTCCAGCTCGATACGGCCGCGGAGCAGGCGAGCCGCCTGCGGCCCGACGAGGATCGTGTTCGGTTCGGCGTGTGTCTGCAGCCGCGCCGCGAGATTCACCGGCTCGCCGGTCGCGAATGTCGAGTCGCTGTCGTCGGCGACGACCTCCCCCGACTCGATGCCGATGCGCGCCTCGAGGCCGAGCTCGCGGACGCGCTCCACCGTCGCGATCGCGGCCCGAGCTGCCCGCTCTGCGTCGTCCTCGTGGGCGAGCGGGATCCCGAAGGCCGCCATGACGGCGTCGCCGGCGAATTTCTCCACGATGCCCCCGTGCGTGACGATGCAGTGGGAGACGCTTTCGAAGAAGCGATTGACACGCCGGCGGACGATCTCGGGGTCTGCGTCTGCGAGCAGGCCAGTCGAGTCGACGAGGTCGACGAAGACGACCGTTACGAGCTTGCGCTCCATGAGCTGAATGGTAGTTGCGCGGGGTGCGGTTACGATCCGCGGCGGTCATGTTGAATCCGGCGATTTTCAAGGCATACGACGTGCGCGGGATCTATCCCGACGATCTCGATGAGGACGGCGCGTACCGAATCGGCCGCGCGTACGTCCGGCAGTTCGAGCCGCGCCGGATCGCCGTCGGGCGGGACATGCGTCTTTCGTCCCCTCAGATGGCGGCAGCGCTGATCGAGGGCGCTTCGGACGAGGGTGCTGAGGTGCTCGATCTCGGGCTCGTCGGCACGGAGATGGTCTATTACGCGGTTGGCTCGCTGCAGCTCGACGGCGGCGTGATGGTGACCGCGTCGCACAACCCGAAGGAGTACACCGGGATGAAGATCGTGCGGCGCGGGGCGCTGCCGGTCGGCGGCGAGTCGGGTCTCCTCGACGTGCGAGACCGCGCGCTCGAGGTCACGGACCTGAAGGGCGGCGGATCTTCGCGTGTGTCCGAGCACGACATCTGGCCGGCATATGTCGAGCGTGTGTTGTCGTTGATCGACGTCTCGTCGTTACGACCGCTGCGTGTGGTGATCGACGCCGCGAACGGGATGGCCGGCGCGATGCTGCCGCCGGTGCTGGAGAAGCTCTCGTCGTTGGAGGTCGTGCGGTGCTATTTCGATCCGGACGGGTCGTTCCCGAATCACGAGCCGAACCCACTCCTGCCGGAGAACCGAGAGTTCATCGTCGAGACGACGATCTCGGAGGGTGCCGACCTCGGCGTTGCGTTCGACGGCGACGCCGACCGCTGCTTCTTCGTCGACGACACGGGCGAGTTCGTCCCCGGCGACTTCGCGACTGCGTTGCTCGCAGGGCTCGTGCTCGAGAAGGAGCCGGGCGCGAAGATCATCTACGACGTGCGGGCGTCGTGGGCGGTGCCGGAGGAGATCACGCGCGCGGGCGGCGAGCCGCTCATCAACCGTGTGGGGCACGCGTTCATCAAGCACCGCATGCGGCAGGAGGACGCGGCGTTCGGCGGCGAGGTGTCGGGGCACTACTATTTCCGCGACTTCACGCAGGCGGATACAGGGGTGGTGCCGTTTCTGATGATGCTCGAGCTCATCTCCAAACGCGGGCAGAAGCTGAGTGAGATCCTCGCGCCGTTCCGGTCGCAGTACTTCATCACGGGCGAGCTGAACACGCCGGTGAGCGACGTCGCGCTGAAGCTTCAGGAGCTGAAGGAGCGGTATTCCGCGGAAGGCAGGGTCTCGCATCTCGACGGCATCTCCGTCGACGCCGACGACTGGCATTTCAACGTCCGCCCGTCGAACACGGAGCCGCTGCTCCGGCTGAACCTCGAAGCTCGCTCACTGGAGTTGATGGAGCGTAAACGCGACGAGGTGCTCGATCTGATCAGGTCGTAGCCGCCGTACAGGCTCAGCGCTCGACGCGCGGCTCAGAACATCTCCAACTTCGGACATCGCTTAAAGGGCGAGCGGCACTTCGTTGGTGTCTGACACCAGGAGACGTCCTGTGTGGACGAGTCGGTCGAATTCGATACGTGCCCTCTCGAAGGTGCGACCGAATAAGGCTAGTGTCTCCGCGACCAGGAGCCAGCTCGGGGCGGGCTCCAGACCCATCGTCGCGCGGTAGCTGCTCCACGGCCAGTCGCCGGCATGCGATACGAGCTTCGCGACGACGGGATTTCTTACGACGTACGCGATTGCGTCGATCAGATGCGACGTGCCATGGCACCGCGCCGCGCGCGGACGGTTTCGAAAGAGATGATCGGTTCGTCCATGCCTGGCATTCGTCCTGCGCGAGTGATTCCCGTTCAATTGCTGGAATCCGAGCGAGAACGCTTCCTGTTGCGCGCTCAGGACGACATGATGGTGATTGGGCATCAGGCACCACGCGTAGACCTGCCAGTCGAAGAACGAGGCCACTCGAGCGAGCTCCGCGACGAACTCGTCGCAGTCGGTCCGGTCGAACACGATCAGCCCGCGATTCGAGCCACGACAGACGACGTGGTACGGATAGTCCGGATCGATGGCACGGAGTGCGCGCCCCATGACCGAACGGTGCCCGAGGAGGTGTCACGGCTCTGTGCCAGGTTCCGCTGGTGTCTGACACCCGGTCATGGCTCCGCAGGCCCTCGTCAATAGGATCACGGCGGTGACTCGGCCGCCGTACAAGTTCAGCGCCCGCACGCGGGTCGGGTTCTCGGACACCGACGCGCAGGGGGTCGTCTACTACGGCCGCTACAACCCGTATTTCGACCTCGCTCGCGTGGAGTACCACCGGATGCTCGGGCTGCTGAATCGCGACCGCGTGGACGGCGACTTCGTGATGCGCGCGAACGACGTCGAGTACTTCGCGCCGGCTCGCTTCGACGACGAGCTCGAGATCTTCGTCCGCGTCTCGCGGATCGGGAGGACGAGCATCACGTTCGCGTTCGGCGCGTACAAGATCCCGGACGACACGCTCATGGTGACCGCCCACCAGACACTCGTCTACGTCGACCTGCAGGAGCGCGAGGCACGCGAGGTGCCACACGGCTACCGCGACGCCGTCACAGCTTTCGAGGGCGACGATGTCGAGCAGTGACGCCGCGCTCGCGGAGATCGAGCGGATCGTCGCCGAGGGCGGCGACGCCGACGACGTGCTGCGCAAGGTCGTCGACGCGCTCCACACGCACACCGGCTACTCCTGGGTCGGCCTTTCCTTCGTCGAGGAAGGCGAGCTCCAGCTCGGGCCTCACGCGGGAACGGAACCTGAGGCCGCGCTCACGACGGTCCCGGTGACCTGGCAAGGCGAGCGGATCGCGGAACTCGGGATCGGCGACGCACCCGAGGAAGACCGCATTTTCCTCGAGCGCGTCGCCGACCTCGTCGCCGTTCACTGCCTCGTCGGCTGGGACACCGGCGGCGAATCCTGGGACCCCTGAGCTCCTTCGAGCCGCGCGCCCGGTCGATGTCCTCGTGCGACCGGGCGCCGCAGCCGTGTTGCCCTCTCCCCTCGTCTCGTTGTAATCGGCGCCGGGGCGCTGTCGATCCCTCAACTCAGGGTTCGCTGGCACTCGCGCCCGATCCCTCGAACGAGGGAATCGCCCCGCTCAACCAGGCGGAGAAAATCATCGATCCCTCGAAAGGGGTACCCCCTGGTGAGTGAGACGGGGTACCTCGTTCGAGGGACTGGCTACTGCGGGGTCACGCGGTACGCGTCGAAGACGGCGTCCACATTCCGGAGCGCCGTCAGCAGCGCGCGGAGCGCCTTCACGTCGCCCACTTGCGCGACGTACCAGTTCTTGGCCATCTGATCCTCGACCGCGCCGCCGTACGAGACGATGTTCGCGCCGTGCTCGGCGAACGTCCGGGCGACGTCCTCGAGCAACCGTGGGCGATCCCATGAGTCGACGGCGATCTGCACGCGGAAACTCTGCGACGTGCCCCCGTCCCACTCGACAGGCGTGAACCGCTCCGGGTTCCGCATCAGCGAGCGGACGTTCGGGCAATCGCCTCGATGGACCGTGATGCCCTTCCCGAGCGAGATGTAGCCGACGATGTCGTCGCCGGGAACCGGTGTGCAGCACTTCGCGAGTCGGACGAGCACGTCCTCGACACCGATGACGTTGATGCCGTACGTATCGCTCGAGAGCGCGTCGCGCGCCTTCGGTTTCTTGCGCGGAAGCACCGCCTCTTCCTCGGCGACCTGCTCGACCTTCAGCTTCTGCAGCACCTTGTTGACGATCGAGCCGGCCGTCAGCTTCCCGGAGCCGAGCGCGAGGTAGAAGTCCTCCGCCTTCTTGAACCCGGACTCCCGGATCACCCCCGCGAGCACCGCAGAGCCGGCGAGCTTCCGGTACGGCAGGTTCTGCGCCTTCAGGGCGTTCTCCAGCGCGTCGCGCCCCTTGGCCTCGAGGTCCTCCTTCTGCTCGCGCGAGAAGAACTGCCGGATCTTGTTCTTCGCCCGCGACGATGCTGCAAGCGAAAGCCAGTCGCGTGAAGGGCCGCGTCCGCTCTTCGAGGTGAGCACCTCGACGCGGTCTCCGCTCTTCAGCTTGTAGTGCAGCGGGACGATGCGGCCGTTGACCTTCGCACCGACCGTGCGGTGGCCGACGTCGGTGTGGACCGCGTACGCGAAGTCGATCGGAGTCGCGCCGGCCGGAAGCGTCTTCACCTCGCCCTTCGGCGTGAAGACGAACACCTCCTCGTCGAAGAGATCCGTGCGGAACGACTTCACGAACTCCCGTGCGTCGGCGTCGTCCTCGTGCGCATCCATCAGCTGCTTGACCCAGTCGAGCCACTCGTCACCGGGCTTCGAGCCCCGATGCTTGTACGAGAACCAGTGCGCGGCGACGCCGAGCTCGGCGGTCTCGTGCATCTCCCGCGTCCTGACCTGGATCTCGAGCGGCCGCCCCTCGGGGCCGATCACCGTCGTGTGCAGCGAGCGGTAACCGTTGAACTTCGGCATTGCGACGTAGTCCTTGAAGCGGCCGGGCATCGGCTTCCACAGCGAGTGGATGAGGCCGAGCGCGCCGTAACAGTCGCGTGTCCCCTCCTCACCGTTGCGCTCGACGATCACGCGCATCGCGGTGAGGTCGTAGATCTCGTTGAACTCGCGGCCCTTCTTCGCCATCTTGTCGTAGATCGAATAGAAGTGCTTCGCGCGCCCTGAGATCTCCGCCGGGATGTCGACTTTCTCGAGCTCGCGCGCGAGCACGTCCGCCGCCTCCGCGACGTGCGACTCACGATCGGCGCGCCGCTCGGCGACCATCTGCGTGATCTCCTCGTACTTGCGCGGATGCAGCGTCTGGAAGGCGAGATCCTCGAGCTCCCACTTGAGCGCGTGGATGCCCAGCCGGTGCGCGAGCGGCGCGTAGACCTCGAGGGTCTCCTTCGCCTTCTGGATCTGCTTCTGCTTGCCGAGGTACTCGATCGTCCGCATGTTGTGCAGGCGATCGGCGAGCTTGATCAGGATCACCCGGACGTCCTCGGACATCGCGACGACCATCTTGCGGTAGTTCTCGGCCTCGGCGTGCTCGCGCGACTGGAACTGGATCCGCGTCAGCTTCGTGACGCCTTCGACGAGCTTCGCGACCTCGTCCCCGAACTCCGCGCGCACGTCGTCGATGTCGGACTCGGTGTCCTCGACGACGTCGTGAAGGAGCGCCGCCGCGATCGTCTGCTCGTCGAGACGGAGTTGCGCGCAGATGCGCGCTACGCCGACCGGATGCTCGATGAACGGTGAGCCGCTCTGCCGCTGCTGCCCCTCGTGCGCGGTCGCGGCATATCGAAACGCACGCGTGACGAGCTCACGATCGACGGTGCCGCCGGACTCCTGGATCTCGGCGAGCAGCTCGTCGAGAAGACCCTGGTGCTTCTCACCTGTCTCGAGCGTCGCCATTCACTCAGTGTACTCAGGGGTCTACGGGAAGTAACCCTGCGGAAGGAACGGATGTCGAAGCCGCGAAGTGACGATCCTCATGGTCAGAAACCGCCGACAAAGGCGCGACGCCCGCAAGGTTGCGAAGCTGGCCCGGGTGCTCGCGACACTCGACGATCAGGCACGGCTGGCGCGCCCCACCCAGCGCCGGTCGGCGAAGATCTCGTTCTCCGCGTAGTCCGTAGGCGTACGCTCTCCGGATGCCGTGGTACTACGCGGTCGCCGAGCGCGACCACAATCTGCAGGACCCGACCTCGCCGGAGAAGATACGGCAGCTCGGCGAGCTCCTGCGGCTCGGCCGCGGAACGCGCGTGCTCGACATCGGCTGCGGCAAGGCCGGTCCCGCTCTCGTCCTCGCGCAGACCTTCGACTGCACGATCACCGGCGTCGAGCGGGCGCCCGAGTTCGTCGCAGCCGCACGCGAGCGCGTCGCGCGCGCCGGCCTCGAGGAGCGGATCGAGATCGTCGAGGCCGACGCGGCGGCGTACCCACTGGAGCCGGACGCCTGGGACGTCGCGCTCTGCCTCGGCGCCTCCTTCGTCTTCGGCGGGCTCGAAGGGACGCTCGAGGCGCTTGCGCCGACCGTGCGCCCCGGAGGCTTCCTCGCGATCGGCGAGCCGTACTGGAAGGAATGGCCGCTTCCGCGCGAGGTCGACGACGACGAGGGATTCGTGACGCTTCCCGAAACGGTGGCACGCGTCGAGGCCGCAGGGCTCGCGCCCGTCGGCCTGATCGCGGCCTCCGACGACGACTGGGACCGGTACGAGTCGCTCCATTGGCGCGCGGTGGAGGAGTGGCTCGAGGAGAATCCGGGCGATCCCGACGCGTCCGAGATCCGCGAGCGGCATCGCGCGAACCGCGACGCGTACCTGCGTCTGCAGCGCCGTCTGCTCGGCTGGGCGATGTTCGTCGCGCGCCGCTGAACGTCTTACGCGGCTTCGGCCAGCGCCGGGGCGGCCGTCGCGAGGAGCGCGCGGAACCGCTCCGACTCGAGCAGGTGGCGACGGCCGAGGCCGGTCTCGTCGATCTCGAGCTCCGCGAAGATCGCGACGGCATCTGCATGACGAGCGCCCGCGGGCTTCCGGTACTCGCCGACGAGCCACTCGCGTAGTGCGTCGAACTGCTCGTCGGCGGCGAACACGCGCCGGACGACGAGCTGCGGCGAGACGGTGCCGTTCCAGCGATTCTCCTCGAGACGGAACGCGACGTC
This sequence comes from uncultured Actinomycetes bacterium, assembly GCA_963794045.1. Lineage (GTDB taxonomy): Bacteria > Actinomycetota > Thermoleophilia > Gaiellales > Gaiellaceae > Palsa-739. The sequence goes on from CAWCCJ010000010.1 coordinate 160,876, forward strand.
CCAGCGGGCGCTCCGCTGCAGCGATTCGAGCCGCGTTCCGGCGCCGAACTGGATCGCGGAGCCGGCATCGGCTCCGTCGCGCCGCACGCGGAAGCGGAGATGCTTCCCCTCGCCCACGGTCGACAGCGAGCCGACCTCACAACCAGGCGCAAGGAGCATCACCTCCGGATTGCCGAGGCCGAAGGGCGCGAGCCGCGCGAGCTCCGCGCAGAGGTCGAGCGTCAGTGCCGTCCTCCGCGGCACGATCGCGTCGACGCGAGTCACCGGCTGCAGGTCGTCCTCGACGAGCACGCCGGCAGCGTGCGCCGCGAACGCCTCCGCGAACGGCTCGACATTGTCGGGCGTGATCGAAAGTCCCGCAGCCGCGCGGTGACCGCCCCATCTGCCGAGAAATTGCGAGCACGCGCGCAGGCCGCCATGAAGGTCGAACGACGGGATCGAGCGTCCCGACCCCTTCCACTCGCCGTCGGTGCCCGCGATCAGCACGACGGGTCTGCCGAAACGCTCGACGAGCCGTGATGCGACGATGCCGATCACACCCTCGTGCCAGTTCTCGCCGGCGACGACGTAGCCGCGTCGCGCGCGCTTCTCCTCCGGCCATTCCTCGACCTGCGCCGCTGCCTCGCGGAAGATGCGTGCCTCGACCGCCTGCCGCTCCCGGTTCAGGTCCTCGAGCGTGTTCGCGAGTCGGCGCGCCTCGTCGGCGTCGTCGGTCAGGAGGAGCTCGAGTGCTGCACGCGGATGCCCGAGCCGTCCCGCAGCGTTGATGCGCGGCCCCAGGCGAAAGCCGCACGCACCCGCGTCGACCGTGGCCGGATCGACGCCCGCCGCGCGCATGAGCGCCTGCAGCCCAGGCTTCTGCGTGCGGGCAAGTGCGCGCAGGCCTGCAGACGCGAGCGCACGGTTCTCGTCGACCAGCGGGACGACGTCGGCGATGGTCGCGAGGGCGACCAGATCGAGATGGCGCTTCGGGATGTCCGACTCCACGCCGAAGAGCGCCTGGCCGAGCTTGTAGACGACGCCCGTGCCGCACAGCTCGGGGAACGGGTACTCGGACGGCCGCGTCGCGACGATCGGGCAATCCGGAAGCGTGTCACCGGGGCGGTGATGATCGGTGACGATCACGTCGAGCCCGCGCGCGCGTCGCCTCGGCCACCTCGGCGACGGCGGTGATCCCGCAGTCCACGGTCAGCACGAGGCCGCAGCCTTCGTCTGCGAGGCGCTCGAGCGTCGCGGCGGAGACGCCGTAGCCCTCGTCGAAGCGGCTCGGCAGGTGCCAGGCGACGTCCGCGCCGAGCTCGCGCAGCAGCAGCACGGCGAGCGTCGTGGCCGCGATCCCGTCGACGTCGTAGTCGCCGTGGACGCAGATGCGCCGGCCGCCGGCGACCGCGGCGCGGATCTGCTCGCACGCAATCGCGCATGTCGCCGAGCAGGAACGGGTCGTGCCGCGGATCGCGCGCGTCGAGGAACGCCCGCGCCTCGTCGGGGTCGGTGAAGCCGCGCCGGACGAGGACGCCTGCAGTCAGCTCGCTGATACCGAGCGCCTGGGCGAGGTCGGCGGCAGTCCGGTGCGGGCACGGACGGAGTGTCCAGGTGCCCTCGTTCATCTCGTGCAATCACGCTACGGAGGGCGCCGGACGACATACTTCGACGCTTGGCTGCGTTCGTGCGCGACCTCTTCCTCCTCGATCCGGACGTCGTCTACCTCAACCACGGGGCCTACGGCGCGACGCCCTCGGCCGGTCTTCGAGCGCTACCAGGTGGTGGCAGCTCGAGCTCGAGCGGGAGCCGTCGGCGTTCATGCGCCGCCTGCCCGGGCTCTTCGAAGAGGTCCGGCAGGCGCTCGGCGCCTACGTCGGCGCCGACGCCGGACGACCTGACGTTCGTCCCGAACGCGACCACCGGCGTCAACATCGCGGCGCGAGCGCTCGACCTCCGCCCGGGCGACGAGGTGCTCACGACCGATCTCGAATACGGCGCCTGCGACCGCACATGGGAGCTGCTCTGCGCGGCAGCCGGCGCGTCGTACGTGCGTGCGCCAGTCGACGAGCTCTTCGACCGCGTCACCGAGCGCACGCGCGTCCTCTACGCATCGCACATCACCTCCGAGACCGGGCTCGTGCTGCCGATCGAGGAGATCGTCGCGCGCGCCCGCGAGCTCGGCCTCGACCACGATCGTCGACGGCGCACACGCGCCCGCGCACGTCGACGTCGACCTCTCCACCGCTCGGCGCGGACTTCTACGCCGGCAACTGCCACAAGTGGCTGTGCGCCCCGAAGGGAGCGGGCTTCCTGCACGTCGACGCGCACTGGCAGGAGCGCGTCCACGGCGCGATCACGAGCTGGGGCTCGTTCGAGCCGTCGACGTTCCTCTCGCGCACCGCTGTTCCAGGGGACGCGCGACCCTGCCGCATATCTCGCCGTCCCGGACGCGATCGCGTTCGTCCAGGAGCACGACGATCGCGAGCGCTGCGTCGCGCTCGCCCGCGACGCGCGCAGGCGCCTGAACGAGCTGCTCGGGGCCGAGCCGATCGCTCCGGAGGAGCAGGTCGGGCGGCTCGCGAGCGTCGAGCTTCCGCGAGCCGATGCCAGACCTGACCGAGCGCCTTTTCGCCGAGTACCGCATCGAGATCCCGACGATGGGACCGCGCCGCGACGACCTGCTCCGCGTGTCGGTCGCTATGTACACGAGCGAGGAGGACATCGAGCGGCTGCTCGACGCCCTCCCCGCTTGCGTCTAAAAGTGCCCGCAGCCCTGCGTGATCTTCAGGTTGACGAGCGGGCGAAGCTCGGCGCCGTTCTTCAGCGCACCAAGGGTCGTCTTCACCGGGTTGAAGAAGCCGACCCCTGCGAGGTCGGCCGTCGCGCCGAGCATCTGCCAGTCGGTCGTCGGCGCAGGACATTCGCTCATGAATGACGTGCGCGCGGCAAGCATCTGCGCGCGTCCGCGAGCCTTCGTCGGCAGGCACGAGGCGGCAGGAAGATACGCGTTCATGTAGGTCGAGCTCGGCACGTCGAACAACTGCAGCACGATCTCGCCGTTCGATGCGACGCGGTAGCGCTCGATGATCGTCCTCATGCCCCAGACGTGCTTCTGGAACGCTGTCGACCGAGCGGTCGTGATCTTCGCCGGCGCAAAGAGCTTCGCGATATCGGGGATGCTCGTCTGCGACGGGCTCCACGCGACCGCGGTCTTGCCGGTGTCACTCAACGTCATCTGCTTCCAGAGGGTGCCACCGCACTGGGGCCCGGGAGATTGCACATGGGCACGGGCGGGACCGGCAAACGCCGAGACGCAGGCTACAAGCGCCGCGACGGCTATCAGGGCGAAACGCATTCTCGGACCTCCGAAGTGGGATCGACGAAGCCGCAGCGAACAGCACTATGGATCGGCCGTCGGACGGCCGCTCAACACGCTCGAAGGAGTTACCCCTCTCGCGGGAGCTCGACCCCGAGGACGCTCAGCAGCACGATGAGGCCGATACCGGCGATCCAGAGCGCGAGCACGAGCCGTGGGCGCCGCGTTTCGCGCAGCTGCTGGATCGCGACCTTGCCCCAGAGGATGATGAGCCCTGCCGCAGCGGCGAAGCCGATGACGATGACCGGCGCGAGATAGACCGCCCGCTCCGCGGGCCAGCCCATGACCCACGCAGTCAGGAAGACGAGGCCCGTGACGGCCGCGAGCGCAATCACAAAGCGGGAAGCGCGCACAGGCCAAGGGTACGCTTCGACCGTGGAGGGAGCGGGGAACTACGACTCCGGTGACGATTACGTCGTCGAGTTCCTCGGCTATCGCTTCAGCTTCAACGCCTACGACTTCGAGCAGCGCGTGACGGCAGCCGCCGTCAAGCTCGGCCTCCTCGGAGGAAACGAGCTTGACGACGACGAGACGGCCGACCTGGTCGAGCTCGTCGAACGGGACGCCATCGAGGAGCCGCGCTCGACGCTCGGCCGGTACCTTGTTCGCCACTGGGACGAGATCTCCCTCGTCGAGGGCGAGTCGCTCGTCTACTGGCTGAAGAAGCTCGTCTTTCGAGGCGCCTGGCTCGACCACCGTGTGAAGGCGGGCAAGCTCGAGGTCGGCTTCGACGAGGACACGTCGGAGTTCACCTACCGCGACCCGAACGGCGGCCGCGCGTTGCTCGAGCTGCTGCCGACGCCGAGCTGGCACGAGGTGCAGTACCGCCGATGAGCGCCGTCCCACGCTGGTACGCCGCGGCAGGGCCGGTCTATCTGGCGGCGCTTCTCGCGCTCGACACGCGGGTCGACCATCGCGGCCAGCTCGCCCTCGGCGCGCTGACGTTCGTCGTTCTCCTCGTCGCGCTCAGGCCTCTCCCCTCGCTCCCGCGCGCGCAGGCGCTCGGTGTCGTCGCGTTCGCGACGGTCGGCGAGGTCACGGGCTCGCTCGTCTGGGGTGTCTATACGTACCGACTGCACAACCTGCCGCTTTTCATCCCGCCCGCGCACGGGATCGTCTATCTGAGCGGGATCGCGCTCGCGCTACTCGTGCGCGAGCGGATCGTCGTCGCGGTCGCGGCGGCCGGCGCGCTTGCCTGGGGGATCGCCGGGTTGACGGTGCTTCCACGCGTCGACGTCGCGGGAGCCGTGGGTGTGCCGCTCCTCTGCGTCTTCCTGTGGCGCTCGCGCTTCCGAGCGGCCTATGCCGGCGTCTTCATCGTCGTCGCCGCGCTCGAGCTCTACGGCACCTCGATCGGCACATGGCGGTGGGCGGCCGAGCTCCCGGGCCTGGGCATTCCCGACGGCAACCCGCCGAGCGGGGTCGCGAGCGGCTACGTGTGGTTCGACGTGATGGCGATGCTCGCCGCCCCGATAGCGTTGCGCGCATGCCTGTCGTTCTCGCGGTCGCGCTCGGCGGTGCGCTCGGAGCCTCTGCCCGCTACGGCGCCGATCGACTGATCACCACGCACTCGACGTTCCCGTGGAGCACGTTCGTCGTGAACCTCGTCGGCTGCTTCCTCATCGGCGTCTGCTCGCAGGAGCTCGGTGACGCGCCCGACTGGCTGCGTACCGGCCTGATCGTGGGTGCGATCGGCGGTTTCACGACCTTCTCGACGTTCGCCTACCAGGCGCTCGAGAACCACGCCGCGCTCGCGACCGTCTACGTCGCCGCGAGCGTGGGTCTCGGCATCCTGGCGGTTGCCGCAGGCCGCGCCGTCTAAGGAGCTGGGATAGAGAAGCCGACGCGCGCGAGCCGCTCCTCGGGTGCCTTGCGCAGCTCGATGCGCTTGATCGTCCCGACGGGGATGATCAACGCGTCGGGCGTATCGTCGTCCTCGTCGACGATGCGGATCGTCACGAGCCCGTAGCCGGGCTCCGGCCCGATGCCCGAGAGCACGAAGCGGGCACTGTCCATCAGCTCCACCTCGACCACCGGCGTCTCGACGCCCTGCTCCGCCGCGAAGGCGGCGAATGCGCGATGCAGGCGCTCGACGAAAGCCTCGTGCGGCCCTTCCGGCGTCGGCGTCCAGATGCCGCTCAGAAGAGCTTCGCCTCCGTGGCGGGCTCGACACCGACATGCGTGCGTCCTAGCTTCGTGATCGTGCGCCCGCGCGGCGTCCGCTGAATGAAGCCGAGCTGCAGCAGATACGGCTCGTACACGTCCTCGATCGTCTCCTGCTCCTCGCCGAGCGACGCCGCAAGCGTCGACAGCCCGACAGGCCCGCCGTCGAACTTCACGGCGATCGCACGCAGGAGCTCCCGGGCCTCACGGTCGAGGCCCTGCTCGTCGATCTCGAGAAGGGCGAGCGCCTCGCGCGCGATCTCGGTCGTGATCGAGTCCCCGGCCTTCATCACATGCTGGTGGTGGACCTCGGCGACGTCGCGCACGCGGCGCAGGATGCGGTTCGCGATGCGGGGCGTACCGCGCGAGCGGCGCGCGATCTCCTCGGCGGCGTCGGCGACGATCGAGACGCCGAGGATGCGCGCCGAGCGGTGCACGATCGACGCGAGCTCGACGGCGTCGTAGTAGTCGAGGCGAAAGGTCAAGCCGAAGCGGTCGCGGAGCGGCGTCGTCAACAGGCCTGTACGCGTCGTGGCGCCGACGAGCGTGAACGGCGGCAGGTCGAGGGTGAGTGTCCGGGCGCCTGCGCCCTCGCCCATGACGATGTCGATCCGGAAGTCCTCGAGCGCCGGGTAGAGGATCTCCTCCGCGGTCCGGCTCATCCGGTGGATCTCGTCGACGAAGAGCACGTCGCGCGGCTCGAGCGCCGTCAGGATCGCCGCGATGTCCTTCTTCTCGACGGCAGGCCCGGCAATCGTCCGGATGGCGACGTCGAGCTCCTCGCGGATGATGTACGCAAGCGACGTCTTCCCGAGACCCGGTGGACCCGCGAGCAGCACGTGGTCGAGTGCCTCGCCGCGCGCTTTCGCCGCGATGAGCGCGATCTCGAGCTGCTCCTTGACGCGCTCCTGGCCGACGAAGTCGTCGAGGCGGCGCGGACGAAGCGTCTGCTCGACGGCATCCTCGTCGTCCTGCAGCACGGGCGCAACGAACGAGCTCATGCAGCCATCCGCAGCGCCTGGCGCACGCGCTCCTCGGGGGCGAGCGCCGAGTCGGTCGCCGCGAGGGCACGCTCGGCGTCTGCGAGCGAGTAGCCGAGCTCGACGAGCGCATCACGCGCGACGACGTGGTCGCCGCCGCCGCCCGACTCGGCCGGCGCGATCGAGACCGATGCTGCGAGCTTCTCCTTGAGCTCGAGCACGATGCGCTCGGCCGTTTTCTTACCGATGCCGGGAATCGCCTGGAACCGCGCGGTGTCCTCGCGCACGATCGCGCGGCGGAGCTCCTCCGCGGGCGAGCCAGAGACGATCGCGAGCGCAACCTTCGGGCCGATCCCGTTCACCGACAGGAGCTGCACGAAGAGCTCTCGCTCGCCCCGTTCGGCGAACCCGTAGAGCTGCATGGCGTCCTCGCGAACGTGGAGATACGTCTCGACCACGATCTCGCTGCATCGTCGCCCTTCCCCAAAGCGACACCGTCGGACCGCGCTCGGCGTGGCAGCGACGAGGTACCCGACGCCGCCGACGTCGATCACGAGCCCCTCCGGCGTCGAGGCGACGGGCTTGCCGCGGAGCCGCGCGATCATGCCGACACCATCTTCAGAAGCGGCGGCGCGAGCGCGTGGCAGATCGCGACCGCGAGCGCATCGGCTGCGTGGTTGGGCGTCGGCACCGCCTGCATGCCGAGGATCGCCTTCACCATGCGCTGCACCTGTGCCTTCTCCGCGCGGCCGTAGCCGCACACGGCCTGCTTGACGCGCGCCGGCGCATACTCCGCGCACTCGATGCCGTTGACGGCGCTAGCGACGAGCACGGCGCCGCGCGCCTGTCCGACGGAGAGCGCGATGCGGGCGTTTGCGCCGACGAACGACTCCTCCAGCACGACTGCATCCGGCTCGTGCTCGACGATGAGGGCCGTGACGCCCTCGAAGATGGTCTTCAGCCGGAGCTCCAGCCGCTCGTCCGCGGGCATCCGCCACGCTCCCCCACCCAGCCGTGCTGAGCCGGCCTCCGCTTTCGTGGACGATCCCGTAGCCGCAATTCGCCGTCCCTGGGTCGATGCCGATGACTTTCACGACATCACGTTAGGCAGCCGGTCGGACGATTCCTCCCCCGAGTAGCTTTCCGCCGTGGGCCGCCCCTCCGACCAGATGCGAGACCTCTACGAGGCGCGCGCTGCCCAGCAGTATGCGGAGCCTTCGCCTCTCCCGATCCGGGGGTCGACCGGAAGTTCGCCCGGATCTGCGCCGTCGTCTGCGAGCTCCTCCCGTGCGAGGCCTTCCTCGATGCCGGCTGCGGCGACGGCCGCTACCTCGCGGCGCTGGAGGCCGACCTGCCGGAGCGAGTCGCCGGCGCCGACATCGCCGAGCGGATCCTCGAGACCGCGCGCGCACGCGTCCCGCGGGCCGAGCTCCGGCAGGCGAACCTCGAGTCGCTCCCGTTCGGCGACGCTGCATTCGACCTCGTGCTCTCGTCGCAGGTGATCGAGCACGTGCTCGACGCGCCCGGCAGCAGCCGGCAGAGCTTGCGCGCGTGCTCTGCCCCGGCGGACGGCTCGTCATCTCGACCGACAACGCCGACAACCGCGTAACGCGTGTCCTGAACGCGCCACGCAACGCGCTCGTCGGCCTGCTCGGGCTGCGCGGGCGGCGCGGCCGGATCGAGTCCCCGGCGACGCCGTACACACGCACGAGCCTTTGCGGCCTCCTCGAGGGGGCCGGGCTCGAGGTCGAGCGGGTCGAGACGTTCCGCTTCCATCTCATGTGGCCGCTCGACCAGGCGCGCTTGACACGGACGCTGAATGCACTCGACGAGCGCCTCGGAGATCGTGGCCTCGGCGACATCCTTCTCGCCGTGGCCCGCAAGCCGTGACGGGACGCACGGCGTGGGCAATCGCCACGCTCGGCAGCGCCGCCTTCGTCGTCGCGTGCCTTCTCGTCGAGCAGGGCCTCGCGAGCAGCGCGCTCTACTCCGACGTCCACGTCTACGTGCTCTACGGCTCGCGCATGGCCGATGGGCAGATCCCCTACCGCGACTTCTTCGACGAGTATCCACCGCTCGCGCAGCCGCTCTTCCTCCTCGCCGACGCGAGCGTCGTCGGCTTCAAGCTTGCACTCACACTCTGCGGCGCCGGCGCGCTCGCCTGCGGCGTCTTCGTGCTGCAGCGCATCGGCGCGCCGGCCTGGCGAGCCGTGGTGGCCGCAGCGGTGATCGCGGTCTCACCGCTCCTCGTCGGGCCGATCTTCCTGAACGCGTACGACCTCTGGCCTGCCTTCCTGCTCTCGCTCGCGCTGCTGCTGCTCGTCCGCGGACAGACGACATGGGCGTTCGCGGTGCTCGGCGCGGCGGTCGCGGCGAAGGTCTATCCCGCAGCGGTTCTGCCTATTTTCGTGCTTGCGACGGCTCGCGCACGCCGCCTGCGCGCACTCGTCGTGTTCGGAGCCGTCGTCGTTCTCGTGCATCTCCCGTTCCTCGCGCTCGGGCCGGGCGGGCTTCGTCACAGCTACGTGCTGCAGGCCAGGCGCGGGCTCGAGCTGAACAGCCTCGGCGCGTCGGTCCTCCTGCTCACCGGCCATCCGGCGACGGCGAACCAGCCGCCCGGCTCGCTGAACGTCGTCGGCGGCACGGCACATGCATTCGGGATCGCCAGCACGCTGCTCGTCCTCGCCGCGATCGCAGCGGCGACGATCGCCTACGTTCGCGGGAAGCCGCTCGTCGTGAGCGTCGCGGCGGCCGTCGTCGGGCTCGTCGCGTTCGACAAGGTCTTCTCGGCGCAGTACGTCGACTGGCTCGTGCCGCTCGCGCCGCTCGCGGGGCTCGGCGCGGCGGCGCTGACGGTGGTGGTGCTCGTGCTGACGCGCCTCGTCTTCTCGCACCGAAGCGCGATCGCGGACGATCAGGACGTCTGGCTGCTCTTCCTGCGCAACCTCGCGACGGTCGCGCTCTTCGTCAGCCTGCTACTGCCTCCAGCACCTGTTCCGGGATATCGAAGTTCGCGAACACGTCCTGAACGTCGTCGTTGTCCTCGAGCTGATCCATGAGGCGAAGCACCTTCTTCGCGTCCGCCTCGTCGGCCACCTCCACGGTCGTCTTGGGGAGCATGGTCAGCTCCGAGTTCTCGACGGTGAAGCCGGCCGCCTCGATCGCCTCCCGCACGGTCTGGAGGCTCTCGGGCGGTGCGAGCACCTGATACGACGAGCCGTCGAGCGTCACATCGTCGGCTCCGCCCTCCGCTGCGGCGAGCGTCAGCTCGTCCTCGTCGACGCCGGCCACCGGGACGAGCACGACCCCCCGACGCTCGAAGAGCCAGAGCACGGCGCCGGAGGTGCCGAGGTTGCCGTCGTTTTTCGCGAACGTGTGCCGTACCTCGCCCGCGGTGCGGTTGCGGTTGTCCGTCAGCGTCTCGACGATCACCGCGACGCCGCTCGGCCCGTAGCCCTCGTAGACGACGGTCTCGAACGTGCTCGTGTCGGAGTCGGCACCCGAGCCCTTCGCGATCGCGCGGTCGATGTTGTCCTTCGGCATCGAGTACGAGCGCGCCTTCTCGATCGCGTTCTGGAGCGCAAGGTTGGCGGACGGGTCGGGCCCGCCTTCGCGCGCTGCGACGATGATCGCGCGCGTGAGCTTCGAGAAGAGCTTGCCGCGCTTCGCGTCGGCGGCGCCCTTCTTGTGCTTGATCGACGACCACTTGCTATGCCCCGACACTGATTCCCGCTCCCGGCTCCGGCAAAGCCGGCGCCTCCACTCCTTTGGTGAACTCCGCCAAGTCTACGTTCACACCCTCCCGTACCTGGTTCAGAAAGAGCTCGTGGATCCGCGTGTCGTCGGTCAGCTCCGGATGGAACGCAGCGACGAGCAGCCGCCCGTCGCGGGCGAGCACCGGGTGCCCGTCGACCTCGGCGAGCACCTCGACGTCCGGCCCGACCTCGGCGAGCCACGGTGCGCGGATGAACACTGCGCGCAGCGGCTCGTCTCCGTGACCGATGTCGAGATCCGCCTCGAACGACCGCACCTGCCGCCCGAAGGCGTTGCGCTCAGCCCGGAAATCGCCGAGCCCGAGGTGGTCGCGGTCGAGGACGATCATCCCGGCGCACGTGCCGAGGATCGGCGCGTCGAAGGAGCGAAGCGCCTCGTCGAGCGAGTACAGCCGCATCAGCCTTCCGATCGCGGTCGACTCGCCACCCGGCAGGATCAGCCCGTCGAGCCCGTCGAGGTGCTCCGGCAGGCGAACCTCGACCGGCTCCGCACCGAGCCGGCGCAGCACCGCCGCGTGCTCGCGGAAGTTCCCCTGCACGGCGAGGACGCCGATCCGAAGCTGCGCGCTCATCCGCGCGAAGTGTAGAGCGCGCTACTCCCTCAGCTACCGGGGCGCCGTCGCAGCGCGACGAGCCCGAGCAGGACCATCAGGAAGCCGGTGAAGGCGAAGACGAGAGGCGGCACCCAGCCGTCGAAGGACGACACGATGCCGGGGCCGATCGCGAGTCCGCCGGCGTCGTCCCCGCGCGCCCATTCGGTTGCGAAGTGCGTCGAGGCAAGCAGCAGCGCGATCGACGCAAGCACCGTCCAGCTCGACCGCTGCGTCGCGTTCCCGATGGCTACGTAGACGAGCGCGACGACGCACACGAGCGCCCAGCGCGTGTCGCCGGAGTGCCACCAGTAGAGAAGTGCACCGCCGATCAGGAGGCCGGACGCGAGGTGGTACCAGAAGGCGGACGGCCGGTCGAAACCAGTTCCGGCGACGAGGTAGACGAGCCCGACGAAGAGCGTGACGACCGCCGACCAGCTGCCGCCGCCCGAGATGAGATCCGTGATGAAGAGCCAGCCGACGAGGACGCCGATCAGAGTGATGAGCGGGAAGCGAAACCGCCGGCTGTCGTCCGCGACGGCCGCGAGCACGAGGAGGTAGAGCGACAGTCGCGCGACCGAGAAGCCGTTGAACGGGGAGCTTCCGGTGCTGACGTTGTCGAGCCAGCCGAACCAGTTCCAGAGCGCGCCGACGAAGACGGTCCACGCGATGATCGACGAGAACGCGAAGATGCCGGCAGCGAGCCAGCTGCCTTGCCGCTTGTACCCGAGCGCGAGGCCGTAGAGGACGACGAGCACCAGGAATGCCCACAGCACGAACGCGCCGTCGCCGTACTGCGAAGCGAGGTAGCCGAGCGCGCCCAGGCCTGCGCCCAGGACGGTCAGGCCGCCCGCATAGATGAGCCAGGACGCCGGGGTCAGCGTCGGCTTCCGCATGTCCACGGCCTTATCCTCGGCTCGTGGCCGGACGGATCGCATGCCTCGGAGAGGTGATGCTCGACGTGCTCGCTGTCCAGCCGGCACCCGGAGAGCGACACGGCCCGGTGACGGTGCGGGCCGGCGGCACCGCGGTGACGGCGGCGCTCGCAGCGTCGGCGGCGGGAGCCGCGGCCACCGTTGTCGGGCGCATCGGGCGTGATCCTGCGGCGGCCGCGATCCGGCACGCTCTCGCAGATGCCGGCGTCGCGGCCGCCCTTGGGGTCGACGACGAGCTCCCGACGGGCACGTACCTCGAGCTCGGCGAGACCGTCGTCGCGTCGCGCGGCGCGAATGCGCGGCTCTCCCGCGCGGACCTCCCCGCGCTCGAGGTCGACGCAGTCCTCGTGTCCGGGTATGTCCTCGCGCACGTTGACACCCGCGATACGGGCGAGCGCGCCCTCGCGCTGGACGTGCGGTGGCGTGCCGTCACCGGCGTTCCGCTCGGCGGCTACGAGGTGCCGGGCGCGGCGAACGTCCTCTTCGCGAATGAGCAGGAGATCGACCACTTCGACCGCGCTGCGTTCGAGATCGTCGTGCTGACCCGCGGCGCCGAGGGCGCATACGTCCTGCGCGACGGCAAGTCCGACTTCCTGCCGCCTACGAACGTGCGCGGGACCGGAGCCGGCGACGCGCTTGCCGGCGCGTTCCTCGCGTCGCTGCGCTGAGGGCGCTTACCAGCCGCGCGTCTCGAGCAGCTCGCTCGGGTCGAGCGTCTGCGTCGAGATGCCGACCATCGGCTCACCGAGGCCGGCCGACACGCGGGCCAGGATGTCCGCGTCCTGGTAGTGCGTTGTCGCCTCGACGATCGCCTTCGCGCGCCGTTCGGGATCGCCCGACTTGAAGATGCCCGAACCGACGAAGACACCGTCGGCGCCAAGCTGCATGCAGAGCGATGCGTCCGCGGGCGTGGCGATCCCCCCGGCGGTGAAGGTCACGACGGGCAGGCGGCCGTGCTCGGCGACCCAGCGAACGAGGTCGTGCGGCGCCTGCAGGTTCTTCGCCTCGGAGTAGAGCTCCTCTTCGGCGAGCGAGGTCAGCCGGCGGATCGAGCCGAACACGGAGCGCATGTGGGTGACGGCGTTGACGATGTCGCCCGTCCCCGCCTCGCCCTTCGTGCGGATCATCGCGGCGCCCTCCGCGATGCGCCGGAGCGCCTCACCGAGGTTCGTCGCCCCGCAGACGAACGGGACGGTGAACTTCCACTTGTCGACATGGTGCTCGAGATCGGCGGGCGTCAGGACCTCGGACTCGTCGATGTAGTCGATCTCGAGCGCTTGCAGGATCTGTGCCTCTGCGAAATGGCCGATTCGGCACTTCGCCATGACCGGGATCGTCACCGCCTCCTGGATGCCCTGGATCATGTCCGGGTCGGACATCCGGGCGACGCCGCCCTGGACGCGAATGTCCGCCGGGACGCGCTCGAGCGCCATGACCGCGACCGCCCCTGCCTCCTCCGCGATCTTCGCCTGCTCGGCGTTGACGACGTCCATGATGACCCCGCCCTTCAGCATCTCGGCGAGGCCGCTCTTCACGCGCATTGTTCCGTATTCGGCCATGCGCGGAGTGTACCGAGCAATTTAGGGCTGAAGGCAGCGCTTTGCCGCGTCCAGGTCCTGCGAGTCCGGCGTCACCGTCCAGACGAGGACGGCGTTCCGGTCGGTCTCCATGATGTCCGCCATGTGCAACCTGTACTGGGGCGCCGCGAACCGCCTGAAGGAGTCCTGCGTGTCGGAGACGTCGTCGGCGCTGTCGGTGAATGCGATCGTCAGCTTGTTGCCGTTCGTTCCGGTCGCGATGAGGCCGCCGTTCGCCGCGACCGACGCGATGAAGCCGATCTTCGCGGGCGAGGTGGAGACGTTGGTGAAGCCCTTTTCGCGGAGACACGGCGCCGTGCCCTTCGCCGTGTAGGGCTTGGAGGTGCGAACGCCGCAGCCCGTGGCGAGCAGCACCACAAGGACGAAAAACGGGAGGGCGCGCCGCACGCGCCGACTGTAGCGGCGGAATCCGACATGCTTCGCGCATGGAGCCTTGGTCGAAAGAGCTCAGAGGGCGTCTCGACGAGCACGTCATCTCGAGCACCGCGCTTGCCGGGAACCGGCTCGGGGACCCGGCCGAACGTCCGCTCTGGGTGTACACGCCGCCGCGTGGTGAGGGACCGCTGCCGTCGATCTACCTCATCCAGGGACATACCGGCCAGCTCGACATGTGGAGGAACCGGTCGGCGTTCAGGCCGAACGTGATCGAGCTCGTCGACGAGCTCTTCGCAGGCGACTGTCCCCCGGCGATCGTCGTCTTCGTCGATGCGTGGACGTCCTACGGCGGCTCGCAGTTCCTCGACTCGCCTGCCGTCGGCAACTACCACACGTATCTCTGCGACGAGGTCGTTGCATTCGTCGACGACGCGTACCCGGCGATACGCGCCGCCGGCTCCCGTGGCATCACGGGCAAGTCGAGCGGCGGCTACGGCGCAATGGTGACGCCGATGTTGCGTCCCGATCTCTTCGGCGGGCTTGCGACGCACGCAGGCGACGCGCTCTTCGAGCACTGCTACCTCCCCGACTTCCGGGACGCCATGCGTGCGCTCCGCGACTACGGCGGCTCGTGGGAGGCGTTCTGGAAGGACTTTCGGGCACGACCTGCATTCACGAAGGGAAGCGACTTCGCGTTGCTCAACACGTATGCGATGGCGGCCTGTTACTCGGCAAATGACGACGGCTCCGTCGAGCTTCCGTTCGACGAGCTCGGCAAGCTTCGCGACGACATCTGGAGCCGTTGGCTCGCATGGGACCCGGTCCGGATGGTCGACGGCTACGCGGACGCGCTGCGCGGCCTGCGCGCCGTCTACATCGACTCGGGAAAGCGCGACCAGTACTTCCTTGACGTGGGTGCAGAGGCGTTTCGCGATGCACTCGCGTCGATCGGCGTCACGGACGTCTTCTTCGAGTTGTTCGACGGGACGCACTCGAGCATCGAGTACCGCTACCCGCTGGCGATCCGTTACCTCGCCGAGCGCCTCCAGCCGCGATAGGTCGCGTTCCGAAGCTGCCCGGGCGGGTGCCCGCGCGCGAGGCTCCCTTCTACCTGTGCCAGGACCTGCCCCTTGTGCTCGGTGGTCGTCGTCCACGTCATGCTCTGACGCTGCGGCATGAACGTGATCGCCTCGATCGTCCACTCGTCCGAGCCGACCGCGCGGACGGTGGCGACTGCGACGTCCCAGAGGCGCACGATCAGGCGCGGGACGAGCATCACGATCCAGACGACGAGGTTGAGGAGAGCGCCCGCGGCGGCCACCCTGGTCACCCCAACGTCGGCGTCGACGAGGTCGGTGTCCCACTCGTGGCGGTCGCCGACCTGGAGCTTGTACGCGTAGATCTCCCACCGTGTCCCGTCGGGGGCGCTCACGCGAACGGTGGGCCTGAACACGCTCACCGTTAGATTGTCGCGTCTATGAGAGGGCTCGAGGGCAAGCGCGTCGTCGTCACGGGTGGGACGAGCGGGATCGGCGAGGCGACGAGCCGCCGCTTCCTCGAGGAGGGCGCACGCGTCGTCGCGCTCGCAGTCGGCGAGGACGAGGTCGCAACCGCCTCAGAGCGGATTCCCGGCGTGCACGCGATTCGCTGCGACGTCGCCCACGCGAGCGAAGTCGGTCGCGCGTTCGACGAAGCCGCCGCCGTGCTCGGCGGCGTCGACGTCCTGATTGCGAATGCGGGCATCTCCGTCCGTAAGCCGTTCCTCGAAATCGACGAGGCCGACTGGCAGCGCGTGCTCGACGTCAACCTCACCGGCGTCTTCCACTGCGCGCAGCAGGCCGCACGACGCATGGTCGAGGCGGGAGGCGGGGTCATCCTCATGACCGCCTCGACAAACGGCCTGACCGGCCACCCGTTCTACGCTGATTACAACGCCTCGAAGGCCGGCGTGATCCTGCTCGCGCGCACGATGGCGCTCGAGCTCGCTCCGACGGTGCGCGTGAACGCGGTCTGCCCGGGCTACGTGCTCACGCCGATGCAGCGCGCGGAGTACACCGACGACATGCTCGCGGAGGTGAACGCGGGGATCCCGCTCAGGCGCCATGCGGCACCGGAGGAGATCGCCGCGCTCTACGCGTTCCTCGCGAGCGACGAGGGCGCCTATTTCACGGGCGCGGTGCTCTCGATGGACGGCGGCGAGACGGCGTAGTCGCTATCGCTTGGCGGGCGGCTGCTCGCCGGTGAGCACGCCCCAGACGCGCGAGACGCCACGACGCGCGCCCATCGTCGCAATCGCGCCGAGTGCGCCCTGAAGGACGCCCCAGGCGATGCGCTTCCGCTTCTCCGCCTTCTTGTCGCGACCTACGGTCCAGGCTTTCTCGCTCAGCCCGTCGCCGACCCGGGCGATCGCGGACCGCACCTTGTCTTCGGTCTTCACGGCCATTGCGTGTGCAACGGCCGTGAAGACTCGAGGGTTACGCGCTCTTCAGCCCGACGGGGCATGCCACACCCGTCCCGCCGAGGCCGCAGTACCCGTTGGGATTCTTCGCGAGGTACTGCTGGTGATACGGCTCGGCGTAGTAGAAGGGGCCTGCGGGCGCGATCTCGGTCGAGATCTCGCCGTATCCCGCCTTCGCGAGCTCGGCCTGGAACATCTCCCGCGACGCCTCCGCCGCGTCGAGCTGCTCGTCCGTCGTTGCGTAGATCGCTGAGCGGTACTGCGTTCCGACGTCATTGCCCTGACGCATGCTCTGCGTCGGGTCGTGGTTCTCCCAGAAGAGACGGAGAATCTCCTCGTAGGACGTCACCTTCGGGTCGAAGACGACGAGCACGGCCTCGGTGTGGCCGGTGCGGCCGGAGCACGCCTCCTCGTAGGTCGGGTTTTTCGTATAGCCGCCGGCGTACCCGACGGCTGTCGTGTAGACGCCCGGCGCGCGCCAGAAGACGCGCTCGGCGCCCCAGAAGCAGCCCATGCCGACGATCGCCTGCTCGAGCCCTTCCGGGAACGGCGGGGCGATCGGGGTACCGAGGACCTCGTGTTCGCCGGAAACGGGCATCTGCTCGTCACGGCCGGGGAGCGCCTCGTCGGGCTCGACCATCACTGTTGGCTTCGAGAAGAGGAACATGCCTCTTCAGTCTGCCTGACCGCGGAAACGTTACGCGGCGGGCGCGCAGACGAAGAACTCGCGCGGGGCCTTGCCGGCGGGCTTCACGCCGACCTGCTGCTCGCTCTCGATCCGCCAGCCGCCGAAGTTCTCGAACTCCACGAGGTCGCCTGCGTGCGGACGGTCGACGAGCTGCTTCTCGTCGATCGCCCAGCGTCCGTCCGGGAAGACGAGCTTGAAGCTGTAGCGGACAGGCTCGCCGAGCATGTACTGAGCAGTCGGCTCGCGCAGAAGCTCCATGTATCCCTCGATGTGCGCGAGCGCGTCGATGCGGCGCTGACGCTCGTCGTCCGACCCGAGGCCTGCGAGAGTCAGGCGGCTGACGATCAGCGCCTGCTCGAGGGCGTCTGCATTGCGGCCTGCAAGCTCACCACCCACGCCTAATCTCATCATCGAGGGCGGCCGTCTTCGCCTCCCCCGGTTTGGTGATCGGGCCGGTTGAAAGTGGTGGTCAGGTGACCGCTGGAGATCCAGGCGTCGCGTAGGCGACGTCATGGGCGGCGTGCAGCGCCTCGAGCATCTCGTCCATCGTCAGGAGTTGGGTCGACTCGAGGAAGCGGAACGACCCGGTTGCCTTGATGGCGACGAGCGCCGTCGCCTCCGCGACGTGGTCCGGCCACTCGACGAGCGCGTAGCCGTCGGCTTCACCGGTCGAGTACCAGAACCCGTCGAGCCTGCCTCCAACACCGAAGATGCGCGCGGCGAGCATCTCCCGCCGGTCCTGCGGGTTCTGCAGGAGCGCCGCCCACGCCTCCGGGGTGTAGCCGAACTTCACCAGATGGAGCTGCATCGACGTAGCGTGCCTCCCTCGTTACCCGGTCACCGGGACTCGACCCGTGCTCAGCTCGTCCCGGCGGAACAGCACGTCGAGGACGAGATTGACCGCCCAGACGATGACCGTCGCGACGACGTACGTCCAGAACCCGTGGATATCGAAGCCGCCGATGATCAGCTGCGTCAACCACAGCATGAACATCGCGACGAAGAACCACGCGAGCCCGAGAGTCAGGAGCGCGATCGGCGCCGTGATCAGCTTGAGGAACGGCTTGAGGATCGTGTTGAGGATGCCGAAGACCGCCGCCGACCAGATCACCGTCCAGCCCGAGCCGTGAAAGGTCATGTCGCTCAGGAGCCAGCCGGTGAGGCCGAGCGCGACCGCG
The DNA here is from genome assembly GCA_963794045.1 of uncultured Actinomycetes bacterium. GTDB lineage: Bacteria > Actinomycetota > Thermoleophilia > Gaiellales > Gaiellaceae > Palsa-739. Next base: position 178,972 of record CAWCCJ010000010.1, read on the forward strand.
TTGACGAACCACGAGACGAGGAGCCAGCGGAGCACGGGGCAGAGCCTACGCCCGGCCGCTGCGGCCCGACGTCATCCCGGCGGGATGATGGTCGGCCGCCCGGCCGGCCGAAAGCGTGGCAGGCGCGCGAGATTCCCGTGGGCGGGCGAGCAGCAGCTCGCCCGAACGGATAGATGCGCGACCAGTCTGCGCGTCGGCGGCTCTGATCAGCACACGCTCACGCTAACGGCGCCTAGGATCGCGGTGTGCCGTTCACGCTCAGGAACATCAAGAACGATCTCGAGGACATCGGCTCGAAGTTCGGCGGCGCGCCTGACCTGGAGTTCCGCGCGGCGACCTTCGCGCTCGGGCTGGAGCGGTCGGCTCTCAGCTACCAGCGCATCCCGCCCGGATATCGCTTTCCGTACGGCCATACGCACACGACGCAAGAGGAGGTGTACGTGGTCGTGCGCGGGAGCGGCCGGATGAAGCTCGACGACGAGATCGTCGAGCTCCAGGAATGGGACGCGGTGCGGGTCCCGCCCAAGACGTGGCGCGGCTACGAGGCCGGGCCGGACGGCCTCGAGATCCTCGTCATCGGCGCCCCGAACCTGGGTGCGTCTCCGCGCGACGATGTCGACGGCCGGCGCGACTGGTGGGCGGAGTAGCCGAGCGGTCGAGCGTACACTCGCCGCGTGAACGACGAGGCTCTCGAGGCGCTCGAGTTCCATGACGTGCTAGACCGGCTGGCGGACGCCACCTCGACTGCGTTCGGCGGCGACCGCGCACGGGCATGGCGGCCGTCGGCGGTGCGGCAACAGATCGAGTCGCGACAGCAGCTCACGAGCGAAGCTGTCGCTCTCATCGATCACGCAGCGGAGCCGCCGCTGCACGGGATTCGTGATGTGCGGAGCGCAGTCGACCGGGCGGCCCGCGGCGGCGTCCTCTCGACGGCTGAGCTCGCCGACCTCGGTGCGACGATCGAGGGGTCGCTTCGGGCGCGACAAGCCCTCGACGGATCGGAGCTCGCGCCCCTCCTCGCGGGGATCGCTGCGGGGATCGACCCCGCCCTCGCGCACGTCGCGGCGGAGATCTCGCGCTGTGTCGAAGAGGACGGAAGCGAGCTCCGCGACCTGGCGTCGCCGAGGCTCCGGCGCCTCCGCAACGAGCTGCGAGCCGGTCGCGTTCGCGTCACCGAGGCGCTCGGCCGGATGGCACGCCAGCCCTCGCTGCAACCGCACCTGCAGGAGACGTTCATCGTCCAGCGCGGCGGCCGGCCGGTTCTCGCCGTCAAGGCCGGGTCGCGCAGTGCAGTCCCGGGCGTTGTCCATGACGCGTCCGAGTCGCGGCAGACCCTCTTCGTCGAGCCGTTCGAGATCGTCGAGCTGAACAACCGGCAATCGGAGGCCGCCGCGGAGGAGCGCCACGAGGTGGAGCGCCTCCTCGGCGAGCTTTCGAAGAGAGTCGCGGACGTCTCAGCGTCGCTCGCAGCACTGATCGACGCCGTCGGCGCAGTCGATCTCGCCGTGGCCGCCGGAGCAGTGTCCCGATCATGGTCGGGAACGCCCGTCACGATCGGGGACCGCGTGCGCCTCGTCGCTGCGCGGCACCCACTTCTCGATCCGGCGGCGGTGGTGCCAATCGACCTCGAGCTGGACGACCTGCGCGCCCTCGTGATCAGCGGCCCGAACACCGGTGGCAAGACCGTCGCCCTGAAGACGCTCGGCCTCGCGGTCGCGCTTCACCAGTCAGGGCTGCGTCCTCCGGCCGTCGAAGCCGAGCTGCCCGTATTCGATGCGGTTCTGGTCGAGATCGGCGACCAGCAGTCGATTGCCATGAGCCTCTCGACCTTTGCGGCGCACATGCGGAACCTCGTCGCGATCCTCGAGATGGCGACGGCCGCTTCGCTCGTCCTGGTGGACGAGCTCGCGTCTGGCACGGATCCCGTCGAGGGCGCGGCTCTCGCGTGCGCGCTCGCCGACCGGCTGGCCCAGCAGGCACGACTCGTCGTCGTCACGACGCATTACCCGGAGCTGAAGGCGTGGGCAAGCGAGAACGTAAAGGCCGCGAACGCTGCGACGGCCTTCGACCCGGAGACACATCGCCCGCTCTACCGGATCGCACTCGGCCGCGCGGGTACCTCGCACGCACTCGAGACAGCCGAGCGGCTCGGCGTGCCCGATCCCGTCATCGCAACAGCACGCGCAGCCGTCGCTCCTGCGGCCCGTCGTGTCGGCGAGCTCTTGGCGGAGGCAGAGGCAGCGGAGCGCGCAGCTGTCGCCGAGCTGGAAGCAGCTGCCGAGTTGCGCCGCGAAGCCCACGCCGCGACCGCCGCTGTGGCGCGCCGTGAGGCGGAGCTCGCGCGGGAGGTGGAGCGCGTGCGCACCTCAGCCGACGCCGAACGGCAACGCGCGATCGCGCAAGCGGAAGCCGATCTCGCCGAGGCGCGCACGGAGCTCGCCTCGCTTCGACGGCATGTCCGCGATGCGCGCCGTCGCCAACGCGAGCTCGAAAAACAGGCTTCGGCCGGCGGCGGCGCAGAACGTGCCCGCGATCAGGACCTCGGTGCTGCGAGCGCCCGTGCCGGGAGAGCCGAGCGCGCGCTTCGCTCGCTCGAGCCGGTGCAGGCCGTAGCCCCGCTCGCGGTTGGCGATCCGGTGGAAGCGCCGGCGCTCGGCGTCCGCGGCGTGATCGCTCGGATCGCGGGCGACGAGGCGGAGGTACACGGCGACTCCGGCCAACGCGTTCGAATCGCGCTCACGCGCCTGCGGCCGTCCGCTGGGAGCAGCGAGCGTTCCGCACCGGCTGTGCGCGTCAATACGACGGCGCCCATCGATCCCCGCCACGAGATCGACGTTCGCGGGCTCCCGGCGCAGGAGGCGCGCGAAGCCGTTCGGGCGGTTGTCGACGACGCCGCGGTCGCGGGGCTCGGTGACGTGCGGATCGTGCACGGCCGCGGCACGGGAGCGCTGCGGAAAGCCGTTCGCGACGAACTGAGCGCACATCCACTCGTGAGCACGGTCGAGTCGGCGGCTGCGGACGGAGCCACTGTCGCGACGCTCGCCTGAACGGCACCCCCGAACGGTGCAGTCACGCGATCGTGACGCGGTGCTCGAGCGAAACGGCACGGCGTCGGTTCGATGCCGCCACCACGCCCGTGGCGCGTAGGCCGAGTCGGGTGCCTAATGAAACAGGACGAGGAGAATGACCACGAGTGCGGCTGTCGCCAGCAGCGCGATGACGGTTCCTACACGTCCACGGAACAGGGTCGCGTCGAGCATTGATCGCCGCGCGCAAAAGAATCCCAGGAGTTACCGGACGAACCCCGCCTCCATGCCTCAATCGCATCATCTATGCGGCCAATGCAAGAGAAGTCATGCCCGTAGGCGAGCTGCTCGAATCACAGCCGTCTACCCCTAGACGCTATGGCGGCTGAGTAGCCGCGGGCGAGGTAAGGCCGGATCCTCTCGGTTGCAGATCGGGGGTTTGTCTGGCCGGAGACTGGCTCCGGCTGACCCCATGCAACGGAAGGAGGGTCCGGCCGTGACCGCAACGATGACATGGGTGGGGCTTGATGTCCACGCCCGCTCGACCCACGCCGCGGCGATCGATCGTGACAGCGGCGAGCTGAGCCGCGCCCGCTTCGGTGTCGGCAGCGGCCCGGTGCTGGAGTGGTTGCTGCAGCTGCCGCAGCCGGTGCACGCCTGCTACGAGGCGGGCCCGACCGGCTATGCGCTCTACCGTGCCGCCGTGGCGGCTGGGTTGCGCGTCGACGTCGTGGCGCCCTCGAAGACGCCGCGCGCGGCTGCCGATCGGATCAAGACCGACCGCAAGGACGCAGAGCTGCTCGTGCGGCTTTTGCTCGCCGGCTCGCTCGCTCCGGTAGCCGTCCCGTCGGCCGAGTCGGAGGCAGCTCGTGATCTCGCCCGCGCACGCGAGCAGGTGCGTGCCGAACTTGCCCGGGTACGGCACCGCGTCTCGAAGCTGCTGCTCCGTTACGGGCGCGTCTACGACGGCGGTGGCACCTGGACGCAGGCGCACCGGCGCTGGCTCGCCGCACAACAGTTCGAGCACGCCGCGACTGAGCTCGCGTACCTCGACGCGCTCGCCGCGATCGACGGTCTGCTCGCCCGCCGGGCCGCGCTCGACGAGCGGCTCTCGCTGCTCGCAACCGAGCCGGCGCACTGGCCGACCGTCGCCAGGCTGCGCTGCTTCCGTGGGATCGAGACGCTCTCGGCGCTCGTCTTGCATCTCGAGGTCGGCGACTTCGCTCGCTTCCAGCAACCTGGTCAACTGGCAGCGTGGCTCGGGCTCGTCCCCTCGCTGCACCAGTCCGGTGAGAGCGAGACACGCGGCTCGATCACCAAGACCGGCTCCGGCTTTGCCCGCCGCATCCTCGTCGAAGCCGCCTGGCACTACCTGCGCGAGCCGCGCATCGGCGCGACACTCCGCGACCGCCACGCCGGCCAACCCGACCACATCCTCCAGATCGCCTGGCGAGCCCAGCATCGCCTCTACCGACTGCAGCGAGGGCTGCGCACACGCGGCAAACCCGGCAACGTCGCCGTCGCCGCCGCCGCGCGCGAACTCGCCTGCTTCCTCTGGGCGGCAGCCGTGGCCGACTGATCCCAGCCGCACACCGCCACGGTGAGGAAGGCGCCGGGGCCGAAGCTGCCGGCACGCGCGGACCTACTATGGGCAGCCCTCCAAGGCGACGCCCGTTTCTAGACAAGCGCAGGCCGGCGACGCAGAAGCGCCCTGGGGTAGCCAACCCCCAAATATCAGACTGGCGAAGCCGTCAAGCGCCCCGGCGCCTTCCTCACCGCATAACACAACCCGTCAAAGACCGGGCGACGCCGCCTGCCACTTGACAGGCGGCACCTCCATATCAGTAGGGCCGATGCGACCGTTGGTCACTCGATGCCTCGATAGACGAGGGTTCCGTAGAAAGCAACGCTCGCTGTAACTTTTGTCTAGTATTTGTCCAATGACCGATTTCGAAGTCACTCCCACGTATCGCGGCGCGCTAAGCGATGCGGAGTTGCGGCTGCTGCCGTTGCTGACGACGCAGCTGAGTCTGAATCAGATTGCGGAGACGCTCGACGTCCCGCGAGGCGTGGCGGTGGCGATTGCGCAGTCGATCTACGCGAAGCTTGGCCCCTTGGGCGAGGACGGATCGCGCCGCCTTCACAGCGTCTGAACCGCGCCCCTGGAAGAGCTACTCGGCTGTTCAGCGGTCGAGGAGGCCCGGATCGAGCTCGTCGAGTGCAGGACCGATCGAGTCACAGAACGCGGTCACTGGCTCCGAAACGTTGCGGCGCACGTCCTCGGGCAGGTCGGGAAGCGCCTCAGCGGCGAGGCGACTTGACGAGCAAGGTCGACCGACGGTTTCGCTCGCCCTGTGCGTCTGTGTAGTGGGGGGTTGAGCGCCGGCGCGTGGCGGCCCACGGGCCGGCGCTCAATTGCACGAACTGTGGCTCGATTACGACCATCCTCTGGTGGGAATGTCCGACGCATGACACTCATCGGAATTCTCGTTCTGATCGCAATTATCTGGCTGCTCATCGTGCTCATTGGAGGGCTGCCAACATGGCTGCTGCTCCTGCTGATCGTGCTGGTCATCGTCTGGTTCTTCGGCGGCCGGGGGCGCGCTATCTAAGGGCGCCGATCGAGCTATGTCTCGAACGCGTCGAGCGGCGCCAACTCTCAAGGCGCGCCAGTACGTGCGCGTCAAGCTCGCTGCCGCGTGGTGGTAGCTGGCGGGGCGCGACGCGTACGGACCCACCTCCTAGAGGCTTGATGCGTATTGGGTAGGGACCCGCGTCTGTACGACGAAGGGCTTCCGGTCAGTGTCCCCTCGAGATGGAGGCTCGAGATGACGCCCGATCTGGAAGCCCTTGTCGTTGCAGCGTATGTGTTCGCGGACGAGTATCCGGTCCCTGCGCGGCCGGGGCCGGTGGCGAGGACAAGCGATGCGGAGTTGGTCGCGCTCGCGGTCTGTCAGGCGGCGATGGGGATCAGCTCCGACCGCCAGTTCCTGGGTCTGGTCGGGTGGCGTCTGCCCGGCTGGTTTCCCTCGCTGCCGTCGCAGTCGCAGTACAACCGACGGTTACGCAGCCTCACCGGGCTGTTTACCGTCGTGCAGCAGCGGCTCGCGCGTCTGCTCGACAGTGGCGGGGCCCGCCTGGCCGACGGGACGTTGATCGGCGTTGCCAACTACGCCGGCTGTGCGCAGCGGAGCGAGTTCGCCGGGGCGGCCGCCTACGGCTACTGCGCCTCGAAGAGCGAGTGGGTCTGGGGTGTGCGGCTTGTTCTGCGCACCGACCGGCGTGGTCTTCCGCTCGCCTACACACTCGTCCCGGCAAACGAGCACGAGTACGAGCCGCTACTCGACCTCGTCGATGCCGGCGAGACCGTGATCGCCGACAAAGGCCTCTGGGGGCGTGCCTACAACGAGCGGATGGAGTGCGCGGAGGTACGGCTGCTGACGCCCGCACGCGAGCGGACGGCCGCGAACCATGCCCGTGAGCGGCTGCTCGCCGGGACGCGACTGACGATCGAGAGCGTCTTCGCGAACCTCAAAAAACAGATGCGGCTCGAACGCCATCTGGCCCGGACACCGCGCGGGCTCGCCCAACGGATCGCGCAGCGGCTGCTCGCACTCACACTCGGCATCCTCCTCAACACCCTCGCCGGCCGCCCGGCACGCGCCCTCGCCGCCTACGACGGCCGCTAACTCACATCAAGCCTCTAGGTAACGAAAAGCCCCGACAGCGGGGCTTTTTCTATGGGCCCGCTTGGATTCGAACCAATGACCAAGGGATTATGAGTCCGTCCTGGTGAGGTGCACGCAGGGGCAGGTGGCCCCAACTAATAAGGCAAAGGCTGCTGCGTAAGAGAGTCCGATTGCCCAAGGGGCAGCCTCGGGAGACAAGAGCTTACGTCGTCTCTTACGTCGTCATTGCGCGTCCGGCCCGCGAGCATCCGTCAACTTTCCGGATCCAATCGGGCCAACCCGAACTAGCTCAGCCCGATAGAGGATCTCCTGCACGTCCGGCTGGCCATTCCCCTCCGCCCCGCCTCGGAGACTGGTCACTTTTCGACAAGAGTAGGCCCGAACCAACTAGGTCGCGCTTTTCGACTGCGCTCCAAGAGGTGGAGCTTGGCCCGCTGACTCTCGGGCGTCTTCGTCCACTCGCCGCCCTCAACAATGGTTGCGATGCACCAGCGCGTCACGTCGGCTGAACTCTTGGCAGTCCGACGTACTTAAAGTCCTCTAGCCGATGCGGCTGCTCAACTGTTTGAGTCGGCCAAGCGGCCGAGTCCGTGAAAGTTCGGGCACCTTCAGCTGCTAGGCAGCCGGGTAAGAGTCCGTGCTGTATTACGTGAAGGCCTGGGTGGAGCTCGTGACGGCGATCCTCATTCTCGTTCAATCCACGAGAAGGCCTTTAAAAGTCCGGAGGGTCCGCTCTAGGCGCGGCCTTCTCTACTCCAGTCAGCGCCTCACGGGCTAAGGGCGGGTCGAATCATCAGGATCCCGCGGTAGCGGTCTTGGTCATGTTCCATCACTTGCACCACGTCGGGCCGATTGGGGGCCGGCGGCAAGCGAAAGCCTAGCGAGATTGGCGCGGCGGGACTATGCGGAGGTCGGTCTCTTCGTACTCCCAGGAACCGTCCATGCTCGCTTCCCACTGAATGGTTGCGCGGACCCGCGCGTGGATTTGCTCCGCATCGACAGAGTGCAACGAGGAGAGCTCGGACACGACGTCGTCAAGCCGATCGAAGCACTCCGAGACCCTCTGCGCGAGAATCGCCCGCTGTTCCTCGATTTCATATGACGGGCGGCCGTTCGGGTGGTCATCAGCCACAGCGCCCTGATTTTTACCCCTCAGCGCACGATCGGCAAGCCGTCTTACCGGCTCTTGAGCTCCAGCTCATCAGGAGGGGACGCGAAGCTACCTGCGCGGCCTGAGGCTCGCCAGCCGGTCCTCAACACTCGCGATGTCTGACTCGATTCCCTCGAACCACTGCGTCATCTCTTTCGCGGTGGGCGCGACACCGTTCCAAGCAAGCAGAGTCACCCCGAACCGCTCGAGGGAGCGCAGGATGGCGGTCGCGTCGAACTCGAGCCTGGCAATCTGCGAACGGCGTCTCGTCTGCGCCGCCTCAGCCTGTAAGGCGTGAGCCTCGCCACGAAGATCGGACGCCCTAGCCCGTACACGGTCGACCTCTTCGAGCAACTCGGTCACGGCCACGAACAATACGCCCGATACTGGGGCGCGGCCCCGTCGCCATGCCGCACAAAACGACGAGCAAGCGAACCCCCCCAGAGCGGCGCGGGCACATGGAAGCGCAGGCTCCCGCACTGGCAAGAGGGTAGATCTCAAAACCCCTTAAAAGACTGTTTGAATGCCTCCCCTCGATCGAGAGCATTTCCTCAGTAGGACATCAACCCTTCCTCCTCGGGGTGGGCCGGTCTGGTCGGGGCCGCTTCCGGCTGGCCCTGGCTGGGCTTTCGAGCCGAAGTGGGACGGCCTCAGGGCAATCGTTCGCCGGATTACATGGTGAGCAGCCGGCACGGACGTGAAAGGCGGGTAGAAGCGCCGCCCTCCGCGGGCGACGCTTCTGCATCAAGCGTCGAGTTACCTCTTGATGATGTTATGGATCTGAACGATTTCCGGCTCGCCTGGATTGATCCCGAACTCCTCAAGAATCGGCGCAAGACGTGCGCCAAAAGCGTCAAGCTGTTCGCGTGTGTCGAAGATCTGACTCACCTTGAGGTTGTCGCCACGGCCGAAGCAGACTTCGTAGTCGAGACCATCTGCGGGCATGACGCCATCCTCGGTGAGCTTGCTGACGACACTGTCGTACTGCTCGGCCGTCAACGAAGGTGGCGCGAAGCGGATGAGCACACTCAAGATGTTCCTCTCGTTTGCGGGTCAGTCATTGACCCTACTCTCATCGCAACGTAAAACGTCTGCGCACAGAGGCCCTTCGCTGCATGCGGACGAGCCAGACAGAGAGTCACTGTCGTTCGGCCGTGGCTGTCACCTCTCCCCCTCGTTCGATGACGGACCAGCGCTTTGGAAGGCAGTCAGGGAACATCGGTTAGAGGGAGTCGTCGCGAAGAAGCTGAACGAGCGGTACAAGCGCGCGGCTCCGTGGATGTAGCGGGTGCAGTTAGCCGCGTAGCGGTCTGCAAACCGAATCCATTTCCCGGCCGCGGGAGATGGAAGACGCCCCAGAGCCGCGCGCCGCGTGACCCTACATATTCGACAACTGCTGGACACGAAAGTTTTCGTAAAGAGTCCATCAGGATCCGGCTTGCGGGCGTCGAGTTTCGGCGAGGGCAGGGCAAAACATCAGTGGCTTGCGCAGCCGGAAATCCCGCGGCCTCCTAGTGTCGTGAGTCGTTGATTCGTTGGCAGTAGGCGGCGAGGCTGTCGAGGATCTCGTCGGCGGTCTTGTGCCAGACGAACGGCTTGGGGTTGTCGTTCCAGTTGGTGATCCAGCTGCGGATCGAGGCGACGAGGTCGCGGACGGAGCGGTGGCTGCCGCGCTTGATCCATTTCGTGGTCAGCTCGGCGAACCAGCGCTCGACCAGGTTGAGCCAGGAGCTGTAGGTCGGTGTGAAGTGCAGCGTGAAGCGCGGGTGGCGCACCAGCCAGCGCTGAATCGATGGCGTCTTGTGGGTTGAGGAGTTGTCGAGCACGACATGGACGTCCAGGTGGGCCCGGCACGGAGGCATCGATCAGGTTGAGGAAGCGCCGAAACTCCCGCCCGATGCCGCGGCGTCATCTCGGCGAGCACCTGGCCGGAAGCGACGTCCAATGCGGCGTACAGGTTGGTGGTGCCGTTGCGGACGTAGTCGTGGCTGCGCCGCTCGGCCACGCCGGGCATCAGCGGCAGGATCGGCGCGCTTCGGTCGAGCGCTTGGATCTGCGCCTTCTCGTCGACGCAGAGCACGACCGCGGCCTCCGGCGGGTTGAGGTAGAGGCCGACGATGTCCCTGACCTTGTCTATGAACTGTGGATCCGGGGAAAGCTTGAACGCCTCCGTCTGGTGCGGCTTGAGCCCGAACGCCCGCCAGATCCGGCTGACCGCCGACTGCGACATGCCAGTGGCCGCCGCCATCGAGCGGGTCGACCAGTGGGTCGCGCTGGCCGGCTGCTCCTCGAGCGTCTTCACGATCACCCGCCCCACGTCCTCGTCTGTGATCGTGCGCGGCTTGCCCGGACGCGGCTCGTCATGCAAACCACTAAAGCCGCGTCGGGCAAACCGCCCCCGCCATTTACCGACCGTGTTGTCGTTGCAGCCCAACTCGACGGCGATCTCTTTGCTCGAGCGACCCTCCGCAGCCGCCAACACGATCCGGCAGCGAAACGCGAGCGCCTGCGAACTCTTCGGACGCCGAGCCCACCGCTCAAGGACAGCGCGCTCCTCGTCTGTCAGCACCACCTCGGCACGAGCCGCCATAACAGCCCCCAATCCTCGTCGATGACGAGGACGACTTCGGCAACCGCAACCGGGTCCCTGTCAACTACCGACTCACGACACTAGGGCTACGGCGATAGCAAGGGGACTGGCGCGCAAGCCTTTCGCTTCGGCGTGCGAGACCGACCGACGGTTTTGCTCGCCGTGTGCGTCTGTGTAGTGGGCGGGGGGGGTGAGCGCCGGCGCGTGGCGGCCCACGGGCTGGCGCTCCCTAATTGGCGGTTTGCATGACCGCCGCGCCCTGGGGACTCGACTAACCGCCACCTTGCACGGTTCCAGGGCCTCCGGGTGCGCCTCCAGTTCCTGGAGACCGGCTAGTTCATCCGTTAGTCGTCGAACTCGCGGCGAGCGCAGGCCGGGCAGTAGGTCGCCGGATCGGGTAGTTCGTCGTCGGTGAAGTAGACGCGCCAGCGCTCGGTGGCGTCGTCCCACCGGCGGCCGCACTCCTCGCACAGCAACGAGAGGACGAACACGTGCGCGTCGAACTTTCCCTATCGGAAGTGAACTGCGGGACGGCGACACGCTCTCGCTGACTGACTGTTCAGTCTGTTTGACGTTGCGGCGCGTACGGGCAGAGGTGCGGAGAGAGACCTCCTTGATGCCAGCGGGGGCACGCTGCGGCCGAGGTCTCGGCAAAGGCGACCGTCCCTCCGCGGTCGCCTTTTGCGGTTCAAGGACTCCGCTTCACTCGGACCGACCTAGCAACCACAACGCTGCCGGCAACGATGCCAAACGCCGCCAATGATGGAACCCGCTTGTTGGACGAGCCCGCCATCGTGCCGGCTGGCTAACGCAGACCTACCCGACGTTGTCGCGGGGACTACTGAGTCTCTCGAACTCAGCAACAAGAACTTCGAGCTCCCCAACTGAAGGAGCTTGTCTTTCGATCTTCGCCCCTCCGGGGAACCCCTTCAACGCTAGCCTCGCCTTGATTTCGTCGTCGGTCATACTCTCTTCCTTCTCGTTGACGGAGTGCCCGTGCGCGGTGGGGCAGCGTCGCCATAGGATTGCGAGACTCCCAAGGGAAGGAGCTCGACATGGCGATTACTTTCCCCGGACGTCACAAGTTGAAGATCCCAAGGAGGCTCGATATGGCGGTTGCATTTGTCCAGGAGTTCGAGATTCAAGACGGTGACACGAGCACAACGAACTACGACGCAGTCGTTGCCGAACTCGACCTCCAAGAACTTCCAGACGGCTTGCTCATCCACACCGCCGGGTTCGATCACGAAGCCGGTGTGTTCCGAATCTTCGACGTATGGGAGACGCGCGAGCAAGGCGAGAAGTTCATCAACGACCGTCTCGGCCCTATCACCGAGAAGATGGGTGCAGCCGCTGCGGAGCGAGAAGACGAGAGCTTCACGCCGCCAACCCGGCAAGGCTGGTACGACCTGCACGACTCGATGCACGGCTGAGTCGTATCGACCGGTTTACCAGTATTGGCCCTCGGATCGCTCGGCCATGATCCGCCTCTACTCTTCCTCATCGGAGTCAGTCGCTGGCGGCCTGCCGGCCGAACCAGAGAGCGCGGTGGCGTTCACCTTCATTTGATGATGGGCAGCACTCGCGTCATTGCGAGACTTCACGACATACCCAGCCTGCACTAGCGCCGACGCGAGATGTGCCGGCTCATCGGCTTGACCTGGCAACGGGTGAGCCTCACCGAGGGCAAGGTCTATGTGCGCGAGCAGCATCAAGCTGCGTTCGGGACGACTGCTCCGAAGTCACAGCGAGGCATCCGAACCGTCGACCTGCCGCCCGGAGCGATAACCGTCCTCGAACGCCTCGCAGCCGAGCAGGGCGCTCCTGATGGCCCTGTGCTGGTCTTCCCTGGCTTGAACGGGCCGAGGCACTTCAAGACGATCCTGACGAGGCTCTACGAGGCGATGGAGACCGCCGGCATCCCAAGGTCAGGGGAGCACCTTGATCCGCCCACGTCGGCTAAGAACTCCTTTCACGATGAAGCCTTGTGCCGCCCGGCCGCGCTGGACGCCCTGCCCTGTCGCGGCGTCCTCGGGCGCGCCCATAGCGCTGCTATGGCCGCTTCCTGCGTCCTTGCGCCAGAACGCCCATCGCACCCGGTCGACGAAGCGTCATAGTGAAAGGAGTTCTACGAGGACGTTCCACAGCCTGCGGCACACCTTCGCCCGTGTCGCACTCGAGAACGGCGCGGAAGTCAGCTGCTCTCAAGGCAACTCGGTCAATAAAGCCCCGACACCGGGGCTTTTTCTATGGGCCCGCTTGGATTCGAACCAAGGACCAAGGGATTATGAGTCCCCTGCTCTAACCAGCTGAGCTACGGGCCCGCGAGGATCGGAGGGTACCGCCGCCGCAGGTTCTCCTGAGGGTGCGCTTCTCCCGTTGACCCGGGGCTCCGGCCCGGCAGAATGGCCGCGTGAAGGTCTTCCAGCGCGAGACCCGTCTTCGCACGAGCGGAGGCCTGACGGTCACGGACATCACCGAAGAGGTGCAGGAGGCGGTTCGCGAGAGCGGAGTCGCCGACGGGATCGCCTGCGTCTACTCACCCCACACGACGTGCTGCGTGCGCGTGAACGAGATGGAGACCGGTTTCCTCGAAGACTTCGCCGAGCTGCTGCGCCGGCTCGTCCCGAGCGAGAGCTATTACGCACACGACGACTTCGACCGGCGCACCGAGAACATCTGCCCCGAGGACATGGAGCAGGGGAACGGCCACTCGCACTGCATGGCGATGCTCCTCGGCACCGCCGGCGAGTCTGTGCCGGTGCGCGACAGCGAGCTTCAGCTCGGCACGTGGCAGCGGGTGCTCTTCATCGAGCTCGACCGCGAACGCGACCGGCGCTGGCTCGTCCAGGTCGTCGGCACGTAGTCACACCGAAAGTGGAGCCGAAGCTCTACCCCGCGCTGAGATTCCGCGACGCCGACGCCGCCAAGCGCTGGCTCGTCGACGCGTTCGGATTCGAAGAGCATGAGATTGTCCGCGACGCCGCCGGCGGCATCGTGCACGCGGAGCTCAGGCTCGGTGACGACATGGTCATGCTCGGCCCAGGAGACCGCGCGAAGACCGGCGTGTACATCGCCGTCGACGACGTGGACAGTGCCTACGAACGCGTGCGCGCGGCGGGAGCCGACATCGTGCGTGAGCTCGAGGACACCGACTACGGCTCGCGCGAGTTCACTGTCCGTGACGCCGACGGCTACGAGTGGAGTGTCGGCACGTACAGACCGTAAGCCCTGGTCGCGAACGAGCGGCGGCTACTCCGGTGTCACATACGCAGCGGTAAGTCCGCCGTCGACGACGAATGTGGCGGCGTTCACGTACGACGACTCGTCGCTCGCGAGGAAGAGTGCTGCGTTCACGATCTCACGCGGCTTCGCCATCCGCCCCATCGGCACGTGCACGAGCCGGCGCTCGGCTGCGCCGGGGGTCTCGCTCCAGATGCGCAGGAGCAGCGGCGTCTCTACCGGCCCAGGGCAGAGCGCATTCACGCGAACGCCTTGCCGCGCAAACTGGACGCCGAGCTCCTTGCTCATTGCGAGGACAGCGCCCTTCGATGCGGTGTACGAGATCTGTGACGTCGCGGCACCGACGAGCGCGACGAACGAGGCGACGTTGATGACCGACCCCCCGCCACGGTCGAGCAGGTAGGGGATGCCGTACTTGCAGCAGAGATACACGCCGCGCGTGTTGACCGCCTGGACCCGCTCCCACGCGTCGAGCGACGTCTCGAGGATGGAGTCGTCGTCGGCGGGCGAGATGCCCGCGTTGTTGTAGAGGACGTCGATGCCGCCGAACTCGGCGGAGGCGGCGCGGTACATCGCCTGCACGGAGCCCTCATCCGCGACATCGACCTGGACGGGAAGCCCGCCGACGGCGGAGGCGACGTTCGTCGCCGCATCGAGGTCGACGTCCGCGACGCACACCTTCGCGCCCTCACGTGTGAACACCTCGGCCGCGTCGGCGCCCATGCCGCCGCCCGCACCCGTGATCACGCACACCTTCCCGTCGAGACGACCCATCAGTCCGTGGAGTAGAACACGTTCTTGATCTCGCTGTAACCCTCGAGCGCGTGCATGCCGAGCTCGCGCCCGAAGCCGCTCCGCTTGAACCCGCCGAACGGCGTGGACGGTCGCACCGACGAGTTCGAGTTGATCGAGAGGACGCCCGACTCGATGGCGCGCGCCACGCGAAACGCGCGAGCGCCGTCGAGCGTCCAGATCGACCCCGAGAGCCCGTACTCGGAGTCGTTCGCAATCCGGATCGCGTCCGCTTCGTCCTCGAACGGGATCAGCGCCACGACCGGGCCGAACACCTCCTCGCGCGCGACGCGATCACCGGGCCGCGCCTCGACGATCGTCGCGGGGTACCAGAAGCCCTTTCCGTCCGGCGCATCGCCGCGGAAGATCGGCTCCGACTCCACGAACGACGCGACCGTCGCGCGGTGCTGCGCGGAGATGAGCGGTCCCATCTCCGTCGCGTCGTCCTCGGGGTCGCCGACCTTCAGTTTCCGGGTCGCCTCGATGAGCAGCTCGGCAAAGCGGTCGTATGCGCTCCGCTCGACGAGGATGCGCGAGCGTGCGCAGCAGTCCTGGCCTGCGTTGTCGAAGACGGCGTACGGCGCTGCGGCCGCGGCCTTCTCCAGGTCGGCGTCGGCGAAGATGACGTTCGCGGACTTGCCGCCGAGCTCGAGCGTCACGCGCTTGATCGTCTTCGACGCGCCCTGCATCACGAGCTGCCCCACCTCGGTGGAGCCCGTGAATCCGATCTTCGCGACGTGCGGATGCTCGATCAGCCGCTGCCCCACAACCGATCCCTTGCCGACGACGACGTTCAGCACGCCTTCGGGGATGCCCGCTTCGAGCGCGAGCTCGCCGAGGCGCATCGTCGAAAGAGGCGTCAGCTCGGCCGGCTTGATAACGACCGTGTTCCCGCAGGCGAGCGCCGGGCCGATCTTCCACGAGGCGATGTTGATCGGGAAGTTCCACGGCGTGATCAACCCGACGACCCCGAGCGGCTCGCGGAAGGTCATGTCGACGCCTCCGCCGACGGGGATCGTCTCGCCGAAATGCTTGTCGACTGCGCCGGCGTAGTAGTGGAGAACCTGCGCGACCATTCCGACCTCGCCGCGGGCGCCGCTGATCGGCTTGCCGACGTTCCGGGACTCGATTCGCGAGAGCTCTTCCGCATGCTCCTCGACGAGTGTCGCGAAGCGCCGCAGGAGCTGTGACCGGTCGCCCGGCGCAACCGCGCGCCAGCGCCGGGAATGCCTCCCGGGCCCGGGCAACTGCGGCGTCGGTCTCCTCGACGCCCGCGAGCTCGAGCTCCACGATCGGCTCTTCGGTTGCCGGGTTCAGGACCGCGCTGCTGATGTCTTCTCCTCTCTATACGCGCGAGCCTCGGCGACGAGCGCCTCGAAGAGCCGCCTGTCCTCGCCTGCCTCCGGATGCCAGAGGACACCGACGGCGAACCGGCGCTCGGGATCCTCGATCGCCTCGACCGTGCCGTCCGCGGCCCACGCCACCTCGCGCAAACCGTCGCCGATCCGCCCGAGGGCCTGGTGATGGTGCGACTTGACGTCGGCCACCTCCGGCCCGATGAGCGCGCCGAGCTGCGAGGACTCGTCGACGCGGACGTCGTGGCCGGAGAACTGCCCGACCACCGCCCTGTGCTCCTCGTGCCCGACCTCGTCGGGGAGATGCTGGACGAGGTCGCCCCCACGGGCGACGTTCAGCACCTCGAACCCGCGGCAGACCGCGAGCACCGGCAAGTCACGGGCAAGCGCAGCAGTGAGGAGCGCAAGCTCGCCGGCGTCGCGTGCCGGGTTCGTCCCGTTCGTCGCCGGGTGCGGCTCGGCGCCGTACGAGGACGGCTCGAGGTCGTTCCCGCCGGAGAGAACGAGGCCGTCGAGCACGTCGAGCGTCTCGTCGACGGCGTCCTCGGACGGCGGCACGAGCAGCGCGCGGCCGCCGGCCCGCTCCACCGCCTCGACGTACGCGTAGGGGATGAGCGCGGCGGGCAGCGTCCACGCGCCCCACGATGCCGGCTCGACGTACGTCGTTATGCCCACGAGAGGTCTAGCCACGTTCGAACATCCTCGCGCGCTCGTAGTCGGTGACGACTTCGTCGAAGAGCCGCTGCTCGGTGCGAGCGTAGTTCAGGTAATGGTCGACGACCTCGTCGCCGAAGAGTTGCCGCGCGGCGGCGCCGCGCTCGAGGCGGTCGACCGCTTCGCGGAGCGAGTGTGGGAAGCGCTCGACATCCGACTCGTACGCGTTTCCCTCGAACGCCGGCCCGAGCTCGAGCTGGTTCTCGATCCCGTAGAGGCCGGCACCGAGCAGCGCAGCGAACGCCAGATACGGATTCGCATCCGCACCGGGGATCCTCGTCTCCGGACGGAGCGACGCTCCGTGACCGACGACGCGGAAGCCGGCCGTGCGGTTGTCGTGCGCCCAGGCGAGCGTCGTCGGCGCCCACGAGCCCGCGGCGTAGCGCTTGTACGAGTTGATCGTCGGCGCGAAGAAGATCGCAAGCTCGCCGGCGAGCGCGATCTGACCGGCGAGGTAATGCCGGAAGACGTTGCTCTCGCCCGCGAATGCGGCCTCTCCCTCCCTCCAGAGCGACGAGTGGATGTGGCACGAGGAGCCGACTCCGGTGTGCTCGGGCTTTGCCATGAAGGTCACCGACATCCCGCACTGATGGGCAAGCGTCTTGAGGCCCGTCTTGTAGACGACATGGTCGTCGGCCGTCTTGAGCGCGTCCGCGTAGCGGAAGTTGATCTCGTGCTGGCCCGGCCAGGCCTCGCCCTTCGAGGACTCGACTCTCATCCCGGCCGCTTTCATCGCGGTGCGGACTGCCCGCATGAACGGCTCGTCGTAGCCCGCGGCGAGGATGTGGTAGTCGAGGATGTACCCGACCGACGGAGTGAGGTCGCGGTAGTGCCTTTCGCGCGCCTCCTCGAAGGTCTCCCGGAAGAGGAAGAACTCGAGCTCGGAGCCGAACATCGCCTCGAAGCCCATCGTCTTCGCCTTCTCGAGCTGCGCCTTCAGCACCTGGCGCGGCGAAGGGCCGACCGGAGTCCCGTCGTGCCACTGAACGTCGCAGAGGACGAGCACCGTCGCGTCGTGCCAGGGCACGCGGCGCAGGCTCTGCAGGTCGGGCACGAGGCCGAAGTCGCCGTAGCCTCGCTCCCAGCTTGCGATCGAGTAGCCCGGGACCGGGTCCATCTCCATCTCGAGGGCGAGGAGGTAGTTGCAGCCCTCGACCTCGTGACCCGCATCCAGTTCCTCGAGGAAGAACTCGGCGTCGAGGCGCTTCCCCATCAGCCGGCCCTGCATATCCGTGAAGGCGGCGATCACAGTGTCCACGCCGCCACTCCCGACGTCCGCCCGCAGCTCGTCCAGGGTCAACACGCAGCCGAACCTATCGCATTGAAACCGTCCGGCCGAAGCGGTTGACTTGCACGTGCTCGTTCACACGTTCTCGACCAGGGAGGCTCGATGAGCTCCGAGACGCAGGACGTCCGGGCGCCGGACGACGACGAACGGACCCTCCATCGCCTGGGGTACGCGCAGGTGCTGTACCGCGAGATGGGCGGCTTCGCGAACTTCGCGATCTCGTTCACGATCATCTCGATCCTCGCCGGTTGCCTGACGTCCTACTACATCGCGTTCCAGTGGGGCGGCCCCGTCGCGATCACCTGGGGCTGGCTCATCGTCGGCGGCTTTTGCATCATCGTCGCGCTCGCCATGGGCGAGATCGCGTCGACCTACCCGACGGCAGGCGGCCTCTACTTCTGGTCGTCGAAGCTCGGGAGCCCCGCATGGGGCTGGTTCACCGGCTGGTTCAACCTGATCGGGCAGATCGCCGTGACCGCCGCGATCGACTACGGCGCCGCGATCTTCACGACATCGCTTCTGAACCTCTGGTTCCCGGGCCTTCCGAACACGCGGCATTCGATCTTCGTCGTCTTCACGGTCATCATCGGGCTCCACCTGCTGCTGAACCTGCTCGGCGTGCGACTCCTCGCCGGCCTGAACACGTTCTCGGCGTGGTGGCACATGGTCGGCGTCGCGATCATCGTCTTCGTCCTGCTGATCGTCCCGGACCATCATCAGTCCGCGAGCTACGTCTTCGGGAAGACGATCAACAACTCGGGGTTCTCCGGGCAGAACTTCCACAGCATCGTCTTCTGGTTCGTCTTCGGGATCGGCCTGCTGATGTCGCAGTACACGATCACGGGCTACGACGCGTCCGCGCACATGTCGGAGGAGACCCGAGGCGCCTCACGCGCAGCCGCCTGGGGCATGGTGATGTCCGTCGTCGTGTCGGTGATCTTCGGCTTCGTGCTCCTCGTGGCCGTGACGTTCGCGATCCCCGAGACCGCGGGTGCCCTGAGTGCGGGCGGGAACATCGTCACGTACATCTGGGAGACCTCCATGAGCCGGAAGTGGGCGGAGTTCCTGCTCGTGATCGCCGTCGTGGCGCAGTTCTTCTGCGGCACGGCATCGGTCACGTCTGCGTCGCGGATGATGTTCGCGTTCTCGCGTGACGGCGCGATCCCGGGGCACCGTCTCTGGCGCCGGGTCAATCCGTCGAGCCGGGTGCCCGTCTACGCGGTCGGCGCGATCTGCGTGCTCTCGTGGGCGCTCATGATCCCGACGTACTGGAACAACGTCGTCGGCTACCTCGTCGGCACGTCGATCGCCGTCATCGGCCTCTACATCGCGTTCGTCTTGCCGATCATCCTGCGCTGGCGCGCGGGCGACGCGTTCGAGCGGGGCGCCTGGAGCCTCGGCAACCACTACAAGTGGATCGATCCGCTTGCGATCCTCTGGATCGCGCTCATCTGCCTCCTGTTCCTGATGCCGATCGCACCGGCCGGCATCCCCTGGAAGGACGGCTTCGACTGGAACGTCGCGAACTACGCGCCGATCACGGTCGGCGGCGCGTTGGTGCTCTTCGGAGGGTGGTACCTCCTCTCGGCCCGCCACTGGTTCAAAGGCCCGGTCCGGGAGGGCTCCGAGGAAGAGCTCGAGCGCATGGAGACCGGCTTCGGCGACGCGGCGCCCGCGCACGGCTCCTGACCTATCCGCAAGGGCGGGCGGCCGCGAGGCCGTCCGCCCTCACTGCGATTTACAGAATCCCAACGTCGGGGGATCGTCGGCGGGCCTGCGATCAGCTTCAATGGAGGAGATGCGTCGTCGCCCGCTCCTCCTCCTGCCGCTTCTTGCAGCGCTCCTTGCGGCGGTCGTCACAGGCTGCGGGAGCGGCGGTGCCCTGTCGCTCGACCCCGTCGCGGCCGCCGCGACGAAGACCGCCGACGAGCAGACCTTCAAGGTCGATTACTCGATGGACATGACGGTCATGGGCCAGAAGATGTCCCTGGGCGGGACGGGCGCCTTCGACGGCCGGCGCGATGTGGCCCAGACGACCGTCGATCTCTCCCAGCTGCCGCTCCCCGGCGCGTCGTCGGGCGGGGCGGCCACGATCGTCTACGACGGCCGCGTCATGTACATGAAGATGCCGCTCCTCACAAACGTGCTGCCGGGGAACAAGCCGTGGGTCAAGATCGATCTGGCCACCGCCGCGAAGGCGGCCGGCGTCGATCTCGGCTCCTTCAAGGCCGTCGACCCGAAGCAGGGGCTGCAGCAGCTCCTCGCGAGCAGCGACACCAAGAAGGTGGGCACCGAAACGATCGACGGCGTCGAGACGACGCACTACCGCGCTGTCGTCGATGTCGCGAATGCAGCCAAGCTGCCGCCCGCACAGCGCCGAGCGCTCCGGCAGTTCCTGAAGGGCATGAACGGGCACGCTCCGGTCGATGTCTGGATCGACGCTGACGGCCGGGTGCGGCGCGAGAGCATGAACTTCGACTACGGCACCGGGCTGCAGCACGCGCAGACGTCGGTGACCATGAACTTCACCGAATTCGGAGCGCCGGTCGAGCGTGACCGTCCCGGCAGCCTCCGAGGTGACCGACATCACCTCGCTCGTCGGCCACTCGCCGACCACCTGAGCCACACGCTCCGGCGACACGGCCCGACATACTCCGCCGCGTGAGACTCGGAGTCGATGCCGCGCTCGTCGACGGCGTCCTCGTCGCGGGCGACATCGAGATCGTCGACGGCCGGATCGCACAGGTCGGGCTCGATGCTGCGGGCGGGCGAGGCGTAGCCGTGCCCGGCTTCGTCGACCTCCACGTCCACGGCTTCGGCGACGTCGATTTCGCGACCGCCGACCTCGACGGGTACCGGCGCGCGGGCGACGCGCTCCTCGCAACGGGCGTGACCGCATTCCAGCCCTCGTTCCTCACCGCACCGGCTGACGACCTGCTCGCGGCGCTCGCCGAGATGCCGAGCGAGGCCATCGGCCCGCGTGTCCTCGGTGCGCATCTGGAAGGGCCGTTCATCTCCGAGCGGAAGCTCGGCATGCATCCGGCGTCTGCGCGCCTCGATCCGATCTCGCGCTCGCCAAGCGCTTCTTGGCAGCCGGGCACGTCGCGCACATGACGCTCGCGCCCGAGCTTCCGGGCGCGGCCGAGCTCATCGACGTGCTCCTCGCGAACGGCGTCACGGTTGCGCTCGGCCACACCGACGCGACCGCGGAGGAAGCGCACGAGGCGTTCGACCGCGGCGCCCTCCACGTCACCCATCTCTACAACGCGATGCGGCCCTTTGCGCACCGGGACCCGGGCCTCGCCGGCGCGGCACTGTGGCGCGACGACGTCACCGTCGAGCTGATCCTCGACGGCAACCACGTCGCCGCCGACGCCGTGCGCGTCGCGTGGCGTGCTGCGCGTGGGCGCGTCGTGCTGGTGACGGACTCGATCGGCGCGACGGCCGACGGCCGACGTCGCGTCGGGCCGCGTCGAGGTCGAGGTGCGCGACGGTGTCGTCCGCGGAAGCGCCGGCGAGCTCGCCGGCTCGGTCCTCACGATGCCCGAGGCGATCCGCGCGCTCATCGACGCCGGTGCGTCCTTCGAGGAAGGCGGTCGACGCCGCGACGCGCGTGCCCGCGCGCGCTGCCGCGCGCACGGATGTCGGTGCGTTCACGGTCGGTGCGAGAGCGGACGTCGTCGTCCTCGACGGGAACGCCGAGATCGAGCGTGTCGTCGTCGGCGGCATCGAGCACGGCCTCTAGATGCACGAAGGAGTCGTGGTTCTCCTCGTCGGCCTCGTGCTCGCTGCGAGCATCGCCGTGGCCTTCGCCGCTGCACGGACCGGGCTACCGGTGCTCGTCGCGTTCCTCGGCCTCGGGATGCTCCTGGGGTCGGATGGTCCAGGCGGCATCGACTTCGACGACGCCGAGCTGGCGCGACGGGTCGGGATCGTCGGGCTCGGCCTCATCCTCTACGACGGCGGCCTTCAGACGTCCTGGCGCCGTCTCCGCGAGGTAGCTGTTCCGGCGGCCCTCCTGAGCACCGTCGGCGTCGTCGTCAGCGCTTTCGTCACGGCGCTCGCCGCACGGGTGCTGTTCGACGTGTCCTGGCTCGAGGCGACGCTGCTCGGCGCGGTCGTCGCGTCGACCGATGCGGCGGCGGTGTTCGCGACTCTCCGGTTCACCCATATCCGGCGGCGTCTCGCACGAACGCTCGAGGCCGAGTCCGGCGGCAACGACCCGATGGCGATCGCGCTCACGCTCGGGTTGATCGCATGGATCGAGCACCCTCGAACAGGCGGCGTCGATGACGTCGTCGTGCTGATCATCCGGCAGATCGGCCTCGGCCTCGTGATCGGCGTTGCGCTCGGGGCCGTCGCGACGTGGGTGTTCTCGCGAATACCGCCATCGATCGGCGCATTCGCGCCCGTCGCCTCGATCGCCGCGGCGGCGCTTGCCTTCGGAGCTGCCGATGCCGTCGGCGGCAGCGGCTTCCTGAGCGTCTATCTCGTCGGCCTCGCAGTCGGCAGCACCCCGTCGCGCTACCGTCGCCAGCTCGTCGCGTTCCACGAAGGCGTGGCATTCGTCGCGCAGGTGACGCTCTTCATCGTCCTCGGGCTCCTCGTCTTCCCACACGATCTTCCCCACGTCGCGCTGCCCGGCCTTGCCCTCGCACTCTGGCTGATGCTCGTCGCCCGGCCCGCCGCGGTCTGGGCTTCGACGATCGCCCTGCCGTACACGCAACGGGAGCGGGCACTGCTCGGCTGGGCCGGCCTCCGGGGCGCGGTGCCGATCGTGCTCGCCACGTTCGCGCTGTCAGGCGACGTCCCTCACAAGGACACGGTGTTCAACGTGGTGTTCTTCGTCGTGCTCGTCTCCGCTGCCGTCCAGGGCACCACGCTCGAGAACGTCGCGCGGCGGCTCGGGCTCGTCCAGTCCGCTCCGGCCGCACCGGAGGTGCCGCTCGAGGTGCCGGCTTCGAGTCAACTCGATCTCGTCGAGTTCGCGGTCAGGGGGGACGACTCGGTCGCGGGTGCCGCGGTCCGAGAGCTCGGCCTTCCCCGCGATGCCCTGATCGCCGTGATCAACCGCGGGCGCAGCTCCTTGCCGCCGC
The DNA here is from genome assembly GCA_963794045.1 of uncultured Actinomycetes bacterium. Lineage (GTDB taxonomy): Bacteria > Actinomycetota > Thermoleophilia > Gaiellales > Gaiellaceae > Palsa-739. The sequence goes on from CAWCCJ010000010.1 coordinate 201,915, forward strand.
GCGGCAGCACACAGATCCAACCCGGCGACCGTCTCTTCGTCCTCGTCCCCCGGTCGGCACGCGCCGATCTGAACGATGTCTTCACGCGCTGGCGACGGCGGGTCTGAGATTTCTCGAATCCGTGCCGAAGGCGTGACGAACCCGTCACACTTTTCGTGATTCCATCGAGGCGTGGACACCGAACGCCTCGCCGCCTCCCTGGACGTCACGCTCGCCTCGCACGGCGTTTGTCCCGCATGCCTCTTCGAGGTCGCCTGGGATCGAGCGCACGGCGACGAGCGCGCACAACGCAGCAGCTATGCCGTGTTCGCGCCGAACCTCTGGCTCGAAGGGCTCGGTGAGACCGTACGCCGCGCGCTCGTCGTCGCGTCCCACGACGGCGCTCCCGGCGCGGCCGCTGCACTGACCGATCTCGACGCGCGTGGGCTTCGAAGCGCCATCTTCCGCGCCGTCGTGAACCGCCTCGCCGACCAGCTCGCCCACGAGACGCAGCGTGCGTTCGACGCCTCGCTCAACTGAGTCCTCAGGCAGCCCAGTCGTAGGGAGCCGGTTGCGGAAAGTCGGAGCGAACGTCGACCGCGCCCCCCTCGGCTACCGACGTGCGCGCGGCCTCGAGCACCTCGACGAGATGGGCCGCGTGCTCGCCCCCCGCTCGGTGCGGGCGTCCTTCGGCGATCGCCTGCGCAAGATCGGTGAGCGCGCGGCTCCAGTCGATGCCCTCGTACGGCTCGCGCAGCGGCTGAACCGTCTCGTACTCGCCGTTCCTCGCTTGCAGCTCGATGCGCGAGTCGAACTCGCCCCAGGTGGGCAGGTAGAGCGAGCCGGCGTCGCCGTGGAACTCGAGCCCGCGCTGCTTCGAGGCCGGCACGTAGAAGTTCGCCGTCAATCGTACGACGACGCCGCCGTCGAGCTCGAGGACTGCGACATGGAAGTCCGGCGCCTCGGGCGTGAACGCCCAGCCCGCCTTGTGCGTCCGCTGCGGCTCCACCATTGCCGAGTACGCGACGACGCGGCGAGCCGGCCCGAACATCGCGGTGACGATCGCGAGCGGATACACGCCGACATCGACGAGTGGCCCCACGGCGTACAGGCCCCGAGGATCGGGGTGCCAGCGCTCGAGCCGATCCCAGTTCGCCTCGGCGTAGACGACACGAACGCGGCCGATCGCTCCATCGCGGACGAGCTTCCATGCGGACTGCTGCGCCTCGCCGAGCAGCGTCGCGGGCGCCGAGCTCAGGCGCACTCCCCGCCGCTCCGCGAGCTCGACGAGCTGACGCGCCTCCGAGTAGGTCAACGCGAGGGGCTTCTCGCTGTGGACGTGCTTGCCCGCCTCGAGGGCGGCTGCCGTGACCTGGGCGTGCGCGGTCGGGATCGTCAGGTTGACCACCGTGTCGACGTTCGGGTCGGCCAGGAGCTCGTCGAACGTGCCGTAGACCGAGCCGCCGGAGTGGCGCTCGACGAGCGCCTGCGCGCGCGCCCGGTCGATGTCGGTCGCGCCGACGAGCGTCAGCCCGTCGACGGCCGCGATCCGCGCCGCGTACGGGTCGGCAATGGTGCCTGCACCGACGATGGCGACGTTCACTGCAGCCAGCCTTCGAGCTGCTCCCGCATCGCGCGAACGTCGTCGGTGGGATCGAAGGACTCGGGCTCGTGCTCGACGGCGATCGTGCCCTGGTAGCCCAGCCGCTGCAGCGTCCGGACGCACTCCTCGATCGGAACGATCCCCTCTCCCCACCGGCAGGTTTCGTGCGGCTCGTCGGGCGCGCGCACGTCCTTGAGGTGCACGTGCAGCACCTGTTCCCCGAGCTCTTCGATCGCCGCGCGCGGCGTCATAGCCCTGCGTCCCCCACCAGCCGGTATCCACCGTGGTGCCCATCGTCCCGTCGCCGCGCTCGATCTTCGCAAGGAGCTCCTGTGGCGTCTTCTCCGGATGGTTCTCGATCGCGAGGCGTATCTCGTACTTCTGCAGCGTCGGCATCAGAGACTCGGGCTCGCCCGAGAATCCTCCGCCGATGATCGAGACGCCGAGCGCGCGTGCAAGCTCGCAGGATCGGTCGGCGTTCGAGGGGCCGACCCAGGTGGCATACGTCGAGACACCGAGATCGTGCCGTTCGAGCGCCTCGAGGGCCGCGTCGACATGGGCATCCGTCGCCCAGTCCGGGCTCAGATGCGCTCCCCAGATGTCGACGGTGTCGAAGCCGAGCTCCTTGACGTCGCGAAGCAGGGCGTCGAAGCGCTCTGCATAGGTCTCGATCGGCGCGAAGGACTCATTCGTCACTCGGTCACCGTGACCCCAACCATGCATCGCATAGCCGGTCTCACGTGCGACGTAGTTCGCGGTCATGAACGCGATTCTGTTGGTCAAAGGGAGAGCACCTGTCCTTCGTCGATGAGGGATCGTTGGAGCGCCGCGATGTCGACATCCTGCACCGCGACGCCACGGCGAGCCGCCTCAGCCGCAGCGGCCCCGGCTGCATGCCCGACGAGCATCAGCGTCGGTTCCATGCGCACGGACGCGAAGGCGACGTGGGACGCCGAGACGCAGACGGCCGCAAGAACGTCCTTTGCATCGTCCCGGTGTGGAGTGAGAGACCGGTACGGGATCGGGTAGGGGGTGACCGCCACCGAGAGGTATCCCTCGTTGAAGACGGCCGGCGTCGCGGCGTACTCCGGCAGCATCCGCCACGTCCGCTCGATCTCGCGAATGTCGATGTTGTACGAGCCCATGGCGATCACGTCCCTCTGCTGCCGGGATTCGAGCAGGTCGTGCTCGGTCAGCACGTGTGCACCCCGCAGCCGGCGCGCCTCGCGCACGTAGAGCTGGTGCGGCCAGCCGCCGGTGTCGCCGAACTCGTCGGCGCAGAGCCCCCACGCAGCAACCTCCGGACGGCGCTGGGCCAGGTGCCACACGAGTGATTGCGTGTAGCGGAGGTGATGAGCACGCACCGCCTCCCGATCGCCGTCGAGGTATCCGCGGTTGCTGCCGTCGAGGACGTTGAGCGAGAACGGCCCGATCGAGTTGACGTCGCACTTGCCGTTCGGAAGCAGGTCGCGCTCGAGGCCGAGCAGCGGCGCATCCGGACGGAGATCGAGGTAGCGGTCGAGGAGCGCGAACTCGTGCTCGTCGTAGGCGTCGGGCCGCTCGAACGGGATGCGGATGTCGTCGCGCGTCGTCAGGCACAGGCGAAACTGGTACGCCTGGAGAGCCCCATCACCCTCGCCGAGCGCCTCGAGCGGCCAGCCGCGGGTGTCGAGATCGGGCTCCCGGATGTGCGGAAGAAGCACGCCGTCGTCTCCGAACGGCGAGACCACGCCGTCGAAGTTGTGCTTCGACGGCCGGTACGCCGGCTGCCGTCCGGCCCATCGCTCTCCGTGGAGCCTCGTCGACTCGCGCCCGACGGCGAAGCGCGCCCCGCTGCGCGCGAGGACGTCTCCCTCGTAGCTCGCGTCGACCGTGACGGCAGCGTCCGGCAGCTCGGTCTCGCCGAGCCGGACGTCCACGCCGTCGAGGAACGAGCCGAGAATCTCTTCGGCGACGTGCGGCTCGGGCCCCTTTACCTCCCAGAGCCGAGTGCCGTAGTACTTGGCGACCTCGCCGTAGAAGCGCCGGGCAAAGCCGCCGAGGACGCGCGTGTCGCCGACGTCCGCCCACGAGAGCCCGCCCGAGACCATTCCCCCGATATGGCGCCCCGGCTCGACGAGCGCGACGTCCGCGCCGCGGTCGCGCGCCGCGACGGCCGCGGCAACGCCTGCCGCGGTGGCGCCGTACACGGCGACATCGGTCACACGAACGGTTGGAGCAGCGCCGCCCCGGTAGCCGCGTCGACGCCGAGGAGGAGCGCCTGCGCGAGCGCGTCGACGTCGTTCGGCGGCAGGACGTCGACCCGCTTTGGCGAGAGGCGAAGGAGCGCGTCACGCACTTCCGCGCCGTGGTCTGCGAGCGCGCGCTCGAACGACGCAACGGCGTCATAGGAATGCGGGTCGCTGCACCAGTCCGCCACCGTCGCCAGTGCAAGTTTCGACGGCACTGCCTGCACCATCGCGTTCGCGATGAGGCCGGCGCATCTCCCGTCCGCGATGCGCGGGTCTCTGCCGAGGAACGGCGCGAGGAAGAGCCGCTGCCGGATCGAAGTCGTTCACCGGGTAGTTGTCCCAGATGAGGATCTCGTGGTCCCGGTACCGGTACACGGCGAGATCGAGGGCTTCGCGCGTGATGCCCCACGAAACGACCTCGGGGCCGGTCCAGTAGCAGACGATCTCTGGGTCGAGCCTCGGCCCGAGGATCTTCCGATACGGCGAGTCGCCGGTGCCCGCATAGCCCATCGGACAGATCACGAGCGGGCCCGGTTGTCGCCACTCGCGCGCGAAGCGATTCGAGAACGGCGCTTGCGCCGCTGCGCTCGGCCGTTCCTCGTGACCGTACAGCGCCTCGTCCTCGGAACAGTTCATCGTGTGCTCGATGTCGTCCCAGAGAAGCTGGAATGTGTTCACACCGATCGAGCGCACCTGCTCACACTTCGCGATCAGCGCGTCGAACTCCGACTCCTTCGAGTAACAGAGGTCGATGCCCGGCGCGATCGCGTACGCGAACTCGACACCGACGCGTCCGGCCTCGGCGACGAGCTCGCCGAGGCGCTCGAGCTCGACGTCCGGGTACGGCTCGCGCCACAGCTTGCGGTGGTATGCATCGTCCTTCGGCGCGTGCACCCACGTGTTGAGGCCGTGCTGCGCACAGAAGCGGATCAGGTCGATTCGTTCCTCGTGCGACCACGGCTCGCCGTAGAAGCCCTCGATGACCCCGGCGATCTTCAACGACGCTTCCTCATGCCGCCTTGATCTCGAACCTCGGCCGTGTCTGCCAGTAGACCGGGTTACGCCCGGCGACCATCAGCCCGTGGCCCCAGTCCACGTGCTCCTCGACACCGTTTCTCCGGAGCGGCATGTCCTCGGGATCCCGGTACTGAAAGAGAACGTTGCGACGCGCCCGCATGCTGCGGTTCACGCCCGACCCGTGAATCGTCAGGTAATTGAAAAAGAGGACGTCCCCAGACTTGCAGGGAAGCGGCGTTCCGTCCTCGAGCGGAGTGTCGAGATTGTTGCTCTCCCCCGTCGGCTCCATTGGTCCGAGCGCGTGCGAGCCCGGCACCACATGCAGGCAGCCGTTCTCCTCGTCGGTGTCGTCGAGGTGAATGCTTGCCGCGAGCATCGTGTGCCGCTCGTGCGGGAAGTAGGGGTAGTCCTGGTGCATCGGGAACGGCGCCCCGTTCTCGGGCGGCTTCACGAGCATCTTCGTGTGATGGAGCTGCACGTTCGGCCCGATCAGCTGCATCAGCACTCGGACGAGGCGCGGATGCGCGACGGCCCGCGTGAACGCCCCTGCGTGGTACTGCACGTTGTGGAAGCCCTTGAGGACGGTCTCCTTCTCGGCGGCGCTCCACCGGTGGTTCGCGTCGTTCGCCGTGCCCTCGACATCGGCGAGGATCTGGTCGATCGCCGCGCGCATCTCCTCCACTTCCCCTGCGTTGAAGAGCCCCTCGACGCGGAGGTAGCCGTTCTCGCGATAGAAGCCCGAATCGCTCATGCCGCTCCTTTCTCGCGCCACGGCCGCCCGTGCGCGTCGACGATTGCCGCGAGCTCCTGCAGCTTCGGCACCGAGATCTCGCGGAGGAGCTCGGTCGGGTCGTCGGCGTCGAGGGTCTCCGTCCACACCGCGCGGCCCGCGAGCATCCCGGACGCGCCGCCCTTGCACGACGCCTCGACCGCGCGCGGGAAGTCGGCCGGCTCCACGCCCTGTGAGAGGACGACCCACGGCACAGGCAGCGCCGCGTCGATCTCCCTCGCGCGCTGGGTGATCTCATCGGGCTCGCCCCGCCCGTACAGCGGCACCTGGCACTTGTAGAGCGACGGCCGCGTCGCTCCGAGCTCCCGCGCGGCCTCGACGATCGCACTCTCGCGCTGATCGTCCGGCACCCGCACGACGGGCTCGAGCACCGACAGGACACCCTTCTCCGCTGCGAGCTCGACGAAGCGCCGCGACATCGCGACGCGCTCCGCGCGCCGGTCGTCGTCACGCCAGATCACGAGCAGCTTGAGCGCATCCACGCCCGCCGGCACGTCGACGTTCTCGTCGAGCGAGGTGTCCTCGACCACCGCGCCCGGCTCCTGCACGAGGGCATCGACGGCAAGGATCAGCCCGTGCGGGACGTAGCTCGCGACGTCGGCGACGAAGTCGGGCTCGATGAGGAACCCGGACGCGTGGGGCGCGAGCTCCCGCGCGACAGCCGTCTTGAACATCCGCACGCGCTCGTCGTCCGACCCATGACCGCGTTCGCGGAACATCGTACGCAGCGACTCGCGCTGATCCATCGCCACCATCAGGAACGTGCCCTTGTCGCGGGCGAGAGCATCGAGAGTCACGGTCACCTCACGTATTGGGTGGTTGCATCGAAGCGCGGCTCGTAGTCCCAGCGCACGGGTGTCATGGCGGTGGCGCGTGCGACGAGCTCGCGCCTCCGGACGCTCTCGGCTCCCGCACGCGCAATCTCGTCCGGCTCGAACTGCTCGAGCACGATCGCACGCAGCTCGGCGACGGTTGCCGGCTCCTGATCGACGAGATTCTCCCGCTCGCCCGGGTCGCGGTCGAGGTCGAACAACTGCTCGTCGTGGCCGTGCACGAGCACGTACTTCCAGTTGCCGCGGCGAACCATGAAGCAGGGTGCGCGCACCTTCTCGACGTGATATTCGGACAGCACCGTGCGATCGGGTTGCGCCTCGCCGCGCAGCAACGGCGCAACGCTGACCCCGTCCATCGGCAGCCGCTCCTGCGCACCGACGAGATCGAGGATCGTCGGCGCCACGTCGAGGAGCGAGACCGGATCTTCGACGATACGTGCCTCCGCCCCTGGCACGCGCACGACGAGCGGGATCCGCGCCGACCATTCGTAGAAGCAGCGCTTCTGCACCATTCCACGCTCGGCAAGCATGTCGCCGTGATCGCTCGTGAAGACGACGATCGTGTCGTCGCTGACGGCCGCCAGAAGCTCGCCGAGCTTCCGGTCGATATACGTGACGAGCCCGTAGTACGCGCGGCGGAGCGCCCGCAGGCTCTCCGGATCGCCGAGGTCTACGGAATCCGTCTCGTGCGCTTCGTTGGCCCAGCGATCCATCGCCGAGACGGGCAGTCCGTCCGGCGGCGCGGGCAGCGGGATGTCCACGCCGTCGTAGACGTCCCAGAGATCCTGAGTCACCCGGAAGGGATCGTGCGGATGGTGATACGAGACGACGAGGAAGAACGGCTCCGGCGGGCCGGCTCGCAGATACTCCAGCGCCCGGAAGTGCGTCTCCTCGTCGTAGGCGAGGAACTTCGTCCAGGCGACGACGCCGACCCGCGGGCGGCACGTAGCTGCGCGCATGCCCCCCGCGCACGAAGCGGCCGTCCGCGTCCTGCGTCGGCACCCAGTCCATCGCGGCCGGATAGACGTCGGTCGTGAGACGGCGCGCGAAGCCGTGGAGCTGATCCGGGCCGACGAAATGCATCTTGCCGCTGAGCACGGTATCGAAGCCGGCGAGCGTCAGGTAGTGCGCAATCGTCGGCGCGTCGGCCGGGAGCATCGAAGCGTTGTCGTAGCAGCCGTGGCGCGACGCATAGTTGCCGGTCATGAACGCCGCACGCGCCGGCGAGCACAGCGGGTACGGCGTGTAGGCCGCGTCGAAGCGCACGGACTCCGCCGCGAGCGCATCGAGATTGGGCGTCACGGCGACCGGGTCGCCGTACGCGCCGGTCATGAACGGGACGAGCTGGTCTGCCATGACGACGAGGACGTTCACGCGGCTGCCGCCTCGTCGAGCCAGATCTCACCGCTCCGAAACTCGTGGATGATCGACGCCGGCCAGGCGCGGATCGAAGGCGCCGGCAGCAAGGACGTGCGCTGCAGCGTCGCGCTTTCCCTCACCGTGCAGCACGAGCCGCGCGTCGCGCGCGGCCGAGATCGTGGCGAGCCCCACCGAGACGCCGTGCGTCGGTACGTCGTCGATCGACGTGAATGCCGGGAAGGTCGCCACGTTGTCGCGGCGCGTCGTCTCGGCGAGCCGAACGACGCTCGTCGTCCCCTCCCGCGGCGAGCCGGGCGGAAGGAACGCGACATGGCCGTCGGACGCACCCGACGCAAGGAGGAAGAGGTCGATCCCGCCGGCCGCGGCGATGCGGTCGTCGTAAGCGGGCGGATCGTCGGGGTCCGGCAGCCACACGTTCTCGTCGGGGATGCCGAGCGGACCTGCGATCTCGCGAAGCGCGAACCCGCGGCAGCTGAAATGCGCGTCCGCCGGCGGCACGGGCACGTACTCGTCCATCATCACGATCGTCGTCGACGACAGATCGGCCGCGGATCGGGCGAGCGCGCGGTACGTGCTCACGAGGCTGCGGCCGCCGGGGCACCCCAGGATCGCCGGCCGGCGGACGGCGATCTCGGCCGCCAGCTCGGCGCCGAGCTCCTCCGCATTCGCGAACACGCGCACCTCAGCCACGCACGTCGTCCAGCTCGATGCCTGTGCGGAAGGCCCGCCGAAGGCGCTCTCCCGCGTCGGGCCGGCCGACCCCGTCCAGCGCCGCGAGCGCCGCACCGACCACGGGCGGATCCACGGCGACGACTGCCCGCGCATTCGGCGCGACTCGCTCGAGCCGTGCCACGACCTGTTCGTGAAGGTAACCCTCTCCTGCCTGCAGCATCCCGCCCCCGAACACGACGTCGGCTGCCGACTCGAGCAGGTCGAGGTCGCGAAGCGCCTTCCACGCCATCAGTGCGATCTCCTCGGCGAGCCGGTCGACGAGCCTTCCCGCCACGAGGTCACCGTCACCTGCCGCCGCAACCACCGCGCCTGCGAGCTCGCCGAGCCGCTCGACGCGCACGCGGCGGAAGTGCACCGCCTCGCCCGCCTCCGCGACGCTCGACCCGAAGTGCGAGCGCACGAGCTCGGCGAGCACTGTCGGCTCGCCCCGTCCGTCCTCTGCGCGCGCGGCGTGGAAGAGCACCTCGCGTCCGAGCATCTCGCTTCCGCCCCAGTCTCCGGTCTCCCACCCGAGCGAGGGATAGCGCGCCGGCCCGCGACCCGCGGCGCGGCCGACGACGTTGATGCCGGCACCGCACACGACGGCGACCGCGTCGGGCGAGTCGGTTCCGGCGCGCAGAAGCGCGACCGTGTCGTTCTCGACAACGACGTCGCTCACCCACGGCTTTGCCCGGAGCCCGGCGGCGAGGGCCTCGAAATCCGACGGGACGTCGGCGCCGCAGAGAAAGAACGCGCCGCGCACTGCAGGCTCCGGGAGCGGAGCACGCTCGATGATTCCCGCGATCACCTCGACACACGCGGTAGCGCCGCCCGGCCCGTGCGCGTTGCTCCCGCTGCCGCGCAGATATGCGAGCGGCTCGCCGTCGACGCGGGCGACGAGCACATCGGTCTTCGAGTTGCCGCCGTCGACGCCGACAACTACACCCACGGCAGGAAACCCTTGTTCGCGGCGAGCATCCGGTCGGTCAAGTCGTCGGCGAGTGCTGCCTGCCCTACGAGTGGATGAGCGAGCAGCGCTCGAAAGACCCGCTCGCGGCCGCCGTGGAGAGCAGCGTCGAGCGCGAGATCCTCGTACGCCGAGACGTGGGTCACGAGCCCGCGCTCGAGGGCGCCGAGCTCGGGCAGCGCGACGGGTCGCACACCCCCCGGCTCGACGTGCGCGGGCACCTCGACCACGGCGTCGTCGGCGAGGAAGGGCAGTGCACCGTCGTTGCGCAGGTTGATCACGTGCCGGCCCTCGCCTCCGGTTCCGAGGAGGCTCGCGATGAGCTCGACCGCCGCCTCGGAGTAGCCGGCGCCGCCGCGCTGCTTCAGGAGCTCGGGCTTCTCGCTGAGCGCCTCGTCCGCGTAGAGGTGCAGCAGCTCCGCCTCGATGCCGGACACGATCTCTGCGCGTGAAGGCGACTGCTGCTGCTCGGCGACGACGGCGTCGTGCTCGTAGAAGTAGTGCAGGTAATAGGAGGGGACGTTGCCGAGCCGCTGGACGAGCTGCGCAGGAAGCCCGGTCGCACGCGCCACGCGCTCCGCGTTCTCGTCGCCGAGGAGCCGCGGCAACACGTCCGCACCGTCGAGCCGGACTCCAAGCTCCCAGGTCAGGTGATTGAGCCCGAGGTGGTCGAGCTCGATGCGCCGCGGGTCGACCTCGAGGATCTTCGCGAAGTGGCGCTGGAACACGATCGCCGCGCTGCAGAGCCCGACGGCGCGATGGCCGGCGTCGAGCAGTCCCTTCGTCACGATGCCGACCGGGTTCGTGAAGTCGACGATCCACGCGTCCGGTGCGAGCTCGCGCGCCCGCTCCGCGATCTCGAGCACGACCGGCACCGTGCGCAACGCCTTCGCAAGGCCGCCGAAGCCGGTCGTCTCCTGGCCGAGGCAGCCGCACGCGAGCGGCACCGTCTCGTCGACCGTGCGCGCATCCTGTCCTCCGACTCGGATCTGGATCAGGACGGCGTCTGCGCCCTCGACGGCCGCGTCGAGACTCGACGTCGTCTCGAGCCGTGCGGGGTGCCCCGCCCGCGCGAGCATTCGCCGCCCGAGGCCTGCCACCGTGGCGAGCCGCTCGTCGTTCGTGTCGTGGAGCCACAGGTCGTCGACGTCGATCAGCTCGCGCAGCCGGACGAGCCCGTCGACGACCTCGGGCGTATACGTCGAGCCCGCGCCGACGACCGCGAGCTTCACGGCCTCACCAGCTCATTTGCGCGCGCGATCTGCCCGTAGTAGCGGCCGCTGTCCTTCACCGTGCGCTCGAGCGTCTCGTAGTTCACGTGCACGAGGCCGAACCGCTGCGCGTAGCCGAGCTTCCACTCGAAGTTGTCCATCAACGACCAGTGGCAGTAGCCGACGACGGGCACGCCGGCGTCGATCGCGTCCTTCAGCGCAGCGACGTGATCGTGGATGAACGCGACTCGGCGCTCATCGTGCTGGGGCTCCGGGAAAACCGCGCCGTTCTCCGTGACCATCACGGGCGGCGCCCCGTAGTCCTCTTTGATGCGGACCAGCAGGTCGGTGAGCCCGTGCGGGACGATGGGCGTTCCCGCCTCCGTGCGCGCAACGCCGTCCGTGAATCCGCCGGTCGTCCGGACGTGCTCGGGAACGACGACCCGCCAAGGCCACGGCGTGTCGCCGGGCGCCGCCTGCATGACGCGCGGCGCGTAGTAGTTGACGCCGAGAAAATCGGTCGGGGTGGAGATGATCTCGAGGTCGCCTTCCTGCACGAAGGTGAGCTCGCCGAGATGCTGCTCGTAGCGCGCGCGCATGTCCTCGGGATACTGCCCCTTGTAGATCGCATCGAGGAACCAGCGGTTCGTGTACCCGTCGGAACCGCGCACCGCGTCGAGGTCGGCAGCGTCGTCGCTCGCCGGGTAGTGCGGGAAGAGGTTCGGCGCAAGCCCGATGCTCCCGTCGCCGCCGTACTCCTGAACGGCGAGCCCGTGCGCGAGCAACAGGTGATGGAACACGGTCACCTCGCCGCGCAGGTCGCCCTCGATGCCCGGCGCGTGCAGGCCGAGCAGGAACCCGAGCAGGCCGACGATCCAGGGCTCGTTGATCGTCAGCCACCAGCGCACGCGGTCGCCGTAGGCCTCGTAGCAGCGAGTCGCGAACTCGACGAACCGCAGCACGGTATCGCGGTCGCGCCAATCGAGCCCAGCGGGCAGGTCCCAGTGGTAGAGGGTGACGACGGGCTCGATGCCGCGCTCGAGCAGCGCGTCGATCAGTCGGGAGTAGTGGTCGAAGCCTCGCTGCTCGATGCTCCCGAAGCCGTTCGGCATCAGGCGCGGCCAGGCGATCGAGAAGCGGTACGCGTTCACACCGAGTGACGCGATGAGATCGACATCCTCGCGCCAGCGCCGGTAGTGGTCACAGGCGACGGCGCCGGTCTCCCCGGCGTCGCTCGGGAAGTCGTCCCAGATCGATGGGCCACGTCCGTCGGCGTCGAGGGAGCCCTCGATCTGAAAGGCCGACGTCGCAACCCCCCAGAGAAAGCCTTCCGGGAACGCGCTCACGCGAGCACCTCCTCGCAGGCGAGCAGGAGGACGCCCGTCGTCCACGCGTGCGCGAGCGGCTCGAGCGTTCCCTTCGGGCCGAAGCACACCGTCTGCAGGTACCGCTCCGCGGTCATGCCGCGCTGGGCTCCGAAGTCGCCGTCCCGACGGGCGACGAACTGGCGGAAGCACTCGAGGTGCTGTAATGCCGCCGTAGCTGTAGGGCTCGCCGAGACGCATCATCTCGGGGAGGCAGATGAGCCCGAACGCGTGCAGGTGCTGGTTCGCCGGCGAAGCCTGGTCGGCGCCGGTCGAGCGGAAGCCGTACGCACCGAGCAACGAGTCCGGCGGAAAGTCCACGTCGTACGAGTACCGGAACGTCAGCGTCCAGTCGGCCGCGCGGCGGGCAGTCTCCCAGTCCTCGAGTGCCACGAACGCCATCACCGCCGCATAACCGTCCTCCGAGCTCGGCGCGAGGTCGACGTCCTCGGGCGCGCCGTACCACGTGTCGAAGCGCGCGTAATACGCACCGGCGCGCCGCGCCTCGTCGACGTGCCCGGAAGCCACCAGTGCGGGGATCCACGACATGCCGGCCGTCCCCTCCCACGAGACGGCGTCCCCGGTCTCGAGATGATGCGCCGACGGAAACGCACCGTCCTCGCGCTGCGTTCGCAGCGCAACGGATACGTTCGAGAGCGCGGCGTCGCGCCAGCGGCCCCCCGCGCGCAACATGAAGAGCGTCGCATCGGCGATCGTCCGCGCATGCGCGCGTGAGTGATCGGCATGCCAGCCCCAGGTCCAGCCCCGGTCGAGCGTCCACTGCGGCCAGAAGATCCCAGCAGGTGTCAGGCTCTCGGCAATGTGGTCGAGCACGGCCTCCGCCGCGGCGACGTACTCGTCGTTCCCGACGCGCAGGCCGTGCCGGAGGAGAGCGTACGCATAGGGCGCGCCGCTCACCCAGGCGACGTGCATGTGGTCACGCTCTTCGTTCGTGTCGAACGAGCGCGTCTCGATCAACCGTGCAGGATCGGGCTTGTAGTGCCAGCGGTGCAGCCCGTAGGCCGCGAGCTCCGCCGCCTCCTCGATCGACACCCAGCCCTCGGGCTGCACGCTTTGTCGCGGCGCGAGCTCGGCCCGCCAGTCGCCGGTGCGCTGCTCGAAGTCGAGCGTGACCTGCTCTCCCGGCTGCCAGCGGTACGTCTGCACGTCGGCCGGGGCGGGGTCGTCCGAGCCGTCATAGGCGAGCGGCTCCTCGCGGTAGGGGAAGTCGAGCCAGATCGTGGGGCGCCCGTCGCGATAGGCGAAGCCGACACCGGCCTGCCCGAGGGGCGAGACCTCGCGGGTGACGAGCCCGCCGCCGCGGGCGAAGACCGCCGGCGTCGCGCAGCGGTCGGCGCGAAACGACCAGGCGTCGGACTCCATGCGCGCCACATCGACCCTGCCCGGCGTGAAGCGTGGGAAGAGCTTCGTGCAGTTCTCGGGCCGGTTCTCGCCGTAGAAGAGACCGGGGACGAGCCATCTGGGATCATCGGTCGGCGGCAAGTCGAGCGAGACGCGAATGCCGGCGTCGACGGGCTCCGCCCCCGCATACGTCACCGTCACGCCCTCGAGCGCGAAGCCGTCGACGGGCGAGCCGTCCGGCGCGAGCGCGCTACACACGAGCATTCCAGCCCTCCGCTCTCGTCGCGGGGCCGACCTGCACGCGCTCGCCCGGAAGGAGGTCGAGGACGTTGTCGTCGAAGAGCGCCCGGCGGTCGTCCGCCTCGAGGACGACACCGACGGCGGCCACGTCGCCGGTGTTCGTCAACACGCCGTCGCGGAGCGCCAATGTCGCCCGCGGCAAATCGAGCAGCGGCGCCAGATTCTCGGTTCGCGACATGACATAACGGTTGCCGCTCACGTCGAGCAGGAAGATGTCGTCGGTGAAGGCGTCCAGCGGCGCCGCGATCTCGCCGTCTCCGTCGGCGACGACCCGTCCGTCGAGGTCGAGGAGCCGTGCAGGCGCAGACGCAAGAGCGCGCACTTCCCCGAGCCCTCCCCACGCGCAGGTCGCGAACTGCGCGCTCGGAGCGCCGCGATAGGCGCGCGCGACGCCGTAGTACACGGGCTTCGGCTCGCCGTGCCAGTCGACGGCGCACGTGCACCAGGCGTTCGGGAACGACTCGTTGAACTGCCACGGCAGCACGCCGCTCGCCCGCCAGGCCCGCCGGATCGTCGCCTCGACGGCATAGCGCAGACCCTCGTACTGGAGCCACTGCGAAGCGCGCCGCATGGTCTCGATGTCATCGATGCGTCCGCCGAATGCCTCTTGCACGAGAGGTGCGTTGTTCCACCATGCGCCGAGGTGCTCGTAGACCGGGTTGGTCCGGTCGGCCGGCCAGCGATGCTCGGGCGCGATCAACTCATCGAGCGCGCGCCGGTTCGTCATTCCCTCGACGCCGAACTCGCTGTGGATGAGATTCGTTCGGGAGTCGTAGTGTGCGTAGTGATCGCGAAGCCCCTGGTGCTCCCATGGCCCGTGCATGTCGTAGCGTCCTTGCGGCCCGGTCGGCGAGGTCGGTAGCCACACGCGTACGGGGTCGCAGCGCGCGGACGACCTCCCCGAGGGCGCGGATCGCCGGCGAGCGCTCGTCGATCGGCTCTCCGTCGGGCCAGGCGAGCTCGTTGCCGCCGCACCACGCAAACAGGGACGGATGCCAGGACAGGCGTGGGACGATCTGTCGCGCGTCGTCGGCAAGCGTCGCCACGAAATCGGGGTCCTCCGCCGGGGTGCTCTCGAGCCCCGAGCTCGACTGCGAGAACTCCTGCCAGACGAGGAGGCCGAGCCGGTCGCACAGCGCATAGAACTCGTCGCTCTCGAGCACGCCCCCACCCCACACGCGCAGGACGTTGACGTTTGCGCGCTGCGCGAGCCGCAGGAGATGCTCGAGCCTCTCCGGCCGCGGCACCCCGTAGAGGGCATCGATCGGGACCCAGTTCCAGCCGCGCATGAAGATGCGCTCGCCGTTGACGACGAGCGTGTACGGCAGCGCGTCGTCGGGTGCACCTTCGTTCGGAACGAGCTCGACGGTGCGGAAGCCGACGTCGAACTCGCCGGCGCGGTAGAGCCGCTGCTCGCCGGAGCCGTTCGGCCACCAGAGCTCGGGCTGCTCGATTTCGAGCAGCAGCTCGCCCTCGAGCTCGACGCGGCCGACGCCGTCGGCGTAGCTCACCTCCGGATACCCACGCGGTTCCCCGATCGACCGCCAGATGCCCTGGTGGACGAGCCGCGGGCAGAAGTCCCAGCCGTACCCCATGCGGCTCTTGTGCACGCGCACGCGACTCGTCCGTCCAACCTGGGGCTCGCTCTCGGGCGCTTCGTGCACGGCGACGGCCAGCAGGTGCTCTCCGTCCGGCACGTCGATGCGGAAGGGCGTGAAGGAGCCGACGTGGTGCGCGATCTCCTCGCCGTCGAGGAACACCGTCGCCTCGTGGTCGACGCCCTGGAACTCGAAGGTTCCGCCCGTCACGCGCCGCCGGTAGACCCAGGTTCGATCGGCGGCCCATTCGGCGAGGCGGCTCTGCCGCTCGAAGTACGGCGTCGGCACCTCACCCGCCCGCACGAGGTCGTCGACGACGCTGCCCGGAACACGCGCCGGCAGCCAGCCGGGTGTATCCCACGGCTTCCCCACGTGCCAGCGCCACTCGTCTCCGAGCCAGCCCCTGAGCTGCCAGCCGTCGCCGTCGATCGAGCTCACAGCTCGAGCAGATCCACCTCGACGGGCTCACCGTCGCGAGGCAGAAAGAACGTCTTGATCTCGTGCGCACCGAACTGCGCGCCGAATGTGCGATCGAGCACCGTGAGCGTCGCTCGCGCGTCGCGTCCTGAGGACTCGTACGCCCGTACGACGACTCCCTCTCCCTCCTCGGCCCCCTTGACCACGGTCACGACGACGTCGCCCTCCCCGTCGGCGGCGAACGACGCATGCTGCGGCAGCGGCCCTTCATGGAAGGTCTCGATGAGCGCGAAGGCCGGCTGGTTCAGCTCCGCGGCACGCCGGACGACCCCGGCCTCGCGCCAATCCCCGGCGTGCGGGACGAGCCGGACGAGGAACGTCTGGCGGCCCTGATCCATGTACTCGAAGTCGCCGCCCTCCTCGAGCTCGCGCGGGTCGTGCCACGCCCAGACGGGGCTGCGGACGGCGCTGATGCCGATGTCCCCGCCGCGAACGTCGTAGCCGTACTTCGCGTCGTTCATGACGGCGAGGCCGCGATCGCCGCCCGCGACGTCGACCCACGACTGCCCCGGCTCCTCGTGTCCGCTCGTCGTCCGCTCGAGGTGGCCGTACGGCGTCTCGTAGGTCGCCCGCCCGGGTCCACGGATGTCGGGTATCGGAGCTTCAGCAGCTTCAGCTGCTCGTGCCAGTCGATCGCGACGCGCACGTCGACGTAGGGCATGTCGGCGGCGAGGACGTAGTCCTCGCGCAGAGTCGAGGATCCGTAGCGGCTCTCGACGCGCAGCATCGCGCGCACGGGGCCCGTCTCGAGGAGCGTGACCGACTCGCACGCGAACTCGCCGATCTCGGTGTCGTACGAGTCGACGTTGTGGCCCCAGGTGTCGCTCAGATCCTGGATGACGACGGCGTGCTTTGCAGCCGGCGCGGCGAGGTCGACTCCAGGCGACTTCAGCACGAGGCTCCGGATGCGCCCGGTCGACGGGTCGAGCTCGAGCCGGAGATGCGAGTTCTCGAGCGTCGTGTCGGTCGCCGTGAGCGGCTCCCCTGCGACCGATCCCTTCCGAACGCGATACGTGCGGTAACCGAGCGGCGGCACCTCGACCGGGAACACGAGCCGGCCGCGCGCGCTGCTCATCGTCGTGAGCGGCCGCGTCAGCTGCATCGGCACCGCCTCGCCCTCCTCGTCGACGACGTGCGCGCCCTCTTCGCGAAGCCATGTGTACTCGACCTCGACGTCCGCACGGAGCGTCCACGCATGCGGGTTGAAGACGACGACCGGCCGCATCTCCTCCTCCTGGTCGATCGCGATCTGGCGCGCGATCGACTGCACAGCTCGATTGAAGGCAAGCGAGGCGACGGAGGATGCATGACCTATCTGGTCGCGCGCGTCGTCGTAGGCCGGCTCGATCGAGGTGCCGGCGAGCGTGTCGTGGAACTGGTTGAAGAGCAAGAGCTTCCACGCCTCAGAGAGCTCCGCGAGCGGGTAGCGCTGCACGCCGAGCGAGTCCGCAATGATGCTCCACTTCTCGGCGCGCTGGAGCAGGTTCTCCGCACGCCGGTTCCAGCGCTTGATCCCCGAGTGCGTCGTGTAGCACCCCGGCGAGTGGTACTGCAGCTCCCCGCGCCACACGGGGAAGTCGCCCCGCACACCGACCGAGTCGAAGAAGCGGCGCAGGGAGCTGAGCTCGAGCCCCGGCCGCCCGTCGGCGCGCATCCGCGCGATCTGCTCGAGGTTCGCCTTCGTCGGGCCGCCGCCGTGGTTGCCGACGCCGTAGAAGACCGCCAGCTCCTCGCGGTCCGAAGGCAGCGTCGCAATCGCCTTCTCGACGTGCTCGCCGATGTCGTCCTTCGGCGCGCAGTACTCGTGCGGGATGCGGTAGGCGAGGACGCGGGATCCGTCCGGGGACTCCCACCAGAAGAGCGGCCCCGGCACCTTCGAATTCTCGTTCGGCCCGGGCCGGAGGAAGACGTAGGAGTCGACGCCCGTCTTCCGGAGGATCTGCGGGATGGTCGCGTTGTGCCCGAACGAGTCGAGGTTCGCGCCGGTCGTCGCCATGATGCCGAACTTCTCGCGCAGATAGCGCTGTCCGTACAGCGCATGGCGGACGAATGACTCGCCGCACGGGATGTTGCAGTCCGGCTCGATCCACCAGCCGCCGATCACCTGGAACCGGCCCCCCGCGATGTGCTCGCGGATGCGCTCGAAGAGCGCAGGGTCGGATTCCTCGACCCACCGGAAGAAGAGCGACGAGTCGCAGGTGAAGACGAAGTCCGGGTACTCGTCGAGCCGGTCGACGGCCGACTGGAAGGTTGCACGGACCTCCTGATAGCCCTCCGGCCACTGCCAGAGCCACACGGGGTCGATGTGCGCATTGCCGATCATGTGGACGCGCTGCTCGATCACGAGGCGGCCCACATGTCGACCTGCTCGAGGATCATGTGCAGCATCAGGACGTGCATCTCCTGGACGCGTGCCGTCGAGCTCGATGGGACGATGAGCGCATACTTCGCAATGGAGGCGGCGGGCTCGCCCTCGCCGCCTCCGAATACCACGGTGACCGCACCCGCCTCGCGGGCCGCTTCGAGGGCGCGGACGACGTTCGGCGAGCGGCCGCTCGTGGTGAACCCGATGGCGATGTCGCCGGTGCGGACGAACGCGCGAACCTGGCGCGCGAAAACGTCGTCGTACTCGTAGTCGTTCGCGATGCAGGTGAGGGCCGTGGGATCCGCGGCGAGCGATTGCGCCGCGAGCGGACGCCGCTCGCGCTTGAACCGCGCCACGAGCTCTTCGGCGAAGTGCAGGGAGTCGGCGGCGCTGCCGCCGTTCCCGAACGTGTAGACGCGCCGGTCGGCGGTGTACGCCTGCACGATCGCCTGCGCCACGGACTCGACCACGGGGAGTAGCGACTCCATCCGCGCCAGCACGTCGCGGTGCTCGGCAAGTGCGTCCGCGGGGGTGTCAGGCAACGACGCGGTCCAGCGCGATCGCCGCAGCGCCGACGACGCCGACATGGTCACCGAGACCCGCCCGGACGATGTTCACGTCGTGTCCTGCAGGTGTCATTGCCTCCGCTCGCACGCGCTTACGGACCGGGCCGAGCAGCTGCTCACCGGTATTCGAGACGCCGCCACCGATGACGACGAGCTCCGGCTCGAAGAGGTTCACGATCGACGTCAACCCGCAGGCGAGGGCCTCGATCGTCTCGTCCCACAGTGCGCGGGCGAGGGGATCACCCTCCTCCGCGCGCGCGGCGAGCTGCGACGCGTCGAGCCCCGGTAGCCCCGCCTCGGCGGCGCGCTCGGAGATCGACGTGCCCGAGACGTACGCCTCGAGGCAGCCGAGGCGGCCACAGCCGCGGCAGCGGCGGCCGTGCCAGTCGACGGTGACGTGCCCGAACTCGCTCCCGTTGCCTTCCGCACCGCGATAGAGCTCACCGTCCACGATCACCCCACCTCCGACTCCGGTCGAGATCGTCAGGTAGAGCATGTGACGCGTTCCCACGCCGGCACCGAAGCGGTGCTCCGCAGCCGCCGCCGCAGTCGCGTCGTTCTCAAGGAACGCGGGCTGCTCGAATGCCTGCTCGGCGAGAGCCGTCACGGCGACGTCCCGCCAGCCCGGGAGATGGAGCGGCGCGATCAGTACCCCACGCTCGGAGTCGAGAGGCCCCCCGCAGCCGATCCCGACGGCGTGGATGTCGACTCCCGCGTCGGCGACGGCCTGGTGGCCGAGCTCGAAGAGCCGCTCGAGGCTCTCGCCCGGGCCCCGCTCCGGGTTGCTGGGCGCCCGCAGATAGGAGAGGACGCTGCCGTGATCGTCGACGACGCCGACGGCGATCTTCGTGCCGCCGATATCGAGGCCGAGCACGGGACCACGCGCTGCCGGCTCCGTGCCGCCCGTTCCGACGGCAGGGGTTGCTCCGACACTCGCCACCATCTACCCCTTGCGTCCCTGAACCGCGATGCCGCGGATGAAGTACTTCTGGAACCCGGCGAAGAGCAGGACCATGGGTATGACGAGCAGAAGCGTCCCTGCCATCACGACCTGGTAGTCGCCTTCGCCGCCTCCGCCCGC
Source organism: uncultured Actinomycetes bacterium (assembly GCA_963794045.1). Classification (GTDB taxonomy): domain Bacteria; phylum Actinomycetota; class Thermoleophilia; order Gaiellales; family Gaiellaceae; genus Palsa-739. The sequence goes on from CAWCCJ010000010.1 coordinate 221,750, forward strand.
GTTGAAGCGGTCGAGCAGGCTCTTCAGGCCGAGCGGCACCGTCCAGAGCGTGGTGTCGCGCAGGTAGATGAGCGGCGTCATCAGGTCGAACCACTTCGCCTGGATCTCGAAGATGAACGCGACGATGAGCGCAGGCTTCGCCAGCGGCAGCGCGATGCGGCGGAACATCGAGAAGTAACCGTCGCCGTCCATGCGGGCGGCTTCGAAATAGTCACGCGGGATGCCTAAGAAGAACTGCCGCATCAGGAAGATGTAGAAGGCGCTTCCGAAGAGGTTCGGCACCCAAAGCGGGTACTGCGTGCCGGTGCCGATGTGCGGCAGCCACGGATGGGCGAGCGTGAACTTGCCGATGTGGTTCCACAGGAGGTAGACGGGGATCATCGTCACCTCACCGGGGAGCATCATCGTCGCGAGCAGGATCCCGAACATGAAGTTCCGCAGCGGGAAGCGGAAGTATGCGAAGGCGAACGCGACGAGCGCGCTCGAGATCGTCACGCACGCTGCGCCGAGGAAGCTGATCCAGAGGCTGTTGAAGAGCCAGCGCCCGACCGGAGCGACGTTGAAGAGGTACTGCGGGTACGGGGCGGGACGATCCGGCCCGGTGAAGTTCCACGCCCAGTGCAGCGGGATCAGGCGGTTGTCGAACGTCTCGCCGCGCGGCTTGAACGCCGCGCTGATCAGCCAGAGGAACGGATAGAGGAAGAGGATCGAGAGGCCGGTGAGCAGCAGGACGAAGAGCCCCTGCGAGACCCAGCCCCGGGGCGAACGGCGCTCCGAGGTCTGCGTGACGGCGGCCTGTGGCAGCGGATTGGTCGACCCCGCCGTCAGGACCGGCGGCTGGTTCTCCTGCCCTGCGGCGCTCACTTCTTCTGCTCCCCCTGGTAGTAGACGAACCGGCGGCTGACGCCGATGTTGATGAACGTGATCGTGAGGCTGATCGCGAAGAGCAGCCAGGCCATCGCCGATGCGAAGCCCATGTTGAAGTACTCGAACGCGTTCCTGAACAGGTAGATCGAGTAGAAGAGCGCCGCCTCCGACTGGCCGCCGGCGGTTCCGGCGCCGAAGAACGCCGTGTACGCCTGCGTGAACTGGTTCAGGCCCGCGAGCGTCAGGATGATGAAGCAGAAGAAGAGCGCCGGGCTGATCATCGGCAGCGTGATGTTGAAGAACTGGCGCTTCTTCGATGCGCCGTCCATCGCAGCCGCCTCGTAGAGGTGGCGCGGCACGCCGTAGAGCGCCGCGAGCAGGATGACCATCGTCCCGCCGCACGCCCAGATGTCCATGATCGCGAGGCTCGGCTTGATCCAGTTCGGGTCGCTCGTCCAGAACGGCCCCTGGATGCCGATGGCGCCGAGCGCCTTGTTGACGATGCCGATGCGGCCGTTGAAGAGGTAGAGCAGGAGCACGCCGATCGCGACCGGCGGCGTGATGTGCGGCAGGTAGAAGATCGTGCGGAAGATCCCGCCGAGCTTCTCGCCGATGCGCATCAGGACGACGGCGAGGAGCAGCGCGACGATGATCTTCCCCGGCACCATCATCACCGTGTAGATGAAGGTGTTCTTCAGCGACTGTGCGACCTTGGGGTCGTCGAGGAGCTGCCGGTAGTTCTTCAGGCCGACCGTCTTCGTCGAGTCGAGGCCCGCGATCTGCTGCAGCCCGTAGTTCGTGAACGAGTAGTACAGGCTGAAGAGCATCGGCCCGAGGGTCAGCACGAGGAAGCCGAAGATCCACGGGAAGATGAAGAGGTACGCCGTCCACGTCTCCTTCTCGCGGAAACCGGCGAACCAGCGCCGGGCCCTCGAGGGGCCCGGCGCGGTGCGTGCTGCGGTGACGCTGGCCAAGAGCGTCCCTATTGAACTACTTGTTGGCGTTGATCGCGGTCTGCGCCTCGCGCTGCGCCTGGTTCAGCGCCTGGCGAGGACTCTGCTGGCCCGCGAGCACACGGTTGATGGCGTCGAGGTAGGCCTGGACGAACTGCTGACCGCCCGGGGACGGGGGCAGCTCGAAGCCGTACTTCGGCGCGTTGACGAGGATCTTCACTGCCGCGTCGAACTGCGGATGGCCGAACGACTGGTAGATGTCCTCGTACGTCTTCTTGTCGGCGACCGTGTTCGCCGTGTAGACGCCCGTGAACGTCGAGCCGGCAGCCTTGCGCGCGTCGTACCGCTTCTTCGCGGCAGACATCCAGGCATTCACCGAGGTGACGGCCTTCATGTAGGCACACGCGTCGGCTGCGTTCTTCGAGCCCTTCGGCACGACCCAGCCGTTGCCGCTGAACATCGTGATCGGGCCGCCCTTGCGGTTCGTGAAGTACTTGGCGATGAGATCCGCGTCAGGCGAGTTGTTCGAGAACACGTTGTAGATGAAGCTCTCCATCGGCCAGAAGCCCAGCTGGTCCTTCACCAGCGGGTTCCCCTTTCCGAAGAAATCGAACGTGTCCCGGAAAGCCTTGAACTTGTTCCAGCCGCCCTCCGCGTTGATGATCGAGACGGTGTAGGTAAGCGCCGCGATCGCCTGCGGGGTGTTCAGCTGGGCCCTCAGGCCGTTCTTCGAGATGATGTCCTTGCCGAACCACTTCACCCACAGCGGGAAGAACTCCGGGATCTTCGGGTCGAACCCGATCCGCGTGACATTCCCGCTCCCGTCGAACTTCGTCAGCTTCTTCGCGGTGGCGAGGAGCTGCTTCCAGTTCCTCGTCTGGGCCGCGCTGATCGGCACGCCGGCCGACTTGAACGCGCTCTGGTTCACGATCAGCGTGATCTGGTTCGTGAACTCGGGCAGCCCGTAGATGTGGCCGCCGTAGGTCATCGCCTTGAGCGCGCCGACGCGGTACTGCTTCTTGACGGGGTTGACGCATGCATCCATCGGCTGCAGGACGCCCTTCGACGCGTACTGGGCAACACGCGGGCGGCCCATGCGAACGAGGTCCGGCACCTGCCCGGACGCAAGCTGCGTCAGGAACTGCTGATCGTTGAAATCGCCGGCCGGACGACTGATCGTGGTGCCGTTGAGCTGGTCCTTGGCGTACGCCGCGCGGTTCTCCTGCACGTCGTCGCCGGGACCGTACCCATAGATGTTCAGCGTGCCCGCGGCCGACTTCGTCGTCCGCGCTCCAGCCGCACTCACCGCGATTGCCGCTAGGGCAGACGCCGCGAGAAGCACAGCCAGCACGCGCTTCTTCCGACCCTCCATGTATCCCTCCAGAGAAGAAATCAGTAGTGACTGGTCCAGTCTGTGGCAACGTAACCACACCCGAGCGCGGCCGTCAACGTGATTTTTTCGCGGCCCTCGCCTAACTTTTCGCGGCGGTCGAGCCGCGGACGACGAGCTCCGGCTGCAGGACCTCCACGGTGCGCCCGCACGTCGGATCGTCGAGGCGGCGAAGGAGAAGCAGCGCAGCTCGGCGGCCCATCTCGTAGGCCGGCTGGCGCACCGCCGTGATCGGCGGCTGCACCATCTCCATCCACGGCACGTCGTCGAAGGCGACGAGCGAGACGTCGCCGGGGATGTCGAGGTTCCGCCTGCGGAGCACGCGCCAGGCCTGCTCGGCGAGCACGTTGTTCGCCGCGAAGATCGCCGTCGGCCGCTCGGTCCGGAGGAGCTCGTCGATGCGCGTCGCCGCCTCGATCTCGTGGGTCTCGATCTCCAGGATCAGTTTGCGATCGACCTTCAGGCCCGCCTCGGCGAGCGCCGAGCGGTACCCGGCAAGGCGGCCGGCATCGGTCGTCCAGTCGGTTCGGGCGACGAGGAGCGCGATCCGCTCGTGGCCGAGGTCGAGGAGATGCCTGACGGCGTCGCACGCGCCGCGCTCGTTGTCGATGACGACCGCGTCGCAGGAATTGGGAGCGAGCCGGCGATCCACCTCGACCACCGGGACGCCGCGCTTGGCGAGCAGGTCGGCCGTCGCGCTCGAAGCCGGCGTCATGATCACGCCGGGCGCACGCATCGAGAGGAACGTCCGGGCCCCCGCGAGCTCTTCCCCCGCGTTGCTGTTGTCGCCGAGGATGAGCATCTGGTAGTCCGCCTCGCGGAGCGACTGCTCGATGCCGGCGGCAAGCGCCGCATAGAACTGATTCGAGAGGTCGGAGACGATGACCCCGACGACGCGGCTCGTCCGCTGCTTCAGCGTGCGCGCGGAGAGGTTCGGCACATAGCCGAGGCGCTCGGCGGTCGCGACGAGGCGCTTGCGGACGTCGGGGGCCACGTAGCCCCGGCCGCTCAGCGCCCGGGAAGCGGTCGAGGGCGATGTCCCCGCCTCCCGCGCGACATCCGCCAGCGTGATCGGCCCGTCCGTCAAGCTCGCACTTCCTTTGCCCACACACGGCGGAGCGCCGCGTAATCGTCGTCGTCGAGCGCCTCGCCCGTGGCGTCGAGATGCGTCGCGTAATAGAGCGACGGCACGCCGATCTCCGGCTTCACCTCGAGGAACTCACGCCATTGGCGCTTGTCGGGGATGCGCCAGTCGTCGGTGTCGATCGGGAGCTCGGGGAGCGCGGCGCGCACGACCTCGGCGCGGAACGTCATCTGCGGGACGATCGCGCCGCCGAACATGTCGTTCAGCCGGATCATGTCGGTCACGTCCGCGAAGCTCGGATGGGGCGTGTGCGTGATCACGAGGGCGTCGGGCTTCGCGGCCTTCGCCGCCTCGTAGACGACGGCAGGAGCTCGTGCAGGAGCGCTATCCCCCAGCCGCCGCCGCTGTGCGTGAGCGCGCGGCCGCTCGGGGTGCGTGCGGTGAAGTCGATCTTGAGCCCGTCGGCGTCGAGGCCGTCGCCGGAGAGCATCCGGGCGAGCATCGCGTGCAAGAACTCGCGCGTGGCGGGGTTCGACGGGTCGAGCGCTACGGGCGTACCGTCGGCGTTCCGCACGCAGAGCGCCGGATCGACCCCGTCGGGGTCCCACGCCTTCCACCAGAGGAGCACGTGTCGGCCGTCGGCGTGGCGGTCGGCGATCCACCCGGCGAGGTCAGGCCACTTGACCGGGTCCGGGTCATTCGCACCGTAGGTCGCCTGCCACTTGTCGTCGAGCACGATCGTGCCCGGCTCCGCGTCGTGGCCGGCGAGCGCGGCGAGGAACGCGTCGTAGTTCTCCTGCGTCGCGTAGTCGCGCGCGAGCCCGCCGGAAACCGTCTCGAGGTAGCACTGTGCACCCCAGCCGCAGAAGATCGGCTCGAGCCACCACCCCGGCCTTTCGCGACGCGCGGGCGGGGGCGCGTAGCCGCGCGCAGCGAGATCGTCCCGGTGCCGGCGGAGCCCCTTGTAGGGGTCGGCTACGCCCGGGGTGAGCACGAGCGCCGGAGCACGGAACTCCCCGTCGACCCGCGTGTGCCCCTCGTAATCGAGCCGGATCGAGAATCCGTTCGCGTGCGACTCGCACACGAGCTCCAGGAAGCGGAGCTCGGCGACGGGGGCGGCGACGCCGAGGTCGACCCACGTGCCGCCGTCGCCGAAGGCGAGATAGAGCGGCGCAGGAGTGAAGAGCCAGCGGCCGCGGCCCGGCTCGCCGTCGCCGACGACGCCGTTTGCCGCTCCTTCGCGAACCGGCCGTTCAGGGGCGAGGTCGTCCTCCGGGCTCGGGTTGAAGAGCGTGCGGAGATCGGTGCCGCTAGCAAGGAGGCCGAGCGGCGCGCCGGCGATCGCCGAGCGACCACCGAGGAGCCGGACCTCGGCAAGCGCGCCGTGCCCGCTCACGCAGGACTGGATCTCGAGCGCGCCGTCGCGCAGTCGAAGCTCCGTCCAGGCTCGGTCCCACACGGTCGAGCGCCGCTCGACGATCGTGACGCCGTCCTCCTGACGGGGCGCCTCGATCGTGAGCGTCTCGTCCGGCGCCTCGATCGTGTCGAGCGCGGCAAGCAGCGAAAGCGAGAACCAGCGACCCCCCTCCTCCGGGCCTACCTCCACACGGCGGCCCGTCGTGTCGAAGCGAAGCGCGATCATTCCGCGACCGCCACCAGTGCCTCGGCCTGCTGGCCGAACCGCCGGTCGCCGATCGTGATGCCGGCGGCAACCACGCCTCCACGCCCGCCCGCGGTAAGCGAGAAGCGCAGCCGCCCCTCGCCCCTCGCGCCGAGCTCGATGTCCTGGTGCGGCGGGGCAGCCCAACCGGCCGGGACGACGAGGCCGACAGACGCGGACCCGGCGCGGTCGAAGGGGTTCCACACGGCGACCTCGAGCTCGAAGACGGATCTCGCTGCAACCGTCGTCCTGTACGGCTCGATGCGCGCGACGAATCCTTCGGTGCCGGGGCCGTCCTCGGGCAACAGCTCGCGGTGGAGCTCCTCGAGGCGCCGGGCGTCCGAGGTCAGCTGCTCGATCAGCTCGTCGGTCACCGGCTGCGGCCCCCAGTGGCCGCTCAGGATGACGTCGGGACGCGTTGCCCGGATCAACTCCGCGCTGCGCGTGTAGTCCGCCGCGTGGAAGCGGTTCTTGTACTGATAGTTCAGGAGCGCGCGCTGGCGGTCGTTCGAGTGCTGGTCGCCGATGATGAGGACGCGCGTCCCGTCGACCTCGAGCTCGAACGCAGCGGCAAAGAGCGTGTGCCCCGGCATCGGGTGGACGCGGATCTCGTACTCGTGCCAGGTGAAAGCCTCGCCCAGCGGAAGCTCACGGTCGACGGCGATCGGCTCCCACCAGAGGCACGGGAGGTCGAAGCGCGCGGGGCTCTCGATGATCGGCGCGACGTTCTCCGGCGCCCAGACCTCGGCGCCCTCTACCGCGCGGAGCAACTCGAGCCCTGCGACATGGTCGTCGTGGTAGTGCGTCGGGATCATCGCCTCGATCCGCTCGACACCGTGATCGCGCTTCAGGGCCTCGAACGGAAAGTGGAGCATCCGCCGCGCATCGCGCTCGGTCGAGGGTGTGAGCCCGGTGAGGACGTCGTAGCCCACAGTCGAAAAGCAATGCCGGGCCGTCCTTCGAGACGAGCGCGTAGTTGTTCGCGAAGCTCGCGCGGTTTCGGAGCAGGTGCACGGTGACGGCGTCCCAGGGGTTGCGCACCGTGTCGCCGATGTCCCAGGGATCGAGACGGCGGAGGTTCAGGAGCTCCTGGAGGCGCTCGCCGGCTGCAGCAAGCGCCGTCTCCGGCTCCCCGATCGGCTCACCGTGCGACGGGAGCACGACACTCGGCGAGGTGGCTCCGAGAACGCAGAGGCTCGCGATCGTCGACGCCTGCCCTTCCGTCCCGCTGTACGACCACTGTGTCGCGGCGAGGGACCACACCTTCCCCCCGGCGTGGACGAGATCCCCGGTGAAGGCGAGTCGCTGCCCGTCGACCTCCACGAGATAGGTGACGGAGCCGACCGTGTGACCGGGCGTCGGCAGCGTGTAAACGTCGAGCTCGCCGAAGCGCACGGTGCGGTACTCGGAGACCACCCCGCTGACCGGCACCGGCTCGATCAGCGAGAACCGGTCCTCGCGAAGGTCGTAGTCGTTCATCGTGCGACGGGCGGCCCAGTGCTCGGCGACGCCGGCGATCAGGCTCTCCTCGAAAGGCGGCACCCAGACGCGAATGCCGGCATCGACCGCGCGGCGCAGCCCGCCGAGTTGGTCCCGGTGGTGGTGCGTTATGAGAACGTCGGTGACCCGCTCCACCTCGAGCTCCGTGAGGTGGTCGAGAACGTCGCCGTCGCCGAAGTCGACGAGGATTGCTTCGGCCCCCGATCGGAGAACGTAGACGTTGCATGTGTCGCGGAAGCACGACACGCGAGGGACGACGCTCACGGTTCGCTCCCGGACGGCCACCGGTCGAGTCTAGGCCGGGGTGACCGGTGTGGCAACGATTGCAGCCCGGCGGATGACGATCTATAGTCGCGCCCGTGGGTGAGATCGTCCTCGACCACGTCACGAAGGAGTTCACGAACGGCGTCAAAGCCGTCGACGGCGTCGAGCTGACAATCGACGAGGGCGAGTTCATGGTCCTGGTCGGCCCATCCGGCTGCGGCAAGACGACGCTCCTTCGCTCGATCGGCGGCCTCGAGAAGATCACGGCCGGCCGGATCCTCATCGGCGAGCGCGACGTGACGCGGCTCGAGCCGTCGGCACGCGACCTCGCAATGGTCTTCCAGAACTACGCGCTCTATCCGCACATGACGGTCGCGAAAAACCTCGGCTACGGCCTCCGCGTCCGAAAGGTGCCGAAAGCGGAGCGCGCAAAGCGCGTCCACGAGGTCGCGCAGCTCCTGGGCCTCGAGGAGATGCTCGAGCGTCGTCCAGGGCAGCTCTCGGGCGGCCAGCAGCAGCGCGTCGCGATGGGCCGCGCGATCATCCGCGAGCCCGAAGCGTTCCTCATGGACGAGCCGCTCTCGAACCTCGACGCAAAGCTGCGAGTCACGATGCGGACGTCGCTCCAGCAGCTCCACAGCCGACTCGGCACCACGACGGTCTACGTGACCCACGACCAGGTCGAGGCGATGACGCTCGGCCAGCGCGTCGCGGTGATGCGCGAGGGCAAGCTCCAGCAAGTCGACGCGCCGCAGACCCTGTACGACGATCCCGCCAACACGTTCGTCGCCGCATTCATCGGCTCCCCGTCGATGAACCTCGTCGAGGCCACGGTCGACGGCGACCAGCTGACGATCGGCGACTTTCAGCTCCCCCTCGCGCCGGACAGGCGCCCGACACGCACAGAGGACGGCCGAGTGATCGTCGGCATCCGCCCGGAGGCGTTCGAGGACGCCGAGTTCACGCAGTTCACCGGGACCGATCTCCCGCAGATCGACGTGCAGGTCGAGGTGCTCGAGGAGCTCGGCTCCGATGCCTTCGTCTTCTTCCCCGTCTCGGCCGAGCAGGTCATCATCGAGGACGCGTTGACCGACAACGCGGAGGACGAGGCATCGCTCCTCGCCGACACGAAGGATCGAAACCTTTTCGCCGCTCGCGTCGACCCGCGCACGAAGGCCCGCGTCGGACAATCGATGCGCCTGACCGTCGAGCCGTCGCGTCTGTATTTCTTCTCGCCGTCCACCGGTGAGAGCCTGCTGAACGGCGCTTCAGCACGCAGCGGCAGTTGATCTCACATCCCGACTACACCCGCCGGCGCCTGTTGCTCGCGTCGCAGCGGCTGCGCGCGCGGATCTTCGCCGACTCGCGCTCTGTGGACGAGCTTCTCGTCTCGCCGCAGGTCGACCGCATCTCCTATGACGAGGCGCATCGGCTCGAATACCGGCCCCTCGAGCTGCCGGAGCGGTTCGGCCCGCTGTGGGCGACCTACTGGTTTCGCATCCGCGCAAGCGTCCCCGAGGAGTGGCGCGGCGAGCGTGTCGAGCTTCTCTGGTACTCGGGGAGCGAGGCGACGCTCTGGCGCGACGGCCGTGTCGTCGTCGGGCTGAACAAGCATCACGCGGAAGCCACGCTCGCGGACTCCGCCGAGCCGGGCGAGATCCGCTGCGAGATCGAGCTCGCCTGCAACGGGCTCTTCGGGCAGATGCAGGATCCGGTCGAGCTCAGCCGGTGCGAGATCGCTCGGTTCGACGCACGCGCATGGACGCTCTTTCACGACTTCGAGACGTTGCGCGCTCTCGAGGCGCACCCGGCGGTAGACCCGGCGCTCGGCGGCGGGCTTCGCGGACGGCTCCAGCAGATCGCAGATCTGCTCGAGCGGAGCGAGGACGACGAGGCGCAGGCCGAGCTCCGCGAGCTCTACGAGCACCGAAACGGCACAGCGGCGCACGAGATCGCCGCGATCGGGCACGCGCACATCGACACGGCGTGGCTCTGGCCCCTCGCGGAGACCTACCGCAAGACGCTGCGAACCTTCTCTACCGCAGTCCGCTACATGGACGAGTACCCGGAGTACCGCTTCGCATGCTCGCAGGCGCAGCAGTACGAGTGGGTCAAGGAGCGCGAGCCGGAGCTCTACGAGCGCATCCGCGCGAAGGTCGAGTCGGGCAACTTCGTACCCGTCGGCGGCAGCTGGGTCGAGCCTGACCTCAATCTCCCATCGGGAGAGGCGCTCGCGCGCCAGCTCCTCTACGGCCAGCGGTTCTTCGAGCACGAGTTCGGCCGCCGCTGCAACGAGTTCTGGGCTCCCGACGCGTTCGGGTACAACGGCCAGCTGCCGCAGCTGATTCGCGGCGCCGGCATGACGCGCTTCTTCACGCAGAAGCTCTCGTGGAACCGCTTCAACAAGCCCGATCACCACACGTTCGTATGGCAGGGCGACGACGGCAGCGAAGTCCTCGTGCACTTCCCCCCAGCCGACAACTACAGCTCGATGGCCGACGTTCCGGAGCTCCTGAAGACCGCGCTCGAGTACAAGGATCTCGAGCAGTCACGGACGAGCCTCCTCGTGTTCGGTCACGGCGACGGCGGCGGGGGCCCGACGCGGGACATGCTGGAGTCGATCCGCCGCGCACGCGATCTGCAAGGCCTGCCGCGGACGCGCACGACGACGTCGGATGAGTTCTTCGAGGCCCTCGAGGCGGAGGAGACCGAGCGTCCCGTCGTCGTCGGCGAGCTGTATCTCGAGTACCACCGGGGCACGTACACGACCCAGGCGTTCGTGAAGCGCGGCAATCGCAAGTCCGAGATCGGGCTCCACGATGCGGAGTTCCTCGCGGTCGCGCGCGGCGGTGCATACCCGCGGGCAGAGCTCGACAGGCTGTGGAAACTCCTGCTTCTGCAGCAGTTCCACGACATCCTGCCCGGCTCGTCGATCCGCCTCGTCTACGAGGACGCAGCGCGCGATTTCGCCGAGCTCGAGCGCGGGATCGACGCCCTCGTCGGCGACGGCCCGACTCCGGTGAACACGACACCCTTCGCCCGCCGCGACGTGCTCGGCGACACGCTCTATGAGTCCGCGCCGTATGCGGCGGCGCGGCCGGTGGCGGCCGACGACGAGGTTCGCGTCGACGGGTGGACCCTCGAGAACGGGCACCTGCGCGTGACGCTCGCGCCGGACGGCTCCGTCGAGAGCGTCTTCCACAAGGCAACCGGCCGCGAGGTGCTGACCTCGCCGGGGAACCGACTCGAGCTCTACGACGACCTGCCGAACGACTTCGATGCCTGGGACATCGACCCGTACACGCTGCACACGCGTCGAGATGCACAGCCCGCCGAGTCGTACCGCGTTGTGAGGCAGTCCCCGCTGAGCGTGGAGGTCGGGTTCGAGCGGCCGCTCGGCACGTCGAGCCGCCTGCGGCAGATCGTCAAGCTCGACGCCTGCTCGGAGCGAATCGAGTTCCATACGACGGTCGACTGGCACGAGTCGCACCAGCTGCTCAAGGTGTGCTTCCCGCTAGCCGTGCGCGCGCGAAATGCGACCTACGAGACGCCGTTCGGCTTCACTGAGCGGCCCACGCACTACTCGACGTCGTTCGACCGCGCGCGCTACGAGGTACCCGGCCACCGCTTCGCCGATCTCTCCGAGCACGGCTTCGGTGTCGCGTTGCTGAGCGAGTCGAAGTACGGCTGGAGCTGTCACGGCGGCGACCTGCGCCTCACGCTGCTGCGCTCGCCGAAGAGCCCTGACCCGGAGGCGGACATGGGCCGCCACGATTTCGGGTACGCGCTCCTCCCGCACGCCGGCGGCTGGCGCGAGGCGAACGTGCTCGGGCATGCAGCCGCCTTCAACTCGCCGCTGCGCCTCACCGAGTGGCCTCGCGGGGAGTCGTCGTTTGCCGACGCGGACGGCGGCCTCGTGCTCGACACGATCAAGCGCGCCGAGGGCTCGGACGCCGTCGTGCTGCGCCTCTACGAGCCTTCGGGGCACGCGGGATCGCCCGCATACGCCTCGCCCAGCCGTTCGCGAGTGCGCGCCGCGCGAACCTGCTCGAGGACGAGGGCGAAGAGCTCGCGGTCGAGCGCGGCGAGATCGTCGTCCCGTTCCGGCCGCACGAGATCGTGACGGTGAAAGTGTCGTGATCGTCTGCGTGGGCCTCGCCACGCGCGACACCATCTACGCGCTTCCCCGACATCCCGAGCCCGACGACCGCGTCGTGGCGACCGAGCGCGTCGTCTCAGGCGGCGGCCCGGCTGCGACGGCGGCGGTCACGATCGCGAAGCTCGGCGGCGATGTCCGCTTCGTCGGCGTCGCCGACGATCTCCCCGGCGTCGAGGTGGTCCGACTGCCAGGCGACGGTCGTCGAGAGCACCATCCTCGTGAGCGGCGCCACGCGCGCGATCATCACCGAGGAGCCTTCGAGCTTCGAGGCCCCGGCCGAGGCCCTCGCGGGCGCCGACTGGGTGCATGTCGACCACGTCGGGTGGGCGTCTTTGCCGGTCGGTGAATTTCAACTGAGCGTCGACGGCGGCAACCCGATCCGGACGCTCGACCTGGATCGTGTGGAGCTCTACGCGCCGACGCAGGAACGCGACGACGGGCGACGCGCCCGCTGCACGGTCGTGACGAACGGCGCGCACGGGTGCACGATCTACGAAGGCGGAGAGGCATACGACGTGCCCGGCTTCTCCGGCGTCGAGATCGTCAGCACCCTCGGCGCAGGAGACGTCTTTCACGGAGCGCTTCTCGCGTGTCTCGAGCGCGGGCTCGCGCTGCGCGATGCAGCGCGGTACGCAAACGTGTGCGCCGCGCTCTCGTGCCGCGCACTCGACGGCCGCTCGGCGATCCCGACCTGGAACGAGCTCGAGGAGCACGCGCGATGAGTCAGTGGTGGCGTGACGCGGTGTTCTACGAGATCTATGTGCGGAGCTTCGCCGACTCGAACGGCGACGGCGTCGGTGACATCCCCGGCATCACGCAGAAGCTCCCGTATCTCGAGGAGCTCGGCGTCGACACGCTCTGGCTGACGCCGTTCTATCCGTCGCCCGGCGCAGACCACGGGTACGACGTGGCGGACTATGTCGACGTCGATCCGCTCTTCGGAACGCTCGGCGACTTCGACGAGCTCCTCGGGGAGGCGCACGCACTCGGCCTTCGCGTCATCGCCGACATCGTGCCGAACCACTCCTCGCGCGAGCATCCGTGGTTCACCGGCGACCGCTCGCGGTACGTCACCGCGCCCGCAGCGAACGGGCTGCCGAACAACTGGCCTTCCAACTGGGGCGGCTCTGCGTGGACGCTCGACGAGGAACGCGGCCACTACTACCTGCACCTCTTTGCGCCCGAGCAGCCCGATCTCGACTGGCACAACCCGCAGGTGCGCGAGGACTTCGAGGAGATCCTGCGCTTCTGGCTCGAGCGCGGCGTCGACGGCTTCCGGATCGACGTCGCCCACGGGCTCGTCAAGGACAAGACGCTCGCCGACGAGCCCGAGCCGTTCCCGACCGTGCGATTCTCGTCCGACTGGCGCACCGCAATCGACCAGCCCGAGGTGCACGACGTCTACCGCGACTGGAACCGTCTCGCCGCGCCCTACGAGGGTGACCGTGTCCTCGTCGGCGAGGTCGTCTTCTCGGACCAGCGGCGCGTGACTCCGTATCTCCGCCCCGACGAGCTCCACCTTGCGTTCAACTTCTCGCTCGTGTTCCAGCCGTGGGAGGCGGAAGCGATTCGCGGGTCGATCGACGAGTCGCTCGCAGCGCTGCCGATCGTCACGTGGGTGCTCGAGAACCACGACGTGACGCGCATCGTCACCCGCTTCGGCGTACGCGAGGCGCGTGCGGCGGCGCTCCTTCTGCTCGCGCTGCCGGGGCCTGTGTTCCTCTATCAGGGCCAGGAGCTCGGGCTCGAGGAGGTAGACCTCCCGGATTCGCTCCGGCAGGACCCGATCTTCCACCGGACGGGCGGCGAGCGGAAAGGGCGCGACGGCTGCCGCGTACCGATCCCCTGGACACGCGCGCTCGACTCGAGCGCGTGGCTGCCGCAGCCGCCCGCGTGGAGCGAGCTGTCGGTGGAGGCACAGCGCGGTGACGACGCGTCCGTGCTGTCGCTCTATCGCCGCGCACTTGCGGCGCGCCCGACAGGCTCTTTCGAGTGGCGCGACTCGCCGCAGGGAGCCCTCGCGTTCGATCGGCACGAGGTGACGTGCATCGTCAACGTCGACGCCGAGCCGATCCCGGTCGAGGACGTCCTGCTCGCGAGCGAGCCGATCGACCACGTCCTGCCGCGCGGCGCTGCCGCGTGGGTTCGCCGGTGAGGGTCCTTCTGGCGGCGACGGTGCTCCTCCTCGCGGCGTGCGGGGGCGGCACGACGACGACGGCGACGTTCAGGAACCCCGTGTACGACAAGGACTTCCCCGACCCGTTCGTCCTGAAGGTCGGCGACACGTACTACGCCTACGCGACGAACGGTGACGCCAAGCAGGTGCAGACCCTGACCTCGAAGGATCTCGTCAACTGGCGGCCCGGCCCGGATGCGCTTCCGAAGGTCGGCTCGTGGACGTTCAACGGGCAGACATGGGCGCCGGAGGTCCTCGCGCGCGACGACGGAACGTACGTCCTCTACTACACGGCGAACCTCTGCGTGGGGCGCGCGGTCGCAGACGATCCGCTCGGCCCGTTCGTCGACGATTCGAAGCACGCGCTCGTCTGCCAGGCGCGGCTCGGCGGCTCGATCGATGCGAGCCCGTTCCGGGACGCCGACGGCACGCTCTACCTCGTCTGGAAGAACGACGGCAACCACATCGGCGTCCAGACGCAGATCTGGTCGCAGCGTCTCTCCGCGGACGGGCTGAAGCTCGTCGGGCCGCGGCGCTCCCTCGAGCGAAATGACCGGCCGTGGGAAGGGAGCGTCGTCGAGGGCCCGGTGCTCCGCAAGCACGGCGGCCGCTTCTACCTCTTCTACTCGGGCAACGCGTTCGACAGCGACTCGTACGCGGTCGGGTACGCCACCTGCGAGTCGCCCCTCGGCCCCTGCAGGGACGCCCCGGAGAACCCGATCCTGAAGAAGCGCTGCCGCGCGATGGGCCCGGGTCACAACGCGCTCGTCGACGTCGACGGGCAGACCTGGATCGTCTACCACGCGTGGCTCCCGAACCACGCCGGGGACAAGCGCGTGCTCTGGATCGACAAGCTCGACTGGCGTGACGGGAAACCGCGCGTCGACGGACCGACGTGCACGAGGCAGCACGCCCCCTGAGCCATCCGCTGCCGCAGTTCCGGCGCGACCCGTGGGCGCCGATCGAGGTCGGCACGTTCCGCGTGCCCGACCCGTGGAACGCGCGGACGCTGATCCGCTTCGGCGCCGTCGACTGGCGCGCGACGGTCTATCTCGACGGCGACCTTCTCGGCACCCATGAAGGCGGCTACACGCACTTCAGCTTCGACGCGGGCGAGCTGGAGCCGGGAAGCGAGCACGAGCTCGCGCTCGAGGTCTTCGACCCGGACGACGACGCGTTCGGGCAGGCGAAGGGAAAGCAGCGCGGGAGCCACGACATCTGGTACACGCGCACGTACGGCCCGTGGCGCCCGATCTGGATCGAGGGCGTGCCCGACCGGTACCTCCGCGACGTCGCGCTCCACGCGGACGCGGACGGAACGGTTCGCGCGAACGGCGAGGTCGTAGCCCGGTTCGAGCGCCCGCGTCTCTGGTCACCCGGCGACCCGTTCCTCTACGAGGTCGACATCCGCCATGGCGACGACGTCGTCCACTCCTACGTCGGGTTTCGCACGATCGAGAAGCGCGGCCGGGAGCTCTTCCTGAACGGCGAGAAGCTCCGCCTCGCGGGAGTGCTCGACCAGGGTTTCTGGCCCGGCACGGTGTACAGCGCGAGCGACGAGCAGCTGCGCGCCGATGTCGACGCCGCGAAGGAGCTCGGCTTCAACCTCGCGCGCAAGCACGTGAAGGTCGAGGACCCGCGCTGGTACACGTGGTGCGACCGGCTCGGCCTGCTCGTCGCGCAGGACATGCCGTCGAGTCACGACCTCTCGACCGAGACAGCGCGCGAGCGCTTCCTGCGCGAGTGGCTCGAGATCGTCTCGCAGCTGCGCGCACATCCGAGCGTGATCATGTGGATCCCGATCAACGAGGACTGGGGTGAGCCGCCTCAGGATTTCCAGCGCCGACTTGCGAGAGAGACGCGTACGGCTGATAGGACGAGACTCGTGATCGACGCAAGCGGCTGGAAGCAGCTCGACGACACGGACCTCGTCGACGTGCACGACTACGGGAGCGAGCTCACGAAGCACCTCGAGAAGCCGCGCGACGACATCCCGCTCTGGATCGGCGAGCTCGGAGGCCTTTCGCTGCTGGAAGCGTCGGCGGCAAAGCCGCCGACGCCCAGCGGACAAACCGCGGCGCGTGCCGCGCCGCTTGGGCTGGAAGCGTCGGCGGCAAAGCCGCCGACGCCCAGCGGACAAACCGCGGCGCGTGCCGCGCCGCTTGGGCTGGAAGCGTCGGCGGCAAAGCCGCCGACGCCCGGCGGACAAACCGCGGCGCGTGCCGCGCCGCTTGGCGGATCTGGAGACTTCGTCTACCGCCGTGTCGACGATCTCGCGGACGCGTACCGCAAAGTCATCGAGCAGATCCCCGACGACGTCGCGGGCTTCTGCTGGACGCAGCTTGCCGACGTCGAGCAGGAGCAGAACGGCCTGCTCACCTCGGACCGGCGGCCGAAGGCCGATCCCGCTGCGATCCGAGCGGTGAACGAGGGGTTCCTGCGTGCGTGAGCGGGTCGCGTTCCGGATGGCCGTCGTGCGGCTGTTTCCCTACGGCGGGCGGCTGCTCCTCCCCGCCGCCTTGCTGCAGCTGATTGCCGGGCTCATGCCGGTGGCGTTCATCGTCGCGACGAGCGCGATCGTTGGGCGCGTCCCGGCAGCCGTGGAGCACGGGCTCGACTCGCCGGAGTGACGCTCGCTCCGAAACGTGCTGATCGTCGCAGGCGTCCTCTTCGTCGTGCAGCAGATCGTCGGCCCGCTGCAGTTCACGCTCGCGCAGACGCTCGCGTGGCGGATCGAGGACCAGCTGCGCGAGCGCGCAGCGCTTGCGTCGTTCGGCCCGGTCGGAGTGGCCGCGCTCGAGGAGCCCGAGACGTTCGACACCCTCGCCGATCTCAGCGATGTCAGCCGCGGCACGGGCTTCGGCCCGGGCTGGTCGGTGTGGGCGACACTCCTCCTCGGCGGCGTCTACCTCCAGTGGGCCGTCTACGCGTGGTGGGCGGCGCTCGCGCTCGCCGCCGGGCTCGCTCGCGCTGCTGCGCGTGACGATCCGTACCGGCTTCGGGCGGCACAGCCGCTACGAGGCGAGCTTCGCGGCGGCGCGGCGGCGGCGCGACTACTACCGCGACCTCATCACGTCGGGCAGCGCCGGCAAGGAGATTCGCGTCTTCGGGCTGCTCTCGTGGCTCACGAGCCGCTACCGCGAGCACGCCGCCGCGGCGCTTCGGCCCGTATGGCAGTCGCGGCGGCGGAACATCTACGGCTCGTACCTGCGCGCGTCGCCCGTCTGGATTGCGCTCTCGGCATTCGCGACCGTCGGCGCCGCACGCGCGGCGGCGCGCGGAACGCTCTCGCTGGGCACCGGTTCTCGACGGTTCGGATGGCCGACACGATCGTCGTGGTGGAAGACGGCGGCGTTGCCGAGGCAGGCACGCACGACGAGCTCATTGCGAACAACGGAACGTACGCCGAGCTTTTCGCGCTGCAGGCCGCCGCATATGGTTGACCGGTGCGGCCCGAGCGCGTCCTCCCTACTCGCGTCTACCGCTTCTATCGCGGCGGCGCGCTCATCGACCGCCTGCGCGGCGCGCCCGAGGAGGACAACGAATACCCCGAAGACTGGGTCGGCTCCGTCGTCGCGGCGAGAAATCCGGGTCGGGACGAGCCGTTCGCGGGGCTCTCGCGTCTCGAGCGCGGACTGCTTCTCCGCGACGAGATCCGCGAACGACGCGACGCCTGGGGCACGCCGAACCTCCTCGTGAAGCTGCTCGACCCGGTCGAGCGGCTACCGGTTCACGCGCATCCCGACCGTGAGTTCGCGCGCGTGAAGCTCGGGTCGGACTACGGAAAGACAGAGGCGTGGCTCTTCGTCGCCGCGCGCGACGGCGGCTCGGAGGCCTGGCTCGGACTGCGCGACGATGTCGATCCGGAGGAGTACCGGTCGTGGATCGACCGGCAGGATGTGGACGCACTGCTCGGCTCGCTCAACCGGCTGACCGTGAAGCCGGGCGATCTGCTCTACGTCCCTGCAGGCGTTCCGCACGCCATCGGCGGCGGCGCGCTCATCGTCGAGCTGCAGGAGCCGACCGACTTCTCGATCGTCTGCGAATGGTCGGGCTTCCCGATCTCATCTGACGATGCACACCTCGGCCTCGGCTGGGAGACTGCACTCGATGCGCTCGACCTCAACGCGTTCGAGCCGTCGCTCGGCCTGCCGCCCGAGGCATCGGAATTCTTCAGCGTCGACGACCGCGCGGAGCCGGCCGGCCGTTTCGGTGTGCTGCTCGTCCTCGAGGGCGAAGGCGAGCTCGCCGGCGAGCGCGTTCGCCCGGGCGACGCCTTCGTCCTTCCCGCTGCGTGCGAGCCCTTCGAGGTGCGTGGCGATCTTAAAGTCATCCGCTGTCTAGGAGGAATCCCATGAGAACATCGCTCGGCATCTGGGCGTTCGGCCCGATGGTCACCCGTTTCGTCCCCGGCGGCTACCAGGGGAACTGGGCCAACGAGCCGATGCCGGAGAAGGTGCATCGCGCCGTCAGCGGGCTCGGCGATCTAATGGACGACTACGAGTTCCACTATCCGGGAGAGCTCACCCGCGACAACCTCGACGACGTGCGCGCCGCACTGGACGGCCACGGCATCTATGCAATCGCCGGCGGCCTGCACGTCGATGCCCGCTTCCAGAAGGGCGGTCTCACGAACCTCGACGACTCCGTCCGCAGCGAGGCGCTGCGCATCCTGCTCGAGGCCGCCGACCTCGCCGGCGACATCGAGGCCCAGATGATCGTCTGGCCGGGCGGCGAGGGCTACAACTACCCGTTCCAGGTGCCCTACGCGGAGGTCTGGGCGCGGCTCATCGACGGCATGGCCGAGATTGCGGAGCGCCTCAACGCGAAGGGTCGCCTGCTCTTCCTCGAGCACAAGAACTCCGAGCCCGCGATGAAGATCCACATGTCGAACATCGGGATGGCGCTGCACATCATCCACAAGCTTCGCGAGCGCGGAATCACGAACGTCAAGGTGAACATGGACTGGCAGCACCTGATCATGAACGGCGAGCATCTTGCGGAATACGCGGGGCTTCTCGCCGCCGAAGGCCTCCTCGGCCACCAGCATGCAAACGACGGCTGGGGCACCTTCGACGACGACAACATGGTCGGCACGACGCGGTTCATGGAGACGATCGAGCTCGCACTCGAGCTGCGGCGCGCGAACTACGGGCAGAACGGCGAGCGGCTCGGCTTCGACCTCTATCCGTATACGGAGGATCAGGTCGCCGCGGTCAAGCGCTCGGTCCTCCACTGGCGCTTCATCGACGGCGTCGCTGCCAGGATCGACGACGCGGCGTTGCGAGAAGCGCAGCAGCGAAAGGACGCCGTACGCGCCTACGAGATCGTCTATGCGGCGCTGGGTGCTAGTGCGTAGGCTCGCCGGAGCACGTCGGAGAGCGGAGGTGCCGGCTTTGCCGGCGCCGGAGCGGGACTAGTGCTCGTCGGAATAGACGTCGGCACGAGCGGCGTCAAGGTCATCGGGATCGATGCCGACGGCGAGGTGCAGGCGCGCGAGGAAGAGTCGTACGAGCTCTCGACGCCCTACCCCGGCTGGGCGGAGCAGGATCCCGATGACTGGGTCCGCGCAACCGAACGCGCGCTCGCACGAGTCGACGCCGACGCGCTCGGCTGGTCCGGCCAGATGCACGGCCTCGTTGCGCTCGACGAGAACGACGTGCCGTTGCGCCCCGCGATCCTCTGGAACGACCAGCGCACTGCAGCGCAGTGCGCCGAAATCGAGCGCCGCGTCGGTCTCGACCGCCTGATCGAGCTCACAGGCAACAGGGCGCTCACAGGCTTCACCGCCCCGAAGCTCCTCTGGCTTCGCGAGCACGAGCCGGACGTCTACTCGCGCATCCGGTCGATCCTTCTGCCGAAGGACTACGTCCGCCTCAAGCTCGAGGGCCGACACGCGATCGACGTCGCCGACGCGAGCGGAACACTGCTCTTCGATGTCGCGAACCGAGCCTGGAGCGATGACGTCGTCCAGGCGCTCGAGCTGCCCGGCGAGTGGCTGCCGCCGGTGTACGAGTCGCCCGCGATCGCCGGAGCAGGAGACCAGGCGGCCGGCGCCCTCGGCGTCGGCGTCACCGGCCCCGGGCCCGTGTCGGTCGTTCTCGGGACGAGCGGCGTCGTGTTCGGCACGCTCGATCGCTATCGCCCCGACCCCGAGGCGCGCGTGCACGTCTTCTGTCATGCCGTGCCGGGGACGTGGCACGCGATGGGCGTGATGCTCTCCGCCGCCGGGTCGCTGCAGTGGCTGCACGACGCTATCGCCGACGAGGTCGACTACGAGACGCTCTTCGCGGAGGCGGAGGCGTGGCCTCCGGGAACCGAGGGGCTCCTGTTTGCGCCCTATCTCGCAGGCGAGCGCACGCCGCATCCCGATCCCGACGTTCGCGGGGCCTTCGTCGGCCTGTCACTCCGCCACGATCGCGGCGCGCTCGTCCGCGCGGTGCTCGAAGGCGTCGCGTACGCGCTACGCGACTCGCTCGAGCTCCTCCGCGGGGTGGGCGTCGAGCCCTCTGTCGGTCGGGTGTCGGGTGGCGGCGCACGCAGCGAGCTCTGGCGTGGGATCGTCGCCTCCGTGCTCGATCTCCCGCTCGAGACGACGCGGGCCGAGGAAGGCGCCGCCTACGGAGCGGCGCTCCTCGGCGGGTGCGTCTCGGGGACGTTCACAGGGCCGGCGGAAGCGGCAGAGCGATGTGTGCGCGTCGAACGCCGCACCGATCCCGACCCTTCCGCGGTCGAGGCATATGCGGAGGGCTACCAACGGTTCCGCGCCCTCTACCCCGCCGTGAAGGATTTCTAGCCGAACGCCGTGCGGACGGCGGCGCGCCGGTATGGCTCGAGGCGTTCGCTCTGCGAGCGTGCGCGTGCAACGAGCTCGTCGAGCGGCGCCGACCGCAACCGCTCGTCGCGATCGCGGATCTCCTGCAGCGCCCGCCACATCTCGAGCTTGGCCTCGACGCCTGAGGTGAGCCCCTCGAGCTCGACGACCCGTGAGAGGGGCGAGTACTCCTTCACCTCGCCGTTCAGCTTCAGGCGGCCGAGCCTCTCCGCGATCCAACCCGCGGCGATCTTTGCCCGTGACGGTGCGATGCCGAGGTCGCGCATGAGCGACAGGAGCGCACGTCTGTCCTCGACGAGCTCGCTGCAGAGCTCGTCGAGGAACGATCCGAGCTCCGTCCCTTCGTTCTCGCTGCGAGCGCGCTTCACGAGCTCGACGCCGATGCGTGGCACCGGTGAGGTGGTCGTTCAGATAGATCGGCAGATAGCGCGCGGGCACCCGTGCTTCCTCTCAGGCTGGAGAACCGCGAAACCGGTTCTCACGGATTTCTCAAGAACATCGCCGAAGGTGGTCGCATGCGAGGCAATCAGCAGCTCACGGCCGCGGCAGCGATCCTGCTCCTCGTGCTGCTCGCCGCCGAGGGCGTGACGCTCCTGAACCTGGGGGCGCTCATGAGCGTGCACGCGTTCGTCGGCGTTCTGCTCATCCCCCTAGTAGCCCTGAAGCTCGGAAGCGTCGGCTGGCGGATGCTGTTGTACTACCGCGGCCGCGCCGAGTACGTCGAAGCAGGACCGCCGCAGATGGCGCTCCGCGTCCTCGTCGGTCCAGTCATCATCGCGTCGACGATCCTGCTCCTCGGCACGGGAGTCGCGCTCATGGCTCTCGGGCAGACGCAGGGGACGGTCGTGCTCTTGCACAAGGCCTCGTTCGTCGTGTGGCTCGGCGCAACCGGCATCCACGTGCTCGCCCACGTCTGGAAGCTGCGAGGCGCGCTCGTGCAGCGCGTCCCGGGAATCGCCGGCCGCTCTGTCCTCGTGGGTGCGACCCTTCTCGCGAGCAGCGCACTCGCGGTCGCGACGCTCCCGGCGGCCGACCACCTGCAGGATCACATGTCAGCGCAGGTCGGGCTCGACGCGCATTAGCTCCCGGCCGGGACGGCGCGGCGCGCGCACCTTCAGGTGCTCGGCGACGAAATAGGAGCCGACGACGAGAAGCACTGCGAGCGTCTGCGCGGCAACGGTGCGGGCGCTGCCGCCGACCATGACGACGAGCACGACGCCGAGCAACACGCCGGTCACGACGAGCATCCGCTTGTACGGGAGTCTCTGCTGGAGGAGGAAGGTGGCGATGCCCACGGCAGCCGTGCCCGCGAGCCCGATGGCGACCCCCTCGAGAACCGTCGTCGTGCCGGCCTTGAGCTGGAGCGTCTGCAGGAAGAGCACCACTTCGAAGCCCTCGCGGTAGACGCTCGTGAAGCCTAGCGCCATGAGCCCGAGCACCTGCGCGCCGATGAATCCGGCCTCCGCCACGCGCGCGAGCACACGCTTCCGCTGCGCATTCCGGCTGCCGATCCACTTCGTCCAATAGATCTTGTGGAAGAACCAGTTCATGATCACCAGGAGGACGGCGATCGCGAGCAACCCCGTGACGGCCTGGAGCTGGTCGCTGTACTCCGCGAACTGCGACACGATCGCCTGCGCGAGGAACCACGTCCCGACGACCGCGGCGAACGCGACCGCGACGCCGCCCATCACGGGCCGGCGGAGGCCCCGGTTCGCACCGAGAAGCGGTGCCGTGACCGCCGCGAGGATGAGAACTGCCTCGAGTCCTTCGCGAAAGACGATGATCGCCGCATTCGCGACGACCACCGCGTGCGGCTCGGGGCCGGCGGCCGCGGTGGGGTCGGCCGCCCCTTGCGAGGCATAGAAGAGCCCGCCGACGACCGTCGCGACGAGGACCACCGCGAAGATCCAGACGCCGTAACGCTGGGCGAAGCTCCGCCGCTTGACCTCCTCGCAGAAGATCTCGCCCACGAGTACCGACGCTACCAAAGGTTGTAAGGGGTGCCTTACAACTACTGGACGTCGACCGGCACGCCGCCCGTCAGCGTCTGCTGAACGACGCAGTAGTGCTCTGTCAGCCGCAGCAGCGTCGCGAGCTCGTCGCCGTCGAGCACGTGCTCGAGATCGAAGCGGAGGCGGATAGCGGTGAACCCGACCGGGACGCCCTCGTCCTTCGCGACGCCCAGAGTGCCCCGAAAGTCGAGGTCGCCCTCGACGTGGACGGTGCCGCCCACTGCGAACCCGAGCGCCGTTGCGACGGCCCGCAGCGTCACGCCGGCGCAGGCAGCGAGCGCCTCGAGGAGCATGTCGCCGGAGCAGGCGAGCATGCCCGTCCCGCCCGTCGCGGGATGGAGGCCGGCTTCGACGAGTGCCCGCCCCGTCGACACGGAGCAGCTCACCCCTTCCGCGCCGAGCGTCGCGTCCGCCGTGAGCGTGACGCGGGCTGCCTCGGGCTGCGAGCGGTACCGCTCCTTCAGCGGCGCCTGCACCGCCTGAAGCTCCTCGCGATCCATGGCACCGACTTTAGTCGTACCCTCTGCCAGTGCAGATCTGCCCCGTTTGTGCGCAGGAAAATCCCGAGGCTGCCCGCTTCTGCTTCTCGTGCGGCACCCCGTTCGCCACCTCGCCGGTCAAGCCGCGCGAGGAGCGCCGCGTCGTCAGTGTCATCTTCGTCGATCTCGTCGGCTTCACCGGCGAAGCCGAGAAGCTCGATCCGGAAGACGTGCGGGCCGTCCTCGGCCCGTATCACGACGCGGTGCGAAGCGAGATCGAGTCGTTCGGCGGCGTCGTCGAGAAGTTCATCGGCGATGCGGTGATGGGCGTCTTCGGCGCGCCGACAGCCCACGGCGACGACCCCGAACGCGCGGTACGCGCTGCGCTCGCGATCCGGGACCATGTCGGTGCCGAACGCGACCTGCGGATCGCGGTGAACACGGGCGAGGCGCTCGTCGCGCTGTCCGCACGCCCGGAGCTGGGCGAGGCGATGGTGGCCGGCGACGTCGTGAACACCGCTGCGCGCCTGCAGTCAGGCGCTGCGACGAACACGGTCGTCGTCGGCGAGGAAACGTGGCGGGCCACGCGCGACATGATCGCCTACGACGCCGGCGAGCCTGTCGCTGCAAAGGGAAAGGCTGCCGTCGTGCCGATCTGGATCGCGCAACGCGCACTTGCGACGCAGGGCGAGCGGACTCTCTCGAGCACCTTCGTCGGTCGCACCCGCGAGCTCGCGACGCTCCGCGAGGCATGGGCCCGCGCAAGCGAGCAGCGTGTCCCGCACCTCGTGACGGTCGTGGCGGAGGCGGGCGTCGGCAAGTCGCGGCTCGGCCTCGAGTTCATGCGCGTCGTCGAAGGCTACGGAGGGCTCACCGTGCGCGGCCGGTCGCTCCCCTACCGGGAGAGCTCGCCCTACGGGGCATTCGCCAGCCAGCTGAAGCAGCTGACGCACATCTTCGAGAGCGATGCGCCGGAGGTTGCAGACGAGAAGCTTCGAGCCAGTGTCGAGACGCTGCTCGGCACGACGGCCGCGGCAGATGTCGCGCAGCACCTCGCAATCCTGATCGGCCTCGCGTCCGACGACGCCGTTCCCGATCGCGAGACGCTCTTCTTCTCGATCCGCTGCTTCATCGAGGCGGTCGCACGCGAGCGCCCGACGATGCTCGTCTTCGAGGACCTCCACTGGGCCGACGCAGGGCTCCTCGACCTCGTCGAGCTTCTCGGCGAGCGTCTCCGCGACCTGCCGATCCTGATCCTCGCGCTCGCGCGGCCGGAGCTCATCGACGCACGACCGAGCTGGGGCGGCGGCCTGCCCGCCACGACGACACTGTCACTCGGGCCGCTGACGAGCGAGGAAGCGCAGCTCCTTGCACTCGAGCGGCTCGCCGGAGGCACCGACCGTGCGGACGAGATCGCCCATACCGCGGCCGGCAACCCGCTCTTCATCGAGCAGCTCGCGGCCAGCCTGATCGAGGCGGGCGACGGCGGGGCCGCGCTCCCGACGACAGTCCGAGGGCTTGTCGCCGCCCGCCTCGATGCGCTCCCCGTGCGCGAGCGGGCGGTGCTGCTCGACGCGGCAGCAGGCGGGAAGACGTTCTGGCGCGGCGCGCTCGAGCGAATGGCCGACGAAGCCGAGCTCGGTGAGCTGCTCGGCGCACTCGAGCGGCGCAATCTCATCCGGCGCGAGACCGTCTCGGCGATCGAAGGCGACCAGCAATTCACGTTCTCACACGTGCTGATCCGCGACGTCGCGTATGACCTGTTGCCGCGGCGCGAGCGACAGGAGCGTCATCGCCGCTGCGCGGAGTACCTCGAGACGGCGACAGGCGAGATCGGCGAGGCAGGCGTCGCGCTCGCACGCCACTGGCGCGATGCGGGCGAGCCCTCGCGCGCACTCCCGTATTTCATCGTGGCCGCGGAGCAGGCCGACAAGGGCTGGGCCAAGGAGCGGGCCGTGACCTTCTACCGGGAAGCGCTCGCGCTCGCCGCCGACGAGGAGCAGAAGCGCGAGCTCCGGCGCCGCCTCGCCATTGCCCAGCAGGCGGTGTATCACCTCGAGGACGCCCGCGCCCTCGGGCAACGGGCGGATTAGAAGCTTTAGGCCTCGACCGGCGGGAAGTCGGCGGGCGTGACGTCGCCGGCGATCTCGTGGAGCTGGTCGACCGTGTGCGTCCCGAGTGCCTTCGCGTGCTCGCGGACCATCTCCTCGCTCGGAGAGGTGTAGACGCAGAAGGTACGGACGAAGCCCTCGTCGTTCACGATCACGTGGCTGTGCTCCCACGTGATCTCGGGGAATTGCTGCTCCACGAGCTGACGGGACTTGCGTCCGACGGGCGCCATGTCCTCTTCGGTGACGTCGAAGGTGCGAACGATCAGGTAGCGAGGCATCGCGCAAGGATAACGCGCTCAGATCGTGACGACGAGCTTTCCCGCCACGTGTCCGTTGCCCATCTTGCGAAGCGCCTCACCTATCTGGTCGAAAGGGTAGGTCTCCTCGATCACCGGCCTGACGGCGCCGCTCTCGACCAGCTCCCGGAGCGTGTCCATGTCGGCACGGTTGAAGCTCGCGATGAAGAACGTCGCCTTTCGGCTCCCGGCGATCGAGGAGAGCTTCACGGCGCAGACGTGGCCGAGCGGCCCGACGAGCGGTGTACGCATGGGCCCGCCGATGACCACGAACCGCGCGTTCTGCTTCAACACGCGCTTGCACGCGCGGAACGACTTGCTCCCGGCGATGTCGATGAGGACGTCGTACTGCTCGCGCTCTCGCGTGAAGTCGTCCTCCGTGTAGTCGATGACGCGGTCGGCACCGAGGGCCTGCGACTGACCGACGTTGCGCGTGCTGCAGACGGCAGTCACGTGCGCGCCGAGCGACTTGGCGATCTGGATCGCGAAGGTGCCGACGCCGCCGGAGGCGCCGTTGATCAGGACACTCTGGCCCGGCTCGAGCTCGCCGCGGCGCATGGCCTGAAGGGCCGTGAGCGCAGCGATCGGGACGGCGGCCGCTTCTTCGAATGAGACCCTCTCGGGCTTCAACGCGAGGCTCTCCTTTGGCGCGACGTACTCGGCGAACGCTCCCGTCTTGCCGCCGAACACCTCGTCGCCCGGCTTGAACTCGCTCACGCCGGCTCCCACCGCCTCGACCACGCCTGCGAAGTCGCCGCCGAGCAGCGGGCTCTTCGGACGCCGGATGCCGCCCATCATCGGACGTGCGAGCGTCGGCTCGCCGACGAGCGTGTAGTAGTCGCCGCGGTTGATCGACGTTGCACGAACGCGCACGAGGACTCGGTCGTCCGCGACCTCGGGCACGTCGACGTCCTTGATCTCGACCGGGCCGCCGTAGCGCTCGCGCACCGCCGCCTTCATCGGATCATCACCACGAGCTTGCCCTGCGCGTGGCCCTCGCCCATGTGGGCGAGCGCGTCCGCCGTGTCTCCGAGGTCGTACCGACGCTCGACGACCGGGTGCAGCTTTCCCTCCTCGAGCAGGTGCGCCAGAGCTGCGAGGTCGTCGTTCGTCACGCGGGACATGAAGTTCGTCGCACGTCGACGCGCGAGGAGCGCGCCGAGCCGCATGCGCAGGATGTGGCCGATCGGCCCCAGGACGCTGTTGGCCATCGGCACGCCCGCCATCACGAGGATCCCGCCGGGCTCGAGCACACGCCGGCAGTCCCGCCACGTGCGGCTGCCTGCAACGTCGAAGAGAACGTCGTAGCGCTCCTTCGATTTCGTGAAGTCCTCCTGGGTGTAGTCGACCACCGTGTCTGCGCCGAGGAGCAGCGTGCGTTCGACGTTCCCGGGGCTGCAGACGGCGGTGACGTGTGCACCCATCGCTTTCGCAATCTGAACGGCGAACGAGCCGACGCCGCCGGAAGCGCCGTTCACGAGCACGCGTTGCCCCGGTTGCAGCTTCGCGTGGTCGCGGAGCCCCTGCAGCGCTGTGAGCGCGGCGACCGGTACGGCGGCCGCTTCCTCGAAGCTCACGTGGGCGGGCTTACGCGCCACGCCTACCCGGACGCTCACGTACTCGGCGAACGCGCCGGTCCGGCAGCCGAAGACCTCGTCTCCGACGTCGAGCCCGGTCACGTCGGTGCCGACAGCCTCGACGACCCCGGCGAAGTCCACGCCGAGAAGCGGCGTCTTCGGCTTCAGGAGGCCGAACTCCGGACGCGCCAGGAAGGGCCTGCCCTGCAACGCGTACCAGTCGTAGCGATTCACCGACGACGCGTGGACGCGGACGAGCACTCCGTCGTCTGCGACCGCCGGCTTCTCGACTCGGCGGAGCCGGACGGCGTCGGGCGTCCCGTAGGACTCCCGCACCGCCGCCCACATCGCCGTCGTCGCCGCTCCGCCCGTCTTCTGCCTGACCGTCGTTACCATTGCCAGCTCCCTCCGTACGCCGTAAACTTACGCCGTACGATAAACATACGCCGTAAGGTCTGTCAATGGCAATCGCCTCAGAGCCCACCGAGCCTCGCCTCCCCCTCAGCCGCGACCGGATTCTTGGCGCCGCACTGACGATCGCCGACGAGCAGGGGATCGATGCGCTCTCGATGCGGAAGCTCGCGCAGGCGCTCGGCTATGAGGCCATGTCTCTGTACAACCACGTCGCGAACAAGGACGACCTCCTCGACGGCCTCCTCGACGTCGTCCTCGCGGAGACGCAGGCGCCGTCGCAAGACGAGCCCTGGGATGCCGCGATTCGCGCAAGCGCGGTCTCCGTCCACGATGCACTCCGCCGGCACACCTGGGCAGCGCCGCTCCTGATGAGCGCCGGGCACATTCGGCCCGCCCGGCTTCGGTACATGGACTTGCTGCTCGGCCGGCTCCGCGCGTCCGGCTTCGACGCCGATACGACCTACCACGCCTACCACGTGCTCGACGGGCACATCTTCGGGTTCTCGCTCTGGGAGATCAGCCACTCCTCGTACACCCCGAGCGACGAGGTCGACATGCGCGAGATGTTCGACAGCGTCATCACCGTCGAGGCGTATCCCGACCTTCGCGAGCACGGCCTTCAGCATTTCGCGGAAGGGCCGCACCGGCACGTCAGCGCCTTCGAGTTCGGCCTCGACCTGATCCTGGACGGCCTGCGTCGGCTCCGCGAGGCTTCCGCCTGACGAAATGTCGATTTCGGGCAGGCGCGCGCGTCGTCCGGGAAACACGACGAGAGGAGCGACATGCAGTACCTATTGCTGGTCAGCTGGGACGCCGAGCAGATGAACGCGCAAGAGGAGCCGGAGCCTGGCTCCGAGGACGAGGACGACAAGGGATTCCCGTGGCTCGACGACCTCCAGGATCGCGGGATCTGGAAGATCGGCGATCAGCTCTCGCCGCCCCGCCGCGCGAAGACCGTTCGCGTCCGGCGCGGCGAGAAGCTCGTGACCGACGGCCCCTTCGTCGAGACGAAGGAAGCGCTCGGCGGATTCGACCTCATCGAATGCGACAGCTTCGAGGAGGCCGTCGAGATCGCCGCAGGTCATCCGATCGCGGAGTTCGGCGCGATCGAGGTGCGCCCGCTCTGGGGCAAGTGATCTCCGTCAGGCGCACCATTCGCGCGCGACCTGCACGACGACGTCGCACAGCCGTTCGAGCGATGCAAGGTCGACCCACTCGACCTCTGCGTGCGCTCCTTCGCCGATCGGGCCGAGCAGCACGGTGGGAATGCCGGCCGCGGCGATGAGCGCCGCGTCCGTCCAGAACGGTGCGCCGACGTAGTCGTCGACCCCGGCGGCGCGGGAAACGAGCTCCACGAACGGATCGTCGGCGGCGGCCTCGTACGGGTCGCGGCTTGCCACGACGCGAACGTCCGCGCCGCCGGCGATCCCGTGGAGCTCGCGCTCGACGTCGGCGACGCTCTCGCCGGGGATCGTCCGCCGTTCGCCGAGAAGCGTGCATCGTGCTGGGAAGCTCGACATCTCCTGCCCGCCTTCGATGAGCGACGCGTGGATCGCGCCCGTGCCGGCGAGCGGGTGCCGCGGGCCGTGCTGCAGCCGCTCGTCGAGTCGCTCCAGCGCAACGAGAACCGGGCCCATCTTCACGATCGCGTCCTCCCCGAGGTCCGGTCGCGAGCCGTGCGCGGCGACGCCCTTCGTCTCGATCTCGAAGCCGACGAAGCCGCGGTGCGCGACGGCAAGCTGCAACTCCGTCGGCTCGGCGACGATGGCGCCGTCAGCGGTGACGTGCTCGAGGACGGTCTCGGTGCCGGTGGAGGCGAGCTCCTCGTCGCAGACGGCGGTCACGACGACATCGCCCCGGAGACCGTCGGCATGCGCAGCCGCGACGAGGATCGCGGCGAGCGCGCCCTTCATGTCGTAGCTTCCACGCCCGTAGAGACGTCCGCCCTCGACGCGCGGCTCGAACGGTGCGTCCATCCCTGCGACGCCGACCGTGTCGAGATGGCCGTTCAGGAGCAGCGAGCGGCCGGCTCCCGAGCCGCGTCGTCGCGCGATCACGCTGGGACGCTCGTCTCCCAGGACCTCGACCTCGAACCCGCGCCGATCGCACCATTCGGCGACGAGAAGCGCCGCCTCGCGCTCCCCCGCTCCGCCGGCGACGAGGACCGGGTTGACGGAGTCGACCGCGACGAGCCGGCAAGCAAGCTCGACGACGTCGTTCGGCTCGCCCATCCGCGCGATCCTATGAGATCCCCGGGTGCGGTCCGGTGATACTTCATCCGTATGGCCGATGAGCGAGTCGAGCGCGTGCGGTCGTTGATCGAGCCTCTGCGCGTGCAGCCGGGATCGAAGGTGTCGCTCGGCAAGGACTTCGACCCCGGCTATACGGCAGACGGGCTCAAGAAGAGGGACGGCGCCGAGACACTCGAGTTGGGAATCGAGATGCTGAGCGAATACCAGGCCCGGCTCGCCGCGCAGGACACCTACGGGGTGCTCGTCGTCCTGCAGGGGATCGACGCTGCAGGCAAGGACGGGACGATCCGCCACGTCATGAGCGGAGTGAACCCGCAGGGGCTGACGATCCACAGCTTCAAAGTCCCTTCGGAAGAGGAGCTCGACCACGACTTCCTCTGGCGCTACGCGCTGCGCCTGCCCGCACGCGGCGAGATCGGGATCTTCAACCGGTCGCAGTACGAGGAGGTACTCGTCCTGCGCGTTCATGCGGACCGGCTGGCGAACGAGCGTCTGCCGCCGTCTGCGCTCGAAGGCGACCTGTGGAAGCGCCGCTACCGCCAGATCAACGACTGGGAGCGCTATCTCGTCGAGAACGGCATCGTCGTCGTGAAGCTCTTCTTGAACCTTTCCTACGAGGAGCAGCGGGAGCGCTTCCTCGCTCGGATCGACACGCCGGAGAAGAACTGGAAGTTCTCGGCTGCCGACGTCGCAGAGCGTGAGCGGTGGGTCGACTATCAGGTCGCGTTCTCAGAGATGCTCAGCCACACGAGCACCGAGTGGGCGCCGTGGTACGTGATTCCCGCAGATCACAAGTGGTTTGCACGCATTGCGGCGGCCGCCGTGCTCGTGCAGGCGCTCGTCGACATCGATCCGCAGTTTCCGACGCCGAACCAGGACGCGCTCCGGGCGTTGCGCGGAGCGCGCGTTCAGCTCGCGTCCGAAGGCGACGAGGCGAGCTGAAATTGGCTCATTACCTGTTCAACCTCGTCGGCCACGAAGTCCTGCGAACGGGGACGTTCGGCGTCGACGCAGACGAGCCGCACGGGAGCGGACTCGCGGCCGGCGACCTGGTTCTCCTGTACTCGGGCGCGCCCGAGCACGAGCTTCTCGGCCGGGCCGTCCTGGCGTCGGCGGTTCATGCGTGGACGCCGTCGGAAGCGCAGACGTACCCCGGCGCGTCTCGACGCGGTGTGGTGCTGTCTCAGGTGGAGGAGTGGCGTCCAGCAGTTCCGATGAGTGACGTGCTCTCGCGGATCGACCGGTCGCAGGGCGCGAGAGCCGACTTCGCGACGGGCGTCGTCCGCATCACCGAGAACGAGTATGAGACGGCGCTGGCCGTCGCGGTGGCCGCGGGAGTAGCGGCGGCGCAAACATGAAGGGACTGAGGCCTCGCC
This sequence comes from uncultured Actinomycetes bacterium, assembly GCA_963794045.1. GTDB lineage: Bacteria > Actinomycetota > Thermoleophilia > Gaiellales > Gaiellaceae > Palsa-739. The sequence continues at coordinate 253,158 of CAWCCJ010000010.1, forward strand.
GGCGCGAGCGCCTGCTCGAGCTCGATGAAGTCGAGCGGCGGCTGAAGCCGTTCGGGCGCCGGTACCTGGGCGTCCTCGATGTCCCGCTCGAGGCGCTCGTCGGAACCGATAGCCGCGCGGGCTCGTTCACTCGGGACTTTCGCCCGCTCCACGCCTTCAGCCGAGAGCGGATGCGCTCACTCGAGAGCGCCTTCGCTGACGGCGCGTTCCCGCCGATCGTTGCGGTCAAGCTCGGCGAGACGTATTTCGTGATCGACGGCCACCATCGGGTCGCGCTTGCGAGCCGCCGCGGCGTCGAGATGATCGACGCCGACGTGACGGAGCTCGTCGCGCGCGTACCGCTCCCCGCCGGCGCAGACATGCTCGACGTCGTCCTACACGAGCTCGAACGAATCTTCCTCGAAGACAGCGGGCTCGCCGCGGCGCGCCCCGGCGTACGCGTTCCGGTCAGCCGGCCTGCGCACTACCTCGAGCTTCTGGAGAACGTCCAGGTGCACGGGTACCACCTGATGCGAGGACGCAAGCGCGCGCTGGACGATCCGGAGATCGCGGCGGACTGGTATGACGCGATCTACGCGCCGACGCTCGCAGCAATCGAACGTTTGCGCCTCGGCGCCCTGTACGCCGACGCGCCTGCTGGCGATCTGTTTCTCATCCTGCATCGCCACCGGCGTGACGGTTTCCCGTCGACCGGCTGTCCGCATCTGGCGCAGACAATCGTTTCGGTGATCGGCGACGACGGACGGCGCCGCAGGCTGCTCCGCCTTCGGGGTCGCGCCGGACGTTCGTCGGCGTAGCCCGGTCAGACAGTTCGTTCAGGAGAGCACGCGTTCGAACGCTGCGCGGTCCGTCGGCTCGCCGTGCGCGGGGAGCACGAGCTCGACGGGCAGGTCGAGCAGCGGACGAAGCCGTTCGACGACGTCGTCCCGGGTGACGTGCGTGCGGCCACCGAGCTGGACATCGAGGCCCTTGCCGAAGTCGGAGAGCGAGTCGCCGGTGACGATCGCGTTCATCGACGGGAGCCAGAGGATGAGATCGTTGTCCTCGCGACCCGGATAGGCGGTGATCCCGAACGGCCAGGGCCCGGGGCCGTGGAAGTGTCCTTCTCCCTCACCCGCGCGGAGCCAGGCGAGGTCGTCACTCTCCATCCCGCGGACGCGCTCGGGGTCGACGCCGAACTTCTCGACCCAGTCCTGCCACGTGTCCGCCGGCGGGGTGTAAACCGGAAGCCCGAGCGAGCGGGCGTCGCGCTCGTGGTACGGCGCGGTCAGGACGACGGCGGTGGCGCGCTCGCGGAGCTCGGGTGGGACGGAGAGCGGGTCGAACAAGAGGAACTCGGCGCCCGACTGAATTCCGTACGAGGAGACGAGCTCGGGCCACCACTGCTCGTCATTCCAGTCGGGGTGCGGCGATTGCCAGTGCCAGACGCCGGGGCTGACCTCACGCATGGAGGCGATGGTATGTGGATAGCCTCGCCTCAGTGTCATCCTGGTCTTCACGGACCGGCTCGTGACCGATGGGCTGGTTAGGCTCGGAGTTGGCGGCGGGCTGACCCATAGCCTCGTTGTCGGCCTTCGCGCTCTGACTTGCACGCGATCTGTCGCCCGCCGCCGTCCGAGGAGCGCCGGTGTGACCTGATAGGAGCGTGGCATGACGCCCCCACTGAGGCCTGTCCACTGGCGGCTCCGTCTGTCGTTGGCCACCTCTGTGGAAAGGGGACCGGGAGTGATCGTAATCGGAGTTGATCCGCATAAGCAGACACACACAGCGGCCGCCGTCGAGGTGGACGTCGGTCGCGTGTGTGGTGAGCGGACCGTGATCGCGCGGCAGCGTGGGCACGAGCAGCTGCTCGCCTGGGCGCGCTCCCTCGACGATGAGCGGCTATGGGCGCTCGAGGACTGCCGCCACGTCTCCGGCTCGCTCGAGCGCTTCCTGCTCGGGCGTGGTGAGCGGCTGGTGCGGGTGCCGCCTCACTTGATGGCTGAGGCTCGCCGGGCAGGCCGGGAGCGCGGGAAGTCCGACAGCGTCGATGCGCTCGCGGTTGCGCGCGCCGGCCTGCGCGAGTCGGGGCTGCCTGCCGCGCAGCTGGCCGGGCCCGAGCGGGAGATCCGGCTCTTGCACGACCACCGCGCCGACCTGGTGGGCGAGCGGACACGGATCCAGAATCGGTTGCGCTGGCATCTGCATGACCTTGATCCGGAGCTTGCGATCCCCAAGAGCGGCCTCGACCGCCGGCTCTGGCTCGAGCGGCTGGGCCGCCGGCTCGCCCGCTTCGAGCAGACAGCGCAGGTACGGATCGCCCGTGAGCTGGTCGGTCGTTGCCGCGAGCTCTCACGCCGCGTCGATCAGCTCGAACGCGAACTCGCGATCCTGATCCGCGTCCAGGCGCCCGAACTGCTCGAACTGCCCGGCTGCGGCACGCTCACTGCCGCGCAGTTGCTCGGCCAGATCGCCGGCATAGACCGCTTCGCCAGCGACGCGAAGCTGGCCAAGCACGCAGGTGCCGCACCGCTGCCAGCCTCCTCGGGACAGCGGCAACGCCACCGACTCAACCGCAAAGGCAACCGCCAGCTCAACTGCGCCCTGCACCGGATCGCAGTCACGCAGGCACGAATCCATCCAGCAGCCCGCACCTACCTGGAACGCAAACAGGCCGAAGGCAAAAGCCGCCGCGAAGCGCTCCGCTGCCTCAAACGCCACCTCGCCCGCGTCGTCTTCCGCACCCTGCACACGATCAGAACACGCAACTCCCCATCCCCGAACCCGCCGCACGCGCCACTCACGGCCGTCGGCTTGACATAGGAGCAGCGTGTGCAGTGGTTACCGTGGCTCCTGATCTCGCTCGTCGTTATCGCGACGGCCTACGGCGTGTTCCTCGGCTGGCTCGTGATCCGCGGTCGTCGCGAGGACGCGCGGGCGCTCGCCACGTTCATCCCGGACTGCATCGTGCTCGTGACCCGCCTGGCCCGGGATCCGCGGGTGCCACGGCGTCGCAAGCTTTTGCCGGCCGCGGCCCTCGTCTATCTCGCTCTGCCGTTCGACCTTGTGCCTGACTTCATCCCGGTGGCCGGGCAACTCGACGACGCCGTCGTCGTCGCGCTCGTCTTCCGCCGTTTCATCGGGGCGGGTGACGAACGAATGATCCGCGAGCTCTGGCCCGGCCCGGAACGATCGCTCGCCGTGCTCCTCCGGCTTGCGGGCTCGCGATCGCCTTCCGCGACCGGGGCTACTCGCGGCGGCCAGTCGCGTCGCGATCGCGGTCGTACCGTCTCGTGACCGGAAACGGCGGTAACCAGGACTCGCGCCGGACCGTCCAGAGCTCGTAGGTCGGCGTCAGCTGGTCAGGGGCGTCCAGGGACCCGAGGTGCACTTCGATCTCGTCTCCGCTTCGAGAGAAAACGGATGAGCCGCAGCGCGGGCAAAAGAACCGCCCGGCATAGTCGCGCGTGTCGCCGTCGATCGTGACTGCGTCGTGGGGAAATACCGCAGAGGCGCTGAAGAGCGCTCCGTGATGTTTGCGGCAGTCGAGACAGTGACAGAGGCCGACCCGGTACGGGAGTCCCGAGGCCACGATGCGGACGCTGCCGCACAGGCAGCCGCCGGTGAAGCTGTCCACGCTGCGTCGCTCTACGTCGGGAGCCACACCGTCATCGTGGGAGCGTAGTCGACTGCGACGCGACGTTACTGCCCGCGCGGCTGACGCCACGGCCAGCTGAGCAGACCGAGCCCGACGACGACGCACAGGGCTCCGACGACTGCCCAGAACGTGCTGCCCGTCATCGAGGATCCGTGAATCATGTCGAGTCCTTGACCGATCCACACGACGCCCGTCAGAACGAGCAGCGCTCCGACGACGCGTCTGGCGATCGTCACGTTTGCGTCCGTAGGAACTCCAGGACGCGTTGCATGAGAAGCGCGGCCGCGTCGGCGTCGTACGAGGGTAGGCTCGAGTCGGCGAAGTAGTGCTGGTTGCCGGGGTAGAGGAAGAGCTCGGCCCGGTCGGTCGACTCGACGATCGCGCGCGCGGCGTCGAGGTCTCCCTCCTCGACGAAGAACGGGTCGGCGTCCATGCCGTGGATCTGTACCGGCACATCCGCCGGCCACGGTCCGAAGAACTCCGTCGGGACGCATGAGTAGAAGAGCAGCGCACCGCGTGCTCCTGGCCGTGTCTGTGCGAGTTTCTGCGCCGCAACCACTCCGAGCGAGAAGCCCGCATAGACGAGCTCGGCCGGAAGCGCCGCAGCGGCGCGCTCCGCGCGCGCAAGGATCTCATCGGGAAAGCCGAGCTCCTCTGCGTGTGCCATCCCCTCCTCGATCGAGGCAAAGGTACGCCCGTCGAAGAGGTCCGGCGTGTGCACGGTATGACCGGCCCCGCGCAGCTCCTCGGCGAAGGCCTGGAAGCCGGCCGTCTGACCCATTGCGTGATGAAAGAGCAACACCTCAGCCATTTCTCCCCCTGACAGTCGGATGTCAGCCGAGATTGCCATACCCCTGCTCACAGCCGCGGTAGCGTGGTGTCGTGGCAGAAGAAGCGATCGAGATCCGCAAGTTTCACGTGGACGATCTCGAGGCGGTCGTCGAGTTTTCGCTCCGCGCGTGGGGGCCGGTCTTCGCGTCGCTGCGGGACGTCCTCGGAGAGGAGATCTTCCTTCGCCTCCACCCCGACTGGCGCGTGGACCAGGCCGAGGCCGTCAGATCAAGTTGCATGAGCGACGACCGAGACGTGTTCGTCGCGGATTCAGCCGGGCGCCCAGTCGCCTTCGTGGCGATCGCTCTGAACACATTCCATGAACGGATGGGCTGGATCGACATCATCGGTGTCGACCCGGCCTACCAGCGCCGCGGCATCAGCGCGCGGCTGACGGACTTTGCGATCGACCACATGCGGCGCGAGGGCATGGACATCGCGGTCGTCGAGACAGGGGGTGACGCCGGTCACGCACCGGCGCGGGCCGCATACGAGGCTGCGAGTTTCACGCTCCTCCCTGTTGCACGCTATTTTCGACTGCTCGGCTGACACTCCCGGACGCCGGGGTTTCCGAGCCTGCGCACGTAGTTTCCCGGATGCGAAAGCGCCGCTCCATCGGTCATGTGCCGGAGGATGCTCCCAGCGCTGAACGTCTTCGCGGCGGCAACTGTCACGGCTCTTGCGACCGGCATCGGCGCTCTTCCGCTGGCTGTTCGCCGTGTCCGCGGCGCGTCGCTCCTCGGTATCTCGAATGCGTTGGCAGCCGGTGTCATGCTCGGCGCGAGCGCAAGCCTCCTCATCGAAGGCGCGCAACGCGGGGTGCCGCGCCTCGCTCTCGGCACCGTGCTCGGAGCGGTCTTCGTACTCGTCATGCAGCGTGCGCTCGCTCATGTGGACGCTCCTGATGTTGCGCAGCTGACGGGAAGCGATGCGCGCAAGGCCGTTCTCATACTCGCCGTCATGACGGCTCACTCCGCCGCCGAAGGCGTCGGGGTCGGCGCGGCATTTGGTGGAGGCGACACGCTGGGATGGGCGATTACGGTCGCGATCGCGATCCACAACATCCCGGAGGGTCTCGCAATCAGTCTCGTGCTGGTGCCGCGCGGGACCCGGGTACGAAACGCGGCGGCCTGGAGCATCTTCACAAGCCTTCCGCAGCCCCTACTCGCGGTACCCGCCTTCCTGTTCGTCGAGCAGTTTCGAGCGATCCTTCCCGTCGGCCTCGGATTCGCCGCCGGCGCGATGATCTGGATGGTCTGGCGTGAGCTGCTTCCCGAAACCGCCCGACAGATCTCGCGGCGAACCCTCGCCGGATATGCCGGCGCCTCATTCCTTGCGATGTTCGCCTTCCAGAGCTACCTGCTCGGTTGAGGCGGGGAGGCTCGGAATCGTCACGAACTACGTGAAGGCGCAAGTCCACGCGACGCTTGCGGTCTATTACGGCGAGAAGTTGAGGACGTAGCGGAAGCGAGCGAGGTCCGTGGCCCTACCGCGACAGGACTAGCGTGTTCGCCGCTGCGCCATCGATGTCCGAGACGAAGCGCTCCGCACGGGAGCACGCTCGACCGTTCAGCCGGTGCCGAAGATGCAGAAGGCAGACAGGACAGCGAGCAGATGCCGCGCTCGGGTCATCGAGCCACAGTAGCGCCGCCGTGGCACCATCTTCGGGAGTCTCGCGACATCCCGAGCAGATCGGGTATTCCATCGGGCACCATTAGCGAAAGGCGGAGACATGGGTGAGGGACAGCACACGTCGATCGAAGAGGCCCGGCGGGTCGGAGACGCGATCGGAGTCGACTGGAGTCTCTACGGGCTCGAAGCCTTCCGTGCCGGAATGGATGTCGAGTACGAGCACGGGGCGCGCGATCCGCAGACGGACGTGACGCACGACGACCCGATCGTCACGGGCAAGATCGCGCTCGCACACATGAAGGAATTCCCGGACTACTACGACCGGCTCGCGAAGATGGAAGCGGAGGCCGAAAGCGAGTGGGCTGCGAGGAAGGTATGACTCAGGACTGAGTCGGCGATCGGTCGAGGTCGCGTTGCGCCTCGACCGCGCGGTACACGTTCCCGTGCAGGTGATCGGCCCCGAAGCGCTCGAGGACACCGTCCTTCGCAAGGATCGCCGCCACCGCCGGCTTCAAGCGGGCGAGGCGCAGCTCGACATCGATGCTTCGGGTGTAGTCGAGGATCTCCGAGAGCTTCGCAGCCCCCTGCGAGTCGACGAGATCCACGCCTTCGAGATCGATCACGACCGCATGCAGGCGTCGGTCGCCGTTCTGGACGGTCAATCCGCGGATCCGCTCTTCGACCGCGTCCGCGGTCGCGAAGAAGAGCCCTCCGTCGAGCCGCACGACGACGATGCCCGGGAAGGTCTCGTCCCCGGCGTTCTCCGTCAGGTCGCGAAAGACCTGAGTGCCGGGCTCGCGTCCGAGGATCGGGATGCCGGGCGAGGTCGAGACATAGATGAGCCACACGAGTGAGAGCGCGATCCCGATCACGACCCCGGCGAGCACGCCTGCGGAGAGCGTGCCGAAGATTGCGGCAACCGCGATCCAGAAGTCGAACCGCTTGACGACATAGAGTCGCCGGAGCTCGTCCAGGTCGATCATCCCGAAGACGACCGCGTCGATGATGATCGCCCCGAGCACCGCCTTCGGGAGCTGGGAGAAGAGGGGCGCCAGGACGACGAGTGTCAGGATCACGAAGCCGCCCGTCGCGAGGGACGCCATCGGCGTGCGCGCCCCTGCCGCTTCGTTCAGTGAGCTCGCCGAAAGACTCGTCGACACCGGCATACCCTGAAAGACACCGGAGGCTGCGTTCGCCATTCCCTGCGCGACGGACTCCTGGTTGACGTCGATTCGGTAGCGGTGCCGGACGGCGAACGCGCGCGCGTCACCTGCAGTCTGCGAGAAGCCGATCAGGACGAGCCCGAGCGCCGCGGCAAGAATCGTCGTGTAGTGGTGTTGGAAGACATCTGTACCCGGCAGGGTCGGCGCGGGCAGGCCTCGCGGTACGTGACCGACGAGCGCGACTCCGTGGTCGCCGAGGTTGAAGAGCCAGGTCGCAAGTAGACCGGCGATGACGAGCACGAGTGCGCCCGGCGCGCGCGGGGCGAAAAACCGCAGTCCGAGGATGAGCCCGAGGGCCAGCAGGCCGACGAGGAGCGTCGCCCAGCTGATGTCCCCGAGGCCGCGGATCCACGAGGAAAGCTCTTGCCAGACGTTGTCGCCGGATGTCGACGTGCCCGTCAGCTTCGGCAGCTCTCCGACGACGACGTCGATGGCCGCCCCGGCGAGGAAACCGGTGACGACAGCGCGAGAGAGAAAACGTGCGAGCCATCCGAGCTTCAGGATTGCGAGCAGGAGAAAGAGACCGCCGGTCACGAGCGTGATCGCCGCGACGAGCTCGGCGGCATTCGTGCCGCCTACGCCGGCGACGAGGACCGCTCCACCGGCGACCGCAGCAAGCGATGAGCTCGGCCCGGTGGAGATGTGGCGCGACGTGCAGAAGATCGCGTAGACGATCGCTCCGGCCGCCGCGGCGTAGAGGCCGTTTTGCACGGGGACACCCGCGATCCCCGCGTAGCCGAGATCCTTGGGGACGATCATGGCGGTGACCGCGAGTCCGGCGAGAATGTCGCCGCGAAGCCACGACCGGTCGTAGCTCGGGAACCAGTCGAGGATCGGGACGAGGCGGCGAAGGCGTCCGGGCATGCCTCAGCGTCTCAGGGAGCTCGACTGCCCGGCATCGGACCATCGGGGTGACGGGCACGGCAGGAGTAGAGTCGACGCGAGGGGTCTTCCGACGTGGAAGGAACACGCATGCCAAGAGTCGTCATCACGCACGCGGTCGTCGACATCGATCGCTGGCTCAAAGGCAAGACCACGCGCGCCAGGTCGATCGAGTCGGGCTCGGGCAGCAACGTGACCGACTACGTCGCCCGCGACGGCAGCAACAACATCGCCGTCACCGCCGACGTATCCGACCCTGCTGAGATGGAAGCGATGCTCGCGTCACCGCCGCCGGAGATGGCGGCCGCGATGGAGGAACACGGCGTCGTGCCTCCGATCACGGCGTATATCGAGGCCTAGTCTCCATCGTCACTGGTTCGCGTCCGGGCACGGCGCAAGAGTCGTGCCCGGTCAATTTCGTCAACGCGTGACGAGGAACGAGCTCGTCCCGATCAACACGCCGAAGTGGTGCCGGCTGCGCGGGCCGAAGCCCGGCCACACGTGCCAGACATAACGGCCGCGCTGCAGGTGCGGAACATGGAGAACAGGGACGGTGGGCCACGTCGTCAGGACCTTGACGCCCTTCCGCCAGAGCTGGACGTTGTAGTACGAGGCCTTCGGCACGGCATGCCACCGCAGGGTCACAGGGCCGCGGACGCGCGCCTCCTGCCGTGGAGCGATCAACGGCGCCGCGGGCTGCGCCACGATCTTCGCCGTCGCCCGATTGCCGGCGGCGTCCGTCGCCGTGACGGTGTACGCGTAGCGCGTGCCGTTCCGGACTCGCTTGTCCGCGAACGAGGTGACCGCATGGCCGTCGTAGATCGTGGCCGTGCCGCGTTGGATCGCCAGGTGCGCCACGTCCTTCGAGTCCTTCCACTTCAACGAGACGGTCTGATTGGACGCGCTTGCGGCAAGATCCGTCAGCTTCGGAGGTGTCGCGTCGTATTTGAATCCGAACGAGCCGGGTGCACTGACGTTCCCCGCCCCGTCGCGGCACCGGCCCGTGACGTTCGCACTCGGGTCGTCCGGCTTCGAGTAGGTGACGGCATCACACGATGCGATGCCAGAGGTCGCGTCTGCTCCTGTGAAGGTCACGACGACGTCGTGGTTGTACCAGTCGGCGACGTCGGGCGGCCGGTCGGCCGCTGCGGCCGTCACGGCGGGAGCGGTTGCGTCGTACTGGAGGGCGAACGACGCGGATGCCGTGTTGCCGGCAGCGTCGCGGCATGTGCCGCCGACATTCGCGCTGCCGCTGTCGGGGCCCGAGTAGCTGCCGGCGCTGCAAGTGTCGATTCCGGAGGTTGCGTCGGAGCCCTTGAAGGCAACGTCGACTGGGTGGTTGTACCAGCCGTTGCCGTCGGGCCCGCGCGACGGCGCAGGCGTGATCGAGGGTGCGGTCCCGTCGTACTTGAATCCGAGCGTCTGCGTTGCGGAGGTGTTGCCGGCGTTGTCACGACAGCTTCCGGCCACGCTCGCCGAGCCGGAGTCCGGCCCGCCGTAGCTGACGACGGTGCACGACGCGACCCCGGAGGTCGCGTCCGTGCCGGTGACACTCACGTTGACCGGATGGTTGTACCAGCCGGCGACGTCCGGCCCGCGTTCCGCGGCGATGGCACTCGCAGTCGGCGGCGTGGCGTCGCGCTTGATCGTGACGTCGCAGGCGGCAGCACTGTCGTCCCGGCGACGGAGACGGTGCAGATGAGCGTCACGCCGGCCGTGTCCGAGTTGACGGGTCTCGGTTGCCGCAACCCGACGGGTGGCTCGAGCCCGCCGGGAGGACGAAAGCGACCGTGACGTCGGTCGTGTACCACGAGGAGCTACAGCCGGTGGTGACCCCACCCGCGGTGCACGTCGCCGTGATCCCGTCCGCGCGCGCCGCCGCCGGCAGCAGAAGCGCCGCCGCCGCGAGCACGGCGACCGTAGCGATGCGCGCCTTCACCGAGCTGCCTCTCGCGCGGCCGCCGCCACGAGTACCGCGCTCGCGAGGACGAGCGCCGCGAGCACGAGCGCTACCCGCGCCGGCACATCCTGGCCACGGGTTGCCACAGGCGTGGCTGCACCGGCGAGCCACTTGAGCGCGAATGGCGCGAACGGCAGCTGGAGATGGACTTTCGGCTCCTCGCGCGGATGCGTCTGCACGACCGTGCGGTGATGCGGCGCGGCTTTGCGCCGATGCACCGGCACCCGTCGCGTCACTCGTACCGTCGCGGGTGGCGTCACGGCTGCGGGCACGGGCGCGGGTACAGACGGCGCGACCACAGGCGCTGATCGCGGCGTCGGAGCGGGCGCCGGCGTCGCCGGATATGCGTCAGGTCGAAGACCGCCCGCAGGCGGAGGATCGGGCGCGAGCCCGCCGGCAGCCGCCGGCGCCGCCGCCGCAAGGAGCCAGGCGCCAATCATGGCGCCCGCAGTAAGCACAATCGACCGCCGCAGCGACGGCTGTGGAGACGGCAACTCCACCCACCCCCTGTCGCAATTGTTACCTGTCCGGCACATTATCTCTCTTCGCTCGAGAACAAAAGGGATGGGCCCCGGGCCTGCGGCTCCGCCGGGGCCCATCCGCTCGTCGGACCGTCAGACCATAAGCGCCGTGCCGATCTGACTCGTCCGGGCCGTGTTGCCCGCGTTCCCGGAGGACGCCGCGTTGTTCAGCTGCGATGTCCAACCGTCTCCGCCCCAGCTCCCGATGCGAACCGGATCACTCGCGTTCGCCGGTGCGCCCTGGAGCGCGAGGCTGAGCCCGAGCGCGCCCTGGTGTGTCGATGCGTCCTGGCCGAGGGCCTGGACATGGACGCCGGAGCAGCCGCAGCCGCCTGCCTGCACCTGACCGGCCGACTGTGAGGTCGTCGCCGTGTTTCCGGCGTTTGCCGACGAGGCAGCGTTGTTCGTCTGCGAGACGTTCCCGCCGCCACCCGGGCTCCAGACCCTGACAGGGTCGTTCGAGTTCCCGCCGGCCGAGCCGCACCCACACGGCGAGTGGCCTGCGAGCTGGATTGCCGCCGACCCCGCGAGGGCGTTCTGGCCGGTCCAAGCGGACTGCCCGGCCGCCTGCACCGCGGTGCCGTTGCAACCACACGACGAACCGGACTGGTTCTGTGTCCCGCTCTGTGTGGTCGTGCCGGTATTTCCGGAGGTCGCCGACGAGGCGGCGTTGTTCGTCTGCGAGACGTTCCCGTCGTTGCCCGGGCTCCAGATCCGCACCGGAGCGTTGTCATTCGCGGCCCCGATTTGCTTCGCGAGCGAGAGCGCGCCGGAGAGCTGGCTCGTCGACGCCTCCTGTCCGAGCGCCTGGACGCCCGAGCCCGCCTGCGACTGCGTGCCCGTCTGGCCCGTCGTCGCGGTGTTTCCGGAGGTCGCCGAGGAAGCGGCGTTGTTCGTCTGCGAGACGTTGCCGCCGCCGCCTGCGCTGCCGATGCTGACCGGCTCGTTGTCGTTCGACGGGCCGATCTGGACTGCCTTGGAGTCGGCGAGGCTGCCCTGGTCGGTATGGGCCGACTGACCGCTCGCCTGGAGACCGCTGCCGAGGCAACCGCACGATGGCGGCGTCTGGCTGCTGCCGGGATAGTCCCACTTGTCGGTGCAACCGCAGGACGAACCTGACCCGGTCTCGGTCGCCGTCTGCGTGGTCGTGGCGGTGTTGCCCGAGGTTGCCGAGGAGGCGTCGTTGTTGGTCTGTGAGACGTTGCCCGGGCTACCGACGTAGACCGGCTGGATCGACTCATGCGAGCCGCAGCCGCAGCCCTGATGGTCGTCCTTCTTCGAGGTGCCGATGCTGACCGGCTCGTTGTCGTTCGACGCGCCGATCTGGATTGCCTTGGAGCCGGCGAGGCTGCCCTGGTCGGTATAGGCCGACTGGTCGCTTACCTGCACGCCGCCCTTACCCTCACAACCGCACCCAGACCCCGACCCACCCTGGATCGCCGTCTGCGCGGTCGTCGCGGTGTTCCCCGAAGTCGCCGAGGACGCCGCATTGTTCGTCTGCGAGACATTGCCGCCGCCGCCCGGGCTGCCGATGCCGACCGGTGCGTTGCTGTTCGAGGCACCGATCTGCTTGGCCTCGGAAAGCGCGGCCGACTGCTGAGCGGTGCCCTCGTGCTGCGCCGAGTACTGCACGCCCGAGCCGCCGCCCTGCTGGCCGGCCGTCTGCGTCGTCGTACCGGTGTTGCCCGAGGTCGCCGAAGAAGCAGCGTTATTCGTCTGCGAGACGTTGCCGCCGCCGCCCGGGCTGCCGATACGAACCGGCTCCGAGACGTTGCCCGACGACGATCCGCACCCGCAGCTCGACTCGCGGCCGATCTGGATTGCCTTGGAGCCGGCGAGGCTGCCCTGGTCGGTATAGGCCGACTGGTCGCTTACCTGCACGCCGCCCTTGCCCTCACAACCGCACCCAGACCCCGACCCACCCTGGATCGCCGTCTGCGCGGTCGTCGCGGTATTCCCCGAAGTCGCCGAGGACGCCGCATTGTTCGTCTGCGAGACATTGCCGCCGCCGCCCGGGCTGCCGATGCCGACCGGTGCGTTGCTGTTCGAGGCACCGATCTGCTTCGCCTCGGAAAGCGCGGCCGACTCCTGAGCGGTGCCCTCGTGCTGCGCCGAGTACTGCACGCCCGAGCCGCCGCCCTGCTGGCCGGCAGTCTGCGTCGTCGTACCGGTGTTACCCGAGGTTGCCGAGGAGGCGTCGTTGTTGGTCTGTGAGACGTTGCCCGGGCTACCGACGTAGACCGGCTGGATCGACTCATGCGAGCCGCAGCCGCAGCCCTGATGGTCGTCCTTCTTCGAGGTGCCGATGCTGACCGGCTCGTTGTCGTTCGACGCGCCGATCTGGATTGCCTTGGAGCCGGCGAGGCTGCCCTGGTCGGTATAGGCCGACTGGTCGCTTACCTGCACGCCGCCCTTGCCCTCACAACCGCACCCAGACCCCGACCCACCCTGGATCGCCGTCTGCGCGGTCGTCGCGGTATTCCCCGAAGTCGCCGAGGACGCCGCATTGTTCGTCTGCGAGACATTGCCGCCGCCGCCCGGGCTGCCGATGCCGACCGGTGCGTTGCTGTTCGAGGCACCGATCTGCTTCGCCTCGGAAAGCGCGGCCGACTCCTGAGCGGTGCCCTCGTGCTGCGCCGAGTACTGCACGCCCGAGCCGCCGCCCTGCTGGCCGGCCGTCTGCGTCGTCGTACCGGTGTTGCCCGAGGTCGCCGAAGAAGCAGCGTTATTCGTCTGCGAGACGTTGCCGCCGCCGCCCGGGCTGCCGATACGAACCGGCTCCGAGACGTTGCCCGACGACGATCCGCACCCGCAGCTCGACTCGCGGCCGATCTGGATTGCCTTGGAGCCGGCGAGGCTGCCCTGGTCGGTATAGGCCGACTGGTCGCTTACCTGCACGCCGCCCTTGCCCTCACAACCGCACCCAGACCCCGACCCACCCTGGATCGCCGTCTGCGCGGTCGTCGCGGTATTCCCCGAAGTCGCCGAGGACGCCGCATTGTTCGTCTGCGAGACATTGCCGTCGTTACCGGGGCTGAGCACCCGCACCGAGACATTGCTGTTGCTCGGATTGATCTGCTTCGCCTCGGAAAGCGCGGCCGACTCCTGAGCGGTGCCCTCGTGCTGCACCGACGACTGCACGCCCGAGCCGCCGCCCTGCTGGCCGGCCGTCTGCGTCGTCGTACCGGTGTTACCCGAGGTCGCCGAAGAAGCAGCGTTATTCGTCTGCGAGACGTTCCCGCCGTTGCCCCAGCTGCCGATCCGGACCGACTCCGTGCTGTTCGACGGGTCGATCTGGATTGCCTTGGAGCCGGCGAGGCTGCCCTGGTCGGTATAGGCCGACTGGTCGCTCGCCTGCACGCCGCCCTTGCCCTCACAACCGCACCCAGACCCCGACCCACCCTGGATCGCCGTCTGCGCGGTCGTCGCGGTATTCCCCGAAGTCGCCGAGGACGCCGCATTGTTCGTCTGCGAGACATTGCCGTCGTTACCGGGGCTGAGCACCCGCACCGAGACATTGCTGTTGCTCGGATTGATCTGCTTCGCCTCGGAAAGCGCGGCCGACTCCTGAGCGGTGCCCTCATGCTGCACCGACGACTGCACGCCCGAGCCGCCGCCCTGCTGGCCGGCAGTCTGCGTCGTCGTACCGGTGTTACCCGAGGTCGCCGAAGAAGCAGCGTTATTCGTCTGCGAGACGTTCCCGCCGTTGCCCGGGCTGAGCACGCGAACCACGACGTTCTGGTTCGAGGGCTCGACCTGCGTCGCCGACGAGGCGGCCGCCGCGGTCTGATCCGTCGACGCGGCCTGACCGGCCGACTGCACGCCTGCGGATGAAGCCGCCGCGGGTTGCGCCACGGACGCCGGCTCGGACGTCGCGGCAAGCTGCGACGCGGCCGCGAGCACCCCGTTCGGGTCGCCGTTCTGCGCCGCCTGCGTCATTGCCGCCGCCGCGGTGCATCCGCAAGCCGATGCCTGCGTCTGCGCCGCATTCTGCGACGTTGTGGCGGTGTTGCCGGCCGTCGCCGACGAGGCGGCGTTGTTCGTCTGCGTCACGGCCCCATCACTTCCCGGACTGAGAACGCGAACCACGAGGTTCCCGTTCGACGGGTCGATCTGGACCGCGTCCGACGCAGCGAGCGCAGCCTGGTCGGTCGTCGCCGACTGCGTCGACGACTGGACCGGCGTTCCCGCGAACGCTGAGCCGACGCTGGCGGCGATAACCGCGAGCGTTACGGCAAGCGTCGCTAGTACTCGTTTCATCGAAAGCTCCTTTTTTGCGTGGTATCGGGTGGTACTGCGCGGCTTTTCGCGCAGTAGCAGCGAGTCACACGCGGGCCTAGCCGGGCGGAGTCTCGATGTCGTCGACGAGGGAACCTGGCCGGCGTCGCCGCCGTGCGATCGCCGCCATCACCACGGCGGGAACCAGCAGGAGCAGCCACGTTCCATGGGCCGCAACGCCTGACGAGCTCGAGCCACCCGAGCCGCCGCCGGCGCCCGACCCTGCGGCCGCACCCGGCGTCGGGGCCGGCGCCGAAGCCGGCGTCTGCGGGGTAAACGAATGCGCGCGCGTCTTCGTCGAGGTGAGGACCGATGCGTGGGTCGCAACGATTGCCCCCGCGCGCGTCGCCGTGGCGATCGCTGCCGCACGCGAGACCGCGCGGGCCGACGAGGAGGAGACGACGATCGACGCTGCGTTTGCGACGCGGGCGTGCCGCCCACCGCCGTCCCTGCCCGACGCGTCGAGCCCGAGTAGCACGAGCGGCTGTACGGGAGGGTCGAGCAGCAGCGGAATGCTTGGTATCGCAACGGTCGGCGGCGCCGGTGCTGCCGGCGGGAGCGGCGTGGGCGCCGTGGGCGCGACGACCGCCGGCAGTGTCGGGAGTGTCGGCGCGACAACCGATGGAAGGGCCGCCAGGGTGGGCGCGACGGGTGGCGCCGGTGGGGAAATCGTCGGCGCTACTTCGTGTGTCGCATTTCCCGCGTCATTCGACATCGCATTCGGCGCCGCCGCGCAGGCCGTGTTGTTATTCCAGGTCCAGATCCAGCCCTGGATCGTAGTAGCAACGGTCCCGAAAGGACTGCTATCGGTGGTACCGCCACACGTCCAGTTCCAATTCCAGATCCACGTCGTCGGCAACGCAGAGGCGCCCGAGCCCGTGGTCGGCGTGACGACCGCCGCCGCCGGCGAGGCGGCATCGGGGCTCGGCGCCTGATACTGCGGCGTCGCGCTGGTGCTATCGCTCGAAGTGCCGGAATTCGAGGCGGTCGAACTGTTCTGCGTCACGGCGCCGTTGTCTCCGGGGCTGCCGATCCGGATCGAAACGTTGATGTTCGTCGTCGCCGCGGGCGCCGAAGTCGCCGGTGCCACCGAGCCATTGGAGCCTGCCTCCCCGGTCGCTCGAGCAGTATCCGGCGCGCCGATCGCGGGCGTCGTCGGCGTCGCGGGTGTCGTCACGACCGGGGTCACGGTCGTCACCGTCGGCGTGGTGACCGTCGGCGTCGTGACCGTCGGCGTCGTCACCGTCGGCGTGGGAACCGGATCCGACGCCGCCGCGGGGGTCGTCGTCTGGGTGGGAGCGGTCGGCTCGACGACGGCGGGCGCCGTCGGCGCCGTCACGTCGTCGGCGTGCGCGGACCGCGGGACCGCGAGCGCAGTCGCGCCTGCTGCGACGACGCCGACGGCTGCGATTCGGAACCACGAGTGCTTCGTAGCGCTCCCCTCCAACGATTGCTCCCATGAAGGGAAATACCCATCTTGCATTTGCGTGCATCAATCGGGAACAAAAAATTTCTTGACGTGACGATGTGCGTCTGTCCATGATCCCCTTGGGGCGTTCTCGATCTGGCGGCGATCGTATGTTGGATTTGATGGGACAGAGGGAACTCGTCGAGCAGCATCTGCCGCTTGCGCGCGGACTGGCGCGCCGTCACGCCGGCGCCGGTGAAGCCTTCGAGGATCTCGTTCAGGTCGGCGCCCTCGGCCTCGTCGCGGCAGCGCGCCGCTACGACCCCGGGCGTGGAGTTCCGTTTGCCGCGTACGCGATCGCCACCGTCGACGGCGAATTGCGCCGCCACCTGCGCGACCGCGCGTCGACTGTGCGGGTGCCGCGCCGTGAACAGTCGCTTGCCGGCGCCCTGCGTCATGCCGCTGTCGCGGCATCGCAGCGGCTCGGACACGAGGCATCGCTTGCAGAGGTCGCCGCCGCAGCCGGGATCACGCGCCGGGAGGCCGAGCGGGTGCTCGGCGGGACGGCGGCGGCAACCTCGCTGAGCACGCTCGATGCTCAGCCGAGCACCGCCGCCACCGAGGAGATCGAGGCATGCGAGCGTCGCCTGCTGCTGAACGCCGCGCTCTCCGGTCTCGAACTGCGTGAGCGGAAGGCGCTCGCCCTCAGGTTCGGCGCCGAGCTCTCGCTGCGCGAGGTAGCCCAACGGCTCGATATGTCGCCCGGTCAGGCGGCGCGGGCCGTGCGTCGGGCACTCGAGAAGATCCGGGCTGCCCTGGATCAGGATGAGCAATGACCCCGGGACGCCTGGAGATTCCGCGAGAACGCCCTAGACTCCCTCCCATGGCGGCTGCAGGACAGTCCGAGCGCACCGGAAGCGGCGACCCGAGGGGGACGCATAGCGGCCGCCTGCTGCTGCGGATGCCCGAGGAGCTCCATGCCGAGCTCTCCCGCGCATCGAAGCACGAAGGCGTCAGCCTGAATGCGTTCATCACGAGCACGCTCTCGTCGGCGGTGGGCTGGCGCGAGGGGGCGCCGGGAGCGAAGCGGGCGCGACGGAGCGCGGAGGCGCCGCAGCCACCGCGGCGCCGAAGTCTCGAGCTGCTGCTGATCGCGAACATGGCGATCGTGGGCATCGTCGGCGTCCTTGCGGTGGTGCTGCTCATCCGCACCCTGCGCTGACCTCAGCCGCGTTGACCGTCGAGCAGGTCGACGATCCGCTGAGCGGCTTCATCCGCCGACAGCGAGCCGGCGTCGATCGTCAGCTGTCGCGTCCTGGCACGAGGGCGAACAGGTCGTGCTCGGACAGGAGCGTCTCCAACGTCGCGGCGTCGCTGATCTTCCCGTGTGTCAGGCGCCCGGGATGGACGACTCGGCGAAGGAGCTCATCCCGCGGAGCGGTCAGCTGCACGAACGTGACGACGCCACCGGAGGATTCGAATGCCTCCACGATGCCGTCCACGTCCGGCTCGTCCCCGGGTGCGAAGACGTCCGTGTAGACGAGATCGACTCCCTCCCGGGCCGCGGCTTCGACGAGGTCGCGACGGAAGCGGCTGACGACGCCCAAGAAGCCGGGCGTCCCGAAGGGCAGGACCTGTGCGACGGCGTCGATCGTCACGTGGTTGTGCAGCACTCGGAAGCCCGTTCGCGTTGCGACTGCCTCAGGGGGCTCATCTCGAGTCATGCGCAGGGAGCCCACGGGGCGGGCAGGGCCTGGCGCTACCTGAGAGCGAGGGCAAGGGGTTGACTCTCGGCGCTCGATCGGCCCGGCCCCGCGGCAAATCATCCCATCGGCGCGACGAGGTGCGTCCGAGGCGGCCCCTAGAGTCGTTGCTCTGCCCTATACGGAGGTGACGCGCGTGTTGCTCGGAGCTAGCTACCCGTTACTCGACGTCTTCTGGACGATGCTGATCTTCTTCGTCTGGATTGCGTGGTTCATGTTGCTGTTCAGGATCATCGGAGACATCTTCCGCCGGCACGACATCGGCGGTGGTGGGAAGACGTTATGGATGATCTTCGTGATCGTGCTGCCGTTTCTCGGCGTCTTCATTTACATCATTGCGGAGAACAAGGGCATGACCGAGCGCGACCTCGAGCGAGCGCAGGAGCAAAAGGCCCAGTTCGACGCATACGTCCAGATCGGCGGCCGGCTCCGGCGGCGCCGCCGCGGAGATCGAAAAGGCGAAGCAATTGCTCGACAGCGGTGCGATCACGCAGAGCGAATTCGACGGCATCAAGGCGAAGGCGCTCGCCACCTAGGCCGGGTCCCTCTTGGCTGAATGCGAAGGGCCGCGTTCCGCGGCCCTTCGCATTCACGGGAGGACGCTCGCGTCGAGGAGGCGCCACCGGGCACCCGCCACGTCACGGAAGGTCGTGATGAAGATCCCGAGCCGGTCGCGCACGTCCGGATACCCCGGCGGGCTGTAGGCCACGACAAAGAGCCGGTGCAGGTGCCGATCGCGTCGATCGAACGCCGGCCGAGGCCACGCCTTGACCGCTACGAGAGTCGCATGCTCGACCGCGCGGACCCACCAGTACACGACGTCGATCGGCCGATCGAATGCGGGCAGAGATGCAGTCCCCCGATTGAAGACGCGTAGGCGCAGGCCGTGTGACTCGAACACGCGGGCGTGTGCGCGCTCGCGAAAGAGAACCGGGTAGACGCCGCGAAGCGCCGGAGTTGCCAGAGTGCCCTGCCACGCGCTGCCGACCGATTGGAGCCGCTGCCACGGAAGCTCCTTTCCCGAGCCATCCGTCGCGCCGGCGAGACGAACCTCGAGCCCGCGGGCGCTAACGCCCGAGACGGTGATCGTCGCGCGTTGATGCAGTTCCACAGCTCCGGGCTGGAGCACGACGCGAAGCGGTGTCCAAGACATTGCATTCGGCGGGACGGCTTCTGCGACCCCTAGTGGCGCCAGGAGAACGATGCCGGATAGGACGACGATCGGGCAAAGCGTGCGAGTACCAAGGCTCATGTCGTTCTCCTCCCGATGTCTCGCCCGTGATGGGCAAAGAAGGCGATGGAAGCACCGCCTTCGCCTTGGGGCTTCGGGGATGGCCCTGAGCTCACGTCAATCCCAGGGATAACCCGCAAGCTCTCGCGAGAGCCGTGTGAGACGATTCGACTGTGGCGAAACGGGTGCTGATCGTCGATGACCATGCTCCGTTTCGCGCAACGGCGCGCGCGGTGCTCGAGAGCGCCGGGTACGTCGTCGCGGGTGAGGCCGTCGACGCGGGAGGTGCGTATGCCGCCGTCGCTGCTGAAGCACCGGACATCGTGCTCCTGGACGTGCAACTGCCGGACAGCGACGGGTTCTCTGTCGCGACGGCTCTGACCGAAGTAGGCGGCCCGGCTGTCGTCCTCATCTCTTCGCGCGCCCCGGAGGACTACGGCGCTCAGATCGGCGCGTGCGGCGCGCGTGGCTTCATCCTCAAGTCGAGTTTGTCGGCAGTTGCGTTCGCCGCTCTCCTCGAGTGATGTCGTCGTCCGTCGTCACCGGCACGGAAGGACGGCGTGCGCTCCGCGACCCCGTGCTCCTCGCCCCTGCAGTGGTAGGCGCGGGTCTCGTCGTCGGGTGGTTCGGGATCCGCAACAGCGTGCCCGGGGCGCGCATCGCGATAGACCTCGCGCTTGCCTGGGCGCTCGTGACGGCATCCCTCGTCGCGCTCGAGCGCGAACGCTGGAGGCGCTCGCGAATCCTGCTCGCCGTCGCAGGCTTCGCGGTGCTGGCCGCAGATCTTCAGTGGACGAAATCGCACACGTTGTGGACGGTCGGCTTCCTCGTCGACCTCCTGTGGGTCGCCTTGCTCGTGCAGGGCGTGCTGAGATTCCCCGAGGGACGACCCTGGTCTCACGCCGCGCGGTTCGTCATCGCCTCCGCATACGGTGCCGCTCTTGGGGGTCAACTGATCGCGGCGTTGCTGCTTCGCCATTCGGTGATCGCGGTTGCCTCTCACCAGAGCGCCGCCGATGCCGTCCGCCGCGTCGAGGCGATCGTCGGGATCGCCGTCGGCATCGTCTTTCTCGTCCTCGTCGTGCAACGGCTGCTCCGCTTGCAGCAGCATTCGGCACATCGGGCGCAGGCGCCCTTCCTTACGGGTGGCGCCCTCGCCGTCGCGATCACTCTCTCGTGGTTCGCGTGGGCACAGACGTTCGGTGCCGGCGTGTACACGCCTAGGACGATTGGTCATGCCGCCGCACTTCTCATCCCGTTCGGTCTCGTCGTCGGCGTCGTGTGGTCACGCGCATCGCGGCGCCAGGCGTCCGACCTCGTCGTCGAGCTGCGCACCGGCGGGGCCGCCACGTTGCGAGACCGTCTTGCGCGAAGCCTCGAGGACCCGACGCTCGAGGTGGCCTATCGTCTCGACCAGGGCGGCTTTGTCGACGGCGACGGGCGACCTCTCGAACTGCCGGAAGGGCCCGATCGCGCGGTCACCATGATCACCGCTCGAGGCGACGATGTCGCCGCGCTCGTTCACGACCCTGCACTGCTGGAGGAGCCGGCTCTCGTGGAGTCCGTTCGCGCGACTGCGGGTCTCGTGCTCGAGAACGAGCGCCTCGCAGCCCAGGTTCGTGCACAGCTGGTCGAAGTACGCGCGTCCCGTGCCCGGCTCATCGCAGCGACCGATGCCGAGCGGCGCCGGCTCGAACGCGATCTCCACGACGGTGCACAGCAGCGCCTGGTCACCCTCTCCATCGCGCTCGGGCTCGCAGCCTCGCGAGGCGACTCGGCTGAGGCAGAAGTGCTTTCCCGCGCGCAGGGCGAGCTCGAGGAGGCAATTGCCGAATTGCGCGAATTCGCAAGGGGAATCCACCCATTGCTTCTTCGCGACGAAGGGCTCGACACCGCGGTAGAAGCGTTGGCTCGGAGGGCGCCGCTCCCGGTCGTCGTCGAGGGGTCCGCCGGCGACGAGCTGCCCGAGGCAATCCAGCTCGCCGCCTACTTCGTCGTTTCGGAGGCGTTGACGAACGTCGTGAAACATGCCTCTGCGTCCGAGGTCCAGGGTTCGGCTGGGACGAGTCCAGAGCTCGCTCGTGGTCGAGGTGCAAGACAACGGCGTCGGCGGCGCCTGCGCCGCAACAGACTCGGGGCTGGCGGGTCTCGAGGGACGCTTGGCGGCGCTGGACGCAAGGCTCGTCGTCGAGAGCGACCCTGGTCGCGGCACGCGTCTGCACACCGAGATTCCATGCGGGTCGTGATCGCGGACGATTCCGTGCTCGTGCGCGACGGGATCGCCCACGTCCTCAGGGCGCGTGGACTCGAAATCGTCGATCAGGTCGCTGACGCCGGCGCACTGCTCACGTCCGTTCGAGAAACGAGCCCCGACGTCGCGCTCGTCGACATCCGCATGCCTCCGACTCACACCGACGAAGGAGTGCGCGCCACGCGCGCGATTCGCCTTCATCATCCAGCGACAGCAGTCCTCGTCCTCTCGCAGCATCTCGAGCCGGATTACGCTCTTCGACTCGTCGAAGAGAAACCCGAGGGCCTCGGCTATCTCTTGAAGGAGCGCGTCGGACGGGTCGAGGAGCTCGTCGACGCGATCGAGCGAGTCGCCGCGGGTGAATGCGTAATCGATCGAGCAGTTGTCGAGGAGTTGCTCGCCAGACGCCGCCGAATCGATCCGCTGGCGGCGCTCACGGGGCGCGAGCGTGATGTCCTGGCCTTGATGGCCGAGGGCCGCTCGAACCAGGGCATTTGCCGCGCGTTGTGGCTCAGCCCCAAGACCGTCGAGACGCACATTCGTGGCGCCTTCGCGAAGCTGGGGATCGAGGGGGCACCGGAAGACAATCGCCGCGTCCTTGCCGTTCTCACCTTTCTTCGGCGTTGATGGGGTACCGATTCCGGCTGGCGGTGGTCGCCGCGTCGGTTGTGGCCGCGATCGTCGGCTCGATCGTGCTGGCCAAGCATCGTCCGAGCGAAGAGGCAGGCTCGACCCTCGCTGCCGCGCTCCCGGCGGGCGGAAAGATCACCGCTCGGATTCGGATCGGGCGCTCCGCCCCGCCGTTGAGGGCCGGTGGACCGTTGGCCGTCGGCGAGGGCGCCGTCTGGGCCGTCAGCCAATCGAACGGGACGCTCATGCGGATCGACCCGGCGCGGAACGCAGTCGTCGCGAGGATCAAGATGGCTCCACCGGAGTCCGTCGCCGCCCGCGGCGGGGGAGTCTGGCTTTCCGATCCGTTCCGGAACACGGTCTCGCGCCTCGACCCGGCGACGAACGCGGTGGTAGCGACGATTCCTGTCGGCCCTCGCCCCGAGGGCATCGCCGTCTCGCCGGGCGCCGTCTGGGTCGTGAACGCGGGCGACCCGAGCCTCTCGCGGATCGATCCCGCGACGAATAAAGTCGTGACGAAGATCCCCCTCGGACCGAGGCGCGCGTGTTGCGCGGAGCACACGAGCGTGATCGCGTCGCCACGCGCCGTCTGGGTCGCTCTCCCGAACGGAGACAGCATCGTGCATGTCGATCCGACGACGAACCGCGTCGTCGCGACCATCACAATGGGGTATTCGCCTTGCTGGTCGCTCGCCGCCGACCAGACCGCCGTCTGGTCAACGGGCGCCTGCGGCGCCGACGTCGTCGCGCGAATCGACTCCGAAACCGGTAAGACCACAACGACGCTGCACGAGCCTCACCCGGTTGGCCTCGCGGTCGCCTTCGGCAGCGCCTGGGTCGCCGTTTCCGGCTCGGGGAACATCGATCAGCTCGACCCGCAGAGCGCGCTGGTCGTCGCGAGGTTGCATATCGTCGGCCTCCCCATGCGACTCGGCGTCGGCTTCGGCTCCGTCTGGGTCAACGACGACTTCGGCCGCGTGATCCGCATCGATCCGCAGCGTTAGGCGTTCGATCAACGGGTACGTAGGCTCCCGTCGACGCCTCTCGACACGAAGGGAGCCCACCTTGGAAAAGGTGTCCGAGTCGGTTCACCACTTGCCGGAGATCGTCGGCGGGCCGACGATCCTTCTGGGCGAGACGGTGACGATCGTCGACACCGGCGTTCCGGGAAGTGAGGACACGATCATCGCCGCGGTGGAGGCGCTGGGACGGTCGGCCGACGAGATAAGGGACGTCGTGATCACGCATGCCGACGGCGACCACGTCGGCTCGCTTGCTGGACTCGTCGAGCGAACCGGGGCCACCGTCTGGGCAGGCACCCACGAGGCAGACGTCATCGAAGGCGGAGCCGCCGGCCGTGGCGGCGACGTGAAGCGGAGCGGCTCTGTAGACCGCCGCTTCGTGCCGGGTGACCTACTCCCGCTGCACGGCGGGATCGAGAGCGTCGACACCCATGGTCACACCGCCGGGCACGTCTCGCTATTCCTTTCGAAGGAGCGAGTTCTCATCGCAGGCGATGCCCTCAACAACCGCAACGGCCTAGCTGGCTCGGCGGCCGAGCACACATCCGACGCCTCCGCCGCGCGCGCTGCCGTCACCAAGCTCGCGACGCTCCGCCCCGAGTCGGTCGTGTTCGGCCACGGCCCGTCGATCACGGGCGGCGCCGCGGACGAGCTCGAGGAGCTGAACCGCAGGCTCGGCTGATGACGCGCGAGCGAGTGTGGGCTTTCACAGAGGCAACCCACGCGCGGCCCAGGCCTTGCCCGTGATCGTGAACGGCGCCTGAGGCATCCGCGAACGGCAGAGCTCGCGGAGCTCCTCGCGCCTCGCATCATCGAGACCCGCTACGTAGGCGCCTGCGGGGCCCACGCCGAGCTCGTACGGCGCCCACCACTCCTCGAAGCACGCGAACTCGACGCTGACCGAGAGCGACGACTGTCGGACGTCCGCAAGCCCCGCCGCCCTGAACAGCTCGCCGAGATGCCCCTCGCGCGCGCCGGCGAGATGCGCCTCGTTCTCGGCCGCCGAGTCGAATTCCTCGAGGACTGTCCAGAACTGCGACAAGGGCGACGTGCCGCCGTAGTAGTCCCAAACGCACGCAGCCACCACTCCGCCGGACCGGGTCACGCGCACCATCTCACGTAGACCGGCGGCCGCATCCGTCATGAAGTGGACCACCAGCTGGGCAAGCGCGAAGTCGAACGCGTCGTCGCCGAACGGGATCCTCTCCGCCGGCGCCTGGCGCACGTCGACCTCGGTGTTCCGATCGCGCGCTGCCTGGACGAATGCCTCCGACGGATCGATCGCCGCTACATTCACGGCGCCGAGCCGCGCGGCGAGCTCGACGGTAAGTGCACCAGGCCCGCAGCCGACGTCGAGCGCGCGCCCGGACGCCTCGACCCCCGCGAAGTCCGCGAAAAGCGGCCCGAGCTGCCCGGAGAACCGACCCATGAAGCGTTCGTAGGACCCCGGCGACGTGAAGAACTGACTCAACACGCGAAGCCTAAACGCGCGGACCCGGCGATGAACCTACCGGGTCGCAAGAGCCGCAATCGAATTGTCGGCGGCCGCGGAGTGGTACCCCGACAACTACGGAGACGCGCGATGAGCGGCCTGTGAGCGTGATGTGAGCGTGGCCGGTCAGGATCGTACCGGGGATCAATCCACCAGTCTTCGAAGGGGAGGCACCCTTGATGAAGCCGTCTCGACGGTTCTGGCCGCTCACGTTCGCTCTCACCGCCATCGCGCTCACAGGCGGTGCTGCGACGGCGCCGGCGGATCCCGGATGTGTGCAGACGACGAACGTCGTCTTCTACAGCACAGACTCAGCAAACCTCGCGAACAAGCTCGGAGCGAACCCGGCGGTCTGCACCGACTATTGGATCTCGATCACGCCGACCGGCACGGGGCTTCCGCGCGGGGGCGCACCGCTGGCCGCGATCCACAACCAGGGATCACACTTCCACGCGATGGCCGAGCTGCGCCAGAAAGCGTGGAAGGGTTACGCCGCAACGAACGGCTGGTACGCGACGGGCGAGATGTTGCACGACGCGATGGCCGCTTCCGGCTATGACCTCTCGAGCGACATCTGGGCCGAAAACGAGGTGGGCTGGCCGAGCGACGACATCAACCCGGACGTCTTCAACGATGTAGCGGGCGCGCGGACAAAGTTCGAAGACTTCATCAGCGGTCTGCACGATGGGACGGCCGGGCCGCCCGTCACGGGCCTCGTGTTCTCGGCCGCGCCCTCACAACTGTCTAGCGATTCCGTCGTATCGCAGTACCGGGACGGCTTGAACCGCTGGTACCGGGACTCGAACTTCTGGAACGTGATGCACCAGAACGTGCGCTTCTGGGCGCAGGAGGCGTACGCCGACGCGCGCGCCTGGGGGACGTCGAGTGCCTCGATCGAGCAGTGGTCGGCCTATCTCGTCGACTACTCCCGCCACGGCATCCGGCTCGCGGCGCAGGGAAGCGAGGCGACCGCCGCGGCCCAGGCGTTCTTCGCCGACTCCTATACGCCAGTCGGGAACGCCGCCTATCGTCAACCGGTTCCCGATCCAGGTACGGGCCTGGGCTTCGGTTACACGGACATCCCGATCACTGACATGCAAACGTTCATGTCGGCGCAAACCTACGCGTTTCGCGCGTCCGCGAGTCAGCGCTTCGGATTCGCGGTCGCGCCGCTCAAAACAACGAGCGCCGAGAACCTGACCGTCGAAGCGGGGCTTGCGACCGCGATCGCCGGCAACGCGTGCGAATCGGGATGCGGCGGCAGCGTCCACGGAGCGCTCTTTCCCGAGACGTGGCGTACATTTGCCGCTCCGCCTCTGATCACGCCACATGTCGCAGGCGCCGAAGGCGCGAACGGCTGGTACGTCGGCGACGTCACCGTCGATTGGAACGTGGACGCGATGGAATCGCCGATCACCTCGACCGACGGATGCGAGACCGTGACGATCACCGCCGACACGGAAGGGACCACCCTTACCTGTCACGCGTCAAATCGAGGCGGCCCGTCGAGCGCGTCCACAACGATCGCGCGCGATGCCACGCCACCGACACTCTCCTGCACTCCCACGCCGGCCACGCTGTGGCCGCCGAACGGCGACCTCGTGCCGGTCTCGTTCGATGTGCGGGTGACCGACGAGACCTCCGGCCCGGCAGGCTTCATCCTGACTGGCAAGCCGGAAACCGACGCATCCGACTTCACCCTCGGAACACCCGACCTCAACGGCGCGCTGCGTGCTGAGCGCGCCGGGAAAGACGGTGACCGCACCTACACCCTTACGTACACCGCACACGACCTCGCCGGAAACGGAGCGACGTGCAACGCCACCGTCGCGGTGCCGCACGACCAACGTGCCGAGCACACAGCAACCGACGCGCGGCCGTGAGACAGCGCTGAGAACAGGCGATCTCCTAGATCGAACGTAGTTTTCGAGCGGCCCTGGGCAACGGCGAGATCGCCTGGCCCAGGGCCGCGTCGGGCTTCCGGTTTTCGTGCCGACGGGATCACATCTCGTCTCGGTGCGGAAGCGCAGCTCACTTGTACCGCCAACGCGTCGTTGTTCCATCCGCGAAAACCCGTAACCGTAGAAGGCCGCCATGGCCCAGGCCGCGCCGCTCTCAGACGTGGTACGGCCGGGTCGCGACCTCATTCAGGCGCTCGCTACCGTCTAACCGTGGGCCAGAGGAACTACCTGATTGATGGTGTCTCCTGTAGTGGCAAGACGTCGGTCGCGACAGAACTGCAACGACGCGGCTACCACGTCATTCACGGTGACGGTGAGCTGGCCTACGTAGGAGATCCCGAAAATGGAAGCCCGGTTGATGAGCCAGTAGCCCATGCCGATGATCGAAGCCGCGTCGAGTGGAGTACCAAGCACTGGTCTTGGCAGTTGGACAAGCTGAAAGCCATCGTCTCCAGTGTCGAACAGCGCCCAGACGAGGAGTGGGGAGCCGGAGGGAGTCGACCGGAACGGGAGGAGGCTATCCGGCTGCATCAGACGAGAGAAGCAATACCTGAGGGTCGTGTGATCGACGCAATCGTTCCCGTGGCGCGCGTCGTGGACGAGATCCTTCGTGAGTGCGAGGGCAAGGACGGCTGACCGTCCCGATCGCGGGCACGAAATCGAGATTTCGCCGCCTGGGAGAGCGGCCTAGGGAAAGCGCTCCTGGTCGTACCTCGCCTTGTCCTCCTCACGCCACTTCGCCTCGTAAGCGTCCGCCTCGGCGAACTCCTCCTCCGTGCGCGCTCTGGCTTGTGCGTCTTCCTTCGTGGGACGCTCATAGGCGACTGTTCTGCGACGCGCCACGACGAAGACGACAACGACCATGGGCACGAGCACCAGCGCGAAGATGAGCCACGGGATCACGCGGGCAGCCTATCTGCGAAGAGCAGAAGACCTCAGCGCGGCACACCTGCGCCATTGCCGTGAAGAACGAGCTGGCCGACGCCTTTCTCGCTCCCTGCCGTAAAGGAGCAGTAAAGGCTTCCAGGCGAAGGAAACCCGCGGCATCGGCCTGACCGTTTTACCGATGCCGAGTGCGGCTGGCGCGACGGCACACTGCGGTCTCCCGTTCGGTATGGGGAGCGAACGGGACGTCGGCCCGCTCGGCCTACTGCGGTGGTTCGATCAGGCGTACCAAACCACGCAGCCGTCGGCTCGTCAGCAGGCGGCTGCTTTGCGCCCGCCCCACGCGCGCGGATTGGATCGGGCCTAACGAGGCCCGCGGCTCACGACGACGTCGACTGGCGCGCCGTGGCTGAGCGTGGTTCCGCGGCGCGGATATTGGCTGATCGCTCGACCGACCATCACGGTTCGCGAATAGACGCGGCGCACACGGCCGATACTGCAGGCCTTCTTGACGATCGCACTCTTTGCCGAGGCCAGGGTGAGGCCCGTAATCGCCGGAACGGTGCAGGGGCGAGGCGGGCCGCTGGTCATCAATGTGATTAGGGACTGGCCGGCACCGATCGTTACGGTCGCGCTGCCTGCGGCCGGGGTGTTGGTGGCGATCGTGCTACTACCTCCACCGATCGTGATCGAGGTCACCGCGTAGCCCGACGGGATCGTCTCGGATACGACCACGGAGGTTCCTTGGGGATAGAAGATTTGAGGCGAGCAACTGCCTACCGGCACGGTGATGCTCTGGGTTCCGCCCGCCGAAGCAGGGGCGACCAGGCTGAACACCAGCGCATTCGTGATCGGTATTGCGCCTGAGGTGCTGCAGACAGCGAGGGTTCCGGTTGGCACCGGAGCGGGTGGCGGCTGCGTAGGTGGATGCGGCGCGGCCGTTGCCGAAACCGCCAGCCACAACGACAAAGTCAAAGGAGCAGCTCCGGAAAGTAGACGCCGCATGTTCGAACGCTGAACCGAAATATCCGGGCTCGCCTCCACCCTTCGGCCAACCGTCGCCATCCAATGGACTGGGATCCCCGGACGCGCTAAGAACTCCTTTCACAATGACGGTTCGTCGACCGGGTGCGATGGGCGTTCTGGCGCAAGGACGCAGGAAGCGCGCAACCTGGCAGCGCGCGCTTACCGCATCCTCGTGCGATCCTCGAGGCCGCTCATGTCGTCCTCAAATCGTCTCGACGGGCGGGTGCCGTGGAAGAGCCCCCGGGTGCCGCCTGCGGCCCGACGAACACCCGGGTTACCTGACCGGCTACCCGCGGTCGCGCGTTTCAGTCGCGGCGAACCGCGGGGCAAGTCAAGCCGCGGGTCATGGTTTCTCGGTGTCGGCGGCCCGGCGCCGAGAAGGTCCAGGACCCCGCTTTTGCGCCAGGCTGAGCAAGCGGACAGGTGGATGTCCGCGACGGCCTCGTCGTCGCCTGCCATCGCGCGCAGATGTCCGTCGAGCGTTGACGAGGCACGCTCGTCATGGGAGCACAATTTTGTCTAGTATTTGTCCAATGAGCGATTTCGAAGCCACGACTACCTTCGCGGGCGCGCTAACGGATGCCGAGTTGCGGGTGCTGCCGTTACTGACAACGAAGCTAAGCCTCAATCAGATTGCGGAGGCTCTCGGCGTCCCGCAGAGGCGTGGCGGTGGCGCTGGCGCTGGCGATCTACGCGAAGCTTGGCCCGTTAGGCGAGGACGCCTCGCACCGCCTTCACGGCGTCTGAACCGCGCCCCTCAAGACCCCCGCAGACGTAGCGCGCGGCCGTCCACTCATCCGCAGCCGGGTTTATAGGCCCACACGCTCGCGACGACGCTTCGCCAAGCCGAACCCTCGGCCGAGCTCGAGGTACTCGTCGATCATGCAGCCCGCGAAACACACGTCGACCTCGTCGTCCGGGTCGTCCTCGTGCTCAAGGTGGTCGCAGGCGACGGCTTCGATCGGCGGTTCGGATCGTAATATGTAGGACCGTCTGCGATTCGCGCCAGGGTCACCAT
Source organism: uncultured Actinomycetes bacterium (assembly GCA_963794045.1). Lineage (GTDB taxonomy): Bacteria > Actinomycetota > Thermoleophilia > Gaiellales > Gaiellaceae > Palsa-739. Next base: position 282,809 of record CAWCCJ010000010.1, read on the forward strand.
GCGCGCGGGCCCCGGAGCGGGGACGAGAGCCCTTCGACAAGTTGCGAAGCGCGTGCGTAATCGCCCAATTCTCGGGCGTGTTGCTTCCGCCGGCGGCGAGCGGGGAAGCGATGATCCAGGTGCAGCTTCTCGCCGAGACGCAGCGGCTTTGAGGAAACCACGCACGGCTGACCGTCCGCGACAGCAGCCTGGATCATCGACGCGCGCAGTCGACGCATAGTCCTGTACGAGATCCCATCCCGGGTGCGATTCCGTGCGCTCACGCAGCCACGACGTCCTCTTTCTCGCGGGCTGTTGCGCGTGTCTCCGCGGGTCCGGCTCACCGTCGCACTCTCAGCCCTCTTGGGTGGGGCGACCATTGTGTGGCTGGTCCACGATGTCCGGGGTCAGTAACGGCCGATCTTTAGCCGTCTTGCCGCCTTGACTCGCGACGTACCCATGCCATACGTTCGCGGAGGGGCCAACCAGGATGTTGGAGGAGCCAGGCTCTTGTCTCCCTGCACTACGTTGGTTGCGGCCACCGTTGCAGCCTTCTCCATCGTGGCCGCCCCGATCCCCGCATCGGCTCAAGTGACGGCGGGATCGGCGACGATCGTCGATCCCGTGGGCGACGCGGGGGACGCTCCGGACATCTCCTCTGTCACCGTCGCGCACGACGAGAACGGCACCCTTTCTTTTCGCATCGCGGTCTCCAACAGGACGGGGCTGGTGCTCGGAGAGACAGCAGTCGTGTACATCAATATCGACGAGCGCCGTGACACGGGGACTTCCGAGCTTTTCGGTGCGGACGTTCAGTTCGTGCTGAACGGCGACGGCAGCTTCTTGATGAGGCGCTGGGACGAGTCGACGTTGAGCTTTGCACTCGTGCCGTCGCCTCCGGCATCCCTGACGGCAGGATGGTCCGAGGGATATCGCTTCAGCATCGCCCTCGCCGAACTCAAGTCCTCGAGACGGATTGAGTTCGCGACGGGAACGCGGACGGCAGCGGGTGGCTCGGTAGCGAAAGACCAGCTCAATGGCCGGTACGACACGCAGACGGGTGAGGGTAAGACCTTCGACCCATTCCTGGATCCCCCGTTCGCGGATCCCGCTCCCGCGACGAACCCTCCCGCCGTTCCGAAGCCTCTCGCCGTTCCGCAGCGTGTGGGTGCGTCGCGCGCGCGACGCGACGGAGTCCGAATCGAGTGGAAGGCGAGCGCGGGCGCGTCGAAGTACGAGGTTTGGCGATCGGGAACGCAGAGCGGTCGCGGCATTCGAGTCGGCACGACGACCGGCACGATTTTCTTCGACAAGCGTGTCGCCCGTGGCGTCCTCTACTACTACGCAGCCCGAGCTGGAAACGCGGACGGTTGGAGTCCGTTTAGCCGCAAGGTGCTCGGCGCTCGGCGCTAGGCGGACATCGAGCAACTCGCCGAGACGATGCGCGGGGTGCTCGATGCCGACTAGCGGCAATCGGTCCCCACGCAACCCGCGATTTGCAGGGAAAGTGGAGGCGGCGGGAATCGAACCCGCGTCCGCAGCCGCACCGGCTGAGCGTCTACAAGCGTAGGCGGCACTTGAATCTCACCCGCCGGCCGGAGTGCCACCGCCCTACCGACGGGCCAGCCATCCTTGATTGTCGCGCCGCCGGCGATTGGCTTTCCTTTGGCGCCGAGCCCGTTAGTTAGCAGCGGGTCGAGTCACGGGCCCAACTCGACCGGCTGTCGCTGGACTAAGGGTTACTTAGGCAGCGAGTGCGAGATCACGTTGATCTGCATTTGTGTTTTGCCGGTGGATTTACGAGGCCTACCGGCGACCTCGGCTTGCAGCTCATCCGGATAATCGACCACGTCGAAACCAGGTCGCCCCCGTATGTTTGTCTCCTTACTCTAGCGGCGTTCCGCCTCCTCCACCGCCCGCCGCACGAGAACGCGCGCCAGATGCCGCCGGTACTCGGCGCTCCCGTTCGTATCCGACGGCGGCTCGGTTCCCTCGTCGGCGGCTGCGGCGGGATCATCGCCGGCCGCCCACGCCGCCTCGCTCGCACGCGCCCGGAGCGGGGTCGCGCCCATGCTGACGAGAGCGATGGCGGGCTCGGTCACCGAGCCGCTCTTCCGCGCGACCGCGGCGACGGCAACCGTCGCCCAGTCCTGTGCGCGCCGCGCGAACTTCAGATAGCTCCAGACGTGCTCCACCGAGAGCTTCGGAACCCGCACCTCCGTCACGAGCTCGTCGTGCGCCGCCGCCGTCTCGAAGGTGCCTCGGAAGAAGTTGGCTGCCTCGACCGTCCTGACGCCGCCCACCCCGGTGACGTCGATCTCCGCCCCGAGCGCGAGCGCGACCGCCGGTAGGTCGGACGCCGGATCGGCGTGGGCGAGCGAGCCGCCGATCGTGCCTCGATGACGCACCTGCGGATCGCCGATCAGTCCGGCCGCGTATGAGACGAGCGGATTGTGCTCCTGGAGCAGTGGTGCCGTTGCCACGTCGTGATGCCGCGTGCCGGCGCCGATCGCGATCCAGTCCCCCGCATCCCGGACATAGGAGAGGTCGAGTCGGCCGATGTCCACGAGGAGCGACGGACGGATCGCGCGAAGTCGCAACAACGGCAGCAGCGAGTGGCCACCGGCGAGCACCTGCGCATCCTCACGCGAGGCGAGAAGCGACAGCGCATGGTCGGTCGACCCTGCGAGCTCGTAGTCGAAGGCCGCCGGGATCATTCCTGCACCTCCCTCAGCGCACGCCACACTCGCTCCGGCGATGCCGGCATCGCGATGTCGGTGATGCCGTCACCCGCGAGCGCGTCGACGACGGCGTTCATGACCGCCGCAGGCGAGGCGATCGCACCGGTCTCCCCCACCCCTTTAACCCCGAGCGGATTCGTGGGGCTCGGCGTCTCCGTTCGGTGAAGCTCCCAGCGCGGGAACTCCGCGGCGGACGGCACGAGATACGTGACCATGTTCGACGTCAGCAGGTTCGCATCCTCGTCGTAGACGGCTTCTTCGTAGAGCGCCTGCGCGACCCCCTGCGCGATCCCGCCGTGAATCTGCCCCTCGACGATTATCGGGTTGACGACCATGCCGACGTCGTCAACGGCGATGTAGCGCAGGAGCTCGACGTTTCCCGTCTCGGTGTCGACCTCGACGATCGCCACGTGAGCCCCGGCGGGCCAGGAGAAGTTCGGCGGGTCGTAGACATAGGTCGCCTCGAGTCCGGGCTCCATGCCAGGCGGGAGGTTGTGCGCTGTCCACGCCGCGAATGCAAGCTCCTTCAAGGTCAGCGAGGACTCCGGACCCTTCATGACGCCGTCCACGTGCTCGATCTGCAGCTCGTCGACCTCCAGCATGTGGGCGGCGATCTGTTTCGCCTTCTCGATGATCCGCTCCGCGGCGTAGTAGAGCGCGACGCCGCCGACGGCGAGCGAACGGCTCCCGTACGTGTCCATGCCGAGCGGGACGACGGCCGTGTCGCCGTGCAGGACCTCGATCTCGTCGACCCCGTACCCGAGGCGGTCGGCGGTGATCTGCGCCCACGCCGTCTCGTGTCCCTGCCCGTGCGGCGACGTGCCCGTCAGCACCTGCACGGTTCCCGTCGGCAGGCATCGGATCGTCGCCGTGTCCCACCCACCAGCGGAATATCGAATTGCCCCGAGGATCGCCGACGGCGCGAGGCCGCACATCTCGACATAGGTCGAGAGGCCGATGCCGAGCCGCTTTGGATCGCCCGCGGCGCGGCGAGCCTCTTGCTCTGCGCGAACCTCGTCGTAGGCCGACTGCTCGACTGCGACGTCGAGAGATGCGTTGTAGTCGCCCGAGTCGATCGTGAGTCCCGCCGCGATCGGAGCCGGGAACTCCCGGATGAAGTTCAGCCGCCTCAGTTCGACCGGGTCCTTGCCGAGCTTGCGTGCGAGCGCGTCGACGGCGCGCTCGATCGCGTACGTCGCCTCCGGGCGCCCCGCGCCGCGATAGGCGTCGGTCGGCACGGTGTGGGTGAAGACGCCCGTGCACTCGAAGCTGTACGCGTTGATGTCGTAGCAACCCCCGTAGAGCCAGGCGCCGAGAAGTGGGATCCCCGGCGTGACGAGTTGCAGGTAGGCGCCCATCGACGCGAGCAGCCGCGTGCGCACGGCGGTGATCTTCCCCTCGGCGGTCGCCGCCAGCTCGATCTCCTGCAGCTGGTCGCGGCCGTGAATCGTCGACAGGTAGCCCTCCGTGCGTCCTTCGGTCCACTTGACCGGGCGGCCGAGGCGCCGCGCGATTGCAAGTCCGAGCGCTTCTTCCGCGTAGATGTCCAGCTTCGACCCGAAGCCGCCGCCGACGTCGGGTGCGATCACCCGGAGCTTGGCCTCCGGGATCCCGCACACGCCGCTCAGCGTCACCCGCGCGATGTGCGGCACCTGCGTCGTCGACCAGAGCGTGAAGTCCCCAGTGGCCGGGATCGGCGACACGAATACGGCGCGCGGCTCGATCGCGTTCGGCACGAGACGGTTTTGTCTGTACCGCTCGGTGACCGTGACGTCCGCCTCCGCGAAGAGGCGCTCGACCTCACCGGCCTCGAGCGTCCACGTGTAGCAGCGGTTCGTCCCGAAGTCCTCGTGGACGAGCGGCGCGCCGTCTGCGAGCGCGGCCTCGATGTCCGCGACCGCGGGCAGCACCTCGTACTCGACCTCGACGAGCTCGACGGCGTCCTCCGCGGCGGCGCGGCTCGTGGCAGCGACAACTGCGACTGCGTCGCCCGCGTAGCGTGCCTTGTCGACCGAGATTGGCAGGTGCGGCGGCGCATTCGTGTCCTCCGTGGGGATCCAGGCGCACGGCAAAGAGCTCTGCCACTCGTCGGCGAGGTCGGCTCCGGACCACGCCGCGACGACGTCGGCGTGTGCGAGTGCGGGCTCGACGTTCACGCGCACGATGCGCGCATGCGCATACGGGCTCCGCACGACGCCAAGGAACACCATCCCGGGGAGCCGCATGTTGTCGACCCATTGCGCTTGGCCCTCGAGCAGCTTCCTGTCTTCCTTTCGCTCGACAGGCGCGCCGATGATGCGGCCGATCGTTGTCTCCGTCGCCGCGCTCATGCCGTCACCGCCGCGATCGCGTCGACGATGTTCTGATAGCCCGTGCAACGGCAGATGTTGCCCTCGAGCGCGAGCCGGATCTCGGACTCGGACGGAACGGGGTTCTCCGCGAGAAGGCTCGCCGCAGCGAGCACCATCCCACTCGTGCAATACCCGCACTGCAGTGCGTGGTGCTGGTGGAAGCTCTCCTGCAGCTCGTGCAGCTGCCCGCTGCTAGCGAGCCCCTCGATCGTCGTGATCTCGCACCCGTCTGCCTGTAGGCCGAGGACGGTGCACGACTTCACGGACTCGCCGTTCATGAGCACCGTGCAGGCACCGCACGACGAGGTATCGCAGCCGACGACGGTCCCCGTCAGGTCGAGTCGCTCGCGAAGCACGTACACAAGCAACTCGCGCGGCTCGAGCTCGAGCTCGATGGGGACCTCGTTGACCGTGAGGGAGACGTTCCTCACGATCGCCTCCTTTCGGACCCGTGGCGGCGGTCACCGCCGGGGATCGAGCATATCGCCTCGGCCCGATTCGGAGCGGCGGCTTACCGCCTCGCCCTCAGCTCGCGCTCGACCTGCCGCTTCGCGTCGCGCTCTGCGATTGCGCGACGCTTGTCGCGAACCTCCTTGCCCTTCGCGAGCGCGATCTCCGCCTTCACGCGCCCGTCCTTGAAGTAGAGGCGCGTCGGGACGAGGGTGAAGCCCTTTTCGCGCACCTGGCCGTAGAGCCGGTCGATCTCGCGCCGGTGGAGAAGCAGCTTCCGGGGGCGGTCGGGCTCGTGGTTGGCGCGGTTCCCTGCGTCGTACTCGGGGATGTGCAGGCCGACGAGCCAGGCCTCACCGTCGCGGATCTCGGCGTAGGCCTGCTGGAGCGTCGACTTCCCGTCGCGCAGGGCCTTCACCTCGGTTCCGGCCAGCACGACGCCGGCCTCGACCTTGTCGGTGAGGTGGAAGTCGTGCCGGGCACGGCGGTTGTCGACGATCAGCTTTTCTCCCTGCGGCTTCGCCATGGAGGCGAAGTGTAGGGTCGGCCGCGTGAAAATCACTCTCGAGCAGTTGAACGAGGCCGGAGCCGAGCTCTTCCCGGGGCTTGTCGGCATCGAGTTCGACGACTACAGCGACGGGGTCGTTCGCGCTCGGCTCGAACTGCGCTCGGAGCTCCAGGCGCCGAATGGTTACCTCCATGCGGGGGCACTCGTCACGCTTGCGGACACCGCCTGCGGATACGGCTGCTTCCTGACGAAGCCCGACGACGCCACCGGGTTCACGACGATCGAGTTGAAGACGAACTTCCTGCGCTCCGCGCGGGAAGGGACGGTCACCTGCGAGGCGCGACTCGTGCACGGCGGCCGCACGACCCAGCTCTGGGACGCAACGATCGCCGACCCGGACGGACGGACAATGGCGCTCTTCCGGGCTACGCAGCTCCTGCTGTATCCGCGTTAGCGCGCGCGGTAGCCGCGCGCCATGAAGCAGCGGTCGCAGAGCGTCGCCCAGGGCGCCGTCCGCGAGCCGCAGGCGCGGCAGCGTCCGATCGTCGGGTCGTCGATCTCCGCGCGCAGCTCGTGCACGACCCGCGCGGCGGCCGCTTCCTCGAGCGCCGCGGCCTTCTCGATCGTCACGCCGGCGACGCCCGGGTACTGCAGGGCGAACCAGCGGAGGATCGACGCCTCACGCGCAGCCTGCTCGGCCTCGAGAAGGCTCGCGCGCCGTAGACGTTCCGGCTCGAGCAGCCAGCCGATCACCGTGCGCTGCGGCTTGTCGCCTGCGAGTGCGCTCGCGAGCGTCCCGAGTAGCTCGAGCCCCCCCTCGTCGATCGGCGCCTGCATGAGCTTCCACACGTCGGCGAGCTCCAGGCTTCGCCGGCAGTGCAGCAACGCCTCGCGCACCGCATCGAGGCGTGCGAGCAGCGGCTGCACCGACTCGACGGTGAGCCAGCCCTCCTCGCTCCAGAAGCGGAGCGCTGCGTGCCGCCACGCGTGCAGCGCCGGCTCGAGCTCGTCCACGCGGGTCACGTTGAGATCCGAAAGCTGCGGGCGAAGCCGTCCCGTATCGACGATGCGATAGCCGAGGTGACCGCCCGGGAGCTCGACGTGCGGGGTGAGCGCCGACTCGATGAGACCGGGATCGGGATGCGCCCAGGGCACGCCCGTCAGCACACCGACATGGCCGCGCTCGTGAAAGCCGTAGCGGCCCGCACGGCCGGCGATCTGGGCGATCTCCCACGGCTCCAGGTCGCGGCGCTCGCGGCCGTCGAACTTCTCCGTCTCGGCGAAAAGGAGCGTCTCGCATGGCAGGTTGACGCCGTGGCCGAGCACGTCGGTCGACGCGCATACCTCGGCGGCACCCGAGAGAAAACGGTCGATCTCCTCGCGACGCGAGGCGAGCGGCATCGCGCCGTACAGCACGGCGACGCGGCCGGGCCGCAGCGCGTTCAGCTCGCCCGCGAGGCCGATCACGGCGCGCCGGCTGAACGCGACGACGACGGTTCCCGGGCCAAGCCCCGCGATGCCCTTCTTTCCCAGCCACTCGAGCGGCGCCTTGCGCTCGAAGAAGCGAACGTCGACCTGCGGGAACGCATGCTCGACGAGCGGGAGTGCCTCGACCGCGCCGAGCAACAGGATGTGGCGGTATTCGCCGCCCAGCATGAGGCGCGTCCACGCCGAGCCGCGCTCCTCGTCTTCGGCCCATTGCACCTCGTCGAGGACGAGCGTCTCGCCGTGCATCGGCGCCATCTCTGCGGTGCAGCAGATGATCGGCGCGTCTGGATTGACCCGCTCCTCGCCGGTGACGAGACCAACCTTGTCGCCGAGCTCGCCCGCGAGCCGGCGATGCGCCTCCTGCGCGAGCATGCGAAGCGGCGCCGCGTAGACGCCACGGCCGCTCTCGACGAGGAAGCGGAGCGCGTCGTGGGTCTTGCCCGAGTTCGTCGGCCCGAGATGCGCGATCACCGTCTCCGGCTCGGTGACGCGCTCGGGAAGCCGGACCGTCAGGTCCGCGACCGGCTTCCGCGCCGGGCGCTGCCGCCGTTCGTAGCGTTCGCTGCGGCTCGGCCGCTTCTGTCGCCTGTGCTGGGCCACAGGCTCACCGTAGCTAGGCGGGTTCCTACGAGGTGGGACGCGCGAGCACGCGCAGAGCGGTCGCGAGCGCGTCGTCGTCGGAGGTCGCCCGATCGTCGACCGTGTGGATCTGCGGGACGACGCCGACATTCGAGATGTCGGAGCCGGACGGCGTGTAGTACCGGGCGATCGTCAGCTCGAGCGCGGCGCCGTTGTCGAGCGGGTCGATCGACTGCACGAGCGCCTTGCCGAACGTCCGCTCGCCGACGATCGTCGCGCGATGATGGTCGCGGAGTGCGGCCGCAACGATCTCTGCCGAGCTTGCGCTGTAGCGGTCGACGAGGACGACCACCGGCTTTCGCGTCGCGGTTCCCCCGACTGCGCGGAACACCTCATGCGGCTCGTGCCGTCCGACGAGCGAGACGACGACGCCGCGGTCGAGGAAGAGCGAGGACACGGCCACCGCCTGGTCGAGCAGGCCGCCCGGGTTCTCCCGCAGGTCGAGGACGAAGCCCTCCGCGCCCTGCCGCTCGAGCCGTCGCAGCTCGCGGCCGAGAACGACGGCAGCCCCGATCCGGAAGCCCGTGAGCTGCACGTCGCCCCATCGTCGGCCCGCGTAGGAGAGAAGACGTGCGCGGACGACCGGTGCGTGGATCGTGTCGCGGCGAACCTCGAGCGCAACGGTGCGCCGGCCGCGGACGACGCGGAGCCCGATCGAGGTACCGCGCGGGCCGAGGATCTGCGACGCGGCACTCGTCATGGTCATGCCCTTCGCCGTCCGCCCGCCGATGCGCACGATCGTGTCGCCGAGCTGGATCCCGGCGCGCTCGGCCGGGCCGCGCTGCACGGAAACGACGACAAGGCCCGCGGCTGACGGAAGGAGGCTCACCCCGATGCCGCTGTACGTCGACGCAGTCTCCTGGCGCACGAGCCGGTAGTCGGGCGGCGGCAGGTACGCCGTGTAGGGGTCCTTGAGCGCCGAGATGATCTCATGCACCGAGCCAAGCCGGAGCACCTTGTCCGGCACCGGGCGGTAGTACTTCGCGGCGAGCGCATTCCGCACCTCGTCCAGGGCGGACGGCATCGCGACCGCGGCGGTCGGGCGGCTCGACGCGGAGGCGCGATACCCGACGACGAAAGACCCTCCGAGGAGGATGCAGGCACCGACAATGATGAAGGCCCGCCGCATCAGGTTCGGGCGAGCATACGACCCCGGGCGGCCGTTCGCTAGGCCAGTTCGGTCAGACCTGTAAGAAGCGGCGGAGCGTGAGCCCTGAGCCGGCGGCTCCGAGGAGAAGGCCGGCCGCGAGCAGGCAGAGCGCGTTCACGGCGAACGGGATCGGGTGGACGTCGGTGCCGCCGTGGAGGTGACCGAGGATCGCGGGCAGCGCAACCGTCTTCCCGAGCACGAGCAGGACGACCGCGAGCACGGCGCCGACGAGCCCCTGCAGGAGCCCTTCGAGCATGAACGGGCCGCGGACGAACCAGTTCGTCGCCCCGACGAGCTTCATCACCTCGATCTCGCGACGCCGCGCGAAGATCGAGAGCCGGATCGTGTTCGCGATCAGAAGCGTGGAGGCCGTGACGAGGAGGATGATCGCGACGAGGAACGTGATCGAGACCCACTTGGCCGCGCTCAGCACGCGCTTGGTCGTCTCCTCACCCCACTTCACGTCGTTCACCCCGGGATAGAGCGAGGAATGCCCGTTGACCGAGCGCTGGATCTCCTTGCCGAACGCAGGCGCATCCTCGGCGCGCTTCATCTTCACCTGCCACGAGTCGGGCAGCGGGTTCGACGGGACGTTCTGGTAGAGCTCGGGGTACTTCTTCGACTCGATCTTGAACGCCTTCTCCTTCGAGATGTAGACGACGCCTTTCGCGTCGACGCGCGGGTCCTTCTTCAACTGATCGCCGACCGCCGCCTCGTCGTGCTGCGTGGTGCCCGGCGCGAAGTACACCTTCACGAGGACGCCCTTCTTCACGTGGTCGCTGTAGGAGATGAGCCACGTTCCGAGCGCGAGCAGGAGGCCGAGCAGGAACATCGAGATGAGCACGGTGACGACTGCGGCGAACGTCGTCGACACATTGGCGGTGATCGAGGACCACGCCTCGGAGAGCAGGAGCCTTACACGGCTCATTTCCGCTCCCGGCGCCGGCAAAGCCGGCGCCTCCGCTCTCTGATGAGCTCCGCCGAGTCTACGCTCATTCGGACGCGTATCCCCCGCGCCGCTCGTCGCGGGCGAGCTTGCCGGCTTCGAGCGCGATGACGCGTTTGCGCATCTTGTCGACCATCTCGCGGTCGTGCGTGACCATGAGGATCGTCGTGCCGGCGCGATTGATGCGGTAGAGGAGCTGCATGATCCCGACCGACGTGTCGGGGTCGAGGTTCCCTGTCGGCTCGTCGCAGACGAGAAGCGGCGGGTGGTTGACGACCGCGCGCGCGATGGACACGCGCTGCTGCTCGCCTCCCGACAGCTCATCGGGCATCGAGTTCATCTTGTGTGCGAGCCCGACCATGTTCATCACCTCTGGCACCTTGCGGCGGATCGACGTGCGGCTCTCGCCCTGCACCTTGAGCGCGTACGCGACGTTCTCCGCGGCGGTCCGGCTCGGCAGCAGCTTGAAGTCCTGGAAGACGCAGCCGACGTTGCGCCGCAGAAGCGGGACCTTCCCGTGCTTCAAGCGCGTGAGATCGCGCCCGCCGACGATGATCTTGCCGGTCGACGGCTCGATCTCCTTGAGCAGGAGCTTGATGAGCGTCGACTTCCCGGAGCCGGAAGCGCCGACGATGAAGACGAACTCGCCCTTCTCGATCGTGAACGAGACGTCGTCGAGCGCGGTGACGTCCGGCTCGTAGACCTTCGTCACGTTCTCGAAGACGATCATCGCCGACGCGCTCACGCGCGCGGCTGAACGCTCGATCTGCTCGTCGAGCGCGGCGGGGGCTTCTTCTGTCTGGAGATCAGTCAACGTCTGTACCGGTGTCGCAGCGCGGCGGGCGGTCGCCCGCCCCGGTCAGGGTGGCGGCTCCCCAGTCTAGCTGACCCACTTCCGGGATCAGCCGCCGTTTCCTGCCGCTTGCAGGAGATATGCGCGAATGAACCCGTCCAGGTCACCGTCGAGGACGCCCTGGGTGTTCCCCATCTCGAAGTCCGTCCGGTGATCCTTCACGAGCTGGTACGGGTGGAGCACATAGCTCCGCACCGCATTCCCCCCGAAGCCCATGTTCACTCCCCCGCGCTCGCGGGCGAGCTCGGCCTCGCGCTCCTCCACGGCCTTCTCGGCGAGGCGCGAGCGGAGGATCTTCATCGCCGTGTCCTTGTTCGCGGACTGGCTGCGCTCGTTCTGCACGGAGACGACGATGCCGCTCGGCATGTGCGTGATGCGCACGGCGGAATCGGTCTTGTTCACGTGCTGCCCGCCCGCGCCGGACGAGCGGAACGTGTCGATACGGATGTCGTCGTCGTCGATCTCGATCGACGCGGTCTCCTCGAGGAGCGGCGCGACGATCACCTGGGCGAAGCTCGTATGCCGCCTGTGGGCCTGGTCGAACGGGCTCAGCCGCACGAGCCTGTGCTTGCCACGCTCGGCCTTGAGGATCCCGTATGCGTTTTCCCCGGCGATGGTGAACGTCGCAGACTTGATGCCGTACTCCTCACCCGGGCTCGTCTCGAGCACCTCGGTCTTGAAGCCGCGGTCGTCGGCCCAGCGGAGGTACATGCGGAGGATCATCTCCGCCCAGTCCTGCGAGTCCGTGCCGCCGGCGTCGGCCTGGATCGTGACGACCGCGTCGCCTCCGTCGTACTCGCCGGAGAAGAGCGCGTCCTCCTGCAGCCGCTCGAGCTCCTTCCGCAGCGGCACGATCGACGTCGCGACGTCATCGGCGAGCGAGTCGTCGAGCTCGAGGAGCTCGCGGGCATCGCTGTACTCGCTCTGCAGGCGGTCGTAGCGTTCGAGTCGCCGCGCGACACGCGCGTGCTCCGAGGAGACTGCGGCGGCGCGCTGCTGATCGTCCCAGAATCCGGGCTGCCCGAGCTCCGCTTCGAGCTCGGCAAGACGCGCCCTCAGTGCATCCGGGTCAAAGGTAACCACGGACCCAGTCCAACTGGGTCCCGATCCCTTCGAGCTGCTCCTGAAGTGAGAGTTCGCGTTCCTCTGCCATCGCTACGCGCCGTGGCACTTCTTGAACTTCTTGCCGCTGCCGCACCAGCACGGGTCGTTGCGCCCGATTTTCTCGTGCGGTGAGGCCTGGACCGTCTGCAGCGCGGCGGGAGCCGCTCCTGCAGCCCCTGCGCCGTTGCCTGCGCCGGCCTGCGCGATCGCAGCGGCCCCGGCAACCGTCTCGTGCTCGTACTGGAGGCGGCTGCCGTTCCCGCCGCCGTTCGACGCGGGCTGCGGCAGGAGCTGCGCCTGTGCCCCCTCCTCCGGCGGCTCGAGCTCGGCGTGGAAGAGATGGAGCACGACCTCGCCGCGGATCATGCGGCCGAGCTCGGTGAACATGCGCTCGCCCTCAGCCGTGTACTCGACGAGCGGATCCTTCTGCGCCATCTGGCGCCAGCCGATCCCCTCGCGGAGGTAATCCATGTTCTCGAGGTGCTCGCGCCAACGGACGTCGACGACCTGGAGGATCACGAAGCGCTCGAGCTCGCGCATCAGGTCGCCCGAGAACTCCTCTTCCTTCGCGGCGTACGTGTCGCGCGCGTCGGACTGGAACTCCTCGATGAGCGTGTCGCGGGAGAGGTTGCCGCCGAAGTCCTCGCGCAGCTCGTCCGCCGTGATCTCGGAGCCGTACAGCTGACCCATGGCGTTCGTCAGGCCCTCGAGATCCCACTCCTCGTCGTATTGCTCCTGCGTGAACTGGTGGACGGTCTCCTGAACGATCTCGTCGATCCACAGGAGCACCTGCTCCGACATGTCCTGGCCCTCGAGCACCTCGCGCCGCTGCTCGTAGATCCGCATGCGGTGGCGGTTCATGACGTCGTCGTACTTGAGGACGTTCTTCCGCATGACGAAGTTCTGCTCTTCGACCTTCTTCTGCGCACCCTCGATCTGCCGTGTCAGGAGCTTCGACTCCATCGGCTGGTCCTCCGGGATCGAGAACCGCTCCATGATCGACTTGATGCGGTCGCCCGCGAACAGACGCACGAGATCGTCTTCGCCGGAGAGGTAGAAGCGCGTCTCGCCGGGATCGCCCTGGCGGCCGGAACGACCGCGCAGCTGGTTGTCGATGCGGCGCGACTCGTGGCGCTCGGTGGCGAGGACGTAGAGACCGCCGAGCGCGCGCACCTCGTCGTCGATCTTGATGTCGACGCCGCGGCCCGCCATGTTCGTCGCGATCGTGACCGAGCCTTTCTGGCCTGCGTCCTTGATGATCTCGGCCTCGCGCGCGTGCTCCTTCGCGTTCAGGACACTGTGGCGGACGCCTTCGCGCGTCAGGAGCTGCGACAGGTACTCCGACGTCTCGACCGCGATCGTGCCGACGAGGACCGGCTGCCCCTTCTCGAAGCGCTCCTTGATGTCCTGCGTCACGGCCTTGAACTTGCCGTCCTTCGTCTTGAAGACGAAGTCCTGCAGGTCTTGCCGCGCGACCGCCACGTTCGTCGGGATCTCGACGACGTTCAGGTTGTAGATCTCGACGAACTCCTTCTCCTCCGTCTTCGCGGTACCGGTCATGCCGGCGAGCTTGTCGTAGAGGCGGAAGTAGTTCTGGAGGGTGATCGTCGCCATCGTCTGGTGCTCTTCCTGGATGCGCACGCCCTCCTTGGCCTCGACCGCCTGGTGCAGGCCCTCGCTCCAGCGGCGGCCTTCCATGATCCGGCCGGTGAACTCGTCGACGATCTTGACCTCGTCGTCCTGGACGACATAGTCGACGTCGCGCTGGAAGAGCGACTGCGCCTTCAACGACTGGACGAGGTGGTTCACGAGCTGCGAGTTCTGCGGCGCATAGAGGTTCTCGATCCGCAGTGCGCGCTCGACCTTGTTGACGCCCTCCTCGGTGACGGCGACGGTCTTGAACTTCTCGTCGTACTCGTAGTCGGCGCCCGCCGCCTCCGCGGCGCCCTTCGGGTCGCCGGGCGATGAGCGATGCGCGACGAGCTGCGGCGCGATGCGTGCGAAGTCGTAGTAGACCTGCGCGGCGGTCTCGGGCTCGCCGGAGATGATGAGCGGCGTGCGCGCTTCGTCGATCAGGATCGAGTCGACCTCGTCGACGATCGCGTACGGGTGCCCGCGCTGCACGACTCCCTCGAGCGAGATCGCCATGTTGTCGCGCAGGTAGTCGAAGCCGAACTCGGAGTTCGTGCCGTACGTGACGTCGGCCTCGTATGCAGCCTTGCGCGGCTCGAACGGCATCATGTTCTCGATGTAGGCGGTGCGCATCCCGAGCGCCTCGAAGATGGGCTCGGTCCAGGCCTGGTCGCGCTGGGCGAGGTAGTCGTTCGTCGTGATCAGGTGGACGCCGCGGCCCGTGAGCGCGTTCAGATAGAGCGCCTGCGTCGCCACGAACGTCTTGCCCTCGCCGGTCTTCATCTCGGCGATGTCACCCTCGTGGAGGACGATGCCGCCCATCAGCTGGACGTCGAAGAGGCGGACGGCCATCTGGCGCTTGAACGCCTCGCGCACCGCGGCGAACGCCTCGAAGAGGATCTCGTCGAGCGTCTCGCCGTTCGCGATCCGTTCGCGGAACTCGGCCGTCTTGCCGCGGAGCTCGTCGTCGCTCAGCTGCTCGAAGTCGGGCTCGAGCGTCCCGATGTACTGCGCCTGCTGGGCGAGGCGCTTGCCGCGGCGGCCCTCGCCGAGGCGAAGGACCTTCTCGAAGCTTCCGAAGTCGGTCGTGGGCACCTGGCTAGGGTACCGGCTCCGTCGCCGCCCTCAGGGCCGACGGGCCGCCCGGCCGGCGGTCGAGCATTGAACTCTGGGCGCGCAAGGTCACAGGGCGCTCGCACGCACTTCGAACAGGGCCCCGTCGAGCCGCTCGGCGCGCACGGCGTACGCCGCGCCTTCGCGTGCTCCCCGTTCCTCGAGCTCGGGGACGGAATCGACGATCTCACGGCCTTCGACGATCACCGTGGTCGTGGCGCCGTTCCGCGCGACGTCGATCGTGTCACCGGCCGGCGCGTCCGGGAGCGCAATCACCTCGAGTCGTGTCGCCTGCACGGCCCAGACGTCGCCGACCTGACGCGCAGCGCGCGCTCGGTAGGGCGGCTCGAGCTTCTCCTCGACGGCGATGGCGAGCGACTCGAGCGACGAGTCGGGCCCGTCTTCGACGAGGATCGTCCCGTCGGGGAGCCCGACCCAGCGCACCGCGTTCGCGTCGATGTCGGGGCCGTCGGCGGTCAGCGTCGTGTCCCACTCGCGTGCGCGGGGGATGCCGTGGATGCCCGTCTCCTGCCACCCAGGGCGCGGGTCGGGCGGTGTCAGCCCGCCCTCGCGGGCGAGGCGCTGGTGGAGCGGCTCCTGCCGCCGGAAGAAGCCCACCTACGCGCCGGGGTCGGCGATCCCGGCGTCGACCGCGTGTGCGCGCGCATCGAGCGCATGCCTGTCGACGTGCTTGCGCCGCGACGCCTTCTTGTCGCGATCGTCCCGGATCTGGCGACTCAGCTTCTCGGCGATCTCGTCGATCGACGCTTTCATGTCGCGAGTAGCCTCGCGCGCGCGCAGCGTGTGCCCTTTGAGCCAGACCGTCGCCTCCGCGATCTGATTCGCTGAGACCGACGGGTTCCGCTCGACCGCCAGCTCCACCTCGACACGGGTCAGCTCGTGGACCTGCTTGTCGATCTTCGCGAGCTTCCGCTCCGCGTAGGCACGGATCGACTCACTGACCTCGAGGTTCTTGCCCTTGACCTGAAGCTGCATGTCGCGCCTCCTGTTCGGGACTATCGCCTCTTCTCTAACCCTACTCCGGGCGTTCCAATCGTGCGTGCAAAGGTCACGAAGTTCACAGCTCCGCGTGCTACCGGGCCACGGAGCGCGTGCTCGCGGCCCGTGAGGCGTGGCCCCGAATCGCGCGCGCGAACGTCACGACCTCCACGGTCGCTGCACCGGAGAGGCGAAGCTCCCTGGCGGCCGAATCGACCGTCGCTCCACTCGTGTAGACGTCGTCGACGAGCAGGACGGCACCCGTGACGGGCCCGGCGGCGAAGGCACCGCGGACGTTTCGGCGCCGCTCGGCGAGGCCGAGCCCGCGCTGCGGCCGGCTGCGGCCGCGGGCGACGCGGCGCAGGATCGGTACGCACGGGAGTGCCCAGACTCGTGCGAGCTCGTGCGCGAGCGCGCCTGCCGGGTTGTAGCCGCGTTCGAGCCGCCGTCCGGGATCGGCCGGTACGAAGGCGATCACGTCGGCTTCCGGCGGGTCGAGGCGGTCGACGACGACGGTTGCAGCCTCGGCTGCGAGCCGGCGAAGCCCACGCTCCTTCCACGCCGAGATCAGTTGTCGGGTGCTGCCCTCGTAGGCGGCGGCCGCCCGCGCGCGAGAGAACGCGAGCCGCCGACCGCTGCACTCGCGGCAGCGCGCAACGGGCCAGGCGGTGGGCGCGCTGCAGTGCCGGCAGAAGGGAGGCTCGATGCGGGGAAGCCCTGCGCGACACGACGCGCAGAGCTCCGCTCCTCGCGTGCCGCAGCAGACGCACCGCCGCGGGAGGAGAAGGTCCAGCACATCCTTCGACGCTAGCCCGGCACGTGTTACGAGACTGTGCCGACTTCGGCACGAAAGCGCGACTTCTGCTGGGCGACTCGCTCAGGCCCGGCTACGCCGAAGCGAGCGTCTCGGCCTCGACGCGCAGCGCGTCGAGCTCTGCGAACGCCTCGCGCCACGTGTCGGTCGAACGCAGGTCGAGCCCGAACGGCGCGACGAGATCTGCAGGCGAGGTGGAGCCGCCGGTCGAGAGCAGCTCGAGATACTTCGGAGCGAAGGACTCCGCATCCTCGCGGTACCTGCGGTAGAGGAGCAGCGCGACGAGCTGGGCGAACGAGTAGGCGTAGGTGTAGAAGCGAACGTGGATGAAGTGCGGGATGTACGACCAGCCGTACGCGTAGCCTGGCGGCATCGTCAACGCGTCGCCGTAGTACTTGCCGTTCTCCTCCGTCCACAGCTCGTTCAGGCGCTCCGTCCCGAGTGAGCGGCCGTCGCCCCGGACTGCATAGGCGCGCTGCTCGAAGCGCGCGAGGACTGTTTGCCGGTAGATCGCGGCGAACGCATTTTCGAGTCGATCCGCCGCGAGTGCCGCGCGTGTACCCGGATCCTGCTCGATCTCGAGGAGATAGTCATCGGCGATCGACTGCGCGAAGGTCGACGGGATCTCGGCTACCGGTATCCCTGTCCGGTGGGAGCGATAGGTCTGCGCCTCGAGCGACAGGACGTTGTGAGTCGCGTGCCCGAATTCGTGTGCGAGGGTGCTCACGTCGCGCAGCCGCTCGGTGTAGTTCATCAGCACGTACGGCAGGATCGTCTTCGATACCGACGTGCAGTAGGCACCGCCCGACTTGCCGTTGCGCGGCAGCACGTCCACATGGCCGGCGTCGATGCAAGCGCGAAAGATCTCTCCGAGGCGTGGCGCGAAGCGGTTGAACGAGCTGTCGACGATGTCGACCGCCTCGTCCCAGCTGAACGCGCGAGCCTCGCCGATCGGCGCGTACTGGTCCGCGAGCGCGAGCTTGGGTAGACCGAGTAGGCGCGCCTTCGCCTCGAACCATTTTCGGGCGATCGGATATGCCTCTTCGGTGGCCGCCATCATCGCCTCGACCGTCTCGTCGTCGAGCTCGTTCGCCAGGTTCGTCGGCTTCATCGGGTTCGCATAGCCGCGGAGGCGATCGGTGCTGAGGCGGTCGCCGACGAGCGCGTCGTAACAGGCGGCGAGCACGTCGGCGCGGGGCGCGAGCCCCTCGTAGAGCGCATCGACCGCGCGCACGCGGATCTCGCGATCCGGGCGGTGGAGATAGGAGAGGAGCTGGCTGATCGTGTGCGGCTGCTCGCCCTCCCCCGCGTCGAACGGCACCTCGAGCGTCGACACGTGCCGGTCGTGCAGCGCCTGCCACGCGGCGACGGTCGGGCGGCGCGCATTCAGCGCCTGCTCCTCGGGCTCGGTCAGCACGTACGGCTTTTCGAGTCGCTCGACGCGCAGCTTGTGTGCGTACGGGGCGAGCTCTTCGCCGGCGAGGAGCTCTTCGGCCCGGTCGTCGTCGACCGCGATCCACTCGAGGCCGAGAAAGACGAGCGTGTTCTCGACCTCGGCGACCCGGTCGCGCGTGAACGTCGCAAGATCGTTCGCCTCGACGTCCGTCGCGGCCATGCTGAGCCTGAGATAGGAATAGACGTTGAGCCGGGACAGCTCCTGCTCGAGCGCGTCGACCTCGTCGAGGAGCGTGCGGAGCTGGGCGGCATCGAGCTCGGCGATGTGCCCGCGGTTCGTCTCGGCGATCGCTTTCGCCTGCGCGACGAGCTCGTCCCATTGCCCCCTGACCTCCTCGGCGCCCTCGGCGAGGTCGGCGAGGTTCCAGCGGATGTCCCCGGCCTTCAGCTCGGTGGTCGACACGGGGCTGGATGCTAGTCGAGGGAGTACGTGTCCCGGGCCGGAAGGCCTGCGGCGGCCCGGAGGTGGTTGTCGGCCTCGAGAAGCTGGGCGGCGTCGCCGATGTCGCGCCAGTCGCCTCCGGCGGTGTACCCGTAGACCGGCACCCGCGGGACGAGCCAGGCGACGAGGCGTCCCGGCTGATCCGGCGGGTTGCCGTCGGCCAGGTACTGCCGGATCAGTGGCACGTGGCTCCGGTGGTAGAGATAGGCGGCGGTCGCGACGAGCGTCGAGGTCGGGCGTTCGGGCTTCTCGACGAACGCGGTGAGCCGCTCGTCGGCGTCGACGTCGACGCTCGAGTACTTCTTGACGAGCTCGAGGTCGCCGACGTCGTAGAGGGCGACGGCGCTCGCCTCTCCCTTGCCATGCCACCAGCGCACATAGCCGTCGACGCTGTAGTCGAAGAGATTGTCGCCCGCGACGACGAGCAGGTCGTCGTCGAGTCCCGTCTCGTCGATGACGAACTGGATGTCGCCGATCGCGCCGAGCCTGTCGTCCTCGCTCGTCGTCCCGTCGTCGTGCACGACGACGTCGCGGCTCGCGGCCCACTCGGCGAACGAGCCTGCGAACTTGTGGTTCGTGACGACGTGAACCTCGTCGATCTCGGCGGCGTCACGGATGCGGTCGAGCAGGTAGTCGAGCATCGGCCGTCCTGCGAGCGGAAGGAGCGGCTTTGCGATCGTCTGCGTCAGCGGGTAGAGCCGGGTCGCGTAGCCGGCGCCGAGGATCAGGGCCTTCATTGCAGCGCCGCCTCGTAGGGTGCGCGGTGGATTCCGCGCTCGGTGACGATTGCCGCGATAAGCGCTGCAGGCGTGACGTCGAAGGCCGGGTTGCGAGCGGCGAAGCGCGCCGTCACCTCCGCCGGGTCGCGCTCCTCGATCGGGATGTCGGCGCCGGTCGCCGTGGCCGGATCGACGGTGGAGGTCGGAGCGACCACATAGAGCGGGATCTCGTGGTGGCGGGCGAGCACCGCGAGTGAGTATGTCCCGATCTTGTTCGCGGTGTCGCCGTTTCTCGCGATTCGGTCTGCTCCCGTCACGACGAGGTCGACCTCGCCGCGGGCCATCATCGATGCTGCGGCGGAGTCGGCGATGACGGCGTGCGGGATGCCGACGGTCTCGAGCTCCCACGCCGTGAGGCGTGCGCCCTGGAGCAGCGGCCGTGTCTCGTCGACGAGAACGCGCTCGAGCAGGCCTCGCTCGAATGCGGCCCGGAGCGCACCGACCGCGGAGCCGTAGCCGCCCGTCGCGAGGCCACCCGCGTTGCAGTGCGTGAGCGCCTTCGTGCCGGGCGCGAAGAGCTCGGCCGCATGCCGGGCCATCACGCGGCAGCGCTCGACTTCCTCCTCGTGGAGCGCCCGCGCGCGTGCGGGTGTGGGGTCGCGGCGGAGCTGGTCGAGGGCCCAGAAGAGATTGACCGCAGTCGGTCGCGACGCGGCGAGCGTCGCCTCGGCCTCGGCGAGGTCGTCGCCCCGGAGCGCGGCGAGCGCCATCCCGTACGCGGCGGCGACGCCGATCGCCGGCGCGCCGCGGACAGCGAGTGTCCGGATGGCCTCCGCGAGCTCGGGGACGGTGCCGCACGCGAGCTCGACTTCCTCGTCCGGAAGGCGTCGCTGATCGAGCAGCACGACGCGCGGCGGCGGCCCCTCCTCCAGGCGGACGATGGTCTCGGGCGACAGGTCCTTCGTCACGACTGTGTGACAGCTTCTACCTGTGTCTGACACCAGGACATGTCCGAAACGGGCGTCACCAGGGAGAAGAAGGGCCGGACGCATGCGCATCCGGCCCTTCGGTGTCTGACACAGGGAGATGTCGGTTCAGGTCCCCTCGTCCCACGAGGCCAGGTACTTGGCCTGCTCCTCGGTGAGCGTGTCGATCTCGACGCCCATCGTCGCGAGCTTGAGGCGGGCGATCTCCTTGTCGATGTCCGCGGGCACCGGGTAGACCTTCCGCTCGAGCTCGCTCGCATGCTGCACGGCGTACTCGATCCCGAGCGCCTGGTTCGCGAAGGACATGTCCATCACGAGGGCCGGGTGGCCTTCGGCGGCGGACAGGTTGACGAGGCGGCCGTCCGCGATGAGGTAGAGGCGGCGGCCGTCGGCCATCGTGAACTCCTCGACGAACTCGCGCGCCATCCGCGTCTCGCTCGCGAGCGAGCGAAGCGCCGGGATCTCGATCTCGACGTTGAAATGGCCGGTGTTCGAGAGGATCGCGCCGTCCTTCATCAGCTCGTAGTGCTCCCGCGCGATGACGTTCTTGTCGCCCGTCGCCGTGCAGAAGATGTCGCCGACCTTCGCGGCCTCCTTCATCGTCATCACCTCGAAGCCGTCCATCGACGCCTCGAGCGCCCGCATCGGATCGACCTCGGTGACGATCACCTGCGCGCCCATGCCACGGGCCCGCGACGCGACGCCTCGGCCGACCCAGCCGTAGCCGCCGACGACGAACTTCTTGCCGGCGAGCAGCACGTTCGTCGCGCGGATGATCCCGTCGACGGTCGACTGGCCCGTGCCGTAGCGGTTGTCGAACATGTGCTTCGTCATCGCCTCGTTCACCGCGATGATCGGGAAGCCGAGCTTGCCCTCCGCCTCGAGCGCCTTGAGCCGGATGACGCCCGTCGTCGTCTCCTCGGTGCCGGCGATGATGTCGCCGAGCTGCTCGCGCCGGTTCGAATGGAGGACGCTGATCACATCGGCACCGTCGTCCATCGTGAAGTGCGGCTTGTGATCGACCGCCGCCTCGATGTGCGAGTAGTACGTGTCGTGATCCTCGCCCTTGATCGCGAAGGTCGCGATGTCGTACACCTCGACGAGCGCCGCCGCGACATCGTCCTGCGTCGAGAGCGGGTTGGACGCGCACAGCACGACATCCGCACCGCCCGCCTTCAACGTGCGCATGAGGTTCGCCGTCTCCGTCGTCACGTGCAGGCACGCGGAGATCCGGTATCCGTTGAGCGGCTGCTCCTGCTCGAAGCGGTCGCGGATCGCCGCGAGCACCGGCATCTGCCGGTCGGCCCACTCGATACGGCGCTTGCCCTCGGCTGCGAGGGCAAGGTCCTTCACATCGTGTCTTTTCGTCGTCGCCATGTGTCCTTTCGGTTTTGTCAGGCGGCCAGGAGCCGCTCGTGCTTTCGCTGCTCCCACTCGACCCAGCCGAGATCGTCTGCGCCGGCGAGCCAGTGGTCGACGGCGCGGCGGAGCTCGGGCTCACGGCGCAACCGCGCCGCGAACACGATGTCCGAGATCTCGAGGTCGAAGCGTTCGCCGCAGCTCGGCGAGCGACCGGAGCTGGTTCAGCTCCCGAAGGCCGTAACGCCGGTGGCCTGCAGAGGTGCGGCGCGGGACGACGAGGCCGAAGCGCTCGAGGTAGCGGAGCATCCGCGGCGACCAGCCCGCGCGCGACCCCGCCTCCCCGACCTTCAACAGCCCGTCCACCGCTCGAGCTTAACACGGACGTGTTAAGAATGGGCCCGGTGGAAGGTCAGGGCGCGGACGTGCCCTCGCGGCCGTAGCGCGTCCTCGAGGCGGACGACGTCGTCCAGATGCGGCGTCGAGACCTCGAGAATCGTCAGATCCTCGAACGCCGTCACGCGGTGCACCGTCCCCGGCACGAAGCGGAACGGCGTTCCCCGGCGACGATCACCTCGGTGCTGAGGATCCCCTGCCCCGCCTCGCCGAGCTCGAGCTCGCCGCGTCCGGACTGGACGTACCAGCTCTCGTCCTTCTGGTTGTGGAACTGGAGGCTGAGCGAGTGGCCGGCGCGCGAGGAAGAGGATCTTCCCGACGTAGAGCTCGGTGTCGCGCCCAGATGAGCTCCCAGCCCCAGGGCTTCTCGACGCGGCGCGGCTCGAAGGCCCACCGGTCGAGCCCGTCGAAGTTCGGCGAGTCGACGCTCATGCCGCTGCCCTCAAGCCGTCGTCCGGCGCCGCGGGCGCCAGTCGGGATGCCCGCTCATGAACTCCTCGGCGCGGCGCAGGTCCTTCGGCGTGTTGACCGTCAGCCAGACGCCGTCGTGGCGGTAGCCGCGCGAGCTTCCCCTCGGCCGCGAGCTCGGGAAAGGTGCTCTGCTCGTGGTCGCCCTTCTCGGGCAGCCGTTCGAGCGCCTCCTCGCCGAGCGCGTAGACGCCGGAGTTGACCCAGTCCGTCGAGCAGCGGCGCCTCCCGGAACCCCGTGACGCGGCCGTCGTCCTGCAGCTCGACGACCCCGAACGGCGAGCGCACCTGCGCGACGACGATCGTCGCAGCGGCGCCGCGTCCGCTCGTGCTCGTGCGAGCAGCCCGCGAAAGTCGACGTCGAGCAGCTCGTCGCCGTTCAGCGCGAGACACGGCGCCGTCTTCGCGCCGGCGCGACGCTGCGAGCCGAAGGCCGCCGCCGCGGCCGAGCGGCTCGGGCTCGCCGACCGCGTCGATCTCCGCGCCGAGCCCGGCGAGCGCGTTCACGAACGCCTCCTCCTGGCCTGCGCGACAGGCGACGATCACGCGCGTCACGCCTGCTTCGACGAGACGGCCGACGCCGTACTCGGCGAGCGGGAAGCCGGCGATCGGGACGAGCGGCTTCGGAAGTCCCTGCGCCGCCTCGCCGAGCCGCTCCGCCTTGCCGCCCGCAAGGAGCAGCGCCTCCATCAGATACGAAGCTCCGGGCCCGCGCGTGCGGTCCGGCTCGATCGGCGACGCGTGGCGCGGCCTGCCGATCCCTTCGTAGACGAAGCCTGCCGCCTGAGCCGCGGCGGGGTCGAGCAGGTTCCGGCCGTCGATGATCACCGGACGCGCCATCGCGTCGCGCACCTCGTCGCTTGCCAGGTTTGCGAGCTCAGGCCACTCGGTCACGATCACCGCCGCATCGGCGTCCCGGACCGCATCGAGGACGGACTCGCACAGCTCGATGCCCTGCAGGAGGTCGGCCGGTTGGGCGACCGGATCCCAGGCGCGCACGTCCGCGCCCTCGGAGAGCAGCCGGTATGCGATCACCCGGCTCGGCGCCTCGCGCATGTCGTCGGTGTTCGGCTTGAACGCGAGCCCGAGGAGCGCGACCGTCTTGCCTCGCAGCGAGCCGAGATGCTTTTGCAGCTTCTGGATGACGCGCCGCTTCTGCAGCTCGTTCACCTCCCAGACTGCGTGCAGGAGCATGAACTGGTAGCCGGAGTTGCCGGCGAGCTGCTTCAGCGCCGTGACGTCCTTCGGGAAGCAGCTGCCGCCGAAGCCGATGCCGGCGCGCAGGAAGTGCGGCCCGAGCCGGTGGTCGAGGCCGACGCCCTTCGCGACGTCGACGACATCGGCGCCGACGAGCTCGCACACGTTCGCGATCTCGTTGATGAAGCTGATGCGCGTCGAGAGGAACGCGTTCGCCGCGAGCTTCACGAGCTCCGCAGACGGCACGTCGGTGCGCACGACCTCGGCCTCGATGCCGCGGTGCAGCCCGACGACGCGGTCGCCGTCTCCCTCCTCGAAGGCGCCGACGACGATCCTGTCCGGGTTCATGAAGTCGCGGACCGCGCTGCCCTCCGCGAGGAATTCCGGGTTCGAGACGTAGCCGACGTTCGTCAGGCCGCGGCTGTCGAGGCGGTTACGCACGTTCGCGCCCGTGCCGACCGGCACGGTGCTCTTCATCACGACGATCGGCCGGCCCGGGATGTCCGAGGGCAGCTCGTCGACGACCGCGAACACTGCGCGGAGGTCCGCGTCGCCGGACTCCGTCGGCGGCGTCCCGACCGCGATGTAGAGGAAGTCCGCTCCGTCCACGGCCTCGTGGACGTCGAGCGTGAAGCTCATCCGCTCAGCATTTCGCTCGATGACGAGCTCGAGGCCGGGCTCGTAGATCGGGATCTCGCCGGCGCGGAGCGCCTCGATTCGCTCCGGCACGACATCGCGGATCACGACCTCGTGCCCGAGGTCGGCGAAGCACGCACCCGTCACGAGGCCGACATAGCCGGCTCCGAACATCCCGATCTTGGCCATAGCGGGCCTAGGTTACTGCCCGAGCGGCTTGAGGCCCTTCGCTATCGCGAGCATCGTCTCGTTCGAGAGCTCGTCGCGCAGCGTGTTCACGACCCAGTAGCTCGCCTTGCCGCGGCGGAGCACGGCCATGTGGATGTTGCCGCCGTTCGTGTAGAGCCGGAGCTTGCGGCCGTCCTTCAGGTTGTACGTGCCCGTCGGCTTGCGGAGGACCGGCGCGTCCGTCCAGTCCGTCTGGATCACCTGCCAGTAGACGTTGCCGGACTGCGTATAGAACGTAAGGACCGCCTCGTGCTTGTGGGGCGCGGGCTTGAAGACCCGTAGCGGCTCGTCGCGCGTCAGCCCCGAGTTCCGCGCGACGACCGCGGGAACCATCAGCCGGAACGGCACCCTGGCCTTAACCCCGCGTAGCAGCCCTTCGGTCAGCGACGGATACGGCGTCACGTTCGGGGCCTGTCGGGTCGGCGTCGGTGCGACGTGCGCCTCCGGGCTCGAGATCTCCCCGTCGAACGCGCTACCGACGACGATCACGGTCAGCGGATTGCCGGCGGCCTGCGCGTACGGCGCGATGTCGGGCGCGAGCGGCTTCACGTCGGTGTGCGGGCCCATCGCGACCGCGAGCTGCTTCGCCGCCTGCTTCGCGTTCGGCTGCACGGCGTCGAAGAACACGGTGTTCGGGTAATTCGTCGAGCTCGGTGCGTTCGCGGTGATCGCGCCGTCAACGGGCAGCTGCTTCGTCTGGAATCCGACAACTGCAAGCTTGTACGACGTGTCGCGAGCGAGACCCGCAACCGTCGTCCCGTTCAGGACGAGCGTCGAGATCTGCGACGGCTTGAGATCCTTCGTCACGGGGGCCCTCACCTTCCGCCCGAGGGCCGCCGCGTTCGCGCGCTTCGGGAGCGTCACGTCCGGATGCGAGAACGCCTGCACGGCGGAGGTGACGTCGGCCGGGTTCGCGCACACCTCGGCGTTGAGATAGCCGCAATCGGTGAGGTTCGGGATCGAGTTGCGGAAGAGATGGCCCGGGGGAAGGCGATAGCCGAGCCCTGCATATGACTGGATCTCGTTGATCGTCGGTGCGCCGGCTCCGGGCTTCACGACCTCGACGTTGCCCTTGACGGCCCCGATGATCCGCGGAATCTCGAGGAGCGAGAAGCTCGAGGCGAGCCTGTCCTTCAACGCCTCGAGAAACAGCTGCTGCCGCGCGAGGCGATAGAGATCGGAGTCGGTGTGCCGGAAGCGGACGAAGTCGAGCGACTCCTGCCCGTCGAGCTTCTGGTAGCCCGGATGCAGGTCGATCTTCGCGTAGCCCCCGGGGCCGCTGACCGTGTTGAGGTAGCGATGGTCGACGGTCATGTAGACGCCGTGCATCTGGTTCACGAGTTGCTTGAAGCCGTGGAAATCGACCGTGATCAGGTAGTTGATCGGCAGCTTCGTGAGGTGCGCGACCGTGTCGAGCGTGCCGCGGGAGCCGCACCGCGACCAGGCCGAGTTGATCCGGTCGGTCGCGACGGGCACGTCCGAGCCTTCGCAGTAGATCGGGATGTTGAGGTCACGAGGGAACGAGAGGATCGACAGGGTGTCGTTCGTCGGGTCGGCGCGGATGAGCATGAGCGTGTCCGAGCGCGACTCCTGGCCGATCGCCGCGTCGGAGCCCTTCCGGGTGTCGTACCCGACGACGAGCGCGGTTGCGGGATCGGTCGGCGCGACGATCGGATGGAGGTTCTTGTCCTTCGAGGCCTGGATGTTCTGCTTCGAGTGCGCCGCCAGAGCACCGAGCGTCTCGTGGCCGTAGAGATACACGCCGCCGGCAATGCCGCTCGCGACGACGACGATCGCGAGGAGAAGCCAGCCGAAGACGCGCCAGACGGTCCCCATCGTGGTGCGCGGCGGGGGATCCGGCTGCCGGTAACGCCGCATCGGCTCGCCCACGGGCGGCGGGAGGACCGCGCGACCGTTGCCGTTCAGGGTCGCTGCACGACCCATGCCTCTCTTCAGCGTCGTCCGCATCGGGAACGGCGCCGCCGGGCGCCACGGGCCACCTTAGCGGAGCGGTCGGGCGGGACTTTAGAGCGGCGCGGCGGTCTGCTCGGCGAGCCATTGAGCGACGCCGAGCAGGCTGCCGCCGGCCCGCTCGTGCTCTGACCGCTGCTCCGACGCGCCGTCGCCGCGGTCGAGCAGCTCTTCCACGAGGGCGAGCTCGGCGCTGCAGCCGAGCCGGTTTGCTGCAGGTGCCGCGAGGTCTGCGAGCTCGCGCAGGGCGTCCCGGGCAGGGCGCTCCTCGTCGCGCTCGAGGTCGACGAGCGTCGCCTCGAGCCCGTAGCGCACCGCACGCCACTTGTTCTCCTGGATGAGCGTCACGGGCTGCGTCCCGAGTGCCCCGTCGCGGTCGTACCGCTCGGCGAGCGTCGCGGTGAGCGACTGCACGAGCGCGACGATCGCAGCAACGTTCTCGAGCCGCGTCTGCGCGTCGCAGATGCGGATCTCGATCGTGCCGAGCCTCGGGTGCGGCCGCAGGTCCCACCAGATGAACGTGTAGTCCTCGAACGAGTTCGTCTTGACGCCGCGCTCGACCAGGAGCTCGAACTCCTCGAAGCTCGAGAACGCCGGCGGGAGCCCGCTCCGCGGCATCGAGTCGAAGACCTTGGACCGTGTCGAGGCGAGGCCGCTGTCGCGGCCGTGCCAGAACGGCGAGTTCGCCGACGCCGCGAGGAGCTCCGGCAACCACGTGCGGAGCGCGTTCGCGACCGCGATCGCCTGGTGCGCAGACTCGAGACCCACGTGCACGTGGAGCCCGAAGATGAGCTGGCGCTCCACCGCCCAGCGCAGCGCCTCGACAAGCTCCTCGTAACGCGGCTTCTCGGTCACGTCCTGGTGCTCGTAGCGTGAGAACGGATGCGTGCCCGCCGAGAGCACGGCGACGCCGCGCCCTTCGGCCTCCTCGCGCGCCCGCCGGCGGAGCTCCCCCGACTCGGCGACGGCAGCGGCCACCGTGGCTGCCGGCTCGGTGGCCACCTCGACAGTCGACTGCAGGAGCTCCGGCCGGATGCGGTCGTCCTCGCGCGCCGCCTCGCCGAACACCTCGGCGTAGCGTGAGGCGAGCTCGTAGCTCTCCGCGCTCACGAGCTGAAGCTCCTCTTCCACGCCGAGCGTGAAGGGAGCGCCGCTGCCGTAGTTGACGTCCACCCTCGACCGCGCCGTACCCACGAGCGCGCCGCGTTACGCCGCGGCTATGCCGTGACTTCGGCGGCCGCGTCTCGCGACGGCTCGTACGCGAGGTTCGGGCGGAGCCACTTCTCGGCCTCGGCGACCGGCACGCTCTTGCGCACGGCGTAATCCTCGACCTGATCGCGTGCGACGCGCCCGACGGAGAAGTACCGCGCCGACGGGTGGCCGAGATAGATACCGCTGACGCTCGCCGCGGGCCACATCGCGAAGCTCTCGGTGAGCGAGATGCCGACGTCCTCTGCGCCGAGCAGCTCGAACAGCTTTCCCTTCTCGCTGTGGTCGGGGCACGCGGGGTAGCCGAATGCCGGCCGGATGCCGCGGAAGCTCTCCTCGGTCAGTT
The DNA here is from genome assembly GCA_963794045.1 of uncultured Actinomycetes bacterium. GTDB lineage: Bacteria > Actinomycetota > Thermoleophilia > Gaiellales > Gaiellaceae > Palsa-739. Next base: position 310,988 of record CAWCCJ010000010.1, read on the forward strand.
TTTCGGGCGGGAGCTTCTCTCCCGTCTCGTACCACTCACGTCGGGCGACCTCGTGCAGGTACTCGGCGAACGCCTCGGCAAGGCGGTCCGCGAGTGCCTTCGCCATGATCGAGCGGTAGTCGTCGTGCTCGGCCTCGAACCGAGCCGAGAGCTCCTCGAGGCCGATGCCGGCGGTGACCGCGAACGCGCCGAGGAAGTCCGACGCCTCACCGGAGCTGCCGCCCGGGGCGACGTAGTCGGCGAGGCAGCGGTTCGGGCGCGAGTCGCCGTAAGCCGACTGCTGCCGCAGGAACGTGAACCGCGTCTCGCTGCTGTTGTCATCACTGCTGTTGTCATCACGGACAACGATATCGTCGCCGTCGGACGACGCCGGCCAGAAGCCGTAGACACCCCTCGCGGTGAGCAGTCGGTCGCGGACGATCTCGTCGAGCAGCTCCTGCGCGTCGTCGTACAGCTCGCGCGCCACGGGCTCCGCAAGGAGGCCGGGGAACTTGCCCTTGATCTCCCAGGTATGGAAGAAGAACTGCCAGTCGATATAGGGCCGGAGCGTCTCCAGAGCGGGCTCCACAACCCGCAGGCCAGTGAACGACGGCACCGAGATCTCGTCGTACGACAGCGGCTCCCGGTTCGCCCGGGCATCCGCGATCGGGAGCAGCGGCTTGCGGTCGCGCTCTGCGTGCTGCTCGCGGAGCCGCGCCTGGTTCTCGCGATTGTCGGCGTCGAGCTGATCGCGCCGTGCGGGATCGAGTAGCGCCGAGACGACGGCCGTCACGCGCGAGGCGTCGAGGACGTGCACCACGGGTTGCGAGTACTCCGGCGCGATCTTGACGGCGGTGTGCTGCCGCGACGTCGTCGCGCCGCCGATGAGGAGCGGCAGCGTCAGTCCGCGCCGCTCCATCTCGTGGGCGGCGTCGACCATCTGGTCGAGCGACGGCGTGATCAGCCCGGACAGGCCGACGACGTCCGCACCCACCTCGCGCGCGGTGTCGAGGACCGTCTCGGCAGGCACCATCACGCCGAGGTCGTGCACCTCGTAGTTGTTGCAGCCGAGCACGACGCCGACGATGTTCTTGCCGATGTCGTGCACGTCGCCCTTTACGGTCGCAAGCACGACCGTCCCCTGCTTGCGGCCGGAGCCGGCCTTCTCCTCTTCCATGTATGGCTCGAGGTACGCGACGGCACGCTTCATCGCCCGCGCGCTCTTCACGACCTGCGGCAGGAACATCTTCCCCGCGCCGAACAGGTCGCCGACGATGCGCATGCCGTCCATCAGCGGCCCTTCGATCACATCGAGAGGGCGCGGGTAGCGCTGCCGCGCCTCCTCGGCGTCCTCCTCGATGAAGTCGACGATGCCGTGCACGAGTGCGTGTGAAAGCCGCTCCTCGACAGGCGCCTCGCGCCAGGAGAGATCACGCTCGCGGCGCGTCCCCTCCCCCTTCGCGCGGTCGGCAATCTCGACCAGCCGCTCGGTGGCGTCGGGGCGGCGATTGAAGATGACATCCTCGACGTGCTCGAGGAGCTCGGGATCGATGTCCTCGTAGAGGATCAGCTGCCCTGCGTTCACGATGCCCATGTCGAGCCCGGCACGGATCGCGTGGAAGAGAAACGCGGAGTGCATCGCCTCGCGCACGACGTCGTTGCCGCGGAACGAGAACGAGAGGTTCGAGATGCCCCCGCTCGTCTTCGCGCCCGGGCAGCGCTCCTTGATGAGCGGCAACGCCTCGATGAACGCCTTCGCGAAGCCGTTGTGCTCCTCGATCCCGGTCGCGACCGCGAGGACGTTCGAGTCGAAGACGATGTCCTCCGGCGCGAACCCCACCTTGTCGACGAGCAGTCGGAACGCGCGCTCGCAAATCGCAACCTTGCGTTCGACCGTCTCCGCCTGGCCCTGCTCGTCGAAGGCCATGACGACGACGCCGGCGCCGTAGCGGCGCACGACCCGCGCCTGCTCGAGGAACGCCTCCTCGCCTTCCTTCAACGAGAGCGAATTGACGACCCCCTTGCCCTGCAGGCACTTGAGCCCGGCCTCGAGCACCGACCAGCGCGACGAGTCGACCATGATCGGCAGCCGCGCGATCTCCGGTTCCGTCGCAACGAGGTTGAGGAACGTCGTCATCGCATCGACGCCGTCGAGGAGGTCGGCATCCATGTTCACGTCGATCAGGTTCGCGCCGCCTCGCACCTGCTCCAGCGCGACCTCGAGTGCGTCTTGGTAGCTGTCGCCCTCGATCAGCCGCCGGAAGCGTGCGGAGCCCGTGACGTTCGTTCGCTCGCCGATCATCACGAAGTTCGTGTCGCGCGTGATCGCGAAGGGCTCGAGCCCGGCGAACCGCGTGACGTGCGGCGGAGACGGCACCGTGCGCGGGGCGACCCCCTCGACGGCCGCGGCGATCGCACGCACGTGATCCGGGGTCGTGCCGCAACAGCCGCCGACGACGTTGACGAGACCGTCGCGCGCGAACTCGCCGAGCATGCGGCTCGTGTCGTGCGGCTGCTCGTCGTGGAGCCCGAACTCGTTCGGGAGGCCGGCGTTCGGATAACACGCGACCCAGGTCGTTGCCATGGACGCCATGTCCTCGACGAAGGGACGCATCTCGGCGGCGCCGAGCGAGCAGTTGACGCCGACGATCAGCGGCCGTGCATGCTCGACGGAGAGCCAGAACGCCTCGACCGTCTGCCCCGAGAGGTTGCGTCCGCTCCGGTCGATCGCCGTGAACGAGAGCCAGAGCGGAATCTCCGGCGCCACCTCGAGCGCAGCGACGATCGCGGCCTTGGCGTTCAGCGTGTCGAAGACGGTCTCCACGAGCAGCAGATCCACGCCGCCCTCGCGTAGCGCCTCGATCTGGTGCGCATACGCGTCACGCACCTCGTCGAACGTCACCGCACGGAACGCCGGATCGTCGACCTTCGGTGACAGCGAGAGCGTGACGTTCAGCGGCCCGACCGCACCGGCGACGAACCGCGGACGCTCGGGCGTCTTCGCCGTCCAGGCGTTCGCAGCGGCGCGCGCCAGACGCGCGCCCTCGAGATTCATCTCGCGCACGACATCCGGGCCGAACGCGTAGTCCGCCTGACCGATGGTCGTCGCGGTGAACGTGTTCGTCGTCGCGATGTCCGCGCCCGCCTCGAAGTAGTCGTTGTGGATCCGGGTGACGACCTCTGGACGCGTGACGTTCAGGAGGTCGGGGTCGCCGGCGACATCGCGCGGGTGATCGCGGAAGCGCTCGCCGCGATAGGCCTCCTCGCCCCGCAGCTCACGCTGGATGAGGACGCCCCAGGAGCCGTCGAGGACGGCGATCCGATCGCGGAGGATGCTCTCGAGTTGTTGACGCGCTTCCGGCACTGCACTCCCGTCTACCTGAGCCCGGGGAGCGCGAGCGCGTCCTCCGAGCGCTTTAGGCGTTTGGTAACCCGGTCGCCAAGCTGCCTGTCAAAGCTCTCCGGGTGCTGCGAAAAGGCTAGCACCGGCGGCCCAGGCCGAAAGGCCGGGGTCGAATGACCCGTTTGTGGCGCTTGCCGCCTCGTTAACCTGGGCACCTTCCGCACGTCCAACCGTTGGAAGGTCACCCGAGCATGCAGCCGATCGACTCCCCCGCCGGACTCCGCGACGCGCTCAGCGCGATCGCCGGCAACCTCTGGTTCAGCTGGCTTCCGGGGGCCCGGGGGCTCTTCGCAGCCCTCGACGCGGGCCGGTTCGCGGAGCTCGACCACAACCCGACGGCGCTCCTTGCCGAGGTCTCGGACGAGCGGCTTGCCTCCGCGCTCGCGGAGGGCTTCGCCGAGCGCGTCGGCCGCGTGCTCGGCGAGTTCGACCACGAGCGCTCGCGGCGCACCTGGTGGCAGCGCCGGCAGGAGGACGAGAGCTTCCGGGTCGCGTACTTCTCGTGCGAGTTCGGGCTCGACGAGAGCCTCCCCATCTACTCGGGCGGCCTCGGAGTCCTGGCGGGCGACCACCTGAAGTCGGCCTCGGATCTCGGCGTCCCGCTGGCGGCGGTCGGTCTCTTCTACCGCGAGGGGTACTTCAGGCAGCAGCTCGATGCGCACGACTGGCAGACAGAGCGGTACCCCAACAACGACCCGCAGCGCCTGCCGCTGACGCTGGAGCCGGTCTCGCCCGTAATCGAGCTCGCCGACGACTCGGGCTCACTCGTTCCCGTGCGCGTGCAGGTCTGGCGCGCGCAGGTCGGGCGCGTCCCGCTCTATCTCCTCGATACCGACGTCGACGGCAACCCGGGCTGGGCCCGCCCGATCACCGACCGCCTCTACGGCGGCGACCGCCGTCATCGCCTGCGCCAGGAGCTCGTCCTCGGCATCGGCGGCGTCCGCGCTCTGCGCGGGCTCGGCATCGATCCGACGGTCTTCCACCTGAACGAGGGCCACTCGGCGTTCCTGCAGCTCGAGCGGATGCGCGAGCTGGTCGAGGACGGCCAGCTGCCGCGCGGTGCCGCTCTGCAGCAGCTTCGCGCATCGACGGTGTTCACGACGCACACGCCCGTCCCGGCCGGCAACGAGGTGTTCGACCCGGCGCTCGTCGAGCGGAACGTCGAGCAGCTCGTGGTGCGCTGCGGCTTCACCTGGCCGGAGTTCGCGGCGCTCGGAAAGGTGAAGGAGGACGACGGCGGCTTCGGGCTCACGCCCTTCGCGCTCCGCACATCGTCGTACGCGAACGGCGTCTCTGCACTTCACGGCGAGGTCTCGCGTGAGATGTGGCACGGACTCTGGCCGGAACGCGAGCTCGACCAGGTCCCGATCGGGTCGGTGACGAACGGCGTGCATGCCCGCACGTGGATGTCTGACGATCTCGATGCGCTCCTGGGGGTCGAGGAGGACATGGGCACGCCCGACTTCGCGCGCGCCTACGAGCTCGACGACGACACGCTGTGGCGCACGCAACGAAAGGCGCGCGGTGCGCTGATCGACTTCATGCGCTCACGCGGGCTGCCCGGCTCATTCGATCCTGACGCCCTGACGATCGGATTCGCGCGCAGGTTCGCGACGTACAAGCGCGCCGACCTCATCTTCAGCGACCCCGACCGGCTCGAGAAGTTGCTCGGAAGCACCGATCGTCCGCTGCAGATCGTCATGGCCGGCAAGGCGCACCCCGCCGACGAGGGCGGCAAGGCGCTGATTCAGAAGGTCGTCGCCTTCGCACGAACCACGGCCGCGAACGGGCGGGTCGTCTTCCTCCCCGACTACGAGATGACGCTTGCGCGCTATCTCGTGCAAGGCGTCGACGTCTGGCTGAACAACCCGAGGCGCCCGCTCGAGGCTTCCGGGACATCCGGGATGAAGGCAGCCTTGAACGGCGTCGTCAACGTCTCGATTCTCGACGGCTGGTGGTGCGAGGGGTACTCGGACGAGACGGGCTTCGCGATCGGCGGCGACTGGATGGCGTCGAACGACGATGCGCAGGACGAAGCCGACGGCATCGCGCTCTTCGAGGTTCTCGAGCAGCAGGTCCTACCGACGTTCTACGACGACCGCGCGCGCTGGGTCGGCCTCATGCGGAACTCCATCGCGCAGCTCGGCGCCCGCTTCAACACGAACCGGATGCTCGTCGAGTACGTCGAGGGGCTGTACCTCCCCGCGCACCGCGAGCGCGGCTCCGTTCTCGCCTAGGGTCTTTGGCGAAATGGTGCTCGTCGTGCGGGCGCGATGGGCGCCCGCGATGCAAGGACGCAGGCCGCTCCGATAGTGGTGCTATCGGAGCGGCCGAGGACGCGGCAGCGCGGCCGCACAGCGCGGCCGCACGGCTCAGCCACTGTTTCGCCAAAGGCCCCAGGGAACGAAAACCGCCCATAGGGAGTAGAACCCTCTGCGGTGACTCGTCGCGCTTCCCTGCTCGTCGTTCTCGCTCTCGCCGGCTGCGGCGGGGGCTCCGCTCACTCGACGAGCACGCACCGGCCGCAGGCGGCGCCCTCCAAGGCCTATGCGGCGAGCATGGCCTACGCGAGCTGCCTGCGCGCGCACGGCCTCGACCACCCGGATCCGGACGCGAACGGCGACTTCTCCCTGACGCCGAAGGAGGAGGAGCGGCTCAAGGAATCCGCGCCGCTCGAGCAGCGCCGGCAAGCCGACAAGGACTGCTTCCACCTCCTGGCAGGCACGGTGAGCACGAAGCCGCTCTCGAAAGCCGCGAAGCGGGCGGCGCTCGCGCCGCTCCGCGACCTGAAAGGGTGTCTGCAGGGGCTCGGCTACGAGGTCGGCAGGCCTGTCGTGACGAACCTGAAGCGCGGCCGCGCCATGTTCGGCTTCGATACGGCCGGCCCGCGGCCGGCGACGAAGCAGGCACGCGCGAAGCGGCACGACGCACAGATCACCTGCGAGAAGCGCGTGAAGCTCGCGCAGCGACTGAGCGAGATCATCAAGCTTGACCGGGGAGAGGCCCGGTAGATAATCGTCGGGTGCTCTACGTGCCCGAGCTGCACGAGGCGCTGACCGATCGCGCATGGGACGAGGCATGGGTGCGCGACGCGATCGCGCGCGTCGTCGCGGACGCGGTAGACGCCTACGACCCGGACGAGCTCTGGCCGGCGAATGCCGAGGACGGCGCCGATCTGCCACTTCCGCTCACCGATCTGTACTGCGGCGCGTCGGGCGTCGTCTGGGCGCTCGGCGAGCTCGGCGCTGCACTCGACCTCCGAGCGGCTGCCGCGCGTGCGCTCGAGCGCTTCGGCGACATGCCCGAGGTCATCACATCGCTGCCCTTGCCCGAGCAAAAGAACTCGTCGCTGCTGGCCGGGAAGACCGGGGTCGCATTCGTGGCGTGGCGGGCAGGAGTCGACGACGGGCTTGCCGCCGAGCTGCTCGAGCTCGTGTGCGCGAACGTCGGCAACGAGGCGAACGAGCTTCTGTGGGGTGTCCCCGGGACGCTCCTGGTCGCGCGCGCGATGCTCGAACGAACCGGCGAGGAGCGCTGGCGTGACGCGGTTGCGGAGAGCGAAGCCGATCTCGCTCGCGCCCGCGACGACGACGGCCTCTGGACGCAGCACCTGTACGGGCACGTCACGCGCTACCTCGGCCCCGTGCACGGCTTCGTCGGCAACGCATTCGCCCTCGGAACGACCGACGACGACGCGCGCATACTCCGCGAGACTGCACTGCACGACGGCGAGTACGTCAACTGGCCGCCGCTACCCGGTCACGAGAAGATGCGCCTGCAGTGGTGCCACGGAGCACCCGGCATCCTCGCCACCGCCGCGTCGTACGTCGACGAGGACCTCCTCCTCGGCGGCGCGCGCCTCATCTGGGACGCGGGGCCGCTCGAGTCGAACGAGAAGGGCGCCGGCCTCTGCCACGGCACCGCGGGCAACGGGTACGGCCTGCTGAAGGCTTTCGAGCGCACGCAGGACGAGCTCTGGCTCGCGCGGGCGCGCGCGTTCGCAGTGCACGCGCTCGAACAGGTCGAGGCGCTTGCGCCGCGCTATTCGCTCTTTACCGGGGGCGTTGGCGCAGCCCTCTATGCCGCTGACTGCATCGATGGCGCAGGCCGCTTCCCGTTCGTCGAGCGCTTCTAGACCCCTGTACCATCCCCGCGTGGATCCGGCGGCGAGATAGCGATCCGGCGCGGCGTATCGCTGCGCCCATCCCGCGCGGCACGCGAGCAACACCGCTCGCGCGCCTGCGTGCCATCGCTATCGACGGAGGTACACACCACATGAGACGTCAGAGCCTCTTCTCCGATCTGTGGGACGGAGAACGCGACCACGAAGGACGGAGGCACCAGATCTTCTGGCGCCCCGACGACGCCCGGTCGGGCGCAACCCTGTACGAGCTCGCTCCCGGCGCGCCGGAGGACTACCTGCACATGCACTTCGGGGCGGAAGAGATGTTCTTCGTCCTCAGCGGACGCCCCCTGCTCCGGACCCGCGAGGGGCAAGAGGAACTCGCTCCCGGCGACTTCGTATTCTGCCCCGAAGGGCGGGCGGGGCTTCACGCCTTCAGCAATCCCACCGACGAAGCCGTCCGGATCCTGGCGATCAGCGCCGGCGGCTTTCCGGATGTCGTCGCCTACCCTGAGCACGGGTACGCGTGGGTGGCGACCCGGAACCCCGACCCCGACCAGCTCGCGAAGGGCGGCGACCCGGGCGTCATCGCGCGCTTCGAGATCCCGGTCGAATAGATCACGTCGAGTAGATCACGTCGAAGAGGCCGCGCAAGCGGCCTCTTCGACTCCTGCGGAGCTAGCCAGCGACGCCGGAGACGCGGAGCTGGTTCTCCGCGTGCCGGATCCGCTGCTCGAGCTGCCACCGGTCGGCAGCCGACTCGCCCGCGTCGACGCGCTCGAGCTCGGCCTGCGCCTCCTCGAGCTGGCGCTGCGCGGCGCGCCGAGTCGATCTCGTCCGCCGACACAGCAGCGTCGACGAGCGCGATCGCGCGATCCTCGAGCACCTGGAAGAAGCCCGGCCCCGTCGCATACTCCTGGATCGTCCCGTCGCCGATGTGCACGCGCGTCGAGCCCGCCTTCAGCAGGGCGACGAGCGGCGCGTGACGCGCGAGGACGCCGATCTCGCCGGCGGCGCCGGGGACGATCAGCATCTCGGCGTCACCCTCGAAGGCGGCGCCTTCGGGAGTGACGACGGAGACGGAGAAGAGCGGGTGGTCAGCCACCGGACGACTAGGCCGCGGCCGGCTCTTCCTGCATGGACTTCGCGCGCTCGACCGCCTGCTCGATCGGCCCGACCATGTAGAAGGCCTGCTCGGGCAGGTCGTCGTGCTTGCCGTCGAGGATCTCGACGAAGCCGCGGATCGTGTCCTCGAGCTTCACGTACTCGCCGGGCGTCCCGGTGAACTGCTCGGCGACGTAGTTCGGCTGCGAGAAGAAGCGCTCGATCTTGCGTGCGCGCGCCACGACGAGCTTGTCCTCGTCCGAGAGCTCGTCGATGCCGAGGATCGCGATGATGTCCTGCAGGTCGCGGTAGCGCTGCAGCATCTCCTGCACGCGTGTTGCCGTGCGGTAGTGCTCCTCGGACACGATGCCCGGCTGCAGCGCGCGCGACGTCGAATCGAGCGGGTCGACCGCCGGGTAGATGCCCTTCTCGACGATCGCGCGCGAAAGCACGGTCGTCGAGTCGAGATGGGCGAAGGTGTTCGCCGGCGCAGGGTCGGTCAGGTCGTCGGCGGGCACATAGATCGCCTGCACCGACGTGACGGAGCCCGTCCGCGTCGAGGTGATGCGCTCCTGCAGCTGGCCCATCTCGGTCGCGAGCGTCGGCTGGTAGCCGACAGCGCTCGGCATGCGGCCGAGGAGCGCCGACACCTCCGAGCCCGCCTGCACGAAGCGGAAGATGTTGTCGATGAAGAGCAGCACGTCCTGGCCCTGGTCGCGGAAATACTCCGCCATCGTCAGGCCCGACAGGCCGACGCGAAGGCGCGCGCCAGGCGGCTCGTTCATCTGCCCGTAGACGAGCGCGACCTTGTCGATCACGTCGGACTCGGTCATCTCGAGGATGAGATCGTTCCCCTCGCGTGTGCGCTCCCCGACGCCCGTGAAGACGGAGACGCCGCCGTGCTCCTTCGCGACGTTGTGGATCAGTTCCTGGATCAGCACCGTCTTGCCGACACCCGCGCCGCCGAAGAGGCCGATCTTGCCGCCGCGCACGTACGGCGCGATCAGGTCCACGACCTTGAGCCCGGTCTCGAAGATCTCGATCTTCGCCGAGAGCTCGCCGAAAGCCGGAGGATCGCGGTGGATGCTCCAGCGCTCTCCGGTCGCGGCGGGCTTGCCGTCGACCGGGTCGCCGATGACATTCCAGATGCGCCCGAGGGTCTCGTCGCCGACGGGAACCGAGATCGGCCCGCCGGTGTCCTCGATCTCTGTCCCGCGGGCGAGACCGTCGGTCGTGTCCATGGCAACCGCGCGCACGCGATCGTCGCCGAGATGCTGCTGCACCTCCGCGATGAGCTCGCCGCCACCCTCCACGCGGATGCGAAGCGCGTTGTAGATCTCCGGCAGCCGGTTCGGGAACACTGCGTCGAGAACGACGCCCTTGATCTCGACGATGCTGCCCTTGTTCACATTCGTACCGCTGCTTCCGTTCGGGTCGGCCATGGGTCTCCTGAGCTGGGCGGGTTTCGGCGTGCGAAATCTAGCCGACGGCCGGGAAACGCCTGGAGAGAACTGGCTAGACCGGTTCGGACTTCTGCAGCCGTGTGCCAGGCAGGATGGCCGGGCGGAGCGCCGCGACGCGAAGCGCCTGCATCGGGAAGTGCAGCGACGTCGCCGCGGTGGATGCAGGCTCGCGAGAGGACAGGGAGCCGGCCAAGCTGCCGAGCGATGCCGCGATCGCAACCGCGGCTGCAGCGGCGCCGAGCTGGAACGCCCGCCGTGTCGCCGAGCGGCGCGCGACCGGCATGACGTCGGTCGTAGGCTGCTCGAGCGGGGCCCGGCGGAGCTCCTCGGCCAGCGTCTCGAGGTTCCGCGCAAAGGCGGCACAGGCGGCGCAGCGCCCGACGTGCGCGCGCAACTGTGCCTGCCCGAACTGCGACAGCTCCCCGTCGGTGCTGAGCGAGGCCCAGGTTCGGGCGCGCTCGCACTCCGCGGCTAGGACGGCTCCCATAGTCAGTAGGACGGCCGTACTGGATGAGAGTTAGGACGGGCTTTCACTATCCGGCCAGCGCATCCGCGCCGGCCACGATCTCCAGGATCTCCTGGGTGATCTGCGCCTGCCGGGCCCGGTTCATCTGGAGCGTGTAGGTGTCGATCAGCTCGCCGGCGTTCTTCGAGGCGTTCCGCATCGCGGTCATCTGGGCCGCAAGGAATGCCGCCGCCGACTCGAGCAGGGCCCGGTAGATCTCCGTCTCGAGGTAGACGGGAAGGAGCCTCTGGAGGATCTCCTCGGGCTCGGGCTCGTAGATGAAGTCGCCTCGGAGCGCGCGCTCGCGATCGGTCATGTCGTCGGATTCCTCGAGTACGTCCTCGGGGATCGGCAGCAGGTCGGTGACCGTCACGCGCTGCACGAGCGCAGACTCGAAGCGGTTGTACACGAGCACGACGCGGTCGACCTTCTGCTCGGTGTAGAGCTCGGCAAGCGCGTGGGCGACCGTTTGCGCGTCGGCGTAGGTCGGCTTGTCGACGAAGCCCGCCCACTGGGCGGTGAGCTCGTAGCGGCGGAAGCGGAGCGTCGATGCGCCCTTGCGGCCGATGATCGTCCAGAGGACCTCGTGACCCTCGGAGCGCTCCTGGCGTTCGAGCTCGAACGCGCGCCGGAGCACCTGCCCGTTGAACGGTCCGGCGAGGCCCCGGTCGCCGCTGACGACGAGGAGCGCAACGCGCTGCACGTCGCGACGCTGCATGAGCGCGAGATTGCGGAACGACGCCGCGGCACGCGCTGTGCCCACCATCAGCTCCTGCATCCGGTCGGCGTACGGCCGCATCTCCTCGATCCGCCCCTGCGCGCGGCGGAGCCGCGCGCCGGCGACGAGCTCGAGCGCCTTCGTGATCTTCCGCGTGTTCCGAACCGACGTGATGCGCCGGCGGATGTCCTGCAGAGATGCCACTAGACGAGCGCCGACTCTTCCTGGACGTTGAAGCCGTTCTTGAACTTGTCGATCTCGCCGTTCAGCTTCTCCGCGAGGTCGTCCGGCAGGTCGCCGGTCTCGCGGATCTGCTTGTACACCGAGTCCTCCGTGCGCATGTGCTCGCGCAGCTCGTCCTGGAAGCGCTGCACCTGCGGCGTCGGGATGTCGTCGAGGTAGCCGTGGATGCCGGCGTAGATCGCCACGACCTGCTCCTCCGTCGGCCACGGGCTGTACTGCGGCTGGTTCAGCGTCGCGACCATCTTCGCGCCGCGCGTCAGCGCCTGCTGCGTCGCGCGGTCGAGGTCGGAGCCGAACTGCGCGAAGGCCTCCAGCTCGCGGTACTGCGCGAGGTCGAGGCGCAGGCGGCCGGCGACCTTCTTCATCGCCTTCGTCTGCGCGGACGAGCCGACGCGCGACACCGACGTGCCGACGTTGACGGCCGGGCGGACGCCCGAGAAGAAGAGCTCCGCGTTCAGGAAGATCTGGCCGTCGGTGATCGAGATGACGTTCGTCGGGATGTACGCGGCGATGTCGCCCGCCTGCGTCTCGATCACCGGCAGCGCCGTCATCGAGCCGCCGCCGAGCTCGTCGTTGAGCTTGCACGCCCGCTCGAGCAGCCGCGAGTGCAGATAGAAGACGTCGCCGGGAAACGCCTCGCGGCCCGGCGGGCGGCGCAGCAGCAGCGAGAGCTGGCGGTACGCGTCCGCCTGCTTCGAGAGGTCGTCGTACATGACGAGCGAGTGTTCGCCCTTGAACAGGAAGTACTCGCCCATCGCGGCGCCTGCGAACGGCGCCATCCACTTGATCGGCGCGGCCTCGTGCGCTGCGGCGGAGACGATGGTCGTGTACTCCATGGCGCCCTCTTCTCGGAGCCGCTCGTACACCTGGGCGACCGTCGATGCCTTCTGGCCGATGGCGACGTAGATGCACTTCACGCCCGAGTCCTTCTGGTTCAGGATCGTGTCGATCAGGATCGCCGTCTTGCCGGTGGACCGGTCGCCGATGATCAGCTCGCGCTGGCCGCGGCCGATGTTCGTCATCGAGTCGATCGACTTGATCCCGGTCTGCAGCGGCTCCTTCACGGGCTGCCGCGCAATCACGCCCGGCGCCTTGAACTCGAGCGGGCGACGTTCCTCCGCCTCGATCGGCCCGCGGCCGTCGAGCGGGTTGCCGAGCGGGTCGACGACCCGTCCGAGGAGCGCCTCGCCGACCGGAACCGAGGCGACCGCTCCTGAGCGCCGCACGGGCTCGCCTTCCTTCACGTGCTCCCACTCACCGAAGAGCGCGGCGCCGACGTCGTCCTCCTCGAGGTTGAACGCGAGGCCGACAACGCCGTGCTCGAGCTCGAGCATCTCCATCGCGACCGCGTTCTCGAGCCCGTAGATCCGGGCGATCCCGTCTCCGACCTGGAGGACGGTGCCGACCTCTGCGAGGTCGGTCTCGACGTCGTACTGCTCGATCCGCTGGCGCAGGATCGACGTGATCTCTTCAGGGCGCAGCTTCAAGGCTCTCTCAGCTCCTCACAAGTGTCTGTCGAAGTCGTTCCAATCTCCCGCGCACGCTCGCATCCGCGAGGTACGAGCCGGCCTGCAGCACGATGCCGCCGAGGATCGAGGGATCGACCTTACGCGTCGCCTCGACCTTCCGCCCGGCGGCCTCCTCGATCTGCGCGACGATGCCGCGCGCCTCGTCGTCCGTCAGCTCTCGGGCCGTCGTCAACTCGACCGTCAACCGGCGCTCCTCGCGCGCGATCAACCGCTCGAACTCCCGCGCGATGTCCTCGAGCTCGCCGGCGCGGCCCTTCTCCGCGACGACGAGCAGGAAGTTCGTGAACAGCTGATCCTCGCTGCCGGCGAGGTCGGAGAGGATGTCGGCCTTCGCCGACGGGTCGAGCTGCGGGTTCCGCAGGACCGCGCGCAGCTCGGGTGTCTCCGCGACCGCGTGCGCGAAGTCTGCGAGCTCCTCGTGCACCTCGTTGAGACGGCCGGCGTCCTTCGCCGCCCCGAAGAGGGCCTCGGCATAGATGCGGTGAGCGGCCGCTATTTCTCCTCCAGCCGCGAGAAGTCGAGCGAGCCGATGGCCTGCGAGATGAGCTCGCGGTCGCGGTCGGAGTCGAGCTTCTGCCCCACGACGATCGAGGTCGCCTCGAGTGTGAGGTCTGCGACCTCGTTGCGGATCTGCTCCAGCGCACGCTGCGTCTCGGCCGCGATCTCGCGGCGCGTCTCCTCGAGCCGGCGCTGACGCTCGGCCTCGGTCTCCTCGCGCATGCGCGTCTCCATCGCCTCACGCGTCTTTCGCGCCTCGGCGAGGATCTGCTCTGCGTCGCCGCGTGCCTCCTGCATGAGCGCGCGGTGCTCCTCGAGGAGCTGCCGCGCTTCGGCGCGGGCGTTGTCCGCTTCCTCGATGGAACGCGCGATCTGCTCCCGGCGGGCGTCGATCATCTGCTGGATCGGGCCGAACGCGTACTTCTTCAGCACGAAGAGCGCGATGAGGAAGCAGATGATCGTCCAGATCATCAGCCCCGGGGTGACCGAGATAAGTGCGTTGGCGCCGAGCAGCATCAGACTAGGACGTACGCGAGGATCGAGCCGAGTAGGCCGTAGAAGACGACAGCCTCCGTGAGCGCGAAGCCGAGCCACTGGATGCCCTGGAGCTCACCACGGAGCTCGGGCTGACGCGCAACGGACTGGATCATCGAGGCGAAGATGTTGCCGATGCCGACGCCTGCGCCGAGCGCGCCGAGGCCGACGCCGAGCGCAAGGCCGATCGCCTTCCCGGCTTTCGTGACGTCGCCCGAGGTTGCGGCGATGACGGTCTGGAGCATGAAGGGTTCCTCCTAGTGTTCCGGCTCGATCGCCGAGCCGATGTAGATGGCGGACAACGCAGCGAAGATGAAGGCCTGGATCGACACGACGATCGCGACCTCGAAGATGTAGAAGACCGCGCCGACGGGGATCACGAGCACCGCGAGCACGAGGTGCTGAAGGATGAAGAGCAGGCCGATGAACGTGAGGATCAGGATGTGGCCCGCCAGCATGTTCGCGAAGAGCCTGACGCTGAGCGAGATCAGCCGCATGAACTGTCCGAGGATCTCGAGCGGCACGATCAGGAAGAGCAGCGCCTTCGGTGCCTCGGGGATCCAGCTCTTGAAGTAGCGGACAGCCCCGTTCCAGCGGATGCCTTCGTAGTGCGTGAACACGAACGTCAGGAGCGCGAGCGCGAGTGTCACCGAGAGCGACGACGTCGCGGCGTAGATGCCCCAGGTCGGCACGCCATGCCAGCGCTCGCCGGTGAGCGGCAGCGGGATGAACCCGAGCATGTTCACGACCCAGATGAAGATGAGCAACGTCGCGACGTATGGGAACCAGCGCCCGATCGCCTTTGTCGGCAGCCCCTGCTCGGCGACCTGAATCTGCGCGATCTCGTAGATCTGCTCGCCGAGCGCCTGTCGACGGCCGCCGCGCACGCGCATGAGCGTGATGCCGATCACGATCGAGACGACCGTTCCGAGCATCAGGTAGACGACAGCCTTCGTGATCGAGAGATTCAGCGGCCCGAGGTGGATCGGGACCCATTCATGCTGCTCGAACTCCGTCGTCGGGTCGAATTCACCGCGTGCGAATGCCGCCTGCGGCAGCGCGAGCGCGAGTAGCACGGCAGTGGTCAGCTTCACCCTCATCGCGCGGCCGTCCCGAAATAGCCGAGGAGCGAGAGGCCCAGCTCGAACGTATAGGCAAGCGCGTACGTCACGGCCGCCGCGATCGCGAGATGCGGGCTGGCAGCCAGCGCGGCAATGAGCACCACGAGGAGACCGATCGACTTGAAGAAGAGTCCGAAGGCTTGCACGCCGGAGGCGGCGAGATTACCGGTGTCGCCGCGTGTCCGATGCAGCACCACGTCGATCGCGTGAACCGCGACCCACAGGACGGCGGCGATTCCCCACCCCGCGAGCGGCCAGCCGGCGAGGAGGAAGACCGGCAGCGCCAGGAGGATGATCAGGCCGCTGCCGAGCGCAGGCATGACGTGATTCGGCTCCGGCCGCGGTGTCGAGAACAAGGCGCTCGGCATTACAGCGACCGCCCGTAGCGCCGGTACACCGCGAAGATCCCGACGAGGATCCCGGCGACCGCGCCGATCAGGACGCCGATGCCGATCGAGCCGGCGAGCCAGCCGATGAGGACGCCGATCCCGATGCAGGCGATGAGCGCTCCGAGGAGAACGCCGCCGGCCCCTGCCGGGTCGAACGAGGACGGAGAGGCGGCCTGCATGCGCGGGCCGAGATTAGCAAACCGAACGACCCCGCTTGTAACACGCAGATTGCGTCAGTTGCCGCATTTTCTTGCGAGTTCGTTACGCTCGCCCACGCGGCCTCGCCCCTGACTCGATCGGTTCCAGGAGCGGGGGACGCACCCGTCGGTAGTCCTAGGGCGGGGTGATCGCGTTCGCCTCACAGGACTGACCGTCCCGACGTTTCATTCCGTATGGAAGCCGCGGCGGCTCCCGTAACCGTCCGGCGAGACGCGACCGCGCTCGGCGCCGCGCTCGTCACGGTCCTCTTCTGGGCCACGGCCTTCGTCGGCATCCGCAGTGCGGGCCGCTCGTTCTCAGCCGGCCCGCTCTCGCTCGGGCGCCTCCTCGTCGCGGCGGCCGTTCTCATAGGCGTGTTCGCCGCCCGCGGCGAGCCCCTGCCCCGGCCTGCTGATCTTCGTGCGGTGGCGGTGCCGCTGCTCGTCGCCGGGCTCCTCTGGTTCGGGGCCTACAACCTGATGCTCGCCGCGGCCGAGCAGCGGGTCGACGCGGGAACGGCCGCGATGCTCGTGAATGTCGGCCCGGTGCTGATCGCGATCCTCGCCGGTCTGCTTCTCGGTGAAGGGTTCCCGCGGGCGCTCTTCCTCGGGTGCGTGATCGCCTTCGTCGGCGTCACGGTGATCGCCCTAGCGACGGCCGAGCACTCTGCGAGCGCCGGCGGCGTGCTGCTTTGCCTCGGCGCAGCCGCGGCGTACGCCGCCGGCGCAGTCGCCCAGAAGCTCGTGCTGCGGCGCCTGTCGGGCCTCCAGACGATCCTCGGCTGCTGCCTACTCGGGATCGTCTTCTTCCTCCCGTGGTCGCCGCAACTCGTCCATCAGCTCGGCGGAGCGTCGGCCGGCGCGATCGGCTGGATCGTCTTCCTCGGCGTGTTCTCGACGTCCGTCGGATTTCTCACGTGGGCGTTCGCGCTCTCGCGCATGGACGCCGGGCGTCTGGGCGCGACGACCTACCTCGTCCCTCCGGTCTCCGTGCTGCTCGGCTGGGCCTGGCTCGGCGAGTCTCCGGCCGCCCTCGCCTACGCCGGCGGCGCGCTGTGCCTCGTCGGCGTCGCGGTATCGCGCCGTCGATGAGTTCCGGGCCGTAAGCTCGTCTGACGTTCATGAACGCCGTGCCGACCACCCGGCATCTCCTGCGCGCACGGGATCTGGCCGACGCACGATACGCAGATCCACTCGACGTCGACGATCTCGCGCGCACCGCCGGGCTCTCGCGGGCGCACTTCAGCCGGGAGTTCAAGCGCGCATTCGGCGAGTCCCCGCACGTGTATCTGCTGACGCGCCGGCTGGAGCGCGCCGCCGCACTCCTACGCACGACCGATCACTCCGTCGCTTCGATCTGCTTCGCGGTCGGCTTGCAGAGCGTCGGCTCCTTCACGACGAGCTTCCGGCGGACGTACGGCCGGTCGCCGACCGAGTACCGCGCCTCGTTCCCTCCCGCAGCGCAGCTCGCCCGCATTCCGGCGTGCGTGCTGCGCGTGTACTCGCGTCCTCAACACCGCACGTTTCGAGAAGACGCAGCCGAGCTGCATTCCTAACATCGTCGTCCAGTCCAGCCAGTAAAGGAGCGACACATGATCAGGATCTCGACCACGCAGCTGTGGGTGCACGACCAGGAGGAGGCCCTTGCGTTCTACACCGACAAACTCGGCTGGGAAGTCCGGATGGACGTGACGGTCGCGGAGATGGGCAACTTCCGCTGGCTCTCGGTCGGCCCGGCAGGGCAGGCGGAAATCTCCGTCGTCCTGATGGAGATCCCCGGACCGCCCGTCTTCGACGCGGAGACCGCGAAGCAGGTGAGCGAAGTGATGACGAAGGGAGCTGCTGGTGCGCTCTTCCTGACGACGGACGACATCCACCGGTCGGTCGACGAGCTGAAGGCACGGGGGGTCGAGTTCTCCGAAGAGCCGACCGAGTATCCATACGGCATCGACTCGTCGTTCCGCGATCCCTCCGGCAACACGTTCCGGCTCGCGCAGCTCAGACCGGGGTTCGGTGGTTAGGTAATTACGCCGTCTTCTTCAGCGGGTCGTCCGTCGAGCGCCGCCGCGTAATCCGATTCCCGACCTTCACGATCTCGAGCACGTAGACGACGTAGATCGAGAACGCGACGGCGACGAGCCCGATCGCGGCGGCCGCGACGGTCGGCCAGAAGTGCCACACGCCGTGAGCGCGGAACGGGATGAAGCGCGTCGCCAGCGCGCCGGCGGCGAGCGCGAGGCACCACCCCCAGATCGTGAGCGCGGCCCGGGGCTCGCTGAAGCCGCGGCGCAGGAATCGATGGTGCAGGTGGGCCTGGTCGGCGACGAACACCTTCTCGCGGTGCTTCAGCCTGCGCGCGACGACGAACGTCGTGTCGACGATCGGGACTGCGAGCACGAGCAGCGGGAAGAACAGCGCGACGGTTGCCGCCGTCTTCAACAGTCCTTGTACCGAGATCGTCGCGAGGACGAAGCCGAGGAGGAGCGCACCGGAATCGCCCATGAAGATCCGCGCCGGATAGAAGTTGTGTCGCAGGAAGCCGACGCACGCGCCGAAGACGATCGCCGAGAGGATCGCCGCCTCGGGCTTCTCGAGCGAGAGCGCGATGATCGCGAACGTCAGCCCGGCGATTGCGGAGACGCCGGCGGCGAGACCGTCGAGGCCGTCGAGGAAGTTGACCATGTTCATGATCGCGACGATCCAGACGACCGTGAGCGGAGCGCCGAGCCACTCGGGCACGGCATGCACGCCGACGAAGGGAAACGTGAAGCGGTCGACCCAGACCCCGAACCAGATCGGCACAGCCGCGGCGAGGACCTGACCGCCGAGCTTCTCCCACCACCGGAGCCCGCGAAAGTCGTCGATAGCACCGACCGTGACTGCGATCGCTGCTCCGAGGAGCAGGCCGCGCGTATCGCGCGAGAAGGGCAGGAACGCCAGCGCCGGGACGAAGATTCCGAGGAAGAGCGCGATACCGCCGAGTCGCGGCACGGGCAGGCGATTGACCCGGCGTCCACCGGGTGCGTCGACGACGCCCAGGATCCGCGCCATCCCGCCGACCGCAGGGGTCAGCATGACGACGATGACGAACGCCAGGAGCGCACCCCAGACCACCTGGAGGTGGTCGCCGAGAACGTGGACGACGCTGTGCTGCGCCGTACCGACCATGCGGCCACCTTAGCGCTCACGCCTGGAAATCCTTGTGCGCCGGTCGCGACCGACATGTGCGGGCGCGACTCGATCAGGTGTGCCGGCAGCAGGTGCGCGCGCGAGCGCGCACAGCCCCCGAGCAGCAAAGCGGAGCGGTGCGAGGGACTACTACTTCGTGCCGTACAGGCGGTCGCCGGCGTCGCCGAGACCGGGCACGATGAAGCCGCGCTCGTCCAGGCCACGGTCGACGGCGGCGCAGACGATGTGCACGTCGGGGTGCTGCTCGTGGATGTAGTCGACGCCGGGCGGCGCAGCCACGATGCAGACGAGCGTCACCGACTGCGCGCCCGCCTCCTTCACGGCCTCGATGGCCGCTGCGCTCGAGTGGCCGGTCGCAAGCATCGGGTCGAGGACGATCGCGTCGCGGTCGCTCAGGTCCGTCGGGAACTTCGAGTAGTACTGCACCGGCTCGAGCGTCTCCTCGTCGCGGTACATGCCGATGAAGCCGACGCGCGCGCTCGAGACGAGCGAGAGCACGCCGTCGAGCATGCCGACGCCCGCGCGGAGCACGGGGCAGACGGCGACCTTCTTGCCCGAGATGCGCTGCGCCGTCATCTTCTCGAGCGGCGTCTGGATCTCGTAGTCCTCGGTCGGGAGATCCTTCGTCGCCTCATAGGTGAGCAGGAGCGTGATCTCGTTCGCGAGCTTGCGGAAGTGCACCGTCGGCGTGTCTCTGTCACGGAGGTACGACAGCTTGTGCTGCACGAGCGGGTGCTCGACGACGGTGAGGCGCTTCGCCTCGATCACGCAATCACTCGCTGATGTAGGTCGTGTAGCCGCGGAACCCCGGGTAGAGGGGCCGCTTGTCGCAAAGCGAGGCCACGCGCGCGCGCAGCGCGGCGAAGGTCGGGCGACTCGGTGAGCGCGTCGCAAATGATGCGCCCCGTCTCGCGGAAGTCGCCCTCGTCGAAGCCGCGCATCGTCATCGCAGGCGTCCCGATGCGAACTCCGGAAGCGACCGTCGGCGGCCGCTCGTCGAACGGCACGGTGTTGCGGTTGACGGTGATCTGCACCTCGTGGAGGCGATTCTCGGCGTCCTTGCCCGTCCACTCGGAGTTGCGGAGATCGACTTGCATCAGATGGGTGTCGGTGCCGCCGGTCACCAGTTCGAGCCCGCCGTCCTGCAGCGTCTCGGCGAGGACGTCCGCATTCGCCCGGATCTGCTGCTGATACTCGCGGAACGCGTCGGTCATCGCGATCTTGAAGCAGGTCGCCTTGGCCGCGATCGTGTGCTCGAGCGGCCCGCCCTGCATCCCTGGGAAGACGGCGCGGTCGACGGCCTGCGCATGCTCCTCGCGGCAAAGGATGAAGCCGGCACGCGGGCCTGCGAGCGTCTTGTGCGTCGTCGAGGTGACGAAGTCACAGTGCTCGACGGGATTCGGATGGAGGCCCGCAGCGACGAGCCCCGCGAAGTGCGCCATGTCGCAGAGCAGGAGCGCGCCGACCTCGTCGGCAATCTCCCGGAACCTGTCGGTCTCGACGGTGCGCGGATAGGCGCTGCCGCCGCACACGATCAGCTTCGGCCGCACCTCCTTCGCCTGGCGGAGCACGTCGTCGTAGTCGACCATCATCGTCTCGCGCGAGACGCCGTAGCCGGCGATCGTGTACAGACGCCCGCTGAAGTTCACCTTGTGGCCGTGCGTCAGGTGGCCGCCGTGATCGAGCCGAAGCGAGAGGATCGTGTCGCCCGGCGAGAGGACGGCGGCGTAGACGGCCATGTTCGGTCTGCGAGCCCGCGTGCGGCTGCACGTTCGCGTGCTCCGCGCCGAAGAGCTCCTTGGCGCGGTCGATCGCCAACCGCTCGATCTCGTCGACCACCTCGCAGCCGCCGTAATAGCGCTTGCCGGGGTAGCCCTCGGCGTACTTGTTCGTCGGCACGGAGCCGACGGCCTCGAGCACCGACGGCCATGTGAAGTTCTCCGAGGCGATCAGCTCGATCTGGCCCCGCTGACGGTCGAGCTCCTTGCCGAGAAGTGCCGCGATGTCGGGGTCGACGTCGTCGAGACCGCTTGTGACGAGGTGGTGAAACGTCTGTTGCGCTACCGACACCGCGTAGTCCTCCTCCCTAGATCGAGGGATGGTACTGCGGAGCCCGGCGGGTAGCGTCGGTGCCAGGACCGTCGGCCGATCGCGGAAGGGGGCTTTCGCATCATGAAGCTGATCGTCGCTGCCGCGGCGCTCATGCTCGCTCCCGCCGCGCTCGCGGGCCCGAACGTGCGCATCGGGGTCGTCGACGACGCGCCGATCTGGAACGACGCGGGGGCTCAGGTCGACCTGGCGAAGGCCGCAGGCTTCGACAGCATCCGGATCACGGCGCAGTGGAGCACAGGGATGACGGCGATGTCGCCCGGACAGACCTCTCGCCTGCAGCGCGCCGCCCTTTTCGCGTCGATGCGCGGGCTCTCACCCATCGTCTCGATCTACAACGCGTCGGGCGCCGTGGCCCCGAACTCGCCGGACGCGCGCGCGCAGTTCGTCGAGTTCGCGCAAGACGTCGTGACCGAGCCTGCCGGGGGTCGACGACGTTCATCGTCGGCAACGAGCCGAACTCGCCGTCTACTGGCAGCCGCAGTTCGACGCAGCGCGGCGGCGACGCGGCCGCGACAGGCGTACGTGCAGCTCCTTGCGTGCCGACCTACGACGCGATCAAGGCGACACGCCCGAACGCCACCGTCATCGGCGGCGCTGCTCGCATCCGCACGGGAACGACGTCGCAGTCGCACTCGCCGACGACGTTCATCGGCGACCTCGGTGCTCGCCTATCGCGCGAGCGGCCGCAAGGCGCCGATCATGGACGTGTGGGACGAGCACGTCTACGCCGACACGTCCGCGCTGCCGCCGAGCATGCCGCACGGCGGCCCGACCGTCGCGGAGGGCGACTACGCGAAGCTCGTAGCGCTCCTCGGCAAGGCGTTCGACGGGACAGCACAGCGCGGGTCCAGGCTTCCGATCTTCTACGGCGAGTACGGCGTCGAGACGACGGTCCCGGCCTCGAAGGCGGGAATCTACAGCGGCAGCGAGTCGGCGAAGACCGTCGACGAGGCGACGCAGGCGTCGTTCTATGCCGAGGCGTTCCGCCTCGCGCTGTGCCAGCCGAACGTGATCGGGCTCATGGTCTTTCACACGCTCGACGAGGGCGCGCTCGGCGGCTGGCAGTCAGGGCCGTACTACGCGGACGGGACGCCGAAGTCGTCGCTGCCCGCGATTCGCGATGCGGCGCTCGCAGCCCGTGCCGGCTCCGCCGCCACCTGCCCGGATCGCACGGCGCCTGCCGTCTCGATCTCGACGTTGGACGGCCTCGTCACCGCTGCTGCAGCTGACGGTGTCGGTGTCGGCAAGGTGACGCTGCGGTGAACGGAACGGTTGTCGATACGCGCGTTCGCCGGGCCGTACACGTTCTCGTGGCGGCCCAAGCGCGCAGCGCCGTTACACGCTCGAAGTGATGGCCTTCGACGCGGCGGGGAATGTCGGGCGGAAGCTCCTCGTCGTCGCCGCAAAGCGGGCGAGGCGCATCGACGCGTCGACACCCGCCCGCTGGGCTCTCACGCCCGTTCGAGGCGCGAAAGCGTCTCCGACGAAGGCACGGCCCCCTCGCGGATGACGCGCGGCTCGGCGGCCGTCAGGTCGACGACCGTCGAAGGCGTGCCCGGCAGCTCGCCGCCGTCGACGAGAGCCGCGACGCGCTCGCGGAGCTCCGACGGGGACGTCCTCGAGCCGGCGAGGAGCGCGGCCACCCGGCAGGTTCGCGCTCGTGGCGACGACCGGCCCGGCCGCGGCGACGATCTCGCAAGCCTGCCCGGGAAGCTCTGGAACGCGCACGCCGATCGCCTCGGGCGTCTCGCCGGTCAGCCAGAGGTAGCGCCGGGCCGGGTTCGGCACGACGAGCGTGAATGGACCCGGGAGAAGCGCGCGCACGAGGCTGCGCGTCGAGCTCGGGCACGGCATCGAGAAGCTGCTCGACGCTCGCCGCGACGAGCGCCGTCGGCTGACCCGCCGAGCGCCCCTTGAGCGCGTACATCCGCTCGGTCGCAGCTCGCGTCGCGATCGCGCAGAGCCCGTAGACCGTGTCGGTCGGCAGTACGACCGGCAGCCCGCGCCGAAGTGCCTGGACGGCGTCGCTCATCGCCGTCCTTCGACGACCCGCTCGATCCCCGCGAGATCCGGGGTGGTTCGAACGTCGTCATAGCCTGCGCTCCGCAGCGCGCTGCGCGATCGCCTCTGCCTGCCCGTCACCGACCTCGAGGACGAGGAATCGCGTCTCCGCCACGGCCGCGATCGCCTGGTGCAGGCCCGAGCCGACGAGCGCCTGCTGCGGCTCGTAGCGGAGCTCCGGCTGCAAGCCGTCGAGCGAATTGACGTACGGCGGATTGGAGACGACGAGGTCCCAGCCCTCGCGTGCCGCGTCGAGGCTGCCCTCGCGAAGCTCGACGTCGAGGCCGAGCCGGCCGGCGTTCTCCGACGCGAGCGACAGAGCGTCGTGCGACACGTCGACGCCGGTGACGTTCGCGTCGGGGCGCTCATCCTTCAGCGCGAGCGCGATCGCGCCGGAGCCGACGCCGATGTCGAGCACACGAGGCGATTTGCTGCCCGCAAGGAGCGCGAAGCAGCGCTCGACGACGATCTCGGTCTCCGGGCGGGGCACGAGGGCGCGCTTGTCCACCTTCAGCACGAGGCGGCGAAAGCCCCACTCGCCGAGCACGTACGCCAACGGCTCACGCAACTCGCGTCGGCGCAGAAGTGGCTCGAGCGCCCCGTCGAGCTCGCGGTCGAGCTGCACGTAGAGCCCGCTGCGCGTCGTGCCGGCGACATGTGCGACGAGGAGCTCTGCGTCGACACGAGGCGTATCGATGCCCGCCGCAGCGAAACGCTGCTCGGCATGGCGAAGCGCGTCGCGGACGATCACGCTTCGAGCGCGCGCTGACGGTCTTCCGTCGCGAGCGCGTCGGTGAAATCGTCGAGCTCACCCTGCAGGATCCGGTCGAGCTGGTGGACCGTGAGCTTGATGCGGTGGTCTGTGAGCCGGTTCTCGGGAAAGTTGTAGGTGCGAATCTTCTCGGCGCGCTCGCCGGTGCCGATCTGCGAGCGCCGCGTTGCATCGAGCTCTGCCCGCTGCCGCTCGAGCTCACGCTCGTACAGGCGTGCACGCAGGACGCGCATCGCCTTGTCCTTGTTCTGAAGCTGCGACTTCTCATCCTGCATCGAGACGACGACGCCGGTCGGGAGGTGCGTGATGCGCACAGCGGAGTCGGTCGTATTGACCGACTGCCCGCCGGGACCGGTCGAGCGGTAGACGTCGATCTTCAGGTCGTTCGGGTCGATGTTGACCTCGACCTCCTCGGCTTCCGGCATGACCGCCACCGTCGCGGTCGAAGTGTGGATGCGTCCCTGCGCCTCCGTCTCCGGCACGCGCTGCACGCGATGGGTCCCGCCCTCCCATTTGAAGACCGCGTACGCGCCGTCTCCCTTGACGGCGAAGGTGACGTCCTTGTAGCCGCCGCCGTCGTTCGGGCTCGCGCCGAGCTCCTCGACCTTGAAGCCGCGGCGCTCGGCGTAGCGGGCGAGCATGCGGTAGAGGTCGCCGGCCCAGAGCGCAGCCTCGTCGCCGCCGACGCCCTGGCGAACCTCGAGGATGACGTCCTTCGCGTCGGCCGGGTCGCTGTGCACCATCGCAAGCCGGAGCTCTTCCTCGAGCCCGCGGGCTCGCTCCTCGAGCTCGGGCACGAGCTCCTTCAGGTCCGCGTCGTCGCGCGCAGCGGCGAGATCGTCGCGCGCGCCCTTCCACTCGAGCGCAAGCTTGTACGGAGCCTCGAGATCCTTCAGCTTGCGGCCGACCTCCGCGGCTTCGCGGTGGTCGTTGTAGACGGACGGGTCGGACATCCGCTCCTGAGCCTCGATGTAGGAGCGCTCCAGGTCGGAGATCAGCTGATCGAAGTCCGTTGCCACGCTCCTATGAGCGTAGCGTTGGCTCCACCGTCATCTCGGGGACGCCTGCGAGCGCCTTCGACACAGGGCAGTTTTCCTTGGCCGTCTGCGCAGCCTGCTCGAACGCCTCGGCGTCGATGCCGGCGACTTTGCCCTCGACGGTGAGCGCGATCTTCGTGATGCCTTCCCCCGGCTGGAAGGTCACGGTCGACGAGGTCTGCAGCTCATCGGGCGGAGTGCCGCCCTGCGCGAGCGCGTGCGAGAGCGCCATCGAGAAGCACGCCGCGTGCGCGGCGGCGATCAGCTCTTCCGGGCTCGTGCGCGCCACTCTGCGCATCCTCGGAGCGCGCGGGCCAGCTGATCTTTTGCTCGCCGATCGCCCCACTCGTCGTCTTCGTGATCGTGCCGCTGCCGTCCATCAGGCTGCCCTTCCACGTCACATCCGCCCGGCGGTCTGTCGCCATTCCCTCGCGCTCCTTGCTCTCAGGCCATTACCTCGACGCGCTGAGCCTCGGGGCTCGAGCGCCGTTCCTCCAGCTGCAGCACTTCCCGCAGCGCGCGAATCGAGACCTCGAGCTGGTCGAGCGAGGGCTGGCGCGTCGTCAACCGTTGCAGCCACATCCCCGGCGCGAGCAGCGTCATCAGGACGCGGTTGTCCTGGTGCTTGCCGGCGAACCGGATGAGCTCGTATGCGAGACCCGCGATGAACGGCAGCAGCAGGATGCGCTCGGCGATCAGCCAGTACCAGGACGGCCGTCCGAAGAACGCGAAGACGAAGACGGCGAGCACCATCACCCAGAGCATGAACGCCGTTCCGCAGCGAGGATGGATGAGCGAGTAGCGCTGCACGACCTCCGGCTCGAGCTCCTCGCCCGCCTCGTAGGCATTGATCGCCTTGTGCTCGGCTGCGTGGTACTGGAATACGCGCCGCAGATCGGGGAGGAACGAGATCAGGCTGAGATAGAGGATGAAGATGCTTACGCGGATCAGGCCTTCGACGATCACGAAATAGCCCCCGGTCTCGATCGGGAGCAGTTCCGTGAGCAGGCCCGGCGTCACCTTGAAGAGAGCGACCGCAAAGCCGATCGCGACGGCGAACGCGAAGATGAGCGCGCCGCGGGAGAGCTCCGTCGAGACCTCTTCCTTGTCGTGCCCTTCCTCCTGGGCCGCATAGTTCGCGCTGATCGCGAGTGCGCGGAAGCCGATTGCGAGGGACTCGCCGAGGGCGATGACGCCTCGCACGATGGGGAGCCGGAAGGCCCAGTGCCGGGCCATGCTCGACTCGATCGTCCGGCTGACCTGCGCGATCTCGCCGCTCGGGGTGCGTACGGCGACGGCCCAGTTGCCCGGGCCGCGCATCATCACGCCCTCGAGGACGGCTTGTCCCCCTACGGTTGCCATCGCGCCCGGCTAGCGGTTCGAGCCGCCGCGCTTTGCGCGCTCGGCAGCCTCGAGGCGGCGCTGGAAGCGCTCCACCCGGCCGCCCGTGTCCATGAGCTTCTGCTTGCCCGTGTAGAACGGGTGGCAATTCGAGCAAATCTCGACGTGAAGCTCGGGCTTCGTCGAACGCGTCTGGAACGTGTTCCCGCAGGAGCACGTGACGGTCGCGAGGACGTAATCGGGATGGATCTCTGCCTTCATGCAGCCAGGATAGCAGCGGCCTGTTTTGCTGCGATGTTGCCGCCAGAGACGACTGCGACCACGGTGGAACGAGGCTCGACCTCGACCTTTCCCGAGAGGAGCGCCGCGGTCGACGCCGCCGCGCCGAGCTCGCAGGCCATCTTCGTCCGGGAGTACAGCCAGCGGAACGCCCGCGCGAGGTCGTCTTCGGTCACGAGCACGGACTCGACCTCGAGCCGCCGGCAGATCTCGACGCAGGCCTCGCCTGCGAACGGAGCGTTCAGCGCGTCGGCGGCGCTCTCGGGACGCACGGGCACCGAGCCACCGGCGTCGAGCGCCGCGTGCAGCGCCTGCGATCGCTCCGGCTCGACTGCGATCACGCGGGCCTCCGGCGCCCGTGCCCTCACGGCGGTCGCGATGCCGCTGATGAGGCCGCCGCCGCCGACCGGCACGACGATCACATCGGGGACCGCTCTGTCCTCGAGGATCTCTAGCGCCACCGTTCCCTGGCCCGCGATGACCGCCGCATCGTTGAAGGGATGGATGAGCGTCCGGCCGGTCTCCTCGAGCAGCTCGTCGAGACGCGCGAATGCATCGGTCGGGTTGCCGGCCCGCTGATCGACCGCCGCGCCGTAGCCCTTCGTCGCCGCCACTTTCGACTCGTCGGCGCCCTGCCACATGACGACGAGGGCGTCCGCGCGTGCCTCGCGCGCGGCCCAGGCGACCGCTTGCGCGTGGTTGCCTGCAGAGATCGTGATCACGCCGCGCGCACGCTCCTCGTCGGTGAGCTCCGCCATGCGGTTGAGGGCGCCGCGCGCCTTGAACGAGCCGGTGCGCTGGAAGAGCTCGGCCTTCAGATAGGCGCTAGCACCGAGCTGGTTGGAGAGGGTCTGCGAGCCGAGAAGCGGCGTGCGATGGACGCGCCCCGCGATCGTCCGTGCGGCGCGTTCGACGTCCTCCAGCGAAATCACGCGCGAGAGACTACGCGCGCCGGTTGCTGGAGCAGCACGCGGAACCGGGTGCGGCGTCCCGGATCGCTGTCGACCGAGACCGTCCCCCCATCGCCCCCGTCAACTCCTTCACGATCGCAAGCCCGAGGCCGGTCCCGACCGGACGCTCGCGGCCGTAACGCTCGTGCAAGTAGAACCGCTCGAAGGCGCGCTCGCGGTCGCTGTCCTCGAGCCCCGGCCCCGTGTCCTCGACCCAGACCTCGCCGGGCTTCGTGACGACACGCACCTCGCCGCCCGCGGGCGTGATGCGAAGCGCGTTCTCGACGAGGTTCGAGATCACCTGCAAGACGCGGTCAGCATCGCCGACGGCCGGGGCCGAGCCGTCGGAGATGACACTCAGCTCGACGCCGAAGCCGTCCGCCTGCTGTCCGTACCGACGCACGGCATCCTCGGCGACCTCGGTGAGATCGATGTCGCCGAGATGCACGCTGAAGTCCGTGCGGTTCATGCGAGCCAGATCGAGCAGGTCGCGAACGAGACGCTCGAGCCGCGCCGCCTCGCGCGCGACAACGGCTGCGGCCTCCAGCGGCTCCATGGCGCCGTCCTCGATCGCCTCGGCATAGCCGCGGATCGCGGTGAGCGGCGTCTTCAGCTCATGGCTCACGGAGAGCAGGAAGTTCCGCTCGGCCTCGCGTGCACGGTGCAGCTGCGAGGCGAGGTCGTTGAACGCCGTCGCGAGCGTGCGGAGCTCGGTTGCGCCCTCGACGGGCACGGGCTCGGGATGCGTTCCGCGCGCGAGGCTTCCGGCCGCCGCTGCGACGCGCCCCACCGGCAGCGCGATCCGCCGTGCGAGCAGGAACGCCGCGATCGCGGCGAGCACGAATCCCGACGCGGCAGCGATCAGCAGGCTGACGACGTACGGCGTCCACCGAGCGGTCGTCACGCTCTTCGGCCGCATGAGCACGAACTGCCGTCCGCTCACGACCCGTGCGGCGTAGTACTCGTCCTCGCCGCCGAAATTGATCGTGCCCTCCACGGGCTTCCCCTTCTTCAGCTGATCGCGCGCGGACTGCGGCAGCGGATCGAACGTCTTCAGCACCGTCATGTGCTGCTTGCGGAAGTAGTCCATCGGCAGGTTCGTGAGCGGCGACGGCGTGCGGCTCACGTCCTGGCTCATCGCCACGAGATCGGCCTGGTGCCCGACGTCGCGCAGCACCGCCTTGTCGACCGCACGGCGCGTCAGGGCGAGCCCCACGCCCACCGTCAGCCCGACGCAGAGCGCCACCGTCACGGCGATCGCGACGAAGAGGCGCGTCCTCAGGCTCATGCTGCTTGCAGCTTGTAGCCCGCCCCGCGCACGGTGCGGATCGTCTCGGGATCGCCGAGCTTTCGCCGTAACTGCGCGACGTGGACGTCGACGGTCCGCGTGCCGCCAGGGTAGGTCATGCCCCAGACGATGTCGAGGAGCTTCTCACGCGAGAGAACGATGCCCGGATGCTCGAGGAAGCACGCCAGGAGGTCGAACTCCTTGCTCGTCAGCTCGACCTGCGCACCCGCGACCGTCACGTCGCGCGAGTCCCGCCGCAGCACGATCTCGTGCGAGGTGAGGATGGCGTCCTCCCCGCGCTGCTCGACACGCCGGAGGATCGCCTTGATACGTGCCGCGAGCTCGCGCGGCGAGAAGGGCTTCGCCACGTAGTCGTCGGCGCCGAGCTCGAGCCCCGCGACGCGATCGGGCTCCTCGTCGCGTGCCGTGAGCATCACGATCGGCACCTTCGACTGCGCGCGCATCTGCCGGCAGACCTCGAAGCCGTCGATGCCGGGGAGGCCGATGTCGAGCACGACGAGGCGCACGGGATGCCTGCGCAGCTCGGCGACTGCCTCCTCCCCCGTGCGAAGCCAGACGACGCGCCAGCCGTCCTGTTGCTCGAGATAGGCCTTCACGAGACGACCGATCGAGTCGTCGTCCTCGACGAGGAGAAGGACGCCCCGGTCGCCTTGGTGGTCATACCACCCTTATTTAGCGGCTCTAGGGCTCTACCTGCACGAGCTCGGCCGGCAGGTTCGCCTGGTGGTAGACGACGACGCGCATCCGCGGGCGGATCTGCCGGGCACCCTGGATGCGGGCGGTGGGCGAGACCGGGATGCTGACGATCGTCGCGTCAGGCTCCCTGAGCGTGACCGTGCCGGCGGCAAAGCTCTGGACGACGCCGCGGTCGATGTGCCAGTCCTGGCCGTTCTTCAAGACGACCTCGGCGCGAACCATCTGGTTCCCGAAGAACTGGTTGATGACCGCCTTCGGCAGGGCGAATCCGCCCTGCGCGAGCCAGAAGAAGCTGTTGACCGCGACGAGCGCGACCACGGCGATCATGAAGCGACGGCGGGTCATCTTCGTATTCTCGCCACCTTTCGCACGAATACGCGTAATGGGGAGGTAAAACGGGCGTCCAGCGTCGCCGGACGCCCGTTTCGGACCTAGGACGTGGTGGCCGGCTCGCGGTCGCCGATGTGATTCGCAGCGGTCGCTGCGACCTGCGCGAGCGAGGCGCCCTTCTCGGCACGGATCCGGACGACGATCCGGTCGCCGACGACGAGCTTCGTCGCGTCGATCACCGTCGGCACCTTGCCCTGCCAGAGGAGGAAGATCGTGCCGTCACCGAAGGTGAACGACTCCGTCCTCGACTGGCCGACGAGGAGCTTCAGGGCGCGGTGATTCCCGCCCGCGACGTCGACCGTCACGGTGTTGCTGTTGACCGCGGTGAGTTTGCCGCGGAAGAGGTACAGCGGCTTGTTGGCCTTGAAGAGCTGGGCTCCGTGGTCGCCGACGATTCCGGCCTGGCGCTGCTCGATGTCTGCGAGCGAAGCGCCGCGAGGCGCGCGAACGTGCACCCAGACGAAGTCGCCCGCGGCGAGATCACCGGGCTGAACGATCGCGGGGACGCCCTTCGACCACTTCAGGAACTCCGTGCTCGACCCGTAGGCGAACGTCTGCGTGACCGGAGCGCCGAGCATCGCGCGCAGCGCAATCTTGTTGCCGCCCTGCACGTTGATCGAAACGCCGCCGTTGCTGGGCGTGCTGGTCAGTTGCCCGAGAAACGAGTAGCGAACGAGGTGACCGTTGTTCGCGAGCGCCGCCGGCACCGCGAGGAGCGCGGCCGCGAGCGTTGCGAGAAAGAGCTTGGTGCGCATCGAGTGACCTCCATTGACGAATGCGATGCGCTGAATCTCCCCGGGCGCCGTCAGGCGTCGGTACGGCGAGCGTAAGTCGTGCGTAAATCAGCGATTGACGTCGCGATAGCGCGCGTCGAAGAAGCAGAAGATTGCGTATGCGACGAGGCCTGCGGCAGTCACGCCTAGCAGCAGCGAGCCGTAGGACTGCTGCGCGAGCTTCTGCAGCGCGCCGTCGAGGCCGACGGCATCCTTCGGGCTGTAGTCGACCGCGGCCTTGATCGCGAAGACGCCGATGAGCGTGAAGACGACGAAGCGTGCGACGTGCCCGACGAGACCGACGCGACCGCCCCACTTCTGGGCCGAGGCGCTCCGCGCGACCCACTTGTCCTCGAACTTCTTCGAAATGCCGCGGTAGAGGTTCCAGAGGCCGACGCCGATGGCGACGAGCGCTCCCGCACCGACGAGCCATTGCCCGGCCGGCCACGAGAGGACGACGGCCGTCGTCTTGTGCGCCTTCTCGTTCTGTGATTCCCCGCCGCCCGCGCCGGCGAGGATGCGGGCCGCGCTGTAGGCGAGCCCGAAGTAGATGGCGGCGCGCCCGAGATAGCCGATCCGCTTCGTCCACTTGTCGCCGTATACCGCCTGCAGCACGCGCCAGAGCGCGTACGCCGCGAAGCCGGCGGTGAGAAGCGCGAGCACGATCTCGCCGAACGCGTTCCCGGCGAGCGCGTGCAGTGCGCCGTTGCGGCTCGTCGCGTCGCCGCCGATGCCGAGCGCCACGCCGATGGCGAGCACACCGACGAGCGCGTACGAGACGCCCTTGGCGATGAGGCCGACCCGGCCGCAGATCTCCTGCCAGTCGCGCTCAGAGCGCGGACGGATGCCCTCGACGTGGTCCACGAGAGGTCAACGCGCGAACGTCCCCTGCGGGTGCGCTACGTGTTCGTGTACTCGGGCCCTGCGCCGCCCTCGGGCGGCGTCAGGCGACCGCCCTTGGCGGTGATTGCCCCGCACTGGACGCAGTTGGAGGGCGCCACGTTGACGGTCACGGTGCCCTCGGCGTCGTCTCCGCCGAGCTCGTACACCTGCGCGGGGCAGAGGCTCACCCACATCTCCGCGACCTCGCGCGGCACCTGCCGGGCGATTCGAATGTGGTTCGGCTGGTCGTCGCGTGTCTTGTTCCCCGACAGGAAGACGGACGAGAGCTTGTCGAAGACGAGCTTGCCGTCGGCAGTGGGATACGTCTTTGCCCGGCCGCTCGTGAGAAGCGGCTGTTCAGCATCCGGCTCGGCACGCATCTTTCCGATGTCGATGCGGCCCTTGGACACCGTCATCGCGCTTGCGAGCGCACCGCCGATGAAAAAGCCGCGACCGAACACCTGGCGCATGTCGCGTACCTCGTGCAAGTCCTTGTAGATGAAGCTGTCGCGCACGGCATCGTCGTAGCTCACGAGGGACTGACTCGGAGTAGCGCCGCGCCGCAAGGAGTTGAACGCCGCCTCGGCGGCGAGCCGGCCGGACTCGATGGCGTAATGCACGCCCTTGAGCCGGGGGATGTTGACCATCCCCACGCCGTCGCCGCAGAAGAGGACACCCGGCGCGTGCAGACGCTGCGGCAGCGAGTAGTAGCCGCCGCTCGGGATCGTCTTCGCTCCCCAGGCGACGCGCTCGCCTCCCTCGAGGATCTTGCGGATCTTCGGATGGGTCTTCAGCTCCTGCAGTAGATCGTGCGCAGAGAGCTCCGCATCGCGGTAGTCGAGCCCGACGACCATTCCGATCGTGAGCATGTCCTCGCCCATCGGGTAGATGAACGAGCCGCCGAACTCGCGGTACTTCGCCCCCGTGCGGAGCGGCCAGCCCATCGTGTGCACGATCGAATGGAGCGGCTTGGGCACGCGCCAGACCTCTTTGACGCCGAGCTCCCACACCTGCGGTTCCTCCCCCCGCAGGCCGAAGTGCTCGAGCGCAACACCCGTGAGATGCCCTTGCGTGCCCTCGGCGAGCACGGTCACCTTCGCGACGAGGTCGGCGCCCGGCTCGTAGTTGCCCATCGGCTCGCCGTCCCGGTTCAGCCCCTTGTCGCCGGTCCGCACGCCGAGAACACGGCCGTGCGAGACGAGGAGCTTCTGCGCAGCCGTCTCCGGCAGCACCATCGCGCCGCCTTCCTCCGCGCGGTCGGCGAGCCAGCGGCCGAGCTGCGAGAGGCTGAAGATCCAGTTGCCGTGATTGCGCATCGTCGGTGGCGGCGGGATGCGCATCGACGCACGCTTCGAGAGGACGTAGATCGCCTCTCCCTCGACAGGGCCGTAGGACGGCAGATCCTCGAGCCGGTAACGATCCCGGAAGAGCCGCCGCAGGCCACGGGGATTGACAACTGCGCCGGAGAGAAGGTGCGAGCCCGCCTGCTTGCCCTTCTCGACGAGGGCGACCGGCACCTCCCCGAGCCGCTCGCCGACCTCGGGATGCTCCTCGAGCAGCTGGCCGAGCCGGATCGCGCAGGCAAGACCCGCCGGGCCTGCACCGACGATCAGCACCCCGACCTCGATCCGCTCGTCGACCGGATCGGTCGGCTCGGTGACGAACTCCCGCGCCCTGAACGGCGGCGGGTAGTCGCTCGCTCGAAGACTCATGCGCTCTTGCGCTGCTCGATCAGCTCGGTGAGCTTCGGGACGATCTCGTTGACGTCGCCGACGACGCCGAGGTCGCTGAACTCGAAGATCGGCGCATTCGGGTCCTTGTTGATCGCGACGATCACGTTCGAGCTCTGCATCCCGACCTTGTGCTGGATCGCGCCGGAGATGCCGAGCGCGACGTAAAGCTTCGGCGAGACGACCTTGCCTGTCTGCCCGATCTGCGCGGCGTACGGGTACCAGCCCGCGTCGACGACGGCACGCGTCGCGCCTACGGCCCCGCCGAGAGCGCGCGCGAGCCCTTCCGCGAGCGTGAAGTTCTCAGGCGCACCGAGACCGCGCCCGCCCGCGACGATGATGTCCGCGTCCTCGATCGACGGCCCGCTCGACTGCTCCTGCTCCTGCGAGACGACCTTTGCCGCCTGCGCGTGCGCCGC
This sequence comes from uncultured Actinomycetes bacterium, assembly GCA_963794045.1. Lineage (GTDB taxonomy): Bacteria > Actinomycetota > Thermoleophilia > Gaiellales > Gaiellaceae > Palsa-739. The sequence continues at coordinate 344,734 of CAWCCJ010000010.1, forward strand.
GATCTCGACGGTGACGTCCTCGATCTGCGGCTCGCCGCCCGACGTCGCGGCAGCGTCGAAGGAGCCGGCGCGGAAAAGCCCGATCCGTGGCGTCGAACGCCAGCCCACGTCGACGACGACGGAGTCCTGCAGCGCCGGGCGCTTGCCCGTGAAGTCGCTCGTGATGTCGACGAGATCCCAGTTGAGCCCGGCGTCGAGGCGCGCCGAGAGACCGGCGGCGATGTCGGCAGCGAGCACGGAGTTCGCGAAGAGAACGGTGTCGTAGCCGCCGTCCTCGACCACCTTCGCGATCGCGTCGACGCGCGGCTGCGGCAGCGGCGGCTCGAGCGAGTCGTCGTCGAGCACGTGAACCTTGGCCGCGCCGAACTTGCCCGCCTCGCTCGCGAGCGCACGCACGCCGCCGCCGACGAGCACCGCGCCGACATCGCCGGCGCCGAGCGTCGCGGCCTTCGTGAGGACGCCGAGCGCGCCCTTCTGCAGCTCGCTCCCGTGGTGCTCGAGGAAGACGAGGACGCTCACCTTCCCTCCACCCGGCAAACCCCCTCCCTCTTACTCCTCCTCTCTTCCCTCCCCTACGCTCATACAAGTCTCTTTTCGGACAGGAAGTCGACGATCGCCTGGGCGGCGCTGCCGTCGTCCTCGATCTTGCGCGCGTCGCCGCGCGACGGTGGATCGGTGAGCGAGAGCACCTCGGTCTTCGACCCTGCTTCCCCCGCTTCGGCGGCCTCGAGCCCGATGTCCGCGAGCGAAAGCGTCTCGAACGGCTTCTTCTTCGCGCCCATGATCCCCTTGAGCGACGGGTAGCGCGGCTCGTTGATCGCGTCGCTCACTGCGACAACGGCCGGCAGCGAGGCCTCGATCACGTCGTATCCGAACTCGGTCTGGCGCTTGACGCGGATCGTCGTCCCGTCGACGCCGAGCTCGGCGGCCTGCGAGACGACCGGCTGTTGCAGCCGCTCGGCTACTGCGGCCCAGAGGACGGCGCCGTCCGCGTCGGAGGCCTGTTGCCCGAAGAGGACGAGGTCGGCATTCTCCCGCTCGAGCGTCTTCGCGAGCAGCTTGCTCGTTGCGACGAGGTCGGAGCCGGCGGCTGCCTCGTCGGTGACGAGAATCGCGCGGTCGGCACCCATCGCAAGCGCCTTCCGCAGCGAGTCCGCAGCCTTCTGCGGGCCGAGGGAGACAACGACCACCTCCGCGTCGGAGTCGCCCTTCAGCCGGAGCGCCTCCTCGACCGCGTTCGCGTCGAAGTGGTTCAGCGAGCCCTCACCGGAGCGGTCGAGACGCTTGGTGCCGGGATCGATCTTCGACGAGCCCTCGGGCACGTGCTTCACGCAGACGGCGATCTTCATGCCGCGCGCGATCCTACCGAGGTGCGCGAGCTACATGCGCTGCTTGAGCGCGAGCACGTCCGCGACGAAGGCCTTGCTGACCTTGTACGGCCCGCGCGTCTTGACCGCGCGCTCGCCCTGGTACCAGCCCGCGAGCGCGAGCTTCTGGTCGCCGTTGAAGTCTGGAGCAGATGGTTGAGGTAGGCCATGCCGACGTGCACGTTGCCGTCTGCGTCATGGGTGACCGGATGCCCGATCAGCACGTTCTCCACGTACTCCCATGTCGAAGGCAGCAGCTGCATGACACCCTGCGCTCCGACGTTCGAGACGACGCTGTTGTTGTAGCCGGACTCCATCCAGGCAAGCGCACGCGCGAGGCTGCGATCGATGCCGTAGTGAGCCGACCAGCGGTCGAGCGAATCGCGGACGCTGACCGCGTTCGTCGCCGACACGGCGGCGGGTGCCGCACGTGCGGACGCCGGGATGCGCAGCTTCACACCGATGAGAAGCGGATGCGACGGATTGAGATGGTTGGCCTTCGCAATCGTCGACAGCGACAGGCCGTGTTTCCGCGCAATCGCGGTGAGCGAGTCGCCCGGCTTCACGACATAGCGCGAGAGCGTCGTCTGGATCGTGATACCTGCTTCACGGGCACCCGCGTCTGCAGCCCGAGCGCAGCGAACGTGCCGGGCCGGCGACGCCGTCGGCAGCAAGGTGCATCGCGCGCTGGTACCGCTTCAACCCGGCGACGGTCGGCGTGTCCATGTACGCGTTGACCGGCACCCGGACCCCGTGCTTCGCGAGCAGGAACTGCATGACGGCGACGTCCCAACCGAACTTGCCTCGTACAAGCGTGCGCGAGCCGAAGAGTGGCGTCCCGAGCGGGCCGAGCTCTCGGCGCGTCGAGAGGTCTGCGATCCCTGTCGCCCTCAGGCCGTGCGTGCGCTGGAAGGCGCGAACGGCGGCAACGGTCTTCGGGCCGATGATCGCGTCGATGGGCCCGAGGTAGAGGCCCTGCGCCCGCAAGGCGACCTGCAGCCCCGCGTGCTGCGGATTCAGGGATGCGGCGCCTGCCGGGGCGGCTGCCGCCCAGGCCGCCGCGAGCGCAGCAGCGGCCGTCAATGTCAGGCGAAGGCGCATGAGCCACCCGATTACTCCCTGCAAATCGGGATTCCTCCCTCGCCCGGCCGAGTTCTCGGCTAGGGTCGGGTCCTTCGCGCGCGAACCGGAGCTTTATGAGCCGCCACCGGACGACAGCCCGAGGAGTTCTTCTCCTATTTCTTCTGCTCGGCCTTGCCGGGTCGGCCTCGGCTGCCGGTACGCCGAAGGGTGAAGTTCCCACCCTGATCTTCCCGGTCGCGGGGGCGGCGAGCTACATCGACGACTTCGGCCAGCCGCGCGCGGGCGGCTCACATCAGGGCAACGACATGATGGCGACGAAGAAGACGCCGGTCGTCGCCGCCGAGAGCGGCAAGATCAAGTTCTGGACGACGTCCGCGAGCGCCGGCTGCATGCTCTACCTCTACGGCGACAGCGGGACGATGTACGAGTACATCCACCTGAACAACGACCTGACGATGCGGAACGACAACAAGGGCAAGTGCGTTGCCGGGACCGCGTATGCGAAAGGGCTGAAAGACGGCGCCAAGGTGACGGCCGGGCAGATGATCGGCTACGTCGGCGACAGCGGCGATGCGAACGGGATCGCGTCGCATCTGCATTTCGAGGTGCACCCGGGCGGAGGCGCGGCGGTGTCCCCGTACTCGTATCTGCAGAAGGCGCAGCATCTTCTCTTCTGGGCCAAGACGGGCACGCCGTTCACGCTCGCGCTCACCGGGACAGTCGTGAGCGCCACCGATACGGAGTTGAAACTCCAGTTGAAGACCTTGCAGGCGTTCCCGATGACGCCGAAGCTCGCGAAGCTGACGCAAACGATCACGCTGAACGTGCCGGCGACCGCGATCGTCCAGCAGAAGCCGCCCGTGACTCCGGGCGCCAGGCTCCTCGCGGCGTACGAGGGCGAGCCCGTGACCGTGTGGACGCAGCCTGCGCTCGCGACGACGAAGTCGATGCTCGGCCTGGACGGCGCCCTCAACGCTGCACTCGTCCAACTGGGCTAGCGTCCGCTCGGGCCGGGCGGAACGAAAACACCGGTGACAGTCACGGGTTACGAAACCGTGACGAACAATCCACAGACGCCGTAAATTTCAGGCGCTGCGGAAGTTCATTCTTCGGGCATTCCGAAAATCGGTGACAGTCACCGGTTTTGGAACCGCTAGTGCCCGACGAAGTTCGGCGCGCGCTTCTCGACGAAGGCGGCGAGGCCCTCTCTCGCGTCCTCGCTCGCGAAAAGGTCGCCGAACTCGTCCGCTTCGCGGTCGAGAGCGCCGGGCGACATGTTGACGAGCCGCTTCGCGAGGGCGAGCGCGACCGGCGACTTCGAGGCGAGCTCGCGCGCCGTCTCGAGCGCGGCGTCGAGCACCGGGTCGACGACACGGTTGACGAGGCCGACGCGATAGGCCGTCTCCGCGTCGATCGTGCGGCCTGTGTAGATCAGGTCCTTCGCAACACCCACTCCGCAGACGCGCGCGAGCCGCTGGGTCCCGCCCCAGCCCGGGACGATGCCGAGGTTGATCTCCGGCTGCCCAAGCTTCGCGCGCTCCGACGCGTACCGCAGATCGCACGCGAGCGCGAGCTCGCAACCGCCTCCGAGCGCGAAGCCGTTGATGGCGGCGATCGTCGGTTTGGCCATCTGCTCCAGCAGGTTCGCAGCTGCGTGCCCGAGTGCACCCCACTCTTTCGCCTGACCGGGCTCGAGCGAGCTCATGTACTTGATATCGGCGCCGGCGACGAACGCCTTCTCGCCTGCACCCGTGAGGACGACCGCGCGAATCTCCGCGTCCTCGGCAACCTCCTTCAGCCGGTCGCGCAACTCCGTGAGCGTCTCGACGTTGAGGGCGTTCAGTGCGTCCTGCCGGTCGATGGTGACGACGGCGACTCCACCGTCGCGGGAGACGTCGATCAAACCGCGACCGCGCCTTTGAGGAAGTCGACGATGTCGGTCGTGCGTGCACCCGGGCCGAAGACGTCGGCAACGCCGAGCTTCTTCAGCTCGACGGCGTCGTCGACCGGGATCGTGCCGCCAACGACCACGAGCACGTCCTCGGCACCGTTCTCGCGCAGCAGCTCGAGGATGCGCGGGACAAGCGTCATGTGCGCGCCCGAGAGGATCGAGATGCCGACCGCGTCGGCGTCCTCCTGAATCGCCGTCTCGACGATCTGCTCGGGCGTCTGGTGAAGCCCCGTGTAGATGACCTCCATACCGGCGTCGCGCAACGCTCGCGCGATCACCTTGGCGCCGCGGTCGTGCCCGTCGAGGCCCGGCTTCGCGACGACGACTCTGATCTTCCCGGCCATGAGCGGATCCTAGAAGACCGGCGTCTCGCGCCAGGTGCCCCACACGTCGCGGAGGGCGTCGCACATCTCCCCCATGGTGACGTAGGCGCGAGAGCAGGCGATGATCGGCTCCATCAGGTTCGTGTCGCCCGAAGCGGCGCGCTTGAGCTCTGCGAGCGTCGACTCCGCCGCAGCGCCGTCCCGCCGCGCCCGGACGGCCTGGACGCGCTCGATCTGCTTCGGCTCGAGGGCCGGGTCGATGCGCAGGATCTCGAGCTGCGGCTCGTCCTCGAGCTGATAGCGGTTGACGCCGACGATCACGCGCTGCTGCTGCTCGACCTCGGACTGGTAGCGGTACGACGCCTCGGCGATCTCGCGCTGCATGAAGTTCTGCTCGATCGCCGGGATGACGCCGCCGAGCTGCTCGATCCGGTCGAAGTAGTCGTAGGCCTGCCGCTCCAGCTCGGAGGTGAGGTGCTCGAGGTAGTACGAGCCGCCGAGAGGGTCGGCCGTGTTCACGACGCCGACCTCGTGCGCGATCACCTGCTGCGTGCGCAACGCGAGCCGCACAGCGTGCTCGGTCGGCAGCGCGAGCGCCTCGTCGAACGAGTTGGTGTGCAGCGACTGCGTGCCACCCAGCACGGCCGCCAGCGCCTCGATCGCCGTCCGGATCAGGTTCACTTCCGGCTGCTGGGCGGTCAGTGACACACCCGCCGTCTGGGTGTGAAAGCGCATCAGCCACGAACGTGGATTCTTCGCCCCGTACTTGTCGCGCATCCGGGTCGCCCAGATCCGCCGCGCCGCCCGGTACTTCGCGATCTCCTCGAAGAAGTCCAGATGCGCGTTGAAGAAGAACGACAGCCGCGGCGCGAACTCGTCGACATCCATCCCGCGCGCGACGCACGCATCGACGTACGCGAACCCGTCCGCGAGCGTGAACGCAAGCTCCTGCGCGGCCGTCGAGCCGGCTTCGCGAATGTGGTACCCGCTGATCGAGACGGGGTGCATCAGCGGCATCTCCCGCGAGCACCACTCGATCATGTCCACCACGAGCCGCATCGACGGCTCCGGCGGGAAGATCCACTCCTTCTGGGCGATGTACTCCTTGAGGATGTCCGTCTGCACCGTCCCCCGCAACTGCGCGACCGGCACCCCCTGCTCCTCACCCACACACGCATAGAACGCCAGCAACATCGCCGCCGGCGCGTTGATCGTCATCGACGTCGACACCGCATCGAGCGGGATCCCCGAGAACAACGTCAGCATGTCGTCGAGCGAGTCGATCGCCACACCCTCGCGGCCGACCTCGCCGAGCGAACGCGCGTGATCGCTGTCGTAGCCCATCAGTGTCGGCATGTCGAACGCCGTCGACAGACCCGTCTGCCCGTGCTCGAGCAGATAGCGGAACCGCTCGTTCGTCTCCGCCGCCGTCCCGAACCCGGCGAACTGCCGCATCGTCCACAAGCGCCCGCGATACATCGAGGGGTACACGCCGCGCGTGTACGGAAACACCCCCGGATACCCGAGATCGCGCTCGTAGTCGAGCTCGACGTTGTCCGGCGTGTAGAGCGGCTCGTTCTCGACACCCGACATCGTCGAGAACAACTCGCCCTGACGCTCCGGCGTCGCGTCGTACAGCTCCTGCCGCCACGCCTTCGTGGCGTCGATGCCTGTCTCGGGATCCTCGGTCGTCGCCATCGCGGAAAGTCTACGAAGAACCACGCGAGGACACGTCGCGACCACGACTCTCGACGTCGAGTCGAGCCTTAGTCTCTGGCTGCCTTCTGTCCAGTTTCCGTCTCGCGAGCGGGCCTGCCTGGTATGCGCTAGACGCCGGGACGCCAGAGCGGCTCGTCGCGCCCCGCGTATGCGTTCGCCGCGCGCGCGAGGATGAAGAGCAGGTCGGAGACCCGGTTCAGGTAGACGCGCGCAAGGGGATTCACCTCCGCTTCGAGCGCGGCGAGCTCGGCGCGGCGGGCGGCCGTACGCGCGACGTGGAGGTGCGCAGCGGCGGTCGTGCCGCCGGGAAGGACGAAGCTCTTCAGCTCCGGGAGTGAGGCGTTGTGCACGTCGCACTGTTCCTCGAGCCAGTCGATCATCGGCTGGGTCGTGCGGAGGCGGTCATCCGGTCCGCCGAACGGCACGGAGAGGTCGGCGCCGACGTCGAAGAGCTGGTTCTGCACGCGCTCGAGCGTCGCGCGCAGCGGCTCGGGCACATCGCCTGCGAGCGCGACGCCGATCTGCGAGTTGAGCTCGTCGACAATCCCGTACGCACGGAGCCGAGGGTCGAGCTTCGAGACGCGCGAGCCGTCGCCGAGGCTCGTCTCGCCGGCATCGCCGCCGCGCGTGTAGATCTTCGTGAGCCGGACGGGCTCGTCGGGGCTCCGCGGCACGATCAGCCCTGTGCGAGCTGACGCTGTTGAACGCCGAGGATCGAACGGGCGATGACGAGACGCTGGATCTCGCTCGTCCCTTCGTAGATCTCCGTGATCTTCGCGTCCCGGTAGTAGCGCTCGACCGGGAACTCCTTCGTGTAGCCGTAGCCGCCGAGGATCTGGATCGCCTCGCCCGTCTGACGGCGCGCCACCTCCGACGCGAAGAGCTTCGCCATCGCGCCGGCCTCCGTGACTCGGTCACCCTTGTCCTTCAGCGAGGCTGCGCGGTAGACGAGGAGCCGCGCCGCCTCGATCTCGGTCGCCATGTCGGCGAGCTTCTGCTGAATCGCCTGATGCTCGGCGATCCGCTTTCCGAACGTGTGCCGCTGCTTCGCATACTCGCGCGCGACGTCGTACGCGGCCTGCGCGATCCCGACCGCCTGGGCGGCGATGCCGATCCGTCCGCCGTCAAGCGTCTGCATGGCGACGCGGAAGCCCTTGTTCTCCTCGTGGAGGAGCCGGTCGCGGCCGACGAGGGCGCCCTCGATCACGATGTCGTTCGTGACGGATGAGTTGAGCCCGAGCTTCTCCTCGTCGCGCGTGACGCGCACCTGGTCCGCGTCGAGGATGAACGCGCTTACGCCGCGGGCGCCGTTCGTCTCGAAGTCGGTGCGGGCGAACGTGAGAAACGTTCCTGCGTAGCGTCCGTTCGTGATCCATTGCTTCGCGCCGGTGATCGTCCAGCCCTCCCCGTCCGGGTCGGCGCGGGTGCGAAGCGCGCCGGCGTCGGAGCCGGCCTCCGGCTCGGTGAGCGCGAACGCGCCGAGATGCTCGCCGCGCGCGAGCGGCGGCACGAAGCGGCTCTTCTGCTCGTCTGTCCCGAACGCGAGCAGCGGGAGCGTTACCGCGCTCGTATGGACGGCGACCGTGACGCCAACACCGGCGTCGGCACGCGAGAGCTCCTCGAGCACGAGGATGTACGAGACGAAGTCGGTGCCTGCGCCGCCGTACTCGTCGGGGATGCAGGCGCCCATGAGGCCGAGCTCCGCGAGCTTCGCGAACGTGTCCCGCGGGAAGCGGTGCTCCCTGTCCCACTCCGCTGCGTGCGGCTCGATCTCCTGGCGGGCGAAGTCCCGGGCGAGCGCCTGGATTTCTTTCTGCTCCGCGGTCGGCTCGAAATCCACGGGCGCAACTATATTCAGGGGGTGGTACGGCGGCTCATGCTCGCGTTCGCACTCGCCGGGGCCGCGGCGGCGCTCGTCGCTGCAGGGCCGGCCGCAGCCGCGGGCAAGCCGCGCGACGTGGTGCGCGCGTGGAGCGCGGCATTGAATGCGAACGACAACGAGCATGCCGCGCGCCTCTTTGCACTGAACGCGCGCGTCATCCAACCCGGCATCGATGTGCCGCTCACCTCGCACAAGCTCGCAGTCGCCTTCAACGACTCGCTCCCGTGTGCGGGCAAGATCGTTGCGATCGCAGTCGCAGGCAACCGCGCAACGGCGACGTTCGTCCTCGGCAGGCGTCCCAAGCACACGTGCGATGCCCCCGGCGCCAAAGCAGCCGCCCTCTTCGTCGTGCGTCGCGGCAAGATCGTCCGCTGGGAACAGGTAGCCGTTCCGGACGGGAAGCCAACGGCCTAGTCCGGGGCCAGGCCCTGATACGTCTTCGTTACGGCTTCGCCACGCACGTTGCGGGGCGACCTTCGACGGCGTCACACACTCGTGACACTCTCGTCACGGGGCCTGGCACCAGCCGTGTCCGTTTCCGTCAGGCGACGAGCGAGAGCTCGCGATGCGCCTCCTGCAGGGCGGGCTCCCGTTCGCGGAATGCCTCGACGACGTCCGGGTCGAACTGCTTGCCGGACTGCGCGACGATCTCCTCTCGCGCGGCGGACCAGCGTACGGCGCGGCGATAGGGGCGGTCGCTCGTCATCGCGTCGAGCGCGTCCGCGACGGCGAAGACTCACGCGGCGGGCGGGATCTCGCTCCCGACAAGCCCGTCCGGATACCCGCCGCCGTCCCAGCGCTCGTGGTGTGAGCGGACGACGCTCAACCCTTCCCCGCGCAGCATCTGAACGCCGGCCAGCATCTGCTCGCCGAGCACGGTGTGCTCCTGCATCCGGCTGCCGCTCCGCGCGCGTCAACGCGCCCGGCTTCTGGAGGATCTGATCCGGGATCGCCATCTTCCCGATGTCGTGCAGGAGGAAGCCGTACTGCACGCCCGGATCCCGGTCGAGGCGGCCGGGGTCGACGAGCTCGAGTAGCTCGACCGCATACCGCTTCACGCGCTGCGAGTGCGCACCCGTGCGCACGTCGCGTGACTCGAGCGCGGACGCGAGTGACGTGACCGTCGCGAGATAGGACTCCTCGAGCAACTCGCGTTGGCTGCGTTCGATCTCGAGGAGGTGGCGCAAATCTCGTGCGTACAACACGAGCTCCTCGTCGCTGCGACCGGCGCGCTTCTGCGGCGTGTGCGGAAGGGGCGGCCGCCCCGACACGCCGCTGAACGACCGACAGGAGCTCGAGCGGGCTGAACGGCTTGCGCACGAGCGCGGCGGCGCCCGCGCGCTGCGCGTGCCGCGCCTCTTCCGACTCCGCCCCGGTCAGCAGGACGATCGGGATGTCGCGCGTCGCGTCGTCGGACTTGAGCCGGCGGCACAGCTCGACGCCGTCCATCTCGGGCATCCGGAGATCGAGCACGATGACGTCGGGTCGGTGACGCCGCACGCGCAGCTCCGCCTCGACGCCGGACCCGGCCTCGTCGACCGTCACGTCAGCGCCCTCGAACGTAGCCCGCAGCAACTCGCGCAGCGCGGGCTCGTCGTCGACGAGCAGGATTCTCATCGGATCTGCGGATCCTCCTTGCATGCGCTTCGTTGACGGCTGAAGGAGGAGGGGACCCTCGTTGTATCCGCGTGCCTTTTTTGACAACTCACCCGAACGAGTGAATCGCCCTTCAATACGCGTAAAAGCCCCGGCCGGTCTTCCGGCCGAGGCGCCCGGCCTGCACGTACTGGCGAAGCAGCGGGCACGGTGCGTACTTCGGATCGCCGAGCCCCGCGTGCAGCACCTCCATGATCGCGACGCACGTGTCGAGGCCGATGAGATCGGCGAGGGCGAGCGGGCCCATCGGATGCGCAAACCCGAGCCTCGCGATCGTGTCGATTGCCTCCGGCTCCGCAACCCCTTCGAGAAGCGCATAGGCGGCCTCGTTGATGAACGGCATCAGGATCCGGTTCGAGACGAAGCCCGGAAGGTCGCGCGCCTCCGCAGGCGTCTTCCCGAGATCCTCCGCGAGCGCCACGATCGCGCGCGCCGTCTCGTCGGAGGTCTCGAGACCGCGAATCACCTCCACGAGCTTCAGCACGGGGACCGGGTTGAAGAAGTGCATGCCGATCACGCGCTGCGGTCGCGACGTCACAGCGCCGAGCGAGGTGATCGGGATCGACGACGTGTTCGACGCGAGGATCGCAGCCTCCGGCAGCACGCTCGTCCGCGTGCCGGAAGAGCTCCTGCTTGACGCCCGCATCCTCGACCACCGCCTCGATCATCAGGTCCGCCGGGACCAGGTCATCGACGCCTTGCACGCGCCCGAGAATCTCCTCCGGGTCGCCGCCGCCCTTCTCCGCGAGCCGCGTCAGGCTCTTGCGCATCGCCTCGAGCCCGCGGTCGACCGCACCCGGCGCGGCGTCGTACAGCGAGACGCGTGCGCCCTGACGACGCGACGACCTGCGCAATGCCGCCGCCCATCTGCCCTGCACCCACGACGAGGACGTGCTCGAAATTCATCGCCGGGGAGGCTATCGTCGCTCGAAGTGACTTCCGTGGGAGAACTGCACGTCGACGAGGTGGGCCGCGGCCCGGGCGTTCTCTTCGTGCACGGCGGTCTCGGAGACATGCATCTCTGGGAACCGCAGGCGCATGCACTCGCCCGCCATTTCCGGTGCATCCGCTACGACCTTCGGTTCTTCGGCGAGTCCCGCTCGCCGGGCGTCGAGTTCAGCTTTGTCGACGACGCAATCGCGATCCTCGACGCGCTCGCGGTCGAGCGTGCAGCCGTCGTCGGGCTCTCGCTCGGCGGGGGGATCGCCCTCGACGTGGCGCTCGAGCATCCCGATCGCGTCTGGGCGCTCGTGCACGTCGCCGCCGGGGTCAGTGGGATGCCGGTCGACGTCTACAGCGATGAGCAGACGAAGGCATTCGAGGCGGCCGAGAAGAGCGGCGATCTCCGGACGATGATGGAGATCGACTTCGCCGTCTGGGCGCCGCTCGGCGCCGACGAGACGATGCGCGCGCTCTGGCACCTGACGCCCGACGCGCGCGGCGTTCCCGACGGTGCGAGCCCCCGACCGCGGCCCGATGCAGCGTCACGGCTCGAAGAGATCGCCTGCCCTACCCTCGTGGTCGTGCCCACCCACGACCCAGCCGATCAGCAAGAGGTGGGCAGGACGGTTGCGCGCCGTGTGCCCGGCGCGCAACTCGTCGAGATCGACTCGGACCACTACCTGACGCTGCGCGAGCCCGAGCGCGTCAACGCGGTGCTGGAAGAGTTCCTCAGCGCTTCGTCACCTTCCAGTTCTTCAGGTTGATCGCGCGCCACAGCGCACCGCCCTGAGTCCGGATCTGCAACTTACTCCCCTTGATCGTGAGACGGCCGTTGAAGACGGCGCCGTCGCCGCCCGCCGGCCTAGCGAAGCCGACGCAGTGCGCGACTCCGTTGACCGTGTCGAGCGCATGCACGAACGGATAGCCGTTCGGGTTCGCATACATCGTGTAGACCCAGCGGCCGTCCTTCGTCGCAGTGCGCTTGGCGGGGAACCCCTGCATCACCCAGCCGCGCTGCGCCTTGTCGGCGATGAGGCCGGGCCGGAGCGTGTGCGAGTCGAGGTCGTACGCACGGACGACGTAATGCGTGATGTCGTTCGCCGACGTGTGCTGGGTGAGATACATCACCCTCCCGTCCGGCGACAATGCGTCGTACGAATAGGTGCCGTCGAACGAAATGGAGTCACGCACGGTCAGGTCGCTCGTGTTGACGATGCGGAATTCCGACCGCGCGCCGTACCCGACGTTCTGCAACACGAACGCGCTGCCGTCGCGAAAGATGCCGTCGGCGTAGGAATCGGCGAGCATCGGCACGCCGAACGTGCCGTCGATCGATCGCGACTTCACGACGGTTCGCTCGACGCCGCGCAGCGCCTGGAGCGTCGTCGTCTTCCCCACAGCATTCATGGCGACGTAGCGCATCGTGCCGTCGAGCGACGGGACGCCGCTACCTCCTTGCACGGCCATGAACGAGGGCGCGGCGCCGAGAGCCGAGGGCACGAGGACCAGGACGAGGGCTGCGGCGGTCGCGAATCCGAGCCGTCGGAACATAACTGCCTCCTTGGACGCTGACCCGAGTATTACGCCGCCGGCGCCAAATGCGTTCCCCCGCGGCCAGGAGCAGCAGCCCGGCTGCTCCGAGAGTGGCCGAAAACCAGGGGAAATGCGACGGGGCGACCGGCGCGGACCGCCAGGTCGTGGCGTCGATGCTGTAGAACGGCCGGCCGCTTCGCCATCGCAGGTCGACCTTCCGCCCGCTCGGCTCGACGACGACGTTCCACAACGGCCCCTGATCCTTGCCCTGCGGCCACGCGATGCCGACGCAGTGGGCAACGCCTCGCACGGTGTCGAGTGCGTGCACGAACGGGTACCCGCCGGGATTCGAGTAGAGCGTGTACACCCAGCGGCCGTCGGGGCTCGTGCCGCGCGAGATCGGCTCGCCGTGCATGACCCAGCCTTTCTGCGTGCGGTCCGCGATCCGGCCGGCGACCAGACGGTGGTGCACGAGGTCATAGGCACGCACGACGTAGCGCGAGTAATCGCGCGCGTCGACACGCTGGATGAGATAGAGCGTCGAGCCATCCGGTGACAGGGCGTCGAACGAGTAGATGCCGTCGAGGATGAAGCGGTCGCGTTCGCGTAATGTCCGGGCGTCGACGACCACGAACTGCGTCGGCGCTGCAAGTGCGACCTCCTGAAGGATCAGCGTCCGCCCGTTGTGCGAGAGGCCACCCGTTGTGGACTGGGTGACCATCGGGATCCCGAACGCGCCGTCCAGCTCGGACCAGCCCGTGACGCCGCCGTACTGGAGCGTGGTCAACATCGTGTGCGACTGGTCGACGCCGACCGCGACGTATTGACGGCCCTGCGGAGAGGTGACGCCGGTACCGGCTTGCTCGGCGGCCTGCGGAAACCCGTCCCCCGCAGCTGCCGGTGCGGCGACGAGCGCCGCGACGAAGAGAACCGCAACGATCTTCATGCGCCGAATACGGCACGCGAAGACCGGGAGGTCCCTGAGGATCAGACCTCGATGAGGAGTGCGTCGCCCTGGCCGCCGCCGGAGCAGATCGCGGCAAGACCGAGGCCGCCGCCGTTCCGCCGCAGCTCGTGCACCATCGTGCCGAGGATCCTGCCGCCGCTCGCGCCGATCGGGTGGCCGAGCGCGACCGCGCCGCCGTTCACGTTTGCGATCTCCGGATCGGCGCCGAGCATCTTCACCGAGTTCAGCGCGACCGAGGAGAACGCCTCGTTCACCTCGACGCGCTTCACGTCGCCGATCGTCTTCCCGGCCTTCTGCAGCGCCTGCGTCCCGGCGTTCGCGGGCGTGCGGGCGAGCCACGCGAACTCGTCTGCGACGTATCCCTGCGCGACGACGGTCGCAAGCGACTCGAGGCCGCGCCGCTTCGCGAACTCCTCGGAGCAGACGATCACGCACGACGCGCCGTCGTTGACGCCCGGCGCGTTCCCCGCCGTGATCGTCCCTTCGGGATCCATCACCGGCTTCAGCGAGGCGAGCCTCTCGATCGTGGTGTCGCGACGGATCGCTTCGTCCGCGGCGACGTCGCCGACGGCGACGATCTCGTCGTCGAAGACGCCTTCGTCCTGCGCCTTCGCTGCACGCTCGTGCGAGCGGAGCGCCCAGCCGTCCTGCTCCTCGCGCGTGATCCCGAGCTCGCGCGCAACGCCGGCGGCCTGCTGCACCATGTGCTTCTCGTCGAAGGTCGAGCGCAGGCCGTCCCAGATCATCAGGTCGACGAGCGTCCCGTCCCCCATCCGGTAGCCGGACCGCGCCTTCGGCAGCGCATACGGCGCGTTCGACATCGACTCCATGCCGCCGGTGACGACGACCTCGACGTCGCCGGCGCGGATCATCGAGTCGGCGATCTCGACCGCACGGATCGACGACGCACAGACCTTGTTCACCGTGTCCGAGGGGACCTCGATCGGCAGGCCCGCGCCGATCGCGGCCTGCCGCGCCGGCGCCTGGCCCGCACCGGCCTGGAGCACCTGGCCCATGATCACGTACTCGACCTCGCTGCCTTCGAGACCGATGCGCTCGAGCGCGGCACGGATGACGACGGAGCCGAGCTCGGTCGCGGCGCGATCCTTCAGGCCGCCGCCGAGACGGCCGAACGGCGTGCGGACGGCAGAGACGATGACGGTGCGGCTCACGCCGCTCAATCTACTTGGAGCCCTCGACCGCGCGGTGGTGCAACACGAGACGGCTGTTGTCGTAGTCGATCGTGACGATGTCGAACTGGCTCAACATGTCGGAGCCGAGCAGCCCTTGCACGCCGCCGCTCGCGTTGCCGAACGGAAGGTTCGCCTCGACGATCGTCGTCGACGGAAGCTTCACGCCGCCGACGCTCCAGTCCTTCACCTTGATCGAGGCCACCTGCGAGACCGATCCCACGCCGGCGATCCGCTGCCGCGTGCCGGTCGTGCGAACGCCGAGCTCCCGAGCAACCTGCGAGTCGACGAGCGAGGTCGACGCGCCCGTGTCGAGCGCGAACGAGTACGGACCATGGCCGTCGATCTTGACCGGCACGACCGCGAGCACCTGCTTGCCCTGCTTCAGCACCTTGATCGCGACGAAGAGGGAGCCCTTCGGAGCCTCGGAGGTCTGCGCCTTGCTCGTCCCGCCGCAGCCCGCGGCCAGGAGAGCGGCGAGCGCGGCCGCGGCGAGCGTCACCTTCACGCTCGTGCAACGAGTCAGCGCGCGAAAGAGATACCAGCGTCGAGCCGGGAGGCAAACGCCACGAGCAGCTTCACGACCGCCTCGACGTCGGCGAGGTCGACGACCTCGACCGGGGAGTGCATGTAGCGGAGCGGGAACGAGACGAGACCGGTGGCGATGCCGGCGCGACTGAGATACGCGGCATCCGCGTCGGTGTACGTATGGCCGCGAGAGACCTCGATCGAGTAGGGGATCCCGGCTTGCTCGGCCGTCTCCTCGAGAAGATCGAAGACGCGCGGATGCATCGAGGACCCGCGCATGATCGCCGCGCCGCCGCCAACCTTGTGCTCGCCCTCGTCCTCCGCGTCGCCGCCGCGAACGTCCGTCGCGTGCGTCACGTCGACAGCGATCACGACGGCCGGCTCGAGCGCATACGCAACGGTCCGCGAGCCGGCGAAGTCGCCGACCTCCTCCTGCACGACCGCAGCGCCGGCAACGTCCCATGCGAGGCCGCCCGACTCCGCCACGCGCCGGGCGACTTCGAGCGCGACGTAGCAGCCGAGCCTGTTGTCGAGCGCACGCGAGGCGATGCGCCCGTTCCGGAGCTCGACCGGCCCTCCCGCAGCGAGCGCGACGTCCCCGCCCCGGACGACCTCCTTCGCCTCCTCCCCGCTCCGAGCGCCGATGTCCAGAAACAGGTCGTCGAAATCCGCGGGCTTGCGGTCGTCGCCTCGCCGCCGCTTCTGCTTCCGCCAGCCGACCACGCCGTCAACCGGGCCGTTCTTCGTCCGGATCACGACCCGCTGGCCGAGGTACGGCTGGGCGTCGAAGCCGCCGAGGCCGCGAACCGCGAGCAGGCCGTCGCTCCCGACATGCGTGATGACGAGACCGATCTCGTCGATGTGCCCGACGATCGCGAGGAGCGGGCCGCCCGTGCCCGGGACGCGCACCCACGAGGAGCCGAGTACGTCGCCCGAGACCTCGCCGAACCCGCGCGCCGCGTCGCGCCAGACCGCGGCTGCGGGCTCCTCCTGGCCCGAGGGCCCGGGCGCTTCGAGGAGGAGCGCGAGTGTCTCCGGGATCGCCATCGCGCGCGACTCTACAGCGCGGTTGACGCACGGCTTGTGCCCGCCTACCCTGGGTCCCGATGGATCCCGTCTCCCGCAGCTGGTGGGCCTGGCGCCGAATGCGGGGCGGGAGCCTGCGCGCGCGGTAGCGAGCGCACACACCCGTTCCGCATCATCCGGCTCCGAGAGGAGTCCTTTCGTCATGGCTGCGACATCCGAGATAGCCACCGACCTTCTCACCCCACTCGGGGCGTACCTCCGCCTGCGCGAGGGTGCCCCGGCCGCGTTCCTGCTCGAGTCCGTGGAACGCGGCCGTCTCGGCCGGCACTCCTTCGTCGGACGCGGCTCGCGCATCGTCGGCTTCGACGAGGCGGAGGCCCTGGGCGAGCCCGTCGTCGGGTATCTCGGCTACGACGTCGTGGCTCGTCTCGAGCCCACCGTGCAATTGCCCGGGGACGGGCCCGGGCTCGACGAGAGCCGCTTCGTCGTGCCGGAGGTGCTCGTCCGCTTCGACCACGCACGCGGCGTCGCAGAGGTGCTCGTCGGCGACCCGGACGTGGCGGCGCGCCTGCTCGACGCGCCGCAGCCGGAGGCGCCCCGCGGCGCCGGCACGCGTGGCGAGCTGCGGCGCTACCCGGATCGCGACGAGCACATGCGGCGCGTCGAGCGCGCGAAGGAGCACATCCGCGAGGGCGATGTCTTCCAGGTCGTGATCGCACAGCGCGCGGAGCGCCCGACGTCGTCCTCCGCCTTCGAGCTCTACCGGGCGCTCCGTCGCGTGAACCCGTCGCCGTATCTCTTCCTGCTCGAGCTCGGCGAGCTCGCGCTCGTCGGCAGCTCGCCGGAGACGGTCGTGAAGTGCGAGGGGCCGCGCGCGGCACTGAACCCGATCGCAGGCACGATCGCGCCGGGCGAGGGCGACGCGGAGGCGCTCCTCTCATCCGAGAAGGACCGCGCCGAGCACGTGATGCTCGTCGACCTCGGCCGCAACGACCTCTCCCGGGTCTGCAAGCCGGGAACCGTGCACGTCGAGCGATTCATGCAGACGGAGCGCTACTCGCACGTGACCCACCTCGTCTCGGAGGTCGTCGGTGAGCTCGGCGACGACGTGACGCCGTTCGAGCTGCTCCGCGCTTGTTTCCCTGCGGGCACGGTGAGCGGCGCGCCGAAGGTGCGTGCGATGCAGATCATCTCGGAGCTCGAGGGCTACCGGCGCGGCATCTACGCAGGCGCCGTCGGCTACGTGCTCCCGGAGCGGCGCGAGATGGATACGTGCATCGCGATCCGCACGCTCGTGTTGCGAGACGGCGTCGCCTACCTCCAGGCGGGCGGCGGCATCGTCTCCGACTCCGATCCCGCGGAAGAGCACCAGGAGTGCCTGAACAAGCTCGGTGCGATCGAGGCCGCGATCGACCTCGCGGAGGCGGCGCAATGATGCTGCTCGTCGACAACTACGACTCCTTCACCTACAACCTCGCGCACCTCTTCGGCGCACTCGGCGTCGACGTCCACGTCGTGCGAAACGACGAGATCACGGCCGACGAGGCGGCGGAGCTCGGCGCGTCGCAGCTCGTCGTCTCGCCCGGTCCCGGCCGGCCCGCCGACGCGGGCGTCTCGATCGACGTGATCCGCCGGCTTGCACCGACCATCCCGACGCTCGGCGTGTGCCTCGGCCACCAGGTCATCGTCGAAGCCTTCGGCGGTGAGGTCGGCTACGCGCGCGAGCTCTTGCACGGCAAGGCATCCCCCGTCCGCCACGACGGCAGCGGGCTCTTCACCGGCCTCCCGGAGCCGTTCGACGCCGGCCGCTACCACTCGCTCGCCGCGACGCGACTGCCCGACGCGCTCGAGCCGACGGCGTACGCGGACGACGGCGAGGTGATGGCGGTCCGCCACCGCGAGCTGCCGATCGTCGGCGTCCAGTTCCATCCCGAGTCCGTGCTCACGCCAGACGGTCCGGCGCTCGCGAGGAACTTCCTCGAGGGGCTCCTGTGATCCAGGCGCAGATCGCACGCGTGCTCGACGGGCACGACCTGACGCGTGACGAGGCGCGCGAGACGATGCAGGAGATCATGCGCGGCGACGCGACGCAGGCGCAGATCGCCGGCTTCCTCGTCGCGCTCCGCGCGAAGGGCGAGACCGCCGACGAGATCGCGGGGTGTGCGGAGGCGATGCGCGAGCACGTCCTGCAGGTCAACCCGAAGCGCGACGACCTCGTCGACATCGTCGGGACGGGAGGCGACGGCGCGAACACGTTCAACATCTCCACCGCCGCTGCGCTCGTCGCGGCAGCGGCGGGTGCGGGCATCGCAAAGCACGGCAACCGCGCCGCCTCGTCTGCAACCGGCGCGGCCGACGTGCTGGAAGCGCTCGGATTCCGGCTCGACCTCGAGCCGGCCCGGATCGAGCAGTCGATCGACGAGCTCGGCTTCGGCTTCCTCTTCGCACAGGCACACCACCCGGCGATGCGGCACGCGGCGCCCGTACGCCGCGAGCTCGGGACGCGTACGGTGTTCAACGTGCTCGGCCCGCTCACCAATCCGGCCGGCGCCCGGGCGCTGATGCTCGGCGTCTACTCGCCGTCGCTGACACGCACACTCGCAGACGCGCTCGTGCAGCTGGGTGCGACCCGCGCATATGTCGTCCACGGCGCCGGAGGGATCGACGAGCTCTCCCCCTGCGGGCCGAACCTCGTCTGCGAGGTCGAGAACGGCCACGTGCGCGAGTACGAGCTCGACCCGCTCGAGCTCGGCGTGGAACGCTGCGATCCCGCCGAGCTTCGCGGAGGCGATCCCGCGACGAACGCTCGAGCGCTCCGGAAGGTCCTGAACGGCGCTGACGGCGGACATCGCTCTGCAGTCGTGCTGAATGCGGCCGGCGGAATCGCTGCCGCGGGGCGCGCCGAGAGCCTGCGCGAAGGCATCATCCGCGCCCGCGAGGCGATCGACTCCGGCGTCGCCGCTGCGCGCCTCGACCAGCTCGTGGAGTTCTCGCGCGCATGAGATTCGCCGACGCACTCGCACAGCCGGGGCTGCAGGCGATCGCGGAGTTCAAGCGGCGGTCGCCCTCGGCGGGCGACATCCGTGTCGGCGCACGCGTCGAGGAGATCGTGCCCGCCTACGCGCGCGCAGGCGCGGCGGCGGTCTCGGTCCTCGTCGACGAGCGTTTCGCCGGATCGTTGGACGACCTTCGGGCAGCACGCTCCGTCGCCGACGTCCCGCTCCTCGGGAAAGGCTTCTTCTCGACCGAGGATCACCTTCGCGCACTGCGCGAGGCAGGCGCTGATGCCGTGCTCCTCATCCTGCGCGACCTCGACGACGAGACAACCGCGCGCCTGCTCGCGTACGCAGCCGAGCTCCAGATGGATGCGCTCGTCGAGGTGCATGACGCAGACGAGCTGCAGCGCGCAATGGCGCTCGACGCACCGGTGGTCGGCGTCAACGCGCGCGACCTTTCGACCTTCGACATCGACCGCGATACGCAGCTCGAGCTCGTCGCCCGCGCGCCGAAGGACCGCATCGTCATCGCGGAGAGCGCGGTTCACACCCGGGCACAGGGCGCAGCTGCGGAGCTCGCGGGTGCCGACGCGATCCTCGTGGGATCGTCGCTCATGCGTGCGCGCGACCCGGGCGCGAAGCTCGGCGAGCTGATCTCGCGGCCGCTCGTGAAAGTCTGCGGGCTGACGCGGCAGGAGGACGTCGACGCCGCCGTCGAGGCGGGCGCCGACCTTCTCGGCTTCATCCACGTGCCGGGGACCCCGCGGTACATCGAGGCGCCGCTTGCGAGCCCCGACACGGTCCTCGCGGTGTCCGTCTTCGTCGAGGAGACGACCGAGACGAACGCCGACCTCGTGCAGTTCTATCCCGACCGCGGGAAGACGGTGCGCGGCCGCGAGGCGCTCCTTCTCCGCGAAGGCGTCGAGGTGGCACGAGTCCTCGACCAGCCCTGGCAGGGTGAGGACCCGATGCACTGGAGGACAGCCGCCGCGGCGGACGGGCGGGTCGTCCTCGCGGGCGGACTCGGACCGGACAACGTGCGAGATGCAATCGCGGCCGTGCGGCCGTGGGGTGTCGACGCGTCCTCGTCACTCGAGCGCGAGCCCGGCATCAAGGATCACGACAAGGTAAGAGCCTACGTGGAGGCGGCAAGAACATGACGACGACGGACTTCGGTACCTACGGCGGGCGCTACGTTCCCGAGACGCTCATTCCGGCGCTCGACGAGCTCGAGCGCGCGTGGCGCGACGCGCTCGCGGACGACGCGTTCCACGCCGAGCTTCACCATCTCGCGACGACGTACGCCGGCCGGCCGACGCCGCTCACGCTCGCCGAGCGCTTCGCGCCGGGCAAGCGGATCTATCTGAAGCGCGAGGATCTGCTGCACACGGGCGCGCACAAGGTGAACAACGCGCTCGGGCAGGCGGTGCTGGCGAAGCGGCTCGGCAAGCGGCGCATCGTCGCCGAGACGGGCGCGGGGCAGCACGGCGTCGCAACGGCAACCGTGTGCGCACGCTTCGGCTACGAGTGCGTCGTCTACATGGGCGAGGAAGACATGCGGCGCCAGAAGCCGAACGTCGAGCGGATGAAGCTCCTCGGCGCCGAGGTGCGCGGCGTCGACTTCGGCACGAAGACGCTGAAGGAAGCGACGAGCGAGGCGATCCGCGACTGGATCACGAATGTCGAGACGACGCATTACCTCATCGGCTCGTGCGTCGGCCCGGCGCCGTATCCCGAGCTTGTCGCCGAGCTGCAGTCGGTCATCGGACGCGAGGCTCGTGAGCAGATGCTTGCGGCCGCGGGGCGGCTCCCCGAGGCGGTCGTCGCCTGCGTCGGCGGCGGCTCCAACGCGATCGGCATCTTTCACGGCTTCCTCGCAGACGAGGGCGTGCGGCTGATCGGGGTCGAGGCCGCAGGGGCCGCCTCCCTCGGCACCGGCAGGCCCGGTGTCCTCCACGGTGCGCGCTCTTCGATCCTCGCAGACGAGGACGGCCAGATCGCCGACGCGCACTCGATCTCCGCCGGGCTCGACTATCCGGGCGTCGGCCCCGAGCACGCGTACCTTCGGGACATCGGCCGGGCGGAGTACCGCGGCGCGACCGACGAGGAGGCGCTCACTGCCTTCCGCGATCTCGCGCGGACGGAAGGGATCATCCCCGCCCTCGAGCCGGCGCACGCGCTCGCGCGGGCCCGCGACCTCGACGCGGAGCTCATCCTCGTCGGGCTCTCGGGTCGCGGCGACAAGGATCTCGCCGAAGCCCTGGCTCACTTGACGCTATGAAGAAGCTCGTGATCTACCTGATGTCGGAGCCGGAGACGCCCGAGCTCGCGCGCGCGGCGGTCGACGGCGGTGCCGACATCATCGAGCTCGGCTTTCCCTTCTCCGATCCGCTTGCCGACGGCCCCGTCATCCGGCGGGCGGGCGAGCGGGCGCTCGCCCGCGGCATGCGTACCAAGCAATGCCTCGAGACGCTCGCGCGAACACGGGAGCTCGTCGGGGCGGACACGCCTCTCATCCCGATGACGTACTCGTCGATCCTCGAGGCCTACGGGTGGGAGCGGTTCGTAGACGATCTCGCGGCAGCAGGCGGGACGAGCATGATCGTCTCCGACCTCCCCGCGGGGGAGCGCGAGGACGTGCGCCGCATCCAGCTCGTCGCGCCCACCTCGACAGACGAGCGCATCGCGCTCGCCGGCCGGCAGACCGACGGCTGGCTCTACCTCGTCACGCTCACCGGCACGACGGGCGCCCGCGGCGAGCTCTCTCCCGCTCTCGCCGGGCTCGTCGAGCGCACGCGGCGGCTCGTCGATGTCCCGCTCTACGCGGGCTTCGGCATCTCGACGCCCGAGCATGCGCGTGCGGCGGTCGAGCTCGCCGACGGGATCGCGGTCGGCTCACGGGCGGTGCAGGTCGCAGAGGACGGGCCGGCGGCGCTTCGCGAGTACGTCGCGTCGCTCCGCGCGGCGCTCGACGCGGTGCCGGTCGGGTAAGAGGGTTAGGCGCCGGACGAGCTGAGGGGCGGCATCGCGGGCACCGGCTCGACGAGCCGCGGCACGGCCGGGACGATCGGGGCGACTGCGGCCGGCGGCATCTCCGGCTCTGGCTCCGGCACGGGGAGCGGGGCAGCCGAGACGAGGGGCGGGACGGTCAG
Source organism: uncultured Actinomycetes bacterium (assembly GCA_963794045.1). Taxonomy (GTDB): domain Bacteria; phylum Actinomycetota; class Thermoleophilia; order Gaiellales; family Gaiellaceae; genus Palsa-739. The sequence goes on from CAWCCJ010000010.1 coordinate 367,049, forward strand.
TGGGGCCGGGGCGACGGTGAGCTGCACGGGAGCGGTAGCCGGCTCCGGTGCGGGCGCGGCCGCGAGCGGCGGCGGCGCAGGCGCGGCCTCGAAGTGCGCGGGCGAGACCAGGGCCGGAGCACCAGGCGCCGGAGTAAGGGGCGCCGGAGCAACGGCCGCCGGAGGAATCGGGACGGGCACAGCGGGCGGAGGCGCGACGGGTGCGGCCGCGACCGGCGCCGGACCGAAGGGCGCCGCGGCAGGAGCGTGGGCAGCGGGGGGCGCGGCGAGCTTCTCGCCGTGCTGCGGCTGGTGAAGGGCGAGGCCTGCCTGGAGCTCGAGGACGGCCGCCTTCTTGTCGCCGATCGAGCGGCCGATGAAGCCACCGGCGATCGCTCCGAGGAGGATCGCGAAGTTCCGGACGCCGGGGTTGATCAGACGACCGGGCATCTTCGAGGCGATGAAGGCGAGGGCGGCCCCCGCGAAGGTTCCGCCGACGACGGCGGACCCAGCCTTCCGGGCCAGGTGCTCCGCATACGCCTGAACGATGCCCTCGGACTGGTCTGTCATCCCGTCTCATTCATCGGCGCCGAAGGCCCCGGGCTTGAGCCGGACTTCCGAACTCTTAATCCCCTCTTCGAGTCCTCTCATCCCAGTCCTAAGCGATGTGGGCACAGTGGGCTCACTGAGATTCCGAAACCCAGGAGAAGAACGCCCAGTGAACCGACAGATCCTGACCCGTCGCACAGCCCCCGTCGTGGCTGCGCTCGCCCTCGGCGGCGGCGCCGGAGCGGCGATCTATGCCGCGACTGCCGGCCCCGAGTCGAGCACGCAAACGATCGTCGCGTCCGTGCCCGCGAGCCCGGCCGTGAATACCGTCGCGTCGACCACGAGCACGTTGACGCAGTTGTACAAGGACGCCGTTCCCGGCGTCGTCGACATCACGGTGACCCAGGGATCGTCGTCGAACGCGCCGTTCAGCCCGGGCGGCGGCTCCACGCAGGCGGAAGGCTCCGGCTTCGTCATCGACACGAACGGCGACATCGTGACGAACGCGCACGTCGTCGAGGGCGAAAGCTCGATCAAGGTTCGCTTCCAGACCGGGAAGACGGTGAAGGCGACGCTCGTCGGCACCGACGAGTCGACCGACATCGCCGTGATCAAGGTGAGCGTCGATTCCTCCCAACTGCACCCGCTCACGTGGGGCAACTCGAGCAACGTGCAGGTCGGTCAGGACGTCGCCGCGATCGGCAGCCCGTTCGGCCTCCAGGGAACGCTGACCGCAGGCATCGTCAGCGCGCTCAACCGCACGATCACGGCACCGAACAACTACTCCATCGCCGGCGCAATTCAGACGGACGCCGCCATCAACCATGGCAACTCCGGCGGGCCGCTTCTGAACGCGGCTGGTGACGTCGTCGGCGTCAACGCGCAGATCGACAGCGACTCGGGCGGTAACGACGGCGTCGGCTTCGCGATCTCGTCCAACGCCGCGAAGAGCGTCGCGGACACGTTGATCTCAGGCGGCAAGGTTCAGCACGCCTACCTCGGCATCCGCGTCAGCGATGCGTCGAACGGCAGCGGCGCCGAGATCGTCACTGTCGTCAGCGGCTCCCCGGCCGACAAGGCAGGACTGAAGGCCGGCGATGTAATCACCTCGATCGACGGTACGACGATCGAGAACGGCGACGCATTGACGGCTGCTGTCGCCGCTCACAAGCCGTCCGATGTCGCGAGCGTCACGGTGACGCGAAACGGCAGCACGAAGACGGTCAAGGTGACGCTCGGGGTTCGCCCGGCGTAGCCGCATCGCACCAGTACTCCCCTCCCCCAACGACGGCCCGCTCTGCGGGCCGTCGTCTTTTTGCGCGCATGGATCCCTTCACGGCGCTCAAGTCCTAGGGCGTGAGCAGTTTCCAATGCCCCTCGGAGACGACCTCGGCGGTGCCGTCGGTCACTTTGATGGCGGTCTCGTCGTCGATCGCGTACGCCGGACCCGACAAGCCGGTCGCCCAGCGTTCTGCGTTGGCGATCGTGTTTGAAGGGAGATCCTCGTTGTCCAGGTGCGGGAAGATCGAGAAGTCGACGATCCCGAGCGTCTCGTCGCCGCCGGCGGGCGGCTTCCAGCCGACGAAGTCGTCGCCGATCCTGGGGGTCATCACCATGCTCCCGGCGCTCAGTCCCACCCAGACCGTGTCGTCCAGCGACGGCAGCAGGTCTGCGAGCCCGGAGTCCCGCATCCAGTGGCATAGATACAAGGCATCGCCGCCTGAGGCCAGCAGGACGTCGGTTTCCTGGACCAGCGGGACCCAGCGTTCTTCGTCGATGCTGGGCAGCGCGGTCAGCTCCAGCACTCCCAAGGACTTCCAGCCCAGCTCGCACATCGGACAGCTGGGTTCTTGTCCGCTGATGAACTGCCACGCCTTCTCGCCGGGACCGACCCAGGGGTGCCCGTACATCGCGGTGGGGATGCAGAGGGCGCTGGACTCACTGATCGGATTGCCCAGCAGGTCGACCAGCGCGTCGTGGATGCTCGCGTTCTTGATGCCGGCGGACGTGAGAAGAAGCTTCAAGTTGCCTCCCGAATTCGTTGCTGTAGGCGAGAACGGTGTGGCTTACGGATCCGTACGCGGTAGAGACTGGCGGGCCAGCGAAGACTCATCGGTTCCGGTCAGCCCCAGCGTCACTTCTTCAGGGGACATGCCCGAAGACTGGCGCAGGCGATGCGGCGGCCTGGCATGGGTGCCGATTCGAGTCCGGCCCTCGGGGTCCAGGACACGCGAAGGCCCGCCTTTCGGCGGGTCTTCGGGTAACTCCACAGGCGATTGTAGAAGCGAAGGGTCTCATCCATGGAGGCGACCGTGAGGACGAGATGATCGAGCCGCGAGACCCGCGGCGTCATGCCCGCATTCGCGACCTGCGGACGGCTACCACGGGGCGATCGTCATCCCGCCCCATTCCTCCGGTGCGACGTCGCGCACGGTCTGGGTCAACTCCCAGCGATGACCGCCGAGGTCTTCGAGGACGCCGGACCGCTCGCCGTATTCCCACGTCGTCAGCTCTTCGATTACACGAGCGCCGTGGTTGCAAGCGCGCGCGAAGGCGGCATCGACGTCCGGCACACGCACCTTGATGAGATGCGTCACCGTGCCGTTGCCTGGTGCGACCCGATCAGCGCCCACGTCGGCGACCACCACCGCACCATCCGACCCGACGCGCAGCTGTGCGCGATGCCCGTCACCGATACGCACCCGCTCCTCGAACCCGAGCGCGGCCTCGAGCCACGCCACCGCCGCGCGCACATCGGGATACACGAGCACCGGCGTCACAGTCGCAGGCGGCGCGGAGCGATTGGTCAGCATGACGGAGACATGGGCGATCTAATCGGGGCGTGGAATGTCGCTGAAGTGGCCGGAGTTCCACGTTGACGTAAACGTCTCCGCGCCTGCGCCGATGATCAACAGGGAGGTGCCCTCGCGTCGCGCAGTTGCGCTGCGCCGCACCGAAGGATCGGTAATAGCCAGAGTGGAACCTCGTCCAAGGCGAGCCTGTTCACCGTCGAGCCGAAATGTGGCTTCTCCTTCGAGGACGATGTACAGCTCTTCCTGTCCGCTCGCGCTCTCGTCGTGGTCTTCGACGAGGGTCTGACCAGCGTGCGTCGCCACGAAGAGATTGGCTCCGAAGGTCTCGATCCCGAGCAGGTGCTGAAGCGGGTACCAGATGGGGTCTTCCAGGCCTGAGTCCGAGACGACCGGCATCGCCGCAATGTCCTTCACCGTCCAGCGCGCCACGACAGGGAGCTTAGGCAGCACCGCAGTCCGGCGCAGGCTCCGAGCGCTAGCCGGGCTACCACCCTGGCGGCAGCCGGACAAGGGCGCGCAACGGATCGATCGCCGCACCGTGCACGCGAACTTCGAAATGCAGATGCGGACCAGTCGCGTCGCCTGTCGATCCGACACGACCGAGGACGGTCCCGCCGGCGACCCACTGCCCGACCTTCACGTTGATCGTCGCCAGGTGCGCGTACATCGTGCGCACGCCGCGACCGTGGTCGACCGCGACCAGATTGCCCCAACCGTCACGCGGCGCGGCCCACGTGATCGTGCCCGCCGCCGACGCGATCACCGCCGTCCCGGTCTGCGCCGGCAGGTCGATGCCGGCATGGAACCGAGCAGAGCGTGGCCCGTACACGTCGCCGATCTGGGCAAGCAGCGGCCAGCCGAGCGGGATCGGAGACGGCCGCGGCTGCCGTCGCAGACGACTGAACGTCGTCTTCCCGGCCACGCCGTCCCGATGAAGCGCCGACGCGCGCTGGAACCGGATCAGCGCCGACCGAAGCCTCGGGCCGAACCGGCCGTCGATCGTGCCGGACGGGAAGCCCTGCCAGGCAAGGGCAAGCTCGAGCTCGGCAACATCGAACCCGGTGGCGCCGATCCGAAGCGTCCGCGCTCCAAGCAGACGATGTGTGCGCGGCCGGGCGAACGCGACCTCCGCCATCGTCTTCCCTGCGTAAAAACCGGACGACCCGAGCGCCCACTGGACGGCGCTCGGCCGAGGCGCTGCCTGCGCCGCTCCGCCGGCGCCGAACGCGGCGGCGAGCGCGGCCACGACGATCAAGCCGATTCGGTTTGCCGGGCCCAAGCCGAGAGGGTGCCAGAGGCTGGCCGTGGGCGCCAGTCAATTCCTCAGGCGCCGGATCACGCTCTCGCCGCGAGAAGCGGCGTAGAGTCCCTCTCCCTACGAAAGGAAGGCCACGTATGGCCGTTGGGATCCGCGTCAAGCTCCCGGGCGTCACGCAGGAGCAGTTCGACAAGGGCCACGATCAGATCAACCCCGAGCGCACGCCTCCGAAGGGGCTCCTCTTTCACGCATCCGGACCGGTCGACGGCGGTTGGGGCATCATCGACTTCTGGGAGTCGCGCGCCGATTTCGACGAGTTCGCGCAGCGGATCCCGGAGGGAATGGCCGCCGCGGGGGTCGAGCTACAGGGGCCACCCGACATCAAGGAGTTCCCCGTCCACGAGTTGATCCACGCCTGACGGCACTCGACGACGAGCCTCGGCAGCGCATCGCGGCGGCGATGCGCTGCCCTAGACCGATTCGGTTGCCTCCCGGCTCACAGTGAACAGTCGCCATTGCCCTTCGGAGACGACTTCGACGGTGCCGTCGACCACTTTGATTGCGGTTTCGTCGTCCATGGCGTAGGCGGGAGCGGCGATGTCGGCGGCCCATCTCTCGGCCATGGCCGGCCATCGGGTGCGCAGGCTACGACGCGGTGGGAATGCAGAGGGCCTCGCACTGGGGAATCGGCTTGCCCAGCAGGTCGACGAGAGCCTCGTGAATGCTCGCGTTCTTGATGCCGGCGGATGTGAGAAGAAGCTTCATGTGCCTCCCGGGCTCGTTGGTGCAGCCATCTTCTTCATGTCCGATGAGTCCGTACGCGGTTGAGACTGGCAGCGCGCCGAAGACTCATCGGGCTCGGGCCGCGAGAGCGAGCCGAAGCACGTTGCGACGAGCGCGGAGGCGGCTAGCGAACGTACGTCGTGATCTCGAGGACGTGACCGTCGGGGTCGTCGAAGTACACCGACAGCGCGTTGCCGTGATTCTCGTATCTGAACTCGACGCCGTGCGAGCGTAGGCGCTCCTGGGCGGAGTCGAGATCGTCGACAACGAGCGCGATGTGTCTGAGCCCGGACGACTCGGGCTCACGGACGGGCGACTCTCGCTGTGCCTGGAACAACCCGAATTGCAGTCCTGGCTGACCGAGGAAGACAGGCTCGTCGTCGTCGCTCGGCTGATTCAGCTGCGGCAGCCCGAGGACGTCCCGGTACCACGCGATCGAGCGCGTGCGGTCGGCGACATTGAGCGACACATGATCGAGACGTTGAAGGCGCAACGCCGCGCATTCTACGACCGAGTGCGAACGCCGGCCCACAAGCGCTCCCCGCGACATACGCTGGCCGAATGGCCCACGAGTTGCCTTCGGGATTGGCGCGGAGACAGCTCGGGGCGATCGGGAGTTTGAGCGCCGTCTTCGAGCAGCAAGGGATCGACCACTGGCTGTTCGGCGGGTGGGCGGTGGATTTCTGTGTGGGGCATGTCACGCGCGCCCACGACGACATCGACTTCGTCGTCTGGCGGCAGGACCACGCCGTCATCGACGCCAGACTGACGGCCTCCGGCTGGCAACACGCGGCCGTGGAGAACGACGTCATCGGAGCCGGCTACACGTCGGACGGCGTCCTCGTGGAGCTCACGCTCGTCGTCTCTGATGAATCGGGCGCAGTTCTCCTCTCGCTCCCGGATGGGCCTTTTGTGTGGTCGGGCAAGCCGTTTGCGGGTGAGCGGCGGGAGCTCGCCGGCGTCAGCTCGACGACGATCCCGCTTTCGCTCCTGAAGGGCGGGAAGTCGACAGCTCGTGACGATCCCATGGACGCCGCGAAGGACCGCGCCGACTCCGCTGCGCTCTCGGGACTCGCGGATTGAGCCTCGGTCGATACGGTCTCGATCGGCGCGGGACACCCCCGCCGGCGGGAAGGGGCTAGGTGCAGGTCGAGCTCGTCGACTTCATCTCGATCCCGACACGTGACACGGCACGTGCCGTGGCCTGGTACCGCGACGTGCTCGGACTCCCAGAGAGCAGCGTGACGAGCGGCGAAGTCGAAACGCCAAACGTGACGCTCTGTTTCTTCGAGCCTGAGCGAGAAGACTTGCCGTTCGTCGCGAACGAGGCGGGCATCGCCTTACGGGTGGCGGACGTCGCTGCGGCCCGATCCGAGCTGGAAGCAAAGGGCATCCAGTTCATTGCTGGGATCTGGGACTCCGGTGTCTGCCACTTCTCCGCGTTTCGAGACCCGGACGGAAACGTCTTGATCCTGCACAGGCGCTACGCGTCTCGCTAGCTTCCTTCGAACCACCGCGGATAATGCTGCCGCGCCCACTCCTCGCTCACCTTGCCCGTCGTCATCCCGCGGAGCGAGTGCCGCGTCGCGGGGTGGATGACCGCGAGGTAGAGATGACCCACGAGCAGGAAGAGGGACACGTAGAGCAGCCCGTCGTGGAGCGTCACGGTGCTCGCCCAGCGGAAGCGCGTGTTGCGCTCCCCGAGCCAGAGCAGGAGGCCGGACGCGAGGAAGAGGATGGCGAAGGCGGCGGTGAGGATCGCGTTCACCTTCTGGCCGACGTTGAATCGCGACGGCTCGAGTCGCTCGAGGTCGCGCGCCGTACGCAGCAATCCGCGGCGGTCGCCGAGGAGCGCGACGAGCACCAGCGCCGAGATCCACCCGATGCCGCCCCAGAAGTGGATCTCCTTCATCAGCTGGCGTCGCCCGACGAGCACCGAGAGACGCGGCAGATAGAGGACGAGGCCGGTCGCGAGCAGGAGGAAGAACCCCATCGCGTTCACCCAGTGGAGCGTCCGCTCAGTCCGGGAGAACCGCTTGACCCAACTCATGCGTGGTACCCGTTCGACCGCCCGACCCACGCGTCCCGGTCGTAGCCGAGCAACTCCCAGTACCCGTCGCTCGCGTGCTCGACGAGGTTGATCTGCTTGACCCACTTCACGCCCTTGTAGCCGTACATCTCCGGGATCACGAGCCGAAGCGGCGCGCCGTGCTCACGCCTCACCGGCTTCCCGTCCATCGTGTACGCGAGCATCACGTCGTGCAGCAGCGCCTGCTCCATCGTCAGGTAGTCGAAGTACGGCTCCTCCGCGGAGACGAACTGCAGCGCGCCTGCCGCAGGTAGCGGCTTCGCCTGGGAAAGGAGGTCGGCGATGCGCACGCCCTGCCAGCGCACGCCGTGCACCGACCAGCCCGTGACGCAGTGGAAGTCCGAGACCTGGTGCGCGCGCGGAAGGGCGCGCACTTGCTCGTAGTCGAGGCTCATCTCGTTCTCGACGAGACCCCCGACGTGCAGCCTCCACGTCTTCGGGTCGAAGGTCGGCATCGTCGAGGCGACGGTGTAGATCCGCCAGCCCTTCGGTGTCAGCGGAATGAGGTTCTCGGCCGGTGCGAGCGCGGACGAGACGCGGCTCCAGACCGGCCTGCCCCAGGCAAGCGAGGTCAGCCCGCCCGCGACGGTCGCGAGGAAGAGCCCGCGGCCGTAGCGCTTCGGCTCGGATCCGTCCATGCCTGTCATTCGCTCCTAGAGGCAAATCGGTTCATGCGAGGATTGTCGCTCACGTGGCCGCCACCACCCGCCTGACACTGATCGCGGCCATCCTCGGCTCCTCGATCGTCTTCATCGACTCGACCGTCGTGAACGTCGCCCTGCCGGCAATCCAGGACGATCTCGGCGGCGGGCTCGCGGCGCAGCAGTGGGTCGTCGACGCGTATCTCCTCACACTAGGCTCGCTCATCCTCGTCGGGGGCTCGCTCGGGGACATCTTCGGCGAAGTCCGCCTCTTCATCCTCGGCGTCGCAGGGTTCGGGGTCGCATCCCTCCTCTGCGCTCTCGCACCGACGATCGAGACTTTGATCGTCTTCCGCGGCATCCAGGGCATCGCCGGCGCGATGCTCACCCCGGCGTCGCTCGCTGTGATCACTTCGACCTTCGCCGGCGCGGAGCGAGGTGCGGCGATCGGCACCTGGACGGCCTGGAGCGGCATGTCGACCGTCGTCGGCCCGCTCCTCGGCGGCTGGCTGATCGGCGTCACGAGCTGGCGGATCATCTTCCTGCTGAACGTTCCGGTCACGATCGCGACGCTCGCCGTGGCGTTCATCGGCATGCCCCGGCATGAGACACGCAAGGCCGGCGTGAAGGTCGACTTCGTCGGCGCGACGCTCTGCGTCGTCGGGCTCGGCGCGATCGTGTTCGGCTTCATCGAACAGCCGACGCGCGGGTGGTCGGATCCCGCCGTCGCCGGCTGTCTCATCGGCGGCGCGCTCTCGCTCGTCGCGTTCGTCCTGTGGGAGATGCACGCACGACAGCCGATGCTCGAGCTCCGCCTGTTCAGGCTGCGGAACTTCAGCGTCGCGAATACGGAGACCTTTGCGCTCTACGGCGGCCTCTCGTCGTGGGGGTTCTTTCTCGTCCTGTTCCTCCAGCAACTCGCCGGCTACACGCCGTTCGAAGCCGGCCTCGCGACGCTGCCGGTGACGATCGTCATGTTCTTCCTCTCGCGCTACGCCGGCCGCTGGTCGATGACGATCGGGCCGCGGCTCTTCATGGGGCTCGGGCCGGCGATCGCAGGGATCTCGGTCGTCGCCCTCGTGCGGCTGCCGCAGGATCTCGACTACTGGACAGACCTGTTCCCGCCGATTCTCGGCTTCTCGATCGGTCTCGCCTTGACGGTGGCTCCGCTGACCACAACCGTGCTCTCCGACGCGGGGCCCGGTGACGCGGGCATCGCATCTGGCATCAACAACGCGATCGCACGCATCGGCGGCCTGATCGCCATTGCCGTGATCGGCATTCCGGCGTCGAAGAACGGGCACCTCAGCGAGGACGGCTTCCATACCGCGATGCTGATCACGGGCGTCCTCATCTGCCTCGGGGCGATCATCGGCGCCGTCGGCATCCAGAACCCGAGGCGGCTACCGCCCGTTGAGCGAGAAGTGCTGGAAGTCGGGTGAGCCGCTCCAGCGCCCGCCCCACCCCCACCCCACGCGCGTGAACGCACGAACGAGCAAGCCGCCCTCGACCGCCATGCCCGCGCGTACCCGCGAGCGGTCGGCGTAGACGGCAGCATTTGCAGGCGTGACGCGACCGCTTTGGATGTACGGGTTCTCGACGGTGTTGATGTCGATCGCCTCTCCGTACGCATGCATCGACCAGTGCTTCGCGCCAGGCGCGACCGCATAGCGGCAGTTGAACGAGGAGGTGTTGTCCGCCGCCGTCGAGCGTGAGTCACTGCCGTGGTACACGTCGACCGGCTGCATCCTCCGGATCGGGAAGCGCGCGCGATAGAGATCGCCGAACACGCGGACGACGTCGCCTGTCACGCGCGCGTTGACGATCAGCTGCCCGGTGTGCGCGCGGCCGTCGAAGCCCATGTATCTGAGCCGGATGCGACGAAGTTGCTGCGGGCCGACGGGGCAGCCCGGCCGCCACGAGTACGGGAGCTGCGCTGCCGTCACGCGCTCGATCCTCACCACGAACGGCGGCGGCGTCGCGGGAGCAGCAACCATGTGCGCGTGAGCCTAGCCGCCCTTCTCGCAGCTGCCTGCATCTCGCTGCCGGCGCCCGCCGGCTCGACGCAGCTCGTCACGGTGCAGGCACCACGCGGGACGACGACGGCGGCGCTCCGCCTCTGGGAGCGGCGCGACGGCTGCTGGGAGCAGGTCGCGGGCCCGTGGACCGCGCGCCTCGGCCGCAGCGGGCTCTCGCCCGCCAAGCGCGAGGGCGACGGAGCGACCCCGACCGGCACCTTCCGGCTGGGCGCCACGGTGTACGGGATCGCGCCGGATCCCGGCGTCCGGCTCCACTACCATCGGCTCGCCTGCGGGGACTGGTGGGACGAGGATCCCCGCTCGCCGACGTACAACCGCTTCCGCCATGTCACCTGTGGCGCCCGGCCGAGCTTCGGCGGCGGAAGCGAGGCGCTCTGGCGAATCTCCCCGCAATATCGCTATTTCGCGGTCGTCGACTACAACGACGGGCCGGCCGTCCGCGGCCGCGGCTCGGCGATCTTCCTCCACGTCGCCGTCGGGGCGACGGCCGGCTGCATCTCGCTTCCGGAGAGACGTCTCGTCCGGCTTCTGCGCTGGCTGCGCCCGGCCGCGAGGCCGGGGATTCACATAGGAATTACCTAGGTATAGAATCCGTCTGTGGCAAAGGAGCTCTACTCCGCGAGCGAGGCCGCGCAGGCACTCGGCATCAGCCTCGACACCCTCCGCCGCTGGGATCGCGACGGACGGATCGAGACGCAGCGCGACGCGGGCAACCGCCGCGTCGTCTCCGCGAAGGAGATCGCCCGCCTGCGCGGCGGCGACGGCATGCAGCACATGAGCGCGCGTAACCGCTTCAAGGGAGTCGTCCGCGAGGTGAAGGTCGAGGGGCTTCTCGCCCAGGTCGAGATCGTGGTCACCGAGCCGGCACGGGTCGTTGCGATCGTCACGCGCGACGCAGTCGAGGAGCTCGGCCTCAAGCCGGGCGTGTCCGCCACAGCGGTCGTGAAGTCGACATCGGTGATGGTCGAGTCGTGATCACCGGCCTGCTCACGGTCTTCGCAGCGGCGTCACTCACGAACGTCTTCCCGGGCATCGACAAGCATCCCACGTACTCCTTCGCCGGCTCGAACGCGCTCGCGGCGCAAATCCAGCAAGGCGCGCCGGCCGACGTCTTCGCATCGGCGAACACGTCGATCCCGCAAAAGCTCTATGACCTGGGCCTCGTCGAGAAACCCGTCGTGTTCACGCGGAATGCGCTCACCCTCATCGTGCCGAAGTCGAATCCCGCCAAGATCCACAGCGTCTTCGATCTACGGAAGAGCGGTGTCAAGCTCGTCGTCGCCACGCCAGGAGTGCCGGTCGGCGACTACACGCGCCTCGTCCTGCACAACCTTCAGCTCGACGACGCGCTCAAGAACGTCGTCTCGAACGAGAACGACGTTCGCGAGGTGCTCGCGAAGGTCGCCCTCGGGGAAGCCGACGCGGGCTTCGTGTACACGACCGACGCGCGCACGGTTCGCGGCAAGGTGGCCACGATCGGCATCCGCTGGAGCGCTCAGCCGATCGTGCAGTACGCGATTGCTGTCGTGAAGCGCAGCAAGCATATTGCGGCCGCGCGTTACTACGTCAAAGAGCTGCTGCGGTCGCGCGCGCAGGGGAAGCTGCGGTCCGCCGGCTTCCTCGCACGGCGATGACCCGGCGCATCGTCGCGGCCGCGGTCGCCTTCGCCGCGACGACGGTCACTCTCGGGTTCCTCGTGCTACCGATCGTCGCCGTCTTCGCCCGCGTTTCCCCTGCGCACCTGGTCGAGCAGCTGAACGACGGCGTCGTCACGGATGCACTGGTGGTCACGTTGAAGACGACCGCCGTCGCGCAGTCTCTCGTGCTGCTGCTCGGCACCCCGACCGCGTACGTGCTCGCCCGTCGCTTCGCCGGGCGCGAGGCCCTCGTCACCCTCGTCGAGCTGCCGCTCGTCCTCCCGCCGGCGGTGGCGGGTCTCGGCCTCCTCGCCGCATTCGGCCGTGCCGGCCTTCTGCAGACGAACTTCCCGTTCACACAGACCGCGGTCGTGCTCGCGGTCGCGTTCGTATCGGGCCCGCTGTACATCCGGGCGGGGATTGCCGCCTTCGAGGGCGTCGACCCGAACGTCGTCGCGGCCTCGCGCACCCTCGGCGCCGGCGTCACCGCGGACCTTCTTCCGTGTCGTTCTCCCGCTCGCCCGAACCGGGCTCGCTGCAGGAGCGGCCCTCGCGCTCGCGCGCGGGATCGGCGAGTTCGGGGCGACGATCATGTTCGCCGGCAGCCTCCGCGGGGTGACCCAGACGCTGTCCCTCGCCGTCTACTCGGAGTTCGACGTCGACTTCGAGGTCGCGCTCGCGCTGAGCGCGTTACTCGTCGTCATCAGCGCCGCCCTCCTCGTCACGCTCAAATGGCTGCCCTCACTCTCGACGTCTCGCTTCCGCTTCGCGACTTCGAGCTAGCGCTCGCGCTCGACGTCGAGCGGACCGTTGCGCTCGTCGGTCCGTCCGGGGCGGGCAAGACGTCGGTGCTGCGGCTCGTCTCGGGGCTCGTCCGGGGCCAGGGGCGGATCCTGTACGACGACGAACCGTGGCTCGACACCACCCGTGGGATCGACCGCCGCCCCGAGGAGCGACGGGTCGGCCTCGTCTTCCAGGAGTACGCCCTCTTTCCGCACCTCGACGTCCGCGCGAACGTCGCGTATGCCGGGAAGGCACGGGTCGACGAGCTCTTGCAGCGCTTCGGCATCGCGCATCTTGCGACGGCCCGCCCCGAGAAGCTCTCGGGCGGAGAGCGGCAGCGCGTCGCGCTCGCCCGGGCGCTTGCCCGCGATCCGGGTGTGCTGCTCCTCGACGAGCCGCTTGCGGCGCTCGATGCGCACACGAAAGCCGCCGTCCGCGCAGAGCTCCACGAGCTGCTGCGCGAGCTCGCGCTGCCGACGATCCTCGTCACCCACGACTACGAGGATGCCGCCGCGCTCGCGGATGAGGTCGGCGTGCTCGTCGACGGCCGCCTTCGCCAACTCGCGACCCCGGGGGAGCTCGTCGCTCGTCCGGCCGATGCGTTCGTCGCGTCCTTCACCGGCGCCAATCTCCTTCACGGTCAGGCGTCTCGCGTACGGGATCTGACACAGGTGCACCTCGTGAGCGGCGAGTGCGTCTACTCGACCGACGAGGCCGAGGGGGAAGTCGGCGTCGTCGTCTATCCCTGGGAGATCGGGATTGCGCGCGAGGCGCCGCACGACTCACCGCTCAACGTCCTGCGCGGCGAGGTCGGCCCCGTCTTCGAGGTCGGGAACCGGGTGCGCGTACGCATCGGCCCGGTGATCGCCGAGGTGACTTCGCAATCAGCTGCGCGGCTCGGCCTCGAGCGCGGCGGCGTCGTCTACGCGAGCTTCAAGGCAACCGGGACGCGGCTCGTGCCGCTTTAGGACGCCTGCTCGTCGTAGTGCGGGATGCCGTCGTCGGGCACCGGCTCCCAGCTCGCCGCGTACGCGACGAACTGGCGGTGCTTCGGCTTCACCCCGGGGTCCACGTCGAGCGTGCCCATGCGCACGCTCCGGATCGTTCCGTCCTTCCGGCTGAAGAGCTGGCCGCCGCAGGTCGAGCAGAAGCACTTCTCGTAGCCGTGGTCGGGAGGCTGCCAGCCTTTGACGAGCTCCTCGCCTGAGAGGAACCGAAGCGACCCGGGCTCGATGCCTGCCTGCGCAGAAGCCGCCGTGCCGGTGCGACGCTGGCAGCGCGTGCAGTGGCAATACGTGAAAGAGACGAGCGGCTCGGTGATCTCGAACCGAACCCCACCGCAGAGACACCCTCCCGTCACCACAGCCCGAGCATAATCAGCGCGTGCGCACGACCGCAAAAGCCGACTACGCAGTGCGCGCAGCCGTCGAGCTCGCTGCGGCGGGCGGCCAACTGACCGCCGAGCAGATCGCACAGGCACAGAGCATCCCAGCGAACTTCCTCGAGAACATCCTTCGCGACTTGCGGCGTGCCGGCATCGTCGACAGCCGCCGCGGCCAGCAGGGCGGCTACGCGCTCGCGCGACCCGCAGACGAGATCTCGATCGCCGACGTCATCCGTGCAGTCGAAGGCCCTCTCGCGAATGTGCGCGGCCACCCGCCCGAGGATCTGGAGTACGGCGGCGCGTCGGCGAAGCTACGCGAGGTCTGGGTCGCGCTCCGCGCAAACGTGCGCAACGTCCTCGAGCAGGTGACGCTTGCCGACGTCGCCCGCGGCGAGCTGCCCGCGCACGTCGAGGAGCTGACGCGGGATGCGGACGCCTGGGTGCGCCGCTGATCGATCGACCCAGGCTTGACTTCGCCGGGCTCGGCCTCTAAGGTCAATTATCTAGCTACCTAGGTAATTAACCTTTCACGGACGAGGCGGCGCGATGATCGAGTTTCATCTCGAGCAGGGCTCGGGAGTCCCGACCTATCTCCAGCTCGTGCAGCAGGTGCGGCAGGCCGTGCGGCTCGGGATCCTGCGGCCGGGCGACCAGCTCCCGACCGTGAAGGAAGTCGTCGGCCGCCTCACGATCAATCCCAACACGGTCCTGCGTGCGTACCGGGAGCTCGACCTCGAGGGCCTCACCGAGGGCCGCCGCGGCGTCGGGACCTTCGTGGCCGCCGACGCGGCCCCACCGCCTCATGACGACGTGAAGGACCTGCGCGCCTCGCTCGAGCGGTGGATGGCACGGGCCCGGGCAGCGGGTCTCGACGACGCGAGCATCGCAGAGCTCTTCTCGGACACGCTGCGACCACCGACGGTCTCGAGGGTCGCATGACGAGCGCGATCTCGACGCACGGGCTCGGCAAGCGCTACGGATCGACGTGGGCGCTCAACGACTGCACGCTCGAGATCCCGGCCGGATCGGTGACCGCACTCGTCGGCCCGAACGGCGCCGGGAAGACGACGCTGCTGAACCTCGCCGTCGGCCTCAGCAGGCCGACGACGGCGAGTTGCGCGTGCTCGGACACGAGCCCGGCGACGATACGAACGCGCTCCTCGCGCGGGTCGGCTTCGTCGCGCAGGACCATCCCTGCACCGCGGCTTCACGATCGCGGACACGCTTCGCTCGGCCGCCGCTCAACCCGCGCTGGGACGACGAGCTTGCGCACCGCCGGCTCGAGCGCCTGGGGCTCGCGCCGGGTCGCAGGTCGGCAAGCTCTCCGGCGGACAGCAGGCGCAGGTCGCGCTGACACTCGCACTCGCGAAGCGGCCCGGAGCTCCTCCTGCTCGACGAGCCGGTCGCATCGCTCGACCCCGTCGCACGCCGCGAGTTCATGAACACGGTCATGGAGGCGGTGAGTGACCCGAGATCAGCGTCGTTCTCTCGTCGCACATCCTCGCCGACCTCGAGCGGGTGTGCGACTACGTCGTGATCCTCTCTCAGGCGCGCACGCTCCTCGCCGCGCCGATCGACGACATCGTCGCGAGCCATGTGCTGCTCACCGGGCCCCGCTCCGATATCGCGACGTTGGCGCGGCATGCACGAGATCGTTCGGGCAACCCACACCCAGCGGCAGACGTCGGTGCTCGTGCGGTCGACGAGCCGGGTCTTCGACGCCGCCTGGGAGGTGCACGAGATCGATCTCGAGGAGATCGTCCTCGCCTATCTCGGCTACGGCGGCGCACCCGAATCGCACGATCGCCTGCTCGACGAGGCGGTGGCAACATGATCTGGGTCGGCTGGCGCGAGCAACGAACCGAGACGATCATCGCGGCGGGCATCCTGGTCGCGGTCGCGCTGATCCTGTTGCCGACGGGCTCCACATGGCCTCGGCCTACCACGACGAGGGGCTTGCGGCCTGCGTGCGCGCGCATCCCGCCCCGGCATGTGGGGATGCCGTCGGCTCGTTCGTCTCGCGTTTCGCGAGCACGTCGAACCTGATCGCCTGGCTCACCCTGGTGCCAGGGCTCATCGGGGTCTTGCTGGCAGCGCCGTTCATCTTCCAGTTCGAGAACGGCACGTACCGCCTGGACTGGACGCAGAGCGTCACGCCGCGCCGCTGGATCGCAGTGAAGCTGGGGCTCGCGGTTGCGGGCGCGCTCGCCGCGTCGCTTGCCCTGGTCGTGCTCGTCACCTGGTGGCGAGGCCCGCTCGTCCACCTGCAGGGGCGGATGGACAACAGCGTCTTCGACTCCGAGGGCACGGTCGTCTTCGGCTATACGCTCTTCGCGCTCGGGCTTGCGCTCGCGCTCGGCGTCATCTGGCGGCGCGCGGTGCCGGCGGTGCTCGTCGCCTTCGGCGCCTATGTCGGCGCGCGTGTCTTCGTCGACACCTGGCTGCGCCAGCGCCTGACACCGCCGCTGGAGACGACGTGGAAGTTCAACGGCTCCGAGCCGTCCGCCCTGAAGCACGCTTGGGTGATCAGCGAAGGGCCGAGCAGCGCGTCCGGGCATATGCTGCGGCCGCACCTCGGCGCGTGCCTCAACGCGCCGAATGGCGCGAAAGCGTGCCTGGTCCAGCACGCGCCGGCCTACATGCACGCCGTGTACGAGCCCGCGTCGAGGTTCTGGACGATGCAGGCGGTCGAGACCGGCCTCTTTGGCGTTGCCGCCCTTGCCCTGATCGCGCTCGCCGCGTGGTGGGCCCGCCGCCGCGCCGCGTAGCTAGAACGTCCGCTCTTTGCGCGTCCGAACGTAGACGATGTCGCCGCGGTCGAGCTCGAGCTCGTCGGCCTCGTTTCGCGTCAGCTGCGCGTAGAGCCGTTCCCCGTCGTCGCGCACGAGCTCGACCCGGGTCTCGAACCCGAGGCGGACGATCCGCTCGACCTGCGCTTCGCGCGTCGAGCCGCCAGGGCCGCCGGCGGCGGCCCGGTCTTCAGCCCGGGCGTCGGCGGCTTTGCCGACGACGCTTCCAGGCCACGGCTCATGTCGAAGCTCGACGTCGTGCGGGCGCACCCACGCGCCGTCGAGCTTGTTCGTCGGGCCGACGAAGCTCATCACGAACTCGTTCGCCGGCTCGTCGTAGAGCGTCGCGCGGCGCCGGCGACCTGCTCGACGCGCCCCTTGTTCATCACGACGATCGAGTCGGAGAGCTCGAGCGCCTCCTCCTGGTCGTGCGTGACGAAGATCGTCGTGACGTGCATCTCGTCGTGCAGCCGCAGCAGCCACTGCCGCAGCTCGACGCGAACGCGCGCGTCAAGCGCACCGAACGGCTCGTCGAGCAGCAGCACCTCGGGCTCCGGCGCGAGCGCGCGCGCCAGCGCCATGCGCTGCCGCTGGCCGCCCGAGAGCTGCGCCGGGATAGCGCCCGCCGAGGCCGCCGAGCTGCACGAGCTCGAGCAGCTCGTCGACGCGCGCGCGGATCTCCGCCTTCGGCTTGCGGCGGATCTTCATCCCGAACGCGACGTTCTCCCAGACGGTCATGTGCTTGAACGGCGCGTAGTGCTGGAAGACGAAGCCGACGCCGCGCTTCTGCGGCGCGAGTGCCGTCGCCTCCTCCCGGAGATGAAGACGTCGCCCGCGTCCGCAACCTCGAGGCCTGCGATCACGCGCAGAAGCGTCGACTTGCCGCTGCCGCTCGGGCCGAGCAGCGCGGTCAGCGAGCCGCTCTCCACCTCGATCGAGACGTCGTCGAGCGCGACGAAGTCGCCGAAGCGCTTCGTGACGTTACGTGCCTCGATGGCCAGGGCTGTCCTCTCTCGGTCTGAGCATCGTCATGAGGACGAGCGTCACGATCGCGATGCGCCGCGAGCACACGGCGGCCGCATAGGCGCCGGTCTGGTTCGCGCCGTTCTCGTACGACGCCTGGACGTACTGCGTCATCGTCTGCGTGCGGCCGGCGATGCCGCCCGAGACGATCGCGACCGCGCCGAACTCGCCGAGCGCGCGCGCGCAGTCGTCAGCACGACGCCGTACGCGACCGCCCACCGGATCGCCGGCAGCGTGATGCGCCGGAAGGTCGTGAACGCGCGCGGCGCCGAGCGTCGCTGCGGCCTCCTCCTGCTCGGTGCCGATCTCGCGCAGCACCGGCACGACCTCGCGCACGACGAACGGCAGCGACACGAAGAGCGTCGCGAGCAGGATCCCAGGATACGCGAAGAGGATCCGGACGCCGTGCTCGTTCAGCCAGCTGCCGAACCAGCCGTCGCGCGCGTAGAGGAGATAGAGCGCGAGGCCGACGACGACCGGCGAGAGCGCCATCGGCAGGTCGACGAGCGCGTTGACGAGCCCCATCCCGGGCATCCGATGGCGCACGATCGCGAGGCCGCAGAGGATGCCGAAGACCGTGTTGAGCGGCACGGCGACGATCGTGACCTCGAGCGTGAGCTTCAGCGCATGCACGGCGTCCGGGTTCGAGATCGCGTCCCAGAACGGCGCCAAGCCGTGCTCGAACGCGCGCCAGAAGATGAGGCACGACGGGCGCGACG
Organism: uncultured Actinomycetes bacterium; assembly: GCA_963794045.1. GTDB lineage: Bacteria > Actinomycetota > Thermoleophilia > Gaiellales > Gaiellaceae > Palsa-739. The sequence continues at coordinate 385,535 of CAWCCJ010000010.1, forward strand.
AGGATCAGCGCGAGATAGCCGAGCGAGCCGTAGCGGATCGACGATACCTAGCGGTCATGGCGCGTGGCCCAGCGGCGGAGCGCCGCCGATCGCCGAGCAGGACGGCGAGCGAGATGACGAGCAGGAGCACGGCGAGCGCGGCGGCGCCCTCGGTGTCGCCGCTGTTCAGCCGCTGGAAGACGTAGAGCGGCGCGACCTCCGTCTTGAACGGCAGGTTGCCCGGCGATGAGGATGACCGCGCCGAACTCGCCGATCGCGCGCGCGAACGCGAGCGCGACGCCGGAGAGGAGCGCGGGCAGCAGGTGCGGGAAGACGATCCGCCTGAAGATCGTGAAGCGGTTCGGCGCCGAGCGAGGCCGCCGCCTCCTCCATCTCCCGGTCGAGCTCGATCAGCACCGGCTGCACCGTCCGCACGACGAACGGGAGCGTCACGAAGAGGAGCGCCATCAGGACGCCCCAGCGCGTGTACGCGACGTTGACGCCGACGCGCGCTCTTCGGCCCGTAGAGCGCGAGGAGGGTCAGCCCGGCGACGATCGTCGGCAGCGCGAACGGCAGGTCGATGATCGCGTTGACGAAGCGCTTGCCCGCGGAAGTCGTCGCGGACGAGCGTCCACGCGAGCGCCGTGCCGGTGACCGCGTTGATCGCGACCACGGCAGCCGCGAGCTCGAGCGTGAGCTTCAGTGCCGCCTTCGCCTCCGGGTTCCAGGCGACCTGCCAGAAGTGATGCCAGCCGCCTTGCGATCCCTTTCGCGATGAGCGCAGCGAGCGGGATCAGGACGACGACGCTGAGATACCCGAGCGCGATGCCGCTCGACAGCGCCGGAGCGCCGAGGGCGCGCCGCCGCGCCCTCGGCATCCGTGCTGCGTCAACCGCCAGTGGAGACTCCGAGCGACTGCTCGATCTTCGCGACGATGCCGTTCGTCGGATCGAAGAACTGGGTGTTCACCTTGTCCCAGCCGCCGACGTAGCCGATCTTGAAGAGCTGCGGCCGCGGCGGGAACTGCTTCTTGAACTTGCGGAAGACGCTCAGGTCGGACCGGCCGGAAGCCGTTCTGCGCCCAGATCGTCTGCGCCGCCGGCGTGTAGAGCCAGTTGACGAACTTCTGCGCGTCCGCCTTGTTCCCGGTGTTGACGGCGGCGAGCGGCGTCTCGATCTGCAGCGTCGCCTTCGGGATCAGGTAGTAGACGGGCTTGCCCTGCGACTGCGCGAGCTTCGCGTCGCTCTCGTAGTCGAGCAGCACGTCGCCCTCGCCCGGCGAGGAACGTGTTGAGCGCGTTGCGCCCGCTCGTGTCCTGCGAGACGTTGTGCTTGAAGAGCTGCTGCAGGTACGCAACGCGCCTGCTTCGTGCGTCTTGCCCTCGCGCAGCTGCGCGCCGTAGGCGGCCATGACGTCCCAGCGCGCGCCGCCCGAGCTGAACGGGTTCGGGAAGACGACGTCGACGCCCGGCTTCACGAGGTCGTCCCAGCTCTTGATGTGCTTCGGGTTGCCGTTCCGCAGGACGAAGACGACGACCGACTTCGAGACGATGCCGTCGTACTTGTTCTTCGCCCAGTTCTTGTCGACGAGCTTCGACGAGACGAGACGGTCGACGTCGGTGGAGATCGAGAAGTTGACGACGTCGGCGGGCAGGCCGGCGGCGACGGCCTTGCTCTGCACCTCGGAGGCGGCGAACGAGTTCGAGAACTTGACGCCGTTCCCCGCCGCCGTGGCCGAGTAGGCGGCTTCGAGCTTCGGGAAGACCGCGGTCGGGATCGAGTACGCGGCGACCGAGAGCGAGGTGTCCTTTTCTGGGCAGGCGCTGCGCTCGCGACGGCTGCGGCCACGAGGGCCGCGAGCGCGAGGAGCGCGAGCACTGAGCGACGCACGATGCGGGTTCCACCTTTCCCATCGACTTGGTTGAGTTTGGCAGGCTAATGACAGGTATAAGCCGATGTCAACTCAGAACCGCACGAAGAAGGGCCCCTTTCGGGGCCCTTCTCGGTCATGCGTGGAACGAGACTCTCCTACATCGGGTGAACGTTCGTCGCCTGAGGGCCCTTCTGCCCCTCGGTGGCCTCGAACTCGACCTTTGCGCCTTCGGACGAGGGACTTGAAGCCCTCGCCGGAGATGCCGGTGAAGTGCACGAACAGATCCTTCGACCCGTCATCGGGGGTGATGAAGCCGTACCCCTTCTCGTCACTGAACCACTTCACGGTGCCGGTTGCCAATTGATTCACCTCCCCCGCACTTACCACCGGGAACGCCGGCCCCGGCGGCTCGTGTACACGAGCTTCGGCCGGGCGGTACTGCATTCCCGTACTCTCGAACTGCTCTTTGTGCCCGAGGATCGCAGCGACGCGACTGACGTCGGCCTGCTGGTCCGGCAGGACGAGCGTGCTGCCGCGGCCGGAGCGGCCGGCGCGGCCGGTCCTCCCGACGCGGTGCACGTAGCCCTTGTCGTCCTCGGGCGGGTCGAAGTTGATGACGTGGCCGATGTCGTCGAGATCGAGGCCGCGGGCAGCGACGTCGGTGGCAATCAGGGTGGTGGCGCGGCCGGAGCGGAACCGCTCGAGGGCGCGCTCGCGCTGCGGACTGGCCCATGTCGCCGTGCATGGCGACGACCTCGACGCCGCGACGGCTGAGCTTCTGCGCGAGGCGGTCTGCGCCGCGCTTCGTGCGCACGAAGACGAGCGAGAGGCCCGCTTCTGAGTCGAGCAGCTCGACGAGCGTGTCGATCTTGCCGTCGGGGGTCACGGGAACGAAGTCGTGCTCGATGACGCCGTCCGCGTTCTCGACCTCACGACGGGCCTCGAAATCGAGCGGCATCGTTCGTGTATGCCGTGGCGAGCTCGCCGACCTCGCCGTCGAGCGTCGCCGAGAAGAGCATCGTCTGGCGCTCGTTCGGCAGGCGGCGCATGATCCGGTCGACCTGCGGGCGGAAGCCCATGTCGAGCATGCGGTCGGCCTCGTCGAGGACGAGGATCCGGATGCCGTCGAGCGAGACCAGCCTGCGCTCGAGCAGATCCTGGAGGCGGCCCGGCGTCGCGACGACGATGTGCGCGCCCTTCAGCCGCTTCGCCTGCGCGTGCACCGGGGTGCCGCCGTAGGCGAGCGCGACCTTGAGGTTTTTGCCCGAGGAGAACGAGCCGATCTCCTCGGCGACCTGGAGCGCGAGCTCGCGGGTCGGCACGAGGACGAGGGCTTCGGGGCGATTCCCGTCCTCCGAGAGGCGTTCGACGATCGGGACTCCGAACGCGAGCGTCTTGCCCGAGCCGGTCGGCGACTTTGCGAGGATGTCGCGGCCGCGCGAGCGCCTCCGGGAGGACGAGGGACTGGATATAGAACGGTTCGGCGAAACCGCGCGACGGCGAGCTGCGCTCGATCTCGCGGTCACGCTCACGACCAAAGCGCGCGAAGCGAAAGCTTCACTCATATGGTTGTTCGACTCCTTGTCAAATCACTTGCGGGTTCGAGATCACACTGACTCGAAACCGCCGAAGGAGGAACGAGAAGCTGAAATCTCACGGGACGACCCGTTGCCGTCCGTGAAATCAGCGTAGCAGCCGATCCGGCCGATTTGCACGCCCCGAAAGGGTCAGATCGGCCAGCGGCCGTTCTCCTTCGCCTCGGCCACGGCCCGCCGACCGGCCGCGCGCATGCGCCCCGCGCGCTCGAGCTGCTCGACGCGGGCCACGTTCGAGGCAGACCAGGAGCTCTTCGGCTTCCGCGGCGTGAACCAGAGCGAGGTGCGCTCCTCGTGGACGGCGCGGGACTTGCTGTCGACCCAGCCGTAGCAGAGCGCCTCCTCCACCGCCTCGTCGTAGGAGACGTGGGGTCGCCCTGCCGACTTCTTCCAGGTGACGAGCCAGACCCCCGTCGAGCCTCCGTGGTTCACGCGGAGCCATGCGCGCCAGTCGTCCCGGCGCTCGAGCTCGACGGCCGGCTCGCTCACGGCGCGGGGATAGTTGCTTCCTCTGCAGCGGACCCGGCGAACTCCTGGCCGTCTGCCGGCAGGACGGATCGGAGGGGGACATCGCGCAGGAACCACGTCACGGCGAAGGCGAAGAGCGCGACGAACGTCGCGACGACGAACACCGGGTGCAACGCAGCTGCGACGGCGTCGATATACGCGGTGTGCGCGCGCGGCGGCAGGTGCCGCACGACGGCGGGGCTCACGGTCTTCGGAATGCTCACGTTGGGCGGCAGACGGTCCGCGAGCTGGGTGTGCAGCCCGTTCGTGAAGATCGCGCCGAAGAGCGCGATGCCGATCGAACCGCCGACCTGGCGGAAGAGGAGAGAGCCCGAGGTCGCCACGCCCATGTTCCGGTAGTCGACCGCGTTCTGCACCGCGAGCACGAGCACCTGCATCACCATGCCGAGGCCGAGCCCGAGCACGGCCATCGCGAAGCCCGTGTACACCGGATCGGTGCCGGTGTCGAGCCGCGAGAGCAGGTACATGCCCGACGGTCATCACCGCCGTGCCGACGATCGGGAACGGCTGGTAGCGGCCGAACCTGCTGATCAGGCGCCCGCTCACGATCGAGGTGATCAAGAGACCGGCCATCATCGGCGTCAGCTGGAGACCTGACCTTGTCGGGCTCTCGCCCTTCACGATCTGCAGGAAGATCGGCAGGTAGGTGACCGAGCCGAACAACGCAAGCCCGATGACGAAGCCGATGATCGACGTGACGGCGAAGATCCGGTTCCGGAAGAGCTCGAGCGGGAGGATCGGCTCCGAGGAGCGCCCGTTCCGCGAAGCAGAACGCGACGAGCAGGACGATCGAGAGGACGATGAGGACTGCGATCTGCGTCGAGTCCCACGCGAACGTCGTGCCGCCGAGGCTCGTGAAGAGCACGACGCACGAGAGGCCGGCTGCGAGCGTCGCGGCGCCGACGTAATCGATCGAGTGCTCGACGCGCTCCGTGCGCGAGTGGAAGACCGCCCCGATCACGAAGAGCGCAACCGCACCGACCGGCAGGTTCACGTAGAAGATCCAGCGCCACGACAGGTTGTCGACGAAGAACCCGCCGAGCAGCGGGCCGATGATCGTCGACACGCCGAAGACCGCGCCGAAGATGCCCTGGTAGCGCCCGCGCTCGCGGGGCGGGATGATGTCGCCGACGACGGCGATCGTCGTCGTGATGAGCCCGCCGGCGCCGAGCCCCTGCAACGCGCGGAACGCGATCAGCTGCGGCATGTTCTGGGCGATCCCGCAGAGCGACCGAGCCGATCAGGAAGATGACGATCGCGACCTGCAGCGTCGGCTTGCGGCCGTAGAGGTCGCCGAACTTGCCGTAGAGAGGGCCTGTGATCGTGGACGCGAGCAGGTACGCGGTCACGACCCAGGAGAGGTGCTCGAGGCCCCCGAGATCGCCGACGATCGTCGGCAGCGCGGTTGCGACGATCGTCTGGTCGAGCGATGCGAGCAGAACGACGAGCAGGAGCGCGCTGAAGATCAGGCGGACGCGTGGAGCGTTCTCGTCCTCGACCATCCCCCATTCGTACCATCAGGGCCATGAGTCCAATCGAGAAGACCGAATCGGAGTGGCGCGCGGAGTTGACGCCCGAGCAGTACCGCGTTCTCCGCGAGAAAGGCACGGAGCGGCCCTTCACGGGCGAGTACGACCACGTCTTCGACGACGGGACGTATGTCTGCGCCGGCTGCGGCGCAACGTTGCTTCGAGTCCGAGACGAAGTACGACTCCGGCTGCGGCTGGCCCGCGTTCTACGCACCGGCGAGCGGTGGCGCGATCGACGAGGAGACGGACACGAGCCACGGGATGGTGCGCACCGAGGTCATGTGTTCGAACTGCGGCGGCCACCTCGGCCACCTGTTCCCGGACGGGCCGCAGCCCGACAGGGTATTCGCTACTGCATCAACTCGGCGTCGCTGAAGCTCGAGGAGAAGTGAGATGGCCCCGGCGCAATGCCGGGGCCATCTCCCTCACATCGAATCGAGGAACGGGTCGCGGCCAGGGTCGCCGCCTTCGGCGACGGTCGCGAGTCGGCCGAGGTAGTTGTCCCAGCCGAACGCGTGCGAGTCGCGCGTGGCCTCGGTCGGCAGATCGCGGTGGACGAAGGTGAGCTTCGTGCCGTCGTCCTCCGCGACAAGCGAGATCTCGACGGTCGTCGATCCAGGCGGCACGCCGTCGTCCCCCTGGCCTTCCCAGCCCCACGTGTAGACGAGCCGCGTCGGCTCGTCGACCTCGACGAACTCGCCGCTCGCGATGTGTCCGGGGATGACCTCGACCCGGAACGGGCCGCCCGGAACTGCTTCGAATGCGAGGGGACTGCCCCACCAGGCGGACTGCTTCGCCGGATCGGCGAGCAGCTTCCAGACCGTCTCCGGCCGCGCGGCAATCGCCAGCTCGCGCGTGAAGACCTGGGTTTCAGTCGCGCTTTTCATCATCCTTCCTCTCCTCTCGTTCGGCTTCTGCCTGCAACGCCTCGAGCCGCTCTCCCCAGAAGGACTCGAGGAAGTCCCGCAGCTCGGCAAGACCCGTCGGACGCGCCCGGTAGAGCCGTCGCGTGCCGTTCCGCCGTTCGTCCACGAGCCCCGCCTCCTTCAAGACCGTCAGGTGCTGCGAGATCGCGGGCCGCGTCACCTCGAAGTGCGACGCGATCTCGCCGGCCGAGAGCTCCCCTGCCCGCACGAGCTGCAGGATCTGCCGCCGCCGCGGCTCGGCGATCGCCTTGAGCGCTGCCTCCATGGCATTAGTTAAGCATCTACTTACGTAAGTGTCAACTTACTGATTCGATCCCGTCGCGCTCAGAGCCGCTTCGCCAGCGCCGAGTGCGCGATGACGAGCCCCGGCTCGCGCTGCATCAGCGACAGGTAGCGGCGCCCGAAGGGCGTCGACTGCTTCGGGGGCTTCAGCAACTCCCGCGCCCGGTTCGTCAGGTCGTCGTCGTCCGCGTCCTCCTCGTCGAGCGCGAGCACGAGCTCGGTGAGGGGCTTCAGCCAGCCGTAGCGCACGGGGTCGGAGATGATCTGAAGGTATTCCGCACCGCTCAGCGCTCCGTGGACGCGCTCGACGCCCTTGCGCTCGGCAGAGAGAACTGCCTTGTGCAGGGCGAGGAGGAGCGGACGGAGGTCGTCGGCGGTGGCCACGCGCTTTCCCGGAGGGAGTCTGGGGGCACTGTCGTTTCGATGCGCCGGTTCTGCTCGAGAACCATCCGAGCCAGCTCGTGATCGGACTTTTCGGTGCGACGCTCGTGCAGGCCGTCATCACACTGCGCGGAGTCGACGTCGTGGAGGGAAAGGTGCCCGGCCTCTCCGTCCTCGTGTCCTATGCGCTCCTTCTCGCGAGCCTCGTGATGCTCGTCTTCTATACGCACCGGATCGGCATCACGTTGCGCAGCTCGTCGCTCATCGATACAGCCGGAGATCGCGCAATCGAGCTCGTCGACGAGCTCTTCCCGAGTCCCGGCGGCCTGACTACCAACGACTCGGTCATCGCCTCACCGACTGCAGGAGTCGTCGTCCGCGTGCTGCGGGACCGCATCGTCGAGGCGGCGCACAAGGCGGACTGCACGCTCGAGCTCGTCCCGATGATGGGCGATTTCGTCCCGCACGACTCACCGCTCTTTCGCGTCCACGGAGACGACAGCGGCCTCGACTACGAGAAGGTCGCCGACCTCGTGATCCTCGGCGACGAGCGTGCGCTCAAGGAGGATCTCGGCGCTGCCATGCGCGCGCTCGTGGACATCGCGGAGCGCAGGCTGCAACAGCCCTTCGCCGACCCGACGACTGCGGTTCAATCGATCCACCGTCTGCACGACCTCTTGCGGCGACTTGCACAGCGGCCGTTCCCGGACGGCATTCACCGCGACGAGGACGGCGTGATCCGGTTCGTCGAGCCCGTGCGTACGTGGGGCGGCTACGTCCGGCTCGCCTTCGACGAGATCCGGATCGCCGGCGCGCATGCCCCCAGATCCCCCGCAGGCTCCGCGCGGCGCTCGACGACCTGAAGCGATGCCCGACGTACAGGGGATCGGCTCGAGCGAGGAGATGGTCGAGCGCCCGAGCGCGGTTAGCACCTCCTGACGTTTCGCTCTCGGCTGCTCCGGCGAGGTGAGCCGAAACGACGGAAGGAGGCGCGTCCGTGACCGTTCGTACGGTTCGTGCGAAAGATCGCGATTCGCTCGCGAATTTTCTGGGATGGTTCAGCATCGCTCTGGGCACCGCGCAGGTCACCATGCCGCGCGCGATGTGCAGGTTTGTCGGCTCGCGCGCCAAGGGGTCTGCACCGCTCGTCATGCGCTTGATGGGGGTCCGCGAGATCGCGCAGGGAACGGGAGTCCTGTCTCGGTCGCGGCCGACGATGTGGGTGTGGTCGCGCGTTGCCGGCGACGCACTCGACCTCGCCCTGCTCGGTGTCGTCGCTGCTCGCAACCCGAAGCGCCGGCTCCGCACCGCGTTCGCGATGGCGAACGTGCTCGGCGTCGCGGCGCCAGACATCTACGAGAGCCTGCATCTCGGCCGCAAGGAGGGCGAGCCGCGGAGCGGGATGCTCGTCCGCAAGGCGATCACGATCCGCAAGCCGCAAGGAGAGATCGAGCAGGCGATCGGCGAGGAGCTGCGGCAGAAGGTGCTCGAGCACGGTGCCGCCATCCGCTACGCGGATGCCCCGGGCGGTCGCGGCACGGAGGTCGTGGTCGAATGGACGGAGGATCCAGCGCTCGGGGAGATCGGCGCGCTCGCGTCGAAGGTCAGCGGCAACGACCTGGCAACGCAGCTGGCCGACGACCTCCGTCGGCTGAAGCAACGGCTCGAGACCGGCGAGATCGTGCGCTCGGACGCAGTGCCCGAGGGCCATCTGCTGCGGCAGCACGTGAAGCAGCGTCCGGCCCAGCCCATGGAGGAGGCAGTTCGATGAAAGCCACATGCTGGATGGGACGCAACAAGGTCGAGGTGCAGAACGTTCCCGACCCGACGATCCTGAACGAGCGGGACGCGATCGTCCGGATCACCTCCACGGCGATCTGCGGCTCCGACCTCCATCTCGTCGACGGCTACGTGCCGACCATGAAGCGCGGCGACGTCATGGGCCACGAGTTCATGGGCGAGGTCGTCGAGAAGGGCCGCGGGGTGAACAACTTGAAGGTGGGCGACCGCGTCGTCGTGCCGTTCCCGATCGCGTGCGGCGCGTGCCTCGCGTGTGACCGGAAGCAGTACTCGCTCTGCGAGAACACGAACCCGAACGCCCGTCTCGCGGAGAAGATGTTCGGCTACCCAACGGCCGGCATCTTCGGGTACTCGCACCTCACCGGGGGATTCGCCGGTGGGCAGGCGGAGTACGTCCGCGTCCCGTTCGCCGACGTCGGCCCGTTGAAGATCGAGGACGGCGTCTCCGACGAGGCGGTGCTCTTCCTGTCGGACATCTTCCCGACCGGATACATGGGCGCCGAGTTCTGCGACATCCAGGGCGGCGACGTGATCGCGGTCTGGGGCGCAGGCCCGGTCGGCCAGTTCGCCGCGGCAAGCGCACAACTCCTGGGCGCGGAACGGGTGATCATGATCGACCGCTTCGACTACCGGCTCGAGATCGCCCGGAAGAACCTGAGCATCGAGACGCTGAACTACGAGGACGTCGACAGCGTCCCGGAAGCGTTGAAGGAACTGACGGGCGGGCGCGGCCCCGATGCGTGCATTGACGCGGTCGGGCTGGAAGCACACCACCACGGCGCGTTGTACGCCTACGACCGCGTGAAGCAGGCGATGCGGCAGGAGACCGAGCGTCCGTTCGCGGTGCGCGAGGCGATCATGAGCGTGCGCAACGGCGGCATCGTCTCGATCGTCGGCGTCTACGGCGGGCTGATGGACAAGTTCCCCATCGGTGCGCTGATGAACAGGGGCATCACGATCCGGACGGGGCAGTGCCACGTGCACCGCTACATGCAGCCGCTGCTCCAGCGGATCATGGACGGCGAGATCGACCCGACGTACATCATCACGCACCGCTTGTCGCTGAGCGACGCTGCAAAGGGCTACGACCTCTTCAAGAACAAGCAGGACGACTGTCTCAAGGTGGTCCTGAAGCCGTAGAGGTTCGGCCTCTCAGAAGGACGAAGGGCCCGCTCTCACGAGCGGGCCCTTCGTGTCAGTCCTTGTACGGGTCGACGATGTCGCGACCGGCCATCGCAACCCCGAGCGGCCACAACGTGTGCTTGACGCGAATCGTTCCGCCGTGCGCGCCGAGCACGTCGGGCAGCCTCTTGTAGACCTCCGGTGCCTCGTCGGCGCCGCCGCCCATGACGACGATGCCCCGCTCGCGAAGCCGCGCCTGCACCGCGGGCCAGTCGACGAGCCCGGGCCCGACCTGCTCCTCATGCCACACCTTCTGCAGCTTGTGGTTCGGATGGTCCTCGCACACCGCGCCGCCGTCGTCGAAGATGCGGGTGCAGTCGCGGTTGCGGCACGCCCACACCTTCCGGCGACGAACGCGTCCCGCGGCCTGCGAGCGGCTCATCACGCGGCCCGCGCCGTGCACCGTCGAGTACAGCGCCTGCGCGTTGTCCTCCGACTCGGCGCCCTCGAGGATCACGGACTCGTCGCCCATCGAGCCTCCGACGAATCCCTCCTGACCCGGGTTTGCCGGCGTGCAGCCCTTCCGAATCACCCAGTACGTGCGGCCGAAGTGCTCCTCGCGCCACGCGAAGTTGTGGTGGTTGTGCACCTCGTGGAGCGATTCGGCGCCGAGGATCTCGAGCACCTTTGAGACCACGACGTCGCGGCCCGCGTACGCGTACTCGCCCGCGAGCTCCATCGCTGCGACATAAGCCTGGCCGAGCTCTGAGTCGACCGAGAAAAGGACCGGCGGCGAGTCCATCTCGCCGTCGCGTGCGCGGCCGTCGAAGGGGAGGCCCTGCGCGAGCGCGAGAAATCCCGACGCGGTCTTGTGACCGAAGCCGCGCGAGCCGAAGTGGACACCGACCCAGACCCGGTTCTCCTCGTCAGCCATCACGTTGACGTAGTGGTTGCCCGAGCCGACGGTCCCGAGCTGCGAGGCCGCAGTCTGTGCAAGCTTCCGCTGCGGCGCAAAGTCGGCGTGCTTGATCTCGTCGAGCACCGGATGGTCGACGCGCTCCTGCGCCGGAACGCCCATGCCGAAGGAGATGCGGCGCATGATCTCGCGCATCAGCGGCTCCACCTCGATCTCGTCCGCGCGGAGATTCGTCAGGGCAGCCTTGTTGCCGCAGCCGATGTCGTAGCCCACACCCGACGGGGAGACGAAGCCCTCGTAAGCGATGCCGCCGCCGATCGGCTGGCTGTGGCCGGGGTGATGGTCGGCGCAGAGGACGCCGAAGTCGGCGTCGCCGGCGTCCATGCAGCGCTGGAGCTGCTCGAGGCTGCGGCTGTCGACCGGGCCGAAGGTCTTGATCTCGGGCATCGTGTTCTCCTTATCTCATCTCAGCTGACATCAAGCGTGGTCTTCGTCGAAGGCACGAGCGACGAGGTCGCCGTGCGAGCGCTCGCCGCGCGGCTCGGACGTGACCTCGAGGGGGAAGGCGTCGCGGTCGTGCCGATCGGCGGGGCGCAGGCGATCCGGCGCGTGCTCGCCTCGCTGCCAGAGGGTGTGCAGGCCGTCGGCCTCTGCGACGAAGGCGAGGCGCGGTCGTTCGAGCGTGCGCTCGGCTCCGGGTTCTTCGTCTGCGTGCGCGACCTCGAGGACGAGCTCGTGCGCGCCGTCGGGACCGAGGGCGTGCTGCGCGTGATCGAGGCTCGCGGCGAGCTCTCGTCGTTTCGCACGTATCAGAAGCAGGTTGCGCATCGAGATCGCCCGCTTGACCGTCAAGTGCACGGGTTCATGCACAACCGGAAGATCGAGTACGCACGCCTTCTCGTCGCCGCGCTCGACCTGAGGCGGATTCCCGCACCTCTTCGCGGTCTACTCGACGCCGTCTAGAAGCACCGGGCGGACTCGAACCGACGTCGTCGCGCTTTGCAGGCGCGTGCCTTGCCGCTCGGCCACGGTGCCAGGCCCCCGGGAGGAGTGAACCTCCGCACGCGGGGCCGAAACCCGCTGCTCTTTGTCCGCTGAGCTACGAGGGCGTGGATCGTCAGGTGAGCACGGCCATCGCAGAGGACACCTTCCCGTCCTCCGTGGGGATCCGACGACTACGGCTTCTGTGGCGTGTAGGTCACCACGACCTTTCCATACGAGAGCGAGATCTCGCCTCCCCGCACGTCATCGCCCTGAGCGTCGGACACGTCGAGGTCCTCGATCTGCTCGATCTCCTCGGACTCGTGCTGCTCATGCTCGTTCACGGTGTGCTCCTTTCGCGTCGGTGACCACAGGACGGCAGGACGCCGCCTCATCTTCCCGTCGGGGCGACGCGTTTCGCAGGCGCTTCCCGCGAAGTACGGATGGAGGGAGTCGAACCCTCACGGGCGTCGCCCACCGGTTTCTGAGACCGGCGCGTCTACCGAGTTTCCGCCACATCCGTATGAAGCGGGGCCGCCCCGTGGGGCGACCCCGATGACCGTCACGCAGCGGGCTTGGTCGGCCGCCGCGCCTCGAGACGTGCCTGCCGGCGCGCCTCGAGCTGCACGACCTTGGCCGGGCGCACCGGGATCTGCGTCGCGGGGCGCCGGACCACGTACAGGTGCCGGTGCATTGTGTCTCCTCTCTAGCTGTCGAAGGGCGCAGCGGCGCCCTCCTCGTCAGAGAGCGCCGCGTGCGAAGTCGGAGATGAGCTGCGGCGTCGCCGTGTCGAAGCCGACGACGTCGAGCATCCCCACATCGGCCGGATCGGCGATCGAGAAACCGTTCGAGACCATGCCCACGACCACCAGGCGTGCATCGATGCCCGATGCGCGGCGGTAATCACGGAGCGCGTCGGCCGGGTGGATGTCACCCGCCCACGTCTCCGAATCCGTGAACACGACGAACGTGTCGACCGCACGCTCCGTCTTGCGTGCGTACAGCATCGGCAGGGCACAGTCCGTGCCGCCGAACGGCAGGCCCGACACCGCGTCCACGGCGTCGTCCAGCCGCTGGCGCGGCGAGATCGCGAGCGGCGTGAGGCCGTCCTCTCCCCAGCCGGCGTGTCGCTTCACACCCGTCTTCCAACCGCGGCGACCGGCGTAGAAGCCGACGATCTCGTACTGCTCCTCCACCGACGCCGTGACGAGCGCCAGTGCCGCCGACGCGTCGCGCGGCGAGAGGCCCGGCACACCTGCCACCGAGCCGCCCGTCATCGAGCCCGACACGTCGAGCGCGAGCAGCAGCCGCTTGCCCGTGGGCTGGACGTTGCCGAACGACGCGTAGAACGCCGCATCGAGCGCGTCCACGACTGCACGCACCGGACGCCACTCGTTTCGACCGCGGCCGCCGCGGCCCGACGCGTACGTGCGGAGCGCGGCGAGCACCGTCACCGGGTGCACGCGTGCGCGCCGCAGACGGTCGGCGTCGCCGAGCTGTGCCACGACACGTGCCGTCGCGTTGCGGTTCTCGAGCAGGCCGACACGGGTCATCGTCGCGAGGTTGCGGATGAGCGCCGTCATGGGCATGTCGCCGAGGAGTGCGTCCCACACCTCGCCCGACGTCAGGTGCTCCGGCTGCAGTACCTCACGCGGCAGGCCGTACTCGCGAACGAGCGCGGCCGCCTCGCGCGCCGTCGTCGCCGACTGCGCGCGTGCAAAGCCCTCCACGATGCGCGGCAGTCCATCCGTGTCACCGCCGCGAACGATCCACTCGAACATGCGACCGTGCTCGTCCGTGACGCCGAGCGTCGGATTGCCGCCGCCGACGCGGGCCGACGGGTGCGACAGGCGCAGCAGGTCGCGGTGCGTCATGCCGGCGCGCTGGCGGTTATCAGCGTGTCGATCTTGTAGAGCGAGCTCTCGCGGTGGGTCTCGTCCTCGAGCGAGAACTCGAGTGCGATCGTGTTCGCGCAGTCGCCGATCTTCAACGACGTGCGCGGGTCGCGCCGGTTGCGGCTGCGCAGGCGCGAGGTGTCCTCGACGAAGACGCGGACGAACGCATCGCCGTAGAGGCCCGGGTGGTTCAGGCGGGTGAACTCGTCGACGCGCGCGGTCGAGGTAAGGCGGTGCGCGTGCTGCAGCAAGTACGACATGCGCTCCTCCTCTCTCGGGGGCGTCGAGCTGCGGTCGTGTGGGTGCCGGGCGGAGTGTTCCCTGAGCTAACGGCCGCTCCCGTAGGCGGCGACCGTGCGAGACTCGAACCCGCGACCTCCCGTGCTCTCGCCGGGCGCTCTTCCCGATAACCGTCCGTGCTCCGGCCCGCAGCCGGCTCGTTTCATGTGCGGCTCTAAACCGGGGGTAACCCCCGCTTTGAAAGACGTCACCATTTTGTGACGAAGCGGTAACCCGTGACTGTCACCGGGTTTTGGCAGCGGGCTTTGGCACGCGTCACCATTTCGTGACGAAGCGGTAACCCGTGACTGTCACCGGGTATTGGCACCGGGTTTTGGCAGGCCCACCAGGAGTCGAACCCGGACCCGCGAGGTTGGAGCTCGCGATGCTCGCCGTTACACCACAGGCCTGCGATGTTTCAAGCGGACGGCGTGACTCGAACACGCACCTCCGGAGTGGCGCTCCGGTGCCACGCCTCTTGGGCCACGTCCGCGCGCGGCACACAACTGGCACAGAACTGGCACACACACGGTATGGGGGTAACCCCCATTTCCACAGTCGTCGGTTCGAGACGAGTCCGTCGCGGTCCTGGGCGCGTGCTTCCCTTGACACCACAGAGGCAGTGAATCGGAGGGCGCCCGTTTCGGGATCCGATGAGAGACGCACACTCCGAGAATGGAAAAGACATGGGTTCCGCCGCTTCAGCTGCAGGAACGAGGCGACTGCTGCCGGCTCACGCTCGTGGGCATCACGCACGGCGCCGGCCGCACGCTCCAGGAGGCGGGAGACGACCTGATCGCGCGGCTCCTCGGGATCGCGTCCGCGGCGCGGGCGTCCGGCTTCGGCTTCTCGACTGACATCCCGCCGCCTGACCACAGACTGCTCGCCTTCATCTGGGAAATCGGCGAGCGCGCCGCGGCGGGCGAGGACATCCGCGGACGCGTGTTCGGCTTGGCGGAGCCGTCGGACGCCGCTCCCTAGATGACGTGCCTACAGAGGTTGTGAACGGCTGAGGGTTCTATCCGGCCCTCCTTCGAGGCTGTGGGTCTCGCCAAAGACCTGCACTCCGAAGGAGGGCCGGATGTCGTTTCACCGTAACGCGAAGCTCGGACTGGCTGGCCGTCACGCGCTCGTTTCGCGCGATCGCGGAGGGATGACGCTGAAGGCGGCCGCGGCCGCCTTCAGCGTGTCGCCGGCGACGGCGCACCGCTGGTGGCACCGCTGGCTGGAAGCGGGCGCGGAGGCGCGGGCGTCGCTGTCGTGTCTGTTCGATCGCTCGAGCCGTCCGCACCGCTCGCCGCAGGCAGCTCGCGCCCGAGCTCGCCGAGGCGATCTGCGCCTGCCGCGCAAGACGGGCTGGGGGCCGCGCCTGGTCGCGGGCGCGACCGGCTTCTGCCACTCGACGGTCTGGAAGGTGCTCAAGCGGGCCGGGATCTCGCGGCCGCCGCGGCCGGTGCGGGAGCCGGCCAACCGCTACGAGTGGCCCTGCCCCGGCGATCTGCTGCACATGGACACCAGCGAGTACGCGCGCTTCCGAGCGGCCGGGCCACCGCGTCACCGGTGACCGCTCAAGCCAGGACCGCCAGCACCGCGACGGCATCGACGTACGTGCACGCGATCGTCGACGACCACTCCCGCCTCGCCTACGCCGAGATCCACGCCGATCAGACGCGCCGCGACCGTCGCCGCCTTCCTCGAACGCGCGCTCGCGCTTCTACGACGAGCACGGGATCGTCGCGAAACGGCTGATGACCGACAACGCCTGGATCTACGTCAAAAGCCGCGACCTGCGGCGGCTGCTCGACCGCAACCAGATCCGGCACCTGACGACCAAGCCGTACCGGCCACGCACCAACGGCAAGGTCGAGCGCTTCCACCAGACGATGGCGCGCGAATGGGCCTACGGACTCGTCTACCGACTCCCACCACGACCGCGCCGCCGCCCTGCCACACTGGCTCCACCACTACAACACCGCGCGGCCACACAGCTCACTCGGAGGGCAACCCCCGATCAGCCGCGTTCACAACGTCCGTGGGCAGGACACCTAGAGGCTTGATGTGAGTTAGCGGCCGTCGTAGGCGGCGAGTGCGCGTGCGGGTCGGCCGTTGAGGGTGTTGAGGAGGATGCCGAGCGTGAGTGCGAGCAGGCGTTGCGCGATTCGTTGGGCGAGCCCGCGTGGTGTCTTGGCGAGGTGGCGTTCGAGCCGCATCTGTTCTTTCAGGTTCGCGAAGACGCTCTCGATCGTCAGCCGGGTCGAGGCGAGCGCGCGCTCGCGGTCGTGGTTGGCGGCGGTTCGCTCGCGTGCCGGGCGTGAGCAGCTCGCACCTCGCCGCAGCTCCATGCCGCTCGTTGTAGGCGCGGCCCCAGAGGCCCTTGTCGGCGATCACGGTCTCGCCGCGGCTCGACCAGGTCGAGCAGCGGCTCGTACTCGTGCTCGTTGGCGGGCACGAGCGTGTAGGCGAGCGGCAGCCCGCGCCGGTCGGCGCGCAGCACCAGCCGCACACCCCAGACCCATTCGCTCTTGGAGGCGCAGTAGCCGTAGGCGGCGCGTGCCGGCGAACTCGCTCCGCTGCGGCACAGCCGGCGTAGTTGGCGACCCCGATCAGCGTCCCGTCGGCGAGCCGGGCGCCGCCGACATCGAGCAGCCTGCGCCAGCCGCTGCTGCACGACCGTCAACAGCCCGGTCAGGCCGCGCAACCGCCGGTTGTACTGCGACTGCGACGGCAGATGCGGAAACCAGCCCGGCAGCCGATAGCCGACCAGACCGAGGAACTGCCGGTCGGAGCTGATCCCCATCGCCGCCTGACAGACCGCGAGCGCGACCAGCTCCGCATCCGCGATCTTCGCCGCCGGCCCCGGCCGCGCAGGGACCGGATACTCATCCGCGAACACATACGCTGCAACGACAAGGGCTTCCAGATCGGGCGTCATCTCGAGCCTCCATCTCGAGGGGACACTGACCGGAAGCCCTTCGTCGTACAAGACGCAGGTCCCTACCCGAATACGCATCAAGCCTCTAGTAGGACTTTGTTACTCGCGTCGGTGGAAGAGTGTGGAGTTGGTCGAGGTCGACGGGTTGTTGGCAGATGCGGCAGCGGCCGGCCCAGCAGCGCAGGACGGGCTGTAGGAGCAGCACCGCCTGCGGCAGGGTCAGGCCGGCCGCGGGGCTTTCGGGCGCAGGCGCTCCAGGGTGAGGAAGGCGTGCGCGCAGGTGACGAGCGCGGTGTGGTGGTGGAAGCCGACGGTAGCTGCGGCCTTCGTAGTGGTCGAGTCCGAGCTCGCCTTTGAGCTGGCGGTAGTCGAGCTCGATCGTCCAGCGCAGCCGGGCGAGGCGGGTGAGCCGCTCGCGCGGCTCGTCTTCGGCGCAGGTTGGAGAGCCAGTAGTCGCTCGGTGCCTCGGCGCCGCTCGGGCCATTCGATGATCAGCCACTCCTAGCGCGGCGGCGATGCCGGTCTGCGAACCGGGTGCGTGGCGACGACACGCACGAAGGCAAAGCGGCTCGAGACGTCCTCGCCCGCGGGTGTCGTCCGATATGGGAGCGTCTGCCACGCCCGCGCCGGCAGCCGCCCGGCGAGCGCCGCAGCGATTCCGGCTCTGCGGTCGGGGCGAGCGACCGCTGCGCGGCCGTGCCGCGTCGGCCGTTGCGCTCGGGACGGCGAAGCGCGTCTCCGGCCCGTAGACGCTCGTGCTCGGCGGGGACCGCGACGCACGTACTCGAGCTCCGAGCGCGTGCCAGACGCTGCGGAAGGCGGTGTGTCGCCGTAGGCGCGAGTCGGCCAGGATCGGCGCCGCCGGCAGCTCCCAGCCGGCGGCCTGCTCGCAGAGATCGCCCGCAAGCTGCGGCTTCGTCTTGAAGACAGACCTCGTCGGGGATCTTCGCCTTGCGCCGGCGGGCAGGTCTCGCACCACTCCTCGGGGAGATACAGCGCCAGCCGAGCGGCAGCGTCCCGCTCGCCGACCGCGTGCACGCTGACGGCGATCTGGCAGTTGCCGATCTTGCCGAGCGTGCCCGAGTACTGGCGCTTCACCCCCGGCGAGTGCTTGCCGTGCTTGGGGATGCCGGTGTCGTCGACGACCCAGGCCACGACGCCGAGCTCCGGCGCACCCGCTGGGCGCAGGCCGGATCAAGCGGCCCGGCTCCCAGGGCGAGTCGGCGAGAAACTGCTGCACCGACTGGTAGCGGCCGCCGACTCGCCGAGCCGAAACAAGGTCGGCTGCAAGCTCTTGCGACCGCCCTGCTCGATCAGCCCGCGCACATAGACAAGCGCGTTCTCGCGCTGCCGCCACAAGCGGCAGCGGCCGCACCACATCTGCGACAAACGCGACAAGTCGCTCGCGCACCTCGATCGCCGCCACGCTCACAGCATCGCAGCTTCCATCCGCTCTCCTCAACGATGACCGCCAACGCGGACACCATTCGACGCGGAGACAGAGGACCCTTAACGAACTAACAAAGACTACTAGAAGGCGCTCTCCTGCCGATCACCTCGATCGGACGACGCGCCTATCGCCAGGACTCCGCACGATCGGCGGTACCTGTTATCGAATGAACGGAGCGCCGCCGATGTCGATCGTCGAATACGACCCTGCAGGGGCCTTTCCCGGCGTAATCGGCCGCACCAGCGACGAATCGAGCCCCGCGTGGCCGGCGCCCGTCCGGGCGACGGAGGGTAGCCCGAACGTCCTCTTCATCGTCCTCGACGACACGGGCTTCGGCAATCTCGGGTGCTACGGCAGCCCAATCGAGACGCCCCACTTCGATCGGATCGCGGCAAACGGCGCGCGCTTCAACAACATGCACACGACGGCGCTCTGCTCCCCGAGTCGGTCATGCATCCTGACCGGGCGCAATCACCATGCGAACGGGATGGCGTGCATCACCGAGCTAGCGACCGGCTTCCCGGGCTACAACGGGATCATGCCGTTCGAGAACGGGATGCTCTCGGAGATCCTCCTCGAGCAGGGCTACAGCACCTTCATGGTCGGCAAGTGGCACCTGACGCCGAGCAATCAGGAGACTGCGGCAGGTCCGTACGACCGCTGGCCGCTCGGACGCGGCTTCCAGCGCTACTACGGCTTCCTGGGCGGCGACACGAGCCAGTGGCATCCCGACCTCGTCTACGACAACCACCAGGTCGAGCCGCCGAAGAAGCCCGAGGAGGGGTACCACCTGAGCGCCGACCTCGTCGACAAGGCTGTGTCGTTCATCGCCGACAGCAAGCAGGCCGACCCCGACAAGCCGTTCTACCTCCACCTCTGCTTCGGCGCGACGCACGCGCCGCATCACGCGCCAAAGGAGTGGTCGGACAGGTACGCCGGCGTCTTCGACGACGGCTGGGACGCCTACCGCGAGAAGACGTTCGCGCGGCAGAAGGAGCTCGGGATCGCGCCGGTCGACGCCGAGCTTTCCCGTCATGACCCGGACGTCCCCGAGTGGGACTCCCTCCCGGAGCCGGAGCGCCGGCTCTACAGCCGGATGATGGAAGTCTTCGCCGGTTTCCTCAGCCACACCGACCACCAGGTGGGGAGGCTGCTCGACTTTCTGGCCGAGCTCGGGGAGCTCGAGAACACGCTGATCATGGTCATCTCCGACAACGGCGCGAGCGCCGAGGGCGGGCCTACGGGGACGACGAACGAGGCGCAGTTCTTCAACAACGCCCAGGAGCCGGTCGAAGAGAGCCTGAAGCTGATCGACGAGATCGGCGGCCCGCAGCATTTCAACCACTATCCGTGGGGCTGGACGTGGGCAGGAAACACGCCGTTCCGCCGCTGGAAGCGCGAGACCTACCGCGGCGGCTCGACCGACCCCTTCATCGTTTCCTGGCCGAAGGGGATCGAAGCTCGCGACGAGGTGCGCACGCAGTACGCGCATATAGTCGACATGGTCCCGACCGTCCTCGACCTCCTCGGCGTGACGCCGCCGGCGCAGATCCGTGGCGTCGTGCAAGCGCCGATGCACGGCGTCAGCCTCGCGCAGACGCTCGCCGATGCCGAGGCGTCGACGAAGCACAAGACGCAGTACTTCGAGATGTTCGGCCACCGCGCCGTCTACCACGACGGATGGCGTGCGGTCTGTCCGTGGCCGGGGCCGTCGTTCGCCGAGGCCGGCGTGCCGTTCGGGCAGCCGATCACTGCCGAGATCCTCTCCGAGCTCGACGCGACCGGCTGGGAGCTGTACCACGTCGCGGAGGACTTCGCAGAGACGAAGAACGTCGCCGCCGCCAACCGTGACCGGCTGATCGCGCTGATCGCAACCTGGTACGTGGAGGCGGGCAAATATGGCGTCATGCCGATCGACGGCAGTGCGCTTGCGCGGATGGTCGGCGAGAAACCGCTGATCGCGCGGCCGCGCGACCGCTACACCTATCGGCCGAACACGCAGTCGGTCCCGAACTTCGCTGCTCCGCGGGTGCTCAATCGCCCGCACACCATCACCGCCGACGTCGAGATCGGCGCCGAGGGCGCTGAGGGCGTTCTGATGAGCCAAGGCACGGCTGCGGGCGGCTACTCGTTCTTCATGAAGGACGGGAAGCTGCACTACGTCCACAACTACGTCGGACGCCAACTCCTCCGCGTCAGCTCCGAGAGCGACGTTCCTGCCGGCAAGCACGAGCTCCGCTTCGAGTTCGAGCCGACGGGGGAGCCGGATATGCAGAAGGGCAGGGGCGCTCCAGGCCTCATGCAACTCTACGTCGATCGTGAACTGGTCGGGGCTGCCGAGGCGGAGGTGACAACTCCGTTCACGTTCAACCCAGGGAGCCTCACCTGCGGAGCCAACCCCGGCTCGCCCGTGACGCCGGAGTACGAGGGACCCTTCGCGTTCACCGGAACGCTGAACACCGTCACCCTCGACGTGAGCGGCGACCTCATCGACGATCCGGAGGCCGAGCTGCGCATGCACCTCGCGCGTCAGTAAACGCGCTCGCGCGTGAAGACGATCGCATCGTTGGCGGGACCGCTTCCGGTACGGCTCCGTTCTCCCGCCCGCAGTCGGCTCGTTTCATGTGGCGGCTCTACTCCGGCGGTTTGAAAGACGTCACCATTTCGTGACGAAGCGGTAACCCGTGACTGTCACCGGGTATTGGCACCGGGTTTTGGCAGGCCCACCAGGAGTCGAACCCGGACCCGCGAGGTTGGAGCTCGCGATGCTCGCCGTTACACCGCAGGCCTGCGATGTTTCAAGCGGACGGCGTGACTCGAACACGCACCTCCGGAGTGGCGCTCCGGTGCCACGCCTCTTGGGCCACGTCCGCGCGCGGTACACAACTGGCACAGAACTGGCACACACACGGTATGGGGGTAACCCCCATTTCCACAGTCGTCGGTTCGAGACGAGTCCGTCGCGGTCCTGGGACGCGCCGCTGGCAGTCCTTCCGAGCGATGGTCCCGGCAAGAGTCGAACCTGCACCGCGCGGATTAAGAGTCGGCAGCTCTACCCCGTTGAGCTACGGAACCAGATTGATGTGGTCGGCAGGATTCGAACCTGCGGCGCGCCGCGTTTCAGGCGGCCGCTCTACCCGGCTGAGCTACGACCACGAGCGTCGTTCAATCGCGCTTGCGTCTCGACAATCCGCCGGATCGCCTCGGCAGGCACCTTCTGGCCGAACGGAATCGACACGGTCTTCTTCCCGGTCTTGTATCCGTCCGCTTCGAGCGCTTCCCGGTCGCTCGCCTGCAGCTCGGAGTCGCAGCCGAAGCTCACGTGCTTCTTGTACGCGGCATATCCGCCGAGCGCACCGCCGCGACGATAGAACGGGACACCCCAGCTGATCGTCTCCTCGGCGTCCGGCACCGCCGAGCGGACGATCGCTCGAAGCTCCTCGAGAATTGGCCGAGCTTCGGCGGCGGCGTGTGCGATGTACGAGTCGACGTCCTCTGCCTCGTAGTTACTCATCGTCGGACTCTGACAGCAAAGTGGGCGAGGCTGGACTCGAACCAGCAGCCTCTTGTTTGTGAGACAAGCACTCTCCGCTATTGAGCTACTCGCCCATATTCTCGACAAGGCTCCGGGACAAGGATTCGAACCTCGATCTTCACGTTCAGGGCGTGACGTCCTGGCCGTTGGACGATCCCGGATTGCGATGCCCTCCATGCACCTCGTCCACATGACGAGGTCCGCGCAGCGGCATCGACCCGACGGAGCTGTGACACGGCCGGCCGACCTTCCGCCGGACGATGTTGTTCATGCCACTCACCTACCCTTCGACCCTGGATCGCCGAAATACGGCGTCCTACGTGGAGGGGCTTTGGAGCCCGGCGCTGCGGCACACTCCGGATAATTCGCAGGCAAAAGCCGCACCGTATTCGGCAGCGAATTTGCCAGCGCGCGGAGCGCTGCAGGGCCTTTCTCTCTCAGGCGGGGCCTCGAGTCTCGATTGTCGCGTTTCAAGCTGAGCATCACCTCGTTCGATCGTTTGCAACTGTCCTATCTACGACGAAGGCGACCCCTTCGGGTCGCCCTCACTCGAAACGGCTATGCAAGCAATCAGCTAGCTCACATGCCTCCGGGCGAGGGCCGGCAGCATCGTCGTTCGGGCGCTTCGCGGAGCCCGTAGGCCCGCAGGCGGCCGTGACGGCGATGGCCGCTTCGGCGAGGAAGGTCTGGATGTCGGTATGCCTGTGCATGATGTGTATCGGCGTTATTGCCGGATCCGAGAGTAGACCAAACATCGGATCGATGCAAGTGTCTTCACGAAGTTCCAACACATGGTCGACCGTCTCGAACGACGAATTGCAGCGAGAATTCAGGAAGCGCGAGCACGACGTGAACGCGTCGGGTTCAGCGCCGCGTCGAGCTCGTCGCCGACGAGGTTGACGCTGACGAGCAGCAGCGCAAGCGCGATCGCCGGGAACGCCCACGTCCACCAGCCGAGCTGCCGGTAGCCGTTCAGCCCGAGACCGCCGGAGAACGTCACATCCGCGAGCAGGTTCCCGAGCGAAGGCCAGCGCGAGGCCGGGAGCCCGAAGTTG
This sequence comes from uncultured Actinomycetes bacterium, assembly GCA_963794045.1. Lineage (GTDB taxonomy): Bacteria > Actinomycetota > Thermoleophilia > Gaiellales > Gaiellaceae > Palsa-739. The sequence goes on from CAWCCJ010000010.1 coordinate 408,594, forward strand.
AAGAACTCGATCGTCGCGTCGAGCAGGATTGCCTGACCGAGCACGGCGGTCGCCGCGACGAGCACGGTCCCCGCGATGTTCGGCAAGACATGACTCCGGAAGATGCGGCCGGGAACGCGGTGATCAGCTCGACGAGACGCATCAGGACGGTGTCGAGCCAGCCGGCGGAGTAGCCCGCAAGCAGACCGAGCGGCACACCGATCCAGCCGTACGGAGCGATCTGCCGCTCGAACATGGCGACGATGAGCAACCCGAGCAACACGGCAAATGCCGTGACGGCAATCGGTTGCGAGAAGAACCGTTGTAGCGCCCAGACGGTCCGACGACGCTCTCTCATCGCAACCGAACGCGCGGATCGAAGATCGACACGATGATGTCGCCGAGGAGCGACGCGACGAGTACGAGGGCGGCTGTGACGACGAGGATCATCTGCGTCGCCATCGGATCGACATGCTCGCTCCCGATCGCGGTCATGAACCGACTACCGAGACCCTGCAGCTGGAAGATCCGGTCGACGGCGACCGCCGCGCCGAAGATCGATCCGAAATCGAGGAAGAGGCGCTGACGAATGCGATCAGCGACGTGCGGAGCGCATGACGCAACACGACACGGGGCTCGGAAAGTCCTTTCGCACGCCGGTCACCGTGTACGGCGCGGGAGCGCCGTGAGAAGCGACGAGCGACGTACGCCGACGTACGCAAAGCCGTGCACGGCGCAGTCTGCATTCGAGAAGCCTCCCGTGAGCGGGACGTAGCACGAGCCCGGCCATGTCGAGAGCGGCAGCGGCTGCGAGCCGAAATGCGCGTAGACGATGCTCCCGACCTTCTGGATGATCAACGCGAGTAGGAAAGCGGGCACCGCCCACGCGCCGTACGAAAACCCGCGAAGCACGACGTCGACGAAGGAGCCCGCGCGGACGGCCGAGACGACTCCGATGAAAATCGCGAAGACGACGACGAGCAGAAAGGTGCAGGCGAGGAGCGCCGCGGTATGCCCGAGCGGCTGCGTGAGACTCGCAAGCGGCTGGTGGAGCGTTCCGTCGGGGATGTGTCGGAACCATGTCCACCAGGTGTGCGCCGGCGACTGGTCGATCTGGCCGAACTGGTCGTAGAAGTGCCGCGCGAAGAACCAGTAGCTGCCGAATGAGACCGCGACCAGGATCAGCAGCGCGAAGAATGCGCGCCGCACGACGAAGGCGAGCACGCCGTCAGAAGCCCGAGTCGGTGCAGGGCTCACCTGCGGACATCGTCAGATGGTGGACTGACCACTCGGCGTAGACGGCCGGCGTACTGCGCCTTCCCATATGGATCGCGATCTCCGCGTGGGTGGGCGTTCCTTTCGCACTCATCGTCGTGCGTAGGTGGACGAAGATCCTCCGCACGTTTCGGCACTCGACGTCGTGGCTGCTGTACATGCCCGGGCCGAGCACGCTGCGAAGCCGGAGACCCTTCGGCGTCAGAGGCACGGAGGGTCCGCCTTTGGTGCAGAGCGACCGGCTGACGGAGGATCCCTGCATCGACTCGTCGAGGACGAGGAGCTTCTTGCCGTAAAAGAAGTCGCCCCCCGAGGTGAGGAGGAGTGCGGCCGACGCGGCGTACTGATTCGCCGTGTTCGGACGCCGCGGATTCCCGGTGTCGAGTGCCTTCCGGAAACGAGCCCGTGCCGTGCTCAGCCGCCACGCGAGCGTGCCGCGGGGAACGCCGAGGATCGCCGCGGCGCTCGCGTAGTCGAGGTCGAGAACGCCGACGAGCAGGAGGACGGCGCGATCGGCCGGCGAGAGCGTCCGGAACGCATCCTCGAGCTCCATCCGCCGCTGCGGCTCAGTCCCCACGACCGCCAGCTCGACCTCTCCGACCGCCGCTTCCGGCGGCGGCGGCGGCTTCGGAGCTCGTCGAGACAGCAGCGGTAGACGACGCGGTAGAGCCAGGTCGACTCGTGCGCCTCGTTTGCGAACGCCCTCGGCAGCTTCCGGTACGCGTTGTAGTAGGCCTCTTGCAGGACGTCGTCGACACGATTGGGATCCGCGATCACACCTGCGACGACCTTGCGAAGGCGCCGGTGGTGCCGATCGAGCAGCTGCTCGAAGCGCGCTCTGTCGGTCAGCGGATCGACCTCCACGCGCGCGAATCGATCCGCGGCGTAGATCGGCTCGCTCATGCCTCTATATACGCCGCGGTCGCTCGATTCGTTGGGGAGCCTCCCGGGCGTCCTCCCCGTACTGCATGATTCCGCTTCGTGCCCAGCGAGCTAGAGCAAGCAATCGATGTCAACGCCGCCCGCATCGTCGGCGAGTCCTTGAAGACGGCCGGCTACACGGAGGCCGCGATCACGGACGCGCTCGGCGACGACGCGTACTCGGCCCGCTCGAAGGACATGCCCGTACTTCTACGGCGGATTCCTCAGACACGACTCGGCACCGTCATCCGGGCCTTCTTCCTCATCCAGCCCGTCGACGTCGCAGACCTGACGCGGGCGCTTGGAGAGCGCGGCGTCGCCTCGCTCGAGCCGGCCGGCGTCGCCGACATCGACGGCAACGAGGTGACGATGCGGATGCGCATCCTGCCGGTCGCAGAGCTCTTCATCGCATCCGACGACGATCCACGTCACGAGGGCGAGTTCGCTACAGACTTCGTCGCCGCGTACACCGCAGCGACGCGGCTCTGCGACGCGCTCACCCCGCGGCCCGACGTCGAGCGGGCGCTCGATGTCGGAACGGGCAGCGGCGTCCACGCACTGCTCGCCGCGCGCCATGCGAAGCATGTCATCGCGACGGATGTGAACGTACGCGCGCTTGCCTTCACCGAGCTGAACGCTGCGCTGAACGGCATCCGGAACGTCGAGGTTCGTGAAGGCAGCCTGTTCGAGCCGGTCGAGGGCGAGACGTTCGACCTGATCACCTGCAACGCGCCCTACGTCGTCTCTCCGGAGACGCGCTGGGCCTACCGCGACGGAGGTTTTGCCGCGGACGAGGTTTCCGAGCGCGTGGTCAAGACCGCGGCGTCGCACCTGAACGACGGCGGCTACGCCGCGCTGCTCGTGAGCTGGCTCGGGTACGAGGAGGCGAAGCCCGACGCTCGTCCACTCGGGTGGGTCGACGACACCGACTGCGATGCGTGGATCCTTCCGATCTGGGGCGGAGACCCGCTCAACCACGCTGCGACGTGGAACGACCACCTTGCGGGCGAAACCGAGCAGTACGAAGCGGCGCTCGAGGACTGGACGAGCTATCTCGACGACCTCGGTGTCACATGGGTGAGCGAGGGGGGCGTCCTCCTGCACAAGCGCGTCGATGCGGAGCACTCGACGCGCATCGATCAGGTCGACGAGGACGACCTCGAGGACGCGGGCGATCAGATCCTGCGCGCGTTCGAGTCGCGCGCGATTCTCGGCGAGTACGAGTCCGAGGACCTGCTTCTCGACGCGCACATCGCAGTCGCGGGGCCGCTCAGGCTCGAGCTTCAACTCGAGCCCGAGGGGACAGGGACGGTCGTCCTCGGGGCGCACGCCGCCCTCGATGAGGGAACCCATCCGGAGCTCGAGGTGAGCGCCGACATGATCGAGGTCCTCGCAGCCCTCGACGGCGCGAAACGCTACGCGGACGTGATCGAGACGGTCGCATCGAGCCTCGACTTCACCCCCGGCGAGACGCAGCGCCTCCGCCGGGAGGCACTCGAGGTCGGCCACGAGCTGCTCGAGCTCGGCGCGCTCTGCTTCGAGTAACCGTGCGCGTCGACAAGTGGCTCTGGGCGGCCCGGTTCTACAAGACCCGGAGCCTTGCGACAGAAGCTGTCGCGGGAGGCCGCGTGCACGTGAACGACGCGCGCGTGAAGGCGGCGCGCGAGGTGCGCGTCGGCGACACGATCGAGCTCACGATCGGCACCGTTCGCAGGACGGTGATCGTTCGCGCGCTCAGCGAGCGCCGTGGTCCGGCTGCAGAGGCCGCACGGCTCTACGAGGAGACACCGGAGTCGATCGCCGCCCGCGAGCAAGCGGCGCTCGAGCGGCGCGCAGCGCGGCCGCTCGGTGCCGATCTGGGAGCACGGCCGACGAAGCTCGACCGCCGCCGGCTCGAGGCACTCCGGCGTGCGCAGCGCCGGACGCGTTAATCCGTCACGACTTCAGCGTGCGGCGCGGTCGCGTAGCTCGTGCGGAAGAACACCGTGCCGACGGCTGCCGCGGCGATCGCGAAGAGCGCGCCGACGACGAACGCGACGTGGTAGCCGCCGACGAGCGCCTCGAGCGCCCCGCTCCCGGAGGCCCGCAGTCTGTCCGTGTGCGAGGCGGCGATGCTCGCGAGCACGGCGAGACCCAGCGCGCCGCCCATCATGAATGCCGTGTTCACGACGCCGGAGGCGAGCCCCGACTCCTGCTGCTCGACATCGCTCATCGCCGCGAGGAGGAGCGGGTTGAACGCCATCCCGGCGCCGATGCCGGCGAGGATCATCGGCGGCAGCACGTCCACGAGGAAGCTTCCTCCGACCGGAGCATGCGCGAAGAGGAGCAGGCCTGCCGCCGCGAGGAGGAGGCCGATCGCGAGCGGAGGCTTCACGCCGAACCGCATGACGAGCTTCGCGGAGAGCCCCACCGAGAACGCGCCCATGATGATGTTCGCCGGCACGAACGCAAGCCCGACCTGCAGCGGGCTGTAGCCGAGCACGAGCTGCAGATAGAGCGCGACGAGGAAGAACCACGCGAACATCGCGGCCGACCAGAGCGTGCCGACGACGTTCGCCGTCGCGACGTTGCGCTGCTTGAACAGCCGGAGCGGAACGAGCGGCGAGGACACGCGCGCCTCGATGAGGACGAAGACGCCGAAGATCACTGCGGCCGCGGCGAGCAGGCCGAGCGTGCGCGTGGTGACCCAGCCGACCTCGTTCCCCTTGACGATCGCGTAGACGGCGAGGATCAGGGACACGGTGACGGTCACCGCGCCGGCGACGTCGACGCGGCCGGTTCCGAACCCCGGCGTCGCCGGCAGCAGCTGCAGCGACAGCAGGTACACGAGCACCCCGATCGGGACGTTGACGAGGAAGATCCAGTGCCAGGAGAGCACGTCGGTCAGCACGCCGCCGAGCAGGACGCCGATCGTGCCGCCGCCCGACATCACGAAGCCGAACACGCCCATCGCCTTCGCGCGCTCGCCCGGCTCCATGAAGAGGTTGAGAATGAGCGAGAACGCGACCGCCGAGACGACGGCGCCGCCGACACCCTGCACCGCCCGCGCGCCGATCAACATCCCCTGCGTCGTCGAGAGACCGCACGCGACCGACGCGACGGTGAAGATCGTGATTCCGATCAGGAAGAGCCGCCGCGCGCCGAAGAGGTCGCCGAGCCGGCCGCCGAGGAGCAGGAACCCGCCGAACGTGAGCAGGTACGCGTTCACGACCCACGCAAGCGAGGTCTGCGTGAACCCGAGATCTGCACGGATCGACGGCAAGGCGACATTCACGATCGTGGTGTCGAGCACGATCATCAGGTCGCCGAGGCAAAGGGTGATGAGTGCAAGCCAGCGGGTGCGATTGGTCATGGCGGGCATGGAGTGTGTCCTTTCGGTCGGTCGTCAACCCCTCAGACCTGGCGAACGGCCGAAATTCATCGCGCGAAGGCCGATGAATCTCGGCGCGTCGCGACGTCCTAGACCTGATGACCGATCTTCTCGGCGTGCTCGATTCGCTCGCCCGCGTTCAGCTCGCGGCGAAGCGGGCCGGGTGCACGATTCGCGGCGTGCACGGGGCGCCGTCGGGGCTTCGCGAGCTCGTTGCGTTCTGCGGCCTCGCGGACGCGCTAGTCGTCGAGCCGGGCCGGAAGCCCGTAGAGCGGGAAAAGCGTCTCCGTGTCGAGGAAGAACGTGCACTCCGCGACCCGCCCGCCTGAGAACTCGATCACCTGCAGCGCCCACGGCGCATAGCCGCCGTCGGGATCCGGCTTGTACTGACCCCAGGCGTGCTTGCCGTTCGTCGTCGGAACCGGAATGAGCCGCGAGCCTTTGCAGCCGATACCGGGCCCGAACCACCACGTGAGGACATCGTCTCGCCCGCGGAGCCAGAGGTCGTACGGCGGCATCGACTGCTGGGCGTCCTCACGCAGGAGCGCGGTCAGTGCGTCGATGTCGTAATTCTCGAAGGCGGCGACGTACCGCTCGAGGAGCTCGCCGTCGACCTCCTCGGGAGCATCACTCGAGCTCGGATCGAGGGTCTCGAGCGTGGCCCGCGACCGCTGCAGCGCGCTGTTCACCGAGGCGACGCTCGTGTCGAGGAGCTCGGCCGCCTCGGAGGCCTTCCACTTCAGCACCTCGCAGAGGATGAGGACGGCCCTCTGCCGCGGTGGCAGGTGCTGCAGCGCGGCGACGAACGCGAGGCGGATCGTGTCGCGCGCGACCGCGACATCCGCGGGATCGCCTCCCGGCACGACGAGCGCGTCGGGCACAGGCGTGATCCACGTCGCCTCGGGGAGCGCATTCAGATTCTCGACCACCGGCTCGCGTGCCGGCCCGAGATCCATCGGCCGCGCGCGGCGCTCGCGCGCGCCCAGCATGTCGAGGCAGACGTTCGTCGCGATGCTGTAGAGCCAGGTGCGAAGCTTCGAGCGGCCCTCGAAGCGCTCGAGGTTGCGCCAGGCCTTGACCATCGTGTCCTGCACCGCATCCTCGGCCTCGAAGGCCGAGCCGAGCATGCGGTAGCAGTAGCCCGTCAGCTCGGTGCGGTACTGCTCGAGATCCAGCTCCGACAGCTGTTGCGCATCGACCGTCACGGCGCTCATCCTAGAAGCTGGGACCCCCGCCGAGGCAAGAACTCATCGGAGTGTCTCCAGACCGATGAAATTCCGCCACCTGCCCTGTCTAGGGTGGTATCCGACCCCGATTTTCCCGGAGGAGCCGTGCCTGTTCTCGCCCGTCTAGCCCACTTCATCGTCCGTCGTCGCAAGGTCGTCATCGGCGCCTGGGTGGCGCTCACGCTCTTCGGCGCGTTCGCGGCCGGCCAGGTGTCGAATCGCTGGTTCGAGAGCTTCTCGATCCCCGGCTACTCGGCCTACGAGGCGAACCAGCGGACGCTGAAGACCTTCGGCACCGGCGAGCAGTCGCCACTCGTCCCCGTCTTCCGGAGCCAGGGGGACGTGACGCAGGAACCGGGGCTCGAGCAGGCGATCGCGGCCGCAGCCGCGATCAATCCGGGCTCGCGGGTCTCGTCGTACTTCTCGACGCACGACCGCTCGTACGTCTCGGCCGACGGGCACACGATGTTCGCGGAGATCTACCCGCCCGGGACGCCCGGCTTCACCTCGACCGTGCACATCGACGAGGTGCGCGCTGCACTCACCTCGGCGACGCCTGACGGCGTCACGGCGTCCTTGACCGGCCGCGACCCGATCTACGACGCCTCGTCGGGCGGCGGCACCGGGCCGAGCGTCCTGACCGAGTTCATCATCGGCGCGCTCGGGTCGATCGTCATCCTCTTCTTCGTCTTCGGCACGCTGCCGGCAGTGGCGATGCCGATCGTCGTGGCGATCGCCTCGATCCTCAACACGTTCACGCTCGTCTGGCTGCTGACCTACATCACGAACGTGTCGATCATCGTGCAGTTCCTGATCGCACTCGTCGGCCTCGGCGTCGCGATCGACTATGCGCTGCTGATGATCTTCCGTTTTCGCGACGAGCTGCGCGAAGGGCAGGACACGGAGACCGCGCTCGTCGAGACCATGACGCACGCAGGGCGCTCCGTGATCGTGTCCGGCTCGACCGTGGCGGTCGGCCTCCTCTCGATGCTGATCCTGCCGCTGCCGTTCATCCGCTCGATCGGGATCGGCGGCATGCTCATCCCTGCGGTCTCGGTCACCGCTGCGATCACCCTCCTCCCCGCGCTCCTCTCCGTGATGGGCGACCGGATCAACAGCGTCCGGGTGCTCCCGAAGCGGTTCGTCGACCGGGGGCACCCCGAGGACGGCCCGTGGGGCCGTTGGGCGTCGTTCGTCGTGAGGCACCCGTGGCCCGTTGCAGCCGTCGGGCTCGTCATCACGGGGGCCCTCGTCTTTTGCGGCGTTCAGCTCAACCCGAGCGAGGCCCAGGCGAAGGACTTCCCCGGTACGGGCGACGCGATCGACGGGCGGCAGGCCCTCACGGACGCGGGCATCTCGGCCGGGGTGATGAAGCCGTTCGTCGTCCTCGTCGAGAACGGCGCCGACCGCGCGCCGGTCGTCGCGAGGCTGAAGCGGACACCGGGTGTCGCTGCGGCCGTCGCGCCAACAGGCCCCGGCTGGGTCAAAGGCGGCACGAGCCTGATCGACGCGTGGCCTGCCTACGACGGCTCATCGCCCGAGGGGAAGGACACGATCTCGCGCGTCAAGACGGAGCTGAAGGGGACGGACGCGACGCTCGGCGGAGTCGCCGCGGAAGAGCGCGACTTCGTGAGCGCCGTCTACTCGAACTTCCCGTACGTGCTCGCGTTCGTCGTCCTGCTGACGTATCTCCTGCTCGCGCGTGCGTTCCGGTCGCTGATCCTGCCGCTCAAGGCCGTCATTCTCAATCTCGTGTCACTTGCAGCGGCGTACGGGATCATCGTCCTCATCTTCCAGTGGGGTCACGGCTCGGAGTCGATCTGGGGCGTGCACGCGACGCAGTCGATCATCCCCTGGATCCCGCTGATGATCTTCGCGTTCCTCTATGGACTGTCGATGGACTACGAGGTCTTCATGTTGTCGCGCATGCGGGAGGCGTACGACGAGACGGGCGACACTTCGAAGGCGATCACTCTCGGGCTTGCGCGTACCGGCAAGCTCGTCACGAGCGCCGCGCTCGTTCTGATGTTCGCGTTCCTCGTGCTTTCGTCGGGGCCTGGCGTGGACATCAAGCAGTTCGGTATCGGCCTCGCTGCGGGCATCATCTTTGACGCAACGGTGATCCGATGCCTCCTCGTGCCGTCGCTGATGCGCTTGCTCGGCCGCTGGAACTGGTGGCTGCCCCCGGTGGCCGCACGCGTGCTCTTCCTCCGGAACGGCCCGGAGACTCCCGCGATCGAGCCCGCATGATCGTCGCGCAGCTCTCGGTCTCGGTCGACGGGTATCTCGCCGGCCCGTCGCCGTCGCTCGAGGATCCCCTCGGTATCGGTGGCATGCAGCTGCACGAGTGGGTGATCCGGCTCGAGGCGTGGCGCCGGCAGCATGGGCTCGAGGGCGGCGAGGTCGACGTCGATACGCCGCTCGTCGAGGAAGCGGGGAACGCGGGAGCCGTTGTGATGGGCCGCCGGATGTTCAGCGGCGGCGAGGGCCCGTGGGAGGACGATCCGAACGGCCGCGGGTGGTGGGGTGACGAGCCCCCATTTCACGCGCCCGTCTTCGTGGTGACGCACCACCCGCGGGCGCCGCTCGAGCTGACCGGTACCACGTTCCACTTCGTCACCGACGGTGTCGAGTCGGCAGTCGTGCAGGCTCGTGATGCTGCAGGCGGCGCCAACGTGTCGATTGCGGGCGGCGCGATGGTCGTCCAGCAGTGCCTTGCGGCCGGGCTGCTCGACGAGCTCACCGTGCACACGGCGCCGATCCTTCTCGGCGGCGGCACCCGCCTCTTCGCGGACGGAGCCCCGCCGCAGAAGCTCGAGGTGCTCGACGTCCTCGCGGCTCCGCTCGCGACGCACGTGCGGTACCGGATCACATAGTCACGCGCCCTTACGCGGCACGAGCTTCCAGAGGCTCAGAGCGGCGAAGACGATCGTGTTGAAGGCGACGAAGGCGGCAAGCGCCTGGAACCAGCCGGACTGAAGCACGCTCGACGGCAACAGGATCCCCGCAACGACGCTCACTGATGCACCGCCTGGCCGGCCGGCGCTTCGCGCGGCACGTAGTTCCAACCCGCCGCACGGCCCGTCGCGATGTCGAAGAGCGACTTCACATAGACGGCCTGAAGGATGAGGTCGTAGCCGATCTCGATCACGAGCGGCAGCGCGATCAGCCGCCCGCGCCAGCCGGCAGGCCACACGGTTACGAGGCGCTCGATGACGAAGATCATCCCGATGCCGGTCCAGAACCAGACGAAGTCGAACGAATCCGCCGCGAGCAGTGTGATCAGCATCAACAGCAAGTACGCGTTCAGCGCGACCGTGCCGTAGCCGATCCCGATCTGCTGCAGCCAGTACCGAAGGGTTGCGCGGGTGAGCCCGTACGCGCCGATGTTCTCCAATGCACCGCGCTGCCAGCGCATCCGCTGACGCCAGAGCGCGTCGAGGCTCGGCATCACTTCGGTGACGACGAGGCACTCCCGCGGCGACATCATCTTCGCGCCGAGGGTCTTCAGTGACAGCGTCATCTCGTTGTCCTCCGTGAGCGCGAGCGTGTCGTACACGTGACCCGGATCGCCGGGCAGAAGTGTCCCGCGTGAGTCGGCAACTGCCTTCAGGGCGAAGGTGCGAAACAGCGACGAAGTGCCGGTGAGCACGAAGACCTTCCCTTGGCGGCGCGAGATGTCGCGGCGGTAGCGCGTGAACTCGTTGCGCTGCAGCTGGCCTACGAGCCCTGCACCCTCCTCCCCGGCGAAGACGCCGCCGACGGCAATGAGATCGCGGTCCGCCTCGAGCCGGCTCATCGCCGCCTCCAGGAAGCCGGGGACGATGACCGAGTCGGCATCCATCACCATCGCGACGTCGTCCCGGTCGAAGTCGCGGAAGACCTCTGTCAGCGCCTGGTTCAGCGCGCCGGCCTTCTTGTCGGTGTTGCCGAGGGTCGTGAAGACATCGGCACCCTGGCCGCGGGCGATCTCGGCCGTGTCGTCAGTGCAGTTGTCGGCGACGACGATCACGCGGTCGGGCGGCCTCGTCTGACGCCACAGCGACTCGAGTGTGGCCGCGATCAGGAGCGCCTCGTCGTGCGCGGGCACCAGCACGGTCAGACGGAGCGGTGGCGGCGCCGCACCCCCGCCGAGCGCGTCGCCGGGAAGCTCCTGCTCGTCGACGAGCCGAACGGTCGACGGCCCTAGCGGCGAGAGCAGCACGTTCCGCACGTCTTGCATCTCCGGGGAGAGCCGATCCGGGATTCGCCGGTCGCGAGCGAGCACGCGCATCGCAGCCGCGGCCTCAAGCGCGGCGAGTGCGACGAACGTCGCCGTCACTCCGAGGATTGCGGCGAGCACGAGTGGCAGGGACGGGATCGCCGCCTCGGCGGCGAGGGGTAGCCGTCCGACGGCATTCGTCGGCTCGACACCGAACGCGATCCACAGCGCAAGCAGCACGAGAATCGCGGTCAAGCCAAGCAGCGCCGCCGACAGCCAGCCGAGCCTCGCGACGCGCCTGCGGAGTGGAAGCCCGTCGCTCAGGTCACAGCCTCAGCCGTCGACGCCCGCGAGGATCGCCGCGGCGAGCTCGGCGTCGCGATCCTCGACGAGGAGCCGGGCGCCGCCGCCGAGGTCGAGCCCGAGAGCCCCGCCTGCGTCGTCGGCGTCGAGCACCGATGCGATGCCGGACGCGGCGAGCGCGGCTTTCGCGAGCTCCGCCTCCTGGCGGGTCGAATACGCCCCGACTTCGATCATCTTCGGCAGAAGGTGACAAACCGGTGGCAGCGACGCGTCATGCCGTTCGCATGATGCGGAGCCCCTCGCGGGGTGCAAATGTGCCGCCGATGGGCGCCGAACGCGAACGAGTTGCGAGCTTCGGGCAACTCGAGAACGGGCTCAGGCAAGCGGGCGACTGGTACCACTGGGGCCCGTATCTCAGCGAGCGCCAGTGGGGCACCGTTCGGGAGGACTACAGCGAGGGCGGCACGGCGTGGGAGTACATCTCGCACGACGACGCGCGCTCGCGCGCGTACCGCTGGGGTGAGGACGGGCTCGCCGGCTTCTCCGACGTCGAGGGGCTGCTCTGCCTCTCGCTCTCCCTCTGGAACGGCCGCGACCCGATCCTGAAAGAGCGCATCTTCGGGCTCACCGGAAATCAGGGCAACCACGGCGAGGACGCGAAGGAGTACTGGTGGTACCTCGACGCGCTGCCGAGCCACTCGTGGAACCGCTGGCGCTACCACTATCCGCAGCGGGAGTTCCCCTACGGAGATCTCCTCGCAGAGAACGCGCGGCGCGGCAAGCTCGACCCGGAATACGAGCTCCTCGACACCGGCGCCTTCGACGACGACCGTTACTGGATCGTCGAGACCCACTACGCCAAGGCAGAGGCGCACGACCTGCTGATGTCGATCTCGATCACGAACACAGGCCCGGACACGGAGACGCTCCACGTGCTGCCGACCGCCTGGTATCGAAATACCTGGGCGTGGGACGAGATCTCCGACAAGCCGGAGCTGCGCGCGCTCGCCGACGGGCGAATCGTCACCGAGCATCCCTTCCTCGGGCCACTGGAGATCGTCTCCGAGGGCGAGTCGACCGTCGTCGTCTGCGAGAACGAGACGAACACGCAGCGGCTCTTCGGAACGCCCGGCCCCGCGTGCCCGAAGGACGGGATCAACGACCATGTGATCCACGGGGCCGACACCGTCACGAGCGGCTCAGGCACGAAGGCGGCGTTCTGGCATCAGGTGACCGTCGCCCCGGGAGCGACCGCAACCGTTCGCCTGCGGCTTCGGCCGATCGCATATTCCGACCGCGATCCGTGGAGCGATTTCGATGCCGTCCTCGAGGCGCGCCATGCGGAGGCCGATGAGTTCTACGCAGAGCTGACACCCGCCGACGCGACGGAGGACGAAGCGCTCGTGCTCCGACAGGCGCTCGCCGGGATGCTCTGGAGCAAGCAGCTCTACATCTACAGCGTGGCCCGCTGGCTCGACGGCGACCCTACGCAGCCGACGCCGCCGGCCGGCCGACACCACGGCCGGAACGCGAACTGGCGCACGCTCGACGCCTACGACATCATGTCGATGCCCGACAAGTGGGAATACCCGTGGTTCGCTGCCTGGGATCTCGCATTTCACTGCGTCGCGCTCGCACATGTCGATCCGGCATTCGCGAAGTACCAGCTCGTCCTGCTCTGCCGAGAGTGGTTCCAGCACCCGAACGGCGGCCTAGCCGCCTACGAATGGTCGTTCGACGACGTCAACCCACCGGTGCAGGCGTGGGCCGCGCTCGAGGTATTCGCCGTCGACGGCGCGCGTGACGTCGACTTCCTGAGCCGCGTCTTCGACAAGCTGCTGATCAACTTCACGTGGTGGATCAACCGCGAGGATCCGGACGGCTCCAACCTCTTCGAAGGCGGCTTCCTCGGTCTCGACAACATCGGGCCGATCGACCGCTCGCACCTAGCCCCGGGCTACATCCTCGAGCAGTCGGACAGCACCGGGTGGATGGGCTTCTACGCGCTCAACATGGCTGCGATCGCGGCCATCCTGCGCCGTTCGGGACGGCCGACGACAGATCTCGTCGTCAAGTTCATCGAGCAGTTCGCGCTCATCTCCGATGCGCTGCACGACCAGGGCTTGTGGGACGAGGAGGACGGGTTCTTCTACGACCGGCTTCGTGCACCGGACGGCTCGACGCAGTCGGTCAAGGTACGTTCGATGGTCGGCATCCTGCCGCTGCTCGCCGTCGCGGTCATCCACGAGGAGGCTGTCGACCGCGCGTATGCGATCAACAAGCGAAGTGCACGCCTGCTCGACCAGCGCCGCGCCGAGATCGAGCGGCTCGTGGATGACGGCGTCCTATCGATGGACGTCGGCCACGGGAGGATGCTCGTCGGCGTCGTCGGGCTCGAGCGCGTCTTCCGCTTGTTCACTCGGCTGTTCGACGAAGAGGCGTTCCTGTCGCCCTACGGCCTGCGCGCCGTGTCCCGCTACCACGCGGAGCACCCATTCACGATCGAGGTCAACGGGAACTCGTCGACGATCGACTACGAGCCGGCCGAGTCGACAACGGGGATGTTCGGCGGCAACTCGAACTGGCGCGGCCCGATCTGGATGCCGGTCAACTATCTCGTCGTCGCCGCCCTCGGTCGATACGCGAGGTTCCTCGGGGACGACGTCACGATCGAGTATCCGACGGGCTCCGGCGTGCACCTGACGATGGGCGCGATCGCCGACGATCTTCGCCATCGGCTCACCTCGATCTTCCTGGTCGACGCCGACGGGCGCCGGCCGTGCTTCGGCTGGGTCGAGCGGTTCCAGACCGACCCGGCCTGGAAGGACAACGTGCTCTTCAACGAGTACTTCCACGGCGACAACGGCGCAGGTCTCGGAGCCTCGCACCAGACCGGCTGGACCGGCCTCGTCGCCGACCTGATCATCCGCGGGCGCGGCGGCATGACGCTCGGCGAGCTGCTCGAGGCGGGAATGCAGGAAACCGACGCGTGAAGATCAGCCTCGGCCCCGAGACCTGCGGTTCGGTCGACGAGGGGTCGAAGCGCGAATGGCTCGTCACCGACGGCCTCGGCGGCTACGCGATGGGGACGGCGACCGGCCTGCGCACGCGCCGCTACCACGGTCTCCTCGTGCCGAGTGTCGGTGGGCCGGCGGAGCGCATGCTCGGGCTCGTCTCCCTGGAGGCAGTTCTCGCGATCGGCGACGCGCGCGTCGCGCTCGCAACCGACGAATGGGGCGGCGGCAACGTCAGCCCGCGCGGCTGCGAGCGCCTCGTGAGCTTTCAGCTCGAGGACGGCGTGCCCCGGTGGCGGTGGCAGATCGGTGATGTCGTCGTCGAGCGTGAGCTCGCAATGGGCAGGGGCCGGGCGGCCGTCGGTGTCGTGCACCGGCTCGTTCGCGCGGATCGGCCCATCCAGCTCGAGCTGACTCCCCTCTGCACGTGGCGCAGTGTTCACGGGGAGCGGTTCGCGTACGGGACGCCCGTCGTCGAGCCCGTGTCGGACGGTTTCGTGTTCGAGAACGCGTTCCGCGTCGGTGGTGCCGGCTGGACGCAGGGCGGCGAGTGGTACACCGGCGTTCGCGCGCGCGAGGAAGCCGCACGGGGACTCAACGATCGAGAAGACGTGTGGGCAGCCGGGACGTTCTCGACCTTCCTCAAGCCCGGAGAGGTGCACGAGGTGAGTGCTGCAGCTGCGCCCTTCGACGGGCCGCTGCCCTCGGCATCGGAGATGATCGCCGACGCGCGAACGCGGGCGGCCGATCTCGTGCGGCGCGCCAGTGTCACGGATGACGTCGATGCGCAGCTCGTGCTCGCGGCCGACAGCTTCACGATCACGACCTCGGGACGACCGACGGCCGTCGCAGGCTATCCGTGGTTCGGCGAGTGGTCACGCGACCTGATGACCTCATACGAGGGCCTCTACCTCGCGACGAACCGATCCGAGGAGGGACGCGAGGTGCTGCGAACCTCGGCGGCCACCGTCTCGGAGGGGATGCTCGCGAACACGGCCGACACGGGCTCGCTCGAGTACAACACGATCGACGGCACGCTCTGGTTCGTCCACGCGCTGGAGTGCCACGTTGCAGCGACGGGAGACCACGACCTGGGCGCCGAGCTCGCGCCCGTCGTCGACGAGATCATCGAGCACCATCTCGCCGGGACTCGGTACGGCATCCACGTCGACCCCGCTGACGGCCTGCTCGCGGGCGGCGCTGAGGGAGCCGCGCTCACCTGGATGGATGCGCGGATCAACGGGGTGCCGGTGTCGGCTCGGAGCGGCAAGCCCGTCGAGGTGAATGCGTTGTGGATCCGAGCGCTCGAGGTCGCGGCGAGCATGTCCCCCGACGCGAAGAGCGCGGCGCGCCACTCGGACCTCGCTGCGACTGCGCGCCGCTCATTTCGCGCGCGGTTCGTGCGGGCCGACGGCGGCGGGCTTTTCGACGTCGTCGACGGCCCCTTCGGAGATGACGCCAGCGTGAGGCCGAACCAGCTGCTCGCCGTCTCCCTTCCGAATCCGGCGCTCGGAGGCGATCACGATGCAGCGCGGGCAGCAGTCGATGCGTGCAGGCGAACGCTGCTCACCCCGCTCGGACTTCGCTCCCTCTCCCCCGACGACCCCGCCTACAGGCCCTTCCATCGCGGCGGTCCCGCGGACCGGGATGCCGCCTACCACGAGGGCACTGTGTGGCCCTGGCTGATCGGCCCCTACGTCGACGCAGCCCGTGCGGTGGGCGTCCCCCTCGAGGGGATCCTCGACGGCCTCGACGCGCATCTCGGCGAATGGGGCCTCGGGTCAGTCTCGGAGACGGCCGACGGCGCGGCGCCGCACGACGCGACAGGCTGTCCCTTCCAGGCATGGTCGGTGGCTGAGGTACTCCGCGTGCGGCGCTCGCTCGTCATGGCCGGGCAATTCGGCACGGGCGCGGCCGAAGCGGTCGTCCAGAGAGGGTGATGCCCGGCCGCGCTGCGGCCGGGAGACTCGTCCCGTGAGCGCCCCGGCAGTCCCGGTCCCTTCGGCCGAATCCCGCGGTGACGAGCGCCTCGCGATCCTCCTCGCGATGGCGATGTTCGTACTCGTCGTCGACACCTCCCTGATGAACGTCTCGATCTCGGCCGTCGTCAAGGATCTCGACACGACGGCCAGCGGCGTCCAGTCCGCGATCGCCCTCGAAGCCCTCGTCTCCGCGGCGTTCATCCTGATCGGCAGCAAGATCGCCGACCTGATCGGGCGCAAGCGCGCGTACACCCTCGGGCTGCTCGGCTACGCGATCGGCGCGCTCGCGATGACGCTCGCGCAGAGCCTTACCGCCATCGTGATCTTCTGGGCGATCATCGGCGGCCTCGGCGCGTCTCTCTTGTTGCCGTCGATGCAGGCTCTCATCCACGGCAACTTCGAGGGCCCGATGCAGCGACGCGCGTACGCGCTCGTCGGAGCGGCCGCCGCGATCGCAGCTGCGGTCGGGCCGTTGCTCGGAGGCTTCATCACGACGTACCTCTCGTGGCGCGTCGCCTTCGCGGGCGAGGTCGTGATCATCGCGATCGTGCTGGTCGGGAAGCAGGCGCGTCCACGATGTGCCGTACACCGGACCGCGCGGCGTCGACGTCGTCGGAGCGGTCCTGTCGGCGCTCGGCATGGGCGGCCTCGTACTCGGGATCCTCGCCTGGGAGGACGGCGGCGGCGCGGTGGGCGCACTGATCGCCGTCGGCGCGGTGGCGCTCGGCTCACTGGTCTGGTGGCTTCGGCGGCGCAAGCGCGAAGGCAAGCCCGCGCTCCTCGACGTTCAACTGTTCGTCTCGCACTACTTCCGGCTCGGGATCTCGTCGCAGACGCTGCAGCAAATCGCGCTCGGCGGGATGATGATCGCGCTGCCGATCTACCTCCAGATGGTCCTCGAGTACAACGCGATGGAGGCGGGCCTCTCGCTCGCGCCGCTGTCGCTGACGATGTTCGCCGTCGCGCTCGTCGCGGGCAAGCGTGCAGCCGGCCACAGCCCGAGCAACATCATCCGCTGGGGATTCATCCTGCTGGCGGCGGGTGTGGCCGTCCTCATCCCGATCGTGCCACGCGCCGACTCCGGCTGGGCGCTCGTCATCCCGTTGATGATCGCGGGTGCCGGGCTCGGGCTCCTCGTCTCGCAGCTCAACAACTACACGCTTTCCCCCATCGAGGAGGAGCACGTGAGCGAGGCGGCCGGCGTGAACTCCGCGGGAGGGTCGTTCGGACTGTCCTTCGGCCTCGCGTTCGCCGGAGCCGTCATGCTCGGCTCGCTCTCGCTCATCTTCACCCACCAGGCCGAGTCGAGCACTGTCCTCTCACCCGTTCAGCAGGAGCAGGTCGCGAAGGGACTCGACAAGAACGCCGAGGTGATGACGAACACCGAGCTCGAGCATCTGCTCGTAGGCCAGCCGCCTGCCGTTCAGGACGAGATCATCAAGATCAACACCGACGCGCGGCCGATCGCGCTGCAGCTCGCGTTGGGAGTCCCGCTGATCGCCGCGCTCATCGGCGTCTTCCTCGGCTTCCGCATGACAAGGCTGCCCGATCTGAAGCCCTCGGCCGCAGCCGAGAATCTCGTCGGCGGCTAAGCGTCGCTGAAAACCGGTGACAGTCACCGGTGTTGGAGGTTGCGCCGGTACCCGGCTCATCCCCGCGCGCTTGGGGCC
The DNA here is from genome assembly GCA_963794045.1 of uncultured Actinomycetes bacterium. Lineage (GTDB taxonomy): Bacteria > Actinomycetota > Thermoleophilia > Gaiellales > Gaiellaceae > Palsa-739. The sequence continues at coordinate 426,535 of CAWCCJ010000010.1, forward strand.
TTGCAGCTGTGGATTCTTCGTGACGAAGTCGTAACCCGTGCCTGTCACCGGTGTTCCGCAACGCCGGGGAGCGTCGTTTCTGTGCATTCGGTGTGAATGCACGACCGCTCATCGAGGCCTTAGGCACGGTGGATATCACTCGGTCATGCACATCTTCCGCCGCATCCACCTCAGAATCGGGTTGCTCGCGCTCGTCGGCCTCGTGGCAGTCGGAGTCGGTGCGGCGCTCGCAGCAACGCGACACGCGACGACACAGATCGGAACCGGCATCGTCGTGATCAACACGAACCTCGCCTACCAGGGTGCATCTGCAGCCGGCACGGGCATGGTCCTGCGCTCGAACGGCGAGATCCTCACGAACAACCATGTCATCAAGGGAGCGACGAGGATCACGGTGCGCATCCCAGGGACGAGTCGCTCGTACACGGCGAGCGTCACCGGCTACGACGCAGCAGACGACGTTGCCGTGCTGCGACTGGCGAACGCGTCCAATCTCAAGATGGTGACGACGGCTGCTGCATCGAAGCTCGTGGTCGGCCAGACCGTCAGAGCAGTCGGGAACGCCAACGGGACGGGGCGGATCGTCTCGGCAACCGGCCGCATCACCGGTCTGGCGAAGGCGATCACCGTCGCCGACGACAACGGCAACCCGGCGCGGCTCAGCGGCCTGATCGAGACCAATGCAGCACTGCAGCCGGGCGACTCGGGCGGCCCTCTCATGAACAGCGCCGGCCGCGTCATCGGCATGGACACCGCGGCCTCGCAGAGCAGTCCGTTCGCGACCTACTCGAACGACGGCTACGCCGATCCCGATCGCCAAGGCTCTGTCGATCGTGAAACAGGTCGAGTCGGGCCACTCGACGGCCCGCGTGCACGTCGGCGCCACGGCGTTCCTCGGCGTCCAGGTCGAGGACGGGCCTTCGGGCATCACGATCGCCGGAGTCGTCTCGAACGGCCCTGCGGCCCAGGCGGGGCTCGCTACAGGCGACGTGATCACCGCGATCGGCGGAACCGATGTGACCTCTGCAGCGGCGATTCAGAAGGCGATCCTCGCGCGCGCGCCGGGCGCCAAGGTCAGCGTGACCTATCTCGACGAGACGGGATCGCACACGGTGACCGTCACGCTCGGAAGCGGCCCGGCGCAGTAAGACGGCATGGCGCGGGGCCGCCGGCGCACGAACGGCGTCTCCGCCGCCCGCGCTCAGTAGACTCGGCGATCGGTGAAGATCGTCGTCACGAACCTCAAGGGCGGCGTCGGCAAGACGACCACGACCGTCTACCTCGCCGCGGTCGCCGCGTCGCGGGGACACACACCCGTCGTCGTCGTGGACGCCGACCGGCAGGCCTCGGCCGCCGAATGGCTCGAGGAGCGGCCGCTCGACGAGGTCGAGGTCGTGGAGGCGCCGTCGGAGCGGACGCTGACGCGGGCGATGAACGCCGAGGAGGGCACGGTCGTCGTCGACCTTCCGCCCGGAGACGAGCGGCTCGTCCAATCCGCGATCGGCGCTGCCGACGCCGTGGTCATCCCGACCCGCGCCGGCGGCGTGGAGTTCGGACGCGTGGCCTACACGCTCGGCATGATCCCTTCGAAGACGGCGCATGGGATCGTGATCACCGCAGCCCGTCTCGGGACGAACGACCTCCAGGAGACGATCGACTGGTGGAGGGGCGAAGGCGTCCCCATCTGGGGTGTCGTCCCGGAGCGCGTCGGCATCGCCGCCGGGCCCGAGGCTCGCCTCTATCGGGAGGGACTCGACGAATACGGCAAGGTGCTGCGTTCCGTCCTACGCACGCGCTGAGGCGGTCGTGAGGCGATGACGGTCACCGAGACCGGCACCCGCGCCCGCGAGCCCGACGACGCCGGATTCGCGCTCTCAGAGGACGGTCTCCGCCTCTACTGGGAGGTGCACGGGACGGGCGCGACGACGATCGTCCTCCTGCCGCCGAACCCGATCAGCCATTCGCGAATCTGGAAGGGGCAGGTGCACTTCCTGGCCCGGCATCATCGCGTCGTCGTCTACGACGGTCGCGGAAACGGGCTCTCCGACGTGCCGGACGTGACCCGCCCGTGGCTCGGCCGCTGGTGGGCGGACGACTGTCTCGCCGTCATGGACGAGACGTCGACGGAGGCTGCCGTGCTCGCCGGTATCTGCGCCGACGGCGTCTGGCCGTCAGCGCAGATCGCTGCCCGCCACCCCGAGCGCGTCCTCGGCCTCGTCGCGCTCGCTCCGGGGGTCCCGCTCCTCACGCCGCCGCACCCTCATCGCGCAGCGGCACTCGAGGACTTCGAGGGCGACCCCGGCCCAAGTCCCGTCGGGTGGGCCAAGCACAACCGGAGCCACATTCTCCGCGACCAGCAGGACTTCCTCGAGTTCTTCTTCGGCGAGATGTTCCCCGAGCCGCACTCGACGAAGCAGGTCGAGGACGCGGTTGCGTACGGGCTCGACTGTGATGCCGCCACGCTCGTGATGGACGACGACGAGCCCGTCGCGGCGAGCCGCGATGAGGTCGAGGCGATCTGCCGCGCGGTGCAGTGCCCTGTGCTCGTCGTCCAGGGCGACCGCGACAACTGTCAGCCCTTCAGCCGCGGGCTCGCGCTCGCAGAGCTCACGGGGGCGCAGCACGTGCACCTCGCCGGTGCGGGACACATCCCGAACGCGCGCCATCCGGTTCTCGTCAACTGCCTGATTCACGACTTCGCCGGCGCACTCGCTCCGCCGGCGGAGCGTCGCCGCGCCTGGAGCGCACCGCACGTCCGTTCGCGGCGCGCCCTCCTCGTCTCGTCGCCGATCGGCCTCGGCCACGCCTGGCGCGACGTCGCGCTCGCGCGCGAGCTTCGTTCCCTCGTTCCCGGCCTCGAAGTCGAGTGGCTCGCGCAGCCACCGGTGACGACACTGCTCGAGGCCGCGGGCGAGACGATCCACCCCGCCTCGTCGAGCCTCGCGCCCGAGGCGCTGCACGTGGACCGCGAAGGCGGAGAGCACGAGCTTCACGCATTCCAGATGCTGCGTCGCCTCGACGAGATCTTCTGCGCCAACTTCATGGTCTTTCACGACCTCGTGCGTGAGGAGCCCTTCGACGTCTGGATCTGTGACGAGGCATGGGAGGTCGACTACTTCCTCCACGAGAACCCCGAGCTCAAGACGTCGCCGTACGTGTGGCTCACCGACTTCGTCGGTGTGCTGCCGATGCCGGAGGGTGGCGAGCGCGAGGCGTTTCTCGCCGCGGACACGAACGCGCAGATGGTCGAGCACATTGCGCGCAACCCCCGATTGCGCGACCGGGCGATCTTCATCGGCGATCCGGAGGACATCGTCTCGGAGCGCCTGGGTCCGGAGCTCCCTACGATCCGAGAGTGGACGACCGAGCACCTCGACTTCGCCGGCTACATCACGGGCTTCGGCGAGGAGGAGATCAGTGACACGGGCTGCGCTGCGCGACGAGCTCGGCTGGCGTGACGACGAGAAGGTGTGCGTCGTCGCAACCGGCGGTTCCGGTGTGGGCGGCGATCTGCTCCGGCGCGTCGTCGCCGCGTTCCCGCTTGCGAGAGAGCGTGTGCCCGAGCTGCGCATGATCGTGGTCACCGGGCCGCGCATCGACCCGAGGTCCTTCGTGGAGCAGGACGGCCTCGAGGTACACGGCTACGTTCACCGCCTCTATCGACATCTCGCGGCGTGCGACATGGCGATCAGCCACGGCGGGCTCTCGACGACGATGGAGCTCACCGCGGCAGGCCGCCCGTTCCTCTTCTTCCCGCTCCACAACCACTTCGAGCAGAACCATCACGTCGCCTACCGGCTCGCGCGGCATGGAGCCGGCACGCGGATGGACTACGCCACGAGCGGCCCGGTCGAGATCGCCGCTGCGATCGCTGCCGAGCTCCACCGCGAGACCGCGTACGAGCCGGTCCGCCCGGGCGGCGCGCGGCGTGCAGCGGAGCTGATCGCCGAGCTCCTCTAGGGTGGACACATGAAGACACGCGCGCTCGGCAAACTGGAGGTCACCGCGATCGGCCTCGGTTGCATGGGCCTGAGCCAGAGCTACCCGCCGATCCCCGAGCGACAGGACGGGATCGACCTGATCCGGGCTGCAGTGGACCGCGGCGTTACATTCTTTGACACAGCGCAGGTCTACGGGCCCTTCGCGAACGAGGACCTCGTCGGCGAGGCGCTCGAGCCGGTGCGCGACCAAGTCGTGATCGCGACGAAGTTCGGCTTCGACCTGACGAGTGGCCGCGGCGGCCTCGACAGCACTCCCGAGACGATCCGCCGAAGCGTCGATGATTCGCTGAAGCGACTGCGAACGGATGTCATCGACCTGCTGTACCAGCATCGCGTCGACCCGGCTGTCCCGATCGAGGACGTCGCCGGCACCGTGAAGGAGCTGATCGACGCCGGGAAGGTGCGTCACTTCGGCCTCTCGGAGGCGGGCGTCGCGAACATCCGACGGGCGCACGCGGTGCAGCCGGTCACCGCGCTGCAGAGCGAGTACTCGCTCTGGTGGCGGGAGCCGGAGGACGAGATCATCCCGGCCCTGGAGGAGCTCGGCATCGGCTTCGTCCCCTTCAGCCCGCTCGGCAAGGGCTTTCTCACGGGAGCGATCGACGAGCGCACGACGTTCGAGGACGGCGACTTCCGCAACACCGTCCCCCGCTTCGCGGCCGAGGCCCGCGAGGCGAACCGTACGTTCGTCGATCTCGTGCAGCGAATCGCGCAACGGAGAGGCGCGACCGCAGCGCAGGTTGCCCTCGCATGGATCCTCGCGCAGCGCGCGTGGTTCGTCCCGATCCCGGGCACGACGAAGCTCCACCGCCTCGAGGAGAACATCGCCGCGGCCGATCTCGAGCTGACGGATGACGACCTGCGCGAGATCGAAGAGGCGCAGGTCAGCGCGCAGGGCGCCCGCTATGCCGAGGCGAACCAGCGGATGATCGACCGCTGATGACGGGACCATGAGCTGGCGCGTCGAGGGAAGCTACTTCGAGTCCTGCAACTGCGTCGCGATTTGCCCGTGCCGCCGCATCGACGGCACGCCCGGCGGCCGCTCGACCTGGGGTGAGTGCCTCGGCGTGCTTTCGTGGGTGGTCGACCACGGCCACGCGGACGAGGTCCCGCTCGACGGTGTGCGAGTCGCGATGGCGACGCGATACCACGACGACGAGCCGGGCTCGCCGTGGAGCTTCGTGCTCTACGTCGACTCAGAGGCTGATCAGGCGAGCCGGGACGCGATCGAGCGGATCTACACGGGGAAGCTCGGCGGCGACGCGCTCGAGCACTTCCCGTGGGCCTGGAAGGACGCGAACTGCCTCGCCGTTCGTCGGGCGGCCATCGAGGTCTCGCACGAGCCGCGCAGACAGTGGCTGCGCGTACGCGACCGGGTCAGCGTCCGCATCCGAGGGGAATGGCCCGGCGGCGAGACGGTGACCTGCGTCATTCCCGGCCACGAGGAGCCGGGCAAGGAGCTGATCGCAGACGAGTTGCGCGTGAGCGACGGGCCGCTCGAGTTCGCGTTCGAGGGCAACTGCGGCTACGCCGCACGCTTCGACTACGCCGGCTAGGGGCTAATCCGGGATTTTCCGGATTGAAACTCCGGGCTGCGAGAGGGAGGCTATGACTAATCCCCCCTCAACGTCCAAGGAGCATGAATGTCCGCCGCCGCACCCCGCACCTACCCACTCCGCCTCTACGGCGAGATCGACGAGAAGCTCAGCCGAGGGCTCTGGCTCGTCAAGTGGCTGCTCGCAATCCCGCACTTCATCGTGCTCGTCTTCCTCTGGCTCGGGTTCTTCGTCGTGAGCGTCATCGCGTTCTTCGCGATCCTGTTCACCGGGCGATACCCGCGCGGGCTCTTCGACTTCAACGTCGGCGTGATTCGGTGGACCTGGCGGGTCGGGTTCTACTCGTACAGCGCACTCGGCACCGACAAGTACCCGCCGTTCACGCTCGACGACGTTCCGGACTACCCGGCACACGTCGAGATCGATTACCCCGAGTCGCTCTCGCGCGGACTCGTACTGGTCAAGTGGTGGCTGCTCGCGATCCCGCAGTACCTGATCGTCGGCGTCTTCGCAGGCGGCGCCTGGGCGACCTGGTCGGGGCACGGCGGCCACTGGGCCCAGGCAGGAAGCGGCGGTCTCATCGGCCTGCTCGTCTTCTTCGCCGGGCTCGCGCTCCTCTTCACCGGCCGGTACCCGCGGTCGCTCTACGACTTCGTAATGGGCATGAACCGCTGGTGCTTCCGCGTTCTCGCGTACGCCGCGCTGATGACCGACGAGTACCCGCCGTTCCGCCTCGACAGCGGCGGGCACGAGCCGCCGAGTGACGCGATGCCCGACGAGTCGCAGCCGCTCGCGTCGCCGACTGCATAAGGCAGCAGCTGGGAAGGCCGCCGCAGGCGGCCTTCCCACGCCGTCCGGTCACCGACGGGCGCCTGAGCTCAACCCGACCAGCCGCCTCGGAGTGGCTCTCCGACCCGCAGCCCGAACCGCTCGACCAATTCGGGAACGCTCGCGAGGTTGAAGGCGAGGCCGTAGCGGTCCCCGAGAGCGGTCAGCTCATCCGGATCAGCCGTGATCGCGCCGCCCATGTCCGAGAGCTCGCGGAAGAACTGCTCGAACCCGGCGGGAGCAATGATCTCGAGGATTCTGCACGGCTCGTCGCCGGCGTTCCAGAACGTGTGCCACTGGTTGCGCGGCTTGAAGACGAGATCGCCCGGCCCCGCTTCGACCACCTCGTCGCCAAGGAGCGCGCCCATCCGTCCTTCGAGCACGAAGCTGTATTCGTCCTCGCGCTCGTGGAGGTGAAGCGGTGCCGCAAGAGCCCGCGGCGACATCGGGTGCTCGACGAGCGAGAACCGATCGCCGGCCTCGTGCCCATCGATCAGGAACCGCACGCCGATGCTTCCCAGGAAGCCGTCCCGGGCCTCGTTCGGGGTGACAATCCTCACGCCGGTCGTTGCTGCATTCATCGCCTCTTCTCCTTTCGTTTTACAGATGTGTAAATCGATCTTCCAGGAACGTACAAGATCGGCTACAGTCGTGTCAAGCGAAATGAAGACCGGCCGGACATACGAGCTCAAGCGGCGCGCTGAGCGCCAGGAGGAGACGCGGCAGCGGATCGTCGACGCCGCAGTGGAGCTCCACTCGACGCTCGGCCCCTCGAGGACGACGGTGCAGGCCATCGCCGAGAAGGCAGGTGTGACACGGCCGACCGTCTATGCGCACTTTCCCGACGAGCGCTCGCTCTTCCAGGCGTGCTCGGGGCACGTTGCAGAGACGACACCTCCCCCGGATCCGACTCCGTGGCGCGCAATCTCCGATCCGGGCGAGCGTCTCGCGGCCGCGCTCCGCGAGCTCTACGCGTACTACGAGCAGCTCGAGGCGCTGCTGGCGAACGTCCAACGCGACGTGGAGGTCATGCCCGTGATCGCCGAGATCGACCAATCACGCGTCCGCTATCTCGCTGCCGCTCGCAACCTCATCCTCGACGCCTGGCCCGCCCGCCGAGCTGCGAGAATTCGTCTCCGGCGCGCCGTCGGCCACGCGCTCGAATTCAGCACGTGGCAATCACTTGTCCGCCGCCAACGCTGCACGAATGAGGAGGCCGTTCGGCTGATGCTCGCGCTTGCGAGCGCTGCCGCATCCGAGCGCTGACGCGTACGCTCGTGCGGGATGTTCACGTCGCTGACGAACGCCATCTCCGACTCGTCGTGGACTTACCCGATCATCTTCGCGGTCGCGTTCCTCGACGCCTTCTTCCCGCTCGTCCCGAGCGAGACTGCGGTCATCACCGGCGGCGTTCTCGCCGCCTCCGGTGACCTCAGGATCGAGCTCGTCCTTCTTGCCGCCGCGCTCGGCGCTTTCGCGGGTGACAACTTCACGTACGGGCTCGGCAGGGTGTTCGGCACCCGGATCTCGGGATGGCTTTTTCGGGGCGAGCGTGGACAACGAAGCCTCGAGTGGGTCGAGCGAAATCTCGACGAGCATGGGGTGACGCTGATCCTCGTCGCCCGGTTCATTCCGGGAGGGCGAACGGCGACCATGTTCATGTGCGGCCTCACCGAGTACCCGTGGCGCCGCTTCGTCCTGCTCACGCTCGCCGCAGCCGCCGCATGGGCGCTGTACGCGGGTCTCCTCGGCTACTTCGGCGGCAAGACGTTCGAGAACAACACGCTGGCGGGCCTCCTCCTTGCGTTCGCGATCGCAGGCGCGGTCGCCCTGCTCATCGAGGTCGGGCGCCGCGTTCGCGCGCGCCGAAGCTCATGACGCCTCACCCTCTTCGGCTGATGACGCCCCCTCGGGGCGCTGCCACCCTCCGCTTCACGAACCAACGCAATCGGAGGTTTCGCATGGTGTGGGGAATCGGCGGGGCGATCCTGTACCTCGTTCTCGTGTTCACGCTCGGCCTGATGACGCTGAGGAACGGTCACGGCTGGATGTTCTTCTTCGGGATCTTCTTCCCGGTCCTCTGGATCTTCGGCGCGATCATGCGCCCGCCCATAGCGACCCGCTGAGCGGCCAGCGGAAGAAGCCCGCCGGGGCGGGCTTCTTCTCGCATGGTCGGACGGCTTACTCAGGGGTAGGAGACGACGTTCGACACCTGATTCTGCGCGTTGACCGCCGCGCCGGTGTCGTTCACCACATGGTCGATCCCACCGGCGCCGCTGAGGAAGACGGTCAGGATGTCGTGCAGCCGAACGCCGGGCGTGACCGGGACTTCAAAGGCTCGTGCGGCGTGAATCGGCTGGTTCTGGTTGAAGAAGCTGTAGCTCCCGAGACCCCATGCCTCGTGCGTCTTGACCGTGTCGGCGACCTTGTACGCGGCGAAGCCGTTGACGCCGTCGTGCATCCACGCAGCCTGGCTCGGCGGGTCGTAGGGCATCTCGTTCTGGAAGAAGATCGTCTTGCCGTTCTCCCCGTTCCAGATCACCTCGTACTTCTGGTAATGCTCGACGAACAGGCCGTAGGCAGTGACGTTGTCGCCGTTGACGATCACGCCGGTATCGGCGGTGTTCGCGGTCCATCCGACGCCGTTCCCGTGGTCGGCCCGCCACGCCCAGATGTCGTCGAGTAGGACGTCGTCGCTGTTCACGACGAGGCTCGTCGTCGCCTTGCCCGGCGTTGCGCCGCCGATTCGGAAGAACACATCCTGCAGCGAGGTCGGGTCGGCCGGGTCGCTCTTGTGCGCGTGCGAGGTACCGACCTCGAGGAGCACGGGCGAGTTCACCGGGCCGGCGTCGAACAGCAACCCGGCGAGCTTCACACCGGTGACGTCCGCAACTGTCATCGCTGCAGTGCCGTTGTCGGGCACGAGCGTCGGGAAGCCGAGCCCGAGCACGACCGTGCCTGCGCGTTTCACCTTGATCGTCCTGTCGAGGTGGTAGATGCCCGGCGTGAAGAGCAGGTTCTGCCCTCGTGCGAGGGCGTTGTTGATCGTCTGAGCGTCGTCAGTGGGATGCGCGACGAAGAACTGCTCGAGAGGCACGGACGAACCTGCTGCCTGGCCTGCTCCCCACGTCGTCCCCACCGAGTCGCGGCGCACCGCCGGAACGAACACGTTGTAGCGACCACTCGAATCCAGGTAGAGGAACGGCTTCTCTCTCGTCACCGGGCTCGTCGGCAGCGTCGTGTAGGGCGGCGGATCGTACGGCGTTGTCCCGAACGACTGCGGTGGTGCGCCCGCGACGCCGGAGAAGACCTGGTTCCAAACCCCGTTCGACCAGCCCCCGATGCTGCTGTTGCGCACGAGGAACTGCTGCTGCGAGCCGTTGATGATGAACCCGGTCTGGGAGTCAGCGATGAACCCGCCGCTCGCGTACTGCGGCCCCGCCGTGCAGTAGTCCATCAGGGTGAGGTTGCCGCCCGTGATCTGGACGCTCCGCATCGGGGCCGCCTGCGAGACAGCCCAGAAGTCCCCGGAGGCACGACATCCAGAGAGCCCGGTCACGTTGATCGTGAGGTTCGAGAGCGAGCGCCAGAAGTTGACGAGCGCGATGCAGTTGTCGGCGGCCAGACAGCGGTTGTAGACGTCGATGTGCCCGTTGATCGTGACGTCGCCCGGCGATCCGCCGAGGCCTGCAACCTCCGTGTAGTAGCCAACCTGGAACGTGAGCGGGTGGGCGGCCGTCCCGTATGTGCCAGGCTTGAACAGGAGCGCATACCGCTGCGTTCCCATCTCGTTGTCGACCTGTTGGGCGGCGACCGCATCGACGGCGGACTGGATATCGCTCGTCGACATGCCAGGGTCGAAGACCAGTACGTTCGGTCCAAGGTCCGGGACGCCCGAACCGGTATGGGGATCCGCGGAGGCGGCTCCCGAGAAGGACGCCATGACGGTGATCGCGACGGCCGCGATGCACGCGAGAAACGCCCTGTGATGGACACGCTGCGGAAGCATGTGCTCGACCTACCCTTCCGATAGGGACCAGGCTCCGAAGCTAACACCGGAGCGCGATCGCCGCTCCGCGTAAGCTCACTGCGTGATCTCCGAAGCGGAATTCGAAGGGCGGCGCGAGCGGCTGCTCGAGCGCGTACGCGAGCTCGGCGCGACCGGATACGCGCTCTTCGGGCCGTCCTACATCCACTACTTCACCGGCTTCTGGTTCCTGTCGAACGAGCGGCCCATCGTCTACGTGCAGAGCGCGGAGGGCGATGACGCGATCTTCGTCCCCGAGTTCGAGGTCGAGCGGACACGGGCAGAGGCCTCGTTCGAGCGGATCGAGCCGTACCCCGAGTACCCCGGGCTCGAGCATCCGATGCGGGTTCTCGCGCGTGTCGTCGCGGATCTCGGCCTGCGCGGGCGGATCGCCGCAGATCAGGACGGGTACCCCGGGATCCTCGGCTACCAGGGACCGCCGCTCAGCACTGTCACGGAGGCGGAGGTCGTCGCGCTCGACTCGTTCATCGAGTCGATGCTGGCGCGCAAGAGCCCGGCCGAGATCGAGTTGATCCGCGAAAGCGGCCGCTGGTGTGCGTACGCACACGCGCGTCTGCAGGAGCACACCCGCGCGGGCGTGACCGAGGCCGAGGCAAGCCTCGCGGCGCAGCAGGAGACGACGCTCGCGATGCTCGACGCGAACGGATCGCGCGGCCTCCTCGGCTCCGGTGACGGCGCGAAGGCCGGCTACCGCGGCCAGATCGGCAGGCGAAGCGCCTGGGCACACGCGGTGGCGCACAACATCCGCTTCGAGCCCGGAGACGTGCTCGTCTCGGAGACAGGCGCCCCGGTGTGGGGCTATCAGGCGGAGCTCGAGCGAGCGATGGTCGTCGGGCCACCCACCGATCGCATGCGATTCCTGTTCGAGCACATGCTCGAATCGCAGCGCGTCGCCTTCGACGCCATCCGCCCCGGCTCGAGCTGCGCGGACGTCGACGCCGCCGTGCTGCAGTATTTCGAGCGCAACGACCTACGACGCTACTGGCGCCAGCACACCGGTCACGGAACCGGTCTCCGAAACCACGAGGCGCCGTTCCTCGATGTCGGCGACCCGACGCCGCTCGAGACCGGCATGGTCTTCACGATCGAGCCAGGGCTCTACGACGACGACGTCGGCGGCTTCCGTCACTCGGACACGGTCGTCGTCACCGCTGACGGGTACGACCTGCTCACCGAGTATCCGCGTGATCTCGAGAGCCTGACCCTCTAGGCACCCGCCTTCTCAGCGTCGCGGTATCGCGAGCGTGTCGAGCACGCCCTCGACGACCGCGTCGCGGGCGTCGAGCTCGGCGTCGGTGAATTCCTGCCCGCTGACCTCGGTCAGGCATGAACGCACCCAGTCCGCCACGAGGCCGGCGATCCGAGCGCGCAACGCTTCGATGTCGGGCTCGTCGGCGGGGAGCACGGCGCGGTCGATTGCCACGCGAACCTGATGGAGGTCGATCGACGAGCCCTCGACGAACTCGAGGCGGTGCTCGCTGACGACCGTGACGCCCTCGACGACGTGGAGGAGCAGGCGGCCGAGGCGTTCGAGCTCGAGCCTCGAGACATTACGGCCCGCGAAGATGCCGAAGTTGACGAGGAACGTCATCGCGACCGCCGGGCTCGTGTCCCAGCTGATCACGGGCTCAGGTTGGATCTCCGCGTTGGGCATCCGAGAAGACAACGCCGAGCGCGGGCGCACGGGTACGTCTCCGGGAGAACCTGACCTCAGACTCGGTCGGAGCGGATCGGCTCGTCGATGCTCGCCGTCCAGCTGGCGAGAAGATTCAGCGCCTCTTCGGACTTCGAGCCGACCTCGGCCGTGAAGACGAACATCGTGAGCTCGGGATCGGCGACGAGCGCCATCCCTTCGTACGTCAGCTCGAGAGGGCCGACGACGGGATGGTGGAGGCGCTTCGTGCCGCTGTCGTGATGGCGCACGTCGTGTCGAGCCCAGCGCGTGCGGAACTCCTCGCTCCGCGTCGAGAGCTCACCGACGAGGTCGCTGAGGTCGCGATCAAGCGGGTTCCTCCCTGCCTCCCGACGCAGTACCGCGACCGAGTCGTCCGCGACCCGTTCCCAGTCGACGAATAGGGTCGTAGCCCGTGGGTCGAGAAACGTGAATCGCGCGGAGTTCACGCGCCCACTCACGGAGAACAGATCGGCGTAGAGCGCGCGGCCGAGGTGGTTCGCGCCCAGGATGTCCATGCGGCCGTTGCGGATCCACGCGGGAGCGTTGATCGCATCGAGCAACCGCTCGACGCCGGGGCGGATCTGCTTGGTTGTGTGCCGGTTCCGCGGCCGGGTTGACGGCTGCGTGGGGCGCGCGAGATCGAAGAGGTGTGCGCGCTCCGGCTCGGTCAACTGAAGTGCGCGGGCGATGGCCTCGAGCACGGTGTCGGAAACGCCGGCAGCATCGCCGCGTTCGAGCTTCGTGTAGTACGCGATGCTGACACCCGCGAGAGAGGCCACTTCCTCGCGGCGCAGACCCGGGACTCGCCGCGAGCCGACGCCGTAGGTGGGCAGACCGGCCTGCTCCGGCGTCACCTTCGCGCGCCGCGAGATCAGGAACTCGCGGATCTCGCTTCTGACGTCCACGAGGCGGACGGTAGCGCTCCTCGCCGCACGCTGAGGGGTACTCGCAGTAGCTGCCTGACAGGGTCGGCTCCCGTGCGACGGCTCATGCCAGAGTGGAGCTCGCGACCTGTCTGTCCGCAAAGCGATCGGAGGCCCTGGGTATGCGCGCAACAGTCATGTACGGGGCCGGCGATGTCCGGGTGGAGGACGTGCCCGACGCCGGCTTGATCGAGTCGACGGACGCGCTCGTACGCGTCACGCGCGCAGCCGTCTGCGGAAGCGACCTGTGGCCGTACAAGTCGATGCCGCACGACGATGCCGGCCGGCGGATGGGACACGAGTTCATCGGCGTCGTGGAAGCGGTCGGCTCCGACGTCGCTACGGTCGGCGCCGGCGACCTCGTCGTCTCGCCCTTCCTCTGGTCGGACGGGAGCTGCATCTTCTGCCGCGAGGGCTTGCCGAGCTCATGTCTGCACGGCGGCAGGTACGGCTGGGGTGACGTGGACGGCGGCCAGGGAGAAGCGGTGCGCGTACCCCAGGCGGACGGCACGCTCGTTGTGCTTCCCGTCGAAGCCGACGATGCGTTGATGCCTTCGCTCCTCGCGCTCACGGATGTGATGGGCACCGGCCACCACGCGGCGCTCGCAGCAAAGGTAGGGACGGGCAAGACGGTGGCCGTCGTCGGCGACGGCGCCGTGGGCCTCTGCGGGGTGATCGCAGCGAAGCGCCTCGGCGCCGACCGGATCATCCTGCTCGGGAGCAACGCGGAGCGGACCGCGCTCGGGCAGGAGCTCGGCGCCACCGACGTCGTGCGCGAGCGCGGCGACGAGGCAGTCGAGCGCATGCGCGAGCTGACAGAGCACGGCGCACATTCCGTGCTCGAGTGCGTCGGCCTCGAGCAGGCGGTCGAGACGGCGCTCAAGATCACGCGGCCCGGCGGAGCGATCGGTCGTGTCGGTGTGCCGGAGCACGATGCAACCGCTACGGGAGTCGCGTTCTGGAAGAACGCCTCGATGGCGGGGGGCCCGGCGCCCGTACGCGCGTACATCGAGGAGCTGCTGCCGGATGTGCTCGAGGGCCGGATCGAGCCCGGTCGAGTCTTCGACCGCACCGGCTCGATCGAGGACGTGCCCGACGGCTACCGCGCCATGAACGAACGCGAAGTCCTGAAGTTCCAGATCACACCGTAGAAGGAGACCGATGACACCGGCGATCCCCACCGTGACCCTGAGTAACGGCGTCGAGATGCCGGTGCTCGGCTTCGGCGTCTTTCAGGTTCCGCCGGAGCAGACCGAGGAGGTTGTCGGCGCCGCCCTTGCCGCCGGCTACCGCTCGCTCGACACGGCGGCCGCGTATCGCAACGAAGAGGCGGTCGGACGGGCGATCGAGCGAAGTGGCATCGCCCGGGAGGAGCTCTTCATCACGACGAAGCTGTGGATCCAGGACGCCGGCGAGAACAACGCGACGCGTGCGTTCGACTCGTCCCTTCGCCGGCTCGGCCTCGACTACATCGACCTGTACCTGATCCACCAGCCCTTCGGCGACTACTACGGCTCATGGCGAGCCATGCAGGCTTTGCACCGCGACGGGCTGATCCGCGCGATCGGCGTCTCGAACTTCTATCCCGACCGGCTCGTCGACCTGATCGACCACAACGAGATCGTGCCGGCCGTCGACCAGGTCGAGTGCCATCCCTTCTTCCAGCGTGCAGCAGATCAGGCGCTGATGGACAAGCGCGGCGTGCAGATCGAATCCTGGGGACCATTCGCAGAAGGCCGCAACGACCTGTTCTCCCACCCGGTTCTGTCCGACATCGGCGCAGCGCACGGGAAGACGGTCGCTCAGGTCGTCCTTCGCTGGCTCGTACAGCGAAACGTCGTCGTCATCCCGAAATCAGTGAGACTCGAGCGCATGGGTGAGAACATCGATGTGTTCGACTTCGAGTTGACCGAGGACGAGGTGACCCGAATCGCCGACCTGGACACCGGCGAGTCGCTGTTCTTCGACCATCGCGATCCCGCGGCCGTCAGCCGGCTCGGGACGGCGCGGATCGAATGACCGAAAGGAGCGCGAGATGACAGAGCCGGACACCCCGACAAGAGCCCAGCAGATGATCGGCGACTTCGCACCGAAGCTCGTGTCGCTCACCGACAACGTGCTCTTCGGAGATATCTGGGAGCGCCCAGAGCTCTCACCGCGAGACCGGAGCCTCGTCACGGTTGCGGCGCTCATCACCGGCGGCAGCACCGAGCAGCTCCCCGGACATCTCGAGCGAGCCCGGCAGAACGGCTTGACCGAGACCGAGCTGAAGGAAGTGATCATCCACCTCGCGTTCTACGCGGGCTGGCCCAAGGCGATGTCCGCCGTCCAGGTCGCGAAGCGCACCTTCGAAGGCTGACCGCTTCGGCATCAGCTTGGGGCGGGAATGTGCTCCGCAGCCCACGCCGCGAGCTCGCGGAGCGCGTGCTCGGAGCGCGACCCCGGCTCCGCGGTGTAGACGACGAGCTGCTGGTCGGGCTCGGCCTCCGAGGTGAGCGCATCCCAGTCGAGCGTAATCTCGCCGACGACGGGGTGGTTGTACCTGCGTCTGCCACGCCGTTTGGCGGCGACGTGCGTGCCCGCCCACCACTGGCGGAACTGCGCGTCTCGGATCGAGAGGTCGCCGACGAGCTCAGCGAGGCGGGGGTCGTCCGGTTTCCGTGCCGCCTCCATCCGCATGTACGAGACGACGGCTCGCGCGAGCTCCTCCCACTCCGGATAGAGCGAGCGGAGGCGGGGATCGGTGAAGAGCAGCCGCACGAAGTTCCGCTCCCGTTCGGGGACGGCGCCAAAGTCCACCATCAGCGCAGCCGCCAGCCGGTTCCATGCGAGCACGTCGTGGGTCGGCGTCATGACGATTGCGGGAGCGTCGACGCGGTCGAGGACACGCTGGAGATACGGCTTGACCTTCTGCGGCGCGCGCCGCCGTGACCTCGCCGGTGCGCCGGCAAGCTCGTTCATGTACGTGCGTTGGTCTTCGTCGAGGCGGAGGACACGCGCGAGCGAAGCGAGCACCGGCGCAGACGGCTGGATCCGGCCCTGCTCGAGCCGTGTGTAGTAGTCGGTCGAGATCGCTGCGAGTTGGGCCACTTCTTCGCGACGAAGACCGGCAACGCGCCGCTGGCTCCCACCCTCGGGCAGGTCGACGTCGCTCGGGCTCAGCTCCGAGCGGCGGGCACGAAGGAAGGCGCCGAGCTCATTGTGATCGCTCTGTTCCCCACTCATCTATCGCGTCATTGTCGCGGACACTCCCGAGATGCCGGGTAGGAAGGATCCTTCCCAGGAAGCTCATTCCCAGGAAGAACCTTCTCTAGCGACAAGGGCGTGCCCGGGGCATTCTGGCCTTCGGCCATGGCGACCATGCCTCAGAATCTCGCGCGTCCCCGAGGGTGGTCGCGCGCCGAGAAGCTCCTCCTCGCCGTGCTCAGCGGCGTGATCTTCCTCGACGCGCTCGACGGCTCTCTCACGCAGATCGCGCTCCCGTCGATTGGTGCTTCGCTGGACCTGGAGACGGCGCAGTTGCAGTGGATCGTGTCCGCGTACGTCCTCGGCTACGGAGGGTTCCTCCTGCTCGGCGGCCGGTGTGCGGATGTGTTCGGTCGCAGGCGCGTGCTCGTGTGGGGCCTCGTCGCGCTGATGATCGCCTCCGCGCTCGGCGCCGTCGTCGACGACGGCATGCTCGTGATCGTTGCCCGCTTCGTCAAGGGCGCAAGCGCCGCGTTCACTGCTCCGGCCGCACTCTCGCTCCTCACGACTTCGTTCGAGGAAGGCCACCACCGCAACAAGGCGCTCGGCGTCTACACGGCGGCGGCAGCGTGCGGATTCACGTTTGGTCTCGTCTCGGGCGGATTGCTGACCCAGGCGAGCTGGCGACTCACCTTCGCGGTCGTCGTTCCGGCCGCCGCCGTCTTGCTGCTTGCGACAACCCAGGTCGTACCTCGAGAGGAGTGTGGCGCCGGACCGGCACCTCGTCTCGACATCGGCGGCGCCCTGACGGCCACCGGCGCGTCGCTCCTCTTCGTCTACGCGGTCGTCGAGACGCCGACGGTCGGCTGGTTGTCGCTCGAGACGATCCTGAGTCTGATGCTCACGGCCGTTCTCGCCGGCGCATTTGTCGTCATCGAGCGAACGCTCGATCAGCCGCTCGTCCGTCTCGGGCTTCTTCGCTCCGCCCGGCTCGTCCGTGCGAACGCCGGAGCGCTCCTTCTCTTCGGCTGCGCGACGGTCTTCAACGTCGTCAACACGCTCTACGAGCAGAATGTGCTCGGTTGGGGACCTTTGAAGACGGGCATCGTGTTCATGGTCGCGAGCATCACCACCGGGCTCCTCGCCCCGCGCGTCGGTGCCATCGCCACCCGTTTCGGCGCAACGTCGGGTCCTCCTCGCCGGCGCCCTCGCGATGCTCGGTTCCTACTTGATCTTCCTGGCGACGGGAACGAGCACGAGCTACCCCGTCATCGTCGCGTCGCTCGTCTTGATGGGGGCCGGGTTCGCGCTCGCCTACCCGGCGCTCAACATCGAGGCGCTCGCGGGCGTCGGCGACGCCGAGCAAGGGCTGGCGTCCGGGCTCGTCGGCAGCTCGTTCCAGATCGGCGGCGCCGTCCTCCTCGCGATTTCAACTGCAGCGACCATCGCCGTCACGCCGACGAACGCGACCGCGAGCCAGACGGTGCACGCTCTCCACGCCGGGATGATCGTGGCCGTCGCGGGGGCAGGATTGATTGCTCTGATTGCCGCTAGTGCTCTACTCACCAAGCGACGCCGCCATCATTACCAAGCGCTGGCGCTCGAACGCGCCGCATGAACGAAGGAGTCACGTTGCAGATCACGAGGAACAGCCTCGACACAGGGGCGGGCCCCGCGGAGTGGTTCACCGGCTCCGTCTACATCGACACGATCTCGACGCCGGGCGAGGCGACGCCGATCGGCGCAGCCGCCGTGCACTTCACCCCGGGCGCGCGTACCGCGTGGCACACACATCCAAAAGGACAGACGCTGTGGGTGACCGAGGGCGTCGGTCTGTGCCAGCGGGAGGGCGGGCCGATCGAGGTCATCCGCCCGGGAGACCGCGTGTTCTTCGAGCCGGGCGAGAACCATTGGCACGGAGCCGCGGCCACCCGCTTCATGACTCACGTCGCGATTCAGCAGGCCGACGAGACCGGCAAGCCCGTCGCGTGGGGCCGGCACGTGACTGATGACGAATACGCGCAGGCACCGTCGCTCGAGACGGACGTCCGCTGATGCGGGCTGCCGTAATGTACGGCGCCGGCGACGTCCGTGTCGAGAACATCCCCGATCCCTCGATTCTCGAGCCGACAGACGCGATCATGCGCGTCGTCCGAGCCTCTATATGCGGCAGCGACCTGTGGCCGTACAACGAGATGCCGAAGAACGAGAGCGGACAGAGCATGGGTCACGAGGCGATCGGCGTGGTCGAAGCCGTCGGCAGCGAAGTGAGAGCCATCAAGAAGGGCCAGCTCGTCGTCATGCCCTTTGCCATCTCCGACGGCACCTGCGAGTTCTGCAACGAGGGCCTGAACACAGCCTGCGTCCATGTCGGGTTCTTCGGCAACGGCAACACGAACGGTGCACAGGCAGAAGCAGTTCGCATCCCGTACGCCGATGGCACGCTCTATCCCCTCGAGGTGGGCGAAGACGACGCGCTGATGCCCTCGCTCCTCACGCTCTCCGACGTGATGGGCACGGGTCACCACGCTGCCGTCGTCGCCGGCGTCGCGGAGGGTCACCGCGTCGCCGTGGTCGGAGACGGCGCGGTCGGGCTCTGCGGCGTGATCGCCGCCACGCGGCTCGGCGCCGAGCAGATCATCATCATGGGCCGGCACGCAGACCGGACCGCGCTCGCGCGGGAGCTCGGCGCCACCGACGTCGTGAGCGAGCGCGGTGCGGCGGCGATCGAGCGGGTCAAGGAGCTCACGGGTGGGCACGGCGTGCACGCGGTTCTCGAGTGCGTCGGCACCGCGGACGCAACGCTCACCTCGGTGGAGATTGCGCGTCCCGGCGGCGCTGTCGGTCGCGTCGGCGTCCCGCACTACGACGCGATCCCCGCCGCACAGCCGTCGTTCTACAAGAACGTCATGGTCGGCGGTGGACCCGCTCCGGTTCGCGCCTACATCGACGAGCTGCTGCCCGACGTCCTCGAAGGGCGGATCGAACCGGGTCGCGTCTTCGACCGCGTCGTCGGTCTCGACGAGGTTCCCGACGGGTACCGCGCAATGAACGAGCGCGAGTCGATCAAGGTGATGGTCGAGCCGTTCTGACCGGTCGGACTCAGCCGCCTCGCCCGGGGTCTCTCACTCGTACTGCAGGGCTTCCAGCGGGTTGAGCTTCGCCGCACGCCGCGCCGGGAAAATCGCTGCCAGGATCCCGACGATGATCGACGCGATCAGGAAGAAAACGAGCTGTGACCACGGCGTGAAGAAGTTGATCTCCTTCACGCGAGAGATCAGCAAGGCGGCGAGGACGAGCCCGAGCAGGAGCCCGATCGTCGCGCCGATCAGCGAGGTGATGATGCTCTCGTGGCGGATCATGCGCCGCACCTGACGCCGCGTCATCCCGATCGCACGCAGCATCCCGAGCTCACGCGTCCGCTCGAACACGGTCAGCACGAGCGCATTCACGATCCCGAAGACGCTGACGAGGACCGACAGTGCGAGCAGCACGTAGAGGACGTTGAGGACGCTCTTGAGGCCCGACACCTGGTTCTTCTTGAACTCGTCCCCGTCCGCGACCTTCGCGTTCGGGAAGCCCTTCAAGCTCGTCTCGAGAGCGCTCGTGTTCGCCTCGGTCACGCCGCCCTTCATCGTCACGAACGTGAAGAGATTCATCGGTTGCGTGTACTCGGCATCGAACGTCTTGCTCGAGATCGTCACCGGGCCGAACGGGGAGCCACCTGCGGGCGGCGTGAAGATGCCCTTGACTCTCAGGAGGAGTGTCTTTCCGGTCGGGGTCAGAAGCGGGAAACGCGAGCCAACCTTCAGGCCGTGGTTGTCGGCAAAGCCGTCGTCGACGAATGCGCCCGAGCTTCCCAGTGTGGACAGAACCGACTGCGACCCGGCCTTCCACTTGAGGTTGATCACCTTGCCGATCGTGGGATCGACTGCGGTGAGCGTCCGCGTGTTACCGAAGACGCGCGAATCCCCGGCGCGAACGCTTGCGATCGACTCGACGCCCGGCGTCTTCGCCACAGCAACGCCCGCGGCAACCGGAATCGGTGAGAAGTTGTTCTGCGCCGTAATCGCGTAGAACTCACCGGGGGCGAGATCGTCGACGGCGCTGTTGAACGTCCCGATGATGCTTCCGGCGAGCGTCGCGACGAGCGTGACGAGCGCGAGGCCGATCATCAGTGCGGCTGCGGTCGACGCGGTGCGCTGCGGGTTTCGCCGGGCGTTTGCGCGCGCGAGTGATCCTGCCGCGCCACCGATGCGCGTCGCCGGCCAGCCGAGGAACTGAGCAAGCGGTACAACCACGTGTGAGGACACGAGCGCGACTCCGATGAAGATGAGCAGCGCGCCGACGCCCATCCAGAGCAGCACCTGCGTCGTTCCGAGGTTGCTCCCGAAGAGCCCGTAGAGAAGTGCTGCAAAACCGAGGATCGCGGTAAGTACGGTGCCGAGTGTTCGGAACCGGTGGAACCGTCCCTCCGGGAGAGCGGCTCCTTCCCGCACAGCGGCGATCGGCGGCACGCGGGTCGCGCGCAGCGCCGGCCGCAGGCTTGCGAGCAGCGTGACCGTGACGCCGACGATGAGCGCGACGACGATCGTCCTCGTCTCGACGGTCAGGCCGTTGTTCGGCAACGTGAAGCCGACGGCGTCGAAGAGCGAGAACAGGCCCTTGCCGAGCGCCAGGCCGAGGAAGAGGCCAATGACCGACGCGAGGAGACCGATCACGAGCGCCTCGACGATGACGGTTCGAAGCACCTGCCGTCTCGAAGCTCCGAGGGTGCGGAGCGTCGCGAACTCGCGCGTGCGCTGGGCGATCGTGATCGACAGCGAGTTGGCGATCACGAAGGCGCCGACGAAGAGCGCGACACCCGCGAACGAGAGCAGGAACGTCTGCAGGAAGCTGATGAAGCTGTTCGTGTCCTTCGCGTCGCTCGTGGCCTGGCTGTTGCCGCTCTTCACCTGTGTCCCGGGCGGGAGGATTGCGCTGATCTCGGCAGTGAGCTTCGCGGGCGAGACGCCCGGTTTCGCACCGACACGGATCTGGTCGAGCTTCCCGGCCTTGTCGAACAGTTCCTGCGCCGTCGGGAGGTCGAAGCCTGCGAGCGTCGCGCCGCCGATTGTCGAGACCGAGCCGAACTTGACGAGCCCCGAGACGCGGAGCTGCTCGACCGGCCCCTCCGCCTGGATGCCGATCCGCTGACCGACGGCGATGTCCTTCTTGCCGGCGGTGGACTCGTCGATCACGACCTCGCCGGACCGCGGCCAGCGACCGCTCACGAGCGTGAGCGAGTTGAATTTCGGGTGGGTCGGGTCGACGCTGAAGCCGAGATTCGGGGCACCGCCGAAGACGATCGCCTTGCCGTTCTTGCCGATCAGATGCGCCTCGCCGCCGACACCGCCGATGGCAGCGCTCACGTCCGGAAGGGCGTCAACCTTCGGCAGCAGCGACTCGTCGAATGGCGGCGCAGTCGTGAGACCGTTGCTCGAGAGATCGAAGGCCGACTTGCCGCTGATCACGGCATCTGTCCCGCGATAGCTCTGCGTGAAGATCGAGTCGAAGGCGTTCGAGATCGAGTCGGTCAGCACATAGGTGCCGCTGATCATCGCGACGCCCAGGACGATCGCGATCGCCGTGAGCGCCGTGCGCAGCTTTCGACTGAGGAGGCTTTTGAGGGCGAAGGCCGTCATGCGTAAACAGACTGCCTGAGCCGCCCCCTCCTCGCCAGCAGGAAGCGACCTTGCCGCCCCGCGCCCACGAAACGCGAAAGACTCCCCTGACGTGACGTCGCGTTGATCGACATCCGCGAAGCCCGGACACTGTTCCCGGCGACGGCGAGTACCGCCTACTTCAACACGGCAGCCGTCGGCTTGGCGAGCCGCATGCAGACCGACGCCTATCACCGGTTTCTCGACGAGTGGTCCCAGACGGGACTCGATTACGTCCGCGGCGAGACGGCGGGCGAACATGCTCGCGCAGGGGCCGCCGCCCTCATCGGGGCCGAGCCGCGCGACGTCGCCTTGATCGCGTCGGTTTCGGCTGCCGCGGGACTGGTGGCCTCGCAGTTCGGCCCGGCAAGCCGCGGGGAAAACGTCGTGATCGGCGAGCGCGAGTACAGCTCGAATCACTTTCCGTGGCGGCTGCTCGACGCGAAGGGATACGAGATCCGGCAAGTGGCGTTTCGAAGCGGCGGCATGGAGCCCGACGAGGTCTCGCGCCACGTCGACAGCGGCACGGTGCTGGTCGCGTTCAGCGCCGTGCAGACCGCCACCGGCCACCGGTCCGACATCGCAGCGATCAGCGCAGTCGCCCGTTCAGCCGATGCGGTCGTTTTCGCGGACGGCTCACAACTCGTCGGCGCACTTCCCGTCGCGGGTGACCTTCGCCATGTCGACGTACTAGCGGCCGCGGACCACAAGTTCCTGATGAACGCGGGACGCGGGCTCGGGTACTGCTATCTCTCTCGAGAGATCCAGCGCCGGTTCACGCCGACGAATGCCGGCTGGAAGGCCGGCCGTATCCCGCTTCAGAGCTTCTTCGGGCCGGAGATGGAGCTGTCGGACACGGCCTCTCGCTTCGACAACTCGATCAGCTGGCTCGCGGCAATCGGGAACGAGGCGGCGCTCTCGGTCTTCGATCTCTACGGGATCGAGACGGTCTTTGCTCGTAACGTCGAACTGGCGGCGAGGCTCAGGGACGCCCTCTCGGATATCGGCCGGCCGGTGCTCGAGCTGGCAGACAACAATCGGAGCACCATCGTCGCCGTCCCGCTCGAGGGTGCCGATCCTCAGCCGCTCCTGGCCGGCTTGAAGGAGCGGGGCATCATATGCTCAGCCCGTGACGGCAACCTGCGCCTCGCGGTCCACTTCTACAACCACGAAGACGACATCGAGCGGCTCACGGGAGCGCTCGTCGAGATCGCGAGCAGCCGGTGAGGTCGGCGTCACTCCTCGTCAGGAGCGACGGAGCTCGACTCGGGCGTCTCTGCCTGCCCCGACGCAGCGGCCTCGGCAGCATCGAGCTTCTTCTGTGCCTTCCGCTCCTGCTTGAGCGCGCGCTTTTCCTTCAAATCGCGCTCGCGGTTGAGCTTGTTCATCGTCGTGCGCTTCGCTGTGGACATTCGAACGTCCTCTCGTCGTGGGGCCTGCGCCCGCTCGCTCCGGGCATCAGAAAAGCCTCTCCGGGCCTTCATAGGAGCGCGGGCAGGATTTTGCCCTGCGACCTCCGGGTGATGCGTTACGCCCGCGCAGGCCCTGCCCCGCTTATTTCTTGGAAACAGTGTACCGGAGGGTCTGAGCCGCGACCGCGCCCTGCCATAGCTCTGCCGCGGTAGCGACGAGGACATCGGTGCCCGGATTCCGGAGCTCGCGGTGGACCGCGAGGTGGAAGGGAAGCTTCAGGGGCGGGGCGAGCGGGACGAAGGCCGACCCCTCGAGCTGCTCGGGATAGGCGCTTCGGACGTAGATCACCACGGCGCGTTGCTCGCGGATCGCCTGAAGGCCGAGATCGGGGTACGGATCCGGAACGGCGCGCGGCGTGAGTCCGGCGGCGGTGAATGCGGCGAGGATGCGGTTGCTGTAGCCGGTCGAATCCGCGCTCGACGCGACGATGATGTCCTCGCCGACGATGTCTGCGAGCGCGAGCGTCTCGCGTTGTGCGAGCGCGTGGTCGGACGCGAGGTGGACCACAGCCGGTTCCTCATCGAGCGGGAGCAGCTCGACGGACTGCGGCGGTTCCCCCGCACAGAAGGTGATCGCTGCGTCCAGGTGACCGTCTGCGACGCCGCGCATGAGCGCCCCGGTCGTGTCCTCTTGCGTGTACACCATGAACGCGGGGGCCCTAGCGGCGCACAGCGCGAGGAGCCGCGGCGCGAGGTGGTAGCGCGCGGTCGGTGAGACGCCGAGCCGGACGCGCCCACCGGCCGCGGCGCCGCGCACCTCTGCAGTGAGCGCATCTGCGGCTGCGAGCAACTCGTGTCCGCGGCGACGCAGCAGCTCCCCGGCCGGCGTCAGCGCGAGCTGCCGTCCGTCACGACGGAGCAACTCAACGCCCAGCTGCGCCTCGAGCTGGCGGAGCGCGGCGCTGAGGGACGGCTGCGCGATGTGGAGTCGACGCGCGGCACGAGTCACGTTCCCCTCCTCGGCGACCGTCACGAAGTAGCGGATCAGACGCAACTCCGGAGTCATAGGCCGAGCCTATCGCGGAGCAGACAACGCATCTTGGACGCCGTCGGCCCCCGCGGTGATCCTGGTCTCACCAACCAGAGGAGGCCCAACATGATCGAGCCCATCACACGCCGAGCACTACAGAAAGCGATCGCCGCCGGCGAGGTGACCGTCGTTGAGACGCTCGAGCGGGCGGAGGTGGCACTCCGATGAGCCGCGTCCTGCACATCAGCGCCAGTCCGCGCGGCGACAGGTCAGCGTCCCTGCGGATCGCCGACGCCTTCGTCGAGGCCTATCGCGGGGCGAACCCGCGCGACGAGATCGAGCACTGGGATCTCTGGGACGGGACCCTGCCCTCGTTCGGCCCCGACGGCGCGGGCGCGAAGATGACGGTGTTCGGCGGCGGCGACCCAACCGGCGCGCAGGCGAGGGCCTGGCGTGAGGCGCGGGCAGCGTTCGAGCGCTTCGACGCAGCAGACCGGCTGCTTTTCAGTGTCCCGATGTGGAACGCGGGCGTGCCGTACATCCTCAAGCAGTTCATCGACGTCGTCTCGCAGCCTGGCTGGATATTCGGCGTCGATCCCGAGACCGGCTACATCCCCTTGCTTGCCGGTGCCGGGAAGCAGGCGACGGTCGTCTACACGAGCGCGGTCTGGGGGCCCGAGCTCGGTCCCGCGTTCGGACGCGACTTTCAGTCGACGTTCTTCCGCGACTGGTTGGAGTGGACAGGCATCACGGACATCGACGAGATCCGCTACCACCCGACGCTGACGGGCGACGCGGACGCCGCCCTCGCAGACGCACTTGCGGCGGCGGCAAGCGCGGCGCAGCTGCCCGTCGCCGCGTAACGTCGGAGACGCGAACGGCCGCCCGAAGGCGGCCGTTCTGCGGGCGAGATCAGCCGTTGTAGGGAAGCTGGCACCTGCGATGAGTTCAGAGAGATCGGGTCGTCTGAAGGACACGATCCGCGAAGACAGCGAAAGGAGCAGCTGAATGCACATCCGCACTCGCCTCAGCATCAGCGCAGACGGCTATGTCACGACGCCGGACGGATGGCCGCCACTCATCCGTGATCCGCAGTTCGTCTCGGGCCATAGTCACGGGTTCCCGGCCTTTCAGGAACGGTGCGAGGCCGTGTTGATGGGCCGGACGACGTTCGAGCCCGCACTCGCGCACGACCGCTGGCCGTGGCCGGGTCTCGACGTGTTCGTCCTCGGCCGTGACGTCCCGACCAACGAAGCACCGGTGCCCGTCGTGGTCGACTCCGACCCCGCACGGCTGTTGGAGAAGCTGCGCGAGCGGAACCGCGGCCGCGACGTGCACCTCGTCGGCGGGCCGCGCACGATCGAGACGTTCCGCGCGCTCGGAGCGCTCGACAAGCTCGGTCTCGTCGTCTTGCCCTTCTTCCTGGGAGGCGGAACGCTCCTCACCCCCGCGCTTGCCACCGACACGCAGCTCGTGCTCGAGGAGGTCAGTTCGCTGCCGGAGGGATCGGTCGAGATCGTGTACGCCTGCTCGTAAATCTGCCGGAGGCCTGCGCGATCACGTCTTGCGGACGCGGGTGACCGTTCCGATCCGCAAGAATCGCCGGGTGGCGCTTCAACGGATGGACAACGTCGGCATCGTCGTCGAATCGCTTGATGCCGCTATCGCGTTTTTCACCGAGCTCGGTCTCGAGCTCGAAGGCCGAGCCATGATCGAAGGAGAGTGGTCAGGGCGGGTCACAGGACTGCGCGACCAGCGTGTCGAGACCGCCATGCTGGGTATGCCGGACGGCCACGGCCGGATCGAGCTCTCGCGCTTTCTCACACCGCCTGCGGTCGCCGACCATCGGAATGCGCCGGTCAACGCTCTCGGTTACCTCCGCGTCATGTTCGCCGTCGACGACCTCGACGATACGCTCGCTCGGCTTGGCAAGCACGGCGCGCAGCTCGTCGACGAGGTCGTCCAGTACAAAGACGTGTATCGGCTTTGCTACGTCCGGGGCCCCGAGGGCATTCTCATCGGCCTGGCCGAGCAGATCGGTTAACGAACACCTTGTGCCCTCCGCGACAGTCTCGCGATAATCCGCCGCGGTGAACGACCTCACACGCATGGTGGGCGGATACCAGGTGACGCAGGCGCTGTATGTCGCCGTGGCGCTCGGCATCGCCGACTTGATCGTCGACGAGACACGTACGAGCGACGAGCTCGCCGAGGCGACGGGCGCGGACGCGGCGTCGCTGTACCGTTTGCTGCGCGCGCTGGCGCGCATCGGCGTTTTCGAGGAGACGGCTGGTCGGCGCTTTGCGCTGACGGAGCTAGGGGCGGGGCTGCGCAACGAGGCGGTGCGCGCCCAGCTGCTCTTCTACGGGCGCCCTCACCACTGGCAGACCTGGGGCTCCCTGCTGCACAGCGTCTCGACCGGCGAGAACGCCTTCCAGAGCATCCACGGCCGCACCGTCTGGGAGTACCGCGCCGAGCACGCCGAGGAATCCGAGATCTTCGACGCCTGGATGGTGGCGCAGACACGGGCGGTGAACGACGTCATCCTCGGCGGCTACGACTTCCGGAGGTTTCGCCATATCGTCGACGTCGGCGGCGGCCAGGGCGCATTCTTGGCAGCGATGCTCGCACTCCATCCTGACCTGCACGGAACGCTCTTCGATCAGGCGCACGTGATCGCCGGCGCGCCCCCGATCGAGCGCTGCGAGATCGTCGCGGGGAACTTCTTCGATGAGGTGCCGGCCGGCGGCGACGCATACGTTCTCAAGTGGGTTATCCACGACTGGCGCGACCCAGAGGCGACGGCGATCGTGCGCACGGTCGCGCGTGCGCTCGACACGGACGCGCGCGTGCTGCTGATCGAGCGCGATCTCGCCGATCCTGCCGCGGCGTGGGTCGACCTTCAAATGCTCGTCATGGCCGGCGGTCAGGAACGGAGCGAGGACGAGTATGCGGCACTCCTCCGCGCCGGCGGTCTCGACTACGTCGGAGCAACGCCCGTCAGCGGCGCGTGGGCGATCTTCGAAGCCCGTGCGGTGTGACATACAAAAGGAGAAAGGCGCAGTGAACGACTTCCTGCGACCGCGTTCCGCATAGAAGAGGTGACGCAAGTGGCCGCGTCACCGGCGCTCCGCGGTCTGGTCGATGTACGCGAGGAGCGCCTGGGCGATCGCTTCCGGTCTCGGCGGGCAACCGGGGATCCGAAGGTCGACCGGAAGCAGGTCTTCGACTCGGGCCCGGCGAGCTCGCCCGGTAGGCCGAGGACAGCGCAGCCGAGCGCGCAGTCGCCGAGCGCGGCGACGCGGCGCGGCTCTGGCATCGCGTTGTAGGCCGTGAGGAGCGGCTCGCGCATGCGCACGGTCACCGGGCCGGTGACGAGCAGGACATCCGCGTGGCGGGGTGAGGCGACGACGCCGAGGCCGTAGCGCTGGAGATCGTGGTACGGGCTCGACAGGAGCGTGAGCTCGTGCTCGCAGCCGTTGCATGAGCCGGCGTCGACGTGGCGGATGGCAAGACTGCGTCCGCGGTCGGGGGCCGGGAGGCTGATCGTGCGGCGGAGGCGGCGGAGGTCGCGGAGGAGGGTCAGCATCAGCGGTCGGCACACGCGTAGCAGAGCTCGAAGCTCTTGTTGATCAGCGGGAAGTCGGGCAGCAGGTTGCCGGCGGCGGCGTGGGCGACGGCCGGCCAGTTCGCGTACGAGCCGGTGTGGAGACGAAGCCGCCGAGTCGGTCGCCGTCGCGTTCGACGATGCAGTCGGTGGCACCGCGCGGGCTCTCGACCCGGCCGATCCCGATCGCTGCTCCGGGCCGCCGGCGAACGGCGTCGGATGGAGCGACAGGAGCGTCGAGGAGTGCTTCGAGGATGTCGAACGGTCTGGAGAGCTCGACGGCGCGTTGCTCGAGTCGTGCCTGAACGTCGCCGGCGGCGCGCTTCGGGGGCGACCGGCTGGAAGCCGTCGTAGGCGAGCCTGCGACCGGCCGTGCGCGCGTCGTCGGTCAGGCCGCTCGCGCGCGCCGCGGGCCCGACGGCGCCGAGCGTCTTTGCGTCGTCGGTCGTGACGACGCCGACGTCCGGCAGGCGGTCCTGGAAGGAGGCGTTGAAGAGCAGCTCGCGCCAGGCAGCACGCGATTCCGTCGCGGATCGTCTCGATCTCCGTCGCGCGCCTGCGCGACCTGCGGCAAGCGGTGAGCGAGAGCGCGTTGCCGCCGACCGTGACCGAGTCGAAGAGGAAGCGGTGGCCGGTGAGGGCTTCGTTCAGCCGCCGTGCACGTTCGGTGAGGGCGGCGAACCGGCTGTTCCCCGCAGCGAAGCCGACGCCGGCGCAGATCGCGGCGATGTCGTTGAGGTGGTTCCAGATGCCGTTCGAGCTCGAGCAGGATCGTGCGGATGCGGGCAAGCTCCGGAGTCGGAACGAGGCCGAGCGCCTCTTCCCACGCATGCGCGTACGCGACGCTGTTCGAGACGGCACAGGCGGCGCAGGCTCGCTGCGCGAAGGCGAGGCCCTCGACGGCGCTCGCGTCCTTCGGCGGCACGCTCGAGCCCGCGGTGCTTGTAGAAGAGCCGCGCGTCGAGGTGAAGGATGCGGTCGCCGACGACGTGGAAGCGGAAGTGCCCCGACTCGATCACGCCTGCGTGGATCGGCCCGACCGCGACCTGGTAGGCGTCCTCGCCGCGCACCGGGACCGTCCAGCTCTTCAGGTCGAGGTCGTGGGCGACGAGCGGCCGCAGCGGCACGTGACCATCGAAGCGGATGCCGTACAGGTCGGCGGCTTCGCGTTCGCTCCACGTCGCCGCCGGTGCGAGGTCGACGATCGACCGGGCGTGGCCGTTCACGACCGGCTCGTCGGCGATCTCGGTTGCGCCGTGCGGCGAGACGAGGAGCGCACGGACGGTCGTCTCCGGAGGCATAGAGCGTGCCGACGCGCCATCCCTCCTCGAGCCGCTTCTCGATGGTGCCGCGGTAGTCGCTCATCGGAGCTGGCGCGCCAGTGAGTGGGCCAGCTCGCTGCCGGGGAGCCAGAAGGCTGCTGCGGTCAACGCGAGCAATCCGACGGTGGTGACGCGCCGCGAGCGATCGTGACCACGCGCATCCCGACCGCCGGGCCGCGGTGGGCGCCGTGCCGGACGCGGCCCGCGAGCGTGTCGAGCAGGGCGTGCGCAAGGCCGAGGAAGCCGAGCGAGAGCAGCACGGCGGCGGCCGCCGCGGCCCACGGGCGGCCGGTCGCGAAACCGCCGGCGACGATCAGGACTTCGCTGACGAAGTAACGGCGATGGGGGCAGCCCCGCGAGCGCGCCGAGCGCGATCCCCATCGTCGTTCCAAGTGCAGGCTCGGTGTGCGCGACGCCCCCGACCGGGTGGCCGCCGGCGCGCGGCTCGTGGCTGAGCAGTGGCACCGCGGCGTAGAAGCCGAGCGCCTTTGCCGCGGCGTGGCCGACGATGTGCACGACGACGCCGGCGACCGCAAAGGGCCGCCGAAGCCGATGCCGAGCGCAATGACCCCCATATGCTCGAGGCTCGAGTAGGCGAGCAACCGCTTCCACGGAAGCGGTTGCCAGAGGAACGGGACTGCGACTGCGAGCGACAGCAACCCGAAGCCGACGAGGACCGTGCGTGGCGTCGACGAGCCGAGGGCCGGGGCGAGCGCGCGACTGGAGCGCCACGCGATGAGCAACACGGCCGGGAGCAGCGCCGCCGAGAGCAACGCCGAGACGGGGGCCGGTGCTTCCGAGTGGGCGTCGGGGAGCCAGTTGTGGACAGGTGCCCACCCGATCTTCGCCGCAAGACCGGCAAGGAGCAGCAGGTAGGCGACCAGCACGGTCTGGCCGCCGGGCGGGACGGCAGTGAGTGCGTTCCACGAGAGCGCATCCAGGCCGCCGCCGGTCGTCGCCGCGAGCAGAACGATGCCGAGCAGCGCGACGCCGAGGCCGAGCGAGGTCAGGATCAGGTACTTCCAGCCGGCCTCGAGTGCACGCGGCTTGCCGCTGAAGCCGACGAGGAGCGCCGAGGCGGCGGTCGTCGCCTCGACCAGGAGCCAGGCACCGCCGAGATTGCCGATCACCGGGACGCCGGCGAGGACGGCCCAGAACGCGAACAGCAGCCCGTAGTAGAGACGTGGGAGCCTGCTCGACCGCACCAGGCCCTCGCCGACGGTGCTCAGGTAGCTCGGCGAGACGAGCACGCTGGCGAGCCCGACGATGCCGATCACCGCCACGAGGATCCCGCCGATCGGGTCGACGATCAGCCAGGCCGTCTCCACGGTCGTACCCGGCGTGCTGAGCGTCACCGCAGCGAAAAGCACGGCCGCGACAGCTGCAGCGAGCGCGCCGACGACCGCGATGGCAGTCGTGGCGCGGCGCGGCATCAGCGCGACTGCGATTGCCGTGACCGCGGGCGCGACGGTCGCGGCGATCGCCATGATCTCGCGGCTACTCACGGAGGCTCCTGAGCGCGGCGGCGTCGCCGGCGCCGAACTCGGCGAAGATCCGCTCGTGGAAGACGATCGCGACAGTCGCGATCAGCGTCAGGTCACAGGCGACGCCGAGCTCGATCGCGGACGACGAGCCGTTGTGCAACTCCAGCGCGGCGAGCGCAAGGCCGTTCTCGACGAGGACGATCCCAAGCACCTGGAAGAGCGTCGCCGCGCGCGTCGCGACAGCAACGAGACCGAAGGCGACGAGTGCCAGCACGCCGCGCTCGGCATTCCGTGAGGCAAGCCCGATCGTCGGCACCAGCCACGTCAAGGCAAGCGCAAATGTCACCGCGAGCCCGCCGCGCATCAGCGGCGCGACCCCGGCTCTCACGGGCCGAGGCTCGCGCGTTCTCGACACGACCACGAGGAACAACAGGCCGAGCACGAGAGCCCGCACCGCAAGCGCCGCGGCGGCGCCGGCCTCGTCGTGGGCACGGACGGCGAGCACGAGCGCCTGCACGGTGACGAGCGCGACCGCGAGCGAGCGTCGGCGCACCACCACGACACCGAGCCCGAGCGCGACGAGCAGCCACGCGAGTGCACCGCTCACAACTGCACCAGCCAGGCGACGATGCCCAGCACGGCTGCCGCTGCACCGACCATGAGCAGCCGTGGCACGAGGAGGATTCGCATCTTCACGACCAGGGTCTCGACGACCGCGAGCGCGCCGCAGAGCGCCGCGAGGACGAGAGGCAGCAGCGCCAGCTGCTGCCAGACCGGATGCGGATGCGGAAGGAAGATCTGCGCTGCGATCACGAGCACCAGCCAGTGCCGGGCCGCGGCAACCCACTGCAGCATCGCCAGGTCGCGGCCGGCGTACTCGAGAAGCGGCCCCTCGTGGATCATCGTCAGCTCGAGATGCGTGTCCGGGTTGTCGACCGGCTGCCTGCCGACCTCGGCAACGACGAACAACGCGAACGCGACCGCCGCGAGCCCGAGCGCCGGGCCTGACCAGACCCCGCCGCCGGCTGTGCCGGCGATCATCCCCGCGAGATTCGTCGTGCCGGCGATCAACGCCGCCGCCGCAACCGCGAGCACGAACGTCGCCTCGGCCGAGACCGAGATCATGAGGTCGCGGCTTGCACCCATCAGCGAGAAGCCATTCCCAACGTCCCAGCAGGATGCGGCGAGCGCGAAGCGCGCCAGCGCCAGGAGCCCGAGCAGCGCGAGCGCGTCACGACCCACGCCGAGCCCCGGCGCAGCCGCGGCGACCGGTACGACCAGCACCGCTGTCGCCAGCGATGCGGCTGCGACCGCCGGGGCGAGCCGGTAGACGATGCTCGCATGCTCGACGGTCACGGTTGTCTTGCCCCACAGGCGACGGAGCTCGCGGTAGGGCTGCAACGGTGACGGACCGCGGCGTCCCTGCAGGCGCGCTTTCCAGTGCTGGATCAGTCCCGCCAGAAGCGGCGCGCACACGAGCCCGCCGACCAGCTGCACGAGGATCGACGCGGCGCTCATCCGAGCACGCCGGCCTTCGCGGCGACGAGCAGGACGATCACCAGGGCGATCAGGTACGCGACATACGCGCCGAGGCGGCCACTCTGTAATCGCCGCGCGTGCACGGCTGCCTGCAACCCGACCGCAACGGACGGCCGGTAGAGGCGCTCGTCGAGCAGCTGCGGCACGCGGCCGCTGTAGGAGACCTCCTGCACAATGCCCGCCTGCGAGCGCACCGCGATCGCACGCTCGGGGCGAAGAACGGCCTCGAGCACGAGCCGCACAGGCTTGCTGAACCCCGCGCTCGTCCAGTTCAGGGCCGGTTCGACCCGTTGGCCGCAGGCCCACGTCGGCGCCGGCGCGGCTGAGCGGCGGCCACGCAGGCGGACCAGGACGGCCGTCCCTACGACGACGCTGAGCGCGATCCCGAATGTGGGCAGAGACCCGGTGCCGGGCAGGCGCAAGCCGAACGACGTGCCCTCCGCCACCGGCCACGGCGCCAGCCGCACCAACTGCCGCAAGAGCAGCGCCGGCACCAGCCCGAGCGCCACACACCCGAGTGCGAGAACGACGACTGCTGCGCGCATCGGCACCGGCACCTCCACCGCGGCGGCGACCGCCGTGCGCCGCGGCGCGCCGAGCAGGACGAGCCCGACTACCTTCACGAAGCACAGGACGGCCAGCGCCGCCGTCGCGGCGAGCGCCGCAGCCGCAAGTGCTCCCGCGACACCGTCGCCGATGCCGCCGTAGGCAGGAACGTGCACCAGCGCCTGCAACGTCAGCCATTCGGAGACGAAGCCGTTCAGGGGCGGCAGCCCGGCGATCGCCATCGCTCCGAGCAGGAACGATCCCCCGGTCCACGGCATCCGCCGCAGCAACCCGCCGAGCCGATCGAGCTCGAGCGCCCCTGCCGCTCGCTCGAAGGAGCCTGCACCGAGGAAGAGGAGAGACTTGAACAGGGCGTGGTTCAGCGTGTGCAGCAAAGCTGCACCGAGCGCGAGTGCAGCCCACGTGTCAGCACCTCGCGCCCGCAGCAAGAGGCAGGCGCCAAGCCCGAGCACGATGATCCCGACGTTCTCGATCGAGTGGAACGCGAGCAGTCGCTTCAGCTCGTGCTGGAAGATCGCGTAGACGACCCCACCTACCGACGACAGTGCGCCGACGGCGAGTACGAGCACGCCGAACCACAACGGCAACACGCCGAGCCAGTCGACGAGGACGCGCATCAGGCCGTAGATCGCGACCTTGATCATGACGCCGCTCATCAGCGCCGACACCGGCGCCGGAGCGATCGGGTGCGCGCGCGGCAACCAGCTGTGGAAGGGCACCAGGCCCGCCTTCGTCCCCATTCCAACGAGCGCAGCCAGCGCGATGGCGATCTGCAACGACGATCCCTGCGCAACAGGGGCGCCGCCAATCGCACCCGCGTCCGCGAGCAGCAGCACTGCGATCCACGTTCCCGCCCCCGCGAGATGCGTCGACGCGACATACAAGAAGACCGTGTGTCGCGACGATTCAGCGGGCCGTGCGATGAGGATCATTGCCGCCGGCAGCAGCGTCATCAGCTCCCAGCCGACGAGAAAGGTCAGCGGATCACGCGCACACAACACCTCGACCAGGACAAGAACGAACACGCCGCACAGCGCGGCGACGGCACGTCCGCGCGCGTCCGGTTCGAGATATGAGCGCGCATGGACGAGCGCCGGCGCCGCGACCGCCCCCACCGTCGCCAGAAAGAAAGCTGTCAACCCGTCGAGACCGAAGTGCGGCTCCAACGCCGACGTGAAGCCGCTGCCGATCGCTGCCCCCGACACGAGCGCCCAAAAGCCGACAGCGCACAAGAGCGTTGCTCCTGCAGCCTGCACCATGACGGCCGGGCCGAACCAGGCTCGACGGGACGCCGCGGCGGCGCCGACGGCGATCAACCCGGCCGCCGAGAAAAGCAACAACGAGGTCACTGCTCTTGCTCCAGCTCAGCCAGCAGCGCCTGCTGACTCGCAAGCCGGCGCGTGATGATCTCCCTCCCGGCGGCAAGCAGGTCGAAGACTCGCTCGTCCTCGACCGAGTAGAAGACGCTCGTCCCCTCGCGTCGCGCCGACACGAGCCCGATACGCCGCAACGCCGCCAGATGCTGCGACGTGCTGCTCGAATCCAGATCCAGCTCGACCTGCAGCTCTCCGACCGAGCACTCGCCCTCCCGAAGCAGTTCGAGGATGCGCACCCGCGCCGGATGACCGAGCACGCGGAACAGGCTCGCCTTCACCTCGTACACGGGAGGCACGTTGTGCGGCACGGCTTAAAATCTTACATTTATTTAAGATTTTGAGTTATTTAAGATTTTGAGTTAGTGCCGTCGGCACCGCCGACGTCTCCCGGAAAGCAAACGACCGCCCGGAGGCGGTCGCTCGCACATGATCTCGAGATAGCGGGGGCAGGATTTGAACCTGCGACCTCCGGGTTATGAGCCCGGCGAGCTACCTGGCTGCTCCACCCCGCGTCGCGGCGGAAATTGTAGCACCGTGGTTACGATCGGCTCGTGGACTGGACGATCTACGGCGCCCTCATCGTGGGTTTTCTGGCCATCGCCGCAGGATCGACCCGCCTCTTCCTCCACGCACGCGAGATGTGGCGCTCGTTCCGGCGTCTGCGCGGCAACCTCGCCGTCGAGCTCGAGCGCCTCGCCGAGAGCTCGGAGAAGGCGTCGGTCGCGGCCGAGCGCGCGGGCGACCAGCAAAAGCTGAACGAGAGCCTCGCGCGGCTCCGGGTCTCGCTCGCGCGGTTCGCCGTCCTTCAGTCCGCGTTCGAGGAAGCGACGGGCGCGTTCGGCCGCATCACGGCGCTCGTTCCGCGTAAGTGAGAGTCGCAGCGCTCGACCTCGGTACGAACACGACACGGCTTCTCGTCGCCGACATCGTCGGCGGGGACATGCAGGACGTGCACCGCGAGTCGCAGATCACGCGGCTCGGCGAAGGTGTCGACTCGCGCAAGCGCCTCCTCCCCGTGCCGATGACGCGCGTTCGCAACGTGCTCGCCGACTACCGCCGGACGCTCGAAGATCTCGGCGCTGAACGAGCGTTGCTCGTCGCGACGAGCGCAGTACGCGACGCAGAGAACGGCGAGGCGTTCCTCGGGGAGATCGAGTGGAGCTATGGATTCACGACCCGGCTCGTCAGCGGCGACGAAGAGGCCCAGCTCACACGCCGCGGCGTGCAGCCGAAGCCGCAGACGCTCGTGCTCGACATCGGGGGCGGCTCGACGGAGCTGCTGCTCGACGACTTCCACGTCAGCATCGACATCGGCTCGGTCCGCTTCACCGAACGCTTCATCCACACCGACCCGCCCACGCAGGACGAGCTCGACACGGCCGCACGCGCCGTCCGCGAGGCGCTCGCGCCGTATGACCTCGATCCGAAGCAGGCGATCGGCGTCGCGGGCACGCTCACGACGCTTGCCGCGCTCGATCTCGGCGGAGACAAGACACGCGTGCACGGACACCGGCTCTCGCTCGAGGCCGCCCGCGCGCAGCTGCAACGGCTCGCCTCGCTTCCGCTCGAGCAGCGGGCGGAGTTGCCCGGGCTCGAGCCGAAGCGGGCACCGGTCATCGTCGCGGGCGCCGTCATTCTCACCGAGACGCTCGCGCACCTCGGGCTGGACGCGATCGAGGTGAGCGAGCGGGACATCCTCGACGGCATCGCCCTTGCGGCGGCGGAGCTGCCGGAGCGAGCCGAGGGCGACGCGCCGCCCGGCGCCTACACCTGCTGCTAGAGAACCAGCGAGCCCGGGTCCGGGTCGAGCTCCGGCGGCTCGTCCTCGGCCAGCCGACGCTGCACGACCGCACGCGACAACACGCCCACAAGGCGCCCGCCGTCCTCGACGACCGGCACCCGCTCGAGGTCGTTCTCCTCGAGCTGGCGAAAGCCCTCGTCGAGCGAGAGCGACGCGTCGAGGATGTGCAAAGGCGGTTCCGCGATCTCGCCGAGCGGCACGTCACGCGGCGTGCGACCGGTGGCGACGACCTCGCGCACCAAGGTCTTCCGCGTCAGCACACCGACGAGCCGGTGATCGTGCTCGACGACGAAGACCGCGCGTACGTCGTCGTTCTCGGCGAAGCAGCGCCCCGCGTCCTGGGCGGTCGCGTCGACTTCGAGCATCGTCGGCTCCGGCACCATCGCGTCACGGATGGTTTGATCGCTCACGGGTAGATCCCACGCGCTTCGAGCGCGCCGGCGACTTCGCGGATCGCCGCGACCATCGCCGATTGCCGCAGGGTGATGCCCTTCTCCTCCGAGACGTTCCAGACGCGGTCGAACGCGTCGTGCATCTTGTCCGCGAGCTTGCTGCGGATCTCGTCGCGGTCCCAGAAGAGGCGGCCGAGGTCCTGCACCCACTCGAAGTACGAGACCGTGACTCCGCCCGCGTTCGCGAGGATGTCCGGGACGACCGGGATCTTCCGCTCCGCGAAGATCGCATCCGCCTCGAGGGTCGTCGGGCCGTTCGCCCCTTCGACGATCAGCGAGGCGTGCACGCGGCCCGCGTTGTCGCCGGTGAGCTGGTCTTCCCGGGCGGCGACAATGAGGATGTCGCACTCGAGCTCGAGCAGCTCCTCGTTCGTGATGCGCTGGCAGCGGTCGTACCCCTCGAGCGAGCCGTGCTCCGCGACGTAGGCATGCAGCTCGGGGATCTCGAGCCCGCCGGGTGCGTAGACGCCGCCGCTGATGTCGGATACCGCAATCACGGACGCACCCTTGTCGTGCAGCTCCGAAGCGGCGACACCGCCGACATTGCCGAACCCCTGTACAACGCATCGCTGCGTATCGAGCATCCGGCCGAGCCGGTGACATGCTCGCTCTGCGGTCATGACGACGCCCGCGCCGGTTGCCTCGCGCCGGAAGATCGAGCCGCCGACCGAGATCGGCTTGCCGGTCACGACCTCGGGCACCACATGTCCCATGAGCATCGAGTAGGTGTCCATCATCCATGCCATCGTCTGCTCGTTCGTCGCCATGTCCGGGGCCGGGATGTCCGTCTGCGGGCCGATCTCGCGCACGAGCTCGGAGGTGAACCTGCGCGTCAGCCGCTCGAGCTCGCGCTGAGAGAGCGCACGGGGGTCGCAGCGGATGCCGCCCTTGGCGCCACCGTACGGGAGCTTGATCAGCGCGCACTTCCAGGTCATCCACGACGCGAGCGCAGCGCACTCGCCGAGCGAGACCTCCTGGTCGTAGCGAATCCCGCCCTTCGTCGGGCCGAGGACGGTCGAGTGCTGCACGCGGTAGCCCGGGAAGATCTTGATCGAGCCGTCGTCGAGCCGGAGCGGGACGGCCGTGATCACCGCGCGCTCGGGGAACGCGAGGCGTTCCGCGACCATCGGCGAGACGTCCGCGAACGGCAGCGCCTGCTCGTACTGGGCGCGCGCCATCAGGAAGAGCGGCGTATCCCACTCGAGGGGATGGTCGACCTGCTGCGCCTCCACATGAGCCACGGCCCGCGAAGTCTAGGCCTAGGAAGCCAAAGCCCGTTCGAGACGTGCCCGGAGCCCCGCGACGGATGTCAGCGCCGTTGCGTCGCCGAGCGCGCTCGCAAGGAGCTCACTTGCTTCTCGAACGACTGCGTCCCGCTCGCGCACGAGGTTCGAGTGCTCGACGAGGAGGGCGCCGCGCTCGTGCGCCGCCCACTCCCCCACCGCCGAGATGACGGCAGCAGGAGCTCCCGTCGAGTCGAGATCGGCTCCGAGGGAAGCCGCACGTTGCGCGGCGGATGCGACCTGAGCCAGCGCCGTGCGCTCCTCGTCGTGCAGCAATTCGCGGCGCCCCTCGAGATCCGCGATCTCCCGCTCCACCGCGTGCAGCGCGGCGCGCGCATCGTCGAGGCGGCGCTCCGCAGTCGGCCGGTCAGACGCGCGAGCCCGCGAAGCCTGCTCCTCTGCCTCGCGCACCGACGTCACCGCTTGCGCGCGTGCATCGAAGGCGGTCGCCTCGTCGCGCTCCTGCACACGTCGCAGCTCCGGAAGCCGATCGAGCTGCCGCTCCGCCTCCGCGACCACGCGTCGCACGTCGTCGACCTCGCGCTGCAACCCCTCGACAACATCGAGTCGCGTCGCGACCTGATTGTCGCGCCGTTCGAGCTCGTCGGCGATGGCCAGCAGCGTCTGCACGCTGCCGGCCATCGTACGGCCTACGCGGCCGCAGGCACTCCGGCGAGCACGAGCTGCGCGAGCTCGACGAGACGCGTGGAATAACCCCACTCGTTGTCGTACCACGCGAGCACCTTGATCTGCGTGCCGCCGTTGACGCTCGTGAGCGGCGCGTCGAAGATCGCCGAATACGGCGACTTGACTATGTCCGAGGACACGATCGGCGCCTCGCTGAACGCAAGCACGTCGTCGGCCTTCTCGCGGAAGAGCTCGTTGACCTCCTCGACCGTCGTCGGACGCTCGACCTCCACCGTCAGGTCGACGAGCGACCCCGTCGGAATGGGGGCGCGAACGGCGAACCCGGTCAGCCTTCCCGCGAGCTCCGGGATCACGAGGCCGATTGCCTTCGCGGCGCCGGTCGAGGTCGGGACGAGATTGACACCGGCTGCGCGTGCGCGGCGCGGATCCTTGTGCGGCGTGTCCACCAGGCGCTGATCGCCCGTGTACGCGTGGATCGTCGTCATCGACCCGTGCCGGATGCCGAATGCCTCATGCAGCACGTTCGCGACAGGCGCCAGGCAGTTCGTCGTGCACGACGCGTTCGAGACGACGTCGTGCTCCGTCGGGTCGTAGACCTCGACGAAGTTCACGCCGAGGACGACGGTCGCATCGGCGTCCTTCATCGGCGCCGAGACGATCACCTTGCGTGCGCCCGCCTCAAGATGCTTCGCCGCCTCGGCCCGCGTACGGAACCTCCCCGTGCACTCGAGCACGACGTCGACGTCGAGCTCGAGCCAGGGGAGCGCTGCCGGATCGATCTCGGCGAAGACGGGAATCTCGGTGTCGGCGACGACGAGCGCCCCATCCTCTACCCGCAGCTCGGCCGGAAACTCGCCGTAGACGGAGTCGCGCGCGAGCACGTTCGCCAGCGCGTCGATGCCGGCGACATCGTTGATCGCCACCCACTCGATGTCTGCGTCAGACTCGAACGCCGCGCGGAACGCTGCGCGTCCGACCCGGCCGAACCCGTTGATTGCGACTCGTGTCGACATCCTCTTCCTCCTGACCTCGCAAGTAGACGAACCAGTAGACGGCGCCGACCATCGCGGCGCCCCCGATCACGTTTCCGATGGTCACCGGCAGCAGGTTCGCGTACAGGAACCGCCCCCACGTGAGGTGCGAAAGCCCGTCGACGGGATGCGCGGCGACGAACGCGGCATTCGTCTTCACGAGCAGCCCCATCGGGATGAAGTACATGTTTGCGACGCTATGCTCGAAACCCGCTGCGACGAACGCGGCGATCGGCGGCACGATCGCGAGCACCTTGTCGGCGACGCTGCGGGCGCTGTACGCAAGCCACACCGCGAGGCAGACGAGTGCGTTGCACAAGGCGCCGAGCGCAATGGCCTGCACGAACCCGAGCCCTGTCTTCGCGGTCGCCGTCGTGAGCGCCTGCTCTCCGACGGCCCCTTTGCCGAAGGTGTACTGCTTCGAGACGAAGAGCAGGCCGGCTGTCCCGATCGCGCCGACGAAGTTCCCCGCGTAGACGATCGCCCAGTTACGGAGAAGATGCGCAGTCGAGGCCTTTCGGCCGGCCCACGCCATGACGATCAGGTTGTTGCCGGTGAAGAGCTCGGCCCCTGCCACCACGACGAGGATGAGGCCGAGCGAGAAGGCGAGCCCTCCGAGCAGGCGCGAGACGCCGTAGGGGAGTGACGCGCCGCCGGCGGTAACCGTTGTCGCGAACACCGCGCCCATGGCGATGAACGCGCCCGCGAGCACCGCGAGGACGAACGTGGTGGCCGCGGGGGCGCGGCACTTCGTCACGCCGACGTCCTCGGCTCGTCGAGCGATCTCCCT
Organism: uncultured Actinomycetes bacterium; assembly: GCA_963794045.1. Classification (GTDB taxonomy): domain Bacteria; phylum Actinomycetota; class Thermoleophilia; order Gaiellales; family Gaiellaceae; genus Palsa-739. The sequence goes on from CAWCCJ010000010.1 coordinate 466,796, forward strand.
GGGCGGCAGGGCGTCGACGTTCACGCCGCACACCTCGCCTTGAGCGCTTCCCATTCCTCGTCGACCTGCGCCTGGATCTCGTCGAGCACCTCGTCGGAGCCCTCGCGGAACAGATGGCTGAATCGCTTCTGCGGGCGCAGGAAGTCCACGATCGGCAGCCGCTCCGCAGGCTCGTACGTCAGCCGGTATTCCCCCTCGACCACCTCGTAGAGCGGCCAGTAGCAGCTGTCGACGGCGGCGTTCAGGATCGAGATCGCGTCGCGCGGCTCGTGCCCCCATCCCACCGGGCAGTTGGTGAGCACGTTCAGGAACGCAGGCCCACCCGCTGTGGCGGCGCGCGACACTTTCTCGCTCAGGTCTTGCCATTGCACGGACGCGGCCTGCGCGACGTACGGGACGTGATGCGCGATCGCGATCGCTGTGATGTCTTTCCGCTTCTGCGCCTTGCCGAAGGCCGCGGCGCCGGCCGGGCTTGTCGTCGTGCTCGCACCGAACGGCGTTGCCCCGGAGCGCTGGACGCCGGTGTTCATGTAGGCCTCGTTGTCGTAGCAGACGAAGATGAAGCGGTGACCGCGCTCGAGCGCACCCGAGAGCGATTGCAGCCCGATGTCGTACGTCCCGCCGTCGCCGGCGAGGACGACGAACGTCACCTCGTCGTCCTGCGGGAGCCCGTCGCGCTTGGCGAGCGCGCGGTACGCAGCCTCGACGCCGCTTGCGACCGCGGCTGCGTTCTCGAAGGCGACGTGCAGCCATGGCACGTTCCACGCGGTCGTCGGGTACCGCGTCGTCGCCACCTCGAGGCACCCCGTCGCGCTCACGACGACGACCGGCGTCTCGATCGTATTGATAAGCGTGCGCACGACCATCGGCGCGCCGCAGCCCTGGCAGAGGGCGTGCCCGCTGCGGAGCGGCGGTGTCCCGTCCTCGCGACGAGCGAGCATCTTCAGACGCGACATGGTTCACCTCTCAGTCCGACGTAATGGGAAACGGTCGCGTCGTCGAAAACGGCCCGCACGTCCTCGGGGTGCAGGTCTCGGCCCCCGAGGCCGTAGACGAAGCTCTCGAGCTCGCAGCGCGCGCCGGCGCACACTGCGGCCACCTCCGCGAAGAGCGGCGGCGCGCCGCCGGGCGAGTCCGCCCGGTCGAGCACCGAGACCACCGTGGTCTCGCCGATGACCTCGCGCAGTTGCGCGCGCGGGAACGGACGGAACGTCCGGATCTCGACGACGCCGACAGCCTCGCCTTCGGTCGCGAAGCTCGTCCACGACGTCCTTGACGGTGCCGCCGCTCGAGCCGAGGCAGACGATCACATGCTCGGCGTCGTCTGACCGATACGGCTCGAGCGCGTGATACGAGCGCCCACTGAGGGCTGCGAACTCCGCGGCAACCTCCTCGAACACGGCGAGTGACCGCTCCATCGCGGCGAGCTGCTGATGGCGAAGCTCGAAGTAGTAATCGGGCATCGCGAACGGGCCCTGCGTCGTCGGATGCGCGATGTCGAGGACCGACGCGGGTATCGCGTAGGGACGCATGAAGCTGCGCGCTGCCTCGTCGTCGAGAAGCGTCACAGGCTCGGCCGAGTGCGTGATCGTGAACCCGTCCTGGCAGACGAGCACCGGCAGCAGGACATCGGGGTGCTCGGCGAGACGAGGCGCGATCAGCGTCAGGTCGTATGCCTCCTGCGCGTTCTCCGCGAAGAGCTGGATGACTCCGGAGTCGCGGATGAGCATCGAGTCCGAGTGGTCGCAATGGATGTTGATCGGGCCCGAGAGTGCGCGATTACCGACCGCCATGACGATCGGGGCCCGCATCGCTGCGGCGATGTAGACGATCTCCGCCATCAGCGCGAGGCCTTGCGAGGAAGTCGCCGTCATCGTGCGTGCGCCGGCGAGCGCCGCCCCGATCGCGGCGCTCATCGCGGAGTGCTCGGACTCGACATTCACGAGCTCGCCGTGCGCGCGGCCCTGCGCCGCGAATGACGCGAACGTCTGGATGATCGGCGTCTGCGGCGTGATCGGGTACACCGGCACGACGTCGGGATCGATCTGGCGCATCGCCTCCGCGACGGCCTGGCCGCCCGTCAGGATCGTCGCGTCACGCATCGTCGACCATCGCGATCGCGTCGACGGGACAGACGACCGAGCAGAGCTCGCAGCCCTTGCACGCGTCGTAGTCGAAGCCCGTGAAGGTCGTTCCGTCGAGCTGCACCGCGCTGTCCGGGCAGTAGAGCCAGCAGAGCAGGCAGTTCACGCAGAGGTCGAGCGAGACCTCGGGCTTGAGGCCAGTCCGCCAGCCGCCGGTGCGGAGGCGCGGAGCGTCCTCGGGGTGGACGATCCCGGCAACCGGGAGCTCGCTCCAGTTCAGCTCAGGCACGCGTACCCCCCCGCGATCGAGCTCCGGATGTCTGCCTCCGGGACCTTGGCGCCGAGCACCTCGACTGCGGCGTCTGCCACCGACTCTTCGGGATCTCCGAGCAGCGCGGCAAGGGCACCGGCGAGCACGAGGTTGACGCACTTCGGGCTCGTCGCGATGCGCTCGGCCGGGACACAGCGGACGTCGAAGCCGTCGAGCTCCGGCGGCGACACCTCTCCGTTCAAGAGGACTGTTCCTCCGGCAACAAGCCCTTCCGTGACGTCGACCTCGTGCACGAGCGACGGCTCGAGGACGACGACGACATCCGGGTGCGTGATGGAGTCGTGCCGCCGGATCGGCTTGTCGTCGATGCGCGTGTACGCGCGCAAGGGCGCACCGCGCCGCTCCGGGCCATACTCGGGAAATGCCTGGACGCTCTGCCCTTCGTTCAGCTGGGCTGTCGCGTACAGCTGTGCCGCCGTCTTTGCGCCCTGCCCGGCGCGCGCATGCCAACGGATCTCGTTCATAGGGTCACGCCGGCTGAGGTAGTTGTGAACGCCCCGGGCGGCGATCTTGCCTTCGCGCACCGCCTCGACGACCGTGGCGCCGCCGTTGCAGGCGTCGCCGGCTGCGAACACCCCGGGCACGCTGGTCGCACCCGTGGCCGGGTCGACGGCGATCGCATCCGCGTCGAGCTCGAGGCCGCCGATCGCGCCGAAGAACTCGGAGCGTGGCCGCTGGCCGATCGCCTTGACGACCGTGTCGGCGCGGAGGACGAACTCCGAGCCGGGAATCTCTTGCGGCCGCCGCCTGCCGCTCGCGTCGGGAGCGCCGAGCGTCGCGCGCCTGCACTCGACGCCTTCGAGCGCGTTGTCTCCGAGGAAGCGGAGCGGGACGGCGAGCCACTCGAGGTGAACGCCCTCGTCTTCGGCTTCAACCACCTCGTGTGGATACGCCGGCATCTCGGCGCGTGTACGGCGGTAGAGGAGCGTCACGTCCGACGCACCGAGACGCCGCGCCTCTCGGGTCACGTCGATCGCGGTGTTGCCGCCGCCGATGACGACGACGGAGTCGCCGACGTCGGGAACGTGCCCGGTCTTGATCGCCTCGATGAACGGCAGCGAGTCCCAGACGCCCGGCAGCTCCTCGCCCGGGTAGTGGACGTCGGCATCCGCCCCGAGCCCGACGGCGAGAACCGTCGCGTCAACATCCGCCGCGACGTAGTCGAGCGCCTCGCGGGTGTCGATCGGGATGCCGAGCTCGAACGAGACGCCGAGCTCCGCGAGCACGCGAGCCTCCTCGGCAAGCGGCTCCCCGAGCAGCCGATAGGGCGCGATTGCGTAGCGGGCGAGCCCGCCGGGCTCGACGTGCTCGTCGTACACGGTCACCGAATATCCGAGCGCCGCCAGCTCCCCCGCGCACGCAAGGCCGGCGGGACCGCCCCCGATCACGGCGACGCGGAGCCAGTTGACCGGTGCGCGCTCGCGCAGCACGAAGCCGTCGCGAAGCGCATAGTCGGTCGCGAAGCGCTGGAGCCGGCCGATCTCCACCGGCCGGCGTCCCTCGTGGTGCAGGACGCAGGCACCTTCGCACAGGAGCTCCACCGGGCACACGCGTCCGCACGTGCCGCCGAGCAGGTTCTCGGCGAAGATCGTTCGCGCGGCCTCGTCACTCGTTGCCCTCGGCGATCAGGGCGACAAATGACGGGACGTCGACGTCGGCAGGACACGCCACGACACAGGGCGCCGGCGCGTGAGGCCCGCCGCACTCGAGACACTGATCGGCCGCGACGAGAGCTTCGTCCGGGGAGAGCGGGGGTGTTAGCTCTTCGTAGACCGTGAGCGGCTCGAGCGCGGAGGCCATGAGACGACTGTCGCGCCACGTTGATTCCGTGGCATCGGGGGCATCGCTGAAGCCGCCGGTGGAAAGTACGCAGGCGCCGACGTAGCGTCGAAGATCGTCCCGGGTAGGGGCCGTCATGAGCCTCGCCGGAGCGACGTGCCGCTCAGAACACTCAGCAGGCCGATCGCGGCTGCCAGGAGGGACATGGTCATGTCTCGACTCTCGCCGAGCGGCACGTGCACGACATCGGTGCGTGTACGGATCGCGCAGCGGGCAATCCGCGGTCTTCTGCGGATGTCCGTACCCTCGCGTGGGAGCAGGTGATCCCCGAGGAGGTGTTGACATGACGATCCTCTGGTTCTTCGTGTGGCTCGTCTCCGACCTGATCGGCGACCGGGAGCCGCTGCTCTTCGACCCGCTGAACTGGTGGACGGCGAGTCTCGTCCTCGCGGTCGCGCTCGACATCAACCGGCCTCCGATCGGAGGCCGCAAGCCGAAGTAGCGGTTGTTTAGCGGCGGCGCGCTCGAAGATGACGAGCACCGCCAGGTGCTCGTATCCCGTGAAGCGGTGGTCCGCGCCGCGCTCGACGAACACTGCGTCGCCGACCCTCACGTCGACCGTCTCCCCCTCCACCTCGAGCCGCCCTTCGCCGTCGAGGACGACGTACACTTCGTCGTCCTCGTGCGGCTGCTGCCGGTCGGCGTCGGGCGCGACGAGCACGTACACCCCAAGCTCCATACCCGGGGACTCGTGCACGACCTCGTAGCCGCCGCCGGACGCGCGAAGGCGCTCGACGACCGGGCCGACGCCGAACGCGTGCATCAGCGGCCTCTCCCTCCGAACGCGTGCGAGCCGGTCACGACAGCAAGCCTATCGCCCCGGCGCTCCGCGATGAGGTCGCGGTACCAGCCGAAGCTCGCCTTCGGCACCCGCGCGAGCGTGGGGTAGTCAACGTAGACCAGGCCGAAGCGCTTCGCGTAGCCCTCGGCCCATTCGAAGTTGTCCAGCAGGCTCCAGACGAACGCCCCACGCACGTCGACGCCCGCTTCCACAGCCGCGTCGATTGCTGCGACCGAGTCCTCGAGGAAGCCGATCCGGTCGATGTCGTTGATGCTGCCGTCGTGCACCATAACGTCGTCGAACGCGGCGCCGAACTCGGTCACGTAGAGCGGCGGCGCGTCGTACTCGTCGTGCAGCCGGCACAGAACTTCACGGAGACCGCCGGGATAGATCTCCCAGAAGGTCGCGGTCAGCGGCGCCTCCGGCGCACGGACGACGCGTCCGTGCTCGTCGTGCAGCGTGCGGGAGTAGTTGTTGATCCCGAACCAGTCGAGTGGAGTCGCGATCGTGCGAAGGTCGCCGTCGTGAATAGACGGCAGGTTCACGGCCCAGCGCTCGGCGACATCCTCCGGGTAGCTGCCCTGCAGAAGCGGGTCGAAGAACCAACGGTTGCGGAGCCCGTCCGCGGCCTGCGCGGCCGCGACCGCTCGCGGATCGTCGCTGGCGGGGTGCGCGGGCCACGAGTCGACGATGATCCCGACCTCCGCGTCCCGCGCGTGGCGGCGGATCTCGGGGACCGCGAGCCCGTGCGAAAGCAGAAGATGATGCGCAGCCGCGAGTGCGGCGCCGATGCTCTTCCGCCCAGGTGCGTGCTCGCCCGTGCCGTAACCGATCCAGGACGCGCAGTACGGCTCGTTGTGTGTCGACCAGTACCTGACACGGTCGCCGAGGCGCGCGGCGACGACGCCGGCGTACTCGGCGAAGTGCTCCGCCGTCGCCCTGGCCGGCCAGCCGCCCGCGTCCTCGAGGGCCTGCGGCAGGTCCCAGTGATAGAGGTTCACGAACGGCTCGATCCCGCACTCGAGGAGCGCGTCGACGAGGCAGTCGTAGAAGTCGAGCCCGCGGGCGTTGACGGGCGCTTTCCCTGTCGGCATCACCCGCGGCCATGCGACCGAGAATCGGAAGGCGTCCGCCCCGAGCTCGTGGAGCAGCGCGACGTCCTCCCGATAGCGGCGGTAGAAGTCGCACGCGACCGCTCCGGTGTCGCCGTTCCGCGCCGGAAACCGGTCCCAGATGCTCGGGCCGCGACCACCCGAGTCGAAGGCACCCTCGGTCTGATACGCGGACGCCGCAACGCCCCAGACGAAGTCGCGTGTCATGTCCACCTCCGATGAAGCTGCGGCACCGCGGAGAGCAGCGCCTGCGTGTACTCATTCTGCGGATCGCCGAACACCTGAGTGGTCGGCCCGCTCTCGACGACGCGCCCCTGCCGCAGGATGAGTGTCGTGTCGCTGATGTAGTTACCGAGCGAGAGGTCGTGCGTGATGAAGAGGATGGCGAGCCCGCGCTCCTTCAGCTCGCCGAGCAGGTTGAGCACGTCGATGCGTGTGGACGCGTCGAGCATGCTGATGATCTCGTCGGCGACCAGCAGCTCGATCTCGAGGAGGAGCGCACGCGCGACGAGGGCGCGCTGCAGCTGCCCACCGCTCAGCTGGTGCGGGAACTTCCCCAGGATCTCGTCCGGGCTCAGGGAGACGGCGTCGAGCGAATGGACAAGCTTGGCACGCCACGAGCCGTTGCTCTCGTGCGGGAAGAACCCTTTTCGCAGCATCGCGAAGGCGTGGTCGACCTTGAAGACGGGATTGAACGAGCTGAACGGGTCCTGAAAGACGCCCTGCGCCCGGCGGTAGTACTGGTTCGAGGGCCGCACGTCGAGGTCCCCGAACGTGATGCGTCCCGTCGTGATCGGCGTCAGGGCGAGGATCATCCGGCCCAGGGTCGACTTGCCGCTCCCGCTCTCGCCGATGAGCGAGGTCACCTCGCCGGGCTCGACCGTGAAGGAGACGTCGTCGATCGCCTGCATGGTCTTCGAGCCGAACGAGCCGATGCGATACGTCTTCGAGACGTGGTCGACCGTCAGCACGGCGCCTCCCAGCACGCGGCCGTGTGGCCGGCTGCAACTTGCCGGAACGGCGGATCCACGGCACAGCGTGCCGACGCGAGCGGGCAGCGGTCGCGGAACCGGCAGCCGTCGGGCGGCTTCAGGAGGGACGGCGGACGGCCCTTGATCCCGTTGAGCCGGTGCTCGGCGAAGCGGACCCCGACCTCGGGGAGCGACCCGATGAGCATCCGTGTGTAAGGGTGGCGCGGCTCCTCGATAATGGTCGAGGTGCTCGCTTTCTCGACGAGCTTGCCGGCATACATGACGAGGATCGTGTCCGCGACCTGCGCGAGAATCGAGAGGTCGTGCGTGATCACGATCGCCGACTTGACGAAGCCGCGGTCGCGGAACTCGACGAGCATCTCCGCGACCGCTTTCTGCGTCGAGACGTCGAGCGCGGACGTGATCTCGTCGGCGATCAGGAGCGAAGGGTTCAGCAGCGTCGACAGCACGAGGACGACACGCTGCTTCATCCCGCCGGAGAGCTCGATTGGATAGAGGCGAAGCACGGACGGCTCGAGACCGACGAGCCGGAGCCTCCGCTCGATCTCGGGGCGGAGCGCAACCGCGTCGATCTGCCGTGACTCGAGAAGCTCGTGGATCATTCGGCCGAGCTTGCGCGTCGGGTTGAGCGCGCTCATCGCGTACTGCGGCACGAGGGACACGTCGGTGAACCGGTGCGGATTCATCAACGCGTCGTCCCAGACGGGCAGCTCCTCGCCGTCCAGCACGACATGTCCACCGACCCAGCGCATGCGCGAGTCAAGGCGGATCAGCGCCTTGCCGAACGTCGACTTGCCGCAGCCCGATTCGCCTGCGAGCCCCATGATCTCGCCGTCCGCGATCTCGAGGCTGACTCCGTCGACGGCTTTCACGGCCCCCGCGAGCGAGCGGTAGTAGACTCGCAGATCGTCGACGACGAGCGTCACAGCTCCCTCAGCTTCGGGTTGAAGACCTCGTCGAGCCCGACGTTCATGACGTAGAGCGAGCCGACGATCGCCATGATCGCGAGCCCCGCAGGCAGGAACCACCACCAGAGCCCCAGCTGCAGCGCGGCGTTCTGCACCGACAGCTGCATCATCATCCCAAGCGAGATCGTCCCCGACGGCCCGAGCCCGATGAAGTCGAGTGTCGCGGCGATGAGGATCGCGCCGCCGAAGAGCAGGATGAACATCATGAAGAGGTACGAGCTCATGTTCGGGGCGATCTCCTGGAAGATGATCCGCCACGACTTCCTGCCGGAGAGGCGGGCCATGTCGACGAAGTCACGCGAGACGAGCGAGAACGTCTGCGCGCGGATCGCACGCGCGGCCCAGGGCCATGAGGTGATCCCGATGAAGACGGCCTCGGTGACGATGCTGCGAACCTCGAGATACGCAGCGATCACGAGCAGTAGCGCGAAGGTCGGGATCACGAGCACGACGTTCGTCAGCATGTTCAGCACCTCGTCGACGACACCGCCGCGGTATCCGGCCGTAAACCCGACGAGCATCCCGATTCCGGCCGCGATGCCGCCGCCGAGTGCGCCCACGATGAATGCGAGGCGCAGGCCGTTGACGAACTGCGCGTAGACGTCCTGGCCCAGAAGCGTCGTACCGAACCAGTAGCCGTCCTTCGTCGTCGGCGCCATGGAGAGCTGTCCGCCGTACTCGAGCGGCGGATGGTGCGCAAAGAGCGGACCGACGATCGCAAACAGGAGCATGCCGAGGAAGATCGAGAGGCCGACGACGAGCTTTCGGTTGCGGAGCGCGAAGTGGACCGACTCCCTCGCGGCGCTGAGCTGCTTGGGCTCGACGACCGCCTGGGCGACGGTCGCGCTCACGTTCGCCCTCCCTCCATGCCGACGCGCGTCCGCGGATCGATCACGAGGTAGACGATGTCCACGATGAAGTTCGCGACGAGGACGCCGATGATGATGAACAGGAAGATCCCCTGGATCACGAAGTAGTCCTCGTTCGTGATCGCCCGGTAGATCTGGTAGCCGAGGCCCGGATAGGAGAAGACGATCTCCGTCACGAGCGCACCGGCGAGAATCGCGCCGAGGGCGAGCGCAAGTCCGGTCACCTGCGGCAGGACCGCGTTGCGGAACGCGTACTTCCGGATGAGCCGCTGCGGTGCACCGAGCGCTTCGAGGTAGTTCGCGTAGTCCGAGTCGAGCTCGTAGATGATCATGTTCCGCATCCCGATCGCCCAGCCTCCGAACGCGACGAGGAAGAGGGAGAGGAAGGGCAGGAACCAGTGCTGGAGGAGGTTCAGGCCGAAGCTCAGGTTCCAGCCGCGCATCTGCGTCGGGTCGTAGGCGAATCCGACCGGGAAGAGCTGCCACGTGACGGCGAAGAGCCACGAGAGGAGGATCGCGAGCCACATGTACGGGGTCGCCGTGAGCGCGTAGGCGAGCGGCAGCGCCGTGTTGTCGAGCACCTTCCGCCGCGCGGCCATCGCGCCGACCTTGTTGCCCGCGTACCAGCTGAGGAGCGTCGCCGGCAGGAGCAGCGCGAGCGTGTACGGCGCGGCGTGCACGATGATCGAGCTCACCGAGGCCGGGAACTGCACGATGCTCGTCCCGAGATCGCCGTGGAAGAGCGCGACCCAGAAATACCAGTACTGCTTCCAGAGCGGGAGATCGAGATTGAACGCCCGCATGTAGTGGTGGTACATGTTCTGCGCGGTTTCGGGATCCTGGACCTGGATCCGCCCCATCAACGTGAGAACCGGGTTCCCGGGCATCAAATGCGGGATCGCCCAGTCGACCGTCACCGCAACGATGAACGTCAGGATGTAGACGACGAGCTTTCTGAAGAAGTACCGGCGCACGCACGTCTCCTCTTCGCGCCGCCGCCCCTCACGCAGAGGGGCGGCGGCGACGAGTCAATTCACTTCGACGGCTTGAGGTGTGTGATGACGTCGATGCCCGTCATCTGCAGGTAGCCGTTCCACATCACCGGCGTGTAGCGCCGGGTGGTGGTTGCGGACGGCCAGTTCGTCCAGTGCTTCGACACGAACTGAGCCCAGATGCCGTTGTACCAGAGCGGGATTACCGGCATCTGCCGCGTGAGGATCTCCTGGAGCTTGCTGTTGATCTCCTTGATCGCAGCGGTGTTCGACAGTTGCGTCTTGTCGAGCCGCTGCACCAGCGCCCAGGCTGTTGGGTTGTTGTAGCGCGCGAAGTTGAAGTTCGTCTGTCCCGTGCCGGTCGTGAGGATCGGCAGGTGGTAGATGATGTTCCACATCGTCCACGGGTTGTCCGACAGCTGCGCCGGGTTGTCGACGACGAGGTCGTACTTCCCGGTGTTGCGGTCATCGCGCCACGTGTTGTAGTCCTTCACCTTCACGGTCAGCTTGATCCCCGCGTCCTTGGCGGACGAGACGATCATGTCCCGAGCGGTCTCCCAATCCGACCATCCCTGCGGGACGGAGACCTGGAGATCGATCTTCGAGCCGTCCTTGTTGGTGAAGAAGCCGGCAGAGTCCTTCTTGTAGCCGGCGCTCTGCAGCATCTGGACGGCTTTGGAGGTGCTGTACGAGAACCCGTTCCGCTTGACGACGCTCTTGTCGATGTACTTGCTGAACGTCGGGAGCAGTCCGGCTGGACTTGCAGGCAGGACGAGGTTGCCGTAGTCCTCGTTGACGATCTTCTTGATGTTGATCGCCGTTGCGAGCGCCCGGCGGAAGGCCGGATCGTCGAGCGGCTTGACGGTCGTGTTCGGCTCGAGCCAGGCGGTGTTCGCAGACTGCATGTACGGCGCCTTCTTGAAGTAGGTCTGCACCTTTCCGCTCTTCACGAGCGACTGCACGCCGGGCAGGTAGTTGTTGTTGAGGTCCTCGACCCCGGCGAGAACGGCCGACAGGCTGTTCGTGTTACTCGTGTTGACGAGGTCGATGACGTACTTGGGCTTCGGCGACGGCGCGACGCCCTGAAGAGCCGCCCACCAGCGCGGATTCTTCACATACACGACGCGCGTCGTCGGATCCCAGCCGGACAGGTCGAGCTTGTACGGCCCCGTGCCGACCGGGTCGGTCGGGCTGTAGGTCGTCAGCTTCGCCGCGTCGGTGATCAGCGGACGCGCCTGCGTCGGGCTGACCATCGGCATGTTCCACATGGCGTTCTGCCACTGGACATAGTTCGGCTTGGACTTGAACGTGACCGTGACCTTGTTGCCGTGCGGTGTCACGCGGGCCACGTTGAGGTACAGGTTGTTCCACGGCGACGTGGTGAACCGTGCAAGGTTGAGGTTGAACGCGACATCGGCTGCGGTGAACAGCTTCCCGTCCGTCCAGCGCACCTTCGGCCGGATCACGATCGCATACGTGTTCCCCGCGAACTTCGCAGACTGCGCGAGCCATGGGATGTAGACGTCCTTCAGCGGGTCATAGCGAAGAAGCGTCTCGTAGAGAATGCCGACCGTGCCCGTTGCGGCACCGCCGACATACGGGTTCGTGCCCGTGATATTCCCCCACTGAGACCCACTCGTGATCAGGGTCTCGCTGCGCGGGTAGCTGGCGAGCGCGCCGGAGTAACTGTCCGGTCGCGCGCCGGCCCCGCCTGTTGTGCCGGCCACGACGATGACTGCAACCGCGCTCATCGCCAGAGCCGCCCTCCAGAAGACTCTCATTCCTCCATCTCCTTTCGGCCCCGCCAAAGCGGCGAGGCATCGCCAGGTCGAGGCGACCTGCCATGCCTCTCGATCCGCTCGCAGTGCCGAGGGCGAATCCGGGGAAAGCCGTGACTTCAGAGCGGGAAGTACGCGTCGAGCGTCAGGGGGATCCGATAAGGCGCAGCCACGGGGAGGCAGGAGCCAAGCACCACTCCCGCCTCCCCGACACGTTCACGCCTTTTCGATCTCGACCTTGTGCGGCTTCACTTCGGCCGTCTTCGGCACGTGCACCGTCAGCACGCCGTGCCGATACTCGGCAGCGATCTCCGCACTGTCCACTGCTGCGGGAAGCTCGAACCTGCGCTCGAACTTCCGCTCGAGCCGCTCGTGCACGCGCAGCGCTTTCTCCTTCGTCGCGGTCTCCTCGAGCCGCTCGCCCGAGATCGCGAGCGTGTGGTCCGAAACCGTGACCTCGAGCTCTTCCTCGCCGAAGCCCGGGACCTCGAGCTCGACGACGAACTCCTGCTCGCCCTCGTAGACGTCGGCCGCAGGCGCGAGGGGCAGGCTGACGCCGAGCTCCTCGAAGATCCGCCGCATTTGCCGGTCCATCAGACCGATTGCACGCGACGGAGTCGGAATCTCGATCACCGTCATGATTCACCTCCTGTTGTCGGTTGACCTTCGGAACCCGTAACGGGCGACCACCCAGGTCGCAAGGAACGCGAACAAGGCCATGGCAACAGCGGAGGGGACGCTTGACGTGTTCGTCCCGGAGCCGTTGCTCGTGACGATGTCCGGCCCGAAGAGTGCGTCGAGGAGCACCGTCAGCCAGATCACGGAGATCGCGAGCGACGGCCAGAGCTCGGGCGGCCTGAGCCGCTCCAGGATCGGCGCCTCCGCGGGACCGGGCGCCTCGTGCGAAAGGGTCGTCATCGGGATTACCTCCTTCCGCAGGTCCGTCTCGCCCGGCGGCTGGCGGACCGAATCGGGGAGAACCCGGATCTACTGCGGCGAGTTGGTTCGTCCAGGCGCGACGGCAAACCCGCTGCCGTTCCGGCTGCCGGGCCACCCGACACGGTGGGCATGCACGTCGACCACACCCGGAACGCGCCTGACGCAGCGCACGAGCATCCGGGCGTCGTCACGCGACGCAACCTGCCCGGAGAGACTCACGGATCCTTCGTGCACGTAGACTCCGAAGCCGGCGGGGTTCATCAGCATCACGCGAAGCAGGACGTCCTCGCGGATCTCACGCTCGATCTCGTCGTCCGAACGCGAGAACGCACGGACGAGATCTGCGCGACTCACGACACCGACGAGCCTCCCCTCCACGACAACCGGAAGGCGGTTGATCCGCCGGTCGACCATGAGCCGGGCGGCGTCGGCCGTGGACTGCCCCGGCCGGACGGTCAATGGAGGAGTCGTCATCGCGTCTGCAGCAGTGCGCGCGCCGACCTTCGCCAACTCGCCGTCCAGGTGGCTCGCGACCCACGTCATCGTGCGGCCGAGAGTCGGGTCGACACCCTCCTCCTTCCGCAGGATGTCGGCCTCGGTCACGACCCCGAGGACGACCCCGCTCGGATCGCAGACCGGAACTCCCGATATTCCCCTCGCCGCGAGCGCACGTGCAACGTCCTTCAGCGACATCTCGGGCGGCACGCTGACAACGTCCCGCGTCATGATCTGCTCGATTCTCATGGCGCGATGATCGTCGCCGCCGTCGGTGCGTGCATCGGGAGCGTCACCGTCGGTCGATGCGGCGCAGCCGCGTATCCGTGGATGGTTATTACGGATGGGCTGCGCCGCGCGACGGCGGCGTCGGTAGTTCGCCACGCCGGATTCGGTCAATCCCCTGAAGGCAGACGGTCCTCGAGCGGGACATGCTGCCGATATGAGTCCCGCCTCCCTCACGCATCGCCTTCACCACCTGACCCGTGTGTCGGATCTTCGGCCGGAGACCTTCGCCGAGATCCTGGAGCTCGCCGAGATGATGAAGGACGAACCGGCCCATTGCGACGATGTCCTCCGCGGGCGAGCGATTGCGTGCATCTGCGACGGGCCGCCCGCCCAGGCGCGCATTCTCACATCCGCAGCCGCCGCGCGGCTCGGAGCGATCACGATCCCGCTCTCTCCGAGAGACATCGATCTCGGCCGGGGCGAGCAAGCAGCCGACTGCGCACGCTCGCTTTCGGGCCACGTGGCCGCGATCGTCGTCGCAACGTCGGCGCAGGAGACGGTGGACGCACTCGCGCGCAGCGCAACCGTTCCCGTCATCAACGCGGAGTCGGCCACGCACGCGCCGTGCCAGGCACTCGCAGATCTACTCACGGTCAAGGAGGCGTTCGGCGATCTCGAAGACCGCCGGCTCGCTTTCCTCGGCGACGGCGGTAGCAGAGTCGCACGGTCGCTCGTTGAGGCGTGTGCGATCGCCGGGCTGAATCTCACCATCGCCTGCCCACCGAACTACGGGCCGGATCCGGAGGTGCTGACTCGAGCGCGGCAGCAGCTCGATGAAACCGGGATCGAGCTGCAGGTGGTGCACGATCCGCGCGAAGCCGTTGCGGGCGCACACGCCGTCTATGCCGACGCCTGGGTATCGGCTCGGCGAAGCATCCGAGCGTCGAGGCCGTGCGCTCCGCGCGTTTCGGGTAACCGAGGAGTTGATGACGCTTGCGCAGCCTGGCGCCGTCTTCTTGCACTGCCTTCCCGCGGCGCGCGGCGTGGAGGTCGCGGCGGCCGTGATCGATGGGCCGCAATCGGTCGTGTGGGCGCAATCGGCGAACCGGCTGCCGGTGGAAGAAGCAGTTCTCCTGCTGCTGCTGAGAGGAGTGGAGCCGTGACGAAGCGGATCGTCGTCGCGCTCGGCGGGAGCGCGCTCCTGCACAACGGCCAGCGCCCCGAGGCTGCGACCCAACGGCGAAACGTCGACGCAGCGGCCGCCGTGCTCTCTGAGCTCGCGGCCGATCACGAGCTCGTCGTGACCCACGGCAATGCACCGCAGGTCGGGCTTCTCGCGGTCGAAGCCGACGCCTACAAAGCGGTCGCGCCGTACCCCATCGACCTCCTCGGTGCGGAGAGCCAGGGCCTGATCGGCTATCTCCTCGCGCAGGCGATTCGCAATAGGACACCGCATGCGGACGTCGTCACCGTTCTGACGCAGGTGATCGTGTCCGCTCGCGACCCTGCATTCGAGAAGCCGTCGAAGCGCATTGGGCCCGTGTACTCCCGACGGGAGGCCCGAGAGCTTGCGCGCGAGCACAACTGGTCGATCGCGCCGGACGGCAACTACTTCAGGCGCGTGGTCGCGTCTCCGGAGCCGAGGGAGATCGTCGAGCTCGGCGCGATCGAGCGTCTGCTCGACGGAGGATCCATCGTCGTCTGCGCCGGCGGAGGCGGCGTGCCGGTCGTTACCGACCGCGCAGGCCTCCACGGCGTCGAGGCGATCATCGACAAGGATCTGACCGCCGCGCTTCTCGCAGAGTCTGTAGGAGCCGAACGACTCATTCTCGCGACCGATGTGCCCGCTGTCCTCGATTGGTGGGGCACGCAGACGGCGCTGCCGATTGCAACCGCGACGCCGGGCGACCTTCGTCGCAAGACGTTCGCACGCGGGTCGATGGCCCCGAAGGTCGAGGCCGCATGCCGCTTCGTCGAGCGGACGGGCGGAACGTGCGCGATCGGCGCGTTGACCGATCTCGGCCGCCTCGTCGACGGGACGGGCGGAACGCAGGTGACGCCGGACTGGGCCCGAGCCACTGCGTAGTTCGACCCAGACCGTTGCACGAAAACGCGGATGGCGAGACACGAGCGGCCCGATACGGTCCGGACGGAGGATTCGTGCCCAGCTCGCTACATGAAGTCCAACTCGTCGAGGCTGCAAAGCTCGGAGACCGGAATTGCCGCGAGCGTCTCGTGGATGAGTTCCTGCCGGCGGTGCGGTCGATCGCCGGCCGGTACCAGGGGATGGGCCTTCCGCTCGAAGACCTCATGCAGGAGGGCTCGATCGGCCTCATCGAGGCCATCGATCGTTACGAGCCGGCACGGAGCGACGACTTCGACTCGTTTGCACGGTTCAGGATCCGGCGTGCGATCCGGAACGCGCTCACCGCCGAGTCGCGTCTGATCCGCCTGCCGAAGCACATCATCGAGCGGCGGCGGGCGGTCGAGCGGGCCGAGGCCGCGCTGCGAAGCGCGACCGGACACGTGCCGACGCCCGCAGAGATTGCCAACGTGACCGGGCTCGACCCGGAGGTTGTCATTGCCGTCCGGACGGTCGGCGGACCGCTCCTTTCACTCGACCAGCCCGTCTCCGACGACGGGTCCACCCTCGAGACGATGATCGCTGACGAGCGCGCCAGCGATCCGGAATCCGCCGTCGTCCGACACGAAGAAGAGGAGTCGGTGGACGCAGCGGTCGCTGCGCTTCCCGGACGACAGCGCGGATTGGTCGAACGCCACTTCGGGCTCGGGCGCACGCCCGAGCAGCTCGCGGAGGTCGCCGCTGAGCTCCACGTCTCGCAGCAGCGCGCACGTGCGATCGAGCGGGATGCGCTCTACGCGCTCCGTGATCGTCTTGATCCGAAAGTCATTCCAGGCCGTGCTCGTTGACGATGCGGTGGAACGCATGCCGAAGCTCCTGCACGTGCGCATCCACTCCGAGCTCGCGAAACCGCTGACGGAGCTCGAGTAGCTCCATCACGAGGGGTGCACGGCCCTCCAACTCGACCGTCTCGAACGCGCACCGCCCCTCGAGGACTGCGCCGCCGGGCTCCCAGAACGGGCACGACGATGTGCATGCCTCATCGCGCTGCGCAAGGGCTGCGAGGCGGCAACGATGTGTGTCGCTGTCCCTCGGGGGCGGGTCGACGTCTGCGTCCATCGGTCTCGATTCTCCATTCCCCGCGGCTGCGATTCGCGACATCCGTAGTTCCCCTCCGGCGCATTCGGCGTCCACGCGGATGCGCGGACCATCCGATGCGGCGATCGTCCGGGTACCCCCGCTTCCCCGCCGGTCGTGGCGCGTGCCACCTCCGTCGCGGCCTTGGCACGCCTGCCGCGGCCGCGGGGGAGCGGAGGCAGCTCCTGAGAGGAGGTACCGAAGATGACCGCGACGATTCTGGTGGCGTACGCGACGAAACACGGCTCGACCCGGGAGGTGGCCGAGGTCGTCGCCGACGAGCTTCGAGCTCGCGGATTGCGGGTGGACCTGGCACCGGCAGAGCAGGCCGGGCCGGTGAGCGAGTACGACGGCGTCGTCATCGGCGGCGCCCTCTACATGGGCCGCTGGCACCCCCAGGCGTCGCATCTCCTGACTGCCGAACGCGACGCGCTCGCATCCCTGCCGGTAGCGGTGTTCGCGATGGGCCCTCGGACGATGGATCCGTCCGAGGTCGCGGAGTCCCGCCGCCAGCTCGACCGCGCGCTCGCGAAGGCACCGTCCGTCCGGCCGTGTGCCGTCACGATCTTCGGCGGCGTCGTCGAACCGCGCACGCTGCGCTTCCCGCTGAACCGCATGCCGGCGAGCGATGCCCGCGACTGGGACGCCGTGCGGAGCTGGACCGCCGGTCTGACCCGCTTCTTCGGCTACGGAAAACCCGCATCGAACCCGGGACATCACCGCACCGAACTTCAGCAGACCCCCCGATGAGGCCTGGCTCGTCCGTCGACAAGCTGAGCGAGACAAAGGTCAGAGCTTCGTAACAGGAACTCGGCCGCGACGGAAAAGGAGCAGGTCATGCGTAAGTGGTTCGAAATCGGCGGCATCGTTGCGGCAGTGGTACTCGTCGCATTCGGCATCGTCGCCGTCGTCATGGGATTCAACGGCCGGAGCACCGTCCAGCACAGCCTGAAGCTCGAGCAGATCGTCGGCTCGGAGGACATGACCCCCGCGTTGATCAAGAAGGCCGCGACGGATGCCGGCCTCAAGAACTTCGACGTTCCCACGCTCGCGGTCGCCGGCAAGGCAATCAACAGCGGTGAACGGGCGCGGGCATTCGCCGGGTACATGCGGATCCACACGCTCGAGTCAACGGGCGGTCTGACGTACGCGCAGATGGGTCGCTTCATCGCGAAGCCGGGCACGCCCGCGAAGTTCACGGACGGCCACGGAGGCACGAGCATTCAGACGTACGCGCTCATCGACGCGAAGACGAACCAGCCGGTGGAGAACGGGCTCCGAAACCTCTGGGTGACGGAGACCGCGCTGACCACCGCGCTCAACACGAGCTACATGGCCGAGCAGCTCGCGCTCTTCGGCATCGTCGTCGGCATCGCGCTGCTGCTCTCGGGGATCGGGTTCGGGATCCTCGCAGTCGGCGGTGCGCTGCGGACCAAGGAAACGGCGATCGACGGACTGCGCAAGCCGCAGCCCGTGAAGGCTGTCCCCGCGTAGGTCTCCTCCTCACGGGTCGACGCTGAAGGGCCGCCGCAAGGCGGCCCTTCAGGTTCGGGCCTAGGCCTCGAGGACTCCCTGCTCGAGCGCGTAGCGGACGAGCTCCGCGCGACTCGTGAGGCGGAGCTTTTGCATGATGTGCGCGCGGTGCGTCTCGGCCGTGCGCACGGAGATGTAGAGCTGCGACGAGATCTCCTGGTTCGTGTGACCGAGCGCAAGCAGCCGAAGCACCTCGCGTTCGCGCTCGGACAGCGGGTCCTCCTCCGCGCGCTTGGCCGCCTCGGTCTCCGCGGCGACGAGGCGTGCCCCGAGCGCCGGATGGACGTAGCTGTTCCCCGCGGCGACGTCGCGGATCGCGGCGACGACCTCGGTGTCGGCAGCCTCCTTGAGGATGTAGCCGCTCGCGCCCGCCGAGAACGCCTGCTTCACGTACTGCGGATCGTCCTGCATCGAGAGAATCAGCACTTTCATCTCCGGGTGCTCGTGCAGGAGCTGCGGAAGGACGTCGAGTCCACTCTGATCCGGCATGACGATGTCCATGAGGACGATGTCCGGCGTCGTCGACCGGGCCTGGAAGATCGCGTCCCGCGCGTTTCCCGCCTCGCCCGCCGTCTCGAGATCCTCCTCGGCGTCGACCAGGAGCTTGAGCCCCGCGCGGAAGACGGCATGGTCGTCGACGATCAGGACGCGGATGCTCACCTGATCGGTACCTCCGCCACGAGCGTCGTTCCGGAACCCTCGGACGACTCCACGAGCAGCCGGCCGTCGAGGAGAGCAACGCGCTCCCGCATGCCGACGAGGCCGATGCCGCCGTCCCGCACCGTGGCCGGGTCGAAGCCGCGCCCGTCGTCCTCGATCACGGCCGCGACGGCACTCGGCTTTCGCACGAGGACGACGCTGACATTGGATGCACGCGAGTGCTTGACGATGTTGGTAAGTGACTCCTGCACGATGCGGTACAGCGCGCTCTCCACCTCGGGCGAGAGGCGCTCGTCTCTGAGGCCGGACTCGAAGCGTACGCTGATCCCGGTCTGCGCGGCGAAGGTCTCCGCCAGTCGCTCGACCGCGGCGACGAGGCCGAAGTCGTCCAGCACTTTCGGCCGCAGCTCGACGGCGAGCCGGCGGACGTCCTGGAGCGTCGCGACGACGAGCTCGCGGACCTCGGCGACTGCCTCCTTTGCTTCATCCCCCTCGACTCGTTCGTCGAGTGCACGGAGACCGAGGATGATCGAGGACAACGCCTGACCGGTCTCGTCGTGCAGCTCGCGCGCGAGGCGCTTCCGCTCGAGCTCCTGGGCTTCGACGATTCTGCGGAGCGCGTCACGGGCGATGCGCTGCGAGAGGTCGACCGCGACCGCCGCGCGGGTCGCGAAGGTCTCTGCGAGACGGAGATCGCTGTCGGTGAAGCGCGGATCCGGTCCCAGCCTGTCGTGGACTGCGATCAGCCCGATCGTCTCCGAGCGCACGACGAGGGGCACCCACAGCCCTGTTCGCGCAGCGAACCCTCGAATGACCTCACGATCGACCTCCGGATCGTCGAGCAGCGCGTCGCTCCGCTCGCTCTGGCCGCGGTCGAAGACCTTTCCGCTCTTCGAATGCGCGCGCGGCAACGTCTGGCCGAGAAACTCGGCGCCGCCCTCCCCGGCGACTGCGGCGAAGCGAAGCTCGTCGTCGCCGGCCGGCAGCATCACTGCCACGAGGCGTGCTTCAAGAAGGTCGGCCAGCCGCCGGGCGACAAGGTCGAGGAGACGGCCGAGGTCGGTTTCGGTGATGAGCGCGTTTCCGACCTCGTTCAGCGACTCGAGCTGCCGCGACCACTGCGTCATCGCCTCGTAGAGGCGCGCGTTCTCGATCGCGACCGCCGCCTGGGACGCGAGCAAGGACACGATCTCCTGGTCTTCTTCGGTGAAGTCGTCCCCTCCCGATTTCTCCGTGAGATAGAAGTTGCCGTACGCAACACCCCGCAGCAGAATCGGAACGCCGAGGAACGTGCGCATCGGCGGGTGGTTCGGCGGGAAGCCGACCGAGCGGGGATCTTCGTGCAGGTCGTGGAGCCGAAGGGGCTCCGCGTCGTCGATGAGGACGCCGAGGATGCCGCGTCCGCGGGGCAGATCGCCGATCGTCCGTCGCGTGTCGTCGTCGACGCCCCACGTCACGAAGCGCTCGAGTTGGCGGCCGGTCCGGTCGATCACGCCGAGCGCGGCATACCGCGCCCCGGTCAGCTCCGCGGCAGTCTCGACGAGGCGCTCCAACAGGGTGTCGAGTTCGAGCTCTGACGCGATCCCGGTGCTGGCCGCGATGAGCGCGCGGAGCCGACCCTCGCTCGGCGTCACGGCGTCCATAGGCGAAACCTAGCGTGAACGGTGTGGAAAACCCACCTGCAGCCTCCGGCTTCGCCCCGATGCCCCGGATGCCGGCCCGCCGCAGAGTGAGAGGCGAGCGAAAGGAGGTTGACATGTTCAAGACCATTCTTTGGGCGACCGACGGCTCCGAGACGGCGGCGCAGGCACTGCCGTACGTCCTCGAGCTGACGGAGAACACGGGCGCCAAGCTCGTGATCGGTCACGTTCGTGAGATCTACGGCGGCCGCAGCGCCGGCTATCCGGTCTACGCCGACGACACCGACATTCGTGCGCAGGTGGAGAAGCAGGTGAAGGACCTCGCCGAGACGGGCGTCAACGCGACCTTCGTCGAGCGCAACGCGATGCAGGGACACACGGCGAAGATGATCGGCGAGATGGCAGAGGAGTACGGGGCCGAGCTGATCGTCGTGGGGACCCGCGGTCACAGCCGGATCGGCACCCTGCTGATCGGCAGCGTGACGCAGGAACTGCTGCACCAGCACAAAGCACCGGTGCTCGCGGTCCCGACCGGCGTCGCAGCCGGTGTCGAAGCAGAAGCAGTCACCGCGTAGTCCTGCGGAAAAGCCGCAGCATGGTTCCGGTCCGGCGCCGATGCTGCGGCTTTCCCTGCGCGCGAACGTGGACGTAGCGAACCGAAGGAGGCAGCAAATGAAGGCGCTCGTGTACCACGGGCCTGGGCAGCGGTCCTGGGACACCGTCCCCGACCCGACAATTCAGGTTCCCACCGACGTCGTCGTCCGCATCGACTCGTCGACGATCTGCGGAACCGACCTGCACATCTTGAAGGGCGACGTCCCCGAGGTGCAGCCGGGGACGGTCCTCGGCCACGAGGCGGTCGGAACGGTGGTCGAGAAGGGGAGCGGCGTATCGACGCTCGAGATCGGCGACCGGGTTCTCGTCTCGTGCATCACCTCGTGTGGCCGCTGCCGTTTCTGCAAGGAGCGGCGCTACGGGCTCTGTACCGGAGGCGGCGGCTGGATCTTCGGCCACCTGATCGACGGGTTGCAGGCCGAGTACGCACGCGTGCCGTTCGCCGACACGTCGGTCTTCAAGATCCCCGCGCAGCTCGAGGACGAACAGGTGCTGTTCCTCGCCGACATCCTCCCGACTGCGTACGAAGTCGGCGTGCTGAACGCGCGCGTCGAGCCGGGAGACACGGTCGCTGTCGTCGGCGCCGGGCCGATCGGGCTCGCCGCCGTGCTCACGGCACAGCTGTTCACGCCGGCTCACATCGTCGCGATCGATCTCGATGACGGCCGCCTCGAGCGGGCACGCGATCTCGGCGCCGACGTGACGATCAACAACGGCAGCGAGGCGGCTGTGGCTGCAGTCA
The DNA here is from genome assembly GCA_963794045.1 of uncultured Actinomycetes bacterium. Lineage (GTDB taxonomy): Bacteria > Actinomycetota > Thermoleophilia > Gaiellales > Gaiellaceae > Palsa-739. The sequence continues at coordinate 488,614 of CAWCCJ010000010.1, forward strand.
TGCAGCTCACGCAGGGCCTCGGGGCCGACGTTGCGATCGAGGCGGTCGGCATTCCGTCGACGTTCGAGCTCTGCACGGAGCTCGTCCGTCCCGGTGGCCGCGTCGCGAACGTCGGGGTGCACGGCCACTCTGCGACACTGCATCTCGAGACGCTGTGGATCCGGGACATCACGATCACGACCGGCCTCGTCGACACGTTCTCGACGCCGAAGCTCCTGGACCTCATCGCCCAGGACAAGCTGAACGCGCTCCCGTTCGCAACGCACTACTTCCCGCTCGACGAGACGATGAGTGCGTACGAAACGTTCGGGGACGCGGCCACGAGCCATGCGCTGAAGGTCGTCCTCACCGCCGGGACGCTCCTTGGGCCGGAGACGGCGGTCGAAAAGGGTGAGCTTGCGCCGGTCGGCTGAGGCAACGCCTGCCGTCGCGGTCGACGTCATCCTTCGCGACGGCTCGACACTGAGGCTGAGGGCGCCCGACCGCGGCGATGCGGGCGCCCTCCTCGCGTTCTTCGAGCGGCTCTCGCCGGAGAGTCTCTACCAGCGGTTTCACGGGGCGCGACACGTCGACCCTTCGCTCGTGGAGCGGGTGCTGGACCCGGACTGGACCGACCGGGGCGCCCTGCTCGGCGTCCTCGCAGACGAGACCGGCGGCGAGCGGGTGATCGCCCTCGCCGAGTGGGCACGGCTTCGCGATCCAGCTCAGGCCGAGGTCGCGTTCACCGTCGCGGACGATTTCCACGGACGGGGCGCCGCCACGCGGCTCCTCGAGCAGCTTGCACTGCGCGCGGCAGATGCCGGCGTCGAGGCGTTCGTTGCCGAGGTGCTCCCCGGAAACGCCGCGATGCTCGGGGTCTTCCGGGACGCCGGCTTCGAGACGACGCGCACGCTGAGCGGCGGTGAGGTCGAGGTCGCGTTTCCGATTGCGCCGACGACCGACTACCGCGCGCGCGTCGACGAGCGAGACCACATCGCGGTCGCGGCGTCCCTTCGGCCCTTCTTCGAGCCGGAGCGTGTCGCAGTCATCGGAGCCTCGCGGCGACGCGGCTCGATTGGCGGCGAGCTCTTCCGCAACATCCTCGCGGCGGACTTCGCCGGCGCCGCCTATCCGGTGAATCGCGACGGCGAGCCGGTGGCCGGCGTGCGCGGCTACGGCACGATCGACGACATCCCCGAGGCGCTCGACCTCGCCGTGATCTGCGTGCCGGGGGCTCGCGTCCTCGACGCGGCCGAAGCCGCGTTGCGGAAGGGCGTCCCCGCCCTCTGCGTCATCTCCGCCGGTTTCGCGGAGGTTGGGTCGGAGGGGATCGAGCGGCAGCGTCAACTGCTTGCGCTCGTTCGTACGCACGGCGCCCGCCTCGTCGGCCCCAACTGCCTCGGCATCGCCCTCCCGTCGCTTGGGCTGAATGCGACCTTCGCGCCGCGCGCACTGCCGCCCGGCCGCATCGCGTTCTCGTCGCAAAGCGGCGCCCTCGGGCTCGCGCTTCTCGAGAAGGCGTCCGAGCGGGGACTGGGGTTCTCCTCCTTCATCTCGATCGGCAACAAGGCGGACGTCTCTTCGAACGACCTGCTCGAATGGTGGGAGGAGGACGACGCAACCGACGTCGTGCTCCTGTATCTCGAGTCCTTCGGGAACCCGCAGAAGTTCGCGCGGATTGCGCGCAGGGTCGCGCGACGCAAGCCCGTCGTCGCCTTGAAGGCCGGCACGTCGAGCGCGGGGGCGCGCGCCGCAAGCTCCCACACCGCCGCGCTCGCGGGATCCGATGCCGCTGTGGACGCGCTGTTCCAGAGCGCAGGCGTGCTGCGTGCCCGAAATCTCGAGGAGCTCGTGGACGTCGCAACCCTGCTCTCGAGCCAGCCGCTGCCAAAGGGCCCCCGTGTAGCCGTCCTCACGAACGCGGGCGGGCTCGGGATCCTCTGCGCAGATGCCTGTGAGGCCGCGGGGCTGGAACTGCCCGACCTTGCCCAGGAGTCGCGCGCCGCGCTCCTGAGTGTGCTGCCGTCGGAGGCGAGCGTCGCGAACCCGATCGACCTCCTCGGGTCCGCGACCGGCGCGACGTACGCCGCGGCCCTCCCGCTCGTCCTTGCCGATTCGGGCGTCGACGCGGTGATCGCTCTCTTCGTGCCGCCGGTCGTCGCGGGAGCGGACGAGGTCGCTGCCGCGATCCGCACCGCGGTGGAGCAGGCAGATCCCGGAAAGCCCGTGCTCGCCGTCGTCGTGAGCGCCGACGGAACGCCCGAGACGCTCACCGGCATGAGCTCGCCCGTCGCCACCTTCGCGTACCCGGAGTCCGCAGCACGCGCGCTCGGGATCGCAGCGTCGCGCGCAGAATGGCTGCGCCGCCCGGCTGGTGAAGTGCCTTCGCTCGAGATTCCGGGCCGCCGAGCGGCGCGCCGACTGGTCGGCGAGCGTCTCGCATCCTCGGACGATCTCTGGCTCGACCCGGTGGACGTACGCGCGCTCCTCGGTGCGTACGGGGTTCCGCTCGTCCCGGAGCACAGCGTTCACGATGCGGACGGAGCCGTCGAGGCCGCAAGCGCGGTCGGGTTCCCGGTCGTCGTCAAGTCCGGCGTTCCGGGCGCGCACAAGACGGAGACCGGCGGCGTCGCGCTGAACCTGCAGGACGCGTCGGAAGTTCGCGAGGCGGCCGCGCGGATCGGGGGCGATCTGATCGTCCAGCCGATGATCTCCGGCGCAAGCGAGCTCCTCGCTGGCGTCGTGCAGGATCCTGTCTTCGGCCCGCTCGTCGCGTTCGGGCCGGGAGGGGTCTTTGCGGAGCTGATCGGCGGTGCGCAGTTCCGGATTGCGCCGCTCACGGAGTACGACGCCGACGAGCTCGTGCAGGGAGGCAAGGCCGGCGAACTCGTGCGCGGCTTCCGCGGGGCGCCGCCCGCCGATGCGTCCGCGCTTCTCGACCTCGTGCACCGACTGTCGGCGCTCGCCGTCGACCTCCCGGAGGTCTCCGAGCTCGACGTCAACCCGGTCCTCGCCCTCGAGACCGGCTGCGTCGTCGTCGATGCCCGGATCCGTCTCCGCCGCCCGGCCGGGAAGACCTCGCTCAAGAGCTGGTAGCCGCGGGTTTCCCGCAAGCGAGTTCCGCGGCGCTCCGGATGCAGGCACGGCCGCGCGACGCGATCCTGTGGCGCATGGAACGAAGCTACGGCGTCGTCTGGCGCGAGGGCGCAAAGCCGCTTGCGCGTGGGAAGCTCGAGCTTCTGCCACGGGGCATCCGCCTCGACGGCATGGCCGGCGAAGAGGCCGTGTCACGTGAGATCGCCTACGACCTCCTATCGGAGATCCACATCGGGCGCTCGCCGGCCGAACGGGTGAACGGTCAAACGGCACTCGTACTCGAGCCGCGCCTCGGCGCGCCGATCTCGATCGCGAGCGTCGCCCAGGCGGGAATCCTCGCAGAGATCGCCGAGCGCCTCGCCGAGTTGCAGCTCGGTACCGCCGGCCGGCGCCGGGTCGCGATCGTGCTGCCCCTTCTGCCGGGATCGGGCGATGCCGTTCGCGCGCTGCTCGCGGACGGGCCGCCTTTCGATCCGGAGCAGATCCGGCTCGACCGGCACGAGGTGCTGCTCACCTCGGACGAGGCGATCTTTCTCTTCGAGTCGCGGCTGGGCGCGAATGCGCTCGACCCGCTGCTCGAAGATCCGGCGCTCTGGGAGCGCGCCGCCGCGTGGCACGAGTACCTTGCGGGGCCGCCGCGGGTCGCGGAAGACGTATTCTCCTGGACCCGCGACACGTTCAGTATCGACGAGACCTTGCTTCCACCCGGCCTGAGGAACGGCGGCTAGCACCGCATGCACGACGACCTGACGCTGCTCGACGCGTACTGGCGGGCGGCGAACTACCTGTCGGTCGGACAGATCTACCTCCTCGACAACCCCCTCCTCCGCGAGCCCCTGAAGCCCGAGCACGTGAAGCCGCGACTACTGGGCCACTTCGGCACGACGCCGGGCCTGAACCTCATCTACGCGCACCTGAACCGCGCGATCGTCGAGCGCGACCTCAGCGCCATCTACATCGCCGGCCCCGGCCACGGAGGCCCCGGCCTCGTCGCCAACGCATACCTCGAGGGGACATACAGCGAGGTCTATTCGGCGATCGGCGAGAACGAGGAAGGGCTCCACCGGCTCTTCCGCCAGTTCTCGTTCCCGGGCGGGATCCCGAGTCACGTCGCGCCGGAGACGCCCGGCTCGATCCACGAAGGCGGTGAGCTCGGCTACGCGCTCGCTCATGCATTCGGCGCAGCCTTCGACAACCCCGACCTGCTCGTCGCGTGCGTCGTCGGCGACGGCGAAGCCGAGACAGGGCCTCTCGCGGCGAGCTGGCACTCGAACAAGTTCCTGAACGCCGCGACCGACGGCGCCGTCCTCCCCATCCTCCACCTGAACGGCTACAAGATCGCGAACCCGACCGTGCTCGCCCGCATCCCGGAGCCCGAGCTCCTCGCTCTCTTCGAGGGCTACGGCTGGGCGCCGGTGATCGTGTCCGGGGACGACCCACGAGCCGTTCACGCGGACCTCGCGGGCGTGCTCGACGAGTCACTCGACCGGATCGCGGCGATCCAGGCAGACGCGCAAAGCGGGGCCACGTCCCGCCCGCGGTGGCCGATGATCATCCTTCGCACCCCGAAGGGCTGGACCGGGCCGAGCATCGTCGACGGCGTGCAGGTCGAGGGGACGTGGCGGTCGCACCAGGTTCCCGTGCTCGGGGCGAGAGAGGACGCCGGGCATCTGAAGATCCTCGAGGAGTGGCTGCGGAGCTACCGGCCAGAGGAGCTCTTCGACGACGCGGGCCGGCTCGTGCCAGAGCTGCGCGCGCTCGCGCCGGAGGGCGAGCGGCGCATGAGCGCGAACCCGCACGCGAACGGCGGCCTCCTCCTGCGCGACCTCGAGCTTCCGGACTTCCGCGACTACGCGGTCGGCGTCGACGCTCCGGCGACGTCGTCGAGCGAAGCGACGCGAGTGCTCGGTGACTTCCTCCGCGACGTCATCACCCGCAACGGCAGCACCTTCCGGCTCTTCGGCCCCGACGAGACGGCCTCGAACAGGCTCGGCAACGTGTTCGAGGTGACCGACCGCGCCTGGAACGCCGAGGTCGAGCCGGGCGACGATCATCTCGCTCCCGACGGCCGGGTCATGGAGGTGCTCTCGGAGCACCTCTGCCAGGGCTGGCTGGAGGGCTACCTGCTCACCGGCAGGCATGGGCTCTTCAACTGCTACGAGGCGTTCATCCACATCGTCGACTCGATGTTCAACCAGCACGCAAAATGGCTGAAGGTGACGCGCACCATCCCATGGCGGCGGCCGATCGCCTCGTTGAACTACCTACTTTCATCGCACGTCTGGCGACAGGATCACAACGGGTTCTCGCATCAGGACCCAGGATTCATCGACCACGTCGTCAACAAGAAGGCGGAGATCATCCGCGTCTATCTGCCGCCCGACACGAACACGCTTCTTTCCGTCGCCGATCACTGCATGCGCAGCAAGGGCTTCGTGAACGTCGTCGTCGCCGGCAAGCAACCGGCGCTGAACTACCTCTCGATGGACGACGCCGTCGTCCACTGCACGCGCGGCGCCGGGACCTGGGGCTGGGCTTCCAACGACGGCGACGACGGGCCAGACGTCGTGCTCGGCTGCGCCGGTGACATCCCGACGCTCGAGACGGTCGCAGCCGCGGCGATCCTGCGGGAGGTCCTTCCCGATCTCAAGGTGCGCGTCGTCAACGTCGTCGACCTGATGCGGCTCCAGCCCGAGAGCGAGCACCCGCACGGGATGTCGGACTCCCAGTTCGACGCGCTCTTCACGACCGACAGGCCCGTCGTCTTCGCATATCACGGGTATCCATGGCTGATCCATCGCCTGACCTACCGGCGTGCGAACCACGTGAACTTCCATGTGCGCGGCTACAAAGAAGAAGGAACGACGACGACGCCGTTCGACATGGTCATGCTGAACGACCTCGACCGCTTCCACCTCGTCATCGACGTCATCGATCGCGTCCCGCACCTGGGCGAGCGCGCGGCGCACATTCGCCAGGAGATGGAGGACGCCCGACTCCGCGCGCGCGCGTACACCCGCGAGCACGGCGAAGACGACCCGGCGATCCGGAACTGGACCTGGCCGCTCCCGGCGTGAGCCGCATCCTGGTCGTCAACGCCGGCTCGACCAGCATGAAGCTGTCGCTCGTCGACGAGGACGGCCGAACGGAGAAGGTCGGGGCGCTGCAGGAGGCCGAGGGGATGGCGGCTGTCGCCCACCGCATCGTCCACGGCGGCGCGCACTTCCGCGACTCAGTTGTCGTCGATGCGGGAGTCCGCGCCGAGCTCGACGACCTGACGGAGCTCGCTCCGCTCCACAACGCGCCGGCGCTGCGGGCGCTCGACGAGGCCACCGCACGATTTCCGTCGCTGCCACAGATCGCCGTCTTCGACACCGCGTTCCACGCGACGTTGCCGGACGAAGCCGCCACGTACGCGGTTCCGCGATCGTGGCGCGACGACTGGGGCATCCGCCGTTACGGCTTTCACGGGCTATCGGTCGCATGGAGCGCGGAACGCGTGCCGGCTCCTCGGCTCGTCGTGTGCCACCTCGGCGGCGGCTGCTCGGTCACCGCGGTCGGCGACGGCCGATCGGTCGAGACGACCATGGGCTTCAGCCCTCTCGAGGGCGGTGCCGATGGCAACGCGCTCCGGCTCGATCGACGCCGAGATCGTGCTGCATCTCCTGCGCAAGCGGCTCCTCGCCGTCGAGACGATCGAGCACGCGCTCGAGAACGACTCCGGCCTCGCCGGTCTCTCCGGGGAGAGCGGATCGGTCGAGGTGCTCGAGCGCTCGGGGACGGCGGACGCCGAATTCGCGCTCCGCGTCTTCGTCTATCGGATCGCAAGCGCGGTCGCCGCGCTGACCGTGCCGCTCGGCGGCCTCGACGCGATCGTCTTCACCGCCGGCGTCGGCGAAGGGTCGCCGCGCATTCGCCGCGCGGTGTGCGGCCGGCTACGGCATCTCGGCGTCGAGCTCGACGATGCCGCGAACGAGGACGCCCGCCCCGACTGCGACATCGCGGCTGCAGGCGCGGCTGTACGTGTGCACGTGGTGCACGCTCGCGAAGACGTGGTCGCGGCGCGCGCCGCGCGGCGCCTGCTTGCCTAGCGTAGGGCGGGATCGAGCAGCGACACGAGAGTGGGGACGACCCGATCGGCGCCGAACCCGGCGAGGAGCTCCTCGTCCCCGACGCCGACAACCGTCATGTCCGCCGCGCGGCCGGCGGCGACGCCTGCCGGCGTGTGCGTGAACGTGACGACGGCGACCGGGTCCACGTCGAGCCTGCGGCAGATCGTGTGCAACACATCGGGCGCGGGGCGTGACCTCAACGATTCCACCGCGATCGTGTCGGCGTCGACCGTCGCCTCGACGAGCGGTGTCAGTCCCGCAAGCGCGAGCATCTCGTTCGTCCGCTGGCTGCACGAGACCACGGCGCGGGCGAGGCCCGCGTGCCCCACGGCCTCGAGGTACCGCCGCGCGCCGGAAAGGGCTGTGACGCCACGTCGCTGCAGCACGCGTTCGAGGGCGTCACTCTTGTGGCGAGAGAGTCCGTACGCCGTGCGCGCCTCGGCCGAGTCCGACGGCCTGCCGTCCGGGAGGTGGATGCCCCGGCTTGCGAGAAAGCCGTGGATTCCCTCGAGCCTCGGCTTGCCGTCGAGAAACGCGTGGTAGTCCTGCTCGGGATCGAACGGCGGCGTCGGGCGACCCGTCTCCTCCGAGTGCTGCCGGAGTAATGCGTCGAAGACCTCCGACCACGCAGCAGCGTGCGCGCGGCCGCTGTCGGTCAGGACGCCGTCGAGGTCGAAGATGCAGACCTGAATACCGGGGTCGATGCCGAGGGCGCGCCGTCGGATCCTCGTGGCCGAGAGCCACGGCAGCTGCGCGACATGATCGACCCGAGCAACGTCGTCGAGGAGCTCCTCTGTTCGCCGTCTCTCCTCGGTGAGCGCCCGACGCCGGTCGCCGAGCTCGTCCGGGCGAAACGCCTTGTCCGAGGACTCGAGCGCATCGCGGGCGGCGTCGAGGGCGTGCTGCCAGTCCTCGGTCAGCTGATCGAGATCGAGGGAGGTCGCCATATGCCGATCATCACCACATTCAGCCGTAGGGCGCATCGGTGGATCGGCGCTGCCCGCTACGGCTTTCCCGCACGCGGCGTGTGGGTGATCGACGAGGCGCGGTGTCTCGTTGCCGGAGATCGAAGAGGCCAGATGAGCGTCCGCTCCCGCCTGGCCGTCCTTGTCATGGCCTTCTGCGCCTCGGCTCTCGCCTCCACGCAGACGGGCTGGAGCGCCCCCACCCGAACCGAGGTGGTCCCAGGCGCGGCACAGGTCGACGCGCTGCTGCGCGGGATCCCCCAACGCGGGCCCTGGCTCGGACGCGCGACGGCACCCCTCACCCTCGTCGAGTACGTCGACGTTCAGTGCCCGTACTGCGCGCGCTTCTCGGACGAGATCTTCCCGACCGTCGTGAAGCGCTACGTCCGAACCGGACGGGTGCGCATCCTCTTCCGCGGGCTGGCCTTCGTCGGCCCTGACTCGGTGCGGGGGCTGCGCTGGGCGACCGCAGCCGGCCGCCAGAACCGGCTCTGGAACGTCGTCGAGCTCCTCTATGCCAACCAGGGCGCCGAGAATCGCGGCTGGGTCACGCACGGGCTGCTGAACGGGATCGCGCGGGACGCGCGTGGGCTCGACGTCAAGCGGCTCCGGCGTGACGCAGCCGGTACGTGGACCTCGGCACAGATCAACGCGACAGCCGCGGCGGCGAACAAGGCGCACGTGCCGGGGACGCCGTATTTCGAGGTCGGCCCGTCACTCCGCTCGCTCGAGCCGCTGAAGCTGCGAAGCCTCCGCTCCGCCGACTTCACCGCGGACCTCGACAGCCTCCTTCGATGACGCGCGACGCGCGGCTGCGGGTCGCGGTCGGCGGGCTGTCGGCGGCCGGTATCGCGGTCGCGGGATATCTCAGCTACAGCCACGCGACGGACACGGCGCTTCTCTGCCCGACGAGTGGGTGCGGGAAGGTGCAGCAGTCGTCGTACTCGCAACTGGCCGGGATCCCGGTCGCCTACCTCGGGGTCATCGGCTACGTCGCGATCCTCGCGACGGCCATGAGCGCTCGCCGCTCCGGGGCGATCGCGGGCGCAGCGTTCGTGCTCGTGGGCGCAGCATTTGCTCTCTACCTGCTCGTCGCACAGGTCGCGCTCATCCACGCCGTCTGCACGTGGTGCGTGACGAGCGATGCGATTCTCGCGCTGCTCCTCGCGGCCGCGGCATGGCGATTGACGCCGGAGGGCCGGCGCAGGCCGGCCCTCCGGGTTCGCAGCTAGCGTCGACCCTTACTTGTAGATGTGGTACAGGTTCAGGTCGTTGCCGGCGAGATGCTGCTGGTGATAGAGGATCATGGTGGCGGCCGAGTAGACCTCGCCCGAACCACCAAGCCCTTCACCGGTTGCCTTCATCGTCGACGGCGCGTTGCACACGAGGTGATATGCGCCGATGTTCGTGCCGCCCTCGACGGTGCCGAGGATTGCCTGCGGCTCGAAGTACCTTCCGGTCGCCCACATCGTGTCTGCGACGGGATCCGTGTAGACCACGGGGTTCGTCATCTCGCGGTTCCAGCACAGGAACGACGACCCGGGCTTCGGCGGCTCTGCAGCGACGAATGGCGTTGGGACGCATTCCGAAGTTGCGACGAGTTCTTCGTCCATCCAGACACCGGCCACAACCGCCACGGTGTTGTCGTCACTGACGAGCGGGAAACTGAAAGAGCTCCCCGACACCGTTGATGACTCGTAGACGAAGTCCGTCGACTCGGTCTCGGTGCATTGGACGTTGTCAAAGCCGACCAGCCAGATATCCGTCGCGCCGACTGCGTCACCCGTAAGCGTGCCGCTCAACGTCATGGTCTCACCGATGGCCGTCACCGGCGGCACGGCAAGTGTCACGCCGTAGGCGGGCTCGGTGCTGCCCTTCGCTCCCACGGCCACGAGTGCCGCGAGCACGCAGACGGCAGCGACAAGCAGCAACAGCCGTCTCATAGTTCATCGCCTCCTTGTCGCCACCGCGTGGGCGGTGCATCCTTCGGTCTCCTCCTCCGAGTGGCGACTCTCGTCGTGGCCCATGGACGGGCCACGGTGTGCGTCCAATCCCCCGCTCTGCACTGAGACGAAATCCGTAGAAACGCCCGATGCCACGGGAAACCCGCAGCATACGCGCGCCTTTCGCGGATAGGCCGCGCGCCGGCGCGGGGCATTCGGTGGTCATCGAACTCCGGAGGCGACAATGACCACGCTCGACGTCCATGCGCCCGCTGAGGCGCGCTTCGTGTTTCCCCTCGAGAGCGCACACGGCCTCGGCCGCGAGCTCCTCGGCGGCAAGGGCGCCGGCCTCGCCGACATGGCGTCGCTCGGCATCCCCGTCCCGGCGGGCTTCGTCGTGACGACACGCGCATGCCGCGCCTACCTCGAGCATGGATGCGAGCTTCCGCCCGGCCTCGAGGAAGAGCTCGCAGCCGGAGTCGAGCATCTCGAGACGTCGACGGGCTGTCGCTTCGGCGACCCGGCACAACCGCTTCTCGTCTCTGTGCGCTCGGGAGCTGCGTTCTCGATGCCGGGCATGATGGACACGATCCTCGACCTCGGTCTCAACGACGAGACGGTGACAGCCGTGGCGCGCACGACCGGGAATCCGCGGTTTGCGTACGACTCGTACCGTCGATTGATCCAGATGTACGGCAACGTCGTCGACGGGATCGACTCCGCGGAGTTCGAGCACGAGCTCGAAGCGGAGATGGCGCAGCGAGGAGCGCGGACGGACGCCGAGCTCGATGCGACTGCGCTTGAGGACGTCGTCGCGCGCTACAAGGATCTGTACCTGCGCGTGCTCGGCCGTTCTTTCCCCGAGGATGCGCATGATCAGCTGCTCCACGCTGTCCGCGCGGTTTTCGAGTCGTGGAACTCGCCGCGCGCACGCGTCTATCGGCACACCTACGACATTCCCGACGATCTCGGCACTGCGGTGAACGTCATGCAGATGGTGTTCGGCAACAAAGGCGCGACGTCCGCCACAGGCGTGTGCTTCAGCCGTGACCCCTCCACCGGCGCGCGCGGCCTGTGCGGTGAGTTCCTCGTGAACGCGCAGGGCGAGGACGTCGTCGCGGGCATTCGCCATCCGGAGCCGCTCGACCAGATGCGGGCGCAGTTCCCGAAGGCGTACCGGCAACTCGAGACCACCGTCCGCCGGCTCGAACGCCACTTCCGCGACATGCAGGACATCGAGTTCACACTCGAGGAAGGACGGCTCTACCTCTTGCAGACGCGATCGGCGAAGCGCACGGCGGCGGCCGCGGTGCGATGTGCGGTCGACATGGTCTCGGAGAGGCTGATCGACCGCGCTGCCGCGCTCGCACGCGTGGATGCAGGGCAGCTCGATCATCTCCTCCATCCGACCCTCGACCCCGACGCGGAACTCGATGTGCTTGCGACAGGACTTGCGGCGTCGCCGGGCGCAGCCTCCGGACGGGTCGTCTTCGACGCCGATGCGGCCGTGCGTGAAGCGGCAACCGGCGACGACGTGATCCTCGTCCGCTGGGAGACGAGCCCCGACGACATCCACGGTCTCGTCGCGGCGGCGGGAATCCTCACGGCACACGGCGGCGTCGCGTCGCATGCGGCCCTCGTCGCGCGGGGGCTAGGAAAGCCCTGCGTCGCAGGGTGCGACGCACTGACGATCGACGCCGAGGCGGCTCTCGCGACGATCGGGGGTCGCTCTATCTCCGAGGGCGACGTGATCACACTCGACGGCGGAGCAGGAGTCGTGTCCTTCGGCCGCGTCCCGCTCGTCCCGGCCAGGATCGGCGAATCGTTGCGCACGCTCCTACGCTGGGCTGACGAGGTCCGTCACCTCGGTGTTCGCGCCAACGCCGATACGCCGGCAGACGCCGCGAAGGCCCTCGAGCTGGGCGCGGAAGGAATCGGCCTCTGCCGCACCGAGCACATGTTCTTCGGTGCCGAGCGGCTACCGCACGTGCAGGCGATGATCCTCGCGGAGGACGAAGCGTCACGGCGCGCAGAGCTGGACCAGCTGTTGCCGTTCCAGCAGGCCGACTTCGAGGCGATCTTCCGCACGATGGGCACGCGGCCGGTGACGATCCGGCTCCTCGATCCTCCACTGCACGAGTTCCTGCCGTCCCTCGACGAGACAGACGACGAGCGGATGCGGTCGCGCATCCTCGCGCTCCGCGAGGCGAACCCGATGCTCGGGACGCGCGGCTGCCGCCTCGGCTTGCAATGGCCCGAGATCTACGAGATGCAGGTGCGCGCGATCGCACGTGCCGCACGCGCGGTTGCGGCAACAGGCGCTGTCCCGCACGTGGAGATCATGCACCCGCTCGTCGCGTTCGAGGAGGAGCTCGAAGTCTTGCGTGAGCTGACCGAGCGGGTGGCGAGCGAAGAAGGCCTCGACCTCCCGTATCGCATCGGGACGATGATCGAGCTTCCGCGCGCATGCGTCTGCGCGGACGAGATCGCGCGACACGCCGACTTCTTCTCGTTCGGGACGAACGACCTGACGCAGACGACGCTCGGCTTCTCGCGGGACGACGCAGAAGGGACGTTCCTGACTCGGTACCTCGAGACTGGCATCCTCGCGCGCGATCCGTTCGTCACGCTCGACCAGGGCGGCGTGGGCAAGCTGATGGCGACCGCCGTCGAGCGCGGCCGCAGCGTTCATCCAGGGCTCAGCATCGGGATCTGCGGTGAGCACGGAGGCGACCCGGACTCTGTGCGGTTCTGCCACATGCACGGGCTCGACTATGTGTCGTGCTCTCCGTATCGTGTTCCGGTGGCGCGACTCGCGGCCGCGCAGGCAGCGCTCGCCGAGACGAGCGAAGCGTTCTGCGCCTACGCGGCAGCGGGTGATTAGCGGCTGATGTCCGCGACAGTCGCGCGGGCGACGCGAACGAGATCATCGGTTCGCACGCGCACCGACGCGTCGTGCACGCCGGCGTCGAAGACGATGTGCTCCGCATCGAGGAGCGAGCGGTCCACGACCACCACGTCGCCGGCGGGCCCACCGCACGCCGGGACTGCACCGAGCTCGAACTGCGGATAGGCGGCAACGAGATCGGCTTCGGTCAGCAGGACGACCGTCGTCTGCGACAGGACACCTGCGAGCCTCGACGGGCTGAGCGTCGTGGAGGCCGGCACGACGGCGCGAACATGGGTGCCGTCGATGCAGCGAACGACGACTGTCTTCGCGACCACGTCACGCGGAAGCGCGAGGCTCCGTGCCTCTGCAGCCGCCGTCAAAGTCCGACGGTGCTGCAGCAGCTCGAATTGGACACCTGCTCTTCGCAGCGCGCCGAGGAGCACGTCCGTGGGGGCGGCAAGTGCGAGTTCCCTGTGGGGACGCGGCGCGATCGACGTCGACTCGCCTGGGTAGAGCACGCTTTCGCGGCCGTCCTCCCAGAGGATGCGGTAATGGCGGAGCGCGGGCTCGCCAAGAACCTCCATGATCTCGCCAAGCCGTCCAGGTGTCCCAACCCGGCGCGCGCTGACCGAGACGATGTCGCCCCGTTCGATGGTGTCGTGTAGAGCCGGCATGACTCCTCCCTACGTGATCGAGATGGTGAGCAGCGCGTCGTCGACCGTGATCAGCGTCGATGTGTGCTCGGTATCGCGAAGCCAGTGGCGAACTGCTGCAGCGACCTCGTCGATCTGGTCGTCGTAATCGTCGAGCTCGACCCCCCACGCGAGGCCGCGCCCGACGGCGAACGCGTGGAAGGGCGCGAGCCGCCGTTCGAGCGCAAATGCAGCCCGAGCGTCTGGCGCCTCGATGCGGATCCTCGTCGGGGCATGAACCGTTGTCATGACCGCTCCCTTCGTCGAGCGGTCTATCACCCAGGGAACGGGCGGCGGCATCCGGCTCGAACCACAGCCGTCGATCCGTGATTCCCCTGATTCGAGCCGGCGGCTGATGCCGGGGCGCGACTCGAACCCGCATGATCCGCGGTCGTCGCGCATCGGCCAGCCGACGATCCGGCGACTGTAGGCGTCGGCACGACCGCGAGAGACAGCCAGCCCTCATTGGGTCGGCAGGTAGGTGATGTCGGCAAGCCACAACTCGTTCGGCCGCTCGGCTTTGAAGCGACGCCCGATCAGGTCCGGCGCCGGCGCAGCCGCTGGATCGGGGATCGTCGTGCGGCGCCGCTTCCCTCGTCGCGAGACGCCTTCTAGCTCGAGCTAGCGCCGCCGACCTCGAAGCGCATCTCGTCGACGGCGTGCGCCAACTCGCGCAGCACGGCTGACGCACGCTCCGTGAGCCTTCGCGTCTACGAGTCCCTCTGGGCGATGGGTGCGCTGCCGTTCGGCCGCGACGAATGGTCACTGCCCGAGAAGATCCCGGGTTGCGGTCGATGAACATTGGGCACGCACGCGTGGCAATCGCGGAGGGCGAGGTCCACACCATCGATACGGCCGTCCGCTTCGATGATGTGACGTACGCGACTTAGTTCAGGGCGTGCGGCGCCTTAGCGTTGCTGCGCCGAGGGCAAGGGCTGCGAACGTGGTCGAGACGGTGACGAGCACGTCGAGGGCAAACCAACCGCCGAGCGACGCGGGGGCAGTGGCACGAGCGAGCGCGTCGTACGAGTACGTGAGCGGCAGCGCCCACGAGACCCAGTAGAGCGCCGTGCCCATCTGGCTGCGTTCGATGAAGAGGCCGCAGAGGATGAGCTGCGGGAAGATGAGCGCCGGCATGAACTGGACGGCCTGGAACTCCGTCCGCGCGAACGCGCTGACCGCGAGCCCAAGCGCCATTCCAAGGAGCGCGTTCCCCATCGCGAGGAGTCCGACGAGCCAAGCGCCATGAGCAGCCTCCAAGCCGAGCGTCAGAAACCCGACCGTGCAGGCGACGACCGCTTGGATCACTGCGAGGAGCCCGAACGCAACGCCGTACCCCGCCAGGAGATCGAGGCGCGACATCGGGAGGGTCATTTGCCGTTCGAGTGTGCCGCTCGTGCGCTCGCGGAGCATCGCGATCGACGCGATCAGGAACATGACGATGAACGGGAACAGACCGCAGAGCGGCACGCCGATCGTTCGAAAGACTCCCGGTTCACCGGCGAAGACGTACTTCAACAGGACGAGCAGGAACACGGGTACGACGAGCAACAGCGCGACGGTGCGCGGGTCGCGGCGGATCTGCCACAGTACGCGCCGCCCGACGCCCCACGTAACGTCGGCGCTCATGCCGACGCGTTTTCGATGATCGCCAGGAAGGCCCGGCTGAGGTCGTTCTCGCCGGTTTCGCTGCGAAGGCCGTCCGGTGTCGTCTGGCGAAGGAGCGCGCCTTCTCGCATCAGCAGGATCTCGTCGCACTCTGCCGCCTCGTCCATGACATGGCTCGAGATCAGCAGCGTGGTGCCCTCACTCGCGAGCTGATGGAACGTCGCCCACAGCTCTGCGCGGAGGACCGGATCGAGGCCGACCGTGGGTTCGTCGAGCACGAGCACCGCCGGCCGGCCGAGCAACGCGGTAGCGAGAGACACGCGGGAACGCTGGCCGCCTGAGAGCGCGCCCACGACGCTCTTCTCGAGCCCACCGAGCCCAACCGTCTCGACCACGTCGGCAATGCGCGTGGCGTCGGCCCCGACAACCGAGGCAAAGAACCGCAAGTTCTCCAGGACGCTCAGGTCCGTGTACACAGACGGCGCCTGTGTGACGTAGCCGACCTGCCGGCGCAGCGGAGCCGACCCAGCCGGCTCGCCGAGCACCATTACCGCACCCGACTCGACGATCTGCACACCGACGATCGAACGCAGCAGCGTCGACTTCCCGCAACCGCTCGGACCGAGCAGCCCGGTAACGGTTCCCGTCCTGATCGCGAGCGACAACCGGCTCAGCGCGCGCCGTCCTCCTCGCGTGACTGTTAGATCGGAGACAGCGATCGCCACGCCAGTTGACACTCACGTGACTTTACGCCTGCCTAACCCCGCGTCATCGTGCCGGGCGGGCTGGTACGGAGCTCCCGAATGCGCGTGCTCGGCGTCGCGAGCGCGTGGTCTTGCCGTTGCGGCTCTCCTTGCCGACTCAGTCGACCAGCGTGTGTGCGGCATCGAGAGTCGCGCCGACACGAACCGACACGGCCACGTGCACCGGCACGTCGAGCGCCTCCGTGATCAGGCAGAGGTGTTCGGCGTCCCGCGCCGCTGCGCGCACCGCCTGTTCGCCACCGGGAATCGTGTCGAGGCTCGCGTCGATCTCGATGACCGTGAAGCCGAAGCGGCCGTCGTCACGACGGCTCATGTGGCCGGTGGCGCTCACCGTCGCGTCGAGCAAGGGCGCGTGTCGGCGCTCCGCAACCGCAGCGAGAGTCAGCACGAAGCACGACGCCACCGCGGTGACGAGAAGCTCCTCGGGACTCCAGTAGCCGGCCACGCCGCTACGGAACTCTGGCGGCGTCGCCACCTCGAACGACTCCTTGTCGTGAGCGTCGGCGCGGGCAAGCCGGCCGCCACGCCAACGAATCAACACTGGGAACTGCATCTCCTTGAACACAGCCATCGCTTCGTCTCCTCGGCAGAGATCTGGGGACAGATCCCTCGCAGGCACCAACTCGCGCTCGGGGACACGCCGGAGAGCAGTTGCGCAGAAGCCGTGGTCGCGCTGCGCGCTTCCCCGGATGCGTGCGGCGCTCGACGACGGCACGCTCATCAGAGAGATGATCGCGAGAGCCGTTGACGATGCCGAGAGCCGCCTGCGCGACCTCCGCCACGAGGAGTGGGAGGAAGCCACCGTGGCGGCCGCCGCGTTCGTCCTCGCGCTTGTCGCGACGTCGGTTCGCCCGAACCTCGCCCTCCCGCTCTTCCTCGGCGCCGTGTTCGTCACGGGCCGCTGGGTGATCGCGTTGCTCCGTCGGGCAGAGCTCCTCGACCTTCTGGCGGGCGACCGCGACGCCTACGCGATCCCGGAAGTGCGGGCTCATGCAGCACGGGAGGCGTCAATGGAGGCCCGCAGGTCACTCAGCCGGACGATCACCGTTCGCCTCGAGGCGGAGAACCCCCGCCTCGCTCGAGCCGCCGACGACCTTGCAGCGCTCGCCGCGGAGCTTGTCGATCCCGAGCTCGAGCTCGATCCGGCCTGCGCCGTTGCCTGCGCCCGGCTGCTCGCCGACCCGGTGATCAACCCGCTCCCGAACGAGCAGCTGCCCGCCGACGAGATCCGGTCGCGTGTCCTCCAGGTTCGCGCCGGATTCCACCCCCACGGACGCGACCCCCACCCCTCGTAGCGCCGGAACGTCAGGCTCGCCGGGCCAAGGGCTTTACGCTCTTGCTGTTTGGGATCCCGGTCTTCGTCTGGATGAAATGGCGCCCCCCAGAAGAGTGAGCCGGTCGAGGCGTGGACGGACCCCGACATCGCCCTGAAAGCCCGGCTTGAACGCCGCGCGATCTTACCCACCCACGGTGCGCTTGGCGTGCTGATGGTGGATATCGCCATCTGCAAACACCACGAGCCCTATTCCAATCGCGATCAGCGGGATCGCGGTTCCCGGCGCGACCCACCCGCCGACGAGCGTCACAGCGCCGCCGAGCAGGAGAACAACGGCGACCGCCAGCAGGGCCAGATCCCTCACAGGCGTCTTCCTGAGCCTCATCGACTTCACCTCCCTCTTGCCCCTAATCGCCCGACGGCCACGCTCGGAGCATCAGCGAAAGTCCGTATTGAGCGGATCCGCTCACTCACCGGATACGGACACAGAACCACGGATCGGGCGACCAGCACGTCCGGCCCCCGTCCGTTATTCCTTCCGCTGCTGCCGGAAGCCGTACCTCGCCACCACCCACGTTCCGAGGAACGCGAACACCGTGACGAAGACGCCGGTCGGGATCGTGGAGCTGTTCCCGTCATTGCTGCTGAAATGCGCGTCCGGCCCCCAGATCGCGGTAACGAATACGGCGACCCACATGGCCGTTATCGCGAGCGACGCCCACATCTCAGGAATGAGCCGTAGCGACGACCATCGCTGCAGGTCGTGTCCAACACGCGAAGGCTCGTGCGACATGGTCGACATCGTCCATACCCCCTTTCCAAAGCCCGATCTCTCGTAGGCGGCCCGCAGTCATCAGGGTTTGCCCGGATCGCCGACCGCTGCCCTCGCGCCGCGTGTGCCGGTACGCAGCGGTTTCTGAGGTGCCGGGGGCGGGACTTGAACCCGCATGACCCGAGGGTCACCCGATTTTAAGTCGGGCGCGTCTGACCAGTTTCGCCACCCCGGCGGGCCCCAGCGTACATCCGTAGTTCCGGCGGATCCGGATCAGGAAGTTCGCCGATCCCGGGCGCGAGCGGAGGGGTGATCTCCCACGCAGACCGAGGAGGTCACGATGAAGGAGACGAATCTCGCGCTCCGCGCGGCGCGCTGGAGCGCGGCACACTGGAAGACGGCAGCCTTCGGCTGGATCGCATTCGCCGTCCTGGCGGTCGTCGCCGGCAGCGTGATCGGCCCGAGGCAGATGGCGAGTTGGGCGATCTCGAACGGCGACTCGCGACGTGCAGAGCAGATCCTTGCCGACGCCGACTTCAGGGCGCCCGCGCGCGAGAGCGTGCTCATCCAGTCCCGCCGGCTGACCACAGCCGATCCGGCCTTCACTGCGGTCATCGCAACCGTCGCCGCGCGCCTGTCGGCGCAGCCCGACGTCGTCGGTGTCGCGACGCCGCTCGATCAGCCGAGGAGCGGCCTCGTCTCGCGCGACCGCCACTCGGCGCTCGTGCAGTTCGACATTCGCGGCAAGGCGGAGCACGCGAAGAACAAGGTCGCCCCGATCCTCACGGTCGTCGAGCGCCTTCAGAGGCGCTTCCCGCAGTTCACCGTCGGTGAGTTCGGCCAGGCGTCTGCCGACTACGAGATTGGACAGCGGTTCGAGCGCGACATGAGCCGCGCGGAGTACACATCGCTTCCGCTGACGCTCGTCATCCTGCTCGTGGCGTTCGGCGCGCTCGTCGCGGCCGGCCTTCCGGTGATCCTGGCGTTCTCGGCAGTGCTCGCGGCGACGGGGTTGAACGCGCTCGCGAGCCATCTCGTCCCGACCGATCAGCAGACGCTGAGCGCGATCATCCTCATGCTCGGGATGGCGGTCGGCATCGACTACTCGCTCTTCTACATCCGGCGCGAGCGGGAAGAACGGCGGTCGGGCGCATCGCCGCACGACGCACTGCTCCGCACGGCTCGAACGTCGGGGCAGGCAGTACTGATCTCCGGGTCGACCGTGTTGATCGCTATGGCCGGGATGCTCGTCAGCGGCAACGCGCTCTTCACGACCATCGGGATCGGCACGATGATCGTCGTCCTCGCCGCGATGGTGGGCTCGTTGACCGTGCTGCCCGCGATCTTGCACCGGCTCGGCCCCAACGTCGACCGTCTGCGCATCCCCGTGTTCCGCGGCACGCCGCGTGACGACGGCCCGTGGGGCCGCTTCATCGGGGGCGTCCTCCGGCATCCACTCCCGTCCGCTCTTGCCTCCGGCGGGCTCTTGCTCGCCGCGGCATCTCCGGCGGTCGGCCTGCACACGAAGCTTCCGAACCTCACCGATCTCCCGCATGACCTTCCGATCGTCCGCACCTATGACCGGATGCAGCATGCGTTCCCCGGCTCGCAGACGCCGGCCGTCGTCGTCGTGAAGGCACCCGAGGTCACGACGCCGCGCATGGAAGCCGCGTATACGGCATTCCGGAAGCGAGCGGTCGCAACGGGCCGGCTCTTCCCTCCGTTCACGGTGGCCGTGAACCCGGAGGGAACGATCGCGAAGATCAACTTCGCGATCGCGGGCAACGGAGACAACGCTGCGTCGATCGCCGCGCTGCACACCCTGCGCGACGAGGTGATTCCGCCCCTTGCGAAGGCATTGCCGAACACGGAGGTCGTCGTGACGGGCATCACTGCGGGCACCTACGACTTCAACACGCAGATGCGAACGCGGCTGCCCTACGTCTTCCTGTTCGTGCTCGGGCTCGCGTTCGTGCTGATGCTGCTGTCGTTCCGCTCGCTGACGATCGCGTTGACGGCGGTGGCGCTGAACCTGCTCTCGGTCGCCGCCGCGTACGGCATCCTCGTGAGCGTGTTCCAGCACGGATGGTTCGCCGGCGTCTTCGGCTTCCAGACGAACGGCGCGATCGTGAGCTGGCTACCGCTGTTCCTCTTCGTCGTCTTGTTCGGGCTTTCGATGGACTACCACGTCTTCATCCTGAGTCGCATCAAGGAGCTGCACGACAGCGGCGAGACGACCTCGGACGCGATCCGCATTGCGATCACGCGAACAGCGGGCACCGTGACGAGCGCGGCGATCATCATGGTCGCAGTGTTCGGCCTCTTCGCGACGCTCAGCATCATCCAGATGCAGCAGCTCGGCTTCGGCCTCGCGATTGCGGTGCTGATCGACGCGACGATCGTGCGTGCAGTGCTCGTCCCGTCGACGATGAAGCTGCTCGGCGAGTGGAACTGGTATCTCCCGCGACGGCTCGAATGGCTGCCCGAGGCAACGGCCGTCGAGGGGCGGCGCGGGAAGCCGGTGTCCCTGGCATAGAAAGGGGCCCCGTTTCCGGGGCCCCTTTTCTTCCCTCGCGTGCATTGCTTACTGCCTGACGCGAGCTTCCTCGTCGCTAGCCCGCGCAGTACACGTAGACCTTGAGCGAGTCGGTGTTCCCGCTCGACTGCGTGACTGTCCAGCCGCGGCCGTCCGATGTGCGGTACGACTCGGTGACCGAGCCCTGTGCCTGGAAGCCTCCGCTCAGCGCGAAGCCCTTGTCGGGCACATCACGATTGTTGTCTTCTACCCGCTCGTCCGTCAGCTTCTCGACCGTGACGATGGTCGAGCCATCGACGCCTGCGGCGCCGGGGTCACCCTTGTCGCCCTTCGGGCCTGCCGGGCCAGCTGCACCTTGCGGGCCTGCAGGGCCTTGAGCACCGGCGGCGGCCCTGAGAACCGGGTGCACCAGCGTCGCCCTCAGGGCCCTGGGGGCCTTGGCGGCCCGGTGGAGCCCGTAGCGCCGATCTCGCCCTTGGGACCCTGAGGGCCAGCAGGGCCTGCAACACCGGTGTCGCCCTTGACACCCTGAGCACCAGCGGGGCCTGCGGCACCCGTCTCGCCCTTGGCACCCTGGGCACCCGTCTGTCCCGTGTCACCCTTGGCACCGGTCGCACCAGCGGGTCCAATGGGGCCGATCGGGCCGACTGCACCGCGCTCGCCTGCCTCACCCTGCGCGCCGATCGGGCCCATCGGGCCGACGAGGCCGTTGCAGAGATAGAGGACGCCGATCGAGGTCACTGCGATGCCGCCGGTCGGGCACTTCTCGCTGCCGGGCAGCACGTCTTCGGTCGTGACCGACGCGCCGTCCTTGCCGTTCGTGCCATTCATGCCGGGATCGCCCTTAGCGCCTGCGGGTCCCGTATCGCCCTTCGCTCCAGCTGCACCGGCCGCACCAGCAGCACCGGTCTCACCCTTCGCGCCGGCCGCACCAGCAGCACCGGTCGCCCTGGCACCCGTATCGCACCGGTGTCACCCTTCGCGCCGGCCGCACCAGCAGCACCGGTCTCACCCTTCGCACCGGCCGCACCAGGAGCGCCGGTCGCACCCATCGGGCCGACAGGCCCAGCAGCCCCGTTTGCACCCGCAACGCCTACCGTCCCCGCGTTGCTGAACGGATGGATGATGCGGGTCTCGTATGACCGGCACGCCTGCTTCTTCGTTACCGCGCGCATGATGCCCCCGGGGAACGCCACGCCCCTGAAGGTGTACGGATGCTGTGCAACGCACCACGGCGAGAACTTATTGCCGTGGTTCACAGGCGGGCGGTTATTGGTCGCTAGCGCGACGACCGCCGTTGCAAAGAACGCCGCGATCGCAATCGCTAGCACCTTGCGGATCATGTACTTCCTCCCTGCTTCGTTCATGAAGCGAGCCCGATTGACCGGGCCTGCTGCCGCACGTGAGTCCGCTGTGCCGGCCCCTCACCCATGGGTTTTTGGGCAAGGGACGTGATTCCGCGCAGCGGACGCACCAGTGTCGTGCCGACCCGGCGTTGGCCGATTGACCCGGACGCGTCATTTACAGACCGCGGTGGCTCGTTTGAGGGATGGCTGGCGCGACGAGGCCGGGCCGATGAGCGAGCATCCCCCCGCGCCGTCTCATCACCGTGCTCGCCGTGGCGAGCGCCGTTTTCGCCGCCGTGTTTGCAAGGCCCGCGGCCGCGACGTATTACTACTGCCCCGCGGGGCTTCTGAGCACGGGCACCGCCGACGAGCTCGCGAACGGCAGCAACTGCGCGTACTGGCTTCTCCCCCACTTTCCGTCGGCCGACGGCACAGCGGCCATACCAGGCCTCGACGTGCTCCCCGTGTGGCAGCGAGCGCAGGGCGCAGGCGTCACGGTCGCCGTGCTCGACACGGGTGTCGACTCGCGTCAGCCCGACTTCGGGCCGAACCTCCTCTCGGGGGCGAACGTGTTCGACGGCAACACCGACACGACCGACGGAGCAGGACATGGAACGTTGCTCGCGTCGATCATCGGCGCAGCGCGCGGCAACGGCGGCTACGTCGGGATCGCCCCGCAGGCGAAGATCCTGCCGGTGAAGATGATGGGCGGCGCCGGGGGTGCCGGGTGGTCGAACACCGCACCCGCGCGCGCGATCCGTTACGCGGTTGCGCACGGGGCGCGCGTCATCAACTGCTCGTGGGGCGGACTGAACGTGGCGCCGTTCCCCGGCCTCGCCGCCGCGCTCCGCGCGGCCGCCAGAGCGAACGTGCTCGTCGTCATCTCCGCAGGGAACGAGGGCGTCGATCTCGACGACACGGCGCACTTCGTCGAGTCCCCGAACGCACAGGCATACCGCCTGTCCAACACGCTCACCGTCGCGAACTTCTCGGACGCGGGCCGGCTGGCCGCCGACTCGAACTACGGCGCGCACCACGTGCAGATCGCCTCGCTCGGCGACACGCTCTGGGGCGATTACCCCGGCAGCACATCCGGCGGCTACGTCGGGGGAACGTCGGCCGCGGCCGCGACGGTGTCGGGCGTCGCTGCGCTGCTCTTCTCCGCGTATCCGGATGCAAGCGCTGCCCAGGTTCGGCGAGCGATCATCGTCGGCGCGAACCGCAGCGTGCCCGGACTGCGGGGCACGAACGCCGCGAACGGCCTCCTCTCTGCAAGCGGCGCGCTCGCGGCAATGGCCATGCGGACGCGCTCACTGCACCACTCGAACGCCGCAGCGCCGTAGCGTCTGGCAGGCTGCGCCCGTGACGCAGCACGTCATCACGCTCCTCGCCTATCTCGGCCTCGTCGGGCAGATCATTGCCGGTGCGCTCATGCGTCATCGGCGCACTCGCGCTCGTCGGGGTGCGCGGCCCGCTTCGCACCGTTCGAGATGCGCTCTGGGGCTACGAGCTGTGGGCGGCGTTCGTCGTCGCCGCGATCGCGACCGGCGGCAGCCTCTTCTTCTCGGAGACCGCGCACTTCGTGCCGTGCGAGCTCTGCTGGTTTCAGCGGATCTGCATGTACCCGCTCTCGATCACGACCCTCGCCCTCGCCCTGCGCGGCGACCATCGAGCGGCGCGCTACCTCCTCCCCCTTCCTATTGTCGGAGCCGGCGTGTCCGTCTACCACCTGCTCGTCGAGAACGGGGTCGTGAAGCAGGCGAAGGCGTGCCTCATCTCTGCGCCGGGCGGCTGCGCGACGAAGTGGATCAACGAGTTCGGATACATGACGATCCCGACTCTCGCCCTCACCGCCTTCGTCCTTCTCATTATTTTCTTAGCGCTCGCAGCGACCGGAGCCGACGACGACGCCGCTACTGTTCCGGCCGATGCCTAGCGGGAAGAAGTCCAAGGAGGCGCGCCGCGCGGCGGCCGCGCCGCCTCCCGTCGTCTCGAAGGGCGGGACCCGGCGCCGCCAGGCGAACCCGCGCGTCCTCTGGGCCATCGCGGGCGTCGTCGCCCTCGTGGTCATCGCGATCGTCCTCGCGGTCGTGTTCACGGGTGGCAAGGACTCCTCGGCCTCGAACGCGCCCGCCGTCGGGTCGCTCGCGAATGCGCTTCCGGGGGCCAGTGAGGTCAACGCCGACCTGAAGGGGGTCCCGCAGCGCGGGATGACGCTCGGCTCCGCGAAAGCGCCGGTGACGATCACCGAGTACATCGACCTCCAGTGCCCGATCTGCCGTGAGTTCGAGTCGGTCGTCATGCCGGAC
The DNA here is from genome assembly GCA_963794045.1 of uncultured Actinomycetes bacterium. Classification (GTDB taxonomy): domain Bacteria; phylum Actinomycetota; class Thermoleophilia; order Gaiellales; family Gaiellaceae; genus Palsa-739. The sequence continues at coordinate 512,902 of CAWCCJ010000010.1, forward strand.
GTCATCAAGAAATACGTCCGCACGGGCAAAGTGCGTGTCGACACGCGCGTCCTGAAGTTCATCGGCCCCGACTCCGAGAAGGCGCGCAAGGCGATGCTCGCATCGGCCAAGCAGAACAAGGCCTACAACTTCGCGCTCGTTCTCTATGCGAACCAGGGCACCGAGAACACGGGCTGGCTCACGGACAGCTTCCTGAACCAGATCGCCGCGAGCGTCCCCGGCCTCAAGGTCCGTCAGATGCGAGACGAGATGGGCTCCTCCACGGTCTCCTCTCAGGGCGACCAGATGGACAAGCAGGGCGACACGGACAAGGTGCCCGGCACGCCGACGATCTACGTCGGCAAGACCGGGTCGAAGGGCACCGTCGTGGCCCTCGCGAACGCCGACGACTCGGCCGGCCTGACGAAGGCGATCGAGTCCGCACTCAACTCCTGATCGCCCGCAAATAGCGGCTTTTTTCGGCTTGACCGATCCGGCCGGGCCGCAGTAGATTTTCCGAGCCAGATCCGAAGGACTCACGGGTTCGTCGGATCTGGCATTTTCGTGGTCCGACGCCGCTCCGTCCGACGCCCTCTCTAGCGTTCGTCGGCCCAGTGGTCATCGGACTCCTGATAGGGCTCGTCCTCGGCGCCGTCGCGACGTATCTCGTCGTGCGCTCGCAGTACACGGCCCGCCTGGTCTCGATCGAGGAGGCGCGCGGCCAGCTCGAGATCACGATGAAGGCGCTCGCCTCCGACGCTCTCTCGCAATCCAGCCGCTCGTTCCTCGAGCTCGCGAAGTCGCAGCTCGAGCAGCTGCAGAAGCAGACGACATCCGACCTCGAGCAGCGCAAGCAGGCGGTCGAGCATCTCGTCGCCCCGCTCAAGGAGTCGCTGACGAAGGTCGACGGGAAGTTGCAGGAGCTCGAGGTCGCGCGCACCCGGGCGTACACCGAGCTCTCGACCCAGGTGCGCGCAGCTCGCAGAGACCCAGAAGGATCTGCGCAGCGAGACGGGCAACCTCGTCAGCGCCCTCCGCGACCGGCCGAACGTGCGCGGGAGGTGGGGAGAGATCCAGCTACGGCGCGTCGTCGAGATGGCGGGCATGCTCGAGCACTGCGACTTCGAGACGCAGCATCACGTCACGACGGAGGACGGGCGGCTCCGCCCCGACCTGATCGTGCGGCTGCCGGGCTCCAAGACCGTGGTCGTCGACGCGAAGTGCGCCGGCCAGGCGTATCTCGAGTCACTGTCCTGCACCGACGACGATGCCCGCGCCGCCAAGCTTCGCGATCACGCGCGACAGGTGCGCGACCACGTCTCGAAGCTCTCGAAGAAGAGCTACTGGGACTCGCTGCCGGAGACGCCGGAGTTCGTCGTCATGTTCATGCCGGGCGAGACGTTCCTCTCGGCCGCGCTCGAGCAGGATCCGGCCTTGATCGAGGACGGCATCAACCAACAGGTGATCATCGCGACCCCGACGACCCTCATCGCGCTCCTCCGTGCGGTCGCCTACGGGTGGCGCCAGGAGACGATCGCCGAGTCGGCGAAGACGATCAGCGAGCTCGGTCGCGAGCTCTACTCGCGCATCGCGACGATGACCGACCATTTCGCGAAGGTCGGGCGCGGTCTGGAGACGGCCGTGAAGTCGTACAACGAGACGGTCGGCTCTCTCGAGACGCGCGTCCTCCCGAGCGCCCGCAAGTTCAAGGAGCACGGCATCGCACCCGCCGCCGAGCTCTCGCCGCTGAACGTCGTCGATCGCAGCGTGCGCAGCGTCACCGCGCCCGAGCTTCCAGCAGCCGACGCCGACGCCGCCTAGCTCCAGGCCTCGGCGCTCACCTGATCCGCAGTCGTGAGCATCTCCCGCGCGACGGGTTGAAGGCCGACCTGCGTGCCGAGGAGCCCGGTGGACACGCGCTCTACGACTCCCCACTCCCAAATCGCCGCCGCATCGAGGCCCGTGAGGCGAGCGAGCCGCCGCGCACGCTCGGGCAGGTCTCCGTCGCGCGGATCCTCGCGCATGATGATGCCGAGGTCGTACTCCGCCTCCGCGAGGAGCCCGTCGGGATCGACGAGCTTGAAGCCGTCGCCCGCCTCGAGCGCGTTCCACTGGTGAACGTCCCCGTGCACCAGCACGGCCATCTCGTCACGATGCGCATCGCCGCGTCGCCTCGCGCACGCGAGCGCGTGATCCACCGCCCGCTCGCTGCACGGCCGGTCGAGATCCTCCCACAAGCGCGCGATGAACTCCGAGAGCCAGAGCGCCTTTGCCGCTCCGGTCGGAAGGCCGCAGTCCGGCGCGGACCGCCAGATCCGCCGCGCGGCGGCGACGAGGATCGCGTGACGCCGGTCGACGGGCACGCGAAGGTCGTGCAGCGAGCGGCCGAGCCGCTCGAGAAGGAGCGCCCCGCGCGCGACGTCGTCCCGCACGAGGCGCGGGCACCCTTCGCCCGCGGCGATGCGGAGCACCGTCGCCTCATGCGCGGCTGCGTCTCCGTCTCGCGGGACGAGCAGCTTCAGCACGGTCGGTGTTCCGTCGGCCAGCGTTGCCTCGGCAACGTACGCCTCGGTGGAGTCGCGGTAGGCGCGGCCGACGACGATCTGCCACTCCGTCTCGAGCCTCCCCACGAGCGCCGGCAGCTCCTCGAGCCAAGCCTCCGCCCCGACCGTGCGCGCCTTCTCGCGAACCACGTCGGGTACGTCGACCAGCGCCATCGCCGCACGCTAACGGCGAGCCTCGCCCGCGTAGGCGTCTTTAACGTCGATGGCCGTGCCCGGCCGCCCGGGCAGGGCTCGACCAGCCCCGATGATCCAGAAGCTCGGAGTCAGATCGGCCGAGCGAGCAAAGCGCAGCGGTCGCGAGGCCTAAAGAGTCGACCAGCGCCATCGCCGCACGCTAACGGCGGCCTCGCCCGCGTAGGCGTCTTTAACGTCGATGGCCGTGCCCGGCCGCCCGGGCACGGCTCGACCAGCCCCGATGATCCAGAAGCTCGGAGTCAGATCGGCCGAGCGAGCAAAGCGCAGCGGTCGCGAGGCCTAAAAACGCAGCAACGCGGCTACGCCGCCCGCGGCCTCGAGATCCGGGCGGTCGCGGAGCGAGTGCACCGTGCCGCCGTGGGCGAGCGTCTGGTGGAGCGCAAGGTCGAAGCCGCTTTCGCGCGACTCCATCGTCGTCCCGTCGAGCGGGCAGCTTCCGTTCGAGACCTGCGCGCGCCCGCACTGCGGGCACTGGTACGCGGGCTGGTCGGTTCCGTCTGCGACGAGCAACAACTCGACGCGGCCGTCCGACGCGGCTTCGAGCGTCTCCTGCCAGCCCGTCGCGGCACGGCCGTTCCGCGCGGCCTCCTCGCGCCAGCGGTCGAGGATCTGCTCGTCACGCTGCCGCCACCACTCCTCGAGCACGGGCTTTGCCGCCTGGAGCAGCGCCTGCGCGTCGGCGTGCGCCTCAGCGGTCGCCCAGCCGGCGATGCACGGCCGCACCTCGTTCGAGAGCACCGACTCGAAGTCCGAGCGCATCTCCTCGCCCCCGATGAGCACGACGCGAGCACGATCGACCGACCGCGCGCAGCGATCGAGCGTCTCCGCGACCTGCCGCCAGTGCCGCTCGACGATCTCGTCAATGTGCCGCTCGTAGCGGGCCTGCGACCAGCCGCCCTGGTCGTGACGGCCGGGGACATCCGTCGACTCCTCCGCGATCACGTGCAGCGACCCTCCGCGGAGCCGGTAGACCTCCCCGCGCTCGCGGCCGACGACGGCGACGAGCGTCCCGTCGCTCCGACCGACATCCCGCGCGAGCGGCGCGAGGTACAGCTCGCCGGCGACCTTCGCGTCGTCCGCCAGCGGGTCGGAAGTCGTCAACGTGGCCCAGAAGTTATCGAGCCCGGCCGCGAAGACGGCCACGCCGTTTGCCCCCTGCCGGTCGAAGCCGTCGTCGAACCAGGCGCGGATCCGGTCGAGGTCGCTCTTCAGCGCCTCGCGCTGAGCTCGGGCCAGCTGCGCCTTCCGCTCCTCGATGTCCTTGCCCGCCCGGTCGAGGAGCGAGTTGACCCGGGATTGGATATCGGCGGGGGTCGGGGCTGCGCTCGGGTCGAGGTTGACGAACAGGCTGATCGCACAGCCTTTCGCGGCGCGGAAGGCTGCAAGCTCCCGGAGCTGATCCCAGTTCACCGTCCCTGCCACGACTCGCCTACCTTGCCCCACTCGGGGGAAGTTATTCCTGCCGTACCCTGACCGGGAACGTCCCGCCGACCTGATTCGTTTAATAGATACAGACGGATTTTCTTTGAGAGAAGGAAGGGGCATGAGCGAGGTTAGAGAGCTGATCATCATCGGGGGCGGCCCGGCGGGCTACACCGCAGCGCTGTACGCGGCGCGGGCCAACCTGGAGCCGCTCGTCATCGAGGGCTTCCAGTGGGGCGGCCAGCTGATGATCACGAGCGACGTCGAGAACTACCCGGGCTACCCGGACGGCGTCATGGGCCCCGAGATGATGGCCGAGTTCCGCCGGCAGGCCGAGCGCTTCGGCACGGAGTTCGTCACGGACGACGTCACGCGCGTCGATCTCAGCGAGCGGCCGTTCCGCGTCTGGGTCGAGGACACGCAGTACCAGGCGAACGCCGTCATCGTCGCGACGGGCGCGAGCGCACGCTGGCTCGGCATCCCGGGCGAGCAGGTCTACCAGGGCCGCGGCGTCTCGGCGTGTGCGACCTGTGACGGCGCGTTCTTCCGCGACAAGGAGCTGATCGTGGTCGGCGGCGGCGACACCGCGATGGAGGAGGCGACCTTCCTCACCCGGTTCGCCACCAAGGTGACGGTCGTCCACCGGCGCGACGAGTTCCGCGCGTCCCCGATCATGGTCGACCGCGCACGGCAGAGCGACAAGATCGAGTTCATCACGAACGCAGTGATCGAGGACATCGCCGGCGACGGCAAGGTCGAGTCGGTCGTCCTGCGCGACACGGAAACCGGCCGGACGTGGGACTACAAGGTCGACGGAGTGTTCGTCGCGATCGGCCACGACCCGAACACGAAGCTCTTCGTCGACCAGCTCGAGCACGACGATGCCGGCTATCTGATCACGAAGCCCGGCTCGACGGAAACGAATCTCCCTGGCATCTTCGCCGCGGGCGACGTGCAGGACCACACCTACCGCCAGGCCGTGACGGCTGCAGGCTCGGGGTGTATGGCAGCGCTCGACGCGGAGCGGTTTCTCGCAGCGCTGGAGGGACACGCAGGCACCGCGCTGACCGCTCCGCGGCCCGAGGCGGCAGAGGTCTAACCGGCCCGCCGTCGAAAGCGCGGCCGTATGGCCGCGAACTGGATCGACCTCCTCGACCCGACCGAGGAGGAACTGCGCAGGGCAGCACCGATGGAGCTCGAGGAAAGCGCACTCGAGCTCCTCCTCGCCGTGCCCGAGCACGACGACGAGCCGCGCCCGACGGTCGGCAGCCACCGCGGCTACATCTTCGCGATCCTCCTCGACGCAGTGGCCTCGCCGAACGAGGACTCGGTCTTCTACCAGGAGATCGATCTCGTGATCACGCACGAGACGATCGTCACCGTCCGGAAGACGCCGCCCAACGGCAAGCCGCCGTACGACTTGACGGGGCCGCGGGAGAACCTGGGCGACGACGACTCACCCGGGATGATCGCCTATCGAATCTTCGACGACATCGCCGAGTGCTACCTCGATCTGGTCGACGACCTCGACGCGGAGATCGACGAGCTCGAGGACAAGGTCGACGCGCAACCGTTGCAGGTCTCCCGCGCGCGGGTGTCACAGCTCCGCCACGACCTCCTGCACATTCGCCGCACGCTCGCGCCGATGCGCGACGCCGTACGGCGCGTCGCGATGAACGAGATCGAGATCAGGGACGGCACTCCGGTCTTTCCGCAGGAGGTCGAGATCGCGTTCAATGCCGCATACGACAAGTTCCTGCGTGCGCTCGACGGGCTCGAGCTCTCGCGTGACCTGCTCGCGAGCGTGCGCGACTACGCGCAGGCAAAGATCGCGATCGACCAGAACGAGGTGACGAAGCGGCTGACCGTGATCGCTTCTCTCATTCTGATCCCGACGTTCATCGTCGGCGTCTACGGCCAGAACTTCCTGCACATGCCGGAGTTGCACTGGCGTCACGGGTACGCGTTCTCGTGGGCGCTCATCATCGGCACGACACTCGTGCAGCTGTGGTTCTTCCGACGCAAGAAATGGCTCTAGGCCGCCTGCGCATCTACCGGATCCCGTTCTCGACGAACGTCGAGCGGGTCGCGCTTGCGTGCGGGCACAAGGGCGTCGAGGTCGAATGGATCGACGTCGACCCCGCCGACCGGTCGGAGGTCGTCCGGGTGAGCGGTCAGGACCTCGTGCCGGTGGTCGTCGCCGGAGAGACGGTGCTGAACGACTCGCCCGTCATCCTCGAATGGCTCGAGGAGCAGGTGCCGGAGCCGCCGCTCTACCCGCGCGGGCCCGCGCGCCGCGCCGAGGTGGAGGTCTTCCTGCAGTGGTTCAACCGGCTCTGGAAGCGTCCGCCGAACCTGATCGCGGACGAGGAGCAGCAACCGGAGCCCGATGGATCGCGCATCGCGGAGCTCGGCGAACGCATGCGCGACGCGGTCCCCGTCTTCGAGCAGCTCCTTTACGGCCGCGACTATCTTTTCGGCGAATTGGGGATCGCCGACGTGACCGCCTTCCCGTTCCTCAAGTACGCGGTCTTCGGGCTCCCGGAGGGAGACGACGAGCGCTTCCACGCGATTCTCGTCGAGCACCAGCCGCTCGGCGGCGACTCGCCGCTCCGGGCCTGGGCCGAGCGCGTCGACGCTCTGCCACGCGCCTGACGCTGGCTACCCTGACCGCAGGGTGCCGTACTTCATCTGTCCGAACTGCAAGCAGCGCTCGATCGACATCGACGGTGCGGAGGGTTTCAGCAACCAGGCTGTGGCCTGCAGGCATTGCGGCTTCGGCTTCCTGTTCGAGTTGATGGACGACTACTACCCCGCGCCGGGTACGGGCTTTGTCGTAACCGACCAGAGCGCGCGAATTCTCGCGGTGGGGCGCGGGGTCTTCGAGCTCACGGGCTGGAACGAGAGCGACCTCCTCGGCGCCGACCTGGTGAGCGCGCTCGGCCTGGCAGGCTTCGAGGAAAAACGGAACCCGGCGAAGCTCGCGCTCGAGTGGGGCGTGCGCCGGCTCGACGAGAAGATCGAGCTGCGAACGCGGGGCGGTCATGCGAAGCAGATCACGGCCGACTTCTTCCCCGCGTACGACGACGACGGGGGCCTCCTCGTCGCGCTTACGCCGCGCTGACCGATGGAGACGCTGCAGGGCCAGCTGCTGATCGCATCGCCGAGCCTCCTCGACCCGAACTTCAGGCGCACGGTCGTCCTCGTCACCGAGCACAACGAGGAAGGCGCGGCCGGGCTCGTCCTGAACCGGCCAGGCCCGGCGCCGGTCGCCGAGCTCGTGCCACAGCTCGAGCCGCTCGTCGACGACGGCGAGCAGGTGTGGCTCGGTGGCCCGGTGCAGCAGGACGCAGTGCTCGTGCTCGGGGAGTTCCTCGACCCGGACGATGCGGCCGTCCCGCTGTTCGGCGGGCTCGGCTTCCCTGCGCTCGACGATCCGGAAGAGGTGCTACCGGTGACGATCCGGCGGCGCGTCTTCGCCGGCTACGCCGGCTGGGGCGCAGGCCAGCTCGAGGACGAGGTCGAGCGCGACGACTGGTTCGTCGAGCCTGCCGCGCCCGACGACGCCTTCACCGAAGCACCCGACGAGCTCTGGGCCGAGGTCCTGCGCCGCAAAGGCGGCATCTACGAGCTCGTGTCCCGGATCCCCGAAGACCCCTCGGTCAACTGACGCCTGACCCCGCGGCCCGTCGCGCGGGTCATGCGCGCGGTGGCGGCGAGCTCGGAGACGAGGAGCGAGAACGACCGCGTGACGAGCGCCGCCAGCGGTTCGACCCGGCGGCGAGCGTACGGGCCGACCCTCGGCGTATGCCGTCTCGTCGAAGCGGCAACAAGCGCAGCGCGGTCCAGCATCCCGTCCCGTACCTGCGCAAGACTGCGTGCGGTTCCGGCTGCGATCCTCGGCGCGTGCCGCCTTGTGGACGCGGCGGTGACCGCCGCTACGCGAAGCGTCGTCCGGCCCGCGTTCTCCATCGCCGGCGCCGCTCGCGTCGCCATCTCGCGTCGAGCGTATGCGAGCCCGCGCGCCGTGCCCGCACTCCCCATACGGGCTCCCGCGGCTGCACGAGTCATCGCAGCGCGCGTGGGTTGCTTCCGTCGGCCGCGCGTGACGAACACGACTCGCTCCGCAGGATCGACTGCAGCAACTGCCTCTGCCGGCACCACCGCGCGGCGCCGTCTTCCGGTTCGCACTATGAGCCGCGTCGTGACGAACGGATCCGCATCGCGGATCAGCTCCTCCACGACGCCCCGCTCGCCGCCTGTTACGGCAAAGCCCTCACACTTCGAAAGCCAGTAACGCGCAACCGGACTTCTGCCCTCGAACCGCGTCTCCGCCATGAGCCCTCCCACGTCGGTCTTCCGCAGTTGTCTCCGGGACCGTAGCAGCGGGGGTCACCGGAGCGCGAAACCGAAATAGACCTCGGTCATGTACGGCAGGCGAATCGGCCTTTCCATATCCCGCAGAAGCGCGCGTACGCGCGTCTCGACGTCCCGTCGAACCGACGGCTCTGCTGCAGAAATGAAGCTGATCGAGGTGACTCGGTCGACGACGCCCTGTGCGTCTGTCTCCTGCACGTGCTCGTAGAGCTTCCGCCCGGCCCGTTCGAAGAGGCCGCTGTCGGAGAGGAGCGTCTTCCAGTTCCGTTGCGTGCGGCGCGGCGTCGAGCCTTGGAGCGGATCGATGATGTCGGAAAGCGCGCGCTGCAACCCGTCGCGCTCGTCGCGCGCGTTCCAGATGAGCGCCACGCCGCCACCCGGCCTCAGCACACGATGGATCTCGCGCAGCGCGGGCTGCTCGTCGAACCAGTGGAAGGCCTGGCCGACGGTGACCGCGTCGACGTAGTCGTCGATGAGCGGGATCTGCTCTGCTGTTCCACCCAATGCCGCGACGCCACGCACCTGCCGCTCGAGCTCGGCCCGCATCGCGCGCACGGGCTCGATTGCGATCACATTCGCGCCACTCGGGACAAGGAGACGCGTCAGCTTCCCCGTGCCCGCAGCGAGATCGAGGACGGTTCGCCCCGGCCGCAGATCGAGCAGCTCCACGATCTGGGCGACCGCCGCCGCGGGATAGTCAGGCCGGCCGCGCTCGTACCGGTCGGCCGCCTCGAAGCCGCGCGTCGCCGGGTGAAGGTCAGGCACGATCCGCGACCGCCGTGATCGTCACGAGCCGGAAGTGCACGAGGTCTTCGCCGAAGAGCGCGCGAACACTGCCGAGGACGCGCTCCCGCTCGTCGCCGGGCAGGTTGACGATCGCACTCACCGACGACACACGCTCCACCACCGTGTCCGTGTCGATGGTCTCCATGTGCACGAACTTCCGCAACTCGCGATTTTCGAACAGAACCGAGCCGGAGAGCGGGTGCTCACCCCAGGAATTGACGATCTCGCGTCGGCCGTCGCCGCTTGACGATCTCGTTCAGCGAGCGCATCAGCTCGTCGTCGTCATCCCATTCGTTCCAGATGACCGCGACGCCGCCCCCGGGCCGGATGACGCGGTGCAGCTCGGGAAGGGCGCGCGGAAGGTCGAACCAGTGGAACGCCTGCGCTGCGGTCGCGACGTCGACGGAGGAGTCGGCGAGTGGCAACTCCTCGGCGCTTCCGGCAAGGAGCTCGATCTCGGGCAGAACGCGCGCGAAGACGGCGCGCATGTCCTCGTCCGGTTCCACCGCGACGACGTCGATACCGAGGGCGGCGAGCTGCCGGCTGAGCTTCCCTGTCCCGGCCCCGACGTCGACGACGCGGCGCAACGGCAGCCGCTCCTGCAGCCACTCGAGCGCCTCGACGGCGTAGAGGGGCCGCGCGCGTCGTACGCCTCGGCCACGCTGCCGAAGCTCAGCCGATAGCGATCCCGCTGAGAGTCAGACACGGCTCGACGGACAGAGGTCGTTGATGACGCAATCCTCGCAGAGCGGTCGACGCGCGATGCACACCCGACGGCCGTGCCAGATCATCAGGTGCGGGAACCGCGCCCAGTCCTCGCGGGGAACGAGCTTCACCAGGTCCCGCTCGATCTTCACCGGATCCTCCTGCTTCGTGAAACCGAGCCGCTGCGACAGACGACGCACGTGTGTGTCGACGACGATGCCCTTCGGGGTTTCCGAGCTCCGATGAAACGACGTTCGCCGTCTTTCGCGCGACGCCCGGGAGCCGGATCAGCTCGTCGAGCGTCTGCGGCACCTCGCCGTCGTACTCCTCGAGGAGCATCTGCATGGCGCCGCGAAGCGACTTGGCCTTCTGCCGGTAGAAGCCCGTCGCGAAGATGTCACGTTCGAGCTCCTCTTGCGGCACGGCAAGGTAGTCCTCGGGCTTCGTGTACTTCACGAAGAGCTCTCCGTCACCTTGTTGACGTTCACGTCGGTCGTCTGCGCGGAGAGCATCACCGAGATCAGCAGCTCGAGGGGGCTCCGGAACGTCAGCGCGATCGCGGCGTCGGCGTGCTCGACCGCGAGCCGCTCGACGATCGGGCGAATGCGCTGCTTCTTCGGCCCGACGCGCTTCCGCGCCTCGTGGACGAAGCTACGAGGCACTCAGCTCGAGGGCGCCCACCGGCTCGCGCGAGGCGCATGCCCGGCGCAGACGAGGTCGAGCGCCGGGCAGGTGGAGCACGCGAATTCGCTCGGCGACGGACGGAACTCGCCGGCGTGGATTCGCGCGATCCCGGCCGACAGCTCGGCTTCGAGCGCCCGATCTCGCGCGGTCGAACGTCGTCGAGACGACGGCGTCCGGCCGCTCGAGGAAGTGGTAGACGACCTCGACCTCCTCGGCTCCGGCGCGGAAGCAGGCGAGCGCGTAGACGAGACGCTGCAGCGTGTAGTCGGCCTCGACGATCTCCTCCGGCGTCGCGTCGCCGATCAGGTTCGTCTTGTAGTCCAGGACGAGCGCCCGCGGCCCGCCGTGGTGCAGGACGTCGAGAAAGCCGTGCAGGAGGACGCCGTCGTGCTCGAAGGTGAAGTGCCGTTCCTTGTCGACGCGATCGAGCGCGGCGATCCGCCGCGCGAGCTCGGAGTCGCAATACGGCGGCGACGTAGCCGCGGATCCTGACGAGCTCCTCCTCGCTCACGGTGGGATACCAGTCGCGCACCTGCTCGAGGTCGGGGAGCGCCGGCGCGTGCAGGTCGACCTGCTCGAGCAGCCGATGGACGGCGTCGCCGATCTCGGTCGCGCGGAGGCCGCCGTCGCCCATCCCGGGGACGTGCTCGGGGCGGCGCTCGCGCATCCCGCTGACGTAGAGCGAGTAGTACTTGTACGAGCACTGCTCGAAGGTCGAGAGCGCGGTGAACGACAGGCGGCGCACCCGGTGGAGCGGCGGCGCGCGCGGGGCGACGAGCGGCGGCAGCACCGGCGCGGGCGCGATCGCTGTCTCCTCCACGCTCGCGAAGAGCGCGAGCTGCCCGGGCTCGGGGGTCGCGTCCGCGACCGGCTGCGTCGCGCCACGCGGCCTCGTCGTAGCGGTCGATGCGCACGACGAGGCGCGCCTCGTTCCGCGCGATCTCGGCGGGTGCGTCGCCTGCTGCCGCGAGCTCCTCGTCGGCGTCGAGCCGGTCGAGCACCCAGCCGATCGGCGTCGTCGCATCAGCCGTCTTCTCGCGGTCGATCGACGCCGGAGACGATGAGCCGCTCCTTCGCGCGCGTCATCGCGACGTAGTAGAGCCGCAGGCGCTCCGCGTCGTCCTCGCGCTTTCGCGCTTCGCGAACGTCGTCGTAGTCGAACGCACCGCGGCGCTTGGCCGTAACCGGGTCGGCGACCCGGAAGCCGAAGCGGCCGTCGGACAGTGCCAGGATCTCGTCGGGCGACGGCGGCGCCTTGTCGCGACCGGCGTCGGCGACGATCACGACCTTGAACTCGAGGCCCTTCGCCGCATGGATCGTCAGCAGGCGGACGGCGTCTGCGCCCTCTTCCTCTGCGACAGCCTCGAGCTCGCGCGCGCCGACAGCCTCCTGATCGGCAACGAAGCGCACGAAGCCCTCGACATCGGGACCGCGCAGTTCCTCGTACGAGCGCGCGAGGCGCGCGAGCTTCCGCATGTTCGCGTAGCGCCGGCGGCCGTCCCACTGCGCGAGCACGGCGAGGTCGTAGTCGTGCTCGCTCACGATCCGCTCGCACAAGCGCTCGAGTGACTGGCGCGGCATCGCGTCGCACAGGCGGTCGAAGCGCTGGCGGAACGCGCGCAGGAGCCGCGCGTCACGCTCGTCGAGCGCCGGCGGGAGCGAGTGCTCGATGCCGGAGAAGAGCGGCCGCTTCGACGCGACGCGCCGAATGAGCCCCAGGCTGTTGTTCGAGACGCCGACGAGCGGCGACGCGAGCACCGTGAGGAGCGCGACATCGTCGTAGCGGTTGTGCAGCAGGCGCAGGTACGCGAGCAGGTCGACGACCTGTTGCTGACCGAAGTACCCCTTGCCCGTCGCGCGATACGTCGGGAGCCCCGCTTTCCTGAGCTCGTCCTCGTACCACTCCGCATCGGTGCCGGCCGCGAAGAGCAACACGATCTCGCCGGCGGTCGCAACACCGGTATCCACGAGCTCGCGCACGCGTCGCGCAACCGACCTCGCCTCGGCGCGCCGCCAGTGCACGCCGGTGTCGGAGTAGCTCGCCTTGTCGGTGACGAGCAGCTCGACGGGATGGCCGAAACCGGGTCCGGGAAATCCGCTGCGGCCGCGAGCGGTTGAAACTCGTCTCCGAAGTGCGAGCCGAAGAGCTCGTTGACCGCGGCGAGCACCTCCGGCCGTGAGCGGTAGTTGAGCGTCAGCGGCAGGAGCTGCTCCGCCTGCGCGCGCCGCGCCCGGAACACGCCGACGTCGGCATGGCGAAAGCCGTAGATCGACTGGAACTCGTCACCGACGAAGAAGACCTCTGCGTCCGGCGCACGCAGGAGGTCGACGAGGTCGCACTGAAGCCGGTTCGTGTCCTGGAACTCGTCGACCATGATCGAGCGGAAGCGCAGCCGCTCACGCTCGCGGATTCCGGGTTGTCGCGGAGGAGGTCTCGCGCGTGCAGCTGCAGGTCCTCGAAGTCGAGCGCAGACTCCCCGGCCTTCGCCGAGGCGTACGCTGCTGCGAAGCGCTCGAGCAGCTCCTGCAGGAGCGCACGGTCACGCGCCGCCGCAGCGTCGAGCGCCGCCTGCTCGACGCGTTGGCGCGCCTCCTCGTAGGTCGCCGCACGCTCGCCGCGGGCCCTGAAGCCGCTGAGATCCATCAGCCGGTCGGGGCGCGTGTCGCGATCGAGCAGCGCGAGCAGCTGCGTCGCGGCCGAACGCTGGTTGTCGGTCGCGGCCGCATCCTCGACGAGGCAGCGCGCGGCCTCCCGCAGTTCCGCGACGTCGAGCGGCGGGCGGTCGCCGATGTCGAGCACGAGCGGCCGGCCGGCGGAGCGCAGCGTCTCGTAGACGCCGGTGAGCATGCGCCGCAATCCGTCGGCGCCGTAGGTCGCGAGCAAGCGGAGCCGGTCGGGATCGTCCTCCGCGCAGAAGTCCGCGATCGCCGAGCGGAACGCCTCGCCCCGGAGCACCGCTCCCTGCGCGTCGTCGAGCTCGCGGAAGCGCGGGTCGAGCCCCGCCGCGAACGGATACGTCTTCAGAAGCCGCAAGCAGAAGCCGTGGATCGTCGAGATCCACGCACCGTCGAGCTCCCGCGCGAGGTCGGGTCGCCCGCGCTCCGCGAGCGCTGCCCGGATGCGGGTGCGAAGCTCGCCCGCGGCCCGGCGCGTGTAGGTGATGACGAGGATCGAGTCGACGTCGAGCCCGCGGTCGCATACCGCCCGCACGAAGCGCTCGACGAGCACGGCCGTCTTGCCGGTCCCTGCCCCTGCGGAGACGAACACCTCGCCCGTCGCCTCCACGGCCGCACGCTGCTGCTCGTTCACTCGCGGCACCTTCTTTCGCCGACCCCACCCGCGCGCGGCACCCGGCAGATAGTCCAGAGGTCGCACCACGCGGGACACTCCGTCCCCTTCGGGTCGTGCTTCACGTCGCCGCCCTGGATGCGCTGCGCGAGCGTGCGGGCCATGTCGCGTGCGCGCTCGACGGCGCCCCAGAAAGCGTCCTCGTCGAGATAGTCGTTCCGCACGAAGCCCTTGAGCGTGTCGCCTTCGCTCGAGCGGAGAAGGCCGCGTGCCTTCCGCTCGCCGGCGAGCGGCCGGTACACGCCGCCGAGAGGCTCGAGACCGACGAGATCGCGGAGGACGAGCATGTAGAGCGGGATCTGCAGCCGCAGCTCGCTTTCGATCTCGCGCGCGCTGTGCGCGTGCTTGCCGGACTTGTAGTCCTGCACGATTCCGCGCGCGCCGAACGGGTCGACGTCGATGCGATCGATCTTCCCGGAGAGCGAGATCCCGTCGCCGAGGTCGAGACCCCGCTGCAGCTCCGGCGCCGCCCGCTCGCTGCCGAAGCCGACCTCGAACCGGCGTGGGACGAGCGCAAGCTCCGACTCGCATTCCGCGCGCACGACTGCCTCGAGATCACGCCAGAGTGTCTGGTCGAGCTCGCGGGACTGCATGTCGGTCATGTCCATCCGAACGCCTTGCAGCGCCTCGTCGAGGCACGCACGCATCAGCAGCACGGCACCTTCGACCACGCGTTCGTCGAGCTGCTCCACGCCCAGCTCCTTCGGGAGACGCGTGAAGAACTTGAAGAGCGCGTTGTGTGCAACAGACCCCTTGAGCTTTGCGTCGACTTCCGCGTCGATCGACCTCGGCGAGAGGAAACGGTCGACGAACCAGGCAGAGGAGCAGTCCGCGAAGCGCTCGAGCTCCGTCACGTTGAACGTCGAACGCGACTCGAGCTGCTCGCGGAGCAGCGGATGGGTGACCGCCGTGGGGCGTGTGAAGGCTCGTGCGGCACGCTCGAGCCGTCGCTCCCAGCCGTTTGCGCGGGCGAGCGAATCGGCGGCGCTCGCGTCACGTGCCGCGAGCTCGGCGAGCGCACGCAGGCGCTCTCGCTCCGTCGGCGCGTCGTCGAGTGTCCAGGTGAGCGCCGAGAGTGGTCGACGTCGCGTCCACCGCTGCGCGTCGTCGCGCTCGAAGAGCGACTGCACCTCGTCCCAGAACGGGCTCGGCTCGCGTGGGCTGCCGTCGTCGGTCGCGGCCTCTCGCACGAGGTAGAGCCGTTCGAGCGGACGCGTGCACGCCGTGTAGAAGAGGTATCGGTCGCGGCTGACCGGGTCGGGGCGCTGGAGCCGGGCGCCGCCCTCGTCGAGGATGCGGCGCGTGTCGTCGTCGAGGAACGGCGATGACGAGCCGCGACGCGGCAGGCCGCCCTCTTCGAGCCCGAGCACGAAGACGACGTCGAAGCGGCGCGTGCGGGCGCGCAACAGGTCGACGACGGCGACGCGTCCGGGCTCGTCGCCGTGCTGGGGCCGCAGCGTCTGCCGGTCGAGCGCTGCGACGACGTCTTCGCGGGAGAGCTCCCCGGTGAGCTTGCGCCAGCGTTCGAGCTCGGTGAGGAGGCGGCGAAGCGCTTCGTACGCGCGGAGATCGAGCCGCGACTTCTCGCCGACGGGCGGTGCATCGAGCCCGTAGGCGTTTCGCAGCATCCGCGATGCGAGCTCGCGCAGGGCGTCCACGGGGTCCTCGGCTTCGCGCAGCTCGGCGAGCAGCGGAAAGGAGCGACCGTGGAAACGCTCGCCTTCCTCCACCACGCGCTCCGGCTGTGCGACTCCGCGGCCGCGCAGCCGCCCCTCGACGAAGTCCACGGCACGGCGCTCGATCCCCGAGAAGGGAGAGCGTAGGAACGTGAAGAGGTCGTTACGTGAGCCTCCGAGCCATGCGAAGCGAAGGAGGGCGGCGAGCATCTGCCCGAACGACGTTTGCGCGAGACGCACTTCGCCGTCGACGGAGTAGGGGATGCCGAGCGTGCCGAGGGCGGTCTCGAGCGGCGCGCGCAGACGGTCGACGTTCGCGCAGACGATCCCGATGCGCTCCGCCGGCGTGCCGCCGCGGAGAAGTGCGAGCAGCTCCTCGCCCACGAGCTCGAGCGCGCCGCGCGCTCCCGCGCCCTCGAAGAAGCGAACGGCCCCGTCGATCGGCACGAGATCGTGATCGCCGTCGCTGAAGAGCGCGCGCTCGAGGTGCGCGAGCGCCGGGGCGGCGACCTCGGCGTAGCGCGCCGGAAGCTCCTCGATCCGCCCCGCAGCGAGACGCTGCAGATCCTCGGCCGTCCGCCGCAGCGATGCGAACGCGGGCCGTCCCGGCTCGTACGGGAGCGAGACCGTCACCTCGGTACGGCCGGCGAGCGCGTCGAGCAGCGCCCACTCGACCCCGGTCAGATCCTCGAACCCGTAGGCGAAGACCGGCTCGCCGTGCCACGCGTCGAGATCTGACTGCAGCCGCTCGACGGCTCGACGGCGCTGGAGGTCGCGGTCGACGAGCCCGAGCTCGTCGAGCTGGTCGCGGTAGCCCGCGTAGAGCAGGGCGAGATCGCCTTCGAGCTCCTCGGGATCGAGGAGGCCGGACTCGAGCTCGGCGAGCGCACGCAGCAGCTCGTCGGCGAAGCCGCCCGTGCGCGCCGAGCGCGACAGGCCGTTCAGCGACGCGGTCGCGATTACGCGCCGGACGAGGAGCGCGCGCTGCGCCTTCGAGAGCGGCGTCGCGGCGTAGAGGGAGACGAAGAGGTCGTCGAAGGTCCAGATCCGGCCTGCGAGGAGTGCCGGCCGGCGGCGCAGAAGGTCACGGGCAACACCGTCGACGTCCGATCGCGTCGGCACGATGAGCACCGGGTCCCGCTCGAGGGATTCGAGATACCGGTCGAGAAGCAGCCCGACCTTGCCGGCATGTGCCGGCCCGGCAATCAGACTGAGAGTCACCGCTCCATCGTAGAGCGGGGTCCCGACGACTCCCGGCGCGCCGTTTTCGGCTGTCCGCAAAGAGCGGGAAACCCGAGGCCGCTGCTAGGCGGCGGGGTTCAGTCTGCGGTCGCTGCGGACTTCGGCCGGCGTCCGCGCCGTGCAGCAGGCTGGCCGGGCATGTTGCCGGCGCAGTCGCCGCAGAGATCGGCCTGCTTCGCACCGCGGCGCGCGTCGGAATAGGTGATCCGCATCACAGCGCCGTGCTGCTCGTCGACCTCTTTGCCACAGTTGTCGCAAACGAGAATGGTTCTGCGTGCCATGGCGTAAAGGTAGCGGAAATTCGAAGTGGAATCACGCGGCTGCTCGGGCCTGGCGAATGCGCCATGAACGGAGCAGGCTGAGGAGCGCCTGTTCTTCCGGGTCGAGACCGAGTTCTCTTGCGCCGACCACGCGCAAATGGCGAGGCCGGAAATCCTGAATCGTTCGCCCTTCGAGATACTGCTCGATGACGGCCGGGGAGACGTAGGACGCCCGGCAGACCGCGGGCGTGTTTCCGAGCTGCTGCGCCACCCGGCGCATGACGGCACTCACCGAGCGCTTCTCGTCGGTCTTCGTCTCGGGAAAGCCGTCCCGCTGCGCGCGCTCGGCGAAGGCCACGGCGGCCGTCAGTGTCCCGCCCCACGTCCGGAAGTCCTTGGCGCTGAACTCCTCTCCCATGTAGAGCTTCACGTAGTCGTTCAGGCGCTTGCTCGTGAGGTTGTACGGCTTGTCCTCCCAGATGTATTGGAAGACGCGCGCTCCCTTCAGCTGCAGCAGGTCTTTCATCGCGTCCGCGAGCTCCTGGTCGACGAGCGTCGTACGAACCTGGATCTTGTGCTTGCCGCGGAAGGAGAGCATGACGCGGTTCCCGCGGACGCTCACGTGCCGGCGGGTGAGCGTTGTGATCCCGTAGGTTCGCGACTCGCGGACGTAGCGCTCCGAGCCGACCCGGAACCAGCCGAGGTTGATGAGCCGAAGCGCGATTGCCGAGACGCGCTCGCGGTCGAGCCCGTCCTTGTCGAGGTGCTCGGCCATCGTCGCGCGGAGCTCGGGCAGCTTCTCGGCGAAGCGGATGAGCTTGTCGTACTTCGCCTCTTCCTGCGCTGCCCGGAAATCGACGTGATAGATGTACTGCTTCCGCCCCGCCTTGTCGTAGCCCGTCGCCTGCAGCTTCGCTCGGCCGCTCGGCGAGATCGAGACGTTTTTCCAGGCAGGCGGTATCGCGAGCTTCTCGATGCGCTCGATCTTCGCCGGGTCGCTGATCAGCTTCCCCGTCTGGTCGAAGTAGCGGAACGCGCCCTTTCGTCCCTTTCTTGTCCACCCCATGCCTGACTACACTGCCCAGCCGATGCGAGATGGAACCACGATCGTCGTCCTCGAGGGCGACGAGACCGGCCAGGAGCTCCTCGAGGAGGCCCTGCGCGTCCTCGCTGCCGACGTGATCGGGGTGGAGCTCGACTTCCCGCGCTACGACCTCTCCCTCGAGAGCCGCCGCGCGACGAAGAACACGATCGTCCACGAGGCGGCCGCGGCCGTCCGGGAGTACGGCCTCGGCCTGAAAGCGGCCACCGTCACGCCGGAGGCGCGCGGGGATGTCGGCTCGCCGAACCGGATCCTCCGAGAGGAGATCGGCGGCAAGGTGATCGTCCGAACGGGGCGCCGCATCCCGGGGGTGATGCCGCTCGGCGGCGTGCACGCGCCCATCTCGATCGTCCGGATGGCCGTCGGCGACGCCTACGGCGCAAGGGAATGGCGCGAAGGCGAAGGCGACGACGAGGTCGCCTTCCGGACGGAGCGCATCGAGCGGAGGATCTGCCACGCGGTGGCGGAGTTCGCGTTCCGTCAGGCCGCGCGCACCGGGGCCAAGGTGTTCGGGGGGCCGAAGTACACGGTGAGCCCGACCTACGAAGGGATGCTGAAAGAAGAGATGGACGCGGCCGCCGAACGCCACCCGGACGTGCCGTACGAGCCGCAGCTGATCGACGCGACCTTCGCGCTCCTCCTGTCGTCCGCCGGTGACCCCCTCGTCATCCCGGCGCTCAACCGCGACGGCGACATCCTGTCCGACCTCGTGCTACCGCTCTTCGGCTCGATCGCCGGCTCCGAGTCCTTGCTCGTCGCGTTCACGGACGCCGACTTCGAGCCCTCGGCGATCATGGCCGAGGCCGCGCATGGAACCGCGCCGTCGCTCCAGGGAAAGAACGTCGCGAACCCGATGGCGATGATCCTGGCCGGCGCCGCGCTCCTCTCCCATGCGGGAGACGAGGCCGAGCGCGCAGGCCGCGCGATCCGCGAGGCATGCCTCGAAGCCGTCGCATCGGGCGTCCGCACCGCCGACCTCGGCGGGCATCAGGGGACGTCCGAGTTCACGGACGAGGTCATCGCGCGCACGCGCGCGAAGCTGGAGGTCTGGGCAGCGATCTGAGTTTCCGTATGATTACGTAACGTAGTCATGCGGAAGACCGAGCCTTCGACCAATCCCGTTCACCTATGGCGCGCTCGCGCTCGACGATGCGTTCACCGATCGCGAGCGAGAACTGAAGGATCTCCTCGCCGACGTCGAGAACGGCCAGGACGTGGTGCTCTATGCCCCGCGCCGGTTCGGCAAGTCGTCCCTCGTCGTCCGCGCGACCCAGAAGGCGATCCGCCGCAACATCCTCGTCGGCTACTGCGACGTGATGCGGACGACCACGAAGGAGCGGTTCGCTGCCGCGCTCGCCAAGACGATCTACAACGACATCGAGTCGCCGGGCGAGCAGGTGATCGAGCGGGCAGCGAATCTCTTCCGCGGTCTTCGCATTCGCCCGACGATGGAGATCGACCCCGACGATCTCTCCCTGCGCTTTACGTTCTCAGCAGGGCGGCGGCCGAGCGACATCGACGACACGATCGAGCGCCTGCTCGAGTTACCGGGCAAGATCGCGGCCGAACGGAAGCGCCGCGTCGCGATCGTCTTCGACGAGTTCCAGGAGATCGTCGGGCTCGACCGGAACTTCCCGAACCTCATGCGGGCCGTCTTTCAGACGCAGCCCGAGGTCGGGCACGTCTACCTCGGAAGCAAGCGTCACGTGCTCGAGCGGATCTTCAACGACAAGAACGAGCCGTTCTGGCGGAGCGCGAAGCAGGTCGAGCTCGGGCCGATCGATCCCGCGAAGTTCGCACCGTTCATCCGCAAGCGCTTCGAGCTGACCGAGAAGGCCATCACGCCGGAGGCGCTTTCGCGCCTCCTCGAGATCACTGCGGGCCATCCGTATGCGACCCAGGAGATCGCCTACGCAGTCTGGCAGCTCGTGCCGTCGGGTCATCACGCGTTCCCCGATGACGTCGAGTCCGCGCTCGACCAGGTACTGCGCTCGGAGCACAACCACTTCGCGAACATCTGGGACGAGGCGCCGCAGGCCCAGCGGCTGCTGATGCTGGCACTCGCGGACGAGCCGGCAGAAGCGGTCTACTCCGTGGCGTATCGCGGCCGGCACGAGCTGCCCGGACCATCGTCCGTCGGGATCGCGCTGCAGGCGCTCGAGAAGAAGGAGATCGCCGGCCGCGCCGAGGACGGGACCCGCGTGCTCGTCGAGCCGTTCCTCGCGGAGTGGCTACGTCGCGAGCAGATGCCGGTCTAGGAGCCGCTCGCTCCAGACCTCCAGGAACGCCTCGGCGACGGCCGGGTCGAATTGCGTGCCGGCGCAGGCGGCGATCTCCATCAGCGCGAGCTCGACCTCGAGGCGCTGCCGGTACGGCCGCGGCGAGGTCATCGCGTCGAAGGCGTCGGCGACCGCGAGCACCCGTGCCTCGAGCGGGATCGACCGGCCACGGATACCGGCCGGATACCCGTCTCCGTCCCACCGCTCGTGGTGGAAGAGAACGTATGGCAGCGCGTGCCGCGCACTCCGGATCGGCAGGACGAGCTCGGCACCTGCACGCGGGTGCCGGCGAATCTCGCCGAGCTCCTCGAGCGTCAGAGGACTGCTCTTCTGGAGGACGGAGTGGTGGATCGAGACCTTGCCGATGTCGTGCAATGGGGCGCCGAAGCGGAGCGAGGCGATCCGTTCGCGATCCCAGCCGAGCCGCCGTGCGACGGGCTCCGCGAGCGCGGCCACGCGGGAGCCGTGACCCGGATTGAGGTCGCGCTCTTCGAGCGCGCGCGCGATGGCCTCCAGCATTGCCCGAGGGAAGTTCCGCGTGCCCGGGGCAAACCCTTCTGCGGCTCAGAGGCGGTCTTCGAGCTTTTTCTTGCCGAAGTGGAGACCGAGCCAGCCGACGAGGGCGACGACGACGATGACGACCGCCGCGTAGGCGCCGTACTTGGTGATCGCATCGGCGGCCGCCTTGCCGCCGTAGAAGGCGACGAGGCCTACAGCGATCGCCCAGGCGATGCCACCCGCAGCGTTGAAGAAGAGGAACTTCCACCAGTGCATCCGGGCGAGTCCGGCGACCCACGAAGCGGTGAAGCGAAGAATGGCGATGAACCGTCCGAAGAACACGGTCTTTCCGCCGTGCCGCTGCATGATGCGCTCGAGGCGCGGGAGCCTCGTGTCCGCCCACCGATTCAGGTACTTGCTCTTCCTGAAGAGCGCACGCCCACCGAGCCTGCCGATGAGCCAGTAGCCGAGGTTGTCGCCGATGATTGCCGCGACTGTTGCGATCGCGATCACCTCGACGATGCTGTAGTTGCCCTGCGAGGCGAGGACCCCGAAGAAGATCAATGCGGTCTCGCCCGGCAGCGGCAAACCGAACGACTCGAGCATCACCACGAGGAACAGCAGCGGCAGCCCGTGGTGGGTGAAGAAATGCACCACGCGGCGCGAGTGTATGGACTCGCTTAGAGTTGACGGCAGTGAGGGTTGGAGTCGCACGTGAAAGGGCGCCGGGTGAGCGCAGGGTCGCACTCGTCCCCGAGACGGTCGGGAAGCTGACCGCTGCGGGCTTCGAGGTGACCGTCGAGCCGGGTGCCGGCGACGCTGCTTCGTTCCCCGACGACGCATACGTGCAGGCAGGCGGAACGATCGGGTCGCCGTGGGAGGCGGAGGCGATCGTTGCGGTGCGTCGTCCCGATGATTCCTCGCTTCGCTCAGGGCAGATCCTCATCGCGTATCTCGATCCGCTCGCGGACCCCGAGGGCGTCGAGCGCCTCGCGTCACTCGGCGTGACCGCGTTCGCGATGGAATCGATCCCCCGCATCACGCGCGCGCAGTCGATGGATGCGCTCTCCTCCCAGGCGACGGTCGGCGGCTACAAGGCGGCCCTCCTCGCCGCGGAGCATCTGCCACGGTTCTTTCCGATGCTGATGACCGCGGCCGGGACGGTTCCGCCCGCGAAGGTGCTCGTCATCGGCGCCGGTGTTGCGGGACTGCAGGCGATCGCGACAGCGCGCCGGCTCGGCGCGGTCGTCACCGGTTTCGACGTGCGCCCGGTCGTCCGCGAGCAGATCGAGTCGCTCGGCGCGAACTGGCTCGATCTCGGCGTCGCAGGCGCCGAGGCCGAGGGCGGCTATGCGCGCGAGTTGACGCCCGAGGAGATGCAGGCGCAGCAGCGTGCGCTCGAGGAGCGGATCTCGGAGTTCGATGTCGTCATCACGACCGCAGCGGTTCCGGGCCGCGCCGCGCCGAAGATCATCCCGGCGTCCGCCGTCCGCGCGATGCGGCCGGGATCGGTGATCGTCGACCTCGCCGCCGACACGGGCGGCAACGCGGAGCTGACAGAGCCCGGCTCGGTCGTCGACCGCGACGGGGTCACGCTCGTCGGGCTGACGAACCTGCCTTCGACGATGCCCTACCACGCATCGACGCTCTACTCGCGCAACGTCTCCTCGCTGCTCACCCACCTTGCTCCGGGCGGCGAGCTCAATCTCGACTGGAGCGACGAGATCACATCCGGCGCGTGCGTCGCCGGCAAGCAGGAGGTGGCAGCGTGACCCATTCGACTCTGCTCGTCTTCGAGGTGACGATCCTCGTGCTCGCGATCTTCCTCGGCATCGAGGTGATCGCGAAGGTGCCGGCGTTGCTGCACACGCCGCTCATGTCGGGGACGAACGCGATCCACGGAATCGTCATCGTCGGCGCGATGCTCGTGCTCGGCGCTCCCCACAAGAGCACGTTCGTGTGGATCGTCGGGTTCATCGCAGTCGTCCTCGGTGCCGCGAACGTCGTCGGCGGATTCGTGGTGACCGATCGCATGCTCGAGATGTTCAAGCGGCGCGAGCCGCCCAAGAAGGACTGATGGGCTACAACCTCTCGAACCTGCTGTACCTGGTCACGATCGTGACCTTCATCCTGGCGCTGCGGTTCCTTGCGGATCCCGCGCGGGCGCGCCGCGGCAACCAGCTCGGCGCGATCGGGATGGTGATCGCGATCGCCGTCACGTGGGTCAAGACGGGCGGTAACGACTGGTGGGCGATCGCGCTCGCGATGCTGATCGGCGGCGGCTTCGGCGCCGTGGCCGCGCGCCGCGTGAAGATGACCGCGATGCCGCAGATGGTGGCGCTCTTCAACGGCGTCGGCGGCGGTGCGGCTGCGCTCATCGCGCTCGCCGAGCTGCACCGGGTCCTGCCGGAGCCCGGGACGCCGAAGGTCGACATCGGCCTCGCCATCGTGCTCTCCGGCCTCATCGGGGCGGTCTCGTTCTCCGGCTCGATGGTCGCGTTCGGGAAGCTGCAGGAGCTCGTCAGCGGCCGCCCGATCACGTACGTCGGCCAGCAGTTCGTGAACGGCGCGCTCTTCATCGCGTGTCTCGCCGCCGGGATCGCGCTCGTCGCGGGCTGGCAGCAGGAGTGGCTGCTCTGGTTCATCATCGCGGGCGCGGCGATCTTCGGCGTCCTCTTCGTGCTGCCGATCGGCGGCGCCGACATGCCGGTCGTCATCTCGCTGCTGAACGCGTTCACCGGTCTGGCGGTCGCGCTCGGCGGCTTCGAGCTCGAGAGCAACGTGCTGATCGTGAGCGGAATGCTCGTCGGCGCGTCCGGGAACGCTGCTGACGATGATGATGGGACGCGCGATGAACCGCTCGATCGGGAACGTCCTGTTCGGCGCGTTCGGGCAAGTCACCGCCGGCGCCGCGGCTGCCGCGACGAGCGACGGCGGCGGCCACGTACGGAGCGCGACCGCCGAAGACGTCGCCGTGATGCTCGCGTACGCGCACAAGGTCGTGTTCGTTCCCGGGTACGGGCTCGCGGTGGCGCAGGCGCAGCACGACGTGCGCGCCCTTGCAGACCTGCTCGAGGCGAAGGGTGTCGAGGTGTCGTACGCGATCCACCCCGTTGCGGGCCGCATGCCGGGCCACATGAACGTGCTCCTTGCGGAGGCGAACGTGCCGTATCCGCAACTGAAGGAGATGGACGACGCGAATCCCGAGTTCTCACGCACCGATGTCGCCCTCGTCGTCGGCGCGAACGACGTCGTCAATCCGGACGCGCGCAACAACCAGAGCTCGCCGATCTACGGCATGCCGATCCTGAACGTCGACGACGCGCAGACCGTCGTCGTCCTGAAGCGGTCGATGAACCCGGGCTTCGCAGGCATCGAGAACCCGCTCTTCTACAACCCGAAGACGGTGATGCTCTTCGGCGACGCGAAGGCGTCGATCGTCCAGCTCGCGCAGGACGTCGAGAGTCTGGCGGGACGGTGTTCGTCGCGTGGGTGCGATGGGCGGCCGCGTGGCACAACCACTGTTCCGCCAAACCCTCCTACGCGTCGAAGGCCACGCCGGCCTCGAGGCGCTCGAGCATGTGTCGCGTCGCCGGTGAGAGCGGCAGGTCGTAGGCGGCGTCGGCGGTGAACCAGCCGACCTCGGACGTCTCGTCGTCCGCGGGATGCGGCTCCCCGTCGAGGATGCGCGCCTCGAAGAGCGTCGTCACCCATGCGACCTCGTCACCGTTCGAGTACGTGCCGCGGAAGTTCGGGTAGCCACCGAAGACACCGGCGATCGAGAGCAGCTCGACCTCGACGCCAGCCTCCTCGCGAGTCTCTCTGCGCGCGGCTTCCGCCGGCGTCTCGCCGGGATCGACGGCGCCCGCGGGGAGGCTCCACCATCCCTCGACGTGACGCACGAGCAGGTAGCGGTCGCCTTGCATGATCACCGTGGCCGCCGACGGCCAGAAGAGAAGATCGTTCCCGACCTTGGCCCGCAGTCCTTTGACGTAGTCGGACATCCCCACGGCGCCGGACACTAGTCTGCGCGCCGTGGTCCCGCTCTTCACCGCACAGCACGTGTACGAGGCGGTTCCTCCCGCGCGCGCGGTGGATGCCGTGCGTGACGCGTTCGTCGCATACGCGCGCGGCGAATGGACGATGCCGCCGAAGGTCTACGTGCCCGCCTATCCGGCCGGCGACTTTCGCGCCATGCCTGCACTCGGCTCGGGTCACGCGCTGCTCAAGTGGGTGACGTCGTTCCCCGGCAACCCGGCGAAGGGCATCCCGACGGTGATGGGTGTCGTGCTCGTGTCGTCGGCCGACGACGGCCGGCTGCTCGCCGTGCTCGATGCCGGCGCGGTGACCGCGGTCCGCACGGGCGCGGCCGCCGTGCTCGCGGCGGAGACACTCGGCCGCGCCGGATGCGGAGACCGCGGCGGTCGTCGGTGCCGGCGTGAACGGCGAGGCGGCCGCGCGGACGTTCGCCGCGCGCGGGCGCGTGCCGCTCGTGTGGGACATCGACGAGGCGCGTGCGGCGGCGGTCGCTGAGCGCGTCGGCGGACGCGTGGCGGTCACGCGAGACGAGGCGCTCGCCGCGGATCTGCTCGTCACGGTGACGCCGGGCCGCGAGGTGCTCCTGCCGGCGGGGTCGCTCCGCCCGGGGCAGCACGTGAGCCTCATGGGAGCGGACGGGCCCGGCAAGGCCGAGATCGCGGTCGCCGGAGCTCGCACGGGCGCGCCTCTACTGCGACGACTGGGAGCAGGCCTAGCCACGGCGGGGAGCTGCCGCGGCGGTCGCGGCCGGCAAGATGAGCCGCGGCGACGTGGCCAGATCGGGCGAGTGCTCGGCCGGAACGGCCGAGGTGGCGCCGTCGACCGGAGCGGAACATCACGCTCTTCGACTCGACCGGCCTTGCCCTCCAGGATCTGGCCGTCGCGCTTCGTCGCGCTGGGCGCACGCAGCGACCTCGACCTGCCTAGGTCCCGCTGTAGTGCCGATCGACTCGCTCATCGCGTATGCCATGTCGAGAACGTCGGCCGGTCGATCGAGTTCTACCGCCGGCTCGGGCTCGAGGTGGAGAACATCCACACGGACGGGGCCGGCTCGTATGGGCGTTCATGAGCGGGGCGACGCCAAGCTGATGCTGGCGCTCGCCGACGGGCCCATCGACGCGGGAAATCAGGCGGTGCTGTTCTACTGCTGGACGCCCGACGTGCAGGCGCTGCACGACGAGCTCGCGGCGGCAGGCGTGGAGGTCGGGCCGGTCGACACATCCGTTCTACATGCCCGCCGGCGAGCTTCGCGTCGAAGACCCCGACGGGTACGTCCTGCTCGTCGGTCAGCTCGGCGACGCGGCCTGAACGAGGCTCACGCGAGGCGCGCCGGATCGAAGAGCCGGAGCTGCATCGATCCGTTCTCGCCCCGAATCGCGTCGGCGACGAGCTCGCCGCACGCGAAGCCGAGCACGTTGCCGTGCCCGGAGTATCCGCCCGCAACCCAGACGCGGTCGCGCCCCGGGACCCGGCCGACGAGCGGCAGCATGTCCTGCGTCAGGCCGAAGATCCCCGCCCAGCGGTGGGTGATCTCCGGCTCTCCGCCGATGAGCTCGCCCATGAACTGCTCGAGCGACGCCTGGATGACGGGCGTCGTGACCTCCTCGTCGGTGAGCTCGTCCATGATCGAGACGTCGCGGAAGCCGCCGAGCACGAGGCGGCGGTCCGGCAGCTGCTGCCAGTAGTCGAAGCCCTGGCGCGCGTAGTGCGGCCGGTCATAGAGCATCGCGTCGAGCGGCGCGCTCACGATCACCTGCCCCCGCGTCGGCCAGATCGCGTCCGCGAGCTCCGAGACGAGCCCATGCCCGTAGCCGTCGGTCGCGACGAGCACGGCGTCGGCATCGAGCGCCTCGACATCGTCGACGCGATCGTGCTCACGGAACTCGGCCCCTGCCTCTGCAGCCCGCGCCGCGAGCCGCCGGACGAAGCGTGCAGGTTGAAGCGCGCCGTCGTCCGGATGGATGATCCCGCCCTTGAACCTCCCGGCAAGGTGTCCGGGTAGGTCGTCGATCCACTCGGCCGCGAGGCCGTCCTCGTGCATCGCCTCGTACTCGGCACGGATCTGCTCGCGCTCGTCGTCGTCCGCCGCGAGCCGGAAGCTGCCGTTCCGGACGAGCGCGTCGCCCGCGAGGCCGGCGATCCGGTCGAGCGCCTTCTCCGTCCAGTGCCAGAGCTCCGGGCCTGGTCGGCGCCGTAGGTCTCGCGTGCCACGTCGTAGCCGACGCGCCGCCGCGCAGCGCAAAGCCGCCGTTTCGGCCGCTTGCGCCCTCCGCGACACCGCGCTGCGTCGTGCACGCGAACACGCAGCCCCGACTCTGCGAGGCGGAGCGCGGCCGCGCAGCCGGTCACACCCGCACCGACGATCGCGACATCGACGCGCCCCGTCGTGCGTGACCTGCGGGAGCGGCGGCGCCTCTTCCTCGAGCCAGTACGGATTCACGGTCTCCCGATCGTATGCAGATCGGTGTCATTGCAACCGATACACCCCCTCGTGGACCGGAGCCGCGCCGGCGAGCTCGAGCTCGACGAGTGCACGCGCAACCTCGGCAGCGTTCAGCCCGGTTCGCCGGACGAGCTCGTCCGCGGTCGCAGGCAGATGGTCGACGAGCGGCGAGTCGATCGCCGTCCCCTCCGCGATCAAGCCATACGACGCAAGGACGTCACCGACTGCCGTCAGCGGCGATGCGCCGAGCTTCAGAAGCCCGTTCGTCCCTGCCGAGAGCATGCTTCCGATCTCGCCCGGGACGGCGAACACCTCGCGTCCCTCCTCGAGCGCGAAGTCGGCGGTGATGAGCGCGCCGCTCCGTTCGCGGGCCTCGACGACGATCGTCGCGGCGCAGAGGCCGGCGATGATCCGGTTGCGCGCGGGGAATCGCCAGGGCGCGGGCTCGACGCCCGGCGCGTACTCGGAGACGACGAGGCCGGAGGCCGCGATCTCAGCCGCGAGAGCAGCGTGGCGTGCGGGGTAGTCCCGGTCGATGCCGCAACCGAGCACGGCGACGGTCAAGCCCCCGGCCGCAAGCGCGCCGCGATGTGCCTCCCCGTCGACGCCGCGCGCGAGCCCCGAGACGACGACGAGACCCGCTGTTGCGAGGTCGCGGCCGAGCATTCGCGCGACGGAGGCGCCGTACCCCGAGCAGGCACGGGCGCCGACGATCGCAACGGCCGGCCGAAGAAGAAGGTCGAGCGGCGCCGGCCCGCGGACGAAAAGCCCGGGGGCGGGTCGTGCACCGCTGCGAGGAGCGGCGGGAACGCCGATGACCTGCGCGCGATGAAACGGAGCTCGCGTCGCTCGAGATCGAGCTCGTAGGCGCGCGCGTCGAACGCCCGCAGGTACTCGAACCAGCGCCGCGAGTTCGGCGGAGCGACGAGATGCGCGCCGGTCTCGGAGGCGAACGCTGCGAGTGCAAGCTCCTTCACGCGGCGAGCTCCGACGGCGCTCGATACGCGAGCGCTTCGGCGACGTGCTCGACGCCGACATCGCTCGCGCCGGACAGCGCCGCGATCGTCCGCGCGACGCGCGCGACCCGTGCACGGCCGCGGCCGGAGAGCGGCAGTCGCTCCACCGCACGCGAAAGTGTCTCATCCGCGTCCGGCTTCCTGGCAAGCTGCTCGGTCGTCGTACGGAGCCGTGCGCTCGCGACGCGTGATGCCACGGGGGCCGTCGACTCCGACGGCGCGGCCGCAAGCTCGGCGGCCCGCGGACGCGGCATCGCGACGACGAGGTCGAACCGGTCGACGAGCGCGCGGGACAGCTTGTCCTGGTAGGCGGCATAGCGTTGCGGCGAGCACGTGCACTGCGCAGCAGGATCGCCGCGGCCGCCGCACGGGCACATGTTCATCGTCCCGACGAGCTGGAATCGCGCCGGAAAGACGGCTCGACCGGCGGCTCGCGCAATCGTGACGACGCCGTCCTCGAGGGGCTGTCGCAGGCCCTCGAGGGCCTGGCGCGAGAATTCGGGCAGCTCGTCGAGGAGGAGCACACCCCGGTGCGCGAGGCTCGCCTCCCCCGGCCGGATCCCGGCGCCGCCGCCGACGATGGCCGCGGTCGATGCCGAGTGGTGCGGCGCGCGGAAGGGCGGTGTGCGAAGAAGCGGCTGGTCGGGGCCGAGGAGGCCCGCGACGGAGTGGATGCGCATGACCTCGAGGGCCTCCTCGTCGGTGAGCGCCGGCAGCAGCCCCACGAGCCGCCGTGCGAGCATCGTCTTGCCCGTCCCGGGCGGGCCTGCGAGGAGAAGGTTGTGTGTCCCCGCGGCGGCGATCTCGAGCGCACGGCGGGCGCGCTCCTGCCCGCGGACGTCTGCGAGATCCGGAGCAGCCGTCGAGGGCGCCTCGCGGACGGGCGGCAGCGGATCCGGCTCGAGCTCGCCTCGCAGATAGGCGACGGTGTCGGCGAGATGGCGGAAGGCCACGGCCTCGATACCGGCGAGCTCGGCCTCACGCGCCGACTCCGTTGGGCAGAGGACGCGCTCGAGCCCCATCCGGCGCGCGCCTTCCGCGACGGCGATGACGCCGCCGACCCGACGAAGCCGGCCGTCCAGGGCGAGCTCGCCGACGGATGCGTGGCGGTCGAGCTCCGCATGGGGGATCTGCCGCGACGCCGCGAGCAGCGCGAGCGCGATCGGCAGGTCGTAGCCCGAGCCCTCCTTCCGCAGGCCCGCAGGCGCGAGATTGACCGTGACGCGGCCGCCGGGAAACTCGAGCTCCGCCGACCGGATGCCGCTGCGCACACGCTGCCGCGCCTCCGCACAGGCGCGGTCGGGCAAACCGACGATGACGAACGACGGCGCGCCGTTTCTGACGTCCGCCTCGACCTCCACTCGACGCGGCTCGAGGCCGACGAGCGCATGCGTTACTGCACGTGCGAGCACATCTCGACGCTACGGCGAGATGTGTGACGAAACCGTCAGACCTTCGTCACGAGTTCCACGCGACGAACCGGCTCACGGAGAACTGGTCGTCGGAGGCTGCACCGGGCTCGTCTCGCCGAGCCTCAGCTGGTAGCGCCCGCGAAACGCAGTGTCGTCTCCGCCGGTGACCTGCTCGGCCGTGTCGTCGTCGACCGGCAGATCCTCGACCGGCTCCTGCTCGTCTGCTGCGTGAGGCTCGGGCATCGTGCTCCTCCTCGAAGGTGGTCCCTCGCCGTATCCTCCCACGTAGACACGCTCAGGGGGCATCGCCGTCATGCACGAACGACGAGCACGTCCTCGAAGTACTCCCCCGCGCGCCGGCCGGTGCGCCGGTTCACGTGGCGCCGTAGGCGCGCCTCGAGCTCCAGTCCCGCCCGCTCGAGGATCGCCGGGTAGAGGTCACGGCGGTCGTTCACGACGATCAACAACGGTGCCCCCGGTTCGAGGGCCGCCGCAGCGTTCCGCAGCGCATCAGCGATGCCCGCCGTGTACGCATCGAGCGACGCACGCGAGGTGCCCGCTTCCGCGGCGCCGACCTCGAGCTCGCGCCGGTCGTCGAGCCCCAGCAGCTCGTAGGCGTACCGATGCTGCTCGTGGTAGTCGATGAGCCCGGGATACGGCGGCGAGGTGAGAACGCCGTCGAATGTCTCGTCGTAGTCGACGACGCGCGAGTCGTCGTGCGCGACACGCGCGACCGATGCGTCGTCGCGCATCTCGTCGAAGAGCTCGATCCGGCGCAGCGTGTCGAGCGTGTAGCGCCGCAGGAATCCAGCGGCCGACTCCACCGGCCGGCACGTCCGCTTGTGCTTGTGGCACCAGTACTCGCCGGTCTGCGGCGTGCGCGGAGCCTCGAGGTCGAAGTGGGTCACGCGACGGGACGACCGCGCTGCGCGCGACAGCACAACCCGAAGCACGTCCCGATGGTCGTACTCCTCGATCAGATCGCGGAACGCGAGGAGCTCGGCGAGCGCCTGCGGCGCGTACCACGCGCGCAGATAGGCCGATGCCGTGCGGCGGCGCTTCGACAGCGAGTCGAGTCGCGCACACGCGTCGTGGAGCTCTGCACCGAGAGCCGCGACGTCGTAGCGCGCGGTCTTCACGCTGACGAGCAGGCAGTTGAAGGCGGCTACCTCGACACCGGTGGCGTTACATCCGGACTCGAGCGCCTGCACGAGCGTCGTTCCCGAGCCCGCGAAGGGATCGAGCACTCGCGCGCCCCGCGTGAAGTACCGGTCGAGCAGCACCTCGACGAGCTGCGGGATGAACTTGCCGTGGTACGGGTGCAGGCGATGCACGTGCTTCGTGCGCAGGTGCTCGGGGAGCGACCGCTCGGACCACGAGAGCTCGAGGTCGAGCGTTGCGTACAGCTCGTCCTGGGTGACGGCCATGAACTAGCGACTTCGCTAGTCGGGCAGCAATCCCTCCGGATACGGCCGTTTCTCGGGCGGAGCGTACGCCGCGTACGCAACGCGCGGATCGTCGGTGTCCTCGACGGCCGACGCGCCGTACTTCGCCGCGAGAGGCTCGTGGGGGTAAGCGCCGCCGTCGGGGCCAACGCGGCTTCCGACCGCGAGAACGAGCGCCCCCTCCCCCGCGCCGACGACGACGTGAGGGACATCGCGCGAGCAATGGACGTAGTCCCACTTTCGGAGCGGGCGCTCCTCGCCGTTGATGATCAGCACTGCGTCGCCGTCGAGGACCAGGAAGCCCTCCTGGTAGGGCTCGTGGTGGTACATCGCCATCGGCTTGCCCGGCGCCAGGACGTTCAGGTTGATGCCGAACTCCGGGAAGCGCTCGGCTTTCTCGAAGTTGGAGTACCAACCCAGCTCGTTCACCGACCACTGGGCGTCGCGGGCGTTCAGCACATACCAGTCCGTCATGCCCGAATCCTAGAGTGGCTCTCATGCTCCAGGCGCTGCTCTTCCTCCCGGCCCTCATCACGATCGCCGTCCTCCTCTGGCGGTGGCGGCAGCGCGACGAAGAGCCCGCGCAGGTGCTCGCGGAGGCCGTCCCTCCTGCTGCGACGATCTCGGGTGATGCAGATCCCCTCGCGGCCCTGGACGACCTGCTGACGGAGCTCGAGCGAGCCACGGTCCGGATCGACGGCTCCGACGAGCTGGACGAGCAGGCCGTCGTCGAGCTCGAGCGGCTCGCCGACCGGCTCGAGGCAGCGGCGCACTCGCTAGAACGCGTCGCCTAACCGCTCGAGCCTGCCCTCGCGGACGGCGACGACGTCGAAGGCCACGCGCAGGGGCGCGAGGTCGGGACGACCGGCGAGCCACGTTTCCGCTGCGCGTCGCACTCGACGTTGCTTCTCCTCGTCGACCGCCTCGACCGGGTCGCCGTACAGGACGCCTCGCTTTTCCTTCACCTCGACGAAGCGGAGATGGCCGCCGCGACGCACGATCAGGTCGATCTCGTTGCGGCCCGCCCAGACGTTCGTGCCGAGCACACGCCAGCCGCGGAGCCGATACCAGCGCGCCGCCCGGCGCTCGGCGTCGTTCACTACTGGTAGCAGAGCGCCTGAAAGCTCAGGCGGTGCACGGCCGAGGGTCCCCGCTCGCGAACGACGGCAGAGTGGCCCGGCGTGATGTAGCCGACATGCTGCACAAAGCCGTAGGCCGGATACAGCGCATCGAGACGGCGCATGAGCCGGTCGCGTGTGACCTTCGCGACGATCGAGGCGGCGGCGATCGCCGCACTCTTCGTGTCGCCGTCGACGACCGCGGTGTGCTCGGGTGCGGACGGGCCGAGGCGGAAGCCGTCGACAAGACACGCCTCCGCCGGCGGCGCGAGGGCGTGCAGCATCGCGCGGAGCCCGTTCAGGTTCGAACGGTGCAGCCCGTTGCGATCGATGTCACCCGCTGGAATCACCCGCACCGCAATCTTCTCCGCGCAACCGATCACCGCGCGGTAGAGCGCCTCCCGCTGTTCGTGCGTGCACTGCTTCGAGTCGTTGAGATACGTCAGCGGACGCACCCTGTGATCCTTCAGGCACGCGTAGTCGAGCAAGACACCGGCGACGACGAGCGGCCCGGCGAGGGAGCCACGGCCCGCCTCGTCGGTCCCCGCGACGTAGCGCGCGCCGAGCTTGCGGTCGAAGCGCAGGAGCTTCTGGCCGGTCGCCTTCATCGGCGATCGAGACTAGCGGAGCTTCCCGACGCCGCCCGCGAAATCCACGGAGCCGGCGCGAATCGGTGGAGAAGTCGGCGTTACTCCGCGGCCGGGACCGTCTCGGCCTCCGGCTCACCTGCAGGAGCTTCGGTCTCGGCCGGTTCGGCCTCGTCCATTGCCGTCGGCTCGACGGCCTCGGAGCTCTCCTCACCCGGCAGGTCGCCCGCCTCGGTCGTCGCCGGCGCGTCCTCGGTCGCCTGGAGTGCCCGCTCCTCCTCGGCGGCCGCGGCGGCCTCGGCAGCGGCCCGCTCCTGCGCTGCGATGTCGGCAGCCGAGCCGTGGCCGTAGCGCTTCTCGCGGACGCGCGCCTTCTTGCCGACCCGTCCGCGGAGGTAGTAGAGCTTCGCGCGGTTCACGTCGCCGACCGCCGCCACCTCGATCTTCTCGATCTTGGGCGAGTGGAGCGGGAACGTGCGCTCGACGCCGACGCCGAAGGACTGCTTGCGGACGGTGAACGTCTCGCGGGCGCCCGAGCCCTGCCGCTTGATGACGATGCCCTCGTAGACCTGGACGCGGCGGCGCTGGCCCTCGATGACCTGGAAGTGCACGCGGACCGTGTCACCGGCCTTGAACCGGGGTACCTTGCGCAGCTGGGCGCGCTCGATCGAGTCGATGACGTTGCTCATAGAAGGAAGCCCCGGCGGGGCGAGGGGCCAGGTTAGCGAAAACCGATCCTGTTCGGCGGCCAGTAGACGAAGAACACCTCGCCGATCAGGTTCTCGCGCGGCACCGTTCCCCAGGCGCGGGAATCGCAGGACTGCCGTGCGGTTGTCGCCCATGAAGAAGTAGTGATCCGCCGGAACCCGCTGCCACGTCCTCGGCGGCTCGTTGTCGCGCCTGTCCGGCTTGATGTACGGCTCGTCGAGCTTCGCGCCGTTGATGTAGACGAAGCCGTCGCGCTCGCTGACGACGTCGCCGGGCAGCCCGATCAGGCGCTTGACGAAGGTCCCGCCGGCGCCGCAGCGGACGGCCGGCCTCCGGCGGTGTCTTGAAGACGATGATCTCGCCGCGCTTCGGATCGCGGAAGTGGTAGATGAACCGGTTCGCGAGCACCCGGTCGCTGAACCGTGCTTCGCAGCCGAGCGCCGGCCTCGCGCAATGGAGCGTCGGCTCCATCGACGACGACGGGATCCGGTAGGGGTTCACGATCCACGCCTTCAGCGCGAATACGATCAGCACCGCCCCCGCGATCGTAAAGAACCAGTCGAGCGCCACGCGCGCACCGCGCGGAAGGCCCGGGAAGAGGCGGCCGAGCGGATCTCTCATCGCACGTTCTCGCGGCGCCAGCTGTCGATCTTTCCGTGGTCGCCGGAGAGGAGCACGTCCGGGACGCTCCAGCCCTCGAACTCGGCCGGCCGCGTGTAGTGCGGGTACTCGAGCCCGCCGCCGAGCTCGTCCGAGAAGCTCTCGAGCTCCCCCGAGCCTTCGGCCAACGCGCCCGGGAGCCGTCGTGCGACCGCGTCGAGGAGCACCATCGCCGGCAGGTCGCCGTTCGAGAGCACGTACGGGCCGATCGAGATCGCGTCGGACGCGAGGTGCTCGACGATCCGCTCGTCGAAGCCCTCGAACCGCGCCGAGAGAAGCGTCAGCTCGTCCATCTCTGCGAGCTCCTCGACGATCGCCTGCGTGAGCGGGCGTCCCTGCGGCGTGAGCGCGATCACCCGCTCCGGTCGGTTCTCTCCATAGATCGCAGACAGCGCGGCCGCGACGACGTCGACTCGGAGCACCATGCCTGCGCCGCCGCCGTAGGGCTCGTCGTCGACCTGGCCGGCCCGAAGCGGAGTCGTGTCGCGGTAGTTGAAGAGGCGCAGCTCGAGCTCGGTTCCGAGGACGCCCGCGATCGGCCGCTGCTCGGTGAGCCAGGCGAAGGCGTGCGGGACAAGTGTGAAGACGTCGATTCTCATTCCGGTTCTGCGAAGCCCGGCGCGATCACGATTCGCCCCTGGTCGAGGTCAACCTTCCTGACGCATGCCTCGACGAGTGGGAGCAAGAGGCCGGAATCGAGCTCGAGGACGTCGTTCGCAGGGTACTCGAGGACGTCGGTCACGCTTCCGACCTGCCGTCCCCCCTCCTCCTCGACCGCGAGCCCGACGAGCTGAAACGCGTAGTACTCGTCCTCCTCGAGTGCCGGCAGCGACGTGCGAGGTACTGCGATCTCCGCGCCGCGATCGACGCGCCGCTCGAGCCGGATCACGGGGCGGCCCTGGGAGCCGCGCTTCGAGGAGACGATTTTCATCGGCTCGCCGTCAACGTGAACGACGGCGCCCGGGGCGAACACGTCGCCGCGCTCGCTCGGGCCGTCGACGAAGAACGAGCCGTCGAGCCCGTGCGGCCGGCCGACGCGGCCGACCGGCACGAGCTCAGAGCCCACGTTCGGTGAAGAGCGCGACCGCCTCTTCGCGGCCCATGAGAAGTGACGCGCCCTCGTACGGCGTCCGCCGGTGGTCGAGGTCGAGCGTCCAGTACGCGCCTGGTTCGTCCTCGTACGGCATGCCGACGCTGCCCGAGTTGACGACCCGCTTGCCGGCGATCGTCCGCTCGAACTGCGTGTGCGTGTGCCCGCAGACGACGACGTCGGCGTCGGTGGCGCCGAAGATCTCGGCCAGCCTCTCCTCCGGCGTTCGCTCGGTGAAGATGTCGACGTCGTTCCGAGGCGTCGCATGGCAATAGAGCACGCGGTCGATCCGAGCCGTCGGAGGCAATGCATGGAGGAACTCGATCTGCTCCTCGGTCAATCGCTCTCGGGTCTCGTCGAGCGCGCCGGGCGGCGCAAGTCCTTCCTCGCCGGGATAGAGCTCGCGGTCGGCGTTGCCGCGGATCCAGACGACGCGGTCTCCGAGCGCGCGCAGCCGCTCCAATGTGCCGCTCGGATCGTCGCCGCCCGCCGCGACATCGCCGCCGATCACGATCGTCGCCTCGTCGGGGATCTCGCGCAGCACCGCTTCGAGTGCCGGCAGATTGCCGTGCACGTCGTACAGCGTCGCGACGCTCACAGGCTCCGTCAAGCCTCGCTCACACGCGCTTGAGCTCGCTCGCAAGCCACTTCGGCGGCTTGCCGCGGCCTTCCACCCACGAGCCGACGAACTCGTTCTGCTCGTCGTCGTCGTGCGGCCACATGACGTAGATCGTGCGGCCGTCCTCGTGGTCGAGCTGCGTGATGTCGCTGTCGCCGCCGAAACGGCGCATCAGCTGCACCGAGGCGGGGTCGATCTCGAGCCCGCGAAGCGCAGCACGGAAGCGGCGCCAGTAGACCTCGTCGCTCTCGCGCATGGTGCGCGTCTGCTGCTTGATCTCGTCCGTGCTCATCCGACGATCTCCAGTTGAAGCCGACGCCCTGCCGACGGCCCGCCTGCGCGGACGATCGTCCGGAGAGCGCGCGCGATCCGGCCTTGCCGGCCGATCACCTTGCCGACGTCGTCGTCAGCGACGTGCAGCCGGAGGACGAGCGAGCCATCTTCTCCTTCGGCCTGTTCGACGCGCACCGCATCGGGCTCGTCGACGAGCCGGCGCGCGAACTCGGCGAGCAACTCATCCATCCGCGCGCCTCTAGCGGGAGATGCCCTTGATCTTCAGCAGGCGGCCGACCGTCTCGGTGGGCTGCGCGCCGTTCTGGAGCCACTTCCGCGCCTTGTCCTCGTCGACCTCGATGAGCGACGGCTCGTGCTGCGGGTTGTAGCGCCCGATGATCTCGATGAACTTGCCGTCGCGCGGGGAGCGCGAGTCGGCGGCCACGATGCGGTAAATCGGGTTCTTCTTCGACCCGACCCGCGTCAGGCGGAGCTTGACTGCCATTCGATTACCTCTTCGCTTTCCGTTTTTTTCGCTTGGATGCCGACTTCCGGGTGGCGCTCGGCCGCGGCTTGCCGCTCGGCATGGTAGGCGCTGCGCCCGGAAGGGCGGGCATTTTGCCCGACCCCATGGCCTTCATCATCTTCGCCATCTGCTTCCGTCCCTCGATGAGCTGGTTCACCTGCTCGACCGTCGTGCCGGAGCCCGCCGCGATCCGCTTCCGCCGCGAGCCGTCGATCACGTGCGGGCACTCGGCGCTCGTGGGGTGTCATCGAGAGGATGATCGCCTCGACCTGCGCGAGCTGGCGCTCGTCGACCTGATCGAGGCCTTCGAGCTGCTTGCCGAGGCCCGGGATCATCTTCAGGACGCCCTGGAGCGGCCCCATCCGGCGGAGCATCTTGTAGCTCTTCAGGAAGTCGTCGAAGCTGAACTCGCCCTGCATCATGCGCCGCTCGAGCTCTTCCTTCTCGTCCTCCTCGACCGCCGCTTCGGCGCGCTCGATGAGCGTCAGCACGTCGCCCATGCCGAGGATGCGTCCGGCCATGCGGTCGGGGTGGAACCACTCGAGCGCGTCGAGCTTCTCGCCGACCGAGGCGAGCTTGATCGGCTTGCCGGTGACCGCCTTGACCGAGAGCGCGGCGCCGCCGCGCGCGTCGCCGTCGAGCTTCGTCATGACGACGCCGTCGAAGTCGATCCGTTCCTGGAACGCGGTCGCGACGTTGACGGCCTCCTGGCCGGTCATCGCGTCGAGGACGAGCAGGACGTTCGTCGGCTTCGCCTCACGCCGGACGGCGGCGAGCTCTTCCATCAGCGCCTCGTCGATGTGCAAGCGTCCCGCGGTGTCGAGGATGACGACATCGCGGCCGTCCGCCTTCGCGCGCTCGATGCCGTCGTGCACCGCGCGCACCGGATCCTTTCGCTCCTCCGCGTACACGGGGACGTCGACCTGGGAGCCGAGCTGGATCAGCTGGTCGATCGCGGCGGGGCGCTGCAG
Organism: uncultured Actinomycetes bacterium; assembly: GCA_963794045.1. GTDB lineage: Bacteria > Actinomycetota > Thermoleophilia > Gaiellales > Gaiellaceae > Palsa-739. The sequence goes on from CAWCCJ010000010.1 coordinate 550,926, forward strand.
GTCAGCGGCGACGAGTGCCGGCTTGCGGCCCTCGTTCTTCAGCAGCAGCGCGAGCTTGCCGGCCGTCGTCGTCTTACCCGAGCCCTGAAGGCCGGCGAGGAGGATCGTGGTCGGCGGCCGCGGCGAGAACGCGATCTGCGACGAGCCCGAGCCCATCAGCTCGGTCAGCTCCTCGTGGACGATCTTCACGACCTGCTGGCCCGGGGTCAGGCTCTTCTGCACCTCCTGGCCGAGCGCGCGCTCGCGCACGTGCGCGACGAACTCCTTCACGACCTCGAAGTTGACGTCTGCCTCGAGGAGCGCGAGGCGGACCTCGCGCATCGCGCGCGAGATCGTCTCTTCGTCCAGCGTGCCGCGGCCGCGAAGGTCGCCGAGCGCCGCCTGGAGCTTGTCCGCGAGGGCGTCGAACATCGCGTCATTGTACTTGCGGCCTCTCGAGGGCAATCCGCCTTCGGCGCCGCCTAGTATCGATTGACGTGCTGCGCACTCTGGCTGCTCTCGTCGTCGCGCTGGCGATTGCGCCGACTGCGCAGGCGGCCGTGAAGACGCTTGCCTTCTCGTATCGCACGCACAGCGGCGTCGTCCGGCCGGCGTATCTCGTGCTCCCGTCGTGGTACGGCGAGGCTCGTCATCCCGCGATCCCGCTCGTCATCTCGCCGCACGGGCGTGGCGTCGACGCGAAGTACAACCTCCGCTTCTGGGGCGGCATCGCAGCGCGCGGCCCGTTCGCGGTGGTCGCGCCCGACGGTCAGGGCCGCCGCCTCGGCCCGGCGTACTCGTGGGGCTACCGGGGGCAGATCGACGACCTCGGGCGCATGCCGGCGCTCGTCCGGCGCACGTTCCCCTGGCTGCGGATCGACACGAAGCGGATCTACGCGATCGGGGACAGCATGGGCGCGCAGGAAGTGCTGCTCCTCGCCGCGCGGATGCCGCTCGCAGGCGTCGCTGCCTTCGATCCGGTGAGTGACATGACCGCCCGCTACCGCGCCTGGGCGGTGACGCCCGGGGAGATGGACCTTCCCGCAAAGGCGCGCATCGAGTTCGGCGGCACGCCGGCGAGTGCGCCTCGCCTGTACGCGAGGCGAAGCCCGATCACGTATGCGCAGGCGATCGCACGCAGCCGCACCCCGGTACAGCTCTGGTGGAGCACGAAGGACGCGGTGATCACCGATCAGAACGTGCAATCGACGCGCTTCTACGACCGCCTCACCGCTCTCCATGCGCGGGTGGCACGCGTCGTCGGCGACTGGGCGCACGGCCACGCGATGCATCCCGAGACGAACCTTCCGGCCGCGCTCGCGTGCTTCGGGCTGATCCCGTCGTCGGGGATCGACAGCCCGCTGCCGGCGTCGTTCTGCTCTAACCGCTGACGAGGGCGCGGGCGAAGTCCTGCGGGTCGAACGGCCGCAGGTCGTCGAGCTGCTCCCCCACGCCGATCAGCTTCACCGGCAGCCCGAGCTCGTACGCGATCGCGATCGCGACGCCGCCCTTCGCGCTCCCGTCGAGCTTTGTCAGCGCCACGCCGGTGACGCCGGCGGTCTCGCCGAAGAGGCGCGCCTGCTGCAGGCCGTTCTGACCCGTTGTCGCGTCGACGACGAGCAGCGTCTCGTGCGGCGCGCCGTCGAGCTTCGACTCGATGACGCGGCGTACTTTCGCGAGCTCCTCCATCAGGTTCGTCTGCGTGTGGAGGCGGCCGGCCGTGTCGACGATCACGACGTCGCGCCCGCGGGCCTGCGCTGCCTCGATCGCGTCATAGGCGACCGCGGCGGGATCGCCGCCGCGCTCGGAGCCGATGAAATCTGCACCGGCGCGCTTCGCCCAGATCTCGAGTTGTTCCTCCGCCGCGGCGCGGAACGTGTCCGCTGCCGCGACGACGACAGAGCGCTTGTGCTCGGCGAGCTTCGATGCGAGCTTGCCGATCGTCGTCGTCTTGCCGGTGCCGTTGACGCCGACGACGAGGATCACGGTCGGCTCGTGCTGCACGTCGAGCGTCGGCGGCTCGCCGAAGAGCGCCGCGATCTCGTCGGCGAGCGCCTCGTTCAAATCGGTGAGGTCGCCGCGGGCCTCGAGGCGCTGCACGAGCTCCGCCGTTGCGCGCACGCCGACGTCGCCCATGATGAGCGCTTCCTCGAGCCGCTCCCAGTCGCCTTGATTGCCGGGATCGAACGCTGCAGCCGCGAGCTCGCCCGTGAGCGCGCGCCGGGACTTCGAGAGCGAGTCGCGGAGGCGCGAGAACATGCCGCCGCGCCGCTCCTCGGGCTCGGGAGCGGCGTCGGTCTCGCCGAGAAGTTGTGCCCAGGAGCGCGCCACCGCGCCACCTTAGAGATAGCGGCGCACGGCGCGGCGGCTCGTCACGATCGAGACCTTCATCTCGTCGGTCACCCACGCGTCCTCGTCGCCGCGCTTGTTCAATTCCGCCTGCCACGCGGCCTCGGGTTGCTGCACTCCTTCGGGTAGACGATCTCGTCTGCGTGGAGCTGTGGCAACCCGTGCTTCGCCGCGAGCCGCGTCGCGACGTACGTCTTCCAGGTCGGGTTACGGGTTACGCGGCGCTGACGGCTTCCGCTTCTTCGCGCGGCAGTCGGCGTGAGACGATCTGCGAGACGCCGTCGCCGCCCATCATCACGCCGTACAGGATGTCGGCGGCTTCCATCGTCCGCTTCTGGTGCGTGATCACGACGAACTGCGCGCGATCGCTGTAGCGGCGCAACAGCTCGACGAAGCGCCCGATGTTCGTGTCGTCGAGCGCGGCCTCGACCTCGTCGAGGAGATAGAACGGGCACGGGCGCGCAAGGAAGAGCGCGAACAGGAACGAGATCGCACCCAGCGCCTTCTCGCCGCCGGAGAGAAGCGAGAGCCGCTGCACCTTCTTGCCGGCCGGCCTCAGATGCACCTCAATCCCCGGTTGTGCTTCCTCGTCGTCGGGCTGCACCAGCTCGAGCCTTCCCTCGCCGCCAGGGAAGAGCGTCGAGGCGACCTCGGCGAAGTTCTTCTGCACCGCATCGAACGTCTCCGCGAAGCGCCGCTCCACCGTCTCCGTCAGCTCGGCTCGGAGCTTCTCGAGCTCTGCGAGGGAAGCCTCGAGATCCTTCCGCTGGGTCGCGAGCTCGTCGAGCCGGACCTTCTCCGCCTCGTACTCCTCCTTCGCGAGCGGGTTCACCTGGCCGAGCGACTCGCGGCGCCGCTCGAGGCGTTCCGCGCGTTCCGCGAGCTCGTCGCGGTCGTCTCCCTCGGCACGCTCGTCGGTCCCGGCGTGCTCGAGCCGTCGGCGCGCTTCGTCGGCTTCGGCCTCGATGCGGGCGACCTCGACGTCGATGGCGGACACGCTCGCCGACGCATTCGTCAGTGCCTGACGAAGCTCGACTTCCGCGGCGCCGAGCCGGCGCAGCTCCTCACCGAGCTCGCCCGTGCGCGACGCGCCTGCGTCGACGTGCGCGCGAAGCGGCGCTTCGAAGCGCTCGGCGGCCGACGTGGCTGCGGCGAGGACGGATTCGAGACGCTCTGCGCCCGCGAGCACTCGCGCGAGCTGGTGCGGGCGCGCTCGGCGTCTGCCCGCGCGGACCGCGGCGTCGACGCGGGCGGCCTCGGCTGCGCGGGCGGCGTCGTTCAGCTCCTTCGCCGTCGCTGCGGACTCGTCGGCAGCCACGAGAAGCGATTCGGCTTCCGCGCGAAGCGTCTCCGGATCGACGCCAACGTCGACCGGTGCGACCGTGCCGCCAAGGCGCGAGAGATCGCGCTCCGCGCGTGAGGCGGCATCGACTGCGGACGAGAGCGTGCGCCGGAGCGCGCCCTCCTCCTCGCCGAGTTGTCGCAGCGTCACGCCGAGCGCGGCCGTACGGTCGGCACCGGCCTCGCCACGCGTGCGAAGCGGTGCCTCGATGACGTCGATTGCGCCGTCGAGCGCATCGAGTGCGCGCTCGAGTCGCTGCGTCGCCGCGAGCAGCGCTTTCAGCGTGCCGATGTCGGCGCGCCGGATCCGAAGTCGCGGCACGACCGCCGTGAAGGCGTCCTCGGCCTCGGCGGCCTTCGTCGCCGCGACGTCGGCGGCCCGCTCGGCAAGGCGCGCCTGGTCGGCGAGCCCCTTCGCCTCTTCTGCAAGCGAAGCGCGTCGAGTCTCGAGCTCGAGCAGCACCGTCTCGGCCGTCTCCCCCGCAAACCAGAGCTCTCCGCGCTGGGGGTCGTAGCCGTAGCCGTCGCGGGTGACCGCAGGGACTTTCGAGTCGAGCAGTGCGTCCTTTTCGACTACGGGCAGCTCGTCGACAAGCTCGCGTGGGTCGCGTCCGGCGATGACGCGGAGCGAACCGAGGCCCGCGGCGGCGGCCCGCTCGAGCAGCTCGAGCGCAGCCCTCGTCGTCGGCGCGACGAGCGCAGATGCACGCGGGCCTAGCGCAGCCGCGACGGCGCGTTCGGCTCCCGGCTCGACCTTGACGAGGGAGAGCGCAAGCCGCTCGCCCTCCTCGACGAGGGCGCGCGCTGCGGGAGGGATGCCCTCGCGCTCCGCGAGCGAGCGTTCGAGCGTCGAGAGCCGCTCCTGTGCGGTGAGCGCACGCTCGGCGAGCGTGTCCCGCTCGTGCGCCGCGTCGCGGGCGGCGGCGCGCGCATAAAGAGCCTGCTGCTCGAGCTCCTCGGGTGACGGGCCTCGCCGCGCGGCGTCGGCTTCCGCCTCGGCGAGCTCTGAGCTGAGCCTCGCGATCAGTCGCATCGCCGACTCGCGCTGCACCGCGAGCCGCGCCGCGCGTGATCGCAGCTCGTACGAAACGGCAAGCGCCGCCTCTCGCTCACCGGCGGCTCCCGTCAGCTCGTGCTCGATCTCCGTGCGGCGCACGAGCAGCTCGTCGAGCTGCGTCTGGGTCGCGTCGCGCAAGCCCTGCTCGACCGCGATGACGCGGTTCAGCGCCTGTCGCGCGCGCTCTGCGCGAGCCTCGCGCTCGACCGCCGCGACCCGCGCCGCCTCGGCGGCCTCGCGGGCGATCTGCTCCAGCTGCGCGACCTCGGCGGGCGAGTCGCCGGCGTCCGTCTCCGCGTCGGCGAGCTCTGCACGGACGTGCTCGACGAACGCAGCAGCCGGCTCGCGCCGCAGGCCGAGCCGCTCGGCCGCGCTGCGCAACCGGTAGAGGACCTGCATTGCCTGCTCGCGCTTGCCGGCTGCGTCGGCGAGCTCTTCTTCGGCGGTCCCGCGCTCGGCCAGGACGGCCTCGAGCCGCTCCTCGGCGGCACGGCGTGCGAGCGCCGCGGCTGTCTTCCGTTCGGCGGCCTCGGTCAGCCGTTCGTCGAGTGTCTCGAGATCGAGCTCGGCGATGCGTGCGCGCAGCATCGCGATCTCGCCGCGCAGCTTCTCGGCGCGTTCTGCGGCCGTCGCCTGCAGCGCGAGCGGCCGCAGGCGTTTCTTCACCTCTTCCTCGAGATCTCGGGCACGCTCGACCTGCGTCGCGACGCGAGCGAGCTTCAGCTCGGCGCGGTGGCGGCGCGCTTTGAACCGGCCGAGCCCGGCCGCCTCCTCGATGAGCGAGCGGCGCTCCTCCGGCTTGGACGCAAGGATCGCCTCGACCTTCCCCTGCCCGATGATCGAGTGCATCCCCTGCCCCAGGCCGAGGTCGGCGAGGAGCTCGACGAGATCGAGGCGCCGAACCGCGGTCTTGTTCACGAGGTACTGGCCCTCGCCCCCGCGGTGCAGCCGGCGGGTGATCGAGAGCTCCGAGTAGTCGACGGGGCCGGCCCCGTCCTCGTTGTCGAAGAGGAGCTCGACCTCGCAGTGCTCGCCGGGACCGCGGTTCGCCGCGCCGGCGAAGAGGACGTCGTCGGGCTTCTCGGCTCTCAGCTCGCTCGGGCTGAGCGAGCCGGCGGCCCAGCGGATCGCGTCGGCCACGTTCGACTTGCCGGAGCCGTTCGGGCCGACGATCACGCCGACGCCCGGCTCGAGGCGCACCTCGACGGCGTCCGGGAAGGACTTGAAGCCACGCAGTCTGACGGCGCGCAGGTGCACCGCCAGGCAGGCTACCGGGGGGCGCGGACGCTGCTCTTACTGAGAGTCGTCGTCGCCGTTGTCGCGGGAGACCGGCTCGTCCTCGTCCCGTGGGAAGATCTCGAAGACACCCTCCTCGGGCTTGCGGTGAGCCTCTTCCTCCTCGATCTTCTGGAGGTGGAGCTCGGAATTCTTCGGCCGGCGCTCGGGCATCCCCGGAAGGATGCCTGAAGCCGCGCCGAGGCCGTGCTCAGGAGGTCGTGGCGCCGAGGACCCTGGCGAGAGCCTCACGGGCGGCCTCCTGCTCGGCCGCCTTCTTCGAGTGCCCGTCGCCGACCCCGAATTGCTCGCCGTCGACCATCGCGGCGCACGTGAAGTGGCGCTCATGCGGGGGGCCTTCAGCGTTCAGGACGACGTAGCTCACCTGGCGCCCCGTCCTCGCAAGTGCTTCCTGGAGCTCCGTCTTGTGGTCGACGTGTGTCGTGAGCGCATAGTCGATGCGCGGCGCGAACGCGTTCACGACCGCGTCCTCGACCGCGGGGAAGCCGTGCTCGAGGAAGAGCGCGCCGAGCACCGCTTCGAGCAGCGCGGCGAGGACGTTGCGGTTCTTCGACAGGCGCTCGAGCTCGTCGGCTTGCACGTCGCCCGTCTGCGCGGCGAGCCGCGAGCCGAGGTCGAGCTCGCGCGCGACGACGGCGCAGCTCGCACGTGAGACCACGTGCGAGCGCACCTTCGCCATGCGGCCCTCCGAGAACTCGGGATAGCGCGCGTAGAGCTCGTGCGCGATCGCGAGCTCGAGCACGCTGTCGCCGAGGAACTCGAGCCGCTCGTACGACTCGGTCCTGTCGACCGCCCACGACGCATGCGTGAACGCGATCGCCGCCCTGTCGGGCGGAAGCGCGTCGATCAGCGGCGCGAGGTCCTGATGCCTGGTCTCGGTCGTTACTGGTGGGACGAGACGTAGTCGACGGCCTGCCCGACGGTTGTGATCTTCTGAGCGTCCTCGTCCGAGATCTTGATCCCGAACTGGTCCTCGAGCTCCATGATCAGCTCGACGAGGTCGAGGGAGTCGGCGTCCAGATCCTCCTGGAACGACGCCTCTTCCGTGATATCTGCTTCCTCGATCCCGAGTTGCTCGGTCAGGACTTCCTTGACTCGCTCGAAGACTTCCTCGCGCGACGCTGCCATGTCACCTCGTTTAGTGGGGGCCAGTTTATTGGGAGCTGGGAAAATCGCCGCGATCATACAACGCCCGTCCGCTCCGGCATACGTGCAGCGAGCCGACCGACCACGTCGTGCTCGACGCCCCGGCCCGCGAGACGGATCGCATTCGCGATCGCCGTCCCTGAGGAATTGCCGTGCGCGATCACCGCGAGGCCCCGTAGACCAAGCAGATACGCACCCCCGTAGGTATCCGGATCGAGCCGCTGGCGGAGCCTTCGAGCGGCCGGGCGGATGAGGAGACCGCCGAGCTTCCCGCGCGGGGTCGCGGTGATCTCTGCCCGGAGGGACTCCAGGATCGTCAGGATCGTGCCCTCGAGCGTCTTCAGGACGACGTTGCCCGTGAAGCCGTCGGTGACGACGACGTCGGCGGCGCCGGACAGGATGTCGCGGCCCTCGGTGTTGCCCTCGAAGTTCAGGTCGCTCGCCGCGAGCAGCTCGTGCGCGTCGAGGGTGAGCTGGTTCCCCTTTTCCGACTCCTCGCCGATCGAGAGCAGTCGCACGGCCGGCGCTCGGACGTCGAGGATCTCCTCGGCGAAGACCGCGCCCATCGTCGCGAACTGGAGCAGGTGATCGGCGCGTGCGTCGGCGTTCGCGCCTGCGTCGAGAAGCACGGACGGGCCGCGGCTCGTCGGGATCGGCACGGCGATCGCGGGCCGGATGACACCGGGGATCCGGCGGAGCTCGAGCAGGCCGGCGGCGAGCATCGCTCCGGTGTTGCCCGCGGAGACGACCGCCTGCGTCATGTCCTCGGCCACGCTTCGAACCGACGCAACGAGGCTCGAGTCGGGCTTCGCACGGACAGCCTCGGCGGGCTTGTCGTGCATGGCAATCGTCTCGGTCGTCTCGACGAGCTCCAGACCGCGCGTGTCGAGGCCGGCCGGCCCGAAGAGCACGGGCTCGATCGACTCGCTGCGCGCGGCAAGCGCGCCGGCCACGATCTCGTCGGGACCGCGATCGCCTCCCATCGCGTCGACCGCGATGCGGACCGACACGTCTAGGGAGCGTCGAAGCGAAGCGGCTCGACCTCGCGGCCCCTGTACGTGCCGCAGGTGCCGCAGAGGCGATGGGGCCGCTTCGGCTGCCCGCACTGCGGGCAGACGTTCACGACGGCCGCGCTGATCGCGTGGGTCGCGCGCCGCTTGTCACGGCGCGACTTCGAGGTTTTCCGCTTCGGGACAGCCATGTCGGCGGCCCACTATAGCCACAATGTCGACGTGGACACGAAGGCGGTACTCGCCGAGTTCGACCGCTCGAGCCGCCGGGACGTGGTCTCGAGCGACCCGACCGTTCGCGTCGAGCGCGACGAGCGCAGCACGCTCTTCATCGGGGAGCGACTGGAGCGCCGTCCTCTGGACCGATCTGGACGAATCGAATGCTGATACGGAGATCGAGCGGCTCGTCGGCCGGCTCCGCGAGATCCCCGGTCACGTCGAATGGAAGTTCTACAGCCACGATCGCCCTGCCGACCTGCCGGAGCGGCTCGCCGCCGCCGGCCTCGTGCCGGACGACGAGGAAGCGCTCGTCGTCGCCGAGGTGGCGGAGGTGGCGACGGAGACCGACGCCGATGTCCGCGTCGCGACGACACACGAGCTCGTCGATGCCTTCGTCGTGTTGACCGAGCGCGCGTTCGGCCGCGGACACGGGGGCGGCGTCGGCCGCGAGCTCAAGCGAGCGCTCGAGCAGGAGGAGCCGTCGATGCTCGCGGTCATCTGCTTCGTGGACGGCGAGCCGGCGTCGGCGGGACGGATCGACTTCGTCCAGAGCTCCCCGTTTGCGGGCCTCTACGGCGGCGCGACGCTGCCCGAGCATCGGGGGCGCGGGCTCTACCGCGCCACCGTTGCGAAGCGCGCCGAGCTCGCGGGCGAGCGCGGGTACCGCTACCTGCAGGTCGACGCGCTGCCGACGAGCCGCCCGATCCTCGAGCGCACAGGGTTCGTCCAGCTCGACGACGACGACGCCGTACCTCGTGCCGCGCTAGTCGAGATCCTCCGGCATCGAGCTCGGGCTGACGAGCAGGTAGCCGCCGTCCACGACGAAGCTCGCGCCGGTCGTCCATGCCGCGCCGGGCGAGCAGAGCCAGGCGATGCAGCTGGCGATCTCGCGGGCGTCGCCCGGACGGCCGAGCGGGAACTCCGGCTTTTGCTCGTTGCGCGGGTCCTCGTCTTCCATGTCCGTCATCGGTGTCGCGACCATGCCGGGCGCGACCGCGTTCACGGTGATCCCGTGCCTCCCCCATTCGAAGGCCAGCTGCTTCGTCAGCCCGCCGAGCCCGTGCTTTGCGGTCGTATAGGCGACGCCGTCCACGATCGGCTTGTACTCGTGGACGGAGGTGACGTTGACGATGCGTCCGCCGTTCCGGGCCTTGATCATCCGGCGTGCCGCGCGCTGCGCGCAGAGGAACGCGCCGTCGAGGTCGACCGAGAGCGTGTGGCGCCAGTCCTCGTACGAGAGGTCGATCGCCTTGGACTTCCGGCTCGTGCCCGAGTTGTTCACGAGCACGTCGACGCCGCCGAGGGCCTCGGCGAGCTCGTCGATCACGTCGGCCGATTGCGGGAAGCGTGCTCAGGTCGAGCTGCCTCACCTCCGCTCGGTGTCCGGATCTGGCGAACTTCGTCGGCGGTCTTGCCTGCACCCTTCTCGTCCTCGTGCCACGTGATGCCGATGTCGAAGCCGTCCTGTGCGAGCTGGACGGCCGTCGCTTTGCCGATGCCGGAATCGGAGCCGGTAATGATCGCTATGGGCATGACCGCCGCGTAACCGTGTCGCGAACCGCCAAACTCACACGATGAAAACGAGAACGCTCGGACAAGGGCTCGAGGTCTCCGCGGAGGGCCTCGGCTGCATGGGGATGTCGGCGTGGTACGGCGCGACCGACGAACAGGAGTCGATCGCGACGATCCATCGCGCGCTCGAGCTCGGGATCTTCTTCCTCGACACCGCCGACATCTACGGGCATCGCATGGGCGAGAACGAGCAGCTCGTCGGCCGCGCGATCGCGGGGCGGCGTGACAAGGTCGTACTCGCGACCAAGTTCGGGAACCACGTGGATGCCGACGGCGGTCGCTCGATCGTCGGGCGTCCCGAGTACGTGCGCGAGGCGATCGACCGGTCGCTCGCGAACCTCGGCGTCGAGTACGTCGATCTGTACTACCAGCACCGCGTCGACAAGACGGTGCCGATCGAGGAGACGGTCGGCGCGATGGCCGAGCTCGTCGATGCCGGCAAGGTGCGGCATCTCGGCCTGTCCGAGGCGAGCGCGGAGACCATTCGCCGAGCGCATGCGGTGCACCCGATCACGGCGTTGCAGTCGGAGTGGTCGCTCTGGACGCGCGATCCGGAGACGAACGGCGTGCTCGAGACCGTCCGCGAGCTCGGCATCGGCTTCGTCGCCTACTCGCCGCTCGGTCGCGGGATGCTCACCGGCCGCTTCACGTCACCGGACGACATCGAGGAGGACGACTTCCGAAAGCGGCATCCACGTTTCAGCGGCGACAACTTCCAAGGGAATCTCGATCTCGTCGCGGTCATCGAGGAGATCGCGGCGCGAGAAGGGCTGCACGCCGGGGCAGGTCGCGCTCGCGTGGGTGCTGTCGCGCGGCGAGGACGTTGTCCCGATCCCGGGGACGAAGCGGCGCTCCTATCTCGAGGAGAATGCCGCCGCCGCCGACGTGACTCTGGCCGACGAGGAGCTCGACCGGCTCGAGGAGGCGTTCCCGCACGGAGTCGCCCAGGGCGAGCGCTACGCCGACATGTCGGCGATCGATCGCTAGGTACGCGTCAGAGCTGCCCGCGAAGCTCGTCGAGCGCGGCCCAGCGCGGGTCGGCGGCGGTCTCCTCGTGCGTGTGCGGCTCCTCGTTCAGGTCCTTGCCGCAGACGGGGCAGAGCCCCGCGCAGTCCGGTGCGTGGAGGATCTTGTCGGGCAGCCCGAGGGCGAGCGCGTCGCGCGCCCACGAGGCGAGGTCGAGGGCGTTGTCGAGGACGTAGGGCGAGCGGAGCTCCTCGTCGTCGCCGGGGTTGTTCGCCTGGTACTCGCGGGCGTTGACGGATTCCTCGACGACGGTGTCGCGGAGGCAGCGGAAGCAGGGCCCGTGGAGCTGCGCCTTGAAGCTCAGCTGGTAGACGGTGCCGGTCGTCGCCTTCGTCACCGTCAGCTCGGCGGGCACGGTCGCCGGATCGGGCGTGTACTCGGTGCCGGCGAGAAGCAGCGGCTCGAGCTCCACCTCGACCGTGTCGTGGAACTGCTCGCCGAGCGGCAGCTTCAGGTTGCGGAGGTTGAACGTCGTCGCCATGTCCCATTCACCGTAGCGCGAGGCTTTCGTCACGCTTTCGTGACTGGTGCCAGGCACCAGCCGTGGCGAACGAGCAGCGGCTTTGCACCGGCAGGACACGGCCGGTGCCAGGCACCAGTCTCTTGTTTCATACGAAAGCGTCACGCCGGTGTGCGGATGCGCATTTCGTGACGCTTGCGTAACGGGGCCTGGCACCGGCAGGGTTCTCAGGTGCAGGGCATTCGCGCGGAAAGACACGTCCGGGGCCAGGCCCCGTGACGTCACCGTCACGAGAGGGTCACGCCCGAGCACGAAGCTACACCGCGGCGCGCGGGAGCTCCGAGAGCCGCGGCGCCGGGCGGAGCTCGGCGACCTGGGCTTCCTGGCGGCCGATGTACTCCGGCATCGACTCCGGCGATCGCCGGCGCCTCCTCGGGCTCCTCGCGCGCCAGGAGGAGCATCCCGACCGAGGCGAGGATGACGAGCCCTGCCGCCACCTCGCGCCCACCGACATGCTCGCCCGCGAACGCCCAGCCGAGGAACACGGCGACGGCCGGATTGACATAGGCGTAGGTCGAGAGGAGCGGCGTCGGCGCATGCTGCACGAGCCAGCCGTACGCGGTGAATGCGAGCAGCGACCCGAAGACGACGAGGAACGCCAGCGCCCCGAGCGACGCGGAGGACACCGCCGACGAGATCGAACGCGCCGGCCTCGCCCGACGCGACGCCGATGACGCCGAGCGCCACGCCCGGCGGTCAGCATCTGCATCGCCGCGGAGGTCAACGGCCCGCGCGGGAGCGGCGCGACGCGCATGTACGCCGATCCCGCCGCCCACGAGAACGATGCGAAGAGCAGCACGCCTGGCGCCGACGAGATCGACGTTGCCCGACGGCCCGGCGAGGATCGCGACGCCGACGAGGCCGGTGCCGATCCCGGCTGCGGCGAGGCGCGGCAGGCGCACGCCGAAGCAGAAGCGGTCGAGCGACTGCCATGAAGAGCGGGACGCTCGCGACGAGCAGCGGCCGCCGTCCCTGACGGAACGCGCTGCACAGCCCACGCAACGCCCGCCAGTATCGAGCACGAGGAGCGCCAAGCCGACGAGCGCCGCGGCGCGCCACTGGCGCCTGCCCAGCGGCCCCGACGACCTCCCCGCGCCGCCGCGCCCACACGAAGAGCAGCGCTCCGGCCAGGAGGAAGCGCACCGAGAGCATCAGCATCGGCGGAATCGTCCGGTCGGCGACGGCCATCGCGAGAGTAGGTCGAGCCCCAGACGATGTACACGGTCGCGAGTGCGAAACGAGCTTCACGACGTTCACCGTGCCTGGCCCGATCGATCAGGGCAAATCTAGCTACAATTGATATCGATCATGGAACGTAATGGATTTCTCGGGAGTCGAGCTCCGCCATCTCGCCGCCCTCGAGGCCGTCGGCGCGCGCGCTCCTTCGGCGCGGCCGCCCGCGAGCTCGGCTACACGCAGTCGGCCGTGAGCCAGCAGATCGCCCACCTCGAGCGCCAGGTCGGGCAGCGGCTCGTCGACCGCCCCGGTGGTCCTCGCCCCGTCGACCTGACCGATGCGGGCGGCTCCTCCTTCGCCACGCCGACGCGATCGTCGCCCAGATCGACGCGGCGCAGGCAGACATGGCCGCGTTCGCTGAAGGCGCGGCCGGGCCGCTTCGCGTCGGCATCTACCAGTCGGTCGGCGCGCGCATCCTCCCGGGGCTCCTCCGCCGGTTCAAGCAGGACTGGCCGCGCGTCGACGTGAGCGTTCGCGAAGAGACGGACGCCGCCGACCTCCTCCGCCTGCTCGAGCACGGCGAGCTCGACCTGACGTTCGCCGACCTCCCGCTCCCCGAGGGGCCCTTCGATGCAGAAGAGGTGCTGCGAGACCCGTACGTCCTCCTCGTGCAGGCCGGGTCCGAGCTCGCACAACGCGAGACGGCGCCGAGCTTCCGCGAGCTCGCCGGCCTCCCCCTCGTCGCCTGGCGTCACGTAGGCGAGCCCGAGACGTATCTGCGCGGCCGCGTCCCGAACCTCAACGTCATCTTCCGAAGCGACGACAACGGGACGCTCGTCGGCCTCGTCGCCGAAGGGCTCGGCGTCGCCGTCGTGCCGCAGCTCGTCGTCAACCCGCGAAACCCGGCCTACGTCTCGCTTCCGTTCGGCAACCGCATCCCCGCGCGCCGACTCGCGGTCGTGACCCACCGCGACCGCTACAAGAGCGAAGCGGCGGAAGCGTTCATCGCAATCGCGAAGGAGGTCAGCGAACCGTCCATCGCGTCGGCGGCCAGTACGTCGCGACGACAGGGCCGATGAACGACGAACGCGGCACGGCGCCCCAGGTTCGCGAGTCGCACGAGCCGAGACGATTGTCGCCCATCATGAAGTACTCGTTCTTGCCGAGCCGCGGCCATGCCATCGTCACGGAGTCGCGGTCGTGCAGCGTGAGGTACGGCTCGTCCAGCTTGCGGCCGTTCACGTAGAAGAAGCCGTTGCGCTCCGAAACGCGGTCCCCGGCAGGCCGATCACGCGCTTGAGATACGTGCCTCCTTCCGTGCACAACTGCTTCGCCTTCGGCGGCGCGTGGAACACCGCGATCTCGAAGCGGCGCGGGTCGCGCCAGCGGTAGACGAGCTTCGCGACGATCACGCGGTCGTTCAAGGAGCCGGTGCAGCCGATGCCCGGTTTCGCGCAATGGAGCGTCGGCTCCATCGACGACGTGGGCACGCGGAACGGCTGCGCCACCTCGACCTCGACCGCAAGGACGACGATCGCCGCGACGGCAAGCGTCACGACCCACTCCACTATCGACCGCCGCACGCGCGGAGGGTAGCGCTAGACCCTAATACCCCAGATCGTCGCCGGAGCCGTCGTTCGTCGCGCCGACACCGGCGCCGACGACGGACTCCTGCGAGCGCTCGTGCAGCCGCTCACGGCCGCGCCGCACCGCAGTGAGGAAGCGGTCGAGATTGACCTCGAGCGAGGCGAGCATCGAGTCGGCCCAATCCTCCATCTCGAGCCGCGCCTCGCGCGCCTCGCGACGGGCCTCGTCGACGATGTCCTGCGCCTGCCGCTCGGCGATCTTCACGATCTCGGTCTGCGACGCCTCGCGGACGGCCTGCTCCCGCGCCTCGGCGAGCAGCCGGTCGACCTCGCGCTTCGCCTCCGCGAGCATCTCCTGGCGTTCCTTGACGATCCAGCGCGCCTGTTTGATCTCTTCCGGGATCGTGGCACGCATCTGGTCGAGGATGTCGTAGATCTCCTCCCGGTCGATGCGAACCTGATCGGTGAGGGGGACGGCCTTCGCGTTGTGCACGAGGTCGTCGAGCTTGTCGATAAGAACGAGGACGTCCATGAGTTGGAAGTCTAGCTTCGCTGAGGCGTCGGACGGCCCTTCTGGAGCCTGACCCGGAGCCAGTCGTAGATTTCCCCGAGCCGGCCGACCGCGATCGAGAGGTGCCCGTCCGGGTCGCTGATGTGCGCCTCCACGCCCAGGATCCGCTCCGCGAGCCACCGCCCGTGCGCGACGGGGACCATCAGATCCTGCCCTCCCTGCCAGAGAAGGACGGGGACGCCGATGTCGTCGAGGTCGAAGCCCCACGGCTTCACGAACGCGAGGTCGTCGTCGCGCCAGCCGGCGATCCCGTTCTCGACCGCACGGTCGATGTTCTTCTTCGCATGCTCGGCCCGATCGCCCGTCCAGACCTCTCGGTCGACCGGGGGCAGGAGCGTCGAGAGCACATCCTTCAACTCCTCCGCGGAGGCGGCGCGGAGCGACGCCGCCTCTCGCTCGAGCAGGGGCTCGAGCACCTCCGGCCCGGCGAGCGCGGCGTTGAACTCCTCGACGTTCTGCTCGCCCATGCCCGCCATCTGGTCGATCCCCTCCGCTTCCCACGGCGTCGGCGACGCGATCGAGGCGGTCGCGACACAGCGGTCGGCAAGGAGCGCACCGAGCGCAAGCGTGTGCGGCCCGCCACCCGAGCCGCCGAGCGACGCGAACCGGGCGACGCCGAGCTCGTCCAGCACGTCCTCGATGTCGTTTGCGATGTCGGCGACCTCGCGTCCCGGCTTCGGGGTGGAGCCGCCGTACCCGGCGCGGTCGTAGCCGATCACGCGCAATCCGCGCTCGCGCGCGAGCTCGACGTCGGGCGCATAGGCCAACCCGCTCCCCGGTGTGCCGTGGTGCTCCACGACGACGAGGCCCTCGGGATCGCCCTCGTCATAGACGTGCAGCGTTCGCCCGTCGCGGAGCGTGATATCCAGCTCGCTCATTCCGTCGGGTTCTCCGGCGTCCCCGGCCGGCCGTTAGGGAAGTGCTCCTTGAAGGCTCGCGCGACCGGCTCGGGCACGAGCGCCGAGACGTCGCCGCCGAACGCGGCGATCTCCTTGACGCCGCTCGACGAGACGAAGCTCACCTGGGGGCTCGCCATCACGTACACGGTCTCGATGTCCGGCGCGAGATGACGGTTCAGCTGGTTCATCTGGAACTCCCACTCGAAGTCCGAGATGACCCGCAGCCCTTTGACGATCGCCTTTGCATCCCACTTCTTCGCAAACTCGACGACGAGCTCGCGGAAGACGTCGATCTCGACGTTGTCGAGCTTCGACAGGGCGCCGTGCAGGAACTCGACGCGCTCTTCGACCGTGAACATCGGCGTCTTGTGCCGCGGATCGCCGACGACTCCGACGACGACGCGATCGAAGATCCCCGCTGCGCGCGCGATCACGTCGAGGTGGCCGTTCGTCACGGGGTCGTAGGAGCCCGGGCAGATGGCCGTGATCATCCGTACACCGTGATCCGCGCCGCACCGTACTTCCGCGACGTGCGCAACGGCAGCGGCAGCTCGGGCTCGATCCGAGCGCCCGTCTCGACGACGACGACGCCGTCCTCTGTGAGGACGCCGGGAACGTAACGCGCGAGCTGTGGTTGGACGTCGAGGTACATGTCGTAGGGCGGATCGACGAGCACGAGATCGTACTTCCTCGTCTCGGAGGCAAGCACCGAGACCGCATCGCGGCGCAGCACCGTGCCACGAAGGCGGAGCTTGTCGAGGTTCCGCTCGATCACCCTCGCCGCGTCCGGGTCCCGCTCGACGAACACGGCGCGCTCGGCCCCGCGCGAGAGCGCCTCGAGCCCCATCGCCCCGGAACCGGCGTAGAGATCGAGGACGGACGCG
Source organism: uncultured Actinomycetes bacterium (assembly GCA_963794045.1). Classification (GTDB taxonomy): domain Bacteria; phylum Actinomycetota; class Thermoleophilia; order Gaiellales; family Gaiellaceae; genus Palsa-739. The sequence continues at coordinate 567,557 of CAWCCJ010000010.1, forward strand.
CCGTCGACCGGCCCCAGGATGTTGAACACGTTCTCGCGTACCCGGTCGGAGGTCGGCCTCGTGTCCGTGCCCGGCGGCGCATGGATCGTGTGCCCGCGATGTGTCCCGGCGATGATCCGCACTCAGGCGGCATCGTGACACGAGCGCGCCACCCGGACGCGCGAACCGTCGACGACGGTGAGCGTTCCCGCGTTCAACGACGGCGTGACGACGTCGCCCCCTCCGAGCCGCTGGACGTTGTACGAGCCGACCGGTATCTGCGAGGACGCGAGCAGCCGGGTTGTTCGCTCGTCGTACACGTGCAGCGTCCCGTCGTCCCCGCTCGTCACGTACGCGCGGCCGTGCGCAAAGGTCACGTGCTGCGGCCCCCGGCCGGCGTCGAGCAGCCGCCCGCCGGCCGAGACGACGTTCGCCTCGCCGCTCGTCAGCCACAGCCGGCCGGTCGGCGCGAAGCCGACGTCGTGCGCCTCGAGGGCTACGCGCTCGTAGCGGACGAGTCGCGGCTGTAGCGGCCGTCTCACGTCGACGAGCGCAAGCTCCTGTGACGCGCTGCTGAGCGCGACCCGCAGCAGCCCGCCGTCAGGCGAGAGCGAGAGATGCCGCGGCCACTGCTTGAGCTTCACCCGCGCGACGACGCGCACGCGCAGGACGTCGACGACTGCGAGCCGCGCGTTCCCGGCGTCGGTGACGAACGCGTACCTGCCGTCGTGCGACCCGGCTGTGTAGCGCGGCTCGTCGAAGTCGTCGAGCACCTCGACGCCGAGGATGCTCACCTTTCCGATCGCGGTGTGCGCGACGATGTAGTGCTCGCCGACCTGCTCGATCGAGCGCGGGCCCGGCGGCGTGGGGATCCGGCGAGCGACCCGTCTGCGGGCAAGATCGACGACCGCGACGTGCGACTCGAGATCGGCGGTCACGAACGCCCGCGGCGAAGCGCGGAGCGCGGCAGGCGCGGCAGCGGCCGCGAGGATGAACGAGCGCCGATCCATGGGAGAGGTACGTCAGCGAACTGCTCGCGGGTCCCGGCAGGCGAACCAGAGGCGGCCGTTCTCGTTCTCGACACCCACCTCGCCGAAGCGGGACTCGAGTGCGGCGCGGATGTCGGCCTCCGGGAACGCGACCTGGCGGATCTCCTCCCGGGAGAGGCGATAGCGGTCGCCCTCGATCTGCTCGAAGAACCGCAGCTCCCAGATGCGGGCCGGCCCGCCGCCGTCGATCACGTCGATTACCGCCACGCCGCGATCGAAGTCGAGCGCCACCGGCGGGCGGCCGACGAACCAGTCGAGCCGCTCCTCCGAGTTGACGTCGAAGACGAAGACGCCGCCCGGCCGCAGGTGCGCGACGGCCGTGTCGAACACGCTCTCCCAGTCGGCGAGCTCCGGCAGGTGGTTGACCGCGTCGTAGAGACAGAGAACCGCGTCGAACGCCCGCCCGAGCCGGATCCACCGCATGTCGCCGAGGTGGAGCTCGACGTCGGGCAGCTTCTGACGCGCGAGCTCGAGCATCTCCGGTGAGAGGTCGACGCCGGCGACCTCGTAGTCGCCCTTCAGCTGTGCGAGGATCGAGCCCGTCCCGCACGCGAGCTCGAGGACGGTCGACGCGCCGCGAAGATGTGGCAGGACGAACGGCAGCGCCTCGGCGCGCTCGCCCTGAATCGCGTCGTAGAAGCGCGCGAAGGTCTCGTACGGCACGTCAGGCTTCGAGCCCGACGCCGCCGAAGAGCTCGTCGACCGCGTCGTCGAGTGTCGGCGTCGGCGTCAACCCCTGCGCGACGGCGCGCGCACGCTCGAGGAGTCGGCGGTCGAGACGGATGTGCGCAAAGCGGAGGTCGCTGACGCCGTGCTGCCGCGTCCCGAGCAGCTGGCCGCCGCCGCGTAGGTCGAGGTCGACCTCCGCGAGCTCGAAGCCGTCGGTCGTCGCAACGAGCGCCTCGAGCCGGTGCTGCGCAGTCTCGGTCAGCTCGTCCCGCGAGCGCGAGACGAGCAGGCAGTACGACTGCTCGCCGCCGCGGCCGACGCGCCCGCGGAGCTGGTGGAGCTGCGCGAGGCCGAAGCGGTCCGCTTCCTGCACGATCATCACCGTCGCATTCGGGACGTCGACGCCGACTTCGATCACCGTCGTCGCGACGAGGACGTCGAGCTCGCCCGATGTGAAACGCGCCATCACGTCGCGGCGCACGTCGGGCTTCATGCGGCCGTGCATGCACCCGACGCGGAAGTCGTGAAGCTCGGCGCGGCGGAGCCGCTCGGCCTCCTCCTCGGCTGCGCGCGCCAGTGTCGTCTCCGAGGCCTCGACGAGCGGGCACACGACGTATGCCTGGCGCCCCTCCGTCAGCAGCCGCGCGAGCCGGCGGTACGCCTCGGGCGCCTTCGCCTCCTCGATCCAGCTCGTGATGATCGGCTTCCGCGACGCGGGAGGCTTCGCGATCTCCGAGACGGCGAGGTCGCCGTAGACGGTGAGCGCGAGCGTGCGCGGGATCGGCGTCGCCGTCATGTGCAGCACGTGGGGCGAGCGCCCTTGCGTGAGCGCCTTTCGCTGCTCGACCCCGAACCGATGCTGCTCGTCCACGACCGCAACTGCGAGATCGCGGAGCTCGACGCCCTCCTGGATGAGCGCGTGCGTGCCGACGATCACGTCGGCCGACAACGCGTTCACCCGCGACTTCTTCGGCGAGGCGCTCGTGAGCAGTGCAATGGAGACGCCGAGGCGAGAGCAGAGCGATTCGACTGTCAGGAAATGCTGTTCTGCCAGTGTCTCCGTCGGCGCCATCGAGCGCCCCTTGCCGTCCGTGCTCGACGGCGCGCAGGAGCGCATAGAGCGCGACGACCGTCTTGCCCGAGCCGACGTCGCCCTGCAGGAGCCGCTGCATCGGCACCGTGCATCGCGAGGTCGTCGTCGATCTCGCGGATCGCCTGCTCCTGGTACGGGGTCAGCGCGAAGGGCAGCGCCTTCCGGTAGCGGTCGATCAGCTCGCCGGCTGCCCCGAGCGAGGGCGCGAGCGACGCCTCGCGCGCGGCTGCGCGCCGTGCGATCCCGATCTGCAGGAGCAGCAACTCCTCGAAGGCGAGCCGAGCCCGACCCCGCTCGGCCTCGACATCCGATGCCGGGTGGTGGATCGCGAAGAGTGCGTCGCGCTTCAGCGGTAGGCCTTCCCGCTCGCGGAGCTCGGCCGGCAAGCGGGTCGAAGTAGTCGACGACGTGCCCGAGCGCATGACCGACGAGCGTTCGCATCCGCTTCGGCGTGATCTCCTCGCTCGCCGGGTAGACCGGCGCGAAGTCGGCGGTCGACTCGCCTTCGCCGATGTCGTGCGACTTCACGTCGAAGCCGTAGCGGCCCGGCTTTCCGCGCAGGCGCACGTGCACGCCCGGTCGCAGCTGCTCCTCGAGCCATGGCTGGTTGAACCACGTTGCCGCGACCGAGGCGGTGCCGTCGGAGATGCGCGCGGTGACGATTCGAAGCCTCCCGCGGCGCCGGGCGCTGACGTTCAGCACCTCGCCGGCGATCGCGACCTCGTCCTCGTCCCGCGAGCGCCGCGATCGGCGACCTCGTCCACGGCGGACTCGTACCGGCGGGGCCGGTGCTCGAGGAGGTCGCGCAGCGTCACGAGCCCGAGCTTCGCGAGCTTCCGCTTCAGCGTCGCCCCGACGCCGGGCAATACGTCGAGCTCGCGCTCGAGCCGCCGCGGCTGCGGAGCGCCGCGCGTCGCAGGCCAAGACCGGGGCTGGTCCAGCCCTGCGAAGACCGTCTGTCGACGGAGTGCTGTCATCGTGCTCGGCGCCAGAGCGTGTGGGACGTTAGAGCTACCGGCGGACGTTACGTCGCGGGGGCTGATGCCGCGCGGGGACGCGGCGGCAGCCGGGGGACGAGCAGCCGGTAGAACGTGAGCCAGAGGACAGGGCCGGCCGCGACGAGCGCGAGCACCGGGCCGCCGAAGCCGCGGAGGTCTGTGCCGACGAGCAGTGCGTGACCGAGTGAGAGCGCGAACGCGGCGAAGCTCGCGTAGTGCAGCCGGCGCCAGCCCTTCTGCCCGATCCACTTCCTCGCGCGGAACGAGGCCGCGAGCGCGAGGCTGAGCCAGCCGCCGATCACGCCGGAGGCGACCGCGGCCGTGCGCCACGGCGAAGCGAACGGCACGAGGATCGATGCGAGCCCGAAGTGCAGCACCGGATCGAACAGGAGCGCGACCGCGTGCAGGCCGATCATCGAGAGGCCCGTCCAGGCAAGCGTCCGGTGCAGCCCGAGGAGCGGCTTCATGCGCTTCGGGCCGAAGAGGCGCGTGCTCATCGCGAGCCCAAGCCAGACGGAGAGCGTGAGCAGTCCGAACGCAACAAGCCCCGCGGCGCGTGCGACGTACCAGGCAATCGGCAACGTCGTGGTCATCAGGCAGCCCTCACGAGCACGCGTGTGCGTGCGATCGGCAGGGCTCCGAGCGCGAACGGAACGGCTTCGTGCGGTACGACGAGAGCAGAGATCTGCGGGTTGGCGGCGACGTGCGCAGCCGCCTCCTCCGAGCTCGAGATCGCGAGCGCGGTTGCGTGCGCCTCCGCCTCTGCCGCGTGAGCGGCCACCACGGTGACGGCGAGCGGCCCCGGCTTCGCCGGCGCCCCCGTCGACGGATCGATCAGGTGATGGAGCGAACGGTGCGGGCCGAAGCGGCGGATGTCGCGGCCCGAGGTCGCGACGCCGCCGCCCGAGAGGAGAAGTCGTGCGGCCGTGGCGCCGGGCGTGCGGGGATCCATGATGTCGATTCGCCACGGGCCGCCTTCGGGCGTCGCGCCGCTGAGCGCGAGGTCGCCGCCGAGGTCGACGAGCGCACCCGGCAGCATCGGCCACGCCTCTTGCATCGCGGCGACGGCGCGCGACGCCGCATAGCCCTTGCCGATCCCGCCGAGGTCGACAGCGGCACCCGCGCCGATCCGCGCGCGGCCGCCGCGTTCGTCGACCTCGACGGGCGCTCCCGCGCGCCAGCCGTCAACCTGCCGCGGCGGCCGCTCCTCGATTTGCTCGAACGAGCGGTCGTAGCCCGCCGCGACGAGCGCGGGGAGAACCGAGGGGTCGAAGCGGCCGTTCGTCGCGGCTCGCGCGCGCACCGCGAGTCGAAGGGCCTCGACCAGTCGCACGTCCACGGTCACCCAGGTGCCGGCGTTTCGGTTGAGCCGCGAAAGATCGCTCGCTGCGTCGAATCGCGACAGCGCCGCCTCACACGCTGCGACCTCGCGTTGCCCGGCAGCGAGCGCCAGGCGAGCCAGTCTTCCATCGGCCTCCCCCGCGGTGACCGCAACGCTGCACGTCGTGCCGACGGCGCGGAACGTCCGTCGCTCGAGGCGCGCGCTCATCGCGGCGCCCCCGAGGTGTGCGTCGTCGCGTGCGAGGCACCGAGTGCGCCGGGCTGCAAGATGACGATCTGACGCTTGCCGTTCGGCGTTTGCACCACGAGGGTCTGCGGGGTCGCCTGCGGCTGCGCCGCCGGCACTGCACGATGCGTCCAGGCGAGCACGGCGACGATCGCGAGCATGGCCCAGACGGAGAGGACGGCGATCCAGACGCGTTGCATCAGTCTCCCTCCCCTTGCGGCGCCTGCGGCTGGACGGTCTGGACGACGGCGGCCGGCTGGGCAGCCGGCGGCGAAGCCTGCGTGCCGTGTGTGATCCCGAGAATCGCCGCGCCGCCGGTGAGCACCGTCGCAGCGAGGACGGCGGAGAGGGAGAGAGCGCTTCGGCGAACGGTCATGTTCGGTTCCTCCTGATCTGCTTGACGCTCTCGTTCTACGACGCGCGCTGCCAGCAAGGGGCCAGCGCGCAGCGAGGGAATGTCGGAGGAAGCGGAAAGGTTCGGTAAGGCGTCAGGCCCGGCGCAGGCGCACGACCGCATCGAGCCCGCCGCCCGGTGCGTCCTCGAGCGCGACCGTTGCGGCGTCTGCCTCTGCGAGCTTTTGCACGATGGCAAGACCGATGCCCGAGCCGCCGCCGCTCGTCCCGGCACGCCAGAAGCGGTCGAAGGCGCGCGCCCGTTCCTGCGGCGACATGCCACGGACCCTGATCGCGAACCCGGAGCTCGACGGCGTCGGCCGTCTCGCGCGCGAGCACGGTCACGGTCGAGCCCGCGGGCGCGACGTCGAGAGCGTTCGAGACGAAGTTGTCGACGATCTGCTCCACGCGCTGAGAGGCCGCGCGAGCGTTGGTGACGCCGTCCGTCTGTGCGACGATCGAAACGCCCCGCTCGTTTGCAAGCGCCTGCCACATCTCGACCCGCTCCGCGGCGACGGCGGCCACGTCGACGGTGCTCGACGGCACCGCATCCGCACGAGCGAGCGCGAGCAGTCCTTCGACCATGTCCGACAGCCGCGAGACCTCGCGAAGCGCCGCCTCGACATCTGCGCGGCCGTCCGTCGCGACCGCGCTCTCGAGGCTCTCGAGACGAAGCATCAGCGCGGTCAGCGGCGTGCGGAGCTCGTGTGATGCGTCCGCGACGAACTCCTCCTGTGCGCGCAGGAGGTGCCCGAGCTTGGACACCGTCTCGTTGAACACCGCGGCGAGCGAGCGCACCTCGGCCGGCCCGTCGTTCTCGGGCGCACGCGCTTCGATGTTTCCGGCACCGACTTCCGCCGCGGCGTGTTCGAGGCGTCGAAGCGGGCGCGTGACGAAACGCGCAGTCGCGAAGCCGACGGCCGCGGCGGCTGCGAGCACGATGGCGGCAATGAGGGCGAGGATCAACCAGTACCTGACGGATGCGGGCGTCGACCGCGGACGTCGGGTACGTGATCCGGGCGGCGCCGTGCACGCGGCCGCCCGATGCGACCGGCACCGCGACGTAGAGCAGGCGCTCCTTGAGCGTCGACGAGTAGCGGATTCCGGACGCGACCGTGCCGCGGAGCGCAGACTTGATCTCCGGCCGAGAGGCGAAGCTCTCGGTTCCAGCGACGCGCGAGCTCGTGTCGACGCGGGCGTAGCCGCGCGCGTCGACGATGACGACGCGCGCGCCTCGTGAGGTCGCGTATGCGTAGGCCTTGGCCGCCACGGGCCGCAGCTGTGCCGAGCTGCCCGACTGGATCGCATCCTCTGCGAGCGACGCGATCGCGACCGCATCGTGCTCCACCTTGACCGTGATGTCGTGACGCTCACTGCGCTGGTTCTGGATGCCGAGCGGCACCTCGAGGGCGAGCAACGCGAAGATCGTGATGCCGAGATACCCGAGGAGCAGCCGCTGCGTCACGTCGTGCGAAGGCGGAAACCGACGCCGCGCACCGTCTCGATCCAGCCCGGATCGCCCAGCTTGCGGCGCAGCGACGCGACGTGCACGTCGATCGTCTTCGCGGATCCGTACCAGCTCGTCTCCCACACCTCCTCGAGCAGCCGGCGGCGGCTGATCGCTGCGCCCGGGTCGCTCGCGAGCGCGGCGAGCAGGTCGAACTCCTTCGGCGTCAGCTCGAGCTCCCGGCCTTCGAGCCGGGCGCGGCGCGCGCGGATGTCGACGCTGAGCGCGCCGACATGCAGCGGTCCCTCGTCGTGCGGCCGCGACGACGTCCGGCGCGCGACGGCGCGGATGCGCGCGATCAGCTCACGAACGCCGAAAGGCTTGACGACGTAATCGTCGGCGCCGAGCTCGAGGCCGACCACTCGGTCCGACTCCTCGCCTCGGGCGGTGACGATGATGATCGGCACGGCCGAGCGCTCACGCAGCGCACGGCACACGTCGAGCCCGTCGATGTCGGGCAGGCGCAGGTCCAGCAGCACGAGGTCGGGCCGGAGCGCCTCGTCGAGCGCCGCCGCGTCCGGTCGCGGCGCGATCGACGTCGTAGCCCTCGCGCCGGAGCCCGTCGACGAGCGGCTCGGCGATCGCGTCTTCGTCCTCGACGACCAGGATGCGCATGCCCAAGTCTCACCCACGTACGAGCGGTGGGCATCGGGGGTTAACCGAACCTTTGCAGTGCGTTTGCCGAAGCCTGGCCACGCGTGCTCCCGCCGCTAACCGGCGTCGTCCTACGGTCGACTCGTCGATCAAAGGAGGACTGAAGTGAGCAGGCTGAACGTCACGATCGTCGCGGCTCTCCTCGCCGGGGCTGCAGTGCTCGGAGCAATCGCGGTGACCCAGACCGTGTCGCTCGGCGCGGCAAGCACGCACTCGAGCGACGCGAAGCTGCTCGCACGGGCGAAACAGCTCGATCGTTTCGAGGCGTCACTGCGAAAGGCGCTCGCGAAGGCGCCGCCCGCGCTACCGGCGATCCCGAAGACGGCCGCTGCGACGCAGCACGCCGGGCAGGCGCCGGCGACCGGCGCGCAGCCCCGCGTGATCTACCGGCGCCCGCCGGCGATCGTCGTCGTGCGTCACCTGCACCACGGCGACGACGGGTCGCACGAAGCCGAGGACGGCGGTGAGGCAGGTGACTAGCCATGCCGGCCGGCTCTACGCGCTGGCGTTCGCGCTCGTCGCCTTCTTCCTCGCCTGGACGGTCGTCGCGGCGCGGCCGTGGGCGGCGGCTGCGACCGACCCGAGGCTGAAAGCGCTCGCCGTCCGTGAAGCCAGGCTCCGCCACGAGGCGCGACTCGTGAACGACGTCGTCTCCCGCCGCTGGGCCGCGTACCGGGTCGCGCTCCATGCGCGGCGCACGCAGATCGCGGCCGCGAAGAAGCGCGCGGCGCAGGCCGCCGCAGCGTCGTACGCGGCGCCCGCCTCTCCCTCTGCGGGCGTGCGCGTCGTGATGCTGCCGCCGCTCACGATCACGAGGACGTCGTGATGGAGCGGAGGACGTTCCGCGCGATGGGCACGGAGATCGAGCTGCTCGTCGACGCCGACGACGCGGACGGGGCGCTCGACGCGGCCGCGTCGGAGTTCCACCGGCTCGAGGCGCTGCTCTCGCGCTTCCGCGCCGACTCGGAGCTCTCACAGCTGAACCGCGACCGGTCGCTCGTTGCGGGGCCGGACTTGAGGCGCGTGATCGAACTCGCCCTCGCAGCGCGCGAGCAGACGGACGGGCGCTTCGACCCGACCGTGCACGACGCGGTCGTCGCCGCAGGGTACGACCGCACCTTCGACGAGGTCCCGGCCGACGGCGGGGCCGTTGCCCCAGCGGCCCCGGCAGGAGGCGGCGTACACGTCGACGGCTATCGGGTCGAGCTGGACGAGGGTGTTCGGATCGACCTCGGCGGCATCGCCAAGGGCTATGCCGCCGAACGTGCCGCCGAACTGCTCGCCATGGCGGGCCCGTGCCTCGTGAGTGCAGGTGGCGACATCGCGACGCGCGGCGGAAGCTGGCCGGTCGGCGTCGAGACCGGCTCGGACACGATCACGCTCGAGCTCACCGGCACGGCGCTCGCAACCTCGGGGCGCGACCGGCGCACGTGGCGGCGCAACGGCCGCATGCTCCACCATCTGATCGACCCGCGGATCGGCGCGCCTGCGGATTCCGACGTCCTCCGGGTCACGGTCGTCGCTCCGGACGCAGTCGCGGCGGAGGTGGCGGCGACGTCGCTCTTCCTCGCCGGCGCCTGCGGTGCCGCTGCGGAAGCCGACGCTGCGCACCTGCCCGCCGTCATCGTCGACGCACAGGGGTGTACGACCCTTGCAGGAGGCCTGGGATGAGCCACGACCCGACGTTCTGGCTCCTCGCGCGAGCGAGCGGGCTCACCGCATATGCCCTGCTCACCGCGACCGTGCTCGCCGGGCTCGTGCTGAAATCGCGCCCGTTCGGCCGCGCGGTCAAGGCGGCTTCGGTCACCGACGTCCACCGGTTCCTGACCTTTCTCGCGCTCGGAATGCTCGTGCTGCACGGCGTCGCGCTGACGCTCGACCAGACCGTGCACATGCCGCTCGCGGCGCTCGTCGTTCCCGGAATCTCGCCGTACCGCCCCCTCGCCGTCTCGTTCGGCGTCCTCGCATGCGAGCTCGCCGCGCTCGTCGCAGTCTCATTCTCCGTCCGGCGGCGGATCGGTTTCCGCGCCTGGCGTCGGCTGCACTGGACGACGTATTTCCTCTTCGTTCTCGCAACCGCCCATGGCCTCGCGGCGGGGACCGACTCGTCGCGGCCGTGGGCACTCGGTCTCTATCTCGGGGCGGTGGGCGCCGTCGCCTTCGCGACGTCGTGGCGTGCGCTCACCCGCCCCACCCGCCCCGCCCCCACCCCCGCACCCGTTCGTGAAAGGAGCGTCTGATGGTCAAGATCGTGATCGACCGTTCCCTCTGTAGTGGGTTCGGCGCCTGCGCCGAGCTGGCGCCGGAGATCTTCGAGGTCGACGGCGAGGGCCTGGTCTCGCTTCGCGTCGGGTCGAGCGACGACGACACTGCGGCGTTCGAGGCCGCCGCAGCCTGCCCGATGGCCGCCATCTCCGTCTTCGAGGAGAAGGCGGCGTGACGGCGCAGGCGGTGGTCGTCGTAGGCGCCGGCCTTGCCGGCGCCCGTGCGGCCGAGACACTGCGAAACGAAGGCTACGACGGGCGCCTCACGCTCGTGGGCGACGAGCCCTTTGCTCCCTACGAGCGGCCGGCGCTCTCGAAGGAGTTCTTGCTCGGCACGCGCGACGAGAGCTCGCTCCTCCTCCGCAAGGGCTCCTACTGGGACGACCGTGACATCGAGCTCGCGCTCGGCAGCCCCGTCGTCGCGCTCGATCCCGCCGGCCGCGTGGTGCGGACCGGCCGTGGCTCGGAATTTCGCTTCGACCACGCCGTCCTCGCGACCGGCGCCCGTCCTCGGCGGCTCCCGCTCGAGCGGCCGTCCGGCGTCCACGAGTTGCGGACGCTTGCCGACGCACGCGCGCTGCACGACGAGCTCGTCCCCGGCGCACACCTCGTCGTCATCGGCGGCGGCTTCGTCGGAGCAGAGGTCGCCTCGACGGCGCTGAAGCTCGGGCTACGGGTGACGATCGTCGAAGCTGCGAATGCGCCCGTCGCGCGTGTGCTGGGGGAGGAAGTCGGCTTGCTGCTCGCGGCCCGCTGGCGAAGCCACGGCATCGACGTGCGTCTGCGAACCGGCGTCGCCCATTTCCGCGCAGACGCGAGCGGACGCGTGAGCTCGATCCTGCTGACGGATGGGACGGAGCTGCGTGCCAATGCAGTCCTCGTCGGCGTCGGCGTCGAGGCCGCGCGAGAGCTTCTGCCTGAGCGGCCCGTGACGCACGTCCACGCGGCAGGCGACGTCGTCGGGCCTGGGCACTGGACAGCCGCCGCGTTCGACGGTGCGACCGCTGCGCGGCGGATCCTCGGGCTCGCCGCACCGCCACCGCAACCGCCGTACGTCTGGTCGGACCAGTTCGGCCTTCGCCTCCAGATCGTCGGTACCCCCGAGCCGGACGACGTGCTCGCGTTCGACGGCGACGGCGACTCGTTCGCCGTCCGCTACCTCGACGCCGCAGGCTCGACGCACGCCGCTCTCCTCGCGAACCGCCCCGCAGAGGCCGCGGACCTGCGCCGCGGCCTGACCGAGAGAACGCTAGCGTTGGCGGCGTGAGCGTCTCGAAGGCCGTGCTCGTCGTGCTCGCTGTCGGAGCCGCCGCAACCGCCGCGATTTTCCTGAACCTTCTCCTGCTCGGGAACGCGGCAGCGCAGAACGACCCGGTCGGCAAGCTCTCACCCCGCGCGAAACTTCCCGCGGCGCCGTCGTGGACGGTCCGGCCGGAGCCCGCGAAGGGACACGATGCGCACGACGGCTCCGACGACTAGTCGTCGGTGAACCAGAAGAAACCGACGGTGCCCGGGCCGGCGTGCGCGCCGATCACCGCGCCGAGGGTCGTCTCCTGCTCGATCTGCGCCAGTGGCCGGATGTCGCGCACCATCTTCTCGAGCGCGATCATGCGCTCGGGCGCGTCGGCGTGCGCGATGCCGACCCGCAGGCTCGGCGAGTCGACCGTCTGTGTCCGCAGCGTCTCGACGAACTCCTGCACCGCCTTGCGGTTGCCGCGCACGCGCTTCACCGGCAGGACCTCACCATCCTTGATGCTCAGGATTGGCTTGACGTTCATCAGCTGGCCCGCGAACGCCTTCGCGCGCCCGATCCGCCCGCCGCGCGCGAGGAACTCGAGCGTGTCGACGGTGAAGAGCAGCCCGTGCTCACGCAGGTACCGCTGGACGAGCTCGTCCACCTCTTCGTCGGTCGTGCCGCGCTCCAGGCGCCGCTGAATCGCGAGCGCGAGCATCGCGATCGCGGTCGACGCCGACTGCGAGTCGATCGTACGCACGCGCTCGTCGCCGAGCTGCATCGCCGCCGTGCCGGCGGACTGGAAGGTGCCGGAAAGGCTCGCGGCAATGTGGATCGAGAGGATGCGCTCGTAGGTGCCGAGCTGCTCGTACACCGAGAGGAAGTCGCCCGGCGTCGGCTGCGACGTCGTCGGCAGCTCGCTGCTCGAGCGCAGCCGCTCGTAGAAGTCACGAGCTGTCAGGTCGACGCCGTCGCGGTAGCTCTCGGTGCCGAAGTTGACGTAGAGCGGAACGACACGCCAGTTCGCAAAGTGCTCGCTGGCGTCGGGAAAGTCGGCAGTCGAGTCGAGGACGATCGCCGTGTTCTCGGTGGTGAGGTTCACGCAGCGGCCCGCTCGATTGCCGCGACGATCGCGTCGAGCTCCTGGTCCTTGGTCAGACAGGCTGCGGCGCCGGCTGCGTAGAGCGCCTCGATCTCGCGCTCGTTCGCCGACGCGGTCAGGCAGACGACCGCGACCTCGGGATGGGCGGCGCGCACGGCCTGGGTCGCCTGCACGCCGTCCATGCCGGGAAGGCGGTAGTCCATCAACACGATCTGGGGCCGGTGCTTGCTCACTGCGTCCACGACCTCCGTGCCGTCCCCGACCGACGCGACGACCTCGAGCTCCGCGCGCATGCCGAGCAGGAGCTCGAGTGCTTCGCGGAAGACCTGGTTGTCCTCGACGAGGAGGATCCGGATCGGCCGCCCCATGGCGGTGCGGACTCTACTCCGCCGAGAGAAGCAGGTGGTAGTGGGGCTGGCCACCCTCCTGCAGCTCGACCTCGACGTCGGGGTGCGATGTGCGGATCCGCTCGAGAAGCCCTTCGAGCGGCGCCTCGTCCTCCCCGGTCAGCAGCGTCAACAGGCTGCGCGAGTCGTCGAGCAGCGTCTCGACGACGGCGCTCGCGACCTCCTCGAAGCTCTCGCCGACCGCGACCGGCTCGCCGTCTGCGAGGCCGAGCCACTGGCCCTCGCGGATCGCGATGCCGTTCAGCTCGACGTCACGGGAGGCGATCGTCACCTCACCCGTGGCAATCGCGTCGAGCGCCTTCCGCATCTCCGCCGCGTTCTCGGCCGCGTTGCGCGAGCCGTTGTAGGCGACCATCGCCGCGAGCCCTGCGGGGATCGAATCGGCGTGCACGACCTCCACCTTGCGGTCGGCGTGGGCCGCGGCGTGCTCGGCGGCGAGGATGATGTTCGAGTTGTTCGGGAGGAGGATCACCTCGTCGGCGTCGATCGACTGCGCCGCGCGCAGGAGGTCCGCCGTCGAAGGGTTCATCGTCTGTCCACCCTCGACGATCTCGATCGGGCCGATGGTCGCTGCGAGCGACTCGAAGAGCGCGCGGTTACCGTCCCCCGCGACGACCGCGACGATGCCGGTCTTTGCCGGCGGCGCGTCGGGCACGGCCGAGAGCAGCCGTTCTTCGCGTTGCGCCGTCTGCTCGTGCATGTTCGCGATCTCGATGCGGTCGATCGTCCCGGAGCGCGTCCCGATCGAGAGCGCGGCACCGGGGTCGTCCGTGTGCACGTGCACCTTGATTGCGTTCTCGTCCCCGACGACGAGGAGCGAGTCGCCGAGCTTCTCGAGCTCGTCCTCGAGCGTCTCGAGCTCGAGCCCCTTGCCCTCGATCAGGAAGACAGTGCAGTACTTGTACTCGGAGAGCTCCTGGTGGATCGCCTCGACGCTCAGGCGCTCCTCGATCGGCAGCGCCTCGGGAAGCGGCTGGCCGTTGATGTAGGCGGCCACTCCGCGCACGAGCTCGAGCAGCCCGGCGCCGCCTGCATCGACGACGCCCGCGTCGCGCAGCACCTGCAGTTGGTCGGGGGTCCGGGCGACCGCTGCCTCCCCGCGCTCGACGAGCCGGACGAGCAGCTCCGCGAGGAGCGGCTGGGCCGCGGCCTGCGCCTCGGCCTCCTCGGCGAGCTCGCGGATGACCGACAGCATCGTCCCTTCGACAGGTCTGCGCACGGCGCGATACGCAGCATCGCTGGCGCCGCGAAGCGCGCGCGCCATCGATGCTGCGTCGATGACGGGGCCGTCGACGTCGCCGAGCACGTCGGCTGCGCCTCGGACGATCTGCGAGAAGATGACGCCGGAGTTGCCGCGCGCACCCATGAGCGCACCGCGGGCGACATCGCGCGCGAGCGACTGCCTGTTCGCGGCGCTCGTCGAATCGACCGCCTCGTCGACAGCGCGCACGGTCATCGTCAGGTTCGTGCCGGTGTCGCCGTCCGGAACGGGGTAGACGTTCAGGTCGTCGATACGTGCACGGTTCGCCTCGAGCGACGCGAGCGCGGCGTCGACGACCTTCTGCAGCGCCTCGAGATCTCCATTCAGGCTCATCCGGCTCTCCGAACGTCGTCGATGTGTACCTCAACGGCCTTGACCGGCAGGCCTGTGAGGCGGTGCACCTCGTATCCGACTCGATTTCGCACAGTGGATGCAACCTCTGCGAGGTTCAACCCATATTCGACCACGACGTGGAGGTCGATGGTCACCTCGTCTCCGTCACGGCGAATCTCGATCCCACGCGTCTTCCGGTCCGGCAGCCAGCGGCGCCCCGCCATGGCCACGACGCCGTAGCACTCCCGCGCGGTCTCCCCCACGATCTGGGCGATTGCCTGGCTGGAGATGACGATCTTGCCGAGCGAGGTCGACAGGGCGTCCATGCATACCGTTGGACGCGGGGCAGCAGATCAGGGTTGCGCGGCGAGGACCTGCGCCCAGTCCTCGCGATGGGCGATCCGGGCGCTCCCGAAGCCGGCCTCGCGGGCGAGGGCGAGGAGCTCGTCGTCCGTGTAGAAGTGCCCGCGCGTCGCGAGGGGGTACGGCGCGGCCATCGTCCCCTTCGCCTCGGGGGCGGTCGTGTAGATCGCGATCCTCCCTCGCCCGGGGTCGAGGACGCGGGCCATCTCGCGCAGCGCCTGCACGGGATCGGGAAAGAAGAAGAACGCAACGATCGAGGAGACGGCCGTGAACGACCGATCCGCGAAGGGCAGCGCGCCGGCGTCGCCGTAGACCCCGCCCGAGAGCTCGACCATGTCGCGGCTGTGGTCGACCCCCGCGACCTCGCAGCCGACGGTCTCGCGAACGTGCCGCATGAAGACGCCGCCGCCGCAGCCCACATCGAGCAACCGGTCTCCGGGCTCGAGGGCGAGCGCATCGAGGACGGGCCGCCACGTGAACGAGTGGGCCTCCGGGTCACCGTAGGTCGCGCGGGCCTTACGGCCGTGCGGGCGCCGCGCAATGCGGTCCGTCATCCGGTCGATCCGCCACTCGCGGATCGCGCGGAAGGGGCTCAGATGGCCTTCTGGACCTTGCCGGCTTTGAGGCATCGCGTGCATACATATGCACGCTGTGCCTTGCCCTTCAAGAGCACGCGGACGCGTTGGAGGTTCGGGTCGAAGCGTCGCTTGGTCGCGACCATCGAGTGGCTCCGATGGTTCCCGAAACCAGGCTTTTTCCCACAGACTGCGCAGACCTTGCTCATCGGCGCAGCAGTGTAGCGGAAGCTATTTGGCAGCCTGAGCCGTTGCGCGGAGCTGCGAGAAGAGGTCCGCCATCTCGAGCGCGCTCCGGACGGCCTCCGCGGCGCGCTCCTCCGCGTGGTCGACCGCGCCGTCCGTGAGGACGCCGAAGGCGACGGGGATCCCCGTCTCGAGCCCTGCGAGCTGCAGGCCGCTCGCGGTCTCGCCCGCGACGACGGCCGAGTCGCTTGCATCGCCGAGGGCGACGATGCACGAGTAGCGTCGCGTCTTCGCGAGAGCCATCGCAGCGATCGGGAGCTCGAAGGGCCCCGGTACGCCCATGACGAGCACGCTGTCGTGCGGGACGCCGGCGCGATCGAGCTCCGCGAGCGCCGCATCGAGCAGGCGGTTCGCAACCTCGACGTTCGTCCGCGCGACGACGAGCCCGACGGCGCGTCGCGTCGACCGCGGCTCGCCCTCGAGGGCGTCGACGTCGTCCGGGATCTCGAGCTCGCCCTCCTCGTGGCCGGCGATCCGGAGTTGCGGCTCGTCCCCCGTGTCCTCGTCGTCCTCGAACGGCTCAGCAAGCTCATCCTCCGCGGGCTCGTCCTCCGCGGGCTCGTCCTCCGCGGGCTCCTGCTCCTCGATCCCGTCCTCGGGCGCGGAAGGGTCCGGCTCCTCGCCGGGCCAGGTCTCGCGGGCGCTCATCCGACGATCGTAACCCGCGGGCAGGTCAGGCAAGGGCCTGCACGAGGCGCCGGTAGGCGCTGGGGAGGTCTTCGTGGCCGAAGATCGCATTCCCCGCGACCATGAGCCTTGCCCCGGCGTCGTAGACCGAGCGGATGTTCTCGCTGTCGATGCCGCCGTCGACCTGGATGTGGATCTCGTCGGGCAGCAGGTCGCGCAGCGTCGCAATCCGCTCGAGCGCGTCGGGCATGAACTTCTGCCCCGAGTAGCCGGGGTGGATGCTCATGCAGAGGACGATGTCGGCGTCCCCGGAAGCGACGGCGACATCAGCAGGATCGGTCTCCGGATTGAAGGCGACCCCGGCCTGCAAGCCGTGCTCGCGCGCTGCGGCGATCGTTCCGCGGACATCCTCGACGGCTTCGTAGTGAAACGTGACGCTGTCGCCGCCGGCGCGCGCGATCTGCGGGAAGTGGCGAACCGGGTTGTCGACCATCAGGTGGCAATCGATCGCGGCGCCTTCGACGGCATGGATGAGCGGCGCGATCGATTCGAGAACGATCGGCCCGATCGTGATCGGCTCCACGAAATGGCCGTCGCCGACGTCGAAGTGGAAGACGCGCGCGCCTGTGCGCAGCATGACTTCGATCTGCTCACCAAGGTTCGCGAAGTCCGCCGCGTAGAGCGACGGCTCCACTTCGACCTTTCTGATCCAGTTTCGCCAGGCCACTGCCGCGAGGGGCTAGATTAGACCCGAAGTCGGCTGACGAAGAAGCCGCTCGTCCCGTGCACGTGCGGGAGCGTGAGCAGAAAGCGCGGGTCGCGTGGGTGGGCGTACCGGGGCCACTCTTCGCCGAGCGGCAGCACTGTGAGCCCGGACGCCGCGACCACGCGCTCGCCCTCGTCGGCGTTCAGCGTGCAAACGCTGTAGACGATCGTGCCTCCCGGCCTCACGCGCTCCGCCGCTGCGCGCAGGAGGGAGAGCTGCAGCTCTGGCAGGGGCGTCGCGCGCCAGCGGAGGTCGGGGCGCTGCGCGAGCACGCCGAGGCCGGAGCAGGGCGCGTCGACGAGGGCGCGGTCGAAGCCGGTGAGGTCGAGCGGGAGCTGCGTGCCGTCGGCTTCGACGACCGTCACGTCGCCTCGCCCGAGCGTCTGGAGGTTCGCGCGGAGCTCGCTCGCGCGGTTCGCGTCGATCTCGACCGCGGTGACGTCGCCGCGAAGCTGCGCGGTCTTGCCGCCGGGCGCCGCGCAGAGATCGAGCACGCGCTCACCGTCCTGCGAGTCGACGCAGAGACCGACAAGCTGCGAGCCGCGGCTCTGTGGCCAGATACGTCCCTCTGCGACTGCGAGATCGTCGACGCGCGCGACGACGTACGCGCCGGGTATGTCGGTCGGGGCGGCGTTCGTCGGCGGCTCGCCGTGCACGAGGCGGACGACGGTCTCGAGCGGCTCGTTCATCGCCTGCATGAGCTGCAGCGCGTCGGGCTCGCCGAGGTCGCGCACGAACACCTCGTAGATCCAGTCGGGATACGACTCCTTGAGCGGACCGTCGGGCATGCCTGCGAGCAGGTCGTGCATGCCGGCGGCAAGCCGGCGCATCACCGCATTCGTGAACGGCACGGCGCGCTCGAGCCGCGCGCGCCGCACGAGCTCGACGGACTCGTTCGCAGCGGCGTGTGGTGCCGTGTCGGTGTAGCCGAGCTGATACGCGCCGAGCCGAAGCGACGCGCGAACAGGCGGGTCGAGCTTTCGTACCGGCCGCTTACCGAGCTTCTCGATCGCATAGTCGAGTGTGCGCACGCGCTGGACCGCGCCGTAGGCGAGGCGTTGCGCGAACGCGCGGTCTCGCTCGTCGAGCTGCTGCGCCGCAGTCCGGAAGACGCGGTCTGCGTATGCGTCCTGCTCGAAGACGCGCAGCAGCACCTCGTACGCCGCGCGGCGAGCCGGCGAGACGGCCATCAGCGGAGCCCGCGCTCGTATGCGTCGTACGACATCCGCTTGCCGCCTTCGGGCTGCACCTCGACGGGCTCGAAGACGCCGTCGGCGTTGCGGGCCTTCCAGACCAGCAGGCGGCGGCCGTCGATCGTCGCGCGCGCGCCGATGTGCGGCGCGAGCGCGCGGACGCGGTCCACGAGCTCCTGCACCGGCAGGGTCAGGTCGAGCTCTCGATCCTCGGGCGCGATCTTCTCGGCATACGTGACGCCCGCCTCCGGTTGCGGTGTGAACTGCGGGGCGGGCAGCACGCCGTCGATCAGCCGCGCGGCGATCTCTGCCGCACGGTCGAAGACCGCGCCTGCGTCATCGTCCGCTGTCAGCTCGAACGCCTCCTGGGCGGCAATCGGCCCGGCGTCGAGCTCCTTCGTCGTGCGGTGGATCGTGACCCCCGTCCGCTCGTCGCCCGCCATGAGCGCGCGCTCGACGGGCGCGGCTCCGCGCCAGCGCGGGAGGAGCGACGGGTGGACGTTCAACCAGAGCGCGCGGTCGAGAAGCGACTCGGGAATGAAGAGCCCGTAGGCGACGACGACGACGGCACCGGTCGGGAGCTCGACCGAGTCGTCGAGGCGCGACGGCTGCGCGACCGGGATGCCGAGCCGCTCTGCGACGGCCTTCGCCGGCGTCGGCTGGAGGGTGCGGCCGCGGCCGCGCGGCTTGTCGGGGCGTGTAAGAAGCAGCTTGACGTCGTTCGTCCGCGCGAGGCGCTCCAGGACGTCGGCCCCGAAAGGCGCGGTCGCGGCGATCGTCAGCTCAGCCATCGCGCCGCCGGTGCGCTCCGATGCCGACGAGGTAGAAGAAGGCGGGGACGGCGGCGAACACACGCTGCTGCGCGAGCTGCTCCTGATGCGTGAAGGGATCGTGCGGGTCCTTCAGCTGGTAGAGCGAGACGATCGCGAAGAGCCAGAGCAGGATCGCAACGGTGTAGAAGACGAGGCCGCCGCGCCAGAAGTCCGCGGGCCGGCGCCGGTAGACGACGACGGCCGCGGCGAGCACGGCGAGTGCGCCGACGAAGAGCGGGATCAGGAGCCACGACGGGACGACGGGCTTCGACGCGAAGAGTGTCGTCACGACGATCGCCGATTCGACGGCGAATCCGATGATCGACGCGCCGTACGCGTAGCGCTGCACCTAGGACAGAACGATGCGGGGCCGCAGGACACCGAGCGCCCCGCGGCGCGCCTCGGGCGTCGTGCGGTCGATCATCAGCACGCCGTCGAGGTGGTCGGTCTCGTGCTGCACGCAGCGTGCGGCGTACCCCTCGAGCTCGTAGCGGACGTCGTCGCCGTTCTCGTTCTTGCCGACGATCGTCACCTTGAGCGACCGCTCGACGGGCACCGTGATTCCCTGGATCGAGAGGCAGCCCTCGTCGGCGACCTCGGTCTCGGCCGACTGCTCGACGATCTCGGGGTTCACCACGGCGAGCACCTCGTGCTCGTCGGGCTGGAAGACGAAGAGGCGGCGGAGAACACCGACCTGCGTGGCCGCGAGGCCGATGCCGTTCGCGTCGACCATCAGCAGCTTCATCCGCTCGACGAGGCTCTTCAGCTCGTCGTCGAACGCGTCCACCGGACGCGCTTTCATCTTCAGCGCGGCGTCCGGGTACTGGCGGATCTGCGCGAGCGCGAGCCGTCGGCGCGCCTCGCGCTCGGGGTCGAGCTTCTCGTCCCGGACCTCGCCCTCGATGTCCTCTACGTCATGCTCTTCCATGCCTTCGGCACACTAGCGAGGCATGGATCCGCGGGAGCAGAAGGCGATCATGAGCCAGGGCGCGATCCTCCCGGAGACACCGCGCGACCGCGAGGAGCGGCGCATTCTCGAGGAGGAGCTCGCGACGAGCCCGGTGCGAGGCGAGCCCCTGGAGCAGCGGCTGCGGAACTTCCGGCCGGACGCGGACGCCGCGATCCGCGCGCTCGGCGGCCCGACGATCTGGATGCGGCGGCTGCGCGCGATCGAGGACGAGCTCGACCGGCACGAGGCGCAGCTCGCGGACGCGTGGCGGGAGCTCGCGGAGACCGCAAGCGACGCCGCGGCGTTCGAGCAGGAGTGGCGGCAGACCGCGCGCCGGTGGAGCTTCGCCGTCGTGAACGAGCTGATCGGGAGCCACAACCGGAACTTCCCGGCGGAGGCGCGACTGGCGATGGACCCGCGGACGCGCGACTTCGTCCGCATCAACGGCAAGCCGTATCAGCGCGACCCGCTCGACGAGGAGTGGATCCTCGCCCGCTTCCCGGCAGAGCTCTCGGCCGCGCGCGCCGCGGCCTGAACGGACATCTCCCGGTGTCAGACACCGGTAGTCGGACTGCAGGCTTTTTGCTGCGTTGGTGCTCGTTTCGGACATGTCCGGGTGTCAGACACAACGCACTTTCGTGACGAAGCCGTCACGAAGCGGACATGCCCGTTTCAGATGCTTTGCGGATCCACGTCGACGACGGCGGCGAGGCCGGCTCGTCTCATCGGAACAGCGGCGGCTGCGAGGAGCTGCGCGGCCCGCATGGCGAGGGCGCGCGGGCGGTCTGTCTTCCCGACGAGCTGCGCGCGATGCTTCCCGCGGAGCCGGAGGAGCGGCGCGGGCCCGAGGAGCTCGGCGTCGCCGAGACCCGCCTTCAGCTCCTGCAGCGCCTGCTGCGCGTCGTCGGGCGACGGTCCGCTGACGACGATGCGGACGAGATGCCGGTACGGCGGATAGCCGAGCACGCGACGACGGTCGAGCTCGCCGTCGAGAAACCCGCGCACGTCGTGCCGCGCGGCGAACGTCACGGCCCGCGCATCGGGCTGGAACGTCTGCACGAGCACGCGCCCCGGCGCGTCGCGGCCGCTGCGACCCGCGAGCTGCGTCAGCAGCTGGAACGTCCGCTCCTCGGCGCGGAAGTCGGGGATCCCGAGACCGGAGTCCGCATCGACGACCGCTGCGAGCTCGACGCCCGGGAAGTGATGTCCCTTCGCAACCATCTGCGTGCCGACGAGCACCGCACGATCCGCACGCGCGAACCGCTCGAGCACATCGCGCAGATCCGACGCGCTCTCGACCGCATCCGCATCGAGCCGCATCACCTCGAGCTCCGGCAACTGCTTCGCGAGCGCCCGCTCGAGCTTCTGCGTGCCGGCCCCGATCCGCGCGAGCTCGGCCGACCCGCACGCCGGGCACGTCTCGCCGAGCCGCTCCACGCGCCCGCAGTGGTGGCAGCGGAGCGTGGAGTCGCTGTGCAGCGTCAGGGCAACATCGCAGAACGGGCAGCGCCTCGTCTCGCCGCACGCACGGCAGTGCACGGCCGGGGCGACCCCGCGCCGGTTCAGCAGCAGGATCGCCTTGCCTCCCCGCTCCGCGATCCCGCCGAGCTCCGCCAGTAACGGCGCCGAGAGCGGATACCCGTCCTGTCGCCGCAGGTCGACGACCTTCACCGACGGAAGCGGCGCCGCGATGCGGCCGCCGAGCTCGAGGCGCTCGAGCCGCTCCCACGACTCCGGCCGCGGCGTCGCGGACCCGAACACGGCGACCGCGCCTTCGAGTGCTGCGCGCTTCGCCGCGACCGTACGCGCGTCGTAGCGCGGATCCGACTCCTGCTTGTAGGACGAATCGTGCTCCTCGTCGATGCACACGACGCCGAGCGAAGGCACCGGTGCAAACACTGCCGAACGCGCCCCGACGACGACCGGCGCATCACCGGACGCGATCCGCTCCCGCTCGTCGCGGCGCTCCGCCTCGCTCAGCGCCGAATGCAGGACTGCGACGCCGTCGCCGAAACGGGCGCGGAACCGACCGAGCGTCTGCGGCGTCAAGCGCGATCTCCGGCACGAGCACGATGGCACCGCGCCCGCGCGCGACGGCCGCTTCGCACGCCCGGATGTACACCTCCGTCTTCCCGCTGCCGGTCGCACCCCAGAGGAGCACGTTGCCGCCGCCTCCGTCGAGCAGCGCCACGATCCGCGCAAGCGCATGCTCCTGCGTGCTCCGACAACGACGCGGGCGCCGCTTCCGCCGCCAACGCCGAAGCCTCCGTCGACAGCGCGACGCTCGCCGCGCCGCTTCGCGTTGTACGGCGCGACGAGCGCGAGCGCGCGCGCCGGCGTCGAGCCGTAGTAGTCGGCAAGCCACAACGCGAGCTCGACGAGCGCAGCCGGCAGCGTCTCCGCCACGCGCTCGACCGACGACGTCTTCACGCCCTCCGGCGGCGTGACGTCGACCTCGGTGACGACGCCGCGACGCCGCGCGTTGCCGAAGCGCACCTCGACGATCGAGCCGACCCCGGCGTCCTCCGGCACCTCGTACGTGAACGGCCGCGCGACGGCCCGCGCGGTCACGAGCGGATAGACGGAGGCGAACCGGCTCACCCGGCCACCGTACCCGGGGCTATGGTCGGCGCATGACGGCTCGAGTGGGATCCCGACACCTATCTCGCGGAGATGCTCGCCGAGATCCCGGGCTACGTGGAGCTGCAGGACGCCGTCGCTGCCGCGATCGACATCGCGCCGTGAGAACCGTCCTCGAGCTCGGCACCGGCACCGGCGAGACGGCCACCGCGGATCCTCGCCGCCCACCCCGACGCCCGCTGGACGGGCATCGACTCGAGCGAGCCGATGCTCGCCCGCGCGCGCGAGCGCCTGCCCCACGCCGACCTCCGCCTCGCAGCGGCTCGAGGATCCGCTGCCCGACGGCCCGTTCGACCTCGTCGTCTCCGTCCTCGCGGTCCACCATCTCGACGCGGACGCGAAGCGCGACCTCTTCACGCGCGTCGCGCGAGCGCACCGACCGCTTCGTCCTCGGCGACGTCGTCGTGCCGGAGCGTCCCGAGGACGCGGTGATCGAGATCGACGGCGTCTACGACGTCCCCTCGAGCGCCGCCGAGCAGATCGGCCTGGCTCGAGCGACGCCGGCTTCGACGTCGAGGTCACGCCCGTGCGGGCCGACCTCTCCGTCCTCAGATGCCGGAAGCGGAGACGACGAAGTCGGTGGCGAAGCCGAGCGACGATGCCGGCGAAGACGAGCCACGCGACGAGCACTGGATGCCCGTACCTGCGGTTCGACGGCGAAGAGCTCCTGCACGACGTAGAGGATCGAGCCCGCGGCGATCGCGAAGAACAAGACGGAGACCGCCTCGCTCGTCCAGGCCTGCCCGAGCACCGTGCCGAGGAAGGTCGGCCCACCGCCGATCAGCCCGAGCAGCGCGAGGAAGCGCCAACTCGGCATCGTGCCCTCGCCGCCATCGGCCCGACAGATGCCGAAGCCCTCGGTCGCGTTGTGCAGCGCGAAGCCGACGATCAGCGTGACCGCGAGCGCAGTGAGATCGTTCGCTGCCGCCTGCCCGATCGCGAGCCCCTCGCCGAAGTTGTGCACGCCGATGCCGACCGCGATCAGGAGCGCGAGCTGGCTCGCCGGGTCAGGCGCTCGAGCCAGGTCCGGCCGCTGGAACTCGTCGATCGCCGCGGCGCCGGGGCCGACGAGCGTCGACGCGCGCCGGCTCGGCCGCGCTTCTTCATCCACTCGGAGTAGTAGATGAGCGCTCATGTAGGCCGAGCGCGAACCCGGCGAGACCGAGCGACGCGTAGCCCGAGAACTGGCCCCAGTGGCGCGTCGTCGAGCGCCGCTCTCGATCGGCTCGACCGCGCCGGAGAGGACGTCCCAGAGCAGAAAGACGAGGATGCCGGTCGCGAACGCGGAGAGCCCGGCGCGTGCGCGAAGCCCCAGATTCTGGACGCGCCCCATCGGCAGCCCGAGGAAGATCGTGCCGCCCGCGATCGCGCCGAGAATGAGGACTTGGCCGGTGCTCATTGTGTAAGGGTCCCCTTACAGCGGCGCCCGGCGGCACATACATAGGCCCTCGATGGCCGATCGCCACTCCATCGACGAGTACCTCGAGACGATCTACTTCCTCGCCTTCCCGATCGGCGAGTACACGCCCGCGCGGCGCCGGCTCGCCGCCGCTCGCCTCCCGCGTCGCCGAGATGCTCGGGGTCTCGCGCGCGTCGGCCGGCGAGATGCTGAAGCGACTCGAGAGCGAAGGCCTGATCGAGCGCGGCGAGCGGAAGGAGGCGCTCCTCACGAAGACGGGCCGCGCGCGCGCCGAGCGGGTCGTCCGCAAGCACCGGATCATCGAGCGCCTGCTCACCGACTTCATGGGCTACACCGGCTACGAGGCGCACGAGCGCGCCGACGAGCTGGGCGACACGTTCAACGACGAGATGATCGAGCGCATCGACGCGAAGCTCGGCCATCCCGAGCGCTGCCCGCACGGCTGGCCGGTCGACCCGGACGTCGAGCAGGCGGAGAACGAGTCGCTCGCGCCGCTCGCCGCGCTCGAGCCCGGGACGCGCGCGACGATCGTCCGCCTCGCCGAGCACGACGGCGAGCTCCTGCACTGGTTCTACGACCAGGGGCTCGTGCCCGGCCAGGAGATCGAGGTGCGCACCGCGCAGCCCGCCGCCGACCAGTTCACGGTCGACGCTCGACGGCGGCGAGCGCGCCGTCAGCGAGAAGGCCGCCGCCGGCCTCTTCGTGAAGCCCGCCTGACGCCTAACGGATCAGCCCGCGCGAGCGCAGCTCGTCGGCCGCGCCGTCGACGCGGTCGTCCGCGGTCTGCCGTCGGCAGCCACGCGACGATCTCGCGCATCCCGTCCTCGAGCCGCTGCTCCGGCTCGTAGCCGAGCGTCTTCCGCGCGAGCGAGATGTCGGCAAAGCAGTGGCGGATGTCGCCGACGCGATGCTCGCCCGTGATCTCCGGCTCGATCGTCCTTGCCGAGCACCGCGCGCGAGCCGCGCGCGCGATCTCGACGCACGGTCACGCTCGCGCCGCTGCCGACGTTCACCGCGAGCCCGTCGGCACCGTCGCCTCGCAGCGCGAGCTCGAACGCGCGCGCGATGTCGTGCACCGAGACGAAGTCGCGCCGCTGCAGCCCGTCCTCGAAGATCGAGCGGCGGCCGGTCGTTCAGCAGCCGCGACGCGAAGATCGCGAGCACGCCCGTGTACGGGTTCGACAACGCCTGCCGCGTGCCGTAGACGTTGAAGAGACGCAGCGCCACGACGGGAACGTCGTACGCAGCGCCGAAGATGAGGCAGAGCCGCTCCTGGTCGTACTTCGTGAGCGCGTACATCGACGCGAGACCCGGCTCGCTTCGACTCGGGTCGTCGGCAGCGGAGCTCCCGCGTCGTTCCGGTCGCTCGTCACGCGACCCTCGCCGTAGATGCTCATGCTCGAGGCGACGACGAGCTTCCGCACCGGCCGCTCGGCAAGCGCCTGCAGCAGCACCGCCGTCCCGGCCGAGTTCTCGGCGACGTAGTCGGCGATCTCGTACATCGTCTGCCCCACCCCGACGCGTGCGGCGAGATGCACGACCGCGTCGACGCCGTCAGCGCGCGCGCGACTGCATCTGCATCGCGCACATCGCCGACGACGAGCTCGACGTCATCGGCGAGATACGCAGGGTCGCCCGGCGCCGTGCACCTGCGCGGTCAGGTTGTCGAACGCGCGCACGCGGTGCCCGCACTGCGAGCAGGCGATCGGCGAGGTGCGAGCCGATGAAGCCCGCGCCGCCTGTGATCAGAACATGTTCAGACAGCCGCGGGCTCGACGAGACCGGCGGCCTCACGGAGCGCGTCGGCCTTGTCGGTGCGCTCCCACGTGAAGTCGCGATCCTCGCGGCCGAAGTGTCCGTAGGCGGCGGTCTTCGCGTAGATCGGGCGCCGCAGGTCGAGATCGCGGAGGATCGCGGCCGGCCGCAGGTCGAAGTGCTTGCTGACGAGATCCTCGATCTTCGCGACGGGGATCGTCTCCGTGCCGAAGCGTCTCGACGAGCACCGACATCGGCCTGCGCGACGCCGATCGCGTACGCGACCTGCACCTGGCAGCGGTCGGCGAGCCCTGCAGCGACGACGTTCTTCGCGACGTAGCGCGCCGCGTACGCGGCCGAGCGGTCGACCTTCGTCGGGTCCTTGCCCGAGAAGGCGCCGCCGCCGTGCGGTGCTGCACCGCCGTAGGTGTCGACGATGATCTTGCGGCCGGTTAGACCCGTGTCGCCCATCGGGCCGCCGATCACGAACTTGCCGGTCGGGTTGCAGTAGAAGAAGTCCTTGTCGTTCTCGAGCCGGCGCTCGTCGTACAGATCTTTCGGCAGGATCGGATGCAGCACGTTCTCCGCGAGATCCGGCTTCAGCAGGGTCTCGACGTCGAGCCCGTCGCGATGCTGGGTCGAGATGAGCACGCGCTCGATCTCGACCGGCCGCTGGCGGCCCTCGTCGTCGACCTCGTAGCGGATCGTCACCTGCGACTTGCCGTCCGGCCGCAGATACGGGAGGACATCGGCCTTGCGCACCTCGGAGAGCCGCTTCGCGATGCGATGCGCGAGCATGATCGGCAACGGCATCAGCTCGTCGGTCTCCCGCGACGCGTAGCCGAACATGAGGCCCTGGTCGCCGGCGCCGACGCGATCGAGCGGGTCGTCGTCGCCGTGCTGCACCTCGAACGACGCGTCGACGCCCTGCGCGATGTCGGGTGACTGCTCGTCGAGAGCGACCATCACGCCGCACGTATCGGCGTCGAAGCCGAACTTCGCGCGCGTGTAGCCGATCTCACGAATGCGCTCGCGCACGAGGCCGGGGATGTCGACGTACGACTCGGTCGTGATCTCGCCTGCGACGACGACGAGCCCCGTCGTGATCAGCGTCTCGCACGCAACGCGCCCGTTCGGATCGTTCGTCAGGACGGCGTCGAGGACGGAGTCCGAGATCTGGTCGGCGATCTTGTCGGGATGCCCCTCGGTGACCGATTCCGAGGTGAAAGAGAAGGAACGGCTCATGGCGGCGAAGGCTAGCCGACCTCGAGGAGAGCAGTGAGTGTGGACCTTCCCTGGACTTCCGCCCCGTACGCGACGTATGTCTGGAGCGCGGGCAGATCCTTCGGGATCGGCACGCCGGCCGCCCGCAGGATCGGGAGCGCGGCCGCGGTCGCGTATGTGAAGGCGGTTGTCCGGTCTGGCATGCCCGATCGCTTCTTCGCGTCGAGGAAGGCCGGGTCGGCCGAGAGCTTCGCGCCTCCGGAGCGGAACGCGTCGATTCCGGCCTGCGCCGTCGAGACGACGAGTTGCCCGCCGATCACGGCGCGGAAGAGCTTCACCTTGGAGAGCACCGGCGAGGAGCGCACGCAGCGAGTCGAGCGTCTGCATCGCCTGTTCGGTGTCGGCCGGCTGCGTGATGAGCGTGACCTCGGGCGGGGATGATCCTCGCCGAACGACCAGGGCAGTCTCGCCGCCGAGGACCCCGTCGAGCTCGTTGGGGAGCGCCGTGTCGGCGCCGAAAAGACCGCGGATCTGCTCCGGCACCGCGCTCATGAGCTCGAACGCGCCGTTCGGCACCTGGAAGTCGACGACGCCGAGGACGCCCGCAGGGATCTCGTCTGCGAGACCGGAGGTGTACGGCTCGATCGGCTGGATCGCGAGCCGAGGCGGGCCGTTCGCGAGGAGCTCACCGTGCGGGGCGAGAGCCTCCAGCTTCAGCCCGTCGCCGTGCGGCGTGAGCGAAGCAGCGAGCCAGCGGGACTCGAGCACGCCGACATTCACCGCCGTTCGCATCACCGCCTTGTGACTGAAGCGGTAGCGCGCGCCGGAGGGCAGCAGGCGCGACTCGAGCTGTCCGGGAATCGCCGCGAAGAGATCGAGCGCGCGATCGCTCGATCCATAGACCCGCACGAGCGCGTTACGCGGCAGCGCGTCCATCGCTTCTGCATAGAGCGGCAGGTCGACGAGATGCTTCTTCGCCGTCGCGACCTCTTGCAGCGCGGCTTCGTCGTCGGCGATCGCCGTCCAGTCGCCGAACGCGCGCGCGTGCCTCGCCTTCACATCGCCTTTCACAAATGCGACGGTCTTGTGACTCGGAAGGACCGCGACGTCGATCTCCCGTCCGTCTGCAAGGCGCCGCGCACCGGCGGGTAGCTGAGCGAGGAGCACGTTGCCGAGCCCGTGCCACTTCGACGAGGCGAGGTGCGTGTCGGCGGCCAGGAACTGAACGGCGTTCGCGGGCGTCACCGCAGCAGCCCCGCCGTTCGTCGACGCGCCGGCACTCGCGCACCCGGCGGTGACGATCGCAGCGGCGGCGGCCAGCAGCGCGAAGGCTCTCACGTCACTCCTCGGTCGGCTCGCGCCCCATCAGCCTCGCGAAGAGGTCGGTGAGGCTCTGGCCCGAGAGTACAGCGCACACTCCTTCTGTTATCGGCAATTCGACACCGAGATGCACGGACAACTCGTGGAGCACCGGCGCAGTCGTCAGCCCTTCGACCGTCTGGCCGATCTCGGCCACCGCGGCGTCGGCGGTCATCCCCTGGGCGATCAACTGACCCGCGCGGCGGTTGCGGCCGCGAGGGCTCCAGCACGTGACGATCAGGTCGCCCATGCCGGCAAGCCCAGCAAACGTCTCAGCGCGAGCGCCGGCCGCCTCGCCGAGGCGCGCCATCTCCGCGAGCCCGCGCGTGATGAGCGACGCCTTCGCGTTGTCGCCGAGATCGAGCCCGTCGACACCGCCCGCGGCGAGCGCGATCACGTTCTTGGCCGCTGCGCAGAGCTCGACGCCGACAATGTCGGAGTTCACATATGTCCGGAAGATCGTCGAGTTGACCGCGTGCTGCAGCAGCCCGGCGAGGTAGCCGTCCTCCGATGCGATCACGGCGGCGGTCGGAAGGCCGACGGCGATCTCGTCCGCGATGTTCGGCCCCGAGAGCACCGCGACGCTCCGCCCGAGGACGCGCGTGCTGCAGCCGCTCGTTCGTCGACGGGTCGAGGCCCTTCGTCAGCGACAGCACCGGCGCATCGCCGGGGAGGCGGTCGACGACGTCCCCGAACGCGCGGCTCGGCACCGACGACGACGATCGACGTCGACATCGCCCGCCGCCTCGTCGAGCGGCACGGCCTCGACCGCGCCGAGGTCGACCTTCGTCAGGTAGCGCGGGTTGCGTCCCGTCTCGCGGATCGCATCGGCCTGCGCACGTGTGTGGCAGCCGAGCACGACGTCGTGGCCGCGGTCGAGGAGCACCCGTGTGAACGCCGTGCCCCACGAGCCCGCTCCCGCGACGAGAAATCTCACGACCGCTTGACGAAGTCGATCGAGACCGGCACGCCCTCGAGCTCGAAGCGCGCACGCAGCTCGTTCTCGACCCAGTAGCCGTAGTCGCGCGTGACGAGCGACGGGTCGTTCACGAAGATGCGAAAGCGAGGCGGCCGTTGGTTGATCTGCGCCGCGTACAGCAGGTTGAGACGCCGGCCGTTCCGCGAAGGGGGCTGCCGCTGTGCACGCAACTCCTCGACCGCGCGGTTGAGCACCGGCGTCGGGATGCGCGTGTTGTACCGGTCGAACAGGTTCTCGACCTGGTCGAGCAGCCGCTCGAGCCCGCGCCCCGACTGCGCCGAGATCGCGATGAACTCCGGCCTCTGCCGAAGCCGGCGCCGCAGATGGCCGCGCACATCCTCGATCCGTACCGACGTGATGTCCCACTTCGAGAGGACGATCAGCGTCGCGCAGTCGGCCTTGCGCGCGACATCCGCAACGGCAAGGTCCTGGTCGACGACACCCTGCGAGGCGTCGATGAGGACGAGCGCGACGTCCGCACGCTCGGCGGCTTCGAGAGCGCGCAGCTCGCTGTAGTACTCGATTCCCTGCCGGTGGCGCCGTTTGCGCCGCAACCCCGCGGTGTCGACGAGGACGAAGGTGCGGTCGCCGCGCTGCAGGACCGTGTCGATCGAGTCGCGCGTCGTGCCCGGGATCTCGCTGACGATGACGCGCTCCCGGCCGAGCAGCTTGTTGAGGAGGCTCGACTTGCCGACGTTCGGCCGCCCGAGGATCGCAACGCGGATCGCGCTTTCGGGGAGCTGCTCGCGGTCGCGCCTCCCGTGCGCGTCGAGGTAGTCGACCATCTCGTCGAGGAGATCGCCGGTGCCGGTGCCGTGGAGGCCGCTGATCGGGATCGGGTCGCCGAGCCCGAGGCGGTGCAGCTCGAGCGCGAGCGCCTCCTGCTTCGGGTCGTCGATCTTGTTCGCGAGCACGAGCACCGGCTTCTTGGACTCGCGCAGGATCTGCGCGACCTCCTCGTCCCCGGGCGTGATCCCGAGCTGCGCGTCGAGCACGAAGAGGACGAGATCCGCCTGGGTTACCGCTTCGCGCGCCTGGTCGGCGATCGACCGCGTGATCGCGTCCTGCCCCGCGATGTCCACGCCGCCGGTGTCGATCAGGCGGAAGCGCTCGTTCCGCCATTCGCAGATGAGCTCCTTCCGGTCCCGGGTTACTCCCGGCGTCTCGTGGACGACGGCCGCACGGGACCCCGTGAGCCGGTTCACGAGCGTCGACTTCCCCACGTTGGGGAAGCCGACGATCGCGACCGTTCCGATCAGCTCTTCCTGCGCCACCGGCGCAGGGTACGGCCTACGAGGTTGCGAGACCGATCGCACCGGCGGGCAGGCTGCCTGCCTCGCCGAGCGGTGTGAGCGAGCCGTCGGCACCGATGTCATAGGCGCCGACCGTGTGGCGGCCGTCAACGAGCACGTAGAGCGTGCCGCCGTCTGCGCTGACTGCCTCGTCGAGCGGATGCGCGCCCGCCCCCAGCGCCAGCGTCGAGACGAGCGCGATGCTGCCATCGGGCGCGATCGCGAAGCTCGAGATCGACGCGCCGCCGGCGTTCGCCGTGAAGGCGAAGCGGCCGTTCGGCGTCACGACGAGCCAGCACGGCGCAGCCTGATTCGTCGCGACCGGGCCGGTGATCAGATGCGCGCCGGCGTTGTCGACGGTGTACGACGACGCAGAGCCCGCTGCCTCCGACACAAATGCGCGGCCCTGGTTGTCGAAGGCGAAGCCGAACGGCGTTGCGCCTGCGGACGGCGTCGACACGCCGGCCTGCGCACGTTCGTCGCGAACCGCGTAGACGTCGAGCGTGCTCGTCGTCTTCTCGGTGACGACGAGCTGCCTGCCGTCGCTCGAGAATGCGACCTGTGCCGGGCCGCTGCCGAGCAGGGGCTGCGTCGAGCCGGCGATCGGCTTCACGTTGCCCTTGCCCTCGATCGAGAACCCTGTGATCTGCGACGAGCCGGCGTTCAACGCGTAGAGCACGTCGTCGTGCACGGTGACGCTGATCGGGCGGACGCCGTTCGACGAGAAGACGCGCAGGAGCTTCAGGCCATCCTTCTTGACCTGGAACTCGGAGATCGAGTCGCTGCCGGCGTTCACTGCGAACAACAGGTCGTGCGACACCGTCACGGCGCCCTGGGAGCCGAGGCCGCTGCCGGTGCCGAGCCCGCCGGTCGCGAACGTGGCGACGAGCGAGCCGTTCTGGAAGTACGCGACTTCGTTGCCGGCCGTCGCGTTCGTCAGTGCGTAGACCGCGCTCGACGGCGCGTCGCGATGCGCAGCGGATGCGCTGCCTGCGACGACGAGTGCGACGAGTGCCGCCGCAATCGTGATGAGCTTCTTCATGGTCGTCTCCCTTTCGAAATGAACCGGACGCACTACCGTCCGGCGAGAGAGGGATCCGTTACGCCTTTGGCCGGATGTCGACGCGAGCCGACGTGCTCGTGAGGCGGATCGTCCGGAAGCGTGCGATCGCGACGACTCGGATGCTGTGCCCGGAGAACCTCTGGCTCACCTTCAAAGCCTTGCCGGTCGGACCGCCGATCGCCGAGCACCGACTGCCGGTACAGAGCTCCCACCGGTAGCGGACGCTTGTCGGGTCCGCCGACCACCGCGCGGGCGCGATCCGCACGACGCTGCCGACCTTGGCCACCCCGGCGACCTTCGGCCGACGCAGCGTCTGCGGCCGCGCCGTGATCGTGAGCGTGCTGTTCGGCGCGGGCTGCGGCGCTGCGGCGACGGGCTTCAGTGTCAGCGTGAATGCGTTATCGGTTGCATCGACCTCGGGCTCGAGCAAACTCGTCGCAGTCGCAGTCACGGTTTGGTCGCCGGCCTGGCCGACGGCGCCGAAGATCCAGATGTGCGTGCTCGCGGCGGGATTGATCCACGCGACGTCGCACGTCAACGACGGGGCGGTGCCGGTGCAGCCGGGGCCGCGGTCGCGATCGACCCGGGCAAGCTTGTACCCGGTCGGCAGCGTGATGTCCAGGCGGACGGCGCTTGAGCCGCCGACGTTCTTCGACGAGACAGTGATCGCGTAGTCGAGCTCACCGCCGAGGGCCGGAGCGGTCGTCGCACCGGTCGAGACCTCGACGTGCAGATCCGGCGGGAGAGCGCCCGAGCCACCGCCGCCACCGGACCCGCCGCTCGGCGGCGGCGGCGGTGGCGTGGGTGGCGGCGCCGTGCCGCTGCAACTCGCCTGTGAGCCGGCCAGCTCCGGGACCGTCTGGATGTCGAAGAGGCTTGCGACGACCACGCGATCGCCGGACACCGTCTGGAAGCAGTTCGAGTCCGCGGCAGTCGGGATCGACCGGCGGAAGCCGTCGGCACCGACGAGCCATTCCGACCCGCCTGCCGCGTCGCGCAGGATCGTATTGCTCGCGGGGTGCAGCACCTCGCCGTTCACCTGCGCGAGGATCGCGTCGCGTGCGCTCGCGACCGATTCGGCATCCTCGTCCCCGCCGACATGGTCGAAGGTGGCGTGCATCACTCCGATCTCGACCCAGGCGCCGCCGTACCACACGACCCACGGGCCGCCGGAGTCCCCGGCACCGATTCGGCTGAGATCACCGACCTTCGTGAAACAGATCTGCCCGGCGATGTTGTCGGGTGGGCACGGCGGGTTCAGGATGTATGCGCCGTCGCGTGTCTCCTGCACGGCTGTTGCGAGGGTGACGCTCGACGGCGTGTAGCCGCCGCACCCACTCGCGATCGGCACCCACGTCACCTGCGACTCGTCGCCCGTGTCACCCCACCCGAAGTACGTGACGGGCTTGCCCGCGAAGGCCGTCTCGACAGCAGTGCTCGGCGCGAGCGGCAGCGGTTGCGGTGACACCGTCGAGAGGTCAAGAGGTGTCTGGAGGAGCGCGAGGTCGAGCCCGCCGGCGCTACACGTCCAACCTCCTGACCACGCGACGACCGCAGACGCAGTCGTGCTCCCGGCTGCAGAGTCGCCGCGGATCTGCATCGCCGCGCCCGCGGCAAGACAGTGCGCGGCCGTAAGCACGAAGTGGCGGCTGATGATCGAGCCGGTGCACGAGAGCGTCTTTCCGTTCACGCTCGCTGTCACCTTGACCGCCCACGGCGCCTGCGCGGTCGCGGTCGTCCCGTTCCACACCGCACCGGCGGGCGACGCGAACGCGAAGGCGGCGACGAGAAGGACGACGAGCCGCAGCGCCATTCTCAGGTAGTACCCGAGGGTCGGCGCCACGAACCGTGTAGATGCTTCTGCGCGCTAGCAGCCGAGGACAGCATCGGCGATCACCGTGCCGTTCGAGCCGGCAAGCTCCACCCCGACCTTCGTGAAGCCTCCCGAGAGGAGCGCGGCGCGGTGCGGCGGGCTGTTCAGCCAGAGCTGGACGGCGCCGGCGCCGCTCAACGTCGGCTGCCAGTAGGCGAGGTTCTCGCCGACGCACAGGCTGCTCGTGTACCAGCCCACCCACGTCGGCCAGGGATAGACCGTCCCGTTCTTGATGAAGTCATGCGTGAACGCGCCGTTCGCGAGGAGGTCGGCGGTGTGGCCGCGTGCCGCGTTCTCGAGCCCGCCGTCAACCGAGAGCGCGCCGAGGCCGGCGGAGCGCCGGGCGCCGTTCATCGCGTCGAGCAGGGACTGCTCGTCGCCGTTGAGCCCGGTGCTCGGGGGTGGCGCCGGAGCCGGAGCCGGGGCGGGGGCGGGAGCCGGCACAGGGGCGGGAGCCGGAGCCGGGGCCGGGGCCGGAGCGGGAGCCGGCGCCGGCGCCGGCGGAGCAGGGGCAGGCTTCGGCGCCGGCACACCGGCCGCATGCTTCGCCGCCGTCTGGTGCTTGTGCAGCAGCCGCCAGCTCCAGGCCGGGATCGTGTCCGGCGCGGAGGCCGGGCGCTTGCCGTGCGCGCCGTGGAGATACCAGCCGGCCCACTTCCAGAACCAGTTCGGAACGGTGTTCGCCGACGCCGACGCCGGGGCTGCGGCGAGGAGCAAGAACGCGATTGCAAGCGCGAGTGGCGCAAGCCGTTTCATCGAGGCCCCCTCGTTCGAGCTCGACCCGGCGCCCATCGGCAGCCACGCCGATCGTTTTCAGCACCCGGGAGCCTGCCACAGCGGTCGGCCGGCCACTACCCCTTTTCGGGTTATGGGCGCTCGCGCTTCCAGGCCGCGAAATGGGCGAGCAGGGCGTCGGCGGCCTCGGGCGACACGTCGCTCTCACGGAGCGAGCCGGTGAGGCGTACGGTCTGGCGGAACTGCTCGACGTAGGCATGGCAGTTGCCGCAGTTCGCGATGTGCGCATCGAACCGCGCGCGATCCCGTCGGGGAAGTGTCCCATCGAGATAGTCGGTCACGAGCTCGACGAGCTCCTGACAGGTGAGGCCCTTCTTCCGCCGCAGCGAGATCATCCGTCGTCTCCAAAATATGCTTCGAGCGCCATACGAACCTTGGTGCGCGCACGGTGCAACAACACTCTCTGATTGGTCTCGGACAGCTCGAGAACGTTACGGACCTCGTCGGAGCCCCAGCCCTGCACGTCGCGGAGCTCGATCACCTGCCGCTGCTGGTCGGGGAGCATCGCGATCGCATCCTCGATCACCCGGCGCGCCTCCGCGTCGAGCACCTGCTGCCAGGGCTCGATCGGCGCTGTCCAGTGGCCGTCGCCGTCGAAGCGCTCAGGGTCGACGGAGGCGCCGTCGTCTCCCTCGAAGGCAGAGAACGGGGCACTCCGCGCCTCGCGGGCGCCGCGAGTACGGCCGATGTTGGCGACGATCCGGTAGATCCAGGTCTTGATCGAGGAGCGGCCCTCGAAGCGGTCGATGCCGCGGAGGACGCCGACCCACGCGTCCTGGACGACCTCGTCGGCGACGGCAGGCGTCCGGACGAAGGTCAGGGCGAGCCGGCGCATGCCGGGCGTGAACTCGTTGACGAGATCCATGAACGCGCGCTCGTCGCCGGCGCGGAGCGCGGCGACGAGCGCTGACTCGTCCGTTCGAGTGGCCGTCTCCAACTAGACCGCCGCGAGCCCCGCAACGGTGCCCGGCAGCCCGTTCGCCGAGCCGAGTGGCTCGAGGCGCCCCTCGTCCTCCACGCGATACGCGAAGACTCGGTGGGCGTCGGCGTCGAGCGCATAGAAGAAGCGGCCGTCGGAGCTCCGAGCCGCGTCCCTGATCCCCTTCTGCCCCTTGACGGTCGTCGCCGCGACCGGGTCGGCCAGCTCGAGCGAGCCGTCGTCACCGACGCGGTAGGCGGAGATCGTGCCGTCACCGAAGTTCGTCACCCAGGCGATTCTGCCGTCCGCCGAGGCGATCGCCCAGCAGACCTCGCTGCGCCCGTTCTTCACGGAGGGGCTGACAGGCTCGAGCGCGCGCTCGAGCCGGTACGACGAGGCAGCGGCAGCACCGGCCTCCCCGCCGAATGCCTCCGTGACGACGAGCACCTCGCCCGCGAAGTCGAAGCCGTACGGCGTCACGCCCGCCGACGCGTAGACGGAGTGGTCGTAGCTCTCGAGGTCGAAGACGAGAATCGAGTTCGTGGCGCGGTCGGTGACGACGAGCTTCGAGCCGTCCGGCGTGAACGCGATCTGCGCGGGATCGGAGCCATCCGGCAGCGCGCGCAGCGTGCCGGCCCGCGGCTGGAGCGTCGTTCCGAGAGTGAAGCCGACGATCGTTCCGCTGCCCGCGTTCAGGACATACGCGTCGGCGCCGCGAATCGCGACGCTGACGGGCCGCTCGCCGCCCGAAGAGACACGGGCGAGGAGCTTCGGCTCATCCTCGAGGCAGAAGTACGAGAGCTCGGCGCTGCCGGCGTTCACGACGATCAGATGCGCACCGTCGGCGTCGACCGCAATCGAGCCCTGCGACGGCAGGTGCGGCTTGCCGGTGCCACGGCCGCCGGTCGGGTAGCTGCCGGCGTTCATCAGGCGACCGTCTGCGTCGCGGCTGAAGGCAACGAGCTCGTTGCCTCGTGCATCGTTCGTCTGGGCGAAAACTGCGATGTCGTTCATGTCGTCTCCCGGTCTGCGCCGCCGGAAATGCGGCGTTCGCGCGTTCAGTCGCGCGAACGCCGCGTTCGTTACGGCTGTCCCTCGAAGAGGACGTCGTAGACCTCGACGGATTTCCGCTTGCCGCGAATGTCCTCCGAGATCTCGTTGCCCATCGCCTCGAAGCGCGCGTCTGCGGCCGCAACCGCCTCGCGGCTGTCGAAGAACGTGATGAAGAGCCGCTCGTTGCCGTTTGTGAGCACCAGCACCTTCGAGATGCCGTCAGGCTGCTGCGGCGGGTTCTCCTCGACCATCCGGCGAATTGCGTCGTTGTCGCCACCTTCGAACGTCGCAACACGTGCGACCATCTGTCACCTCCGGCTCGCGCGACCCCGCCTGCGGAGCATCCGCCCTCGACGCCGTCCGGTCAAGCCAGGCGGCGCTCGTTCAGCGCGCGCGCCTCTTCCCACAGGCGCCTGATTTCCGCTGCGATCTCCTCCGAGGCCTGGCGGTAGCCCTTCGCGCCCTTCGGCAGCCCCTCGAAGCGCATCGGCTTCCCCCAGACGATCGTCGTCGGATGGAAGTTCCCGACCTTCCACTCGAGCGAGCCGGAAATCGCCCCGCAGACGACAGGCACGTTCTCCTGCAGCGCGACCATCGCCGCACCCGGCTGCACCTCGCCCGGCACGCCGCTCTTCTGCCGCGTCCCTTCTACGAAGACGCCAAGCACTCCGCCTTCGCGCACGACCTCGCGCATCCGGCGAACCGCCTCACGGTCGGACTCGCCGCGGCGGATCGCGAACGAGCCGAACGCGCGGATGAACTGCCCGAGCCCGGGGATGCGGTGCGCCTCCACCTTCGCGACGTAGTAGGTGTTCCGCGGGTTCGCATACGCGAAGAGCGGGACATCGATCCACGAGAGGTGGTTGATCGCGACGACGAAGCCGCCCTCGCGCGGGATGTTCTCCTTGCCGTGCACCTTCAGCCGCGCCGCGCCGGCGGCAAGCGAGCCGAGCGTCCACCGGCCGAGCGGCCAGAGCGCGTCGGGGTTCTTCACGCAGCCGTGCGTTCGCGGACCATCGCCACGATCCGCTCGACGACCTCGTCGACCCGAAGGTGCGTCGTGTCGATCTCCTGCGCATCGGCGGCCGGCTGCATCCGCTCCGCGTCCTGGCGGTCGCGGAGCTTCAAATCGGTTGCGAGAGCGTCGCGTCCGATGCCCGGGCGATCGGCCATGCGCCGCTTCGCGCGCTCTGCCTGGTCGGCGACGAGGTAGACCTTCACCTTCGCAGCCGGCGCGACGACAGTGCCGATGTCACGACCCTCGATGACGACGTCCCCTTCCGAGCCGAGTTGCCGCTGCCGTTCGCGCATCACCTCGCGCACCGGCGTGTGGCGAGCGACAACGGGAACCATCCGGTCGATGCGCGTGTCGCGAATCGATGACGTGACATCTACGCCGGAGATGTACACGCGGCCTTCGTCGTCGAACGTGACGGGCTCTCTCTTCGCGAGCTCGGCGAGACGCTCGCCGGCGCCGAGATCGAGGCCACGCTGGATCGCAAGCCAGGTCAACGCGCGGTACATCGCGCCCGTGTCGAGGTAGCGGAAGCCGAGCCGCTCGGCGAGCGCGCGTGCCACGGTGCTCTTGCCGGCCCCCGCCGGCCCATCGATCGCAACGATCATCGCCTCACCACGGAATCGAGCAGCTCGA
Organism: uncultured Actinomycetes bacterium; assembly: GCA_963794045.1. Taxonomy (GTDB): domain Bacteria; phylum Actinomycetota; class Thermoleophilia; order Gaiellales; family Gaiellaceae; genus Palsa-739. The sequence goes on from CAWCCJ010000010.1 coordinate 605,621, forward strand.
AAAACCCGGGGAAGCTTACTGCCACCGTCTCGGCCCCCTCGATCTGCACGCCTTCCCTGGAAGCGAGCCCGGCGACGGCCCCGAGCATGGCGATCCGGTGGTCGCCGCGGGCGTCGATCCGGCCCCCGCGCAGGCGCGCCGGCACGCCGGTGACCTCCCAGCCGTCCTCGCGCGAGCGGATGTGTGCGCCCCACGAGCGGAGCGGCTCCGTGACCGCTTCGATCCTGTCGGTCTCCTTCACCCGGAGCTCCTGCGCGCCCCGGACGAGGCTCCGGCCGCGCGCGTGCGCCGCGAGGAGCGCGACGAGCGGCAACTCGTCGATCAGGCTCGGCACCTCGGGGCCGTACACCTCGACGGCGTTCAGCTCGCTGTACTGCACCTGCACGTCGCCGACCGCCTCGCCCGCGATGCGGCGGCGGTTGAAGACGGCCATGTGCGCGCCCATCCGCTCGAGCACGTCGAGGAGCCCGGCACGCCGCGGGTTGAGGTTGACGTCGTGAATCGTCAGGTCGCTGCCCGGAACGAGCACGGCCGCGGCGATGAGCGGCGCGGCGCTGCTGAAGTCGCCCGGGACGACGACCTCGCCGAGCCGGAGCGCAGGCGCCGGCTCGATCGTCACCTTCTTCGGGGTGCGGCGGACGCTTACGCCGGCCGCCTGGAGCATCAGCTCCGTGTGGTCGCGCGTCGGGGTCGGCTCGATCACCGTCGTCGGGCCGTTCGCATTCAGACCCGGCGAGGAGGACGGCCGACTTCACCTGCGCGCTCGCGACGGGAAGCTCATACGTGATCCCACGGAGCGTGTCGCTTCCTTCGATGTGGAGCGGCGCGTGGCCGTTCGTCGTCTCGATCCTGGCGCCCATCTCGCGAAGCGGAGCGGCGATCCGCTCCATCGGCCGCTGCGAGAGCGACTCGTCGCCGGTCGAGCACGGTCGCCTCCGGCTCGCCGGCGAGCATGCCTGCGAGGAGGCGCATCAGCGTGCCCGCGTTCTGGCAGTCGACCGTGCCGCCCTTCAGGCCGCGGAGGCCGACGCCGTGGACGCGAAGGTCGTCGTCTCCTTCTTCCTGCACTTCCGCGCCGAGGGTGCGCATCGCCTCGACGGTCGCCATCGTGTCGGCGGAGCGGCCGAAGCCGCGCACGAGCGTCTCCCCTTCGCCGATCGCGCCGAAGAGGACGGAGCGGTGCGAGATCGACTTGTCGCCGGGCACGGCGACGTGGCCGTGGACTTCTGCCGCCGGCTCTACACGCAAGAGGGTTCGGCGTGACGGTGCCCGTCGGCCCGGTTCGCCGGTCGTCGCGAGACAAGGACGCAGGGAGCCCCGATAGCGGTTCCTACCGGGGCGACTGAGGACGCCGTATCGCGGCGTCCGGCGGAGTGGGACGACATGGTCACTGTTGCGCCGAACCCTCTCTACCCGATGGTGCGTCCCATGAGGGACACGAGCGCGCGAATCTCGGCGGCGAAATCGGGGAAGTCGGAGGTCGGGATCTGCTGCGCCGCGTCGCAGAGCGCCTCCTCGGGGCGCGGGTGCGCCTCGACGATGATCCCGTCGGCGCCGGCTGCGACGGCCGCACGTGCGAGCGGCAGCACCAGGTCGCGGCGGCCGGCCGGATGCGACGGGTCGACGATCACCGGCAGGTGCGTCTCCATCTTCAGCACCGGGATCGCGCCGATGTCGAGCGTGAACCGCGTCGAGGTCTCGAAGGTCTTGATGCCGCGCTCGCAGAGGATGACCTCGCTGTTTCCCTCCTTGACGATGTACTCGGCCGCCATCAGCAGATCCTCGACAGTCGAAGAGAGGCCGCGCTTCAGGAGCACCGGCTTCGGCGCACGGCCGACCTCGGAGAGGAGCGAGAAGTTCGACATGTTGCGGGCGCCGATCTGGATCACGTCCGCGACCTCGACGACCGCCTCGACGTGGCGCGGGTCCATCAGCTCGGTGACGAGGGGGAGCCCGGTCTCCTCACGCGCCTCGCTCAGGATCTCGAGCGCGACCTCGCCGAGCCCCTGGAACGCGTACGGCGACGTGCGCGGCTTGAAGGCGCCGCCGCGGAGCATCGTCACCCCTTCCTTCGCGACGACGCGTGCCGTCTCGAGCGTCTGCTCGCGGCTCTCGACAGTGCAGGGGCCGGCGATGAAGCCGAAATAGCCGTCGCCGATCCGCCGGCCGCGGACCTCGATCAGCGTCGGGTCGGGCGAGAGCTCGCGGCTGACGAGCTTGTACGGCTTGAGGATCGGGAGGACCTGGTCGACGCCGGCGTAACCCTCGAGCGGGAGCGTCGCAAGGAGCTCGCGCTCGCCGATCGCGCCGATCACGGTCGCCTCGCGGCCGGGCGTGACAAGCGCGGCGCAGCCGGCCTCCTCGAGGCGCGCGACGACGTGGTCGACCTCGTCCTGGGTCGCGGTTGCGCCCATGACGATCAGGAGCTCGGGTGCGCCGGTGACAGCCATTGCCTTCAGTCTAGATAGCGCTATCCTCCGGTTCGTGGCGGCAGGTAACAACAGCTGGTGGTGGAGCTCCGAGCGGTAACGCGCGCCCACGCCCGTGCCCGCTCTTCCAGACCTCCCGCGTGGAGGTCTTTTTCGTATCGTCAGGAGATTGCGATGACAGCGACCGAGACCGAACCCGTAACGAAGCTCCGCGTCTTCTCCGGGATCCAGCCGACCGGCCGGAAGACCCTGGGGAACTACAGCGGCGGCTTCCGCCAGTACGTCCAGACCCAGGAGGCGGGCGACGCGTTCTTCTGCCTCGTCGACCTGCACTCGATCACGGTCGACTACGAGCCCGGTGAGCTCAGGCGCTCCACGCTCGAGCTCGCGGCGATGCTCTTCGCGACCGGCCTCGACGCCGACCGCTCGACCGTCTTCTGCCAGTCGCACGTGACCGCGCATGCCGAGGCGGCGTGGCTTCTCTCGGCCGTGACGGGCTACGGCCAGTTGGGCCGGATGACGCAGTTCAAGGACAAGTCCGCCCAGAGCGAGTTCATCTCGGCCGGGCTCTTCACGTACCCGGTCCTGATGGCGGGCGACATCCTGCTCTACCAGACCGATCTCGTGCCGATCGGCGACGACCAGCGCCAGCATCTCGAGCTGGCGCGCGACGTCGCGGAGCGGTTCAACTACCGCTTCGGCGAGACGTTCCGCGTCCCCGGCGGGCAGTTCCCCGAGATCGGCGGCCGGATCATGGATCTGCAGGAGCCGACGAAGAAGATGTCGACGACCTTCTCCTCCGAGCAGGGCGCGGTCTACATCGCCGATACGCCGGATCAGATCCGGAAGAAGTTCAAGACCGCCGTCACCGACTCGGAGCGCGAGATCCGCTACGACCCGGAGGCGAAGCCCGGTGTCTCGAACCTGCTCGAAATCATGAGCGTCGCGACGGGCGAGCCGATCGACGCCCTCGAGCAGCGCTTCGCGGGCTCGGGGTACGGCGATCTGAAGGAGGCCGTCGGCGAGTCGGTCGTCGAGCTCCTCGCGCCGATCCGCGAGCGCTTCGAGGCCCTGCGGGCCGACGAGCGCGAGCTGCAGCGGCTGCTCGCCGTCGGGGCCGAGAAGGCACGGCGCGCCTCGGAGCCGACGCTCGAGCTCATGTACGAGCGGATGGGCTTCGTGAAGTCCCAGGGCGGGCGGTTCTTCGGGGCTGCACGGCCCAGAGGGCTGTAGTAACTTCGTAACCCGGTCTTCACCGGCTCGCCTCCCATGCGGCGGGCGTGTCCGGGGAGGGTCTCCTGGGGCAAGTACACGGTTCCGCAACCTGGGGAGGGGAATTCATGGGGAGAAGGAGACTCGTTTTCGGGGCGATCGTGGCCGCCGCCGTGGCGGCGGCGCTCACCACGGCCTCGCTGACGAACGCCGTCTCGGACGGCGACGGCAATGGCAACGGCAACGGCAACGGACATCAGCGCGCCGCCGCACTCGCGTGCACGAACGGACTGCCGGCGTCGGGTGCGCGCATCAAGCACATGATCTATCTCGTCTTCGACAACACGCATTACCGCCGCGACCGTGACAACGTGCCGTCGGACCTCGAGCAGATGCCGCACCTGCTGAACTTCCTGAAGGGCAACGGCTCGCTGCTCACGAACGACCACACGATTCTGATCTCGCACACCGCAGGCGGGATCCTGAGCGACATGACCGGGCTCTACCCGGACCGCACGGGCCAGACCGTGTCGAACTCGTACGGCTACTTCAGCGCCACGAACACGCCGGCGTTCAGCTCGTCGTTCAAGTACTGGACCGATACTGTCGACGGCGCCGACGACAGCCTGCCGAACATGGTCGGCGACGGTCAGCAGACGGTGACGCCGCCGTGGCTCACGTTCACCCACGCCGGCTGCAACGTCGGCGGCGTCTCGGCTGCGAACATCGAGCTCGAGAACACCTCGACCGCCGATTCCGGCGACATGACCCGCGTCTTCGGAGCAGGCTCGCCCGAGTGGAACGCGGCGAAGGCAAACCCGACGAAGGCGCAGGCCGACTTCGTCGGCATCGCCGTCCATTGCGCGAAGGGCGCCGCGCTCTGCAACACCGCCACCGCGAAGCCGGACGACGAGACCATCTACCCGGCTCCTCGGACGGGTACAAGGCGCTCTTCGGCGCCGCCTACGTCAATCCGGCCATCACCGGGGGACAGCCCTGCGTCAACGACATGAACGGCCAGCCGATAACGGATCCCGCCGGAAACTGCGGCTTCCCGGGCTTCGACGGCGCACTCGCAAAGAACACCCTCGGCATGGTCGCGCAGATGCAGGAGAACGGCGTCCCGGTCACCTACGCGTACATCTCTGACGCGCACGACAACCACGTCACGGCAAGCGCGATGGGCCCGGGCGAGGCGGCCTACAAGCAGCAGCTGGCCGACTACGACGCAGCGTTCGACAAGTTCTTCACACGTCTCGCAAAGGACGGGATCACGAAGGACAACACGCTGTTCGTCGTGACGGTCGACGAGGGCGATCACTTCGCCGGCGGCACCGGAACGCCGCAGCCGGACGGGTCGCTCGCGTACGCGCACACGCCCTGCACCGTGCTCACGGCTTGCCCGCCGAACCAGATCGGCGAGGTCAACGTGAAGATGCAGTCGATCACCCCGGCCGGCACGCCGGCGTACAGCGTCCACGCCGACGACGCGCCGACGTTCTACGTCAACGGCAACCCGACGCGGACCGACCCCGGTGTGCGCAAGTTCGAGCGTGACCTGCTCGGCACGACGATCGTCGACCCGTATCAGGGCGGTGTCCCGGTGCCGATCGCGCAGCGGATGGCCGACCCGGTCGAGGAGCAGACGCTCCACATGATCAACTCCGACCCGAAGCGGACGCCCACGTTCACGATGTTCGGGAACGCGGACTTCTTCTTCACCACGGGCAACGTCTTCTGCGGCGCGAACGTCTGCGTCGACCCGAAGTTCGCCTGGAACCACGGCGACTATCAGGACGAGATCGCGAACACGTGGCTCGGCATCGTTGGCCCGGGCGTGAAGAGGCTCGGCGTCAACGACAAGGTGTGGGCTGACCACGCCGACACCCGGCCGACGTACCTCGCGTTGCTCGGGCTCGACGAGAGCTACGTGATGGACGGCCGTGTGATCACCGAGGTCACGAGCTCGGACGAGGATCGCGGCAACATCCTCTCGGCGCTCGGTGCCGACTACAAGCAGCTGAACGCACCGTTCGGCTCCTTCGGCGTCGACACGCTCACCGCGTCGACGAAGGCGATCGCGAACACCGACGAGGTCGCCTACGACCGGATGGAGACGAAGATCGCGAATCTCACGCTGCGGCGAAACGACGTCGCCGGTGCGATCCGCGAAGCACTGAACGACGACTCGTTCGGCGACAGCCCGAGCGACATGGCGCAGGCGCGCAGCTGGATGCGGCAGGCCGAGAGCCTGATCGCCCAGGCGCACGCCCTCGCGACGTCCTAGGCGTCGCGCCGGCACGGCGGGCCTGGCCTTCTCGGCCAGGCCCGCTCCGTGTCGACTCCGTGCCGGTTGTGCGCCAACTCGCAAAAGGACACTGTCGGTGCGCTCGCGGCGCCGGTAGACGGGGGACGTCCTCATTCCTTCGTCCTCGGAGTCGCCCATGTCGCGTGTCCTGCTCCTTGCTCTCCTTGCGCTCGTTCTCGCCGTCCCCTTCGCGTCGGTGCCTTTCGCATCAGGCGCGAACTCGTCCGCGAGCGTCGCGATCAGCCAGATCTACGCCGGCGGCGGCAACGCCGGCGCGACCTACACGAACGACTACGTCGAGCTCGTCAACCGCAGCTCGGCTGCTGTCTCGCTCACCGGCTGGACGGTGCAGTACGCCTCCGCGGCCTCGACGTCGTGGACGTCCGTCCCCCTTGCCGGCTCGATCCGCGCCGGCGGGTACTACCTCGTCAAGCTCTCGGGCGGCACGACGGGAGCGGCCCTGCCGGCCGCCGACGCGACCGGGTCGGCGAACCTCGCCGCAAGCGGCGGCAAGATCGCGCTCTCCCGGAGCTCGACCGACCTGACCTGCGGCGGTGCCCTCGGCAGCTGCACCGGCCTCGAGGATCTCGTCGGCTACGGGACCGCAGCCGATTTCGAGGGAACCGATGCAGCGCCCGCCTTGACGAATACGACGGCGTTGCTGCGAGACGGTGCGGGTTGCACCGACACCAACTCGAATAGCGTGGACTTCACGGCCGGCGACCCGGCTCCGCGCAACTCGTCCTCGGCTGCGGCTTCATGCACGTCGTCCGGAGGTGGCGGCTCGACCTCGTCCACGGCCGGCGCCGCGTCGGTGGCAGTCGACGTGCAGCCGGTGCTGTCGGTCGCGCTCGAGAAGACGTCGATCTCGTTCGGCAACGCGTTCGCCGGCGAGACGCCCACCCCCGTCTCGGAAAAGGTGACGGTGATCTCGAACAACGCGAACGGCTACTCGCTCACTGTGCACCGCTCGGCGTTCACGCCGGCCGACCTGCCGCTCGGCATCGCACCCTCGGCGCCCGCAGGTCTCGTCGCGATCCCGATCTCGACCGATCTCACGGTCGGCTCGTCGTCGGTCGCAACCCCTGCCGCGGGCGATGTGTGGTCGACGAGCGTCGGCTTCACGGCGCCGCTTCCCGTCGTCGCGCCTGGGCACTACACCTCGACGATCACCTTCACGGTCATCGGCAAGTGATCGCGGCACCCCCTGTCGCGATTGCGGTCTCGCCGGCGCGCGTCCTGCTCGCCGCCGGCGAGACCCAACCGCTCCACCTCGCAAACCGGGGAACCGACGCTGCCTCCGTTCGCGTGACGACGGCCGGGTACGCGCTCGGTCTTCGCGGGCGCGTGCGAATCCTCGGCTCGCGCGGCGCCGTGCTCGTGCGCCCGGCACGCCTTGTCGTCCCGGCCCGCGGGAGCATCGACGTGACGGTGAGCGGGCGCCAGGCCGGGCCGGGGGACCACCCCTCGCTCGTTCTCTTTACGACCGAGCGCGCCGCGTCCGACATCGCGGTGCGGCTTCGGCTCGGCGTCGTCGTGCTCGTGCGTGGCCGCGGTGTCGTCGTCCACCGGGTGCATGCGGAGCGCATCGTCGCGCGCGCGCGCCAGCTCGACCTGTGGCTTCGCAATGCAGGGAACGTCGCCGAGCCGCTGCGAATCCGGCTGCGGGTCGGCGAGCGGTGGCTCCGCGACTCGCGGCTCATCCTTCCCCACGCCCGCGCCGTGGCGACGTTCTCGGTGCGCGTCGCGGCGCGGCGTGCAGTCGTCGAGGTCGCCTACGGCGGCCGCGTCCTACGCCGGACGCTCCGGATCCGGCGCTGAGCGAAGTGCGGCAAGCTCGTCGTCGCCGAGGTCGCGCCACCCTCCCGGCTCGAGCCCGTCGAGTGTGAGGCCCGCGTAGCGGCTGCGGTGGAGCGTCGTCACGGGGTGCCCGACCGCGTCGAGCATCCGCCGGACCTGGCGGTTTCTGCCCTCGTGGATCGAGAGCTCGATCCGGTGAGGCGCGAGCCGACGCACACGCGCCGGGGCGGTGCGTCCGTCGTCGAGGTCCACGCCTGCCGCGAGCGACTCGAGCGTCGCGTCGTCAGGCTCGCGCTCGACGGTCGCCTCGTAGACCTTCTCGACGCCGTAGCGCGGATGGGCGAGCCGGTGCGCGAGGTCGCCGTCGTTTGTGAGGAGGAGCGCCCCGGTCGTGTCGGCGTCGAGCCGCCCAACCGGCACGACCCGCGGCTCGCCGGGCACGAGCTCGACGACCGTGGGCCGTCCCTGCGGGTCGCTCGCGGTCGTCACGACCCCGGCCGGCTTGTACAGCAGGCGGTAGGCGAGCTGCTGGAGCGAAACGGGCTGCCCATCGACCTCGACCCGATCACGGCTCTCGACGAACGTGTTGAGCTGCCCCGAGACGCCGTTCACGGTGACGCGACCCGCCTTGATCAGGTCGTCCGCCTTCCGACGCGACGCGACTCCGGCGCGCGCAAGATACGCGTTCAACCTCACGAATGCGAAGATAGACGCGATGCCGCATTACGTCTCGCTCATGAAGTGGACCTCGACCGGCCGTATGGGCCTCCCCGCGTGGCGCGACCGCGTCGAGGAAGGCGAGCGGACGATCGAGGACGCGGGCGGCAAGCTCGTCGGCGTCTGGGTGACGCTCGGTCAGTACGACGTCGTCGAGGTTTTCGAGGCGCCGACCGACGAGGTGGCCCTCGAGATCATCACGAAGCTGCAGCGCCACGGTGCAGAAGCGACGGAAACACTTCGCGCGTTCACACGCGACGAAGCCGAGCAGATCATCCGGAAGCTGTAGCGATGGACGCGCGGCGTTATCTCACGGGCCTCGTCGGTAAGACCATCTTCACGTGGGGCGGTCAGCCGAACAAGGTGCTCGCGATCGACGGAGACGGCGTGCGCGTTGCAGGTGCGAAGTCGCAGGCCGGCGCGATGGTCCCGATCGCCTGGGTGCAAGCCGGTCTCGATCTCCTCGAGAGCAAGGGAGAAGTGACGATCGACGCCGCGACCCTCGGCCATCGAAGCGACTTCGTCGGTGCCGTGATCCTCTCGGTGCCCGACGTCGTGCGGGTCGAGTCGACGCCGCCGAAGGCGCGCCGGAGCCGCTAGAAATCCGCGAGAACGTTCGGATTGCAGCGGTCGACGCCGTCGCGTTGATCGTCTTCGTGGTGATCGGCGTCCTTACCCACGACGCATCGCTCGGAGCGCTCGTCCGAGATCTCGTCTGCATCCTCGGCGGCTGGTTCGCGGTCGCACTCGCGGTGCGGCTCTATACGCGGGCCGGCTGGTGGCGCGTCGTCGCCACCTGGCTCGCGGGGATCTCGCTCGGCGTGCTCGTTCGCGCGCGCCCTCGTCGGACATCTGGACGGCGCGTTCTACCTGGTCGCGCTCGCGTTCACCGCGCTCTTCGTCCTCGCGGCCCGGCTGATCACGAGAGCGCGGCTGCGAGCCTAGAAATGGAGACCGTGCTCCTTCGCCCAGATCGCGAATGGCACCTAGCTTTCAGCGCCGCGCACGGATGTGCATGAAGAGCGGAATGCGCATCCAACGCTGCGTCGCGAGCGCGGTCTTCGGCTCGCGCAGATCCTCGATCACGAAGCCGGCGTCGGCGAGCGCACGCACATACGCCTCGAGCGGCCGGTGCACGCTCGCGAATTCCATCTCGTAGCCCTCGCGCTCGACGCGGTCGGTGTAGTAGGCCTGGTCCAGGTAGGAGCCGCGGATGACGAAAGGACTGTCGTCTTCGCGGCTCTCGAATTCACCCGCGGAGTTCAGCGGGTGGACGATCGCGAGGCAGAGCGCGCCTCCGGCGACGAGGATCCGCGCCGCTTCGCCTACCGCGCCGACCATGTCGTCGATGTCCTGCAACGACATGAACGCGACGACGAGATCGAACGACGCGTCATCGAAGGGCAGGGAGGCCGCATCGGCCTCGTGCACCTCGAGCGACGGGTCGGCCGCGTGCGCCGCCGCGACGAGGGTCGGCGAACGGTCGACGCCGACGACCTCGTAGCCGAGCGCCTTCAGGTCACGGGAAAGCCGTCCCTCGCCGCACCCCAGGTCGAGCACGCGCATCGGCGGCGTCGGCAGGAGATCGAGGAAGACGTCGCGGTTGAACCGCCAGTAGCTGTCGTGCCCGTCGGCGCGCGCCCACGCGATCCAGCTCGCCGCGTTCCGCTCCCACGCGGCGGCGAGGTTTGATGCGTCCGGACGCGTCCGGTCGGGCATGGCGGTCTAGGCGGTGCGCTTCTCGGCGACCTGGTGCAGCCGCTCGCGAATCGCGTCCTGCGACTCGCCGATGTCGTCGAGGCGCGGCAGCGCCGAGAGGCTCTCGAGCCCGAAGATCCGCTCGAAAAGGGGCGTCGTGCGGTAGCGGATCGCACCGCCGGCGGCGTCGTCGCGGCCTGCCTCGGCGATCAGCCCGCGCTCGGCGAGATTGGCGACGGCGGAGTCGGCCGAGACGCCGCGGATGCGCGCGATGTCGGGACGCGAGCACGGCCCGAGATACGCGACGATCGCGAGCGTCTCGAGCGCCGCCTGCGAGAGGTTCCGCTGCGCCGGCTTCTCGAAGAGGCGCGCGCACGCAGCCGCCGCCTCGCGCGACGAGCGGTACGCCCAGCCGCCCGCGACATTCTCGAGCACGATCCCGCTCCGGCCCTCGCGATACCGCTCGCCGACGAGGCCGAGTGCGGCCTCGACGCGCTCGGGATCGTCGTCTGCAGCCTCCGCAAGCTCCGCGACGCTCAGCGGCTGCGAGGCCACGACGAGGAGCGCCTCGACGGTGCGGGCGAGCTGGTCGAGCGGGTTCGATGCGATCAGGCGGAGTGGAGCGTCCACGCAGGGGTCCTTTCGTCTTCGGATTCTGATTCCTTCCGCGTCGCGCGGATCTGACTCACGCGAATCGGGGCAAACGGGGCGGCTTGCTCGATCGAGATCTCGCCGCCTCGGCGCAGATCGAGGAGCGCGAGGAAGGCGACGGCCTGCTCGACGCGGGAGAGCTCGCCCACTTCCTGGTCGAAGTCGAACCGCGACCGGCGCTGGAGGACGGCGCGGAACCGGTCGACGAACTGCGAAACCGGCGGGAAGCGGAGCGCCATGTGGGCGAGCGAGACCTGCGGCGGGTCCTTCGCGAGGAGGCGGATGACCTCGGCGAGCTTCTCGGGCTGCTGCGGCGCGAGCGGCGTCTCGATCTTCGGTGCGAGCGGCGCCGGGCCGAGGCGGAAGAAGCGCTCGCCCTCGGTCTCGAGGCGCTCGCGGAGCCAGCCGGCGGCGTCCTTCATCCGCCGGTACTCGGCGAGCCGCCGCGCGAGCTCCTCGGCCGCCTCTTCCGGCTCGAGCTCGGCGAGCTCGGCCGCCTCCTCCGGGAAGAGCCCGCGGGCTTTCAGCTCGAGGAGCGCGGAGATGAGGACGAGGAACTCGCCGCAGGCCTCGAGGTCGAGCTGGTCGCGCTCGAAGAGCCGCTCGACGAAGGCGAGCACGATCCCCGCGACGTCGAGGTCCCGCAGGTCGAGCTCGTCCTTCAGGACGAGCGTCAACAGCAGGTCGAACGGGCCCTCGAACGCGTCGAGGTCGAGCTCCAGCTCCCGGACGATCACGCCCTACAAGGTATGTGCACTACCGGACGCGGCCGCGCGGGATGGCCATCGTCTCGCGCTTCCGCGGCGGCTCCTTCCGCTTCCGCGGCTTGGGCTGGTGCTCCTTCTCGGAGGGATCGCGCACCCACTGCCAGTAGATGAAGAAGGTCGTGCTGGCGATGAAGACGGCTGACCGCGACCCAGAAGTTCGTCCGCTGGCCCCAGAGGTGGCCGGACGGGTCGATCCGGAGCGTCTCCTCGTACATGCGGAAGAGCGTGTACCACGAGACGTAGAGCGCGAAGAGGCCGGGCCGCTTGATCTTGAAGCGGCGGTCGATCCAGAGCAGGAGGAAGACGCCGACGATGTTCCAGAGGAACTCGTAGAGGAAGGTCGGGTGGTAGGTGTTCGCAGGCCCCTTGCCGTGGATCTCGAGGCCCCACGGGAGCGTCGTGTGCTTCCCGTAGAGCTCCTGGTTCCACCAGTTGCCCCAGCGGCCGATCGCCTGCGCCAGCAGGAGGCCGGGCGCGACGGCGTCCATGAAGAGCCGCACCGAGTTGCCCGAGCGACGGACGATCCACGCGCCGGTCGAGGACGCCGAAGAGGATCCCGCCCCAGACCCCGAGCCCGCCCTTCCAGACCGCGAGCGGCCAGTACCAGCCCTCGTGGCTCGTGTCGTTCCAGGACGTGATGACGTGGTAGAGGCGGGCGCCGACGATGCCCGCGATCACGCCCCAGATCGCGACGCGATAGACGAGATCCCAGTCCCCGCCGAAGCGCACCCAGCGAACGCCGGTCAGCCAGACGCACGCGGCGATCGCGATCAGCAGCATGACGCCGTACATGTGGAGCGTCAGCGGCCCGGCGTGGTAGACGCCGTTCGGCGGCGAGGGGATCGCGGCGAGAGCGCGCTCATCGGCGCGCCAGTATGGCTGCTAGAGCAGGATCTGCAGGGCGAGATCGGCGGGGCAGCCGCGCTCGAGCATCTGGATGGCCCCGTGCAGGTCGACGTCCATCCGGGCTGCGAGCTCGACGGCACCGGCCGGGTCATAGCCCGCCCGCATGAGCTCTTCGGCCCGCCAACGCTCGACGCGCTCCTGCTCGGTCTCGACGATTATCTTCGACTGTGGTCATCCGCATACCACCATACTGTCCACCCTTACTTCGGGAAAACGCCTCGTTCGGTTCACCCCCTTCGGAGTGACCTTGCGACACGAATCGCGTCCTCCCGGGTGAGACCCGGCCCTTCGAGCCGGTAGGTGGTGCCGCCCTCCCTCCAGACGAGGACGTTGCCGGCGAGGCGGGGCGACCGGTTCGGCCAGCTGACGACGTGCTCGCGGCCGGAGATCCAGAGCCCGCCGTCGTAGAGGTCGACCGGCTCGAGGCGGGTGCCGAAGGCCGCGAGCTTCTTGAGGTAGCCGGGGTCGCCGCTTCGGATCTCGTTCAGGAGAACCGGCCGGCCGCCGCTCCGGAAGATGAGGGCGATCACCTCGCCGCCCTCGTAGTAGACGGGCGGGGGCGGGCTCACCGGCGGCAGGCGAAGCCCGGGGACGAGCGTCCGGGCTGCGTCGAGCGGGATCGGCCGGCCGAGCCCCTCGGCGAGCGGGCGCCGGTCGGCGGCGGGCAGCGTGTCGACGACCTCGACGCTCGCGGCGCCGAGATGGAAGAAGCGGAGGATCGCGCCGCGCGACTGCGGCACTGCGAACGCGGCGGCAAGCGCCGCTGCTGCGAGCGCGGCGACGAGCGGCCAGCGGCGCCTCCGCGGCTTCAGAGCGAACGCCGGCGTCTCCGGCCACGCGACGTCGAGCGCGCGGAGCTCAGTCTCGAGGTTCATACGCCTCCCTCAGCCGGTCGAGCGCCCGCGCGGAGCGCGATTTGACGGTGCCGGCCGGAACGTCGAGCGCCGCGGCCGTCTCGACCTCGGAGAGCTCGAGCAGGTAGCGGCAGGCGAGCACCTCGCGCGCCTCCCTCGGCAGCTCGTCGAGCGCGGCGAGGAGCTGCGCGCGCCGGTCGCGGTCGAGCGCGGCCTCCTCGGGGGAGGGGGCCGCCTCCCCCGAGCAGGCCGCGATCCGCAGCAGCGAGGTGCTCGCGGCGGCCGGCCGAGCGGCGGCGGTTCCGCGCCTCGTTCGCGACGATCTGCAGGAGCCAGGGGCGGAGCGGCTCGTCGATCGCGGTAGCGGCCGAGCGCACGCCACGCCTTCGTCAGCCCGTCCTGGAGGGCGTCCTCGGCGTCGGCGCTGTTGCGGGTGATGACGTAGGCCACGCGGAACGCGATCTCCTGATGCGGGCGCACGAGCTCCTCGTACGCGCGCGAGTCGCCGCGCTGGGCGCGCGGTTGCGAGCTCTCGCTCGTCGGGTGGACGGCCCTCCACAGCGGTACTACACCGCGACTGGCGAAGCAGTTCCAGCGGGAGTAGCGTCGGCGGTATGGCGCGCCTCGTCGGGATCAACCACGTCGCGCTCGAGGTCGGCGACATCGACGAGGCGCTCGCGTGGTACGGCCGCTTCTTCGAGCTCGAGCTGCGCGGTCGCATCGGCGCGCAGATGGCGTTCATCGACATGGGCGACCAGTTCATCGCGCTCGCCCGCGACCCGGACGCGCACGTCGACCGCGAGCGGCACTTCGGCCTCGTCGTCGACGACAAGGCCGCCGTGCGGCACGCACTCGAGGCTGCCGGCGTCGCGGTGACGCGCGCGCCCGAACTGCTCGTTCCGCGACCCGTGGGGCAACCACGTGCAGGTCGTCGACTACCGCGAGATCCAGTTCACGAAGACCGACCGCGTGCTCGACGGCATGGGCCTCTCGGCTCGAGAAGACCGACAAGGCCATCGCCGAGCTGCGCGAGAAGGGGCTCGCCGACTAACGGCGTATCGAAAGCAACAAGGTCGTGCGACAGGAGGGAACGGAGATGAACGCAGTGGCTGCAGCAGCACCGGCAGGGAGAGAGCGAGGGATCGGCATCAGCATCCTCCTCTTCATCGTCACGATCGGCCTCTACGGGTGGTACTGGGCCTACAAGACCCAGGAGGAGATGAAGCAGCAGACGGGCGAAGGCCTCGGCGGGGTTCTCGGGCTCGTGATCTGGATCCTGATCAACCCGGTGAGCGCGTTCGTCATCCCGTCGGAGGTCGGGCACATGATCGCGAAGGACGGCAAGACGTCACCGGTCTCGGGCTGGACCGGGCTGTGGCTCTTCCCCTTCGGGTTCCTGATCGTCCCGGCGATCGTCTGGTTCGTGAAGGTGCAGGGTGCTTTGAACGGTTACTGGCCGACCGCAGGCCGTTAGGAGACGGACGCGGCGGCGCGCTTCGCGCGCGACGCCGCGGTCTGCCGCTTCTGCGCGCTGAGCTCGACCTTGCGCAGGCGGATCGACTCGGGCGTCACCTCGACGCACTCGTCCTCGCGGATCAGCTCGAGCGCCATCTCGAGCGAGAGCGGCCGCGGCGGGATCAGCCGCACGAGCTCCTCCGCGGTCGAGCTGCGCATGTTCGTCAGCTTCTTCTCCTTCGCGGCGTTCACGTCGAGGTCTTCGGCGCGCGCGTTCTCGCCGACGATCATCCCCTCGTAGAGCTCGTCGCCGGGCTTGACGAAGAGTGAGCCACGCTCCTGCAGGTTGAGGATCGCGAACGCCGTCGCGGCGCCGCGCCGGTCGGAGACGAGCGCGCCGGTCGGCCGCGTGCGGAGCTCGCCGTGCCACGGCTCCCAGCCTTCGAAGACGTGGTGGAGGATGCCGGTGCCGCGCGTCTCGGTGAGGAACTCGGTGCGGAAGCCGATCAGCCCGCGCGCCGGGACGAGGTACTCCATCCGCGCCCAGCCGGTGCCGTGGTTCACCATCTGCTGCATGCGGCCCTTGCGAAGGGCGAGGAGCTGCGTGACGACGCCGATGTAGTCCTCGGGCGCGTCGATCGCCACCCGCTCCATCGGCTCGTGCGTCTTGCCGTCGATCTCGCGCGTCAGCACCTGAGGCTTGCCGACCGTGAGCTCGAAGCCTTCGCGGCGCATCAGCTCGACGAGCACCGCGAGCTGCAGCTCGCCGCGACCCTCGACCTCCCACGCGTCCGGGCGCTCGGTCGGGTTGACGCGGAGGCTGACGTTGCCGACGAGCTCCTGGTCGAGCCGCTGCTTCACCATCGAGGCGGTGAGCTTGTCGCCCTCCTGCCCGGCGAGCGGCGAGGTGTTGATGCCGATCGTGATCGAGAGCGACGGCTCGTCGACCTGCGTCACGGGCAGCGGGCGCGGGTCGTCGGGGTCGGCGATCGTCTCGCCGATCGTCACGTCGGGCAGGCCGGCGATCGCGACGATCTCCCCCGGTCCCGCTTCCTCGGCGGGCACGCGGTCGAGCGCGTCCGTGACGTAGAGCTCGGTGAGGCGCGCGTTCTGGATCTCGCCGTTCGCGCGGCACCACGCGATCTGCTGGCCCTTCTTGATGTTGCCGTGGCGGATGCGGCAGAGCGCGAGCCGGCCGACGTACGGCGACGCGTCGAGGTTCGTGACGAGCGCCTGCAGCGGATGGTCGGGGTCGTACGACGGCGCGGGGACGGTCTCGAGCAGCGTGTCGACGAGCGGCTGGAGATCGGCGGCGAGATCGTCCGCGCTCAGCCCGGCGCGTCCCGCGCGCGCGTTCGCGTAGACGATCGGGAACTCGATCTGCGACTCGTCCGCGTCGAGGTCGAGGAAGAGCTCGTAGACCTCGTTCACGACCTCTTCGGGCCGCGCGTCGTCGCGGTCGATCTTGTTCACGACGAGCACGACGGGCAGCCGCGCCTGCAGCGCCTTGCGGAGGACGAAGCGCGTCTGCGGCAGCGGCCCCTCGGACGCGTCGACGAGGAGGAGGACGCCGTCGACCATCGTAAGGCCGCGTTCCACCTCGCCGCCGAAGTCGGCGTGGCCGGGCGTGTCGACGATGTTGAGCTTCGTGCCGCCGACGCGGACGGCCGTGTTCTTCGCGAGGATCGTGATGCCCTTCTCGCGCTCGAGGTCCATCGAGTCCATGACGCGCTCGTTGACGTCCTGGTTCTCGCGGAACGAGCCGGCCTGCCAGAGGAGCGCGTCGACGAGCGTCGTCTTCCCGTGGTCGACGTGGGCGACGATGGCGACGTTGCGGATGTCATCACGTGTTTTCATGGGCCTGGTTTGATGGGCATCGTGTATCGGCTGATCGGAGCGGACGGGAAGGAGTACCCGTCAGAGGTGCCGGGCACGCTCGGCGGGCACCGGAAGAACAAGATCTACGGGCGGCTCGACTGTGCGGGCGCGGCCCGGTGGATCGCGAAGGGGCATTACGTGAAGCAGCGGGTCTTCTTCGCGGACGAGGCGACCGCGATCGCTGCAGGGTACCGGCCGTGCGCCGGGTGCATGCCGGCGGAGTACAAGGCGTGGAAGGCGGCTAGGTCGCCGGCAGCTTGACGACCTGCTGCGTCATGCCGCCGTCGAGGATGTAGCTCTGGCCGGTGGCATACGTGGCCTCGTCGGAGGCCAGCCAGGCGACGAGCGCGGCCACCTCCTCGGGCTTCCCGGGCCGGCCGAGCGGCACCTCGCTGTCGAGCTCCTCGGCGTCGTCCGCGTTTCGCGGCGTCGCGATCACGCCCGGGTGCCACCGAGTTGACGCGGATGTTGCGCTCGGCGAGCTCGAGGGCGAGCGCGCGGCTGAACATCCCGAGCGCAGCCTTGGCAGCGGAGTAGACAGCGAATCCGGGCCGCGGGATGTGCTCGTGGACGGAGGTGATGTTGATGATCACGCCGCCGCCGTTCATGCGCTTCGCGGCTTCCTGCGCGAGCAGGAAGCTCGAGCGCACGTCGACCTTGAACGTCGTGTCGAAGTCGTCGACGGTGAGCTCGAGGAACGGCTTCGCGGTCGAGAGCCCGGCGTTGTTCACGAGGACGTCGATGCCGCCGAGGGCGTCGGCGGTCTTACCGACGAGCTCCTTTGGAACGTCGGGATCGCTGAGATCGCCCCAGACCCAGGTGATGCGGTCCTCGCCATATCTCTTCTGCAGATCTTCGTAAGGGCCCCGGTGGTCATCGTCGTTCGACGCCGTCGCGTAGCCGACGCGTAGCCGTCGGCGAGCAGGCGCTCGGCGATCGCGAGGCCGATGCCGGTGTTCGCGCCGGTGACGAGAGCGACCTTCACAGGTCGTTCCTACCGAGTGGCGCGACGGCTAATCAGGCGATCGCAGCTTCGCCGAGCAGCGAAGTTCGGCGCTAGACTTCGCACGGCTGCGCCGGAATGCAACCGGTGTAGTAGAACGGCCAGCGGGGCCAGAAACGATCGGCCCCGCGAAGAGTCCCGCCCTCATCAGCTAGGTCGGAGCACGCTGACCTCGACGCGCTCGACGAGCACGCCGCTGACGAAGGAGGGACACATGCAGCAGACTCACTCCCAGAACGCTCCGTCGGCGACGGTGCCTGTGGAGCCACGCATGGAACG
This sequence comes from uncultured Actinomycetes bacterium, assembly GCA_963794045.1. Classification (GTDB taxonomy): domain Bacteria; phylum Actinomycetota; class Thermoleophilia; order Gaiellales; family Gaiellaceae; genus Palsa-739. Next base: position 623,578 of record CAWCCJ010000010.1, read on the forward strand.
GCTCAAGCGACACGGTCACCAAACGGGTTTGTATGCCGTGGCGATCGGGCTCGTCGTCATGCTCGTCGTCCTCATCGCGCTCGTCGTCGCGAACACGCGGCAGGTGAAGCTCAGCTGGGTGATCGGGAGCGGTCACGCGTCGCTCATCTGGATCCTCCTCGCAACCGCCGTGCTCGGCTGGCTGCTGGGGATCCTCACGAGCGTCCTCTTCCGGCTCCGTACGAGACGCCATGTTTGACCCCCCGGTTTCCGAGCTCCGACGGCCTGCATGACCGACAACGAAGGAGGAGAGATCACGATGAGCGAAGAGAACGACCTTCGACAGCAGCGTCAAACATTGCAGGAACAGCTCGACGCGCTGACCGATGCACGCGAGCGTGCGACACGCGCGAACGGTGACGCGCTCTCACTCCAGCAGAACGCTGGTCCTCAACGAAGCGAGACGGAGATGGCAACCCTGGCGAGAGAGGTGACTGTGGGTGACTCGACCATGACCGACCTGCGACGACAGATCGAACAGATCGACGCCGAGATCGCACAAAAGCACGGCGGCATCGGACGGCGGCTTATGAGCCGTCTGGGGCGATGACCGACGGCGCAACGCGATCGCGGCTATGGTGACTTCGGGCGTAGACCTAGCGCGCAGGCGAGGAGAGATGCTCTCGGCTTGCGAAACCTGGCTACGCACGAAAGGAAGGCTCGCCTCGGGCCCTCCGAACGCGATTCACACTGTTAGGAGCACACCATGCACGCCACGCTAAGGCGCTACGACGGCATCGACGAGAGCCGGATCGACGAGCTCGGCCGCAAGGTCAACGAGGGCCTCCTGCCCCGGCTGAGCGAGATGCCCGGCTTCAAGGGGTACGTCCTCATGGCTGATGGCGACGGCGCCGTCAGCTCGATCAGTCTCTTCGAGACGTCGTCCCAGTCCGAGGACTCCTCTCGCGCCGCGGCTGAATGGACGCAGGAGGAGAACCTCGAGACGCTCATCCAGAACGCGCCGACAGTCACCGTGCGCAAGGTGATCGCCTACGAGACGAAGGCGCCCGTCCTCGCCTGAGGCTCGCGTGCGAGAAGGCCCGCGGCCCGGGCCTTCTCGCCACTCGGCGCTTCCCAGGGCGAGCGTCCCGCCCGGTGAAGGACGGCCGTAGGGCGCTTCGGCCCAGGGCTCCGACGCGTCGTGCCCCTCGCTGAGAATCCAGCCGGCGTCGGCACGGGTGTGAGCGTCGAAGTCGGCGCGCGTCATCCAGCGGACGACGAAGCAGGCGCTGCTTCCGCACTCGCAGAAGAACGCGATCGGGTCGCGCACATTCGCGACCGCGACGCGCATCGAGGTGTTCACGGCCCGCATGAGCAACGACGCTCGCATGCCCGGCGCAGTTGCGTATTCGAGCGGAGCATCGTCGGCGACAAGTTTCGTGGCCATACTTCCTCCGGGTCGAGCGTCGGATGCCGCTACAGGCAGACACTGCAGCAGCGTTGAACTCGCTCCTGCCCGGTCTTCTAAGGGAGGATGTAGGCGCATGGCCTCTGCGTTAAGGCCCTGCCTCTCCAAACCGCGCCGGATCGACTCCGACGGGTGGCACTACGCTATCACCGCGCGGGCCGCACCAACGCATCGCGGGCGGCTCGACTCGGAGTTGAGACAGCGGTCGCAGATCGAGTGCGAGAACACGTGCCGCCCGTCGACTGCGGCGAGTGCGGCGGGCGAAGGCTTGATCCACGTGGCGTCGATCTGCACCCGTCTGCACCATGCGCATTCGGGCAGCAACCGGCCGGCGTCGAACGCGGACCAGATCTGCGCAAACACCGCATTTGGGTTCAAGGACTCCACGTGATCGATCAGACCTGCCGGATCACGGGGACAGCGCCGTCGGTGACGGGACTAGGTGGGCTCGGCGGGAGAAGGAGGAGATGGCTCTCGACGACGGCGGCGGCGACGTCGCTCAGCTTTCGGCCGTTGTGCTGGGAGTGGTCGCGCAGCATCTCGAACGCCCGGTCTGCGTTGATCGAGTGCCGCGCCATGAGGATGCCCTTCGCCTGCTCGATCAGCGCGCGGCGCCCGAAGGCTCCCTGCAGGCTCTGGTACTCGGTGAACCGCTGCAGCGTGATGTCGATCGCGCTCTGCAGCTCGTCCGGGGTGCCGTCGATGATGTAGGCGAACACGCCGCGCTTGGCAGCCTCGTGGATGTACGCCGGATCGTCGGCGTGGAGGATCGCGATCACCGGGCAGGAAGCCTCGCGGACGATCTCGGAGATCAGCTCGAGCGCATGCATCGAGCTCGAGCCGAGACCGACGAGCGCGACGTCGGGATGCTCGCGGGCGGTCGACCGCTCCGACTTCCTTGACGTAGATCTCGCGGGCGATCACGTCGTGCCCGAGCCCGATCACGACCTGGGCCAGCAACTCCAGCCGGTCGCGCCTCTCGTTCGCGATCAGGACGCGCAGGTGCTGAGTCTCGTTCTCGCGCATCGCGGCACCCGTTTGCTCGAGAGCCTCGGGACGGTCATTCGATGCCTCAGTCAAGGCGGTCCTCCGATGATCGACCTGAGCACGCCTCCGGGAGGCGTTCGCAGGTCACATGGGTGTGAGACCTGACGAGGATCCAGCAGCGCCGATCGGCTACAGCGCCGCCGATCGTAAGTTTATCACTGTTCTGAGGGCCACTGGGCCGGCGGATGAGGCTATGCGACCGCGGCTTCGCCGAGCAGGTGCTTCACCTCGGCGAAGAAGTCCGGCACCGGCTGCACGCGGTAGTTCGGCCCGAGCTCGAGGAGCTTCGAGCCCATCGACGTGACCAGGTCGACGTAGACCGGCGCCTCGCCGGGGAAGTCCTTCACGAGCGTGGCGAGCTCGCGGATGACGCCGGCCGGCGCGATGCGCGCGTCGACCTTCAGCCGCACTTCCTTCCGCTCCGGGGTCGCCTCGAACGCGGTCACCTCCATCGCGACGAGCTTCGTCTCCCCCGCGCCCTTCTGGTCGATCCGTCCCTTGACGACGACGATCGAGTCCGGCGTCAGCAGATCGCGCGCGTGCATGTAGACGGAGTTGAACGCGACGACCTCGCAGCCGCCGGTGATGTCCTCGACCTGCGCGAACACCATCGGGTCGCCCTTCTTCGTCGTCATCTGCTTCAACCCGGAGACGATGCCGCCGATGACGACGATCTCGCCGTCGCGCCGGCGCTCGAGCTCGTTGATCATGCAGTCGGTCTTCCGGCGGAGCTGGTCGCGGATCGGCGTCAGCGGATGGTCGGAGACGTAGAGGCCGAGCGTCTCCTTCTCGAGCTTCAGGAGCTCGTTCTTGTCGAACTCGCCCGCCGAGATCGACGGGATGGTGGCGCGCCGCGCTTTCGGTGCCGCCCGACGTCGCCGAGGTCGAAGATCGAGCCCTGGCCGAGGAGCTTGTCGGCCTGCTGCTTCTGGCCCCAGGCGAGCGCCTGCTCGAGGCAGTCGAGCATGCCCAGCCGCGACGACGCCGGTCGAGTCGAGGGCGCCGCACTTCACGAGCGACTCGAGCGCGCGCTTGTTCACGACGGTCGGGTCGACGCGCTCGGTGAAGTCCCAGATCGAGGTGAACGGCGCCGCCTTCCTCGCGCGCGCGAACGATCGCGCGGCATGCGGTCTCGCCGACGTTCTTCACGGCGTTCAGGCCGAAGCGGATCTTGCCCTCGACGACGGCGAAGTCGATCTGCGACTCGTTCACGTCCGGCGGCAGCACGTCGATGTTCAGGTCGTGGCAGGCCTGGACGTAGAAGGGCACCTTGTCCTTCGTGTTCATGACCGAGGAGATGAGCGCCGCCATGTACTCGCGCGGATGGTTCGCCTTCAGCCAGGCGGTGCGGTAGGCGATGAGCGCGTAGCAGGCGGCGTGCGACTTGTTGAAGGAGTAGTCCTGGGCCTGCTCCATGTCGGCCCAGAGCTGATTGGCAGTTTGTGCCGAAATCCCGTTTGACGCGCAGCCTTCGAGGAATTTCCCCTTCAACGAGGCCATGAGGGAGTGGATCTTCTTCCCGATCGCCTTGCGAAGGTCGTCGGCCTCTGCGGGGGAGAAGCCGGCGACCTTCTTTGCGATCTCCATGTACTGCTCCTGGTAGATGCAGATGCCGTACGTGGAGGACGTGATCTCCTTCAGCCGCTCGTCGGGGTACGAGACGGGCTCCTGGCCGGCCTTCCGGCGCGCGTAGACCGGGATGTAGGCCATCGGCCCCGGCCGGTAGAGCGCGACGAGCGCGATCAGGTCCTCGAAGAGGTTCGGCTTGACCTGCCGGAGCGCGTCGCGCATGCCGGAGCTCTCGAACTGGAAGACGCCGGTCGACTCGCCGCGCTCGAGCATCTTGTACGTCTTCTTGTCGTCGAGCGGGATCGCGCCGATGTCGAGCCCGCTCGATGAGCGCGCACGCCTTGTCGATGACGTCGAGGTTCCGCAGCCCGAGGAAGTCCATCTTCAGCAGGCCGAGCGCCTCGATGTTCGTGCCCGAGACCTGCGTGACGACCTCCTGGTCGACGCCCTTCTGCTGCAGCGGCAGCAGGTCGATCAGCGGCTGCGCGCCGATCACGACGGCGGCGGCGTGGATGCCGTCCTGGCGCGTCAGCCCTTCGAGCGGCTTCGCGAGGTCGACGATCTCGCGCGCGACCGGGTCGGAGTCGTACGACTGCTTCAGCTCGGAGCCGGCCTTGAGGCAGTCGTCGAGCGTCTGCCCCGGGCCTTCCGGGATGAGCTTCGCGATCTTGTCGACGACGCCGTAGGGGATCTCGAGCACGCGGCCGGCGTCGCGGACTGCCGCGCGCGCGGCCATCGTCCCGAAGGTGATCACCTGCGCGACGCGGTCGCGGCCGTACTTCTCGGTGACGTAGTTGATGACGCGCTCGCGGCCGTCGACGGCGAAGTCGATGTCGATGTCCGGCATCGACTTGCGGCCCGGGTTGAGGAAGCGCTCGAAGAGCAGGTCGTAGCGGATCGGGTCGAGGTCGGTGATCTCGAGGCAGTACGAGACGAGCGAGCCGGCGGCGGAGCCGCGGCCCGGGCCGACGCTGATCGCCGTTGCGCTTCGCGAAGCCGATGAAGTCGGCGACGATGAGGAAGTAATCGGCGAAGCCCATCTCGCGGATCGTCTTCAGCTCGAACTGGAGGCGCTCGCGCAGCTCGGTCGTCACCTTGTCGTAGCGGCGGCCGAGCCCCTTCTCGCACTGCTCGACGAGGTAGTCGAACGCGTCGCGGCCGTCCGGCACCGGGAACTCCGGCAGCAGGATGCGGCCGAGCTCGATCTCGACGTTGCAGCGCTCGGCGACTTCGAGCGTGCGCCGCATCGCGTCCTCGTGGCCGGGGAAGTCGAGCGAGCATCTCTTCCGGCGTCTTGAAGTAGAAGTGATCGGTGTCGAACTTCCAGTGGTTCGGGTTCTTGAGCGAGTCGCCCGACTGGATGCAGAGGAGCGCCTCGTGCGCGCGCGCGTCCTCGTGGCGGAGGTAGTGCACGTCGCCGGTCGCGACGAGCGGCAGGCCGCGCTTCTCGGCGAGCTGCGAGAGGAGCGGGTTGATGCGCTGCTGCACGTCGAGGTGCGCGTTCTGCATCTCGACGTAGACCTGGTCGCGGCCGAAGATGGTCGAAAGCCGGTCGAGCTCGCGCTCGGCGTCGTCGGCGCGGCCTTCCTCGAGCGCCTTGCAGACGCGGCCGGAGAGGCAGCCGGAGAGCGCGACGAGGCCGTTCGCAGTACTGGTCGAGCAGCGCCCAGTCGACGCGCGGCTTGTAGTAGTAGCCCTCGAGGTAGCCGAGGCTCGAGAGCTTGATCAGGTTCGCGTAGCCCTCGTTGTCTCGGCGAGCAGCGTCAGGTGCGCGTAGCCCTTTTGCTGGGCTTTTCGGTCGTCGGCGACGTAGACCTCGCAGCCGAGGAGCGGCTTCACGCCCTGCTTCTTCGTCTCCTTGACGAGGTCGATCGCGCCGGCGAGCGAGCCGTGGTCGGTGAGCCCGACCGCCGGCATCTCGAGCTCCGCGGCCCGCTGCGCGAGAGCCGGGATCCGGCACGCCCCGTCGAGGATCGAGTACTCGGAATGGACGTGGAGGTGGACGAAAGGGACGGTCTCGGGCACGGGAAAGCCATCGTACTAGGGGGTCTGGACGAGGCCCTTGCCGGCCACTTCGGCCGTGTGCACAGGATTGGGCGCTTGGCCGCCATCACCGACTGGAGGTCTTCCTGGCGCAATAGTTGACGGTCGTCTCGCCGCAGCGGCGCCCGCCCTGGATGCGCAGGATGTTCAGCTCCGACACGGAGCAGCAGACGAATGCCTTTCGAACCTCATGAAGGTGTCCATCTGGCGTACGGTGAAATCGTCACCAATGTCCTCAGCGTCGAGAGTATTGGGCGATGTCCCCCAGCGACATGCGCGTTCCGAGCATCGCGTTGATTTTCGTCGCACCGTGTAATACCCCGGTTGCAGCGCCCATGCGCAAGCCGAACGTTGTCTCAATCGAAGCGGTGAGGTGACGTCGATTGGCTCTTGTCACCAGGAGTAGGCCTGCTATGCGGCTGCGACGCTGCGTGCACTTTCGAACAGCGCCTCGGGCATCGGCACCGGTAGTCGCCAGGTGAACGCGACAGGGCGTTCGCCATCGATGTTCGACGTAGTCGGCGGGGCCGAGGAACGTGAACGGTTGCGTCCCGAGCTCGAAGGTCTTGCGCTCTCGCACGAAGAGGAGAATCCGCGTGCCTCGGGACTGGTGGTTGATGTAGCGCTGCACGGTTGGCTGTCGCGGCGTCTGGCGTGACTGGGACTCCCAGTGGAACAGCTCGCGGTTGATCGCGTAGTCGCGGTACATCGTCGTCGGCGAGTAGTCGCGCTCGGCCTTATGGAGGTCGACGAAGAACACGTCGCTTCTTGCCTGCGGAACCCAGAGGATTCCGCCCTGCGTGACCTTCGGCTTGACGCCGTTCGCCGAAGCCGAGCGCTGCGATGACTTCCTGCCGCGAGTAGCGCGCGTGGAGCGTCAGCGGGATCTCGGCGGGAAGCAGCGACGGCGACGCGCGGCGTAGTCGACCGCTGGTCGATGACGTCGAGCAGCTGGCGGAGCTCGTCGCGGACCGCCTCCTCACGCCAAACGGCTTCGAGAAAGTCGGCGAGAGTATGCGTGGCCGGCGGCGCCGGAGCCAAGACCCCACGCGAGCATCGTTATCAGCCGCTTGTGGCGCTCGTCGAGGTCGCTCTCGCTGCGGCGGCTCAACTCGCGAGGAGCTGCTCGCGGTAGAACGCGACTCGCTCAGGATCATCGATGTGCGTCAGCCGACCGAGCGCTCTCAGCGTCCGCTCTTCGAGCGTCGGGTCGACGGCGGGCGCGGTCGTTCGGCCGGCGTCGCGGCGCAGTCGCGTCCAGCTTCCGCTGCGGTAGACGTCCTCGAGGCGATGATCGTGGCGATCCAGGAACTCGCCGAGTTGGGTGTCGTCCGGCTCGGCGCGCAGATCGGCGACGAGCGTTGCCCAGCGCGAACGGCGAACCGCCGCGCGGAGGTTGTCGAGCACGATCTCGCGGCTTTGGCGGTCGAGGTCGACGGTGCAGCCGGCCGGCAGGAATGGGAAGTCGTCGGCGACCTGGTCGATGATCGGGCCGCGGCGGCGTGTCGAGGATCGCCTGCAGCCGATCTTCGAAGCGGAATTCGCGACGGTGCTGGCCGATCAGGTCGATGACCGTGAGGTGGCTCTTGCCGGCAGCGCGGCGCAGGCCGCGTCCGAGCTGCTGGGTGAACACCGTCGCGGACGCGGTCGGGCGAAGCAGGAGGACGCAGTCGACGTCGGGCACGTCGACGCCCTCGCCGAGAACCTCGACGGAGAAGACGCAGCGGAGCTCGACCTGCGCGCAGGGCCGCGAGGTGCCGGTCGCGCTCGTGTGGCGGGTCGTCGCCCGGTGAGCGCAACGCTCGCTAAGCCGGCCTCGGTGAACTTCAGCGCCATGTAGTGCGCGTGCTCCTTCGAGACGCAGAAGCCGAGCGCGCGCATCGTGCCGGGATCGAGCACGATCCGCTGGACCGCCTCCAGAAGCTTCGCGACGCGCAAGTCGTCGTTGGATAAGAGGTTGCTGAGCTCGTCGAGGACGTAGCCGCCGCGCCGCCAGGTGACTTGGCTCAGATCGGTTCCGTCTGCGACGCCGAAGTACTGGAACGGCACGAGGAAGCCCTGGTCGATCGCCTCCCACAGGCGCAGCTCGACGGCGATCCGTTGGTCGAACCAACTCGTGACGTCCTGTCCGTCGAGGCGCTCGGGCGTCGCGGTAAGGCCGAGCAGCTCCCGCGGGCGGAGATGATTGAGCAGCCGGTCGTAGGTCGCGGCCGCGGCGTGGTGGAACTCGTCGACCACGAGAACATCGAACGTGTCCGAGGCGATCTGCTCAGTCGCGTCTCGCTGCAGCGACTGGATCATCGCGAACACGTGCCGTCCCTCAGCGATCCGGCCGCCGCCGTGGATCTCTCCGAACGCGCCGTCGCGCAGGACGGCCCGGTACGTGGCCAGCGACTGCCTGAGGATCTCCTCGCGGTGAGCGACGAACAGCAGCGACAGGTCGCCGTGGCGGTCGACGAGCTGTCGGTAGTCGAGCGCCGCCACGACAGTCTTTCCCGTCCCGGTCGCGGCGACGACGAGATTTCGGTGACGGTCGTGCCGCTCGCGCTCGAGCGTCAGCGCGTCGAGCATCCGCTGCTGGTGCGGGTACGGGCGCACATCGAGGTTCGCGAACGAGATCGTCGAGGTCTCACCGAGCGAGCGGCGGTCGAAGTCCTGCAGCGCCTGCTCGAGCTCCGTCACCGTTGACGTCCGGGTGGTAGGACTCGAAGTGCTCTGACGCCCAGTGGCTCTCGAAGGTCATCACGGACCCGATCGATGACATGCGCGGCGTCAATCGACGAAAGGCGCACGTTCCACTCGAGCCCGTCAAACAGCGCCGTGTGCGAGAGGTTCGACGAGCCGACGAACGCGGTGGTCAATCCGGACGCTCGCTCCAGCAGCCACGCCTTGGCGTGCAGCTTGGTCGTCCGCGCGTCGAACGCGACCCGCACCTCGGCGCCAAGCGACACGAGCTCGTCGACTGCCCGCTTCTCCGTCGCGCCCATGTACGTCGTCGTGATCACCCGTACACGACCGCCGCGGCCGACGACGTCCTCCAGCGCCTCACGGAGGTGACGCACGCCCGACCAGATCACGAACGCGCAGAGCAGGTCGACCGAATCGGCGCTCGCAAGCTCGGCCCGGAGCTCTGAGCCGATGTTCGGCTGCCCCTCAGCATTGACAAGCAGATCACTCTGGCTGAACGGTGTTGCCGGCAACGGCGGCAACGGAATGACGTCGCCAAGCGGAGAGCGCTCCCTGATTCCCTGAAGGATTCGCGCCGGGAGGGCGACCTCAGCGTCGCTGCCAGCACCGGGCGCGAACCTCCGGAGCATTTCGTTTAGCCGGGAAGCCTGCGAGTCCGCAGACTCCTCCTCAGCCTCCAGTTCACGCCGCAACTCGTCCATCGCATGCCGAGCGAGACGCTCCGGAGCCTCAGCTGCATCGAGCGGCGAGTTGTCGAGCGCTTCCGGAACAACACCAGCGAGGTCACGCGCGAGCGCAACTGTGATGAGGTGATCGCGCGGTCCCGGGTCCGTCGAAGCCACGCGTCGATCAGCGCACGATCAACGGACGCAACCGGAGGGCCACGTCAGCTCCGGCTCTTGGACGACCACAACGGCATCGACGTCGATCATCGGCGGAGATTAGCTTTGTGCGCCGTACCAGCGGTCGGCGCCGCATCCGCCAGATCGCTGCAACAACCGTGTGGGGGAGTTTCTGCAATACGAGTCGGGCATCGCCTCAGATCTTTCCAGCCACAGCCGGGTTCGCGAGGAGCCCGTAGGAACGCACGCGGGCGCCGTGATCGTGTATCGCCGCAGCGAGGATCAGCTCGTTGGCGCCGGTCTCGGCGACAAGCCCGGCAAGGCCGGCGCACACCTTCTCCGCCGTGCCCAGATACGACCGGCTGAGCATCTGCTCCACGTGCGCCTTCTCCTGCGGCGACCAGAAAGCCCCGATGTCATCGATCGGCGCCGGCAGCCGTCCACGACGCCCGCGCATCATGTTCGTGAACGCCTGCTGCAGTGACGTGAAGAGCCGCTGCGCCTCCGCCTCGTCGTCCGCGACGATCGCGTTCGCCGCGACCATCGCATACGGCTCGCTCAACTGCTCGGACGGCTCGAACCGCTCGCGATAGATCTCCAAAGCCGGTAGCAGCGCGCCGGGCGCGAAGTGCGACGCAAACGCGTACGGCAGTCCGAGCGCCGCAGCGAGCTGCGCGCCGTAGAGACTCGAGCCGAGGATCCACAACGGCACCTGCGTCCCGACGCCCGGGATCGCGCGCACCGTCTGCCCGGGCTGCACGTCGCCGAGGTACATCTGCAGCTCGAGGACATCCTGCGGGAACGTGTCCGAGCCCGGATGATCGTTGCGCCGCAGCGCGAGCATCGTCGGCACATCGGTGCCCGGCGCGCGCCCGAGGCCGAGGTCGATGCGCCCCGGGATGCAGCGAATCCAGCGTGCCGAACTGCTCCGCGATCACGAGCGGCGAATGGTTCGGCAGCATCACTCCGCCCGCGCCGACGCGGATCGTGCTCGTGCCCGCGGCGACGTGCGCGATGACGACGGCCGTCGCCGCGCTCGCGATGCCCGTCGAGTTGTGATGCTCCGCGAGCCAGAAGCGCTTGTATCCCCAGCGCTCCGCATGCTGGGCGAGATCGAGCGAGTTGCGAAGCGCTTCGGGTGCCGACCCGCCCTCGACGATGGGCGCGAGATCGAGGATCGAGAGCGGTGGAAGCTGCGTGTCCGGCACCCGCACCGACGATAGCGACGGCTACCCAACGTGCAGAAGGGCCGCGGGGTCGGGCGGCCCTTCTGCCGTTGCGGGGTGTTACAGGGACTTAGCGATCGTGATCGCAGTCGCCGGCAGCGTGCTTCGCATTCCGCTCGCCCATCGCGAAGAGCGAAAGCGACCGCCGCTCGCGCACGCCCGCGAAGACGGCGCCCTTGACGGAGCCGTCCGCCTTCTGGACAAGCCACGCCTTCGCGGTCTTGCCGGTCAGGCTTGCAAGCGTGCCCGCGCCGGTCGCGGTGCCGCGACCGAAGAACGCGCTCGTCGTCGTCCCGCCGGTCGGCGTCCACTTGCACGTCTTGCCGGCCAGCGTGCTCGTCAGCGTGTTCGAGGCCGTTGCGCCCGTCATCGTCAGCGCCGCAGTGGACGGCGCACAGGCGAGCGTGCCGCGCATGCCGGTACGCGTCGTCGCCTTCGTCCAGTCCGTCGTGACCGTCGCGGCGAACGTGCCGGTGCCGAGCTTCTCGCTCCGCGCGATCGAGCCCGAGACGGCCGCAGACGAGTTCGCGAAGCTCGCGCCCGTGCCGCTCACGCTCGCGAGGAGCGCCCGGTGATGCCACCCGTGGCCGCCGTGCGCCGAGGCAGCGGCCGGCACGGCCAGTGCCGTCACTGCAACAAGAGCTGTCAGCAGTTTCTTCATCGGGTCAGAAACCTCCAGGTCGGCGTTCACCAGGAGACGTGCCCGCGGGAGCCGAATCGAGGCCGAAACTGCGTAAATTGCGCGTAAATCGCTAGACGATGAGCGCCATCAGGATCGCGTCGACGTCCTCGCCGTCGCGCCGGTAATGCGCTTTCCGGTAGCCCTCGCGCTCGAAGCCGAACTTCTCGTAGAGCCGCATCGCCGGCTCGTTCCACGGGAAGACGTGCAGCTCGAGCTTGCGGACGCCGGAGCCGCGAGCCCACTCGACCGCCGCCTGGAGGAGCGCTCGTCCCGATCCCCTGGCCGCGCGCATCGGCCGCGACCATCAGACCGAGATCTGCGACGTGCGAGCTCGCTGGGTGCTGGTCGCGCGCAACGAGAGGCGACCGATGACCGTGCCGTCGCTTCGCTCCGCGACGAACACCGCGGCGTGCGGGTAGCGGCGCAGCGCTTTGAGGTAGCGCCGCTCGTCGCCGACGCTCCGCCACTCGCCGTTCGACGAGATGAGCCACGCCTCGGGCTCGGCGCTCACCGCCTCGGCGAGTCGAGTCAGGCCCTCGGCGTCGCCCGGCTCCGCCGGACGAACGGAAAACGCCACGCTCATGTGACGACGCTCGCCCCGCCGCGGCGCGGGTCTCCCGCCGCCGCCAGCTTCGCCGTCGCCGGATCTCGACGGCACTCACGCCGCCGAAGAACAGGTTGCGGTCGCGCCAGCGCACGACGGCGCGACCCTCCGCTTCGAGTGCGTCCGCCACGGCGGGATCCTCGCAGTGCACGACGCCCGCTTCGGCGTGAACCCGCGGAGCCTCGACCGCGGCAGCGACCTCCATCCCCCGCCCGACGACGTTCGCGACCACCTGCAGGATCGCGCCACGAAGCCGCGCGCTGCCCGCGCTCCCGATCACGAGTCGCGGCGCTCCGTCGCGAAGCACGATCGACGGCGCCATCATCGACGTCAGCCGCTCACCCGGCTGAGCCGCGCCGACGAGGTCGAGCTCGCCGAGCATGTTGTTCAGGTGGATGCCGGTGCCGGGCACGACGACTCCGCTCCCCGATCCCAGCGACGACGAGAGCGATGCGGCGTTGCCGTCCGCGTCGACCACCGAGATGTGCGTCGTCCCCTTCACAGGCCGACCGCGAGAGCGCACGCCGAACGCTGCGCGCGGCTTCCTGCGCCTCCATCGCGTCGGCGATCGCACTTGCCGTCGACGTCGCGCTCGCCGAGCGCACGCAAGCCGAGCGAGATCAGCGCGCCGCCGCTCGACGGCGGCGGGTTCGACCGGAACTCGTGCCCGCGGTACGACGACGCTCACCGGCTCGCGCTCGACGACCTCGTACGCCGCGAGATCATCAACCGACACCCGCCGGCGCGTGCGCGGCGACGCGCTGCGCGAGCTCGCCCGTATAGAGAATCGACGAACCGTCCGCGGCGAGCCGGTCGAGCGTGTCGCCGAGCTCCGGGACTGCGAACCGGTCGCCCTCACGATGTGCACGCCCGTCGCTGCCGTACATCGCGTCGCCTTCCGGCGAGTGACGCAGCAGCTGATCGAGGATCGCGTGCAGGTAGCCCTGCATCGCCGTCAGCTCGAAGCCGTCCCGCGCGAGCGCCGCCGCCGGGGCGACGAGCTCGGCCCACGGCATCCGTCCCCAGCGGCGATGCGCCTCCTCGAGGCCCTTCGCCGTCCCCGGCACCGCGACCGCCGCCGCGCCGGTCCGGAAGAGCTGCCGCGTGTCGCCGTCGAAATCGACCGCGAGCTCGAGCAGCTCCGTCGGCGAGACCGAGCGCGGCACGGTGACGAAGAAGTCGAGCACCGTCGTCTTCCCGCTCGACGCCTCGTGGACGAGCATGAAGCCCCCGCCGCCCGGCCCCGTGAGCGGGCTCTCGCACACCCAAGACACGAAACGCAGCCGCCACGCAGGCGTCGACGGCACTGTCCGCCTGCCGCGCAGAACGCGGGCTCCCGCCTCGGCGGTCAGAGGGTGCCCGGCTGCGATCGCGCCTTCATGCCACTTGACGCAATTCTGCACGCGTACCGGGCCAACCTCAAGTTCCGTTCTACGTCTACCGACATGAAGAAGCGAATAGACGTGAACGCAACGCTCGCGCAGATCCGGACCCGGATCGGCCGCCGCGGAATCGCCGCGGCAGTCGTGCTTCTGCTCGCCCTCCTCGCCGCCGTCGCCACGCCGCAGCTCCTCGGCCACCGCGTCGCTGCGGCACTCGGACACTTCGCGACCGCCGACGCGAAGTGGCTCTGGCTCGCCGGCGTCGGCTTCGCGTCTCCGTCGCTCGCCGCCGCCGCCTCCTGGCGCTGCGCGATCGGGCTCTGCGGCGGCCGGATCTCGCGTCACCGACGCCTGCGCCCGCTACGGCGCGGGCTCGCTCGTCAACACCTTCGTCCCTGCCCGCGCCGGCGACGCCGTCCGGATCGGCGCTCTTCTCCCGCGTGCTCCCGGACCGAGAGCCGCCTCTGGACGACCGGCGGCGCCTTCGCCGCGCTCGGCGCCGCCCGCGCCGTCGTCCTCGGCGCGCTCGTCGTCGCCGGCGCCGCCGCCGGGCTCGTCCCGCTCTGGCCGCTCCTCGTCGCGGCGGCGCTCGTCGCGCTCGCCGTCGTCGCCGCGCTCGTCGCCCGCAGGACACCGTTCACACCTCCTCGACGCCTTCCGCGCGCTCGGCTCGCGACCGGCGGGCAGCCGCCCGCCTCGTCGGCTGGATCGCCCTCTCCACCGCCGGGCGCCTCGATCGCCGCCACAGCGGTCGCTGCCGCCCTCGGCATCGACCAGCCGCTCGCGCGCAGCGGTCGTGATCGTCCCGGCCCTCGACGTCGCCGGCATCGTCCCGATCACGCCGGGGAACCTCGGCGTCACCTCGGCCGCGATCGCGATGGCGCTCCAGGCGCACGGCGCCTCGCTTCACGAACGGGCTCGCCGCCGGGCATCGCCTTCCACGCGGTCGAGACCGGCCGTCGGGATCATGTTCGGGGTCGCGAGCCTCGTCTGGCTCGCCCCCTACCCCTCGCCCGCCGCCCGCCGCGATCGCCCTGCTCGCCGGAGCGGGCAGCTGGGTGCTCGGGATCGCGGGCGCGTTCAGCGCGACGGTGCTGTCCCGCTCGTCTAATCTCGACTCCGTGAAGGCGATTCGCGCGCTCTTCTGCTTCGCGTGCGCGCTCGCGCTCGTCCTCTCCGGCAGCGCCGCCGCCAAGACGTCCGGACGACTTCGCCGGCCACCACCAGCAGGTCTTCCCGGTCTACGTCGTCCAGGGGCTGACGACTCGGCGACCTGCCGCAGCTCGCGACCGAAGGGGCGCAGTCGGCCTGATGGTCCCGAACGCGGGGCCGCGCACGAGCCAGGCGGCCGCGTTCGCCGGGATGGTGCGCGGCGTGCTCTACAACACGCGGCTGCCGATGCCCCGCGACGTCGTGCTCATCCACGTCAAGCAGTCGAACGAGATCCCGGCGCACGGGCCTGCGATCGTCGTCGGGCTGCCGCCCGCGACGCTCGCGCCGAACGACCGCCGCTACCCGATCGCGGTGATCGGCGCGCGGCTACCACGGCTTGCTCGCCTCGAGCCTGACGCGCGTCCCGGGCCTCGTCTCGATCGCCGACGTCGCGCGCACCGCGCTGCAGACGCCGCACGCGCTCGACTGGCAGCGCGACGGCGGCGCCGTCGCGACGTCGTACCGCCTCGAGCACCAGATCGAAGTCGCGCGCGGAACGACGATGCCGGGCTCCGTGCTCGTGCTCTCGCTCCTCGTCTTCTTCGCGCTCTTCTTCCCGCGCGGCGCGCCGATCGGCGTTCGGCACGGCGATCGCGATGAATCTCGTGCAGGGCTGGTTCCCGGCGGGCGACGCGGCGCCAGCCGCGTCACGCTCCTCGGGCTCTGCACCGTCGCCGGCGGCATTCTCGGCCCGCGGATCTTCCGCAACCGGACGTGCTTCGGGTTCGCGCTCGTCGCGCTGCTCGCTCGCGTATGCGGTCTCGATGCTCGTGCGGCCGTCGACGCTCTCGCTTGCGCCGATCGGGCCGGAGCTGACGAGCCGCTTCTTCGGCGTCTCGAACCTGCTCGAGACCTGGCTCCTCTTCCCGCGCTCTGCTCGGAGCCGCGCTGCTGACGCGGCGCTTCGGCTGGGTCGCGTTCCTCGCCGTCGGCGCGCTCGCGCTCGCGACGATCGCCGAGAACAAGCTCGGCGCAGACGGCGGCGGTGCGATCGTCGTCGGCGTCGCGTTCGCGCTCCTCGCGGTGGCAGATCATCGGCGCGCGCAAGCGGTACACGCTGCCCGCGCTCGGCATCTCGCGGCATTCATCGTGCTCACGCTCGTGAACCTCGACGCGGCCGCGAGCGGGCCCGACCATCTGCGCGGCGCGCTGCACGGCGGCTTCGACGGGCCTCGCGAACGTCGCCGCGAACCGCGTGCCGCTCGCGTACGCGCGCATGGTCGAGCAGTGGTGGCTGCTGATCCCGTTGACCGCGCTCGTCGGCGTGGGCCTCGCGCTCACGCGGTACGGACGCTCGCGGACCGAGCGCGCAGTCGCGATCGCGCTCCTCGGCGCGCTCGTCGCCTCGCTCCTCGTCAACGACTCGCCCGGGCCCGGTCGCGATCGCGGGCCTCGACCGCCGTGCTCTCGATCGAAGGCGGGCTCGTGCACCGCGCGCTCGCGATGCCGGTACTGCGCCGGCTCGCGCCGCCCGTCGCGGCGGCGCTGCCGCAAGAGCCGTGAGCCTGCGTCACCCTCTCGTTCCGCGAGGCGGTGCTCTCCGCCGCCGCCGCGGCGTCGCTCGCCGCAGTCCTCGCGTGGCTCGGGCCGCCCGGCACCGACTTCGCCGCCCACGCGTATCAGCGCACGCTGTTCCTCGAGCACGGCTTCACGCTCTGGAACAACTTCTGGTACGCGGGCCGCTACAGCTTCGTCACCTACAGCGTCCTCTACTACCCGCTCGCCGCGCTGCTCGGGATCAAGCTGCTGGCGGTCGCGACGATCGCGCTCGCTGCGCTCGCGTTCGCGGTCGTGCTGTGGCGCGAGTGGGGCCCGACGACGCGCTGGTCGAGCCGCACGTTCGCGGTCGTCTGGGCGGGGATCGTGCTCTCGGCGGCGTTTCCCTTCGCACTCGGGATGGCGTTCGCACTGGTCGCGATCTGGGCGCTGCAATCGGGCCGGCGCTGGCGATTCGCAGCGCTCGCCGCGCTGACGCTCGCGGCGAGCCCGCTCGCGTTCCTGCTCCTCGTCGTCGTTCTCGACCGGCGTCGCGCTCGCGCGGCGCGACACGCTGCGGTCGAACTGGGTGCCGGTCGTCGGCGTCGGGCTTGCGGGCCTCGATCGAGGTCGTGCTCTGGCGGCTCTTCCCGGCGGCGGGCGGTTCCCGTTCTCGAAGACGGAGTTCGCCGCGGGCGTCGTGTTCTGTGTCGTCTGCCTCACCATGACGTGGCGGGTCGAGTCGGCGCGCATCCTGCGGTTCGTCTTCGCCGTGTACCTGGTCGCGCTCGTGCTCGCGTTCGCGATTCCCTCGGCGGTCGGCGAGAACGTGATCCGGCTTCGGTATGCGGCGATCCCGATGGTCGTGCTCGTGTTCTCGCTGCGACGGTGGGAGCCTCGTGTCCTCGGCGTCGCGGCGCTGACGCTCGCCGTCTCGTGGAACCTGACGCCGCTCGTGTGGAGCTACGTCCACGGAGTGCGCGACGAGACGACCACGGAAGCCGTGTGGGCGACGCCGATCGACTTCCTGCGCGCGAACCTCGACCCGTCGTATCGCGTCGAGGCGGTCGACACGTCGACGCATTCGGGGGCGGTCTATCTTGCCGAGGCCGGCATCCCGCTCGCGCGCGGCTGGTACCGCCAGGACGACTTCCCGCAGAACGAGCTGCTCTACGACAAGCTCGGCCCGCGCGCGTACCTCGCGTGGCTGCGCGGGCTCGGCGTGAAGTACGTCGTCCTCTCCGACGGGCCGACGGACTACAGCTCGCATGGAGAGGCGCGCCTCGTGCGGAGCGGCCGCGCGGGCTTGCAGCTCGTGTTCCGGACGCCGGATCTCGCCGTCTACGAGGTGCCGAACGCGCAGGCGATCGTCACCGGTCCCGCGCACCCGCGGATCGCTTCGATGACGGAGACGCAGATCGGCGTCGTCGTCCGGACCGGTGGCACCTACCGCATCGCGGTGCGGTGGTCGCCGTACTGGCACGCGTCACTCGGCTGCCTGTCGCGCGGCGATGACGGGATGGTTCGCCTGACGACTCGCCGGGCGCACTTCGTGCGGCTCACGTTCCGGGTCAACGCGCTCGCGCGCGCTCGAGGAGCTCGCGGGCGAGCACCCGACCTGCCGGTTGCCCTAGAGTTCGCGAACGACTTCGTCGAACGACTTGCGCTTCGCGCTCTGCGACCACTCCTCCGCGGTCTTCGACTCCGGATCGCGCGGCTTGGCCGGGTAGCCGAAGGTGAGCACGATGCCGACCGGCTTGCCGACGAGCGCTTCGGCCGCGGCTCGGTCTCTGATGCCGTTCGGCACCGAGCCGACGCCGTCGCCCCAGGCGGCGAGCATCATGTTCTGTGCGGCGCGGCCGATGTCGAACGATGCAGCGTCGCCGGCGATCGCGACGACGAGCTGCGCGCCGAGCACGTTCGCGGGCGCATACACAAACTGCGAGACCGCGTCCTTGTCGCTCACGACGACGAACTCCCACTTCTGCGTGTTCTGCGACGAGCCGCTCAACCGTCCGGCGTCGAGGATCCGGCGGCGGACGTCGTCGGGAATCGGCCTGTCCGCGTAACGCCGTGTCTCCCGGCGGCTCGCAATCGCGTGGTAGACGTCCACGGCCGGGATCATGACTCAAGGCGGAGGGCTCTTCTGCCGCTCGGGCCTGGGTCGACTCCCGGTGGGCCTGCGTAAACCGGTGACAGTCACGGGTTACGGCTTCGTCACGAGATGGTGACGCCTTTCACACAGGTCGGCTTGCCTAAAATCGTTGACAGTCAGGGCTACGGCTTTCCGAAAGGAATCAAGGGAAGGCCTCGCGGCGCCGATCAGATGACCGTGGCCCTCTGCCGGACCTGCGACTCCGAGTGCACCGAACTCGAGCTCTTCGCCGTCTTCGT
The DNA here is from genome assembly GCA_963794045.1 of uncultured Actinomycetes bacterium. Lineage (GTDB taxonomy): Bacteria > Actinomycetota > Thermoleophilia > Gaiellales > Gaiellaceae > Palsa-739. The sequence continues at coordinate 642,190 of CAWCCJ010000010.1, forward strand.
CGGCGGCGGGTGCGTGAACTGCAACGAATCGCCCGGAGGCGAGGCGCCCTGCGTCGACGTCGTGTCGCTCCCGCAGCTGCGGGTCGCAGGCGAAGCGGTCTCGACGCGCGATCTCTCGCGCCGGCCCGTGCGCGAGCTCTTCCACCTGCCCTACGGCTGAACGCCTGCTAGCGCAGGAAGCTCGGTACGTCGACGTCGTCGCCGCGCATCGAGCCGCTCGGCGAACGCGCCGGCACCGGAGCCTGGTACGGATCGCGCCGCACGCGGGCACCGCGGCCGATGCCCGTTGCGACGACCGTGACCCACACCTGCCCGTTGAGGCGGTCATCGACCGTTGCGCCGAAGATGATGTTCGTCTCCTCGGTCGCAGCGGCGCGGATCGCCTCGGCGGCCTCGTTCACCTCGAGCAGCGTCAGGTCTTCGCCGCCCGCGATCGAGAGCAGGATGCCGGTCGCGCCTGAAATCTCCTCGTCGATCAGCGGCGAGCGCAGCGCCCGCTCGGCTGCGTCCTTCGCGCGCGACTCGCCCGTCGACGAGAAGCCGATGCCCATGAGCGCCGTCCCGCTGTTCGCCATGATCGTGCGCACGTCGGCGAAGTCGAGGTTGATCAAGCCCGGGCATCGTGATCAGGTCGCAGATGCCCTGCACGCCCTGGCGCAGGACGTCGTCCGCGACCTTGAACGCGTCGATCATCGAGGTCGAGCGGTCGAGCACCTCGAGCAGCCGGTCGTTCGGCACGACGATCGTCGTGTCGCAAACCTGGCGCAGCGTCTGCACGCCGAGCTCCGCCGACTGGCGGCGCTTCGTGCCTTCGAACTTGAACGGCGTCGTGACGATCCCGACGGTCAGCGCGCCGAGCTCGCGCCCGATCCGCGCGACGACCGGCGCTGCGCCGGTGCCGGTACCGCCGCCCTCGCCGGCTGCGACAAAAACCATGTCCGAACCGCGGAGCGCGTTCTTCAGCTGGTCGTAGCCCTCCTCGGCCGACGCACGCCCGACGTTCGGGTCTGCTCCGGAGCCGAGTCCCTGGGTCAGGTCCTGGCCGATGTGGATCTTCAGGGGCGCGTCGCTCATGTGGAGCGCCTGCATGTCCGTGTTCACCGCGATGAACTCGACCTGCGAGATGCCCGCGTCGATCATCCGGTTCACCGCGTTCAACCCTGCGCCGCCGATACCGACGACCTTGATGACGGCCAGATACGCACCGGAGTCCGCGCGCGGCGCGCGATGGAGCCGCGCAGGCTGCTCCGGCAGCGGATCGACATAGCGCGCCGCCGGAGGCGGAGCGGCGACCGGTGGGGCCGCGCGGATCTCGGGCGGCGGCGGATCCGGCGGCGGCTCGGGCAGGCCGGGATCCGGCGACGGGGGCTGCGGCATCGGGTCGGGCCGGGGCGACGGCGGGGCCGGCGCCGGCGTCTCCGTGCGCACGACTGCGGTCTCCTCCCAGCTCGGAACGTGGTCGACGGTGCGCTCGTCCGGCTCGTCCGCGACGGGCGCGACTACCGACTCCGCGGTCTCGAAGGCACGCTGCTGCTCAGGCTCCCCTTCAGCCTGGCGCTGCGCCGCTTCGGTCGCTTTGAAGAGCTCCGCGAGCGGGCCTTCACGCATGCTGGCGCGCCGACGAGCCATTGAGAACCTCCTTCGCCAGTTCGCGATACATGTTCGCAGCGTCACCGGACGGGTCGTACTTCAGGACGGACTGCCCCTTCACCGGGGCCTCTGCATACCGGACAGTCTTGCGGATCCTCGTGTTCAGGACGAGATCGCCGAAGTTCTCCTTCAGGATCTCGACCGCCTCGCGCGAATGCAGGAGCCGCTTGTCGAACATCGTCGCCAGGATGCCTTCGATCTCGACCGTCGGGTTCAGGTTCTCGCGGATCATCGTCAGCGTGTTCTCGAGCTGGACGAGCCCGCGAAGCGAGAGGTACTCGCACTGCACGGGAACGATCACGCCGGTGGCCGCGACGAAGGCGTTGATCGTCAGCAGGCCGAGCGACGGGGGCGTGTCGATCATGATCCAGTCGTACTCGTCGCGCACCGGCAGGAGCGCCTTCTCGAGCGCGCGCTCGCGCCCGATCATCCCGGAGAGCGCGAGCTCGGCGCCTGCAAGGTCGATGGACGCGACCGCGACCTCGATCTCGTTCGTGCGGACGATCTCCGAGATCGGCAGCTTGTGGACGAGCACGTCGAACATCGAGCGGTCGATCTCGTCGGGGTTCCAGCCCTGCGACATCGTCAGGTTGCCCTGCGGGTCGAGGTCGATCGCGAGCACCTTCTCGCCCTGCTCTGCGAGCGCGACGCTGAGGTTCAGCGTCGTCGTCGTCTTGGCGACGCCGCCCTTTTGGTTCGCAAATGCGATGACCCTTGCCAAGGTCGGTCCCCTATCCGTCCTCGCCGTTGCCCGCGGTTGGGCATTCGGGCGCGGGAGTAGCCGCGTGAGCGCCATAGTCGCTCACCTTTCGGATCAACGTAGCAGAGTCCTCCCCAGGTAATTTCCCGCGAATGGAACGGAAATGGCGGGCGCTCCTCATCGTCTGCGTGGCGATCTTCATGCTCCTTCTGGACATCACGGTCGTCAATGTCGCTCTCCCGGATATTCAGAAGGAACTGCACACCTCCTTTACGGAGCTGCAATGGGTCGTCGACGCGTACGCCCTCATGCTCGCCACCTGCATGCTGAACGCCGGCACGCTCGGCGACCTCAAAGGCCGAAAGCGCGTCTTCGTGATCGGGGTCGGGCTCTTCACCGCCGCCTCCGCCGCCTGCGGCGCCGCGAACTCGCCGGTCTTCCTCGACCTCGCCCGGGGGGCGCAGGGAATCGGCGGCGCCGTCATGTTCGCCGTCTCGCTCGCGATCCTCAGCCAGGAGTTCCACGGCCGGGAGCGCGGAACCGCCTTCGGCATCTGGGGCGCGACCGTCGGGCTCGCGGTCGCGATCGGGCCGCTCGTCGGCGGCATCCTCACCGAGTACGCCGGCTGGCGCTGGATCTTCTTCGTGAACCTGCCGATCGGCGCGATCTGCATCATCGGGGCGATCGCCTGGCTCCACGAGTCGCGCGACGAGGAGCGCGGCGGCTTCGACACGTTCGGGTTCGTCTTCCTGACCGCCGGCCTCTTCCTCCTCGTTCTCGGCCTGCTGCGCGGGAACGACTGGGGATGGTCGAGCGGCACGACGGTCGGCGTCTTCGTCGCCGCGGTCGCGCTCATCGTCGGCTTCGTCCTCACCGAGCTCCGCGCGAAGCACGCGATGCTCGACGTGCACCTCTTCCGCAAGCCGGCGTTCACCGGCGTGCAGATCGTCGCCTTCACGATCTCGTCGGCGATGTTCAGCCAGTTCCTCTATCTCGCGCTCTACCTGCAGAACCTGCTCAAGTACTCGCCGCTGCAGGCGGGCCTTCGCTTCCTCCCTCTCTCACTCGTCTCGTTCGTCGCCGCACCGATCGCCGGGCGGCTGAGCACCCGTATCCCGGTGCGCATCCTCCTCGGCGTCGGCATGTGCCTGATCGGCGTCGCGCTCCTCCTCATGCACGGGATCACCCCGGGGTCGGACTGGACGACGCTTCTCGCCGGCTTCATCGTCGGCGGCATCGGCATCGGCACCGTCAACGCTCCACTCGCCTCGGCGGCCGTGAGTGTCGTCGAGCCGCGTCAGGCCGGCATGGCCTCGGGCATCAACAACACGTTCCGCCAGGTCGGGATCGCGACCGGGATCGCCGCACTCGGCGCGATCCTGCAGGCGAACGGGAACTTCATCGACGGGCTGAACGAGATCCTGCTCGTCGCCGCGTTCGTCGCCTTCGCGGGCGGGATACTCGGCTTCGCGCTCGTGCGGACGAGCGACTTCGTCAGGCCGCAGCAGCGAGCCGAGGCCGCCTGACCCGCACGGCGAGCTGCCACGCAGCGAGCACCAGGATCACGGCAGCGCCCGTGACGACGATCACGGCCTGGGCTGCGATCGAGAACGCGAGCGCCTCGGCCTTCGGCACGCCCGACATCATCAGAAGGGCGGCTCCGGCACCCGCCTGCATCGCGGCACCGGCCGGCCCGATCGGCACGGCAGCCGATGCGGCCGACGCGCAGAGGAAGCCGAGCGCGAGCGGGAACGAGCCCTTCAGTGCGAGTGCGTTCAAGAGCAGGAAGACCGCGGTCCCGCGGAGGGCCCACGAGACGAAGATCAGAAGGAGCGCCGCCATCGACTCCTTGCGGCACTGCGTGTGCTCGCTCAGCCAGCGGCCGACGCGGAACCGCATCACGCGGCGCATGCCGGTGAACTTCGGGACCATCGCGACGACGACAGCTGCAAGGACACCCGCAACCGCAACGACGAGGAAGCCCGCGCGTACCGTCCACGACTGGGCATCCGCGATTGCGACACCCGCGAGCGGCGCGAGCGCAGCATTGTCGAGCAGGCCGAGGATGATGAGCGAGAGCCCGATCGTGCCGAGACCGGCGCGTGTGCCCGGGTAGCGGCGCACGCAGGCGATGCGGATCGCGTCGTCGACACGGCCCGGCATCGCAACGCCGCCGACGCACGCGGAGGCGCCCGCAAAAGCGAGTGCGCCGGCCGCCGGCCGCTCTTCCTCGCGGAAGAGCCGCTGCCAGCCGAACGCTTTGAACGCGTAGGCGATCAGGAAGAGAGCGGCGGCGCCTGCGACGAGGATCGGATCCGCGTGATGGAGCGGCCAGCCGCCCTTCACGAAGTGCTTCGCGGAGAACCAGGCGACGGCGAGCATGCCGAGACCGAAGGTCCCGTTGAGGGCGACCTGAATCTTCTTGTTCTTGAGGAGCGTGCGCACCTGAGACCCAACGGTGCTATCGGCTAGGAAGGTGCGATCGATTAGGCCAACGTAGCCCCTATGAGGGTTCGCCGTCCGAATACTCGAGCAGTTCCAGCCGCCCGATCACACCGAGGCCGCGGAAAAAGATCTTGTTCGAGCGCGGGTAGTAACAGATGTCGTTGGGCTCGCGCGTGCCGTAGGCCAGGTAAATCATTCCCTCCGGGCCTGATCGGAACGAATGCGACGTGCGGGTGCCGGGCGGCCGCGCGACGACATTGCCCCGCCGGACAGGAATGACCTCATTGGGTCTATCCGGAAGCGGCTCGCCGGGACGCGGCGGGCCCCAGAGCTCGAGGTTGCCCGAGCCGCCGAGGACGACGAAGACCTCCTCATCGGCCGAGTGGCAGTGCGGCGGGGCGCCTTCCGCGTCGGGCGGGAGCCCCAGCCAGTTGAGCCCGCTCTGCTTCGCGCCGCAGGCGCGCGCCGGGTGCTTGACGATCCCGCCGTAGTCGCCCTCGAGGTCGTCGAGCGCGGCGACGTTGGCGGGCCGGTCGCCCGGACGCCGTCGGGGATGCCGAGAGCGGCCTCGGCCTTCCATGGATGCGCTTCGTTGATCGTCACGCGTCGAGCGTGCGAGCCACGCGACGCGCGTACGCGGCAGAACGCCCGACTCGGGGATCCGGCGCGTGCCGAAGACGAGCACCTCGACGCCGCCTTCGGCGCCGATCAGCGTGTGCTCCGCGCCGCCCGCTGCAAAGACGATCGTGTCGCCGGCGGCGACGCGTGCACGTCGTGCCTCGCTGCCACAGCGTCGCCGAGCCGCTCAGCACGTGGACGATCTCCTCCTCGACGCTGTGCAGGTGCGGCGGGGTCATCATCTCGCCGTCGGCGAGCCGCACACGGTGCACGCCCACGCCGCACGCTGCCCGCCGCGTCGGCGAGCCGCTGCCAGTGCCCGCCGAGCGGCTTGACGTCTTTCGGAATGTCGAAGCCCTCGACGTCGTCCCAGTGGACAACCGTCACGCGGTGACTATCGCATGCTCGGCGAGCCGCTGTGCCGCGGCGACCGCACGCTCGTCGCGTTCGCGGCGCGCCCATGCTTCCGCCTCCCGCACGAGCTCCCGCAGCTCGCCGAGCACGACCGCGGGATCCGCACGCGCTCGGTCGAGCGCATCGATGCGCTCGAGCCGGGCCAGGACGGCGCGCGCTTCCTCCACGCGAACGACGCTACCGGCGGGGGTGTGTCGGCTTGCGCACAGCTCTGCAACGCGTTCGCGACAGCGCGCAGCTACGTGGCCTGGAGTTCTACGGCGATCGGTTGGTCGCGCGCCCGCGGCCACGCCGCGGCCGCAAGGACGGCAGCGGCCCAGACGAGCGTCGCGAAGGCCCATCCATGACCTTCGCTCCCTGCAGACGACGTCGGAGCGAGCAGGCACGAGATCGCCCAACCGCCTGCTGCGATCGACGCGCTGAGCGCAGGGATTCGCCAGCCCGAGGTGCGGGCGCCCGCAAGCAGCGTGAGCAGGAGAACGAGCAGCGCGAGTGCGGTCATCACCGTCCAGTGGTGCAGGCCGTTCGACACCGCATCAGCGGGCGGGAGATCCCGCCGCGCGGCCGAGGCCATCCTCCAGGCATAGACGAGGGCGGGGAAGGCGGCGAAGGCCGCGAGCGCGAGCATCGCCGGTTCCACGCCTCGTCCCCGTGCGAGGAAGGTATCGCGTGCCGGATGCAGCGCCAGCAGGAGGGCAGAGACGAGCCCGATCCCGGCCGCGAGCGCCAGGTACCACCAGCTCCGACCGGCAGCGCCGGCGAGAGCGAGCGTCGAGGCGACGACGACCGTCTGCTGAATGCCGGCGATCCGCCTCTCCGGAGCACGAAGCTGGCTCAGCAGGCCCAGCGGGAGGATCACACCGAACACGGCGCCCCAGCCGACGTCGAGGACCTGGTTGCGGGCCTGGTCGACGTAGCCGGTGAAGCCGTCGACCAGGTCGATCAGCCCGAAGTTGATCGTCAACGACGCGATCGCGGCAACGAGCGCGGTCACCTTCAGCCAGGTCGTTCGACGTGTGCGCGTCATGGGCGACAGACCCTACGCCTCTCTCAGTCGCTACCGAAAGAGCAGACCGAGAAGATTGAGACCGAAGACGAGCACGAGTGCGACAACTCCGCACCAGAGCCCGACGTTCTCCGAGCGCCTCGGCGCCGCCGCACCGACTGACGACGGCGGCGATCCCCGCAACAACGGCGCCGATCTCGCCGACACGGACGACGTTCACGCTGAAGCCGACAAGCCACGACCACGACACCGCCCACAAGAGGAGAGCGAGGATCCCGAGACTCAGAGACGACCGTCTGACGATCGGTGAGCACTCCCTCGCTGCGTCAGCTCGCGCGCAGCTCTGCAACGCGCTCGCGACCAGCGCGCAGGCCGAGCAGCGCCCCGTCGAGCTCGCGGACGAGCGCGCGACGCTCCCCATGGAGGAGAACTGCAACGAGCAGCCTGCGGACGAGCGACGACGTGGGCTTGCGGAATCGCTCCACGAGCTCGGCGCGCTCCTCCGCCGTCTCGCCGAGGAGCGCAGCCCCGCGCATGCCCGCCGCGTACAGGCCTTCCCCGTTCCCGAGCGCAGAGTCGAGCGCGTGCTTCAGCTGCTCCGAGGCGAAGGGATCCGTCTGGAAGAGCGAGAGCTCCCAGCGATCGAGCGCTTCTCCGAGCTGCGGATCCTCGTCGGCCAGCGCGAGCGCCGGTCGCAGCTTCTCGGCGACGGAGGCGCGGAACGGGTCGAGCCGCGTCGGCTCCCCCGGGGGCGGCGTCGCGGCGATCGGCAGGACTGGGCGAATGCCGTGCGGCCGCCAGTCGAGCCGCTCGAAGAGCACCGGTCCTGCGGCGACGGGCGCCTCGGTCGCGAGACGCAGCGCGGTCACCGCATCCGCGAGCTCGCCCGGAGCATCCGGCACCTCCTCGGTCCCGCGCTCGAGCCCGCGTTCGAGCTCGAGCACACAGAGCCGGTCGACCTCGCGGCCGAAATCGCGAGGCAGGAGGCCGTTCGCCTCGGGCCACATCGCAGCGAGCTCTCCGGGCGCCGCGAGGCGAACGCGGATGCCGTCGCCGAGCTCGATCTGCACGCCGCACGAGATACCGACGAGCGGTGCGACCGCCCCGTACGAGTGCGCATCGCCGAAGAGCGACTCCTCGAGCTCCGCATAGGCGCGCTCGAACGACCCGTCGTCCCAGTCGAAGCCGCCGCAGCCCTCGGCCGTCCGAACGAGCAGCGGGACGAGCACGCTGCGATAGAGCGCGCGCGCCTCGTCGGAACCGGTGTCATGCGCGCTCGCGAAGATCCTCGCTGCAGGCTCGCGCTGAAGATCGGAGACCGCCGCGCGCACGTCCTCGCGCGCGAAGAGGCGTTCCGCGCGCGCCTCGACGAAGCCACGGACGAGCGGCCGGTACTCGTACAGGGTCGGGCGGCCGTAGGTTCCGTGCTCCTCGAATGCGAACGGAAGGTCGGCGCCGAGGTCGAGATCCTTGTGGAACGCCGCGAAGGCGCCGAGGCAGAAGTTGTAGAGCGTGTCATGGAGGGCGGGCGAACGCATCGCAACTCACTCTCTACGCCTTCGGGTCTCGGCCTCCTACCTGGCATTTCGGGCACCAGTACGCCGTGCGCGCGTCGAGGCCTTGCGGGTAGGAGCGAATGACACTGCCGCAGCGGTGGCACGCTCGCCGGGCACGCCGGTAGATGTGGCGAAGCGGGCGGGCGCCGTCGACGCCGGCACGCATCATCTTCGCGGCCGAGTCGAGCGCCGCGAGCAGCTCGGTGTCGGAGACGTCGGCGAGCGCCCGCCAGGGCGAGACGCGCACGTCCCAGAGCGCTTCCGCCTTCCACATGTTCCCGATCCCTGCGACGAGCCTCTGGTCGAGCAGGGCGTCTCCGATCTCTCGTGACTGCGGCGCGGCGCGAAAGCGCTCGAGCATCTCCTCGAGGTCGGGCGGCCGGTCGAGGATGTCGGGCCCCAGGTGCGACGGGCGGCCGCCGCCGCGAACGAGCTCGAGCACGGGGCCGTTCCAGAGGACGGCCTCGTAGACGTCGCCGCGGAGAACGAGCCAGGGGCGCCCCGCCCGCCGCGCCCCGCGCTCCTCGACGCGCCACCGCCCCGTCATCCGCAGATGGCTTCGCAGCGTCAAACCGCCCTCGAAGCGAAGCAGGAGGTTCTTGCCGACCGCCTCCACCGATTCGAGCGTCTTACCGTCGAGCTGCGCTACGAGGCCCTTCCCGGAGGCGCGGGGATGCGGCGTCTCGACCTCCACCCTCTGGCCCGCCAGCACCTGCAGCCGGGCGGCGGCGCGGTGCAGACTGTCGCCCTCTGGCATATCGTCAGCGTAGACGGGCATCTCCAGGGAGACGTATGAGCAGCGGGCTGAATATCGCGGCACTCGCACAGCGCACCGGCGTCGCTCCCGACACGCTGCGCAAGTGGGAGCAGCGCTACTCGATCCTGCAGCCGACGCGAACAGCGGGTGGCCAGCGCCGCTACTCCGAGCGCGATGTGGCGCGAGTCGAATGGCTGCGAGCCCGGCTCGACGAGGGCTACCGGATCGGCGAGGCCGCGTCGCTCCTCGGCTCGGTCGGCGTGGAGCCGGCCCGGAGTGCACGCGACCATCTGAAGGGGATCCTGCGCGCGCTCGACGAGGGCGACACGGAGGAGATCGGGATCAGGCTCGACCAGGCATTTGCTCTCGCCGGCGTCGACGAAACGTTGTCGTCGGTCATGCAACCGCTCCTCGAAGAGGTCGGCGAGCGCTGGGAGCGGGGCGAGCTGACCGTTGCGGAGGAGCACCTCGTGAGCGAAGCGGTGCGGTCGCGGCTCGGCCACCTGCTCGCCGACTCCGGCGGCGGTGTGCGCGGTGTCGTCGTCCTCGCATGCGCGCCGGGCGAACGCCACGAGCTCGGCCTGATGATGGCTGCGCTCGCGCTTCGCCGCGACGGCTGGAAGATCGTCTATCTCGGCGCCGACACGCCGATCCACGACGCCTTCGCGCTGGCGGAGAAGCTGTCGGCGAGCGTCGTCGGCCTCAGCATCGCGGTGCCGTCGCACGGCGCCGCGCTCGAGAAGGAGGTCGTCAAGGCGAAGCCGCCTCCCGGCGTGCAGCTGGTCGTCGGCGGCGCCGGCGCGGACCGCGCGCTCGCGCGGCGGCTCGGGGCCGTGTACGCCGGCGGCAAGCTCGCGGACGCGGTCAAGGCCGTTCGGGCCCTCGCGGTCTAGACGGCCGGTCTAGCCTGTAGGCATGACCCGGCGCTTCATCGGCGTCCGCTGGTGGCTCGGTGCGGCCTTCGCGGTCGTCGCGGCGACGTCGACGGCAATCGTGGTGGCGCAGTTCTCGTCCCGATCGGAGAACGCGCTCCGGAAGAACGCAGTCTCCCTCGTCGCGGGAAGCGCCTACCTCGCGGCCGCGACGCCGCACATCGACCGTCACCTGCCGGCGATCTCCGAGCGGCGCGATCTCGATCTCTACCTCTATACGAGCGATGGCACGCTCGTGGGGAAGGCTGCGGCACGGACGCATTTCGCGGCGGCGGGCGCGGAGCGTGCGCGCGTCCTTCGCGCGGCTCTTCAGGGTCGCCGCGAGGCGCTCTCGACCTCGAGCGGCGGGATCGTCGTCGTCGGCGTGCCGCTCGGCTCGCGCGCGCTCGTCGCAGTGAGCCGGCGGCCCGACGTCGCCGCAGCCGTCGGCATCCTGAATGACCAGGCGCTTCGCGCCGGAGTGATCGCGGGTGTGATCGGCGTCCTCGTCGGTCTCCTGCTCGCGCAGCTGATCGCACTGCGACTGCGCCGCCTCGCCCGGGCTGCTGAGGCGATCGCACAGGGGGACTTCGAGACGCCGCTGCGCTACCGCGTGCGCGACGAGTTCGGCGCGCTCGCCCACAGCTTCGACCGGATGCGCCGGCATCTACGCCGCTCGTTCCGACACATCGAGGGCGAACGCGACCGGCTTCGGCTGCTGCTCGAGCGGCTGCACGAAGGCGTCGTCACGGTCGACGAGGAGCTCGTCGTTCGCTTCGCGAATGCCGAGGCGCAACGCGTTCTCGGGACGCGCCTGCAGGAGGGCGATCCACTGCCCGAGCCGTGGACGGCTTTCTCGCTCCGCGACTTCGCTGCGGGTCTCTTCGACGCGGACGCCGGGCTCGCGCAGGCGCATCTCCGCCCGGATGACGACCAGGCACTCGCGCTCGTCGGCATCCCGGCCGCAGAGGGCGACACGGTGCTCGTCGTCCTCGACGACCTGAGCGAGCAGGAGCGCCGTGAGCTCGCCGAGCGCGAGTTCGTCACGAACGCGGCGCACGAGCTCCGCACGCCGCTGACGACGATCATCGGCGCCATCGACGTCCTCCAGGGCGGCGCGAAGGACGACCCCGTCGAGCGCGACCGCTTCCTCGGCCACATCGAACGCGAGGCAGAACGGCTCGCTCGGCTTGCCCGGGCGCTGCTCACGCTCGCCCGCGCTCACGCGGGCCAGGAGCGCCCCCAGATCGAGACCGTGCCGGTCGCCCCGCTCCTCCACGGCGTCGCGGACGAGGTTCGCCCTGCCCCGGGTGTCGCGGTCGAGGTGGAGTGCCCGCCCGATCTCCTGGCGGCGGTGAACCGCGATCTGCTCGAGCAGGCCCTGAGGAACCTCGGCGAGAACAGCGCAAAGCACACTTCATCAGGCAGGATCGTGTTGCGGGCGACAGGAGTGGGTACGTCGGTGCATGTCGAGGTGGAGGACACGGGAGTCGGAATGAGCCGCGAGACGCAACAGCACGTGTTCGACCGTTTCTTCCGCGGCCGCGACCGCGACGCCGAGGGCTTCGGCCTCGGGCTCGCGATCGTGAACCAGGCGGCGCGGTCGCTCGGCGGCCGAGTCGAGCTTGACTCGGCCCTCGGAGAAGGCACGCTCGTGCGGATCGTGCTCGAGAATGCGCGCGTGCGCGAAGAGGTGCCCGCATGAGTGCGCAGGCCGCCAACATCCTCGTCGTCGACGACGATCCGGGGGTGCTCGACGTCGTCGCGTTCATGCTTCGGCGTGAGGGCTTCGAGGTCGACGAGGAGAAGGACGGGACCGCAGCGCTCGACGCCGCGCGCAAGCACCCGTACGACATCGTCATCCTCGACGTGATGCTGCCCGGGATGTCGGGCACCGACGTCTGCCGCGAGCTGCGCTCCGAGAGCGACGTGCCGATCCTGATGCTGACTGCGCGCGACGCGGAGATCGACCGCGTCCTCGGTCTCGAGCTCGGCGCGGACGACTACGTGACGAAGCCGTTCTCGGCTGCAGAGCTTCTGTCTCGCGTGCGCGCGATCCTGCGTCGCCGCGAGCTCGACCGTGTGAACGGCACCGGTGCGACGACACGCAAGCTCGGCGGCCTGCAGATCGACCTCGGCCGGCACGAGGTCATGGTCGACGGCGAGCGGGTGCACCTGACGCTGTCGGAGTTCAAGGTGCTGGCGCTCCTCGCCGAGACGCCCGACAACGTCGTCTCGCGGCGCGAGCTGATGCAGCACCTGTGGTCGAGCGAGCATGTCGGCGACGAGCACGCGTGCGAGGTGCACATCTCCAACCTCCGGCGGAAGATCGAGCGTGACGCTTCGCAGCCGCAACGGCTCGTGACCGTGCGCGGGCTCGGGTACAAGCTCGTCGCTGCTTGAGCGCGCGAATCGTCCAGGCGCCGATGGCGAACAACCAGCCGCCGTCGTTGGCGGCGGTGGCCTCGAACGCGGGCGCCCTCGGAATGGTTCCGTGCGCGTACCAGTCCGCCGATGCGGTGCGGGCAATCGTTCGCGAGGTTCGTGCGCTCACCGACCGGCCGTTCGGGCTCAACTTCTTCGCGCCGCCGTACCTCGACGAGGACGCGCTCGCCGCAGCGATCGAGGAGCGGCCGGTGGTGCTCTCCTTCCACGGCGGCACCGTCGACGTCGCGTCGCTGCACGACGCAGGCATCGAGGTCTTCGCGACGGCGACGACGGCAGACGAGGCGCGCACGCTCGCCGACGCAGGCGTGGATGCGATCGTCGCGCAGGGCGCGGAGGCGGGCGGACACCGCGGCTCGTTCCTGGACGGCTTTCCACTCGTCCCGCTTGCAGAGCTGCTGCAGTCGATCGACGTCGGCGTACCGGTGCTCGCGGCGGGCGGCATCGTCGACGGCGACGACGTGCGGGCCGCACGGGAGCTCGGTGCGGCAGGCGTGCAAGTCGGGACGGCGTTCCTCTTCACAAACGAGTGCGGTCGCCCGCCCGAGCATCTCGAGGCGCTCCGCACCTACGACACGGTGGTCACCGACGCGTACACCGGCCGGCCGATGCGCGCCGCACGCACGTCACTCCTGGACGAGCTGATTGCCGAGGGTGCGGCGCTGCCCTTCCCCGAGCAGGCTCCCGTGTCGCGTAAGCGCGGCCCGCTCTACATGGGCGGCACCGGCGCACGCCGTGCACGCGAGCAGAGCGTGGCGGCGCTCGTCGCATCGCTCAGCGTCTAGGCTCCCGGACGAGAGACCGGACGCTGCGCGCCCGTGCCGGTCACGTGGTTTTCGATACAAGGGGGGATTCATGACGTTTCGACCCGGTCTTTCGAGGCTGGTGCTCTTGCTCGTCACGGCGGTCGGCGGAGTGCTCGTCGTCGTCGGCATTGCAGCCGCCGCCGGCGGTAACGCACGCCTGACGAACGACTGCCATGCGACACCAACGGACAAGACGGCGAGTGCCACGTGCGGTGCCGGCTACGTCTCGAACTACACGCTCGCCACCGGCAACCCGTACACGGATCACACGCTCGACGAGTGCACGTGGTCGCACGGCCGCCAGAACGAGCCGGCAGTAGCCGTCGATCCGCGGAACACGAAGCTCCTGCTCGGAAGCTCGAACGACTACTGCGGTGTCAACAACGCGACGGATGCGCAGGGCTTCCCGTCGCCCGTCGGCCCGATCTGGCTCGGCTACTACCGGTCGGAGGACTCGGGCACGAACTGGGTGAGCTCCCTCGTCCCCGGCTACCCCGAGGACACCTCGCCGTACGCGCGCCTCGCGCAGATCCGCACGGCGACGGCCGGCGATCCGGTGATCGCCTGGGACAACCACGGTCGCGCGTTCTTCGGAGCGGAAGCGTCCGGAGACCCCGCGGGAACGGCCAAGGGGTTCGGTGACCAGTGGGTTGCGCGCTTCGTCAACCCGGACGGCCCGGACGCGCGCGAACACGGTGAAGGACGGGCTGCAGTACGACGGGACGACCACCGTCGCCAAGGGGTCGTCGTCGCCCACATCCGGCAAGTTCAACGACAAGACCGCGATCGAGGTCGATCGCACCGGCGGACGCTGCGACGCGAACGTCTACTTCGCGTGGTCTCGCTTCACGTCGAACAACTCGAACATCTACTTCGTCCGCTCGACCAATCACGGCGTGACGTTCTCGTCGCCGAAGCTCATCACGACCAGCACGAAGAACGTCCAGGATCCCGAGATCTCCGTCACGGGCAACGGCCATGTGTACGTGACGTGGGATCAGGGCTCCACCTCGAGCGGGCAGCCGGAAGGTATCGGCGTCTCGAAGTCCGTCGACTGTGGTGCGACGTTCTCGCCGCCTGGGCTCCTCGCGAGCTACGAGGGCTACGAGGTGCGCGACGTGGCGGCCCCCGAGGCGATGCCGCGGCCGCAGGCGCAGCACGACGATGCAGAGACGGCAGATGTGGAGGCCAGCGGCTCGCTGGCACGTGACTGCGGCGACTTCGCGGATCACTGCCAGTCCGGCTACACGTTCTTCCGCCAGTCCACATCGACGCGTGCAACCGCAGACCAGAAGGACACGGCGCATGAATGGCTCTACATCACCTACGCCGCGATCAACGGCCCGGTCGTGCCGACCGGGACGACGTACGGCAACGTCGACGTCGGCCAGGCGGGCCAGACGCAGGCCTACTTCCTCCGCTACGACGGAACGACGGGGAGTGTGGACATCCCGCCGAAGCCGATCGACCTCCAGCCGAAGGGTGACCAGCTCTTCCCCGATGTTGCGATCGAGGGCGGCACGCTGCACTTCGTCTGGTGGGACAGCCGCGATGACACGTGCTACGACGTCACCCGGCCGATCGGGAACTGCGCCAATCGATCGACCGTTGCGGCGCTCGACGCCTACGGCGCGCGATCGACGGATCGCGGCGTGACGATCACCGGCCAGGCGCTCGCAGTCGACCGTGTGGTCGAATCCGAACTACGAGCAGTTCGACGACCGGCAGGTGCCGTTCGCGGGCGACTACCTCTGGGTCACCGCGTTCGGCGACTTCGCGTACTCGACCTGGACGGACTGGCGCGACACGGTCAAGGGAAAGGATCCGCGGGAAGCGCCGGAGGACGAGGACTCGGGGTCTGCGGACGTTATGCAGTGCCGCGACGTGCTCACGATCCCGGGCAAGAAGGGGTCGACCACGGCGTGGAGCGGCGATCGCTGCCCGCGCGCAGGCGGCCTCGACCAGAATATCTACGGAACCGCAACACCCTGATCGAACTCGGGTGGAGGGGCATCGGCCCCTCCACCCGTTCGCGTCTATTCGAGAAAGTCGAGCACTGCGCGGACGAACGCCGTCGGGTTCTCGACCATCGGCACGTGCGCGCAGCCGGGGATCAGCTCGAGGCGCGCGTTCGGGATCGAGTCGGTCCACGTCTGCGCGAGTCGCGTCGGCACGAGCCGGTCGCCCTCGCCCCACACGACGAGCGTCGGCGCGGTGATGTGCCGGAGATCGTGGCGCAGGTCGGCGCTGATCGCGTAGCGGCTGCCGCGGATGATCGCAAGCGGGCCCCAGCGGAGCGCGTCGAGCGCAAGCGTCAGAAGGAAGAGCGGCCGGACGCTGAAGACGGTCCCCGCGAGCGCGAGGAACTCGAGCACGGGATGCCGCCCGGTCGGGAGGCCCGCGGGCGCAACGAGCACGAGCTTTCGAAGCGGTCGGCGCGCGGCGAGCTGCGCCGCGAGCAGGCCGCCGAGCGAATGCGCGATCACGGTCGTGTCGGGGCCCATGTGCTCTGCAAGCCACTCGGCTCCCTCTGCCGGCGCGACGTCACGCATATCGAGGAGCTCCACCTCGTAGCGCTCCTCGAGCTGTGCAAGCACCGGGCGCCACCAGCGCGGCGACCCGGCGAGACCGTGCACGCAGACGATGTCGGCCATGCGTGCGCTCAGGCGCGAAGCACGGCCCGCCGCGGCCCGGCGAGGAAGCCTGCCTCGACGAGCAGCGGCATCGCGAAGGAGCTCGTCACCGGCTCGCCGTCGAACCGCTCGACGGCAAGCCGCCGGCCGCGGCCACCGCGCACGTGCGAGACGAGCGCGTCGAGCGCAAGCCGAAGCCACTCCTCCTCGGGCTCGCGCAGCGGGACGAGCGTGCGGCCGCCGCGCTCGACGAAGAGGACTGCCTCCCCGTTCAGGAGGACGACCTGTGCGCCGGCGACCCGGGCGGCGCGGGCACCGGCGCGCTTCGGCCACGGCAGCGCAGCGCCATACGGCTGCGCGGGATCGGCTGCGGCGAGGACGAGTGTCTCCGGCTCGTCGCCTTCGCGCGGGCGCAGCTCGCGGAGCCGTTCGACCGCGCCGCCGAGCGCGAACTGCGCACCGCCGAGCCCCTCGACGAAGTAGCCCCGCCGGCAGGTACCGAGCGTCTCGAGCGCCCTCAACTCACCGTAGACCGCGCTGTAGCCGCCCGGAATCCCCTCGCCGCGCACGCCGTCGCGGGTGACGATCCCCTGCCGCTCGAGCAGGAGCTCGGCGAGCGCACGGCTGTCCTTCTCACCTGCGAAGAGGCTGCCCGTGAGCGACCACCGGCCCTGCGTCGCCGTGGGCCGCTGCGCACGGGCGCGCGAGAAGCGGCGCGCGCGGCGCTCGGGGCGCGGCGTCTGGTAGCGGCGCTCCGCGCGAAGCGGCTGCCACGCGTCGTTCGTGACCTCGCCCGCCCACACGAGATCCCAGAGCGCCGGGAGCGCAACGGCATCGTCCAGCTGGGTCGCGTCGAGCAGGTCGTTCCAGAAGCGGGCACCGCCGGTGAGCGCCGCGCGGATCGCGTCGTGCGCCTCGCCCTCGGGTGTCGGTGCTCCACCCGGCTGCCCGAGCACGGGCGCGTCCTCTCGGAAGAAGACGGCGACACGATCGAGGCCCGCGCCGGCCCAGACGAGCTCGCCGGACGCGCAGAGCTGGTCGAGCTGCTCGGGCCGGTAGCCGGGCACACGCCGCGGCAGCACATCCGACTCCCAGAGCGATACCGGGAGCGCGAGCCCCTGCAGCGGGATGAGCGCCTCGCGCAGCGTCGAGCGACGGTCGATGCCGTGCCAGTTCGGCAGGAAGCGCCCGAGCGCCTGCTGCTCCGCAGGCTCGACCTCGCGGCGGAGCGCTGCGAGCGACGCCCGGCGGAGCCGGCGCAGCACGTCCGGGTCACACCACTCCCGCTCGACGCCGCCCGGCCGAAGCTCGCCGCGCACGAGCTTGTCGGAGCGTTCGAGCTCGCGGAGATGCGATTCGACGTCGACACCGAACCACTCGTTCACCTGACCCGTCGTGAACGGGCCGCGACCGCGCGCGAAGCGTTGCACCAGCTGGCGGAGCGACTCGGGGCCGCCCTCGAGGAATGCATCGGGCAAGCCGCTCGGCGGCATGACACCGAGCGCGTCGCGGTATCGCCCGGCGTCCTCGGCCGCGATGAGACGTTCCTCGCCGGCGATTCGCACGCGCACCGCGCGCCGTTCCGTCTCGAGAATCGCCGCATGCGCCTCGTCGAACTCCCCGGTACGGAGGTCGCCGCGCAGACGCAGGAGATCGTGGAGAAGATCGGGGTTCGCTGCGTGCGGGCGAAGGGATGCCTCGACCTCGGCCAGTGCGTCCGCGTCGATCAGCTCGCGCAGTTCCTCCTGCCCGAGCAGCTCGCGCAGCAGGTCGCGGTCGAGGGAGAGCGCCTGCGCACGCCGCTCCGCCGGCGGCGTGTCGTCCTCGTACATGTACGTGGCGATGTAGTCGAAGAGGAGCGAGGCGGCGAACGGCGACGCCGAGGCCGTCTCGACGTCGACGAGGTCGAGCTGACGCGTGCGGAGCCCGTGCAGGAGCCCCTTCAGCGCGGGCAGGTCGAAGACGTCCTGCAGGCACTCGCGGTAGGTCTCGAGGATGATCGGGAAGCTCGCGTACTTCCGTGCGACCTGGAGGAGGCCCTGCGCCTTCAGCCGCTGCTGCCACAGCGGCGTGCGCTCACCGGGCCGGCGGCGCGGGATGAGCAGTGCGCGCGCGGCGTTCTCGCGGAAGCGCGCGCCGAAGAGCGCCGTCTGCCCCACCTCGGCGAGGACGAGCTCGTCGAGCTCGTCGGAGTCGAGCAGCAGGAGATCGGTTGCGGGCGGTGCGTCCGCGTCCGGGAGATGGAACGCGATGCCGTCGTCCGACCAGATCGACTGCACCTCGATCCCGAGCGAGTCGCGGAGCTTCGCGCCGACGGCCATCGCCCAGGGTGCGTGCACGCGCGCGCCGAACGGCGTGAGGATGCAGATGCGCCAGTCGCCGATCTCGTCGCGGAATCGCTCGACGACCACCGTGCGGTCGCTCGGGACGACGCCGGTGGCGCGTTCCTGCTCGCGCAGGAAGGCGAGGAGGTTCGCCTCTGCGTACGCGTCGAGGCCTTCGACCTTCGGCTCCTTGCTCGCCATCGTCTTGCGAGAGAACTCGCCGATCGCCTTCCCGAGCTCGAAGGGGCGACCCACTCCTTCGCCCTTCCAGAACGGGACGGCGCCGGGAACGCCCGGCGCAGGGCTGACGAGCACGCGGTCGCGCGTGATCTCCTCGATCCGCCACGAGGATGCGCCGAGCATGATCACCTGGCCCGCGCGGGCCTCGTAGACCATTTCCTCGTCGAGCTCGCCGACGCGGCCGCCGCCCTCGACGATGAAGACGCCGAAGAGGCCGCGATCGGGAATCGTGCCGGCGTTCGTGACGGCGAGCCTGCGCACGCCCTCACGGCCGCGAATCACTCCCGCGGTGCGGTCCCAGACGATGCGAGGCCGCAGCTCGGCGAACTCGTCGGAGGGATAGCGGCCGGCGAGCATGTCGAGCACGTTCTCGAGCTGCGGCCGGGAGAGATCCGCGAACGGATACGCGCCGCGCACGAGCCTGTGCAGCTCCTCGACCTCGATCTCCTCGTCGGCGCAGATCGCGACGATCTGCTGCGCGAGGACATCGAGCGGGTTGCGCGGGATCTGCGTCTCCTCGATCGCGCCCTGGTGCATGCGCTGCAGGACGACGGCGGACTCGAGGAGGTCTGCCCGGAACTTCGGGAAGATCCGCCCCTTCGAGACCTCGTGCAGCGAGTGCCCCGCGCGGCCGATGCGCTGCAACCCGCGCGCGACGGACTTCGGCGACTCGACCTGGATCACGAGGTCGACGGCGCCCATGTCGATCCCGAGCTCGAGCGACGACGTCGCGACGAGACACGGGATCCGGCCCGCCTTCAGCTCCTCCTCGATCTGCACGCGCTGCTCGCGGGCGAGCGAGCCGTGATGCGCGCGCGCAACCTCTTCCTCTGCGAGCTCGTTCAGCCGCAGCGCAAGCCGTTCCGCGAGCCGCCGGTTGTTCACGAAGACGATCGTCGAGCGGTGCTGCTTCACGAGGTCGAGGAGCGCCGGGTACATCGAGGGCCAGATCGAGTTCGTCCCGACCTCGAGCCCGGGGGTGATGCCCGAGTCGGCCGACTCGTACTGCGGCTGGGAGATCGACGCGTTGGAGGCGAGCTCGCGCATGTCCTCGACCGGGACGACCACCTCGAGGTCGAGCCGCTTCGCGACGCCCGCGTCGACGAGCTCGATCGGGCGGCCGCCCCACCGGGCGCCTCTGGCGCCCGGAGAACTTTGGTGGGCGTCGCCGGCTTTGCCGGCGACGCTTCCACCGGAGACGAACCGGCCGATCTCCTCGAGCGGACGCTGCGTCGCCGAGAGCGCGATGCGCTGGAACGAGCGCTCACCGATCAGCCGCTCGAGCCGTTCGAGCGAGAGCGTGAGGTGCGCGCCTCGCTTCGTGCCGGCGACGGCATGAACCTCGTCGAGGATCACGGTGTCGATCCCGCCGAGCACGTTGCGTGCCTGCGAGGTCAGCATCAGGTAGAGCGACTCGGGCGTCGTGATCAGGATGTCGGGTGCTTCGCGGAGCATCGCCTGGCGCTCCTTCTGCGGCGTATCGCCGGTGCGCACCGCGACGCGCAGCTGCGACTGCAAGCCGGCGAGCGGGCCACGCAGGTTTCGCTCGACGTCGTAGTTCAGCGCCTTGAGCGGCGAGACGTAGAGGACGCGCAGGCCCTCCCCCGGCGCGGGCGTGAGGCGGTCGATCGCATAGAGGAACGCAGCGAGCGTCTTGCCCGAGCCGGTCGGCGCCTGGATGAGCGTGTGAGCGCCGGTCGCGATGACGGGCCAGCCCTTCTCCTGCGCCGGAGTCGGCGCGTCGAACGTGCGCTCGAACCAGCCGCGGGTCGCGTCGCTGAAGGCGCCGAGAGCGTCCATCGACCCAGCCTAGCTCCGCTCCTGCTGCCTAGAGAAGCGCGGAAATCGCCGGGGCAGTGGAGCCGTGCTGGTCGCCGCCGAACGCGGCGAAGAGGCCGTAGACGAGGCCGCCGATCAGGAGGACGACGACGGCGATCACGACGGCGACGCGGCCGAATGCGCGGACCGGAGTCGCCTCGTTCCGGCCGGTCAGGATCTCGTCGCGAGGTGTGGGCTCGGTCATGTTCAAGCCGGTACCCGGCGGGCTAGGATCGAATCGTGGCCCCGACGCACCTCTGGTTCACCGACGACGAGGAAGCGGCGCAGCTCATCGCCTCCGACCCCTTCGCGCTCCTCGTCGGCTTCGCGCTCGACCAGCAGATCACCGTGCAGCAGGCCTTCCTCGGGCCGCTTCGGATCAAGCAGCGCGTCGGGTCGCTCGACCCTGCGACGATCGCCCGGACCGACCTCGAGCCGGTCTTCAAGGAGAAGCCCGCCGTGCACCGCTTCCCGGGCTCGATGGCGAAGCGCGTGCAGGACCTGGCGGCGGTGGTCGCCGAGGACTACGACGGCGACGCGTCGCGTGTCTGGCGCGACGCCGCGGACTCCGACGACCTGAAGAAGCGCCTCGGCTCGCTTCCGGGCTTCGGCGAGATGAAGGTGAGAACGGTCGCCGATGTCCTCGCGCACCAGTTCGGTGTCGAGCTCGCAAGGCCGCTCGTGTCGCACAAGGGGCTCGGCGGGGTCGATTCGCGCGAGGCGCTCCTCGAGTACCAGGCTGCGAAGCGTGCGCGGAAGGCGGAGATGCGCGCCGCCAAGGCCAAGGCATAGAGCTCCGCACGCTCACCGACGGCGGGCAGCCGGCGGAGGAGACGGCGCATGCGCTCGCAGGCTTCCTCTCCCGGGCACGCGGGTCGCTCGAGATCGCGATCTACGACGTCCATCTGCCCGACCCGCTGGCGGACGTCGTTCGCGGCGCGCTCGTCGACGCGACCGAGCGCGGCGTGAGCGTCCGGCTCGCCTACAACCTCGACGAGGACGAGCGCGTCCCGGTCCCCCCGCCGCCGCGCACGAGGCCGGAGCTCATCGAGTCGCTGCCCTTCCCGACGGCAGCGGTCCCCGGTGCGCACGACCTGATGCATCACAAGTACGTCGTGCGGGACGGCGAGGCCGTGTGGACCGGGTCGACGAACTGGACGTCCGACTCGTGGACGCGTGAGGAGAACGTCATCCTCGTCGTCGATTCGCGAGAGCTCGCGCAGCGATTCCAGACCGACTTCGAGCAGCTCTGGACGAGACGGGACGTGGAGAAGAGCGGGCACGTGCCGTCGACTGCGATCGACGTCGCCGGCGTCCCCGTGCGTCCGTGGTTCTGCCCCGGCCGGGGCGAGCAGCTCGCACACCGGATCGCGAAGGCGATCGGGACGGCGAGCCGCCGCGTTCGCATCGCCTCGCCGGTCATCTCGTCGGGGCCGATCCTGGGCACGCTCGCACAGGTCGCATCCGACGGCCGTGTCGACCTCGCAGGCGTGGTCGACAGGACGCAGATCCTCGACGTGATCCGCCAGTGGCACCTGAACGGGAACGCGCCGTGGAAGGAGCCGCTCCTCCGGACCGCGCTCACGCGCGCGCCGTTCACCGCCAAGGAGTCGACGCCGTACGCGCCGGGCCGCGTCCACGACTACATGCACGCGAAGGTGACGGTCGTCGACGATCGCGTCTTCCTCGGCTCGTTCAATCTCTCCCACTCGGGCGAGCAGAATGCGGAGAACGTCCTCGAGATCGCGGACGCGTCGCTCGCGGACACGCTCGCCGCGTTCATCGACGGCGTGCGCGCACGGTATCCCGCGATCGAGCTCTAGTTCGGCACTCATACCTTTCTCCTACCGAAACCACACTCGAATTCATCGGGCGGCTTCCGATGGGTGGACACCGGACGCGGCGTCCGGCCGGTACACCCAAGGACAAAGGGAGACACCTGATCATGAAGGCACTCAAGGCATTTGCGGCAAAGAAGACGATCTTCGCACTCGTTCTCGCACTGACGATCTTCGGCGCGGTCTACGGCTTCGCCGCCACCCTCAACGTCGGCACGGACCAGCTCTCGGCCGGTAACGCGGTGGTTGGCTCGTGCCAGCCGGCCGGCACGCCGACCGGCAGCACGTATGCGGTCGCCTACGACTCGGCGGTGCCGGGCTACAAGGTCTCGAGCGTCACCGTCACCGGTATCGACGCGAGCTGCGCCGGCAAGACGGTCTCGGTCACGTTGACCGGCGCGGCGAGCGCGAGCCTCGGCCAGGTCACCGGCACGGTACTCGCCGGGGGCGGCTCGCTCGGTATGCGCTGTGGCCGCGCCGATCTCGGCGGCTGCGGTCACCGGCCTCTCAGTCGCGATCAACGGCTAACGAACGCCGACCGTACCGGCCGACGAAGGTTGCAGGGCGGGACGCTGGCGGCGGCGTCCCGTCCCTGCGGCATCTGACTCTCAGGAGACTCGACTGATCATGAAGCGACTGGCCAACCTGCTCGGACTCGCCCTCGCGATCGCTGCGATGTTCGCGGTCTGCGGAGCGGCGGCCAGCCTCGGGCTCGGCTCGAAGAAGCTCTCCGCGGGGAACGCCGCCGTCACCTCCTGCGGCGTGAGCGCGCTCAGCGCGGTTCGCTCGGTCGACAACGCCGGCAACATCACGTCCGTTGTCGTCTCCGGCGTCCCGGCCGCCTGCGCCGGCGAGACGCTCTCGCTCACGCTTGCGGACTCGGCCGGCGCCTCACTCGGCTCGGCGAGCGCGGTCATCCCTGCAGGCGGCGGCTCGCTGACCTTCGCGAGTTTCGGCTCCGTTTCTGCGACGAGCCTCAAGAGCTACCGCTACGCGGTGGTCGGAGCCTGACGTGAGGCGCCTCGGGTTTCTCGTGCTGCTGGCGCTCGCCGCATCGACGACGACCGCGTTCGCGGCGACGTTGAGCGTCTCGTCCTGGCATCTGTGGGCCGGCTCGCAGGTGCTGACGAAGGGCCAGTGCACGCTTAGCGGCACGTCGTCGACGACCGACACCTACGTCGACGCACAGAACGCGAGCTCGAGCTTCGGCGGCTCGACGACCCTCGGCGTCTCGCCGAAGTCCGGTAAGGAGAACTGGGCCTTCGTCCGGTTCGATCTCTCGAGCTGCACCATCCCCGCGACAGGCGGCGCCGACTCGGCGACGCTGACGCTGACGATCACGAGCGCCCCCGGCTCCTCGCAGACAGTCGACGTGACGACCGTCGGCTCGTCCTGGAGCGGCTCGCTGACGTGGAACGGTGCGCAGTCGCTGTCGTATGGAGGATCCCTCTCCACCTTCACGACGGGCAGGACGAGCGGCGTCACGCGGACCGTCAACGTGACCGCCGACGCAGACGCGCTCATTCGAAATGGCAGCGCGAGCTTCGGCTGGCGGTTGTCGCAGGCGAGCTCGAGCTCCAACGTGACGACGCTTTTCGGCTCATCGGAGAACGCGACTGCGGCCAGTCGGCCCCAGCTGGTGATCAACTATGCGAGGTGAGGTCCTGCGGCGCGAGTTGCGCGCGCCGCGCGTGCTCGAGCATCCGCTCGCGTTTGCGAACAAGGCGGCGAGCATCGCGATCGTCGTCCTCTTCGTGCTGTTCTGGGCGCAGTACCTGCGTCCGCAGACGCTCGGCGGCAACGCCGGCTACGTCCTCGTCTCCGGTCAGAGCATGGAGCCCCGCTATCACACGGGTGACCTCGTGCTCGTGTTGAGGCGGAAGAGCTATCACCCGGCGAGCTGATCGCGTACCGCGTGCCGAAGGGCGACCCGATGGCGGGCGCGCAGGTGATCCACCGCATCGTCGGCGGCGACGCAAAGCACGGCTTCGTCGTCCGCGGCGACAACCGGACGGCTCCCGATGTGTGGCGGCCGCGGCCGCGCGACATCATCGGTGCGAAGGCACTCCGGCTGCCGAACGCGATCGTCGTCCTGCAGTACCTGCGCTCGCCGGTCTTCCTCGGCATCCTCGCCGCTGCGTTCGTCTTCGCGCACGTGCTCGCGTCGGGGCGGGCCCCGCGAGGAGACCGGGTGAGCCTGCGTCGCGCGGTCTTCGCCGACTAGTCGCTTCTCTACACTCCGGGCGTCGTGTCGTTCGCCCGCCGTCGGTACTTCGTCACGTCGATCGGCGTTGCCGGGATTGCGGCCACCTGGGGCGTCATGCTCGCTTTCTCCTGGTCGGGGAAGCTCGGCATCATCACGTTCGCGCCGTGGGTGGCACTCATCGGCTTCGACGCCGGAGTCGTCGCGGGAGTTCTCGGTGCCGCTCGCCGCGAGCGTACTCTGGTACGTCGCGAGCAATGCGGACGACGCGAACCTCGACTCCGCCCAGATAGTCGTTCGCACTGTGACTCTCTGTGTGCTCGCCGTAGGCTCGGCGCTTGCAGGTCGTGCGTTGCGCGAGAGCGAACGGTCGGCGCGCGGCGTCGCGAGCCTGCAGTCCGCGCTGATCGACGCGACGCTCGACGGCATCTGCCTCACGGACGCCGACGGCAACATCCTCATCTCGAACAAGCCGCTGCGAAAGCTCGTGGCCGAGCTCGGCCTGCCCGCGTCCGGCTCCGTTCCGGAGCGACTCATGGCGATCTCAGGCTCGATCACGGAGCCCGAGCGCTACCGGCAGCGCATGCACGAGATCGCCCTGGAGGCCGGCGAGGCCTCGACGGACGAGTTCGAGATCGCCGGCACCGGGCGGGTGTTCCGGGGCTACACGGCACCGGTGCCCGACGTTCCTGGCGGCTTCAAAGGGCGGATCTGGACGTTGCGAGAGGTCACCGCCGACCGGGAGCTCGACCGGATGCGCGACGCGTTCGTCGCGACCGTGTCGCATGAGCTGCGCACGCCGCTGACGTCGATCTCCGGCTTCCTCGAGATGCTGCTCGACGAAGAGCATGCACTCGGCGAGTCGGGCAGGCAGTACCTCGACGTGATCCGCCGCTCGACGGACAGGCTGCACGCGCTCGTCGAGGACCTGCTGCTGATCGCGCAGATCGAGGCGCACCGGATCGATCTCGAGCTCTCGCAGGTCGACCTCGGCGCGCTCGCCCGCGCGACGGCCGAGTCGGCACGGCCGGCGGCCGCCGACAAGGGAGTGACGATCGACGTCCGCATCGACTCTCCGCCGCCGGTCTCGGGGACTACGTCCGGCTCGGCCAGGTGCTCGACAACCTCGTCTCGAACGCGGTGAAATTCACCGCCGAGGGCGGCCGGGTCGTCATCGCGGCGGAGGCCGATGAAGGCGCCGCACGGGTCGACCGTCACCGACGACGGGCATCGGCATCCCGGCCGACGAGCAGCCCCAGGTCTTCTCGCGGTTCTTCCGAGCCTCGACCGCGACACAGCTGGCGATCCCGGGCACCGGCCTCGGGCCTCGCGATCTCGCGCGCGCTCGTCGAGCAGCACGGAGGCACGATCTCGCTCTCGAGCCGTGAGGGTGAAGGCACCGAGATCAGCGTGCTGATCCCCGGCACCCACTAGGGGGATACGAGTCGGCGCGCGTTTGCGTCAGTCTGGGCTGTGTGAAGCGACTCTTCGCGCTTGCCGCCGGCGCGATGGTGCTCCTTGCCGCCGCCTCGGCCTCTGCGCTTCGGCTGCCGAGCGCACCGAAATGCCCGGTCTTCCCGGCCGACAACGCCTGGAATCAACGCGTCGACGCGTTGCCGGTCGCCGCGAACTCGTCGGTGTTGATCCAGTCGATCGGGTTGTCGACCGGCCTGCACGCGGACTTCGGTTCGGGCCTCTACGAGGGCTCGCCAATCGGGATCCCGTTCGACGTCGTGACGAAGAAGACACCGCGCGCCCGCGTCTCGTTCGACTACGCCGACGAGTCCGACCGCGTGAAGTATCCGATCCCGAAGGCCGTGCACATCGAGGGCGGCCGCCAGTCCGATGGCGACAGGCACGCGCTGCTGCTCGACAAGGATGCGTGCAAGCTGTACGAGCTCTACGCGCTGTACCCGAAGGGGAGCGGCTGGACTGCCGGCTCGGGTGCGGTGTGGAACCTGAAGTCGAATGCGCTCCGTCCTGCAGGCTGGACGTCCGCGGACGCGGCGGGCCTGCCGATCTTCCCGGGGCTCGCCCGCTACGACGAGGTCGCGCGCGGCGCGATCGACCATGCGCTGCGCTTCACGGCGTCGCGCACGCGCAAGCAGTACGTGTATCCGGCGCGGCACTACGCATCGTCGTCGGACGATCCGTCGCTCCCGCCGATGGGCCTGCGCGTGCGCCTGAAGGCGAGCGTCGACATCTCGGGCTACCCGAAGCAGGCGCGCATCGTCCTCCAGGCGCTGAAGACGTACGGGATGATCCTCGCCGACAACGGCTCCAACTGGTACATCACGGGCGCCCCGAGCCCGAAGTGGTCGAACGACGACCTGCATTCCCTCGGCCGCGTCACCGGCTCGATGTTCGAGGTCGTGGACACGTCCTCTTTGCCGCATCCCGGGCAGTAGCTCAAAACCGGTGACAGTCACGGGTTACGGCTTCGTCACGAAAGCGTGACGGCTTCTACAACGGGCAGCTCCGCGCCTACGGCTTGGCGGCCACTTGGCCACTCCGCCGGGCAGTCGCTCAAAACCGGTGACAGTCACGGGTTACGGCTTCGTCACGAAAGCGTGACGGCTTCTACAACGGGGAGTATCCCCCCTACTGGACGGCCAGGTCGCGCAGGGCTACTTTGGCCGCGGCGAAGCCGCACATGCCGTGGACGCCGCCGCCCGGCGGGGTCGAGGCCGAGCAGAGATAGACGCCGGCGCGCGAGGTTCGAGTACGGGACCCACGCTGCACGCGGACGCGTGAAGAGCTGACGCAGGTCCATCAGGCCGCCGTTCAGGTCGCCGCCGACGAGATTGCGGTTGTGCGCTTGCAGCTCGCGCGGGCTCATCGCGCTGCGCGCGAGAATGCGACCGCGGAAGCCTGGAGCGAAACGCTCGACCTGAGACTCGATCGCCTCCGTCATATCCACATCGCTTCCGTTCGGGACGTGGCAGTACGCCCACGCCGTGTGCTGCCCCGCCGGCGCACGCGTCTCGTCCCACAGCGACGGTTGCGTCAGCAACACGAACGGACGCTCGGTCGTCCGCGACTCGAACGGCGCGCGCTCGGAGTCTCCGATCGCATGAAGCGTTCCTCCGAGGTGGACGGTCGCCGCCTGGGCGCAACGCTCGTCACGCCACGGGATCGGGCCGGACAGCGCCCAGTCGAGCTTGAACGCACCCGGCCCGTGCCGATACCGCCGCAGAGCGCGCTCGTAGCGGTCGTCGAAGCGCCCGATCCGCAGCAGCTCGCGGGCGACACGTCGCACAGGACGACATCGGCGCGCGGAAGCTCGACGACCGCCGACGAGACGCGGATCTCGCCCCCACACTCGCGCAGCTTCGCGGCCAGCGCATCCGCGAGCGCCTGCGACCCGCCGCGCGGGAACGGCCATCCGACCGTATGCCCCATGACGAGGAGGGCGAGCGCGAAGCCCATGCTCGGGCGCTGCTCCAAGCGAAGCATCGAGTGCGCCGCATTGCCGGCGATGAACCCGCGTCCGCGCACTGTCGCGAAGTCGCGGCGCGCGACGGCATCCGCAGACGACAAGGCAAGTCGCAACGCGCGCAGGGACCCACCGGCACCGAGCTCTCGCACAGCGCGCAGCGGTGCACGCGCGTCGAGCGGGAACGGCGCGAGCACGAGCGGCTCGACGGCCCGCCACGCCGCCACGAGCGGCCCGATCCGCGAGCGGTACGCCTCCCCGTCGGAACCGAGAGATGCCGCCGTCGCCCCGACGTCGCGATACAGCATTGCCGCTTCTGCGTCGTCGAATGGATGCGCGACGCACGCGGGCGAGTCGAGCCACTCGACGTCGAGCTCGAGCTCGCTGAAGCACGCGGACGAGCGCCCGAGCGGATGAATCGCGGAGCACACATCGTGCCGGAATCCCGGCAGCGTCAGCTCCTCCGTCCGCATGCCGCCGCCGATCCGCTCGGCCGCCTCGTGCACGACGACGTCGAGCCCGGCGCGCGCCAGCGTGATCGCAGCGGCCAGCCCGTTCGGGCCGGAGCCGATGACGACCGCGCTACGCGCCAACGGCTTCCCGCACGCGCTCCACACAGAGCCGGAACGCAAGCGCCTCCGACTCCGGGCTGTAGAAAGCGGCGTGCGGCGTGACGATCAGGTTCGGTGCGATGGGTGGGGCCCCCGGCGGCTCGCCCGGCAGCACGTCGAGCGCAGCTCCGCCGAGACGATGCGAACGCAGGGCATCGAGCAGCGCGACGACATCGACAACGGCTCCCCGGGCTGTGTTCACGAGATACGCGCCGCGCGGCATCGACTCGATTTCCGCCCGACCGATGAGCCCTCGCGTCTCGGGCGTGAGCGGCACATGCAGCGAGACCACGTCGCACGACCGAACCAGCTCATCCAGCGGAACGAGCCGGACGCCCTCGCGCGAAACGGGGCCGATGTCACTCGCCCACACCTCGCAACCGAGCGCGAGCAGTCGACGTGCAACGGCACTCCCGATCCTCCCGAGGCCGACGATCCCGACCCGCATGCCCGACAACGTTCGCAGAGGACCCGCAGCACGAGGGTCCCACTGCCCGCTCGACACCGAGCGGTCGAGCGCGACAACGCCGCGGACGAGCCCGAGCAGCAGCGCGAGCGTGTGATCTGCAACCTCTTCCGTGCAGTAGTCCGGCACCGAAACGACCGCGATCCCGCGAGCGGCAGCGGCATCGAGGTCGATGTGGTCGAAGCCGACGCTGGCTGTCCCGATCGCGCGAAGCATCGGTAGCGCTTCTATCTGCCCCGCGTCGATCGGAAACCGCGGCACCGTGAGGATCGCGTCGACGTCCGTTGCCGGCTCGCGCACGACATCGATGCCCCAGCCCTCACCGAAGGCCAGGGCCTTCACTCGACGAGGGCGAGGAAGCGTTGCGTCCGCTCCTCCCGCGGCGAGGTGAAGAACGCGTCCGGGGGCGCCTCCTCGACGATCCGTCCGTCGTCCATCATCAGCACGGTCGAGGCGACGTGCTGAGCGAAGCGCATCTCGTGCGTGACGACGACCATCGTCATCCCGTCGCGCGCGAGCGCCTCCATCACGTCGAGCACCTCGCGCACGAGCTCGATGTCGAGAGCCGAGGTCGGCTCGTCGAAGAGCATCGCCTTCGGCTTCATCACGAGTGCGCGGGCGATCGCGACGCGCTGCTGTTGGCCACCGGAGAGCTCGTCCGGGTACTTCGACGCGTGATCGGCCAGACCAACGCGCTCGAGGAACGCGACGGCCTCCTCGCGTGCCTGCGCCTTCGGGAGACGCCGCACTTCGACGAGCCCGCACATGACGTTCTGGAGCGCGGTCATGTTCTGGAAGAGGTTGAACCGCTGGAAGACCATCCCGACCTCGCCCGGCCCGGGCCGCCGTCCTTCCAGCGACACAACCCCGGCATCCGGCTCCTCCAACAGCGCGAGGCACCGCAACAACGTCGACTTGCCCGAGCCGGAGGGCCCGATGATCACCTTCACCTGGCCCGGCTCGACCTCGAACGTGACGCCGCGCAGCACCTCGGTGCCGAAGTACGACTTGTGCACGGTCTCCGCGCGCAGGACACTCATCGCGCGTCGTGGGGGATCGCGGGGACGGCAGGCGCCGCGACGCGCTGCTGCCGCCGCGACGTCCAGGTGAACCGGCGCTCGAGCTGCGCCTGCAGGATCATCAGCACGCTCACGATCGCGAGGTAGTACACGAGCGCCGCAGCGTACGCCTCGATGTACTGGAAGCTCACGGAAGCGAGATTCCCGGATGCGGTCAAGAGCTCCTGGAGCGAGATCACCGACGCAAGCGACGTGAGCTTCAGGAGCGTGATGAACTCGTTACCCGTCGGCGGGATGATGATGCGGATCGCCTGCGGGATCACGATGCGCCGGTAGATCCGCGGGCGCGAGAGGCCGAGCGCGCGGCCGGCGAGCTCCTGTCCGGGATCGACCGACATCAGGCCTGCGCGAATGATCTCCGACATGTACGCCGCCTCGTTCAAGGAGAGAGCGATGAGCGCAGCGAGGAACGGCTTGAACCACGATCCCGCGAACGTGCTCCAGAGCAGTGGCAACGCGTTCCAGATGAACAGCAGCTGCAGGAGCGTCGGCGTCGCCCGGAAGAACCAGTTGTAGACGAAGACGACGGAGCGCACGACGCGGAAGCGGCTGAACCGGCCGAGCGCGAGAAAGAAGCCGAGCACGATCGCGACGACGAGTGCCGCCGCGGCGAGCCCGAGAGCGAGCAGCGCTCCCTTCCAGTACGGACTGGAAGAGAGCGCTGTCCAGAAGAGATGCGAGTCGAAGCTCGCGAGCAACTACTTGACCGTGTTGACGGGGATCTTGTACTTCGTCGCGAGCTTCTTCAGCGTGCCGTTGCTCCGCAGCTGCGCGACGCCGTCCGAGATCTGCGTGCCGATCGACGATGCATCGGCCTTGCGGTAGTAGATACCGAACTGATCGCTCGCCCCGAACGTGAAGCCGACCGCGATCTTCCCGGGATGCTGCTTCGCCTGATACGCGAACGACGTGTCCTGCGTCAGTACCGCGTCCGCGCGGCCGAGCAGAACCTGGGCCACCGCATCCGTGTCGCCCGGATAGCTCTGCAGCGTGAAGCCGATCTTGGACTTCAGCGCCTTCAGGTACTCCTCGTACTTCGTGCCCGCCTGCACGGCGACGACGAGGCCCTTCAGCTGGTTCGGGCTGTGGATCTTCTTCGGGTTGCCGGCCTTCACGATCAGCACGCGGTGGGTCTTCATGTAGGAGACGACACCCGCCTGCTTCTTGCGGTCCGGCGTGATGAAGATGCCGCTGATCACGGCATCGCAGCGCTTGGAGTTCAGGGCCGGGATCAGACCCGGGAACGCCGTCTTCGACGCCGAGGCCGTGTCGCCCCACGTCTTCGCGAGAGCCGATGCCATCTCGACATCGAACCCGACGATCTTTCCGCTCGACGTCGTGTACTCCATCGGCGGGAAGGTTGGATCGGTGCAGTACTTGAAGGTCGCGCTCGCGCGCCCCGACGCACCCGCGGCGAAGACCGCGAAGACGACCGCAGGCAGGACGAGCGACCCGATGAGCTTGCGCATTCCTTTTTGCCTCCTGTTCGACCCGGAGGCAGAGAGCGTATTCGGATTAGGCCGACGCGACTAGTGCCCGCAGCTGCGGGACGATCTGCGGGTCGATCGAGTGCTCGATCGGCGACTCCAGATAGAGCACTTCCGCACCAGCCGCCTCGAGTGTGTCCCGCGCCTCCCGACCGAAGTCGACCGGGATCACGGGGTCATAGGTTCCATGCGCGATCGCGAGTGGCGGGAACGGCGACGCGAAGTCGGGCCGCCATCCGTCCACCGTAGGGATGAACCCGCTCATCGCGATGACTGCCCGCGGCCGCGGGCGCCCCTCACCCCAGGAGAGCGCGTGCGTCATGACTGCCCCCTGCGAGAAGCCGCCGAGGACGATGTCGCCCGCGCCGAACGGAAGCGCGTCGAACCAGGTCGCGAGCGCGTCGTAGCCTTCGCGGAACGTCGCCGGATCAGGGAACCCGACACGCGGTACCCGGTACCAGTGCGCCCCGCCCGGGGGCAGCGACAGCGGCGCGCGCGGCGTATAGCCCTGCAGTCGCCGCTCGGGGTCGAAGGCATCGAGGAGCGGGAAGAGGTCGTTCTCGTCTGCGCCCCGCCCATGGAGCAGGACGAGCGCGCCCTCGGGCTCCGCGGCGGCGGGACGCTCGAGGGCGCGCAGCATCAGGTCCGCGTCCAGCTCTCGCGCGGGTCGGGCAGGGGCGTGAGGATCGGCTCGACCTGGGCGCGAAGATGCTCGAACGCCGGCGGCAGGATCAGCTTCTCGCCGAGGTGCTCCGGATCCTCGTCCGTCGAGAAGCCGGGGCCCTTCGTCGCGATCTCGTAGAGGACACCACTCGGCTCCCGGAAATAGATCGAACGGAACCAGAAGCGGTCGATGACATCCGTGGGGCGGGCACCGGCCTCGCGCACGCGGTCGACCCACTGCTCCTGCTCGTCGAGCTCGGAGGCCCACGCGATGTGATGCACGGTGCCGGCGCCCGGGATTCCCTGCTCCTCGGGCGCGGGCTCGTACTCGATCCAGCCGCCGCGGTCCGGGCCGCGCGTCGTCCAGCGGTTCCCGTCCCGCTCGAACCCGAGCTCTGCGAGAAGCGGGGCCGTGCGCACCTCGGGATCGCGCGCGAACGCGCGGACGCCCTCGAAGCCCTGCAGCGCGAGCTCTGCCGGGATCTCCGGATGGTCGGCGATGAGCGGCTGGTCCGGGACGTTCGAGACGACGAGTTGATGGAGGAGACCCTCCGGGTCGGCAAACGTCACCCGGTCGCCGTCCCGCTCGACGCCCATCCGGTCGGCCCAGAAGTCGAGCGCCGCCTCGGAGCCGACGCGCCAGACGACCGTGTGCACCATGCCGGCCCCCGCACGCCCGGGCTGCGCGCCCGGATACTCGAAGAAGGTGATGTCGGCACCGGGCGAGCCGTGCTCGTCGGCATAGAACAGGTGGTAGACGGTTGGGTCGTCCTGGTTGACCGTCTTCTTGACCATCCGCAGGCCCATGGGCCCCGTGTAGAAGGCGACGTTCGCGGGGGCGTCGCCGGTGATGTTCGTGACGTGGTGGATGCCGTCGAGCTTCATGAGTTCCCTCCGGGAAGATACTTGAGTGCTCAAATACTAGCAGTTCTGGCAGGCTCCGCCCATGCCGACCGATCAGTACCACGAACCGCCCGACGAGCTCAGCGCCGAGACCCGCACGTTCGCACGGATGATCACCTCCCTCCAGGAGGAGGCCGAGGCGATCGGCTGGTACGAGCAGCGGATCTCGCTCGAGCGCGACGAGGCCGCCCGCGCGATCATGGAGAACGCGCAGCAGGAGGAGTTCAAGCACTTCGCGATGAGCCTCGAATGGATCTCGCGGCGGAACCACAAGTTCCGGGCCGCGCTGCAGAACGTCCTCTTCCAGGAAGGTGACATCGTCGAGCTCGGCGAGCAGGCGGAGGAGAAGGTCGACGAAGTGGCAGACGAAGAAGGCTGAGACGTCCGCCGACGACGCCGGCGCAACGTCGGCAGAGCTACCGGACCGACGTCGAGACGTAGGCGGCTACTTCCCGGATCTGCTCGACGCTCAACTGCCCGCGGAACGAGGGCATCTGGCCCTTCCCGTTCGTGACACGACGGATGACGAGAGCACGTGACGGCTTCGCCTCGTCGAGGTTCGGCCCGACCGTGCCCTTCGTGCCGGAGGCTGCGAGCGTGTGACAACCCCCGCACGACGCGGACGCGAACACCTGCTTCCCCGCCTCCGTGCTCACGCCGATTGCGGCACCCTCGGGCGAGGCGGCACCGTCGACGTCTTCGCGGAGACGGTGACCGTCTTCGTCCCCGACTCGGTCGTGAAGTGCCCGCCGATCCAGCCGACGGCGAATGCGACTCCGACGAGCCCGAGGACGACGAGCACGAGAGCGGCCTCCGCGACAGCTGCCGTCATTCGCTTGCGGGACATTCCACCGCGCGTCCTAACACACCGTCGGGCTACCTTCTATCTGGCAACACGAAATCATTACCTGCTACGAACGCGTGCCGTCACGAGACGCCGGCGAGCAGGAACGTCCTCGCCTCGCGCGCCATCTCGCGCGCGATCACGAGGCGCTGGATCTCCTGCGTGCCTTCGTAGATCTGCGTGATCTTCGCGTCGCGCATGAACCGCTCGACCGGGTACTCCTTGATGTAGCCGTAGCCGCCGAGGATCTGCACTGCCTCGGTCGACGCGAACATCGCGACATCGCCGCACTTCAGCTTCGCCATCGCAGAAGCCTTCGTCAGCTCTGCATCGTCGGCACCTTCGTCGACCATGCGGCCGAAGCGGTACAGCAAGCCTCGTGCCGCGGCGCACTCGGTCTCCATGTCCGCGAGCTTCGCCTGGATCAACTGGTGCGACGCGATCGGACGGCCCATCGTCTCGCGCGTCTTCGCATACTCGAGCGCGTAGTCGGTCGCGCCCTGCGCTATACCGAGCGCTTGAGCCGCGACACCCGGACGCGAGCGGTCGAGGATCCGCATCGCGATCTTGAAGCCCTCCCCCTCCTGGCCCAGGAGGTTCCCGGCCGGGATGCGCACGTCGTCGAAGGTCAGCTCGCCGGTTGTCGAGCCGCTGATCCCCATCTTCGGCTCGAGCCGCGCCACCTCGAACCCCGGCGAGCCCGCCTCGACGACGAACGCGGAGATCCCCGAATGGCCCGCCTCCGGATCGGTCTTCGCGAAGACCGTGTACAGCTTCGCCACGCCCGCGTTCGTGATGAAGCGCTTCGACCCGTTCAAGCACGTACTCGTCGCCGTCGCGGCGCGCGGTCGTCCGCATCGCGGCCGAGTCCGAGCCAGAGCCCGACTCGGTCAACGCGTACGCGCACAGCCACTCGCCGCTCGCAAGCCGCGGTAGGTACCGCTCCTTCTGCTCCTCGCTTCCGGCGAGCTTCAGCCCGAGGGAGCCGAGCTCCTGCACGGCGAGGATCAACCCGCTCGTCGCGCAGACCTTCGAGACCTCCTCGATCGCAACGAGCGCGAGCAGCGTCCCGGTCCCGAGGCCGCCGTGCTCCTCCTCGAAGAACAACCCGAAGATGTCGTTCTCGCGGAAGAGCTCGACGACATCCCACGGGAACTCGTGCGACTCGTCGATCTCCGCCGCTCGCGGCGCGATCCGCTGCCGCGCGAGGGTCCGGACGAGATCGCGAAGCTCGCGCTGCTCGTCCGAGAGCTCGTCCCAGGGCACGGCCGAAGCCTAGCGGTGGCACACGGCCTCGACGTTGTTGCCGTCGAGGTCGTGGACGAACGCGCCGTAGTAGTTCGGGTGGTACTCCTCGCGGATGCCCGGCTGCCCGTTGTCGATGCCCCCGGCGTCGAGCGCGGCCTCGTGGAACGCGTCGACGGTTCCGTGGTCGTCGACCGAGAACGCGATGTGGGCGCCTGTCGTGTACGGCTCGCGCTGCGCGACCCAGAACGACGGCTTTCCGTCCGTGCCGAAGCCGACCGCCTTCCACTCGTCGAACGCCACCACGACGCCGTAGCCGAGCGGCGCAAGGGCACGCTCGTAGAACGCGCGGCTGGCCGCGTAGTCACGGACGTTCACGCCCACGTGGTCGAACACGCGCCCAATGATCTCGCAAAAGGGCTGTCCGTGGAAGACCGCAACCCGGTTCAGCGCATCTGCCGATGCAACGCAGGAGGTTGCCCCGCACGCTATGGCGAAACGAACCTGAGGAGGAGTCGTATGCGCGCTTTGCTCATCGGGGCGCTCCTGACCGCAATGCTCGTGCTGGCCGCGCCTGTCGGTGCGAAGTCCAGCGCGCAGATCGTCATCCGCCACCAAGTGAAGGGCTGCCACGCCTGGTCGGTCGGAACCCAGGCCTACAGCGCCTCCCAGCACGTGAGGGTCGCGCACGGAACGACATTCACGCTCGTGAACAACGACGTGATGCCGCACACCCTGATTCAGCTCGCCGGCCCGAAGGTCTCCCTCGGGCACGCGCTGCTCGATCACATGGGTGCGTCCACGAAGTTCACGCTCCTGAAGCCCGGGACGTACCGCTTCGGGACGAAGGCGGGCGAAGACT
Organism: uncultured Actinomycetes bacterium; assembly: GCA_963794045.1. GTDB lineage: Bacteria > Actinomycetota > Thermoleophilia > Gaiellales > Gaiellaceae > Palsa-739. Next base: position 678,150 of record CAWCCJ010000010.1, read on the forward strand.
ACAAAGGGATGAACATGAAGACGATCGGCGAGGACAACGTCTTGCGGATGATCGTCGTCGTGTCGTAGGCCGCAGTAGGCTCGTCCCGTGATCCTCGAGAACGGGACGATCCGGACGCTCGACCCGTCGCTGCCGGAGGCGCGGGCGCTCGCAATCGCGGGCGACCGCATCGCCGGCGGCGTCGGTGTGCACGAGACCGCGCTCGCAAGCCCGGAAGTGGTCGACCTCGGCGGCCGCTGCGTCCTGCCCGGCTTCACCGACTCGCACGTGCACTTCCCGACCTGGGCGGTCGCTCAGCACGAGGTGAAGCTCGACGGCGGCGACCTCGCTCGACGAGTGCCTTGCAGCGCATCCGCGCGTGGGGCGCGCAAGGGGAGTGGTTCGCGGCTACGGCTGGCGCGACGGCGACTGGACGGACGGCCGCACACCGACGCGTCACGACCTCGACGCCGTGGTCCCGGACCGGCCGGCGATGATGATCTCGAAGGACTACCACGCGCTCTGGCTCAACTCCGCCGCGCTTGCGCTTGCCGGCGGCGACCTCGAGGTCGCGGGCGGCGTCGTCGTCCGCGACGAGGCCGGTGAGCCGACCGGCGTGCTCGTCGAGGAGGCCGCATGGCGCTTCAAGGAGCGCTACCTGCACATCCCCGCCGAGGAGTACGTCGACGCGATGCGCAAAGGCATGAAGCTCGCAAATGCGCGCGGCGTCACGTGCGCTGCACGACAAGGACGGCTGGCTCGGCGCGATGGGCCTGTGGCAGCAGCTCGACGCGCAGACGCCGTTGACGCTCCGGGTCTGGCAGTCGACGCCGCACGAGACCCTGCCGCAGCTGCGCGAGCTCGCGCTCCGAAGCGGTGTCGGATCGGCGTATCTGCGCCTCGGCTACCTGAAGGTCTTCATGGACGGGACGCTCGGCTCGCAGACGGCATGGATGCTCGACGGGAGCGGCGTTCGCATTACGAGCGGCGAGGAGCTCGCGGAGATCGTGAGCAGCGCAGCAGAAGCGGGCTGGCCTGTCGGCGTGCACGCGATCGGCGATCGTGCGAACCGCGAGGCGCTCGATGCGTTCGAGCGCACCCGCGACGCATGGCAGCCGCGAGGCCTGCGCCAGCGGATCGAGCACGCGCAGTGCCTCGACGCCGAGGATCTCCCGCGCTTCGCCGAGCTCGGCGTCGCCGTGCAGCGTGCAGTTCTCGCACGCACCCTCCGACGAGCACCTCGCGAAGCGCTTCTGGGCGGACAAGCTCGCGGGCGTCTACTCGTTCCGCTCGCTCCTCCGCTCCGGCGCCGTCCTCGCGAACGGCTCCGACGCCCCGATCGAGGAGCTCGACCCGTGGGCCGGCGTCGTCGCAGCGACCCTCGACCACTGGCGCGAGGACGAGCGGCTGTCGGTGACGGAGGCCCTCCACGCCGTCTGCGTCGCCCCCGCGCGGCTCTCGCACGACGAGCGCGCCCGCGGGACGCTCGTGCCGGGCCGCCTCGCCGACCTCGTCGTCCTCGACCGCGACCCGTTCGGCTGCGAGCCCGGGGAGCTGCGCGAGGTTCAGGTCGTCGCCACGATGTCCGGCGGGCGCGTGGGTGCACAACCCGCCCCCGTGGCAGTAGTTGCAATCGCTCCCTGCCATTTGATCAAATCGCCTCTTCGGTCCCTTGGCCCAAGGAGGCGTGATGGAAGGGGAGGCACGGCGCTTCGACCACTTGCGTGAGCACTCCATCGGCTTGCCGCAGGTGCTGTTCCAGTCGATCACGCACATGGCCCCCGCCGCGGCCGTCGCGTACTCGATCTACATCTCCGTGCCTGACGCGAAGCAGGCGCTGCCGCTCTCGGTGCTGCTCGCGCTCGTCGCGTGCCTCTGCGCCGCGACCGCGATCGGCCAGCTCGCGAAGCTCTACCCGTCCGCCGGCGGCATGTACACCTACGCCGGGAAGTCCCTCGGCCCGTGGGCCGGGTTTCTCGTCGCCTTTCTCTTCGTCGGCTTCCAGCCGCTCGTCGCGCCGTTCCTCTATCTCGAGTTCGGCTGGGCGATGCACGACGTCTTCAACACGAGCGTCGGGTGGCACTGGAGCGGCCAGTGGGTCGTGTGGGTCCTGCTGATGGCGGCGATCGTCTTCCTGTTGACCTTCCGCGACGTGCGGCTCTCGACGACGGCCGGCGTCATCCTCGGCGCGTTCGAGATCGGGATCTTCGGAGCGCTCGCGATCTGGATCCTCTTCTCGAAGAGCGGTGACCTGAACATGCAGCCCTTCAACCCGCATCACGCGCAAGGCGGCTGGAGCGGCGTGTTCAAGGGGATGATCTTCGCGATCCTCGCGTTCATCGGCTTCGAGGCATCCGCCCCACTCGGAGAGGAGGCCAAGAACCCGAGACGCACGGTGCCACGAGCCGTCGTCGGCTCCGCCGTCGCGATCGGCCTCTTCTACGTGCTGTGCGCGTACGCGTGGGTGTTCGGCGCCGGCTTCGACAACTTCGTCGCACAGGCGACGGGACCGGATCCGTGGCGCAACCTCGGGCAGGTCTTCTGGGGTACCGGCTGGGTGATCGTCTTCCTCGCGATCTGCAACTCGATCGCGGCGAACTCGAACGCAGCCGTGAACGCGGCGACGCGCGTCTTCTACTCGTTGTCGCGCAACCGGCTCGCACCCGAGTCGCTCGGGCGCACGCATTCGCGGTTCAAGACGCCGCACATCGCCATCATCTGGATGACGGTGTTCGCCGTCGTGCTGTCGCTGCTCGTCGGATGGAAGTGGAATCCGGGCGTCGGCTTCGGCGTGATCGCGACGGCGGCGGTGCCGCTCGTGATCCTCGTCTACATGCTCGTGTGCGTCGGCTGCATGTGGCACTACATGCGCGCGCGACGGCCGGAGCTCAACCCGCTGCTGCACATCGTGCTGCCGATCGGCGGGATCGTGCTGTTCTTCCTGCCGCTCTACTACCAGTTCGTCAAGTACCCGCCGCCCTACCCGTTCAAGTACGCGAACTGGATCGCGATCGCGTGGGTCGCGCTCGGTGTCGCGTGCACGGCGTTCATGGTCCGGTACCGCTCCGAGCGGCTCGCGGACATCGAGCGCGTCTACGTCGAAGAAGAGGTGGCACCACCGGATGCAGAAGCAGCATTTCCTGTCGCGTGACCAGGTGATCTGGTCGTTCGGGCCCGACCTCCAGCCGGTGCTGGAGGTCGAGCCCGGCGACACGGTCACGTTCGAGACGAACGACTGCTTCACCGGGCAGATCCGGAGCGAGAGCGACCTGGTCACCGAGATCGACCTCTCGCGGATCAACAGTGCGACCGGTCCCGTCGCCGTGCGCGGCGCGGAGCCCGGCGACTCGCTCATCGCCGAGATCCTCGACGTTCGCCCGATCGAATGGGGCGTCGCAACGCTCATTCCCGGTTTCGGCCAGCTGATCGACTTCGTCGACAAGCCGCTGACGAAGCTCTTCGACGTCCGCGACGGCGAGATCAGGATGACCGACCGCATTCGCTTCCCCGCGATGCCGATGGTCGGCGTCGTCGGGGTAGGGACAGGAGGCGAAGAGCTCTCGAACGGCCTGGCCGGGCCGCACGGCGGCAACCTCGACGACCACTTCCACGGCAAGGGCGCGCGCATCTACTTCCCGGTCCGGCAGGCCGGCGGGATGTTCGCGGTCGGCGACATGCACGCCGCGATGGGAGACGGCGAGATCTGCTTCACGGGCGTCGAGATCGCGGGTGAGGTCGACATCCGCTTCGAGCTGTTGAAGGGGAAGCAGGCGACCTGGCCGGTCACAGAGCTCGGAGACAGGTGGCTTCCGCACGCGACCGCGACCGGTTACGAGGAGGCGTTGCAGCTCGTGTCCGAGGAGGCGGCTCGACTTCTCGTCGACCAGCACGGCTTCACGATGGAGGAGGCGTTCATCTTCCTCTCGGTTGCATGCGACGTGGGGGTCGCGCAGGCGTGCAAGCCGGCCGAGGGCTTCGGCACGATTGCCCGTTTCGGGATCCCGAAGATCGACGCCTGTCCGATGCCATTCAGTTGAGGGCCCTTCAGTTGAGGCTGAATCCGGCGACCGTCGGGATCACGACGAGGACGACGGCGAGCGCCCCGAAGAGGGCCGTCAGCCGGTACGCGCGCGGCCTGCGCGCGAGCGCCGTGACGACAAGCGCGAGGGCGCAGCCTGCGAGCAGGACGAGCGAGGCGAGAAACAGCGGCCCGAGCGCGCCTCCGGGCGAGCGGTAGGCGTCCCAGCGGCTCGTGCCGTCGCCGCGGTAGGTGTCCTCGCCGGCCACGTAGGCGACAAGGAACGCCGCGAGCGCCAGAGGGACGAGCGCCGTGCCTGCCGACCACCTCCGCGGGCGGAGGACGGCCGCTATTCCGAGGACGAGAGCGGCCGCGAGGGAGGCCCCGAGGGCGTCGAACGGCGGCATTCGGCCGAGGATGACACGGCCGGGGGCGGTTGACCGAATGTTCTACGTCTACAATCCGGCCATGGCGATCCGGACGATGAATCCCGTCCACGAGGCGAATACGTGCGCCGTGGCGGCGACGGCCGAGATCATCGGGGCGAAGTGGACGGCGCTTCTCGTGCACGATCTCTCGGAGGGGGCCCGCCGCTTCTCGGAGCTCGAGCGCTCCTGCAGCGGGATCAGCCCGCGGACGCTTGCGGAGCGTCTCCGCGTGCTCGAGCAGGAAGGCATCGTCGAGCGCCGCAGCTATCCGGAGTCACCACCGCGGGTCGAGTACGAGCTGACCGGCAAGGGCCAGTCGCTCCTGCCGATCATCGACGCCATGCGCTCGTTCGGCCACTCGTGGCTGCACTGCGACCACGAGCACTAGCCCCTCTGATCAATCGGTCGGCAGGTCCTTGTACGCGGTGTACAGAGCCGCAGCCGTGTCGACGCCCTGCTCGAAGTAGCGGACGAGGAACCGCTCGTTCGGCGAATGGACATTCGAGTCCGGAAGGCCGAAGCCGGTGAGCACGGTCGGGATGCCGCGGTCGGCGAGCGCGGGCATGATCGGCAGCGTGCCCGCCGGCACGAACGAGGAGCGGGCGCACACCGAGCGCCGACTCGAACGCCTGCAGGCCGAGCTGCACCGCCGGCGTGTCCGGGCGGACAAGACCGGGCGGCACGCCCTCCCAGTGGATGTCGACGTCGGCGTTCGGGGGCGCGGCGGCGCGCATCAGCCGCTCTGCCTCGGGGCCGATCCTTCGGGTCCTGGCCGGGCGCGAGGCGGATCGTGATCTCGCCCGAGGCCTTCACCGAGAGCGTCGTGTTTCGAAGCCCGGGCTTGCCGCCGATGATGCCGTTCACGTCGGCGGACGGCTCGGCGAACGTTCGCGTGTAGAACTGGTCGGCGGCGTGCGGCGTCGAGCGGGCGCGCTCCCTGGCTCGAGAGCTCTTCTGCACCCGGCGGGAGCGCGCGCCACGCGTTCAGCTCTTCGTCGGTCGGCGCCGCGATCCCCTGGCGCAGCGGGTCGGGCAGAAGGCCGTTCTGCCGGGCGATGCACCGCGTCGAAGATCCGCGACGAGCACGTGGATCGCATTCAGCGCTGCGCCGCCGTACATGCCGGAGTGCAGGTCGCGCTCGCCCGTCTTGACCTTGACGTCGAAGGCGATCAGGCCGCGCGTCGCAAGATCGAACGCCGGCAGATCCTGGCGCAGCATGCCGCCGTCGAAGATGACGCCTGCGTTCGCGCCGACCGTCGTCGTTCGCGAGGTAGTCGACGATCGTCGTCGCCCCCGATCTCCTCCTCGCCGTCGCAGGCGAAGCGGAGATTGACGGGGAGCGCGTTCGGCCTCGACGAGCTTCTGCGCCGCCTTCAAGAGGATGTAGAGCTGCCCCTTGTCGTCGGTGATGCCGCGCGCATACGCCCATTCGTCCTTGATCGTGAGCTCGAACGGGTCGGTCTCCCAGAGCTCGAGCGGGCGCCGGCGGCTGGACGTCGAAGTGGCCGTAGCAGAGCACGGTCGGTGCGCTCGCCGGATCGTGCGACGCGGGAATCTCGCCGAGCGCAAGCTCCTTGTCGCCGAACGGCGTCAGCTCGGCGGTGCCGCCGATGCGCCGGATGAAGTCGCAGACCCATTCGCCTGCGCGCTTGACGTCGTCGCGGTGCGCCGGTTCGGCGCTGACCGACGGGATCGCGATGAACTCACGGAGCTCTGACTGCCAGGTCTCGTCCATGGGGCGAGACTTTACGCAGATAGCGCGCGCCGCCGCCAAGCTGACCTGCTTCGTCCGCCGGGTTCAGCAGGGCGCACGTCTTCAGCGAGAGGCAGCCGCAGCCGATGCACGTCGTCAGGCGGCCGCGGATCGCTTCGAGGGTCTCGATGCGCTCGTCGAGCTCCTCCGCCAGCTCGACGACAGGCGCTCCCAGTCGCGCTTCGTCGGCGACTTGCCGGAGGGAAGCGTGTCGAGCGCCTGCTTGATCCGCTCGAGCGGGATGCCCGCGGCCTTGCCCGCCTGGATGAGGGCGACGCGGCGCAGCGTGACGCCCGGGTACCGGCGCTGGTTTCCGTCCGTCCGCTCCGCCGCGATCAGGCCCTGCCGCTCGTAGAAGCGGAGCGCCGATTGCGAGACGCCACTCCGACGCGACAGCTCACCGATCGGGATTCCAGCTGCCACTTGACTTAAACAATAGTTGAGGTTCTACGGTGCGTGCATGACCGACGACAACGGAACTCGGCTACGACGAACTTCCCGCGCTCCTCACCCGCCTGACGGGCGACGAGAAGCACGACTCGAGCTCGTACTCGACGCTCGACGTCGCTCTGGGTGCTCTACGACCGCGTCCTCGAGCCCGACGACCGGTTCCTGCTCTCGAAGGGCCATGGGCCGACCGCCTACTACGCGATCCTCGCTGCCAAGGGGATCCTTCCGGTCGAAGCGCTCGACGGCTTCGGCGGCTTCGAGTCGACGCTCGGCCACCACCCCGACCGGCTGCTCGTTCCCGGCGTCGAGATCTCGAGCGGCTCGCTCGGTCACGGCCTGCCGATCGCCGTCGGCGTCGCCCTCACGGGCCGTCGTACCTTTGTCCTCGTCGGCGACGGCGAGCTCGACGAGGGCTCCAACTGGGAGGCAGTCCAGTACGCAGGCCGCGCGAGGATCGAGACGCTTACGACAATCGTGATCGACAATGCGAGCGCGACCTACGGCTGGCCGGGCGGCATCGAGGAGCGGTTCGCGCTCGAGGGCTGGCGCACGCGCCGGGTCGACGGACGCGACCACGACGCGATCGAGCGTGCTCTCCGCGGGCGCGGCGGAGCCGCGTCTGCGTCGTCGCGGAGGTGCGGGACTGATGCGCGAGCGCTTCTACCAGCTTGCGACCGAGGCGCTCTGGGAGAACGACCGCGTCGCCGTCGTGCTCGCCGCGATCGGCGCCGCGAAGATCGCGGAGCATCCGCGGCGCTTCAACGTCGGCATCCGCGAGCAGCTGATGATCGGCGTCGCCGCCGGCCTCGCACTCGAGGGCTATCGCCCGATCGTCCACTCGTACACGCCGTTCCTCGTCGAACGGCCCTACGAGTCAGCTCAAGCTCGATCTCGGCCACAACGATCTCGGCGCCGTCCTCGTCAGCTACGGCGCGTCGTACGACGCCTCTACCGAAGGCCGCACGCATCAGGCGCCGGAGGACGTCGCCGCCGCTCGCGGCGCTTCCGGGCTGGACGATCGAGGTGCCGGGCCACGTCGACGAGATGGAGCGGATGCTCGCCCGCGCGCTCGACACGCGACGACCGCGTCTACATCCGGCTGACCGACGAGACGAACCGCACGCCGATGGACCTCGACGGCCTCACGGTCGTCCGCCGCGGGAACGACGACGCACCATTCGTGATCGCCGTCGGCCCGACGCTCGACGAGGTGCTCGAGGCGACCGCGGACACCGGCGAGACCGTCGCCTACCTCGCGACGGTCAGGCCGTTCGATGCGGACGGCCTGCGCAAGGCGCTGCGCGGAACCGACGTCGTGCTCGTCGAGCCGTACCTCGCAGGGCACCTCGGCGGCCGAGATCTCGGCGGCGCTCGTCGACCGCCCGCACCGGCTGCTCTCGCTCGGCGTCCCGCTCGGTGAGTTCCGGCGCTACGGGACGGGCGCGCGAGCACCGCGCGGCCCACGGGCTCGACGCCCGGGGGATCCGCGCGGCGCTCGCCGCGTTCCGTTCGCTCTAGGCGTGCAGCCTGCAGCCGGAGGCGCTGTTGCTCCACTCCTGCTGCAGGGTGTAGTGGTGACCGTTGATCGTCTGGTTGTAGTCCCCGGTCACCGTGCCGAAGTTCCAGGCGCACTTGTCCGAGCCCTCGTAGCCGCGACGGTCGTACCACGCGGTGCCGAGCGGATCGTTGATCGACTCGCGATGCTCGTGGCTCGCCACGTTGATCGTCGCGTCTGCGTCACTGGCGTTCGGGTGGTAGCCCGAGTCGCACGCTGACGGAACGGTCATCGTGTACGGCTGGTTCGCGTACTGCACCGTCACGCCCTTCACCGTGGTGTTCATGTGGTAGGCGCAGTAGTTCGAGAACGCGCAGCTCGAGCTCGAGTAGCAGCTGCCGACACCGCGTCCCGTGAACACGAAGTAGGTCGTGTTCGGGTCGGGGCTCGCCACCATCTTCGCGACCTCCGCCCGGAACTGCGAGTCGCTCAGGCAGATCGAGGTCTGCGAGACGGCGTCGCTGCAGCCGCTCGCCGGATACGGGCTCGTGTCGTAGAGCACGCCTCCATACGACGACGAGTATGCGATCGACCGGTGCCGTCGTAGTACTGGCTCAGCACGGAGTAGACGTTCCCGGTCGAGCCGCTGTCGTGCGCGACGTCGCCGAAGTACTGCCCGATCAGCGTGTCGTAGCCCGAGGCGAAGCCGCTCGACGGCCCCCAGAAGATGGCGACGGTCTTGTTCGTGCGGAGCACCTTGCCGCCGTGGTAGACGAGGTTGCTGCCGCTCGACGTGCGGGCGGCCTGAGCGTGGGCGTCACCGCGCACGGGCACGAAGTTCACGAGGTCTGTCCCCGGACCGGCTTCGTTTCCCGGGGCAGGCGGGCTTGCGGAGGCCACACCGGCACCGAGCACGACCGAAGCCGCAGCGAGGATCAGCATCAGACGAAGCAAAGAGACCCCTCCCTTTGAGGATTTGACTGACGGTCGCCGGAGCATGGACCCCGGCGACCGCCGGCGCAACCCGTGTTAGGCCACGTCTTTGAGTGAATGCGAGTCCGCGAGCGCGCGGAGCTTCTTCAGGCTCTGGTTCTCGATCTGGCGGATCCGCTCGCGCGTGACGTTGAACGTGCGGCCGACCTCGTCGAGCGTCCGCGGATGCTCGCCGTCGAGCCCGTAGCGGAGCTCGAGGACGCGTCGCTCGCGGTGCGAAAGGGTGCCGAGGATCTTCTTCAGCGTCTCCTTGCGCATCGCGACCTCTGCCGCCTCGTCGGGAAGCGGCACGTTCTCATCGGTGAGGAAGTGCCCGAACTCGGACTCCTCCTCGTCGCCGACCGGCTTCTCGAGCGAGACCGGCGTCTGCGCGCTCCGCTGGATCTGCTCGACCTCCTCGATCGGCAGATCGAGATCGCGCGCGATCTCCTCCGACGTCGGCTCGCGGCAAAGCTCAGCGCGCAGCTTGCGCTCCGAACGCACGATCTTGTTCAGCTTCTCGACGACATGCACCGGCATGCGGATCGTGCGCGCCTTGTCGGCGAGCGCACGCGCGACCGCCTGCCGGATCCACCACGTCGCATAGGTCGAGAACTTGAAGCCCTTGCGGTAATCGAACTTCTCCGCCGCACGCACCAGCCCGATCGTCCCCTCCTGGATCAGATCGAGGAACGGCAGCCCCTGGTTGCGGTACCGCTTCGCGATCGAGACGACAAGGCGAAGGTTCGCCTCGACCATCTCCTGCTTCGCACCGTGGTCACCGCGCTCGATGCGCTTGGCGAGCTCGACCTCCTGGGCGGCGGTGAGCAGGTCGACCTTGCCGATGTCCTTCAGGAAGAGCTGCAGCGAGTCGGTCGAGATCTCGCGCGTCTCCGCGACGGGCACCTCTTCCTTCTCCTCGTCGACGGCCGCGACGACCTCGATCTGCATCTCCTCGAGCGTCTTGTAGAACTCGTCGATCTGACCGGCGTCGAGATCGAGCTCGTCGAGCGCGAGCGCGATGTCCTCCTGGCTGACCGATCCGGCGGCCTGTGCCGCCTCCAGCAGATTCCGGGCTTCCTCGGTCTCGAGGACGTCCGTCGTCACCGGCCCTGCAGCTCGTTCAACCCCCACGCTCACCCTGCTCCCCCTCCGTGAACCCTGCTTGTGACAGAAAAGACGTGTCCCAGTGGATGCCGCACTATGCCTGTCGCTGACGGACGGGCCGCCATAGGCCGTTCGGCTCATATTTTCCTTACTTGGTCCCATCCTTCGGGAGAGCCGAAAGCAACTCTCGTGCTGCCTTCGCCCAGGGAGAGTGTGGCTCGTACATGACGGCATCGGCCAGCTGTTTCTTCGCCTTTGGCCACCTCGCGCGTCCAGATGAGGAGCACGCCGAGGTGGAAGCGGACGATCGCAGCGCGGGGAAAGCGCCCGGTGAGAGGCCCGAGCCGGCTGAAGGCGGCGACCGGTTTCCGCTTTGTAAAGCGGGCGACGGCGGCGAGCGTCTGCGTCCGGGGGTCGTTCGGGGCGAGCCTCGCAGCCGCCTCGAACTGGCGCTCCGCCGAGACGCGGCGCTCGAGGAGCCAGAGCGCGGAGCCGTAGCGGAGCTTCGCGTCGACGCTCCCGGAGGCCGCGGCGCGCTCGAGGATCCGCAGCTGGTCGGCCGCGGTCGGGGCGCCGGGAGGGTCAGGCCGGTGACGAGGAGCGGCAGGTTCGGGGCCATCTGCCCGTAGAGGACGTTCTCGGCCGTCACGGCCTCGGGGCTGTCCGGGAACGAGGTGTCGACGAGACGAAGCCTCCTGGCGGAATCGGCCGTCCGTCCGCTCCAGAAGAGCGCGAGCCCGAGGTGGAGCTGCGCGGCGGCGCTCCGCGGGTGCGCGGCGACGAGCCGCTTCAACGAGTCGAGGCTCTCGTCGGGCCAGTTCGCGATCGCCGTCCCGATCTGCGCGTCGACGGAGTGGTACCGGGAGAAGATCGATGCCGCCGCCTTCGAGTGGCCCCCGTTCAGGAGCCCGGCCGCGCGTCCGAGCGCGCGGCTCTCGGCATCGTCCCGGACGCCGAAGTCGAAGACGACGGGCGGCCGGCCCGCCCGCGGCTTCGCGACGGACCCCGGCGCGGTCGTCGTCTCGCCGCGCGTCTGCAGCCAGCGTGATCGTGACCGTCCCGGTGACCGCGAGCACCGCCGCGGCCGCGACGATCGCAACCACACGCGTGCGCGGGGTCATCGCGGGCCAGCGTAGTGGTTCCAAACGGGGTAGCTCCCCTGTCTCGAAAGCCGTGACCATGCCGTGACCATGTCGTGACGAAGCCGTAACCCGTGACTGTCACCGGTTTTGGAACGCCCAGCCCAGAGCCCGCACCGCTATATTTGGGAAAGTCATGCCGACCTACCGCGAGCTGTTGCAGCAGGTGAAGAGCGAGATCGAGGAGGTGGACGCCGCCGGCGCCCGCGAGCTTCTCGACTCTCCGACGCCGCCGCTCTTCCTCGACATCCGCGAGCCGGACGAGTGGGACGAGGGTCACATCCCCTCCGCGATCCACGTCCCGCGCGGGAACCTCGAGTCGCGCATCGAGAACGCGGCGCCCGATCACGCGCGCCCGATCGTCGTCTACTGCGCCGGCGGCTCGCGCTCCGCCTTCGCCGCGAAGACACTCGAGGAGCTCGGCTACGAAGATGTCACCTCGCTCGCCGGCGGCTACACGGACTGGAAGCGGAACGGCTTCCCGACGAAGCTCCCGCAGACGCTCGACGCAGAGAAGCGAGCGCGCTACAGCCGCCACCTGCTGATCCCCGAGGTCGGCGTCGAGGGCCAGCTCAAGCTTCTGAACTCGCGCATCCTCCTGATCGGCGCCGGCGGGCTCGGCTCGCCCGCGTCGCTCTATCTCGCCGCGGCCGGCGTCGGCACGCTCGGCATCGTCGACGACGACCGCGTCGACGCGTCGAATCTGCAACGCCAGATCGCGCACTCGACCGAGACGCTCGGCGAGTGGAAGGCCGACTCGGCGAAGAGCACGATCGAGAACCTGAACCCCGACGTGAACGTCATCACCTACAAGGAGCGCCTCACCTCGGAAAACGTCGACCGCATCCTCGCCGACGGCTGGGACGTGATCCTCGACGGAGCCGACAACTTCCCGACGCGCTACCTCGTGAACGACGCCTCGGTGTTCCACGACATCCCCGTCGTGCACGGCTCCATCTACCGCTTCGAGGGCCAGGTCACCGTCTTCAAGCCCCATGACGGCCCGTGCTACCGCTGCCTCTTCCCGCAGCCGCCGCCGCCCGAGCTCGCGCCGAGCTGCGCCGAGGGCGGCGTCCTCGGCGTCCTTCCGGGGATCATCGGCTCGCTGCAGGCGAACGAGGCGCTGAAGCTCGCGCTCGGAATCGGCGAGTCTCTTTCCGGTCGCCTGCTCCTCTTCGACGCGCTCGAGGGCGAGTTCAACGAGATCAACCTGCGCCGCGACCCGAACTGCCCGGTCTGCGGCGAGCACCCGACCATCACCGAATACATCGACTACGTGGAATTTTGCCAAGGGAGGCCGACGCACGCATGACGACCGTTCGCATTCCACCCACTCTTCGCTCCGAGGTGGGCGGCGAGCGCCAGGTGCCCGCCAGGGGCGGAACGGTGCGCGAGCTGCTCGACGACCTGATGTCGCGCTTCCCGGGCCTGCGCACGCAGCTGGTGGAGGATGACGACATCGCGCCGTTCGTGAACGTCTACGTCGAGGGCGAGGACGTGCGCACGCTCGACGGCCTCGACACCGCGGTCGCGACCGGGTCCACCGTCATCCTCCTCCCCGCGATGGCCGGTGGCTCCTAGCCTCACGGTCGCGGGCAGCCTTCTCGAACTCGTCGGCAACACCCCGCTCGTCGAGCTGAAGCGGCTGACGCCGAAGCCCGGCGTCCGGATCTACGCCAAGCTCGAGGGCCAGAACCCGACGGGATCGATCAAGGACCGCGTCGCGAAGGCCATGATCGACGACGCGGAAGCCGCGGGAGAGTTGCAGCCGGGGCGCGAGCTGCTCGAGCCGACGAGCGGCAACACCGGCATCTCGCTCGCGCTCATCGCGAAGCTCAAGGGGTACTCGCTCACCTGCGTCATGCCCGCGAACGCGACCGAGGAGCGGCGGCGCCTGCTTCGCCTCTACGGCGCGACGATCATCGACTCGCCCGGCCGACCAGGGCTCGAACGGCGCGGTGAAGCTCGCGATCGAGTTCGCCGAGCAGAACCCGAAGTACTTCATGCCGTTCCAGTACGCGAATCCCGCGAACCCGCGCGCGCATTACGAAGGCACGGGCGCGGAGATCGTGGACGCACTCGAGCACGTCGATGTCCTCGTCGCCGGTCTCGGCACGGGCGGCACGCTCATGGGCACCGGCGCACGGCTGCGCGAGTCGTTCCCCGACGTCGTCGTCGCCGCTGCGGAGCCGCTTCCGGGAGACCAGGTGATGGGGCTGCGCTCGCTCGACGACGGCTACGTGCCGCCGATCCTCGACATCTCGCAGCTCGATCGGAAGGTGCTCGTCTCGAACGAGGAGTCCGTCGCGCGCGGTGCACGCGCTTCTGAACGAAGAAGGCATCTTCGCCGGCGTGTCCGCCGGCGCAGCCGTGCACGTCGCACGGAAGCTCGCGGCGGAGCTCGAGGAAGGCGTCGTCGTGACGATCCTCGCCGACGCCGGCTGGAAGTACATCAGCGCCGATTTCTGGGAGACCGACGACGTCGAGACCTCGATGGAACGCACGCTGTGGTGGTAGTCGACCTGCTTGTTCTCCCTGGGCACGTGCGAGACGCTCTCGTCGAGCATGCCCGAGCCGAGGATCCGAACGAGGCATGTGGCCTCCTCATCCTCCGCGACGGCGTCGCCGAGCGCTACGAGCGCGGCCACAACGCGGCCGCATCGCCGTACCGCTTCGAGCTCGAGGTCGACCCGGAGCTCTGGTTCCTCGAAGACGAGGGCTACCAGCTCGCCGTCTTCCACTCGCATCTCTCGGCTCCGCCGCGCCCGTCGCGCACCGATGTCGAGAACATCGGGCTCTGGGAGGGCAAGCCGTATCTCATCTACTCGTTGCGCGAGGACGATCTCGCCGCCTGGACGATCCAGGACGGCGAGATCGCGCCTCTGACCGTCAGCCCGTAACGCGGAACGTGCCCTTCATGCCCCGGGAGGCATGAGGATCGCACTGGTACGTGTACGTGCCTGGCCGCAGCTTGATCTTCCAGCTCTTCTCCCCCTGGAAGGCGACGGTGGTGGACTTGTTCAGCCCAGGCCCTTTGAGGTGGAAGTTGTGGAGCTCGGACTTGTCCTGGACCTTGATCGTGTACGTGCCGGCCTTGATCGTCTTCAAGTCGTGGTTCCCGTTTTTCACCTCGATCGAGTAACCGGGGCCGACCTCGCCTCGCAGTCCCGTCCCGCCTTTCGCGCTCGCGACGGATGACGCGACGAGCGCAGCGGCGAGGAGCGCGAGAGGAAGCAGAAGGCGTCGCAGCATGTGAGATTCCCTTTCGATCGACGGCAGCTGAGAGGGAATACGGCCCGTACCACGGACCGGTTTGCCGCTATTCGAGCTCGTCCTCGGGCGCGCCGAGCAGCAATTCGTCATCCCCGCGGCGTGCCGCCGGCCGCTCCATGAACTGCACCGCGATCTTCTCGATCCGGTTGCTCTCGACCTCGAGCACGTCGAAGCGCATGGTGTTCCAGACGACGTCGTCGCCGGGCTGCGGCGCGCGTCCGAGCTGGCCGAAGACGAAGCCGCCGACCGTGTGGAAGTCGTCATCGGGCAGGTCGGTGCCGAAGCGCTCGTTGAACTCGTCGATCGGGAACATGCCGTCCATCCGGTAGCTGTCCTCGTCGATCTGCTCGATCTGCTCCTCGGGGACGTCGAACTCGTCCTCGATCTCGCCGACGATCTCCTCGAGGAGGTCCTCGAGTGTCGCGATCCCCGCCGTGCCGCCGTATTCGTCGACGACGACCGCGAAGTGGTTGTTCGTCTTGCGGAACTCCTGGAGGAGCGACGCGAGATCCTTCGTCTCCGGGACGACGTACGCCGAGCGCACGATCTCCGCCAGTCGAACGTCGGCGAGCCCGCGGTCGTGGACAGCGGTGAAGAGATCGCGCACGTGCAGAACGCCGATGATGTCGTCGAGCGACTCGCGGTAGACGGGGTACCGCGTGTACGGCGACTCGAGCACGGCGGCAAGCGCCTGCTCCGTCGGTAGCTCGGCAGAAACGGCGACGACCTCGGGGCGCGGCACCATCACGTCGGCGACGTCCTTGTCGCCGAACACGAAGACCTTGTCGATCATCTGCTGCTCTTCGTGCTCGATCTCGCCTTCCTCGCTCGAGCGGGAAAGCAGCATCCGGAGCTCCGCCTCGGAGAGCGGCTCGCGCTCGGCGCCGGGCGACTCGAGGCCGAGCAGGTGCAGCACGAAGTCCGACGCCCGCCGCAACACCCACACGAACGGTGCAAAGACGGTGAAGAACGCGCGTACCGGCCCTGAGACCCAGAGCGCCGTTCCCTCGGAGTGCCCCAGGGCGACGCCCTTCGGCACGAGCTCGCCGATCACGACATGGACGAACGTCAGGATGAGGTAGGCGAGGAGGACGGCGAGGATCGTCGCCATCCAGTCCTCGAACTTCTTCGACAGCGCCTGCTCGCCGAGGGCACCGATACCGAGCGATGTGAGCGTGACGCCGAGCTGCATCGCCGCGATGAACTGCGGCGGGTCGCTCGTGATGCGCAGCACCGCGCGGGCGCGCTTGTTCCCCTGGTGGTGGAGCTCGATCATCCGCGTCCGCCGAGCGGTGACGAGCCCGTACTCGGCCGCGACGAAGAACGCGTTCAGCAGAATCAGGACGGCAACGCCGACGAGTTCGAGTCCGAGTGTCATGCCGCCCCTCCGGAAGGGGCGCGGGTACTAGAGGGGAGCTCGTCCACCAGGAGAGCGCGCAGTATAGGCAACCCGGCGGTCGTCCTCGTGACGGTCAGCGCGGCCGAGGACGACGAGCCGCTCGAGGTGCGAGAGCGTCTCCGCGACTGCGAACCGGCGCTGGATCGCCGGGAGGCTCGCGCCGAAGACGTCGTGCGAGACCGCGTAGCCCGCGCGCGGCTCTGCCGCGAGCGCCGCCTCCGTGATCGCGAGCCGCTCGTCGTGGTGCTCGAGCGTCTGCGCGCAGCGCACGGACGGGTCGCCGACCGGCTCGCCGTGCCCCCCATAGGAAGCGCGCAGACCGAGCTCAGCGAGCCGCCGTAGCGTCTCGGTGTAGTCACCGAGCGGATCGGGGCTGCTCTCGGGATAGAGGCCGACCGCCGGCGTGATCGGCGTCAGGAGCGTGTCACCGGCGATCAGCACGTCGTCGCGCTGCAGGCTGAGATGGCCGTCTGCGTGCCCGGGAGTCGCGATGATCCGCCAGCCGTCGATCTCGTCGCCCTCCTCGACGAGCGTCGGGTTCCACGCAAAGCGGACGAAGTCGGCGAACACGTGCCCCGACTCGATCAGGTCCTCCGACACCTGCGCCGGAACGCCGTGCCTGATGAACCAGTCCGAGATCCGCTCGGGCCAGTCGTCGGAGCCCCACACGCGCTCGCACTGCGCGTAGTCGAGGCGTCCCTGGATGACCGGCGCGCCGGTCGCCGCCGCGGCCTCGGCGGCGCCGCCGACGTGATCCGGATGCATGTGCGTGATGAAGATGCGAACGACATCACCGTCGAGCTGCGCGAGAATGTCCTCCCACGGCGTCTCCATCAGGCCGAGGCCGGTGTCGACGAGCGTCCAGCCGTCGCTTCCTTGCAGGAAGTAGCAGTGGACATGCCGCGGGCCGGTCGGTAGCGGCATCGTCACGCGGACGATGCCGGGCTCGACGCTTACCAGCTCGTGGGTTTTCCAGGTGTGTACAGCCACGCCTGGAAGAACGTAGCGAGATCGAGGCCCGAGTCGCGCTCAGCCGTCCGCTCGAACGTCGCCGTCGTCGCGTTCCCGAACCGGTTCTCCTGCGCGTAGTCGCGCATGATCTTGAAGAACGTTGCATCGTTCGCGATCTTCTCGCGGAGCGCTTCGAGGGTCATACCGCCGCGGTAATAGATCGTTCCGTCGAAGAGCTGTGCGGGCTCGCCGGGGTTGCCCGGCGGCGGGTTCCAGAACCCGCTGTCTTTCGCCGGCTTCGCGTACAGCTCCTTGAACGATTGCGCCGCAGACTTGTTCCCGGTGTGCTCGCTCCAGATCCACTCGGAGAAGGTCGCGAAGCCCTCGTGCAGCCAGATGTCGGGCCACGTGGAAAGCGTCACCGAGTCACCGAACCACTGATGCGACAGCTCGTGCACGAGCGTCGCCTCATCCGGGACGTACGGGAAGAGCGGCTTCGTCTGCGTCTCGAGCGAGTAGCCGAGGCTCTTCGCGCTGTCGACGATCGCGCCCACCGCCGAGAATGGATACGGGCCGTAGATCGACGAGTAGAAGCGGATCGCTTCCGGAAGCTTCGCAAGGACCTGCCCCTTCGCGAGCTGCGGGTCGACTGCGACGTATGAGGGGATGCCGTCGACGTTCGAAATGGTGAGGTCGAACTTCCCGACCTCGACCGTCGTGAGGTACGTCGCCATCGGCTCGGCTTCCCGCCACGCCCACGTCGTGCCGCCCGCTGCGGTGGTGCTCGAGCGCAGGACGCCGTTCGACATTGCGGTGAGCCCCGCGGGCACGGTGACGGAGATGTCGTAGGTCGCCTTGTCCTGCGGGTTGTCATTGCACGGGAACCAGCCCGGCGATCCTTGCGGCTCTCCGACGGCGACTGCGCCGTCGTCGGTGGGGACCCAGCCCTCGATGGACTGGTCGGGGTCTGTCACGACCTGAGGCGTGCCGCCGTAGGAGACCGTGACGGCGAACGTGCGGCCCGCCGCGATGCCTGCCGCCGGGGTGATCACGAGCTCCTGTCCCTGCTGCGAGATCGCGGCCTGGACGCCGTTCACGAGAACGCCCGTCGCGCGAAAATCCGCGGTGCCCCTGAAGTCGAGGTCGAAGCGCGAGAGCGCCTGCGTGGCCTTCGCCGTGATCACTGCGGTGCCGGCCAGGTGATTCGCCGGCGGGTCGTAGTCGAGCGTCAGCCCGTAGTGCTGGACGTCGTAGCCGCCGTTCCCGCCCTGCGGGAAGAACGGGTCCCCCAGCCCGTCGCTGCCCGCGGCGAACGTCGCCGCGAGCGCAGTGCCGGCGCCCAGAAGCGCACCGGCGGCGAGAACTCCCGCGAAGAGCTTGCCCCTCATCCCCGCTCGGAGCCTAGAGGGTCGGGCACGGCCGACCAAGCGAACACGTGTTCTAGAATGGCTGCATGAGAGTCGAATATCGGGAGGAGCCGTGCCGCTCCGCTCTCAACCCGGTCAAGGGCATGGGGTTCGCGTGGTCGCTGAACCCCTACATGGGCTGCGTCCACCAGTGCACGTTCTGTTATGTCCGCGCCTTCGAGAAGCGCGCAGACCGGCCGTTCGACGATCGGTACGGGACGAGCATCCGCGTGAAGACGAACATTGCCGACGTACTGCGCAAGGAGCTCGCACGCGCGTCATGGGAGCGAGAGACCGTGACGATCGGCGCCGCGACCGATCCGTACCAGCCGGTCGGAGGGCCGCTACAAGCTCACGCGGCGATGCATCGAGGTGCTTGCCGAGTTCGCGAACCCGTTCGGGATCATCACGCGCGGGCCGATGATCGTCCGAGACGTCGACGTGCTCGTGCGCGCCGCGTCGCGGGCGGATGTCGGAGTGACGTTCTCGATCCCGACGGTCGACACCGAGATCTGGAGGAAGACGGAGCCCGGCACTGCACCGCCGCACCAGCGCCTGCGCGCCGTCCGCGAGCTCGTCGACGCGGGCATCAAGGTCGGCGTCGGCATGGCACCGATCCTCCCGGGCCTGACCGACCGGCCCGAGTTGCTCGAAGACGTGGTGCGCGCCGCACGCGAGGCCGGCGCAACGGGCATCTGGTCCAACCTCCTCTACCTCCGCCCCGGGACGCGCGAGCACTTCCTGCGCGCACTCGAAAGCGACTGGCCCGAGCTTCTGCCGCAGTACGAGAAGCTCTACGCAAAACGAGCGTATTTGCCCGCGGAAGAGACGAAGCCGGTGAAAGAACAGGTACGTGAGCTCGCGCGCAAGCACGACATCCGCGACCGCCGCAAGCGGAAGCTCGCGCCGCCGCCCGAGCCCGAGCAGCTGCAGCTCGCCGTGTAGCTAACGCGGCTCGTCGCGGTCGACCTGCCAGTGTCGCACCGCGGACGCAGTCCACCGGTCGTCGTCACCGCGCAAGAGGCGGAAGCGCGAGATGACACGCTGGCCGCCTTCGAAGTCGCCGTAGAGGATCTCTGCAGCGAGCTCTCCGCGGCTGACGCCGGGAAGCAGCGCGTCGAGCTCCGCCCGCTGCTCGTCGCGATACGCGATCTGCCAGAAGCCGTACTTGCCCGACGGGATGTAGATGTCGCGCGTCAGCATCCGGAACGTGTCGAGCTCGCCGTGCTCGTTCAGCCCGGAGCGGAGCTCCGGGAACATCCGCCCGCCGTGCAGAACGCCGATGCCCGGCCCGACATTCCGCAGCGAGAGGACGATGTAGAGGAAGCCCTCGCGAAGCTCGACGGTCGCCCCGCCCCCGGGAACCGTGATCGCCGGCACGTCGACGAAGTTGACGTGCTGCGGCGGATCCTGCTCGGACGACTCGACGATGAGCGGCCGAAGCTCGGCGAGAAGCGACCGCTCGGCCGTCCGCGCAGCCTTGTTTGCCGAGCGAACCGAGGCATAGGTCGTTACCGCGAGTGCGAAGGTGCCGCCTGCGGTCGCGAGGGCCGAGATCGTGACCCAGTCCGCCACGGGCCGAGCCTAATGCCGCGCCGTCTAGGCCGGGAGATACGATCCGCCGACCTCCTGTGAGCACGCCCGAGATCACCTGCCTGATCGTCGACGACCACGAGGTCGTCCGCGAAGGCCTGCGCCTCTCCCTCTCGAGGGCGCCCCACATCCGCGTCATCGGCGAGGCAGCCGACGGCGAGTCGGCCGTCGCGCTCGCGGAGCGCCGCCGGCCGAACGTCGTGATCATGGACGTGCGGATGCCGGGCATGGACGGGCTCGAGGCGACGAAGCTGCTGACGGAGAAAGTCCCGGACGCCGCAGTCCTCATCTTCACGGCCTACAGCGAGCGCAGTCTCTTGAGCCGAGGGCTCGAGTCCGGAGCGAAGGGATACATCCTCAAGGAGGCGCCCCACGCGACGCTCCTCCGCGCCATCGAGAAGGTCGCCGGTGGCGAGGGCTACGTCGATCCCGCGCTCATGCCGGCGTTCCTCACCGGCAAGGACAAGGACGACATGCTCACGGGGCGCGAGCGCGAGATCCTGCAGCTCCTCGCCGACGGAATGTCGAACGCCGATGTCGCATCGAAGCTCTTCATCAGCCAGGAGACGGTGAAGAGTCACGTGCGGCACATCCTCGCGAAGCTCGAAGCCGACACGCGCACGCACGCCGTTGCAATCGCGCTCCGCGAAGCAATCATCGACTAATGGAGGCGCAGTCCGGCCGCGAGCTGACCGAACAGGTGCTCGCGGCAGAGCAGGATGAGCGGAGACGCATCGCGCTCTTTCTTCACGACGGCCCGGTTCAGTCGCTCTCGGGCGTCGCACTCATGCTCGATGCGGTCGGCGACTTTCTCTCGCGCGGCGAGCTCGAGCAGGCGCGCGAGATCCTCGACAAGGCGCTCGGCCGCACGCGTACGACGATCGGCGAGCTGCGCGATCTGTCGTTCAACCTCGAGCCGGTGGTGCTGCGCGATCACGGCTTCACGATGGCCGTCCGCGCGCTCGCGGAAGACCGGGGGATGGAGCACGAGATCAAGATCGACCTCGACGTCGCCGCCGCCGAGACGCTCGGCGAGAAGACGCAGGCCGCGCTCTACCAGATCGTGCGTGAGGCACTCGAGGGCGCGATTCGCCGTGGGCCACCGAAGACGTTCTCGGTCGCGATCACCCACGGCGAAGGCAGGACGACCGAGATGACGATCCGTGACGACGCGCCGAGCGAGCGTCGCCGGCGGTCGATCGAGGTGCTCGAGGAGCGCGCCCGGACGCTCGGTGCCGCGCTCGCGGTCGAGCACGACCGATGACGGCTCGACACTTCGCCTCGAGCTGCCCGACTATGCCGCCTCGGAGTAGGATCCGCGCCGCGCATGAGCTATCTCGTCTTCATCTCGCGGCCGACCGGGTATGAGTTGCAGCGAGTACGAGGGTGACCCGCCCGTGGTCGGCTCGGAGTTCGACCACGACGGGCAGACGTACCGGGTCGCGAAGGTCGCACCCTCGCCGCTCCCCGGCGACAAGCGTTCCTGCGCGTACCTGGCGACGAGCTAGGTGGCGACGATTTGACGCATCTGCGCGAGCAGCGCTCGCTGCTGCACGACCTCGACTACGAGGCGATGTCGTCCGCGGCGGCGAGCCCGAGAACGAGCGCCTGCGCCAGGCCGCTCGCGTACCCGCCGACCGCGACCCCGCCGGCATCAACGCCGGCAGCCCAGAGCCCGTCGACACCGACGACGCGGGCATTCGTGTCGACACGGATTCCCCCGAGGGTGTGCGTGACCGCGGCCGCGACGTGCACAGCGATGCCCGGCGGGGAAGCGAACGGCAGCTGCGACGAGTCGACACGGTTCCGCCTGCCGCGCGCGCCGCCTCGATGCGCTCGTTCGTCTCGGCGACGATGTACCAGGCGCTCGGGCCGAGGCGCTGCGCAAGGTCGTTCTCGTGCCACGCCACCGACGCCGGCGTGATCTCGGCCCCATCGTCGGTGAAGACGCGCGCCCGGGCGCCGTACAGCTGGGAGAGCGGAACGAAGTCGTTCTCCTCGATGCGCGCCGGCGGCGCAGGCATCGCGCGCCCGTAGAACTCGTCCATGCCGGCGGTCGTCTCGGCTCCGCGCGCACACGCATGGTCGAGCCCGTCCCCGTCGCTCCACGGGTTCGCGCGCAGAAGGAGCCCGCGCTCTTCCGCCAGCCGCACCGGGAAGCCGCCCGTGCAGAGGACGAGCGGCGCCGTCGACGTCCTCGGGCAGCGGCGTCTCGAGCTCGACGTCACGCGCGAGCAGGTCTGTCAGCGCACGGGGATCGAACCGCTTCCCCGTCGTACGGGGGTTCTCGGTGTCCTCCCACACCGGCTCCGCCCCGAGTGACACGAGCCACGCAAGCGCGTCGTCGAGCCGCTCCCAGATCAGCCGCTGCAGCGCCTCGTCGCCGCCCGGGCACTCGGCACGAAACGCCTCGAAGTCGGCGTGCCGCCAGACGACGCAGCTCGAGAGGAGCATCGAGCCGCCCGGCCGCGTCCCCTTCTCGAGCACCCGCGGACGGAGACCGAGCTCGCGCGCGCGCGCGGCGCACACGAGCCCGGCCATGCCGGCACCTGCGACGATCAAAGGAACTAGGTGAGCGAGAACGTCGGCTTGTGCTCGACGTACTCGACACGCACCCGCTCGGGCCCCCAGAGGAACACCGCGTACGTGTTCGGGGCGTCGACGACGTCGTCGATCTCGACGCCGAGGTCGTTCGCGGCGGCGATGTGCTCGTCCGCGGAGTCGACGAGCACGGCGAGATGGTTCAGCAGCGGCTTCTCGGGCGCGCCCGGCTCTCCCGGGTGGAACTCGACCCACGCCCCGCCGACCTCGACGCGCGGAGCGCCCGGACGGCGCCGGGCGCAGCCGGCGCGAAGCCGAGCGATCCGTACTCCTCCGCGGTCGCTCTCGGGTCCTGCGAGAAGAGCGCGACGTGGTCGAGGTCGTACTCGACGTCGGTCTCGGCCTCGACGAGCCCGAGCCGCACGCCTTCGCGGCCGACGTCGAAGTAACGCGGAGCCGTCGCGGCCACGCTCGACCGCGAGATCGCCGGGGAGCTCGTCGAGCGCCGCGTCGAGACTGGAGACGCGGAACGCGACGTGCTTCAGCGCTCCGCGTTCGCGCGGGCCCTCGGCGTCGAAGAGCGTGATCTTCCCGCGACGCGCATTCGAGCCGAGCAGCGTGAACCGGTCGGTGCGGTCGATGACATGCATGCCGACGTGCGCCGTGACGAAGTCCGCGATCGGCGTCGCGGTCGGCGACCCAGTAGGCGACGTGATCGAGCTTCGAGGGGTTCATGCCCTCGAACGGTACCCAGCGGGCACCGGGTTATGCGTCGTCTACTTGCGGCGGTCGACCGCCCGCTGGAGCTGCTCCTTCGACATCCGCGAGCGGCCTTCGATCCCCATCCGCTTCGCCTCGTTGTAGAGCTGCTCCTTCGTGCGGCCTTTCGGGCGATTCGTGCCCGAGCGAAGGCCCGCCGCGGCGGCCCGACGAGATGTCCCGCGTCGAGCTCCTGGACGCCGTCTTCGCCTCGCCGCTTCCGCGCGCGCTCCTTGTTGACCGTCCGCGCGGCGATCTCCTTCGCCTTCTTCTTCGGCGTCCCGCGCTCCTCGAGGACTTCCTCGATGTGCTCGTACTGGCGTTCCCGCTTCGCCGACCATGCCTGCTGCGGCATGCGAATCACCTCCTTCATGGAGGTAAACGAGCGCGACCCCGGCTCCGTTACGCGGCCTGGCTACGACTCGAGCGGCTGGTTCTGGACGTTGTGCTCGGTCGCGTACGCGTCCGTGAGCTGGTTGACGACGTCCATGCCGTCGCTGTAGGCGTAGTTGATGCGGACGAACGGCTCCCATTTGTCGGGCAGCGCGTCCTCCGGGAAGATCGCCTCGACGGGGCATTCCGGCTCGCAGGCGCCGCAGTCGATGCACTCTTCGGGGTCGATGACGAGGATGCGATTCGCCTCGTGGATGCAGTCCACGGGGCAGACGTCCACGCACGATTTGTCTTTGATGTCGATGCAGGGTTCGGAGATGATGTACGTCACGCGCGCAACCCTAGCGACTGGACTACCCCGAGGGCGTCAGCTCCTCGACGAGCTCCCGGGCCCGCTCGACGAGCGCCGATTTGACGACGACCTGGTCGAATCCGGCGGCGTGCGCGGCCTTCAGTCCGGCCGTGTCGGTGTGGTTCGTGTAGCCGAGAATCGGGACGTCCGGGTAGGCGTCGGCGACCTCCTCGGCGTCGACGCGGGAGATGTCGACGATCACGAGATCGGGCAGGTCGGTGTGGTCGACCGTGATGAAGTGATGGTCGGGCAGCAGGGCCTCCAGCTTGCCCCGGAAAAAGAGATCGACCCCACACAGCAGGATCGTCGCCACGCGCACAAGCTTAGGGATGCCTGCTGACTCGTACAAGCGCGGGATCGCGCACATCCGGGCCGGCCGGTACTTCGAGGCGCACGAGGAGCTGGAGCTCGTGTGGCGGGATGCGGCCCCGGAGGAGCGCGACTTCTACCAGGGCCTCGTGCATGTCGCGGTCGCCTGGTACCAGGCCGGGCGCGGCCGGCCTGTCGCGTGCGCGCGCCAGCTGGAGAAGGCGGCCGCGGCGGCTCGCGCCGTACGCGCCCGCGCATCGCGGACGTGGACGTCGACGACGTGCTCGACCAGGTCGCGGCAGCCCGGTCGGTCGTCGCTTCAGGCTCGCTCAGCCTGCCGCCGCCTCGCGTCTAGGAGCCGTCCAGTAACCGGACAATTCCACGGGGTCGCCGGCGCGCACCACGCCGGGGCGGATGACGAGGCAATCGAGGGCTGTGCGGCCGTCGAGCTCGAAGTAGATCTTCTGCAGAACCGCGATGTCCTGCTCGAGCGTGTCGGGATCGAAGGTCGTCATGACGCAGCGCCCGCGGACCTGGCGCACGCCGAGGACTGCGCCGCCGATGTGCAGCTCCCGTCCCGTCCACTCCCGCTCGGCGAGCCCTTCGACTCCGGAGAGGTAGACGTTCGCGCGGAAGCGGCGCCGGTCGACGCCGACCGCAGCGACACCGCCGTCGGTCGCGACGCTCATCGGCAGGACGTCGAACCGCTCGGGTCCCGTGCCGTCGTAGTAGACGAGCTCCGCGTCGGGCTCCGTCACGGCGCGCACCGCAGAGAGCGCACGAGGATCGTCCCAGCGGACGCCGTCGATCGTCGGCACGCCGTCCGGGTCGAGGCCTCCCTGCAACCCGAGGAGCTTGTGGTGCGTGCGCGCCGTCAGGACGCGGCCGTTCGCCCGCACGGCGTGGACGAGACGGTCGCCTTCGATCCCCGCCTCCGTGATCAGCGCTTCTTCGAGGCTCTCCCCGCGCAAGGACTTGACGGGGTAGCGCCACAGCTCGGCGACCTGCATACCCGCCACAACGCGCTCACCCGGCCCGGCATTCCTACGGAGACGTGAGGCCGACGGCCTCGAGCGTGCGGTTCAGCGCGACGTGGAGCCACCAGTCGCGATGGAAGAAGAGGAGCGCACCGAGCACGACGAGCGTCACGCCGCTCGCGATCTGAATGAGCTGGTAGCGGTCGCGCACCCAGCGGAAGGCGGACATCGCGCGCGCAAACGCGATGCCGGCAACGAGGAAGGCGGCGCCGAGCCCGAGCGCGTACGCAGCGAGGAGGACGGCGCCCTTCAGCACTGTGCCGCTGTCGCTCGCAAGGACGAGCACGGCCGCGAGCACCGTGCCGATGCAGGGAGCCGCGCAGACGGCGAACGCACCGCCGAGGAGTGCGCCCGAGCCGCGCCGCCGCGCACCGGTCAGCAGGCCGGGCGCGAGCAAACGATCCGGAACCGGGAGCAGCCCGAGGAACGCGAGACCGAGCACGATGAGCACGAAGCCCGCAATCTCGGTCTGCGCGCTCGGCGAGAATGCGTTGCCGATCGCGGCGGCTCCGGCGCCGAGCACGACGAAGACGACCGTGAACCCGAGGATGAACGGCACGCTCGCAGTGACGACGCGTCGCGTCGTGCCGCGCTCGCCCAACCGTCCGTACTCGACGCTCGAGAGCGCGGACAGGTAGCCGGGCACGAGCGGCAGCACGCACGGGGTGATCACCGACACGAAGCCGGCGAGGAAGGCGATCGGTATCCGCGCCTCCATCAGTCGAGACGCGCGAGAAGCTCGTCGAGCTGGCGCTCGGTCTCGCCGTCGAGCGGCGGCTCGTCGGGCGGCGGCTCGTCGTCGGGGCCGCGCGCACGGCTCCATCGCCACACACCCCAGGCGACGAGGACGGCTCCCACGATGAGGCCGGCGATCGGCAGCCACCACGCGAGGAGGTCGAAGCCCTTCCGCGGCGGGGCCGCGAGGATGCCCGCGCCGAAGTTCTGCACGAGATCGGCCTTGATCTCGCCTTCGGTCTTGCACTGCGCGATCAGCACGGTGATCCGGTGCTCGATCCGCCTCGCCGCCGGCGCATCCGACTGGTCGAGCGTCGTGTGGCAGGTCGGGCACATGATCTCGCCCTCCATGGCGGAGAGCGATGTCTTCACGCACGCTGCGGCCGCAGGGCCCGCGAGTGCAAGCGCGGCAAGCGCGACCGCTGCGATGCGGCCGATCACGACTGCGCCGCTTCGCGCAGCGCGCGCTCGAACCGAGCATGGAACACGCTTCCGTTCACCGGGCCGGGCAGGTGGAGCAGCACCTTCCCGTTCCGGTCGAGCACGAAGGTCTCGGGCACCTGCGTGATCCCGTACCGCGTCTCGGTCACGTCGCCGGAACCGTCCTGCACCATCGGGAACGTCAGCGCGTGTGCATCGACGAAGCGCTTCGCGTCGCTCGTCACATCGTGGAAGTCGACGCCGACGAACTGCACCTTCGTGCGGTACTTCGACCAGGCGCCTTCGAGGACGGGCGCCTCCGACTTGCACGGGCCGCACCATGACGCCCAGAAGTTCAGCACGACGGGCTTGCCGCGAAGCGAATGGAGGTCGACGGTCCCGCTCTCGCCGAGCCTGCGGAGCGTGAAGCCCGGCGCCTGCGCCCCGACCTTGGGCGGATGGTGCTGGTGCGTGAGCCGCCAGACGAGGAGCGCGAGCAGGCCCGCGACCGCAACGAGCGCGACGAGCTGGCCGCCGAGCTTCAGCTGCCGCGTCATGAGCCGAGCGCCTCCTGGATGCCGCGCCGGAAGTCGCTGCGGTATTGACTGTCGCCGACTGCACCGCGGATCGCGTCGCCGACGAGCAGGCCCTTGCGATTGATGAAGAACGTCATCGGCAGGTCGGAGACGTTGTAGCTGTTCGCGGCGATCGAGCCGTTCGAGTCTCGCACCACCGGGTACGTGATCCCGTGGGCCTGCATGAACCGGCGGGCATCCGAGTCGACATCGTTCGCGTCGACACCGAGGACGACGAGGCCCCGCCGTCGGTAGCTGCGCCAGGACTGCTCGAGCGTCCTTGCCTCGCGCTTGCACGGCCCGCACCACGAGGCCCAGAAGTTCAGGACGACGCCCTTGCCTCGGAGCGAGGACAGGTCGAGGACGTCATCGTGATCGAGGCGCTGCAGGACGAAGGTCGGCGCCGCTTCGCCCGCTTTTGCGTGCTTCGGCTGATGCGTGAGGTGCCAGATGAGCAGGACGAGCAGGACCGCGACGGCCGCGAGCGCGACGGCCTGCGCCGTCATGCGGGCTCTACTCACTACGCAGAGACGATGTACACCGGCGTCCCGATGTCGACGTGCTCGAAGAGCCACTCGGCCTGCGGGATGAGCATGCGGATGCAGCCGTGCGAGAGCGAGTAGCCGATCGAGCCGGACTCGGGTGTGCCGTGGATCCCCACGCCCGGTGAGCTGAGACCCATCCAGCGCGTGCCGAGCGGGTTGCCGGGGCCTGGCGGCACGGGCTTCTCGCCCTGTGCCCACGGCGATGCGGGCGGATACCACCACGGGTTCTTCCACTTGACGACGATCGAGAAGAGACCGAGCGGGGTCGGGTAGACGGCCTGGCCGGTCGCAACCTTGAACTCGCGCACGACCTTCGAGCCGTTGTAGAGCGTGAGGGTGTTCGATCCCCGTTGAATCACGACGACCGGGCCGATCGTCTTCTCCGTGGCCTTCGGCTTCGTGAGCTTCGCTTTCAGCGTGAAGGGCGCGCGCGTTCCGTGCACGAGCTGATCGGCGATCGCCGCGACCGCCGACCTCTGATCGATCGTGCGACCGTTGATGGACGGCGTCACGACCGGCTTCACACTGCGGAAGAGAAGCCGCGACTCGACGGGCTTACGGTTGAAGCGCGCGGCGAGCTTCCCGACGAATCCCCGAATCAGCGTCCGGTTGACGGTCGCGCGGAGCGCAAGCCTCGTGCCAGGCGCGACGGTGAGCGCACGCGCGATCGCGGAGTCGATCGTCAGGGTGAGCGCGAAAAGGCTCGGGGTTGCCTCGATGCGCGTCCGCTCGAAGCGCAGCGTGACCGGCCGCGAGAACGAGTCGAGCACGGTCTGGGCGGCGGTGTCCGGGTCGAGGCCGCCGATCGCGACACCCGCGAGGGTCACGCCTGGGGGCACGACCGCAGGCGCCGGCGTGGTCGTCGTGGTCGGCGTCGTCGTAGTCGGCGTCGTCGTAGTCGGGGTCGTCGTGGTCGGCGTGGTGGGCGGCGGGTCGTCCGCCAACGCAGCCGGCACGGCGAAAGCCGCGGCGAGCACGATGAGTGAAAGGGCGAGGCGCTTCATGATCAGGTGATACCCCCGAGAAAGATCCGTGGATCGTCGCTGATGATAGCCACGGCCCCGTGAGCGACCAGGTCGTCGAGCTGTGCCGGGTCGTTCACCGTCCACACGTACACCTCAGCCCCGGCCTTGCCGGCCGCCCGGACGGCCGTCGCGCTGACGACGTGGACGTTCAGCGTCGCGGCGTTCGCGCCCGCCGCCCGTAGGAGCCCGCCCAGCCGGTACGGGAGGAGGAGACGGGCGAGCGCGAGCCACGCGTGGATGAGCGGCTTCGGCAGACGGGTGAGGCCGTGGCGGTCCTCGGGATAGGTGAGCGCGCGCGGGAGTCCCGGCGCGGCTGAAGGCGAAGGCGCGCAGCACGACCGGCGACGGCGAGCTGACGAGCCCGCGCAGGCCGTGCGCGCCGAGCGCGGCGGCGGCGTCGGCTTCGAAGCCGGCCTCCTTCACGTCGAGCTGGACGAGGAGCCCGTATTGCGCCGCGCGCGCGAGAGCCGCGTCGAGGGTCGAGCCCGTCTCCTCGTTCTCGTCGTGCGCAAGCACGAGCACGCCGTCGCGGCGTCGAACGTCGAGCTCGACACCGTCTGCGTGTGCGGCTGCGTCGATCGCGTCAAGAGTGTTCGCGCGGTGCGCGATCCGGATCACGCTGTGCGGCGGATGACGACGACCGCCAGATCATCCGTCAGCTCGCCGCCCGCGTACCGTCGTGCGTCCTCGGTGACGGCCTGCGCGAGCTCGAGCGGAGCAAGCGTGCGCTCCTGAGCGAGCAGCGCGTCGAGACGCTCGGTGCCGTACAGCTCTCCGTCGCGCCGCGACTCCACGACGCCGTCCGTGTACAGGACGACCGAGGCTCCGACCGGGATATCCGCTCGCAGCTCGTCGTATTCCTGACCGGAGTCGATGCCGAGCACGAGGCCCGAGACATCGAGTCCGCGCACCTCGCCGTCCGGCAGCACGAGCCGTGGTGCCGGATGGCCCGCACTCGCGCAGACGAGCTCGCCCTTGGCCGCGTCGATCGCGAGATACGCCATCGTGATGAACTTGCCGGGGGCGATCTCGTCGACCACGACGTCGTTGGCGTACGCGAGGAAGTCACCCGGCTCCGGGTGCTCGCGGGCGAGCGAGCGGAACACGAACTTCGCCATCGCCATGTCGGCGGTCGCCTCGACCCCGTGCCCCGTGACGTCGCCGAGGACGACGGCAAGGCGCCCGTCGTCGAGCTCGAGGAAGTCGTAGATGTCGCCGCCGACGTCGACGCGTGCAGAGGACTCGTACACCTCGCCGACCTCGAGGCCCGCGACCGTCGGTCGCTCGCGCGGAAGGAGCGAACGCTGCATGGTGTCCGCGAACTCCTTCTGCTGCAGGTAGAGGCGTGCGTTGTCGACTGCGAGCGCCGCCTGGCCCGCGATCGCAACGGCGTCGCCGACCGTCCTGTCGCTGATCGGCGTCCCCGGCCTGAACGACAGCAGGCTGAGCGCGGCAACCGTCTCCGCCGGCGTCGCGACGGGAACGACCGCGCCTGTCCAGCCCCTCGCGAGGAACGGCTCGAGCACGTCGTGCCCGCGCTGGATGCGGTAGGGGACGCCGCGACGGAAGAGATGCTGGACGTCGGTGCTGCCGAACGGCTCCTGCCGGAAGAGGATCGCGCGGACGGCACTCTCGAGATTCGGATCCTTGACGTGCAGCGCCTGCGGCGCCAGGTAGTCGCGTCGAGCGTCCGGCATCGAGATCATCGCCGCGTCGACGTCGAGCACGTCGACGACCGTGCGGGAGAGCGCCTCGAGTGTCTTGTCGAGCGAGAGCTCCTGGGCGAACGAGCGCGATATCTCGTAGAGCGCGCGGACCTGGCGCGCCGCGTCCCGCTCGGCCGCAAGCGCGGCCTCCCGCTGCCGAGAGAGCTCCGTCGCGCGCTCGTGCAGCTGCGCGTTCTGCACGGCAACCGCCAGCTGGCGCGGCGAGTGCGGCGAGCAAGGCAGTCTCGTTCTCCGTCGTCGCTCGCCCGCGCTCCGGGTAGACCGCGAGGAGGCCGATCACCTCGTCACGCACCACGAGCGCGGCCGCGAACGCCGCGTCGATCCCGGCCTCGCGCGCGGCGGCTCGAACCTCGCGCAGTCGCTCGTCGCGGTTGACGTCATCGATCGTCAGGATCGTGTTGCCGCGAGACGGCCCAAGCGCCGCCTCGAGCAGCCGCTCGGCGACACGTGCGTGGGGGCCGGCCAGCCCGCGCCCGCTGGCATCGACGAACCTGTCCTGCGTCCGCAGGTAAATCGCGACACGTTCGACCCCGAGGAGCGCGGCGACGCGCTCGACCGCCGTGTCGAGCGTGTGCGCGAGCGAGAGCTGCGCCGTCGCCTGCCCGACGACCGCAAGGAGCGCACGCGTCCGCTCGAGCTCGAGCTCGAGCGCCCGCACCCGCGCGCGGGCACGGAGGGAATGCGCGGCGCGGACGCCGAACGTCGTGAGGCGCATGAGCTGCTCCTCGTCCGGCGCATCCTCGCGCGGAAAGAGGAGCTGGAGCAACGCGATCGGCGGCTGCCCGAGCGGGAGCGTCGTCGAGATGCCGCACCCCGCGGGGAGATGCTCCGCCTCGACCGGCGCAAGCGGCCCCGGGGCAAGGAGCGACGACTCGACGATTGCACGCGCGGTATCGAGATCGGTCTCCGCCTCGACGCCGTATGCGCCCACGAGATGGAGCGCGCCCTGCTGTTCCTCCCAGACGAGACCGACCGGTGCGCCGACGACCGTCGCCGCCACGCGTACCACCTCGTCTGCCCCGTCGCCGTCGTCGAGAGCGGCGGCGAGGGCCTCGCCCGCGAGCTCGAGGGATGCGCGCCGACCTGCCGGTGCCGACACTTGCTCCCGGTGGGCAAGCAGAACGAGCGCCGCCTGTCCGGCCGCGAGGTCCACCGCGGCGCGATCGGCAGCGGAGAAGGGCGGCCCCTGCCGGTACAGCTCGAGCGAGGCGATCACCCCCGCGCTCCGAATCGGGACGATCAGCACCGCTTGCGCGCCGGTGCGGACGGCCACGCGACGGATGCCTGCAGGCAGATCGTCGAGCTCGGCCGTCACGCCCTCCGGCAGCTGGTCGGCCGGGAGCTGCGTCCCCTCGAGCTCCGCGGCGAGGGCCGCGGGGCCGGCGACCGCGACCGTCTCGAGGATGTCTCCGCGGGCGACGCGGGCGAGCGCGAGGTCGGCGCCCGCCGCCACTCGGGCGGCCTCGGTCAGCCCGGAGAGGGCTGCTTCGGCGGTCGGCTGCCCGGCCGCCTCGAGCGCGGCGGCGGCGAGCGCGGACAGCGCCTCGAGGGGCACGAACGACAACGACGGGTCAACGCTGGCGACCACCCCGGGGAAGTATGCGTTCTAGACTCCGCGGGTGGCAGCGCCCGCACCTCACGACGACGACGCACCCGTCGACCCGTCCGCGATCGAGCTCCGCTACCGCTACCACCGCGCCCGCCGGCACGCGCGCGTCCGCGCGCGGCAGGAGAGCCGTCTGGCTCACTACCGCTTCTACATCCTCATGGCCGTGCTGATCGCGCTCGCCCTGGTCTTCGTCGTGCTCGCATGGCACGAGATCCAGCGCCTCTTCGGCCTGTAGCGGCCCTTCTACTGCAGAGGGCCGGCGAACGCGCCGCGGCCCGCCCGCTCCCAGGCCGTCCCCCCGCACATCGGGCATTGCGGCAGCTTCCGCTGCACGGCGATGCCGTATCCGCACTCGGCACACTGGAACTCGCCGGCTGCGTCCTGACCGCTGGCCGCGAACTCGACGTAGCCCGCCGCCTCGAGCGACTCGATCTGACCCCTGTCGTCCATGACACCCCTTGGTTCGCGCGGCGGCGGTTCTCGCACGCCGTAGGTTGAGATTCCCCATACTGCGACCCATGCAAACGCCGGAGCCGACGGTGCCGCCGCGTGCGGAGTCGTACGAGCGGGAGCCCACGCCGCGCCCCGCGGCCTCCGGTTACTGGGGTGAGCGGCTCGCGTGGGTCGCCGGCCTCGTCCTTGCGATCTCCGCCTTCACCGGCTGGTACGCGGGCTCGCAGGCGGACGGCTTGACGCTCTCGGTCACGGGCTGGCACACGGGGGCGCTCGGCAAGCTCGTCTTCTTCTGCGGCCTCGCAACGCTGATCCTCGAGGCCCTCCGCGAGGCGGGGATCGAGCTTCCCGCGACGGTTCCGGAATCGCTCGTGCTGATCGCCCTCGGCTCGCTCGCGACGATCTTCGTCCTGATCCGCCTGATCTCGATCCCCGACACCTTCTTCGACACCGCGGGCCGTGGGATCGGGATCTTCATCTCCCTGGCCGCAGCACTCGGTCTGATCGCCGCCGGACTACTGCGAGCAGCAGAAGAGCTATAGCCGCTCCGAGCACCGCGCCGCCGACGACGTCGAGCGGGAAGTGCGCGCCGACATAGAGGCGCGAGTACGCGACTCCGGCCGCGAGCAGGACGAAGAGCGGCACGGCGCGCGGAGCCAGCACCGAGAGGACGACGGCGGCGGCGACCGCCGTGGCCGTATGGCCGGATGGGAACGAGTGACTGTGCGGGATCGAGACGAGCGGGTCGGGCTCGCTCGGCCGGTTCTCGCCGACGAGGACCTTGAGGAACCCCGCACTCGCGTCGGCGATGACGACGGCCACCGCGACGAGCACGAAAGGGGCCGCGCGGCGGTAGAGCGCTGCGAGCACGAGACCGAGGATCAGCCAGAGCAGTCCGTGGGAGCCGATCCTCGTCAGGAAGACGAAGACGTCGTCCAGCGGGTGCCAGCGATGGTGGACGATCCATCGCTCCGCATGCCGGTCCCAGCCGGTCAGACGGGTGCGATCTGCTTCGTCTGGTCAATCAGCTGCTGCAGGTCGAACGGCTTGCCGACGAAGGCATGCGCGCCGCCGGAAGCCGCCTGCGTCAGGGTCGCTTCGTCTGCCTGGCCGCTGAACATGATCACCGGGATCGCGCCCGCGCCGTACTGGTCCTGAATCTGGCGGAGCATCTCCCAGCCGTCGACCTGCGGCATCATCACGTCGAGGAGGACGAGGTCGGGCTTCGCCTCTGCGATCGCCTCGAGCCCCTGCTGCGCGCTTCCGGCCTCGCGCACGATGTAGCCCTCGAACTCGAGGTTGACGCGGACGAGCTCGCGTACCTTCTCGTCGTCGTCGACGAGGAGGACGAGCGGCCCGGCCTTCGGGCGCCCTCCGGGTCCGCTGCGATCGAGGAACGCCTCGAGGTCAGAGCGGCGGTAGCGGCGGTGTCCGCCCGGGGTGTAGAAGGCGGGCACCCGCCCCTGGTCGGACCACTTGCGAATCGTGCTCTGTGCCACGCCGAGGAAGCGGGCAGCCTGGCCGAGCGTGAGCCACTCACTGTCGTCGCGGTACACCACTACGGGGAATCTGGCCAAAGCTTCCGCTTTTTACACCACCCGCGGTCATGGAATGAGTGTTTTCGTCGTTGTAACCGTCAAATTGGGCTGCGGCGTGTCGTGCAAGGCCATCCCGATCGAGATCCCGACCGCAAGCAGGAACACGGCCGCGATGAGCCCCGCGAGCCACGGGAGCCACGGCCGGCGGCGGCGGCGAGGCCGCCGCTGCGTCGGCGCGATCACGCGAGGTAGTCGGTCGCGCCGCGCTGGTAGGCGTGAAATGCGGCAGCGAGGACGAGCGCGAGATCGCGCGGCCAGCCCGGCGAGGGCGCGCGCTCCTCGACGGCCTCGCGCGCCCAGCGCTCGGCGTCGCGGTAGGCGGCGGCGAGCTCCTGGAGCGAGTACGTCTGGCCGATCCGCCGGCGCAGCTCGTCGGTCACGATCTCGACCTGCTGCACGAGGCGCTCATAGCGGCTGCGGTCGCTCCGCTCGGCCTCGAGGCGGCGGTCGCCTTCTTCCCACTCCTGGCGGATCAGTGTGGTGCCGTCAACGGACATCGGCCGCTGAGACTAACGAGGGTCGGTGCAGCACCGGTCGGGCCACAGCGGCTCGATCTCGGCGACGATGCGATCACCGAGCTCGTAGCCCGGACGTGCGAGCGCGAACGCCGCGTGCGCGTGCAGGCATTTGAGCGATCCGGTCCGGCCTGCGCCCCCGACGCCGAGGTCGAGGCTGGCGCCGTCGTCACTGCCGGTCTCCCCGCCCGCGAGCTCGCGCCGAAGGGCGCGCTGCTCCTCGTCGGCGCGGTGCCGGCTCGCTTCGAGCTCCGCGTCCTCCTCCGCTGCGCGCGTCCAACGCTCGACACCGCCGCCGGCCTCGAGCCGCGAGATCTGCTGCACGAGATGCCGGCAGGTCACGTAGTAGGTCGTCGGGAAGGGCTCTCCCGTCGGGTCGTAAGGGCTCTGCTCCGTGATCGCCGGCCGCCCGAACGGGCAGCGCACCGCAACGCGGCGGAAGGCGCGCGGGTCGCGGCCGATCTGACGCGCGACGAGGGCTCTGTCCTCGGGCGAATCAGTCATCTGACGGATCGCACGAACGGCGCGCGGCTACTTGTGCGCGTAGCTTGCCCGCTCGCGCGCACGCCACTGGTTGATGCCCTTGACGATGAACAGGCGCTCGCCGGGCTTGACATAGCCGAGGGCGCGCGCTTCGCGGGCGAGCGTGTCGAGGGAGGTCGATGCGCCGAGCCGGTGCGTGAGGCGCGCGCGTTCGGCCTTCAGCAGCTGCACCTGCGTCTGCTTCTGCGCGAGCTCCCGGTGCGCGTCGAGGTACGCCTTGAGGGGGCGGTAGTAGAGAAGCGCAAAGAGCACGAGCGCCGCGACGGCGATCCAACGCCCGACAACGGTCGACCGCGGCGCCCGCCGCCGCTTCGCCTTCGCCGTCTTCTTCGCCCCTGCCTCGTCTGCCCTGACCGCGCGCGCCATGCCGGCGAACTTCTAGGCCTGCCCGCGCGACCCTGCAAAGCCGGGTCACAGAGACGTCACCAAGTCGTGACATTCCGGTAACCCGTGACTGTCACCGGTGTTAGGAACGCCCAGGCCCGAGGAGATCTGGATGACGTTCGTCGGGCGGCCGGACGGCTCACGGCACGGAGGCGTCACCAAGTCGTGACGTTCCCGTAACCCGTGACTGTCACCGGTTTTGGAACCGCCAGGCCTTACGCGATGTCGACCTTGATGACGTTCGTCGAGCCGGGCAGGTTGACCTGGGTGCCGGCGGTGATGACGACACGGTCGCCCACATCGATATAGCCCGCTTCGCGCGCCGCGCGAATCGAAGACGACCAGAGCTCCTCGACGTCCGGCGCCTCGGGGATCAGCATCGGTGTCACGCCCCACTCGAGCGCCAGCTGGCGAAAGGCCCAGTCGATGTGCGTCAGCGCGACGATGGGGCGGCGCGGCCGCAGGCGCGCGACGCTCGACGCCGTCTTCCCGCGGTAGGTCGGAACGAGGATCGCCTTCGCGCGCAGCGCCTCGGCGACATCGCACGCTGCATTCGACATCGCGCCGCCGATCGTCGGGTTGGCGTCGGACTCGGGAATCTCGTGCCGGTAGTCCATGCTCGGCTCGACAGCGCGCGCGATCCGATCCATGTACGACACCGCCTCGAGCGGATACTCGCCGACGGCGGTCTCGCCCGAGAGCATGACTGCCGACGTGCCGTCGAGGATCGCGTTCGCTACGTCGCTCGCCTCTGCGCGCGTCGGCTCGGGGTGGTGCACCATCGACTCGAGCATCTGCGTCGCGGTGATCACCGGCTTGCCGCGCTCGAGCGCCTTCTGGATGATCCGCTTCTGGATCAACGGCACGAGCGCCGGGCCGATCTCGACGCCGAGATCGCCGCGCGCGACCATCACCGCGTCGGTCTCGGCGAGCACGTCGTCCAGCACGTCGACTGCTTCCGCCTTCTCGATCTTCGCAATCACGTGCGCATGCGAGCCCGCCTGCTCGATCAGCGCGCGCAGGTCTCGCACATCCGCCGGCGACCGTACGAAGGACAGCGCGACGTAGTCGACGCCGAGCCGCATCGCGAACTCGAGATCCTCGGTGTCCTTCCGAGTCAGGGACGGGATCGGCAGCGGGACGCCCGGCAGATTGACCCCCTTGTGCGACGAGACGGAGCCGCCCACGATCACCTCGCAGCGCACCCGCCCGTCCGCGACCTCGTCGACGCGGAGGCGCACGAGCCCGTCGTCGATCAGGACATCGTGCCCGGGCTTCAGGACCTCGCCGACCACGGCGGGCGCGACCGGAAGGTCGTTGCCGCGGCACTTCTCCTCCGCGCACACGGTGATCTCCTCGCCCTTGCGAAGAACCACGGGCTCGGGCAGGTCGCCGACGCGGATCTTCGGCCCCTGCAGGTCCGCGATGATGGCGACCGGCCGGCCGGCGTCGTCCGCCACCTGACGGATCCGGCGGAAGCGCTCTTCGTGCTCTTCGTGTGTGCCGTGCGACAGGTTGAGCCGCGCGGCATCCATCCCCGCACCGACGAGCGCGCGAAGGCTCTCGGATGTATCGGACGAAGGCCCGAGAGTGGCAACGATCTTCGTGCGGCGCGAGTTCACCACCGCTTCCCAGGGTACGCGATGATGGCCGAGTGAACCTGGAGCACGTCGCCGCGATTCCCGGACGCGACGGTGCTTCCGTCGTTGTCGTCGACGGCAGGCTTCCCTCGCTCACCGCCGACACCGCGACCACGCGCGACGCACTCGATGCGCTCGAACCGCTCGTGGGACGTCCGGTCTACCTCCGCGTCGGCGCCCTCGTCGACACGCAGATCCTCCTCGAGTTCGATCGCGGCGACGGTGACACGATCCCGATCGGCGACGCGAAAGCCGAACACCTCGCGCCGCCGGCGCTGCAGCCGCGCGTCGAGGAGTGGCTCGCCGAGCAACGCGGCGCGCCGATCGACCCGCGTCGACCGGCGTGGGCGCGAGCCGGCTGGCACGCGCGCGCGGAGTCGTGGGTCGGCCGGCCGCTGAACCCGTTCCGCCTGTGGCCGCTCGCGGCGGTGCTCGAGAGCGACGGCGAGTTCTTCAAGGCGGTGTTCCCACTCTTTCACCACGAGCCCACCGTCACGCGCGCGCTCGCGCAGCGAAACCCGGGCGACGTCCCCGACGTCCTGCGCACCGATGAGGGCGAAGGCTGGCTCCTCATGCAAGAGGTTCGCGGCACCGAAGCGGACGATCGCGCGCTGGAGACGCTCGAGCGAATCCAACACACCTGGCGCGACCGGATGGACGAACTCCTCGCACTCGGCGCCCCCGACCGCCGCCTTCACGTCCTCGAGCGGCAGATCGCGCAGCTCGTCGCGGACGGCGCTCCCGAGCATGTGCAGCACGTCCCGGCCCTCGAGCGCGCGTGCCGCGATCTCGCGCGAAGCGGCGAGCCGGAGACGATCGTGCACGGCGACTTCCACCCCGGGAATGCACTGATCGCTGAAGACGGGCGGGCCGTCATCCTCGACTGGTCCGACGCGTGCGTCGGCCATCCGTCCTTCGACCGGCACCTCTTTCGTTGGGACAACGACTCGCCGGAGACGATCCCCGCGAACCTGCACCAGGCGGTGAGTTACCGCGAAATCCTCGCGCGGATGGAGCCCGGCGACCGCTGGCGCTTCGAGGTCGAGCCGCGCCGCTTCCTCGACCGAGCCGTCTCAGCGCTCGGCTAGCACGGCGGCGAGAAGGCCCGGGAAGCGTCGATCGACGTCGGCGCGCCGCAACGTGACGAGCCGTTGCGTCCCATGCACCCGGGTCACCGTGAGACCGGCCTCGCGCAGGATCTTGAAGTGGTGCGACCGCGTCGACGCGGAGACGCCGAGCGGCATCGCCCCGCATGCCTGCTCTCCCCCGGCTGCGAGCTCGCGGACGATCCTCAGGCGCACCGGATCGCTCAGCGCCTGAAGCACGTCCGGAAGCTCGAGCTCGCCGGCTGCCGGCATCTCGAGGACCTCATCTATTTCGACGCTCATCGAAATAATCTCCCTGCCGCCCTCGTTCACTCCTTCGACGGTCATCGAAATAGTAGAGGAGGCGGGCAGGATGGGGAAGGCACTCGGAGCGGGATTCGCAGCGGCGACCGGCGTCATTTGGGGCGGGCAGTGGGTCATCGGGAAGTCCGCGCTCGGTCGCGTCGACGCCTTCAACCTGACGACGATCCGCTACGCCGTCGCGGCGAGCATCCTGATCGCCGTCCTCGCGGCCGTCGAGGGGCGCCGCGCGCTTCGCCTCGACGGGCAGGGCCTCCGCCTTTTCGCGCTCGGCACGCTCGGCTTCGCGGGCTTCAACCTGCTCGCCTACAAGGGGCTCGACCATGCCCGACCGGAAAGCGCGTCGCTCATCACGGCGCTCGCCCCGCTCCTCATGGCACTCCTCCTCTGGCGCGCTCGGGCAGGGCAGGCCTACGACGTCGACGCTTGCCGCTCTCGGCGTCGCGATCGTCGGCGTCCTTTCGTGATCGGGCGCGGCGACCCGCTCTCGGTGTTCACCGGCGCGCTCGGTTGGGGCGACCTGCTCGTGCTCGCAGGCGTCGCGAGCTTCCTCCTCTATACGGTCGGCTCGCGAACGGTCGCCGGCTTCTCGCCGCTCCGCTACACGGCGCTCACCGCGTTCTTCGGCTGGCTGAGCATCGCAGCGGTCACCGCGGTCTCCGACGCGATCGGTACGTCGAGCGTCCCGACCGCCGGTGACGTTCGAGCGGTCTGGCCGCAGATTGCGTACATCACGCTACTCGGCGCGGTCGTCGCGGTGACCACGTGGAACCTGGCAGCGGCGAAGATCGGGCCCCAGAACACGGCCCTCTTCACGAACGTCATGCCGGTGACCACGTTCGGCATCGAGATCGCG
Source organism: uncultured Actinomycetes bacterium (assembly GCA_963794045.1). Taxonomy (GTDB): domain Bacteria; phylum Actinomycetota; class Thermoleophilia; order Gaiellales; family Gaiellaceae; genus Palsa-739. The sequence continues at coordinate 717,535 of CAWCCJ010000010.1, forward strand.
CGCGGCTATCACGCGTCGGCGCTCGAACTGGGCGGCGCCGGCTTGACGATCGCCGCGCTCGTCGCCGGCAACGTGGCTGCGCGCGGGGTGCGCTACCGCTTCGCGCGCGGAAAGGCGTCCCAGCCGGGATACGCCGCGTCCTGACCGAGCTGCTCCTCGATCCGCAGAAGCTGGTTGTACTTCGCAACGCGGTCGCTCCGCGCCGGTGCGCCGGTCTTGATCTGGCCGGTGCCGAGCGCGACCGCGAGGTCGGCGATCGTCGAGTCCTCCGTCTCGCCCGACCGGTGTGACATGACCGCCGTGTAGCCGCTCTCCTGCGCGAGGCGCACGGCCTCGATCGTCTCGGTGAGCGTGCCGATCTGGTTCACCTTCACGAGGATCGAATTGCCGACACTGCGCTCGATCCCCTCGCGGAGGCGCTGCGGGTTCGTCACGAAGAGATCGTCGCCGACGAGCTGCACCCGTTCGCCGAGATCGCTCGTGAGCGCAGCCCATGCCTCCCAGTCGTCCTCTGCGCAGCCGTCCTCGATCGAGACGACCGGATACGCGTCGACGATGCCGCGCCAGAAGCCGGGCATCTCCGCGGACGAGAGGTCGCGTCCCTCGAACCGGTACCGGCCGTCGGAGAAGACCTCGCTCGAGGCGGGATCGAGCGCGACCGCGATGCGCTCGCGATGTCCCGCACGCTCGGCTGCCTCGAGGATCGCCTCGATCGCAGCCTCGCTCGACTCGAGGTCGGGGGCGAAGCCGCCCTCGTCCCCCACCCCGGTCGCGAGGCCGCGGTCGGAGAGGACCTTCTTCAACGCGTGGTAGACCTCGGTGCCGATCCGGAGCCCCTCGGAAAACGTCTCCGCGTCGACCGGGACGACCATGAACTCCTGCAGATCGATCGAGTTCGCGGCGTGCACGCCGCCGTTGATCACGTTCATCATCGGCACGGGCAGGGTCGTCGCAGACGGCCCGCCGAGATACCGGTACAGCGACTCCCCCGCATCCGCAGCGGCGGCCTTCGCGACTGCAAGGGAGACACCGAGAATCGCGTTCGCGCCGAGACGTCCCTTGTTCGGTGTCCCGTCGAGCTCGATCAGCGTCCGGTCGAGCGACTCCTGCTCGTCCGCGTCGGCGCCGACGACGGCATCGCGGATCTCATGCGATGCGTTCGCGACGGCCTGCGTCACGCCCTTGCCGCCGTAGGCATCCGCGCCGTCGCGCAACTCGACCGCCTCGTGCACGCCGGTCGACGCGCCGGAGGGCACTGCCGCGCGACCGACCGCACCCGATTCGAGCAGCACGTCGACCTCGACCGTCGGGTTCCCGCGCGAGTCGAGGATCTGGCGGGCGCGGACGTCAGCGATTGCGCTCATTCAACGGTCTCCTTGGCAAGGTCGTAGTAGCGGTCCTGCTGCTCGAGCGGCAGCCCGCTCCAATCTTCGCCGTTCACGCGTGCGAGCCGCTCGGCTTCCTCCACGCGCCGCCGGAAGCGCTCCGACGTTCGTCGAAGCTCGAGCTCCGGATCGACGTCGAGCTTGCGCGCGACGTTCACAGCGGCGAAGAGGACGTCGCCGACCTCGTTCGGCGCATGATCCTCCCTCAGCTCGCGTAGCTCGTCCTCGAGATCCGCGAGTGCGCCGTCGACGTCGGCGTACTCGAAGCCCACCGCCTTCGCGCGGTTCTGGATCTTTCGCGCGTGCAGAAGCGCCGGGAGCGTCCCGGGTACGTCGTGAAAGACGCCGACCCGTCCCTCCTGCTCCCGTTTGATCCGCTCCCAGTTCTCGCGCACGCGACCCGCCGTGTCCGCCTCGACGTCTCCGAACACGTGCGGATGGCGGCGGACGAGCTTCTCGTGAATGAGCCGAGCTGCCGTCGCAAGGTCGCCCTTGCCCCGTTCCTGGAGCAGCAGCGAGAGGAAGTAGACCTGGAAGAGCAGGTCGCCGAGCTCGTCGAGAAGCTTCTCGTCGTCATCGGCGAGCGCCGCGTCGGCGACCTCGTAGGCCTCCTCGACGGTGTGCGGGACGATCGTCCGCGCGGTCTGCTCGCGATCCCAGGGACAGTCTCGGCGCAGACGCTCCGTCAACTGCTGCAAGCTCGAGCAGGGCCTCGGCCAGGCCCTCCACGTCAGCCGGTCGTCGGCGCCGTGGTGACCGTGTCGGTCGACGTCCCGGCCGGGACGTAGCCGGCCTGGTAGCTCACCTTCTTGGCGAAGTTCTTCTTCACGCCGTCGAGCCACTTCTGGAACGCCGAGGTCTTCTTCGACTGCAGGAGGTTCTGCCGGATCTGCTCCTTGACCTGGGCGAGCGGCTGCTTCGACGCCGCCTTCACCGGGCCGAGCGCCTGGATGATGTGCCAGCCGTACTGCGTCTTGATCGGCGGCGAGATCTCGTTCGTCTTGAGCTTGAACGCTTCCTTGTCGAACTCGGGACCGTCTTGCCCTTCTGGATCGTGAGCTTGCCGCCCTTGACCGCCGAGAGCGTGTCGGTCGAGTTCTTCTTCGCGAGCTTCGCGAAGTCCGCCCCCTGCTTCAGCTGCGCTCGAGCGCGTCGGCCTTCGCCTTCGAGCTGACGAGGATGTGGCGCACGTCGCGACTCGCAAGCGTCGTGTACTGCGTCCCGGCGTTCTCGTCGTAGTACTTCTGGATGTCGGAGTCGTTGACCTTCACGTCCGACGTGACCTTCTTGTAGAGCTTGTCGGAGAGCAGGTTCCCCTTCTGGTACACGCGCAGAAGCGGCAGCGTGAAGCCCTGCGCCTTGAGCTGCGCCTGGAACGCCTTCTCATTCCCGCCGAAGTACTGCTTCTTGATCGACGCGATCTGCTTGTCGACGTCCTTGTCCGTGACCGCGACACCCATGTCCTGGGCCTTCTGCTCGAGCTCCTTCTCCTGGACGAGGTAGGCCAAGGCCTTGTCCTGCAGCGTCTTGTACTCGGTCGTGCCGGGACGCGGGAATGTCGCCTTCGCCGCCTGCGCCTGATTCTTGGCGCCGTTGATCAGGAAGGCGAACTCGGCCTTGGAGATCGTGTCGTCGCCGACGCGCGCGACGGCGTCGCTCGGGACGCTCTGCGAGCCACCGCCGCAGCCAGCGGCGACGAGGACGAGGACGGCGAGCAGTGCGACGGGCAAAAGGCGGAGAAATCTCATGTAAGTCCCAGGATCGAAGGAGGTCGGTATGCCGGGCGCGGAGGCGGCGTTCACGCGGCCTGACGGGCATCCAAGATAGCATCGACGAGGCGAATCGCCTGCGGAAATCCGTCCTCGCTCCGCAAACTGACCTCTCTGGATCCAACCGTGTAGACGGCCGTGTGGATCCGGCCCCGTAGCTCGCTCAGCTCCCCCGATCCGAGCACGAGCTTCCCGACCGTCGCCTTGCCGCCGCGGAAGACGAGATAGTCGGCGCCGAGGCGCGCGACCTTGATCTTCGCCTCCTGGATCGCGAAGAGATTCTCGACCGGCTCCGGCAGCGGCCCGTAGCGATCCTCGAGCGCCGCCTGGAGCTCGCGCAGCTCGTCCACGGTCTCGGCGAGCGCGAGCCGGCGGTGGATGTCGATCCGGAGCGGCTCCGAGCCGACATATTGCTGGGGGCACGTACGCGTCGATGCGAGCGTCGATCCGCACCGGGCGCACCGCGATCCGGTGCTGCCCTGGAGCTCGGCGACAGCCTCGTTCAGGAGCTCGACGTAGAGCTCGAACCCGACGGCGGCGACGTGGCCGGATTGCTCCGCCCCGAGGAGCTCGCCGGCTCCGCGGATCTCCAGGTCGCGCATCGCGATTGCGAAGCCGGCGCCGAGCTCGGCGTGGTCTGCGAGCGTCGCGAGCCGCGCGCGCGCCTCGCCCGTGAGCTCGCGTGCGTCGGGATAGAAGAGATACGCATAGGCGTTCTGATCCCGAGCGGCCGACGCGGCCGCGGATCTGGTAGAGCTGCGACAGGCCGAGCATGTCGGCGCGCTCGATGATGAGCGTGTTCGCCTGAGGGATATCGATCCCCGACTCGATGATCGTCGTCGAGACAAGGACGTCGGCGTCGCCGCGCAGGAACGCGTGCATCTTGTCCTCGAGCTCCTTCTCGCGCATCTGACCGTGCGCGACGAGAAAGCGGAGGTCGGGGCACAGCTGCTCGAGCTGCGCGGCGCGGTCATCGATCGTCTCCACGCGGTTGTGCAGGTAGAACGCCTGGCCGTCACGCTCCTTCTCGCGGTCGAGCGCGAGCTTGATCATCTCCTCGTCGTACTCGCCGACCGTCGTGCGGATCGGACGACGACCCTCGGGCGGCGTCTCGATGATCGAGATGTCGCGCATGCCGGCGAGCGACATGTGCAGCGTGCGCGGGACGGCGTGGCCGACAGCGTCAGCACGTCGACCTCGAGGCGGAGTGATCTCAGGAGCTTTTCTGGGCGACGCCGAAGCGCTGCTCCTCGTCGAGGATGACGAGACCGAGCTCCTTCGGGATCACGTCGCGCGAGAGGACGCGGTGCGTGCCGATGAGGACGTCGACCTTGCCCTCGCCGAAGTCGGCCAGCACCTGCTTCACCTCACGGGCGGCCCTGAAGCGGGAGACCATCTCGACGCGGACGGGGAAGTCGCGGAACCGGTCTTTGAAGGTGTTCCAGTGCTGTTCGGCGAGGATCGTCGTCGGCGCGAGCATCAGCGCCTGCTTGCCGTTCATCGCAACCGCGAACGCCGCGCGAACCGCGACCTCGGTCTTGCCGAAGCCGACGTCGCCGCAGACGAGGCGGTCCATCGGCCGCGGCGACTCGAGATCTTCCTTGACGGCCTCGATCGCGTTCTCCTGGTCCGGCGCTCGCGGTACGGGAACGACGTCTCCAGCTGCTGCAGCCACTCGTTCGAGAGGTCGTAGGAGATGCCCGGCTGCGTCTGGCGCTGCGCGTACAGCGCGATGAGCTCGGACGCGAGCTCCTGCACCGACTCCTTCGCACGCGACTTGAGGAAGCTGCCACGCCTTCCCGCCGAGCTTCGAGAGCGCGGGGGCCTTCGCATCGGCGCCGATGTAGCGCGACACCTTGCCGAGCTGCTCGTGCGGGACGTAGAGGCGGTCGTCGCCGCGGAACGCGAGCAGGAGGTAGTCGCGGGTGACACCGGCGACCTCCTTCGTCTCGAAGCCGAGGAGCTTGCCGACGCCGTGGTCCTCGTGGACGACGTAGTCGCCGGTGCGCAGGTCCGCGAACGACTGAAGCGCACGTCCGCCGATGCGCCGCTCGCGCGGGACGCGGCGCCGGAACACCTGATGATCCGGCAGCAGGACGAGGCTCTGGTCGCGCCAGACGAACCCGCGGCGGGCCGGCGAGATCGTGAAGGAGAGGCCGGGCTCGCTGCCGCAGCTGTCCCGTCGGCTCGAGCAGCTTCGCGCTCGACGCGGCGCAGCATGTTCTGCGTCCGGAGCGCCTCGCCGCGATGCGGGAAGGCGACGACGACGCGCTGGCCCGCGCGGACGAGCTGCGCGAGCTCCTGCTCGGCCTCGGAAAGGCCGCGCGACGCGATCGCAGGGCGCTGCGCCTCGAAGGCGAAAGGCTGCGACTGCGGGAACGGGTCGAGCTCGCTGACGCCTTCCAGGTCGGTCGGCTCGAGATAATCCTCGGACCACACACGCTCGACGTCGTCGGGCTGGTACACGAAATCGGGTGCACGGTCGAGCACCGGGACGAGATCGCCCGGTACGGGCCTGACCTCGCCTTCCTCGCCGTGCCACTCCTCGACGAGGTCGAGCCTTCGCTCGGCGGCGGGGTAGATCGTGCAGGCCTCGACCGGGTGCAGGGCCCGCTGGGTGAAGGGCGAGAAGGCGCGGATCGACTCCACCTCGTCGCCGAAGAATTCGATGCGGAGGGGCTCGCGGCCGGTCGTCGGGAAGACGTCGACGAGGCCGCCGCGAACGGCGAACTGCCCACGGTCGTCGACCCGCTCGACGCGCTCGTATCCGGCGAGCGCGAGATCCTCCGAGAGGCCCTCGACGCCCTGCTCGGCACCGGCCTGCAGCTCGAGCGGAGCCGGCCGCGCCGCCGGCGGAGGCACGCGCTCGGCGACCGCGCGTGCGGAGGCGCAGACGATCCCGCCGCGGGCGAGCACCTCGAGCGCGCGGGCGCGCTCCCCGACGAGGTGGGGCGGCGGCTCGAGCCCCGACTTCCAGGTGACGCCGCGGCTCGGGAGGTAGCCGACGACCTCGTCGCCGAGATACCACGCGGCCGCCTCGGCCGTGTCCCGTGCGTCGGCGTCCTCGGGCAGCAGGCAGATGAGCGACCGCCCGAGGCGCTCGTGAAGTGTCGCGAGCACCACCGGCAGCGCGGCCTCGGAGACGCGGGCGCGCTCGGGCAACGCCTCCGCGAAGGCGGCGAGCCGCTCGTCGTCGACGAGCTGCTGGACGAGGATGTTGAGTACCGGGCGGTCCATGACGGAAGGCGGAACCGGGCGGTTCCGCGTCTCGTCATGGTACTGACGCGTATTGCGCAGTACTCACGTCTGCCCCGGCCAGAGCGCGAACACTCCTTCGAGTGACGCGTCCTCCGGATGCGGCGCCGATCCGCAAAGGATGTCCTGGGACGACCCCGACTTCGATCCCGTGACGCACGACCACGGCCGGGCGATCCTCTGGGGCGCTCTCGCCGTCGCGCTCCTCGCGCTTGCAGGAGTCGTCTTCAGCATCCTGCAGTGACGGGAACCTGCCCTCTATTCGGCTGTCACTCGCGTCAGCGACGATTGACTGCCGCCTGCGCCCGTTCGACGCCTTCGGCGTCGAGCGTCTCGACCGCATCCGCAGCGCGTGCGATGAGCGACTCCGCGTCGTCTGTGGGCTCGAAGTCGGAGAGCAGGTAGTCGGCGAGCGGCCGCGGGTCGCCGCGCTCCGGGCGGCCAACCCCGATGCGGAGGCGCATGAAGTCCGGCGTCCTCAGGTGCTGGGCGATCGAGCGGAGCCCGTTGTGCCCCCCGAGCCCTCCACCGATCTTGACCGCGAGCCGGCCGAGGTCGAAGTCCCCTTCGTCGTGCACGACGAGGACGGCGTCCGGATCGAGCTTGTAGAACCGCTGCGCCGCGCCGACTGACTTCCCGGAGTCGTTCATGTACGTCTCCGGCTTCAGCAGCGCGAGCTTGTGGTTGTCGATGCGGACCTCCGCGAGCTGGCCGCTGAACTTCGACTTGAAGGAGCCGTCGTGCCGGCGCGCGAGCTCGTCGATCACCATCCAGCCGGCGTTGTGCCGGTTGCGCGCGTACTCGCGGCCCGGGTTCCCGAGACCGACGACGAGCAGGTCGAGCGACGACCCCTGCCTGCGGGGCCACAGCCGCATGGGTGCTTAGCCCTCGACGGTGCCCTGGTCGCCGGCGGCGTCCGAGCCGCCGGCTTCTTCGGCAGCGCCCTCGGCGGCCTCACCCTCGGGCGTCTCGCCCTCTGCCGCTTCGCCCTCTTCGCCCTCGACCTCTTCGGGCTCGGCCTCGCGGGTCGGCGCGGTCACGGTCGCGACGACGGTCTCCAGGTCGTCGAGGAGCGTCACGCTGTCACCGATCTGCACGTCGGCGATGCGGAGCGTGTCGCCCGTCGCCATGTGCGAGACGTCGAGGTCGATGTGCTCCGGGACCTCGAGCGGAAGGGCCGAGACCTGGATCTCGCGGAGCGGCTGCGAGAGCACGCCGCCCTCGCGGACGCCCGGTGCGTCGTCGCTGCCGATCAGATGCACCGAGACGGTCGCGGTGATCGGCTGGTCGAGGCGAACCTCGTGGAGGTCGATGTGCGTGACACCGCCGCGGACCTTGTCCACCTGGTAGTCCTTGAGGATCGAGGCGTGCGACTTGCCGGTGCCGTCGATCTCGACGTCGAGGATCGAATGGAGGCCGGCCGCGCCGGTCAGGGCGCGCCGGAGCTCCCGCTCCTCGACGGCGATCGAGACGGGATCGCCGAAGCCGTAGAGGACGCCCGGGACGATCCCCTGCTTCCGCAGGCGCCGAGTCTCGCGCGAGCCGATGTGCTCGCGGGTCCTCACGGTGAGCTTTGTCCGTTCTCCAGCCATTTCCGGCGGCGGAGTGTAGCGGAACACGGGCAAGATTCATCCGTGTTCGAGGATTTGCTCCGGCGCTGGGACGGTGAAGAGGTCGTGATCCGCTACGACGAGCCGAGCGGCGCGTGGATCTTCGTCTGCGTGCACTCCACGGCGCTCGGCCCGGCGGGCGGGGGCACGCGGATGCGCGTGTACGACGCGCCGGGCGACGGGCTCGCAGACGCGATGCGTCTCTCGCAGGCGATGACCGTGAAGATGGCGGTCGCGAACGCCGAGCGCGGCGGAGGCAAGGGGGTGCTCGCCGTCCCTGAGCTGCCGACGGGGGACGCGCGCCGTGCCCTCCTGCTCCGCTACGGGCAGCTCGTCGCGTCGCTCGGCGGCACGTATCGAACCGCAGGCGACATGAACATCTCGCCTGCGGACCTCGACGTCGTCAAGGAGGCGTGCCCCTGGGTGTACGGAACGACCGGCGCGGGCGGCAACAGCGGGCGCGGCACCGCACGGGGTGTCCTGCACGGGATTCGCGCCAGCGTCGAGCATGTGTTCGGCTCATCGGACGTGCGCGGGCGGCGGGTCCTCGTGCAGGGTGCGGGCGCCGTCGGGGCCGACCTCGTCCGCTATCTGCTCGAGGACGGCGCGAAGGTACTCGTCTCCGATGTCGACGAGGGCCGCACCGCCGGCACCGGGGCATCCGTCGTTGCGGCCGACGAGGCTATGACGACGGAGTGCGACGTCTATGCGCCGTGCGCCGTCGGCGGTACGTTGAACGCGAGGACGATCCCGCAGCTCCGCTGCCGCATCGTGGCCGGCTCCGCGAACAACCAGCTCGCCGAGCCCGCCGACGCGGAGAGGCTTCGCGACGCCGGGGTCCTGTACGCGCCCGATTACGTCGTGAACGCGGGAGGCGTCATCCAGCTCGTCGGGCTCGAGGACCGGAGCTGGGACGAAGCCGAGCTCGAGCAGGCGCTTGCCGGCATCGGCGACACGCTGCGGCGCATCTACGCCGATGCGGCTTCGGCGGGCATCACGCCGGCCGAAGCCGCGGAGCGCCTAGCTGCCGAGCGCATCGCGAAGGGCCGCCAGGAACCCGCCGCGTGAGGCCTCCAGAACGACGTCCACATTCGCCGCCGCGCTCGTGCCGCGATAGTCGACGACCGTCTCGCCGCGCGTCAGCTCACCCTTCGTCTCGACCGCGACGTGCAGCCGCTCGACCCGCGTGGCGATCGACCGGTCGATCGCGATCGCCATCGCGATCGGATCGGGGAGATCGAAGCCGTCGAGGAGCGTCTGCGTCCGGCAGAACTCGATGAGCGTTCGCTGGATGTCGACGCTGAATGATCCGAGCGGCCCGAGGGCGCGCAGGCCGTCGGCGTCGCCGGGTGTGATGACCGCGTAGCGCCGGGAGATGTCCCAGCCGACCATCGTGAGCGGCGCGCCCGATGCGAAGACGATCGCCGCCGCCTCGGGGTCGGCCCAGACGTTGTACTCGGCGACGGCGGTGATGTTGCCGCGGTGATCCGACGTGCCGCCCATGACGACGAGCGCCGCGAGGTCCTGTGCGATCGACGGCTCGCGCTCGAGCGCGGCGGCGACGTTCGTGAGCGGCCCGAGCGTGACGAGGGTCACCTCGCCGGGTCGGCGCGCGATCTCGTCGACGAGCACTTGTGCCGCATCGCCGCCGGCTTCGGCACGGCCGCTGAGCTCGAGGCCGATGTCGCCCATGCCGTCCTCACCGTGAACGGCCTGGCCCGTGTGGAGCTCGCGCTCGCGCGGGGCGGGCGCGCCCCGGTACACCGGCACGTCGGCTCCGGAGAGCTCGACGGTGTAGAGCGCGTTCTGGACTCCCTGGTCGACCGGCACGTTGCCGGCGACGACGGTGATCGCGCGCACGTCGACCTCCGGGTGACGGAGGGCGAGGAGCAGGGCGACGGCGTCGTCGGACGCGGTGTCCGTATCGATCAGGAACGGTCTCACCAGCGGTCAAATCTCCTCGAAACTGCGTCGGATTGCGATCCGGGTGCCGCGACGAGGGTGCCGCTTTCCGATGCGATCAGCGTGGCTGCTGCGGAATCTCACCTTTTCAGGGCAGGCAGCGGCACGCAGAAAGGTCCACGATGGAGTCCGCGGTGCGGCGTCTCCTCTGTCACGTGCTCGGCCACAACCCCGGACAGCGGGAGACCGTGCTGGGCATCGACGTGCGCCGTTGCCGGCGCTGTGGGAACGCGAACCTATGATCCGCGCCTGGCCGATCATCCCCGGGTCGACGCCGGCTAAAGCCTCTCGGCGGTAACAGCACCGAGCGGCCGCGGTCGAACCAGTTCGATCACGAGATCGTCCAGGCCCTGGATGAACGCAACCCGGTTCCGTGCCGAATTGGCAGGCTCGCGGGCAATCACGACGCCGCGCCCGCGCAGCGTCTCGACTGTCGCGTCCACGTCGGCGACCTCGAGCGCGAAATGGTCAGACCCATAGCGCCGCTGCGAACCAGCCGCGATTGCCTCATGCTCGTGGGTCCCGCGCAGCAGCAGGCAGATACCCGCCAGACGCAGCTCGCTGGTCGCCATCCCACGGGATTCGCGTCGCTCGACCAACTCGGCGCCGACGCCGTCGACAAACCACCTCTCGCTCTCCGCCAGGTCAGAGCAGATGATGTGTATGTGGTTGAGCCCGGTGATCTGTGACTCGGACACGGCCGTGCTCCTCCCTCCCGACCGGCGGCGACGACGACGAGTCGGCCGCGGTTTGATCTAGCGGGCTCGGCTAGAAGAGCTGGTCTCGCCGCCGAACGCGCCGTGCTCCCGCATTCGCGGATGCGTTAGCAGGACGAGCTGTCGCAGTCTCAGCCAGATCCCCTCGTCCCGTGCGTAGCCGGAGCTCGTCCTCGAGCAGCTCCAGGAGGCATCTGCCGAATCACTAGCTTTTTCTAGTGGCCGATCAGCACTTTGAGGAGAACGACCACGACTCCGAGCGCCACGTTGGTCGACATGACTGCCACTGTGCGGAATGGTCCGAGGCGCTCGACACGGGCGTATCTGGCGCCTTGAACGGCGAGTGCGGCGAGGCCGACTCCGAATGCGAGCCACACGGCCCTCGAGTCCCGCATCAGGCCGACCACGCCGAGGAGGAGAACCGCAGTCGGCGCGGCTGCGGCCAGCAGGATCGAGCGTTCCCGCACGCCGATGGAGCACAGTTCCCCCCATGTGAGGCGATGCCCTTGCTCGATGCTCTCGCCGAGCCCGTGTGCATAGACGTGCGCGACCCAGATCACCGTTGCGGTGGTCGCAACCAGAACGATCAGCTCTCGCGGCCCGCGCTGCTCAGACCCGCCGGCAACAATCGCCGCCAGCGCCAGGACCGTTCCATACACGGTTCCGCCGATCCCTCGTGGGCCGCCGCCGAACAGCGTGCTGATGACACTCTTCGCGCTCACCCGCGAGACAGTATGGCTCCCGCGATGATGCAGTTCTTGGCTCTAGCGAGTGCTCGCTCGAGGACGATCTCGGTGATCGGGGTCGCCGCGGCGACTAGCGGACAGCGCTTTTGCGCCGCGCACTAGCGGGGTCAGATGCTGTCGCCAAGCTAGAAACGAATGGCCACGTCCTCGTTCGCGTTCACGACGCTGCATAGGAAGTAGAACTGCGTGTCGACTCCACCGCGAGGTGCGCGTCCACCAGGGCGTCAGCCTCAGCCTCAGGCTGGTTAAGCGAAATGGCTAGAAGAGCTGGTTCTCGCCGCCGAAGATCGCCGACACGGAGTCGTCGGCGAAGACATTCATGATGGTCTCGGCGAGGAGCTGCGCGACCGGAAGCACCGTCATGTTGGCCGGCATCTCGACCGGGTTGATCGGCACCGTGTCGGTGACGACGATGCCGTCGATCGGCGCGTCGTGGAACTTCTGCAGCGCGCCGTCGCAGAAGACCCCGTGCGTCGCATACACCCACACGCCCTTCACGTCCTTGTCGCGCAGCGCCTGGACGTTCGCGATCAGGGTGCCGCCGGTCATGATCACGTCGTCGCCGACGATCGCGACCTTGTCGCGCACGCGGCCGGTGATCTCCGTCACCTCCACCTGATCGCGCGCAGGACGCGTCTTGTGCATGATCGCGAAGTCGGCCTCGATCATCTCGGCGAAGCGCACGGCCATCTTCGCGCGGCCCTCGTCGGGGGCGACCGAGACGATTCCGTCGCCGGTGAGCCCGAGATCGCGGAAGTGGCGAGCGAAGAGCGGCAGCGCCGTCATGTGGTCGACAGGGATCGTGAAAAAGCCCTGAATCTGACCGGCATGGAGGTCCATCGTCAGCACGCGGTCGGCGCCTGCGAGCTGCAACATGTCGGCGACGAGGCGCGCGGAGATCGGCTCGCGCGGCTTCGCCTTGCGGTCCTGGCGCGCGTAGGGGAAGAGCGGCATGACGGCGGTGATGCGCTTTGCCGAGGCGAGCTTCGCCGCCTGGATCATGAGCATCAGCTCCATGATGTGCTCGTCGACGGGGATGCACCCCGTCTGCACGAGGAACACGTCGGCGCCGCGGATCGACTCCGTGTACCGCGTGTACGTCTCGCCGTTCTTGAACGTCTCGAGCTCGACGCCGCCGAGACCGAGGCCGATGTGGTCGGCGATCGCCTGCGCGAGGTCGGGATGCGACCGGCCCGAGAAGACCATGAGCCGCTTCGACGGGCCGCGCTCGATCCAGTTCGACTGGGCGGGATCGGTCACGGTCGCCTTCTCGAGGCCCGGCAAGGCAAGCTCAGCTGTCAGGCTTTCCATGCTTGTCGTAGACCCATCCTTCCTTCGTCTCCTGGCGCGGGGCGAACCCTGCAAGTGATCCCGGAGGGACATCATCGGTGATGACCGCACCCGGTGCAATCCAAGCATCGTCGCCCACGCTGACAGGTGCACCGAAGACATTGTCGACTCCGGTCCTGACGTTGCTCCCGATCCGGGTCTGCCCCTTGGGCTTCCCCTTTTCATGCGGGAAATTCGCGGTGATGTTCCCTGCCCCGACGTTCGTGTCCGACCCGATCTCGGCGTCCCCGATGTAGGACAGATGCGGGATCTTCGTCCGCGGGCCGACGCTCGATTTCTTGATCTCCACGAAAGTGCCGATCTTGACCCGCTCGGCCAGGACGGTCTCCGGGCGGATGTACGCAAACGGGCCGATCTCCGCCCCGCCCGCGATCTTCACCCGCCCGCGGATGACCGTGTGCGGGTGGATGGTCACGTCCGGCTCGATCTCGACCCCCGCCTCGATCCAGGTAGAGCCGGGATCGACGATGGTCACCCCGGCGAGCATGTGCTCGGTGTTGATGCGGTCGCGGAGCTTCGCCGCGACGAATGCGAGCTCGACGCGCGTGTTGATCCCCTCCACCTCCCATGCCGTTTGCGCGGTGTGCACCGCGACGGTCTCGCCGTCGGCGACGAGAAGGCCGAGCGTGTCGGTGACGTAGAGCTCGCCCTGGGCGTTGTGCGGCTCGAGCCGCTCGAGCACCGGCCAGAGCTTTTCGGCGCGGAAGACGTAGATGCCGGAGTTCACCTCGCGGAGCGCAAGCTCGTCGGCCGACGCGTCCCCCGCCTCGACAATCCTCGCGAGTCTCCCGCCCGCGTCGCGCACGACGCGGCCGTACGAGCGCGTGTCCTCGGGCTGGAACGCGAGCACGGTTGCGGCCGCGTTCTCCCCGCGATGCGTCTCGACGAGGGCGCGCACCGTCGCGGCGGTGAGCGCGGGCACGTCACCGTTCAGGACGACGACATCCCCGGCCGCGGCCCCGACGGCGTCGCGGGCAGAGCGCACCGCGTCGCCTGTGCCGAGAGCCCGATGCTGAACCGCGACCTCGATGTCCCCGAACGAGGATGCGGTGTCCGGCGAGGCGACGACGACCACGCGCGCGATGCCTCCGTCGCGTGCAGCCTGCACGACCCAGTCGACCATGCGCCGTCCGAGCAGCGGATGGAGGTGCTTCGGCGTCGCGCTCTTCATGCGCGTGCCGAGGCCGCCGGCCATCACGACTGCTGCGAGCTCGTCCGCCAATGGTTTCAGGGTCAGGGAGAAAAGGCTGGGGCGCCAGGATTCGAACCTGGGATCACGGGACCAAAACCCGTTGCCTTACCGCTTGGCCACGCCCCAGGGCGATGTACCCCGAGACTTTAGCGCCGGTCGAGGAAGAGGAAGACGAGCGCGACGATCGCGAAGACCACGATCGCCATGATCACGGCCCACTTGACGATCCAGCCGAGGATGACGGCGATCAGGGTGAGGAGCTGGGAGGCGGCGAAGATCCAGAGCAGCTGCCGGACCGTGGTCGAGCGGCTCTCGCGGCCGGCGACCCAGCAGATGACCGCGACGATCGCGAGCACGATCACCGTCCAGCGGCTGATGTCCTGCGAGAAGAAGACGACGATCGACTCGATCGCGGCGATCGAGAGCGCGACGCGGACGCGCTTCGCCTCGAGCCAGCGGCCCGCGCGGGACGACCCGTGGTCGACCATACGTTGGGAATCGCTGCTCAACACGGCTCAACCGTACCACGCTGGTGGCGTGATCCAGGTCTGCGCGCGGCGTCGAAATGCCCGCGCGGCCGACTCTGCGCGTGCTCTGTGATGGAAGAGCCCGTAGACGGTTGGACCGGCGCCGCTGACGTCCGCACGGAACGCACCGAGCGCGTGCAGCTCGTCCACGAGCGGTGATCTCGCGAGGTCGTTCCGGGGTAGGGAGGCGAGGTCCCGCGGCCGCCGGATGCCGTCGAGCATCTCGAGCAGCTGCGCTCGCCGCCCCTCGAACCCGTGGGCGCCCTCACGTGCATCGAACGCGGCGTACACGGCCTGGGTCGACTGCTTCGTCGCGCCGTTCGCGAGCACGAGGAGCACCCAGAAATCCTGCGGCACATCGACCGGTGCAAGCGTCGTGCCGTCTCCTGTCCCGAGCTGCACGCCCTCGTGAAAGAAGAAAGGGACGTCGGCCCCTATGCGCGCACCGATGTCATGGAGAGCGCCACGCGCGAGCGGCTCGTCGAGCGTGTCGTTCGCAAGGCGGAGCGCGGTTGCAGCATCGGTGCTTCCACCCGCAAGGCCGGCCCCCACCGGGATCCGCTTCTCGATGCGCACGCGCCAGCCGCCGCTCTGGCCGGCTTCCTCCGCGAGCGCGTGGAGCGCGCCCCGCACGATGGTGTCGTCGTCGAACCCTTCAACGCTCGTCGCGGGCGCGCGCTCGAGGTCGATGCGATCGTGCAGCCCGACGCGCTGGTAGACCGTCACGAGCTCGTGCTTGCCGTCGTCCCGGAGTGGCCCGACGACGAGGGCAAGGTTGATCTTCGCCGGTGCGGGTGCTCTCACTCGAGCGCCTCGGCAAGTGCGACGAACTCGGACGGCTCGAGCGACTCGGCGCGAGCAGTCGGCTCGCGCCCGATCGCTGCGAGCGCCGCGGCTCCGCTGTCCCGCGACGCGAGCCCTGCAAGCGCCAGGGAGTTCGGGAGCGTCTTTCGACGATGCGCGAAGGACGCGGTGACAAGTCGCTTCACGCGGGCGAAGTCGCCCGGCATCGCGACGCGCCTGAACGCGACGAGCGCCGAGTCGACGTTCGGCGGCGGCCGGAAGACCGTGCGGGCGACGGGATGGAAGCCGACTCGCTCGCAGACGAGCTGAACGAGCACCGACACCGCGCCGTACGCCTTCGAGCGCGGCTCGGCGAAGAACCGGTCCGCGACCTCGCGTTGCACCATCACACACCACAGCTCGATCGCCGGGAGGCCGTCGAGGCTCTCCGCGATGAGCGGCGTCGCGATGTTGTAGGGGAGGTTCGCGACGAGCTTCGTCGCGTCCGTGCGGAGGTCGAGCTGCAGCGCATCCCCGAACCGAAGCTCGACGTTCTCCCCCACGCTTCGGAGGTGCGGCTCGAGCGAGGTATCCACCTCGACGGCGATGCACTCGCGCGACGCGTTCCGCGAGGTAGCGCGTCAGGACGCCGAGCCCCGGGCCGATCTCGAGGACGACATCGTCGGGCTCGAGCTGCGCGAGACGCCCGATGACGCCGAGGATGTTCTCGTCGACGAGGAAGTGCTGCCCGTACTGCTTCTTCGGAGAGATCACGCCGGCAGATCGAAGCAGGCGCGCGCGTTCGCGTCGATCCGTGCCTCGAGCTCGGCCGGGTCCTCGTTTCGCGCCTCGGCGAGGCCGGCGAGCGTATGCATGACGTATGCCGGCTCGTTCCGCTTGCCGCGGACGGGTTGCGGTGCGAGGTACGGCGCATCGGTCTCGGCGAGGATCCTGTCCGGCGGGACCTCGCGCGCCGCGAGCCGGAGATCGACCGCCTTCGGGAACGTCGCGTTGCCTGCGAACGAGACGTACCAGCCGCGCTCGAGCGCGGTCGGCAGGAGATGCGGCGAGGAGAAGCAGTGAAGGACGACTCGCCCGCCGAAATCGGTGAGCGCGGCGAGCGTGTCCTCGTCTGCTGCGCGCGTATGGATGACCGCGGGTTTTCCGGTCTCGGCGGCGACCGCGAGCATCGACTGCGAAGAGGTGAACGCTGCTTCTCGCGCGGGGCGTAGTCGCGGAACCAGTCGAGGCCCATCTCCCCCGCGCCGACTGCCTTCGGATGCGCGAGCAGACTCGCGGATCTCGGAGACGTCGTCGTCGGTCGCGTCGTTCGCGGCGTGCGGGTGGATGCCGATGATCGCGAACACCTCGTCGAATGCGTCGGCGTACTCGAGCGCACGCTTGCTGCCCTCGACGTCGGTGCCGACCGTGAGGATTCGCGTCACGCCTGCCTCGCGCGCGCGAGCGACGACCTGCGCCGCGTCCTCGTCGAGCGCGTCGAGGTGCGTGTGCGTATCGATCACGCAGCCGCGGAGGGCAGCTCGATGCGGGGGAAGAGCGGCTCCGACGCCTCGATCTCGTCCACGGCGGCCGCGCCGCCGTTCCGTACGCGGTCGAGCGATGTGTCCTCGCCCTGGCCGAGCGCCGCGAGGATCTTGGGTGCGGACTCCGGGAGATATGCCGCGAGGAGCACCGCGACCGAGGTCAGGCCGTCGACGAGCGTGTAGAGGACGCGGTCGAGCCGCTCCGCGTTCGCCTCGTCTTTCGCGAGCTGCCACGGCGCCTCGGTGGTGACGTACTGGTTCAGGCGGCGCACTGCATCCCAGATCTGGTCGAGCGCGCCTGTGACGTCGAAGACGATCGATCCGGTCGCTGACGTCACGGCGCAGCGAGTCGAAGTCGACGGGCGCGTCGGGCTGCACCTTCGCGACACTGCCGTCGCGGTACCGGGCGATCATCGCGGTCGTGCGGGAGAGCAGGTTCCCGAGATCGTTCGCGAGCTCGCTGTCGTAGCGCTCCCGCACTCCCTCGACCGAGGCGCTCCCGTCCTGGCCGAACGAGACCGCGCGCGCGATCCAGTACCGGACGGGGTCGGCGCCGTAGATGTCGATCAGCTCGAGCGGGTCGATGACGTTGCCGAGCGACTTCGAGATCTTCCGGTCGTCGAGCAGCAGGTAGCCGTGCACGAAGAGCTGCTTCGGCGGCTCGTACCCGGCCGAGAGCAGCATCGCCGGCCAGTAGACGCAGTGGAACCGCAGGATGTCCTTCGCGAGCAGATGGTGGACGTCCGGCCAGAACTCGTCGCGGAGGTCCTCGCCCGGACGCGCGTAGGTGAGCGCGCTCAGGTAGTTCACGAGCGCGTCGGCCCAGACGTACGCGACCTGCGACTCGTCCCACGGCAGCGGGATCCCCCACGGCTGGCCCGCGCGCGAGATGCTGAAGTCCTGAAGGCCGCCCGCGATGAACGAGCGGGCCTCGTTGTACCGGAAGCCCGGCAGCACGAAGTCCTGCCGCTCGTCGTAGAGCGCGAGCAGCTTGTCCTGATAGGCCGAGAGGCGGAAGAAGTAGTTCTTCTCCTCGATCCATTCGGGCTTCGTGCCGTGCTCGGGGCAAAGCCCGTCCGGCGTCAGCTCGTCCTCGTTCTTGAAGGCCTCGCAGCCGACGCAGTACAGGCCGGCGTAGACGTCCTGGTAGATGTCGCCGTTGTCGTACATCCGCTGCAGGAAGTCGCGGACGAACAGCTTGTGGCCCTCGTCGCTCGTGCGGATGAAGAAGTCGTTCGCGGCGTTGAGGCGCGCAGGGAGCTCCCGCCAGGGCACGGCGATCCGGTCCGCGTACTCCTTCGGCTCGAGCCCCTGCTCCTGGGCGACGCGCCAGACCTTCGTCGCATGCTCGTCCACACCCGTCAGGAAGAAGGTGTCGTCGCCGCGCTGCCGGTGGTGGCGCACGATCATGTCGCCGATCGCGGTCGTGTACGCGTGCCCGATGTGCGGCGTCGAGTTGACGTAATAGATCGGTGTGGTCAGGTAGAAGCGCACACACCCATGATAGGAACGGTGTCACGTCGCAAGCCGCCCGCGCCTGAAGAGCGGGATGCGAACGAGGGCGACCACGGCGGCGATGCCTGCTCCGATCGACGACAGGATGCCGAGGAGCATTTGCCAGAACGGCCGGCCGGGCCCCGGCCGAGCCGACGGCGGCTGGGCGTGCAGGGATGCGCGATGGACGGGCTCGGGAGCAGCACGGCCGGCGGTCTGTGATGCCGACGCGGCACGCACGTCGTGTGCCGGTGCCGAGACGCGAATCGCCGTCGGCACCACCGGCCGCGGCGGACGTTCCGGGGAAGCGCCTTCATGGGGCGCTCTCCCATGGCGTGCTCGGCAATGGAGTGCCCTCCCATGGCGTGCTCTGCCGTGGAGCGGGCGGCCATCGATGACGCAGCCGCGGATGGCGCGCTGCACGGGGCGCGCGGGCTCCCGCGGCGGGCGTGCTGGCGAAGGCGCGGTCGCCTGCACTGCCGCGACTTGCGAACCGGGCGGCGCGTGCACCGCGGCGCTGCCCCCGGCCGCGGGCGCACGGCTCCGCGCGTCGCGATGCGCAGGCCGCTCTGTCGGGTCGCGAGACTGCCGCCGGCCGGAGATGGATCGGCGCCCGCGGTGGAGGCCGGCACGGACGGAGGAGCGGCGACCTCGGGCGGGTTCGGTTTCGGCGTGGGGCGGGCGTGGCGGCCGCGGGCGCCCGTCCCGCAGGCGCAGGCGCCGGTGCGGCGCCAGGAGAGGCAACCGGAGAGCGCGGGAGCGGCAACCGGCGCAGGCGCGGCCGTCGGGGCGGGCGCAGGCGCAGGCGTCGGCGCCGGGGCGTTCGGCGGACTGGGCAGCGGCAGGAAGCGCAACGGATCGAGGTAGCCCTGCTCGTT
Source organism: uncultured Actinomycetes bacterium (assembly GCA_963794045.1). Taxonomy (GTDB): domain Bacteria; phylum Actinomycetota; class Thermoleophilia; order Gaiellales; family Gaiellaceae; genus Palsa-739. Next base: position 736,746 of record CAWCCJ010000010.1, read on the forward strand.
CGCTGCCTCGCGGACACCGAGATGGACCGGGTCGCCGCCCGGCGGTTGCGACGGCGTCACCTTCGGCAACGGCGTCCCCGCGCGCCACACCGAGCGACCCGAGCGTCGTGAGGGTGACTGCGAGACCGTCCGCCGTGCGGATCGTCAGTGACAGGCCGCTGCCGGGGACCGTGCCGGCGAAGCTGACATCCCTCCCACGGGCGCGTGCACACGGTTGCCGGCCGCTGTGTCGATTGCGATGCCGCGGTGCTGACCCGCCGCATACGGGTGAGCCTGGTCGAAGTCGAAGGCCTGCACGACGGGCCCGCGAACGGGCCACGTCCACGCGAGCGCCGCCGGAGACCGCAGCGAAGAACAGGACGACGATCGGGACGAGCCGATGCATGCGCATCACTCCCTTTGTTGTCAGATGAGTAAACGAGAAGGCCACGGTAGCGGCGGCGTCGGCTGTTGTCAAATCTGATTACAGCGAGCCGCGGTAGAGCCGGTTGCGTGCAACGCCGGTGAGGCGCGCGACGACGTCGGCCGCCCGCGGCGCGGGCGCCCGGCCTCGACGAGCTCGCGCCACGGCCGCGAGCGCAGCGTCGACGTCCTCGCATCTCCCGGCCGCGCGGCAGGCCCGATGACGAGCGTGATCTCTCCCTTCGGCGGCTCGGGGAACCGCGTCGGCGAGCTCGGCTGCGCGTCCCGCGCACGACCTCCTCGAAGCGCTTCGTCAGCTCACGGCAGACGGCCACCTCCCGCGACGGGTCGGCCGCCGCGAGCGAGCGCAGCGTCGCGGGCAGCCGCTGCGGCGACTCGAAGGCGACCGCGGGCCAGCGTCCACGCGCGAGCTCCTCCCACAGCGCCGCCAACGCCGACGCGCCACGCGGCAGGAAGCCGAGGAACTGGTAGCGCTCGCCGACGAGGCCGGATGCGACGAGCGCCGTCTCGACTGCCGAAGGGCCGGGCAGCACCGTCACGGCGACGCCCGCGTCGAGCGCCGCGCGCACGAGCCGCCCGCCCGGGTCGCTGATCCCCGGCATGCCCGCGTCGGAGACGAGCGCAATCCGTTCGCCCGCCGAGAGCCGCGGCAGGAGCTCCGCCGTCCGCGACGCCTCGTTGTGCTCGTGGTACGAGAGGAGCTTCGCCTCGATGCCGTGGCGCTGCGAGCAGCGTCCGCGTGTGCCGCGTGTCCTCGCAGAGAACGACGTCCGCGGCGCGCAGCTCGGCGAGCACGCGCAGCGTCACGTCGTCGAGGTTGCCGATCGGCGTCGCGCAGACGGCGAGCGGCATCTACGTCCCCTCGAGATCGACGCGTCGCGATCTCGCGCCAGTGGTCGTCCTGCACCTGCTCGAGCAGCACGACCGACTCGCACGCGCGACTGCAGAGGAAGCAAGGGCTCGAGCGCCTCGGTCGCCTCGTCGAAGTCGCGCTGCGCGACCGTCAGATGCGGCACGATCGCGCGAGAAGACGCCGCCGTACGGCGGGCACTCGGGCCAGCGCGCAACGAGCGTCTCCGTCATCGCGACGAACGGGCCCGACGGCTCGGGCGCAAGCCAGAGCGTCCCGGGAAACCGGTCGAGCCGCTCGAAGCGGACGTCGAAGGGCGCGAAGGGCGCCATCGCCTCGACGAGATCGGCGATCGTCGCCTCTCGAGGGCGTCAGCAGCGGTCACGTGCGGCGGCATCCCGTGCGATGGCTTCGTCAGGCAGTCCGCTCGCGCCAACTCGTCGACCACCTCGGCGAGCCCGGTCGAACGGGACGACGACGGCGAAGTGGCGGCTCACTCGGCGGCGTAGAAGCCGACGAATGCGGCGCCGATCGAGCCTGCGGCTGTCCCGAGCTCCGCGGGGACGACGCGCACCCAGTCGCGCATGGGACGGAGCGCCTCGCGCTCCATGATCTCGAGCGCCGACGGGATCAGGTACTCCCAGCCGGCGACGCCGAAGCCGCCGCCGATGACGATCAGCTGGGGCGCGAAGATGTTCGCGAAGGAGCCCATCGCGGAGCCGAGGTAGCGGCCGATGTCGGCGAGGATCTCGCGCGCCTCGCCGTCGCCCTCGTTCGCGAGCCGGATCAACCGGTGCGCGTCGGCTGACGGGCCGAAAGCGTCCTGCGCCGCCCGGTCGCCGCGAGCCCCGTGACGTACGGCTCGAGATGGCCGTGACCGCGACAGCAGCCCTGGCAGGGGCGGCCGTCGTGGACGATCACGACGTGGCCGAGCTCGACACCCGCGCCGCGGTGGCCGCGGAAGGGGAGGCCCCCGGAGATCACTCCGCCTCCGAGCCCGTCCCGAGCGTGAGCATCACCATGTCGTCGACCCCCCGCCCGGCGCCGGCCCGCCATTCGCCGATGGCCGCGGCATTGGCGTCGTTGTCGAGACCGACAGGGCGCTCGAAACGATCCGCCATGTGCTCGCGAAGGGCGAAGTCGCGGAGCGGCAGGTTCACGCACTCGACGACCACGCCGTAGATCAGGTCGATCGGCGACGGGACGCCGAATCCGATCGCCGCGACCTCGCCGCTGAGAAGCGAGGAAACCGCCGCCTCGAGCTCGCGGATGACCGATTCCTGGAGTGGTGCAAGCAATGCGTC
>CAWCCJ010000011.1:0-7938 GCA_963794045.1 uncultured Actinomycetes bacterium
CGTACGGGTGGAGTGACAGGAACCGACTGGAGCCGACACTTCGCTTAGTTATGCGGGTGGCCGGAGGACGCGAGCGACTCCCTGTCGTTCCCCTTCGTTCGGGTTGAAACATCGTCGGTCTGAAATGCGTGGGTGAGGCCGGGCGCCCCACCTGGGGCCATGTCGACTTCCCGCCGCTCACCGCGTGATCGCATGGCTCGTACGAGCGGTCTTCGGAGTTCCTCGTCCGTGTAGGAGCCACGGGACCCAAGCGAGGTCCCAGCGCGGTCAGTCTCTGGTGCCGCCGCCCGGCACCCCCGCGGTGCGCCTTAGCGCTTGCGGTAGATCGCGGTGTAGGTGGTATTCACCGCGGGCGCAGTGATGGTGTGGCTCTGGGGGCCGCCGTCCGACCACGACATGAAGTTGTACGTGGACTTGTTGAACTGCTGTGGCGACGGGGCGCTGACCGAGTTCGCCGAGCCGACGACCACGGTCACGGAGAACGGCGTCGTGCGCGGCGCCTCGTTCACCACCAGGTCGCTGAGGACGAGACCGCCCGGGTTGCTCTTGAACGTGAGCACGACCGTCTTCGGGTCCAGCCGGACGCTCGTCGTCGAGGTCAGCCCGCCCGAGTCGGTCGCGACGAGCTGCACTTCCAGCCAGCAGGGGTATTCGTGGTCCGGCGCGGTGAACGATCCGCTCGAGACGCCGTTGAGGGTCTGGATCAAGTGCGTGTGGCAGTCGGTTGGCGTGAAGCAGTGATGCAGGATCAGAGACCAGCTCAGCGCCGACGCCGGCAGCTGTCCCGTCCTGCGCATCGGTGGCGTGGCCGGAGAAGTTAATCGTGTCGCCGACCTTCCAGGTCAGGCTCGACGCGGGCGAGTCGATGACCGCGATCGGCGCGGTGTTCCCGGCCGTGACGGTGACCGACTTCGTGTCGCTCACGCCCTGGTCGTCGGTGACCCGCAGACTGGGGTGATAGACGCCCGCCGTCGTGTAGGTGTACGACGCCGTCGAGGCTGTCGCGTCGCCGAACGTTCCGTCGCCGTTGAGGTCCCACGAGTAGCTCAGCGGCTTCCCTTCCGGGTCGGACGAGCCGGTGCCGTCGAAGCTGACCGTCAGCGGGACGGGACCGTTGGTCGGGTTCGCGGCGATTACCGCGGTCGGCGGCTGGTTGGCGGCGGCATAGGTGATGCGGTGCACGGTGCCGTCGTCCATGTCGACGTAGAACAGGTCGCCGCCGGGGCCGATCTTCAGGTCGACGGGATGCCCGGCGGCACCGCCAGTGGCGTCGACGCCGACGAACGACTGCAGCCTGGAGGGGTCAGGCAACCCGTTCGTGCCGGGGAGCATCGCCCAGATCTCGTTGCGGGTGTGGTCGGCGAAGAAGAGCGCGCCGTTGTATTGCGTCGGGTACGACCCGCCCTGGTAGAACGCGACGCCCGTGATGGATGAGCCGCCGGTGTGGCAGCCGGTGTAGCTCACCACGCAGGCGCTGTGGTTGTACGTGTAATACGGCGCTATGACCGAACCAGGCGTCGAGTACAGCGACGAGCACAGATTGAGGCCGGCACCCTGGTAGCCGCTCTTGCGGTGACGCTCCCTCGTAGCACGGCCAGCCGAAGTTCGACGCCGTGGCGCTGGCCGGGGCGACGACGCGGTTGATCTCTTCCCAGGTGTTCCAGCCGACATCGCCGATCCACAGCTCGTCGGTCCCGGGGCGTTGGGTGATGCGGAACGGGTTACGCAGCCCGTAGGCCACGATGCGGCGCGCGTTGGCATCCGATGAGGAGAAGAACGGGTTGCCAGGCACACCCGCGCCGGTGGCCGGATCGATCCGCAGAACCGCGCCGTCGAGGGTTGCCGGGCCGTCGGTGCGCCGGACGCTCTGGCTGCGCAGCGCGCCACCCTCGGCACCGGGTGGGCTCAGCGCCGTGCCGACCGCCCCGGGCGGGTCGCCGCAGGGGTTTGCCTGGTCGCCGGCATAGGTCGTTGCCGTACTGGCCGTAGTCGACGTTGTTGAAGCTGGCGCCGTCGCCGCCAGTGACGTAAAGGTATCCGTCGCGGCCGAACAGGAGCGTGCCGATCGAATGGCTCGGGAACTGCTGGCACCAGTCGTTGACGAGCACCTGCTCGCTGCCGGTCATGACGTTCCCGCTGATCTGCAGTCGCGACACGCGCCCCGACACCAGGCAGCCGTCGGTGGTCGGCCCGGGCGGGGTCGGGCAGCCGTCGTTCCAGGTCGGCGCGGTGCCGCCGATCGGGGCGTCGTACGCGTAGAGCACGTAGACGTACGGGTTGGTCGGGAAGTTCGGCGGCAGCGCCATGCCGAGCAGCCCACGATCCCAGTAGTCGTCGACCTCGGCCGACAGGTCGGCAACAGTGACCGGGCTCGTGTCGGTCAGGCTCTGAAAGACCTTGATCACGCCGTTCTTCTGGCCGACGAAGATCCGCCCGTCGGGCGCGAACTGCAGCACCGTCGGGTTCACCAGTCCGCTCAGCACGACCGAGTCGCGAAACCCGGTCGGCAACGTGGACGCCCCAGCCGGACTCGGGCCCTGATCTGCGGTGACGAGCGCGGCGACCAACACCATCGCCGCCGTAATGACCAGCCGACGCCAACACGTGACATCTCCGATACGCCGCATACCCCCACCCCCAACATCTCGATGCCTCCCCAGGCATCGTGCCGCTACGGAGAATCTTCCTCGGGAGATACGCCCGTGTCAAGACGTGGTCCGGGGCCGTTCGCCGGCGGCAGCGCGTCCTCATCAGCATAGGCGCGGCGGACGGCTTCGAGTAGGGCTTCGGGCTGGTCCGGAACACGGCTGCGCAGGCCGCGCAGACGCGAAGCAGCCGGTCGCCGACGTCGACCACGCGACAACACCCCGCGACCACGGACGTCGCAGCGATTGGTAGACGCGCTCATCGCTCAGCCCTACCGCTGGCATGAAGTGCCCGCGCACGATGGGCCCGCTGACGGCAGCGGTTCGAGCAGTGGCGGCCGTCTGAGCGGGAAGACGTAACGATCGGAGTGGCCGAGGATCGCCGCCGCCGGTGTCGGGGCGAGTGCGAGGTCGGTCCGGCCACCACGTTTCGGCTGTACGCCCGCGACGCACGCGCCCCGGCCACGATGGTTGCGGACGTGCTGGAGCGCGCGGCGGACGCAGGCGTCGGCACCTAGCACCCGCGCGGACGGAACCTAACCAGGAGCTAACCGAGTGGCCGATTCACGTCGAGAACCCGCTTGTCTACTGCGGTAGCGCGTGCTCGGTCCGTACCCTACGAAGCCGTGCCCGACGAGGAGCCACGAAGCACGCCAGACAGCGGATGGCGCACGTTCGTGCGCCTTCTCGGCTTCCTGCGCCCGTATCGAGCGTCGCTCGCTGTCTCCTCGCTGCTCGCGATCCTGTCGCAGATCGCGGGCGTCCTCGTACCCGTGCTGACGGGGGTCGTAATCAACGAGATCAGCGGCGGAGCGGACACCCAGTTGCTCGTCCTCGAGGTCGGCGCGATCATCCTGCTCGGGCTCATCAAGGGCGCCCTCATGTACGGCCGGCGCGTGATCTCGGGGAGGCAGGCGCTCGGGGTCGAGTACGACATGCGCGACGAGCTCTACTCGCACTTCCTCCGACTGTCGTTCGGCTTCTACGACCGCAGTCAGACAGGCCAGCTCATGTCGCGCGCCACGATCGACCTGCAATCCGTGCGCTTCTTCCTCGGCTACGGCCTCATCTTCTTCGCGCAGCACGTAGTAACGATCCTCGTCGTCACGGCGGTGCTCTTCTTCTACAGCTGGCAACTCGCGCTCGTCGCGCTCGCAATCACACCGATCATCGCGCTGACCGCCTACCGCTACAGCCGGGTAGCCCAGCCCGTGCTGCGGGACGTCCAGCAGACCCTCGCCGAGGTCGCGATCGTCGCCGAGGAGTCGATCACGGGCGTCCACGTCGTCAAGTCGTTCGCGCAGGAGGAACGTCGGGCCGCGCACTTCGATGCCGCGGCGAACGCTGTCTTCGAGAGGACGATCGACGCCAACAGACAGCGTGCGCTCTACGTGCCGCTGCTCACGTTCCTGCCGCTCATCGCTCAGGCGCTCGTGCTGTTCGCCGCGGGTCGTATGGTCATCTCCGGATCGCTCTCGCTCGGGGCGTTCTTCAGCTTCAACCTCCTGCTCGCCATGCTCGTGATGCCGCTGCGAATGCTCGGGATGTGGATCGGACAGGCGCAGCGGGCAATCGCCGCGGGCCGACGTATCTTCGAGATCCTCGATGAGCCCGAGGAGATCGCAGATCGCGCCAGCGCGCTCGAGCTCCCAGCCGGCCCCGGGCAGCTCGTGTTCGAAAACGTCACGTTCGGCTACGACCGCGAGCGGCCGGTCGTCGAGGCCGTCGATCTGGACGTGCCCGCCGGGGGCACCGTGGCCCTCATCGGCCCGACCGGCTCGGGGAAGACGACGCTCGCCGCACTCGTGCCGCGGTTCTACGACACGACGGCCGGTCGCGTGCTGGTCGACGGCGTGGACGTCCGCGACCTTGCGCGCCGCTCGCTCCGTCGGGAGATCGGCGTCATCTCACAGGACCCGTTCCTCTTCTCGACATCGATACGCGACAACATCGCGCTCGGCATGCCCGACGCGCCGTTCGAGGCGGTCGAGGCAGCCGCGCAGGCGGCGCAGGCCCACGAGTTCGTTCTCGAGCTGCCACACGGCTACGACACCGTCGTCGGTGAGCGGGGCATCACACTGTCCGGAGGTCAGCGACAGCGCATCGCGATCGCCCGGGCGCTGCTCATAGACCCGCGCATCCTCATCCTCGACGACGCCACGGCCTCGGTCGACGCGACGACCGAGGCAAGGATCCGCGCGGGCCTGCGCGCAGTAATGCGTGGGCGAACGACGATCATCATCGCCCACCGACTGTCCACGATCGCACTCGCGGACGAGGTGGTCGTTCTCGACCACGGGCGGATCGTCGCTCGGGGCACACAGGCCGAGTTGCTGGAGACGAGCCCAGTGTTCCGCGAGATTCACGAGCACGGCCTCCTACAGCAGGTGGTGGCAGGGTGAAGGTCTGGCAGTTCGGAAGCCATCTCACGGACGACCGCGGCGCACGGATCGAAGACTGGTCGTGGCGCCAGACGCGCCGGCGAGTCCGCGTGCTCCTGCGCCTTGCACGCCCGTACCGCGCCCGCACGGCTCTCGCAATCGCCACCCTCGTCGCATATACGGGCGTTGCCCTCCTCCCGCCGTATCTGTCGAAGCTCGCCGTCGATGACGGCATCGAGGCCGGCAATCTCCACACGCTTTCGCTCGTCGTGGTCGCCTTCGTTGCTGCGGGCATCGCGGCCTTCGTCCTGTCAGGCGCTCAGACGTACTTCACCGGCTGGGTCGGCGAGCGGGCTCTCGCCGATCTCCGGATCCAGCTCTTCGGCCATTTGCAACGCCTGTCGCTGGGCTACTACGAGCGCAACCGGACAGGTGCGATCGTCAGCAGAATCACGAATGACGTCGAGGCGCTCGACCAGCTCGTCACGGACGGCATCTCGAGCCTCGTGCAGAACTCGCTCGTCCTCGTCGGGACGATCATCGTTCTGTTCCTGCTCGACTGGCGCCTCGCTCTCGCGACGCTCCTCGTCCTTCCTCTCATGGCTCTCGCGACGGGCTGGTTCCGCTCGCGCTCGAACCGCGCCTACAAGAGTGTGCGCGAGCGACTCGGCCTGGTTACGGCGACCCTCGCCGAGGACATCTCCGGGATGCGCGTCGTGCAGTCGTTCACGCGCGAGCCGGCGAGCCAGACCACGTTCCGCGGCGTGAACGAGCGCTACCGCGAGTCCAACTACGAGACGGTCGTCCTCAACGGGATCTACTTCCCGGCGGTCGACATCCTCTCGTCGGTCGCCACCGCCATCGTCCTCGGGCTCGGAGGCTGGCTCGTGGTCGACGGCAACATGACGATCGGCACGCTGCTCGCGTTCACGCTGTACCTCGGGAACTTCTTCGATCCGGTGCAGCAGCTGTCGCAGCTCTACAACACGTTCCTGTCGGCGACCGCAGCTCTCGATCGCATCACCGCCGTCCTCGACGAAGAACCGGACATCGTGGACGCATCGACCGCACGCGAGCTCGGACGCATCGATGGCCACGTTCGCTTCGACCACGTCCGCTTCGGATACGGCGATCTCCCGGACGTTCTCCACGACTTCGATCTCGACGTGCCCGCGGGAACGACCGTCGCGCTGGTCGGCCACACCGGCGCCGGGAAATCGACGATCGCAAAGCTGCTCGCGCGCTTCTACGACCCAAGGGCCGGCGTGCTCACGATCGACGGCACCGACCTGCGCGATGTGACGCAGGAGTCGCTGCGGCGCCAGCTCGGCATCGTTCCCCAGGAGGGCTTCCTGTTCGCAGGCTCGATCGCCGACAACATCGCGTTCGGCCAACCGAGCGCTTCTCGGGCCGAAGTCGAAGCCGCTGCGGCGGCCGTCGGCGCCGACGGCTTTATCGAGGAGCTGCCGGAGAGCTTCGAGACCGAGGTCGGAGAGCGCGGCTTCAAGCTCTCGCTCGGCCAGCGGCAGCTCCTTGCGTTCGCGCGAGCGCTCCTCGCCGATCCGCGAATCCTGATCCTCGACGAGGCGACGTCCTCCGTGGACATCGGGACGGAGCGCAAGATCGACCGCGGTCTGCGGCGTCTCCTCACTGGACGAACCGCGTTCATCATCGCCCACCGGCTCTCGACGATCCGGCGAGCGAACATGATCGTCGTGCTCGACCACGGCCACATCGTCGACGTCGGCACGCACGACGAGCTGATCGCGCGGCCCGGCCCATACACGCGCCTGTACGGCGACTGGGCCGCCGAGGTCGCGTAGCCCCGGCCGCTGCACGAGCTTCTAAGCTCACGAGATGGCCGACACCACCCCAGAGTCGGACGACGTCGTCGAGATCCCGCAGGCCGACGTTCTCGCCGAAGCGCGCCTCACCCCGGCCGAGGCGATCGCGCCGATGCAGCTGCGGGTTCCGGCGCGCGGAAACCGCAAGCTCCGACGCGTGCTCGAGAACGTCAATGCCGACGCGCAAATCAAGGCCTGGTGGCATGTCTCGAACGTCAACGCGGTGCTCCGCCTGCAGATCAACGACCACTCGTGGGTGCACGTCCAGATCGTCGCGAACATCGCGCTCCGGCTTCTGCGACTGCTCGTCAAGCATGGCGTCGAACCGTCTCTCCAGAGCGACTACCGCATGAGTGCGGACGACTCCGAAGTCGTCGTCGTTCTCGCTTCGTTTCTCCACGATGTCGGCATGTCGATCCATCGGCGCGATCACGAGGACTGGAGCTTGTTCCTCGCAGAGCCGAAGATGCGCCAGCTCCTCGAGGGCGTCTACGAGGAGCCCGAGCTCACGGTGGTCGTGTCGGAAGCGTTGCAGGCGATCACGAGCCACCGCGCCGACGGCGAACCGCTGTCGCTCGAGGCCGGCGTGCTGCGCGTCGCCGATGCCCTCGACCTGGCGAAGGGTCGCTCGCGCATCCCCTTCGAGCGCGGCTCTGTGTCGATCCACTCGCTCTCCGCCGCCGCGATCGACGAGGTGCGAATCACCGACGGCGATACGCGGCCGGTCATGGTCGAGATCGTCATGAACAACTCGTCGGGCATCTACCAGGTCGACGGTCTGCTCAAGGCGAAGCTGCGCGGCTCCGGCCTCGAGCCGTACGTCGAGGTGGTCGCGCGTATCGACACGGAGGCCGAGAAGCGCCTCGTTCCGGTGTACCGGCTCGAGATCGGGGAGCCGAAAACGCCGTAGCCGATCGCTACACTCCCCCCGCCGTTGCGGGGTCGTCTAACGGCAGGACGCCTGGCTCTGGACCAGGAAGTTGGGGTTCGAATCCCTGCCCCGCAGCCTCAAGGAACCCGCTGGAAACGGCGGGCTTTCTGTTTCCTGGATGGCGACACGCTCCGGCT
>CAWCCJ010000012.1:0-62194 GCA_963794045.1 uncultured Actinomycetes bacterium
CAACCCGTCGAGGCGCGCGGCGATGATCCCCTGGATGGTCTCCGGCAGGGGCAGGTCTTCGGCCGAGCCGCGCTCCACGTAGAGGCGCGCGAACTGCTCCGCGTAGAGCGGGTTGCCGCCGGCGCGCTCTACGAGCACCTGCTGCGTGGCCGCGGGCAGAAGCGACTGCTCGATGACCTGGTGGATGATGAGCGCGGCGTCGGCATCCGGAAGCGGCTGCAACGCGAGCGTCGTCGAGTTGAGCTTCCCGCCGCCCCATCCCGGCCGCCGGTCGAAGAGCTCCGGCCTTGTCGTGCCGACGACGAAGATCGGAACGCCTGACGACCAGTCGAGGATGTGGTCGATGAAGTCGAGCAACCCTTCGTCGGCCCAGTGCAGGTCCTCGAAGACGAGGACGAGCGGGTGCTGCTCGGCGAGCCCTTCGAAATACCGGCGCCACGCCGCGAGCTTCTCGCTCGGGTTGTCGCCCTCCGGTTGTGGGCCGCCGATGAGCGGCACGAGATGCTGCATGACCCACGCCTGGTCGTCGTCGCCCTCGACGACCGCGGTGACGCTTTCGCGCATCCGGTCGTGCGCGACCTCGGGTGTGTCGTTCTCCTGGATCCCGGCCTGCGCCTTCACCATCTCGCTCACGGCCCAGAAGCTGACGCCGTCGCCGTAGGGGAGAGCTCGGCCCTGGCGCCACCACACGAGCTCGGGCATGTCGCCGACACGCTGGAAGAGCTCGGCGACGAGGCGCGACTTGCCGATGCCGGGAACGCCGACGATGGTCACGAGCTGCGGCTCGAGCGCCTCGCGGGCGCGGTCGAAGGCGCCGAAGAGCGCTTCGAGCTCGCGCACGCGCCCGACGATCGGCGTGAGGCTGCGCTGCTCGAGATCCATGCCGAAGCGCGACTTCGCCTGCAGCGGCTCCCAGACCGGGATCGGATCGCTCTTTCCCTTCGCGACGACGGGCTCGCGCTCCTCGTAGTCGATGACGTCGCGGGTGGCGCGATAGGTGGCCTCGCCGACGAGAACGCCGTTCACCGGTGCCGCCGACTGCAGTCGCGCAGCGGTGTTCACGACGTCACCTGCCGCCATTCCCTCCCCTTCAGCGGGACGCGCCCCGAGCAGAACGAGCGCCTCGCCGGTCGTCACCGCTATTCGCACCTGCACGTCGCCCTTTTCCCGGGCCCAGTCGCGAATCGCGAGCGCCGCGCGGACGGCACGTTCCGGATCGTCCTCGTGCGCCACGGGTGCGCCGAAGAGCGCCATCACCGCATCGCCGATGAACTTCTCGACGGTGCCACCCCTGCGCTCGAGCTCGACGCGCAACCGCTCCCAGTACGGGCTGAGCACCGCACGCACGTCCTCGGGGTCGAGCTGCTCCGAGCGCGACGTGAAGCCAACGAGGTCGGCGAAGAGCACCGTGACGATCTTCCGCTCCTCGCGGCGCGCCTGCACGGCGGCCGAGAGCGGCGAGCCGCAGCTCAGGCAGAAGCGCGCCCGCGCCGGGTTCTCCTCGCCGCAAACGGGGCAGACCTGCATCCGCCCGAGTCTAGGCGGGAGTCGGGAAGGTCTCTAGCTGAGCCGCTCCGCCGGATACCCGAGACGGTCGAGCGTCGCGAGGATCTCCTCGCAGTGCGCGGAGTCGCGCGTGATCAGCGTCAGCTCGACACCGGTGTCTGCAACGGGAAGCTCCGCCCGTTCGCGCTGGTGGGCCACCTGCACGACATTCGCGCGTTCGTTCGCGAGCAGCGTGAGGAGCTTCGCAAGCTCGCCTGGGCGATCGGGCACGCGCGTGCGCAGGACGAGATAGCGGCCGCCTTCGGCGAGGCCGTGGCGCATGACCGAGATCAGAAGTGTCGCGTCGATGTTCCCCCCGGAGAGCACGGGGACGACGCAACCGCTACCGGAGACCTGCCCCGAGAGAAGCGCGGCAACCCCGACGGCCCCCGCGCCCTCGACGACGAGCTTCGTGCGCTCGAGCAGAAGCACCATCGCCTCGCTGATCTGGTCGTCGTTCACGGACACGATCTCGTCGAGCACCTCGTGCAGGATCGACATCGTCAGCTCGCCCGGCTTCTTCACGGCGATGCCGTCGGCAATCGTGTGTCCACTTCCCCCCGGCAGCGTCCCTTCGGCCTGCACGCCGATGATCCGCACACCCGGCTTCACGGCGCGTAACGCGAGCGAGATGCCCGAGGCGAGCCCGCCGCCGCCGATCGGAATGAGGACGGTGTCGATGTTCTCGACCTGGTCAGCGAGCTCGAGACCGATCGTTCCCTGTCCCGCGATCACGACGGGGTCCTCGAATGGGTGGACGAACGTCGCGCCGGTCGCCTCCACGTACAACGCCGCCTCGTCGATGCAGGACTCGATCGCCGAACCGGTGAGCTCGACCTCGGCGCCGTAGTGACGCGTCGCCTCCACCTTTGCCATCGGCGCGTCCTGCGGCATGAATACGCGCGCCCGTGCGCCGATCTCTCGCGCGGCCCACGCAACCGCCTGACCGTGGTTACCCGCACTCGCGGCGACGACCTCGTCGGCCTCGAGCGTCGAGATGCGGTTGTACGCGCCGCGGATCTTGAACGAGCCAGTGCGCTGGAGGTTCTCCGCCTTCAGCTTCACCTCTCGGCCGACGAGCCGCGACAGCGTCTCCGACGCGTAGACGGGGGTCACGCGCGCAACACCGTCGAGCCGCGCACGCGCAGCCTCGATCTCAGGAAGGCCCGGTGCTGTTCTCGTCGTCGCCAATGTGGAACACCTTCTCCAGAATCTCGCGCACTGCACTCAGCGGATCGAGCTCCCGCCGCTGGACCTCGTCGAGCAGCCGCCGCAGCTCGGGATCGTCGGTCACAGCATGCTCCAAATGAGACTTCGCCCGCGCCGACGCGACCGCGAACACCTCGCCGGCGAGGTTCTTCGCACGCCGGCGCTCCAACTCGCCCGTGTCCGTGAGGAACGCGCGGTGCGCCTCGATCTTCTCCCAGAGCTCCGCCACACCCTCGCCGCGCGTCGCCTCGGTGAGAACTATCGGCGGGCGCCACCCGCGGTCCCCTTCTCGGTCGACGCTGCCGAGCGCGAGGATCGAACGCACCTCGTTCAACATCGTCTTCGCCGCAGGATGATCCTGCTTGTTGATCGCGATCACGTCGGGAATCTCCATGATCCCCGCCTTCAGCGCCTGGACGGAGTCGCCGGAACCGGGCATGAGGACGAGCAGCACGGTATCCGCGATCCCGATCACCTCGACCTCGCTCTGCCCCGTACCGACGGTCTCGAGGAACACGATTTCCTTGCCCGCGGCATCGAGAACGAGGAGCGCCTGCAGCGTCGCCTCTGCAAGCCCGCCGAGATGACCGCGAGTCCCCATCGAGCGGATGAAGACGCCGGGATCGAGGAAGTGGTCGCTCAGACGGATCCGGTCCCCGAGGAGCGCCCCGTGCGAGAAGGGGCTCGACGGGTCGACTGAGACGACACCCACGGACGTCTCTGCCCCGCGCACGAGCCGGACGAGCGCCGAGATGAGGCTCGACTTGCCGACGCCCGGGGGGCCCGTGAGCCCGACCGCGTAGGCGCGGCCGGTGTGCGGATAGAGATCGCTGACGACGTCATATGCGAGCGGGTCCCGGTTCTCGACGAGCGTGATCGCGCGTGCGAGCGCGCGCCGGTCGCCGTCGCGGACGCCGGCGACGAGCGTCTCGCGAGTCCAGTCGCGGCGTCCGGCCACGGAGGGAATCTAGTCCGGTGCGGGTTCCAGCCGGGCGGGTGCCGGTGCGCGCTCTCGCCCGAGCAGATAGCCGGCGAGGGCGCCGGCGGCGAGGAACGCGGCCCCGATCGCCCAGACCCACCGGGCGTCCCCGGGCGACATCAGTGCGCCACAGACGACGATCGAGATACCGGAGGCCGCCCAGGTGGCGCTCATCACGAACGTCAGCGCACGGCCGCGGACGGCGTCCGGCGTGCGCTGCACGAGCAGCGCGTTGCACACGACGGCGACGCCGTTCCCGATACCCGCGAGCAGGCAGCACGCGGCCGCCATCCAGATGCCGACGCTCGCGGCGCCGATCCCGAACCCGACTGCCATCGCGAGTATCGACGACCCGTAGGCGGCGGCGACGCCGACGCGGTCGACAACGTTCGCGCTCCAGAAGCTGCCGATGACGAGCCCGACGCCGATCGCGCCGTAGATGAGGCCGTAGCCGAAGTCGCCGCCGTCGAGCGTGTTCTTCGCCATGAACACCTCGCTGACGCCGATCGCACCGGTCCCTCCGAGGGCGAGCCCCCACCCGATCAGCACGGCAAGGAGGGCCCGCGTATGGAGCACGGTCGAGAAGCCTTCCTTCAAGTCCGTCCAGTGGCCGCGCGACAGCGCGGTCTCGCTCTGCAGGAGCCGAGCAGGGATGCGAATGATGAGAAGGGCCGAGACGAGGAACGAGACCGCGTTGATCCAGTACGAGGCATCGGGGCCTGCCGCCGCGGTGAGGACGCCGCCGACGATCGGGCCGGCGGCCCAGCTGACGTTCTCGATCGACTGCAGGAGGCCGTTCGCCGAGGCGAGCATCTGCTCCGGCACGAGATTCGGAACGCCGGCGTAGAGCGCCGGCCGGAAGAAGCCGGTGGCGAGGCCGGCGACCGCAGCGAGCGCGACGATCTGTCCCGCCGAGTTCGCGAAGGGCAGTAGCGCGAACACGGCAGCTCGGGCGATGTCCGCGCCGACCATCAGGTTGCGCCGCTCGAGCCGATCGAGCAGCGGGCCGAGAGTGAGGCCGACGAAGACCGGCGGCAGAAACTCGACGAGCAGCACGGCGCTCACCCACGCGCCGGAGTTCGTCCGATCCTTGACGTCGATCGCAAGCGCGACGGCCGCGAGAAGGGAACCGAACGTCGACGCGAACGCCGACAGGAAGAGCAGCCGGAACCCCGGGATCGCGAGCGGGGCGAATTGTCGTTGCGCCGGAAGCCTCACGCGGTCGCCGGACGGTAGCACCCTCCGGCGCGATTCACGAGACGCGCGAAAGGACCTGTCTTAAAGCGTCAGCGAAGAACGCATTCTCGTCGTCGGTGCCGACGGAGACGCGGATCGAGTCGGCTGCGCCGAAGCCGTGAAGCGGCCGGACGATGACACCGAGCTGCAGCAGCTCCTCGAACACGAGACGTCCATCGCCGACGGTCGCAAACACGAAATTGCCGAGCGAGGGCACGGTCTCCATGGCGAGCTCCGCAAACGCTTCCTCGAGTTGCGCGCGGCCGCGTGCGTTCTCGGCGCGACGCCGGGCAAGCTCATCGGCGTCGCCGATGCTTGCGAGCGCCGCGGCTTGCGCGGGTGTCGTGACGTCGAACGCGCGCCGCACCTTGCTCGTCGCGGCAACGACGTCGGCCGGCGCAACCCCGTAGCCCACGCGGAGCCCCGCGAGCCCGTAGATCTTCGAGAAGGTCCGCAGGACGACGACGCGCCGTCCCTCCTTGAAGTGGTCGGCAACCCCGTCCGCGTAGTCGGGGTCGTCGATGTACTCGAAGTACGCCTGGTCGAGGACGACGACCACATGCGACGGCACCCGATCGAGGAACGACGTCAGCTCGTCGCGGCCGTTCGCGGTCCCCGTCGGGTTGTTCGGATGGCAGACGTAGACGAGCTTCGTCCGCGGAGTGATTGCCGCGAGCAGCGCGTCGAGGTCGTACGTGTGATCGCGGAGCGGCACCCTGACCGACTGCGCACCGAGCTTCGCCGCGTCGAGCACGTAGCTCGGGAACGAGGGCCAGCCGCAGACGATCTCGTCGCCGGGGTCGAGTGTCGCCTGCGAGAGCAGGTCGATGACGCCATCTGCACCGGCACCGACCACGATCTCCTCGAAGCTCACCCCGTGGTGGTCGGCGAGCGCGGCGCGCAGCGCCCAGACGCCGCCGTCCGGATAGCGGTTCAGGTCGCGGACGGCACGCTCCATCGCCTCGACCGCCTCCGGGAACGGCGGGAACGGTCCCTCGTTCGAGGCGAGCTTGACGACCCGATCGAGGCCGAGCTCGCGCTGCACCTCGTCGACGGGCTTTCCGGGCTCGTATGGAACGAGATCGGCGATCGCCCGCCGAAACGGGCTTTCGCTCACTCTTCGGCGCCGTCGTCGCCGCGCTTGCGGCGCCAGACGAGGAGCGCTCCGGTGATGCCCGCGACGATCCCCGCGGCAGCACCGCCCGTGCGTGCGCTCGGGACGCTGCTAACCGCTTTCTGTTTGACGACGCTCTTCGTCGCCTTGACGACGACCCAGCCGACGAATGCGTTTCTCCGGTTCAGGATGGCCATGCGCCGAGGCTAGCGCACAGCGCGCCACCCCTGCGGCCCGGGGTAGCGCACACATGAAAATCAAAGAGAAAGCTCCCTCGGGGCCTGCGGGCGGCATGGCCCCGAGGGAATGGGACGAGGGCACGTCCAGGAGTTGAGATACCGCACCCCGGAGAAACTTGCGCCCGTTTTACGGAAGCTTCGGCGGCGGGGGAAGTGTGGGCAAAGGCAGAGGCGCGGCGCCGGCGCCGGCGCCGGTACGGGCGGAAGGCTCACCGGCGGCGGCGGCGCCGGCGCCGGCGCGGGCGCGGGCGGTTCGACGACAGCCGGCGGCGTCGGGAGCGGTGGGACCGACTTCGCGACCGTGTCCACGACCGTGTCCACCGTCCCGCGCGCTCCCTCGACTGCGGAGCGAACGGGCTCCTCCTGCGCCGCACCCTGAACGACGCTGCCAACGGGCGTCGCCTGCGTCGCCGCCGGACTCGACGACGACGCGTTCGACGGAGAGGGGCTCGCCGAAGAGGAGCCCGCCGTCCCGGTGTCGCCTGCCGCAGGATGCTCGGCTTCGCGGGCGGGCGCGGTCGAGTCGTCGTCGGGACGCGGCAGGGCGCCGATCCGCCCGATGACCTGTCGGCGACGCTCGCCCGACGACCGGGTCTCGCCGGCGGCGAGGGCCTTTGCCCCCTTCGGAGCGAAGGCGCGCACCGGGGCTGCGACGACGCGCAAAGGTGCGGCATGCGGCCAGAGGCCTGCGCTTGCCGAGGCGCCCGCAGACGAGCTCGCCTCCCCCGACGGGAAACCCACGCCGCCCGCCACGGCACCCGCGGCAAGAACGACTGCAGCCGCCTTGGCGATGAGCCCCGCGCCGACTGCGCCACCGGTCGTCGCCTCGCCGTTCTGGAAGAGGCGCTGCAGCGACCGCGGCAGGCCGACCACGGTGAGCCCGCGGATCGCCCCCGCGTTCAGGCGGAGCGTACGACGCGCGCGTGCCAGAAGAGCCTCGACCGCGGGCACCGTGACGCCGAGCGTCTCGGCGATCTCGGGATAGCTGCGCCCTTCGAGCTCGCGCATGGTGATGGCCGCCCGCTGGTTGAACGGCAGCCGACCGAGCGCGCGCAGCAATTCCTTGATGTTCGTTCGCTCCTCCTCGGGCACGGCGAGCTGCCCGACGACGTCGTCGAGCGGCACCTCGCGCGGCCTCCGCACCGCACGGCGGACGCGTGACCGGGCGGTGTTGTGGGCGATCGTCATCAGCCAGTTCTGCGGCCGCCGGGGCTCCTCGCCGGATTGAAGCGCCCTGTAGGCGTTCATGAAGGTCGTCTGCGTGACGTCTTCCGCGTCGCTCGGATTCCGGACGAGCGCGAGCGCGAACCGGTAGACGTCCCGGACGTAGCGGCGGTACATGCGCTCGAAGGCGCGGTCGTCGACGACGCTCGTGGCAGCCATTTACGCTGCTAGAACGGCGGTTCGGCCGCTCCGGATATGGCCAGGAGCAGTTGCTAGGCGGGTGTGGGCGCCCGTGGCTTCCGGTTCGGGATGTGAATCGCCCGGCCAAGAGCCACGAGGCCGGCCTCCTTGATCGCCTCGGAAAGCGTCGGATGGGGCGCCATGCCGTCGGCCACGGTCTCGACCGTCGACTCGGCGTCGATCGCGACGACCCCCGCCTCAACCATGTCGGTGACGTGCGGACCGACCATCACGAGGCCGAGGAGCTCGCCGTACCGGGTCTCGTGGATCGACTTCACCCAGCCGATGGTCTCGTCCTGCATGACCGCGCGCGCATTCGCGATCCAGGGGAACTGGCCGACGGCGACGTCGTCGCCGTACTGCTCGCGGGCCTCCGCCTCGGTGAGGCCGACGGCGGCGATCTCCGGATCCGTGTAGATCGGGCGCGGCACTGCGCGGTTGTCCACGATCGCATCGTGGCCGCACGCGTTCTCGGCGGCGACCTCCCCCTCACGGAACGCCGTATGCGCGAGTTGCCAGTACCCGGCGCAGTCGCCAACGGCATAGATGTGAGGCACCGTCGTGCGGCGGTGCTCGTCGGCGGCGATCCCCTTTCTCCTGTCGAGCTGAACGCCGATCTCCTCGAGCCCGAGGCCCTCGACGAGCGGCCCGCGGCCGACGGCGACGAGCATCAGGTCCGCCTGCACGGACTCGCCCTCGCCGAAGTGCACCGTGAGCTGCGACCCGTCGTCGTCGACGCCGGTGCACTGCTTGCCCAGCTGCAGCGCGATGCCGCGGCGCTTGAACTGCTTCGAGAGCTCCTTCGCGGCATCCGCGTCCTCCTGCGGGATCAGCGTGTCGAGCATCTCGATGATGGTCACCTCGCTGCCGAAGCGCGCGAAGATCGACGCGAACTCGCAGCCGATGATGCCGCCGCCGAGAATGACGAGGCGCCGCGGTACCTGCTCCTCTGCGAGGAGGCCGGTCGAGTCGACGCAGCGAGGCGAGTCGAGCCCAGGGATCGGCGGACGGAGCGGGAACGAGCCGGTAGCGACGACGGCCTGCTTGAAAGAGACGTCCTCGCCGCCGTCGACCGCAATCGTGTTCGCATCGCGGAAGCGGCCGGCGCCCTTGACCCACTCGACCCCGTTCGCCTTGAACAGGGACGCCACACCGGAGGTCATCTGGTTGACGACGCCGGCCTTCCAAGCGTTCGAGGCGGCGAAGTCGAGCCGCGCCTCCCCCACCTGGACGCCGAACTTCGCGAAGCTTTCCTCCGCTTCCTTCAGCGCGAATGCCGTCTGCACCCACGCCTTGGTCGGGATGCAGCCCACGCGGAGACATGTGCCGCCAAGCTCCGGCTCCTTCTCGATGCAGGCGACCCTCGCGCCGAGCTGCGCGGCGCGGATGGCTGCGGTGTAGCCCCCGGGGCCTCCCCCGAGAACGGCGATGTCGACGTCCATGGCTCCTCGCTCTTCGACTGTTTTCATCATCGATGGTAGTGGCCGGGCCGTTGCAAACGCCGCATACGGTGTCAAGCTGCGGTTGATGCCGGTCGAGTTCCGGGTGCTCGGGCCCCTGGAGATCCGGCGCGACGGCGCGCCGGTCTCGCTGCGCGCGTCGAAGCAGCGGACGTTCCTCGGTGTCCTCCTCGTGAACCACGGCCGCGTGGTCTCCGTCGACCGGCTCGTGGACGAGGTCTGGCCGGACGGCGCGCCGGCCGGCGCCCGGCACGCGCTCGAGACGCAGGCCTCCCGTCTTCGCTCGCTCCTCGGCGACGACGCCCCCCTCGTTGCACGCGCACCCGGATACGCCCTGGAGATCGACGCGCAACTCCTCGACAGCGTCCGCTTCGAGCAGCTGCTCGACGAGGCGCGTGACGCGTTGGGCGTCGACCCCGCCCGGGCTGCGTCACGGGCGGCGGACGCGCTTGCGCTACGGCGCGGGGAACCGTTGGCGGAGTTCACGTTCGACTCGTTTGCGCAGGAGGAGATCGCACGGCTGTCGGAGCTCCTGCTCGAAGCCGAGGAGCTCCGTCTGGAGGCGAAGCTCGCGCTCGGCGCCGACGTCGTCGCAGATGCGCAGGCGCTCGTCGCGGCATCGCCGGTTCGGGAGAGGCGCCAGGGCCAGCTCATGCTCGCGCTCTACCGCGGCGGCCGGCAGGCCGACGCCCTCGCCGCGTACCGCGCTGCTCGCGACACGCTGCTCGACGGGCTCGGCCTCGAGCCGGGCGACGCCCTGCGAGATCTCGAGCGCGCGATCCTCCGGCAGGACCCTTCGCTCGTGTCCGCGTCAGTGGTTGCGGCGTCGCCACCGGCTCCGATGCGGCGTCCGGTGTCCGTCGTCGCGGTCGAGTCGCACGTGCCGCTCGAGCTCGATGCGGAGGAGCATGCGTCCCGTACGAGTGCGGTGAAGCAGCGAGTTGCCGACGTCGCCGCGCACTTCGACGGCTTCCTCGTCGATGCCTTCACGCTCGTCTTCGCACAGGAGGATCACGCGACTCGAGCACGGGGAGCTGCTGCAGATCTCGAGGCGTTCGGACGCGTCGGAGCCGCGAGCGGCGATGCCGTGCTCTCACCCGGCTCGGCGGCTGGAGCGGTCGTCGAGCAGGCGCGGGTGAGCGCAAGGGCCGGCGACCGGGTGACGGAGACGATTCAGGAGCCCGTGCGGCGGGCCGACGGCCCCTTCGTCGGTCGCGTCGACGAGCTCGCGCGGCTCCGGTCGGCACGGGCGGCACTGGTCGTCGGCCCGCCGGGCATCGGCAAGTCTCGGCTCGTGCACGAGCTCGCGCGCGACGAGCACGTGATCGTCGGCCGCTCGTTCGCCTTCGGGGCAGAGCTGCTCGCGCCGCTCGTTGAGGTAGCCGGCGCGTTCGGGTCGTCGCGTGCTCTCGACGACGTCCCTGCGAACGAGGTACCGCTGACGTTCAGGCGGCTCATCGAGAGCGCACGCGCGACGATCGTCTTCGACGACGTGCAGTGGGCTTCCTCGCTCGTCCTCGAGGCGATCGAGCACGTCGCCGAGCGCGGCGCCCGGATCGTGTGCCTCGCGCGCGACGAGCTGCTCGAAGAGCATCCGGCGTTTCTCCCGTCGGCCGAGCGAATCGCCCTTCGCCCGCTCGAGCCCGAGGAGTCCGGCGAGCTTGCGAGACAGCTCGGGGGCGACGCCGCGCTCGTCGAACGGGCGGAAGGAAACCCGCTGTTCATCGAGCAACTGCTCGCGCACGCGGAAGAGACCGAAGGCTCGGTCCCGGCCACGCTGCGCTCGTTGCTCCTAGCGCGTCTCGACCGGCTCGCCCCGGGCGAGCGTGCAGCAGTCGAGCGGGCCGCGGTTCTCGGGCGGGACTTCGACGCGGGCCTCGGTGGAACGCCGAGAGCCGCGCTCGCGTCGCTCGTCCGGCGCGGCCTCCTCGAGATCGCGCCGGCGACGACCGCGTTCGAGGAGCGCTACCGCTTCTCGCATGCGCTCATCCATGAAGCGGCGTACGAGTCGATTCCGGTCGCACGGCGGGCGGAGCTTCACGAGGCGGTGGCCGACGAGCTGATCGAGCGCGGCGCGAGCGACGAGCTGATCGGTTTCCATCTCGAGCGTGCGTCGCAGCTCTGCTCGTCCGACGGCCGCAGGTCACGGCGCCTGGCCGAAGAGGCCGGCCGAAGGCTCGGAGCAGCCGGTATCGCGCGCTCGCAGGTCGCCGATTACAGCGGTGGCGCGTCGCTCCTCGAGCGGGCGATCACCCTGCTTCCGGACGAGGACTCGGGGCGACTCGAGCTCGCGTGCGAGGTTGCGATCTTGTATCAGGGGCTTGGCGACACTGAGGCCGCTCGAGCTCGGCTCGCCCTCGCCGAGAGTGGCGGCGACGGCCGCGTGCGCAGGCGCGCGCGACTCGAGCGGACGCTGCTCGACACGCTCGTAGACGGCGGCGCCGTCGAGGCGATGCTGGAAGCCGCGGAGACCGCGATCCCGATCTTCGAGGGGGTCGGAGACGAGCGTTCCCTCGGACGCGCCTGGCTCATCCTCGGCTGGGGTCGCGGCGGCGCGCTCGCACGTTATGCGGAATGGGAGGAAGCGGCCGAACGTGCGCTCGAGTTCTACGAACGCGCGGGATGGCCGGTGTCCACATGCATCGGCCACATCGCCTCGGCGCTCAGCCTCGGCCCAACGCCCGTGCCGGTGGCGATCGCGCGCTGCGAGCACCTCGCGTTGCGCGCGACCGATCTCGCCGCCGAGGCGGCGATCTCGGCGCAGCTCGCCCACCTCCATGCCATGGCAGCCGACTTCGGTGCGGCCGCGGCCCGGCTCGGCCGGGCGACCGAGATCTACTCCGACCTCGAGCTCGCCTCGTCGCTCCTCCTGACCTCCCGAATCACGGAGGCGCGTGTGGCGCGGCTCGCGGGCGAGCTCGAAAATGCGGCGGCACTCTACGTCGCAACCTGCGAGTCCCTCATCGGCGCTCGACATGGGTTCCACCTCTCGACGCAGGCCTCCGAGCTCGCAGAGGTGCTTGCCGAGCTCGGCCGCTGGGACGAAGCCGCTCGGTGGTCGGAGATCGCCGAGGCACACGCGCGCAGTGGGGACCGTGCCGGGCGCGTTGCGTCCCTGTCGGCCCGCGCGCACGTGCTCGCGCACGAGGGCGATCCGTCTGCTGTCGACGTCGCCGCCGAGTCCGCGGCGCTCGCGGCGGAGACCGACGTCCCGGATCTGCGCGCCTCGGCCCACCTCGCTGTCGCGGCGACGATCGACGATCCCGAGCCCGAACTGCTTGCTGCCCTGGACGAGCTCGAGCGGAAGGGGAACGTCGCCGCCGCCGCGGTCGTGCAGGCACGAATCGCAGCGGCGGCGAACGCCTGACACGAACTAGATGCCGGTCGGGTCGCCGTTGCCGGCGAGTGCGACGATCGGAAGCACGACCGCGATGACGCTGATGAACGTCGTCATCAGGGCGACGCGGATCCCGAACGGACTGTCGATGAAGCGGCGCATCTCGGCCTCCTGGTCGAGTTGGTGGATGACGCCGCCCACCGTCGAAGGGGCCGCCAACGGCGGCCTCACGGGGCGCTACTCGCTCGCTAATTCAGGAGTTCAGCCGAGGCGCGCGAGCATCGTGATCGCGTGCTCGCCCTCGGCGACTGTCTCGAAGCCGAAGCGCTCGTAGTACGGAGCTTGATCCTTCGCCGCGCTCAGGCTGACGGCGTGGAATCCGTCCTCGCGCGCCCGCTTCAACAAGGCCTCGAGCAGTTCCTTGCCGGTGCCCTTGCCCCGACGGCTCGGGACGACCGCGAGCGTCAGCTCGGGCGTCTGCTCGTCGACGAAGCCGAAGCCCGGCTCGCCTGCCGGGAAGAGCCGGTACCAGGCCGCCCCGTAGGAATGGGGCCCGTCCATCGCCACGACGCCGGCATCGCCGCGGCGGCCCCAGTTCTGGACGTACCGGTACACCGGCCGCTCCTCGTCTTCCGCGAAGCGCCAGTGGTAGGCGTGCCGGAGCATGTCCCGGAGGAAGCGGACGTCGTGGATGTCAACCGGTCGCAGCAACCGGCGAAAGTGTGCCTAAAGCTCTTGCGCGAGCTGGATCCGGTTGCCGTCCGGGTCGTACACGTCCAGGATGCGCATGACCCCCTGGGGGATCTCGACGACGACGCCGACCTCGACGCCCTCCTCGCGAAGCCGCTCGGCCTCCGACTTCACATCGTCGACGTCGACGTGCGCGACCGCGCCGTCCTCCTGAGGCTCTCCTTCGGAGAGCCCGACCTCCATCGCGCCGCGCCGCAGATGCGACCAGCGCTCGTTGAAGTCGACGGCGTCCTCCTCGAACCCGAGCGTCTCCCGGTAGAAGCGCCGCGACGCATCGAGGTCGCGGACGTAGTACCAGACCGTCGGCGTCACAAGGCCAGGCCGGGATCCTCGAGAAACGCCTTGAGCGTCTTCAAGAACTCCGCACCGGTCGCGCCGTCCACGGCGCGATGATCGCACGTCAGCGTCATCGTCATCAACGGGAGGACATGCAGCTCCCCGTCGTGCGGCACCACCTGCTCGCGGGTCGAGCCGACCGCGAGGATCGACGCCTGCGGGGGGTTGAGCACGGCGATGAACTGATCGATGTCGTACATGCCGAGGTTCGAGATCGTGAACGTGCCGCCTTGAAGATCGTCGGTGCGGAGCTTGCTGTCGCGCGCACGCGAGACGAGGTCGGCTCGCACCTGGGCGATCTCGGCGATCGAGAGACGATCGGCACCGCGGACGACCGGTACGACGAGCCCCTGGGGCGCGGCGACGGCGATCCCGACGTCGGCGGCCGGGAAGACGAGGAGCGCGTCGTCGGTGTACTGGACGTTCATGTCGCGGTGGCGCATCAGCGCCTGCGCCGACACCTTCGTCAGGACATCGGTGACCGTGATGCGAACGTCCGGATAGAGCTCGCGCTGCTTCTGAACGAGCTCGGTCGCGCGCGTCATGTCCGCGTTCACGGTCAGCTGGAACGCAGGAACCGTCCACGCCTGGGTCAGGCGGCGCGCAATCGTCTTGCGGACGTTGGAGAGCGGCCTGCTCTCCACGTCGCCCCGCGTAGCCTGCGCGCCTACGAGCGGCGGAGCGGTTTCCGCGCGTTCCACGTCGGCTGCGACGATGCGGCCGTCCGGGCCTGTGCCTGCGAGGGCCGACAGCTCGATCCCGCGCTCCCGTGCGATGCGGCGCGCGAGCGGCGATGCCTTGATGCGGCCGTTGGCGCGGCCGTTGCTCGACGGCGCGGGCTGCGCTTCCGCTGCGGCGGCTGCGGCCTGGCGGCCTTCCTCTCGCTCGGGCTCGCGCGCCGGCGCTTCCGCCGGCTTCTCGGCAGAGGTAGGCGGCGGCTCCTCCTGCGGCTGGGCGACCGCCTCACCCTCGGCGCCGATGAACGCGATCGTGCGCCCGACCTCGACCTCGCCTTCCTGTACCGCGATCTTCAGCAGGACGCCCGTTGCCTCGGCCTCGACCTCCTGCGTGACCTTGTCGGTGTCGAGCTCGTAGAGCGCCTCGCCCTTCTGCACGGGCTCGCCCTCGCTCTTCAGCCATTTGACGATCGTCCCGGACTCCATGCCCTGGCCGAGCCTGGGCAGCTTCACCTCGGTCGCCATCTAGCCCTTCTTGTTGACGGTGCGGTAGATCGCCTGCAGCACGTCGTCGGCGTGCGGGACGACGAACTGCTCCATCACCGGCGCGAACGGGAGGGGCGAGAACTTCGCCCCGACGCGCTCGATCGGCGCGTCGAGCCAGTCGAAGGCCTGGTACTGCAGCACGGAAGCGACCTCGGCGCCGAAGCCCATCCGCGTCACGGCTTCGTGCGCGACGACCGCACGGTTCGTCTTCTTCACCGAGCCGACGAGCGTCTCCTCGTCGAGGGGCTGAAGCGTGCGGGGGTCGACGACCTCGACGGAGATACCTTCCTTCTCGGCCTCGTCTGCGGCCTTCAGCGACTCGTGCACGAGACGGCCGGTCGCGATCACCGTGACGTCTTCACCTTCGCGGTGCACGCGCGCCTTGCCGATCGGGATCGGCTCGATCTTCTCCGGGACGTTGCCCTTGATCGGGTAAAGCGTCCGATGCTCGAAGAAGACGACGGGGTTGTCGTCGTAGATCGACGACCACAGCAACCCGCGAACGTCCTCCGGCGTCGATGCGAACACCACCTTGAGACCGGGGATGTGCACGAACCAGGCCTCGAGCTGCTGCGCGTGCTGCGCACCCGGCGACCAGCCGGCGCCGCCCTGCGTGCGGAAGACGACAGGGACCGTGATCTGCCCGCCCGACATGTACCGCACCTTGGCCGCCTGGTTCACGACCTGCTCCGACGCGAGCGTCATGAAGTCCTCGTACATGATCTCCGCGATCGGGCGCATGCCCTGCATCGCCGCGCCGATCGCGGTGCCGGCGAGCGCCATCTCGGAGATCGGTGTATTGCGAACCCGCGCGGGGCCGAACTCTTCGAGCATGCCGTGGGTCACGCCCATCGAGCCGCCCATCTCGGCGATGTCCTCGCCCATGATGAAGACGTCGTCGTCCTGGCGCATCGCGGTCGACAGGGCGTCGCGCACTGCCTCGCGGTACGAGACCTCAGGCATAGATGTTCTTCAGCGCGTCTTCAGGCGCCGGGTCGGTTCCGTTCTTCGCGAACTCGACGGAGGCGTCGACCATCTCGACGATCTCGGCGTCGAGCTCTGCGAAGTCATCGTCGCTCATCCCCATGCGCTCGCGCAGGATCTCGATCGGGTCGCGCGTCGCGCGCAGCTCCTTCGCCTCGTCCTTCGGCCGGTAGACCTGCGGGTCGCCGATGTAGTGGCCGCTGAAGCGCACCGTGTCGAGGTGAAGGAACACGGGGCCCTTGCCCGATCGTGCGTGATCGACCGCCTGCCGCGTCGTCTTGTACACGGCTTCGACGTCCTGCCCGTCCACTTTCATCGCCTTCATGCCGAAGGCCTTAGCCCGCTCGGAAAGGTCGCGAATCGGCGAGTGCTGGCGCTCCGGTGTCGACTCGGCCCATTTGTTGTCCTCGAGCACGAACACGGCAGGGACCTTCCAAAGCTGCGCGAGATTCAGGGCCTCGTGGAACGTGCCGATGTTCGTCGCCCCGTCGCCGAAGAACGCGACAGCGACGCGCGGCTCGCCGCGCAGCTGGAACGCGAGGGCCGCGCCGGTGACGTGCGGCAGCCCGCCGCCGATCACCGCGTTCGCGCCCATGTTGCCGTGCTCGACGTCGTAGAGGTGCATCGAGCCGCCGTAGCCGTGCGAGCAGCCCTCCGTCTTCCCGTAGAGCTCGGCCATGAGCTCGTTCGGGTGGGTGCCCTTCGCAAGCGTGTGCCCGTGCGCACGGTGCGTCGAGGCGATGACGTCGCCGTCCTCGAGCGCCCGGCAGACGCCGACGGCACATGCTTCCTGGCCGATCGCAACGTGCAGGAATCCCGGCAGCTCGCCCGCGCGGAAGCGCTCCTCGACCCGCTCTTCGAAGCGGCGGATGAGCAACATCTCGCGAAGCGTGTCCTTCAGCTCCTCCTTGCGGAGCGTGCCTTTCTTCTCCTCAACCTTCGCCACGGCCGGAGTGTACGGTTCGAGCCGTGGCGCTCGCCGACCAGTGGGACGCGATCGAGAAGGGTCTGGATCCGAGGTGGACCGACGCGCGCCTCGACCTCAGGATCGACGAGTCGCAGTCACTGCAGCGCGCAGCTGCACTGCTTGCGCCCGCAGGCCCGGGGCTCATGGGGCGGTCGGTGCGCTTCTACACCGCACGCCGCGGCGCCGGTGTCGGACCCGAAGCGGTTCGACGAATGTTGCGCCGCATCGACGCAGAGAAGATCACCGGCACGCTCGAGCTGATCTCGGCAGACGAGGCACCGTCCGAGCCGGTGATCTCGAGAGCCTCGATCGCGGCCGAATGGGATGTTGCGCTCGCCGTCCTGCCCGCCGATTGGAGCGACCTTCTTTGCGAGGTCGAGCTGACGTCGTCGGACCACATCGAGCGCGCCGTGCTCCTCGCAGCCCCGTTGAACCCGATCCAGGAGACGGGTCGCCCGGGCTTCCGATTTCGTTGCGCAGCGAGCTTCGGCTACGGCGCCTCGGTCGGCATGGCGCGCCGCTGCCTCGCGCGGCTCGACGAAGCGGACATCCCCGGTGAGGTGCGCATCCTGCGCGCGCTCTCGGACACGCACCCGGTCGGCACGCAGGGTCCCGTGTGGATGATCGGCGGAAAGCAGTCCTGATGCCGGACCCGGTCGCCTGGGTGATGATCGAGAAGGGCTGGCGGGTTCTCGACGTAAACGGCGACGACGCAGGCAAGATCGACGAGGTCACGGGCGACGAGAACGCTGACATCTTCGACGGCCTCACCATCAAGCAAGGGACGCTCTCCAAGGACAAGTACGTCCCCTCCGAGCACGTGGCCGCGATCTACGAGGGCGAGGTACGGCTGTCGTTGACGCATGCGCAGATCGAGGAGCTGCAGGACTTCGACGAGCCGCCGCAGCAGGAGCGCATCTCGGCCGAGAAGTCGTCCTGGTGGCAGCGACTCGCGTGGTGGACGACCAAGCCTGATCGGTGAGCGACGAGCTCGCCTTCGCGAGCGCGCTCGAGCAGGCGGCGCTCATCCGTGCTCGTGAGGTCTCGTCGCAAGAGCTCGTAGAGCTCTACCTCGCGCGGGTCGAACGTCTCGATCCGCAGCTGAACGCGTACGTCACGATCGTCGAGCGTCCAGAGCCGCCGCGCGAGGGACCGTTCCAGGGCGTGCCGATCCCGATCAAGGACCTGAACGAGACGGCAGGCATCAGAACGACGTTCTCGTGCAAGGCGTTCGCGGATTACGTGCCGGAGAACGATGCTGCCATCGTCCGTCGAATCCGCGACGCGGGGTTCGTCGTGATCGGCAAGACGAACACGCCCGAGTTCGGTTCGGTCGGCGTCACGGAGTCGGAGCTGAACGGCGACTGCCGGAACCCGTGGGATGTCTCGCGCACGCCCGGCGGATCGAGTGGCGGCGCGGCTGCCGCGGTTGCAGCCGGACTCGCGCCTGTCGCGCATGCAAGTGACGGCGGCGGGTCGATCCGGATCCCGTCGTCCTGCTGCAACCTCTTCGGGATGAAGCCGTCGCGCGGGCGCGTCTCCCCCGCTCCGTACGGCTCGGGATCGCTCGGGCTCGGGACATCCGGGCCGGTCGCGCGCTCGGTGCGCGATGCAGCTGCGCTGCTCGACGTGATGAGGGGCGCGGAGGCCGGCGACTTCTTCTTCGCGCCGACGCCGGCGCAGCCGTACCTCGCGGAGTGTGACCTCCCGCCCGAGCGGCTGCGCGTTGCCGTGACCTCGACGCCGCCGATCGACGTCGGCGTCGATCCGCAGTGCGCAGCCGCGGTCGACGCCGCGGCTGCGCTTCTCGGCGACCTCGGCCACGACGTCGTCCAGGCGACACCGCCGTGGCAGACCGGCGATGCGACGGAGCACTTCCTCCGCATCTGGCAGATCGGCCCGGCGACGGCCGGCGTCGAGGATCTGTCGCTTCTCGAGCCGTTGAACCACGCGCTCGCCGAGCGGGCGCTCGTGACGCCGAGCGTCGAGTCGGCCGTGGCGGTGATGCGGCTGCAGGCGTTGACGAGGCGCATCGTCGCCTTCTGGGACGACGTCGATGTGGTCGTCACACCGACCCTCGCGCTGCCGCCTGTCGAGATCGGCTGGACGTGGTCGGACGATCCCTGGGAGACGATGGAGCGCCAGTGGCGCTGGACGCCGTTCACCGCGATCGTGAACGTGACGGGGCAGCCTGCCGCGTCTGTGCCGATGTGGTGGAGCACCGACGGGCTGCCGATCGGCGTCCAGCTAATCGGCAAGCCGTTCGACGAGGCGACGCTCTTCCGCCTCTCCGCGCAGATCGAGGAAGCGCGCCCGTGGGCGGGCGCGCGCCCGAGCGTCAGCTGACTACCACACGATTTCCGAAAGCAAGCGCTCGCGCCGAACCGTCCGGGGCACGAAAGAAACATCCGAAAGCGAACAGCCCTGCAAAGCGGGCGAACGCGCTGTCACGACATTCCGAACGGGGGTTACACCTCTTTTCGGCTCCGCCTGTCCTCGCGAGACGGGTCGCTAGCCGATCGCCTCGCCGAGCATCGCGGCGACGACACGCGCGTCTCGCTCGTCGCGCGTGATCACAAGACACGTGTCGTCGCCCGCAAGCGTGCCGACGATCCGCGCTTGCTCGGTTCGATCGATTGCGCGCGCGATCGCCGGCGCCGAGCCGAGCTCGGAGTGCACGACCACGAGATTCTGAGCAATCGTCGTCCGGCGCGCGAACTGCGCGAGCACGGCCGCGAGCTGCGCCTGCGGATCCTGGCGGCGGCGGCCTGCATCGACCGGCAGCTCATACCGCGGCCGGCCGAGCGGATCGTGCGTCTTCTCGAGCCCGAGCTCGCGGATGTCGCGGGACACCGTCGCCTGGGTCACCTTGCACCCCGCGTCCGCGAGGGCCTGGGCCAGCTCGAGCTGCGTTCCGATCCGCTTTCGCGCGACGATCCCGCTGAGCAGCCGCTGCCGCTCCGCCTTGCCGAGCGTCTGCATCGACCGAGCATAGATATACGCGACGTTTCGGCCCTCCCCGCATGGCAAGGTATGCCGCATGTTGCGAAAAATTCTTTGGAGCGGCCTCTACGCGGGTGCGGGCGCGGCGGCCACGGTCGCCTCGCGCCGGGCAGCGAGCTCGATCTGGCGGCTCGCGACCGGCGAAGAGCCTCCGGCGAAGCGATGAGCGCCCTCGACACACTCGCCGACAAGGCCCAGGCGGCCTCGCAGCGCCTTGCCGGCAAGGGCGGCATCAAGGCGAAAATCGCCGACGAGCTCGCGGACGACGCCGTCTTCCTCCGTAAGCTGAAGCCTGCCTTGATCAAGAAGCGCATCAAAGGAGAGGCGCCGGCGAGCCAGTCGCCCGGAGAGGCACCGAAGGCGCCTTCGGGCCCGCAGCTCTCCGACCATCCGACAGAGGTGAAAACGCCGGAGAAGAAAGGCGGCCGCGGTGGGCCGAGCCCATTCGTCGTCATCGGCATCGCGTTGGCGCTCGGCGTCCTGACCGCCAAGGTCATCGACTGGAGGAGCCATGGCCACCCGCGCTGGTGAGAGTCGCGGCCTGGGCTCGGCGGCGAAGCTCGTCAGCGAGCGCGCCAGCGCGCTCGTGCGCCTCGAGATCGCGCTCGCCGTCGCCGAGCTCAAGCGCAAGCTCTCGCTCCTCGGCGTCGGCATCGGTCTTCTCGTCGGTGCCGGGCTCCTCGCGCTCTACGGGCTCGGCTTCGGCTTCGCGACCGTCGCCTCGGCACTCGCGAATGTCGTCCCCATGTGGGCGGCGCTCCTCATCGTCACCGGGGGGCTCTTCCTCGTCGCTGCGGTACTCGGAATGCTCGGCTACAGCCGCGTGCAGAAGGGTGTGCCTCCTGCGCCGGCCCAGGCAATCGAAGAGGCGAAGCTGACGACGGAGGCGCTGAAGAATGGCCACCACTGAACCGAGTGAGCAGGAGCTCCGCCGAGAGCTCCAAGAAGAACGTGAGCGCCTGGCCGAGGCGGTCGACACCCTGCGCGACGAGCTCGGTGCCGCGACCGACGTCAGCTCGAGGCTCCGGTCGAAGCTGCCGATCGCCGCCGGCGGCGCCTTCGCGCTCGGCTTTCTCAAAGCCGGCGGCGTCGGAGCGACGATGCGCTACCTGGCGCGACGCGGCCGCGAAGGCGACGAGAAGGCGGCATTCGGCCGCTTCCGCCTCATAGACCGCGGGTAGCAGTTCACGGCATGCTCTGCATGCCGTGTCCACGATGAGAGACCTCGACGAGCTCGCGCTCGCGCTTCCCGGCGCCACGAAGGAGCTCTCGGACGACGGACGGCCGTCGTACCTCGTGAACGGGAAAGTCTTCTGCTTCCACCGCGGGCCGCGCCCGGATGCGGTCGACGAGAACGGCAAGCGGCTCGAGGACGTGTTGATGTTCCGAGTCGACGGCGCCGAGGAGAAGGAGCTCGTGCTCGCAGATCCGCGCGGCATCTTCTTCACGACGCCGCACTGGAAGGGATACCCCGCCGTGCTGATGCGGATCCCGTCGCTGAAGCAGCTGAGGAAGCGCGAGCTTCGCGACCTCGTGATCGACGCGTGGCTGACACGGGCACCGAAGCGCGTCGCGAAGGAGTGGCTCGAAGCAAACGACAAGTAGGCAGGGCGGCCGAAGCCGCCCTGCCTGTCTTCACCTCTAGACGCTGGCCCCGCCGCGGCGCCAGAAGAGGGCGCCGGAAGCGAGGAGGCCGAGGCCGACGAGCGCGGCGATCCACAGAGGGAAGCCGGTGAACGGGAGGCTCGTCCCCGCGACGTTCGACACGGTGCCGAGGACGCCGCCGGACGAGCTCGTCTTCGGCTTCGCCTGCGTCGTCTCGGCGCCCAGCACACCGTTCGCGCTCTGCGTGCCGCTCGAGGCGTTCGACGTGTTGCTCGTCGAGCTCGAGCTCGCGTTCGAGGTGTTCGACGTCGTGTTCGAGCTCGCGTTCGAGGTGCTCGACGTGTTCGACGTCGTGTTCGAAGTGTTCGACGTGTTCGAGCTCGTCGACGTATTCGAGCTGCCGTTGCTCGTCGAGGTGCTCGACCCCGAGTTGGACGACGAGCCGCACGTCTCCTCGTCGGCACGACCCGCGTGGACGCGGTCTGCCCGAAGACCACCGAGTCTGCGTGCTTCGTGAAGTGTGCGGAATGCGTGTTCGTCATCAGGTGCTCACTGTGGCCGTGCAGGACGCCGATGACCGACTGCGACAACGTGGTCACGATGTCCTGGCCGCAGACGTGCGTCACGGACACCTGCGGAGTCGAGGGAGCCTGCTGCGTCTCGGTCGCACACGACGTGCTGTAGCTCTTGACCGCGTGCACGTCGACGCCGCCGCTCGGGTTGCTCTTGTGCCGGCAGTCGGACACCTTGTGCGGCTGGCTGTTCCCCGGCCCGGTGATGAGCGTCCCCGCCGGAGCGCCCCGCGAGACGGCGATCTGCGCGGCCGTCTTGCCGTTCCCGTAGCGCTTGGAGACGTCGGCGCCGACGTTCGGGGTGCCCCCCTGCGCAGTGCACGTCGCGGCGCCCGCCGACCCACCGGTGCGGCAGTGCGTCCAGTGTGTCGTCGTCGAGCTCGGCTTCACGCCGGCCTGCGCCGACGACGATGACGAGCTCGAGCCGGAGCTCGCCTGCGTCTTCATCTGACCCGGCGCGGCATGCGAGGGCTGACTCGACGCCTGCGCCTGCTGCTGGGGAGCCGCTTGCTCGGCGGGTGCCGGAGCAGGGACCTGCTCGCTCTTCTTCACCTGGCCGGGCGCCGTCGCCTGCCCGTTCGGACCCGAAGGATTCGTGGCGGACGCCTGGGTCGCCTGCTGCTGATCCTGCTGCGCCGGCTGGACCGCCGCCGCGTCATCTTTTTTCTGCTGCCCTGGCGCATTCGGGTTGCCCGCCACGGCGGTGCCCGTGAACGTCACCGCAAGTGCGCATGCGGCCGCCAGGCGCGCAATCGTTGGCCTCATCGTCTTTCGCTCCTTGTCCGCAGTTCTCGCCCGGATGGGTCGGGCAGGGAACGCTCTACTGCGTCAAAGAGATACGGCTATCAGTCTGAAACGGTGAAGCGCTTGCGCACCTTGGAACCGCCGTAGCTGTAGGTCCCGGCTTTCAGCGTCACGGCCCACTTCACCGTGCCACGGAATTTCGCACCGGTCGACTTGGCGATTCCGGGGCCGACGAGGCGGAAGCCGTCCTTCGCCGAACGGTCGATGACGGTGATCACGGCCTTCCCGCTCGAGACTCCGCCGAGCGGCCCGAGGCGGAACGATGCGCCTGGACCGATCGTCCCGGCGAGCTTCTGCGGGGCGGGCGGCGGGGGCTTCGGCGTCGGTGCGGTGAACGTCCCTACCGTGAAGTTCCCTTTCATCTGGCTTGCATGCGGATCGCACTGGAAGAAGTACTGCCCGTCGACGAGCGTCACCGTGAACGTCTGGTCGCCGACGAAGTCGACAGGAGTCTGCACATCGACGTTGCCAGGCCCGCTCAGGTGGAAGTTGTGAAAGGTCGAATGGTCGTGGACGAGGAGCGTGTACGTCCCCGTATCGAGATGCGTCACCCGAGCGCCGTTCGCATCGGTGAGCGTGATCGTGAAGCCGTCCTCGATGCCGACCTCGCCGGTCAGGACCGGGTTGGCCGCGCGCGCGGTCCCGGCCGCTCCCAGGAGCAGCGAGACCACGACCGCCGAGATCCCCGCCAAGACCCTCACGCTCCGAATACGGCCGGTGCCCGGAATCGGTTTGGTCATGCCCGAAGCTCTGCGCCGAGCTCACGGCCGAGGGTCTCGACGATCCTGCCGCGCACCTCCGCAGCCTCTTCGTCGGTGAGCGTGCGCTCTGCCGAGCCGAAGGCGACCCGGAACGCGAGCGACTTCTTTCCCTCCGGGATCTGCCCGCCGCGGTACTCGTCGAAGACCTCGGCGCTCGTGAGCTCCGGCCGGCCCGCTTCGCGAATCAGCCGGAGCACGGCAGCAGCGGGCACCGCGTCGTCGACGACGAAGGCGAGATCCTGGCGTACCTCGGGGTACGGGCTGATCTCCCGGAACATCACAGCGCCCGGGACACGCCCTGCGAGCGCGTCGAGATCGAGCTCGAACGCGCTCCACGTGCCTTCGAGGAGCTCCGGGTGGAGCTCGCCGAACCAGCCCTCATCGGTCCGCGCCGCCTTGCCCGGATGGAGGAACGGCTCGGTCGTCCGCTCGACCGTCATCTCGATCTTGAGCGCGCCGTAGAGCTGCTCGACCGCCCACTTCGCCTCGGCAACGCCACCGTCGACGATGCCCGCGACGTGCCAGCGCTCGTCGGGCAGATCGCCGTTCGCGCGGTACGTACGCGCGATCTCGAAGAGCGCGACGTCGCCGTTCCCAACGGCGATGTTCGACCGCGCCGCCTCGACGAGACTCTGCGTAAGGCTCGTGCGCAACGCCGCCGCCTCCTGCGAGATCGGCTCGGGCAGGCGGAGATCGCCCTCGCCGACGAACGTCGACGTGTAGGCCTCGGAGTAGCCGCAGCCGGCGAGGACATCCTCGACGCGCCGGCGCACGAGCTGCCACTGCGTGAGCCGCCCGAAGGTGACGTCGTGCTTCGGGAGGGTGAAGGGGATCTCGTCCATCTTGAACCGTGCGACTTCCTCGACGAGGTCGATCTCGCGCGTGACGTCGCGGGCACGCCAGGTCGGGACGCGAAAGCCGTCGCCCGTGCGCTCGAAACCGAGCTTGGCGAGGATCGACTCCTGCTCCTGCGCCGGCACGTCGAGGCCGAGCAACCCGGTGGTGCGTTCGGGACGTAGCGGCAGGACCGCTTGCGTCGGCATGTTCGCCTGCACGTCGGTTCCGCCCGCCAGCCGCGCGCCGGCAAGCTCGACGATCATCCGGGTGGCCATCGTTGCGGCGGCGCCTGCGACATACGGATCGACGCCTTTCTCCCAGCGGTTCGACCCCTCGGTGCGCAGGCCGAGCCGCTCGGATGTCTTCAGAAGCGCGATCGGCTCGAAGTTCGCGGCCTCGAGGAGCACGGAGGCCGTCGTCGCGGTCACCTCGGTCTCCTCCCCGCCCATGATCCCTGCGAGGGCGACCGCGCGCTCCGCGTCGGCTATGACAAGATCGGTCGGCTCGAGCGTCCGCTCGGTGCCGTCGAGCGTCGTGAGCCTTTCGCCTTTTGCCGCGCGGCGCACGATGATCGCCGGGCCACGGAGCGTCTCGTAGTCGAATGCATGCAGCGGGCTCCCGAGCGCGAGCATCACGTAATTCGTCACGTCGACGACATTCGAGATCGCGCGAACGCCTGCCATGCGCAGCCGCGCCTTCAACCACACGGGCGACTCGCCGATCGCCACATCGCGGAAGAGGCGCCCGATGTAGCGCGGGCAGCCTTCGCCGTCCTCGATTCGCACGTCGACAGCCTCGTCGCCCTGCGGCGGCTCGCTGTCGTCCAGGAAGACGAGCTCGCCGTCGAAGATCGCAGCGACCTCGCGCGCCAGCCCGTAAACCGACAACAGGTCGGGACGGTTCCCCGTCGCCTCGACATCGAGCACGTCCTCGACGAGCGGCAGGACCTGGGCGAGGGGCGTGCCGGGCTCGAGCGACGCGTCGAGCAGCATGATCCCACTGTGGTCGGTACCGAGGTCGACCTCGTCCTCGGCAAGGATCATTCCCTCCGAGAGCTCGCCGCGGAGCTTGCGCGTATCGAGCGTGAGCCCGTTCGGGAGCATGGCACCCGGCAGCGCGACCGCGACGGTCGCACCTGCGCCGAAGTTCCAGGCACCGCAGACGATCTGATAGGGCCGGTCCTCCCCCACCTCCACCTTCGTCAGCTGCAGCTTGTCGGCATTCGGATGCTTCTCCGCCTCGAGAACGCGCCCGACGCGGAACAGCCCGAGATCGCCGGGCACACCGCGTCGTTCGATGCCGTTCACCTCGGCCGCAGCGACCGAGAGGCGCGCGGCGATCTCCTCTGTCGTCGCGTCCGTGCGCACGTACTCGCGCAGCCAGCTCATCGGGACTTTCATCAGAACTGTCTCAGGAAGCGGAGGTCGTTGTCCCAGAACGGCCGGATGCCCGGGATGCCGTGCCTGAGCTGCGCGGTGCGCTCGACGCCCATCCCGAACGCGAACCCGGTGTACTCCTCGGGGCCCCACCCGACGAACTCGTAGAGGTAGGGGTCGACCATCCCGGAGCCGCCCATCTCGATCCAGCCGGAGTACTTGCAGATCGAGCAGCCCGTGCCGTTGCAGTTGAAACACGACACGTCGGGCTCCATCGAGGGCTCGGTGAACGGGAAGTAGTGCGTGCGGAAGCGAACCTCGCGCTCAGGCCCGTAAAGACGCCGCATGACGTAGAGGAGCGTCCCCTTGAGGTCGGCCATCGTGATGCCCTTGTCGATCACGAGACCCTCGAACTGGTGGAAGATCGGGTAGTGCGTCGCGTCGATCGTGTCGCGGCGGTACACGCGGCCGATCGAGACCATGTAGATGGGTGGGCGCTGCGACTCCATCTTGTGGATCTGCGCCGGCGAGGTCTCCGTGCGGAGCAGCGAGTCGTCCGTGAGGTAGAGCGACGCATGCCGGGATCGCGTCGGATGCCAATCGGGGAAGCCGAGCGCGTCGAAGTTGTAACGCACCGTCTCGACCTCCCGGCCGTCGACGATCTCGTAGCCGAGGCCGAGGAAGATGTCCTCGACGTCGCGTCGCACCTGCGTCGACACGTGGAGCGAGCCGCGCGGCCGAGGCCTCACGTTGCCGAGTAGCTGCGCGGGAAGCGTGACGTCGACGACCTCTTCGGTCAGCCGCCGGTTGAGCTCGTCGGCCTCGACCTGCGCGCGTTTCTCCTCGACCGCCGCCTCGAGCGCCTGCCGCACGGAGTTGAGGCGGATTCCCGTCTCGCGGTCGCGCACCTCGCGGAGCGCGAGCTTCAGCGGGCTGTGGCGGCCGAGGTGCGACACGGAGACGGCCTCGACGGCATCGGCCGTCGTCGCCTGGGCGAGCGCCGCCTCGGCATCGCGCTGGTACGCGTCCCAGTCCACGGCGGCGAGGTTATCTCTTTGCATGCTTCCTCCCTTCTCGAACGACGGGTGCTACCGGCGTAGGCTCGACGGAGCCGCCGGTACGGATGAAGCCCCGGCGCGAGTGGAGGTGCGGACGGTGTCTAGCGCGCCGCCGCCCCGACCACTTCGGGCCAGGGCTGCATAAAGCGATGCGCAAGCGTCGTCATTGCGGTGATCATACCCACGATGAGCAGTTACGACGCCTGGGCCCCGGTTTACGACGACTGGTCGGGCCACATGACCGAAGACGTCCCGCACTACCTCGGGCTCGCGCAGGAAGCCAACGGGCCGATCGTCGAGCTGATGGTCGGGAGTGGCCGAGTCGCGATCGAGATCGTGCGCCTCACTGGGAAGCCGGTCATCGGCATCGATTCATCCCCGGCGATGCTCGAGATTGCACGCGCGCGGGCCGCCGGCCTGCCGCTCGAGCTGCGGCTCGGCGATGTTCGCGAGCTCACACTCGACGAGCCGGCTGCGCTGATCTACGTCCCGTTCCGCTCGCTCCTCCACCTCCGAGGCTGGCACGAGAAGCGCCGGGTCTTCGAGCGCGTCGCGGCGTCGCTCCGCCCGGGCGGGAAGTTCGCGTTCAATGCATTCGCCTTCGACCATCGTCTCGCCGCGAAGCTCGACGGCGCGAGACGCGACCAGGCCGGCATCGTGCACACGCTTCACTACGCGCCGGCGGACAACCGGGTCGACATCCGACGCGATGACGGAGCCGAGCTCCACCTCTGGTGGGCGACGAGATCGGAATGGGAAGGGTTGATAGACGTCGCCGGCCTCGATCTCGAAGCCGCGTACGGCTGGTTCGACCACCGCCCGCTCGACGACAACTCGCCCGAGCTCGTGTTCGTGGCGAGAAAGCCCCTCACGTGAGCGACTACGACCCGATCGCGCGCCTCTACGACCCCTGGTCGCGATCGGTGATCGAGGACATCAGCTTCTACGTCGAAGAGGCGCTCGCCTCGGGCGGGCCTATTGTCGAGCTCGGGGTCGGCACCGGCCGGATCGCGATTCCCATCGCGGCAGCGGGCGTGCCCGTGATCGGCGTCGACGCGTCCGAGGGGATGCTCGCCGTCTGCGCCGACGAGGCGAGAAAAGCAGGGGTTCACGCGCTCCTCGACCTGCGCCAGGGCGATCTACGGCGGCCGCCCGTCGACGAGCGCGTGGATCTCGTGACCTGCCCGTTTCGCGCATTCCTCCATCTCTCGACCGATGATGACCGCCTGCAGGCACTGCAGTCGGCGCGCACCCTCCTGCGACCCGGCGGGCGCCTCATCTTCGACGTGTTCAAGCCCTCGCAGGACGACATCGACGAGACGGACGGCCGGTGGATCGAGCGCGAGCCGGGAATCGACGAGCGCGCGGACTGGGACATGAACGAGCAGACACTCACGCTCGCGGTACGCGGGACGGGCGGCGAGTCGACGATGAAGCTCTGGTGGCTCGAGCCCGAACGCTGGAACGCACTGCTCGCAGAAGCCGGCTTCGCGGTCGAAGCGTGCTACGGCTGGTTCGACCGGAGGCCGTACGACGGCGGTGAGGATTCCGTCTGGATCGCGCGTCGGTGACTTGCCGCAAATTGCGAGAAATTGTTGTCTTGCTTCCACTTGCATCGCTTCGTGGGAGCCAATAGGTTCCTCCTTGCAGCGAGCACGGAGCGCGACTAGGTCGAAACCACGACCAAGCGGTTCTACGAGGAGGGGGCAACCCCGAGGCGGAAGGCCGGTTGGACGAGGTGGACGAAAGCGCCGCCGGCTCGCTGAATTATTTGAGAAGCCGCCCTTCGGGCGGCTTCTCTGTTTCCGTGGCACCGCTTCGCGCTCGGCGCGGCCTTCGGCCGGGCCGGGCGCTCTCGCTTTTCTGCTCGGAAACGGCGTCCGGCGCGCGGTGGCGATCCACCCCTCGACGTGTGCGGGCCGCGCCCGCGCAGTCGGTCGCGGCCTAGTGGCGTGCTCGTTCGTACAAGGCGATGGTTCCCGCCATTGCGACGTTGAGAGACTCGGCTTCGGCCGACTGCTGAATCGACGCCTGGACGTCGCACCTGTCTAGCACGTCTTGCGGCAGGCCTTCGCGCTCGGCGCCGAGGACGAAGACCACGTCGCCCTCGACCGCCAATTCCGGCAGGGGCGTGCCGCCCCGCGGCACGAGCGCAACCCTTGTTCCGCCGGGCTCCTCGAAGCCGGACGCCGGCACGGAGAAGACGGCACCCATCGAGGCTCGCAGCGCCTTCGGCCCGGTCGGATCCGCGCACCCGGGCGACAGCGCGATCCCCGCGCCGAACGCCGCCGCCGACCGGAAGAGCGTCCCGACATTCCCCGGATCCGCAATGCGCCAGAGCGCGAGCGTCACGGGTCGCACGCCTCGCGGCAGATCGGCCCGCCGGTAAATAGCGATGACGCGGGGCGGGTGCGCGAGCGTCGAGACCTCCGCGAGCAGCTCCGGCTCGACGTCCTCGCCGGCGACGAGCACGTCGACAGGCGGGATCGATCCCGCCGCGGCGACGAGGTCCTCGCCCTCGACGACGAGCAGCTCGAGCTTGTCGCGCCAGCGCCGGTCGTGGAGCTTGCGGACGAGCTTGAGCCGCTCGTTGTCGCGGGAGGTGATCAGGCGGTCTGCTGCAGAGCCGACTTGGCCTGCTCGGCGATCGCGGTGAAGGCGGCCGGGTCGCTGACGGCGAGGTCTGCAAGGACCTTGCGGTCGAGCTCGATCCCGGCCTTGCCGCAGCCGTTGATGAACTGGTTGTACGAGAGGCCGTTCGCGCGCGCGGCCGCGTTGATGCGAGTGATCCACAGCTGCCGGAACGTCCGCTTCTTGACCTTGCGGTCACGGTAGGCATAGACGAGCGAGCGCTCGACCTGCTCCTTGGCGTAGCGGTAGTGGCTGTGCTTCCAGCCCCAGTACCCCTTGGCCTCCTCGAGGACCTTGCGGCGCTTCTTGTGCGCATGGACCGCTCGCTTGACCCTCGGCATTACTTCATCCTCAGCATCTGCTTCAGCGCCTTGAAGTCGGCGCGGGCGAGCTCGATGTCCCTACCGAACTTCCGCTTCTGCTTCGACGACTTGTGCTCCAGGTTGTGGCTGCGCATCGTCGGCCGGCGCATGATCTTCCCCGTCCCCGTCACGCTGAAGCGCTTCTTCGCTGCGCTCCTGGTCTTCTGTTTCGGCATCTCGTTTCACTCCTGCGTTTTTCGTCGGGCCCAGCACCATCACCATGTTGCGACCGTCGAGGAGAGGCTGGGACTCGATCTGGCCGATCTCCTTCACGTCCTCGGCGAGCCGGAGGAGGAGGTCCCGGCCACGCTCCGGATGGGTCGTCTCGCGACCGCGGAACATGATCGTCACCTTGACCTTCGCGCGCTGATTCAGGAACCGCTCTACGTGACCCTTCTTGGTGTTGTAGTCGTGGATACCGATCTTCGGACGGAGCTTGATCTCCTTCACCTGGATCTGACTCTGATGCTTCCGAGCCTGCTTCCGCTTCTGCTCCTCCTCGTACCGGTACTTGCCGTAGTCCATGACCTTCGCGACCGGGGGGTCCGCCTGGGCGGCCACCTCGACCAGGTCGAGGTTCTTCCCGTAGGCGTATTCGCGAGCCTCGTCGGTGGACTTGATCCCGAGCTGCGCGCCGTCGTCGTCGATGAGCCTGACCTTCGGGACGCGAATCGCATCGTTGATGCGAGTCGAGTCGCGGTTGACGGGACGCTGCTGCTCGATCGGCCGGCGTCTTGGCCTCAAAGGCAAATCACCAAGTTGGGCTTACTCCTCCTCGATTCGCTTGCAAAAACACAAAAACGGCCTGCATGCAGCCGCCCGTCCCAACGGAATCTTTCGACTCGGTTGAACCCCACAAAGCTCTCGCCTGGGAGGTGAGGAACGGGTCCGCTCCTACTTTTCAGGAGCCAAGCGTAGCAAGGTTTCCCAGGAAATCCGCAAGCGATTGCTGGGACTGCCCGCCGCCGCGCTCCCGGATCGCGAGGCTCTCGTCGCTCTCGCGGTCGCCGTAGACGACGACGAACGGGATCTTCTCGAGCTCGGATTCGCGGATCCGCTTCCCGATCGTCTCCGTCGGCTCGCCGAGGTCGACGCGGTAGCCCGCGTCCTTCAGTTTCTCTATTAGGGCGGATGCAGCCGCGAGGTGCGCCTCGCCCACTGGAAGCACGCGAACCTGAACAGGCGCGAGCCAGAACGGAAAGGCGCCCGCAAAGTGCTCGATGAGGATCCCGATGAACCGCTCGAACGAACCGAAGAGCGCGCGGTGGATGACGAACACCGAGTGCTCGGCGTTGTCGGCACCCGAGTAGGTAAGCCCGAACCGCGCCGGCATCTGACGGTCGAGCTGGATCGTCCCGAGCTGCCACGAGCGGCCAAGCGCGTCGGTGATGTGCAGGTCGATCTTCGGGCCGTAGAACGAGCCCTCCCCCGCGCCGACGACGTATTCGATCCCGTTGCGCTTCAGCGCCGCCTCGAGCTCGCCCTCGGAGAAGTCCCACTCCTCGTCAGTGCCGAGCTTGTCATCAGGACGGGTTGAGAACTCGGCCCGCGGCTCGAGGCCGACGAGCCCGTAGAGGTAGCGCAGATAGTCGATGCACGCGTCGAGCTCGACGGGTATCTGCTCGCGCGTGCAGAAGATGTGTGCGTCGTCCTGCGTGACGTGGCGGACGCGCGTCAAGCCGTGCAGCGCACCGGCCAGCTCGTTGCGATGGAGCGGCGCGGCCTCCGCGTAGCGGAGAGGCAGGTCGCGGTAGCTCCGGAGGGCACTGCCGAAGAGCAGCATGTGGCCGGGGCAGTTCATCGGCTTGATCCCGTACACCTGGTCACCCTCGAGCGGGATGAGGAACATGTTCTCGCGGAACTTCTCCCAGTGACCCGAGGTCTGCCAGAGCGCCTTGTCGTAGATCAGCGGCGTTTTGACTTCGACGTAGCCACGCTTCGCGTTCTCGCGGCGGCGGATGCCCTCGAGCACGTTCCAGATCGCCATCCCCTTCGGATGCCAAAACGCCGATCCGGGTGAGTGCTCATCGAAGTGGAAGAGATCGAGCTGGCGGCCGAGCACGCGGTGGTCTCGCTTCCGGGCCTGCTCGAGCCGCTCGAGATAGGCGTCGAGATCTTCCTGCGTGAAGAAGGCGGTGCCGTAGATGCGCGTCAGCTGCGGCTTCGTCGAGTCGCCGCGCCAGTAGGCGCCGGCCAGGCCGGTCAGCTTGAACGCCTTGATCGGCTTCGAGTTCTGCAGGTGCGGCCCGCGGCAGAGGTCCGTGAACTCCCCCTGCGTGTAGAGCGAG
Organism: uncultured Actinomycetes bacterium; assembly: GCA_963794045.1. Lineage (GTDB taxonomy): Bacteria > Actinomycetota > Thermoleophilia > Gaiellales > Gaiellaceae > Palsa-739. The sequence goes on from CAWCCJ010000012.1 coordinate 32,081, forward strand.
ATCTCCCCCTCGGCACTGTCGACGAGCTCGACCTTGAACGGCTCGTCCTCCGCCTCGAAGCGTGCCTTCGCCTCGTCGCGCGAGATCTCCTCCCGCGACCATTCGCGGCCGGCCTTCAGCTCCCGCTTGACCTCGGCCTCGATGCGCTCGAGGTCGGCCTCGTGCACGGGCTCCGGGAAATCGAAGTCGTAGTAGAAGCCGTTCTCGATTGGAGGGCCGATCGCGACCTTCACACCCGGGTAGAGCCGCCGCACCGCTTCGGCGAGCAGGTGTGCGGACGAGTGGCGGAGGACGGCGAGGGCGTCGGCGTCCTGCGCGTCGCGCGTCGTGAGGATCTGGATCGGCTGTCCGTCCTCGAGCGGCAGGCGCAGATCCTGGACGTGACCGTTCGACCTGATCAGAACGGCTTGCTCCGCGAGCTTCGGGCCGATCGCGCGCGCGGCGTCGAGGCCGGTCGCGCCGTCGGGAAGTTCCAGTTCGCTCGCGTCGGGCAGGACGATCTTCATGAGCGAACAGGATATGGAACACCCACGTGAAGACGACCGCAACGACGACGTCGACGGCTCGCCCGTCCCGGATCCGGAGGAGTCGCAGTCGGACGGCGACGACATTCCGGAAGCGGACTGACGACGCTTTGTTCCTGCAAATCCGGGTATGTCGGCGAGGCCCGAATCTCGAACGGAAAGGAGTGACGCATGCCGGGCAAGAGTTCCAACGTCAAGAACGAGAAGCAGTACGAGGCGTTGAAGGACAAGGGCATGTCCAAGGAGCGCGCGGCGAAAATCGCGAACTCATCCGGCTCGTCGAGTCGCGGCGGCAAGAAGTCGAACTCGTCGAGCTCGCGGAGCAACTCGTCGCAGGGCGGCACGACCGCGCAGAAGAAGGCGGCCGGACGCAAGGGCGGAAAAGCGACCGCAAGTAAGTCCTGACGGTGTCATGAGTGAGGTGCGCGCACGGTGTGCGCGCGCCTCACTCCACTGTTGCAACGTGCAGATCGCAAACGACACGCACATGCTTTTCGTTTGCGTTGCGCAAATGCGGGAAGTTAGCCAAGCTGATAACAACACGGAGACACCGAAAGGGGTCGAACATGACGCAAGGAATCCGTGATGTCATGACAGCCAATCCGAGCTCGCTTGGCAGCGGGAGCAACGTGATCGAAGCGGCCCGGTTGATGCGCGATGTAGACGCCGGGATCATCCCGGTTGTCGAGGGCGACAAGCTCATCGGAACTGTCACCGACCGCGACATCGCGATCCGCGTCGTCGCCGAGGGAAAGGATCCGGAAAAGACGACCGTCGGTGAGATCGCATCGCGCGATCTCGTGACCATCGACCCTCAGCAGGACCTCGACGAAGCGCTCCGGTTGATGGCGCGACACCAAGTTCGCCGCTTGCCTGTCGTCGAGGAAGATGGGAAGCTCGTCGGCATCGTCGCCCAGAAAGACATTGCGCAGCATGCGACCGACGAGCAAACGGGGGATGTCGTTGAAGACATTTCCAAGTAGGAGACGCGCAGCAAATGCTGAATGTCGTCCGAGGTAACGCGCATACTGCACATGTCGTTGCCAGAAACGCTCTCACCTAGGAGGAGCACGAATGGCAAGAGCACGCAGAAAGACCTCGAGCACACGCTCGAGTGGCACCACACGTAAGTCGACGGCGCGGCGTAGCACCGCTGCTCGTTCGACGACGCGCCGCGCGAGCACCCGCTCGACCGGTGCGCGCAAGACAGCGTCGCGCAAGACTGCGTCCCGCAAGACCGCGTCGCGCAAGACCGCGTCGCGTTCAACCGGGCGCAAGAAGACGACGAGCCGGTCCACCGGGGCTCGCAAGAAGACCACGTCGCGCTCGACCGGTCGCAAGAAGACCACGTCGCGCTCGACCGGTCGCAAGAAGACCACGTCGCGCTCGACCGGTCGCAAGAAGACGACCTCGCGCTCGACCGGTGCCCGCAAGAAGACGAGCAGCCGCTCGACTGGCGCCCGCAAGAAGACGAGCAGCCGCTCGTCCGGCGGACGCAAGAAGACGAGCTCCCGCTCGACGGGCACGCGCAAGACTGCGTCCCGCTCCGGCGGGCGCAAGAAGACGAGCTCCCGCTCGACGGGCGCGAGGAAGAAGACGGCCAGCCGCTCGACCGGTCGCAAGAAGACGAGCTCCCGCTCGTCGACGGGCCGGAAGAAGACGAGCAGCCGCTCGGGTGGCACGCGCCGGAAGGCGTCGTCCCGCACCCGAAGCTCCAGCGCTCGGTCCGGCACGAGCCGCTCCGGCTCGTCGGCTCCGGAAAGCCTGACCGACTCGGGCCTCGGCATCACGCCGTCGCTCGGCACGATCGGCGGGCTCGGAACGAGCAGGTCGTAGCGCTTCGGCGCGACAGCACGGAAACGGAAGGGCCTCGCTTCGCGGGGCCCTTCCCACTTTCGGGGGACAGAAAGGGACCGCGGCATCCCGATGACGAGGAGTGAGGGACGCCGCCGTTGATCGCCGCCTACCAGGGAGCATTCGGCCCCGCTCAAGCCGAGCGGCTGCTCTGGCGCGCCGGCTTCGGCCCGCGCAAAGGCGAAGCCGAAGCCCTCGCTTCGCGGGGACTCGACGGTGCGGTGCACGCGCTCGTCAACCCCGACCGCGAGCGGCTCATGGGCCCTGCGCCTCACGACGAGAAGGGCCACCCCCTCGCGCCGGACGACGCGTGGGGCCACGACCACGTGTGGTGGCTCGACCGGATGGTCCGCACATCACGTCCGCTCGTCGAGCGCATGACGCTCGTCTGGCACGACTGGTTCGCGACGTCGAACGACGGCGTCGGCTCGCAGCGCCTCATGCTCGCGCAGAACCAGCTCTTCCGGTCGCACTTCGCCGGTTCCTTCCACGACCTCCTGCGTGAGGTGACGCGCGACCCGGCGATGCTCCTCTGGCTCAACGGCACCGACAACGCGAAATGGGCGCCGAACGAGAACTACGCGCGCGAGATGATGGAGCTCTTCACGCTCGGCGCCGGACGCGGCTACACGGAGAGCGACGTCCGCCAGCAGGCACGGGCGCTCACCGGCTTCCGGAACGATTGGCGAAGCGGTGCCGGGAACGTCAACTTCCGCTACGACCCCGAGCGGCACGACACGGGGATGAAGACGATCTTCCGGAAGCGCGGCGCCTTCGCCTGGAAGGACGCGGTGCGGCTTTCCGTCACGCATCCTGATCACGCGGACTTCTTCGTCCGCAAGCTGTGGAGCTACTTCGTCGCCGGCGAGCCCGATGCCGCAACCCGGCGCGCGCTCGCGGCACTGTACGTCCGGAGCCGCCACGAGGTGCGTCCCGTCGTCAGCGCAATCCTGAAGCATCCAGCGCTCTACGACGGCGGGCGCATGGTCAAGCCGGCCGTCGTCTACACGGCAGGCCTCCTTCGCCGCATCGGCCGGCCCATCGACACGACCTCGTGGTCGTGGATCGGCTCGATGTCGGGGCAGATGCTCTTCTATCCGCCGAACGTCGCCGGCTGGGACGACACGCGCTGGCTCGACACTGCGACGTGGCGCGGTCGCTGGTGGACGGCGCAGAACGTGCTGCGCCCGTACGCACTCGACCCGGGCAAGGCGACGCCAGCCGTACGACGCAGACGCGCTCGTCGCGAGCGCGCTCGCGTTCTGGCACCACCCCGCGCTCGGCGAACAGACGCGCGGCGCGCTCAACCGGTTCGCGCACACCGCGCTGAGTGATGCAGCCGGGGCGTCGTGGAAGCGAAAGCAGTACCCGGTCATGGTGCAGAACGCGCTGCGCCAACTGATCGCGGTGAGCCCGGAGCTGCAAACCGCGTGAGCGACTGCAACCACTGCGACGGTCTGTCGCGCTCCCGTCTCCTCCATGCGGCGGCTGCCGAAGCGGGACGCGGGCTGCCTGCGATCGAGCCGGGCATGCCGCTGCCGGCCGGCACGGGGCTGTCGCGCCGCTCGTTCGTCGCCCAGAGCCTCGGCGCGATGGTCGCCGTCTACGGCGGCTCCAGGCTTCTTCGCATCGGCGCGCTCGAGGAAGGCATCGCTGCCGCGGCGAGTCTCCCGTCGCAACCGGTACTCGTCAGTGTCTTCCTCGAAGGTGGAGCGGACGCATTGTCCGTTCTCTCGCCGCAGGGGGATCCGCTCTATCGAAAGCTGCGGCCGAAGCTCGCCCTCGCAGGCGGGACCGGCTTCGCCGAGGACGAGCGGCTTCGTTGGCATCCCGCGGCAAACGGGCTCGCACAGCTGCACGCAGAGAAGAAGGTCACGGTCATGCCGGCGATCGGCTACACGAACGCCGACCAGAGTCACTTCACCTCCCGGCACTACTGGGAGGTCGGCGCGACGAGCGTGAACCTCCGCACCGGCTGGCTCGGCCGCTACCTCGACCGCGTCGGGACGATGGACAACCCGCTGCAAGGACTGTCGCTCGACAGCAGCCTCGCGCCGGCACTCGCGACGACGAAGGTCCCGGTTGCATCGATCGACGGGCCCGACCAGTACGACTTCTGGAGCAACCGCGTGTGGGGCGAGGTCGAGCAGCGCATGCTCGCCGCGATCGGCTCACTCGGCGGGGGCGGTCTCTCCGACCCCGCGCTCGCGACCGCCGCGAACGTGACAGCGCAGGTGGACAGGCTCCGCAATCAGCTGCTGCCGTTCCAGGGCGGCGACGAGCAGCATCCTGCGTTCACGAGCCCGGTGCCGTATCCCAGGGCGGACGACGAGTTTCCCAAGCGACTCGCGGGGCTCGCCGCGATGCTCGCGGCCGGGCTGCCGCTGCGCGTGGTCGCTCTGAGCGCCCCCGGGCATTACGACACGCATTCCGATCAGCCCGGCGCACTCGCACAAGGTCTGCAGCTCACCGCGGACTCGCTGCTCGCGTTCCAGCGCGATCTCGAGGCGCGCGGCCTCGCCGACCGCGTGCTCGTTCACGTCTGGTCGGAGTTCGGCCGGCGCGCGCAGGAGAACGGAAGCGCAGGCACCGATCATGGCGCCGCCGGCGTCGGCTTCCTGGTCGGAGCGCGCGCGAAGGGACTGATGGTCGGCGAGTTCCCCGGCCTGAAGGACGGTCTCGACGACGACGGCAACGTGAAGGCGACGGCGGACTTCCGCGGCGTCTACGCCGGCCTGCTGGAGCAGTGGCTCGGCGTCGATGCGGGCGCGATCATCCCCGACGCGGGCTCGTTTCAGCGGCCGGTGCTCGTCCGATGATCGTTGCGCCGCCGCCCGCACCGGCCCGGGTCCAGGTGGTCGCGCAGGAGTTTCGCTACTCGCTCTCGCGGGCGGTCATCAAGAGCGGGGCCGCGATCATCGAGCTCCGCAACATGGGTCAGGACGCCCACGATCTCGTCCTCGCGCGCGCCGACGGCGCAGGCGTCGTGATCCGTTTCCCGGAGACACAGCCGGGCGCGGTCATCGACCGCCGGGTGAGGCTGAAGCCGGGGCTCTACCGCTTGACGTGCACGGTCGCGAACCACCGCTCGCTCGGCATGCAGGCGCTGCTTCGAGTCCGGCGGTAGCTACCTGTTGCGGTAGACGATCCGGCCCCGCGTCAGGTCGTACGGGGACAGCTCGACCTTGACCTGGTCGCCCGGGTTGATCCTGATGCGGTACCGGCGCATGCGGCCGGAGGTGTAGCCGAGCGTCTCGTGGCCATTATCGAGCTGGATGCGGTACATCCCGGATCGAAACGACTCGATGACCTCGCCCTCGAACTCGATTTTTTCCTCTTTGTCAGCCACTCTTGAGGCACCGTAGCATTGATGTCCCGATGACGACCGATTCCCTCGCCCCGCAGGTCAAGCCGCTCCTCCGTGGAGTCCTCCACCAGGGCGCCTTCTTCGTGGCCGTCGCGGTCGGGATTCTTATCTCGGTCTACGCGGAGGGCACCCGGGCCACGGTCGGGGCGGCGATCTTTGCCGCCTCCGTCGTCGGGATGCTGGGCGCGAGCACGCTGTATCACCGGGTGACATGGACGCCGCCGGCCCGCCTCTGGATGCGCCGGCTCGACCACGCGGGCATCTACCTCTTGATCGCCGGCACCTACACGCCGGTCGGTCTCATGGTTGTCCACGGAACCCTGGGGCACGTGGTGCTCGCCGTCGTCTGGTGCGGCGCGGTGGCGGCGATCGCCCTGAAATTCCTCTGGGTCGACGGACCGAAATGGCTCTCTGCAGTGATCGGCCTGGCACTCGGCTGGGTCGGCGTGATCGCGATGCCCCAGGTATGGGCGCACGCCGGCGCAGCTGCCGTCGTGCTGCTCGGCATCGGGGGGCTTGCGTACACCATCGGCGCGCTCGTCTACGCATTCCGACGGCCGCGGCTCGTACCCGACATCTTCGGCTACCACGAGCTGTTCCACGCGCTCACGCTCGTTGCGGTCGCGTGCCAGTACGTCGCGATCGCGTTCTTCGTGCTGCGCATTGGCTGACCTCGACGCGCGGCTCGCGGATCTCGCGCGCTGGGCCGACGAGCACGCCGTTCCGGTCGAGGCGGCCGCGTACGGCGATCATCCGGACCAGGTCGTCGACTGGCGCGGCGAGGGGCCTGTCGTCGCCATCCTCCACGGCGGCTTCTGGCGGCCGGTCTGGGATCGCTCGACGACCGTCCCGCTTGCGATCGCGCTGGCGCGCGCGGGATGGCGCTCGGCGAATGTCGAGTACCGGCGTCGCGCCGGCCGGTGGCAGGAGATGCTGGACGACGTCACCGCGGCCGCCGCACTCGTGCAACCGGATGTCGTACTCGGGCACTCCGCGGGCGGCCACCTCGCGCTCTGGGTCGCCGATGTCCCCGCCGTCTCGCTCGCCGGCGTCTGCGACGTCGAAGCCGCGGCACGTCTCTGGCTCGGGAACGGTGCAGTGATCGACTTCCTCGGCGGAAGCGATCCGGAAGCGTTCGCGGCCGTGCGGCCTCGGCTCGACGCGCGAAACGTCGTAGTCCATGGGACGCGTGACGAGATCGTGCCGGTCGATCTCTCGCGCTCGTATGCGGAGCGCTCGGGTTGCGAGCTCGTCGAGCTCGACGCGGATCATTTCGACCTGATCGACCCCCGCTTTGCCGGCTTCGGCGAGATCATCGACGCCGTCGCGCGAGCTCGTCCTCGACCTCGCTGATGTCGACGCCGGCGACTGCGAGCAGCACGTAGAGGTGGAAGACGACGTCGGCTGCCTCTTCGACGAGCCGGCCATCACCCGCCGCCGCGGCGATTGCGGCCTCGACCGCCTCCTCACCGAGCTTCTGCGCTGCGCGGGCGACGCCGGCCTCGGCGAGCGATGCGACATACGAACCTTCGGGCCGGTCGCGCACCCGCTCGGCGACGGTGCGCCAGAGCTCCGGTGCGAAACAGCTCGTGGTGCCGGTGTGACAGGCGGGGCCTGCAGGATTCACCCGAAGAAGGATCGCGTCACCGTCGCAGTCGTCTCGCAGCTCCGCGACCGCAAGCGTGTTCCCGGACGTCTCCCCTTTCTTCCAGAGCCGCTCACGCGACCGGCTCCAGAACCAGGCTTGGCCGGTCTCGCGCGTGAGCCGCAGCGCCTCGTCGTCCATCCAGGCGAGCATGAGCACACGCCCGTCCCCGGCGTCCTGCACGATCGCGGCGCGGAGGTCAGGCTGCATCGCGCAAAGAGACGCCGAGGGCTCGCAGTTCAGCCCGGAGCGAGACGAGCCGCGACGGTCGCTCGTGGAGGATCGAGGCGAGGAGCGCAGCATCGGCGACCGCGAGAGCATCGGCGACGTGCTGTGCCGTGCCGGCGCCGCCGGACGCGACGACGGGAAGCGTGATCGCGTCGCGCAGGCGCGCGAGAAGCTCGACGTCGTAGCCGTTCTGTGTGCCGTCACGGTCGATCGAGGTCACGAGGAGCTCGCCGGCTCCCCGCGCCTCGCATTCACGCGCCCACGTGACCGTGTCGCGCGACGCATCCCGGGTTGCTGCATGCGAGCGCACGCGCCCACCTTCCGTGTCGATCGCGACGACGACGGCTTGCGTGCCGAGCGACTCCGCGAGCTCCTCGATCAGCGTCGGGCGGGCGAGCGCAGCGGAGTTCACGCTCACCTTGTCCGCACCGGCCTCGAGCACGGCATGGGCATCGTCGAGCGTGCGGATGCCGCCCCCGAAGGTGAAAGGGATCGTCACCTGTTCCGCGACGCGCGCGGCCACGTCGACCGCCGCTACGCCCGAGTCCACAGTGGCGGCGATGTCGAGGAAGACGAGCTCGTCGGCGCCTGCTTCGGAGTACGCGGCACCGAGCTCGACGGGATCGCCGACATCGCGCAGCCGCTTGAAGCGGACTCCCTTGACGACACGGCCGCCCGCGACGTCGAGGCAGGGGATCAGACGAGGGAGAGGCACTGCTCCTCCAGGAAGCGCCCGCCGGCCGGCCCGCTCTTCTCGGGATGGAACTGAACGCCGAGGAAGGCGCCGTGCTCGACGACGGCGACAAGGCCCTCACTTGTCGCAACCGCGGCCGGTGTGTCGGCGGCGTACGAATGCGCGAACCAGTAGGCAGCGCCGCCTGGATCGACGACCGCCCAGCCGATGCGCGGGACGCGTCCGTCTCGAATCCGGTACGCACGGCCGGGGACGAGACCGAGCCCGGCGACGCCCCCGTCCTCGTCCGTCTCGTCGAGCGCGAGTTGCAGCCCCAGGCAGATGCCGAGGATCGGCCGCCCGGCTCGCGCACGTGCGCCCAGCGCCTCGTCGAGCCCCGTACGCCGAAGGCCGGCCATCGCGCTGCCTGCGGAACCGACACCCGGAAGCACCGCGAGGTCGGCGTCGTGAACGGCCTGCGCGTCGTCGACAACGGTCGCGTCCGCGCCGAGACGTGCGAACGCGAGCTCGACGGAGCGAGTATTGCCCGCCCCGTAGCTGCAGATCGCGATCTTCACAGCACGCCCTTCGTCGTCGGCAGCACGTCGCTCTCACGGCGAACGGCATCGCGCAGAGCACGGCCGACCGCCTTGCACGAGGCCTCGGCCACGTGGTGCGGGTCCCGCCCGGTCGCACTCACGTGCAGCGTCATTCGCGCCGCGTGCGCGAGGCTCTCGAGCGCATGCCGCGTGAGGCCCGGATCCGCCTCCAGGTCGATCTCGGCCCCACGCCGGCCGCCCAGGTCGACCGCGGCACGAGCAAGCGCATCGTCCATGGGCACGACGGCCGAGCCGTACCGCGCGATCCCACGGCGGTCTCCGAGCGCGCGGTCGATCGCCTCGCCGAGCGCGATGGCAGTGTCTTCGGCGGTGTGGTGCGGCCCCGTCTCCCAGTCGCCGTCTCCGTCGATCAGGAGATCGAGCCCGCCGTGGAACGCGAGCTGCTCGAGCAGATGGTCGTAGAGGCCTGCGCCGGTGCCGACGCGAACCCGCCCCGCGCCGTCGAGGCCGAGCCGGATGCGCACGGTCGTCTCCGCAGTCGCGCGCACGTGCCGGACGGTCCGCGTGGCAATCGCATCCTCGCCCGCGAGCGCGGCGAGGAGAAGATCGTCGTCCTCGCGGTCACGGACCGTGATCCGGATGCCGGCCCGCGCAACGCGGACGACCAGGCCGCTTTCGAGCAAGCGGTCTCCGATCTCCTGCGCGTCCGGGGTCGGTAGGAAGACGAAGTTCGCACGCGAGGGGAGCGGCTCGAAGCCGAGGCGCTGCAGCTCGGCGGCCAGCCGTTCGCGCTCTTCGACGACCGGCGCGAGGTCGGGCGGCGATTGCAGCGCGGCGAGGGCGAGCGCTACCGAGAGCGTCGACACCGGCGCAGGCGCCTGCCGTGCGCGCAACTCCGCCGCAGTGCCGCGCTCCGCGAGCAGGTAGCCGATGCGCGCGCCCGCGAGCCCGAATGCCTTCGAGAAGGTGCGGATCACGATCACGCCGTCGTCGAGTAGCGGCACCGCGGTCTCGCCGGCGTACTCGAAATACGCCTCGTCGACGACGAGCGGCCGCGCCGCCGGAACGTCCGGCAGGTCGCCGAGCGGGTTCCCGGGGCGGCAGCAGTACGTGAGGACGGGCTTTTCCTCTCCGACGGTCGCACCGGCGAGCTCGGCCGCGACACGGAACAGCGGATACGTCGGAGGCGGCGGGATGGAGACGACATCTCCGGTGCCTGCGAACGCGCGCGCCGTGAGCAGGATCAGGTCGTCCCCGCCCGCGCCGAGGACCACGTTCTCCGGCTCGACGCCTGCGTACTGCGCGATCGCCTCGTGGATGCGCGGGTACCCGCCGTGCGGATACGTGTTCACCTCAGCGAGAGCGGCTGCGATTGCCCCGGGGCGCGAGCTCGGAAGCGGCAGAGGCGGGACGTTGCCGTCGAAGCGCACGATCTCTACGGGATCGAGACCCGCGCGCGCCGCGAGCTCCGCCGTCGACAGCGCCCATTCGTAGGCGCGGAAGGACTCCGGGAGCGCTCTCATCGAGCAACCGCCAGTGCGTGCGCTGTCATTCCCTCTACAGCTGCAAGCGCCTCGACCGTGGGGCGCACCCGCGCGAGGCCGGCGGCCGTCAGTCGTTGCACGGTGACCGGCTTCAGAAAGGTCTCGAGACCGAGCCCCCCGGTCGATCGCGCCCAACCCCCGGTCGGGAGAACGTGATTGCCACCCGTCGCGTAGTCGCCGGTGGCGACAGGCGAGCTCTCCCCGACGAACACGGCGCCGGCGTTACGGATCCGGCCGGCGAGCACGTCTGCGTCGCCGAGGAGGACGACGTGCTCGGGCGCGCGGCGCTCGACCTCCGCCAGAGCCTGCTCGAGGTCGTCGCCGTCCACGAGCTCGCACACTGCGTCGGCTCCGTGCTCGGCCTGGGCGGCGAGCTCGAGGAGCGCGATCTCACGGTCGGCGCCGCGACCGAGCACAACGACGACCTCCGAGGGGCCGGCGGGAAGATCGATCGCCACATCGCGCGAGACGATGAGCTTCGCCTCATTCACGTACGCGTTGCCGGGACCGACGATCTTGTCGACGCGGTGCACGTACGCGAGCGCTGCGATCGCCTGGGGGCCGCCCACCGCCCATACCTCGTCGATGCCGAGGAGGTGCGCGGCCGCGGCGACGAGCGGGGCTCCCTCGGGTGGCGTCGTGACGACAATTCGCATGACGCCCGCAGTTTGCGCCGGCACCGCGCACATCACGAGCGTCGAGACGAGCGAGCGGGGCACGTAGATCCCCACCGAATCGAGCGGGACCCACCGGCGTTCGAGCTCGACGCCGGGCTCGACCTCGAGCCGCACGTCCGTGGGACGTTGCAGCGCGTGCCAGCGACGAACCCGGTCTGCGAGCGCGAGCACTGCCTCCTCGGGCACCTCGGCGCCGAGTCCGGCGCGCGCCGGCTCGACGCCGTCGAAGCGGAGCGACCATTCCCGCACCGCGTCCTCGCCGCGCGTCCGCACGTCGTCGACGATCTCCGCGACGCTCGTCACGCGAGCATCCGTTCGAGCGGCACGAGCAGGATCGACGAGGCGCCGGCAGCTTCGAGCGCAGGGAGGAGACGCCAGACGTCCTGCGCGGGGACGACGCTGTGCACGGCGACCATGCCGGGCTCCGCGAGCGGGAGCACGCTCGGCGCGCGCGAGCCGGGTACGAGCGAGCAGATCTCCTCGAGCGAGCCTTCGGGCGCATTGAGCATGAGGTACCGCGCGCCGCGCGCGTCGACGACGCTGCGGAAGACGCCCGCAAGCTGCAGCGCGTCGGCCGGCGGCTCCTGCGGCGCGATGAGCACGGCTTCGGACTCGAGCAGGACGCCGAGCGAGCGGAGGCCGTTCGTCCGGAGCGTGCTCCCGCTCGAGACGAGATCGACGATCGCCTCGGCGAGACCGAGGCGCGGGGCAAGCTCGACCGAGCCGTGGACGTCGACGAGCTCGACGCCGGGTAACAGCTCCCGCGCGAGCCGCGGGAAGCTCGTCGCGACGCGCGCTCCCGCCAGATCGTCGACGCCTCGGGCCGAGGACTCGGCGGGCACGGCGGCCTCGAGCGAGCACGCCCCGAAGCCGAGGCGGACGAGCTCCGTCACGTTTGCGCCGCGCTCGCGCACGATGTCGAGCCCGGTGATGCCGCAGTCGACGACGCCGTCCTGTACGTACTCCGGGATGTCGTCGGCGCGAACCAGCAGCGCCTCCACCGGCGCGTTCCGGCACGGGAACGCGAGCGCACGGTCGCCGGGCGTCTCCGGCCCGAGCCCCGCGTCGTGCAGGAGCTCAATCGTCGGCTCGCGCAGCCGCCCCTTCGAGGGGACGGCGATCCTCAACCGGCCCTGCGGCGACGGCGAAGCGCCAGCGAATAGCCGCCCTCGCCGTTTCGGAGCCACTGCGCCACCCGCGTCACCGTCGTCGTCGACGCGTGCGACCGTTTCGCCACCTCGAGGTACGGCAGCCCCTCGTTCAGGAGCTGCGCGACCTGCCAGCGGTGCGCCATCGCGTCCAGCTCCGACCTCGTGCAGAGATCGCGCAGGTAGCGCTCCACCTCGTCCGAGTTCCGGAGCGAGGCGATCGTCGCGAAGAGATCCCGGTGCTGTTTCGTCGGCCAATGTCGAGGCTCCGTTGCTGCCATGTTAGCATGGTAACACGTTGGAAGACGCTTTCGCAATCATTCCGGCGGTCGACGTTCTGGGCGGCCGTGCGGTGCGGCTCGTTCAGGGCGACTACAACCGCGTCGACGAAGCCGGTGACCCACTCGAGCTCGTCGCGCGCGCAGCAGCGCACAGTCCCCCGCTCGTGCACGTCGTGTCGCTCGGTGGAGCGCGCGACGGCGGCGCCCCGATCGAGCTGGCTCGGGCAGTCGCGGAAGCTGCGTCACCGGTGCGGGTGCAATTCGGCGGCGGAGTCCGGTCGGTTGCAGATGCGATCGCGCTCACCGACGCCGGGGTCGCGCGCGTGATGATCGGCACTGCGGCATTTGGCGCGGTCCCGCTGGCCGCGTTCGTCGATGAGGTCGACGTCGTCGTCGCGATCGACGTCGCCGACGGGATCGTCCGGACCGCCGGCTGGCGAGAGTCCTCCGGTCTCAAGACCGAGGAGGCGCTTGGTCGCTGCACCGACGCGGGCGTGCAGCACGTCCTCTGCACCGCAATCGACCGCGACGGCACACGCGGCGGGCCCGACCTCGAGCTGCTGCAGGAGGTGCGCTCGCTCTATGACGGGAACGTCCTCGCCGCCGGCGGGATCCGCGACCGGGCGGATGTCGATGCAGTCCGTGAGCTCGGGATCGACGGCGTCGTCGTCGGCCGGGCGTGGCTCGAGGGGACGCTCGTCCTGTAGTCAGCAGTGAAGCGTCTCTCGCGATCCTCGCGAGTGACGGCGACGCCGCCCGTCACGCAACCCGCCTAGGCCCGAGGGAGAGTGACCACGAACCGCGCGCCCCGCGGTGCGTCCACGACTGCGACCTCGCCGTTGACGCTCCGGGCCAGCCGTCGTGCGAGCGGGAGTCCGAGACCGGCGCCCTGACTGTTTAGTGCCCTTTCTGCGCCGCGACGACCGGGCTCGAAGATCGGCTCGCGATCTGCGGCCGGGACACCCGGTCCGTCGTCATCGATCGTGTACAGAACGCCGCCGTTCGAGCGTTGAATCGAGACGTCGATCGAACGGGCGCCGTATCTACACGCGTTGTCGATGAGCGGTTGAAGAATCCGCTCGCCGAGCTCGACGTCAACGCCGACGCGAAGAGGCGCTGCAGGAGAGTGAACCGTGAGCGAGAGGTCTCGTTGAGCCGCGAGCTCCAGACAGCCGGCAACAGCCTGAGCCGCCACGGTGTAGGCGTCGGCGGTTCCCCGCTCGGCTCCGGATTCGTGTCGAGCAGCGGCCATGAGCGCATCGATGGTGCGCGTGAGCTGCGCTGCATTTCGGTTGACGAGCTCGAGGGCGTGGCGGTACTCGCCGGGGCTGCGGTCGCGCCGGAGCGCGAGCTCGGACTCAGCCATCACTCGCGCCAGCGGTGTCCGAAGCTCGTGCGAGAGCTCGGCTGAAAACCGCTGCTCGCGGCGAAGGCTGGCTGCGAGCCGACCAAGCAGCTGGTCGAGTGTTGCGGCAAGCTCTGTCAGTTCGTCGTATGGCTCGCCCATTGCGAACCGGTGGTCGAGATCGTGCTCGCTCCACGCGGCGGCCTGCCGGGTCATCAGGCGCACGGGTCGCAAGGACGACTGGAGGAGCCACCGCGCTGCCACGACCACCACCAGGAGAACGATCGCGCCGAATGCAGAAGACGCGATCAGCGCCAACCTGCGGGTCTCTTCATAGGGGGCGAGCGAGACGCCGCCCACGACAGTTCCGACGCGGCGGCCGTGGATCGCCGCTGGGCGCGCGAAGAGGCGGACGTCTGCTGACGGGATGTCGAGGTAGCGGGCATGCCCAGTCGCGAGCGACGCGGCAGCGGAATCGAGGGCTCTGCCGACATGCGGCCGTACGACGACACCGTTGCGCGAGAACACCCAGATGTACGCGTCCCCGGCAGAGTCGTTCGAGGTGTCGCGTACCCCCAGTCGCCCGTTCTCGGTTGTGAGCAGATCGAGCTGGGCGGCCACTCGAGTTCTCGCGAGATCGCGGGCGTCACGATCCAACGTGCGAGCGAGGATGAGGTTGAAGCCGAGGACGAGGGCCGCAATTGCCCCCGTCACCGCGGCGACGACGAGCAGGAGCAGCCTTCGCCTGATGCCGAGGGGCTTCATCCGACCCGGTAACCGACGCCGTGCACGGTTGCGATCTCGGCCGGTCGGTCGAACTCGCGGAGCTTCCGCCGCAAGCGGGCGACATAGGCGTCGAGTGTGTTGTCGCGGACAATCGCACCGCGAGGCCATCCGGCACGCACGAGGTCGCGGCGGCGAACCGCCTCCCCCGGCCGCGCGAGCAATCGGGCCAATATTCGAAATTCCGTCGGCGTCAGCGAGACTCTGCTCGTGCCGTCGCCGACGGTGTGCGAAACGGGGTCGAGATGGAGACCCGCCGCGGCGACACCGCCGTCGCGTCCGCTTCGTCGAAGGAGCGCCTGCAGCCGCGCAACGAGCTCCACGAATGCGAACGGCTTCGCGAGGTAGTCGTCGCCGCCCGCGTCGAAGCCGGCAATGCGATCGACGAGCGCATCGCGCGCCGTAAGGAAGAGCACAGGCGAGTGCACGCCCCTCGCCCGTAACGCTTGGCAGAGGTCGCGGCCATCGCTGTCGGGCAGACCTATGTCGATGACGAACGCGTCCGGCACCGCCCGCCCGACGCGATCGAGAGCCTCCGAGCCGGACGCGGCGGGCTCTGCCGCGAAGCCCTCCTCGCGAAGGCCCCGCAGCAACACGCCACGGAGCTCGTCATCGTCCTCGACGACCATGATCGTCTGCCCCAGCGTCATCGCGCCATTGTCTCTCCCAGCGCATGCAGCCGCGGGGTGGAAGGCTCAGTGATCCGAACGCCGCCGCGCGTAGTCAGATCCTGGTCAGAACGCTGCTGCTCTACTCCCGCGGTGCAGGCCACGACCGCTAGCGGAGCTAGACATCTGACCGGACGTCAGATGTTGAACAAGGTTCCGGAAGTCACCCTCTACTTCTGGATCATCAAGGTCCTCTGCACCACCGTCGGCGAGACCGCATCCGACTATCTCTCCGACAACGTCGGGCTGGGACTCACCAACACCACATTCATCACGGCGGCGATCCTCCTCGCCACGCTCGTCTTCCAGTTCCGGGCCCGCCGCTACATCGCGCCCATCTACTGGGCGGGCATCGTCCTGATCAGCGTCGTCGGCACCCAGATCACCGACAACCTGACAGACAACGCCGGCGTCTCGCTCGTCACCACCACCATCGTCTTCAGCATCGCGCTCGCGGTGGTCTTCGCCGCCTGGTGGGCTAGCGAGCGGACACTCTCCATCCACACCATCTTTACGACGAGACGCGAGGGGTTCTACTGGCTCGCCGTGCTCTTCACCTTCGCGCTCGGCACGGCCGCGGGTGACCTGACGGCGGAACGACTCAACGTCGGCTACGCCTGGTCGGTCGCGATCTTCGCCGGAGCCATCGCCGTCGTCGCGTTCTCGCACTATGTGTTGAAGCTGAATGCAGTTGCAGCTTTCTGGATCGCATACATCCTCACGCGACCTCTCGGAGCGTCAATCGGCGACGAGCTCTCGCAGGCGCGCAAGGACGGCGGCCTCGGCCTTGGGACGACCGTCACGAGCGTTATTTTCCTCTCGGCGATCCTGATCGTCGTCACCTACCTCACCATCACCAAGCGGGACATCGGCGGACGCAGCAGCGCGGCGGAAGCGCACGCCGAGGTCCTCGTCGTCGCCGACCGGACTGCCGTGACACCACAACTCGCAGACGCCCTTCGCGCACGTGTCGAACGAGGGCCGGCGACGTTCCACGTGCTTGTCGCGAACCCGGCTCCCACGGCCGAAGTCACAGCGCACGAGCGGCAAGAGCACCTCGAAGCGGCAAAGCGCATCCTTTCACTGACGCTGCCGTTCGTCGAGCAGGCGGTCGGGGCTCCCGTCACCGGCTCGGTCTCGACGCGCCACGACCCGATGGATGCAATCGAGAACGCGCTGCACGACGGTGAATTCCACGAGATCGTCCTCTCGACCCTCCCCCACCACCTCACGCACTGGCTCCACCTCGACCTGCCAAGCCGCGTCGAGCACCTCGGTCTGCCAACGACCATCGTGACTGCACCCAACGACCACGGTCGGGGCGGCATCGACGATCCCGTCTCGACCGACGTCGGCTGCGCGATCAGCCGCTAGTTCGCGCAACATTGGCGCCTGATACACCGGAACCAGGAAGCACATGAACACCCGTTCGCGCCTCCTTGTCATCGCTGCTCTCGTCATCGGCATCCTGCTGGTGATCGTCGGCGTCATCTACTGGATCGAGCCGGCGAAGTCGCTGCCCTCGTTCTTCCCCGGCCACGAGTCCGGCTCCGGTCATCACCACATCAAGCACGGCATTGCGGCGTTCCTCGTCGGTCTCGCCTGTCTCGCCTTCGCGTGGTTCCAGACCGGGCCGAAGGCGCGCGGGCAGGCAGACACGTAGTGCTCCTCGCGTCGCTGATCACCTACCCGCAGGGGATCACTGGCCGGTCGACGTGATCGGCGGCTCGCTCCTCGGAAGAGCAACGCCGGGCTGACCAAACGAGGCCGTACCCTGCCGCCGTGGCCGAAACGATTCTCGTGGTGGACGACGACGCGCCGATTCGCCGGATGCTGGCACGGACTCTCACGGCTGAGGGATACGAGATCGAAGAAGCGACCGACGGCGGCGGCACCCTTGCCGCGGTCGAGCGCTCCATCCCCGACCTGATCGTGCTCGACGTGGGGATACCAGGCGTCGACGGGCTCGGCGTGTGCCGCCGCGTCCGCTCGCTGGGGCTCGCGACGCCGATTCTGCTGCTGACGGCCCGTGACGCAGTCTCCGATCGTGTCTCGGGCCTCGACGCCGGCGCCGACGACTATCTCGTCAAGCCCTTCGCGACTGAGGAGCTGCTTGCTCGTATCCGGGCGCTCCTCCGACGCGGACACGATCCAGTCGAACGGCTGGCGTATCACGACCTGACCTATGACCTCGGGACTCGCGTCGCGCAGCGCGCAGGCGTGGCGATCGAGCTCAGCGAGCGCGAGGCGGCCCTGCTGGAGCTGCTCCTCCGCAACCAGCGTCAAGTGGTGACACGGGAGACCGCGTTGGCGGTCGTCTGGGGAGGGGCGCATGCGGCGACCATGAATGTCGTCGACCAGTACATCTCGAACCTCCGACGTAAGCTTGGAGAGCCGTCGGTCATCGAGACCGTGCGCGGTGTTGGCTTCGTCCTCGGGCGTTGACGATGCGGTCGCTCCTTGGAAGATCTGTCGCAGCTGCCGTTGTCTCGATCATCGTGGCCCTCGGGATTGTGGGGATCGGGGTCGGCCTCCTCACGGCGCGCGACGTGCACCGGTCGCTGGACGGCTCTCTTCGTCAGCGCGCCGTGTCGATCTCACAGCTCAGCGCGTCTGCTCCCGCGCTCCTGACAAGGCCGGGCGCGCTCGACACGACCGTCGGCGGCGCTCCGCTGAGCGTCGAGGTGCTCGACCGGCATCGGCGTCTCGTGGCGCGTTCGCTGTCGCTCGGCGGCAGGCGGCTTCCGGCTTCATCGCTCGCGGCGCGGGCAATCGCAACCGGACGCGGGAGGTACGGCTCGGCCGTCCTCGACGGCGAGCGGTTGAGGCTGTACGCCGCGCCGCTTGCCGACCTTGGCGGGCCTGCAGCAGGAGGCGCCGTCGTCGTGGCCGCTTCGCGGCAGGACGCAGATCGAACTGTCGGGAACCTGCATCTGTTCCTCGCCGCCGCCGGGCTTGCTGCAGCGCTCCTCGCCGGCACCGCCGTCGCGGTGCTCCTGCGACGGGCGCTTCGCCCACTGACGCGGCTCGCGGATGCAGCAGCCGAAGTCGAGCGAACGGGCGACCCGACACGAAGGCTCCCCATTCCCGAAGGCGGCGACGAGATCGCGCGCCTTGCAACGACGCTGAACGCAATGCTGCAGAGCCTCGAGCGCTCGCGCGATCTCGAGCGACGGTTCCTCGCCGACGCGTCGCACGAGCTCCGCACGCCGCTGACCGCACTGCGCGGAAATGTCAGCTATCTCGTCCAGCACGGCGCATCGCCGGAAGTGCTCGATGACTTGCAGCGCGATGCGGAGCGGCTCACCCGCATGGCAGACGACCTCCTCACCTTGTCGCGGGAGGAGGGAGCTCCACGGGCAGACGCAATCGTCAGGCTCGACCTTCTGGCCGGGGAAGCCACAGCGGACATCGAAGGTGTTGATCTCGTCACCGAACCGGTTTCGGTCGCGGGGGATGAGCGTGCGCTGCGACGCGCCTTGGGGAACCTGATCGAGAACGCGCGCGTGCACGGGCCGGCCGACGGGCGGATCACGGTCACGGTCGAGGCGTCGAACGACACAGCCCGGGTCTCGGTCGAGGACGAGGGGAAGGGGCTGCGGGCCGAGGAGGAGAAGCTCGCCTTCACGCGCTTCTGGCGCGGCAACTCAGCGCGACCCGGCTCGGGACTCGGGCTTGCGATCGTGCAGGCGACGGCGTCGCGGCACGGAGGGCGGGTGTCCTGCCGCGGGGCCCGCTTCACGATCGAGCTTCCCGCTTTCAGGAATCTTTCAATGTCCGCGGGTACAACGGAGTCGATCCCTGAGAAAGGACGCCCGTGAGCTTTTTCCGCACCCTCTCGACCGCACGTCTGATCGGCCTCCTCGTCGGACTCGCCGTCGTCGCCGGCGGGACCGCGGCGATCGCCGTCGCCGCGACAACGGGCAATGGGCCGACGCCGCCCGCCAAACCGCTCGACCAGGCGATTCACGACGCCGTCGGAGGGCCGCAGCCGCAGGGGATTACCGCGGCGATCACGTTCACCAACAATCTGTTCCCGAGCGGTGCCCTCACCGGCGCGGCCGCCTCCGCCCTCATCGGCGGTGGGCACGGGAGGCTCTGGGCGACGAACGACGGCCGCGGCCGGCTCGAGCTCCAGTCCGCTGCGGGGGACGCGCAGGTTGTGTGGAACCAGGATCAGGTCACCGTCTTCGACGCGTCGTCGAACACCGTCTACAAGCTTGCGTTGCCTGCGACCACGTCGAGCGATTCCACGAAGAGCGACTCGCCGCCGGCGCTGGCTTCGATCACAAAGCTGCTCTCGGAGGCCTCGCAGGAGGCGACGATCTCGCCGGCGCAGCCGAGCAACGTGGCGGGGCAGCCTGCCTACACGGTGTCTGTCTCGCCGAAGCACGATGGCGGCCTGCTCGGCTCGGCGGAGCTTGCGTTCGATGCAGCGCGCGGGATTCCGCTGCGCGTGGCGGTGTACGCGCAGGGAAGCTCTGCGCCCGTGCTGGCCCTCGACGCGACGAACATCTCGTACGGCGCGGTCGATTCGTCGAGCGTCGATGTCGCTCCCCCGCCGGGCGCGAAGGTCGTCGATCTCGGCAAGGCGGGGTCGACCAGGGCCGATCCTGCGAACGACTCGACGCCCCATCCGTCGACCGTCGAGGGCGTGCAGAACGCCGTCGGCTTCACGCTCGCGGCGCCGGATGCGCTCGTCGGTCTGCCGCGGCAGCACGTCGGGCTCGTCGGCAAGGATGCTGCGCTCGTCGTCTACGGCCACGGTCTCGGTGCGATCGCCGTCATCGAGAGGAAGGCGGACGGAGCGGCAAGCGGGAGCGTGATGAGCGGCGTTCCGACGATCTCGCTCGACGGCACAAGCGCGCACGAGCTCGCGACGCAGCTCGGCACCGTCCTCGAATGGCAAAAGGCCGGAGTCGCCTACGTCCTTGCCGGATCCCTGCCGCCCGCTGCAGCTGAAGCTGCCGCGCGCGATCTGAAGTGAGCGGAACGACACCGGTCGTCGCCCGGGGGCTGGTCAAGCGCTACGGGGAGATCACGGCTGTCGGCGGCGTCGACCTCACCGTCGAGGCCGGCGACGTCTTCGGATATCTCGGCCCGAACGGGGCCGGCAAGACGACCTCGCTCCGCATGATGCTGGGCCTGATCACCCCGACCGCCGGACGAGTACGAGCTCTTCGGCAAGGACCCGCTGCGTGAGGGGGCACGTGCCCTCGACGGCGTCGCCGGCTTCGTCGAAGGCCCGCGCTTCTATCCCTATCTCACGGGTCGCCGGAACCTCCGCCTCCTCGCCGACTACGACGATCCTGTGTCCCGCTCACGCATCGAGGAGGTGCTCGAGCTCGTCGAGCTGCGCGACCGCGCGAAGGACCGCGTGGGCGGGTATTCGCATGGGATGCGGCAACGGCTCGGGATCGCGGCCTCCTTGCTTCGGGAGCCGAAGCTGCTGCTCCTCGACGAGCCCGCGACCGGCCTCGACCCGGCGGGCATGCGCGACATGCGCGACCTCATCCGGCGCCTTGCCTCCGAGGGCCTGACGATTCTCCTCTCGAGTCATCTCCTCTACGAGGTCGAAGAGCTGTGCAACCGCGTTGCGATCATCCGCAAGGGATCGATCGTCTATGAAGGCTCACTCGACGACTTGCTCGCGACGGCATCGAGCCGGTGGCGGCTCCGAAGCCGCGACCCCCAGCGCGCGCGAACAATCGCCCTGAACCAGCGCGGCATCGACGACGTCGCGCTCGAAGACGATGACCTTCGCTTCACGGCCGACGAGGACGCGGTCGCAATACTCTCAGTTGCGCTCGGCCAGGCGCGCGTGGCAGTCACCCAGCTGGTCGTCGAGACGGCGAGCCTCGAAGACCTGTTCCTGGGCATGACAGGAGGCGAGTCGAGTGACGCCGACCGCCTCACGGCGGCGTCCTGATGGGTACCGCGCGGATCTACCGCTGGGAGGTCGCGAAGCTGCTCGCGCAGAAGCGCACCTACCTCGGACTCGGGTCGGCTGCGCTCGTGCCGGTGATCTTCGTCGTCGTGCTCCTCATTCAGTCCGGCGGGCCGAACGATGTGCCGCTCGGCCGCTACATCCGGGACTCGGGCATCGTCACGCCGCTCGTTGTCCTCCTCTTCATGTCGATCTGGGGCTTCCCGCTGATCACGGCGCTCGTCGCAGGAGACATCGTCGCGTCGGAGACGCACAACGGCACCCTGAAAACGATCCTGACGCGCTCGCGCAACCGCGGCGAGGTATTCGTCGGCAAAGCGCTCGCGACGTTGACCTACACGATCGTGATCGTCGTCCTCATGGGCGTCGTAGGAGTCATCGCCGGCTCAGCAGCATGGGGCCTCGACTCGTTCACGTCGCTCTCCGGGACACCGGTCTCCGCCGGCCGCGGTCTCGGCCTGATGTTCGCGAGCCTCGCCGTCTACGTGCTTCCCCTGACAGGGATCGCGGCTTTCGGTCTCCTGCTCTCGACGATCACCCGGAACTCGGCGGCGTCGGTCGTCGGGACGCTGATGTTCGCGCTCTTCATGCAGCTGATCGGGGTGCTGCCGGGAACGGAGAGCATCCGCCCCTATCTGCTCGGCACGCAGTTCGACGCGTGGCACGGCTTCCTGCGCACGCCGGCGGACTGGACTCCCATCATCCGCGCGTTGTGGGTCTCGGCGCTCTACATCAGCGTGCCCTTGCTCGCGGCATACCTCGTCTTCCTGCGGCGCGACGTCGCGGGCGAGTAAGCGCTCGACCCACTCGTGCACGCGGCCGAGCGCGTGGAGGGCGGTCGTGGTCGGGAGGCAGTGGCGGTGCCTCCGTCGGTGTGCACGATCGCCAGGCCGGGGACCCACACCGGCGCTCGCTGCCGCTGCGCGCGGCGCTTACATCAGCGGTGGAAAACGGCCTCGACGTTGTTGCCGTCTAGCTAGCTGCTAAGATCGATTTGTGTGTGGTAGACCGCCTCAACATTGTTGGAGTCTGGATCGAGGACAAAGGCGGCGTAGTAGCGGCCGCTGTACTCGGGTCGCAGTCCTGGTGGACCGTTATCAGTCGCGCCGAATCTGCACTGCGGCGGCGTGCCAGCGTCTGACTGCCTCCTCATCGGGAGCGCGAAAGGCGATGTGCGCGCCGGTGGTGACACGGTCGCGACCGGGCTTGCTGCCGACGCTGTGCAGGGCGAAGTCGTCGCTCTCGCCGCGCCCGAACAAGACGTATGCGTCACCTTCGAACTCGCCCTCTCCAAGCACGACGAACCCAAGCTCGGCCAGCGCCGCTTCATACATCTGGCGGCTTGTCTGCAAGTCGCTGACTCGTACGCCGACGTGATCGATGACGTCACTCACGCCGGCACCGTTTCCGAGGAGCGGCGGCCGCGGCCCCTTGGCCAAGGGCAGATGGGGTTGGTGGGTCGCATCGGCGGTCAGTTGTCGTCTGGGAGCTTAAGCGTTTCGGTGCGAGAGGAGCTGGTGTGACGAAGCAGCGGACGGCGGACGGTTATGTCCGTGTTTCGCGTCGTGCCGGTCGCGAGGGCGAATCCTTCATCTCCCCGGAGGTGCAGCGAAAGAAGATCGCCGATTGGGCGAAGCTGCATGAGGTCGAGATCGTCAAGTGGTGGGAAGAGATCGACCAGTCCGGCGCGAAGCGGGAGCGTCCGATGTTCCAGCAGGCCTTGGAGCGGTGCGAGCAGGGCGAGACCGGCGGCATCGTCGTTGCCCGGCTTGATCGGTTTGCGCGTTCGGCGGTGGATGCGCTCGAGTCGATCAAGAGACTCAACGAGGCGGGCGCGCGGCTGGTCTCGGTCGAGGACAACTTCGACGGCTCGACACCGATGGGGCGCTTCGCGATCGGGATCCTGACACTGATCGCCGAGCTGGAACTCGAACGGATCAAGGAAAACTGGTCGAGCGCAATCAACTCGGCGGTGGCGCGCGGCGTGCACATCTCTGCGCGCGTGCCGACCGGGTATACGCGCGACAAAGACGGCCGGCTAAAGCTCGACAAGCGAGCCGCCAAGGCAGTCGCTGAGGTATTCCGCGCTCGGGCGGTCGGCAGCTCCTGGTCAGAGCTCGCCCGCTACCTGGAAGAGAAGAAGGTCTACCCCTCGAGCGGCAACCAGCATTGGTCAAAGTTCGGGGTCTCGACTCTGGTGAAGAACCCCGTCTATCTTGGCCAAGCCCGAAGCGGCAAGGTGGTAAAGGAGAACGCGCACGAAGCGATCGTCACTCGCGCCGAGTTCGACGCAGCGCAGAGCACGACTAAATCGGTCTTCGCTCAGCGCGACGGCTCGGTCGCCTCGAGAGCGCTGCTGGGCGGGTTGGCCCGTTGCGGCGGCTGCGGCCACACACTGAAAATCACGGGCAACACCGACAAGAAAACGGGTGAGCGCTACCCCGTCTACTACTGCATCGGCCGCTACGGCTCAGGCCCCTGCCCCGCCCGCGCGAACGCGCGCGCCTCGCTCCTCGACGACTACGTCGAGCAGCGTGTCCTCAAGGCACTGAGCCAAGAGGATGGTCTCCTTGCCGAGGCGGTCGCCGCCTCCGAACAGATCGAAGCCGCGGCACGCGAGGTCGAAGAGGCCGAGCACGAGCTCGACCTCTTCGTCAACAACCCGAAGCTGCTTCGGCTGCTTGGTGAGGCCCGGTTCGTTGAAGGCGTGGAGGTTCGTCAACTCGCACTGGACGAGGCGCGACGGGCGTTCGCGCAAACGCGCTCGCACTCTGCGCTGGCAGAGGAACTCGCCGACGGCGACCTTCTTGCTGCCTGGCCGACGCTGACGGTGCAGGAAAAGCGGCGGCTAATGCACGGCCTCCTCGAGCAGGTGAGCGTGTTGCGGACAGAAGGGCGTGGCCGACACGCAAACCCGATCTCAGAGCGCACAACAATAACTCTTCGCGGCGGTATTAGCCTTTAGCCGCTGAAATCCAATCTCGAGGACGCCAGGTTTTCTGGTCGCAATCCATTGCCAACCGCCTAAGCCTTTCGATACGCTGGCGAGCAATCTCGATCTGGAGGTCAAGCGAATGGCACGTAAAGTGGTCCGCGTCTCGGACATGTCCGGCGAGGAAATCCCCGAGGGTAAAGGCGCAATGGTCCGCGTCACATTTGCTGACGCCCGTAAGGGCTCACGCGAACTCGACGTTACCGACGCCGAAGCGGAAAAGCTGGGCGGCCGCGCCGTCGCCCGCCGCGGCCGCAGACCAAAGACCGCCGCCTAATTCTCCGGGTACGGAGCGGGCCGGAAGGTCGACAGGCCCACCCCACCACTCCCGGCGCCGCGCCAGCCGGTTAGCGTCCGGAACGATCGATCAGCTCGATCCGATACGAATCCGGATCTCGCACAAAACAAAGCAACGAGCCACCCTCGCGAACACCGTAGGGCTCACGCTCAGGCTCAATCCCCTGCTCCTTCAGCGCGGCGAGCGTCGCCTCGAGATCATCAACCGCGAGCGCGATATGCCCGCAGTGCCGAAGCGGTGGAATTCGCTCTTCCAAGGTTTTTGGCGAGCTGCATCTTCCCGAGTCCTTGAGCTCCAACAGATAAGAGGAAAGTCTCGTTTCCGGGACTTTCAGAGTGGGCGGTACTGGACTCGAAGGCGCCTGCAAATCGCGACTTAGGCATTCCGGTCCGGCACTGGTCCGGCACGCGGTTGCACACAACGCATGTCTCACACGTTTCGCGAGAGCCGATCGCGCGCAATCGAGCTCTATCTAGTCACGGAGGAACATGTGTGCGTGTTGGCGGTCACGTTCAGGTTCCGTTGTTCTCGAACTCACCGATCCGAGCCAATGGACACCTTAAGCGCCACACCGCCGAGTAGGCCTCACCGCGCGACCAGGGTGCCTGGTCGCACGCTGGCGTCTCCGCGATCCGAGGCGACGAACCGCTCCGACATCTCACGTCGCTCCTCCACCAGTCCGAGCGACGCGTGCCCTGCGCTCTGCTTAGCTCGCGCTCTTCCTCATCGTCCGCCTAGACCTCCGCGTCAAGCACTCCGATCACCACGTCGACAGCGCCAGAGCTGTCCTGACAATCGCGTGGAGATCCGGCGCAACTGGCAGCCTTCGTATCGAAAGTACTGGCCGGACGATCTGATGCAAAGTCGCCATTGTCGAGGCGGACAGTCCGCAGTAGGTCGGTGATCGTATCCCAATCTTGCTCAGCAAGCGGAACGCTGCCAAAACGAGCTTCGTTGAGGAGGCGGGTCGCCTCTTCCGCGACTTCGCGTCCACGCTCGGTGATCGAAGCGAGCGTCGTCCGACGATCCGAAGCGTGCGGCTCGCGGCGCACGAGACGTTTCCGTTCCAGTCCGTCGATGAGGTTGGTGACACTCGTCGGATGTACCTGAAGCCGTGCGCCCATCTTTCCCAACGGCAGCGAGCCGTTTCGGCTGAAGTAGATCAGCATGAGCGCCTCGTAGCGCGGGAATGTGAGGTCGTAGGGTTTGAGCATCGCGTTGAGGCGCGCCATGAGGATGTGCTGAACGCGCATGATCGAAGTCACCCCCATCATCGACGGGACGGCGGCATCACCCCAACGCGCCGCCCACTGCCTCCCCGCCTCGGCGATCAGATCGTACGCCAGCGCCTGACCAACTTCGGCGAGCTGCCGCGAATGAAGCTCTGCGGTCATCTCTTCACTGCTGCCCACGGATCCTCCCTCGCTAGTCGGTAGGTCATGCCCCAGGGATCTCCGCCACCATCGCGGGTGTCGCGACGGGATCAGCCTCTCGCCGGAGCCGAAGCCCGCCCAGAACGACAGCCGCCAGCCCGATTCCACCCGCGACGGCGAACGCCAGCTCGGTGCCCCCAGCGCCCCCGAGCCAGCCACAGACGAGAGCGCCAAAGGGCGCAGTCGCCAGCAATGTGTAGATGTACAGGCTGATCAAACGTCCGCGGAGCCGGTCCGGCGCCGCGAGCTGCACGCGAGCCATCGCTTGCGACGACCATGTTGACCAACCCACGCCAATCACAAAGAGGAGAGCGCCGGCGACAAGAGGAAGTCGGACGAAGGCCAAGAGGAACATCGGCGCCGTGAATGCAAGTCCCGCGGCAAACAGATGCCGTCGACGTGCGCGCCTGATCGCTGCAGTGAGAATTGCGCCGGCGACGGCCCCGAGCCCGTAAGTGGCGGCGAGTAGGCCGAACAGTTCTGCGCCCCCGTGGAGGGTCTGACTCGCGAGCACTGGCAGCAGCGTGCGCGTCACGCTGAAGCCAAAGAACCCGAAGACGGCGCTCACGGCCATGATCACGCGCAGCTCGCGAGTGGTCCGCAGAAACTCGAGTGCTTCCTTGACAGCCACTAGCAGGGACTGCGCGATTTCAGATCGCTTCACCGGGAAAAGGTCCGCCACGCGGATGAGGAGCAACGCCGCTAAGACAGCACAGAAGGAGGCGGCGTTGATGGCGAAGCACCAACCGATCCCAAGTGTTGCAATGAGAACGCCACCGATCGCAGGTCCGACGATCCGCGCCGCATTCTGTAAGCCCATATTGAGCGCGATGGCGTTCGGGACGTCCTCACGATCGACGAGCTGGTAGATGAACGAATGCCTGCTCGGGTTGTCGAAGATGAGCAGAACACCGGTACAAGTCGCCAGCGCATAGACCGCCCAGAGATGCACGTCGCCCATGAAGACAACGTACGTCAGCAGACTGGCCACGCCCATCGAGAAGGCCTGCGTGATGATTAGAACACGCCGATTGTCGAAACGGTCCGCGATGACGCCGCCGTAGAGGCCGCCGACGAGGAACGGCCCGTATCGGCAAAATATTATGGCGCCCACCGCGAAGGCCGAGTGGGTCAACTGAAGCACTAGCCAGGGAAGCGCCGCGTCCTGCAGAAAATTCCCGCTGAAGGACACGATCTGACCAGCGAAATACAGGCGGAAGTTGCGGTAGCGACGCAGGCTGCCGAACGTTCCGTTGCCCGCACTGCTAGGCAAAGGCAGGCGGGCCGGCGTCGTGACTGCACGCCGGCCCGCCGCGCCGCGTCCTCCTAGCACTGAACGTACTTACAGCAAAGCGCCGAAAACGCAGTCCGCGTTCTCGTAGTACGCGGCCATCTTGGACTGTGAAAGGTACGTCACCCCCTTCGGAAGCACCTTCTGGAGCGTCAGCGATCCCTTCGGAGGAACGGTCGGGAAGCGGTGGCTGTGGGAGAACTGGCGCTGACCCTCGGGGCCGATCATCCAGTTTTCGAACACCCTCGCGGCATTGGGATGCGGGGCGTTGGAGACGATCGATACACCAAGGATAGCGCAGCGATGCCGTCGTACCACTTAGCCGCAACGGGAGTCCCCGACTTCTGCCCGAGAATGTCGTTGTACGAGTCGGTGGTGACTGCGATGTCCCCTCGGACGACGGCCTGATAGGCGTCGCTGACGGTCGGGAACGTGCGGATGCCGTTCGCCTTAAGGCCGGCCATCCACTCGTTCCACTTGGCGGCCCCCAGATCGCACGTCGGGAGGCCGCGATGAACCAGCCAGGACCCTTGTTCGCGACGTTGTCGATCCCGATAATGTTCTTGTACTTCGGGTCGGCCAGCTTGAAGAGATCGGTCGACGGCGGCGTCTTCACGATGTTGGTGTTGTGGGAGATGCGTGTTCGCCGCGATGTACATCGGGTGGAAGTACCCGGTCCTATCCTGGAGCTGCTTCGGTAGACGGTTGTCGCTCGGCAGGAACGCAGGCTTGACGGCGCCCACCCTCTTGTACGAGGGGAGAACGAGGCCTCGGCTCTGCACGACGTCGCAGCTCTTCGAGCTGGCCTGGGACTCGGTCAGGAGCTTCGCCTGAATCCCGGCGGGGTTCGAGTCGAAGACGTTGAGCTCCAGGAACGGGTAGTCCCGATGGAAGTACGTCTGCAACGCGGACGTCATGTCCGGGTTCACCATGTAGTAGGTGACGCTTCCTCCTTCTTGGCGGCCGCGAGCACCTTCTTCCACGCTGGACGGTCTGCGTGCGGGAACGGGTTGTTGGCACCTCACGCGCGGACGAGCCGCGGCCGAGATAACTGGCACCGAGAACCACCGGCGCCCAGCGCGTGCCCCTCGCTTCAGAGCATCTCGGCGGCTGATCGCTTCGTCCAGAAAACCGAACCGTCCAAGTCGTCCATGACACCCTCCGTGAGCGTGATTAAGCGGTGCTCGAGAGCAGTACGAGGACGCGCTCGCTCGGCAGCCGTGCAACAACCTCGTCACCAACCGCGACGAGGGAGTTCTTGTCGCCCCATGCTCGGAGCTCGATCTCACCTCCCTCTGCGTCCGCAG
This sequence comes from uncultured Actinomycetes bacterium, assembly GCA_963794045.1. Lineage (GTDB taxonomy): Bacteria > Actinomycetota > Thermoleophilia > Gaiellales > Gaiellaceae > Palsa-739. Next base: position 60,646 of record CAWCCJ010000012.1, read on the forward strand.
TGTCAGCAGCGTGTGCGACCCGTAGTAGATGAGATTGGAGACCGAACATCTGACCTGGTTGTCGCCGTAGCGCGGACTGATGCGTGCTCGCCGACCTCGATGTCCTCGGGCTTGATCGCCAGCTCGACTCGAGCATCCGCATCGACGGCGACCTGACGCCGTCGCGCGCGGATGCGGTGCGGGCCCGTCGAGCTGGACCGACTGTGTCGCCGGGGCGCGGCATGCGCGACGGTCCGCGGAGGATGTTCGACGCGCCGACGAACGTCGCCGTCGGCAGCGTCGCCGGCCTCTGATAGAGGCCTCGCGGACCGCCCAGGTCGACGATCTTGCCGAGCTGCATGAGCACTACCTCGTCGGACATCGAGAGCGCCTCCGCCTGGTCGTGCGTCACGAGAATCGTCGTGAGACCGGTGCGCTCGTGGACCCGCCGCAGCTCGACCCGCATCTGCGCCCGGAGCTCGGCGTCGAGGTTGCTGAGCGGCTCGTCGAGCAGCAGCACCTGCGGATCGGTCGGCGAGCGCCCGTGCCACCGCGACCGCTGCTGCTGCCCGCCGCTCAGCTCGTAGCGGATGCCGGTCGCGCACGGCGCCTGGAGGCCGACCAGCTCCAGGACCTCGCGACGCGACCCGGGATTTCCGCCCGCGGCGACGTGCCTCGCCCGCAGCGCGTAGACGATGTGGCCGGCGACGGTCATGTGGGGCCAGAGCGCATACGACTGGAAGACGAATCCGACATGACGCTTCTGCGGCGGAACGCGGGCGTTCGCCCGAGCTGACGATCGTTTGGCCGATCGCGATCGTCCCGCCGTCCGGCCGGTCGAGACCGGCGATCAGCCTGAGGGTCGTGCTCTTGCCGCAGCCGCTCGGCCCGAGTAGCGTCGTGAACGAGCCGCTGCGAACGTCGAGTGAGATTCCGGCGAGCAGCTTCGACCTCGCCGAACCGGCGCTGCAGGTTGACGAGGCGAACGCCGGCCGCGCCGTTGTCGTCCTCTGCGCTCGGGCGACGGTTAGGAACGGCCGACCGACGTCCGATCCTCCTCGGTGATCGTGTGCGGTGTGATCACGATCGCAGGCCCTGTCCGGGCTACGTGCGCCACGCTCGAAGTGCCGACGCGCCATACGGCGTAGATCGTTCGCCCCAACCATCTAAACGAGGACGACACCGACCACCATCAGAGGTATGACGACGGTCACGATGTTGAGCACGTTCGCCTCGTCGAAGAGACCTTTGTCCAGTAACCCCAGGCGAGGGGTGGAATGAAGTGGCGATTCGTCGGCGCGATCAGGAGGATCGCGGATAGCTCGCGGTAGCCGATGATGAAGCCGATGATCAACGCGTTCACGAGCGCACCCCAGTAGCGGGATCAGCACGCGGCCGATGGTGCGAAAGGTCGCTCGCGCCGCACACAGCCGAGGCTCGGATCAGGTCGGTGTCGATCTGGATCAACGCCGCAGACAGGATCCGCACGGTGAACGGCAGAGCCACCAGCACGTCGACAACGATCATCGGCACCAGCGTGTTGTAGAACGGCCTGATCAGCGAGATGCTG
>CAWCCJ010000013.1:0-15002 GCA_963794045.1 uncultured Actinomycetes bacterium
GCCTGCCGTAGCTCTTGGGCGTCGCCGTGAGTTCGCTCACCGGATCGACCCCAGACTCGCGGCTACACCGTTTTGTGGGCCGAAGGTCAAAGGCGTACGATCGAAGCAATCGACCAAGGAGGTCTCCATGGCTGTTGCCTACGTCCAGGAGTGGCCGATCGTCGACCGATCGACCGACAACTACGACTTCATTGCCGACAAGATTGGCACCGGCCCGTTCGACGGCTTGATCCTCCACTCGGCGGGATTCGACGAGGCGGACGGTGTCTTCAGGATCTTCGACATCTGGGAGTCGAAAGAGCAGGCGCAGCGGTTCATCGAAGCGAACCTGCAGCCCTTGATGAGCTGGGTCCTACGCGTTTCCGAATCCCAGCACGTTCGCTCCGCCGTCGCGGGACGAGTTCTACGAGCCCACAACGTGATCCAGCAAGCGTCCGTCGGCGCAACCGCTAGTCGCGGCAGCGTATCGCAGTCGGGGACGCCGCGAGCAACGGGCCGGAACGCGCATGCATCCGTGTACGCGGCGTCTCCCCGACGATCCGTCGAGCCGCGTCGCATTAGGAGGGATCCTTCCTCAGTCGGGGCGCCGAGATTCGAACTCGGGACCTGTAGTCCCCCAGACCTTTCCAGAGCGGATTCGGGCGACCGTTGTCGTTTCCGTTCGTGGACTCATATACGACGGACACGCGGCCATACGATGCGCTGATCGCTCTCGCGCGGTCTGTTCGCGCTCACTTGACCCACATCTGGTCGAGCAAGATGCCGTACTGCAGGTTGTACTGGAAGTTGCCGACGCTGTTCGGAAACGAAGTCGGCCTGCCTGTTGTAGAGGAACAACCACGGCGCCTCGCCACGTCAGCCGGCGATCGATATCCGCCCACAGGGCCGTCTGCGGCCGCCGGATCGGTCACCTGCGCCGCCCGCGCCTTCGCGATCCCGGCGATCGATGCTCCTGTCGCGGGAGAAGCGGGTGAACAGTCGAAGATCACGCTGTTGATGAAGCCTGGCGCTGCCGGGTAGTCCGGGAACCAGCGGAGAGCGCCGATCTGAATCTTGTTCTTGGGGTTGAGGAACGCCTCGACGTAGTTCGAGAACGGCACCACGGTCTTGAGCCGCGTCTTGTAGCCGAGGCGGCGCAGCACGGAGGCGACGTATGCGCCTTCCCCTTGTCGTCGGTCCACACCGTGACGCGTTCGCCCTTCGTCCCCGAAGCCGCAATCAGCTGCTTTGCGCGGTCGAGGTCCGGCGCGACCCAGCGCGTGCTCGGCCCGCCGGCGGTGTACGGGCAGAACGGCCGGTAGCCGGGGAAGTTCGGAGGGAGCACCTGGCACGTCGGCGCCGCCACTTCGGCGCGGCTTGCGCTGTCGATGACGGCGTTTCGGTCGACGGCGTAGTTCAACGCCCGTCGCACGCGAACGTCGTCGAATGGGCGAAGCCTGGAATCGAAGTAGTAGAAGTACGTGCCGGGGATCGGGTCGACATGCAGCTGGCTCGCGTACTCGGTCTTCACCTCGGCGAGGAGCTCCGTGGGCACGAAGTCGTACGCGACATCCGCGCGTCCTTTCTCGACCCCTCGCGTCGAGGGCGCGGCGGCGACGTCCAGTCGCCAGACGATGTCGGTCCGGGTAGCCGTCCGGGCGCCCTGGCCTCGGCCGGAAGAATGGGTTGCGCACGAAGACGAGCTGCCGCTTCGGGACGTAGCGCGCGATCTTGTAGGGCCCGTCCCCGGAACGGGTTGCGTGCCGACGTCGTGGTTCGGGAGCCCCGCGGGAATGGCTCCGGCGAACGGCTGCGCCAGCTTGGAGAGGAAGTCGGGGTCCGGCGCCGTGAGCTGGAACGTGACGAGCCGCGCCTTGTTGTCAACGGCGATCCCATGCGACAGGTCACAGGTCTTCGGCGCCACCTCGCATCGTTCTGCCCCGGCGATCCCGTCGTAGGAGCTCCGTCCAAGGGAGTGCAGTCGAAAGACGCGCTCGATCGCGCGGCGGAAGTCTTCGGCGTGAACCGGGCGGCCGGTCGAGTAGCGGAGCGCGGGCCTGAGCTGGAACGTGTAGGCCTTCCCCTTGTCTGTCGGCTGCGGAAGTGATGTCGCGAGATCCGGGACGAGCGTCGAGCCGTCGCTTCCGCCGACGTGCTTGAACGCCACGAGGCCGTCGTTCGTCAGGCCCGGAATCGCCAAGCTGTATGTCTCGTACATGACGCTCGGGTCGATCGTGCTGAGCCCGCGTCGGCCAGAGTCGACCCGCAGCGTCCCGCCGCGGTGCGTCAGGCCGGCGGCGCGCACGGCGACGAATACCGATTTCCCGCTGAGCGCAGCACCGTCCTGCCGGGTTCCCGAGGGAGATCGTCTTGTCGACGCGTGGCGGCTTCGCTGCGCCGTCGATGCGAGTCAGGCGGCCGGCCTCACTCGCCACCCAGACAGTCCGCCCGCCGACGGCGATTCCAGTCGGCCCGGGCCCCGCGTCGAGCACGGCCGTCACGGTGTTCTCCCGGATCGATGCGGCTGACCGTCCCGTCGAGTGTGTTCGCCACCCAGACGGCGTCGGCTCCGACCGCCAGCGCCCGCGGACCGTTGCCGACGTGGATCGTCCCCACGACCGCCCCCGTCCCGGGATGGATCCGCGCCACGCCTCCCGTCTGCGCGTCGGCGACCCAGAGAGAGCCGAACCCGACGGCGAGCCCGCTCGCCCCGGGCTCGATGCCGAACGTCCGGATGACGTTGCCCGTCCTCGGGTCGACCTTCGCCAGCGTGTTGTCGCCGGCGTTCGCTACCCAGAGGCTGTCCTGGCCGTACGCGATCGCCGTCGGCCCGTTCCCGACCGGAACCGTCCACACGACTGTCCGGGTCTTCGGGTCGATCCGCGCGACCGTCCCGTCGAGAGCGTTGAGAACCCAGGCGGCGCCTGCGCCGGCCGCGATCCCGGCGGGGCCAGCGCCGACCTGGATCGTCTGCACGACGGCATTCGTCGTTGGGTCGATCTGCGACACGGTCTGGTCGTCCGCGTTTGCGACCCAGATCGCGTCCGCGCTCGCCGCAACGTCTCCTGGCGAGGCGCCGACCGCGATCTGGTTTCTCAGCTTCGCGCTGCCGGCATCGAACACACCCACCGAGTTCGCGTCGACCGACGCGCCGGTCGCCGGCTCGCCGCCGAACACGACCAGCGCGGCCACGGCTGCGCCGACGGCGGCGGCGGCGAGTGCCGCTGCGACGACCGTACGGCGGCTCGGCCGTCGCCGGCGCGCGGCCAACTCCTCGGCAGCCGCCTCGGCGAGCTCGTCCTCGCGGCCGGCGAACGGCGTCGGAGCTGCTGTCTTGAGAGGTGGGAACGCCTCGGGCAAGCCGGGCGCTCGTAGCTGGTACAGCCGCTCCGGCTCGTCGAGGTCCTTGAGCTGGTGCTCGCCGAGGTCGAGCAATGTCACACCGTCGATCGGATCGTCGCGGAGGAGCTCGCGGCTCGTCTGCGACACGAGAACCTGGCCGCCGTGGCCTGCGGCGCAGATGCGGGCTGCGCGGTGTACGCCCAGGCCGACATACCGTTCGCCTCCCACGGCCGGCTCGCCCGTGTGGATGCCCATCCGCACACGCACCTCGACGCCGTTCGGCCAGGCATGGCCCGCGAAGGCGATCTGGCTGTCGATCGCGGCGGCGACCGCATCCTTGGCTCTGACGAACGCGACGAAGAACGAGTCGCCCTGCGTGTCGATCTCGTGACCGCCGTGCTTGGAGAAGGCTTCGCGCAGGATCGTCTGGTGATCGGCAAGGGTTTCCCCGTAGCGGTCGCGCAACTGTTTCAGGAGCCGCGTCGACCCCTCGATGTCCGTGAAAAGGAACGTGACAGTGCCGACCGGAAGCTCTGTGGCCGGGCTCACCGTAGGGTCCTATCACCCCGCTTCGACGAATACCAGGCTGGCGCACAGCGTCCTCTCCTCCCTCGGGCCGGACTAGGATGGTCATAGCGGTCTGCCTCCACACGATGGTGCGGATCACCGACCCGGAGCGCCGCCGGGCGTTCTACGAGGCGCTCGGCTTCACGTACAGCCGCGACCTCGACATCGTCCGCGACGGGCAGCGGCGGAGAAGCGCCTCAAGGCGTGGTTGAAGAAGAACTGCCCTTGAGCAGCGGCAGCACACCGCCCGCCTCTGGCTCCCGCTCCTCGATCCGGAGGTTCGCCGCGACCTCGGGATCGTCGCCCCGCACCTCCTCGATGAACCGCTCGGCGTCCTTGCGGCTGGTTTGCAACTCGCTCGATCGGTGGTATGGATGTCGGTACGTCAGGCGCGGCGGCTGGAGGGTCGGCTCGCACACCGGTAAAACGGGGGGCCCAGATTCTTCCGGGGGCCGACGGAGAGGTTGCCGCGCCTGCCCCCCAACCAGCGAGTGTGGGTAAGAGCATGGCAGTCGTGTAGCGCAGATGGCTGAGGTTGGATTCTTGCTAGCCGTGATCGCGGCACCGATCCTGATCGGCGTAGGGATGTCGTACCTTCGACGGCCATGGTGGTGGGGCGCTGTCGCGGCGATCTGCATCGTCGTTGTCGCTGCCCTCGCGCCCGCACCCGCGGAAGGCGAGTCCCGTGTGAAATTTTGATCCGTAGGTGGCTCACGGGTCTCCGGACACCGTTAGCAGTCTGGCGGCTCAAGCTCGCCAAGGACTTGGAGGCTACGCCGGAGGTGTTGTCTTATCCATTCGATGCCAGCGGATAAAGCCACAGCTCTCGCATGAGTACGCCAAGGCTTCCAGCCCACCCTCAAGTGCTTGAAGGGTGGAGTGGCCGTCGAGGAGTACCCACGTCGCGTGGCCACACATCGGACACTTCCGCGATTCGTCGACCACTGTCTTGCCCACGCTCGAACTCTATTCGGAGAATTGAGAGCGATCGACGCTGACGCGCGATGGGGCCGAAATCGAGCGCGGTCGAGGGCGATCACGCGCGGCGGCTGCGGCTGGCGTTACACAACCGCCGGCCGCGCGAGCTGCACGGGCCCAAACACCAGCGCCGTCGCCGTGAGTTCGCCCGCCAAATCGAGCGCGGTGAGCTCATCATTTGCCCCCGACGCGAGGGGTCGATCGGGCCAGACCAGTTGTGGGATCTCGGCCACGATGACCGAGACCCCTCATGGTCACGCCCCCTGCAACTGCGCTGCGGCGAACGCGCTGAAGACCTCGCGGGAGTGGAGAAATACAAAGCTCGACGGGGTCGGGAGTACACTTGCCGAGAACTGCGAAGGAGGACGACATGAGAAAGAGAGCGCTCTGGCTCGTGACCCTCGCTCTTGTTTCGGGAGCCTTGCTCCTTCCGGGAGCGTCGTCTGCTCAACAAGCAGCGCAGCCGCAGGTGGCGACCGATGAGCCATGCGATCACGCCATGTCGGCGGAGTGGAAGCGAGCACAGGACAGCGCTCCCTAGCTCGATCCGTGGGTAACTCGCGAGCTCGGGCTTGTCAGCGATCTAGCGGCTCGAGCTTCGCCAGACTCGCAGGATTCTCAGTCGGGGCGCCGAGATTCGAACTCGGGACCTCTCAGTCCCCCAGACTAGCGCGCTAACCAGGCTGCGCCACGCCCCGTGGCTCGGGAACCTTAGCCGCTCTCAGAGATTGCGCCGGAGCAGCACGAACCCGAGCGGCAACACGGCCAGGAGCGCGACGTACGGCATCAACGCGCGCCTACTGCCCTCGATGCGGCGACCGACGGTCGGGCCGGTGCCGATCGACTCGAGTACTGCCGCGGCTGCCTCGTCGACCCGGCCTTCGTCGAGAACACGACCGCGAACTGCAGCCGAAGCCGCCGTGAGCTTTGCGGAGGAGCTTGGAGCAGGTTTGTATCCGGCCTCCGCCACGCCGCTCGAGTAGATCCGCTCGCTCGTGTCGCCCATCCGCACGAACGTGACGTCGATTCGAGGCTTCTTCGCGAAGTCCGTGGCGAGAACGCTCGACACGGGCTGGCTGTCGCCGTCGGTGAACACCACCAGCGCGCGCTTCTTCACCCCGGGCGTGAAGAAGTTCAGGGTCGGCACGGCACCGAGCGCGTCGAGCGTCGTGACGTTCGTGCCGAAGGACGTCGATGGCGGCGGTCGCTCGATGCCGACGGCCTCGCGCATCGTCTCGCGGTAGACGCGTTGATCGACCGTGGGGAACAAGTGCGGCAAGACGCGGTCGGTGAACGACGCGATCCCGACGGGCACGCCCGCGAGCGCGGCCTGCAGCTCGATCGCCTCGTCGCGTGCGCGCTCGAACCGCGTCGGCTGGCCGCTCGCCTCGGACGCGAGCATCGAGCGCGACGTGTCGACGACGACGAACACCTCGGCGTCGCTTCGCTGGGGAACGGTGCGTGCGCTCGTGATCACGGGCTGCGCGGCTGCGACCCCCACCAGGACGGGAACAGCTGCCAGGCAGGCCGCGAGTGCGACCCATGGGCGGCGTTCCGCGTCGCCCGAGCCGCAGGGCAGAGCGCACCGCGTCGGCTCGTCTTCGCCTCCACCAGAAGACGGCGAGCGGCACCGCCGCGAGGAGCACGAACAGCGCCGCGATCGGCGTCAGGAAGCTGACGCCCACGGCTCAGTACCCGCTTCCCGCGCGCCCCTGGCCCGACTTCTGGCCGCGTGCCCCACCGGTGTCGGGTGCATTCGACGGGAACAGGGTCGGCCCGTACGCTCGCAGCGCCATCTCGAGGTTGACCTTCGCGTCGTCATTCCGTGAGTCGAGCTCGACCGCCGTTCGAAACGACCCGATCGCGTTCGTGAGCAGGTTGTTGCGCTCGTCGGGCGACGCGTAGAGGTAGCGCGCGAGGAGGAGCACGCCCAGGAGGTTCTGGAGATCCGACCGGCGTGCCGCATCCGGGTTCTCCCTGCTCCCCGTCGTCAGCTCGAACTGGAGCTTCGCCCAGCGGTTCTCCTGCGCGGGATCGACGAGCTGGTTCGCCGTTCCGGGTTGGAGCTTCTCGAACAGCGCAACAGTCCGGCGATACGCGAGGTCCTCGTCGATGCCGAGCGTGCGGATGCGCGCACGCGTCGCCAGGAGTCCAGGCTCGTTCCACAGACCCGCTGCGCGCAGCGGCGCGGTCTGGAACCGTGCGTCGTCGGTCGAGATCCAACCCGGCGTTCGGAGCACGTCGACCGCGACGATCGTCAGGACGATCGCCACCGGCACCGCGACGACGGCTGCGATCAAGGCGCCTCGCTCACGCCGCGTCATGGCGTCACCTCGAGCCGTGCCAGCACCCGCTCGTTGGCCGCGAGCGCCAAGACGAGGAAGAGGCCTGCCAGCAGAAATGCCCACGGCAGACCGGCGGTGAGGCTCTCCTCGCCGGGTGCGCGGAGAGCCTCCTTCCCACTCTGAGGCTCCGGAAGCAGCGATTGGTCGCCGAGAAGCTGCTCCATCAGGCGACGCTGCTCCGGACGCGGCGAGAGCGGCACGATTCGAACCTCGAAGCCCTCCTGCCGCAAGTCTGCGAACACCGCGACGAGCCGCTGCACCTCGTCGGGCAGGATCTCCAGGTCGCTGATGAGGATCATCGTGCCGCCCGCCTGGCCTTCCCGCACGCAGCGCCTCGCGCGCCGTCTTCAACCCTTCGGAGATCCGCGTTCCCGCACGGAAGCGCTCCCACGGGTTGGGCGGGGGAAAGCCCGTCGTAGACGATTTGAAGAAGCGCAGCAGGGGCTGAAACTCGCGTCCGGACGAGCCCGGCGGAAGCAGCTCATAGGCCGTATCCGAGAAGACGACGAGCCCGGCTCGCTCGTCCGTGCGCACCAACTTGCGTACGGTCGCCTCGAAGCCGCCCTCGAACACGCTCGCGGAAAGGTCGAGAACGATGACGCCGCTCGTGCCCGAGGCGACGAGCGGCGCATGGCGGACGTCGTACTGACGCGCAACCAGCACGGTCGCCCCGAAGAGCACCACGAGCGCCACTGCCAGCGACCGCTCGCGCGATCGTCGTCCGTCGTACGGAGCGATGCAGCCGGCTCGGCTCGCTCGCAGGGATCGCGCGTCCGCGATCAGGCCGGAGGCGCATGGTCCTCCCTCACGGACGTGACGAGCTCCGTCATCTCGTCCGCTGCCGGAGACGGCGGAGACCACCCCTGGGCTCGAGCGCGACGTGCCGTCTGGTCGTCCGCGGTATCGAGCTCGTAGGCGAGCGCCTCGAGCGCCTCGCGCCGCTCGTCGACGGAAGGCCGTCGACTCGCCCACTCGACGAGGGCGAGCGCGCGCTCGAGCGGCGACATCGCCGTCCTTCGGTCTTCCTTCGGCAGCCGGCGCGCCCTGTAGCTGCGCACCAGGTAGAGCACCGGGACTGCGACGATCGAGATCGCGACCACGAGGAGCAGCAGGCCGAGGAGCGTCGGCGATATCCGGTAGCTCGTCTCCGGCAGTGGCGTAACCGTCGATTCGAACGGGAATCCCTGCCCGACGACGCTCGAGTCGTACCAGTTGATCCGGGAGAGGGAGCGCAGGGGCGGCCAGACGACGCGGCCGAGGGTCTTGGCAGTCGGACCCGTCGCCGGCGACCACGAGCGTCGGCGGAAAGTCGTACTTCGTCTTCTCGTCGCGCTGCTGGTTCTCCGGAAAGAGCGGCAACTCCGGGGTCTGCGAAATCGGGACGTCGCTGTACTTGAAGGTGCTCGGGATGCACTTCTCGTTGAGACAGCGAAGCGTCGTCGTGTAGCGCAGGTGCGTGTACCGGCCGATGTCCTCGCGCTCGACCGCCGTCTCGCCGAGCGTCTCGTACGGCTTGAAGTCGGACTTCGCGACGACGTCGGCGGGATCGATCTGGTCGCGATCGACGACGACGTCGATCCGTGCGACGACCGGCTCTGCGAAGAGGTGGACGGCGGGCGTCAGCGATCCACTCACCGACGCGGCCTTCCCCTGCGCGAGCAGCGGCTTGTCGTCGCTCCCGCCGCAGCCGGCGAGGACGAGCACGCAGAGTGCGACGAGCGTCGTCTCTCATGCGCGCCCTCGCGTGAACAGTCGCTGGTCGGCCCAGCCGAGAAACGCCGACTCGACCTCGCGCGACTCATGCGAGTCCACGACGACGGGGTCCATGTCGAGCGCGCGAAAGCCGTGCAGGAGCACGTCCCAGCGGCGCTCGTTCCTCTCACGCAGATCACGTGCCTCGCGGCGCGTCAGCGTCGCAAGGGAGATCTCGGCCCCACCCGCCTCGACGTACGGGACGACGACGCCGCTCACGTCCGGAAAGCTCTGCTCCCAGACCGGGTCCTGGACGATCACCGGGATGATCTCGAAGCGCCGCTCGAGCGCATCGAGCCACTCGTCGCGGGTGGGCGCGACGAGGAAGTCCGAGACGACGAAGACGAACGTCCCCGCCGGAAGGTCACGCTTGTGCTCGGCGAGGTGACGCAGACCGCGCAGCAGCGTGTCCTCCGGCGCACCGAAGCCGCGCTCGAGCTCTGGCGCGCCGTACGCATGCGTGCTGCGCGGCGGGTGCCAGTAGGCGTCGCCGCCCGCTTGGTCGAAGTAGCCGAGCAGACCCCGTGCGGCAGTCGCGCTCGCACCGATGAGCGTCACGGCGTGTCGGATCGCATCCGGCTTGGACAGCCACGGCCATCCTTCGGCGAACACGGACATCGACGGACGCCGGTCGCAGAGGACGACGACGCGAGGCGCTTCGTCGGCGAAGTGCTCGCGGACGACGAACTCCTCCGACCCGCGCGCGAGCGACAGCCGTGCGGATGCGTACCAGTCGATCTTGTCGACGTCGTCGCCAGGCTGGTACGGCCGCGAGCCGGCGACGTCCGACCCGAGACCTCGCCGCATGCTGTGGAGGCCCCCGAACGGAAGTCCAAGGACCCGCCTGCGCGGGATGAGCGGGAACGTCGCCGTCACTGCGCGGCTGCGAGGGCCGGCTCGTCATCGGGCTCGAGCTCCGCACCCGGCCGCGGCGCGATCTCCACGCATTGCTCGCGGAAGCGATCGGCAGCTGCAGCCCAGCCGATCTCCCGCGCGGCTGCCACGAAGCTCGGCGTGAACACGATGCGATGCATCACGACCGAGAGGAAGAGCTCCTCGACGTCGACGGGAGTGACGTAGTCCCGTCCGCCGAGGAGCGCCCATGCGCGTGCTGCGCGCTCGAGCGCGAGGCTCCCGCGCACCGAAGCGCCGATGGCGACGCCGTCCGCCTCGCGCGTCGCGCGGACGAGCTGGATGACCCAGCGGCGGATCACGGGATCGATGTAGACGGTCTCGACCGCGGTGCGCAGCGCCTGAACCTCGGCGAGCGTGAGCACGGGGCGCAGCGCGCGAAGAGGATGGACGCTCAGCTGTTGCTCGACGATCGCGACCTCGTCGTCCTCCGACGGGTAACCGAGCGCCGTGCGGAGGAAGAAGCGGTCGAGCTGGGCCTCCGGCAGCGGGAACGTGCCCTCCTGCTCGATGGGGTTCTCGGTCGCGAGCACGAGGAACGGCTCGGGCAGCTCGCGGGTGACACCGTCGATCGTCACCTGCTGCTCGGCCATCGCCTCGAGAAGCGCCGACTGCGTCTTTGGCATCGCGCGGTTGATCTCGTCGACGAGGAGGACGTTGGCGAAGACAGGCCCCGGCCGGAACTCGAAGTCCCGGTCGCGCTGGTTGAAGACGGAGAGCCCGGTGACGTCCGTCGGCTGGAGATCGGGCGTGCACTGGATCCGCGAGAACGCCGCGCCGTCGACGCTGCCTGCGATCGCGCGCGCGAGGACGGTCTTTGCTGTTCCCGGCACGTCCTCGAGCAGGACGTGGCCGCCGCAGACGAGGGCGGTCAGGACGAGCCTGATCTCCTCCGTCTTGCCGCGCACCACCGTCTCGACGTTGGAGAGCAGCCGCGTCGCGATGTCGGGCGCCGAGCTCACGGGTCCATTCGTCTCCATCAGTCCTCCTGGCAGTCGCTCGAGGTGAACAGTCGTGTTGTCTTCGCGCCCGCGATGGACGCGTAGGCGATCGGCTTGCCGGCAAGGGTTGCGACGGCGAGTTCGGCCCGTGTCGTCGCGCCGAGCGCCTGAAGCTGCGGGAAGCCGAAGCGCGACGACGCCCGAAGCGTCGTGGGCTTCACGAACTCGCCGCGGATGCGAAGGAGGACTCGGCGTGGCGTGTAGCACTTGTACTCCGTGCCGAGTGGCGAGAACGAGCCACCGCGTAGCCCCTTCGTCGTCAGCGGCAGCTCTGCGCTCGTGGCCTTGCAGTGCAGGCGAGTCACGTAGATCGAGCTCGAGCTGATGCCCCCGAGGAACCCGTCCGTGAGGTTGGTGACGACGGTCGCGGACGGCGTCCGGCGCTTCACCTGGGGCGGAACGGACCAGTACGACTGCACGGTCGCCTGGTAGATGCCTCCCAGGTACCCCGTCTCGCAGGCGAAGGTGCGGTCGACGATGCGCGATGCGGTGGACTCCGCGCCCGCCGAAGGGAGAAACGCGGCGCATGCCGCAACAGCGCCGACGACGAGGGCGAGCGCACGCGCGATCATCGAAGCGAGCACCCCTTCGCGGTGAACAGACGCGCCTTCCCGGACTCGCGCACGTCTGCGTACACGAGCGGCTTGCCGGCAAGTGTGCGAACCGCGAGCTTCGCTTCGCGGACGGGCATGTGGGTCGACTCGAAGTCGTCTCCCCGTCTCAGGCTGCCTGGGGCGCCAAGCGTGGCGCGAACGCGGACGACGACCTGCTTCGGCGCGAAGCACTCCCTCTCGTCGCCTAGTTGCGGTGCGGCGCCGCCGATCAGCGCGTCCATGGCCAGTGGCACACGCAGCGAGGTCGGTCGACAGGACTCGCGGCGTACCCCGACCGTACCGAACGTCTTCACATCGAACGTGTCGTAGTCCTGGTCGATCATGGTTTCCGGCGTCGGCTTGCCCGAGGTGATCCACGCGAGCAGGTTTCCGGCGCCGCCGGAGAACACCCCAGTGCGGACGCCTGCGTACGGCAGCCTCGCCCACGCTCCGGCACGACGCGTTCCCGCGTGTGCACGGGTCTCGACGAGATAGACGCCACCACGCAGGAAGACGGCGCACGTGTAGGTGCGATCGAGCGTTCGCGTCGCGTCCGTCTCCGCGCGGGCCGGCGGACCACTCAGGAGCGCCCCTCCCGCAGCGATAACGGCCAGCAGCGACGTGGCGATCAGGAGCTTCACTGACAGCCCCGACTGAACATGCGCGCTCTTCCAGAGTCGGTAACGTCGGCGTAGGCAATCTGCCGGCCGGCGAGCGTGCGCACTGCGATCTGCCCGGTGACGATCCGCCCGGACGCGGTGATGAAGCCGCCAGCCTTGTTCGGCTCCTCCGTCACGGGCTCGCGGAACGTCGCACGAACGCGGACCAGAACCGTGCGCGGAACGATGCAGCGAACCTCGTCGCCAAACGTCCCGGCAACTCCTCCGACGAGGCTGCGGCGTGAGAGAGGCACCGCTTTCGTCGTCGGACCGCAGCGCGTGTTCTCGTAGCCGAGCGCGCCCGACGTGAGCGGCGGTGGCGGAGGCCATCCGGCCGTCACTCCTGCGAGCGTCGGAGTGGAATCCTTCTTGGAAATCGGATTCCCAGGAGTCGCGACATCGGCCTGCGCGAGCCAGAAGAGAGCGTCGCCGTTACGTGCTGCCGACTGGGCGGTGATCTCGACGAGTCGCGCGCCGTTGCTGAAGCCAACCCGGCACACCAACGTCCGATCGACGATACGAGACGCCGTCGAGACGTCGGGAGCACCGAACGCCGGGGTCGCGGCCAGGATCATGCCCAGCGCGACGAGCACAACAAGACCCCCCCGAGGTCGCCTCACTCGTGCATGCACCCCTTGGCGGTGAAGAGCTTCGCAGCGCCGGTTCGGTTGACCTGGGCGTAGGAGAGCAGCTTCCCAGTCGGCGTCCTGACGGCGAGCTCTGCCTCACGAGCGGGAGAGTTGGTCGCGACGAAGATCCGCGCTCGCTCGCGTAGCGCAGTCGTCCCGTCGACGGTCGCGCGGACTCGGACGAGGACACGACGAGACACGATGCAGTCGATTGCGACCCAGGATGGCGACACCGCGCCGCCACCAAGCCCTGCGCGGCTCAGCGCGACCTTGGCAGACGACGGGCGGCACACCGATGCGTTCACCCCGATCGTCCCACCGCCGCGCACGTTGAAGACCTCGCCGTTGCCCCCAACGGTCGTCGTCGCCGACGGGACTCCGGCTGTGATCCAAGCGAGCGAGTACGAGGGCGCACTCGAAAGGCCGGTCACCGGAGCGGCCCATCCCCCACTTCCGGCGACCACATACGGGAGCTTGAACCATCCGGATCCCGAAGGAATGCCCGCATGCGCACGATTCTTGAGCTCGTACAGGCCACCGAGCATCGTCGTGTCGCACGTGTAGGTGTGGTCGATGACGGCGACCGCAGAAGCGGCTGGGGATGACATGGTTGCCGCGCGCTGCGGTCGGCTCGCGGGCCGGATAACGAGCCCGTCGAGCTGGCGCTGAGCGGCATCGAGCTGCGCCTCGGTTGGATACGACACGCCGAAGTAGGCGACGACGTCGACGTTGTAGTGGCCGATTCTCGCGCGCAGTTGGCGCTGGGCCAGCGGCTGGTCGGGTCGAACCTGAGCCGCCCACTGGAGGTAGGAGACGCCGTCGCGAATTCGGAGCGGGAGCTTGGCTTCCGGGTACGTGGGGTTCGCCGGCACAGGCGTGAGGTGAGGTGACGCGTCCAACGTCATCGACGCGACGACGACGATGCCCTTCGGCGGAAGGCCGAGGAGCGTCGAGTACGGGAGCCCCGACGGCTCGACGAGCCCATGGATGGTGTCGTCGCGAGCGAACGGAACGTTCGCCGCGACTGCAACCGTCTGTTGGCCCGGCACCATCGGGTGGCGGTGACTGCAGCGCAAACCAACCGGGCTCGGGGACGAACCCGAGTGCCGCCGGCTCTTGCGCGGCGGTGCCGGTCGGGGCGTCGAGCGAGCCGGCGGTGACGCCGAGAACGACTGCCACGATCAACGTCCCGCCGACGAGGGCTAGTGCCCGCGTACGCCGCCTCGTGCGTCCGTAGGGAGCGATGACGCGGCCCGCGCGAGTCCCGTCGCCTCGTCGTCCGGGAAGGGAAGCGACTCCCGCCGCATCGCGCAGCGTGCCGCTCGAGCTCAGACGACACGCTCTTCCTCCAGGACGACGCGCAGCTCTTCCTTCGCGCGTGCGAGTCGGGATGCGACGGTGCCGATCGGAAGGCCGAGCACGCCGGCGATCTCCTCGAGCGGCAGGTCGAGCCAGTAGTGGAGAACGATCACGACGCGCTTGCCGGCCCCGAGCCCGGCAACGGCATCGGCGACCGCCCAGCGGCGGAGGTCGTCCTCGGCCGACTCACCGAGCGCCCACGCGTGGTAGGTGCTCTCCTCGTCGTGGACGACCTCCAGCCGCCGACTCCGACGGAGGGAATCGACCGCGGCGTTGATCGCGATCCGCTTGAGCCAGGGCGCGAACGGCTGGGTCTCGTCGAACCGTCCGAGTGCTGCGAACGCCTTGACGAACGCTTCCTGACCGGCGTCGTCGGCCAACGAGCGATCCGCCGTCACGGCATACGCCGTCCGCCACGCGAGGACCCAGTAGCGGTCGAAGAGCGCGCCCGCGGCGTCCGACGATCCGTCCCGAGCGAGGACGACGAGCTCGGTGTCGGGACGACCGCGCATTTGCCTTCTAGTACGTCTGGGGAGGATCAAAGTTATCCACGAACGAGGCGTAGACCACACAAGGCCGCGAAGCGGCCGTCTTTAGGGATTTCGCGTGATCTCGATTCGCTGCTAGGCGAATCGCGATCTACGCCAATCTCTTGTACAGCCGGTCGATGAGCTCTGGCATCGCCTCGAGCTTCTCGGTGATCACGCGGATGCGGTACTCGCGGAAGTGCTCCGGCTCCACGTCGAGCGACTCAGCGATGCGCGCGATGACGTCATTCGACGGCACCGGGCGATTCCCGTGGACGATGTGGTTCAGGTACCCGGCGGACAGGTCGGCCTTGTCGGCAAGACCCCGATACGTCGTGCCGGTGTCCGCCATCAGCCGT